>NZ_MUNR01000011.1 GCF_002001045.1 Rhodanobacter sp. C01 | reverse complement strand
CAGCGAAACGCCCGACCAGCGTCGGGCGGCGTGGATGGCTGCCGCGCAGGCGGGCGATCGGCGTGCCTACGAGAAGCTGCTGGCCGATTCGGTGGCCTTGATCCGTGCAGCAGCACCGGCTCCCCAGGCTCAAGTCACCGTACAAAGCGTTCAACCTCCGGCACCGTCGATAGGGCAGGCTCCCTCATTCGAACAGCTGTCCGGTGGCAGCAAATGGATCACCGCCGACCAGGCGAGTGCCTATCCACCGCTGGCCAACGATTTTCTGAATGCCAGCCACAACGGCAGCCGCGTCAGCAAAGCCCAGTACGACGCGTGGGTAAAGCAGCTTCAATGAAGCTTTGATGCAATGGCCGGCCATGAGCATGCTCGTGGCCGGCACATTGCTGGCAACATGCAGGGCTTCACCCCGTCAATCTGCCATCCGGCTTAAACTCCCGCCTCGATTCCCCAGCCTCGATCGTGCGGCGTGGAGCATTTGATGAAGCCACATTTCATTGCGGCCTGCCTGTCACTGGCAGGCTGTCTGTTCGCCAGCTCCAGCCACGCGCAGAATCCGGATCCAGCCGATATCCGCGCCTGCACCGGGATCGAAAGCGACGCCCAGCGGCTGGCCTGCTATGACCAGGCCACGGGTCGGGTGAACCTGCCAGCGGCACAGAAACGTACCGAGCAGCAGGCGGCCGCACCAGGCGTCTTCGGACACGATCGGAACGGTACTTCAACGATTTCAGCGCAGCCCGACAGTGGGGTTACGCAGCCACTGTCGCTGCTTGACAGTCGCTGGGAGCTTTCGCCGGAAAGCAAGCTCGGCACGTTCAATGTGCGCGGTTACAAGCCGGTCTATGTGATGCCGGTGTTTGCAACCAGCAACCAGAACAATGAACCGCACAGCCCCAATCCGGTCAACACGGTGACTTCGCCGCAGCTGCTGGACAATGTCGAGTCGAAGTTCCAGCTCAGCCTCAAGACCAAGGTCTGGCAGGGCGTGTTCGGCGACGCCGGCGACATCTGGGTGGCTTATACGCAGGACTCGCACTGGCAGGTCTACAACTCACAGGCGTCGCGTCCCTTCCGCGAAACCAACTACGAACCCGAAGCCATGCTGGTGTTCGACACCCACTATGAGGTGCTCGGATGGGATGGCCGGCTGCTCGGCATCGGCGTTGATCATCAGTCCAACGGCCAGTCCGACCCGCTCTCGCGCAGCTGGAACCGGGTGATGGCCGATATCGGTTTCGAACGCGCCGGCTGGACCGTGATGCTGCGGCCGTGGTGGCGCATCCCCGAATCACGCGCGGACGACAACAATCCCGACATCAGCAACTACATGGGTCGTGGCGACATGCAGATCATCCACGAATGGAATGGTCAGGAGTTCGGATTAATGCTGCGGCACTCGTTGCGCGGTGGCAGCGAAAGCCACGGCGCCGCCCAGTTCACCTGGAGCTTCCCGCTGATCGGCAACCTGCGCGGTTACATGGAAGCCTTCAAGGGTTACGGAGAAAGCATGATCGACTACAACCACAACGCCACCTACCTCGGCATCGGCATCTCGCTGCTCGACTGGTATTGACCGACAGCCACAATGACAGAGGCCCGGCGACTGCGAGTCGCCGGGCCTCTGTGTGATGGATCACCAGACATCCGTGATCCGGCACATCAATGGTGATGACCACCGGCGCCGTGCACGTGACCGTGCGCCAGCTCCTCTTCACTGGCCGCGCGCACATCGGTCACTTCGATCGCGAAATGCAGGGTCTTGCCGGCCAGCGGATGGTTGCCATCGATGAACACCTTGTCATTCTCGACCTTGGTGACCGTGACGTTGATCTCGCCCTGCGGGCCGCGGCCCTGGAACTGCATGCCTGGCTGGATGTCCTCGACGCCCTGGAATGCCTCGCGCGGAACTTCCTGCATCAGCTCGGCGTGGTGCACGCCGTAACCTTCCTCGGGCGACACGTCGGCCGTGAACTTGTCGCCTGCTGCACGGCCTTCCATCTGCCTCTCCAGGCCCGGCACGATGTGCCCGCTGCCGTGCAGATAGGTCAGCGGTTCGCGTCCCTCGGAGCTGTCGATGATCTGGCCCTGGTCATCGGTCAGCGTGTAGTGGAAGGCGGCAACGGCGTTCTGTGCAATCTGCATGGGAGTCTCGCGAATAGGTTCAAGTCCGCCGGCCAGGTGCCGACACGAACGTGCAAGGTTAGCAGAACCCCGACATCCCGCCCCGCTGCAGGCGATGGCGGGATTGGCGATACTGGGGACCATGAGCCTGCCGCCCCGCCGCCCCCGACACCGCCTCATTTCATTTCTGCTGCTCGTGGGTGCATGTTTCACCACGCTGGCGACGGCCGCATCGACAACACCACCAGCCGCCACGTTCACCGCCAGCGCATCGCCACTGGCGGCGCAGATTGACGCCTACATCGGACAACCCCGTTTTGCCGCAGCCAGCTGGGGCATTGCGGTGGTCTCGCTGGACAGTGGCCGCACGGTTTATGCATACCACGCCGACCAACTGCTGCAACCCGCCTCCACTGCCAAGCTGTTCGCCGCCGGACTGAGCCTGGCCACGTTCGGCCCCGATTACCGCATCCCCACCCGGCTACTGAGCGACGCGCGTGAACAGGACGGCCGCCTGAATGGCCCGCTGATTCTCTATGGCATGGGTGACCCTACCCTGGGTACCGCCGAGAGCACCGCCTGGGCCGATCAGCTTGCCGCTCAGCTCGCGGCAAGCGGCGTGCGGACCGTGCATGGCGACTTGATCGTCGACGACAGCTACTTCACCGGTCCGACCTTTGGCGCCGGCTGGGAGGCCGGCGATCTGCAGAGTTCGTTTGCAGTGCCCTCCTCGGCACTCAGCGTGCAGGAAAACACCGTCGATATCACGGTGAACCCCGGAAGCGCCGTCGGTCTGCCAGCCAGCCTGGGTTTCACGCCGATCGACGCGCAGCCGCACGTGTCCGGCCAGATCACCACCACCCTGCCGCGCACAACCAGCGACATAAACCTGTATCGCGCACCGGGTTCGGACACGCTGCACGTCTTCGGCAACGTGCCTGCACAGGCACCACCGCAACAATTCAAGCTGGCCATGACGGAGCCCACCCTGCAGGCCGGACGGGAATTGCGCAGCGCGCTGCAGCGCCATGGCATCCGCGTCACCGGTCAGCTGCAGGCGCTGCATTGGCCGCAGGATGATGCCGGACTACTGGCACACGCCCGGACCGTCGGCGAAGTGTGGTCGCCGCCTGTGCTGGAAATCCTCAAGCGCGGCCTGAAACGCTCGCAGAACCTGTACCTGCAGAACCTGCTGCTGAATGTGGGCGCACACGAGCAGGCCACGACTTCCCCACCGCCCCCCGGCTTCACCAGCACGGAGAGCTACGGCATCAGGGCACTGCAGGCGTGGTTGCCGCAGATCGGAATTCAGCCATCGACCAGCCTGATCGCCGAAGGTACCGGCCTGTCCCGCCGCGACCTCGTGACGCCCGACGCGCTGGTTCGCCTGCTCGGTTACCTGGCTGCACAGCCATATGCCGCCGCGCTGCGTGACGCACTGCCGATCGCCGGCGTCGACGGCACCCTGATCGGCCGCATGCGCGGTACCGCCGCCGAAAACAACGTGCATGCAAAAACCGGCAGCATGACCTATGTGCATTGCCTGGCCGGTTACGTCACCACGGCCGCAGGCGAACGGCTGGCGTTCGCGATCATGCTCAACAACTATGAACCGCCCACGGATGCCCCACGCGCCAGCAGTGATCTGGACGCGATCGCCGTGCTGCTGGCGGACCATCGCGGCAGCGATTGAACGCTTCCGACCGCCTCAGCCAGCCAGGCGCACCTGCGTATCCTTGGCGATCTTCTCCGGAGTATCGGTGGGCGCATAACGCTTCACCACCTGCCCTTCGGCATCGACCAGGAACTTGGTGAAGTTCCACTTGATCGATTCGCTGCCAAGGATGCCCTTGCCCTCGCTCTTCAGCCACTGGTAGAGCGGATCGGCATGTTCGCCGTTGACCTCGATCTTGGCGAACATCGGAAACGTGACGTCGTAATGCGTGCTGCAGAAATTCATGATCTCCGCTTCGCTGCCGGGCTCCTGATGCCCAAACTGGTCGCACGGAAAACCCAGCACCACCAGCCCGCGGTCGCGCTGGTCCTGCCACAGCGTCTCAAGTCCCTTGTACTGCGGCGTGAAACCGCACTTGGATGCGACGTTGACGATCAGCAGGGTCTTGCCGCGCCATTCGGCCAGCGAGCGCGGCTTGCCATCGATATCGCGGACGGTGAAATCGTAGACGCTGGACATGGTCACACTCCGGTTGATCGGGTCAATCCAGCAGTCTACGCCATCGCTGGCCGTATCCGTGGCATAGAATGACGCTTCCGCCCGCAGGTCGAATCCCACGCCGTGATCCGCTTTGTCGATGTCCACAAGTCCTACCGCGTCGACGGCCGGGACATTCCCGCGCTGCAGCCATTCAGTCTGGACGTCAGCGATGGCGAGGTATTCGGCATCATCGGCCTGTCCGGCGCCGGCAAATCGACGCTTATACGGCTGATCAATCTGCTGGAGCGACCCAGCGGCGGCAGCATCTTCGTCGACGACACCGAGATGACCGCACTCGCCGAGCCGGCGCTGCGCGCGCAGCGCCGCAAGATCGGCATGATCTTCCAGCATTTCAACCTGCTTGCCTCCCAGACGGTGGCAGACAATGTCGCGTTTCCGCTGCGACTGGCCGGCGAACGCGATGCCGGCGTCATCCGTGCACGTGTCGACGAGCTGCTGGCACGGGTCGGGCTGACCGCGCATGCCGACAAGTACCCGTCGCAGCTCTCCGGCGGCCAGAAACAGCGCGTCGGCATTGCACGCGCGCTGGCCAATCGGCCGTCGATCCTGTTGTGCGACGAGGCAACCAGCGCGCTCGATCCGCAGACCACCGCGTCGGTGCTGGAGCTGCTGGCCGAGATCAACCGCGAGCTGAAGCTCACCATCGTGCTGATTACCCACGAGATGGATGTGGTACGCCGCATAGGCGATCGTGTGGCGGTGCTGGATGCAGGCGTGATCGTCGAGCGCGGCGCGGTGGCCGACGTGTTCCTGCATCCGCGGCATCCGACCACGCGGCGCTTCGTCAACGAGGCGTTGCCCGAAGAGGCGGCCAGCGAGCTGGCGCCGTTCGCGCAAGTGCCTGGGCGCATCCTTCGGCTCAGTTTCCGTGGCGACACCACCTTGACTCCCGCGCTGGGGCGCGTCGCCCGCGAGACCGGCATCGACTTCAACATCCTTGCCGGTCGCATCGACCGCATCAAGGATCTGCCCTACGGTCAGCTCACCCTCGCGATGCAGGGCGAACATGTGGACGCCGCACTGGTCGCGCTCCGTCAGGCTGGTATCGAGATCGAGGAACTGCACCGATGAACCTGCTGCAGACACTGTTCCCCAACATCGACGACTGGAGCGAGCTTGGCCGCGCCTGTGTCGACACCTTGCTGATGCTCGGCGGTTCGCTGCTGCTCACCGTGCTGATCGGCCTGCCGCTCGGCGTGCTGCTGTATCTCACCGGCAGCGGTCAGTTGCGTCCGATGCCCAAGTTCCATGCCGTGACCTCGCTGCTGGTGAACATCCTGCGCTCGGTACCGTTCATCATCCTGATGATCGTGCTGATGCCCGTGACGTATTTCCTGGTCGGCACCAAGCTCGGCATCCGCGGCGCCATCCCGCCGCTGGTGATCGGTGCGGCGCCGTTCTTTGCACGGCTGGTGGAAACTGCGTTGCGCGAAGTGCAGCAGGGCGTGATCGAAGCCAGCCAGGCAATGGGCGCCAGCCTGTGGCAGATCGTGCGCCACGTGCTGCTGCCCGAAGCACGCGGCGGGATCTTCGCCGGCATCACCGTCACCGCGATCGCCCTGGTCGGTTACACCGCAATGGGGGGTGCCATCGGCTCCGGCGGTCTTGGTGATCTGGCCTACCGCTACGGCTACCTCAGCTACAAATCCGACTATATGGTAGTCACCGTGGCGCTATTGGTAGTGCTGGTGCAACTGCTGCAGATGCTCGGCGACCGTATCGTGACGCGTTATAAGCAACGCTGATTTTTTCATTTGCGCTTGGCGGCATGGGCGGCCTACTTTCGTTTGCCACTCATGAGAATCACCGCCATGACCTTGCTGCTCGCCGCCATTGCCGCCATCCTGGCCCTGATCCTGTTGGGCCGCTCTATCGCGCCAAAGGCGTGACGCGTCGCGAGCTCCGCTGGCCCATGTTTGTGTTTGGCAGTATAGACGGCTTATCATTGTGCATCGCACAAGTGAATATTTTCCATGAAACTTCCGTTTGTCGCCCTCGCCACTGCCCTGACTCTGTTCTTGCTGGCGGGCTGCTCCGCGCCGAAGGAGGACGACCATACGCTCACCGTGGCCGCGACCGCGGTACCGCACGCGGAAATCCTCAAGCAGATCCAGCCTGTCTTGGCGAAGGAAGGCGTGAACCTGCAGATCAAGGTATTCGCCGACTACGTACAGCCGAATACCCAGGTGGCCGAGAAGAACATCGACCTGAACTATTTCCAGACCAAGCCGTACCTGGATGCGTTCAACCGCGAGCGTGGCACCCATCTGGTCATTGTTACCGGCGTGCACATCGAGCCGTTCGGCGCGTATTCGCGCAAGTACAAGAGCATCGACCAGCTGCCCGACGGCGCCAGCGTGACCATCCCGAACGACCCCAGTAACAATAGCCGCGCCTTGTTGCTGCTGGCCAGGCACGGACTGATCACGCTGAAGGATCCCACCAACGAGCTGTCCACCCTGAAGGACATCACCGTGAATCCGAAACATCTGAAGTTTCGCGAGCTGGAAGCGGCCATGTTGCCGCGCACGCTGGACGAAGTGGATCTGGCCCTGATCAACACAAACTATGCGCTGGCTGCCGGCCTCAACCCGACCAGGGATGCGTTGCTGATCGAGGACAAGGACTCGCCTTACGTGAATTACCTCGTCGGTCGTCCGGACAACCAGAATGACCCACGCGTGCAAAAACTGGCGAAGGCATTGAACAGCCCCGAGGTGAAGGCTTTCATCGAGCAGAAGTATCAAGGGGCGGTATTGCCCGCATTCTGAATGCTCAACCCTGTGTCGCAGGTATCTCGAACACCTGGCGAAGATAGGTCACATAAGCCTCATCCTCGCACATGTTCTTGCCCGGCGAGTCGCTCAGCTTGGCCACCGGTTGCCCGTTGCAGCGGATCATCTTGATCACGATGTTGAGCGGTACCGGCCCCACGTCATTGGTGAGGTTGGTGCCGACGCCGAATGCCAGCAGACAGCGATCACGGAAATGCGCGTACAGCTGCATCACCTTCGGGATATCCAGGCCGTCGCTGAACACCAGCACCTTGCTGCGCGGATCGACCCGGTTCGCACGGTAATGCGCCAGCACCTTCTCGCCCCATTCGAACGGGTCGCCGGAATCGTGCCGGGTACCGTCGAACAGCTTGCAGAAATACATGTCGAAATCGCGCAGGAAGGCATTGAGTCCGTAAACGTCTGACAGCGCGATGCCGAGATCGCCGCGATATTCCTTTGCCCACGCCTCCAGCGCGGCCACCTGCGAATCGCGCAGGCGCGGCCCCAGCGCCTGATGCGCCTGCAGGTATTCGTGCGCCAGCGTTCCCAGCGGAACCAGGTTGAGCTTGCGCGCGAGCCACACGTTGCTGGTACCGGCCAGTTGGGTGCCGAGCCCGTCGCGCAACGTGGTCACCACCTCTTCCTGCCACGCCCGCGAGTAACGCCGCCGCGTGCCGTAATCGGCAATCCTGCAACCGGCGTAATCCGGCGTATCACGCAACAAGGCGATCTTCGCGTGCAGGCGCCGGCGGCCCTCGTCCAGATCAAGGCCCGCACTCGTATTGCGGAAATACACCTCGTTGACGATCGCCAGCAACGGCACCTCGAACAGGATCGTATGCAGCCATGGACCGCGGATGCGGATATCGATCTCGCCGTTGCCTGCCGCGGCCGGAGCGATCTCGACATATTTCTCGTTGAGCTGGAACAACCCGAGGAAATCGACGAAGTCGCTCTTGATGAAACGCCACGTGCGCAGGTAGTCGAGCTCGTCCATCGTAAAACGCAGCCGGCACAGCGCTGCCAGCTCGGCGCGGATCTCGTCGATATACGGCACCAGGTCGATGCCCGGATTGCGACACTTGAAGCGGTACTCGACCTGCGCCGCGGGATACTGATGCAGCACCACCTGCATCATCGAGAACTTGTACAGGTCGGTGTCGAGCAGTGAATCGATGATCATCAGTCGCCCAAGCGAAGAAGGGGGATGCGCAAGTCCATTATCCATGTCGAGGCGCATCGCATGCGAACCATGCTCATCCGGGCAAAAAAACCCCATCAGCCAGGGGAGGACTGATGGGGTTTGTCAGGCGGCCTCCAGGGGAGGAAAGGCCGGCCCCTCAGTGTCACGATGATCTGTGCCACTTCCTGTCGCCGTCACGGCGATACATGGAGTTAGTGTGGCTGGCACGACGTGAGTTCAACGTGCATGCTGAAATTTGTTCAGCTTTCCGACAGGCTCACGAACAGGTAGCTGGTGCGAGCCCAGCGTGCCTTGCATGCGCGACTGGACCTACAATTTCTTTACATCCCTGCCAGAGTCCGTCATGAAGCTGTTGACCCTGTATCTGCTGATGCTGAGTGTGGCCCTGCCGGTGACCGCCGCCGAACTGAAGGTCGATCTGGGCCAAGGCATCATGACCTATCGCACGGAAGCGCTGCTCAAGCGCCATGACGCACGCACGATCAGCGTACCTGCCGATGTCGCATTCGAACACACGATGCAGTATCGCGCCGTGCCTTTGGCGGCCTTGCTCAAGGGCATCGGCCCGGGCGATCACCTGCAGTTCGTCGCCAGTGATGGTTTTGCCGCGGAGATTCCAGCGGAGATCATCCTGAACCATCGTGGCAGCGAAGCATGGCTGGCCATCGAGGATCCCGCCCATCCATGGCCGGCGCTGGGCAAGGATCATGGCCATGCCGGACCCTTCTACGTGGTGTGGACGCAACCACGAGCGGCCCATATCGGCCCGGAACAATGGCCTTACCAGCTCGCGACGATTCGCAGGATGGACAGCGTGGCCAGGCGCTTCCCTGCGATCGTGCCTGATTCATCGCTGCCGGCAGACAGCGAAGTTCAACACGGCTTCGTCGTGTTCCAGCACACCTGCTTCGCCTGCCACACGCTCAATGGCGAGGGTGATGCACGACTCGGACCCGATCTGAACATTCCCCACAACCCCACCGAATACCTGCGCGCAGACCTGCTGCGTGCCTACATCCGCAATCCGCAGTCGCTGCGGCAATGGCCACAGGCAAAGATGCAGGGCTTCGATACGCAGGCATTGTCCGATGCCGATCTCGATGCCTTGCTGGCGTATCTGCGGCATATGGCGGGGCGCAAGGCGCAAGGCTCAGCTGCTCACTGAACCGCCTTGCGTCCATCCAGCAGGCGTTGCAATTCCTTGTCACGTGCGTCCGCAGGCTGGCGTGCCAGCATACGCACCTGAGCATAGAAAGCCGGCCATTGCTGCCCAGCACGCTGAAACAGCATGGCGAACGCAGGTGTCCACTGGTCGTACAGACCAAATGGCAACAGTCGCGCGTTGTTGATCGGCTGCGCCACCCAGGCATCGTAGCCGTGCTCGTTCGGCCACTTGCGATCCCGCCATTGCGCATAACGCGTGCGGAACGCCGCGATCTCGCGTTGCTTGCCTTCGGCCATCGCTGACTCGGCCATACCGCTGGCATAAAGAGTCTTGAGGCGCTCGCGCAGGTCCAGCACGAGCTGGGTGAAACCATCATCCATCGCCTCTGCATGATCGTCCTGCGGCAGCAAGCCACGCGACTTCCGCCATTCGCGCAGGCCTTCGGTCTGCACGAAGGTGGCGAAGGATTCGTTGAATGCCGTGTCGTCCTTCACGTAAATCAGCTGATGTGCCAGCTCATGGAAGATCGTGCTGTCGAGTTCGTCGTCGTCCCAATCGAGCATGCTGCTGAGGATCGGATCGGCGAACCAGCCAAGCGTGGAGTACGCCGGTACACCGCCGATCCAGACATCGTCGCCGCGAGCCTGCAACCGCGCGGCATCCGCCTTCGCATCAGCCTCTTTGAACCAGCCGCGATAGGCGACACAGCCGGCGATCGGGAAGCATTGCGGCAACGCTTCCACCGAGAACGGTGGCGCGGCAAACACGTTCCACACCACGTACGGACGGTGCAGGTCGACGTAACCGGTGTAACTGCGGTTGTCTGGCAGGCCCAGCCGCTCTGAGGCGAACCGGCGCGCCTTCTGTGCCAGCTGCAGGCGCACCGCGAGCTTCGGATCGGTGGCCGGATCGCGCAAGACGGCACTCACCGCGCGCCGATGGGTAACCAATTCCCCTTGTCCATGCGCAGCCTGCGCGTAGTAACGCAGGCTGCTGCAGGCACAAAGCACAAGGCCCACCGTCGCTATGACGATGAGCCTTGGAAAGCTGATGGATTGCGGCACGAATCGAAATCGGGGCATGCCGCGATTGTGCCTGAAGCGTCAGGCCTGCCTAGTGGCCGTTGTGATTGCCACCGTGCCCGCTGCCATGGGAGACACTGCCGCGGGCCGCGCCACGCGCCGCACCTTGCCAGTGACCAGCCGGACCACGGTAACCCCGGTAACCATAACCGCCACGGTAATAGCCATAACCCGGGCCGCCATACCAGAGGTTCACGCCGGGTGCGTAACAGCATCCGTAATAGCCGTTGTAGTAACCGTAGTAGCCACCGTAGTAGTAGCCCGGCGTCACGTATGCATTCTGGGTGTAATAGACGCCGTTGTAACCGGTGGCGCGCACGTAGCCCGGATCGTAGTAACAACCTGACAGCGTCGCCGCAGCGGCAATCAGTGCAAGACCAGCCAACAGGCGTTTCATGATCCGTCTCCCTCTGGAGTGACGGCACCATTCTGGGACGTAGTGCTTGAATGCGTACTGAGTTTTCAGCACGTGGCTGACCGGCATTTACCTGCCAGCCATGTGCCGCGGATGGACCACCCCATGACTCAGTCCTTGCGTTTGCTCTGTTCACCGCGTTGTGGGGCGAGCACGCGACCATCGCCTCGCTCAAGGGCTGCATCAGCGGGTGCGGAACGGTGTATTTCTGCACCATTCGAGTCCGGATGTGTTGAATTGGCACCTGGCCAGCTCGGTCCTTGCCGCACCCGCTCCTGCTTGGCCTCGAGGAGTGCCTGGATATGCGCTACCGCTTCTTCCGGACTGATGTGCTTGATCGGCGCCTCGACCACCGGACGCCTGCGCAGAGTCGGCCTTTTCGCAGGGGCCACCGGTTTGGCGACGGCTCTGCTGACCGGGCGCTTGGCAACCTTTCGAGCGACCGGTTTTTTCGCAGCCACCTTCTTTGTGGCGATCTTGCGGCCGCTGGTCTTCCTGGCGATGGCTTTCTTCGCTGCCGGCTTCCGGGTCGCGATTTTCTTTGCAGATACTTTCTTCGCTGGCACTTTCTTCGCAGCGACCTTCCTGGCGACAGCTTTCCTTGCGAGCGGTTTCTTCAGCGCTGGTTTCTTCGTCGCTGATTTTTTGACGGCAACCTTCTTCGCAACCTGCTTGCGGGGTGCCGTCTTGGCCACGTCACGCGCGGCTGCCTTCTTCGCAGATGCTTTCTTCGTGGTGGTCTTTTTGGCGGGAGCCTTCTTTGCCGCGGACTTCTTCGCAGCTGACTTGCGGGTCATAGCCATGCGTTCGTTCTCCTGCGGTGATCAATGGTACCGAGGCCAGTATGCTCGCCCCGATGCCACAGATCATCATCGACGGCGTGATGTCTCCGTCATGAGCGTCCGCTCATGTTCATCTTGAACCTCGTTTATCGAAAGCTTGGCCGCATCAGCGCGTTGAGGAAATACGGCAGCACACGCGGGTCCACCAGCAACATGAAGATCACACCATAAGCTGCACCCCACAGATGCGCACTGTGATTCACATTGCCCTGCCCACGCCGGTCCATGTAGATCGAGTAACCGGTGTACAGCACTGCATAGACGATCGCCGGCATCGGTATCACAAGCACGATGATCCGCGACCACGGCGCCAGCAGGATGTAGGCGAACAGCACGGCCGACACCGCGCCAGAGGCACCGAGACTGCGGTAGTTCGGGTTGCCGCGGTTCTTCAAGTAGGTCGGCAGGATCGATACCACCAGGCCGCCGATATAGAACAGCGCGAAACCGAGCATACCCAGGCGATCGTTGATGAATCCCTCCATCGCCCGCCCGAAGAAGAACAGCGTGATCATGTTGAACAGCAGGTGGTTGAAGTCCGCATGCACCAGCCCGTAGGTCACCAGCCGGTGGTATTCGCGCTGACGGGTGATCGCCGGTGGCCACAGGATCAGGTCGTTCATCAGCCGGGTGTTGTTGAAGGCCATGAACGAGACGATGCAGGTGATGGCGATGATGGCCAGGGTGATCAGCATGAACGCATCCGCAGCAGGTGGACAAGGTTCGGCATCTTGGCGCCCCTGCCGGCGCTTGTCGACTTTCCGCTGGCGCCGCCCCGCTTGATAGGTGCTTATGCCACGGTCCGGCGCCGATATTTCGAAAAATCACTGCCCGGAGCACCGCTGCAGGACTATCATCCGCCGCTTTACGCAGCTTGCTGCTGTGTCACGGAATCATGACCTTGCTTCGTTATCTGCATCTGGACGTCTTCGCCGCCACCCTCGGCGGTGGCAACCATCTCGGCGTGGTCATCGGTGCGGATGACTGGAGTGACGCTGCGATGCAGCGTTTCGCACGCTGGACTGCACTGGTCGAAACCACCTTCCTGTTGCCGCCGACCGACCCGAAAGCCAGCTACCGCGTGCGGATCTTCACTCCGCACAAGGAAATCCCGTTTGCCGGGCATCCCAGCATCGGCAGTGCACATGCGGCACTGGAATGCGGGCTGGCCGAGCCACGCGATGGCCTGCTGTGGCAGGAATGCGGAGCCGGTGTGTTGCCGATCCGGGTTGAAGGCAGCGGCGCCAGTCGCGATCTGCTGCTGAAATCACCCGGCGAACGCGTATTGGAAACGGGCCATGCGGCGCACCCGCTGCTGTCAGCGGCACTTGCCGGCATCGAACCCGGTGTACTGCCGCCAGCACTCGTCGATGGCGGCCGGCGCTGGTGGCTGGCCGAGGTTGCCGACGAGGCCAGCCTGCGCGGTTGGCAACCCGATCATGCCGCGATCGCCGCACTGGCGCAGGCCAGCGACAGCATGGGCCTGTGTGCATTCACGCGAGCTCGTGATCCGGACTATCAGCTCGTCGTGCGTGCTTTCCCGGCCGGCGTCGGCATCGTCGAGGATCCTGCCTCCGGCGCCGCCAACGGCCTGATCGCTGCGTATCTCGTGCACGCCGAGCCGCAGGGCACGCTGGCACGCGGTTACTGCGTCAGCCAGGGTCGCGAGATCGGTCACGATGCGCGTTTGATCGTGCGCATCGATGGCAGCGCGATCTGGGTCGGTGGCCGCAGCCACACCGTAGTGAGCGGACCGCTCGACTGGCTGCCGCGCGAGTAATGCCAAGGGGATGACGACCTCGTCCTTGTCAGCCCTGTTTGCGCTCATCCAGATGCGCACGTCGCGCCGCTACCAAGGCCAGTGCCGACCAGTCGAGTTCGGCATCGCCGGCAGCCAGAGCCTCCAGCAGACTGTCACGCAGTACACCAGCGAATGGCAGCGGTACGCGTGCCGCCGAACCTGCGGTCAGTGCCAGCTCCACGTCCTTGAGACCCAACGGCAGCGTGAATCCTGCCGGCTTGAAGCGCTGCTCGGCGATCAGCTTGCCGTAACCCTGATAGGCCGGCGCAGCGAAGAGGGTGTTCACCATCACCTCCAGGAAATCCGCGGCACTGACACCGTGTGCACGGGTCAATGCGGTCGCCTCGGCCATGCTCTCGATCGCCGCGGCCAGCATGAAGTTGCCGGCGATCTTCGCCACGTTGGCGCGTTCCGGCGACTCGCCCAATGGCCACAGCTTGCTGCCCATCGCTTCCAGCAACGGCCGCACGCGTTCGATGGCCTCCGGTTGGCCGGCCACGAGGATATTCAGCTTCGCCGCGGCCGCCATATCCGGGCGACCAAACACCGGCGCAGCGACATATTGCAACCCGCGTTTCGCGTGTTCCTCGGCAAGCTGCCTCGCCAGCGCCACCGAAATCGTCGCGTGATTCACATGCACCATGTCGCGATCCATCGCATCGAGCAGGCCGCCGTCGAGGAACACCTCGCGCACAGCCTGATCGTTCGCAAGCATGCTGCACAGCACCTCACCCTGCGCGGCACGATCAGCCGTACGCGCCGTCTTCGCACCGAGCGAGGCCAGCGGTTCCATGGCTGCTTCGGAACGGTTCCACACTGTCACTGTGTGACCGGCCGCAACCAGATTGCTGGCCATGGCGCTACCCATGGCGCCCAGCCCGATAAATCCGACTTTCATGAAGGCTTCCTCATCTCAACGATGCCGCAGTGGAACATCCTGTGCGTTCAGGGCACGCGAAGCGTCTGCGAACAACCAGGGGCGCAGCCCATCAAGCCATTGCACCTGCCGCCTGCCCCGAAGCCCACGCCCACTGGAAGTTGTAGCCGCCGAGCCAGCCGGTGACATCGACCACCTCGCCAATGAAATACAGGCCAGACACCAGCTTCGACTGCATGGTGCTGGAGGACAGACCGTCGGTATCGACGCCACCCAGCGTCACTTCGGCAGTGCGATAGCCCTCGGTGCCGCTGGCGGTGATCGGCCATGCGTTGAGCTGGTCACCGATCTGCATCAATTCGGCTTCGCGGTACTGGCGCATGGGTCGATTGCCAAACCACTGCTCGCACAATCGTTGTGCCAGCCGTTTCGGAAGCACCTCGCCGAGCACGGTCTTCAGCTCGGCCAGTGACCGTGCGCCGCGCTGTTCGACCAACCAGACGCCCGCGACCTGATCAGGCAGCAGATCGATACGCAGGTCGTCGCCCGGTTGCCAGTACGAGGAAATCTGCAGGATCGATGGCCCGCTGATGCCGCGATGGGTGAACAGCAAACCGGCACGAAAACCCTGCTTGCCCATGCGCGTTTCCACCGCAGACAACGCGACACCAGCCAGATCCTGGTAATGCTCCTGATGCTTGCCGCTCAGCGTCAGCGGCACTAGGCCTGCGCGCGTTGGCAGTACGTCATGACCGAACTGCCGCGCGAGCTGGTAACCGAAGCCGCTGGCGCCCATGCTGGGGATCGACAGGCCGCCACTGGCCACCACCAGTGATTCGGCATGCACCTCGCCGCGCGCGGTAAGCACGCTGAAACCTTCCGGCGTCTTGCGCACGCGCTGCACGCCGCAGCTCGCTTCCACCGTGACGCCAGCGGCGGCGCATTCGTCCAGCAGCATGCGCACGATCTGCTTGGACGAGTCGTCGCAGAACAGCTGGCCCAGCTCCTTCTCGTGATAGGCGATGCGATGCTTCTCGACCAGCGCAATGAAATCGGCCGGGGTGTAGCGCGCGAGCGCGGACTTGGCGAAATGCGGGTTTGCCGAGAGATAGTTCGCCGGGGTCGTGCCGGTATTGGTGAAATTGCAGCGCCCGCCGCCGGACATCAGGATCTTCTTGCCGACCTTGTTGGCGTGATCGACCAGCAGCACGCGGCGACCGCGTTGGCCGGCGGCAATCGCACACATCAGCCCGGCGGCGCCGGCGCCGATGATCAGCACATCCATTTTCACGAATTCGCGTCCTCGCGCCGCATAGACTGCGCATTATTGCCCAGATGCATCGCTTACACTTGCCGCTCCGCCTTCCATCGAGCCACCGCCATGCCTTCCTTTGACGTGATCTCCGAAGTCGACAAGCACGAACTGACCAATGCGGTCGATCAGGCTAACCGCGAGCTGACCACGCGCTTCGATTTCAAGGGTGTGGATGCGAAGTATGTGCTGGACGAATTCGTGATCACGCAGAGCGCCCCCAGCGAATTTCAGCTGCAGCAGATGCTGGACATCCTGCGTGGCCGCCTTGCAGCAAGGAAAATCGACATTCGTGCACTGGACGTTGGCGACCCGGAAACCAACCTGGGTGGTTCGCGGCAGAAGATCACCGTCAAGCAGGGCATCGAGCAGCCGATCGCGAAGAAGCTGGTCGCTTCGTTGAAGGCCGCCAAGCTCAAGGTCGAGGCGCAGATCAACGGCGACAAGCTGCGCGTCAGTGGCAAGAAGCGCGATGACCTGCAGGATGCGATGGCGGTGCTGCGCAAGGCGGAGGTCGAGCTGCCGCTGCAGTTCGACAATTTCCGCGATTGACGAAATCCCTGCAGGAGCGGCCTCAGCCGCGATGTTCTTGATTTGATGCTGGTCGATCCCGAAGACCATCGCGGCTGAAGCCGCTCCTACACATCGAGGCGCCCTGGATCAGGCCTTCGAAAGAAGCCGACCACCCATCGCCGCATTGACACCCACCACTACCGCCACGGCCAGTGCGTGCGTCAGCAGATCGGTCGCAGCGGCATCGTATGCATGGCAGATCTCCAGCAGGCTGGCCGAAGCCGCCGCGCTGGCCAGCCCGATCATCACGGCGGTGAGCACCGGCCGCAGCGGACAGGCGCGTCGCAGTAGCACGATCAGCAACGCAGACAGCGGGATCGAGAAGCTGATGATGAAGACCAGGCAATCGGCGGACTGATGCATGCTGGCGATATGCGTACCCGGAGCAATCCACGTGCGCAGGCAGCCCATACCGCTGGCGCCGATCCACAGCAAGGCACCTGGCAGCGGCAGCCACGCCCAGGCTGCACGCTGCCCCGGCACGCCCAAGGCAAAGGCAGCCCAGGCCGCGGTGATCGCGGTGATCACCGCTCCCATGCCGGCCCAACCGAGATCCGGTGTGCCCGCCCAGCGCCGCAACATCGGATCCGCGCCGTAATGCATCAGCAGCACGACTGCGATCGCCACCACCGCCAGCAGCCAGCCGGCGGTGCGAAGCCATGGCGGCAACAGACGACGCACCGGCACCAGCTCGGTGCCGAGCTGGTCGATCAATGCCTCATGCGATCGCGGGTCGGACATGGTGTTCAAGATTCTCCATGGAAACGTTCGCGCAGCGCCTTCAGCGCGCGATGCAGGTTCACTTTCAGTGCGCCAGTGTTGCGTCCGGTGATTTCGGCTGCCTCGCTCAACGAACGTTCGCGCAGACCCAGCTGCTCGACTGCCTCACGCTGGCCCGGCGGCAATTCGGCGATCGCCTCGCGCAGACGTTGCGCGCGTTGGCCGCTTTCGGTGGCGGCACTGGCATCGTCGGTGTCGGGGTGACTGTCGAGCGCGAATTCGTCATGCAACTCGCGACTGTCGCGACGACCGCGACTGCGCAATGCGTCGATCGCCCGGCGGTTGGCGATCGCGGTGAGCCACGCATCATAGGAGCGGGTTGGATCATAGGTGTGACGTACGCGATGCACGGTGATCAGGGTTTCCTGCACCACGTCATCCAGATGATCCTGCGCCACACCCTGCCGGCGTGCTGCTGCACGGATCAAGGCCACCGAATCGGCCAGCAGCTTCTCGTAGGCACGCCGATCGCCCGCCTGCGCGGCAGCCATCCACGCCGCCCGACGCTGGTCGGGCGTTTCGCTGATGCTGGCGGCGGCGGATTCGACTGGCACGGTCCGGACGAGACTCATCCCACGGGAAAGTCCACTATCTAGACCCATGAAGCCGGTGGCGGTCAAGGTTTGCGACATGCTCGGTCCACGACGGAACGTCTATCGGGTCTTCGCTGCATCTGCGGCCGGCGTTACCTCGTACCTGCAGGTAACCGCCGCGAGCCTGCCGGCGAATAACCAGACAACCTCCCACGGATGACGCTTCCATGCTCGTGTTGATCCTCGCCTACCTCGGCGGCGTACTGACCATCCTCAGCCCATGCATCCTGCCGGTGCTGCCATTCGTGTTCGCCCGCTCCGACCGGCCGTTCATGCGCAACGGGCTGCCGATGCTGCTGGGCATGGCGATCACGTTCTCTGCGGTGGCCACGCTGGCTGCCCTCGGTGGTGGCTGGGCGGTGCATGCGAACCAGTACGGTCGCTACGTGGCGATGGTGGTGCTGGCCTTCCTCGGCCTGACCCTGTTGTCAACTCATCTGGCCGAGTGGATCAGCCGCCCGTTCGTGGCTCTGGGCAACCGGCTGTCGCAGCGCTCGGCCGGCGATGGCGACTCGATCTGGGGCGCCGCCGGTCTCGGCGTGGCCACCGGCTTGCTATGGGCACCATGCGCGGGGCCGATCCTCGGTCTGCTGTTGACTGGCGCGGCGTTGAACGGCGCCAGCGTGCAGACCACCTTGCTGCTGCTCACCTATGCCGGGGGCGCGGCGACCTCGCTCGGCCTGGCACTCCTGATCGGCGGCAAGGTCTTCGGCTTGATGAAGCGCTCGCTCGGCGCCGGCGAATGGGTCCGCCGTGCACTCGGCGTCTTGGTGCTGTGCGGCGTCGCCGCGATCGCGCTGGGGCTGGATACCGGCCTGCTCACCCGCGTCTCGCTGGCCAGCACCGGCGGCATCGAGCAGAAGCTGATCAACGCGGTGCGCCCGGCACCGGCGCCCGAACCCGTGTTGAAAGCCGGCGCACCGCTGCCGGTGGAAGGCGACATGCCGTCGCTGGCCGGCGCCACGCAATGGCTAAATAGCCCGCCGCTGACCACCGAGTCACTGCGCGGCAAGGTGGTGCTGGTCGACTTCTGGACCTACTCCTGCATCAACTGCATCCGCTCGCTGCCGTATGTGCGCGGCTGGGCCGACAAGTACAAGGATCACGGCCTGGTGGTGATCGGCGTGCATGCGCCGGAGTTCGCGTTCGAGAAGGATCCGGCCAACGTGACCAAGGCGGTGAAAGACTTGAGCGTCGATTACCCGGTCGCGCTGGATAACGACTACGCGATCTGGCAGGGCTTCCACAACGAGTACTGGCCCGCGCATTACTTCATCGATGCGCAGGGACAGATCCGCCATCACCACTTCGGCGAAGGCGGCTACCAGGAAAGCGAGGATGTGATTCGCCAGTTGCTGACCGCGGCGGGCCAGAAGGATCTACCCGGCGGTTACGTCAGCGACGACCATCATGGCGTCGAGGCCGCCGCCTCGAACGATCCCACCCGCTCGCCGGAAACCTACGTCGGCTATGCCCGTGCGCAGAACTTCGTCGGTGGCCGGGTGGCGCATGACGATGCCGCGGATTACCGCGCGCCCGACTCGCTCGCCGCGGACCACTGGTCGCTGGACGGCCACTGGAACGTGCACGGCGAAAGCGCCCAGCTCGACCAGGCCGGTGGCGCCATCGTCTACCGTTTCCGCGGCCGCGATCTGCACCTGGTGCTCGGCCCCGCCAACGACGGCAAGCCAGTCCGCTTCCGCGTCACCATCGACGGCAAGGTACCCGGTGCCGATCACGGCATGGATACCGATGCCGACGGCAACGGCACGGTCAGCGCACAGCGCCTGTACCAGTTGGTGCGCCAGGCCAGCGGCAGCGGTGAGCGGCTGTTCGAGATCACCTTCCTTGACCCTGGTGTGCAGGCGTACGCCTTCACGTTCGGCTGATTCGAAACCCGGCTCTTGCAGGAGCGACTTCAGTCGCGATCGCTCTTCTCGAATGGCGCATAAAGCATCGCGACTGAAGTCGCTCCTACAGAAACACAATCACGGAGGTTGCCATGTCACGCATCGATGAAACCCTTGCGATGGATCGCCGCCGCTTCCTGCGCGCTGCACTCTCGGGCGGCGCGCTGCTGGTGGCTGGTGGGGGGCTGGTCATGCCACGCCTGTTCGCCGCCGACAACACGCCGGTCGGCAAGCCCGGCAGCGTGCTGCTGGAAATCTTTGCCGACAACGGCCGCGACCTCGGCCCACGCCAGGTCCCGAAGCTGGTGCTGACCGATGCGCAGTGGCGGCAGCGGCTGTCGCCGGCAGCGTTCGACGTGATGCGCCGCGATGGTACCGAACGGGCCTTCAGCGGCGACCATGAGAAGCCTGCCCATGCCGGCCTGTTCCGCTGCGCCGCCTGCGCCACCGCGTTGTACGACGCAGCCACCGAATTCGATTCCGGCACCGGCTGGCCCAGCTTCTGGCAACCCATTGCCGCGCGCAATCTGATCCAGCACCGGGACGACAGCTTCGGCATGGATCGCACCGCGATCAGCTGTGCCGGATGCGACAGCCACCTCGGTCATGTCTTCGACGATGGCCCGCAACCGACCGGCCTGCGCTACTGCATGAACTCGGTGGCGTTGCGCTTCGTGGCGCGGACGACAAGCTGAGCTGTACCGGCGATATATCGGGCATGTACCGGACATAACCCGGACATGGATGGCTCCGGATATCGCCGTGCTCGCGCGCGCATATACTGTCGCCGACACCCACCCGTCGGAGATCGTCCGCATGAAACGCCTCACCCGTTTTGCCCTTGCATCACTGTCTGTGGCGTCACTTTCACTGGCCTTCTCCGCACTGGCATACGCGCAGGACGGCTATGTCACCGGCAACGTCAACTTGCGCGCAGGCCCTGATCCGAGCTACCCGCTCGTCGACCAGCTTCCTGCAGGCACGGGAGTCAGCGTGCAAGGCTGCACCTCGGGCTGGGAATGGTGTGACGTGATCAACGCCAACGACGGCAATCGTGGCTGGATCGCCGGCAACTTCATCCAGTACGAGTACCAGGATCAGCCGGTGCTGTTGTCCGACTATGGCGCAGAGATCGGCGTTCCCATCGTCGCCTTTTCGATTGGCCTGTACTGGGACAATTACTACCGCGGGCGGCCGTTCTATGGCGAACGCGAGCAATGGTACCGCCGCCCCATCATGAGCCGACCACCGCCGCCGCGGCACGAGTTTTACCGTGGACCGATCCGTGGCGGCGGCCCGGACAACCGGCAGTACCATGGCTCACAGCCGGGTCACCCGGAGGCTGTCGGACCGGCACGTCCGGTTCAACCGGTTGAGCATGGCCGACCGCAGGAGTACGGCAATCGTGCGCCAGCAGCCAACTATGCCCAGCCGGCCCAGAACGGCCGGCCGCAATTCAATGGAAACCGTCCGGCTGCTCCCGCCCATGGCCAGCCGGCGCGGCCAGCCAATGGCAACGCCAAGCCAGCCGAGCACAAGGACGATCACGACAATCACTGATCGCCGGATCACGCGATGATGGCGCGGCGGGGTGAACCCTGTTCATCCCGCCGCGTCGTTTTACACTGGCGGCTTGCCTGTCACCGGAAATCCCCGCATGCACCGATCATGGTTGTTGACCGCCAGCATGCTGCTGACCGCCATTGCAGTACTCCCTGTCAGCGCCGCCGATGGACCCTCCGGGCTTGTCGTGATCGACCGACAGGTAGGTACCGGCGCAATCGCCCGCAACGACGCACAAGTTGAGCTCAATTACACCGGCTGGCTGTACGACGAAAACGCGAAGGATCACCATGGCGCGAAAATCGACAGCTCCTACGACCACGGCCAGACCATCACTTTCACTCTGGGCGAGGGCAAGGTCATTCCTGGCTGGGAACGCGGCATCAAGGGCATGCGCGCAGGCGGCAAGCGCACCTTGCTGATCCCGCCGAAGCTCGGCTACGGCGGACGCAGTGTCGGCAAGGTGGTGCCACCGAATGCCTCGCTGGTCTTCGATATCGAACTGGTGAGCGTGCACTAGCAGCCGCCCGCCAGCGAAGCCCTTTCCGCGGCACGCCCGGCGGTCAATACTGTGGCATCGCATCCGACCGGCGCGTGGCCATGGCTGATCTGCCTTCTACCGATCTGTTCTCTCCCGGCGTGCTTGCCGCGCAGCCGCTCGACCATGCACTGGCGCTGCCAGCTCGCTACTACACCGACCCGCGCATGCCAGCGCTGGATGCTGCTGCGGTGTTCGCGCAGAGCTGGCAGCTGGTCTGCCACCAATCACAGCTGAGCGGCGTGGGCGATCATGTGGTAACGGCGATCGCCGGCCTGCCGCTGCTGATCGTGCGCAGCGATGCCACCACGATCCGCGCGTTCCACAACGTGTGCCGGCATCGCGCCGGCCCGATCGCCAGTTGCGACGGCCGTGGCGCTACCGCATTGCGCTGCCGTTACCACGGCTGGACCTACGGGCTGGATGGCGTGCTGCGCGGTGCGCCGGAGATGGGCCGCACGCCGCACTTCGATCCGGCCACCATCCGCCTGCCTGAAGTGCGCGTGCAGGTCTGGCAGGGACTGGTGTTCGTCGCCACCGGCGAGGCTCCGCCGTTCGACGAGTTCGTCGCCGGCATCGATGCACGGCTCGGCCCTGACCGCTCGCTGGCCGGCTTCGAATTCCATCACCGCGCCAGCTGGGAAGTCGCCTGCAACTGGAAGGTCTACGTCGACAACTATCTGGAGGGCTACCACGTCCCGCACATCCATCCGGGCCTCAACAGCGTGCTCGACTATCGCAGCTACATCACCGAGACGGCGCAATGGTATTCGTTCCAGTTCAGCCCGCTGGACAGCGGTGACGACCTGTACGGCAGCGGCGAGGCGCTGTACTACTTCCTGTATCCCAACGCGATGCTCAACATCCTGCCCGGCCGCCTGCAGACCAATCGCGTGCTGCCGCTGGGTGTTGATCGCTGCCGCGTCGAATTCGATTTTTACTACGCTCCCGCGGCCAGCCCCGAGGCGCTGGCGCGGCGCGCGAAGGACATCGCGTTCAGCGACGAAGTACAGGACGAGGACGTCACGATCTGCGAGGACGTCCAGCGCGGCCTCGCCTCCGGCTCCTACGAGGCCGGCCGGCTGAATCCGTTGCGCGAGAACGCCGTGCACCACTTCCACGAACTATTGCGCCGTACCTACCGCACCGCTCGCGTATCCCCATGAGTCACGACACTCGCGTACTCGGCCTGTGGACGCTGATCGCGCTGGTGGTTGGCAACATGATCGGCTCCGGCGTGTTCCTGCTGCCGGCCGCGTTGGCGCCATATGGTGCGGCAAGCGTGCTCGGCTGGGCATTCACCCTGGGCGGCGCCTTGTTGCTGGCACTCGTCTACGCATGGCTGGCGCAGGCGATGCGTAACCATGGTGGCGGTTATGGCTATGCGCGCAAGGCATTCGGCGACGGCATCGGTTTCGTGGCGGCGTGGAGCTACTGGGTCAGCGTATGGACGGCTAACGCGGCGATCGCCGTGGCATTTGCCGGCAGTCTCGGCGCGGTGTGGCCGGAGGCCACCGCGACACCATGGCGTGGTGCCGCCTGTGCGCTGGGAGCGCTATGGTTCTGCACCGTGGTGAACCTGGCCGGCATACGCGAGGCCGCGCGCATGCAGTTCGTCGCCACCGTGCTCAAGCTGGTGCCGCTGCTGCTGTTCGGCGTGGTCGGGCTGGGCTGGGTCCATCTCGACGCCTATCGACCGTTCAACCCCAGCGGCCAGCCTCTGCTCCAGGTCACCACCGCCGTGGCGGCATTGACGCTGTGGGCACTGCTCGGGCTGGAATCGGCCACGGTTCCGACCGGCGTGGTGCGCGATCCCGAACGCACGGTGCCGCGCGCCACCGTGATCGGCATGCTGATTGCCGGTAGCACCACCATGCTTGCCTGCACCGTGGTGATCGGCCTGTTGCCGATCGACATGCTGCGCAATTCAGCGGCGCCGATGGCCGAGGCAGCAAGCCGATTATGGGGACCGCTGGCCGGCGTCGGCGTCGGCGTGGTCGCCACGGTCTCCTGCTTCGGCGCACTCAACGGCTGGGTGCTGCTGCAGGCGCAGACACCACTGGCGGCAGCACAGGATCGGGTGTTTCCTGCAGCGTTCGCGCAAGTGGATCATCACGGCACGCCACGTTTCGGCCTGCTGCTCAGCAGCGTGCTGGCCAGCGCACTGATTGCCGCCAACTACAGTCGCAGCCTGGTCGCGCTGTTCACCTTTTCGATCCTGTTGTCCACCGCGACCTGCCTGCTGCCGTATGTGATCAGCGTGCTGGCATGGTGGCGCATCGATGCCTCGGCGCATGCGCATGGATGGCGTAAGCTGGTTGCCGCGGGCGCCTTGCTGTACAGCCTGTGGGCGCTGGTCGGTACCGGCACGGAGTCCCTGTGGTGGGGACTGGTGCTGCTGGTCGCCGGATTGCCGATCCATGTCTGGCAGCGCATCCACATCAGGTCACACAAGAAGGCCCAGCCAGGCTGACAAGGCTTGCGCCACCACCACAACCGGTCCAGAGTAGCCAGGCCTTTCAGCACCTGATGGAACGCGAACCCGGGAACGCTTGTTGCCAGACGGCAACACAGGAGATGTCATCGATGAAACGTCTAGCCTGGCTTGTTCTTGCTTCACTCGCACTGGCCGTACCTGCCTTGGCACAAGCTGCGGATGGCTTCGTCACCGGCAACCTCAATCTGCGCGCGGGTCCTGATCCGAGCTATCCGCTCATCACCACGGTTCCTGCCGGCACCGCGGTCAATATCCAGGGCTGCACCGAGGGTTGGGAGTGGTGCGATGTGATCACCATGGGCACCCGCGGCTGGGTAGCCGGTACGTACATCCAGTACCAATATCAAAATCAACCGGTGATCGTGCAGGAGTACGGCGCGAACATCGGCATCCCGATCGTGAGCTTCGTGATCGGTACCTACTGGGGCAACTACTACAGCAATCGTCCGTTCTATCGGCAGCGCAATTACTGGTACCGCCGTCCGATCATCAGTCGTCCGCCACCGCGGCCGATACATCGCCCGCCGCCGCGGCCGCAGCCAGGTCATGGGAACAGGCCACCACCTCGCCCGCAGCCGGGTAATGGCAACAGGCCGCCACCTCGCCCACAACCGGGCAATGGCAACAAGCCGCCACCTCGCCCGCAGCCGGGCAATGGCAACAGGCCGCCGTCGCGGCCGGGCACCGGAAACCCAGCCCAGGGACAAAAGCCGCCACCGGCCCAGGGCAATCGTCCTCAACCGGGACAGGGTAATCGCCCACAACCCGGACAAGGCAATCGTCCGCCGCAGGGGCAGGGTAATCGTCCCAAACCGCAGACCCGACCGGCGCCTGACGACAAGAGCAAGAACGGCAACTGACTGCACTTGTCCGGGCACCTTCAGCAAAACGCCGCGCCAACCCGCGGCGTTTTGCAATTGGAGCTTCGTCGCGATCGGTGCAAGTACGATATCAGGCAGTCATTCGTGGCTGGTCCATGGCCACCAGCCCCGTCCACTCTGCGCGTAGCGATCCGCTGCACGCTCAAACGGATTGCGCACACTGACGCCGCCGCACAGCATGTACAGCGGCAGGAACAACGGCCCGAGCAGCATGTACTGATGCACATGCGCGCGCTCATGATCGGCCAGCGACACTGGTGGCTCGACGTCGTAACCGGCACGATGCGCATAGGTGAAGCAGAGCGTATCCAGCCGCTCGCCCGTATGCAGGATCACATTGCCGAGCGTCAGCGCACCGCCTGTTCCCCATGGCCACGGCCAGCAGCGCACCACTACAGCCAGCTCGGCCCCCTGCCAGTGCATGCGCGCGCCGAATGCGCAGCCGATGATCCCGGCCAGCAACCCGAGCAGGCTGTTTGGCAAGGTCCAGCACATTCCGAGTACAACCAGGCCACGCAACAGCAGCCGGGGTGTGGACTGGCTGACATCAGGCAAAGGTCTCTTCATGCTCATCCGCCGCGGCACTGGTCGATGGCTTGGGTTGGCGCAAGGCCGCCGCCATCTTGCCGACCATGGCGCGGAATACCTGCCCATGCCGGAGTCTGCCATGAGTACAGTACTGACGATCCCCTGTCCGCATTGCGGCGCGCTCAATCGCGTGCCTACCGCGCGCGTGGGCGAGCAACCGAATTGCGGCCGATGCAGGCAGGCCTTGTTTGACGGGCACCCGGTCGACTTGACGACCGCGAACTTCGACGCCGTTGCCGGGCGTGGCGACCTGCCGGTGCTGGTGGATTTCTGGGCACCATGGTGCGGGCCATGCGTCGGCTTCGCACCAGTGTTCGTGCAGGCCGCACGCCAGTTCGAACCTCGCCTGCGGCTGGCCAAGCTCGACACCGAGGCACAGCCGCAGCTGGCCCAACGCTTCGGCATCCGCAGCATCCCCACCTTGATCCTGTTTCGTCAGGGACACGAGATTGCGCGACAGTCCGGCGCGCTCAACGCGGCACAGCTGCAGCAATTCATCCAGACGGCGCTTGCAGGGCCCTGAGCCGCCTTCACCCATGCCTTTGTGCACACTCCGGCCGCATCGCGGCCCGCTACGCTTGGATCTTTCACCCACGAGGAAATATCCGTGCGCAAGTCCCTGCAAACGGCCCTGCTGGCAGCCATGGTGCTGGCCGGATTCAATACATCGCTACTGGCGGCCGATTCCCACAAGCCGCCGCCGACGCAGGATGCGGCCAGCAGCAATGGTTTCCACCTGCCGCCGTTCCCGGCCGACGCGCACGTGACGCAATCCGCCACGGTGGCTGGCAAGACACTCAAATACACCGTCACCGTGGGTTCGCTGCCGGTGCTCGACGAGAAGGGCACCACCATTGGCGAAGTGGTGTTCACGGCCTACACGATGCCCGGCAAGGATCGTCCGGTGACATTCGCGCTCAATGGTGGTCCGGGCGCCTCGTCGGTGTATCTGAACCTCGGCGCGATCGGGCCGAAGAAGGTGAACTTCGGCGTCGAGGGCGACAACCCGTCCGACCCCGCGACCTTGCACGACAACCCCGGCACCTGGCTGGGCTTCACCGACCTGGTGTTCATCGACCCGATCGGTACCGGTTTCAGTCGCGCGCTGGTGGACGACAAGGAGGCGACCAAGCAGTTCTACAGCACCGACACGGACATCAAGTATCTCTCGCGCATCGTCTACGACTGGCTGGTGAAGAACGGTCGCATGACCTCGCGCAAGTACCTGGTCGGCGAGAGCTACGGCGGCTTCCGTGGTCCACGCATCACCGACTACCTGCAGACTCAACTTGGCGTGGCGATGAGTGGTGTGGTGCTGCTGTCGCCGTATCTCGACCCCGCCGCATCGGACGACGAGAACGTGTCGCCGCTGCCGTGGATGCAGACCCTGCCCTCGATCGCAGCCGCGCACCTGGAGCGTGAGCACAAGCTCACCGCCGATGCGATGGCACCGATCATCGAGTACACACGCGGCGAATATGCCGCTGACCTGATGCGTGGACGCTCCGATCCCCAGGCCACCGACCGCGTGGTGAAGAAAGTCACCGATCTGACCGGACTCGATCCGCTGTTCGTGAAGCGCTCCGGTGGCCGGCTGGAAACCCAGGCCTACCTCCGCGAGGTCTATCGTGCCGAAGGACGGCTCGGCAGCCGCTACGATTCCAACGTGACGGCGTGGGACCCGTTCCCGTATGCGCCACATCAGCAGACCGGCGACCCGATCCTCAACGGCATCATCGCGCCGACCACCAGTGCGATGGTCAACTTCGTCACGCAGACGGTGGGCTGGAAATACGCAGGCCGCTACAACGCGTTGAGCTACGAAGTGAACAAGCTGTGGCATGAAGACGACGATGCCAACCAGGGTTCGGTATCGCAGTTGCGCGAGGCGGTGGCAAACGATCCTGGCCTGCGCGTGCTGATCGCCCATGGCTGGGACGATCTGTCCTGCCCGTTCATGGCCTCGGTGCTGATCGTCGATCAGATGCCGGCGATGGGCGATCCGACCCGGGTGCAGGTGAAGGAATACCCCGGCGGCCACATGTTCTACGCGCGACAGGACAGCCAGGCGGCGCTGACGTCCGACGTGCGGGAGCTATACGGCGTGAAGTGAGCGACTCTGCCGGGGCGCGTGATACGCGCCCCGACAAGCACACGCAGGAACTCAGCGTGCCACGGTGCTGGCACGCACCAGATATTGCAGGCTGAACATCTGCGCCGGGTCGGTCCATGTGCGCAGCACAGCCAACCCGGCCCTGGCCGCCAACGCGGCGAAATCGGCCAGCGAATACTTGCAGCTGTATTCGACCAGCATGGCCTCGTCCTCGCGGAACGCCACGTTCAGGCGCCCAAGCTTCACCTGTTGCTCCCGCCGGCTGACGATATGCGTCTCGATGCGCCCGGCCATCCGGTTGTAATGCGCCCGATGGGCGAACGCCGACAGCTCGAAGTTGCTGCCGATCTCGCGGTTCAGCCGGGCCAGCATGTTGAGCGTGAACTCCGCCGTGACCCCGGCACGGTCGTTATAGGCAGCCTCGATCAGCGCGTGGTCCTTCTTCAGGTCCACCCCGATCAGGATGCCACCTGCATCGCCCATCTCGTTGCGCATCTTGCGCAGCAATGCCGCCGCCTCGCGATTCTCGAAGTTGCCGATGGTCGAGCCGGGGAAATACACCACCGTGCGGCGCGGCGCACGTGGCGGGATCGGCAGGCGCAACGGCCTGCTGAAATCCGCGCACAACGGCTGTACCGGCAACGGCGGAAATTCCCTGGCCAGCCGCACGACACTCTGACGCAACGGCTCGGGCGAGATTTCCACCGGCACATAGGCCACCGGCTCATGCAGGTGTTGCAACAGCATGCGGGTCTTGAGTGCGTTGCCACTGCCGTATTCGACCAGACGCACGTCACTACCGAGAGTGTCGGCGATGCTTTCCGCGTGCTCGTCCATCAGCGCAATTTCGCAGCGGGTGAGGTAGTACTCCGGCTGCTCGCAGATCCGCTCGAACAGGGCCGAGCCGCGCTCGTCGTAGAACAGCCACGACGGCAGCCGCTTGGGCTTGAGCGCCAGTCCGCGCTGGGCGATTTCCAGCAAATCGTTTACCGGCGGCCGACGGTCGTCGTCGCTGACGCCACAAGGCTGCACACTGCTCATCGGTCCTGTCCCAGTCGTAGCCCGGCAAATTGCCAACGGGCGTGAGGTGGAAAGAAATTGCGGTAACTGGCGCGGATATGGCTGCGTGGAGTGGCACAGGAACCACCTCGCAACACCCATTGCCCGCACATGAATTTGCCGTTGTATTCGCCCAGCGAACCAGGCAACGGGCGAAAGCCCGGATAGCTGACATACGGCGAGGCGGTCCACTCCCACACATCGCCATACAGCTGCTGCAAGCCGTCGCCATCTGGCGCGACTCGCGGCTGGAAGCGCTGCTCGTCCTGCAGATTGCCGTCGATCCCGGCACCCTGCGCCGCCGTTTCCCATTCGGCTTCGGTCGGCAGCCGTACGCCTGCCCAGCGGGCAAATGCCTCGGCCTCGTAATAGCTCAGATGACATACCGGCTCATGCGGATCGAGCGCACGCACGCCAGCCAGGGTGAACTCGCTGGCCAGGTCGGCCTGCCAGTAGAGCGGATGCTGCCAGCTCTCGCGCTGCACGGTGGCCCAGCCGTCGGACAGCCACAGGCCGGGCTCGCGGTAACCACCTTCGCGCACGAAGGCCAGGTATTCCGCATTGGTCACCAGCCGGTTGGCCAGTGCATGCGGCTGCAACAGGGTGCGATGACGCGGTGTCTCATTGTCAAACGCAAAGCCTTCACCGCGGTAGCCAATCTCGACGATGCCATCGTGGCCATCGACAAAGCGCAGCGGCGGCGCTTTCGCATTCACCGTGACAACCGGAGTCGTGCGATACACCGGCTGCAACGGATTGCACCAGAACGCATGCTTGATGTCGGTGAGCAGCAGTTCCTGATGCTGCTGCTCGTGCTGCAGGCCCAGCTCGACCAGGGTCGCCAGTTCGGCGTCCTCGCTGCGTTCGAGCAATTCGCCCACCGCATCGTCGATATAGCGCCGGTAACCATGCACCTCATCCAGCGACGGACGTGACAGCAGACCGCGCTGCGGCCGCTCGTGCATGGGCCCGATTGACTGATAGTAGGAATTGAACAGGTAATGCCATGCCGGATCGCGCGGTTGGTAGGCGGGATCGCGCCCGAGCACGAACTGCTCGAAGAACCAGCTGGTATGCGCCAGATGCCATTTGCCGGGGCTGGCATCCGGCATCGACTGCACCTGCAGATCCTCGGCACTGAGACCGGCGCACAACTCCAGAGTCCGCTGGCGCACCTGCCGGAACCGCGTCGTGATCGGCAGCTGACCGGGCACCGCTCGAACAGTCATTACGACGACCTCGGCGTAGTCATCCGTGAGATCCCGGCTCGAAGTGTCGCGCGACATGGATGGTGCGGAAACATGGCCGCCAGCATGCCGTGCCCATCGTTCAAATCCCGTGATACGAGGATGGCTGTTTGATGGCACGTCACCTGAAGTCAGCCGTTCACGGCGTGACAGCCTGCAAACGAGAGAGCCCGGCTTTCGCCGGGCTCTCTGGCATCACCGATCAGGCAGACTCAGTTGCTGTAACCGTCATCGCGGACGTAATTTCCCGGCGGCGGATTGTTGTAGATCACCGTGCGACTCGGGCCGTCCTGATAGACCACACCAGGCTGGGCATAAACCACGCCCGGCTGTGCATAGACTACCGGCGGTGCGTAATACACCGGTGGCGGGCTGAGGGCGTTGGCCACCAGTCCGACCACGGCACCCGTGACGAGTGCGCCGGCAATCCAGCGACCACCGCTCCAGTAACCACCACGGTAGCCACCGTGGTAATAACCGTGATAACCGCCATGGTAGCCGTAACCCCAGCCACGAGCCGACGCGCTGAGCGGCATTGCCACCGCGGCCGCGACTGCCAGACTGATGACTGCCAGCTTGCCCGCATTGCTGAAACGTTTGCTCATGACACTGGTCTCCGTTTAGACGATGCCAATGCTCGTCTTGTCGCGCTTAATGTGGACTGAAGGGTTCATTTTTTGATACGGGCGCTATCCCAGGGGTTAATGCCGGCGTCAGGTTTGCGCCGCCGCAGCAGCCAGCAGCCGTGGATGTCGGCGCGACGGGCGAAGTCGAACGGGATGCTGGGCACGGTCCAGTCCTCGATCTCATAACGCTGTTCCAGTTCCGCGCGTTCGAGCTTGAAACGGCGAAAATTGTTGGAGAACACGATCACGCCGTCGCGGGTCAGCCGCTCATTGCAGGCATCGAGCAGCTTCACGTGATCGCGCTGCACGTCGAAATCCTCGGCACGCTTGGAATTGGAGAATGTCGGTGGGTCGACAAAGATCAGCCCGTAGTGCCCGCGATCGCGTTGCAGGAAGTCCAGCGCATCGAACTGCATCAGACGGTGACGAGCGCCACTGAAGCCGTTCAGTGCCAGATTGCGCGAAGCCCATTCCAGGTATGTGGCGGACAGATCCACGCTGGTGGTCTCCACCGCGCCGCCCGCCGCCGCATGCACGCTGGCGGTGGCGGTATAGGCGAACAGGTTGAGGAAGCTTTTACCTTTCGCCAGCTCGCGTACCTTGGCACGCACCAGCCGGTGATCAAGAAACAAGCCGGTGTCGAGGTAATCGGTGAGGTTGACTAGGAACTTCAGACCACCCTCTTCCACCTCGATGAACTCGTTGCGTTGATCGAGCTGGCCATACTTGGAGCCGCCCTTGCCACGCTCGCGCGTCTTGATCGCGATGCGTTCACGCGGCACGCCGAGTACTTCACCGGCAACACGGGCAATCTCGCGCAGGCGCAGGCGCGCGATGTCGGCAGGTACGTCGGCCGGCGCACGGTATTCCTGGATGTGCAGGTGATCGTCGCCGTTCGTCGCACCGTAGACGTCGATTGCGGCGGCGTACTCCGGCAGATCCTGGTCATAGGCGCGCCAGCAATGGATGGCTTCGCGGGTCAGCCGCTTGCGCAGGTGCTTGAGGTTCTTCTCCAGCCGGTTCTTCAGCATCTGTGCGCCGGCCGACAGCGGCTTCGGTTCGCGCGGAGCTTCTTCGCGCTTGCCCAGGTCGAACGTCAGCAGCACGGTTTCCAGCGCACCGTTGTACAACACGTAGCGCTTGTCTGCGTGCAATTGCATCGCGCGCCCCAGCTCCACATCACCGGCCAGTACGGCGGCACGCCAGCCGCTGAAGCGGTTGCGCAGCGTGTCACCGAGCGCACGATACAGCTTCGGCATCTCGGCGCGCTCGCCGAGCCGTTCGCCGTAAGGCGGGTTGGTGATGACCAAACCGTAATCGCCCCCCGCAGGTGGCGCGGCGTGCGTCATGTCCTGCCGGTCCAGCGTGAAGAAGCCGGCCACGCCCGCCTCCTGCGCATTGCGTTTGGCCGTCTGCACCATGCGTGGATCGGCATCGCTGCCGAAGAACACGCTGCGCAGACCGCGCAGGCCGGTTTCGGCCCGCTGTCTCGCCTCGTCCAGCAGACCGCGCCACAGCGCAATGTCATGCTGCTGCCAGCCGAGGAAACCGAAATATTCGCGGCGCAAACCTGGCGCCACATCTGCCGCCATCAGCGCGCCTTCGATCAGCAAGGTGCCGGAACCGCACATCGGATCCAGCAACGCGCCGCCGGCGGCGTATACCTCCGGCCAGCGCGCACGCAGCAGCATCGCCGCGGCGAGGTTCTCCTTCAGCGGCGCCTCGCCCTGCACCTCGCGCCAACCGCGCCGATGCAGCGGCGAACCGGCCAGGTCCAGCGACAACGTGGCGCGATCGCGACGCAGGCGCACATTGATGCGGATATCGGGCTCATCCGTGTCGATGCCGGGCCGCGTGCCGTCACGCTGGCGGAACTGGTCGACCACTGCATCCTTCACGCGCAGACCGATGAACTGGCTGTGCGTGAGCTTGCTCATCGCGGTACCGGCATCCACCGCGAAGGTCGCATGCGCGGCCAGATGCCGGCTCCAGTCGATCTCCTGCACGCCGCGATACAAGGCGTCGTCGTCGGCCGCATCGAACTCGGCCAGCGGCAACAGGATGCGGCTGGCCAGCCGCGACCACAGGCAGGCGCGATACGCGGTTTCCAGTGTGCCTGAAAAGTGCGCGCCAGCCAGCGCCTCGCGCACGTCGCTGGCACCGATCGCAATCAGCTCGTCGCGGAGCAGGTATTCCAGCCCCTTCGGGCAGGTGGCAAAGAACAAACCCGATGAAAGCAGGCTCATGCGCCGGCCGCCAGTCGATCGAGCATCTGCCGGAACTGTACGGTGATCACATCCATGCTGGCACCCAGTCGATGGTCGTCGTCCAGTACCAGCAACGGCAGCCGGCGCTGTGCTGCGAGCGCATGCACGCCTGCCAGCGGGCACACGTCGTCCCGCCAGCCATGAATCAACATGGTCGGCACTTCGCGGCGCAGGTCGAACGGACGCGGATAACCGGGGATCGCACTGGGCGTGGCCAGCAGCAGCAACCCGGCCACCGGCACGTCCAGCGACGCCAAGCCGGACACGAATGCGCCCATGCTGGAACCCACCAGCAGCGGCGGCGCATCCAGCGCCTCGATGGTGGCGCGCAGCCGGGCGATCCGCGGCGCCACCGAGCCGGCATGGCCGCGTGCATCGTCGCTGCGGTAATCCGGCCGCTGCGTGCGCCAGCCCAGTGATTCGGCCAGCGCGGCCAGCATACTGACCTTGGTCGCATCCGGACCGGAATCCGAGCCGTGCGAAAGAATGATCTGGCCGCGCATGGCGGTCTCCATGGAAAACTTCGAAAAGCCAAGGCGTGCATGGTAACAGGCGGCGTTTCCGCCCGACCTCGCTGCGTGCGAGACTTGGGCGATGCCACTGACCATCCACGACCAGCCGCTACCCTACGTCCCCCAGCTGCCCGAGCGTACCGCCAGCGCGGTCGAACTGGTGGTGGTCCACTGCACCGAGCTGCCGGATCTGGCCACTGCCCGCGAATACGGTGAAAAGGCGCTGTACGACAACGGCACCGGCAACAGCGGTCATTACTACATCGACCGCGACGGTGCGATTTACCGCTATGTACCCGGCACCCACGTCGCGAACCACGTGCGCGGCCACAACCCGAATTCGATCGGCATCGAACTGGTCAACCTCGGACGCTACCCGCACTGGTGGGATTCGCATCACCAGCAGATGACCGAGCCGTACACCACCGCCCAGATCGCTGCGCTGCGCGCCCTGCTGGCGCAACTGCGCCAGGATTTCCCGAACCTGCGGCAGATTGCCGGCCATGAGGATCTGGATACCGCGCTGATGCCGGCCAGTGACGACCCGGCGAAGGAAATCCATCGCAAGCTCGATCCCGGCCCGATGTTCCCATGGACTGCGGTACTGGAAGACAGCGGCCTGACGCGGATCGGCGCGCACTAGGCGCCAGCCTGCGGCCGGTATAATCGCGCCTTCGCCGCCACAACGAGTTGCTCCCCATGTCGCCAAACCACGTCACCGAACTGGTCGAGCTGCTGCAGCTCGAACGGCTGGAGGACAACCTGTTCCGCGGCCAGAGCCGCGATATCGGTACGCGCTTCGTGTTCGGCGGCCAGGTGCTTGGGCAGGCGCTGGCGGCAGCGCAAGAAACGGTGGACCCGGTGCGCGAGGCGCATTCGCTGCACGCCTATTTCCTGCGCGCCGGCGATATCGAGGCACCGATCGTGTACAGCGTGGAGCGTACCCGTGACGGCGGCACGTTCTCATCGCGGCGTGTGGTGGCGATCCAGCACGGCCAGCCGATCCTGAATGGCTCGATCTCGTTCCAGGTGCCTGAATCCGGCGTCGAGCACCAGACTTCGATGCCGGAGGTGCCCGCACCGGAAGACATCGAACCGCTGCATCCGCTGCCGCCGGACGAACTGGCCCGGCTGCCGGTGAAACTGCAACGCTGGCTGGGCATCGACGGCCCATTCGAGTTTCGCCAGGTATGGCCACGCGACGAGCTGCATCCGGTCAAACGGCCGCCGATCCAGCACATCTGGTTCAAGCTGACCTCGCCGATCAGCGACTCGGCGATCCTGCATCGTGCCCTGCTGGCATACGCGTCGGACTTCCACCTGATCGGTACCGCCACGCTGCCACACGGCATCTCGTACATGACCCACAACGTGCAGATGGCCAGCCTCGACCACGCGCTGTGGTTCCACCGTCCGTTCCGCGTCGACGAATGGCTGCTGTATTCGTTCGACAGCCCGACGGCGCAGGGTGGCCGCGGCCTGGCGCGCGGGCAGATCTTCAGCCGCGACGGGCGATTGGTCGCATCCACCGCGCAGGAAGGACTGATCCGCGTCCGCGGCGACTGAGCCGGTTCAAGGCCGATCGCGTAAACTGCGCACATGCGCCAGATCTATACCTCGCCCCGCCCGGAAAACATCGATCGTGTGGTCGCCCTGATGGCCGAGCACGGCATCGAGGCCACCGTGGCCAATCGGTCCAACTACAACCGCCAGAGCTGGCAGCGCTTCAGCTATACGCAACGGCAGGACAACCGTGACAGCTGGGCGCAGGTGTGGATCACCCGCGCCGACGACTACACCAGGGCGCGTGAACTGCTGCGCCAGATCGGCATCGAGCCGGTAATCCGCCACGCCGACGAACTGGCCGCCGTGCGCAACCCCACCCCGGAAATGCGTCGAGAGCACACCGTGGCCCGCGTGCGCCGTATCGTGATGCTGGTGGTGCTCGCTGCGTGCGCGATGGTGATGTTGCGCTACCTGCACGTGGTCTAGCGAGCGCCAAGTACGGCCCAGCCGTGCGCATGGCGATCCTCAAGCATAGAATCGGGACATGCGCCGTTCCGATCCCGTCCGCCTGTTCCAGACGCTGCCTCACGTGTGCGGCTACTACGCCGAGCGCACGGCACAGAACCTGGTGATCGATCCGGCTGCGCCGCAACTGGACAAGCTGTACGGCGCAGCGCTGGAACGCGGCTTCCGGCGCGCGGGAGGCCATCTGTACTTCCCGCACTGCCCGCAGTGCCGAGCCTGCACGCCATGCCGCATCGATGTGGCGAACTTCCAGCCGGACCGCACGCAACGCCGCTGCCTGAAGCGCAATGCCGACCTCGTCGTCAGTGAATCGATCCCCGGCTACAACCGCGAGCGCCATGGTCTGTACGAACGCTACCTGCAGAGTCGCCATGCCGGTGGTGGCATGGACGATGCCGAAGCCAGCGATTTCCGCCGTTTCCTCACCGCGCCGTGGAGTCCCACGCTGTTCCTGGAACTGCGCCAGCGCGAACGCCTGGTCGCGGTAGCCGTCACCGATGTCTGCGCCAACGGGATTTCAGCCGTCTATACGTTCTACGACCCTGATGAAACTTCACGCAGCCTCGGCACCTACGCGATCCTGCAGCAGCTGGCACTCGCCCGCCGCCGCGACATGCCGTGGCTGTACCTTGGCTTCTGGATCGATGGCCATCCGAAGATGGATTACAAGCGGCGCTTCAGGCCACTGCAGGTTCGCACGGTCGATGGATGGGTGGAGATGCCATAGGCTGGCAACGAGCGCAGCGAGTCCAAACTTCCCGGCACCCCACGTTGGGCTTCGCTTCCGCCTGCCTGACCTATACGGCTTCGGTCGGCTTCGTCGCCTGCGGATACGGATACAGCTTCTCCAGCGGTATAGACAACCCGTCATCGCCCACAACACGACAGTGACTGCGATTGAGCTCGCGCGGTTCGCTGACACCACAGCTGTGCGCGATGATGCCGACCTCCTTCATCACGTTGCTGGCGTAGTGATACACGCGCTCGCTCTTGTCGGTGACGACCAGGCCGCGCTGCAGTTTCGGGTTCTGCGTGGTGATGCCGGTGGGACAGGTGTTGCGGTTGCACTGCAGCGACTGGATGCAGCCCAGTGCCAGCATGAAGCCGCGCGCCGAGTTGACGAAGTCTGCGCCGAGCGAGAGCGCCCATGCGACGTCGTAGGCGGTGATGCACTTGCCCGAGCAGACCACCTTGATGCGTTCGCGCAGGCCCTTGACGATCAGCATGTCGAGCAGGGCCGGCAGCGCCTCGTGCAGCGGCAACCCGACGCCTTCCATCAGGGTTTGCGGCGCCGCGCCGGTGCCGCCCTCGGAACCGTCGACGATGATGAAATCCGGTGCGCTCGCGATGCCGCGCCGATGCACTTCGTCGCACAGCTCGCCGATCCATTCCACACCGCCGAGTACCGCCTTGAAACCTACCGGCTTGCCGGTGAGCTCGCGGATGTGGTGGATTGCGTCCATCAGCTGCGGAACGTTGCCGATGTCGAGGTGACGGTTCGGGCTCTGCGAATCCTCGCCGACCGGAATGCCGCGGATCGCCGCGATCTCCGCGGTGACCTTGGCGCCGGGCAGCAGGCCGCCCATGCCCGGCTTGGCACCCTGCCCCAGCTTGATGCTGACCATCTTCACCTGCTTGTGCGCGCAGATCGCCAGCAGCTTGCCATCGTCGAGCTTGCCGTCCGGCGTACGCACGCCGTACTTGGCGGTGCCGATCTCGAAGATGATGTCGCAGCCGCCTTCGAGGTGATAAGGCGCCAGGCCGCCTTCGCCGGTATCCATCCAGATCCCGGCCTTGGCCGCACCACGCGACAGTGCGCGCACTGCTGGCGCCGACAGCGCACCGAAGCTCATCGCCGAGATGTTGAAGAACGGAGCGTGGCTGTAGGGCTCACGTGCATACGGACCGATCGTTACCGGCACCGGCTTGACGTGATCCACTCCCAGGTCCGGAAACGGCGCGTTTACGAAGAACGGCACACCCTCGGCGCGCAAGTCGCGGCTGGACCCGAACGCGTTGGTGTTGTCCACGTCCTTCGCGGCGCGATACACCCAGGTGCGCTGCGCGCGGTTGAACGGCATCTCCTCGCGGTCGCTGGAATACAGGTACTGGCGGAAGAATTCGCCCAGATGCAGGAACCAGTAACGGAAATGGCCGATCACCGGGAAGTTGCGCAGCACCGCATTGCCGGTCTGGTTGCGATCGGCGACCCAGGTCGCCAGCACGATCACCACCGCCAGTGCGAACAGCAGCAGCGCGAAGGCCGTGCAGAGTTCCACCACCACGACCAGCCAGTGTGCAAATCCCGTCGATTCCATGCTGTTTCCTCTCTCGCGGTTCAGTCGCCTTGCGGCAGTCAGGCTAGCGCATCGTACCGATATCGATACTGGTGCTCACAGCTCGATGCGCAGGCATTTCGCGGCACGCACCGCCTTGGCTACCGAAGCCTCCAGCGTGTCGGCACGGGCCAGTGTCACCGCCATGCGTCGACGCCCCTTGACCGCCGGCTTGCCGAAGATGCGCAACTGCGTATCCGGCTCGGCCAGCGCCTCGGCCACGCCGTGGTAGCGCGGCCCCGAACCGTCGCCCTCGACCAGCACGGCGCACGAGGCTGATGGTCCGTATTGATGGATCACCGGAATCGGCAGACCGAGGATCGCGCGCGCGTGCAGCGCAAATTCGGAGAACTCCTGCGAGATCAACGTGACCAGACCGGTGTCATGCGGGCGCGGACTGACCTCGGAGAAGATCACCGCATCGCCCTTGACGAAAAACTCCACGCCGAACACGCCCCAGCCGCCGAGTGCACCAGTTACTGCGGCAGCCTGTCGCTGCGCCTCGGCCAGCGCAACCGAGCTCATCGGCTGCGGTTGCCATGACTCGCGGTAGTCGCCGTCTTCCTGGCGATGACCGATCGGTGCGCAGAAGCTGACGCCGTCGACGTGTCGCACGGTAAGCATGGTGATTTCGTATTCGAAGGCGACAAACCCCTCGACGATCACCCGCCCCTTGCCGGCACGGCCACCGGACTGCGCGTAATCCCACGCATGCTGCAATTCATCTGCGCTGCGCACCACGCTCTGGCCCTTGCCGGACGAACTCATCACCGGCTTGATCACGAACGGGTAGCCGATCGCCGCAACCGCCTCGCGATACTGCACCTCGTCATCGCAGAAACGGTACGGCGACGTCGGTAGCTTCAGTTCTTCCGCCGCCAGCCGGCGGATGCCTTCGCGATCCATCGTCAGCCATGCCGCGCGGGCGGTCGGGATTACCCGCTGCCCCTCTTTCTCAAGCTCGATCAGGGTAGGCGTGTGGATCGCCTCGATCTCCGGCACCACCAGGTCGGGCCTTTCCAGCTCGATCACCGCGCGCAGCGCGTTGCCATCGAGCATGTCGATCACGTGGCTGCGATGGGCGATCTGCATCGCCGGCGCGTTGGCGTAGCGATCCACCGCGATCACCTCCACCGCATAGCGCTGCAGCTCGATCGCCACCTCCTTGCCCAGCTCACCCGCACCCAGCAGCAGGACGCGCAGGGCGTGATCGGAATGGGGCGTACCAAACGGCTTCATCGGGGGTTCTCCGGCGCGGACAAAGCGCCATTGTATGCGGCTCACATGCCGATCAGGCCGCCATGAGCCGCCTGATCAGACAGCCACGGAGAGGCACTTGAAATTGATATCTTTTTAATATCTACTTTGCATATCTCAGGGAGACAACACCATGAACGAACGCAATGGTTTTTCCTTCGCGGGTATTCCCGTCATCGCTTTCTGCGTTGCCTTGGCCGGAATCGGCATCGTGATGCTGCTCTCGGCTGATTCGACGGCGCCGGGCGCACATGTGATTGGCGCCGCCGCCTCGATGTTCATCGAGGTCTTCATGCTCAAGGGCTTCTTCCAGGTGGCACCGAATGAAGGCCAGGTGCTGCAGTTGTTCGGCAAATACGTCGGTACCGTGCGCGAGGCCGGCCTGCGCTGGACCAATCCGTTCTACAGCAAGCAGCGCCTGTCGTTGCGTGTGCGCAACTTCGAGAGCAGCAAGTTGAAGGTCAACGACAGCGACGGCAACCCGATCGAGATCGCCGCCGTGGTGGTGTGGCAGGTGGTGGATACCGCCGAGGCCGTGTTCTGCGTGGACGATTACGAGAACTACGTGCACATCCAGAGCGAGTCGGCATTGCGCCAGATGGCGCAGAGCTACCCTTACGACTCGCACGACGACGGCAAGCCGTCGCTGCGCAGCCACGGCGACGAGATCAACACGCACCTGCGCGACGAGATCCAGACCCGTCTCGGCAAGGCCGGCGTGCAGGTCACCGAGGCGCGCATCAGCCACCTCGCCTACGCGCAGGAAATCGCCCAGGCGATGCTGCAGCGACAGCAGGCCGGTGCAATCATCGCGGCGCGCACGAAGATCGTCGAAGGTGCCGTCAGCATGGTCGAGATGGCGCTGGAGCAGCTCAGCCAGCGCGGCGTCGTGAATCTCGACGAGGAGCGCAAGGCGTCCATGGTCAGCAACCTGCTGGTGGTGCTGTGCGGCGAGCGCGGCACCCAGCCGGTGGTGAACACCGGCACGCTGTACAGCGGCTGACAAACGCCATGACCCGCGCCGTCAATCGACCACGGCAATACTGAGATCGCATGGCTGCCGAGAAAAAAGCCTATCCGCTGCGTATCAGCGCCGTCGTGCTCGATGCGATGCAGCGCTGGTCCGACGACGAATTGCGCAGCGTGAATGCGCAGATCGAATACGTGCTGCGCGAGGCACTGCGCAGGAACGGACGCCTGAAGCCCGAAAAGACCGCACCACTGGTCGATGACGACAACCACTGAATCTATCCGGGAGAAAACCCGATGGCTGTTACATGGGAATACAAGGTTGTGACGCTGAAACATGGTGGCGGCGGCCTCAAACTCAGCCTGACGCCGACCGACGATGAGGCCGTCGCCGCACTCAACCGCGAGGGTGCGCTGGGCTGGGAGCTGGTCAATGCGGTCTGCGTCGGCCCGGCCCAACCGACTGTGCTGTATCTCAAGCGCCCGCGCTGAGCGGCCACATCCAGGGGGAAATCGCCATGATGAAATCTGCTTTTGCTACCTGTATTGCACTCGGCCTCGGTGTCGCCGGCATGGCGCACGCCGCCACTCCCGACTGCCAGGTCACCTCCGTAAAGATGCTTGACCATCTGGACCAGGCTGACTACGCCGGCGCCACAGCCGATTTCAATGACCGCATGAAAGCCGCACTCGGCGCCGACAAACTGGCCAAAGTCTGGCCGGCCGTCGCGCAACAGTTCGGTGCACGCGGCGCGCGCGGGCAGGCTCGGCTCAGTGAGGTGGGGGGCTATGCCCTGGTGGTTACCCCGCTGCATTACGGCGGGAGCCTAATCGACGCACAGGTGGCCTGTGATGCCAACGGCAAGGTCGCCGGCTTCCACATCAAGCCGGAACACTGAGCCATGCCCACGACATCCCCCGATCTGCCGGTGCGTGGACCACACCTGAAACTGGCGCTGCTGCTGGGCATTGCGGGCATCCTCGCTGCATTGGCACTGAGCCCGTATCTGATGGCGTTGATGCCGCTGAAATTCGCGACACTGCCGATGCCGTTGTGGGCGGCAATCGCCGCGCAGGCGCTGCAGGCAGGCGTGCTGTGCTGGCTGCTCGGCTGGCTGGGCCTGTTCCTCGGCGCGCGTCATGGCCTGGATGCCCCATGGTTGCGCGCCTGGACCTATCGTCGGCCGCGCGATCCTGCCCAACACGCAAACTGGTGGGTGGCCATCCTGCTTGGCGCAGTGGCGGCGCTGCTGGTGATCGGTATCCAGCGGACCGGCTTGCCCTGGCACAGGGTCGACTCGGGCGCGGCCCTCGGCTCGGCCTGGCGTGGCGCGCTGGCTTCGTTCTATGGCGGCATCGTCGAGGAAACCGAATGCCGGCTGTTGCTGGTCAGCCTGTTCGTGTGGCTGCTGGCATGGTGCAACCGGCGGCAGGCGCGACCATGGATGTTTGCGGTCGCGATCGTGCTGGCTGCACTGCTGTTCGGTGCCGGCCACTTGCCGACCGCGTTCGCAATCGGGATGGCGCACGCGCCACTGCCGATCGCCCGCATCGTGTTGCTCAATGCGATGGTCGGGCTGGTGACCGGCACGCTGTTCTGGAAGTACGGACTGGAACACGCGATGCTGGCGCACTTCAGCGCCGACCTGGTGCTGCACGTGGGGTTGCCGCTCGTGGCCAGCCTCTGACCGCGGCAGCACGTCAAGGCGTGCTGGAGGCCACCGTCTTCAGCTGCGGCAGCTCAAGTTCGTTCCGTTTGCCGTCATCGCCCACTACAAACAGGCGACCATCGCGTTGCATGAGCGTCGCGACATCGCCAACGTCTCCGGCGCCGAACCGGCGCACGGGTCGACCGCTGGTGGCGTCATAGACGGTCAATTGATTGGCCTGGTCATCGGCGACCAGCAGCCAGTCGTGACGGGCATCGTGCCAACGCATCAGCGAGCCGGACCCCGGCAGCGGCCGAACCAGACCAAAACCATTCAGCACGATCACCAACAGCAACGCCAGCAGGCTGGCAGCGGCCAACCATGGATGGGTGCGCAGGGTCATCGCGAAGTTCATGCCGGCATGCTGACGCGACGCCATGACAGGCGAATGACGGGTTGGCCGGAATCAACCCCCGCGTGTGCGCAGCGACAGTCCCAGGGCGATCCAGCCGCTGATGAAGGCCACGCCGCCGAACGGGGTGATGATGCCGATCCAGCGCGGCGCGCCCAACGCCAGTGCGTACAGGCTGCCACTGAACAGCACGATGCCGAGCGCGAAAGCCGCCATTGCAAAACGACCGCTGCGACCATGACCAAGCCCGACCGCAAGCACCAGGGCGAGTGCATGCCAGGCGTGATAATTCACCGCGGTGCGCCATAGCTCGCTGGCGTGATCGTCGAGTACGCCACGCAGGGCATGCGCACCAAACGCCCCCAGCAACACCGCGCTGGCTCCGGCAATGCCGGCCAGCAGGCCGGCGTGGGTACTGACAGGTTGTCGCAGCATCGGTGAATTCTCCGGCGGCCAAACCCTCTACTGCAGCCGCTGTCGTATGCTTGATCGGTTGAAGATCCCGGATTCTCGCATGAAGCCCCACCACCTACCGCGCATCGCTCTGCTCTTGCTGCTGCTCGCCGCTGGCCTGTTGTTGGGCGGCTGCCAGCGCAGCGAGCCGCTGCCGCTGCTACTGACCAATGTCAGCGGCCACATGCCTGATCTCGATTTCAAGCTCATCGACGATCATGGCAAGACGGTCACCGGCGCGGACTATCGCGGCAAGGTGGTGCTGCTGTATTTCGGCTACACCCATTGCCCGGATGTCTGCCCGCTGACCCTGGCGCATCTGCATGTGGTGATGCAACGACTGGGGCCACTGGCCGATGGCGCACGCATCCTGTTCGTCAGTGTCGATCCGACCCGCGATACGCCAGACGTGATGCATGCCTACGTCAATGCGTTCGACCCGCGCGCAGTCGGCCTCACCGGCAGCCCGCGCATGGTCGAGGCACTGGTCAAGCGCTACCGCTCGTCATTCACCCGCGAGCCGACCAGCACCGACGGCAACTACGAGGTCAGCCACGGCTCGGCCATCTACCTGTTCGACCGTGACGGCCGCGCACGCGCGCTGGCCACACCGGCAGCCTCGCAGGATGACATCGTTCACGACCTGCATCTGCTGCTCGACACCGGAGCCGCGCCATGAGAGCCGTTCATCTACCACTCCTGCTCGCTGGCCTGCTGCTGACTGGCGGCGCGCATGCCAGTGTTGCCGAACACGTCCATGCCAGCCACGCCTGGATTCGCGTACTGCCTGGCAACCTGCCTGCCGGCGCCTATGTGACGCTGTCCAACGATGGCGACAAGGCGATCGCGCTGAGTGGCGCGAACAGCACAACGTACAGCGAGGTGATGCTGCATCAGAGTTCCAGCGAAGGCGGCATGAGCCGCATGGCGATGGTCGACTCGCTGAGCGTTCCGGCCCATGGCTCGGCCGTGCTGGCGCCGGCCGGCTATCACTTGATGCTGACGAAGCCGATGCGGCCGGTGAAGCCCGGCGACTCAGTCAGGCTGATCCTCCGGTTCACCGATGGCAGCACCCTGGCCACCGATTTCCTCGCACGCCCGGCCAATGCCGTGGACGACAGTCACTGAAAAACATGCCATCCCTGCTTCATTCCGCGGATGGACTGGTCGTCGCCGACGAACGCAGCGTCGGTTGACGCAACGGGCGACGTGGCAGTCGTCCATTGCGCGACAGCCGCAACCACTGGCGCAATGCCAGCAGGCCACCGATCGACTCGATCAGGGCCGCCGGCACCCAGGTGATCACGCCGCCGATCAGTTGCCCGGTCAGCACGTTGAAGGTGAACGCGCGACCGCAGATCTCGAAGATCGGGTACAGGTCGGTCTTCGAAAACGTGACGATGGCACCAGCGAGGATTTGCGGTGTCATGGTGACGGCGGGCGACAGCACGCGCAGGCCGGCCGTCATCCGTCCCGGCGGATGCGGCCGGTGATCGAGCACCAACGACCAGTAGGCGAAGCCACTGATCAGCATCGTCCAGTTCATGAAGCGATAGACCCTCCAGTCCAGCATCGCCAGCGTCTGCAACGACGGAACCAGCCAGATCAGCACGAACACGACGAACAGCAGCGTGGCCACCAGCGGATTCAGGATCACCCCGCTGATCAGGCGCCACGGCCATGATCGCTGCAGCGGACGCAGCACGCGCAGGCGCCACGCCAACGGCAGGCCGGCACGCAACACCGTGGCCGGATAGGTGGCCACGATCAGCAACGGCGCGAGGTGATGCAGCAGCACCTGCTGGATGCGATGCATGAAGAACTCGTGCTCGGCGTAGTAGTCCAGATAGGTATGAAGCGACAAGTAGATGATCGCCATGCCGATCCAGAACGCCAGCTTGCGGCCGAAGCTCACCGGCAAGCGGCGGCTGCCACGCAGGTAGAGCACGCAGGTCGACAGGAAGATCGCGAGAAACACCCACGAAAACTCCCACGGCACCATCCATTTCAACAACGTTGCCATCACGTCAGTACACCAGCGATCCCATCCGACCCGAAACCCATCTGCGATCGCCCAGCATACTGCCGCACAGGTCATTCGCGTTGCGGCAGATTGCCACTCGCAGGCTCGGGTGATACCCGCAATGACCCGTCGTGATCATCTGCGCTGACGGCTGCGCCGGCTGCGGCGCCAGCCATAGAGCAACCCGATCAGCGCCACCAGCGCCGGCACCAGCACGATGTTGATGAATTTCAGGCGCAGCCCGAGCGCGTCAATCTCGGCATTGAGCTGGTGCTGCACCTCGCGCAACTCCTTGTTGATCGCCAGCTGGCGCTGGCGGAACTGCTCGATTTCCTGCCGCTGCTCGGTCGTCATGGTGCTGCCGTGGTTGCCCTTGGACGGCTGCAACTCATCAAGCCGGCGCCGGGTCTCGGCCAACTCCTGCTCCAGCTCGTGCTCCTTCTGCAGGAATTTCTGGTCAGCCACGTTGCGCAGCGCATCCACGCGCGTGAACGGGCGCTGCGAGGTGGAACGGCCGCGGATCGACAGCAGCGCCGAGGAACCGCTGAGGTTGTCGACCAGGTTGGTGACGAAATCGCCGTTGTTGGCGAACGCCTGCATCATCGTCTGGCCGAGCATGGTCTGCGGCTCGACCCACAGGCGGTCGCTGAGCAGGTCGGTATCGGCGACCAGGATCACCTCGGCATTCGGTGCGGAATGGGCCAGATATCCCGGCTGACCGGCACGCTCCGGAAACGCGCTGTCGAGCGTGCCGCGCAGTCGTGCGGCCAGCACGTACTGGTTGTTGTCCGGCTTGTATCCCTGCAGCAGCCCCGCGGGATCGCTGGAAGCATCCAGCACCCGCTGGGTCGGCACTACCTCGGCTTCCGCACTGCTCTGCAGCAGGGGAATCAGCCGCGTGTGCGCATCGTGCGTCAGATCGAAATAGCCGATGGTGGAGACGTTGATCCGCTGCAGGCTGGCCGTGATGGCGTCATCGCGGTTGAGTTCCTGCGTGCCGAGACCGAGCATCGCCGGATGATTGAGGCTGCTGCCGGCCAGTTCGATCTGCAGCGCGCGAGAGCGGTCGAGTACCACCTTGTGCGGGTCGTACAGGACGCCCCACGCCGCAAACAGGCGCGGCAGGTCCGAGCTGTGGTCGGGGAAGGTCGGGCTGTCGGCAGCATAGGGTGTGGTATCGAGCTCCGCGTCCGGATCGACGAACACCGCCAGGTGGCCACCATGCAGCACGTACTGCTCGATTGCATACTGCGCATCGGTTGGCAGCTGCCTGGGATGGATCAGCAGCAGCACCCTGACGCTCTCGTCGACATGCTTCAGCGTGGTCGCGTCCAGCATCCTCACGTCGAACAACTGGTCGAGCTGCTGCATCACCGTCCACGCCGGCTGGCCTAGCATCGGATTGCCGGCGACCGGCAGCGAGCTGATCACCCCGATGGACGGCTTGCTGGCCTGGTTCAGTTCGTACAGCAGCTTCGCGATGTCGTATTCGACAAAGGCCTCGCGTGCCGGGTCGAAGAACGGGATCGACAACGTCTTCTCGGCCACGCGATCGTCTGCGGTCTCGACGTCGGCATTACCCGCCATCGCGCTGCCAGTCAAGCCGAAGAACACCCGCTCGCCATTGCTGCCGCCATTGGCTGCGGTGAGGCCATCGCCTTCCGCACTCGCCTCGTCGTCCGAGTACGGCACCGGATCGATCACCTGCAGGCGGATGCGGCCGTGCGACCGCGCCACCATCTCCTGCAGCATTTCGCGTACGCGCTGCTCGTAACTGCGCAACTGCGGCAGATCGCGGGTCGCGTGGTCGGAGAAATACAGGGTCAGCCGCAGCGGCCGTTTCAGCGTATCGACGATCTGCAGTGTCCCCGGCGTCAAGGTGTACAGCTTGTCGGTGGTGAGGTCGATCCGCGACGCATGCAGCCAACGGCTGCTGGCCACGATCAGTGGCACAAATACCAGCACCAGCAACAACAGTCCCCCATACAGCGCAGTGCGCCGTGTCAATCGCAGCGGGGTGGACAGGACTCGTGGCAGACGCAGGTGGCGCATGGGTCAACGCACCCGTTTCAGGTCAAGCAGCAATACGCCCGCAAGCAGCCAGCCGATCGTGCTGAGCAGGAAATACAGCAGGTCGCGCACATCCAGCACGCCGCGCGAGATCGCCTCGAAATGACGCAGCATCGACAGGTGCGCGACGCCATTGATCAGCTTGCGCGGCAGCGTACCCTGGAAGAAATCCAGCACTTGCGGCTGCCCGGCCAGGATCAGCAGCACACAGACCAGCGCGGTCAGGATGAAAGCCACCACCTGGCTGCGGGTCAACGCCGACAGGCAGGCACCGATCGCGATGAAGGTACCGGCCATCAGCCAACTGCCCAGATAGCCGGCCAGGATCACGCCGTTGTCGGGCGAGCCCAGGTAATTGACCGTGATCCAGATCGGAAACGTCAGCACCAGTGCCAGCCCGATGAACAGCCATGCCGCCAGGAACTTGCCGAGCATGGCCTGCCACAACGTGATCGGCAGGGTCAGCAGCAGCTCCAGCGTGCCCCCTCTGGTTTCCTCGGCCCACATGCGCATGGTCAGCGCCGGCACCAGGATCAGGTACAGCCATGGATGCATCACGAAAAACGGCTGCAAGTCAGCCTGCCCGCGCTCGTAGAAGTCGCCCGCATAGAACGTGAGGATGCCGGCCAGCACCAGGAAGATCACCAGGAACACATAGGCCACCGGCGTCACGAAATAACTGCGCAGCTCACGCCGCATAACCACGCCCGGCAAGGTCATGGCGTTCCCCCGTTCGCCGTATTGGCATGGCTGCCGTCGCGGGTGGTGATCTGCCGGAACACCTCGTCCAGCCGGCCGCGCTCCAGCTGTATCTCCGACACCTCCAGGCCCTGTTCCCGCAACAGGCGCTCGACCGGCTCCAGAATGCGCTCACCGGGCTTCGGAAACACCGTGATACGGCCATCCAGCGGATCGACCTCGATCGACGCCACTTGCGGCAGGCGACCCAGCATTTCCTGCGACATGCCGCTGCCCGGCGCACTGAACGACACCGCGCCGTGATAGCGCGAACGCTGTTCCAGTTCGGCAGGCGTGGCATCGGCCATCAGCTTGCCGTTGGCGATGATCACCACGCGATTGCACAGCGCATGCACCTCTTCCAGCAGATGGGTGGAAATCAGGATCGTGCGCTCGCGCGCCATCATGTCGATCAGCTGGCGCACTGCATGCTTCTGGTTCGGATCCAGGCCGTCGGTGGGCTCGTCGAGCATCAGCACCGGCGGGTCGTGCAGGATCGCCTGGGCCAACCCGACACGTCGGCGCAAGCCCTTCGACAGGGTATCGATGCAGACTCCCAGCACGTCCTCGAGCTGCAGCCGGTGCACCACTTCGTCGAAGCGGCGGTAGCCGACTTCGGGCTTGAGTTCACGCATCCGCACGATGAACTGCAGGAATTCCTGCACGGTCAGCTCGCCATAGCTCGGCGCACCTTCCGGCAGATAGCCCAGCGCACGCTTGGCCTTCGTCGGTTCACGCACGACGTCGTGGCCGCAGACCCGCGCCGTGCCCGAGGTAGGTATCAGGAATCCCGCGATCATCCGCATCGCGGTGGACTTGCCGGCACCGTTGGGGCCCAGTAGACCGAGCACCTGACCGGGCTCGACGCGCATGCTCAGCGCATCCACCGCGGTCAGGTTGCCATAGCATCGGGTGAGCTGGTCGGTTTCGATCATGTCCGCTGGAAAATCATGAGGAATGCGAGGCCGACTGTTGCCATGCGGCAGCCGCGACGTTGCAAGTCGTTTCGCAATGTACCGCAAGACACCCAGGCGGTTCGCATGATGACGCGGCCGCTGCCCGCGGTGGATGCAAAAGCTGCCGACAAAGAAAAGGCCCTTCCAGTCGGAAGGGCCTTTGGTCTCTGCAACGCGCCCGGGTTACTGGGCAGCGCTGGCAGCTGCAGCCGGGGCTGCTGCCGTGCTGGCCGGTGCCGGCGCCGTGCCGGAAGTGGCCGGCGCCCCCGTATCGGGCGACGGCGGCTGGATCCCGGCTTCCTGCTCCGGCGTCTGTGCCGGTGCGTTGGTGATCGGCAGGAACACGTTGTACTTGGCGTAGGTGGTGATGTTGCCGCCGGCGTCCTTCACTTCCGGCGTGACGATGATGTCGTACGGCCGGTTGACCACGTCGTCAAACGTGTAACCGTGGGTCTGCGCATAGGCCTTGAGCAAGTCGCGGGTAAGCGGCACGCCGGCGAACGTGCCGTTCCACACACCCTTCAGGGCAGCACCGCCGAACGCCAGCGTGGCACGCACATCGTTGTCCACCACCAGTCGGCCGAAGCGGTCACGGCTGCCCACCGCGAGCGGTGCGCTGGCGGCGCCAGCGGTGCTGCTGGCGTCAGCCGGCGCGGATGTGTCCAGCGGGGCCGCGGTCGGCGCAGTCAGCTGTTCGCTCTGACCGTTGACAGTCAGCGTGCTGGAGTCGATCGGCAGCGCCACGTCGAAGGTGTAGGTCTGGTCGCCATAGTTGGTGGTGAACAGGATGCGCGGACCCGTCACGTTCACACCGAGCTTCTTGGCCGCCGCCTGCAGTTCCCCGATGGCCTTGCTGGTGGCATCGTCCAGCCCTTCCAGGCCGTCCTTGCGTGCAATCGAGGTGGACACCAGCAGCACCGGCGTCGGCTGGGTCTGCTCGATGTACGGAATCAGCGCGCTGTAATCGACGTTGGCGATACCTGCCAGCACGTTCTGCAGGTTGTTCAGGCTGAACTGCACGAATGCATCGGGGTCGCCATGGATGTACATGCTGGAGAACCGGTTGACCAGGTTCCAGCCGTAGGCCACGTCATACGACCAGGTGACCTGGGTCAGCTGGCCGCGGCTGCCCTGGCGATCCAGGTCCAGCGTGAAGTGCTTGTCCAGGCCGCGCCAGTCGTTGTCCAGATTCCAGACGATGCTGGCGCTCTTGGTGGTGGGCGAGATCTTGTCGAAATCCGGCGTGGCGCTGGCGATGGTCAGACCACCGTTGCCGACCTTGGGATCGGTGCTGGTCCAGCTGACCTCGGCGCCCGGGCCGAAAGCCTTGCCGGAAAAGCTGAACTGCACGTTGTGGTCGTAGCTGCGCAGCACGGCGTAGTCGGGCAGCCGGCGGTAGTTGTCGAGTACATCGTAAACCTGGCGCAGATCCTTGCCGATCACCAGCTGGCGCTCCACATGGCCACTGCCGGGCATGATCACGGCTGCCACGACACCGAGTGCAGCAACGATGACCAGGGCAACAAGAAATTCAAGGACACGCATCATTCCAGAGTTCTCCGAAGCGTCTTTACGCCATACCTAAAGATGTCGCCCCAGCCGCCGCACGGGTCTGCCCAAAGGTTCCCGAGGGCCGTGGCAGGGGGTCGGCAAACGCCGAAGCTACGGATGTTACTTGCTCGCGAGCTGGAACGCTATCCGCCGGCGCATGCGTGTCTGGAAGGCCAAAAACGGGGCGCAAGGCCCCCTGCATCGAGCATGCGGGCGCTCCGCGACCCAGCCGGCCGCAGCCTGCGCCTTGCTCAGACGATGCCCATCTCCAGTGCCTTGAGCACGGCACGGGTACGGTCGCGCACGCCCAGCTTGGAGAGGATGTTGGAAACGTGGTTTTTCACCGTCCCCTCGGCCACTTTCAGCGAATTGGCGATTTCCTTGTTGCTGTAGCCGCCTGACAGCAGCCGCAGGATCTCGGTCTCGCGTTCGGTCAGCGGGTCGGGCTGCTCCAGGCTGGTGAAATGGTTCTGCATCCGCGAGACACCTGCCATCAGGCGCTGTGTGACCATCGGCGCCACCAGCGAACCGCCGCCAGCGACGGTGCGCACCGCTTCCACCAGTTGCTCCAGCGAGACATCTTTCAGCAGATAGCCGCGCGCACCGGCCTTGAGGCCCTGCAGCACCAGTTGGTCGTCATCGAAAGTGGTGAGGATGATGGTGGGTGGCAACTCGTTGCGCACCGACAGTGCCTGCAGCACCTCCAGCCCGCTCATGTTCGGCATGCGCAGATCCAGCAGAACCACGTCGGGCTTGATTCGCGGAATATCCTGCACCGCCTGCGCGCCGTCGGCACACTCGGCCACCACGCGGATGTCTTCCGCCAGGTCCAGCAGCGAACGTACCCCCTGGCGCACCAGATTCTGGTCGTCAACGAGACAAACGGAGATCATCGCGAATCCTCGGAGAAACATGACTCGGGGACGGCCCGGACGCCGCCCTGCCAGCGAAGGCGCATTCTGCCACGCCAACACCCGTGCGAACCGCCAACATTACGACACATTCAATGCAGGCGGCTCAAATCGTGACGGCGCATGCGCCAGTGCGGTGTGCTCGCCCAGTGGCAGCCGCACGGTCAGGGCAAACCCCCGGCTCAGACCGGTGTCCAGCGTCATGCTGCCGCCAAATTCGGCCAGCCGCTCGCGCATGCCGGACAGACCGTTACCCGGCTCGACCTGCTCGGCACCGCGGCCATCGTCACGCGCATGCAGTCCCAGCAGGCTTTCCCCGGCATAGGCAAAATTCAGCCACAGGTTGCGCGCACCGGCATGCCTGGCGGTATTGGTGATGATTTCCTGCGCGCAGCGCAGCAACACCTGCGCACGACGCGGATCCTCCACGCTGAAGCGTGGCGGCATGACCACGTGCACATTCAGTCCCGGCACGCCTTCGGTAAGGCTGCGCAGTGCCTGGGTCAGGTCGATGGCGTCGTCCTGGCGCAACTCGCTGACCACTTCGCGTACATCGGCGAGCAGCAGCCGGGCCGTGCTCTGTGCCTTGCGCACATGGGCGCCAGCCGCTTCGTTGGTGAGGTGGCTGGCCACCTCCAGGTTCAGGCTCAGCGCGGTCAGGTGATGGCCGATCAGATCATGCAGATCGCGCGCAATGCGCATGCGTTCGGCAATGCGGCTGGACTCGGCCAGCAACGCGCGGGTCGCGCGCAGTTCGGAATTCAACCGGCGCTGCCCTTCACGTTGCTCGGCCTGCTGGCTGGCCACCGTCGAAGTGATGAATACCAGCACCGAAATGCCCAGGTAGATGCTCGCCTGCAGGAATCCCAGCCCGATGCTGTGGTCGTATTCGGGAAAGGTGGCAAAGATCGCGACCAGGCTCAGGTGCTGCAATACAAGCCAGAAAGCGGCAAGCCAGAACGGCAACAGCCAAGGCAGCACCAGCGAGGCGACCACCATCAGCATCGCCGAAAGGCCGCTGTGGCTGTACCAGCCCACCGCCACCGCCGCCGCCGTCATCAGGGCCAGTCCCAGCAGTTTCAGGCCTGGGTAGCGGCGTGAGCCGAGGTTGCTGGTCAGCAGCCAGTACATCAGGCCGAAGACCAGGTAACACAGCGTCCACAGCAACAACGAGAAATTCGGGCGCTGCAACTGATTGAGCCGCTCGGTGGCCCAATTGGTAATCAGTGGCGTGCCCACCGACAGGTAGGTGAAGAAGCCCGCATAACGAAGCAGGCGGATGTGATTGAAGAAAGGCCAGCGCATACCAGCATCATTGAGGGCGCATCGTTTTCACGCAATGCGCGAGAAGTCATGGATGGCTGCTGCAACTGCCGGACAGCCAGCCGCTTTACGAAGCCTTTACATGTGCCCTTGCGAGATGAACCCGCACCGGCCGCATGTCATAATGCGCCCATTGTGAGGTCGACCCGTCGACCTTGGGTTCCTGTCCTCATTTCATTGCGGAGCAACGAATGGCCCTTGCCATCCGCGACGTGCGCGAGCACGACCTAGATGCCGTGCTGGCGCTCAACAACGCCGCCGGTCGCTCCATCCTCGCCCTTGATGCCGCCCGGCTGCGCTATTTCCATGAGCACGCCGAGTATTTTCGCGTGGCCGAGATCGACGGTCATCTGGCCGGGTTCCTCATCGCCCTGCGTGAAGGCGGGGATTACGAGAGCCCCAATTATCGCTGGTTCGCCGAACACTACCCTCAGTTCGTCTACATCGACCGCATCGTGATCGCGAATGCCTACCGTCGTCACGGGCTGGGCCGGATCTTCTATTGCGACGTGCACAGCTACGCCGAAGTGCGCGTGCCGCTGCTGACCTGCGAGGTGTTCCTGGAGCCGCGCGACGACGTGGTGGTGCTGTTCCATGGTACCTACGGTTTCCAGGAAGTCGGCCAGCAACGCATGGGCAAGGATGGTCCACAGGTCAGTCTGCTGGCCCGCGATCTGCCCAGTTACGCCTATGTGCGCGATACCTGGCTTGAGCACGGCGGCTTGCCGGACGTGCCATGGCTGGCCGAACGCGAACGCCCTTCCCTGCACGACAGCAACCCGCGCCGTCTCGCCGGAGAGCGGCGCCCATGAATGCGAAAATGGATACTTCCGACGCCTGTGACCTGCGTTTCGGCCAGGTCGGCATTGCCTGCGTGCGTGTGCGCCGGGTCGACGCGGCCTCGCTGTGCGATGAGCTGGAGCGACGCGTGCGCGCCGCACCGCAGATGTTCTCCCGAGCAGCTGTGGTACTGGACCTGAGCCACCTGCTCAACCTGCCCGACGATGGTGCCGTCGATGCGCTGCTCGAAGCCGTGCGCAGCGCCGGCATGCTGCCGGTCGGCCTGGCTTACGGCACCAGCGAGACCGAGGCACTCGCCAAGCGCATGGGATTGCCGCTGATTGCGAAGTTCCGGGCCGCCTACGAGCCGATCAGCGGTGGTCAGGCAGCTGTCGAACCGGCTGCTCGTACCGAGCCAGCCGCCCCGGTTCAGCGCGAACCGATCCTGTCCGCGCCTGCACCAGGCAGCATGCAGGGTGCCCAGCACCATGCCAGCTCGGTACGTTCAGGCCAGCAGATCTATGCGCGCGACCGCGACCTGATCGTCACCGGCGCCATCGCCAACGGCGCCGAGGTGATCGCCGACGGCAACATCCACATCTACGGGGGGCTGCGCGGTCGTGCCATGGCCGGCGCGCAGGGTGACGAGAAGGCGCGCATCTTCGTCTCCGACTTCCGCGCCGAACTGGTAGCGATCGCCGGTCACTATCGCGTGTTCGAACAAATTCCTGACGACCTCGAAGGCCAGTCCGTGCAATGCTGGCTCGAAGGCGAAAAACTGCTGATCGCCAAGTTGTGATCAGCGACAACAACAACGACAACAAGAACTACACCGGGAGATGGGCCATTGACTGCTGAGATTATCGTTGTCACCTCCGGCAAGGGCGGCGTCGGCAAGACGACGACCAGTGCCTCGCTGGCCACCGGCCTGGCGATGGCCGGCAAGAAAGTCGCCGTCATCGATTTCGACGTCGGCCTGCGCAATCTCGATCTGATCATGGGCTGCGAGCGGCGCGTGGTGTACGACTTCGTCAACGTCGTGCATGGCGAGGCGACGCTGAAACAGTCGCTGATCAAGGACAAGCGCCACGAGAACCTGTACGTGCTCGCCGCCAGCCAGACGCGCGACAAGGATGCGCTGACCCAGGAAGGTGTCGAGAAGGTGCTCGACGGTCTGTCCGAGGACGGTTTCGACTATGTCGTATGCGATTCGCCGGCCGGCATCGAAAAGGGCGCGCATCTGGCGATGTACTTCGCCGATCACGCCGTCGTGGTGGTCAACCCCGAGGTGTCCTCGGTGCGTGATTCGGACCGCATTCTCGGCCTGCTCGCCAGCAAGACCCGGCGTGCCGAAAAAGGTGAGGGACCGGTCACCCAGCACCTGCTGCTGACCCGCTACAACCCGGCCCGCGTCGCCATCGGCGAAATGCTCAGCGTCAAGGATGTCGAGGAAATCCTCGGTATCGAGGTGGTCGGGGTCATCCCCGAATCGGAAAACGTGCTGACGGCCTCCAACAACGGCATCCCGGTGATCGTCGATGCCAATTCACACGCAGGTCAGGCCTATAGCGACACCGTGGCTCGCATTCTCGGCGAAGAGCGCCCCCTGCGCTTCATCGACGTGCCCAAGAAGGGCTTTCTCCAGCGCGTGTTCGGAGGTTGATCACGATGGGCATTCTTGATTTCCTGAAGCGCAAGCCGGAAGCCACCGCGACCGTTGCCAGGGAGCGCCTGCGCATCATCGTGGCACAGGAACGCTCCAACCGCGGCGCGCCGGACTACCTGCCGATGATGCGCAGCGAATTGCTCGAAGTGATCAAGAAATACGTCCACGTCGATATTGAGGCGATCAACATCAATGTCGAGCGCGACAGTGGTCACGAGATTCTCGAGCTTTCGGTGGCACTCCCCGAAGGCAAGCCTGCCGCCGTGTAATTGCACGACCCCACCTTCTTCAGCCGTCATCACAGGAAGCCAGGCACAAACTGGCTTCCTGCAGTCGATCCGCGCTGGCTGCCACGCGCATGCAATCTGAAACCCGCACCCAGCAAGAATCCAGCGACCCTGCCGACAGCGTGATGCGGCTGAGCCAGCTCGGCTTCGATGCGCCCGCAGCCCTGCTTGCCCGCTTTGGCCTGCAACTTCATCGCGTCGAGCCCGGCGAACCGATACCCGGTAGTTTCTGGGGCGACGAGGAAGCCGGCATCATCGGCAATACGGTGCACGCGCGCGACGATACGCCGGTACATTCATTGCTGCACGAGGCCTGCCACCTCATCGTGCTGCCGCCGGAAAGACGTCTGGACGTCCATACCGACGCCACTGACTCGATCGAGGAAGAGGATGCCACCTGCTATCTGCAGATCGTGCTGGCCGACGAGCTGTCCGGCGTGGGACGTGCGCGACTGATGGTCGACATGGATGCCTGGGGCTATTCGTTCCGGCTCGGCTCGACCCGCGCATGGTTCGAGCAGGACGCGAACGAGGCAAGGGAGTTTCTGAAGGCACGCGACCTGATCTGAGCCGCTGCAGGCGGCAGCGCTCCGAACCCTTACCTGGCGTGCCAGTCACCATCCTCGCCCTTGCTGTATTTCTTCCTGACTGCCGACCAGGCCACCTTGTGCGCGACTTCCTCGCGCGACTCGCTGCCGCGCCGCTCGCTCTTGTCGCTGTATTCGTCCCACGCACTGTTGAACGCCTTCTTGTAGATTTCCTGGGCATGCTTCGGCACGTGATCGCGCACGCTATCGGGCAGATCGCTGATGGCTTTGTATGGCATCGCAGAAGGCTCCGTTGCATGGATCATGCAGGACGCACCGTGCGCCCCGTACGATCAAGCCACCGTCAACTTCATGTTGTCGTGACGGGAAACATCACGCCCCGTTCAGCGACGAGATACGTGCTGATCGCCCGGCACATACCAGCGCCAGGGCAGGTCGACCGCACGAGTGATACCCACGCGCGTCGTCGCCACGGGGGTTGCAGGCGGTGGCGTGCCATCGTCAACGATGCTGAAACCGCCGCTGCCGCTGACCAGATCGATACCGTCCTGCGCACCGTCGATGCCCATCGCCTGACACAGCCGCGCGGGGCCACGGCACAAGTCGCGGTCGCTACGGCAGGCCGGTCGCGCGGCGCGCATCGCATCGAGTCCGCCGAGTGGCGCAAGCGCCCGCAGCAGCACCGCGACACCCTCGCCGGCTTCACCGCACACCGGATTGCAGCACCAGTGCATGCCGTAGGTGAAATACACGTAGAGCAGTCCCGGGCCACCGAACATCGTTGCATTGCGCGCCGTCCGGCCACGCCAGGAATGTGCCGCGGGGTCGAGTGCCCCGTTGTAAGCCTCGGTCTCCACGATACGCCCGCTGCGACCGTCCGCATTGACCAGGACCTTGTTCAGCAAAGCCACGGCGACCGTGCACGAATCGCGCCGATAGAACGCACGATCGAGCGTGCCGCGACGGTCAGTCATGTGCAAACAGCTGCGGCAGCAGGACCGTCAAACGATGACGCATGTTCCGGAACACCTGCATCCGTTCGATCTTCATCCGCCTGTGCATCTGTCGATGATCCATGCCGATATGGAGACGCGCAGGTTACGCCGCTTGCGCAGGCTGTGCAGTCTGCCAACCAGGTCACGACATCGAACGGTGCCACACTGGCTCTACACAGCATGGCGGCCTAGAGTTTCGCCAGGCAATCGGAACAGATCGCGCTGGAGGGCATCATGGCTACCCGCAGGCTGGTGCTGTTGTTCGACGGCACCTGGAACAAGCCGGAGTCGAACACCAACGTGGAGCGTCTGCGTCGGTTGATCGCAATGCGCGACGCTGCCGGCGTCGAGCAGCTCGTCAACTACATCCCCGGCGTCGGCGTAGCGTCGGGCTGGGTTCACCTGCTCGGGGGTGCGTTCGGGTACGGTCTGTCGGACAATGTGCTGAGAGGCTATCGCCGCCTGTGCGAAACGTGGCAGCCAGGCGACGATGTCTATCTGTTCGGATTCAGCCGCGGAGCCTATACCGCGCGCAGCCTCGCCGGCCTGATCCGCAAGTGCGGACTGCTCAAGGCAAGCGCCGATGGCCGGATTGCCAAGAGTGCCATTTCCACTGCCTACGACTTCTATCGCGACACCACGATCCAGCCCGATGATGATGCTGCCGTGGATTTCCGCATACGACACTCCGTCGAAATCGACATCCATTTCATAGGCGTCTGGGATACGGTCGGCGCGCTCGGCATCCCGGATACCGCCTCGTGGTTCCCCTATGCCCGCGCGCGCTACCAATTCCATGACACCGAGCTGAGCAAGATCGTCAAATACGCCTATCAGGCACTGGCACTGGACGAACATCGTGCCGACTTTGCACCGGCCGTGTGGACGCGCAATCCTTACAGCGTGAAACCCGGCGAGACCCTGACCTCGAAAAAGGTCGAGCAGATCGAGATCGAGCAGCGCTGGTTCATAGGCGCGCATGCCGATGTCGGTGGCGGCAACGACCGCGACGGCGCCGGACGCAAACCGGATCCACTGCCCGAGTTGCCACTTGCGTGGCTGCAGCAGAAGGCGATCGCCGCAGGCCTCGCCTGCGATGAGATTCTCGTCCCGGAGATCGATGCCAACGCCGGCATGCCGCGCGACTCCTACGCGGAGTTCATGTACGGCCTCTACAAGGAATTCAAGCCGCCGTTCGACCGCACGCTGGGCAACGGCATCAATGAAAAGGTGGACGATTCCGTATGGCAGCGATGGATGGCGGATGCCAGCTACCGTTCGCCTTCACTGGCGCAGGCACTGGCGCACGCGGTCGTGCTGATGTCGTTCGAAAACGTGATCGCTCCGGATACGGTCACCGCTACCCAGCCATCGGCATCTTCCTGAAACCCTTGGCTGTCGCGCTCAACCCGACCAACTCAGCGCGGCTCGGCAATCTCCGCCTGCATCGCTGTAGCCGCATCGATACCCGTCCCGGCAAGCTCCAGCGCGCGCCGGGCAACCGCGCCATACCACATCCATCCCAGCATACCGATCACCGTCAGCGTCGATGCGCCCAGCGCAAGTTGCAGCAGGCTGACTGACAGCAGCGGCGACATTACGCCAGCGACGAAGCTGCACAGCAGCAGACTGGCAAATGCCTGCACCGAGGAAATGCTGCCGCGCTGCTGCGGGAAGCGGTCCAGCAGCAACAGCGTCAACGTGGGAAACGCCAACTGCACACCGACGCCGTGCAGGATCAGCGGCAGCATCGACCATGGCAGCCGCGGTACCGGAAATACCAACGCCAGCAGCAGATGCAACGCGCAGGCCAGCAGCATCACTGCATACCCCAGATTCACGGTGAAACCCGCACTGCGCCGCTCGGCCATCCGTCCGGACAGCCATGCACCGCCGATCAGGCCCGTCACCACCGGCAGGAACAACCATGGAAAACCTGCCGCCGACAGATGCAGCAATTCGCGCACGATCCTGGGCGCCGAGGCGATGTACAGGAACAGTCCGGCAAAATTGACCGAACTGGAAATCAGCAATGGCCAGAACGGACGATCTCGACCAAACGAGACATAGCTGGCCAGCAAAGTCCTTGGCGCAAATGACTTGCGAAGCGCGGGTGGATGGCTTTCCGCCAGCAGCAACGCGAGCGCCAGCGCCAGCAATGTGGTGAACCCTGCCAGCACCCAGAAGATGCCGTGCCAGCCGCCCAGCGGCAGCAGCAGCGCACCGACCATTGGCGCGATCACCGGCGCCACCCCGAAAATCATCATCACCTGGGACATCAGCCGCTGGGCAGCTGGGCCTTCGAACGTGTCGCGGATCACCGCGCGCCCTACCACCAGCCCCGCTCCGGCGCATACGCCCTGCAGGCCGCGACAGGCCAGCAGCATCGCGAACGAGGTCGACATCGCGGCGCCCACCGAAGCGAGCGCATACACCAGCATGCCGGCAACCATGACCGGCTTGCGCCCGATCGCATCGGAGATCGCGCCATGGAACAGGCTCATCGCCGCATAGGTGACCAGGTACACGCTGATCAACTGCTGCAAGGCGATGCCGTCCACCGCGAAGCGTGCACCGATCAATGGAAACGACGGAAACACCGCGTCGATCGAGAATGGCCCGATCATCGACAGTGCGGCCAGCAGCCAGGGCAGGCTGCGGCGCATAGGGTGATTGGTTGGATTCATGCAGGGATCGGCAGCTCGACAGGGCAGCAAGTATAGGGCCCATCCCCTACGGAACCCGCGCCACAGCCCATCGTGCTTGACGGCATGACGGCCAGATCGACTAGGATGATGGCTCGGGAGATGGCATGCCTCCCGTTTCGCGGAAGCTTTCGGCATCCCGAAACAAACCACCTCTCGCCATGCGTTGAGGTTGATGATGCCTGCACCACCGGCTTCCGGCGGCGCAGGCGTGCCTGCCACCGCGGCAACCGGACACTTTCATTGTCAGGAGGCGCGCACGTGGGCTTGAACGGATTTGTAGCGGTAGGTATTGGCGGCGCTTTGGGCTGCTGGATGCGCTGGGGGTTGGGCGTGGTGCTCAACCCGATATTCCCCACTATCCAGCTGGGCACGCTAGCGGCCAACTTGGCTGGCGGCCTGCTGATGGGCTGCGTAATGGGCGTGTTCGATCATTTCCAGACCCTGTCACCGGAACTGCGACTGTTTGTGTTCACTGGCTTTCTAGGTGGCCTGACCACGTTCTCTACCTTTTCGGCCGAATCCACCACCCTGCTACTGCGCCAGCAGTACCTATGGTTCAGTGGCCACGCGTTAGCACATGTAGTCGGCTCGCTGGCGATGACCGTGCTCGGCATCACTCTCACACGCAGCCTGCTGCGTCACTAATCTGGAGAGCGTGCATGAATCAGGAAACCGTGCGACAAGGCGTTCATCTGACCTTCTATTGCCATCTGCGTGCGAAACACGACGGGATGTTGCTGTCCGAATGGTTGCTGGAGCAGGCCAGGGACAACGGCCTCGGCGGCGGTTCGGTATTCCGTGCAATCGCCGGCTTCGGTCGGCATGGCGTGCTGCATGAGGAACAGTTCTTCGAGCTGGCCGACGACCTGCCGGTCAAGATCGAGTTCCTGTTGCGCGAGGATCAGGCCGAGCTACTGCTGCAGCTCGTGCGCGTGGCCGATGTCGACGCGACGTATGCACGCTGGCCGGCAAGCTTCGCGGTACTCAGCAAGCACTGACCATTACGGTTCACCCACTGCGAGGCAATGCATGAGCCAGGACGACCTTAAGAACCGCGCCAGCGAACTACTCGAACAAGCCGGTATCCGCATCGACGGCACAGCGCCAATCGACTTGCGCGTACATGACGATCGCCTGTACGCCCGGGTGTTCGCGCATGGCTCGCTGGGCCTGGGCGAGGCCTACATGGACGGCTGGTGGAATGCCGACGATCTGCCCGGCCTGTGCACCCGCCTGCTCACCGCAGGGCTGGATCAGGAGCTGAAGACCCTCGATACCCTGCTCGCGCATCTCAAGGCCCGCTTCATCAACCTGCAACGCGGCGAGCGCGCGTTCGAGATCGGCAAGGCCCACTACGACCTCGGCAACGACCTGTTCCACGCCATGCTTGGCACCCGGCTGGTGTATTCCTGCGCTTACTGGGCACGGGCCGACAACCTGGACGATGCGCAAGCGGCCAAACTCGACCTGATCTGCCGCAAGCTGCAATTGCAGACCGGCCAGCGCGTGCTGGACATCGGCTGCGGCTGGGGTGAGGCGCTGAAGTACGCGGCCGAGCACTACGGCATCGAAGGTGTCGGCATCACGGTGTCGCAGGAACAGGCCGATTACGCACGCGAGCTGTGCGCCGGACTGCCGATCGAGATCCGCCTGCAGGATTACCGCGAGATCGACGAACGGTTCGATGCCGTGTATTCGGTCGGCATGTTCGAGCATGTCGGCGGCAAGAACTATCGCACCTACTTCGAGGCCGTGAGGCGTTGCCTGAAGGACGACGGCCTGTCGCTGCTGCACTGTATCGGCAGCAACAGCGCACCGGCACAAACCGATCCGTGGATAGAAAAATACATCTTCCCAAACTCGATGATTCCCGCCGCCAGCCAGGTCACGACAGCACTGGAAGACCTGTTCGTGGTCGAGGACTGGCACAACTTCGGTACCGACTACGACCGGACCCTGATGGCTTGGAGTGCCAACTTCGAAGCGGCATGGCCAACGCTTTCGGCCCGTTACGACGAACGCTTCCGGCGCATGTGGCGCTACTACCTTGCCGTGTCCACCGCGGTGTTCCGCAGCCGCCGCGACCAGCTGTGGCAAATCACCCTGAGCCCGCACGGCGTACCCGGCGGCTACCGCGTGCCGCGCTGAGTCCGCCAACACCGCACCAGCGTCGTGTCACCATCGGCGGTGCCGCCGTTACTGCAAGGAATATCCATGCGTCTGTCCCGCTTCGCCCTCGGTTGCTCAGCGATCGCGCTGCTCAACCTGCTGCTGGTCACCCGGGCATTTGCCCAACCGGCGTTGTGGGTCTTGCGCAATGAACATGCCACGGTCTATCTGTTCGGCACCGTGCACCTGCTGCCGGACGATACCGACTGGCACTATCCGGCGCTGGACAAGGCACTCGCTGCCAGCGATTCGCTGACGATCGAACTGACCGACGACGATGCCGCGACCATGCAGACGCTGGTGTTGCAGTACGGGCTGGATCCCGCCCATCCGCTGGCAGACAAACTCACCGCCGCCGAAAACGCCAGCCTGGCCCAGGCCGCACAGGATGCGGGCATGCCTGGCGGCGCCCAGGCCTTGCAGATCATGCGGCCGTGGCTGGCTGCCGTGACGCTGGCCGTGGCGCCATTGATGAAAGCCGGCCTCGACCCCGAACATGGCGTGGACAAGCTGCTGAAGTCGCAGATGCTCGCGTCCGGCAAACCGGTGAACGGGCTGGAAACCTCCGAGCAGCAGATCCGTTTCCTTGCGGACCTGCCACCCGCAGTCGAACTGAGCTTCCTGCGCTCGACTCTGCATGACGTCGACAAGGGCCCGGCCGAACTCACCCAGCTGATCAGTGCGTGGAAGAACGGTGATATCGCCACCATCGCGCGGATCGAGGACGAGGATGTGCGCACACAGGCACCGGAGCTTTATCAACGCCTGCTGGTGCAACGCAACCAGGCATGGGCCGGCAAGATCGCCGCCATGCTGCAGCAACCCGGCACCGTCTTCATCGCGGTCGGCGCCGGGCATCTGGCCGGACCGGACAGCGTGCAGGTGCAGCTGCACAAGCTGGGCATCGATGCGGTTCGCCAATAGCGCCTGCTTTCTGGCACCATCGTCCGGCTATCCGCGCAGTCTGCGCGCTACCTGATTGATGCAACCCCATGAACCTGCAAGCCAATTACGAACAAATCCCGCTCAAGGAATACGCCGAGCGAGCCTATCTCGACTACTCGATGTACGTGGTGCTGGACCGCGCCCTGCCCTTCGTCGGCGACGGCCTGAAGCCGGTGCAGCGACGCATCATCTACGCGATGAGCGAGCTGGGCCTCGCTGCCACCGCGAAACCGAAGAAATCCGCACGCACCATCGGCGACGTGATCGGCAAATTCCATCCACACGGCGACAGCTCCTGCTACGAAGCGATGGTGCTGATGGCGCAGCCGTTCTCGTACCGCTACCCGCTGGTCGACGGCCAGGGCAACTTCGGCTCGCCGGACGATCCGAAGAGCTTCGCGGCGATGCGTTACACCGAGTCCAAGCTCAGCCCGATCGCCGAAGCGCTGCTCGGTGAGCTTGGCCAGGGCACGGTGGACTGGGTGCCGAACTTCGACGGCACGCTGGAGGAGCCGAGCTGGCTGCCGGCGCGCGTGCCGCACGTGCTGCTGAACGGTTCGATGGGCATCGCGGTGGGCATGGCCACAGACATCCCGCCGCACAACTTGCGCGAGCTGGCCAGCGCCTGCATCCGCCTGCTGGACGATCCGGACGCCACCGTCGCCGATCTGTTCGAGCATGTGCGCGGCCCGGATTATCCGACCGAGGCGGAAATCATCACTCCGCGCGCCGACCTGCTGGCGATGTACCAGAGCGGCGGCGGTTCGGTGCGCGCTCGCGCGGTATACCAGCGCGAAGAAGGCAACATCGTGATCACCGCGCTGCCGCATCAGGTCAGCCCGTCGAAGATCCTCGAGCAGATCGCCGCGCAGATGCGCGCGAAGAAACTGCCGATGATCGAGGACCTGCGCGACGAGTCCGATCACGAGAACCCGATCCGCCTGGTTATCGTGCCGCGCTCGAACCGAGTCGATGCCGACGAGACGATGCAGCACCTGTTCGCGACGACGGATCTGGAGAAGAGCTTCCGCGTCAACCTCAACATGATCGGCCTGGATGGCCGTCCGGCGGTGAAGGATCTCAAGCGCATCCTCACCGAATGGCTGGCGTTCCGTACCAGCACGGTCACCCGGCGACTGGAGCACCGGCTGGCCAAGGTCGAGCGTCGCCTGCACCTGCTCGAGGCGTTGCGCATCGCCTACCTCAATCTCGACGAGGTGATCCGCATCGTGCGCAGCGAGGACGAGCCCAAGCCCGTCCTGATCGTCCGCTTCAAGCTGTCCGAGGAACAGGCCGACTACATCCTCGAAACCCGCCTGCGCCAACTGGCGCGGCTGGAAGAGATGAAGATTAACGCCGAGCGCGACCAGCTCGAAGAAGAACGCGCGAAGATCAGTGTGCTGCTGAAGTCGCCGGCCAAGCTGAAGAGCCTGATCAAGGACGAGCTGCGCGCCGACGCGGCCAAGTTCGGCGACGACCGCCGCTCGCCGCTGGTGCAGCGCGATGCAGCACAGGCACTGGACGAGAGCGCGCTGGTCGTCAGTGAACCGGTCACCGTGGTGCTGAGCCAGAAGGGTTGGGCACGCGCGGCCAAGGGCCACGACATCGATGCCGAAGGCCTGAACTACCGCGAGGGCGACGGCCTGCTCGCCGCGGTGAAGGCACGCACCACCCAGCAGGTGGCGTTCATCGATTCCACCGGCCGCAGCTATTCCACACCGGCACACACGCTGCCCTCCGCGCGCGGCAACGGCGAACCGCTGACCGGTCGCTTCAGCCCGGCCGCGGGCGCCAGCTTCGATGCGGTGATCGCTGGCGACAACGACACCCGGCTGATCCTCGCCACCGATTTCGGCTACGGCTTCGTCACCCGCTTCGAGGCGCTCACCGGCCGCAACAAGGCCGGCAAGCAGATCATCAGCCTCAGCGATGGCGCGCATGTCCTTGCGCCGCAGGTCAGCGCCGATCCGGCGCGCGACCGCATCGTGGTGGTCACCACCGAGGGCCATCTGCTGATGTTCTCGGTCGCCGAGCTGCCGGAACTGGACAAGGGCAAGGGCAACAAGCTGATCGAGGTGCCCAAGGCGAAACTCGCCAGCGGTGATGAACGCGTGGCCGGTATTGCCGTGGTCGCCGAAAGCAAGGGTGAAGTCACCCTGTACGCCGGTCAGCGTAAACTCACCCTGAAATGGTCAGACTTGGTCGAGTATGGCGGCAACCGCGCCACCCGTGGCGGTCTGTTGCCACGCGGCCTGCGTCGGGTGGAACGGATCGAGACGACTGCCTGACGAGATTGCCTGACGACAGGGGATGGCAGGAACTTCCCGCCATCCCGTGTTTCAAATGCGGATGTGCACGCTGATACCACTCGTGCGTTGAAAACGTCATATCCCCGGAGCACACATGAACATGAAACGTCTGATCATCGCCTTGGCAGGCACCCTGTTGGCCGGTTCAGTGGCTGCACAAACGGCCAGCCAGCCGCTGAACCTCAAGCTGCCACCTGGTGACGTGCCGGCCTCCAGTTCGACGGCAGCTGCCCCCGCCAGCAGTTCCAGCATCGCCAACTCGACCGCCAGCAAGCCTGCACCGGGCGTGTATTACGGCGACACCAGTGGGCGCATGGGCAACACCGAGCGCGACACGGCCTCGACGCATCAATGCGACGACTCTACCTACAACCAGGCGCAGACCCACGGCAGCGTGGGCATGGGCGTGGTCGGCGGCAATCATGTGAGCGGCAGCTACCAGACCGCCTCGGTCGACGTCACCAAGAACCTCGGCGACTGCGACCACCCCACCGGCTCGGTAGGCTTTTCCATCAATGTCGGCCAGGGCAATTTCCATGGTGGTCACGGCTACTGACCGACAGTTACAACTGTTCTGATTGACCCGGGGAATACGGTCGATGCACGGCGAGTACAAGATGCCCGGCGGCAAACTGGTCGTGATCGACCTCGACGTGCGGGACGGGCATCTCGCGAATGTGCAGCTGAGCGGCGATTTCTTCCTTGAGCCGGACACTGCGCTGTACATGATCAATGCCGCGCTGGATGGACAGCCCGCAGATGCCGGCAAAGCCATGCTCGCCGCCTGCCTGCTCGATGCGCTGCCGGCCGACGTAATGATGTATGGAGTCTCGCCGGAAGCCATTGCGGTCGCCGTGGGCCGCGCCTTGCAATGGGACTCGCACGCATGATGCGTACGGACTGGCGCGACCACGACTGGCAACTGATCCACACCACCCCGCAATCGCCCACGCTGCACATGGCACTGGACGACGTGCTCACCCACGAAGTTGGTGCCGGTCGACGCGCACCGACGCTACGCATCTGGGAATGGGCTGCGCCGGCGGTGGTGATCGGCCGCTTCCAGTCGCTGCGCAACGAAGTCGACGCAGCCGCCGCACAACGCCACGACATCCAGGTGGTTCGCCGGGTCAGCGGCGGCGGCGCGATGTTCATCGAACCGGGCAACACGATCACCTACTCGATCTACGCGCCGCTTTCGCTGGTCAAGGACATGTCGTTTCAGGAGGCTTATGCCTTCCTCGACGCGTGGGTGCTGCAGGCACTCGGCGAACTCGGCATCAAGGCCTGGTACCAGCCACTGAACGACATCACATCCGAAGGGGGCAAGATCGCCGGTGCCGCGCAGACGCACCGTGGTGGCGCCGTGCTGCATCACGTGACGATGGCCTATGACATCGACGCCACCAAGATGCTGGACGTGTTGCGCATCGGCCGCGAGAAACTGTCCGACAAGGGCACCACCAGCGCGGCCAAGCGGGTCGATCCGCTGCGCAGTCAGACCGGTCTGCCGCGTGAGGCAGTGATCGCCCAGATGATCGCCACGTTCCGGCGCCTGCATGGTCTACACGACGACCGCTTGCGACCTGACGAGCTGGCTGATGCCGAGGCCCTGGCGCGGAACAAATTCTCCAGCGCCGCGTGGCTGGCCGACGTACCGTAACTCCCCGTTCCTACAAAAACAAACCCTTACAACCGCGTAAACGACCACGACTGCATGCGCCCGTCGCGATACGGCATCACACCGTGGAACGGGCGCGGATCGTCGTCGAATACCAGCGGCAGGAAATGGCGATCGCCTTCCCACATCGGCAACTCCATCAGCCGGTCACGCGGCACCCACTCCAGCGTGCCTTCCGCATTGGCAACCAGCGCCTCGCCGCGGTAGGTATCGATCACGAAGATGAAGCCGAGCCAGTCCTCGCCTTGCTTGCCGAAGCCGGGCCAGTTCAGCGTGCCGCGCAGGCGCATCGACTCGCACACGATGCCGGCCTCCTCGAGAATCTCGCGCTTCATGCAGGCGGCGATGTCCTCGCCCGGCTCCATCTTGCCGCCAAGCCCGTTGTACTTGCCGAGGTGCTGATCGTCCGCACGCGCGTTGCGGTGGATCATCAGCACCTTGCTGCGATCGGGCGACAGCACATAGCCGAGTGTGGCCGTGATCGGGGTGTACGGCATGAAGAATCCCCTGTGGAGAAAGACGAAAGTTTAGCTGCAGTCGCGCGTGCGCACTGGTCATCGGCTGCATATCGTCATGATCGGACTTGCACCAGCATCGCCGGGCGGCGACCATCGGCAGATGCGCCACCATGCCCCGACATCCGCTCTCCGGCCCCCTGGCCATCTTCCCCTGCGCTGCCTGTTGGCGCTGACACTGCTGGCCCAGCTGGCCGGCTGCACGTCTGCATCCAGAGCCATGGACAGCAGCGAACTGGCGTTCGACGGGCAGAACTATCGTGTCGTGCATCTGGATCTCAAGCGCGAGCCGTTGAGCCTGCACTGGCGCGATCCGCAGAGCGGCCAGGCGTTCGGCAATATCGAGGCATTGCGCCAGTGGGGCCAGGCACAGGGGCAGCGACTGCTGTTTGCCACCAACGCGGGCATCTACGACAGGCAGTTTGCGCCGCTCGGCCTGTACGTCGAAAACGGCAAGACCGTGGTGCCGTTGAACCTTGCTCATGGCAACCCTGCATCAGGCAATTTCTCGCTGCTGCCGAACGGCGTGTTCGCGGTGTATCCGGACGGCCATGCCGCGATACGCACCAGTACCGCCTTCAAGGCCGACAACAAGGCCACCCAATGGGCGACCCAGTCAGGTCCGATGCTGCTGATCGACGGCAAGCTCAACGAGCAATTCGTCGACGATTCCGCCAGCCTGAAGTGGCGCAGCGGGGTGTGCGTGAAAACACCCACCGACGTGATCTTTGCCGTGAGCGAGGCGCCCGTGAATTTCCATACGTTTGGACGGCTGTTCCGCGACAAGCTGGGTTGTCGTGATGCCCTGTACCTGGATGGCAGCATCTCGCAGCTGTACGTCGATGGCGAGGGCTATGCAGGTGCCCCGGCCTTCATGATCAAGCCTTACGCCGGCATCTTTGCCGTGTTCGCCAAGCCGTGACGGTGCGCCCCGCAACGTCGCGGAGCTGGCGTATCCTGCGCACCCTGCTGCTCGTTCTGGCGATACTGCTGACGGCTGCGCTGGCGACCGGCTGGTGGCTGCTCGCCGGCAGCCGTCCACGACTCGATGGCGTGCGCCGGCTGCCCGGCCTGGGCGCCAGCGTAAGCATCAGCCGCGATGCCCTCGGCACAGTCACTTTCGAAGGGAAGAACCGTACCGATCTCAGCTACGCACTTGGTTATGTGCACGCGCAGGAACGCTTCTTCGCCATGGACCTGATGCGCCGCGTGGCCGCCGGCGAACTTTCCGCATTGGTCGGGCCGGCTGCGCTCAAGGTCGACCTTGATCACCGGCCTCACCGTCTGCGCGCCGTCGTCGAGGCTGCCTACGCACAGCTTCCACCCGCGCAGAGACTCGAGCTCGACCGCTACCGCGACGGTGTCAACGCCGGCCTTGCCGACTTGCGCGTGCGACCGTGGGAGTACCTGCTGCTTGGCAGCAAGCCGCAGCCGTGGCGCTCGGAAGACAGCGCGCTGGTGATCGCCGCGATGTATCTGGACCTGAACAGTGACGGCCGCAACGAGCGCGAGCTTCGCATCGCGCAGATGCGCGCCGTGCTGCCCGGCCCGGTGGTGGATTTCCTGCTCGCGCCCGATCCCGACTGGGAAGCGCCGTTGAGCGGTCCGTTGTCGCCCTCCCCGGTGATCCCGGATGCCGACGTTTTCGATCTGCGCCGCCCCGCGCCAGCCAGCGTGCTCATCAGGTCGTCCGCGAGCCTGGCCGCGGCGCTTGCGCCGGCACTCGATGCACCCCGCCCCGGCAGCAACAGTTTCGCGGTTGCCGGTGCGCTTGGTGGCAATGGCGCGGCGATCCTCGCCAACGACATGCATCTGGGCCTGCGCGTGCCGAACATCTGGTTCCGCACCCGCCTGCGCTATCCCGACCCCACCGCGCCGAACGGGCTGCGCGATGTCAATGGCGTCAGCCTGCCCGGCACACCGGCGATGATCACCGGTTCCAACGGCCAGATCGCCTGGGGCTTCACCAACAGCTACGGTGACTGGCAGGACTGGGTGCGCGTGCTGCGCGATCCATCCCACTCCGAACGCTACAAGGTGCCGGAAGGCTGGGCCAGCATCGAAAGCCATACCGAACACATCCAGGTCAGGGGTAACCCGGACACCATCCTCACCGTCGAGGACACCCGCTGGGGCCCGATCATGGGCAAGGATGCTGACGGCACGCCGCTGGCGCTGGCCTGGATCGGCGCACGATCGCGCGGCTACAACATCAACCTGATGCAGCTGGAACGCATGCCGGACGTGCACAGCGCGCTGGACCTGGCGCCACAGCTCGGCATGCCGCCGCAAAACCTGCTGGTGGCCGACAGCAGCGGACAGATCGGCTGGACGATCGCCGGCAACAGCATCCCGCTGCGGACAGGCATCGATCCGCTGCTGCCGTCCGACTGGTCCAAACCCGGCACGGGCTGGCGGGGCTGGGCCTCGCCGTCACAGTACCCGCGCATCGAGCATCCCGCCGAGGGTCGTCTGTGGACGGCCAACAACCGCACGGTCAGCGGTGATGCACTGGCCCTGCTCGGCAATGGTGGCCACGATCTCGGCGCACGGGCACAACAGATCCGCGATGACCTGCACGCACGCGCCGAGTTCACCCCCGCCGACCTGCTCGACATCCAGCTGGACAATCGCGCCGTACTGCTGACCCGCTGGCAGCAATTGCTGCAGCAGACGCTCGCCGACAGCCAGGACCCGGCATTGCAGCAACTTCGCCAGCTCACCGCGACGTGGCAGCGGCGGGCCGCTGTCGACAGCGTCGACTACCGGCTGGTGCGCGCATTCCGCACCAAGGTCAGCGAAGCGGCGCTGGCACCGTTCGTCGCGCGGGTGAAGCACCGCTACGACGACTTCAGCTGGCCCGGCCAGAACAGCGCCGAAGCGGCGGTATGGGCACTGATCCAGGCGCAGCCACCGCAACTGCTCGATCCGAAGTACCACGACTGGCACGCGCTGCTCGTCGACGCCGCCAGGCAGGTAATCACCGAACTCGGCCAGCAACCTGGTGGCCTCGCCGCACGCAGCTGGGGCGAGCACAACCGCAGCGAGATCAACCACCCGCTGTCAGCTGCATTGCCGCACTGGCTCGGGCGCCTCATCGACATGCCCGACCAGCCGTTGCCTGGCGACAACAACATGCCTCGCGTCGCCGCGCCTGGCTTCGGCGCATCCGAGCGCCTCGACGTGGCACCGGGCCACGAGGCCGAGGGCATCCTCGAGATGCCCGGCGGCCAGAGCGACAACCCGTTGTCGCCGTACTTCGGCGCGGGGCACGAGGACTGGGTCCAGGGGCGACCCACGCCGCTGCTGCCTGGTCCGAACCGGCACACGCTGACTCTCGAGCCATGACCGCAGCTGCGCGGACCTAAGCGAAATGTGATTCACATCACATTTCGCTTGTTATTGTCATGAAGGTGCAGGCGCCTGCCAGGGCGCTGTGATGGCCCGGCGCCCGATTTATGGCAAACGGATGGGAACCTTCCCGGCAAGGGAATGCCAGACCACCTGCGGGGGTGCGGTGAGTCATCACACAGACTTCCGTGATAGCGGCTTTCCGCTATCGCGCCTTGAACAGCAACAGCCAGCAGGGCGAATCCCTGGCCGAGCGGCTGCACAAGGCGCTGCACGAAATTTCCCGACCCGCGCTGATGCCAACCACTGACTCCCCGCTGTCGATCATCGCCGCCGTTCGCGAGGCCTATGCCTACCGCAAGGCCGACAAGGAGCTCATCAAGCAGTACCGTTTCATGCAGCGCATCTTCGCCAGTGCGCGGGTCGTGCTGGACCGCACGCACGATCCGGCAGAGCAGCGCGAGATCCTGCTCCCGCTGGGCGATGCAGCACTGACCGAGCACGTGAAGTGGACGCTGATGCAGCGCGAGCGACAGGTGGAACAAGGCAAGCTTTGATGCCTGCCGGGACCAGCGCTGGTGCCTGACGATACCTGCAGCAGACCCTCGCGCCCTTCAGTCGCTGACTTTTCTGGCAATCAGCGTCAGAAACTCATCATCCCGGAGGCTGCCAACCGGCCATGCCTGGCGAATCCGCATCATCACGGGCAGACGGCGCGGCTGGTCACCGTCGGGCGACTTGCCCAGTTGCATCCGCAGGCTGGCCAGGTCCATCGACTTCCTTACGGCCGTACGTCGCTTCGTCTCGATGTTGCCGAAACCACCGGCCTGCAGCATGCCGATCAGCCCGGTGCGACTGAACAGCACAAGATGTCGTGGCGTCTCCAGCCCGCGCCAGTTCCTGCCCCAGCGCCGCGCGCCACGGCTCTCGATGTTCGGGGTGTCGACGAAGAGCACTCCATCCGGCTTGAGCAGGCGATGGACCGCACGGAGGAATGACGTGGGATCATGCAAATGCTCCAGCACATGGCTCAGCGTGATCGCATCGAAGCAACCGGAGGCATCGGCGAACAGCTCGATGGAACCCATGCCGACTTCGAGGCCACGCTGGCTGGCAGCGGCCACCGCCCCGGGATCGGGATCCACACCCGCCACATCCCAGCCCGCATCGCGTGCATTGACCAGGAAATCGCCATTGCCGCAACCGATGTCCAGCAGCCGCTGGCCGGGGAGCGGTTTGGGCAGGTAGCGGAATTCGGCATCACGCCGTTGTCGTCGCGACGGCAACACCTTGGCCAGCCAGACGCCCAGCCTGCTGGCAGGCTGGCGCCTGGTGCCATAACGGGAGTTCGCATAGCCGTTGTTCAATGCCTGCTTCAGGCCGTTCATAATGCCGGGCTTGCCCGACGTGGTCCGCGATCCGCCAACGCTGTGCGTGTAATAGACCCCATAGGCCTTGCCGATGCTAGCCTTGCTCGGACGTGGATCGAGATACGCGCTGCGACAACGGGTACAGCGGTAAAGCATCCAGCGACCCGGGGCGACGAAGAACGCATTGTCCACCAGATCCCGCTGCAGCAGTTCGCGCGCCGTGCCGCTGCAGACCGGGCATGCGGACAGTGGTTCCAGCTCGTCGGCGGGCCAGGGCTCCTGCCACGCCGGCATGGATTGCGACGTCTTGTCTTCGATGATTTCCGGCATGTCCCGACCCGCGCGTTCCGACCCCGGCAGCGCAAGCGGCAAACAGTGCCACACGAATACTCAACGTGCCTGTCGCAAGTCCTCACGCTGCAGCAAGCGTTCACAAATCGCCCGGTATATCGCCGGCAAACGCTCCAGATCTTCCACCGCGACGCACTCGTCCACCTTGTGGATCGTTGCGTTGACCGGACCGATCTCCACGACCTCGGCACCCATCGGCGCGATGAAACGACCGTCCGAGGTACCGCCGCCCGTGCTCTGTTCGGGATCGATGCCACAAAGATCGCGGCACACGTCGATGACGGTCTGGCGCAGCACGCCTCCGGGCACCGTCAGGAACGGCGCGCCGGACAGATTCCACGCAAGTGCGAAGTCCAGACCATGCCGGTGCAGGATCGTCTCGGTGCGCTCCCGCAGATCCTCGGCACGACTGGCGGTGCAGTAGCGGAAATTGATCAATGCCTTCAACTCGCCCGGAATCACGTTGCCTGCGCCGGTGCCCGCGTTGAGATTGGAAACCTGGAATGAGGTCGGCGGGAAATCGTCATTGCCCTCGTCCCAGCGCTCGGCAGCCAGTTCGGCCAGCGCCGGCGCGAAAGCGTGGATCGGATTCAGCGCCTTTTCCGGATAGGCCACATGGCCCTGCACGCCATGCACGACGAGGGTGCCTGACAGCGACCCGCGCCGCCCCACCCGGATCAGGTCGCCAAGCCGCTCTTTCGCCGATGGCTCGCCGACCACGCACCAGTCGATGCGCTCGCCAGTGGCACGGAAATGCTCCACCACCTTGCGCACGCCGTCGAGATTGGTCGGCCCCTCCTCGTCGCTGGTGAGCAGGAGGGCGATCCGGCCGCGATGTTCGGGCTGCGCTGCCACGAATTGCTCTAGCGCCACCACCATCGCCGCCACCCCGCCCTTCATGTCGGCCGCGCCACGGCCGTATAGATGGCCATCGCGGATCGTCGGCTCGAACGGCGGACTCTGCCACGCCTCTTCCGGCCCGCTCGGCACGACGTCGATGTGTCCGAGAAAAGCCAACGTCGGCTCCGATGTCGCATGTCCTCCGTGGACTGCCCAAAGATTGTCGACCTCGCCATAGCGCAGGTGTTCGATGCGGAATCCTGCCTGCTGCAGGCGTTCTCCGATCAGCCGCAGACAACCGGCATCTTCGGGTGTCACCGAGCGGCGCCGAATCAGGTCGCAGGCAAGATCGAGGACAGCGGACATGGGCACTCGCAGAACGCGGAGGTAAGGGTCCGTGCAGCATACCAAGCACAGGCAAGCACCGGCCGCCTGCCGCTCAACCGGCCAGTACTGCACCGAGCAGATGGCCCACCGCATAAGTGATCGCCGCGGCGGCGGCGGTGATGCCGAACTGGCGCGCAATCGAGAACAGCATGCTGCGCCCGGTGAACAGCGACGTGCCGATACCGATCAGCGCCAGCCCGGCAGCGGTGGAAACCATGCTCATCTGCAATGCGGCAGGTCCACCGAGAAAGAAATACGGCGCCACCGGAAACAGCGCGCCGCAGGCAAACAGGCAGAACGACGAAACTGCCGCACCATATGCCGAACCACCCAACTCCCCGGGGTCGATCCCCAGATCTTCACGTACCAGCATGTCGAGCGCTGCCCGCGGGGTTTCGGCAAGGTGCTCGGCCAGATGCTCGGCTGCCGCCGGCTCCAGCCCCTTGTCGCGATAGATGCCAGCGATATTCTGCAAACCGTCCTCGGGCGCCACTGCCAGGCGTTCGGCCCGCTCGGTGATCTGTGCCTGATAGAACTCGCGCGAGCTGTTCATCGACAGCCATTCGCCCAGCGCCATCGAGCAGGCGCCGGCAACCAGGCCAGCCAGGCCGGCCAGCAAGACCGCGCGGTCACCCGAGGCGGCGCCAGCCATGCCCATCACCAGACTGACGTTGGACACCAGACCATCATTGGCGCCGAGCACCGCCGCGCGCAGCGTGTTGCCGCTCTGCGTGCGATGCCGGTGGCCATGTCCGGCCGGCTCGCTCCCCGGAATGAAATGATCGCGATGGCCGTTGCGATCGACCGGCGTGACCTCATGGTCGGCATGCTCCAGCCGCACCACCGTCGGCATCACGAACTCGGTGCCGAAACGGCGCGCGAACCAGCTCAGCGCGCGCACGCGCAGACCGATGCGCGGCGGCGGCACGGCCACGCCAAGTTCGTGCAGGCGAGCTTCCCAGAACTGCGCATTGCCCTGCTCGCCCGCGGCGATGCGCCGATAGGCACGGCTCAAGCGTGCGTCCGTCGTCAGCTCGGCCAGTTGCGCGTACAACGCCGCGTTGTCACGCTCTATGCGCAGATTGTTCTGGAATCGTCGCGCGCGGTGATTGCTCATGTAACCAACCCGGTATCAATCGTCGAGTTCGTCGTCATGCTGGCCGAGGTAACCCAGGGCCAGCAACAACACGACTACAAAGCGGAACGCGCTGGCCAGTCCGTTCCATTGGGTGGACATCCACATGCCGAACCATTCGCCACCGATCGCCATGAAGCCGCCCAGCCAGAGCAGGACGCCCACGCTCAGGCCGGTCACTGCCATGCGCTTGGCACGTCGGAAAGCCGCCGCGTGGGCGCTGCGTGCGCGCCACATACGCCAGGCGCCGAACCAGCACAGCACTGCCGCCAGCACTTCGGCAGCAATGATCAGCGCGTAAGCGACATGCTGCAGCGATGGAGAATGGATCGCACGGTACTGGATACCCGCATCGGGGAAGATCGAATCCATCGCCAGGACGTGCTGCACGAACACCCAGTTGCTGCCGTAGTCGGTCAGGTTGCCGAACGCCACCAGCGCCAACCACAGCGCGATCACCGCCACCAGCAGGATCCGTGAAAGGCGCATCACCATGCCGTCCTCTCAGCGTCCGAACAACTTCTTGAAGCCGTTGTCGGTGAAGCCCACGCTCACAGTGCCAGCAGGCTGCACCACCACCGGCCGACGGATCAGTGCGGGATATTCCTTCAGCAACAAGGTCCACTCCGGATCGCTGCCGGGGTTCTTGCGTTGTGGCAGCAGGTTGCGCCAGGTGGTGCCGGCCTTGTTGACCAGCTTCTCCCAGCCGCCAAGCTGGCGTGCCCAATCCTTCAGCGTCGCTGCCGGCACCGGGTTGGCGCGGTAGTCGACGAAGGTGTGCTCCACCTCGAAACGGGTGAGCCAGTTGCGTGCCTTCCTGCAGGTGTCGCAATTGGGAAGTCCATACAGAACCGGATTCATTCGGCACTCCGCAGCAGTTCGTTGATGCCGGTCTTGCTACGGGTCTTCTCGTCGACCTGCTTGACGATGATCGCGGCATACAGGCTGTGACTGCCGTCCTTCGCCGGCAGGCTGCCGGCCACCACTACACTGCCGGCGGGTACCCGGCCGTAACTCACTTCACCGGTGGCACGGTTGTAGATGCGGGTGGACTGGCCAAGGAATACGCCCATGCCGATCACACTGCCCTTCTCCACGATGACACCCTCGACGACTTCGGATCGCGCGCCAATGAAGCAGTGGTCCTCGATGATGGTCGGGTTCGCCTGCAAAGGTTCCAGCACGCCACCGATGCCGACGCCACCAGACAGGTGCACGCCGGCGCCGATCTGCGCACAGGAACCGACCGTGGCCCAGGTGTCCACCATCGTGCCGGCACCCACATGCGCACCGATGTTGACGTAGCTCGGCATCAGCACCGCGTCTTTGGCGATGTATGCGCCGCGGCGCACCAGCGCACCGGGCACCACTCGCGCGCCAAGCTGCTGCAGTTCGGCGTCATTGCCGTGGGCGAAGCGCAGCGGCACCTTGTCGAACGCCTGTGCCGGGCCGCCGTCGACCACGCGGTTGTCGTTGATGCGGAAATACAGCAGCACGGCTTTCTTGATCCACTGGTTCACCGTCCAGCCACCGTGGCCGTCCGGTTCAGCGATCCGGCGTTCACCGGATTCGAGCAAGCCGATGACCTGGCCAATCGCGGGCCGCAGGTGGGTCTCGATCTCGGCGTGAGTGAGTTCGTTGCGACGTTCGAAGGCGTCGTCGATCAGGGTTTCAATGGCTTGCATGGGACATGGTTCACTGGTTGTGGGGCTGAAGGCATGCGATTAGCGCCAGGCTGGTCGCAAAGAGTACATGCTGCAGGCAGCCGATACGGCCCCATCGGGCATGCGACCTTCCATCAGGCCATGCCGCCAGCCGCGGCTTCATCTGCCTTTAACCCGTTCCCGCAGTACATTGGGCAGCCAGATGCAGCAGAACAGCTGCCATCTCGACAAGTCGGTTCGTTCCCCACGCCATGGCAAGGAATACCGAAGTGAGTCAGCTGGAGATCGCCGGTTTCGTCGCGAGCCTGTGCAAGGATTCGCTCCACCGCCGGCTCATTCGAGCCATGAAAAAGCTGGCGCCGGCCGAGTTCGCGTTCCTGCGCATCCCGATCGACGGCCTGCCGTTGTACTTGCAGGGTTTCGTGGACAGCCACGTCGGATGGATCAGGCGATTCGCAGGTTGAAGACATGCCCACGAGCGATGCCAGCCCGTGGATAAAGCGACAGGAGAATCAAGCCATGCATGAAGAGATCAGCGAGGGCTTCATGGTCTTCCTCTCCGATGGCGACGAGGGGATCGGCTCGGTCCGCGAGGTTCGTCATGGCCTGCCGGAACTGGTGATCTATATCGAGAATGCCGGCGACTTCGTGGTGGCTATCTCGGCGATCCATGCAGTTCACTCCGGCAAGGTCATCCTGGCCTGGGACAGGCTGGACCTTCGCCTGCGCAACGCGATCGCCCATGCACGCGATTCCGAGGACCCCGATTACGTCGCGCCGGATTCCACCGAGGACGAATAGCGAAACCGGACTCCGCTCACTGCACGGAATCAGGCCAGGAGCCGCGACCCATGCATACAGAAACGGCGCAAAGCCCGCAGGCCGCGCCGTTGCTGGTGTCGAATTGGTGGGCGGTACAAGGATCGAACTTGTGACCCCTACCATGTCAAGGTAGTGCTCTACCGCTGAGCTAACCGCCCGTCTCGCCTCGGATGACCGCGCGAGCCGCGCAGTATACGGCAGCGGCCGGCACTCGACAATATCCCGCCACGCCAGCACCCGTTGATCAGCGCAGGGCCTGCTCGCGCAACTGGTGGATCTGGTCACGCAGCCGGGCGGCATCCTCGAATTCCAGATTCTGCGCGTGCCGGTACATCTGCGCCTCGAGTTTCTTCAGCATGGCAGCCGCTTGCTGCGTGTTGAGCCCGACATAATCGGCAGCCTGCTCGGCCACGGCGCTACGACCACGCGACGATTTGCTGCCACGGCGGTTGCCCGCTTCGCTGCGCGCGCCCTCCATGATGTCGGCGATGCGTCGCACGATGGTGGTCGGCACGATGCCCTGCTGTTCGTTCCAGGCCATCTGCTTTTCGCGGCGCCGGGCGGTCTCGTCCATCGCTGCCTGCATCGAACGTGTGACCGTGTCGGCGTACAGAATCGCTTTGCCGCGCACGTTGCGCGCGGCGCGGCCGATGGTCTGGATCAGCGAGCCGGTGGAACGCAGGAACCCTTCCTTGTCGGCGTCCAGGATCGCCACCAGCGACACCTCGGGCATGTCCAGCCCCTCGCGCAGCAGGTTGATGCCGACCAGCACGTCGAACTCGCCCAGGCGCAAGTCGCGGATGATCTCGCTGCGCTCGACCGTCTCGATGTCCGAGTGCAGGTAGCGCACCTTGACGTCGTGTTCGGCCAGGTATTCGGTGAGGTTCTCCGCCATGCGCTTGGTCAGCGTGGTCACCAGCACGCGATCGCCGATCGCCACGCGCTTGTGCACTTCGCCGAGCAGATCGTCGACCTGGGTGCGCACCGGACGGACTTCGACCTCGGGGTCCACCAGACCGGTCGGGCGCACCACCAGCTCGGTCACCGCGTCGCCGGACCTGTGCAGCTCGTAGTCGCGCGGCGTGGCGGAAACGTAGATCGCCCGCGGCACGCGCTCTTCCCACTCCTCGAAGCGCAGCGGCCGGTTGTCCATCGCCGACGGCAGCCGGAAGCCGAATTCCACGAGGGTCTCCTTGCGCGAGCGGTCGCCCTTGTACATCGCACCCAGCTGCGGCACGGTGACGTGCGACTCGTCCACCACCAGCAAACCGTCGGACGGCAGGTAGTCGAACAGGGTCGGCGGCGGCTCGCCAGGCTCGCGCCGGGTCAGATGACGCGAATAGTTCTCGATGCCCTGGCAGTAGCCCACCTCGGCCATCATCTCGATGTCGAAACGCGTGCGCTGGTCCAGCCGCTGCGCCTCGACCAGCTTGTTGTCCTTGTACAGCTGTTCCAGCCGATCCTTCAGCTCGACCTTGACCGTCTCGATCGCGTTCAGCACGCTCTCGCGCGTGCTGGCGTAATGCGTGCGCGGGTAGACGGTGTAGCGCTGCACCTTGCGGATCGTTTCGCCGGTGAGCGGATCAAACAGCGACAAGTTCTCCACTTCGCCGTCGAACAGCTCGATGCGCAGCGCCTCGGTCTCCGATTCGGCCGGGAACACGTCGACGATCTCGCCGTGCACGCGGTACATGCCGCGGCGCAGTTCCATCTCGTTGCGGCTGTACTGCAGCTCGGTCAGCTGATGGATCAGCTTGCGCTGGTCGATGCGTTCGCCCTTGGCCAGGATCAGCCGTAGCGACAGGTAGTCTTCCGGATTGCCGAGGCCGTAGATCGCCGACACCGTGGCAACGATGATCGAATCCCGACGCGACAGCAGCGCCTTGGTCGCCGACAGCCGCATCTGCTCGATGTGCTCGTTGATCGAAGCATCCTTCTCGATGAAGGTATCCGACGCCACCACGTAGGCTTCCGGTTGGTAGTAGTCGTAATAGCTGACGAAATACTCCACCGCGTTGTGCGGGAAGAACTCCTTGAACTCGCCGTACAGCTGCGCCGCCAGCGTCTTGTTCGGCGCCATCACGATGGTCGGTCGCTGCACCTGCTCGATCACGTTGGCGATGGTGTAGGTCTTGCCCGATCCAGTGACACCAAGCAGGGTCTGCGCGGCCAGACCTGCCTCGAAACCCTCAGACAGGCGCTGGATCGCCTGCGGCTGGTCACCGGCAGGCTGATAGGGGGCAACGAGCTGGAAGCGGTCAGTCATCGTCTACACATGTGGGCGAGGCAGGGCATTCTAAATCGGGCCTGCTGACAGGATGCGTCAGCAGAATCCGACACCCGGACAGTTGCTCAGCTGGTGGCTGCACTTCTGTGCCGTCCTAGCATGAAACCCTTGGCTACGCAGGGATGACGCCATGCGGAATCACAGGAACGGCGGATCATCAGGCAAACAGCTTGGCGTGACCTTGATCGAGCAGATCATGGTGCTCGCCATCATGGCCGCACTGACCAGCATTGCCGCACCGCCGCTGCGACAGTTGCTGAGCCGCAACCAGCTGCAGGTCGCACAAACCGATTTCATCGCAGCATTGCAGCACACCCGCGGAACCGCCATCACCACAGGAAGGCGCACGCTGTTCTGTCCGAGCCGCGACGGCCAGCGCTGCAGCGAGGAAACACGCTGGGATGGCGGCTGGCTGATCGGCCACGATGTCGATCACGACAACCAGCCTGACAACGGCCCGCTGCGTACCGGGCGTGGCTACGACAAGATCAGCATCCTCGGCGACAGCGGACGTCGTCTCGTGCGCTTCCAGAGCGATGGCACTGCCGTCGGCACCACCAACACCTGGAGATTCTGCCGCCAGGGCCAGCCGGATCAGGCACTGGTCGTAGTGCTCTCCAACTCCGGCCGCATCCGCGGCGCGCCCGCCAGTGCTGCCCAGGCGGCAGACTGTGCACAGACGAAATGAGCGGATGCCTGCCGCAGAAATGCAAAAAGCCGGCAATATGCCGGCTTTTGCGAATGATGGCGCCCGAAGCTGGACTCGAACCAGCGACCCCCTGATTAACAGTCAAGTGCTCTAACCAGCTGAGCTATTCGGGCGTGAGCTGCGTAGTTTGTCGGGACCGAAGAAAGCTGTCAAGCCATTGCCGGCGAATCCCGCGGCAAAATTTCAGCGTGTAATCACCCGATAACACGGCACGTAAGCCGCGCCGCCGGGAAGCTTCATGCGGTGCTGATCGACAAACGCCTGCAGCAGCTTGTCCAGGGCGCGCATGATGTCTGCATCACCGTCGATATCGAACGGACCGGACTGTTCGATCGCCTGCACACCCTCCTCCTTCACGTTGCCTGCGACGATGCCGGAGAAGGCCCGGCGCAGATCCGCAGCCAGTTCATGCAGCGGCCGGCCGTGATGGATCTGCAACGCTCGCATCGCCTCATGGGTGGGGCGGAACGGCGTCTGGAACACCAGCGGAATCTGCAACGCCCAGTTGAAGAAGAACGCATCCTTGGTGTCCAGCCGATGATTGCGCACCTTGTCGATGCCCTTGATCATCGAGCGCGCCACAGCCGCCGGATCATCCACGATGATCTGGTAGTGCTTGGCCACCTCGTCGCCGAGAGCCAGCCGCAGGAAACGGTCGATCTGTTCGAAGTACGCCGCCGACTGCCGCGGCCCGGTGAAGATCAGCGGGAATGGCGTGCCGGCGTTGTCCGGGTGCAACAGGATGCCCAACAGATACAGGATTTCCTCGGCGGTGCCGACGCCACCGGGGAACACGATGATGCCGTGCCCCATGCGCACGAATGCTTCAAGCCGCTTCTCGATGTCCGGCATGATCACCAGATGGTTGACGATCGGGTTCGGCGACTCGGCAGCGATGATGCCCGGCTCGGTAATGCCGATGTAGCGATTGTGCCGGCGCCGTTGCTTGGCATGCGCAATGGTCGCACCCTTCATCGGCCCCTTCATCGCGCCGGGACCGCAACCGGTGCAGATATCCAGTCCACGCAGGCCGAGCTGGTAGCCGACCGACTTGGTGTAATCGTATTCCTCGCGCGAGATCGAATGACCGCCCCAGCACACCACGAGGTTGGGATCGATGTGCGGCTTCAGGATGCGCGCATTGCGCAGGATCTCGAACACGCCCTGCGTCAAGCCGGCCGAACCATCCAGATCGAAGCCGATCTGCTCCAGCTGGGTCGATACATAGACGATGTCGCGCACCACCGCCACCAGCAGCTCGTTGATGCCGCGGATGATCTGGCCGTCCACGAAGGCCTGCGCCGGTGCGTGGCTGAGCTCGATCTTGATGCCACGATCCTGCTGCAACACTTGTATGTCGAAATCCGGGTACTGCTCGAGAATCGCGCGCGGATCGTCGCTGATGCTGCCCGAGGTCAACACCGCCAGCGCGCAGCGTCGCAGCAGCGCATGCAGGCCCGAATCGCTGGCGCCGCGCAGCCGCATCACCTCGTTGCGGGAAAGGATATCCAGTCCACCCACCGGCGAGATGCGCGCGCTGACGGTGGCTGACTTGTCGCGCGTGGCGGCGTTTGTATCGTTCATCCGAATCATTCTCCTGACCGCTCGTCCGCGGCATGCATTCCGCCATCAATCGTTAGCGGACCGGGTAGCTTTACGCGCCGCCCACCTACCGTCAAGCGCGCACAAAAAAGCCGGCGCCCGTGAGGGCGCCGGCCACCGTGTCAGCCATCCGATGGATCAGAAGACATACTTCACCGTCAATTGCACAGCCCAGCGCTGGGCCAGATCGTCGCCGTTGTTGATGTAGGTAGGCACCGTCAAGGGGCTGTAATGACCGTTCTGGCTGTAGTTGGTGCAGGTGGCCGGAGCCTTGCCCGTACCGCTGCCGCAGTCGATGTTGTAGATGTACTTGCCGGTCGCCGGATCGACGCCGTAGAAATCGGCCAGTGCACGACCACCCGGGAACGTCACGCGCTTCTCGATACCCCAGTTCTTGTTCAGCAGGTTGGTGAAGTTGTAGACGTCCAGCTTGATCAGGCCCTTGTTGCCCTTGAACAGACCCGGAATTTCCTGACTGAAGCTCAGGTCGAGCTGGTTGATCCAGCCTGCGCGATCGCCATTGCGCTTGGCGATCTGGCCCTGGTGATCCTTCAAGTAATCGTTGTGCTGAATGTAGTCGTAGAACTGCTGGATCAAGGCCGGATCGGTACCGGGACGGAACTCCACCTGGCCCGGCTTCGGGATGAAGACCAGATCGTTGGTGAAGGTGTCGCCATTGGCGTCATTGCCGAACGACCAGCTGTACGGGTATGCCGAGTGACCGTCGAAGAACGCGCTGGCGCTGGTCACGTAGTCGCCGAAGAAGTGATGCTGCCAGTTCAGCGACGCGATAACCCGTTTGGGCACGGAGTAGTTCGATACGCTGGCCACGTTCTCGTTCGAGTTGGCAACATAGTTGTACTTGTAATTCGACGACGCCACGCTCGACGTGCCCGGGTTCACCTCGGTGGCACGGCTCCACGTGAAGCCGACCATGCCGGCCCACTCATTGCTGAACGATTTCTTCAACTGCAGGGTCAGGCTGTCGGCTTTGCCGCGGTTGCTGTCGGCCAGATTGATCGTGTTCGCGCTGAAGGCCGAATTCGAGTTGTAGACCGACTGCTGGCCGGTGGCCTTGGGGTCACCGTTGACCAGCTTGTAGTAGGTGTTGCGCCCATCCGGCAACTGCCCGGTGGGTGCGCCCAGGTTGATCGCCTGGTACCAGATCGCATCTCGCTGGATGATGTGCTGGTAGTCGGCGGTAGCCACCAGACCCCACCACGGCAGCTCCTTGTCGAAGCCCAGGCTGAGCTTCCACGCGCTGGGAATCAGGAACCCTGGCGAGATCGTGTTGACCGTCATCGCGCCGGAGCCCGTGGGGCCGTTGTTCTGCGCGTACGGGTTCGCACTGAACGGCGGCAGGTTGGTGTTGCACGGCGCCTTCTGGGTCGGACCGCAGTTGTACTGGGTCTGGGTGATGCCGGAGTTCGAGAAGATGTTGCCGATCCACACGCCTGGCGGATTGGACACGAACAGGCCGGCACCGCCGCGCAGCTGGGTCATGCGCTCGGTGTCAAAGGCGTAATTGAACGAGATGCGCGGTTGCACCACGCGGTTGCCATTGATCGTGGTCTGGTTGGTCCGGCCGAAACCGCCCGTGGACTGGTTCTTGTTTTGGCCAGTGCCGCCGACGACACCCGGCGCCGCAGCGAACTTGGCGTTGTACAACGGCTGATCGCTCATCAGCGGGATGTCGACTCGCACGCCGTACTGCACCGACAACTGGTTGTTGACCTGCCAAGTATCCTGCAGGAACACGCCGTACTGCTTCAGGCCGTAGCCGGCCGCGGTCTGCGCCAGGCTCAGGCCATCCGCCGGACGGTTGTAGTAATACTGGTAGTAGTTGCCAGCCAGGAAATTCTGCAGGCCATTCATCGCCGGCGTGCTGCCGCTGGCCTTGGAATCCTCGAAGGTGTAGCTGCCGAACAGGTTCTGCACGAAGAGGTTGTAGTAGGTGTCCTTCTCGAAATCGACGCCACCCTTCAGCGTGTGGTCGCCGAGGAACAGCGTACCGGCCCACGCCGCATTCAGGGTCTTCACCTTGAGCACGTTGGCCTGGCTGGAATACTCGGTGCCGAACTCCACCGACGGGCCACCGTAGGCCACCGGGTAGATCTTGATGTCGGGCATCGGCGTGCCGTTGTACGGGCCACGGTTCTGCACGAAATTGGAGAACGACACCGTGGTGTCGCTGGAGAAGATATCCGACCAGTCGTCATAAAAATGCAGCGCATAGTTCTTGTTGTCGACCGAGGTCTTGTACCAGCCGCTGGAAAGCACCAGGTTGGTCGTGCTGCCGGTGATGATCGGCTTGTTTTCCTTGGTCTCGGTGTAGGTGAAGCTGGCGCGATGGTCGTTGCTGATGTTCCAGTCGATCTTGGCCAGGTAGCGCTTGTCGAGCAGGTTCGAATTGCCGCCGCCGACCGTGCCGATGTCGGTCAGGCCGTAGGTCGCCGCCGCGTCACGGATCTGCTGCACCTGCGCGGAAGTCAGGCCGGCGATCGGCGATGCCGCGCCGGAGTCGGCCGGCCCGTACGGGCTGCCAGGGCCGATCTGCGTGCTCTTTTCGTACGACCCGAAGAAGAACAGCTTGTCCTTGATGATCGGGCCACCGACGGTGGCACCACCCGTCCAGGCGCGCGAAAAACCGGTGTACGGCTTGTCGTTCTGATTGTCGCCGATCATGTTGTCGTTCTGGAACACGTAGTAGACGGAACCATGGAAATCGTTGGTGCCGCTCTTGGTCACCGCATTCACCGTGGCACCCAGGCCGCGGCGGTTGGCCACGTCGTAGTTCGCGGTGGAAATGTTGTATTCCTGGATGGTGTCCTGCGAAATCGGCGTGGCCAGCGTGGGCAGGCCGTTCGCGTTCAGGCCGAACGGATCGTTGGCACTGATCGAGTCGACGGTGATGTTGTTGTAGCGGCTGTTCTGGCCGTTGGCCGAGATCTCGCCACGGGCGCGGTCGGTGATGACCACGCGCGGATCCATGCGCACGATGTTCTGGATCGAGCGGCCCGGAGTCGGCTGCGCATCCAGTTCGGCACGCGAGACATTCGTGCTGATGCCCTTGTTGTCCGACGAGAACGTCTGCGCCAATGCATTCGCCGACACGGTCACGCCGGCCAGATTTTTTGCGTCCTTCGTATCAGCGCCGCCTGCCATCGTCAGGTTGACCGGGGTTTCCTGGGCCAGCTGCAGATACACGTTGTCCTGCTCGACCTTGGTCACGCCGTCCTTGGATACGGTCACGTCGAACGGCCCACCCACGCGCAGGCCCTGTGCGGCATAGCGGCCATCCGCGTCAGTCGTCGTGACCTTGGTGGTACCGGACGGCTCATGCACGATCTGCACGGTGGCGCCGGCCAGCGGCTGGCCGCTGGCATCAAGCACGCGGCCGGAGATGGCGGAAGAGGTGTCCTGCGCCAGAACAGGCGAGGAGGCGAGCAGCGCGGCGATGGCCACCGGCAGCAGTTTTGCGCGAATAGTGCTTTTCATCGAACATCGACCCCATGGTGGTTCGCAATAAATAACGATGTCAGGGCAACAAGCGAAACCTCTCGCCGCCAAGGGAAATCCCGGCAAGACGATGATTTTTCTCTTTTCCCCTGAAGGGACTGACGAAGCCAAGGTGGCTTGGCCGGGTCAGACCGGGCTAAAGTTACGGAAAGAATATTACAATTTCGTAACTATTTGCCATATTCGCAATTTATTGCTTGCACGCCAAGGAGTTGCCGGCAACAAAAAAAGCCGGCACCCGAAGGTGCCGGCTTGGCGAACCACGCAGTGCATGCCGTGGTGCGTGACTTGCGTTTTAGAAGAACGAGGCGCCGAAAGTCACCATCACCGTGCGGCCTTCCAGCAGCGAGTAGTACGGCTCCGAGGCATATAGGGTCGTGCCGACCGGATTCTGAATCTTGTCCGGGTTCGCTGCCAGGAACGCACCGATGTTGTTGGCATTGGTAAGTGCCTGACGATCGGCAAGATTGAACATGTTGAGCTTGATGTACGGCTTGGTGAACCACGACGAGAAGTCCTGGAACTTCCAGCCAGCGCTGAGGTTGAGCGTGGCGTAACCGCCCACTTTCTGCGTGTTGGACCAATCGCCCCAGATCGGGCCGCGGTACTTCTCGTCCAGGCTGGCCCAGAACGGCCCCTGGTCGTAGCTCACCCGCACGAAGCCGATGTTCTTCGGCGTATTCAGCAGGGTCTTGCCCTTGGTGTCGTAGATGCCGTCACCTGACGAATTGAGATCATCTTCCAAGGTCGCCTTGGTGTACGCATAGGAGCCGTACAGCGTCCAGTTCGGCGTGATCTTGTAGCTCGCCTCGGTGTTCACGCCACGCATGTGCACGAGGGGCAGCGACAGATATACCGTCGCGTAGCTGACCTCGTCAAAGCCGGATATCTGCTTGTTGTTGAGGTTGGACGCGTAGGCATCGACGCTGGCCGAGAACGTGTCATTGTAGAAACGCCAGCCTAGGTCGGCCGTGCTCGCCGTCTCCGGCTTGTTGAGGAAGCTGCCCGCCGGAGCCGTCTGACCCGGATAACTTGCCGAGGCCCCATTTTGCAGGACTGCACCGTTGATGGGTGCACGGAACGTCTTGCCCCAGCCGAAGTAGAACTGGTTCTGCTCGTTCAGCTGGTACTTGACGCCAGCGGTCGGGCTCACCTTGTGGAAGGTCGCGCTGGCACCCGTAATGCCATATTGCGTGTCGTAGCCCTTTGCCGAATCGGGGTACTCATAGTCCCAGCCAGTACGCTGCACCCACAGGTAGGAGGCACCCGCCGTGATGGTCCACTGGTCAGTCGGCGTCCACGTATCCGTGGCGAACACCTTGCGGGTTTCGGTGGTCGTGTATTCGTTGTACGCCCGCTGGATCGTGCCGTCCGGATAACGGATCAGATCGGTCTGCGCCCAGTAGTCGGACGGAATCCCCGTGGCCTGGTCAACCGGTGTGAAAACCTCGCTCTGCTCCTGGCGTGGACGCTCCCACCACACGCCGTATTCGAGGCTGTTGTTCTCGCCGAAGTCCTGGTTCAACTTGGCGATAATGCCGGGACGCATGGTGTACGAGGTATTCATCGAATACACCAGGGCCTTGGCCTGGTTGCCCTTCCCGCCGATGAGACCGTCGCCGTTGATGTCCTGGTTGACGTACTGGTATTCGTTGGCCGTCGACGTCGTCTCAGTGAAAACGGAGCCGCCACTGCCACCGCCAAAGCCATACTGGAAGTAAGGCACCACGGAGAGGCGCAGGTTGTCGCTCAGCTTGAACTCGCCATCCATGCTGACCAGCCAGCTGCGGAACGGGTTGGTGTGCAGTTTGTAATAGCAGACCCCGTAGTTATGCGCCGTATCCGGGCCACAGTAGGTCGTGCTGCCGGTCGAACCGAAATTCACCGGATTTTCAAGAACGCCGGAAAAGCTCTGGTTGTAATCCTGCTGAGCTTGCGCCTTCGTCAGGCTCATGTAGGTATTCGTGAACTCGCGGTTGTACTGGAATGATGCCGAGATCGAGTCATTGTCGTCGATGGTCCACAGCGACTTGCCGTCCACCTTGGTTACGTTCTGCTCGCCGGGGCCGCGCCACAGATCAGCACTGTTGTTGGAGTAGGACAACCACGAACGCACCGGACCCGTATCGCCGGTATTCAGACGGAAGAAGGTGCGGCTGTAGTCATTGCTGCCGAACGTCTGGCTGAAGTCCACGCCTGCCGTATGCGACGGGTCGATGGTGACCCAGGCGATCGAGCCGCCGGCCGCGCCGCCGATCGGTGTATCCACGTCCGGATAGCCCTGCAACACGGTGATGTCGCCATAGTTCTCCGCGTCGCCATACTCGGTCGAATAGACTTTGTAGTTGCCGCTGTCGTTGATCGGCGCGCCATTGACGGTGGTGCCGATCTCGTCGCTGGTGAAGCCGCGGATGCTGTAGTTGCCGTTGGCGAGACCGGTGTAGTCGTCGGTGGAGGCATTCACGCCCGGGATGCTGTCGATCATCTGCACGAAGGTGCCGCCCGGTGCCGCTTTGACGATCGCGTCGCGGGTGATCGTGGAAACGGCTTTCGGCGCAGTCTGCACCGACATCAGGCCGCCACCCAGCGACAGCGACTGCGCCGTGACCTGCACTGCGCTCAACTGCTGCACGCGCTTGGTGTCATTCGAGGTCGTCGTGTTGGATGTGCTCGATGCACTGACTCGCTGTGCGGGCGTGGTCGTGGCGGGCTGGCCGGCATTGGTCTGATCCGCCGTGCTCTGTGCCAGTGCCAACGATGACGTCAGGCCGAAAACCAGCGCAATCGATACAGATAGATAGGTTCGTTTCATTATGGATTCCATCTCGCAAGTTCAAACAAATGAATGATCGGCTCGGTGTCCGATCGCATGACGACCCATCCATTGCCGGCCGGGTCGCTCACATCCCAATCCGGCCACGCCGGGAACTTTCAGAACGCGCCGATGTTCGAAGGTGGGCACGTTGATCGGGCAGAACTATTCAAACGCGCAAAATCGCAAGTAATAGCGAAATGCGGCTCATCTGCCCGAAAGAAAAAACGTAAAACCCGGGCACAAAAAAACCCGACATGCCAGCCGGGCGGGTAAATCTCTGGTTTTCGTATTTGCTTGCGATTATTCCTTGCCAGACACGACACACTGCTGAAAGTACGTGGTTATCGTCCCTGATTTACCTTACAACAATTTTACAATATTTCCAGCCATTGACGATCCGCCGAATGGCCAGCATTTTATTGCTGCTTATTGCTTTGGCGCCGCATATCCGCGCCCTGTCGCCGACGCTTGGGGTGCACGCAATGACGTTCTACAGCGCCGCACGACCAGGATATGGCAGTCAGGCCATCTTGCCGAGGTAGCGCGACCGCTTGGCCGGCTTCAGCGCCGCAAGATCCAGCATCACCAGTCCATCGACGCAGCCTGAAAAACCCGGGTCCTCGCCAAAGTCGAGGAATTGCACGCCTTCCGGCTCGACCAGGTCGACATACTGGCGATACAGCACCGGCAGGCTGACACCCAGCGCATCCAGATGATGCTTCAGCCGACCCAGGCCAGCGGACGCATCCAGTCCATCTAGCGCCTGCCGCACCCCATGGATGACTTCCGTGGAGATCACGAAGGGCTGCCTGGCTGCTGCCAGTCCCGGCGCGCCAAAATAATGCTGATGCGCGGCAGCAATCCATTCGCGCGCCTCGCGCGGCAGATTGACCGACATGCTGACCGGACCGAACAGATAGCGCAGCTCGGCGTGACGTTGCAAGTACAGCCCGATGCCCTGCCACAGCTGATCCAGTGCACGCGAGCGCCAGTACGCCGGCGCGATGAAGCTGCGCCCCAGTTCCAGCCCCTGCGCCAGACGCGATTCCAGCGCCGGCGAATAATGGAACAGGCTGGAGGTATACAACCCTGCCATGCCACGCTCGGCCAGCAACCGGCCGCCATGACCGAGACGGTAGGAGCCGACAATCCGCAGGGCAGCGGGATCCCACAGCAGCAGATGTTCGTAGTGCGGATCGCAGGCATCCAGATCGCGCCGCATGCCGGTACCCTCGCCGACCTTGCGGAAGGTCAGTTCGCGCAAACGACCGATCTCGCGCAGCACCACGCTGTCGGCACTTCCCTTGAGCAACAGCACCTGCTTGCCATCGTTGAGTTCGGCCAGTCTTTCGGCCTGCGCCAGCTCGGCAGCGACCTGTTCGGCCGGCTCCGGATGCGCCAGCGACGCCTGGCCGCCAAAGATCAGCCCGCGATGCCGGCCGACCCGGTAGACATGCCGGCGCATGAGCGTGGCTGCCTGCTTCGGCGAGCCACCACTGCGCTGTTCGAGCTCGCTCGCCGCGACCAGTGCACCGATGCTGAAACCGATGCGCCGGCTGCCGGATGCCACCGCTTCGCGAGGCAGCATCGCCGTGCTCAATGGCCTGGCCAGCATCGACATGCCATAGAACATGGTCGAATTGCGCGCAGCGACATGGACCGGCAGCACCGGCACCTTGCGACGTAGTGACAATCGTGCAAAACCGTCCGACCAGCGCCCGTCGCGCACACCATCGGCACGCATTCGCGATACCTCGCCAGCGGGAAAAACGATCAATGCCTCGTTGTTGTCGAGGGCGCGGTAGATGCCGCGCAGCTTCGACGAGGCACGCTTGCCGAACACGTCCACCGGCAGCAGCAGTTTGCCCAGCTGCGGTATCGTCGCCAACCAATCGTTGCCGAGGATGCGCACATCCGGACGTACCGAACCGATCAGCTGCAGGAGTGCCAGCGCATCCTGCATGCCCAGCGGGTGATTGGCCACTACCAGCAACGGGCCATCCAGAGGGATGTGCTCGCGTTCGCGCAGATTGATGTGATAGCTGGTGCCGAGCACATCCAGCACCCGCTCGACAAAATCGAAACCCTCGGCGGTGCCGACCCTGTTCAACACGCGGTTGAAACCGTCCTCGTCTGCCAGGCGCCCGAGCATGCCGGCCATGGGGCGACGGATGGCGGGGTACTGCGAGAGCCAGGGCAGGCGCTCGACCAGAGACTGCTCGATGCTCAGCATGACCGTGTCCTCGAATCGACTGCCTCCATCCTGAAGGCCGATTGTGACAAGCGGTCGGTCACGCAAAATGCCGGCCAGAATGCCGGAATGACTGGTCCGACGCGGCGGCTTTCCAGATGTTCCGTTCAGACGGCCAGATGCAGGAACGACGCCACGCCGGCCATGAACATCTGCACCGACAGTGCGATCAGCAGCATGCCCATCACGCGCTCCAGCGCAGTCAGCACACTCTCGCCAAGCCAGCGGAACAGGTAGGTGGCGCTGAGCAGGATCACCGAGGTGGCCAGCCACGCCAGCAGCAGGGCGATCATCCAGTCGGCGGTGCGACCAGGCTGGGTGTTGGTCAGCAGCAGCAAGGCCGCCATCGCCGATGGGCCGGCCACGCCGGGGATCGCCATCGGCACGATGAACGGCTCGCCCTCGCCCGTCTTGCCGAAGATGCCGCCGCCGTCAGCCGGCGGAAACACCATGCGGATACCAATCAGGAACAGCACGATGCCACCGGCAATGCTGATCGAGTCCGGTTTCAGTTGGAGCAATTGCAGGATGTGTTGGCCGCCAACCAGGAACGCGACCAGCACGCCCAGCGCGATCAGCAGCTCGCGCACCATCACCCGGCGCCGGCGCTTCGGCGGCACGTCTTTCAACAGGCTGAGGAAGAACGGGATATTGCCCAGCGGGTCCATGATCAGAAACAACATGATTCCCGCGGACAACGTGGTCATCTGCGTTTCCATCTCGACTCCATCCTCGCCAGTCTGGCGCCGCGCCGGCGGCGCGGCACATACATTCAGTCGACTCGCAGATCCAGCACGGCGCCACGCATCGGCAGTGCCTGTGCACTCAGCAGATATACCGCGGCCGCAGCCGTGGCATCCGGCAGCGGGCGCTGCATGATGTCCTCGCCGAAATACGCCTGTCGCCGCAGCGCCGTGCGCATCGGCGCGGGCAGCATCGCATGGACACGCAGCGGACCGTCGTCGTTTTCCTCATGCAGGATCGCCACGAAGCGCTCCAGCGCCGCCTTCGATACGCCGTATGCACCCCAGTGCGCCCGCTGCAGCAATTCGGGATTGTCCAGCACGAACACGGCCGCGCTGTCGCTCGACTGATTCAGCAGCGGCAGACAGGCCTGGGTCAATGCGAACGGTGCCGAGACATTCACATGCAATGCGCGCAGCCAGTCGTCCGGCTTGTGCATCGCCAGCGGGGTGAGCCCGGTGAAGCTTGCGGCGCAATGCACGATGCCGTCGAGCCGGCCGAGATCGCGCTCCAGCCCTTCGGCCAGCGCGGTGTACTCGCGTGGAGTGGCGACCTCCATGTCGAGCGGATGGATCACCGGCTCCGACAGACCCTCGGCCAGCATCGCGTCATAGAGCTGTTCCAGCTGGCGCTTGCGCTTGCCGGTAATCACCACGGTCGCACCGGCACGTGCCGCGGCGCGCGCCACGGCAGATCCGAGGCCGCCATAGGCGCCGGTCACCAGCACCACCCGATCGGACAGGGTATCGGCAGCCGGCATCCAGTCTGCCGGCAACCGGGCCACGGGCAAAGCCATCAATGCATCACTCCGGCCACGTCACGGGCCATCTGTGCCAGCTCGCCGGCGGAATTCAGATCCTCGATGATGTCGCAGCCCCCGATCAGTTCGCCCTGGATGAACAGCTGCGGGAAGGTCGGCCAGTTCGCGAAATGCGGCAGTGCGGCGCGCACCTGCGGATCCGCCAGCACATTCACCACATGGAACACGGCGCCGGCGTCGGTCAGCGCCTTCGCGGCGCGGGCAGAAAAGCCGCACATGGGAAACTCCGGCGTGCCCTTCATGAAAAGCACGATGGAATGCTCGGCCAGGGTGGCCCGGATCTGTTCGTTGATGTCCATAGTTCGGTGATTCATCTTTACAATGCAGGCAGACCGGTATTGTATCAGTCCGCTGTCGGCCACCGTCCGCGGCGCCGACCTTTTCTCCCCCAGCCACCGCTAAGGAGCCTCATCATGGCGATCGAACTTCCCCCGCTTCCGTATGAAAAGAACGCACTGGAACCGCATATTTCCGCTGAAACGCTGGATTATCACTACGGCAAGCACCATCAGGCCTATGTGACCAACCTCAACAAGCTGATCGAAGGCACCGAATTCGCGAACGCCGCGCTGGAGGACATCATCAGGAAGTCATCCGGTGGTGTGTTCAACAACGCCGCGCAGATCTGGAACCACACGTTCTACTGGAACTCGATGCGCTCGGCACGCGACAACAACGTCCCCGGCGGCAAGCTGGCCGATGCGATCAACAAGGCGTTCGGCTCGTTCGACAAGTTCAAGGAAGAATTCACCAAGTCGGCGACCGGCAACTTCGGCTCAGGCTGGACCTGGCTGGTGCAGCGCCCGGATGGCGCCCTCGGCATTGTCAACACCTCGAACGCCGCCACGCCGATCACCGGCAGCGACAAGCCGCTGTTCACCACCGACGTGTGGGAACACGCCTATTACATCGACTACCGCAACGCCCGTCCAAAGTATCTGGAGGCGTTCTGGAACCTGGTGAACTGGGACTTCGCGGCCAGCAATCTGGCCTGATCGAGTCGTCTGCGCGATCGGGGTTTGTGCGATCAAGGAAGGCGGAGTCGGCAACGGCTCCGCCTTTTTGCTGGGACACATCGTGCCCTGGTTTCACGGGGCGTGACGCACAAACCTGCCGTCACTTGCCGCCGGCGATCCGCCCGTTCGCGATCCCTGCCATGCGTTGTGCGTCAGCCAGGATGCCGTGCAATACGCGCAATTCGCGCTCGTCCGGCTGGGCACGCTGGAACAGCTTGCGCAGGCGCAGCATGATCGTGGTGGGCTCGCGCCCCTTGTGGAATTCTATATCGTCCAGCGTCTGCGCCAGATGCCGGTAGAACTGCTCCATCTGCGCGGCGTCGGCAGGCGGCTCGTCGTGTGCCGGGGGCGCTGCCGGCAGATCGTCGCCGAGCATGGCCACGCGCAATTCATACGCCATCACCTGTACCGCCTGCGCCAGGTTGAGCGAGCTGAAATCCTCCACGCTGGGAATCCGCACCATCGCATGGCAGCGTGCCAGCTCATCGTTCTCCAGCCCGGTGCGCTCGTTGCCGAAGACGAGCGCCACCTGCTCGCCACGCACTGCCGCAGCAAGCGCCTGCTGCGCCGCCTCGTGCGGTGAGATCTCGGGCAGGTTCACGCCGCGCCGCCGCGCCGACAGCCCGAGCGCCAGACTGCTGCCGGCGAGACTGTGGACCAGTTCGGCATGGATGCCGGCGCGGGCAAGCACCTCGTCCGCGCCAGCGGCCAGCGCACTGGCCTCCGGATCCGGGAAACGGTGCGGCGCCACCAGTTCCATCCGCTCGAAACCCATCGTGCGGATCGCTCGCGCTGCGCTGCCGATATTGCCCGGATGCGAGGTGCGAACCAGCACGAAACGGAGCTGGGAAGCGAGGTTGGCGGCAGTGGTCATGCGCGTCTGGCTAGCGTGAAGTGATCGACAAGGATAGTGGATGAGCCGGCGGAAGGCTCCGTTGCCCAGGCAGACCCCGCCAGGGCCACCAAGCCCGGAAGCCCCGCCTCTGCTAGAATCGCCGGCCGCAACCCTGCTCTCTTCCAAAGTCGAAACCATGGCCAGACCCCACGTCACGATCGCGGCGCGCGCCGCGCGCTCTGCAGGCAACGTGATCCTGCGCTACATGAACCGCATCGACGGCCTCAATATCGTCGAGAAGCAGCAACTGGACTTTGTCTCCGAAGTCGACAAGCTGGCCGAGGCGGAAATCATCAAGGAACTGCGCCGCGCCTATCCCGACCACGCGATCCTCGCCGAGGAAAGCGGCGCGATCGGCAAGGGCCCGCTGACCTGGGTGATCGACCCGCTCGACGGTACCCACAACTACCTGCGCGGCATCCCGCATTTCAGCGTATCCATCGCGCTGCTGGAAAAGGGCGTCCCGATCCACGCGGTGGTGTTCGACCCGCTGCGCGACGAGCTGTACACCGCCAGCAAGGGTGACGGCGCCTACATCAATGACCGCCGCATGCGTGTCAGCAAGCGCGAGAACCTCGGCGGCGCGATGATCGCCACCGGCTTTCCGTACCGCCAGCGCGAGCATCTCGGTCCGCAACTCGACATGACCCGCGCGATCCTCGGTCAGGCCGAGGACATCCGCCGCTCCGGTTCCGCCGCGCTCGACCTGGCCTATGTCGCCGCCGGCCGCTATGACGGCTACTTCGAGATCGGCCTGAAGCCGTGGGACATGGCCGCCGGCGTGCTGCTGGTGCACGAAGCCGGCGGCCGCTACTGCGACTTCGCCGGCCGCGACGGCATCCCCGCCAGCGGCAACATCATTGCCGGCAACCTCAACGTGGCGAAGGCGATGGTCGATGCGATCGGTCAGCAGGCGACGCCGGGGCTGCTGAAAGCCTGAGCGTTCTCGACGCGGTTGCACGAGCAAAGGCGCCCATGGGCGCCTTTGCTGTTTCAGGAGGCGGTTTCGCCGGTCTCGCGCAGAAATCCGCGCAGGAACGGAATCGTGATGCGCCGCTGCGCCGCCAGCGACGCCACATCCAGCTTGTCCAGCAGGTCGAGCAACGCACCCAGATCACGCGCATAACGCGCGAACAGCCAGTCCAGCACGCCATCGTCCAGTTCGATGCCACGCGAGGCTGCCTGCGCCTTCAGCACGGCGCGACGCTCGTCGTCGTCGAGCGGTTTCAGTACGAACTGGGTGCAGGCGCCAAGACGCGAACGCAAGTCGGGCAGGACGAGACCCAACTGGGTCGGCGTGGCATCGGCAGCGAACAGCAGCGCGCTGCCTTCGGCGCGGGCGCGGTTGTAGAGGTCGAACAATGCGTGTTCCGCTTCGCGGTTGCCGGCGATCGCACCCAGATCGTCCAGCGCCAGCAGTTCACTACCGGCGACACCCCGCAACGCCGCCGCGTGATCCGTGATCGTTGCCAACGGCAGGTATTGCACGCGCCGATCGGCAGCACTGGCTGCCTGGCATGCAGCCATCAACAAATGACTGCGACCGCTGCCGTTGGCACCGAGCAGATAGAGCCACGACGCGCCAGGCTCAAGCGCGAGTGTCTGCACCGCAGCCAGCGCGGCAGCATTGGCACCGGCATGAAAATGTTCGAAGCGCTGGCGGCGTGGCCAGCGCAGGGCCAGCGGCAACTGCGGAATCATGGTGCGGGCCGGTTGTCCTGCGATGGCTTCACGATGGTGTCGGTCTCGACCTCGCCATCCTGATGCACGGTGACATCCACTTCCGCGATGACCGGGTCGTCCGGTCCTTCCTCGTTGTACAGCTCGCTCATCCGGTAGCGTTCGACCAGATAGCGCAGCAACACCATGATCACCGACGCTGCCGGCAGCGCCAGCAGTACACCGAGAAAGCCGAACAGCTCGCCACCTGCCAGCACCGCGAAGATCACCGCCACCGGATGCAGGCCGATCTTCTCGCCGACCAGCCTGGGCACCAGCACGTAGCCTTCCAGCAGCTGGCCGACGATGAACACGCCACACACGATCAACACGTGCGTCCAGTCACCGTATTGCACCAGCGCGGCGATGATCGCGCCGGCGAAGCCCACGATGAAGCCCAGGTACGGCACGAAGCTGAGCAGGCCGGCGACCATGCCGATCAGCGGACCCACGCTCAACCCGGTCAGCGTCAGGCCGGCACCGTAGAACACACCCAGCGCCAGCATGACCAGCAACTGGCCGCGCACGAACGCACCAAGCACCTTGTCCGACTCGTGCGCCAGGTGGGCGATGGTCGGCTGGATCGAGCGCGGCAGCATGCGGTCGATGGTGGCAACCAGCCGGTCCCAGTCGCGCAGCAGGTAGAACGCCACGACCGGGATCAGCACCAGATTGGTCAGCCACATCACGATGCCGAGTCCGGATCGCGACACCTTGCCCAACACGGTCGAGGCGGCACCACCGATCGAACCGAGGTGTGACTTGATCTCGACCAGCAGACGATCGCTGTCGAACATGCGCGGATCCAGATGCAGGCGCGCCTGCAACCACGGCCACGCGGTGTTCTCGGCCCATTCACCGTAGCGCGGCAGGTTCTCGATCAGGTTTTCAATCTGCCTGGCGATCAGCGGGATCAGCAACAGCAACACGCCGCCGACCACGATCAGCAGCACCATGAACACGATGGTGGCCGCCCACGAACGGTTCAGCCCCAGCCGCTCCAGCCGGTCGGCCAGTGGATCGCCCAGATAGGCCAGCATGGCAGCGACCGCGAACGGCATCAGCATCGGCGCCAGCAGCCAGAGCAGATAGACGATGACCGCCACGATGGCGAGCATCTGCCAGCGCCGTGAATTATCAGGATTCACACGATTGCCTCGGAAAGAACCCGGTTTCTTGGGGAGGCCGCCCATGGAGGCGCGGTTTTTCGCTGGCGATTCGCATGTCGATCAATGCAGCCAGCGCAGATTCGCGTCGGCGCCCTGATGCGGCTCACCCTGCAAGAGCAGGCGGCCACCGGCAGCCAGATTTGCCGCCAGTCCACTCAGCGGCAAGGATGCCTTGACGGACAGCAGCACGCTGTCGTCCTGCGCACCCAGGGTGGTGACCTGACGTACTGAAGGATCGGCACGCAAGGTGGCCAGCAGGTTCGCGTAGTCCATCGCCGAATGCAGCCCGCTCACCCACAGCTTGCCTTCGCTTGTGCCGGCACCAACGACGTTCAGCTGTCTGCCGATACGGTCGACCATGCTGCTGCCGGCCGTACCCAGCAGCGCGTCCTCGGTGGCGCCTTGGCTGTTCCAGTGCTGCGCCTGCCCTCCGGAGATCAGCGTCCAGTCGGCACTGCCGTCATGCAATTTGCCGAGCAGCACCAGACCGGTGTGGTACTGCTGGTCGACCGCCGCCAACGCGGCCGGGTCGGCGTCACCGACCTTGGCCATGTCAAGCGTGCTGCCGGTTTCCGGATATGCCACATTGGTGCCGCGCGAGGCTGCTGCCGAGGCAAGACTGGCCAGCGCAGGCTGGTCGAGCAGCTTGCCATCAGTACCCTGCACCAGCAGCAACACCGGTGGCTTGATGCCCGTGCTCGCCACGCCCAGTTGGGATACCAGCCGGCGCACCGAACCCGGCTCGAAGTCCACCGCCAGGGTCAAGCCGGTCGCGGCACGCTGGTACTGGAATTTCTGCACCATCGAACCGGCGCTGCCCAGCGCCCCGGCGTAACCGGCATTGCTGCGCAGATCCTGGCCACCGGCGACTCGCGTCAGCACCTGCCCCAAGGCAGTGGCGAAGGCCTGGTCGCGCTGGGCGGCGCTGGTGTCGGCCACCGGCACGATGACCGAATAGGGCGAGCCAGCCGATTGCGCACGCAAAGCCGGCAGCGTGGCAAGACCCAGCAGCAGGGTGACGATCAACAGACGGGACAGGCGCATGGAGGTGGGCATCTTCGAGGGAAGCTGCCGGAAGTCTGCCCAATCACGCCCCCAGCGTCCATCGAAGCTGTCACCAGATCCACCATGGGCGTCCGGCAACGACCCCACAAGCTGCTAAACTTGCGCGTTTCATCCACGCCGGTTTCCGCCATGTCTGACGCCCTCACCTACCGCGCCGCCGGCGTCGATATCGATGCCGGCAATGCCGTGGTCGAACGCATCAAGCCGCTGGTCAAGCGCACCTTCCGCCCGGAAGTGATGGGTGGACTGGGCGGTTTCGGCGGCCTGTTCGACCTCTCCGGCCGCTACAAGGAGCCTGTGCTGGTCTCCGGTACCGACGGCGTCGGCACCAAGCTGAAGCTGGCGCAGATCCTGAGCCGCCACGACAGCATCGGCATCGACCTGGTCGGCATGTGCGTCAACGACGTACTGGTGCAGGGTGCCGAGCCGCTGTTCTTTCTCGACTACTTCGCCACCGGCAAGCTGGATGTGGACACCACCGTCGCCGTCGTTGGCGGCATTGCGAAAGGCTGCGAGCTGGCTGGCTGCGCGCTGATCGGCGGCGAGACCGCCGAGATGCCCAACATGTATCCGCCAGGCGAATACGACCTGGCCGGCTTCACCGTGGGCGCGGTGGAGAAATCGCAGATGCTCAGCGGCAGCGCGATCGTCGCCGGCGATGCGATTCTCGGCGTGGCCTCGTCCGGCCCGCATTCGAATGGCTATTCGCTGATCCGCCGGATTCTCGAGCGTGCCGGCAACCCTCTGGATCTGGATCTCGGCGGAGTGAAGCTGGCCGACGCGCTGATGGCGCCAACGACGATCTATGTGAAGGCCATGCTTGATCTCCTGCATGGCCAAACCGTGCACGGCATGGCCCACATCACCGGCGGCGGCCTGAAGGAAAACATCATCCGCGTGGTGCCGGACGGCCTCGGCATCACGCTTGACGCGTCCGCCATCGTGCTCCCGCCGGTATTCGACTGGCTGATGCGCGAGGGCAACGTGGCACGCGAGGAAATGTGGCGCACGTTCAACTGCGGCATCGGCTTCACCGTGATCCTGCCGCAAGATGCAGTGACTGCGGCCTCCGCCCTGCTGGCCAAACACGGCCTGGCCAGCTCGGTGATCGGCAGCATCGTGCCGGCACAGGGCGATGAGCGCGTGCGGATCGGCTGATCCACCCGCCTGAAACGCTGCCGATGAACACGTCACTGCCACGTGTCGCCGTGCTTGCCTCCGGGCGCGGCAGCAATCTTGCCGCCCTGCTCGCCGCACGGGAACAAGGCGAGTTGCCTGTGGATTTCGTACTGGTCGGCAGCGACAAGGCTGCGGCCGGCGCGCTGCGCCTGGCCGAGGCCGCCGGCATCCCCACGCTGGCGCTCGATCCGCGCAGCTACCCGGACCGACGTGCCTTTGACCTCGATCTGTTCGCGCGCATCGCTGCCAGCGGCGCGGAGCTGCTGGTGCTGGCTGGCTACATGCGCATTCTCGATGGCGACGCGTTGCGCCCGTGGGTCGGCCGGATGATCAACATCCATCCATCGCTGTTGCCGAAATACCGCGGCCTGCATACCCATCGGCGCGCGCTGGAAGCAGGCGACCATGAACATGGTGCCAGCGTGCACTTCGTCACTGCCGAACTGGATGGCGGCCCGGTGATCGCGCAGGCGCGGCTTGCGGTCGAGACTGGCGACGACGAGCACCGGCTGGCGCAACGGCTGCTTCCGCTGGAGCACCGGCTGTTGCCCGCGGTATTGCGCCTGCTGGCCAGCGGCCGGCTGCAATGGGATGGTCATGCCCCCCGATTCGATGGCCAGCCGTTGCCGGCCCCTCTGATCCTGAGCGATCACGGTTTGGGCGATCCCGACCTGCCGCTCGCAGAGTGATCCACGGTTCAGCCCGGAGCCGGCAGACTCGGTACATGACTATCCGACCCCTGCTTGCCCCCCTTTTCGGCCTTGGCCTGCTGCTCGGTACGCAGGCCGTCACCGCCGCCGCACCCGCCAGCTTCACCGCCACCTACAACGTACTGCAGGGCAACGAACCGATTGGCGTCGCCACGGTGACCTTGCGCGCCGGCGGTAACGGTGAATGGGTCTACCGCAAGGACATGAAAGGCACCGGCGGCCTGGCCGCCATGCTCGGTGCCGATGTCACCGAGACCTCGCATTTCCGCTGGAATGGCGATGTCCCCGAGGCGATCAGCTACGACTACCAGCTGGTGGCGTCGATCAAGAACAAGCAGCGCCACATGAAGGTGGACTGGGCGACCCATCAGGTGACGGTCAACGAGGGCAAGGGCCCGCAGACCTACCCGGCCAGCGCCGGCATGGTGGAACGCAACACCACGCCCCTGGCGTTGGGTCTTGCACTGCGCGATGGCAAGCAGCAGATCACCTTGCCGGTGGCGGTGCGCCAGAACGTGCAGACGCAGAACTTCAAGATCACCGGCCATGAGCCGGTCAAGGTGCCCGCTGGCAGCTTCAGTGCCGTGCGCGTCGATCGCACCGATGCCGATCGCGGATTCAGTGCGTGGTACGTACCGGGCCGGTATCCGCTGCCGGTGAAGCTGTCGCAACACGATGGCGGCGATACCGTGATGGAACTGGTGAGCTACCACTCACTCTGACTGAGCGGGACCGTTCGACACCGATGTGATCACTGCCGCCGGGTGTTGTCCCTGACCGTAGCTTCCGGCAAAGGCTGCGGAAACCGGATGCGTGCGATGTTTCCCTGCCCTGAACGCCTCTGCAGTTCCAGCGGCCAGCCGAAACGGTCGCTGATGCGTTGTGCGATCGCCAGCTCGAAGCCGTGTCGATCCACGCTGTGTGCACGCGGCGGGACACCAGATGCAGGCCCATCGGCAGGCCCGCTCACACTCACTGCGCCAGGCAGGATGGTAATCACCACACGTCCCTGCTCGATCTGCTGGCAGGCATTGCGGATCAGCTGCCAGCACAGCACCGCGAAGGCCCGCGATGAGCCCTGAAGCGCAAAATGCGCCCCTTCCTCCAGTTGCAGCACGATCGGCCGCCCGGCCAGCACTTCGCGGGCTGACTCAAGCTCCTGTCGCAACACGTCATTGGCGACAAAGCATTCATGATCGAGGCCGGTGTCCGGTTCACGCGCAAGGATCAGCAGCGCCTCGACCAACGCCTCCATCTCCAGCGTGGCACGCTTGATCCGGCGTACCGAACGGGAGCCGAATTCACTGATGCTCTCTTCGTCGGCCAGCATGTCGACCGACATCTTGATGACCGTGAGCGGACTGCGCAGTTCGTGGCTGGCGTCGCGGGTGAAGTTGCGCTCCCGCTGGTTGTAGCCGGCAATCCGGGTGGCGAAGCCTTGCAGCCCGCGCGCCAGCGAGGCGACATCATCATCGACATGGCTGGACAGCTGGTCCAGGCGCCGTGATTCGGGGCTCGGCTGCTGACCGTCCCAACGGTTGACCAGGCGGGCCAGTGCACGCACGGGTCGCCACTCGCGGCGAGTGGCGACCCAGGCAAGCATGGTGGTGATCACAATCGCGGCAATCACCGCCGGCGCCGGCGCGGCGCCGTAGATGCCCATGATGCAGATGATCACCACGGCCACGAATTGCAGTGCGAACACCCATGCGATACGCCGGCGGAAGGCTCCTGCCCGAAATTGGAGTGCTTTGACCCTGCTGTCCATGACCCTCTTTCGCTGTGTCGGTTTCACACCGTCTGGACAGTCGACGCCAGCTCCGATTCAAGATCCGCGAGGCGATAACCGGCCGAATGGATGGTGTGTAGCAGGGGGCGTGCGAAGGGTTTGTCGATGACCCGGCGCAGGTTGTACAGATGCGAGCGCAAGGTGTCGGAATCGGGCAGCGTGTCGCCCCAGATCTCGCGCTCGATGTCGCGCCGACTGACTACCCTCGGCGACTCGCGCATCAGGATCGCCAGCAATTTCAGGCCGATCGGTGAAACCACCAGCTCCTGGCCCTCGCGGGTCAGCCGCAAGGTGGCGGTATCCAGGGTCATGTCGCCGACCGTGAGCACCTCGGTGGACACCTGGCGACGATCGCGGCGGATCAGCGCGCGCAGCCGTGCCTCCAGTTCGCGCACCTCGAACGGCTTCACCAGATAGTCGTCAGCACCCGCCTCGAGACCTGCCAGCTTGTCCTCCAGCGTGTCGCGCGCGGTCAGCATGAGTACCGGCGTGGACTTCTTGGCCTCCCGGCGCAGCTTGCGACAGACCTCCAGCCCGTCCAGACCAGGCAGCATCAGGTCCAGCACGATCACGTCGTAGCTGTTCGCCACCGCCAGGTGCAGGCCGCTGACGCCATCGGCGGCATAGTCGACGGAGTACCCGCGACGCTCCAGGAACTCGCCGACCATCTCGGCAATCTGGCGATTGTCCTCGACCAGAAGAATCAGTCCCGCTTGCTCGTCATGCATCGTCATGTTGTCCCACCTCCATTCACTTCACATTTGTGAAGATCTAATCGGCTGCAGGGTGATGATCGCGTGAAACGGAGCGTCCGTGGTTCAGAGCGGGTTCGGGTTGGCGCTCAATGCAGCAGTGGCCGCAGCGGCTGCCAGACCGTGTCCAGCACCTTGGGCTCTGCGCTGGCCACCGGATGCAGGCCATCGTCCTGCATCTGCGCAGGATCGAGCGCGATGCCATCAAGCAGGAACGGCACCAGCGCGACATGCCGGCTCCGCGCCAGCTCCGCATAGACCGCGCGCAAGCCATCGCGGTACTGCGGGCCGTAATTCACCGGCAGCTCGATGCCCACCAGCAGCACTCGCGCCTTTGCCTGCTGCGCCATGTCGAGCATTGCAGTGAGGTTGTCGCGCAAAGCAGGCAATGGCAACCCCTGCAGACCGTCGTTGGCACCCAGCTCCAGCACCAGCACCGTCGGGTGGTACTTCGTGAGCAGCGCGGGCAGACGGTTGCGCCCGCTCAACGAAGTTTCGCCGCTGATGCTGGCATTGACCACGGTCCACTTCGGCACCATGTTGCCAAGACGCGCATCCAGCAAATGCACCCAGCCGGACTCGATCGGGATGTTGTGCGCGGCGGACAGCGAATCACCCAGCACTAGCACGGTTTTCGGTTGCGCCGCCTGGGCGCTGCCGATGCCATACAGAAGTATCAACAACCAAAGGCACCGACGCATGAGTGATTCTTCCCGTCCACTTCTCGAAGCCTGCGATGTTAGCAAGTCGGTCAGCGGCCCCGAGGGAAGACTCGACATCCTGCACGAGGTCAGCCTGCAGATCCGCACGGGCGAGAGCTTCGCCATCGTCGGCGCCTCCGGCTCCGGCAAGACCACCCTGCTCGGCCTGCTCGCAGGTCTGGATACACCGAGCAGCGGCCGCATCCAGCTTGAGGGCCATGCGCTGGAGCAACTCGACGAGGAAGCGCGCGCGGATCTGCGCCGGCGGCTGGTCGGCTTCGTGTTCCAGTCGTTCCACCTGCTACCGGCGCTCACGGCCGAGGAAAACGTGATGCTGCCGCTGGAACTGGAAGGCAGCAGCGCGGCCCGGCAACGCGCGCGCGAAGCACTGGAAGCGGTCGGGCTGACGCCACGGCGGCGACACTACCCGGCCCAACTGTCCGGTGGCGAGCAACAGCGGGTGGCGATCGCCCGCGCATTCGTGCACGGCCCGCGCGTGCTGTTCGCGGACGAGCCCACTGGCAATCTCGACCAGCGCACCGGCCACCACATCTGCGACCTGCTGTTTGCGCTGAACCGCGATCACCGCACCACCCTCGTGCTGGTGACCCACGACGCAACGCTGGCCGCGCGCTGCGATCGTCGGATCGAACTGGAAGAAGGTCGTACCGTGCTGCCCGATGCGGGCGCGCACGCATGAAACTCCTGCTGCTTGCCGTGCGCAACCTGCGTCGCGAATGGCACCTGCCGGAACTGCGCACACTGGCTGCCTCGCTGGTGCTGGCAGTGGTCGCGCTCGGCGTGGTTGCCACCCTGGCGACACGAATCGAGCGCGGCATGCTGGCCAGTGCTGCCGAATTGATCGGTGGTGACATCGGCGTGTCGTCACCACAGAACGTGCCGGAAACCTTCCTCGCCGAGGGCCGCCAGCGTGGCCTGCAGAGCACGCGCACGGCCAGCTTTCCCAGCGTGGCATTCGCCCATCAGCAGAGCCAGCTGCTTGATGTGCAGGCCAGCGACGCGCGCTATCCACTGCGCGGCACGCTGGAGCTGGCCGATGCAACCGGGCACTCCTACAACGGCCATGCACCTGCCGCAGGCCAGATCTATCTCGACCATCGCGCCCTGGTTGCCCTGAATCTCAAGGTCGGCCAGCCACTGCAACTGGGTGGCAGCGAACTGACGATTGCCGCTGAGTTGCTGCGTCAACCCGATGGCGGCGAACTGCTTGCGCTGGCACCGCGTGCGCTGATGAGCCTGGTCGACGCCGAACAGGCCGGGCTGCTTGGTGCCGGCAGTCGCGCCCATCACCGCCTGCTGCTGGCCGGCGAGCCGGCGGCGGTGCAGGGTTGGCGCGACTGGGCGCAGTCGACCGCCCTGCCGCAGGGCGCCGAACTGATCACTCCGGAGCAGACGCAGGAGCGCATGCGCAGCGCGTTCGATCGTGCCGGCGCCTTCCTGCGTCTCACCGCGCTGCTGTCGGCACTGCTCGCCGGCGTCGCCATCGCGCTGTCCGCGCAACGCTACGCACGCCGCAAGATGGCCGAAGTGGCCTTGTTGCGTGCGCTGGGTACATCGCGTCGGCGTGTGCTGGGATTGCTGCTCGGCACGCTCGGTGCACTCGCCCTGCCCGCGACGGTGCTCGGCATGTTGCTGGCGCTCGGGCTGTCACAGCTGGCATGGCTGTTTGCCAGCCAGTTGTTCGGCAGCGTGCCCACCTTGCTGCCGCTGGCACCGTCATTCGCCGCCGCGGCGATGGGCCTCGCCGTGCTGGCCGGCTTTGCACTGCCGCCGCTGGTGCGACTGGCCGAGGTACCGCCAGTGGCGGTATTCCGTCAAAGCATGACGGCGCGGATGCGGCGTTTCGATCTGCTGTACCTGATACCTGTCCTGGTCGCGCTGGGCCTGATCTGGAGCCAGAGTGATTCACTCAGGCTGGCCGGCATCCTCGCCATGAGCCTGTTCGGCGTAGCGGTGGCGGCAGCACTGCTGGCCGCGCTGCTGCTATGGCTGGCCCGTCGTATCGCGCCGGGGGCCCACCCGGCATTGCGGCTGGGCCTTGCTGCACTGGCGCGGCGCCGCACGTTGAGTCTGATCCAGGCCACGGCGCTCAGCCTGGGGTTGTGCGCCCTGCTGTTGCTGGCCATCGTTGCACCCGCCTTGCTGCAGGGTTGGCGACAGGAGCTTCCGGCAGATACCCCGAACTGGTTCGCGCTGAACCTGCAGGACGACCAGCGTGCAGGTTTCGCGCACACCCTGGCCGGCATCGGTGGCGACAAACTCAACATGATGCCGCTGGCGGTGGGCAAGCTCACTGCGATCAATGGCCGTCCGGTCGACAAGATGGCATTTGCCGATGAGCGCGCGAAGGACTGGGCCGACCGTCAGTTGCGGCTGTCGTGGGCTGGTGAATTGCCGCCGTCGAACCAGATCGTCACCGGACATTGGGCCGGGACAAATCCGCCACAGGCCGAAGTGTCGATCGACACCATGTGGCGTGACATGTTTGCGTTGAAGGTGGGCGACACGCTGAGCTTCAACGTCGGCGAAGGCAGCATCGATGCCCGCGTCGGCAGCATTCGCAAGGTCGACTGGAGTTCGTTCCGGGTCAACTTCTTCCTGCTGCTCGATCCGGCCCACGCGAGCGATCTGCCGCATACCTGGCTGGCCAGCTTCCATCTGCCGCGCGGCCATGCCGTGCAACTGGCACAGTTGTCGCGCGACTACAGCAACCTCAGCCTGGTTGACGTCGACTCGTTGCTCGACCGCGTGCGCGAGATCGTCGATCGCGTCGGCAACGCGGTGCGCTGGATTCTCGGCTTCAGCCTGCTCGCCGGCGCCCTGGTACTTGCCGCCGCACTCGCCGCCAGCGCCGCCGAACGACGGCATGAAGCTGCCTTGCTGCGTACGCTCGGCGCGCGTCGCAACCAGCTGCGCATCGCCGCCGCCTGCGAATTTGCCCTGCTCGGCCTGATCGCCGGCCTCACTGCCGCGTTCGGTGCCGCCGGTGCCGGCTTGTGGCTGGGCCATGCGATTTTCCATATCGAAAGCTTCGTGCCACCGATATGGCCGCTTGCGTCCGCAGCTCTTGGCGCCGCCTTCATCGTCATGCTGCTGGGGCTGGGCGGGACGCGGAAGGTAACGCGAACCTCACCGATGCGTTTGTTGCGCGAAGGCTGATCCACCGCCAAGATCAGGCGATCCCGCACACTCACGGAGCCTCCATGTACACGCTCTACTACTCTCCCGGCACCGCCAGCATGGTGGTGCATCTGGCGCTTCTGGAGATCGGCGCGCCGCATGAATTGCGGCTGGTGGATTTCGACGCAGATGCCCAGCACTCTGCCGAATACCTGAAACTCAATCCGCGTGGCGTGGTGCCGACCCTGATCATCGATGGCCGGCCGTTGTCGGAATCGGCGGCGTTGCTGATGGTGCTGTCCGAACGTCATCCGGAAGCAGGGCTGGCGCCCGCACCGGGTACACCCGAACACGATACCTGGCAGCAGTGGATTGTCTATCTCAGCAATACGCTGATGTCGACGTACCGCTTCTGGTTTTATCCGCCCGAACTGGGTGCCGTCGAGCACACGCCGGAAGTGCACTCTGCCCTGCAGCGCAAGATCGAAGGCGTGTGGGATCTGCTCGATGCGCAGCTTGCCGCACACGGTCCATACCTGCTCGGCCAGGAATTCTCGGGTGCCGACCTGCTGCTGACGATGTTGATGCGCTGGTCGCGCAACATGCCGCATGCGGCGACCGAATGGCCCGCGCTGAAGCGGCTTGCCGATCTGGTGCGCGCACGGCCCAGCTGGCGGAAGTTGTACGAGATCGAAGGACTCAGCGAGTGGTGATCTACGGTTCGGCCGGACGCTGACGCATGAGCGATGCGAATGCCTCGCCCGCGGCGCCGGTGTCATGGGCGCAAAAGCTGCAGGCCGAATGGCTGTTGCTGCTGTTTGTCGCGCTGACAGCCGCGTTGGCGCTGCTCGATCCGCAGCCGCTGGCGAAGTACCGGCACTGGTTGCAGTTGCCGACCCTGGCTGGCCTGACGGGTCTGCTGATCGCGATCCAGGGCATCCGCGACAGTGGGCTGATACAGCACGCGGCGGTGGCCGTCGTCGCGCGGGCGCATTCACTGCGCAGCCTTGGGCTGTTGCTGATAACCGCGACGGCGCTGCTGGCGATGGTGCTGACCAACGACGTGAGCCTGTTTCTGATCGTGCCGCTGACGCTGACGATCGGCGGCATCTCGAACCTGCCCGTGTTGCGCATGGTGGTGCTGGAGGCGCTGGCGGTGAATGCGGGTTCCACCCTGAGCCCGATCGGCAACCCGCAGAACCTGTTGCTGTGGCAGCACTCGCAACTGCCGTTCCTGCATTTCACCCTGGCCATGTTGCCGGCTGCCTCCGTGATGTTCGCCCTGCTGGTGGTGCTCACCTTGCTGTGGCTGCCACGTGACCGGATCGAACTGGCTCCGGACCGAATCGACGGCCAGGTGAGTTCGCGAAGGCTCGGCGCATGCTCGATGGCCGCATTGGCGGCCATGGTGGTGCTGATGGAATACCATCACGCACCGCTCGGCGCCGCACTGCTGCTGATGATCTTCGCGCTGCTGGCACGATCCAGCCTGGTACGCATCGACTGGTTGCTGTTGCTTACCTTCGCCGCGATCTTCCTGGGTCTCGGGCACGCCGCCGAGTTGCAGCCGGTACGCCATGCACTGGATCGACTCGACTTCAACCAGCCGCTGACCCTGTACGCTGGCGGCATCCTCGCCTCGCAACTGATCAGCAATGTGCCATCGACGGTCTTGCTGCTGGATCGAGCCCCTGACGCGATCGCATTGGCAGTCGCAGTAAACGTGGGTGGTTTCGGCCTGGCGATCGGTTCACTGGCAAACCTGATCGCGCTGCGCCTCGCGAAACAACCGCAAGGATTGCGGCTGTTCCATTTCGTCTCGATTCCCTTCCTGCTCGTGTGTGCACCGCTGGTCTATCTGGTCTGCCGCTGGCTGGACTGAATGCGCTCATCAATCGTCATCTTTCGGCACGCTGACCCTGCCCTTGACCCCACTGTGGTTGACGTCACCGCTGCCCTTGGCGCCGAGGCTGAAATCGCCGGTGACATCGCTCACGGTGAGATCGCCGGAACCCAACGTATCCGCCCGCACACTGCCGCCGACTTTGCGCAACACCACATCACCCGAGCCGATGCTGCCGACCTTGGCGTCACCGCTGATGCCCGTGGCCTTGAAGTCACCCGAACCCACCGAGCCCAGTTCCAGACTGCCTATATCGGTGGCATCGACATCACCGGAGCCCACACTGCTGGCCAACCTGCCGGATATCCTGCGGACATGCAGGTCACCCGAACCAACGCTGCTTTGCAGCTGCTGCACGTCGCTGACATCGGCGTCGCCAGAGCCCACGCTGACTGTGACCGGCAGACTCGCCGGCAATTGCACGGTGACCTCGAGGTTCGCATAAGAGCTTCCGAACAGGCCGAAGCTGGTGTGATTGTCGCCACCGATGTCGAGCAGCAACTGATCGCCTTCGCGTCGCTGGGTGATCTGCAGCCCGTCCAGCAGCGTCTTGTCCGAGGCGCAGGCACGCCCGTCAAGAGTGAGCCCCCTGGCACTGGTGCTGCCCGTCAGGTGCAGGTTCTGGTTGTGAACGCCGATCTGTACCGCGCGCACTCCGGCCAGGTCGAGCTGGAGATTGCGCGGCGCCTCGTATTTGCACGAGGTCGCGGCAAACGCGGCAAACGGGGCCAGCAACAGGGTGGCGGCAAAAAGACGACGCATGGTGACTCTCCTCGAATGGTCAACAACCATGGGATGCAGCCAACGACAAAAGGGTTGCAAGCAAGGCGCGAAAACGCACGCCCATGTCAACGGGCACGGAGGCACTGCGTTTTTTGAGCTACACAACAAGGAGATTCACCATGCATCGCAACACCCTGCTTGCTTCCGCGCTGGCCGTGCTGATGGCCGGATCGGCTTCGCTCGTAATCGCCCAGGATGCACCGCCACCGCCCGCTGCCGGCCCCTCTGCGACCATGCGCGCACCGGCCAAGCCGCATGGCGATCGTCGCGGCCCCGGCATGCATGAGCGAGGCTTTGGCGACCAGCATGGTGGCGTAATCGGCGACCTGCGCGGTCTGGAGCACCTGTACATGCAGGCAGGTCGCAGCAAGGATCTGGCCGCCCTGTACAACGACGTACTGGCGAAGTCGCAGGATCCGCGCGTGCGCGATTACGTCTACCAGCACCTGGCGCGTCTGCAGGCGCGACCGACCAATGTGGATCAGGCGATCGCCACGCTGCGCAAGGGGCTGGACGAGAGTCTGGCCAACGAGGCGAAGATGCGCGCTGAGCACGACAAGATGCGCGCCGCCTGGCAGCAGCATGCCGGTGCGCCGACACCGCCGGCACCGGCCGCCCAGTAAATCGTCAATCCAGCGAGCATTGCGATGGCCCAGGCCATCGCAATGCAATGCTTCATGACTTGCGTTCGAGTACCTTGGCGCGCTGCCAGAGTTGTTCCTGTTCGGCGAGTGTGCGCTCGCCGAATGCACCACCCTCCGCAACGGCCAATTGCTCCATCTGCCGGAAACGCCGCTCGAACTTCGCGTTGGCATGGCGCAGCGCACGCGAGAAATCGACCTTGGCGTGGCGCGCCAGATTCACCATCACGAACAGCACATCGCCGATTTCATCTTCCAGCCGCGCCGGATCGGCACCGTCCACGAACTCGGCGCGTACCTCGTCCACTTCCTCGGCCAGCTTGGCCAGCACTGGCTGCGGATCGGTCCAGTCGAAACCCGTGCTGGCCGCCCGCTGCTGCAATTTCAGCGCGCGCTTCCATTCCGGCAATCCCGTTGAAATGCCGGCCAGCGCGCTGGCATCGGCCGGCTCGCCCTTGCTGGCGCGTTCGGCCGTCTTGATGTCTTCCCATGCCTGCTTCTGTGCCTCGGCGTCGGCATAGCGCACGTCACCGAACACATGCGGATGGCGTCGGCACATCTTGCTGCTGATCGCATCGGCGACATCGGCAAAGTCGAACAGCCCAGCTTCTTTCGCCATCTGCGCATGGAACACCACCTGCAGCAACAGATCACCCAGTTCATCGCGCAGGTCATCGAAATCGCCGCGGTCGATCGCATCGGCGACCTCGTAGGCTTCCTCGATCGTGTACGGCGCTATCGAAGCAAAATCCTGCTGTACGTCCCACGGACAACCACGCTCGGGATCGCGCAGACGCGCCATGATGGCGAGCAGGTCATCAAGGCTGTAGCGGCGATCGTCGCTCACTGGATCATTCACAACCGGCCGCGCGCAGCCGCGCCGCCCAGTCGACCGAGGGGTCGCCGACGGCGATGAACTCGGGATTGAGCAGCGATTCGCCGCGGTTGTAGCGGAACATGCGCCCTTGCAAGTCCATCACCGCACCGCCAGCTTCCTGCAGCACGCATTGCGCAGCAGCGGTATCCCATTCGCTGGTCGGGCCGAGGCGCAGATAGACGTCTGCGCCACCACGTGCGATCAGACAGAACTTCAACGAGGAACCCAGCGGCACCAGCTCATGCTCGGCGCCGAGCAAAGCCTGCAACATGGAATCGTGCAGGCTGCCGTGCGAGCGGCTGCCGGCCATGATCGGCGGCTGCGCCAGTGCCCGCGCCTGAAGGCGTTGCCAGTCGCCACCGGCCTGTTTCTGCATCCACGCGCCATGGCCACGTTCAGCGATATACAACTCGCCAGTCACCGGCGCCAACACCACGCCGAGCACAGACTGGTGATCGTCGATCAAAGCGATGTTGACGGTGAACTCGCCGTTGCGCTTCACGAATTCGCGAGTGCCGTCGAGTGGATCGACCAGCCAGTAGCGCGACCAGTGCTGGCGTTCGGACCAGGCCAGCGCCTTGGCTTCTTCCGACAGCACCGGTAGCGCCGGCTCAAGCGTGGCCAGTGCGGTCATGATGAGCTGCTGCGCCGCCAGATCCGCCGCCGTCAACGGCGACGCATCCGCCTTGGTCTGCACTGCGAAATCGCTGTGATAGATCGCAAGAATGGCTTCGCCGGCGGCGCGTGCGATCTCACCAATCTGCCGGGCAAACGCGGGAACCGTACTCATGCGCGTTGAAAACGCCCGGCGAGGTATTCGCGGGCCATGAACAGCGCGGCGATCGAGCGCCCTTCGGTCACGTCATCGCGACCGAGCAAGGTATGCAGTTCGGACATCTTCCATGGCACCACATCGAGTTCCTCGGGTTCATCGCCGATCAGTCGTTCGGGATACAGCTCCTGCGCCAGCACCACATGCGCCATATGCGTCATGTACGAGGGCGACAGCGACAGGTTGTGCAGGATTTTCAACCGGCGCGCGCCGTAGCCGATCTCTTCCTTCAGCTCGCGCTCGGCGCCCTGCTCGGCCGTCTCGTCCTGATCCAGCCGGCCCTTCGGCAGGCCAAGTTCGTAACGACCGACGCCCGCGCCGTATTCGCGTACCAGCAGCACCGTCTCGTCGTCCAGCATCGGCACGATGATCACCGCACCTAGGCCACCACCCTTCAGCCGCTCATAGGTGCGGCGTTCGCCGTTGGAAAATTCCAGATCGAGCTGTTCGACATGCAGGAAGTGGCTGTTGTCGACGTCACGCGTGGCATGGATGATCGGTGGCTTGCGCATCCGGCCATTCTAGCGCGGTGGCCGCCTCGACGCAGGCGATCATGGCGCCGTGCCGGCATCCCTGCGCAACCGCTGCAGCGCCTGCCGGTGGATCGCCGGCGTACCAGCCAGCACGCTGCGTGTATCCAGCGTCAACGCCGCGCCCTGCAGATCGGTGAACACCCCACCAGCCTCACGCACAATCACGGCCAATGCAGCGATGTCGAGGATGTTCACGTCCGACTCGATCACAAGATCCAGCGAGCCCCGTGCAAGCAGATGGTAATGACAGAAGTCGCCGTAACCGCGAATGCGGTTGCTGTCGCGGATCAGCGCACCAAGCGCATCCCAGCGTGCATCAGCGGTCAGCGTCTTGACGTTGCCGGTGGAAATCGAGGCATCGCTGATCGTGCTGGTATCCGCCACCCGCACGCGCTCGCCATCGAGCCATGCACCGCCACCGACGCTGGCCCACATGGTCTCGCCGTAGATCGGTGCACTGGATACCCCCAGCACAAGCTCGTCACCATCCATCAAGGCAATCTGGGTGGAAAAGAACGGTGTACGCCGCACGAAGCTCTTGGTGCCATCGAGCGGATCGACCAACCACAACAGGCCACCGCGCTCGCCTTCGAGTCCAAATTCCTCGCCATAGATCGCCGCCTGCGGCAGCGCCGCCTGCAGGATCTTCCGGATCGCGCGCTCGGCCTCACGGTCGGCGACGGTCACCGGCGTCGCATCGGACTTGAGCTCCACCTCGACGCCGCGATGCCAGTAGTGGCGGATCACTTCGGCAGCCGCGGCAGCCGCTTCGCGCGCGGCAGTCAGTGCGGACACGGCCATCTCGGGATTCATGGTGATTTCGTGCCCTGATTGGTGGCGGTCGTACCGGGCAAAGCAGCCGCCAGTCCGCCGCTATGCTGGATATTTATCTTGCCATCGGCATCCGGCTGGCCCAACCCGGACAGCCAATGGCGCAATGCCGGATCAGTCTGTCGCGCTCGCAACGTCGCGTCCAGTCGCCAGCCCAGCGGACTCAACTGCAAACGGCCGTCAACCTGCAACGGCCCGTGCCCGTCATCCTGCCATTGCGCCTGGATCACTCCATTCTGCGATTGTGCCTGTCCCTGCAGGTCGCCCAAGGCCACATCGCCATTTCGCGTGCGCATGACTGCATCCTGCCACCGCGCCTGCGCCTGCAGCTGCAACGGCCAGCCACCTTGCAGGATGGCGTGCTCGATGGTCAGTTGCAGTTCGCCGCGCGGCTGCCCGTACGGCAAGTTGACCCGGGCCGGCCATGCTGCGAGTGCGGCATGCAAGTTCACGCCGCGCCATTCGACCTTCTGCCCGGGCAACCGTCGCATCTCGCCGGAAAAATCGAATTGTGGCCCCTGGAAGTCCAGCTTGGCCTGCGTCTGTCCGAACAACGCCCGCCGTGACAGCGTCCACTGCAACTTGCCTAGCGGGCGACCATCCGCAGCCAGAACCTGCCCGGCCCGACCATCCCACAATGACCCCTGCAGCTGCTGCAGGCGCAACCCGTGCAGTTGCGGTTCGATCCACGGGAGCGCCCATCGCACTGGCAGAAACCACAACAGAAGCACTCCGGCCAGCAGCAATATAGCAAGGCCGATGAGGCAATTTCGCAGGTACTTCAAACGCCGACTCCCGGAATGACCCATATGCGGGCTTGAGGGCCCATCATGAAGCACCGATGATAGCCGGATGACCATCCACGCAAGCGGCAATGCCGCGCTCGCCACGCGCGACCTGAAACACCTGTGGCATCCCTGTACGCAGATGCATGACCACGACATCACCGGCAAAGGCGGCGTGCCGATGGTGCCGATCGTCCGTGGCGAGGGTGCCTGGCTGATCGACGCCGATGGCAGGCGCTATCTGGATGGCATCAGCTCGTGGTGGACCAACCTGTTCGGTCACGCCAATCCACGCATCGCTGCCGCGCTTGCGGATCAGGCACAGCGGCTGGAGCACGTGATCTTTGCCGGTTTCACCCACGAGCCGGCGATCGAGCTGGCCGAAGAACTGGTGCGCATCACGCCACCCGGACTGGATCGCGTGTTCTATGCCGACAACGGCTCGGCAGCGATCGAAGTGGCGCTGAAGATGAGCTTCCACTACTGGCTCAACCAGGGTCATGGCGAGAAGACGCGCTTCATCGCACTCACAGGCAGCTATCACGGCGAGACGCTGGGCGCGTTGTCGGTCAGCGACGTGGCGTTGTACCGCAAGACCTATGCGCCATTGCTGCTTACACCGTTCCTGGCGCCTTCGCCGGATGCCTATGAAGGCGAGCCCGGCGAATCGGCCGAACAGACGACCAAACGTCGCCTTGGCGAGCTGCGCGCTCTGCTCGAACGCCATGCCCATGAAACCTGTGCCGTGATCGTCGAGCCACTGGTGCAATGCGCCGGCGGCATGCGCATGTATCACCCCGCTTACCTGACCGGCCTGCGCGCGCTATGCGACGAGTTCGCCGTGCATTTCATCGCCGACGAGATTGCGGTCGGCTTCGGCCGTACCGGCACGCTGTTCGCCTGCGAGCAGGCTGGCGTGTCACCGGATTTCATGTGCCTGTCGAAGGGACTTACCGGCGGCTTCCTGCCGCTTTCGGCCGTACTCACCACCAGCAGTATCTATGAGGCGTTCTACGCGGAATACAGTGCCGGCAAGGCCTTCCTGCATTCGCACAGCTACACCGGCAACCCGCTGGCTTGCCGCGTGGCGCTGGAGACATTGGCGATCTTCCGTGACGAGCCGGTACTCGAACGCAACCGCCAACTCGCAGCGCATCTGAGTAGCCGCCTGGAAACGTTGCGCGACCACCCGCATGTCGCCGACGTGCGCCAGACCGGCATGATCGCCGCGATCGAACTGGTCGCCGACAAGACCGGGCGCCGACCATTCCCGGCGACGGACCGACGCGGTCTGCGCGTGTACCTGCACGGACTGCGGCACGGCGCTCTGCTGCGCCCGCTCGGCAACGTGGTGTATTTCATGCCGCCCTATATCGTCAGCAAGGCGGAGATCGACCTGCTGGTGGATGTGGCGGTGGCTGGCATCGAACGTGCCGTGGCGGAATGAACCATCGCGCCACTGAAGCCAAGCCTCAGTGAATGGACGGATCCAACATGCGCAGGGCCTGGGCGTTATTGATCTGGCCCGTGTTCAACAGGTCCTGCTGCGAATAGCTGCGACCCGAAACACCCTGCAGGCATTGCCCTTTCTTCGCCGGAATCAGGCTGCCGGTATCGCGGATGCAGCTGCGATCACCTGGCTTGAGCACCTGATGCTGCTGTGTGGCACTGGCTTTGCTGGATGGCATGTCGGCATTCGGGCTGGTCACCTGCGCGGGGGCGCTCTGGCCGACGGCGAGTGCGCTGACGCCGAGGCCAACGACCAGTGCGAATGAAATGACAGTTGTCTTGAGCATGGCGCATACCTCTGTTCTGCCTGCATCTGTGCCTCTTCATCCTCCCCCGATGGCCGCTGGCAAGCAAGGATTGCGATGCGGGCATCTCGCCGGCATTCAGCTAGCCGCCAGCCACCGCTAGCTTGTGCTCTGAAGCGCCGTAACCTCCGCTATGCTTCTGCTTTTGCACGACCGCGACGCCCGCATGCGCATCATCCGTATCCATGTCGATCTGCCGCTTGCCCTCGATGCCGAACTGGCGTTGCCGGTACAGGCTGGCGAGCACGTGGCGCGGGTATTGCGCCTGACCACTGGCGATTCGCTGACCCTGTTCAATGGCGATGGCAACGATTATCCGGCGACGATCCAGGCCGTCGGCAAGCGCGAAGTCGTGGTCCAGGTGAATGCGCGGCAAACCCTCGCCAACGAATCGCCGCTGCCGCTGACCCTGGCGCAAGGCGTCGCCCGTGGCGAAAAGATGGACCTGATCGTGCAGAAGGCCACCGAACTCGGTGTGGTACGCATCGTGCCATTGCTGACCGAACGCTCGGAGGTGAAGCTGGACGCCACCCGTGCGGAAAAGCGACTGACACACTGGCGTGCAGTAGCGGCGAGTGCCTGCGAACAGAGCGGCCGCGCGCGGCTGCCCGAGATCATGCCGGCACTGCCGTTGCCAACATGGCTGGAAAGTCTGGCCGAGGACGGTGCGTTGCGGCTGGCCCTGCTGCCGGAAGCAACACGTTCATCCCGTGAACTGCGCTTTGCCGCGGACGGCGGCTTGCTGGTGGTGGGTCCGGAAGGCGGTCTGGGTGAACGCGATATCAACGCATTGACCGCTGCCGGCTTTGACAGGCTGCGACTGGGGCCACGCATCCTGCGCACGGAAACGGCAGGTCTGGCCGCACTGGCGGCACTGCAGGCATTGCACGGCGACGGCTAGACCATCGCCGATACAAGTCTGTTTTCAGTCTTCGCTGTCGAGCAGCGACCCGGGTGCCTCGGCTGGCTCAACCGCGTCGCCGCCCTCGAGCAGACCGAGCAGTTCGGCTTCGATCCATTCCATATCGGGAATCATCGCGACGTCGTCGCGCACCAGTACCTGTGCCCGCACGCCTGGCGGCAGTTCGCTGCCGTCGTGTGTAGGAATGATCAACTCGGCGTTCAGCGTGGTCAGGCGCGGGAAGCCCTGCGTCAATACGGCGATGAACGGCAGTCTGGGATTGCCACCGAGCGCCTTCAGCACAGCCACGCGCACGCTCAGTTCGGCATCGCCTTCTTCCGTGCCAGCCAGTTGCGTGAATGACACCAGCGGTACACGCCAGCCGCGCCAGGCGATGCGCCCGAGCAACCAGTGCGGAGCATCAGCCACCGGCTCGGGCCTGCTCTGGGTAATCACCTCGGCGATGGTGGCATTGGGCAGCAGCAGACGCTGGTTGCCGACCGGCACCAGCACGCAACGGATTTCACGCGGCAGCGGATCACTCATGGAAACACCTCGATCAGATGCGCCGCCAGCTCGGACGGCGTACCGGAAAAACTGACCAGTCGTTCGGCAAAGATGCCGCTGACCATATCGGCGAAATGCTCGCCGGACGACGACTCAACCCAGACCTGGCCATTGCGGTCATGGATCGCCTGCGCGCCGGCAACGGCGTCGTTGCCCCGGCCCGCGAACACGATGGCCACGGCATCGCGACCAAACGCATTTGCCGCCATGGTGAAACTGGCATCGATCGACGTACCTTGTGGCTGGTCCGAAACGATCGTCTGCAATTCGATCCTGCCGTCGCGACGAAGTTGTACCTGCCGTCCTGCGGGAACGACCAGCACTTCACCCTGTGTGGCGCGACCACCTTGCACAGCCAGCTTCACCGGCAGCGGGCAATGCGCAGCGAGCCGCTCCACCAGCGCAGCGTCCGACTGCTGCTCGGTCAGATGCTGGGTATGCAGAAAGGTCAGCTTCGAGCTCGACGGCAACGCAGCAAGGAAGTCGCAGACGGAATCCACGCCGCTGACTGCAGCGCCCAGCAGCACGAGTCGGCTCAGCGCACTGCCCGGTTCATCGAGCACCATCTCATGCTCATGCACGTATTGTTTCGGGGCGATCGCTTCCTCGATCGACACCAGCTCCAGACTCATGACCGGCTCGATTCCCTGCGCTACCGGCTCGACATCCGGCGCGAGGAAATCCGCCGCACTCAGTTTCTCGATGCCGAATTCAGCAGCGTCAGGCCTGGCAGATTCGGTGAGCAATGCCTCGTCATCCAGCAGCGCCCAGTTGTCGGGCGCACGGGCGGCCACGGCGGCCTTGGCGGCGAGAACGGGTTCGTCTGCCGACGCAGGCGTGGTCACGATCGACGGATCGGCAGGTGATTCAAGTTGCAGATTGCCAAAATGCAGGGCGGCTGCCTGCGGCAACTCGGCATGCGTGGTAGCGCCGGACGAAACATCGTGATGGATGACCTGCATATCCGCTGTCACCGGCGACACACCGAAATTGCCGTCATGCAGCGGCGGCAGTTCCTCATTGGCACTGAAGCGCAAGCCGGGGCCAGGCTCGTCCTCGTCGCTGGCCGGCAACTCACCGGACGCCAGCAACGCCTCAAGTTCCGCCGCCAGGCTTTCCGACTCGGCGGTGGCTACCTTCTCGTGCTCGTCATCCAGCTCGGCATGTGACAGGAAATCCGGCTCTGGCAACGTCGTTTCATGTTCGGCAGGGGTGGGGACTTCGACCTCGGCAGCCGATGGTGCAATCGGCGTTTCCGCAACAACCGCTGTCTCGACCGGAACTTGAGCCACAACCAGGACAGGTTCGACCGATTCGGCCGACGACGGTGCCTCGATACCGCGGGCATCCTGCGGACGCGGTGGATCGATATCACCTGCCGCCAGCACCTTGACCGCCAGATGCCGAGCCCAGCGTGCACGATCCCAGCCTGAGAGGCTGCGGCTGGCCTGCGCGTCGTTGAATACCACCCGCGGCCGATCCCCATCGATCAGCTCGTACAGATGATCGAGCGCATCGTCGGCACTGTCATCCAGGTTGACTACCAGCACATCGGCGCCGACCTGATGCAGCAACGCCCGGTCGAGACTGGAAACGCCGCCCTCGTGAACAATCCGGGCGCCCCGCACATGCAGGGCGTTGCGCAATTGACCACCCAGCTCGGTATCATCAAACAGCAGCGCAATCGCCGGCGTCATGTCAGTCATGAACAGGCTCCGCCGCCCGCTGCTCCAGTACCTCGTTGATCTGCACCAGCAGCTCGGCTTCCTGATACGGCTTGCCGAGATAGCGGTCGACACCGATATCGAATGCCCGCTGGCGATGCTTGTCGCCGCTGCGTGAGGTGATCATGATGATCGGCACGTTGCGCAACCGCGGATCGGCCTTCATGTGCGTCGCCAGCTCGTAGCCGTCCATGCGCGGCATCTCGATATCGAGCAGCATCAGATCCGGCACGCGCTCGTGCAGTTTCTCCACCGCGTCGACACCATCCTTGGCCGTGCTGACTTCGTATTCGTGACGTTCCAGCACGCGGCTGGTGACCTTGCGCATGGTGATCGAATCGTCCACCACCATCACCAGCGGACGTGTCCGGACTTCCTCGATCACCGGTGCCTGCACCGCGCTGAGGCCGTCGGAAAGACGCTGGATGCGACGCGTGATGCCATGGCGGACCAGCGGCGCCAGATCCAGAATGATCAGCACCGAACCATCGCCCATGATGGTGGCACCGAGCAGGCCCGGCACCGAACTGATCTGCGGACCGACCGACTTGACCACAATCTCGCGCGAGCCGAGCACGGCGTCGATGCGGATCGCCGCACGCAGATCACCTGCGCGGGTAAGCAGCAGCGGCTGCTGCTCGCCCTCGGGCAGCAACCCGGGCGGCAAGCCCAGCAGTTCGGCCAGGTCGTGGATACCGTAGTCTTCGTTGCCGTACTTGAACGAGGGCTCCTCCTCGGCCAGCAGGGTCGCCAGATCGGCCGGATTGACCCGTGCCACGCCCTGCACCGAGGTCATCGGAATCGCGAACGTCGCCTCGCCGATGCGCACCAGGATGGCCTGAGTCACGGCGAGCGTGAACGGCAGGCGCAGGACGAAGGTACTGCCCTTGCCCTCCTCCGAATCGATCGACAGCGAACCACCGAGCTGCTTGATCTCGTTCGCCACCACATCCATGCCCACACCGCGGCCGGCCAGCTGGGTGACCTTGCTCGCGGTGGAGAAACCTGGCTGGGTGATCAACGAAAGCAGCTGGTTGTCGGTCGGCTTGATGTCGGCACGCAGCAGGCCGCGTTCGATGCCCCGCTTGCGGATCGCCTCGCGGTTCAGGCCACGGCCATCGTCGCTGACCCGGATCACCACTTCGGTGGCCTCGCGTGCGACCTGGATGTGCACCGAACCTTCCGCCGGCTTGCCCGCCTTGCGGCGTTCGGCCGGGGTCTCGATGCCGTGCGCAATCGCATTGCGCAACATGTGCTCGAACGGCGCCTTGATGCGGTCAAGCAGGTTGCGATCCATCTCGCCGTGGGCACCATCGACGTACAACTGGGCGCTCTTGCCCTGCTCCTGGGCTGCCTGTCGAAGGGTGCGACGCAGGTTCGGCACCATCGTGTCGAACGGCAGCATGCGCGTGCGCAGCAGACCGTCCTGCAGTTCGGTACTGACCCGTGACTGCTGGATCAGCAGGGTCTCCGCCTGCCGGGTCAGTTCGTCGAGCATGCTCTGGATCGACACCAGATCGGAAACTGACTCGGCCAGGGCACGCGAGTATTGCTGTAGCTGCGAGTAACGATCGAGCTCGAGCGGATCGAAAGCCGCCATGCCCGCTTCGCGATGCTCGCGCTGGAAGCGCGCGATGATCTGCGCCTCGGTCTCGATCTCCAGCATGCGCAGCTGGCTGCGCAGACGTGCCACGGTCTGTTCCAGCTCGACCAGGTTGAAGCGGTAGCCGGCGACCTGCTGTTCGAGGCGCGAACGGTAGATGGCCACCTCGCCTGCATGGTTGACCAGGTTGTCCAGCAGGTCGGCGCGGACGCGAATCTGTTCCTGGGGAGAACGAATTTCTTCTTCCTCTTCCGGCAACAGCTCGGGCAATTCCAGGCCTTCCGGCAAAGCTGATACCACCGGAGCTGCAACGGATCGCACCACCGGCGTCTGCATCGATACCGGCAACATGGCGGTTGCCGGTGCGTCGTCTTCGGCGAGGACGTGCTCGCCAGCCATCTCCAGCAGGCGGTCGATCGTGGCCTGCGGGTAGTCGGGCAACTGGCCTTGCGATACCTGCTGGGTCAATGCATGCAGCTGGTCGAAACTCGCTTCCAGCGCAGCAATCAGCGGGCCGGTCTTTTCCGCATCGCGAATCGGCTTCTCGAGCAGTGTTTCGATCGCGTGGGTGAGGTCGCCCACCGACGACAACCCGGCAATCCGCGCACCACCCTTGAGCGTATGCAGGTCACGCTGCAATTCCGCCACATGGGCAAGTTCGGCCGGCTCGGCATGCCAATGCGCCAGCACGCCATCGGCGTGATCGAGGATTTCGCGTGCCTCGTCGAGAAACACTTCGAGCAGGTCGGCATCGATCAGGCCCGCCCCCGCAAGCGCGTGGAGCGACTCGTGCCCCGGCGCGGCATCGGCCTCCACCGCTTCGCGGACGCCAGCCGCATGCGCAGCTGCCTGTTCTGCTTCAGCTTGCTCCGCTGCCGATTGTTTCGCAGCGGCATGCTCGGCAGCCAGCTTCTCGGCAGCCAACCGTTCCCCTTCAAGCTTTTCTGCTTCGGCTTTTTCTGCCGCAGCCTGCTCCGCTGCGGCTTGCTCTGCGGCAGCCTGCTCGGCAGCCAGCCGCTCGGCTTCAATCTTTTCTGCCGCAGCCTGCTCTGCCGCGCGTTTCTCGGCTTCAGCGTGCCTCGCCTCTTCTGCCGCCTTCTCGGCAGCCGCCTGTTCGGCCGCAGCCGCTGCCGGCTCGAATGCGCCAAGGGCAGCGACCAGCTCGGCAGCCAGCTCGGCATGGTGGGCATCGTCCGGATGAACCTCCGTTGGCCGGTCGATATCCGAGGACGTCCCGGCGTCTCCCGCATCCGATGGTTCAGCTGCGAGCCGCTCCATACTGCCGTCCGATACGGCGGCCGTTGTCGCTACATCGCCTCCGGCATGCGTCGGGGCGACGGTTTCCACTGTCGGTTCCGCCTCGCCTGGATGCGGCTCGAAAACCACATGCGCCACCTGCGATTCGGGATAGTGGTCACGCATGGCGATAATCTGTGCCGTCAGCGCATCCACGTTGGGCAGTTGCGGTTCAGCCACATCGAACTGGCCCATCACATGATCGACTGCGTCAACCGACTGGCCGAGCAGACGCACGCCATCGGCCGGCAGTGGCAGATTGGCCGCACGCAGCCGCTTGAACAGGCCTTCCAGCGGCGACAACAGCTGGGTCAGCAGCGGAATGTCGACCATCGCGATGGCGCCATGCAGCGTATGCACTGCACGCAGCAGTTCTTCGCCAATCGGCAGTTCGCTGCCGCCGCGATGAATCGCGGCACGAATGGTTTGCAGGTATTGCGCGACCTCGCTGCGCAGGATCTCCAGCAGCACCGGATCGACTGCCGGCATCACCGGCATGGCGATAACAAACGTCGGTGCGGCGGTTTCATGCTCGGCGGTTGCGCTGTGGGCATCGGTCACACCCGCTTCCGGCACGGCTTGCGCGACCTGATCGAGTCGCGGTACACGCCGGCGAACCACGCGACGCACCGTTTCAGTGGCAGCCGAGGTGTAATCCTCCACTCGCGCCGGCTGACCGGCGGCGACTTGCTCGGCAGCCTTCATGATGGCGCTGAGTGGTGCAGTCGGCTCACCGTCACCCTTGAGCGCCGCCAGCAGCTGCGGCAGTGCATCGATGGCGTGCCGCACCACGGCCTGCATGCCTTCATGAGGCTGGATCGTGTTGTCCAGCACCCGGTTGAGCATGTCCTCGACTTTCCACGCGAATTCGCCGAGCACGCCAGCGCCCACCAGGCGACCGGAACCCTTCAGGGTATGGAACGAGCGGCGAATGCCGACGAGCGAGGAATGCTGGGTCGGGTCAGTCAGCCAGACCTGCTCGGCGCCACGCAAGCTCTCGATTTCCTCCTGCATTTCCTCGAGGAAGATCTCGCGGATATCGTCGTCGATGCCTTCCGCATTCGCATTGAAGTGGGTATTGGCCGCGAGTGCATCGCGCACTGGCGCCTGTTCAAAGACCTCTTCCTCGATCTCGATCCAGTCGCCGTCCGGCAGATCCGGCGCATCACCTTCGAGTGTGGCGGGCGTGGTCGCCTCGGTCTGCGCAAGTCGCAGTCCATCGAGGTTGTGGACAGGGGTTTCGTGCGGCACCGCGGCACCGATGAACAGATGCCCCAGGTCATCCCCCGGGAGCAGACTGACGGACTCGGAAAGTTCCGGATGCTGCTCGTGTTCGAAGACAGCATCGCTGTCTGCCTTCACCTCAGGGGCTGCAGACGTCGCCGCGGACGGTTCACGCACCGCCGGCAATGGCCAGTAACCGAGCAAACCGAGACTGTGCTCGGCCACGTCGAGAATATGTTCCAGCCCGCCGCGGTGCTCCCGCGCAGCCTCAAGGTAATACTCCAGCGCCGCGAGGGCATCGGCCAGATGATCCATTTGCGCGCCACTGGGCACGCGCCGGTCTTCCAGCAATTCGTAACCGACGAAACGGCCGACGCCTTCCGCCAGTTCAGCCGAGCGTGTGGCGGACAGCATGCGCATGGCACCAGCCACTTCATCCATCAGGACCGGTGTGCCGGCGAGACGATTGTGCTCCCAGCCAGACTCGACGAAGGCAACGATCGCATCCTTGACCTTGCTGGTATTGCTGATCGCCTCCTGCATCAGGGTCGTGACGACACCCAGCGCTTCGGTACGCGGCAACCCGTGCGCGGGGGAGCCCGCCGTTGATTCGTCCTCCGAGCCCAGGCTCTCGATGTGATCGTCCAGCGAGGCCTCGACATACAGCAGGGCCCCCGCCACGTCGAGAAGGGTGTCTTCGTCGGCCGTACGCAGGCGGTTCGCGATCTCGTCGAGTACCCGCCGCTGTTCATTGATCACGCGACGCGGTACCGCCAGCGCCAGCATGCCCAGCGTGTCGCCAACGCGTTCGAGCACTTCACCTTGCGTAGCCAGCTGTGCCGGATCGCCGTCCTGCTGACGCAGGAACAGGTCGAGCGCTTCCTTGACGCGCAGCAGATCGTCCTTCAGGGCACGCGATACCGAATCGAGCAGCGCGCGATTGTGCCCGGACATCGAGCCACGGGCATGCTCCAGCTCGCTGGCACCCGGCAACAGACTGTCCAGAGCATAGGTCGTGCGCAGCAGTTCCATCTGCGGACTGCGCTGCTTGGCCTGGGCCACGATATAGAGCAGCTTGCAGGCCACCTCGTCCGCTTCGCCGCCGCGCAGGCTGTTCTCGCCCTGTTCGATCAGCAGACGGATGTTGCGGTCAACCTTGCCGATCAGCTGGCGTATTTCACCGGACTGACCCTTGAGTGCGCCCTGCTCCAGGCCTTCCAGCACGCCGGCGGCAATCCACCACAGGCGGCGGCCATGCACGTGATGGCAGCGTGCAGTGATCGCCAGCAGGGTCTTGCGCATGCCGACCAGTTGCTGCGCGGCATTCTGCCCACGGAACCAGCCCAGCAGCTGTTGCTGGAAGCGCAGACGCAGATCCACCAGTTCGCCACGATGCGCCTCGGCATACGCCTCGCTCATCGCTGCCGGTGCCTGCTCCGGCAGGAACGCGTCGAGATTGGGATGGAACATCGCCGACTCGGGCAGCGGCTCCTGATCCCGGCTGGCGCGCAGGTCGTTGAGCAGCGGCAACAACACCACCGGCACATCGCGATGACCGCTTGACAGGCGCTCGAGGTAATCCGGCAGCTGCATCAGACCACGCATCAGCGCGGCATAGGCTTCTTCTCGATGGGTTACATGCTCCTCAAGCAGCGCGATGGATAGTGTTTCCATCTCTGCGCTCACCATCGCGGCGCCATACAACTCGACCATCCGCAAAGTGCCGTGCACCTGATGCAGATAGTCCGCGCAGGTGCGCATGAAGTCGCGCTTGCCCGGATTGTCGACGTAGGACTCCAGGGCTTCGCGGGCGTTCGACAAGGTATCGTCGAGCTCCGGCTTGACCCACTGGAGGGTGGTGAAATCGATGTGGTCTTGAAGTCTCATGCGCCTCTCTCAACGGTTGCGCAACGCAGGCATCACGCAACCAACGAGACTGCCCCCCGTCATAAATTCCGATGTCAACCCGGCAGCTTGAAGTGCGCCACCGAGCGCCGCAGATCACTCGCCAGCTGCGCCAGCGTACCGATCGAGTCGGCCGTCTGGCTCGCACCCTGCGAGGTCTGCGAAGTAATTTCCTGAATCGCGTTCATCGAATGCGAAATATCGGTCGCCGCCGCGGACTGCTGACGCGCCGCGCTGGAGATGTTCTGAATCAGCGCCGACAGATCGTGCGACACGCGCTCGATGTCACCCAGCGCACTGCCGGCATCCTCCGCCTTGCGTGCACCGGCCACCACCTCGGCGGTGGTCTGCTCCATCGAGTTCACCGCCTCGTTGGTATCGGACTGAATCGTCTGCACCAGCGTCTCGATTCGCTTGGTCGCGCTGGTCGAGCGTTCGGCCAGTCGCTGCACTTCGTCCGCCACCACCGCGAAACCGCGACCCGCCTCGCCGGCCGAAGCCGCCTGGATCGCCGCGTTCAATGCGAGGATGTTGGTCTGCTCGGCAATGTCGTTGATCAGTTCCACGATCGAGCCGATCTCCTGCGAGGATTCACCCAGGCGCTTGATTCGCTTGGAAGTCTCCTGGATCTGGTCGCGGATCGAGTCCATACCGGAGATCGTCTCGCGCACCACTTCGGCGCCATGCGAGGCGATCTTCACCGAGCGCTCGGCCACGTCGGCCGATTCGGCGGAGTCCTTCGACACGATGTCCATCGAGCTCACGATCTGGTTGATCGCCGAGGTCGCCGAACTGATCTGCTGCGCCTGCTGCTCGGCCGCGTTGGCCAGATGGCGCGCGGTGGTCTGGGTTTCCTGCGCCGACGACGACACCTGCTCGGAGGTCTCGTTGATGGTGGTCACCAGGGACCGCAGCTCGTCGATGGCGTAGTTCACCGAGTCGGCAATCGCACCGGTGATGTCCTCGGTCACGGTGGTCTTTACGGTCAGGTCACCTTCGGCGAGCGAGCCCATCTCGTCCAGCAGGCGCATGATCGCCTCCTGGTTGCGCTGGTTCAGCTCGGTACTGCTGGCGAACCGGCGACGCTGGTCGCCCACCAGGGTGATAACCAGCAGCAGCGCGAACGCCACCGCGGCAATCGCGCCGAACAGACCCCACCACACGTTCGGGAAAAGCCTGCGCAACGGCAATTTGCCGATCTGCTCGGACAAGTCGTTTGCGCGCAACAGCACCGTCTGCGAATCCAGCGAGGCCTGGTTGCCGGCGTGCTTCACGTCGGCAATATTGCCCGCCGCCGCCGCCAGCTTGGCCACCGGGTCGGCCAGCTTGGCCCAGCTGGCATCCATGTCGGTGAGGATCTTGCGTGCGTTGGCATCGGCAATCGGCTTCACGCCACTGTCTGTATTGCCTTCAATCAGGCCCTTGAGCACGCTGCCATACAGCTGCGCATCGCGGGACAGGCCGTCAGCCGCCGACTGCGCGTTGTCGCCACCCTGCAACACCTCCTGCACGCGACGGATGATGCGGTCAGCCGACAGCATCTGACGGGAGGTGCCCAGCATCTGCTCGGAGCTGCCGTTGCGCTGCTGCAGGATGTTGACCACCTGTTCCATGCTCGAGTTGAGCAGGGGCATCTGCTGCGACAGCGTGTCCGCGCGTTGTCCGGAGTCCAGCACGACGGCCTTGTTGGAAAGGATCTTGCCGATATCGGCATCGAGCTGCTGCCACGAGGCATCGAGCGCGCTGACGGCGCGACCGGCCGGCGTGGCGTTGTTGTCGGCGTAGGCCTGCATGCCGCCCGCAGGATCACCCTTGTCCAGCCGCTTCACGGCCGAATCGATCGAGTTACGGGTGCTCTCGAGCTCCTTGAAGGAGTCCGTGTTGCCACTCGCCGACTCCAGCGCGAACTTCGCAGTCTGCTGCGACAGCACCTGGATCTGGGTGGTCAGCGCGATGGCCTGGCGGTCCTCGTCGTTCTTGATGTTCAAGCGCCAGAAATCGAACGCCGCAAGACCAATCGCAATCAGCAGCAGGACAATGAGTGCGGTGTAACCCCGTTCCCTGCTGACGCCCCCTGTAGTGCTCATGTTCACCTCATCCGTCTAACTAAGTGCTTTGCCGGCTCCGCATCATCGGGCGGCGGCTGGCCAGGGAAATGTCGTTTCAAGCCTCCGGCCACGCTCGGCACCGGCCCTTCGATTACCGCAACCGCGCCCCGCTCAGGCTGCCGCCTGCCGGAAATCCGGTGCGCGCACCAGCCTGTTCATGCTGAAAACCGCCAGCTGCTGCTCGCCCACGCGGTTTTCGACGAAACGGACCAGCCGCGGATCATCCTCGCGCTCGGCCTCGCGTCGCTGCTGCTCGTCCACCGTTCGCTGGCCGAACACCTCGTCGACCAGCAACGCCACGCTGCCACTACCCTGACGCACGACCAGCAGGCGGGTGCGCTCGGAGTGCTGGGTTCGTTCGCCAAACAGGAAGCGGCCGAAATCAACCACCGGCACCAGGTTGCCACGCACGTTGGCCACCCCGAGCAGCCATGGCTGGGTACCAGGCACTGGCGTCAGTGTGGGGACCGCGAGCAATTCGTTGATCTCGTCGATGCCGCTGACCAGCATGCGTGCGCCGACGCGAAAACCGATGCCACGCCACAACCCGGGCGCCTCCAGCTTGTCGCGTGTGTCGGAGGCATGCGCCAGCGACAACCGCTCGTAGCGGGCCAGGATTTCAAACGGGGTGCGATTGACGGACTGGTTCATGACGCGCTCGACAGCAGATCGTTGATGCAGGCCAGCAGTTCCTTCTCGTTCACCGGCTTGGTGATGAACGCGCGTGCCCCCTGGCGCAGGCCCCACACGCGATCGGTTTCCATCGACTTGGTGGTGATCATCACGATCGGCACCGCCGAGGTGACCGGATCGCGACTCAGGGTGCGGGTCGCCTGGAAACCATTCATGCCCGGCATGATCACGTCCATGATGACGAGGTGGGGCAGCTCGGCGCGCGCTCGCTCGATGCCCTCCTCGGCGGTTCCGACAGCGACAACCTGATGACCGGCGCGCTCCAGCAGCGTGGTGAACACGCGCACGTCGGTCGGCGAATCGTCGATGATGAGAATATTGGCCACAGGTCCCCCTCAGAATCTGCAGTCAGTGGTTCGATACCGTGCTGACATGGCGATGGATGGCACCAAGCAGTTCGTCCCGCGTGAACGGCTTGGTCAGATACTGTTCGGCACCCACGATGCGCCCGCGGGCCTTGTCGAACAGCCCATCCTTCGAGCTCAGCATGATCACCGGTGTAGCACGGAAAAGCGGATTGTTCTTGATCAGCGCGCAGGTCTGATAACCATCCAGCCGCGGCATCATGATGTCGACGAAGATGATGGCGGGCTTCTGGTCGGAAATCTTCGCCAGCGCCTCGAAACCATCAACAGCCGTCAGCACGTCACAACCTTCCTTCTTCAGCAAGGTTTCCGCCGTGCGACGGATGGTCTTGGAGTCGTCGATCACCATGACCTTGAGACCCGCCAAGCCATTAGCACTCACGTTCAAATTCACTACTCCCCCCTGCGGCCCGGCCCGAGCTCAGGATAGACACCAAGACATGCAACAGCCATGCCGCACAGTGTGCATGTAAAAAATTTCGAAACGAACCACCCGATACCCGCTCTGCGGCAGTGTATCCAAGGCTTTGTTGTTTACTGCCTGCCCGCCGAGACTGTCAAGCAATACTTCGGGCTGCTTCACAAAGTGACCCATAGTGGCACCATCGGGCCACTTGCGACAGCATCGGGTCGTGCACGAGATACCGCTGCACAAACGCCCCATCACCATCCCACTTACTATAGGCGCCTGACGATCCGCGCCTGCCCGCATGCGCAACCCGTAACCCAGGCTACCCACGGAGAACCGCAATGCCCCTTTCGCTCGGCGTGCTGATGGATCCCATCGGTGCGATCAAGATTGCCAAGGACACCAGCTTCGCCATGCTGCTGGAAGCCCAGCGGCGTGGCCATACGCTGCATTACTTCGAACAGGGTGATCTGGCGCTGCGCGACGGCATGCCATGGGCACGGACAGCCCCGCTCAGCGTGCGCGAGGATCCGAAAAGCTGGCATACGCTGGGCCCGGCGCAATGGCGCAATCTCGGGGAACTCGACGTCGTGCTGATGCGCAAGGATCCGCCGGTCGACGCACAGTTCATCTACGACACGATGGTGCTGGAAGCCGCCCAGCGCGCCGGCGTCAGCGTGATCAACGACCCGCGCGCGCTGCGCGACTGCAACGAGAAGCTGTTCGCACTGATTTTCCCGCAATGCATCGCACCGACCCTGGTTTCGCGTGATGCCGCAGAACTGCGCCGCTTCGCGGCCGAACACGGCGAGGTCGTGCTGAAACCGCTGGACGGCATGGGTGGACGTGGCATCTTCCGGGTCAAGGCTGGCGACAGCAACCTCAATTCGATGCTGGAGACCCTGCTCGGCGGCGATGCACATGGTGAAGGGCACCAGCTGACCATTGCGCAGAAATACATCCCCGAGATCACCGCCGGCGACAAACGCATCCTGGTCATCGATGGCGAACCGGTGCCGTACGCACTGGCGCGCATCCCGCAGGGCAACGAGTTCCGCGGCAACCTCGCCGCCGGTGGCCGTGGCGTCGGCGTGCCGCTGTCCGAACGCGATCGCTGGATCGTGGCCCAAGTGGCTCCCGAACTGCGCCGTCGTAGCCTGCTGTTCGTCGGACTGGACGTGATCGGCGACTACCTGACCGAGATCAACGTCACATCCCCGACCTGCGTGCGTGAGCTGGACGCCCAGTTCGGGCTTAACATTGCCGGTCAGTTGTTCGACGTCATCGAGCAGCACGTCATCGGAAAGCGTACCGCGTGAGCACCCCTGCCACTGTCTCCACCGCGCCGAACCCCATCGGCGCCACCATGCTGTTTTCGCTGCTGCTGCATGGCGTGCTGCTGTTGGGAATCACGTTTCATTTCGTGAAACCCGCTCCCAGCCTGCCGACGCTGGACGTGACCCTGGTCAACGTCGCGAACCAGCAGGCCCCGGACAAGGCGGATTTCCTGGCCCAGGCCAACAACAGCGGCGGCGGCCAAAGTGACCGCGCCGCGCGACCCTCGCAGATGTTCTCCGGAGCGCTGCCCAAACCCGACCCGGGCACGGCGGCACAACCGGTCGATGCCACCACGCCACAGCCGCGGGAAGCCATGCCGACCCGAATGGTCACCACCAGCGGCGCCACCGACTTCAGCGTCGCCAGTGACACTGCACAGACCCAGGTCGACCCCGAGGATCAGACCCCCACCGCCGCCGAACTGACGCGACAGCAGGCGATCGCCCAGCTGGCCGCCGAACTGCGCGCACAGACTGAAGCGCTGGCCAAGCGGCCGAAGAAGAAATTCATCTCGGCCAACACGAAGGAATACGTCTACGCCAGCTACATGCGTGGCTGGTCCGACCGGGTGGAGCGGATCGGCAACCTCAATTACCCGGACGAAGCCCGCCGGCGCAAGCTGTATGGCGATCTGCTGCTCACCGTCGGGCTCGATCGCGACGGCAGCATCAAGAGCATCACCATCATCAAGAGTTCCGGCCAGCCCCTGCTGGACGCCGCCGCCGAACGCATTGTGCGGCTGGCCGCGCCCTTCCCGCCACTGCCACCGGACACCCAGGTGGATGAGCTGTACATCACCCGCACCTGGCAATTCCTGCCGGGCGATGTGCTGCGCAACAAATAGCCTCGCCGTCACCTGCCGTTAGCGCGACTTGTCGCCGGCGGGGCTTACAATGGCCGCATGAGCATCACCGCGCCAAACACTCTCACCGGGCACTTCTTGATCGCCATGCCGGGCCTGGCGGAACCGCCGTTTTCCCGTGGCGTGGCCCTGCTGTGCCAACACGACGAGGATGGCGCGGTCGGTCTGCTGGTGAACCAGCTGTCCGAATACCGCTTCGGCGACGTGATGGCGCAGATGCGACTCGAATGCACGGACAGCGAACTGGCCGACGCACCTGTGCTGATCGGCGGCCCGGTGCAGCAGGAACGCGGCTTCGTACTGCATCGCGAACCTGGCGACTGGGAATCCAGCTATCGCATCAATACCGACTGGTCGGTCACCACCTCGCGCGACATCCTCGTGGCGATGGCCGCCGGCGACGGCCCGCGCCAGGCCATCATGGTGCTCGGCTATGCCGGCTGGGATGCCGGTCAGCTGGAGCAGGAGCTGATGGCCAATGCCTGGCTGACCGCCGAAGCCTGCGGCCGGGTGGTCTTCGACACGCCGCTCGAGGAACGCTGGAGCGCCGCCGCCGGGCTTGTCGGAGTCGATCCGCGCCAGCTGTCCGGCTACGCGGGCCACGCATGAGTTGTGTGCTCGGCTTCGATGTCGGCAGTCGCCTCACCGGTGTGGCCATCGGCAATGCCTTCACCGCCAGTGCGCGGGGATTGACCACGATTGCGGTACGTGAGGGCGAACCCGACTGGCAGCAACTCGATCGCCTGCGTACTGAGTGGCTGCCGGAGACCCTGATCGTCGGCCTGCCGCTGACGCTCGATGGCACCGAGCAGCCCGCCAGCCGCAACGCCCGCCGTTTCGCCGCCCAACTGCAGCAGCGTTACGGCCTGCCGGTCGTGCTGGTAGATGAACGCCACAGCTCGCAGGAAGCCGCCCTGCGATTCGCCGCGGCTCGCGGCGCCGGACTCAAGCGACGCCGCGATGCCGCCACGATCGACGCCGAAGCCGCAGCGATCATCGTGGAACGCTGGCTGGGTGGCGCCGATGCCTTGCCTGCCGACGTTGCCGATCGCTGACTTCTCATCCACATCCCACCCAGACCTGCCGCCATGAGCCCTCGCCTGCGCCACCTGACCACCCTGGAAAATCTTCCGCGCGAGACGATCGAGCGCCTGCTCGATCGCGCCGAGGCGCTGCGCGATGCCTGCGCCCACGGCACCCGCAAGCTCGATGTGCTGGCCGGGCGCACCGTGCTGAACCTGTTCTTCGAACCGTCCACCCGCACGCGCACCTCGTTCGAACTGGCCGCACGGCGGCTCGGCGCGGACGTGATCAACTTCGACCTCGGCTTCTCCTCCACAAGCAAGGGCGAGGAACTGTTCGACACGCTGCACACGCTCGAGGCCATGCACCTCGATGCTATCGTGGTACGCCACAAGCTCTCGGGCACACCGGACGAACTGGTCCGCCACGCGATGAGCGGTGTCTCGGTGATCAACGCCGGCGACGGCAACCGCGCGCATCCCACCCAGGGCCTGCTGGATGTGCTGACGATCCGCCAGCACCGCCCCGATTTCGATAATCTCACCGTGCTGATCTGCGGTGACATCAAGCACTCGCGCGTGGCACGTTCGGACATCCATGCGCTGCACACGCTGGGCATACGGCAGATTCGCCTGTGCGGGCCAGCGGCCCTGATGCCGGCGGCAGAGGAATTCCCGCATTGCCGGCTCTTCGACGATTTCGACGCGGCGATCGAAGGCGTCGATGCGGTGATCATGCTGCGCCTGCAGAAAGAGCGCATGGTGGCGATCGACCTGCCGGACGAAGCAGCCTACTTCGCCCGCTACGGACTGGATCAGCGACGCCTCGCACGCGCCGGGAAAGGTTGCCTGGTGATGCATCCCGGACCGATCAACCGGGGTATCGAGATCGCTCCGGACGTGGCCGACGGTGCGCAGTCGCGCATCCTGGAACAGGTCGGCAACGGCGTCTTCGTGCGCATGGCCGTGCTGAACGAAGTACTTGCCCGCTGAGCATCCAACGCCAACGGAATGCCTTCGATTCATCGCCGCCGGGCCGCGAATGCGGCACCGCGGCAAACCATCAAAGCGGGCATACTATGCCGCGTGACATTCACCACTCTGGGGATCAACATGCGATCGACGACGCGATTCTTCGCGCTGAGTCTTGCCGGCGCCATGCTGGCGGCCTGCGGGCACAAGGACAAGGATGCACCACTGGCCTTCGTACCGGCGGACACGCCGTACGTGGTCGCCAATCTGGATGTACTGGATGATGACACCCGCACGGCCCTGCTCGCCCAGGCCGATTCGCAGCTGCCGTCCCAGCTGACCCAGATCAATGCGGCAGCCGATCGTCTGGCCGCGAAGGATCCCGACGGCGCACGTCTGATGCATGCGCTGACTGCCGAGTTCAAGGACAAGACGGTCGAGAGCTTCGCCGCCGGTGCCGGCGTGAATATCAAGGGCCTGTCGGCGTTCTACGGCCTGGGTCTGGCACCCGTCATGCGCCTGCAGCTGAACGATCCGAACGCCTTCGAAGGCTTCGTCGGTCGGCTGGAGACTGCCTATGGCAAGAAGCTGGATATCGCCAGTGTCGGTACGCAGAGCTACCGCAAATACACCTTCCCCGCGTCGGGTACCGAGATAATCCTGGCCACGGTCGGCAAGCAGGCCGTGGCTGCGCTGCTGCCAGCCGATGTCACACCCGCCATGCTGCGCGAGGCACTGGGCCTGGATCGGCCGCAGAAGAGCCTGCAGGACGATGGCCGCCTGGACACGCTGGCCAAGGCCAAGGGCTACCAGAAGTGGGTGGTCGGCGATCTGGATCTGACCCGTGCCCTGCCGCTGGCGCTCGGTGGCAAGGACCCGCTGGTCGGCGCGATCCTCAAGGCGCATGCCGAAGCCGAATCCGCCAAGACCGGCGAGCCGGTCGCCAACCAGTTGCAGACCTCGCCCAACTGCGCAGTGGATGCCGCGCGCATCGCCGCCCGCGTACCAGCTCTCAGCTTTGGCTATACCCGGCTCGACACCAAGCATCAGGACGTTCGCTTCAACGTGGCGCTCGCCGACGACATCAGCAAGGCGTTCACCGGCCTCAAGGTGGATCTGCCCGGACTGGGCAGCGCGGGTACCGCACCGTTTGACCTGAGCCTCGCGCTGCCGATCGCGCAACTGCGCGCGTTCTGGTCCGACCAGGCCGATGCCGTGGTCGCCAAGCCATTCAGCTGCCCTGCCCTGGCTGACCTCAACGACAGCTTCGCCAAGCTCGGGCCGGCCATGCAGAAGGCGGCCATCCCGCCGTTCGGCGACATACTCGGCCTGCGCATCGCATTGGACACCCTGGTTCCCGGCCAGGGCGCCGCCATGCCGGGCTTCAGCGGCCGCCTCGTTCTCGGCAGCAACAATCCTTCCGGTCTGCTCGCGACCGGGCAGATGATGGTGCCTGCGCTGGCCCAGCTGAAACCGACCAGCGACGGCAAGCCGCTGCCGCTGCCGAAGGACATGCTCACCATCCTGGGCCAGCCGGCGTGGATCGCGATGGGTGACAAGGCCCTGGCGCTGGGCATTGGCGCCGGCGAGGACGCCAAACTCGCCGACACGCTGAAGGATCCCACCGGCGATGCGGGCCGCATGACCCGCATGCACCTGAGCGGCGCGATGTATCTGAGTTGGTTGCAGCTGATGGAACAGAAGGTCGACAGCCTGGCTGCCGCGACAGCTGCGCTCAACAAGAGCGATGAGCCCTCGGTCGATGGCGACAGCTCCGACGAAGCGACTCAGGCCGCCGCCAACGCGGCCCAGTCCAAGGCGCAGTTCGCTGCGATGAAGGCCCAGGCCGAACGCGTCGACAGCATCGATGCCGAAATGCACGTCGATAGCGAGGGCATGGTGTTCAACACCCAGACCGTCCTGAAGTAATTCGTCTCGATGGTCGATTCCGGAAACCGGGGCGCTGCGGCGCCTCGGTTTTTTCATGCTCGATGACTGCATATCGAACATCCCGCCAACATCGCCGTGACCTGGCGTTCGCATAGGTAATCACCCGCTGAACCGGCATCGGCTGCTGCCACGCGACATTCACGCGCCGACTGTTGGGATGGATCACGAAGATGGCAACAGCAGCGCAAGCCGTCGTTGCCGACCGACCTTCGCCCAACAGGAGATTGCCATGCGTACTCGTTCGATGATCCGCAACAGCGTGTTTGCCACCGGCCTGATGCTCGCTTTCGCGGCGGTGCCGTTTGCTCAGGCTGTCGCACAGGATGCCGGCTCCATGCAGAAGTCGTCCGACAACCAGACCGTGCCGGACAAGGCAGCCGATGCCTGGATCACCACCAAGGTGAAATCCGAATTCGGCACCACCAAGGGCATCAAGGCCACCGATATTTCAGTGTCGACCAGTGATGGTGTGGTGACACTCAGCGGCAATGTCGCCACCGAGAAGGAGAAACTGCATGCCGAACGCGTGGCCAAGAACGTCAAGGGCGTCAAGAATGTCGACGCCAGTGGCCTGACGGTGAGCGCCGCACCGGCACAGTAATGTTCCGACGGATCGTGCAGAAACGAAGAAGGAGCCCGCGGGCTCCTTCTTCGTTTCTCATGCAGCGATGATGCTCATCGATTCAGCAGATGGTTGCCGCCGCCAAAGTTCTGCGCATCACGATCTTCCTCCAGCTCCACCCCGTCCAGCCCCTGCGACAAGGTATGCGCATCGCCACCTTGCGCCAGCTTGATGCGCAGGCGCACCTCGTTGGAACTGTCGGCGTAGCGCAGCGCATCCTCGTAACTGATCTCGCCCGCGTGATACAGCTCGACCAGGCTCTGGTCGAACGTCTTCATGCCGAGCAGGGTGGATTCCTTCATCAACTCCTTCAGCTTGTGGATCTCGCCCTGGCGGATGTAATCCTGCGCCAGCGGCGTGCCCAGCAGCACTTCCACCGCAACCCGACGTGCCTTGCCGTCGGGGGTGGGGATCAGCATCTGCGCCACGATGCCCTTCAGGTTCAGCGACAGATCCATCAGCAACTGCGTGCGACGGTCTTCCGGGAAGAAATGCAGGATGCGATCCATCGCCTGGTTGGCGTTGTTCGCATGCAGCGTGCACAGCACCAAGTGGCCGGTTTCGGCGAAGGCGATCGCATGATCCATGCCCTCCCGCGTGCGCACCTCGCCGATCATGATCACGTCCGGCGCCTGGCGCAGCGTGTTCTTCAGCGCATTGTCCCAGCTGTCGGTGTCGATACCGACCTCGCGCTGGGTAATGATGCAGCCCTCGTGCTTGTGCACGTACTCGATCGGATCCTCGATCGTGATGATGTGGCCGGTCGAGTTCAGGTTGCGATAGCCCACCATCGCGGCCAGCGAGGTCGATTTGCCCGAGCCGGTGGCGCCGACGAAAACGATGATGCCGCGCTTGGTCATCGCCAGCTGCTTGATCACCGGCGGCAGGTTCAGTTCCTCCGGCGTCGGGATTTTCGACTCGATCCGGCGCAACACCATGCCGACGCAATTGCGCTGGTAGAAGCACGACACGCGGAAGCGGCCTACGCCCTGCGCGGAGATCGCGAACTGGCACTCGTGGGTCTTCTCGAACTCCTCGCGCTGGCCCGGCGTCATCACGTTGAGCACCATGTCGCGCGACTGCTGCACGCTGAGCGGGCTCTGGGTGATCGGCACGATGCGGCCCTGCACCTTCATCGACGGCGCCACCCCGGCCGTGATGAACAAGTCGGAGGCCTTCTTGTGCACCATCAGTTTCAGGAACGAGGTGAAATCAAAATCGCTCATGGCGAGTCTCCTCTGGAGACAAAAACGGAGAATGGTGGAACGGAGAACGGGATCGTACTTTTGCCGCTTTCACGATATCCGACCCTGCGCTTCCGGCCTTACTTGAAGGTGTCCTTGTTCTTGGCATAGCTTGAAGCCTGCTGACGCGTCACCAGGCCGCGCTTGACCAGATCCTGCAGGCACTGGTCAAGTGTCTGCATGCCGAACTGCTGACCGGTCTGGATCGACGAATACATCTGCGCGACCTTGTCCTCGCGGATCAGGTTGCGGATCGCCGGGATGCCGACCATGATCTCGTGCGCCGCGATGCGCCCGCCACCGACCTTCTTCAGCAACGACTGCGAAATCACCGCGCGCAGCGATTCGGACAGCATCGAACGCACCATCGGCTTTTCGCCGGCGGGGAACACGTCGATGATGCGGTCGATCGTCTTCGCCGCCGAGCTGGTATGCACGGTGGCGAACACCAAGTGGCCGGTTTCCGCCGCGGTCAGCGCCAGGCGGATGGTTTCCAGATCGCGCAATTCGCCGACCAGGATGTAATCCGGATCCTCGCGCAGCGCTGAACGCAGCGCCTCGTTGAAGCCGTGCGTGTCGCGATGCACTTCGCGCTGGTTGACCAGGCACTTCTGCGAGGTATGCACAAACTCGATCGGATCCTCGATCGTGAGCATGTGGCCGTATTCGTTCTTGTTGATGTGGTCGACCATCGCCGCCAGCGTGGTCGACTTGCCCGAGCCGGTCGGACCGGTGACGAGGATCAGACCCTGCGGCTGCTCGATCAGCTCCTTGAAGATGCGCGGGCAACCCAGATCCTCCAGCGTCAGCACCTCGGACGGAATGGTGCGGAACACCGCGCCGGCGCCACGGTTCTGGGTGAAGGCATTGACGCGGAAACGCGCCAGCCCGGGAATCTCGAACGAGAAGTCGGTCTCGAGGAATTCCTCGTAATCGCGTCGCTGCTTGTCCGACATGATGTCGTAGATCAGCGAATGCACCTGCTTGTGCTCGAGCGCGGGGATGTTGATGCGGCGAACGTCGCCGTCAACGCGAATCATCGGCGGCAGCCCGGCGGACAAGTGCAAGTCCGAGGCCTTGTTCTTCACCGAGAAAGCAAGCAGTTCGGCAATGTCCATCTGTCGTTCCCCTCAACCGATCGCCTGGATGGCATGAATTGGATGCCGCAGCGGAAACCGGAGAGGATCCACAGGCATGGTGCACCGCAGCGCATGGCGCAGTCACCACTCGAGTCACCCTGTCGAACTACCGATTCCCCTTGCAGCCGCGTCGATACTACTCGCGCAACCGCCTGTGCGGCCAGTCTTTCCCGTCGTCGACGTGCAAACTGTCGACCCGGTTCGCAACATCGCCTTCAACGCCATCGTCCAGCCGCGTTGCCGGACCGCTACCGCTTGTATCGGTGTCCCGCCATACCCATGAACCGCCTCGCGACCATGCCAGCTCCGGTAAGGTAGCGGCCTGGATGATCGAGGAACTCCTGCATGACCCAACTTGCCTTCATCGGCGGCGGCAACATGGCGCGCAGCCTGATTGGCGGCCTGCTGAAAACCGGCGTGGCCGCGTCGACCATCAGTGTCGCCGAACCGCTTGCCGAAGCCCGACAAGCGCTTGGCCGCGAATTCGGGGTTGCCTGCTACGCCGAAAACCGGCTTGCGGCCGCCCAGGCCGAGGTGATCGTGCTGGCAGTGAAGCCACAGGTCATGCCGGCGATCCACGCCGAGCTGCGCGATACCTTGCAGCGCAACCGTCCGCTGCTGATCTCGATTGCCGCCGGCGTGCGGCTGGACCAGTTGGAACGCTGGTTCGGCAGCAGCCTGCCGATCGTGCGCTGCATGCCGAACACGCCGGCGTTGATCGGCGCCGGCGCCACCGGCCTGTGCGCCAACAATCGGGTCAGCCCGTCACAGAAGGCACAGGCGCAACACATCCTAGACACCGCCGGGATCACCCGCTGGATCGACGACGAGGCGCTGATGGACACCGTCACCGCGTTGTCCGGTTCCGGCCCGGCTTACTTCTTCGCCCTGGTCGAAGCCCTGGAGGCCGCCGCCGTCGCGCAAGGCCTGCCACGCGACACTGCCCGCGCACTGGCCACGCAGACCTGCCTCGGTGCCGGCCGCATGCTGGTCGAGGGCGGCGAGGATCCTGCCGTGCTGCGTCAGCGCGTGACCTCGCCCAACGGCACCACCCAGGCCGCCCTGGAAAGCTTCGGCACGGATGGCCTGCCACGTATCGTCGCCCGCGCCGTCGCTGCCGCCACCCGGCGTGGCGAGGAACTGGCCGCCCAACTGGACACACTTCCTTGAGCTACCTGCTGAATGCCCTCTCCACGCTGATCGAACTGGCCTTCGAGGCCGTGGTCGCCCTGCTGCTTTTGCGCGTGGCGGCCGAAGCCTGTCGCGCGGATTTCAACAACCCGCTGAGCCAGTTCGTCTATCGCTATACCAACCCGATGCTGGCACCGATCCGGCGCGTGCTGCCGAACTGGCGCCGGATCAACCTGGCAGCGTTGCTGCTGGCGTGGCTGGCAATGTTGCTCAAGCGCCTGCTGCTGTTCGCGATGCTCGGCGTGATGCCGCACCTTGGCGGCCTGCTGCTGGTGTCGCTGGCCGAGCTGCTCGACTTCGCCCTGCTGTTCTACATCGTGCTGCTGTTCGGCTGGTCGTTGCTGAGCATGTTTGCCGTGGACCGGCGGCAACCATTGCTGCGGCTGGCCGGCACGATCATCGAGCCGCTGCTGCGCCCGCTACACGGCAAGCTGATTGCCGGCCAGATCGACTTCGCGCCGATGGCGGTGATGATCGTACTGCTGCTGGCCCGGCTGCTGGTCGCGGCGCCACTGCTCGATTTCGGCGCACAACTGGCGATGAGCGGCTAACCCTGTCTTCAGTCATGGCCCCTGCCACCATCTGGTGCAGCGTTGATCCGCTAGCATGCTCCGTCATCCATACGGAACCTGCGCATGAAAGCGAACCGGCATAGCCTGCCCCTCTGTCTGCTGGTAACCGCCATCGTCACCACGATCGGTGGTTGTGACCGGACACCACCACAAGCATCACAACAGACGACGGCACCCGCCACCACGGCAGCAGTCGCACCCGCGGCCACGGCGAAACCCGATGTGGTCGCCGTCAATATCGACAACTCGGTGAAGCCCGGCGACGACTTCTTCAGCTACGCCAACGACGCATGGCTGAAGAGCCATCCGATTCCGGCCTCCGAAGCCTACTGGGGCATCGGCAAGCTGGTGCAGGAGGACCTTTACGACAAGCTGCGCAAGATCAGCGAAGCCGCTGCCGCGACGAAGAATGCGGCCAACGGCAGCGACGAGCAGAAGATCGGCGACTTCTGGAGCACGGCGATGGACAGCGAGCTGGCCGAGCGCCAGGGCCTGACCCCGCTAAAACCCGAGCTTGACCGCATCGATGCCATCACCAGCGTGCCGGGCGCACTCGAGGCGGCCTTCGAACTGCAACCGCTTGGCGTCGATGCGTTCTTCGACTTCGGCGTGCAGCAGGACGAGAAGCAGAGCGATGTGATGGCGGTCTATCTCGAGCAGGGCGGCCTTGGCCTGCCCGACCGCGACTACTACTTCAACACCGAGGCTGGCGTGGCCAAGGCGCGCACGGCTTACGTCGAACACTTGCAGCGGATGTTCAAGCTGCTCGGCGAGGACGCTGCCGCAGCGGATGCCAGCGCAGCCAAGGTGATGGCCTTCGAGACCGCGCTGGCCAAAGTGTCGCGGCCACTGGCCGACCTGCGTGACCCGCAGAAGAACTACAACAAGATGGCTCCTGCCGACCTGACCCGCAAGCTCACGCCGGACATCGGGTGGAACCAGCGGTTGCAGGCATGGAAGCTGGATCCGTCGTACGTCATCGTCGGCCAGCCCGAGTTTTTCGGCGGCCTGCAGAAGCTGCTCACCCAGACGCCGGTGCCCGTGCTGCGCGACTACCTGCGCGTGCACCTGGTCGACGAATACGCCTCGACCCTGGGCAAGGCCTTCGATGACGAGCATTTCGATTTCTACGGCCGCCTGCTCACCGGCCAGAAGGAGCAACGACCGCGTTGGAAGCGCACGCTCGATGCGGAGAACCGCGCGATCGGCATGATCCTCGGCCGCATCTTCGTCAAGGAATACTTCCCGGAAAAGACCAAGCAGCGCTACAACGACCTGGTCGAGGCGATCCGCACCGCCTACGGCGAGCGCATCGACAAGCTGGACTGGATGAGCGATGCCACCAAGACCAAGGCACGCGAGAAGCTGGCCGCCGTGACCAGGAAGGTGGGCTACCCGGACAAATGGAAGGATTACTCCGCGCTGCAGATCGGCCGCGATTCCTACGCGCAAAACGAGATGAACGCCCGACACTGGGCCTTTGACGACCAGGTATCGAAATTCGGCAAGCCGGTCGACCGTAGCGAATGGGACATGACGCCGCAGACCTACAACGCCTACTACAACCCGTCGAACAACGAGATCGTGCTGCCGGCGGCGCAATTCGCGATCCCAGGCTTCAAGGACGACGAGGTCGACGACGCCGTGGTCTACGGCTATGCCGCCGCCTCGACCATCGGTCATGAAATCACCCATGGCTTCGACGACGAAGGGCGCCAGTTCGATGCGAAAGGCAACCTGTCCGACTGGTGGACCAAGGACGACGCGAAGAAGTTCGGCGAGCGCGCCGACGTCCTGGTCAAGCAGTTCGATGCATACGAGCCGCTGCCTGGGCTGCATATCAACGGACGTGCCAGCCTCGGCGAAAACATGGCCGACTTCGGCGGCGTGCTGATCGGCCTGGACGCATTCAAGAAGACCGAGCAATACAAGAAGGGCGAGAAGATCGCTGGCTACACGCCGCTGCAGCGTTTCTTCCTCGGCTACGCGCTGTCGTGGATCTTCGAGGAACAGGATGCCCTGCTGCGTCGTGGTCTGCTCAGCGACGTGCATGCCCCGGCCAAATGGCGGGTGAACGGGCCGCTGTCGAACATCCCGGAGTTCTACCAGGCGTTCGGCGTCAAGCCTGGCCAGCCGATGTGGCGCGACGAGAAGGATCGCGCGCGCATCTGGTAAACCGATATCCGGTCGGGATCCGCGCCACCTCGGCGCGGATCATCCCTGCCGCGCCGACCAGTCGAGAATGATCCGATGGATCGCATCCAGCCCATCGAACAGCGCTGCCGGCCCCGGCTGCAGGATGATCGGTGACTTGATCTCGTAAAGGTCGCCGTTGCGCACCGCCGGAATGGTTTCCCAGCCCGGCCGCGCTGCGACTTTCTCCGGCCGGAAACGCTTGCCGCACCACGAACCAAGGATGATGTCCGGCGCACGCCGCACCACTTCGTCGCCGTTCGGCAGGATGCGCTGCTTTGCCAGTGGCTCGCGGGCGAGTTCGGGAAAGCAGTCGTCGCCACCGGCGATACCGATGATCTCCGCGACCCACCGGATCCCGGTGATGATCGGCTCGTCCCACTCCTCGAAATATACCTTCGGCCGACGTGGCAGCTGCGCGACCGCGGCTCGGATTTCCGCGATGTGCTGCTCGGCACGCTGCGCGTAGGCCTCAGCCTTATCGTGCACACCGACCATCGCGCCAAGCCGGTGGATATAGGCAAGAATGCCGTCGACGCTGCGATGGTTGCTGATCCACACCTCCACGCCAGCTTTGATCAGCTCGCGCGCGATATCGGCCTGGATGTCGGAAAAGCCAATCGCCAGGTCCGGTTCGAGCTTCAGGATTTCGCCGATCTTCGCACTGGTGAACGCCGAGACTTTCGGCTTCTCCTTGCGTGCCCGTGCCGGCCGCACGGTAAAGCCGGAGATGCCGACGATGCGATCCTGCTCGCCCAGCGCGTACAGCACTTCGGTCGGCTCCTCGGTGAGGCAGACGATGCGCTGCGGATAATGGCCTGACACGACGTGACCGGTCATGCGCTCAATGTCCCAGCACGGTCACCGTGACCTTGCGCTGATGCGGGTCGACACGATGCTCCCACAGATAGATGCCTTGCCAGGTGCCGAGCAGCAGCTTGCCGCCATGCACCGGCACGGTCAGGCTGACCCCGGTGAGGATCGAACGCACATGCGCGGGCATGTCGTCCGGGCCTTCCGCATCATGTCGGTAGATCGCATCGCCGTCGGGTACCGCGCGGGCGAACCAGCGTTCCAGGTCCTCGCGCACCGCCGGGTCGGCATTTTCGCTCAGCAGCAGCGAGCAGCTGGTATGCGCCGTGAAGATGTTCGCAATGCCGATCTGCACGCGACTGGCAGCCACCGCATTGCTGGCCTGCGTGGTGATCTCGCTGAAGCCGCGGCCGCGCGTATGCACGACGAACCCTTCCTGCGCGACATGCTCCGCGGGCAAAGACCGGGTCATGGATACAGCAGCCGGCTGGTCCAGGTCTGCCCGTGCCGACTCCAGCGCACCCGTTCGTGCCAGCGGAATTCGGCGCCGTACCAGAACTCCAGCGTGTCAGGCTCCACCACGTAGCCACCCCAATGCGGCGGACGGGGCACCACGCGCCCGTCAAACTCGTGCTCGTAGCGAACCAGGCGCTGCTCGAACGTCTCGCGATCGGGCAGGGTCTGCGACTGCAGCGAAGCCCAGGCGCCGATCTGGCTACCGCGTGCACGACTGGCGAAGTAGGCGTCCGACTCCTCTTCCTGCAGCTTGCGTGCAACGCCTTCCACCCTCACCTGCACGCCCTCGCGCAGCTGCTTCCAGTGGAAACACAGGGCCACCTGCGGGTGAACCTCCAGCTGGCTGCCCTTGTCACTCTGGTAGTTGGTGTAGAAGCGGAAACCACGCTCGTCGACGCTCTTCAGCAGCACGATGCGCGAGGTGACGCGGCCGGAGCTGTCGACGGTGGCCAGGTTCATTGCCGTCGGCTCACGATCGCCACTGGCCGTGGCTTCGCCCAGCAGCTTCTGAAAGGTACCCAGGATCTCGGGATTGAGCATGGCGTCTGAAACTTTCCTTTTGCATCATGGCCGACACGCGCCATCATGGTGCGGATGAACATGACCGATAATAGTGCAATGCCCTACCCATCCTGCATGGCTGCGACGAATTGGCTGGCGGCAACAGTTCCTGCCGCGACATGTTATTGCGCCAACCGTGAAAGCACCGTGGCCGGGACAGCTTGCCAGCACGGCCCGACAACCGCCGGGCGGCCGTCGTCCAACCGGGTGCGATCCTGATGATGTCACTCGCCAGCATGCAGAACGAAGCGCTCGCCGGTCATCTGCTCGACCAGTACGCCGGACGTATCGCGCGCGCGCGGCGGCCTTACATCCTGGGCCTGTCCGGCCTGCAGGGCAGCGGCAAGAGCACGCTGGCACGGGTGATGAAGGCACAGGCCGAAGCGCGTGGCTGGGCCACCGAAGTGCTGTCGCTGGACGATTTCTACTATTCCCGCAGCGATCGCGAGGCGCTGGCGCATCAGGTACACCCCCTGCTGCGTACGCGCGGCGTGCCGGGCACGCACGAGGTCGAACTGCTGCTGTCGGTACTCTCGGCCCTGCCGCACGCGTCGGACAAACTGCCGGTGACCCACCCTCGTTTCGACAAGGGCCGCGACACGCGCATACCACCGTCCCGCTGGCCCCGCGTCACGCGACCGCCGAAGCTGGTGATCGTGGAAGGCTGGGCCTTGGGCATAAGGCCACAGCTGCAGGCCGCCCTGGACATGCCGGTCAACGAACTGGAGCGCACCGAAGATGCCGACGGCAGCTGGCGGCACTGGGTCAACAAGCAGCTGCGTGGCTACCAGCCGTTATGGCGCAAGTTCGACGCGCTGATCGTGCTGCAGGCGCCAGGCTGGGAGATCGTGCGCGACTGGCGTGGCGAGCAGGAAGATGACCTGCTGGCGCGACACGCACCGCTGGCGATGGACGGCCTGGCGATGAAACGTTTCCTGGCGCACTTCGAACGCCTGAGCCGGCACGCCCTGGCCACCTTGCCGGCGCTGGCGGATACCTGCGTGGAATACGACGAACAGCGACATGTGACCGGGCTCAATCACTCCTGAGCCAGGCCATGTCCAGCACCTGACCGCCATCCGGATCGTGCGCTACGCCAAAAGCTCGACCTGCACCGCAGTGCCATACGCCAGCACTTCGGTGACACCTTCGGCAACGTCGTTGGCGTCATAACGCATCGCCACCACCGCATTCGCGCCCATGGCCGCCGCGTGCTGCAGCATCAGCTCGAACGCTTCTTCGCGCGCCTTCTCGCATAGTTCGGTATAGATCGAGATGTTGCCGCCGACCAGGGTCTGCAGGGCCGCACCGAAATTGCCGATCACGCTGCGCGAACGCACCGTGATGCCACGCACGATGCCGAACGAACGCACGATGCGGCAACCGATGATCTCATTGCCGGTACTTACCTGATGATGCGGAATGGGATTGGCCATGCGGGTTCTCCGTGGATTCGGGGGAATGATCAGGCATCTAGGAGGGCAGCATAGCCCTCGCGCGAATCCGGCCAGCGCGGCACGAAACCGCTGGCGCGCAGTCGTGCATTTCTGAGTCGCTTACTGCCGATACCCACCGGTGCCGGACCATCGGCAACTGGCGGCATGCCGACCAACGCAGACAGATGGTCGTACAGCACATCGAGTGGAAGCGGCGTGTCATCCACGCCGAGATACAGCGGCAGCGGATCGACCAGCGACAGCAGATGCACGATCGCCGCAGCGGCATCGTCGACATGGATGCGATTGGCCCAGTGCGGTCGCGCACGCGGCGCCTGCAGCTGACCCGCGCGCAGGCGTTCGAGCAGTTGCAGCCGACCTGGCCCGTACAAGCCGGCCAGCCGCAGCACGATCGAAGGAACCGGCTGCGCAGCAAGCCACTGCTCCGCCTCCAGTAGCACGCCGCCATTGAATCCCAGCGGGGATGGTGGCGTGCCTTCATCGATCCAGCCGCCGGCATGCTCGCCATGCACCGCGCTGGAGGAGACCAGCAGCACGCGTTGCAATGATGCGTGACCGAGCGCGTCGAGCACATGCCGCAAACCGTCCACGAATGTGCCGCGATAGGCCGCCGCATCGCGCCGGTCCGGCGTCGGCAAATAGACCACCCGGGCGATGTCGGCGGCCAGTTTGCGCAGGGTTTCCGGCCGGGTCAGGTCGCCGCGCAGCCAATGGATACCGCTGTCGTCTGACATTGGCGGCGAGCGCCGCAGCGCCCACACCTCGTCGCCACGCGCCAACAGGCGCCGTGCGACACGCAGGCCCAGGTCGCCACAACCAGCCAGCAATATCCGTTCGTTCGCCACCGCTTCCTTCAGCACAGCCGTCGAATCCGCCCTGTTAGCATCTGCACATGAATCCGTCGCACAACCTTTTCATCATCGGCCCGACCGGCGCCGGCAAGACGTCGATCGGGCGACGACTCGCTGCGCATTATGGCCTGCCGTTCGTCGATCTCGACCAGGAAATCGAACGTCACTGCGGCGTGGACGTGAACACCATCTTCGAGATCGAGGGCGAGGCCGGCTTCCGCCAGCGTGAAAGCGCGTTGCTCGACGAATGCAGCCGGCGCCACGGCGTGGTGCTCGCCACTGGTGCCGGTATCGTGCTGGCCGAACACAATCGCCAGCTTCTGCGTGAACGCGGCTACGTGGCGTGGCTGCAGACCAGCATTGAGCAGCAGCTGGAGCGGCTGGAACGCGACCATCACCGTCCACTGCTGGCCGTGCCAAACCGGCATGAACGACTGCAGGCAATGGCGCAAGTACGCGAGCCGCTGTATCACGACCTCGCTGACCTGGCCGTCCCCGGCGAACACGGCAGCGTCGCCGCCGCCACTGACCGCTGCATCGCGCTGATCGATCATCATTGGCAGCGTCCACCCCATCCATGGCAACAACACAGCGCATGAACCAACCGGTACTCCAGACCATCACCGTCGCCCTCGGCACGCGCAGCTATCCGGTATGGATCGGCGCCGGCCTGCTCGCCGACCATGCCCGCTGGCGCGCCATGCTGCGCGGCCGGCATGCACTGGTGATCAGCAATACCACGGTGGCGCCGTTTTATCTCGATCGCGTTGCACAGGGGCTGGAGGGCATACACTGGTCGTCGTTCCTGCTCGACGACGGCGAGGCGCACAAGAGCTTTGCCAATGTAGGTCGCGCACTGGAAGCGCTGGGCCAGCTCGGCGCCACCCGCGATGCCTGCGTGATCGCGCTCGGCGGCGGCGTGGTCGGCGATCTGGCCGGCTTTACGGCCGCCTGCTGGATGCGCGGCATCGACTTCATCCAGATGCCGACCACCTTGCTGGCGATGGTCGATTCCTCGGTCGGCGGCAAGACCGGTGTCAACCTGCCGGTCGGCAAGAACCTCGCTGGCGCGTTCCACCAGCCGCGCGCGGTGCTCGCCGACATCGACACGCTGGCCACCCTGCCCGTGCGCGAATACCGCGCCGGACTCGCCGAAGTGATCAAGGGCGCGGCGATCGGTGACGAGCCGTTCTTTGCCTGGCTGGAACAGCATGCCGACGCGCTGGCGGCGCGCGACCCCGCCACCGTGATGGATGCGATCGCGCGCAAGGTGCGCTACAAGGCCGGCGTGGTCGCCCGCGACGAAACCGAGCAGGGCGAACGCGCCCTGCTCAACCTCGGCCACACCTTCGGCCACGCGCTGGAAACCGCCGGCCACTACATCACCCTGCTGCACGGCGAAGGCGTGGCGATCGGCATGTTGCTGGCGGCGCAGCTATCCGAGCGCCTGGGCATGAGCACCGCCGCCGATACCTCGCGGCTGCGGCACTTGCTGGAAAAACTCGGCCTGCCCACCACGATTCCACCCGGCATGGAAACGCAGCAATTGCTGGCGCTGATGCGACTGGACAAAAAGAACACCGCCGGCGTGTTGCGGCTGATCCTGTGGCGCGGCATTGGCCGCGCCGAGATCGTCGGCGGAGTGAGTGAAGCCGACGTGCTCGCCGTACTGCAAGCGGCCGTATAACCGGTAGGAGCGCACCCTAATGCGCGATGCTCTTCCACGCCACACGAAAGCATCGCGCACAGGGTGCGCTCCTACAAACTAGCGGCTGCTCCTATAAACTGTCGCATCCGGCCCTGCACCGGGATTCACGCTTGAGCCACTGGAACCCATGCGCCTCTATCTGCAAACCGTGCCCGGCAGCTCCGACGCACCCCGCTACGTCCAGATCACGCTGGAGCAGGATCTGCTTGGCGGCTGGACGCTGTATCGCGAATCCGGCACCCAGGGCGGCCGCGCGACCATGAAGCGCGAGCAGTTCCTGGAGCGCGACGAGGCGGTCAGCGCGTTCGAGAAAGCCCGCGATGCCCAGCTCAAGCGTGGCTTCCGCCTGATGTTTGCCCAGGGGCTGGAAGGCCCGTACGGACGTTGACGTTGATGAACACCCCGCTGAAGAACGACCGCTTCCTGCGCGCACTGCGCCGGGAACCCACCGACACTACCCCGATCTGGGTGATGCGCCAGGCCGGCCGTTACCTGCCCGAGTACCGCGCCACCCGCGAACGCGCCGGCAGCTTCATGGGCCTGGCGCAGAACCCCGAGTTCGCCTGCGAAGTTACCCTGCAGCCACTGGAACGCTTCGAGCTCGACGCCGCGATCCTGTTTTCCGACATCCTCACCATCCCCGACGCGATGGGCCTAGGCCTGTCGTTTGCGCAGGGCGAAGGCCCGCAGTTCGCACGCCCGGTACGTACGGCGGCCGATATCGCGAAGCTCGCCGTGCCCGACATGGACGGCGAACTGCGCTACGTGATGGATGCGCTGCGGCTGATCCGCCAGGAACTGCATGGCCGCGTGCCACTGATCGGCTTCTCCGGCAGCCCGTGGACGCTGGCCTGCTACATGGTCGAGGGCCACGGTTCGAAGGATTTCGCCACGCTCAAGGCGATGTGCTGGAACGAACCGAAACTCGCCCACCAACTGCTCGATACGTTGGCGCAAGCCGTCGCCCACTACCTGATCGCCCAGGCCGCCGCCGGCGCGCAGGCGCTGATGATCTTCGACACCTGGGGCGGCCTGCTCGGCCCCGCCCCGTTCCGCGAATTCTCGCTGCGCTACATGACACAGATCATCGCCGCCCTGAAGGCCGACCCGCACGCCCGCGAACTACCGATGATCCTGTTCTCCAAGGGCGCCGGCCAGCACCTCGCCGAGATGGCCGACACCGGCTGCGCCGCGCTCGGCGTCGACTGGACCATGGATCTGGCCGACGCGCGTCGCGCCGTCGCTGGCAAAGTCGCCCTGCAAGGCAACCTCGACCCCGCGATCCTGCGCGCCAGCCCGGACGTGATCCGCCGCGAAGCCCGCGCCGTGCTCGACAGCTACGGCAACCACCCCGGCCACGTGTTCAACCTCGGCCACGGCATCACCCCGGAAGTCGATCCGGAGCATGTGAAGGTGCTGGTGGACGAAGTGCATGCTTACGGGTGTACGTTGCGCAGCAGATAAAACCCCGCTCCTCTCCTATGGCGCCGGTTCACACACGAACCATGCATCAGAGATCCCGCGTCCAGACCTGGCCAACCAGATCATGGCCAAAGCTGTGGTGATGCTCCTTTTTGACAAGTGCAAAACCTGCGGCTTCGTAGATGCGACGGGCTGAGGTCAGCACATCGTTGGTCCACAGCATCATCTTGGCGTAGCCGGCGCCTTTCGCAAACGCCAGGCATTCGTCGACAAGGCGTTTTCCGACACCCAGACCACGCGCCTTCGGATCGACCAGCAGGCAGCGCAGTTGCGCGATAGTAGGGTCATCCGCATTGCGAACCACAAATACACAGCCGACCCGCTCATCGTCCACTTCGGCGATCCAGCAACGTTCCGATTCAGGATCATGCCTGGTCGCAAACTGCGCGAACAACGTGGCTACCAAGGCTTCAAAATCTTCGTTCCAGCCGAACTCGTCGGCGTAGATTTGACCATGGCGTTCGATGGCCCAACCAATGTCGCCGGCGCGGTGTGCGCGGACAGTCAGCGTGCCATTACCGGTTTTAGCCGATAACGTGCGCTGAAAGTCATGCATCAGTCGCAATAATCGCTCGCGCTGCGGCGCCGACAGTCTGGACAGTTGCGCGGCTGTGACCGCATGAGATTTGCGGTCAAGCTCTCGAAAGGCCTTCTTCCCTTCGGGGGTGAGCGACAGCACGATCTGGCGGCCATCCTGTGGGGATGGCTCGCGACGAATGAGTCCTTGTGAGGCGAAGTTCTGCACCATGCGACTCAGATAACCAGCATCGAGACCCAAGGCATCACCAATCTCGCGCGCCGTCACCGCTTTGCGGGTACCCAGCTCAAATAACACGCGAGCCTGTGTCAATGAGAACGGACTGGCAAGCAGGCCTTCATCAAGAACCCCGATCTGTCGGGTGTAAAACCGATTGAAGCTTCGAACGGCCTCGGCTTGGTTGCTCAACAAATTTTCGGTCATGGCCCACCTCGTGACGGCAAGGTGCCATCTCACTCCATTTGGTTGACTAAGTCAACTATATGAAATGAAAGAGGCATGGATGCCTTCTGCGCTACACACACTGGACCTTGTGACTCATGGGAGAAGGAGAAGGGCGACCTTTTGGCAGCCCAGTCCCCGCCCCGTACAATGGCACGCTTTCCCCAAGACAAAGCGTGCGCCCTGCGCATGCCACCGAGCCCAATCCCGATGGAAAAGAGTTTCGAGCCTGCCCAGATCGAGTCGACGTGGTATGCACGCTGGGAAGCCAGCGGTGCGTTCAAACCATCGGGCAAGGGCGATCCGTATTGCATCCTGCTGCCGCCGCCGAATGTCACCGGCACACTGCACATGGGGCATGCGTTCCAGCAGACCGTGATGGACATGCTGGTGCGCTACCAGCGCATGCGTGGGATGAACACGCTGTGGCAGGTCGGTACCGATCATGCGGGCATCGCCACCCAGAAGATCGTGGAGAACCAGCTCGCGGTCGAAGACAAGACGCGGCATGACCTGGGCCGTGACGCCTTCGTCGAGCGCGTGTGGAAGTGGAAGGAGGAGTCCGGCTCCACCATCACCAACCAGATGCGCCGCATCGGTGCCGCCGCAGACTGGTCGCGCGAGCGTTTCACCATGGACGAGGGCCTCTCGGCCGCGGTGCGCAAGGTGTTCATCGACTGGTATCGCGCGGGGCTGATCTACCGCGGTAACCGGCTGGTGAACTGGGATCCGGTGCTGGGCACCGCCGTGTCCGATCTGGAAGTGAACAACGTCGAGCGCGACGGCCATATGTGGTCGATCCGCTACCCGGTCGTGGGCAGCGACGAGAGCGTGGTCGTGGCTACCACCCGTCCGGAGACCATGCTGGGCGACGTCGCCGTGGCGGTGCATCCGGAAGACGACCGCTACGCGCATCTGGTTGGCAAGACGCTGAAGCTGCCGCTTACCGATCGCGAGATTCCGGTGATTGCCGACGATTACGTCGACAAGGATTTCGGCACCGGCTGCGTGAAGATCACCCCGGCGCACGACTTCAACGACTACGCGATCGGCCAGCGCCACAAGCTGACGCCGATCACCATCTTCACACTGGCTGCGAAGGTCAACGAGAACGCACCGGAAAAGTATCGCGGGCTGGATCGCTACGACGCGCGCAAGCGCGTGCTGGCCGATCTCGAAGCCGCCGGCCTGCTGGTCGAAACCAAGCCGCACAAGTTGCAGGTGCCGGTGAGCGATCGCTCGGACGCGGTGATCGAGCCGATGCTGACCGACCAGTGGTTCGTCGACCTCACCTCGGACGCGCTGGCCGATGGACGTCCAGGCGGCCGCCAGGCGATCACCCAACCGGCGCTGGACGCGGTGCGTTCGGGTGAGATCAAGTTCGTGCCGGAGAACTGGGCGACCACGTACACGCAGTGGCTGGACAACATCCAGGACTGGTGCATCAGCCGCCAGCTGTGGTGGGGCCATCGCATCCCGGCGTGGTACGACGAAGCTGGCAACATCTTCGTGGGCGAGGACGAGGCGGACGCGCGCAAGTCCGCAACCACGGCGCCAGTCGGCACGCTGCGCCAGGACGACGACGTACTCGACACCTGGTTCAGCTCCGCACTGTGGCCGTTCTCCACGCTCGGCTGGCCGGCGAATGGGCCGGTGAAGAATGAGCGCGGCGAAATCGTCGCGAACTGGGAGCAGGACAAGCTCTTCCTGCCCAGCGCGGTGCTGGTCACCGGCTTCGACATCATCTTCTTCTGGGTCGCCCGCATGGTGATGGCGACCAAATACTTCACCGGCCAGGTGCCGTTCCGCGAGGTGTACATCAACGCGATCGTGCGTGATGCGGAAGGCCAGAAGATGTCCAAGTCCAAGGGCAACACACTGGACCCGCTGGACCTGATCGACGGCATCGAGCTGGAGCCGTTGGTGGCGAAGTCCACCAAATCCCTGCTGATACCGCAGGTGCGCGAGAAGGTCGAGAAGCGTGTCCGCAAGGATTACCCCGGCGGCATCCCGGCGATCGGTACCGATGCGCTGCGCTTCACCTTCGCCGCGCTGGCCAGCTACAGCCGCACGATCAACTTCGACATCAAGCGCGCCGAAGGCTACAAGGCGTTCTGCAACAAGCTGTGGAATGCAGCGCGGTTTGTGCTGATGAACCTGCCCGAGGGCGAGATCGCCGCGCCGACTGGCGCGCCGGTGACCGAAGCGGAGCGCTGGATCCTTACCCGCCTGAAGCAGACCCTGGGCGAAGTCGAACAGCACTTCGTCACCTACCGCTTCGATCTGCTGGCGCAGTCGCTCTATGAGTTCGTCTGGAACGAGTATTGCGACTGGTTCCTGGAGCTGTCCAAGCCAGCCTTGAATGGCGATGACGCGAACGCCACGGCATCCACCCGCCACACCCTGCTGGTGGTGCTTGAAAGTGTGTTGCGCGCCCTGCACCCGATCATTCCGTTCATCACCGAGGAAATCTGGCAGTCGGTGGCGCCAAAGCTCAAGCTCACCGACAACAGCCTGATGCAGCGGCCGTGGCCCCGCGCCGACGAGATCGTTGCGGACGATGCCGCCACGGCCGAAATCGAGTGGTTCAAGAATGTGCTGAACGGCATCCGTCGGATCCGCTCGGAGATGAACATCTCGCCTGCCAAAACGATCCCGCTGCTGCTTGCCGGTGGCGACGCCAACGATCGTGCCCGCGTGGCGAAATTCGCTATGCAGATCGCCTTTCTCGCCCGCACCGAAGCGCCACAGTGGATCGACAATGGTGCCGATGAGCCCGCTGCCGCCGCGTCCGTGGTCGGTACGTTGCGCGTGATGATCCCGCTTGCCGGACTGATCGACCTCGGTGCCGAAAAGACGCGCGTGGCCAAGGAAATCAGCCGCATCGAAGTCGAGATCAAGAAGTGCGAAGGCAAACTCGGCAACGCCAACTTCGTCGCCAATGCCCCTCCGGAAGTGGTTGCCCAGGAGCGTCAGCGCATCACCGAGTGGAATACCACGCTGACTGCACTGCGCGAGCAGGCGCAAAAGCTGGGGTGACGTCTAGTGTCTCGGGGGTTTCCCTGGAACACGTTCCACCCTGCTGTCATGAGCGGAAGATCAAGAACGCCTTTGCCTATTGCTCAATATGGTCTTCGACCATATTGAGCGCCATCACGATGGCATCCTCGCGCCCATTGCGCGCCGGGTAATAACGCGGACGCCGACCGATCTCGTTGAACCCCACCGATTCGTACAACGTCTTTGCCAGCGGGTTCGACGGCCGCACTTCCAGGAACACACGCTCGGCGCCATTCCAGCGCGCAATGTCCAGCAAGCGGCCGAGCAGATGGCGACCCAGCCCTCGGCCGCGGTATCCCGGCGCAATGCAGATATTCAGCACATGAGCCTCGCCCGCTCCCATCGACAGGATGCCATAACCGGCGATGGTCGAATCCAGGCTCAGCACCCAGCAAGGATGGCCGGCTTTCAGGCAGTCGTTGAAGATGCCGTGCGACCAGGGGAATTCATAGGAGGCCGCCTCCATCTCGCTGACCGCATCCAGATCGTCGAGGCGCATGGCGCGCACCTGCGCAACAGGCCGGACCACCGCGGCCATGGTGTCAGCGCTCCATCGTGGCCAGTGCGCTGCGCACACTGCGCAGCGCGTTCCACAACCGCCGCTTGGCCGCCGCGCTGGTCAACACCAGCGCCGGCTCGTCGGCCAGCACGATCTGTGCACGATGCAGCACAGCTGCCGGCAGGCTGCGCCCAAGCGCATGCGCCTGCGCTTCGCCGAATACCAGGTAGGCCCGCGCCTCCGGCACATCGGCGGCCAGTTGTCCGCCACACACCATCACGCGCCCGGCGCGTGCCAGAGCCGGGCCGCAGGCGACCAGCGCACGTCCGAGCAGGTCGAGTTCGCGAGTGCCACAGCCCTCCGGCAATACCACTATGCAGGCGGTACCCGCAGCTTCAGCGGTCACTCCGCTATCGACTCGAGCAGGCCCGGCATGACCCGCCGGTATCGATGAGGCACGACGCACCCAAGGTGTCACCCCAAGTGCATGCAGGACGCGTGCACGATGGCTGGTACTGATGGACTGACGCAGCGGCAGGTTCATGGCGTACCGCGCCTTGCGCGACGGCGTGTGGCCAGCCCCCAGATCGTCCATACCGGGCCGGACAGCAGGTATAACGTGAAACCGACGAACAGTACCCGAGCCGTGTCGAGGATCAACAAGGCAATCAGCAACACCGCACCGACCATCCAGCCAAACGGCACACGTGGGCTGTCACCCTTCGACAACGATTTGAAGCTGAAATAGCGGAAACGACTGACCATCAGCAGCCCCACCAGCACAGCCATCACCGGCGTGATGAAACAGAGGTCGTCGCCGGAAAAGCCGGACTTCTCCGCGCTCCACACGAACGACATGCACACGGCCGCAGCAGCCGGGCTGGCCAGCCCCTGAAAATAGCGCTTGTCAGCCACGCCAACCTGGGTATTGAAGCGCGCCAGTCGCAGCGCGGCACAGGCCGCATAGACGAACGCGGCAGCCCAGCCCAGCTTGCCCCACAGCGGGCCGAAGTCCCGCAGCGACGACAGCGACCACGTATACATCACCAGCGCCGGCGCCAGTCCGAAACTGACCAGGTCGGACAGTGAGTCGTACTGGACGCCAAACTCTGTCTGGGTACCGGTCATCCGCGCCACCCGGCCGTCCAGGCCATCCAGCACCGCGGCGAAGAACACCGCCACTGCCGCCTCGGTATAGCGCCCGTCGATGCTGGCGACTATGGCGTAGAAGCCCGCGAACATCGCTGCAGTGGTAAACAGGTTCGGCAGCAGGTAAATACCCCGGTGACGGGGCGGCCGAACTGGCATGGACTCACTCATGAATCAGGACCGTGACAGGATGCGCGCAGTGTAAACCATTGGCTGCTTGAGTCCGGACAGCCGGAGTGATAACAAGGGATACTAGGAATTGTCCACCGGCATGACCCCTGATATGGAGAACACCATGCACCGTTCGCTGATCGCCGTGGCGTTGCTTTTGCTAGCCCCGCTGGCCACCGCCCAGGTCTACAAATGGACGGATGCCAGCGGCACCGTGCATTACTCGCAGGATGCGCCGCCGCAGGGCACCAAATACAAGCAGGTAAAAACGGTAGGCTCCGCGGAGCCCTTGTCCGCGCCGGCAGCTGCGTCAGCCCCCGAAAGCTCCAGCCAGACCGCAGCCGCAGCCCCTCCGGCGGCCGATACGTCGGGGAACCAAAGCACGTTCTGTGTATCCCTCAGAGCCAATCTTGCTGCCCTGCAAGGCAGCGCTCCGGTGGTGATGAAGCAGCCGGACGGCAAGACCACCGCGCTCGACGACGACCAGCGCAAGCAGCAGGCCAGCTCGGCGCAAACGCAATACGACCAGTACTGCCAGAGCAAATAGTCGTCATTTAATGGCGCCGGCGGCCTTCCAGCTGCCGGCGCCTGTTGATGACCAGCGACGGTGACGGCAGGCCGCTACAATAGGCGTCTTTACCACGCCGGAACCGTTCGCATGCGCCTCAGCCAATTCCACCTGGCCACCGTCAAGGAAGTCCCTGCCGACGCCGAAATAGCCAGCCACCGGCTGATGCTGCGTGCCGGCATGATCCGCAAGCTCGCTTCGGGCCTGTACACCTGGTCGCCGCTGGGCCTGCGCGTGTTGCGCAAGGTGGAAACGATCGTGCGCGAGGAAATGAACCGCGCCGGCGCGCTCGAAATGCTGATGCCTACCATCCAGCCCCGGGAACTGTGGGAGGAAAGCGGCCGCTGGGCGAAGTTCGGCCCGCAGCTGCTGAAGATCAAGGATCGCAAGGAGCAGGAGTTCTGCTACGCGCCCACCGCCGAGGAAGTGATCACCGATTACGCGCGCAACGAACTCAAGAGCTACAAGCAGCTGCCGGTCAACTTCTACCAGATCCAGACCAAGTTCCGCGACGAGATACGCCCACGCTTCGGCGTGATGCGTGCACGCGAATTCCTGATGAAGGACGCGTACTCCTTTCATCTCACGCAGGAATCACTGGCCGAAACGTACGCCGCGATGTATCAGGCCTACACACGCATTTTCACCCGGCTCGGGCTGACCTTCCGGGCCGTGCAGGCAGATACCGGTGCGATTGGCGGCAATGCCAGCCATGAATTCCAGGTACTGGCCGACTCCGGCGAAGACTCCATCGCGTTTTCCGACGGTTCCGATTACGCCGCGAATATCGAAAAGGCTGAGGCACTGGCCCCGATCAGCGTGCGGCCCGCTCCTGCCAACGCCTTGCAGCGGATCGATACTCCCACCCAGAAGACCATCGGCGATGTCGCTGCCTTCCTCAAGGTATCGCCGCAGCAATGCGTAAAGACACTGCTCGTGCGTGGCCGCGACGGCCTGGTCGCACTGTGCCTGCGCGGCGATCACGAGATCAACGAGGTCAAGGCCGGCAAGCTGGCCGAACTGCCGGACGAATCGGTACTTGCCAGTGAAGAGGAAATTCTTGCCGCCACCGGGACCCGCCCAGGCTTCATCGGGCCGGCCGGCCTGCCGGATTCCATCCCCGTCATCGTCGATCGCGATGCGGCCGTACTCGCCGATTTTGTCTGCGGCGGCAATGCCGATGGCAGTCATTACACCGGTGCCAACTGGGATCGCGATGCGCGAATCACCCGCATCGCCGATCTGCGCAACGCGGTCGAGGGCGACCTGTCACCCGATGGCAAGGGTGTGCTGCGCATGGCACGCGGCATCGAGGTCGGCCATGTATTCCAGCTCGGCCAGAAATATGCCGAGGCACTCAAGGCCACCGTGCTGGACGACCAGGGCAAGGCCCAGCTGATGACCATGGGCTGCTACGGCATCGGCGTCAGCCGCATCGTCGCCGCGGCGATCGAGCAGCGTCATGACGAAGCCGGCATCCGCTGGCCCGAGGCGATGGCGCCGTGGCGCGTGGTGGTATGCGTGATCAACCAGCGCAACGTACCGGCGGTGAACGAAGCGGCCGAAGCGTTGTACCAGCGGCTCAGCCAGCGCGGCATCGAAACCGCGCTGGACGACCGTGGCCTGCGCCCTGGCGGCATGTTCGCCGACATGGAGCTGATCGGCATCCCGCACCGCGTGGTAGTCAGCGAGCGCGGCGTGGCTGCCGGCACGCTGGAATATCGCGCCCGCGACGAAAGCGAAAGCCGCTCGGTCAGCGAAGATGAATTGTTCGCCCTGCTCGATTGAGCAACGGTGGTATCCGTTTTATCCCGGGATAACGGCCGCCTCGTGCGGCCGTTTCCTTATGCAGCAATAACAAACGGTGCAATTCCAGTACGTTTATTAAAATCACATATCGCGATTAATTGCATTTGATCCGACATTACCTTGCATCAAGCTCAGTGCTTTACAAGCATTCGGCAAATCAGCGAAAATCGACCGTGATTCACGGGGTCCGGCCAAGTCCCCATCCATAATAGCCGGACCATTCAATTCAATTACCGATACCCACCCGGGAGTCCATCATGGCCGTCGATATCAAGAATCTCAATCACAACCAGCTCAACGACCTGATCAGCAAGGCGCAGGTGCGCCAGAATGAATTGCGCAAGGAAAAAGTCGTCAAGCTGCGCGAGAAAGTGCATGCGCTGATCAAGGCCGAGGGTTATACCTTCGAGGATATTTTCGGCAGCACACGTGGCAAGGCCAGGCGCGGCACCGGCACCGTTGCACCGAAATACCGCAACCCGGCCAATCCGGCCCAGACCTGGTCCGGTCGCGGCAAGCGCCCGCACTGGTTCAGCGACGCACTGAAAGCCGGCAAGAAGGAAAAGGATCTGGCGATCTGATCGCCGATTCGTTCTTTCGTTTCGTACAAAACGCCGGCTTCGTGCCGGCGTTTTTTTGTTGGCCCGAACTCGGGAGTGAAACATTGAAAGAAGTATTGCCGGCCAACAGACTCGGGCGGTCGCCTCTCTCGATGCTCTCCTATTTCCGATGCTCCATTATCCGCCTCAGAGTGAGCGACGCGGGGAAACCAGCAATTCGCCAAACATCAGTCCACCAACCAGTGCTACCAGCAAGGTCAGTAGCAGCAGTCCGGTATCCATGCCCAGCGACGTATCGCGTTCGAGCAGGAAAGACATGCTGCGAAAACCGACACTGCCCGGCACCAGCAACAGGATGCCCGGTTCGCGCACCACCGCACCCGGCCGCTGCGCATACCTCGCATACATATTGGCGAATGCGCTGAGCAACAATCCGCCAAGGAACACGCCAAACGGCGCTGCAGGCAGCGAACCCGAAATCTCGCCCCCCCAGCGCGTGGCCAGATAACCCACGATCACCGCCACGATCACCACCGGCCAGTCGCGCCGGGCCGCTCGGAACAGGATCGCGAACGCGATCGCCGCCACCAGCAGGGCCGGGTAATCGGTCCATGCCGGCAGTGCCGGCAGCGCGAAGTCGCGCGCATGGATGCCCAGTGCGGCGCACAACTGGGTAGCCGCGAGCGTGCCGAAGGTGAGCTTGAGCAGGGTTGCCATGGCGCCACCCATGCGCGCCATGCCGGAAACCAGATGCTGGCTGGATATCTCGCGCACGGCCGTGGTCAGCGACATGCCCGGAACCAGGATGATCAGGCTGGCCAGCACCACCGACTTGATCGCCAACGGCACCACGAACGCACTCACCACGATCGTGACTGCCGCGGCCACCAGCGCGCAGATCGCGTCGCTGGCCACCGCCAGTCGTGGTCGGCTGGCCGCCAGCAAGGTGATGCCGCCGATGATCACGCCGATCACGCCGGCGACCACCACGTCGACCCACGAGCTGTGCAGGAACAGCGCGGAGATACTGCCCCCCGACAGTCCGTAACTGGCAATCAGGCCGATCTTTTCGCGGCGCGTATCCGGCCGACCCAGTGCACGCAGCCGATGGAAACCTTCGCGCAGGTCCAGTTCACCGGCAATGGCACGGTCGGCGATTTCATCGGCCTCGCACAATCTCGCCAGGTTCACCTCGCCGGGCGCCAGTCGCATCACCTGGGTGCTCTGTGCAACACCCTCCTCGCCCTGGGCCAGATCGGCAAAGGAAATGATGATCGCGGTGGGACTGGACCACACATCCGCGACCAGCCCCATCCGCTTGGCAGCACGACCGATCGCCATCTCCAGCCGCGGTGCGGAGGTGCCGTACTGGTGCAGCCGACGCGCCAGCTCAAGCAGGAACGCCATGCGGGTATTCAACGCCGTGGTGGCGAACAGCTGCGTGCCGGTCGGATCGCCGGCACTCATGTTGCGGCGCGCACCTTCAGCGTGGTGCCGTCGACCGCCAGCACTTCCACCGTAGTGCCCAACGGCAGGTCCGGTCCGCTGACCAGCCACTGGCCGTCACCGACACGAGCCTTGCCGCGGCCGTTGACGATCGGCTCGACCAGTTCGTAACGCTGGCCGATCATCTGCTCGCCACGCCGGTTCAGTCGCTCGCTGCCCGGCTCGCGCCGCTCCAGCCTTGGCCGCAGCAGACGCGCATACAGCACGCAGGCGGCCAGTGCCAGCACGGCAAACAGCACTGCCTGCGCCAGCAGTCCCAGCGATGGCACGACCCACAACACTGCGCCCATCGCCGCCGCGGCCAGGCCGATCCACAACAGGAAATAGCCCGGCAGGAGCACCTCGCCCGCAATCAGCAGCAGCGCGAGGATCCACCACAGGTAATGCACGGAAAGCTCCCACATGGCATCCACCTCAGCGCAGTGGCGGCTGGATCGCCACCGACTTCTGCTGCTGGCCCAGCGACTCCTTCGCCAGCTCGGCGATGCCAGCCAGCGAACCGAGGATGCCGGTGGCCTCGATCGGCAGCAGCAGCATCTTCTGGTTCGGCGATTTCGCCATTTCCTTCAAGGCCTCGACGTAGTTGTTGGCGACGAAGTAGTTCAACGCGTTGACGTTGCCGCTGGCGATCGCATTGGAAACCATAGTGGTCGCCTTGGCCTCGGCCTCGGCCGAACGCTCGCGTGCCTCGGCCGCACGGAATGCGGCTTCCTTCTCGCCCTCGGCGGCGAGAATCACCGACTGCTTCTCGCCCTCGGCCTTGAGGATCGCCGCCTGGCGGAAACCCTCGGCGTCGAGGATGTTGGCGCGCTTCTCGCGCTCGGCCTTCATCTGCCGCGCCATCGCATCGACCAGGTCGCGCGGCGGTGCGATGTCCTTGATCTCGATGCGGTTGACCTTGACGCCCCACGGATGGGTCGCTTCGTCGACCACCTTGAGCAACTTCGCGTTGATCGCATCGCGCTGGCTGAGCGATTCATCCAGATCCATCGAACCAAGCACGGTACGTATATTGGTCATGATCAGCGCCAGCGAGGCCTGCTCGAGATTGGATACCTCGTAGGCCGCCTTGGACGCGTCGAGCACCTGGTAGAACACCACGCCGTCGACACGCACCACCGCATTGTCCTTGGTGATCACGTCCTGCGAGGGTACGTCGAGCACCTGCTCCATCATGTTGATCTTGCGTCCGACAGCCTGATAGATCGGAATCAGGAAATGCAGGCCTGGCGTGAGCGTACGGGTGTACCTGCCGAAGGTTTCCACCGTCCACTCGAAGCCCTGCGGCACGATGCGCACCAGCTTGGCGATACCCACGACCACAACGAACACTATGACCAGCGCGAGCAACTGTCCCATGACTTCCTCCATTCCCTCATTGAAGACTGGAGTATAGGCGAGCCAACCGCTATCTCGTCGCTCCCTGCGGCAGCACCAGGCTTACCCGCAGACCGCCACCTTCGCGGTTGGCCAGCAGGATGCGGCCGCCATGTGCCTCGGAGATCTCGCGTGCCAGTGCCAGGCCCAGGCCCGTACCTGAACGCTTGGTCGAATAGAACGGCAGCAGCGCCTGTGCCAGCACGGTTTCGCTCATGCCGGGACCGCGGTCGGCCACTTCGATGCGCAACTCGCGGCCAAGATCCAGGATGGACAGCGTGACCTCGTCGTCCGCACCGCCCGATTCGTGTGCGTTCTTGATCAGGTTGATCAGCACCTGCTCGATCTGCGTCGCATCGAAATGACTCGGCTCGGTCGGCACCGGCGTGGCCAGCCGAAAGCGGCAATGCAGCGCCAGTCCCTCCAGGAACCGCGCCCATGCCACGGGCACCGGCTGCGGCGTGGGCAGCTTGGCGAAACTGGCGTAGCCGGCGATGAAGCCATGCAGGTGCAGCGCACGTTCGCCGATGGTCGCGAACACGCCCGGCAGACGCTCGGTCTGCCCGCGCCGGGCCAGCTCCGCACCGGAATGCGCCAGCGAGGTGATCGGCGCCAGCGAGTTGTTGAGCTCGTGACTGATCACCCTGATCACCCGCTTCCATGTCGCCACCTCCTGCCGCGACAGCTCGCGCGTCATGCGCCGGAACAGCTGCAGCCGGTGCGGCCGGCCCTGCAACCGGAACGCGCGCTGTGACAGGTGGAAGGTTTCCTCGCTGCCGTCCATCTCCACGCTGAGCAAGGCATCCTCACCGCTCTCCACCGCATGACGCAGTGCTTCGGGCGCATCGGCGAGCAGTTCGGCGAAATCCAGGCCGTTCAGGCTGCGCCCTTCGTTGAACAGGTGCCGCGAGGCAATGTTCGAGTAGGCGACACGGCCGGCCGCATCGGTCAGCACCAGCGCCACCGGCGTGTTCTGCACCACGGTGTCCAGCAGCAGCTCGCGCTGCACCAGATGTTGACGCTGATCACGCAAGGTCTGTCCCAGCGCGTTGTGCATGCGGATCAGTTCGCCCAGTTCGTCGCGCCGGTCCACTCCGATGGAAAAGCTGAAATCGCCATCGCGGTAGCTGGCCACTGCTCCTTCCAGCGCGCGCAGCAGCCGGCTCACCGGCGCCATGACCTGGCGCGCCAGCCAGAACGCCAGCAACAGGAGTATCACCATGCAGATGCCGAGCGTGCCATAGACGCCCAGATGTATTTCAGGAGGCGCTGTGGCTACGGCGGCGGTGATGGCCGCTGCGTCCTTGACCTCCAGCTCCTTCTGCATCCATATCAGCAACTGGGGCAGCGGCCACTCGGTAACACCGGCGTAGATGAGCGCGCCGGCCACACTGGCCAGCGCCAGCAACATGGTGAGCCGCGCCTGCAGCGAATTCAGCCAGCGCCACATGGGCCATCCTCCATGATGCATCGACGCCCCATCAATGCCGGCATGTGGGGTCCATCGGTGTCCGCACGCAGTCGACGGGTGGCCGGCCGTCCAGCCAGGGTCGGTCGCCGCCCATCACCGCGGTCCTGTCCATTGCGCTGGGTGGTGGCTGGCTCAACGGGCCGTCCTGATCCTGTCGACGGTCCTTGAACTTGAAGTGGTCCCCACTCGCGGCCACCGCCGTCGGCGCCTGGTCGCGATAACCGGCTGAACTGGCAGCCACCGGCTGCCATGCCCAGCTCTCCTCGCCCTGACTCGACGATACGGGAGTGGATGTCTGTGCCATGGCCGTCGCGGCCATCAGCAACGTTGCAAGAAAAACGCTCCGCCGATATCGCATGCCATCACTCCCGTCGTCGAGGTATCGTCATCTTTCTACGCCATCACCACCACGGCAAGCGCGTGCGGCATGCTCGACGACGTCAGGCCGGCGCCGCAAGACCATAGCGTTCCATCCGCCGATACAGTGCTTGGCGCGACAGGCCGAGGTTCTGCGCGGCACGACTGACCACGCCGTCGGCCTTGTGCAGAGCAATCTCCACCGCTTCGCGACTGGGCTCGTCGAGGTTGCGCGCGCCAGCAGCGACATGCTGCGGCAGATTGAGCAGTTCCGGCGTGATCGGACCATCGCCGGCGAGCAGCGCTGCACGTTCGATCGCGTTCTTCAGTTCCCGCACGTTGCCCGGCCATGGATAGCCCAGCAAGGCTTCGCGTGCGGCATCGCCGAGTTCTGCGCGGCCGTCCAGGAAGAATTCCGCCAGCGGCAGGATGTCGTCGCTGCGTTCGGCCAGCGACGGCAGGTTCACCTCGATCACATTGAGCCGGTAGTACAGATCCTCGCGGAAGGTACCTGCGCGGATCATCGCCTTGAGGTCGGCATTGGTGGCGGAAAGCACGCGCACCTTGACCTGCCGCGTGCGGCCCGAACCGAGCCGTTCGAACTGTCCGGTCTCCAGCACCCGCAGCAGCTTCATCTGTCCGGGCAGCGGCAGGTTGCCGATCTCGTCGAGGAACAGGGTGCCTCCGTCAGCCAGTTCGAAACGACCCTCGCGGGCCTTGTTCGCGCCGGTATACGCGCCTGCATCGGCGCCAAACAGTTCGGCCTCGATCAGTTCGCCCGGCAATGCGCCGCAATTCACCGCGATGAACGCGCCGCGCTTCACCGCCGAGTTGGCGTGCACGATCGACGCGATGCGCTCCTTGCCGGTGCCATTCGGGCCGGTGATCAGCACCGGCACGTCCGAGCGGGCGATCTGGCAGGCCAGCTCCAGCGTGCGCGCCATCGCCTCGGAAGCGAACACCAGTCCGTCCAGATCATACTTCTGCTGCAGCTGCTCGCGCCGCTGGCGACGCTCGCGCCGGCCACGCGTCACCTCGCGGGTGGATTCGGACAGCTCCAGCAGGTTTTCTACCGTGGCCAAGAGCTTGTGGTCGTCCCACGGCTTACCCAGATAATCGGCCGCGCCAGCCTTGACCAGTTCCACCGCGGTTTCCAGATGCGTCCATGCGGTAAGCAGGATCACCGGCAGATCGGCATGTCGCTCGCGGATCGCGCGGAACAGCGCCACACCTTCCTCGCCCGAGGTGGTGTCGGCGGTGAAGTTCATGTCCTGGATCACCACGTCGACCGCCTCCCGTTGCAGCAGCGCCAGCCCTTCATCAGGCGTCAGCGCCGTAAGCGGACGGATTTCGTGCAGCGACAGCGCCAGCGAGAGTGCCTCGCCCACGGCCGGGTTGTCGTCAATGATCAGTACGGTTCGCATCTTTCTTCTGCACATGCGGACATGGATGCCGCTCCGGCCATAAAGGTTGCCATGACTTGCGGACTATGCAACCTGCCGACCGTGTCGCCGTCGGCACTCCCGGCATGTTGCCGCCCCGCTCCGGACGGTTCCGGAGCGAGGCGCTGCTCATGACGCGACCGGGTGCGCCGGCGCCTTGCCGGCCTTCACCGCGGTGATCCAGTCGTTGACACGGCTGTCCAGCACGTCCAGCGGCAGTGCGCCACCGCCGAGGATCTCGTCGTGGAAGGCACGGATGTCGAACTGGTCGCCCAGTTCCTTCTTGGCGCGCTCGCGCAGCTCGAGGATCTTCAGCTCGCCGGTCTTGTAGGCCAGCGCCTGACCGGGCCAGGTGATGTAGCGATCGGTCTCGGCCTGCACGTCCGGCTCGTCTTCGCCGGAATGCGTGTGGAAGAAGTCGACCATCTGCTGGCGCGTCCAGTGCTTGTAGTGCACGCCGGTATCGAGCACCAGGCGATCCGCGCGCAGCAGCTCGTCGCTGAGGTGACCGTAGTAGGACAGCGGATCCTTGTAGAAGCCGATCTCCTTGCCCAACTGTTCGGCATACAGTGCCCAGCCCTCGATGTAGGCGGTGTAACCGGCCTGCTGGCGGAACGGCGGCAGCGCCGGCAGCGTTTGCGCGATCGAGATCTGCAGGTGATGGCCCGGGATTCCTTCGTGATAGGCCGTCGTTTCGATGGTCAGCACACTGCGCTGCGCGTAGTCGCCGGTATTGACGAAGATCTGGCCTGGCCGCGAACCGTCCGGGGTGCCCTGATGGTATTCGGCTGCCGGCGCTTCCTTCTCACGGAACGCCTCGACCGGCATCACCACCACCTTCGTCTTGGGCAGCAGACCAAACAGCTTGGGCAGCTCCGGCTGCATCTGTGCCAGGTAGCCGCGGTAGCGATTCAGGATGTCGTCGCGCGAAGTGGCGAAGGTCTTCGGGTCCTTCTTCAGCGCCGCGCGGAAGCTGGCGAGATCGGGATAACCCTGCGCCTTGGCGATCTTTGTCATCTCCCCCTCGATGCGCTTGACCTCGGCCAGACCCAGCTCGTGGATCTGCTCGGGGGTCTCGTCGGTGGTGGTCATCTGCTCCACGTCGAAGCGGTAGATTGCGTCGCCATTGGGCAGATCCCAAACACCCGGCTCGGCTCGACCTTGCGGCGCGTAGTCCTTTGCCACGAACTCGCCCAGCTTGCGATAGGCCGGGCGAACGTCCTGGTCGATCGCGGCGAGGATATCGTCATGCAGGCGCTTCTGGTCCGCCGCAGACACCGATTTCGGGAAATGTTTCAATGGCTCGGCGAAGACGCTGTCCATGCCGGCCGGCTTCTCGATGCTGCCGATCTGCGTGACCACTTTCTCCAGCAGGTACTTCGGCGGCATCATCTTGTCGCGCATGCCCTGCGTGGCCACGCCGATGACCTGGTCGAAACCCTTCGGCACCGCCTTCAGGCGCGCCAGGTAATCCTCGTACTCCTTGGTGTTGTCGAACGGGATCGAGCTGACGAAGCCGGCTAGCGCCAGATGCACGCCGGCCATCTGGTCCAGTGGCATCTCGTACAGCTTCAGGTCGTAGCTCTTCAGGCCATCCTTGAGCTGGCGCACCATCAGCTGCTGATTGAGCCTGTCGGTATCGGAGAAACCGGTGGTGTCGATCGCCTCGAAGCGCTTTAGGAAATCCGCATCCACCTTGCGCTCGGCCGCCGCATGCGCCAGCGACATGTCGCTCCAGCGGTCGTTGTAGCGCAGATCGCCGAGAATGGTCGCGAACTCGGGCGAACTCTGCAGCGTGTGCTGCCATTGTTCGGCCAGCAGCGCATTGAGCGCGGCCACCCTCGTCGCCACATCCGTCGAGGCGGCTTGCGCGGCGGGCGCAGCCTGCAGCATTGAAACCATCGACACCGAGCCCAGCAGGCTCGCACAGATCAGCAACGGCAAGGTCTTCATCAGGCTCAGCTCCGGATTGTATTCATGGGACCATGAAGGTTCATTGTGACTGCCGCGGGAAGCATCTTCCCGTGCCAGATTGCATGGTACTTATACCGACCGCGTCGCCACCACCGGCGGCACTGCCGCCGCGCGCAGCGCCGGGCCGAGCACGGCCAATTGGCAAAGGAGCCACAATACAAGCGCGCCAATCGGCAGGTAGTACAGCGGCAGCCGCGGCAGCTCATAGTGTTTCATCAGCACCAGATTCAACATGACCGCCAGTAACAGGCCCAGCACGATACCGGCAGTGACGATCAGGAAGTTCTCGGCCTGGAAGTAGCGCAGGATATCGCCACGGGTGGCGCCGATCGCGCGGCGGATGCCGATGCTGCGGCGGCGCTGCTGCACCCAGAAATTGGCCAGTCCGGTGATGCCCAAGGCCGTGACGAACAGCAGGCCGAGCCCGGAGGCCAGCAGCAGGCCGATCATGGTGGTGTCGCGCTGGAAGTATGCATCACGCATCTGGGTATAGGTGCGTATGCTGCTTGCTGGAATGATCCGTTCGGGACTGAGCTGTTCGAGCTTCTCTGCGGCTATCCGCAGTACGCGTTCGCGATCCTGCGGCGCACTGCGCAACAGGTACGTCACCTCGCCGTCGTTCGGCAACATGGGAAACAACATCGCGTACTGGTTCACTTCCGACGCGCGCAAGTGGGGACGCAACAACGTATCGACGATGCCGATGACACGGATCGGCTTGTCGCCGCCGGCATAGATGCTCTGACCCAGCGCGGCCTTGCCGGGATAGAGCTTTTCCGCAAGCGCACGACTGAGGATCACCACGGACACGCCCGAGCCGGCCACATATTCATCGGCGCGGAAATCGCGCCCTGCGATCAGATGCAGTCCCAGTGCCCCGACTTCGCCCTGGGTACCGCCATAAACCGCCGGTTGCACGCAAAGGCCCTCACGCATCATCGAACGGGCAGCGATCGCCTTGGCCAGGTCCTCGGCGCTGGCGCAGGTGCCATAAGACGACTCGTCTCGCCCCAGCGGCAGCGTATCGACAGCCACCGCCGCAGTGACGCCAGGTATCGCGCGCAACCCGGCCAGATCGGCGGCGTGGCGCGCCAGTCTGTTTTCATTTTTGTCGATGGATTCACTGTTGAGCATCGACAACCCGGCTTCGTCGACACCGCTGGGCAGTGTGACCTGTTCCAGCCGGTTGGTGATCATGAACACCACGTTGCAGACGATCGCGCAGGTCAGTGCCACCTGCAGCATCAGCAATGACGCGGTGAGCTTGTGGTGGCTCAGGCTGGAAAGAATCGGTCGCAGTTGCATGGTCATTCCTAGAGGGTCTTCAACTGCAGCGCAGGCGCCACACGGCATGCACGCCAGGCCGGCAACAGACCGGCCAGCACGCTGGCCAGCACTGCGAGCACGAAGGTGCCGATCAACATGGAGACGTCCATTTGCGCCAGATGCGCGTAGTCGTCCGGGCGATGCCGCACGCTCCACAGCCCCAGCTGGGCAATCACCAGCCCCAGCACACCGCCGGCCAGACCGATCACCGCCGACTCGATGCCGAACTGCAGGAAGATATCGCGCCGCCGCGCACCCAGCGCACGCCGGACACTGACCTCACCACTGCGGCGCAGAAACTTCGCCAGCAGCAGCGCCACGATGTTGATCATGCAAACAAGCAGGAAACCCAGCGCCAGCCACAGCTGCAGACGGACGTCGGCAGGCACCAGATTCTGGCGATCCAGCCAGCTCATCAGTCCGTATAGCCGGGCCTGGGTTGGGGGCCGCTCGAAGCGGCCCAGCGCCTTCTGTTGCGCCGAGTAGTCGATCAGGAATTGCCGATATGCAGCAACCTGCCCTGCATCCTTCAACTGCACCCACACCTGCAACCAGGTGAGTACCGGGCTTTTCATGTCACCTTCGAACGACGACCAACTCGACTGGTTGCTGTTGGTATCGAACTTCAGGTCCAACGCCGTCGACAACGGCAGGAAGAACTGATCGGCATCATCAAACACCTTGGCTGAGGCATCCGCATAGAACATCGGCTGCGGCTGCCAGTCGGCGCTGACGCCGATGACACGCAAGTCGGCGTCACCGAAGCGCACCGTGCGGCCAACGCTGTCATTCGTGCCAAACAGCTTGCGACTGAGCTTTTCGCTCAGCACTACTACCCGTGCCCGTCCATCATCATCCGCCCCCGACCAGCCCTGGCCGCGCAGGAACGTCACGCCGAACATCGCAAAGAAATCGGTGGTGGCGTAGCGACCATCGACGTAGAACGGCCGCAATCCCGTCTGCGCCGGTCGGACCAGCAAGGCGCCACCGGCCATCGCTGCCTGCCGCTCGGCGCGATGCGCCGCCAGCAGGGCCATCGCATCGGGCCAGGTGAAGTTCAAGCGCGGATCCGGGCCGTATGCACTTTGCTGATATTTCAACGGCAACGGGTCGAGCTGCGGGTAATACAACTGGTTGCTGCGCCCCGGCAACGGATCGCCCGACATCACGTGCAGCACGGTGATCATCGTCATGCTGGCGCCGATGCCGAGCCCGATCGCGAGCACCATCAGCGCCGTAAGCACCTTGCTGCGCGTCAGGCTGCGCAAAGCCAGATCGAGGTAATAACCGAACATTCCATGTATCCCGTCAATGATTGAAATCACATGCCGCCTTGTAGGAGCGCACCCTGTGCAAGATGCACTTTCTGCACGTACACGCCAAAGCATCGCGCACAGGGTGCGCTCCTGCAGACCCCCCAGTCGTCACACTGATCGCGTCGCCACCACCGGTGGCACCGCGGCGGCGCGCAGTGCCGGGCCGAGCACGGCAAGCTGACCGAGCAGCCAAAGTGCGATGGCACTCCCGGGCAGGTAATACCAGGGCATGCGACTCATCTCGTAATGCGTCATCAGGTACAGGTTGATGCCGAACGCCAGTGCCATGCCCGTGAGTACCCCGGCCGTGCTGAGCAGAAAATTCTCGGTACGGAAATAGCTGAGGATATGTCCGCGTGTGGCGCCCACGGCGCGGCGTATGCCGATCTGTCGCCGCCGCTGCTGCACCCAGAAGCTGGTCAGGCCGACGATGCCGAACGCAGTCACCGCCAGCATCACCACGCACACAAGCACCAGCATCCACACCATGCTGTTGGCATCGGCGAAATAGTCGGAACGCATGCCGGCATAGGTCGTCCCTTCCACTACTGCACCCGGCTGCAGCTTGCCCAGCACCTGCACCGCTTCGCGCACCACGCGCTCGCGATCCTGCGGCACGCTGCGCAACATGTAGTCGCCCATCACCCCGTCAGGCTGCAACGGAAAGAACACGCTGGAATACATGCCACCGGGGCCACTGAGCTTGGGATCCTCTGCAAGTACATCAGCAACAACACCGACAACCGTCCAGCCCGTGGCGTCGGTATACAAGGTCTTGCCCAGCGCGCTCTGGCCAGGCCACAACCTGTTCGCGTCGCTCTGCGTGACCAGCGCGACATGACCGGTGGAACCGAAATTCTTGAAACCGCTGCCCGCGTATTCGTCCGCATTGAACCATCGACCTTGCAGCAAGCGCAGCCCCATCGCTTTCTCGCCGTCGCCGCCGATGAAATACACCGAGCTGTTCACCGTGGTAGTCGCATACGGCTTGGTGACGAAGGGCGACAGGGCCGGATTCTGGTCCAGCGGCATGCTGGTTGCCGCGGCCGCCGCGGTGACGCCGGCGATACCGCGCAAGGCGGCCAGATTGCGCGGTATCTCGCTGGCGGCGAGTTTCGGATCGGCCCCATTCACGGTGACCACCGAAATGCCCTGTTCGTCGATCGCATTCGACCAGTGGATGTCGGCCATGCGCTGGCCGATCATGAAGACGGCGTTACAGAGTACGGCGCAGGCCAGTGCGATTTCCAGCACGATCAGAACGGCCGGGATGCGGTGCTTGCGCAGGCTGGCGAGTATCGGACGGATTTCCATGATGACTCCCCTCAGGCAGCTTTGAGTTGAGGAGCGGGCGCGACCACGCAGGCGCGCCACGCGGGCAGCAGGCCGGCGATCAGGCTGGAAACCAGCGCGACCACGAAGGTGAACAGAAACATCGACAGGTCCAGATGCGCGAGGCTGGCGTACTGCGCGGGCTGGTGGCGGATGCCCCACAAGCCCAGCTCGGCGAAGCCCAGACCCAGCACGCCGCCGGCCACGCCAACGATGCCGGCCTCGACCATGAACTGCGCGAAGATCGCGCCGCGCGAAGCGCCCAACGCACGGCGCACGCCGATCTCGCGCGAGCGGCGCAGGCACTTGGCCAACAAGAGGCCCACCGTGTTCACCACGCAGATCAGCAGGAAGCCGAATGCCAGTCCGGCCTGCAGGCGCACGTCATCGGGCACCACCTGTTCGTTGTGCAGCCATGACATGAGGTCCGACAAGGCCACCCTGGACAGCTGGAAACGCCCCAGCGCAACCTGCTGCTGCGCGTAGTTGCCCAGGAACAGCTTATAGGCCGACGCCTCGTCGGTACTGGACAATTGCACCCACAAGCCCAGCCAGATGCTTGGGGCGGTCTCCAGATGCTGCATGTCGGACCCCGGCCCGTACGACATGACCGTGCTCGGCGTCATGCCGTCGGCGCGCGCGCTGAGCAAGGGCATGAACACCGCGTCGCCCATGCCGTAATTGCGCCCGCTCAGATGTAGCGCATAGAAGCGCGGCTGCGGCGCCCACGGCCGCAGCACGCCGATGATGCGGAAATCACGATCGTCGATGTGGATCGTACGCCCCACGCTGTTCGCTCCTCCGAACAGCTTGTCGTTGAGGAAACCTGCGATTACCACTACCTGCTCACGGCTTTCATCGTCCGCCGAAGCCCAGCCGGCGCCGTACTGGAATGGCGCGTCGAACATCGGAAAGAAGTCGGCCGTGGTCATCACGCCATGTGCATAAAACGGCTTCCCGTCCTGTGCCTGCGGCGTCACCTTGACCTCCGACATCGCCATCACCGCCTGCCGCTCCGCCTTGCGGGCATGCAGCAGATTCATGGCATCGACGTAGCTCATGAGCCACGGCAACTTTTTTCCGCTGCGCGAGAAAGGCTGGTCCTTCGGATAGGGATCGAGCTGCGGATAGAACAATTGCGTGCTCTTCTGCGGCAGCGGATCGCCCGACAGCAGCTTGAGCACGGTCAGCGTGGTTATCGTGGCGCCTATGCCAAGTGCCAGCGCCAGCACCATCAATGTGGTGAGCACCTTGTTGCGCCTGAGGCTGTGCAGGGCTAGATCGAGATAGTAGGCGAACATGGTTGATCCTATGCGTTGTAGCGCAGGCTCTTCCCAAGCGCCGGGAGGAGCAATATTTCAAACATCACACCGACCGCGTTGCCACTACCGGCGGCACCGCCGCCGCACGCAGCGCCGGACCGAGCACGGCCAGCTGACCCAGTCCCCACAAGATCAAGGCACCGATCGGCAGGTAATACAGCGGCAGCCGCGGCAATTCGTAGTGCTTCATCAACAGCAGGTTCAGCGCGAACGCCAGCAACATGCCCAGCACGATGCCGAATGTGACGATCAGGAAATTCTCGGTCTGGAAATAATTCAGGATGTCGGCGCGGGTGGCGCCAATCGCGCGACGGATGCCGATCTGCTTGCGTCGCTGCGCCACCCAGAAGCTGACCAGGCCCACGATGCCCAGTGCCGTCACCAGCAGCAACGCGATGATCACCCCCACCAGCATGCCGACCATGGCGCGATCCTGGCGAAAACTGTCTGTGCGAAGGTCACTCAGAGTTTTGCTGCCCTCCTCGTCGAATACGGCATCCGGGGCGATCTTCGCAATGGTCGTGCGGGCATCGCGCAATACGCGGGATATGTCCTTCGGATCGGCGCGCAACAGATAACTGCCGGCGAGGTATTTGCCGGGAAGTGCCGGCACGAAGATCGACCAATCCTTGCTGTCTCCCTGCCAGTTGGATGGGTCTGGCCGGACCAGATGATCGATGACGCCCACCACGCGGTAATGCCACTTGTCCAGCCAGAAGTCCTTGCCCAGTGGATCGGTACCCGGCCATAAATGCTCAGCGAGTGAACGGGTGATCTGTACGGATGCATCGGTCGGCATCAGGCCTTCGAAAGTCCGAAAATCATCCACTTGGGGGGCACGACCCGACGTCACATGCAGGCCCAAAGCCTGCATGCTGCCCGGACCACCGACGTAGAACTCGACCACCCCGCCAAAGTGCTGGCCCGCCATATCCAGCGTGATACCCGCGGTACCTCGGCGTGCACCGAACGGGATGGAGTTCAACACGCTAACCGACTGCATGCCGGGAATACTGCGCAGGCCAGCCAGAACACGCGCATTCAGATCGACTGCATGACTGTCCTCATAACCAGTCAACTGCACCGTTGCCAGTGCGGTTTCGTCCACGCCGCTCACCACGTGCAGCAGCGCGACCCTGTTGGCAATCAGGAAGCAGGCGTTGCACAGCACTGCACAGGCAAGTGCGATTTCCAGCGCAACCAGCATGGTGGCAAGACGATGGCGTCGCAATGCAGCAAGAATGGGGCGAATTTGCATGCTCGTGCTCCCTTACAGTGTCTTCAACTGCAGCGCGGGCGCAATGCGACTCGCTCGCAGCGCCGGCAATGCACCAGCCAGCAGGCTGACCATGATGGCCAGCACGAACGTGGCGAAAAACATCGGAGCATCCAGATGCGCGAGATCCGCATACGCGGATGGTTGCCGACGCACCAGCCACAGCCCGGTCAGCGTGAGCAACCACCCACCGATGCCGCCGAGCAGACCGATCAGGCCAGCTTCGACCAGACATTGCGCGAATACCGCCCTGCGGCTGGCGCCCAGCGCCCGACGCACACCGATCTCACCGCTGCGACGAAGAAATTTCGCCAGCAACAGGCCGACCGTGTTGAACAAACAGATGGCCAGAAAGGCGAATGCCAACCAGGTTTGCAGGTGCACGTCACTGGGCACGACATGATTGAAGTCCAGCCATTGCATCAGCGAGCGCAGGCGGGTGTTGTCGGCATGGGTGATACGACCTAGCGCCTTCTGCTGCGCGGCATAACCCGCCAGGAAGCTGCGATAGTCAGCTACCTTCGCGGCACCGCCCAGTTCAACCCACAGCCTGATCCATACGCATGGCGCATTCTGCAGATGCCCCGGCGTGTCAGGCATATGCCAGCAGGTGAATTGCCAGAAGTTGCCATCGTTGATCTCGAGACCACTGGTGAAGGGCGTAAACACATCCTCCGGCTTGGTATAGAAATCGTCCGTCTGGCCGTTTGCGAAGCGTCCGCCCGCCACCATGTAGAACTGCGGCGAGGGTCGCCATGGCTTCAGTACGCCAACGATGCGCACGTCGGTATCGCGCAGGCGAAGCGTGTGTCCCACACTGTTCGTGCCGCCGAACAATTTGTTGTTGAGATCGGCCGAGATCACGGCCACGCGCGCGTGCTTCGCATCGTCATCCGCACTCCAGCCGCTGCCGTACTGAAATGGCACGTCGAACATCGGGAAGAAATCCGATGTAGTGGAAAGCATCATCTCCATCAGCGGCGGCAAGTTCACTTCCGGCGCATGCACCTTGAGCTTGCTATCCACGACGAGTGTCTGCCGATCCGCGCGATGCGCACTCCAGAGATCCACTGCCGAGCGATAGTCCATCACGTCCAGTGGCTCGGCGTGGCTGTAATCGTTGGTCGGATCAGCATCCACCTGTGGATAGAACAACGTACCGCTCCTGCCCGGCAGCGGATCACCAGACAGCAGATGCATCACCGTCAACGTGGTCATGCTGGCACCGATGCCGACCGCAATGGCAAGCACCATCAGTGCCGTAAGCACCTTGTTGCGCTTCAGGCTGCGCACCGCCAGATCCAGGTAATAGGCAAACATGCATCAAGCTCCCTTCACGGAATGCATCACACTGACCTTGTCGCCACCACCGGTGGCACCGCCGCAGCGCGCAGCGCAGGGCCTAGTACGGCGAGCTGGCCGATCAGCCACAGCAGTACCGCGCCCACCGGGAAATAGATGCCCGGCAGCCGCGGCAATTCGTAGTGGCTCATCAGGAACAGGTTGACGCCGTAGGCCAGCACCATGCCCAGCGCGATACCGAACGTGGCCAGCACGAAATTCTCGGTCTGGAAGTAGTGCAGGATGTTGCCGCGGGTGGCGCCCAGCGCGCGGCGCACGCCGATAGTTCGGCGGCGCTGCGCCACCCAGAAACTGGCCAGCCCGACGATGCCCAGTGCGGTGACGATCAGCAGCGCCACGATCACCCCGACCAGCATGCCGGCCATCGCACGGTCGTCCTGGAAAAACTTCCGGCGTACTTCGTCGAAGCTGCGCTGCATGGTCACCACACGCTGCGGGTCGACTTTCTTCAGTGCGACCAGCGCGGCGGCCAGCACGTTCGCGCGATCTTCCGGTCGCGCGCGGATCAGGTAGCTCAGATCCTTGTCCGCCCCCATGCGCAACGGCACGACCATGCTGTATTGCGCCTTGGCCTGGTCGTAGGCATTGGGCCGCGCCAGGCTGTCCAGCACACCAACCACGCGCAGGCCCACCGTGGGCGTGAGATAGATGATGCGGCCCAGCGGGTTCTGTCCCGGCCACAGCCGTTCGGCCAGAGTCTGGGTGATCAAGGTCACATGCGGCAGGCTCTTGCTGTCACCTGTACTGAGCCCCTTCAATGCCGCCTCCACATCGACAAAGTCATCGGACTGCAGATCGCGCCCGGACACCAGCCGCGGACCCAATGTCTGCACCAGGTTTTCACCGAAGTAGGTGGTGGCGTTGAGCGTGCGTTCGGGTTGCGCCGGATCCAGCCGGATATTGCCGTTCGACGACGAGTTGCCAAACGGCACTTCGTTGGACGAAGCCACCGAGAGCACGCCAGGCACCTGCCTGAGTGCTGCCATATCCTCTGCCAGGCGGGCATAGGGATTGGATGGTGAGGTCACATCGGCCACCTGGATCTGCAGTAGTTCGTGTTCGGCCACGCCACTTGGCATGTCCATGCGCTGCAGGCGCTGGCCGATCAGGAACACCGCATTGCAGACGATGGCGCAGGTCAGCGCGATTTCTAGGATCAGCAGCCAGGAAGTCAGCTTGTGTCGGCGCAGCGTGGAAAGGATCGGAAGAATGTCCATGGCTCGCCTCAGTTGCTCTTCAGTTGCAGGGCAGGCGCAATCTGGCAGGCGCGCCAGGCGGGCAGCAGGCCGGCCAGCAGCGTGGCGCATACTGCCAGCACGAAGGTGATGAACAACATGCTCAGGTCCAGGTGCGCCAGCGCGGCATAGTCCGAAGGCCGCTGCCGCACCAGCCACAAGCCGAACATCGCCAGCAGCAAACCACCGCAGCCACCGACCAGACCGACCACGCCGGATTCGATCAGCAACTGCGCGAACAGCGCTCGCCGCGACGCCCCCAGCGCGCGACGTACACCCAACTCGGCCGCACGGCGCATGAACTTGGCCAGCATCAGTCCCACCGTGTTGACCAGGCACACCAGCAGGAAGCCGAACGCCAGCCCGTTCTGCAGGCGCACGTCGTCGGGCACGACCATCTGGTAGTCGAGCCACTGCATCACGTTACGCAGGCGCACGTTCGGTGCACGCTGGAAACGGCCCAGCGTCTTCTGATCCTGTGAGTAGTGCGTCAGGAATTCCTTGTACGCGACTGCTTTCGCGGGACTGTCCAGTTGCACCCAGAACTGCAGCCACACGCACTCATCCGATGGCAGGATGTTGTCAGTACCGCCACCACCGTTCCCCCAGCAATCATTGGAGCCGCTGCGACTCAGGTGCAGATCAAGCATCGTCTGCAACGGCACGAACACCTGCTCGCTGTAGGCGTAGGAACCCGTGTTGAGATCATAGAAATGCGGGTTCGGCTGCCAGCTGTCCAGTACGCCCACGATGCGGAAAGAGGTACCCGCCATGCGCAGTGTGCGACCCACGCTGTTCTCTCCGGCAAACAGCTTGTCGTTGAGCGCTTTTGCAATCACCACCTGGCGCGCCTTGGCGTCGCCATCCGCTTCGGTCCAGCCGCGGCCGTACAGGAACGGTGCGTCGAACATCACGAAGAAATCCGCCGTGGTGTAACGCGCGTCGACGTAGAACGGATCAAGCGAAGACTGTTCGGGCTGGAGTGGCACCGATCCGCCGGCCATCAGCGCCTGATGATCCGCGCGCACGGCATGCAGCAGGTTCAGACCATCGATCAGGGTGACCTGATCCGGCGGCTCCTTGCTTGGGGACATGCCCTTGATGTCCTGTGGGTCGACCTGCGGGTAGTACAGCTGCGCGCTCTTGCCCGGCAACGGATCGCCGGACAGCACATGCAGCACGGTCAGCGTGGTCATGCTGGCGCCGATGCCCAGCGCGATCGCCAGCACCATCAGCGCCGTGAGCGCCTTGTTGCGCCTGAGACTGCGCAGAGCCAGATCCAGATAGTAGATAAACATGCTCGGACTCCCCTTGCATCCCGCCTCCCGCAAAAGGAGGCGGGTCCAAAATCAAACTGCCCGTGTCGCCACCACCGGCGGCACGTTGGAAGCGCGCCGGGCTGGTACGAACACCGCAGCCTGCCCCAATGCCAGTACCGCCAGCACGCCGACAAGCACATAGATCACCGGCATGCGGTCCATCTCGAAGTGGGTGATCAACCACAGATTGAGACCGATCGCGAGCAGGATGCCGATCACGGCGCCAATGCCGGCAATCAGCAGGTTCTCGAGCTGGAAGTAATGCAGGATGTCGATCTTGCGTGCACCCAATGCGCGCCGCACGCCGATCTGCCGCTGTCGCTGACCGACCCAGAAGCTGGTAAGACCAACAATGCCGGCGGCCGTGATGCTGAGCAGAATCAGGCAGACCACGCTCATCAGTATCGCCATCCCCAGGTCGGCTCGATAAGCATCGGCACGGATATCCACGAAAGAGCGCACACCTTGCTCATCATCGATCACGCGCATGGGATTGACCGCATACAGTGCGGGCCGTACGGCGCGCATCGCCGCTTCCAGTCGCCCCGGTTTTGCACGCACCACGGTGCGCGAGAAATTCGCATCCTGCCGGACCGGGAACAGGGCCGAATACCAAGTGAGGCTGCTGCCTGCGGTATCGACTGCGCTCTGCAGTCGCGCGACCACGCCGACAACGGTGGTTGGCGTGCCGCTGCTGTCGAGATAGATCACCTTGCCGACGGCGTCGCCCTGCGGAAACAGTTTGTCTGCCACCGGTTTGGTGACGATCGCGAGCACTGGCTCGCCCTGGTCGCGCATTGGCTTGTGCTGGACATCGGCGGCGGTAAATGCACGACCCGCGACCAGCTTGAGGCCGAGGGTCGACAACGCCTGCTCGTCGCCATAGTAGTAATTCGCGTCTATGGTGTCCTTTTGCTGCAGGGGCTTCAGCCCGATCCCTCCGACCGAGCCGGAACGAAGCAATGGCAGCGAACGGATCGGCGCCGCCGAAGCCACGTCCGGCAGGTTGCGCAAGGTGGCCAGATCCGTTTGCTGCATGCTGTCGAGCTTTTCCAGGCCACCCGGATCATCGGCACTGGGCGCACTCACCCACTGCTGTGTGATCAGGAACAGGTCGTTCTCTTCGTGCATGCCAGTGGGCTGGCTCACCCGCTCGATACGCTGGCCGATGATGAAGATCGCATTGCAGATGATCGCAAGGGTCAGCGCGATCTGCAGCGCGATCAGCACCACGCCAGCCTTGTGCTTGTGCAAGGCCGCGATGATCGGATGCACGGTCATGCCGTGCACCGTGGAGCCTGTTCAAGGAAATAACCGTACATGCATCCATTACTCCTGCACATGAAACCCACTTCTGTCAGTGACAGAAGAGAGAAGGGTTGTCATCAAACTGCCCGTGTCGCCACCACCGGCGGCACGTTGGAAGCGCGCCGGGCCGGCACGAAGACCGCGGCCTGCCCGATCGCCAGCATCGCGAGCACGCCGGTCAGCACATACAACGCCGGAATGCGCGTCATTTCGTAATGCGTCATCAGCCAGATGTTGAGACCCACAGCGAGCAGCACGCCCAGCACCACGCCGACGCCGGCAATCAGCAGATTCTCGATCTGGAAGTAGTGCAGGATGTCGATCTTGCGGGCGCCGAGGGCACGCCGCACGCCGATCTGCCGATGGCGCTGGCCGACCCAGAAACTGGTGAGCCCGACGATGCCGGCTGCGGTGACGCAGAGCAGGATCAGGCAGACCACGCCCATCAGGATCGCCATGCCGACATCGGCCCGGTAGGCACTGGCGCGGATGTCGGCGAAGGACTTGACGCTGTCGTCGTCGAGCACGCGCATCGGGTTCACCCCATACAGTGTGGCCGGCACGGCACGCATCGCGGCATCGAGCCGGCCGGGCTTGGCCCGCACCACGTATCGCGCGAAGTTCGAATCCAGTCGCGTCGGCACCAGGGTCGAATACCAGGTGAAATCATTGCCCCAGCTGCCGCTGGCTGGTATCTGCATGCGCTCGACCACGCCGATGATGGTGCTCGGCGAGCTGCTGCCATCCGAGTAGATCACCTTGCCTACCGCGCTGCCCTGCGGGAACAGCTTGTCGGCAAGCGCCTTGGTGACGATGATGACTGGACGGTCGCGCTGATCGCGGGCGCCCTGGTGCTGCACGTCTGCGGCAGTAAACGCGCGTCCGGCGACCAGGCGCAAACCCAGCGCGGGGAACACCTGATCGTCTGTGAAGTAATACGCCGTACGCGTGCCGCTCTTGTCGCCTAGTTGCTGCCCGGGCTTGATCGACACCGAGCCCGTCCACGAGGAATTGAGCAACGGTATCGAATTGCTCGGCGCCACCGAGGCCACGTCGGGCAGGTTGCGCAATGCGGCGAGGTCTTCGCGCTGCATCACGTCGAGTTTTTCCACGCCAGCAGGATCGTCCCCGCCGGGCGCACCCACCCATTGCTGGGAGATCAGGAACAGATTGTTTTCGTCGAGGCCGGTCGGCCGGTTCACTCGTTCGATACGCTGGCCGATGATGAACACCGCATTGCAGACGATCGCCAGGGTCAGCGCGATCTGCAGCGAGATGAGGACGACACCGGCCTTGTGCTTGCGCAATGCCGCAAGAATGGGATGCATTGTCATGAGGGTTTCCTCAATTACTCTTGAGCTGCCACGCGGGTTGCACACGTGAAGCACGGAAAGTGGGATAGAGCCCGGCCAGCGTGGTCGCGATGACAGCCACCAGCAAGGTGATCAGCAGCAGTGAGATGTCCACCCGTGCCAGCGCGGCGATGTCCTTCGGCAATACCCAACCCACGCTGGCCACACCGACACCGGTCAGCAACAGGCCCAGCACGCCGCCGGCCAGGCCGATCATGCCGGCCTCGACAAGGAACTGCGCATAGATCGCCATGCGCGGCGCCCCGAGTGCGCGCCGCACGCCGATCTCGCTGCTGCGACGCAGGAATTTCGCAAGCAGCAGGCCCGCGGTATTGACCAGGCATGCGAGCAGCAAGCCCAGTGCCACCAGCAGCGACACCTTGGTATCACTGGGCACCACGTGCTGGTTGTCCAGCCACGCCGGCAGGTCGCGTAGACGGTTATTCGGCGCCCAGCCAAAGCGACCGGACTGCTGCGCGTCGTGCGCATAGCCATCGAGATACTGCTTGTAGGCGATTACCGCCGCCGCGTCGTCCAGCTCGGCCATGTAGGCGATCCACACGCAGGCGGAATGTTGCAGGCCGACGAAGCCCGATTCAGTCGGTACCGCGTTGCAATTGGTATTGCCGTCGTTGGGAATGCCTACCGAGATGGCCCGCTGGAACGGCAGGAACACATCCTCGACACCGGTGGAGAACCCACCGCTGTTGACCACATCGAAGAAACGCGGCTGCGGATTCCAGTCGTTCAGCACGCCAACCACACGATAATCCTTGCCCTCGACGTTGACGGTCTTGCCCACGCTGTTGCTGCCGCCGAACAGCTTCTGGTTGAGCTTGCTGCTGATCACCACCACCGCGGCGCGCTGTGTGTCGTCGTCGGTGCTCCAGCCGCTGCCGTACAGGAACGGCACATCCAGCATCGGGAAGAACTCGCTGTACACCGCGTGGCCGCTGACATTGATCGGATGCTTGCTGGCATCCGCCGGCACGATCGACGGGGAAATCTGGTACATCGCCGACTGCAGCCTGGCACGGTGATCACGCATCAGGGTGACCGCATCGTTGTAGTCCATCGCATCCGGTGGCTCGCCATCGCTGCCGCGCCCGTTCGGCCCCCACATGTCGATCTGCGGCACGAACAGCTTCGACGACTTCCACGGAATCGGATCCCCGGATACCGCACGGAACACCGAGTATGTGGTCATCGATGCCGCCACGCCGAACGCGATCGTCAGCACCATCAGTGCGGTCAGTCCGGGGCTGCGCTTCAGGCTGCGCAGGGCCAGTTCCAGGTAGTAGGTGAACATATCAAGGAGCTCCATCGATTGAACCGACTGACACTCTCAGCGGTGATTTCTTTTGTCGTCATTCCGGCACGAACCGGAATGACATCGCTTTTTCTTCAGACGCTCACACCGAACGCGTTGCCTCCACCGGCGACACATGCGAGGCGCGCAACGCCGGCGCCAGCACCGCGCCCTGACCGAGCAGCAGGAGCATGACCACACCAGCCAGCACATAGGCCAGCGGCAGCCGCGACATCTCGACGTGCGCGATCATCCAGAGGTTGATGACCAGTGCCAGCACCGCGCCGATCAGCACACCCATCGCCCCGATCAGCAGGTTCTCGGTGAGGAAATAGTTGAGGATGTCGTTACGCGTCGCGCCCAGCGCACGGCGAATGCCGATCTGCCTGCGCCGCTGACCAACCCAGAAGCTGGTGAGGCCCACGATGCCCGCGGCGGTGATCGCCAGCAGCACCACGCTGATGATGCCCATCAGGATCGCCATGCCGCGGTCGCTGTCATAGGCACGTTCGCGCACCTGGGCAAAGCTCAGTACGCCATTCTTGGGGTCGATGATGCGCATGCGGTTCTGCGTGTACAGCGCCGCGGGTGCCTCGCGCATCGCGGCAGCCAGCTGGCCCGGTTTGGCACGCACGATGTAGATGATGCCTCGTGGCATGTCCAGGCGTTGCGGCCACAGCATCGACTGATAGGCATAACTGTCAGACCAGGCATCGATGCCTTGCCGCTGCAAACGATCAACTACACCGATAATGGTGCTGGGCGTCGATGTCATCGCATAGAGCGGCTTGCCCAGTGCCGAACCGTCCGGATACAGACGTTCGGCCAGCGCCCTGGTCACGATGACCACCGGCGAAACCGAGTACTGATGCAGTCCGACGCTGTTGACTTCGTCAGCCCTGAAATTACGCCCGGCGACCAGCTGCAGACCCAGCGTGTCGATCAGATGCTCGTCACCCAGATAGACGGCCGCATCTGTGGTCTTCTCCGTCTGATCCGGTGTCAGCGTGATGAAGTCGTCCCAGCCGCTGCCCTCCAAAGGGTAGGCATTGGAAGGCGACGCATCCCGCACACCGGGCAATTGCCGCAATGCGACGAGGTCAGCCCGGATCTGCGCATCGATCTGCGGGTTGGACGTCTGGCCTGCCCACTGGTTCTCGATCACGAACAAGTTGGCTTCATCGACGCCGGTGGGTTCGGACAGATGTGCCAGTCGCTGGTGAATGATGAACAGCGCGTTGCACACGATCGCCAGGGTCAGCGCGATCTGCAGCGCGATCAGCACGGTGCCGGCCTTGTGACGGCGCAGTGCGGCGAGGATGGGTTTGATATGCATGTTCAGGGCCCTCCTCTAGTTGGACTTCAGTTGCCAGGCTGGCTGAACCTTCGCAGCACGCCAGGCGGGATAGAACGCCGCTGCCACGGTGGCGAGGATGGCCACGACCAGGGTCAGTCCCACCAGCGAGAGGTCCAGATGCGCCAGCCGCGCGATCTCAGGGGGGAACAACAGGCCCACGCCGGACACACCCAACGCGGTGAACAACAGGCCCAGCACGCCGCCGGCGAGACCTACCGTGGCCGCTTCGATCAGGTATTGCGTGTAGATCTCCCGGCGCGAGGCGCCCAGCGCGCGACGCACACCGATCTCGTTCGCGCGGCGCAGGAACTTGGCCAGCAACAGACCGATGGTGTTGACCAGGCAGATCGCGAAGAATCCAAGCGAGACCAGCAGCGCGATGCTGCTCTCCGACGGCACCACGTGTTCGTAGTCGAGCCACTGCATCACGTCGCGCAGACGCACGTTGGGCGCCCAGGCAAAGCGCCCGGCCCGCTGCTGGTCGGCGGCATAGGCTTCGAGGAAACTGCGGTAGCGGGCAACCTCCGCCGCACTGTCCAGTTCCACCCACGGGCTGACCCAGACGCAATTGCTCTGCAGCCAGTCGTTGCGGTTCGTGAAGGTCAGCGAGCCGCGGCAGCTGTTGTTGCCTGCCGTATCAATCTGCAGATCCAGCGCACGGGTAAACGGCAGGTAGAAATCGGTGGGATCGGAGAACGGGCCGCTGCCGCCGAACAACGCGAAGAAGCGCGGCCGCGGGTTCCAGTGTCCGGTCACGCCGACGACACGGTAATCGTGTCCTTCCAGGGTAACTTCACGCCCCACGCTATTGGCACCGTCAAACAGCTTCTGATTGAACTCCGCACTGAGCACCACCACCGCTTCGCGTCCCTGGTCGTCGGCCGTGTTCCAGCCGCTGCCATACAGGAACGGCACCTCGAACATCGGAAAGAAGTCGCCATACACTGCATAGCCGTTCGCCGCGATCGGCAGACTGCGGTCACCACCAGGCAATACCGACAGTTGCACCGGATACAGCAGCGTCTGTCGCTTCGCCTCGTGCGTGCGCATCAGGGCCATGGCGTCAACATAGTTCAGCGCTTCGGGCGGCTCGCCCTTGAGGTTCTGCTGCGGTCCCCAGCTGTCAACCTGCGGCGTGAACAGCTGCGCGGACTTGTCCGGAATCGGGTTGCCCGACACCGCCCTGAACACCGACCAGGTGATCATCGACGCAGCCACGCCGAAACCGATCGCCATCACCATCAGTGCGGTGAGCGCAGGATTGCGCCGCAGGCTGCGCAGACCCAGTTCAAGGTAGTAGCCAAACATGGCTCATGCCTCCGCGTGGGTGCCGATATTCAGCGCGCAATGCGTTGCTGGATGGACTGGTCTTCATTGCAGCAACCGGTTGATGTCTTCCAGGTCGTGGATGTCCACACTGCCCGCCACCTGCTTGAGCAGCAGCTTGTTGAGGATGAACTGGTGACGCACGACGATGTATTCGGTCTGCACGTTCGCCAGCTGCTCGATCGCGAACACCACGTTGGTGAGGCTCTGCGTGCCGATCTCGTAGCCGGCGCGCATTGACGCCAGCGACTTGCGGCCCGCTTCCACCGACGTGCGCGCCGCTTCCACCTGTTCGATGCCGTCCATCACCAGGTTGTAGTAGTTGCTGGCATCACGCGCGGCCTGCCGGCGCTGACTCTCCAGCGTGCCCTGGTCCTCGTCGCGCTGGGCAATCGCCTGGCGCACCTGCGACTGGGTAAGGCCACCACTGAAGATCGGCACATTCAGCGTCAGCCCGATGGTGGTCACGCCCGGTCCGTAGGAGGCCGCACCCGGCACCGCGCTGGACCAGGTGCCGAATTTTCCGTATTGCACGGTGGCGTTTAGCGTGGGCAGGTGTCCGGCGCGTGCCGCCGAAACCTTGTGTTCGTCGGCCGTCACTGTGTAGCGCGCGGCAAGGATGGTGGGATTGCTCTCCATCGCGGCGTCGACCCAGGCTTTGGCGTCGGCCGGCACAGGCGCCTGCATGGGCAGGTCTTCGCGCAGCTTCTTCAAGGTGCCGGTCGGCTTGCCGGTGATCTGCTCCAGGCCGTGCTGCGCATCCTTCAAGATGTCCTGCGCGGTGATCCGCTCGGATTTGATATAGAGGTAGTAAGCCTGCGACTGGCTCACGTCGGCCGCCATGGCCAGACCATTCTTGAAGCGCGTGCTGGACTGGTCGAACTCCTGCTTGTAGGCGTCCTCGTAGGAGCGATAGACATCCAGGTTGTCCTGTGCGACCAGCACATTGAAGTAGGCCGTGCAGACACGCGCGTAGAGGTTCTGCAACGCCGCCTGGTAGGTCTGGTCGCCCGAATCCCTGGTGGCCCGTGCCGCCTGGAGGCTGGCGATGGCGGACAGGTTGATGATGGGCTGGCTGAGCGTGCCGCTGAGGTCACGCTCGCGCGTGTAGCCGGTCGCGCCGGTGTCCACGATATTGCCATTGGAGCTTGTCACGGAGCCGTTTCCACCGCGGATCTGCTCCAGCCCCAGGCCCACCGACAGCTGCGGCAGCAGGGCCGAGCGCGCCTGTGGCACGTTCTCGGCCACCACCAGGCGCGCCGCATCGGCGGTACTCAGCACCGGATCATTCGCGATGGCCTGCTGGTAGGCATCCATCAGGTCCTCGGCATGGCCCGGCAACGGCGCCAGGACCATGCAAAGCAGCAGTGGCAACAACTTCACTCGCATGAAAGGTTCTCGCAGTCGATGAGTGGCTCGGCGTACACGGTTGCCTCAGCCCGAATGGGCTTCGCTGTGCAACTGCGCGGCGGCGTGGAAACGCGGGTCTTCGGACAGCTCCACCACCTGGCCGTCGATGATGTGCACGTTGCGCTGGGCGCGTGCGGCCAGTTCCGGATCGTGCGTGACCATCACGATGGTGGCGCCTTCGCGATGGATGTCCTCGAGCAGTTCGAGCACGCTGCGCGCCATCTGCGTATCCAGGTTGCCGGTCGGTTCATCCGCCAGCAGCAGGCGCGGCGAACCGGCCAGCGCACGGGCAATCGCCACGCGCTGTTGCTGACCACCGGACAGTTCGGCCGGGTAATGCTTGGCGCGCGACGCGAGACCGACGCGCTCGAGCGACTCCATGATGCGCTGCTTGCGCTCGGCGGCCTTCATGCCGCGATAGCGCAACGGCACTTCGATGTTGTCGAACACGTTGAGGTCGGGAATCAGGTTGAAGGCCTGGAAGATGAAGCCGATCTTCTCGTTGCGGATCTTCGAGCGGGCGTTGTCATTGAGGTTGCTCACCTCGATGCCGTCGAGGTGGTACTCGCCACCGCTGAAGGTTTCCAGCAGACCGGCGATGGTCAGGAAAGTGGTCTTGCCGGAACCGGACGGACCGGTGACGGCGACGAACTCGCCTTCCTTCACGTCGATGTTGAAATCGCGCAGCGCATAGGTCTCCACCACTTCAGTGCGGTAGACCTTGGACAGGTGGGTCATCTTCAGCATGGTTGTTCCTCGGTGGTTGGAATCGGAAATCGGGAAAACGCCGATCTGGTGTCACTGCACAAATCAGTTGCTGATCGCGACCGTCTGTGCGTTCTTGAAGCTGTCAGTACCCGAGATGACGATGCGGTCGCCTTCCTTCAGGCCATCGAGAATCTCCACCTTGTCGATGCTGCTGGCACCGACGCGGATCGGGGTCTTGGTGGCGATGCCGTTGCGCACCACGTAGGCATAGCTGCCGCCGGATTCGTCGACGAACGAGCCGCGCTGCACGGTCAGCACGTTGTCGCGCTTGTCCAGCAGCACGCGCACGGACAGGCGCTGGTTCTGGCGCAACTGCTTCGGGGTCTGGCCGTCGAAGCGCAGCCGCGCCGCCACTTCGCCATTGACGACTTCGGGCGAGATTGCGCTGACCAGACCCTTCCAGACATTGCCGTTGCCGCTGATCTCGCCGGACATGCCGATGCCGAGGTCGCGGGCGAAGCTCTCGGGCACCTGCATCTCCACCTGCAGCGCGGACAGGTCGATCACGCTGAGCAACTGGGCATCCTTCGCGACGGTGGCGCGTTCGGCGATGAACAGCTGGCCGACCTGGCCATCCACCGGCGACTTCACGTTGAGGTCGTCGACCTGGCGTTGCAGGTCCTGCACCACCAGCATCTGGTTGTCATGGGCCAGTTTCTTCGACTGGATGTTGAACTTCAGGCTGTCGTTGTTCATGCCCAGATCGGACTGGGCATGCGCCAGCGTGATGCGCGCCTTTTCCAGCACATCCTTGGCCTGGTCGACCTCGATGCCCTTGGCCGCGCCTGCGGCGAACGCCTTCTGCGTGCGGTCCAGCGTGGTTGCCGCACTCTTCTCGTCGATCTGCGCGTTGTCGTACGCCTTCTGCAGATCGCTGCGCTTGGTGCGTGCATCGACCTGCGCCTGCAGATAGTCGACCTGCATCGCATCGGCCTTGGACTGCTCCTGTGCCAGCTTGTTGTGCAGCTCCGGGCTGTCGACCACGGCGAGCACCTGCCCCTTCTTCACCGTGTCGCCTGCATGCACCTGCAGCGTCACTGCGCCACCGTAGGTGGCGTACAAGGTGGGACTGACCGCCGCAACCACCTTGCCTTCGGCAGCGATGTCGCGCACGAACGGACCACGTTCAACGGTGGCAAACGCCAGCCGAGAACTGCTGACCGAAGCGGATGCGGAAAACAGCCTGCCAATGCCCGGGGCCAGCCATGCCAGCAGTCCCAGCACGGCAATGCCGACGCCCAGCAGGATCAGCCGGCGCTTGCGGTTGGGTTTGACCTCGACTATGCGGTCTTGTGCAGAAGTATCGCGAATCATCATGCCGTTCCTGGCCGCGGACAGCGCGGTTGCACAGAGGTCTTTGCAATCCGTATGCCAGCCATGAATCATCGTGGATATCACAATATTTTCAATAACTTGACCTGACTGTCTCAAGCAGATCGAGTGTCCGCGGACAATCCACGGACAAACGGACAGGACACCGCAGGCGGTCACGACCGCTGGTCCGGAAATCGCCGCATGGCAGGCGTCCTTGCCAGCCACACATATCCGCGCTTAACGTTCCGCAAGTTCAATGACTGGACGCTCCATCGTGCGCAACTCATGGATTACCCGCCGCCGCTCGCTGATGCTGCTTTTGATGACCTTGTCGCTCCTGCTCGGCAGCGCATGCAGCGCACAGGCCACGGATGCCTTCGTGGTGATTTCCGGGGGAGGCAATCCGGCCAGCAACCACTATTCGCAATATCTGCAGGCACGCGCCTATGTGACTTATCTGCGTGCGCACTATCCGCACAAGTCGATCTGGACGTTCTTTGGTGCGGGCAACCAGAGCGGGAAGCCCCCTGTGCTGTTTGATGTCGAGCAGACCGGCAAGGACGAGAAAGGCCGCGACATCACCACCTGGATGGCCGGCGCGCTACCGGACAATCGGCCTGCCCGGCACGATGAGATCGCACGCGCCTTCCGCGACGAGATTCTTCCCGCGGTCAAGCAGGGCGGCACGCTTTATCTGTTCGTCGGCGACCACGGCGGCCCCTCGGCAGACTCGCCCGGCGAAAGCATCATCAGCTTGTGGGGCTGGAACCGTGATCCGACCATTCCCTACGGCTGGCGCGACTACCGCTACTCGGAAACCCTGGGCGTCGCCGAACTTCGCCGCTGGCTGTCTGCGGGCCTCGGCCGAGGATGGGTGGTATTCGTCATGAGCCAGTGCTTCTCGGGTGGCTTCCACTACCTGGGTCTGCCACGCGAAGAAGCCGCCGACCCGGCGTGGTTCGCCAAGCCGCCCGGCTGGGCCCGCCCGGTCAGCCATCCCTCGAGGTTGCCAACCACCGCAGGCTTCACCGCGACGGACGATCAATCCTTCGCCTCGGGCTGTACGTCCGATGTGTCGGCGGATCGATGGGCAGGCTATGAGCGTTACATGCCGGAAAACCTGACCGGCCTGGACGTATTCACCCTCAAGCCCGGCAAGCTGCCGATGCGTGCATCGTTTTACGACGCTCACGTACAGGCCGTACAGGTCGATCAGACAATCGACAAACCACGCTCGACCTCGGAGCAATACCTTGCGGACTGGGCGCAGACGATCGAACGCATGGAGCGTGCGCCCGACGTTGCCGCCACGGTCAAGCCAGCGCTGGCGCATTTCCGACAGGCGATGGACGGTGCAGCTCCGCAGATCGCCGATGCGGCGCTGCAGGCGCGCGCCGAGGAATTTCGCCACTACGCGGAACGCATGATGCAGGCCAATCCGAACCTGAAAGATCTGCTCCATGCCCCGCAGAGTGGACTCGAATCAGCGATACGACCGCAGCCAACGCGCTCACCCAGTAGTCGTGCACGTAGATATCCCGACGGCGATACCAACGCGGAGATGAACGATCAGATGCTGATTGGCAGTCTCTGGGGCAAGACGATCGAGCCGGCATGGCAGCACGCGCTCAGCATAGGCGAGTTGTCGAAACTGCCCGCGCCAGTGCAGGCGTACGAGCGCGACCTGGCGAATTTCCGGGAAGCAGCCACAGCAGCGCGGAGCATGGGCGATGAGTCCGCGACCAACCCGGCCAGCGCGATCGATCCGGATTTGTTCGCCTACTACGAAAGCGGCTATGCCGACCCGGCGACCTTCGATCCGGCGCGGGCAAAAGTTATCGCCAGCTGGGACGGCCGTCGCTATCAGGCGATCCTGGCCTGGGCGAAAAAATCCGCCGACGAAAAAGTCAGAGCCGCCGCCATCGTCGTGCTGGGTTTGATGCCAGACTCCTCATCCGATAGCGATGAAGATGAAACAGCACCCGCGCAGGCAGGCAAGCAGCCACCGCCGAAACCGCCAAGGCCCGGCCGCGACATTGCGGCGGCGCGCCTGCTGCTGTATCGGCGGGTATTGGCAAGCTGGCAGTTTTTGCTGGAAATGAAGCATAAGCCTGCACTGGAGCAACTTGCCGCGCTCATCGAACTCGAGCGCACGCCGTTGCCTGCACCCGCACCATAAGGCCCGGCATGCCGATTGCTGCTGCGTCGCCCGATCCGGCGCCGCGCCGGATCGGGCGAGGCGCCATCATTACGCTGCTCCCTGCAACACGATCGCTTCGGCCTGAGCAATCCTTTTCGCCATCTGCCGTCCCAGATTTGAAATTGCCTGCGGTTGCGCTGCTTCCAGCACGCTCAAGCCGGCCAGTTCACGATGACGGAAGGAAACCAGACGTGCCTCGCCCGGTTGGAAGCTGCGATACCCATGCAGCAGCATGGTCGGCGCTTCCATGTCGGCCAATTGCAGCAAGGCGTCCCATGCCAGGTAGTCCGTGTCGGGCAGCAAATGCAGGCGCGCATGCAGCTGGCCCTGGTCGTCCATACATTCCAGCCATTCGCGCGGGCCATCCTCGGTAATCGCGCTGGCCGCGGCAAGCGAACGGGTTAACAGCAAGGGCGCCAGCTCACGATGTGCCAGCAGAACACCGCTGATGCAGGACTCCGTGGCCAGCGCGGTCGGTCGCCTGGGCACGTAAAGCACGCAACCGAGCAAGGGCAACTGGCGTACCAACCGCTCTGGCGACATGCACAACCACCGGCGCTGTGCTGGCACAGCGCGGCAGGAATGGCAGATCAGCGACGACGTTGAAGTGAACCAACCAAACACAGGCACCTCCGAGACGGAGCCCGGCTGGCGCCCGTCAGGCAGCGCTGGCGAAAGGCAGTAGGGAAAGCACAAGCAAGACGGACATCTATCGCGCATGCGACCTCTTTAGTCCGCCCGCATGGCGCATTTACTTGGTCAGGATCAGCTTGTCGTTGCGGGTCAGCCGCAGGTGGTACTCGCCACCCTGGTGCTGGATCACCAGCTCGCGGCCACCAGCCAGCAGCGACTGGCTGGTGACATGCCGCGTGGCCGCTGCGATGCCCGGCGCGGATGCGGACCGGCGCCGTGCTGCCAGAGCTTGCAATGATGGGGTCAGCGAGAGAACAGACGTCGACATGGCGGATTCCGCAGGAAGTGGGCGACGTTCAAATAATAATGATTCTCATTTAACTGTCAACCATCCCGTGCGATGCCCTGCTCCAGCCGCTCAATCCGCAGCGCCGACCACCTGCAGGATGCGCCGCGCGATGCCGGCGTCCAGCCGTGGCAAAAGATCCAGCGCCGCCAGGTTCTGCTCCAGTTGTTCGCGCCGGCTGGCCCCGAGCATCACCGTCGAAACATGCTCGTTGAGCAGGCACCAGGCAATCGCCAGCTGCGCCATGCTGACGCCGAGCTCGTCGGCGATCAGCTGCAGGGCACGCACCTTGTCGATGCGTTCGCTGCCATGACCCAGCACACTTTCGCGCAGCCATTCGTAGCCCGGCTGGGTCAACCGCGAATCGGCCGGCACGCCGTCGTTGTACTTGCCGCTGAGCAAGCCCGACGCCAGCGGCGACCAGATCGTGGTGCCCATGCCATAGGCGGCATACAGCGGTGCATATTCCACTTCGACCCGCGAGCGATGCAGCAGGTTGTACTCCGGCTGTTCCATCACCGGCGCGTACAGGTGATTCTCCCGGGCGATCCGATGCGCCTCGTGTATTGCCTCGGCTGGCCATTCGCTGGTGCCCCAGTACAGCACCTTGCCCTGACGAATCAGCGTATCCATCGCCGCCACGGTTTCCTCGATCGGCGTATCCGGATCGGGACGATGACAGAAATACAGATCCAGATAGTCGACACGCAAACGTTGCAATGCCTGCGTACAGGCCTCCATCACGTGCTTGCGCGACAGCCCGCGCTGGGTCGGCAGCGGTTTGTCGTACGCGCCGAAGAACACCTTGCTGGAGACACAGTAACTGTCGCGCGGAAAACGCAGATCGGCCAGCACATCGCCCATCACCTGTTCGGCCACGCCGTTGTTGTAGGTCTCGGCATTGTCGAAGAAGTTCACCCCGCGATCATGCGCCAGCGCGAGCAGGTCGCGTGCCTGGCTGCGTCCTACCTGCTTGCCGAAGGTGACCCAGGCGCCAAACGACAACGCGGAAAGTTGCAGGCCGCTACGGCCAAGACGACGGTAAAGCATGGGGCTGCTCCGATGACGGGGAAGACAGCCAGCATGCCAACAGTTGCGTCGCCACGTCCAATCCTTGCGCTGAAGGCAGCTGTCGCTGCCTACGCATCGGCGTAGTCTTGGGTTTTCTCTCGCGCCGGAGTCCGTCATGTCCTCGATCAAAGGCTGGGCCGTCAGCGCCGCCGGTCGACCCCTCGCACTGACCACGTTCGACGTGGGTCCGCTCGGGGCCGAGGAAGTCGAAGTGGCGGTGGACTACTGCGGTATCTGTCATTCTGACCTGTCGATGATCCACAACGAATGGGGCAATGCACGCTACCCGTTCATTCCCGGCCATGAGGCGATCGGCCGGGTCACCGCGCTGGGCGCACAGGCGAAGGGATTGAGCATCGGCCAGCGCGTCGGCATCGGCTGGACTGCCGAGAGCTGCATGCACTGTCGCCAGTGCCTGTCCGGCGACCAGAACCTGTGCGCATCGTCGGTCGCCACGATCGGCGGCCACCATGGCGGTTTCGCCGACAAGATGCGTGCGCACTGGGCGTGGACGATTCCGCTCCCCGACGGCATCGACCTGGCCAGCGCCGGTCCGTTACTGTGCGGCGGCATCACCGTGTTCAAGCCCTTCCTTGCTTACGACATCAAGCCCACGGCACGGGTCGGCGTGGTCGGCATCGGCGGCCTCGGCCACATGGCCATCAAGTTCGCCGCGGCATGGGGTTGCGAGGTCACGGCATTCACTTCCACCGCCGCCAAGGCCGACGAGGCACGCGGCTTCGGTGCGCATCACGTCGTGGCCAGCCGCGACTCAGCCGCAATCAAGGCGATCGCCGGCACGCTCGACCTGCTGTTGGTGACTGTGAACGTACCGATGGATTGGAACGCGCTGCTCGCCACGCTGGCGCCAAAGGGCCGCATGCATGTGGTCGGCGCCGTGCTGGAACCGATCCCGGTGCCCGCGTTCTCGCTGATCGTCGGCCAGCGCGACATCTCCGGCTCACCCACCGGCTCGCCGGTGGATATCGCCACCATGCTGGCCTTCGCTGCCCGTCATGACATCCGCCCACAGGTGGAAATGTTCCCGATGGCCAAGGTCAACGAGGCACTGGCCCATCTGGAAGCCGGCAAAGCGCGTTACCGCATCGTGCTGGACGCTGCTCGCTGAGCGCAGCGAGCAGCGCCTCTTCGTGCAGAAAACATTGCGCCCGCTACGAAACGGAGCGCAACCATTGATTGAAAAAGCCAGAAGCCAAGTCTCGTATTCCTTGCTGCTGTATCGATAAAGATCGACGCGCTTCGCTCCATGGATGATCTATCGTAATGCCGAGGTGCGGCCTGCCCGTACTGGCCAGCAACGCCGCCAATCAACGCTCCAATGCGCCGGCATGAAGTTGTCGCGCCCCCATTCCGAGAACTTTCCACGAACTTTCGAGTCGATACACACCGTATGCCCGCTAGCTCTCGCCGAGCGGGGTCCGCCAAGGGGAGAACGATCTTGAACAGAAAGTCCTGTGACGTAGGTCGTGCCGCCATGTTCGCGGCATTGATCAGTGTTGTTTCGATGGCTGCCGCTGGCGACGTGGTGCCTCCGCAGCGCATCCCCGACAGCTACGCGCAACCGGGCACACTGGTGCCACTCGCCCGGGGGCGTCAGCTCAATCTTCGTTGCACCGGTAGCGGCCCGCGGACGGTGATGCTGGAAGCCGGCTCGCATACCGACTCGACCACCTGGTTCCGACTGCAGCCGCTGCTCGCGGCTTCCGCCAAAGTGTGTTCGTACGATCGGGCCGGTTACGGTTTCAGCAGCGCAGGCCCCCTGCCGCGCGATCTCGACGCCGACGTATCCGACCTGCATGACCTTGTACACCACGCGGGCTTGAAGACACCCCTGGTCCTGGTGGGTCAGTCGCTGGGCAGCAATATCGCTCGCCGCTATGCCCAACAGTATCCGGCGGACATCAGCGGCCTGGTGCTGATCGATCCGCCCGCGCAGGACATCGCCGCGTTCGCACCCGATTGGGCCAGGGACGAAACGGCGATGAATGCGCGGCGCTTCGATTTCATCCGGCAATGCGAGGCCGGCGCCGAGAAGCATGCCCTGGCATCACCGCCACCCGAACTCAGAAGCTGTGTGGCAGGCGGCAATCCGCTCGCCAGCGACAAGGTCAATGCCGCGACCGCCGACTACAAGTCCAAGCCGGCGTTCTGGCGTACCTTGCTGTCCGAGCTGCAAGACAATGACGTGGCGTTTGGCCAGCCCGTATCGCCCGATGAAAAGCATGGCTCGTTACCCTTGGTCGTGCTGACCGCGGCCAATACCTACGCCGAGGCTCCCCAGGCGGTACGCAAGTCACTGGAGGCTGCTCGCAACCTGACCCAGGCGAAGATCGTTGCCACGTCCACGCGCGGCGAACGGCTGTCAGTGGACAACACTTCCCACGATATCCAGTTGGACCAACCGCAGATGGTCGCGGAAGCTGTCATCAAGGTGTTGCACCAGACAGGGACGGTGACCACCAGGTAAACGCGGAGCGGATCTGCCTCAGTGTGTCAACGACAGCGTCAGCCACAGCACGACAGCAGCAAAGACACCGGCGACCACATCGTCCACCATCACGCCCATGCCACCCTTCAGATGCCGATCCAGCCAGCTGATCGGCCACGGCTTCCACACGTCGAACAGGCGAAACAGCACGAAACCGGCCAGCAGCATCCACCACGAGAATCCGCTGGCCGGCAGCAGCGCAGGCAGCAACAGCGGGATCAGCGCGATCCACTGGCCGATGAATTCGTCCCACACCAGGCTGCGGTGATCGTCGACGCCGAGCGCACGACCAGCCACGTTGCAGGTCCACACGCCGATGGCAAAACCGAGCAGCAGCACAGCCAGATAGATCGGCAGCGGCAGTTCGCGCAGCAGCAGCCATGGCAGCAACGCCGCCAGCGAACCGAACGTACCCTGCGCCACTGGCGTCAGACCCGAACCGAAACCGCAGGCCAGCCAACCCGCTGGCGTAGCCAGCAACGCGCGGCGCTGTTCACCGCTGAGAGTCTTCTTGGCACTCAAGCGAAATGCTCCCAGCCGGATCGATCCATGTTCAACCAATCGCCGTCCGAGCCACGCACACGCACACCGCTGCCGTCCACGATGCGGCCAATCCGTGTCACGCCACAACCGAGCCGTGAGAGATCCGCCTGCACGTCGGCCAGTCGCTGCGCCGGCACGGTGAAGCACAATTCGTAATCGTCGCCACCGCTGAGTGCGAAGTGCAACGCCGTCGCGTCATCGTGCAGGTCCAGCAACGCCGACGAGCGCGGCAACAACACCGCCTCAATCTCCGCGCCGACACCACTGGCCGTGCAGATATGGCCGAGATCGGCGAGCAGGCCATCGGAGATATCGGCGCAGGCACTCGCCTGCCCGCGCAACGCGGCACCGGCAGCCAGTCGCGGCACGGGACGATTGAGCCGTTCGATCAGGAATTCGCGCAGGTTACTGCGCGGATCGTCATCGCGCCACGGATGCTGCAGGGCGTGCAGCCCGGCGGCGGCATCACCCAGCGTGCCGGTAACCAGCACCGCGTCACCCACGCGCGCACCGGCACGCGTGAGCGCCTTGGCCGGCGGCACGAAGCCGTGTACCGCCACGCTGATGCATAGGGGGCCGCGGGTGGTGTCGCCGCCAACCAGGGCAAGCCGGTGCGGCTGTGCCAGCTGAGCGAAGCCGTCGGCAAAGCCTTCGACGAAAGCGGCATCGGCCGCGGGCAGCGTCAGCGCCAGCAGCGCCCAGGCCGGGCTCGCACCCATTGCAGCAAGATCAGACAGGTTCACGGCCAGCGCCTTCCAGCCGATATCGGCAGCAGCCGTACCGCACGGGAAATGCACGCCTTCGACCAAGGTGTCGATCGCCACCGCCAGCTCCTGTCCGGCTGGCATCGCGAGCACCGCCGCGTCGTCGCCGATACCTAGCCGCACATCGTCACGCGGTTGCGCCGTGCGGCGACGGATCAGTTCAATCAGATCGAATTCCATCAACGGATCGCCCGATGAGATGCTGGCTAGCGGGTAAAAACGAGGGTGGGACTGTCGTGGTAGACGGTCTGCTGCCACAACCGGAACCCGGCTTTTTCGGCGACCCGGATCGATGGCAGGTTCTCGGGCGAGATGATGCACACCACGCGCAGCTCGGGGCGATGCGCCTGACTCCAGGCCGTGATCGCCGCCACCGCCTCGCTCGCATAGCCGTTGCCATGCGTCTGCGGCGCCAGCACCCAGCCGAATTCCAGCATGCCCTGCAGCGACGGCTGCATGTCACGCCGAAAATCGGCAAAGCCAATATCGCCGATATAGCGACCGTTGTGCTTTTCCTCGACCGCCCAGTAGCCGTAACCGAGCAGGCTCCACAGCCCGACGTACTGCAGCAGACGCTTCCACACTTCCTCGGCCGTGGACGGGCGGCCACCGATGTAACGGACCACCTCGGGATCGGACCAGATCGCTGTACAAGCAGCATGATCTTCCGCGCGATGCGCGCGCAGCCGCAGCCGCTCGGTCTCGATCACCGGCACCAGTCCAACCGACAGTGAGCCGGCCACGGCCGAAGACATCAGCCCCGCTTCTCGACGGTACGCAACTCGGCGGCCAGCTTGTCCAGCACGCCGTTGACGTAGCTGTGGCCGTGGTCGGCGCCGAAGCGCTTGGTGACCTCGATCGCCTCGTTGATGATCACGCGGTACGGCACGTCCGGACGGAACTTCAGCTCATACGTGGCCAGGCGCAGTGCCGCGCGCTCGATCGGATCGATCTGCGCCACTTCACGGTCGATGTGCGGGCGCAAGCTGGCGTCGAGCGCATCAACGTTGCGCTCCACGCCGTGCAACAGGTCCTCGAAGTATTCGAGGTCGGCCACTTCCATGTCCTGCTCGTGGCGGAACTGATCGATCACCGCGTTCATGTGGCTGCCGCTCAGCTGCCACGCGTACAGCGCCTGCAGCGCGCGGCGACGGGCGCGCGAACGCGCGGCGAGGTCGATCCCTTCGGGACGCTGGTTCATCACAGCTTCCCGTACAGGTTGACCATTTCCAGCGCAGCGATCGCCGCGTCGGCACCCTTGTTGCCGGCCTTGGTGCCCGAGCGCTCGATCGCCTGCTCGATGCTGTCGGTGGTCAGCACGCCGAACGCCACCGGTACGCCGGAGCTGTACGCAGCCTGGGCCAGGCCCTTGGCGCACTCGCCGGCGACATAGTCGAAATGCGGGGTGGAGCCGCGGATCACCGCGCCGAGCCCGATCACCGCGGCGTACTTGCCGGAGTTCGCCAGCTTGTGTGCGGCCAGCGCGATCTCCCACGCGCCCGGCACGCGGATCAGATCGATCGCGTCATCCTTCACGCCATGACGCACCAGGGCGTCGCGGGCGCCGGCCACCAGCGGCTCGACGACGAAGCCGTTGAAACGGCCGGCGACGATGGCAAAACGGCCTTTCGGCGTGGCGAAATCGCCTTCGATGATCTTCATGGATTGCAGTTCCTGTGGGCGCAAGCCCATGCGGGCCAGCTATTTTACGGGTTTTCGAGCGGGCTGGCCGGCACCGGTCGGTCGAGATGGGGATAACCATGGAAATCCAGCCGGGCCTGACCACCGGATACGCGCAAGCGCGCCGGCACGCCAAACGGCAACGTGAACTTGTCCGGCTCGTGGCCAAACGGCAGGTTGGCGATCACCGGTACCCGGGTCAGCTGACTGATCTGGGCAAACCCGGCGGCGAGGTCGTAACCGTTGTCGTAGGTACTGGGTCGGCACGCGCTGAAGTCGCCCAGCAGCAGGGCGCGCTGCCGATCCAGCACGCCGGACAGGTGCAGCTGGTACAGCAGCCGCTCGATCCGGTACGGCGGTTCGCCGACGTCCTCGACGAACAGGATGCCGCCGTCGATCTTCGGAAAATACGGCGTGCCAAGCAGGCTGCAAAGCATCGCGAGGTTGCCGCCCCACAGCGGTCCTTCGACATCCAGTTCCGCCTCGCCGCCCGCGTTCCAGCTTGCCGTGGCTTGCGACGTGGTAACCGTGCGCCAGAAGTGCTGCCAGGTGAAATCGCTGAAGGCCGCGGCGCCGAAGTCCGGCCCCAGCATTGGGCCGCCAAAGGTGACCAGCCCACTTTGTGCGTACAGTGCCATCTGCAGCGCGGTGAAATCACTGTGGCCGACCAGCACAGTATTCGTGCCGCTGAGGCACTCGTGCAAGGCAGCGTAATCGATGTACTCCAGCAGCCGCGTGGCGCCGTAACCGCCGCGTATCGACAACGCGATATCCGGCAACTGCTCACAGGTCGCCAGTGCATTGAGATCGGCGACACGCTGTGCGTCACCACCGGCATAGCGAAGCTCGGTGCGTTCGAGCACATCGAGTCCACTCACGGCACAACCTGCCGCCTGCAGCCGCTCGACGCCGCGCATCATTGCAGCGCGGTCGTGCGGGTAGCCGGAAGGAGCGATCAGGCGAATGGCGATATCGGACATGGCGCGTCGTCAGTGATGGGAAAGCGTGAGTATGGATGGCCGTAGTGGCTTGGCCGTGGCAAGGCCATGTTCGACACGAGGCTACACGTACTCGACCACTTCCAGATCGAACCCGGCCAGACCCACCAGTTTGCGCGGTGTACCCAGCACGCGCAGCTTGTGCACGCCCAGGTCGGCCAGCATCTGCGCGCCGAGACCGAGCTGACGCCACTCCTGTTGCTGCGCCTCTTCCGGCGCCTGCGTGCTGGGCTGGCGGTTCAACCGGGCCAGCAAGGCTTCCGACGTATCCTCGCCGGACAGCACCAGCAGCACGCCGCGATCCTCGTCAGCGATGCGACGCAGCGCCGAGGTCACGGTGAGGCCGAGGTCATCGCGCTTGAGATGCAGCACGTCGGACAACGTATTGCGCACATGCACGCGCGACAGCACCGGCGCACCATCATTCACCTTGCCGCGCACCAGCGCGTAATGCAGTCCATAGCGGATCGCATCGCGATAGGCGATCAGGCGGAACGGGCCGAACTCGGTTTCCACCTGTTCCTCGTGGACGCGCTGCACGGTCTTCTCGGTTTCCAGCCGGTAGCGGATCAGGTCGGCGATCGAACCGATCTTCAGGCCATGCTTGGCCGCAAAGATTTCCAGCTCGGGACGGCGTGCCATCGAGCCATCCTCGTGCAGCACTTCGATCAGCACCGCCGCCGGCTCCAGCCCGGCCAGTGCGGCCAGGTCGCAACCCGCCTCGGTATGCCCGGCGCGGGTCAGCACACCGCCCGGCTGCGCCGTGAGCGGGAAGATATGGCCGGGCTGGGACAGATCCTGCGGCTTCGCATCGGCCTTCACCGCTACCTGGATCGTGCGCGCGCGGTCATGCGCCGAGATGCCGGTGGTGACGCCCTCGGCCGCCTCGATCGAGACGGTGAAGTTGGTGTGGTAGGCCGAGGTGTTGTCGCTGACCATCGGGCGCAGACCCAGCTGGCGCGTGCGCTGCTCGGTCAGCGTGAGGCAGACCAGTCCGCGCGCCTCGCGCACCATGAAGTTGATGTCTTCCGGTCGCACCATCTGTGCGGCCATGATCAGATCGCCCTCGTTCTCGCGATCCTCGTCGTCGAGGATCACCACCATGCGACCGGCGCGGATGTCTTCGAGAATTTCGGGAATGGTGTTGAAGCTCATGGGCAAGGTCCAGGAAACGGGGGAATAGGGGAAATCGTCATTCCGGCGAAAGCCGGAATCCAGTGACTCCGGCACATCGACCAAGGCACTGGATTCCAGCTTTCGCTGGAATGACGGTAGAGGAGTTCACGCGAAGCCGTGCTGCTTCAGAAATGCCTCGTCCAGCCGCGGCGTCTCGCCGCTGGAAAGCAGCCGTTCGATATAGCGCGCCACCACATCCACCTCGATGTTCACTGCATCACCGACGCGGCGCACATGGAACGCAGTGTGTTCGACCGTATGCGGAATCAGGTTGACGCCGAAGCGATGACCCGCAACTTCGTTGACAGTGAGGCTGGTGCCGTCGATGCAGACCGAGCCCTTGGCGGCGATGTAGCGCGAGATCGACGCGGGCACCTCGAACGTCCAGCGCTGCGAGCGGCCATCCGGGGTGATCGACACCACCTTGCCGAGACCGTCGACATGACCCGACACCAGATGGCCACCGAGACGATCAGCCAGGCGCAGCGCCTTCTCCAGGTTCACCGGGTCACCAGCCTTCAGCTTGCCCAGCGAGGTCAGCGACAGCGTCTCGTTGGAGACGTCCGCACTAAAGCCGCGCGGCTCCAGCGTGACCGCGGTGAGGCAGACGCCGGATACCGCGATCGAATCGCCGAGCTGCACATCGGTGAGATCAAGGTCGGCCGTATCGACGGCCAGACGCACATCGCCGCCACGCGGCTCGAGGCGCGCAATGCGACCCACGGACTGGATGATGCCGGTAAACATCAGCACGCCTCCGGCAGGAGGGCGATGTTCCGCATGAACAAGCTCGATTTCATGAAACGTTTCCCGCGTTGAACAACAAGCGAAAAACGCCCCAAGGCATGAGGCCGGCGCGCAGCCGCAAAGCCACGCATCCGACCGTCTTCTCTTTATCCGGACTGTGAGGAAACTGTAGCCAGCTTCCAACCGTCGGCTCCGGCATCTGACCGGATCTGCTGACCCTTGGCCCCTGCTCCATGACGGATCGTTCATTATGGGCCGGACCAAGGCGCTCGCGGGCTCGTTGTCGGGGATGAACCCTTCAACCTACCGCCGGTGGGGAATTTCGCCCCGCCCTGAAGACGCTATGTGGTGTTTGCCGGTTTGGCCGGCTGACGCAGTCTAGCACCGACGCACGAGCTGGCTGGCGACGTACACCGAAATGCAGCGTTCACCGCCGCATACAGTCGGCGCTCAGAGCGGGCGCAGGCGCAGGCGCCAGTCGTGGTCAAGCTGACGCTGCTCGACCGGCTGCAGTTGCCAGCAGCTCGCCATGTCACTGAGCGTGGGCAGCTGCAGCAACGGGCGGGCGCTGTCGCCCAGCAGCAGGGGTGCCACATACAACAGCAGCTCATCCGCCAGACCGGCGGCAAACAATGCACCGCAAAGTGTGGGGCCGGCCTCGACATGCACTTCGTTGCAGCCGCGTCCGGCCAGCAGCGCCAGTACGGCACGCAGATCGAGCACCTCACCGGACGCAGGTACCGCCAGGCACTCGACACGTTCGAAGCGTCGGTCCGCACAAAATGCCGCCGCAGCATGCAGCACCAGCGTGGGTGCCGAGCCATCCAGCACGTGGTGACCCGCCGGAGTGCGCAGGCCACGGTCCAGAATCACGCGCAGTGGCGGCATGAACTCCTCGTCACCGGACAGGCGCACGGTGAGTCGCGGGTCGTCGGCCAGTACCGTGCCGCTGCCGCTGAGGATCGCCGAGCTGCGTGCACGCCAGCGCTGCACATCAGCGCGCGCCGCTTCACCGGTGAGCCACTTCGATTCGCCATTGGCCAATGCCGTGCGGCCGTCCAGGCTCATCGCCAGTTTCAGCCGCACCCACGGCCGTGCACGCTCGATCCGGCTGAAGAAGCCGATATTCAGCTCACGCGCCGCTTCGTGCATCAGGCCAACGTCGACCACGATGCCGGCCGCACGCAGTTTGTCGATGCCACGCCCTGCCACCTGGGGGAACGGATCATCGACGGCGACTACCACCCGCCTCACACCAGCAGCGATCAGGGCATCGGCACACGGCGGCGTGCGCCCGTGATGCGCGCACGGCTCGAGTGTCACGTAGGCGGTCGCACCGCGCGCGCGATCACCCGCCACACGCAGCGCGAACACTTCCGCATGTGGCTCGCCGGCACGCTGGTGCCAGCCTTCGCCGACGATTTTCGCGCCATGTGCAATCACGCAACCCACGCGCGGATTGGGCTGGGTGGTGAACAGGCCGCGTTCGGCCAGCCGCAGTGCCTGCGCCATATGCGCGTGATCAAGCGCCGAGAAGGCGGCCACGTTCATGTGCCGGATTCCAGCTCAAGATGAATCTTCTTAGGCGTGACACGCCGCCATGCATCGCGCAACAACTGATTCACCCAGACCTCTTCCATCGCGGCGATACGTACATGCGTCCAGCCATGCTTGCCCCAGCTCGGGTCGGGCTCGAACAGATCGCCGGCCGACATGCGCAGCACATCGAGTTCGTCGAGGGAAAATTTGAAAATGGCGCGATCATCGCGACGGGAAAACTGCGCGAAGATCTTGCCGCGTACACGGAACGATGGCGTGCCGAAGTGATCGACTTCCTCCGCCTGCGGCAGCTGCATGGCAAGTTCGCGGAAGCGATCCAGCGTCACCATGCGCAGTCAGCCCGCGCTCACTTGTCGCGCCTGCCGCCACCCAGCAGCGGCAACTGCATCTCGTCCAGTCCCGGCAGGTCGCGCTCCAGCTTCTCGATCTCCTCGCGGAACGCATGCACGTCCTCGAACTTGCGGTAGACCGAGGCGAAGCGCACATAGGCGACCTGATCGAGATTCTTCAGCTCGCGCATTACCAGCTCACCGAGCTGGCGCGATGGTATCTCGCGTTCACTGCTGCGACGCAGGTCGTTGATGATGGTACGCACCGAGGTATCCACGTCATGACTGGCCACCGGCCGCTTCTGCAACGCGCGCTCGAAGCTCACGCGCAGCTTGCGCTCGTCGAACGCTTCGCGCCGCTCGCCGCTCTTCACGATCGTCGGCAGCTTCAGCTCGGCCGTCTCGAACGTGTTGAAGCGCTCGCTGCACTGCGGACACTCGCGCCGACGGCGCACGGTGCTGCCGTCCTCGGTCAGTCGCGAATCAATCACGCGGGTGTCTTCGTGCTGGCAGAAGGGGCAATGCATGCTCAGTAAGTGTCGATCATCGTCTGCACGAAAGCACGCACCAGCGGCGGCAATCGGCCGTGCAGCGCGCCGCGCTCGTGCTGGAACAGGGTGGCGACGAAGAAAGGGTGACCGTCCAGCTCGATGCCACGCACGTCGCCGGCATCATCCACGGCGTTGATATGCAGCGGGCCATTGGCAAGCGCTTGACGAAAATCAGGGCTCAGGCCGTAGTTGCAGTGATAACCCTCGACGATCGAGATTGCTCCATAGGCCTGCGCCAGCCGCGAACCGGCGACCAGCTGCACCGCATCGGTCACCTCGACCAGCGAACACAGCAGCGGCACGATCACCTGGCGTTCCGCCTGCGGCGCCGTTTCAGCGTGCTCGGCATCGGTCCAGCCCAGCGCATTGCGCGCATATTCGATCACCGCATGCTGGAAGCCGCCGCAGGTGCCCAGGAACGGAACATGCCGCTCACGCGCCACGCGGATCGCGGTGAGCGCACCCTCCATGCTGCAATAAGGGCTGGCCGGCACGCACCAGAGGCCATCGAACTCGGCCAACGCCGCACCGTCACCGACCTGATCGGTCGGCACCCAGGTCGGCTCGATCTCCACGCCGCAGGCATCGGCCGTCATCCCCAAAGCCAGCGGAATGGCGCGATGGGCGACCACATCATCGTTGCGGTCGCCGATCAGTCCGATCTGCAAGGCATGCATGCCGATGGGCTCAGCCGTACACCGGGTACTTCTTGCACTGCGCCGTGACGTTTGCACGCACTTTGGCGATCACCGCTTCGTCGCCCGGCGCATCCAGCACGTCGCAGATCCAGTTCGTCAGCTCGATGCAGTCCGCTTCCAGATAGCCGCGAGTAGTGACGGCCGGCGTACCTACGCGCAGGCCGGAGGTGACGAAGGGCTTGCGCGGATCGTTCGGCACGGCGTTCTTGTTGACCGTGATATGCGCTTTGCCCAGTGCTTCTTCCGCGTCCTTGCCGGTGACGTCCTTGCCGATCATGTCGACCAGCATCAGGTGGTTCTCGGTGCCGCCGGAGACGATCTTGTAGCCACGCTCGATGAAGGTCTTGGCCATCGCCTTGGCGTTCTTCACTACCTGGGTCTGGTAAGCCTTGAACTCGGGCTCCAGCGCTTCCTTGAACGCCACCGCCTTGGCGGCGATCACGTGCATCAGCGGGCCGCCCTGGATGCCGGGGAACACGATCGATTGCAGCTTCTTCTCAATTTCTTCGCCGGCGTCCTTGGCCACGATGATGCCGCCGCGCGGACCGCGCAGGGTCTTGTGGGTGGTCGAGGTAACTACGTGCGCATGCGGCAACGGGCTCGGGTACACGCCAGCGGCGATCAGACCGGCGACGTGCGCCATGTCGACGAAGAACAGTGCGCCGACCGAATCGGCGATCTGGCGCATGCGCGCCCAGTCGACCACCTGCGAATAGGCGCTGAAGCCGCCGACCAGCATCTTCGGCTTGTGCTCCGTGGCTAGGCGCTGCACCTCGTCATAGTCGATCCGGCCATCGGCATCGACACCGTACTGCACCGCGTTGAACAGCTTGCCCGAGATATTGACCTTGGCGCCGTGGGTGAGATGGCCGCCATGCGCCAGGCTCATGCCGAGGATCGTGTCGCCCGGATTGAGTAGCGCGAAGTACACCGCCTGGTTCGCCTGCGAGCCGGAATGCGGCTGCACGTTGGCGTAGGTGGCGCCAAACAGCTGCTTCAGACGTTCGATCGCCAGCTTCTCGGCGATATCGACGTACTCGCAGCCACCGTAATAGCGCTTGCCCGGGTAACCCTCGGCGTACTTGTTGGTGAGCTTGGAACCCTGCGCTTCCATCACGCGCGGGCTGGCGTAGTTTTCCGAAGCAATCAGTTCGACGTGGTCTTCCTGACGCTGACCTTCGTCGGCGATGGCCTTGGCCAGTTCATCGTCATAACCGGCGATCGTGCAGTTCTTCGGAAACATTCGGGCCTCTGCGGGTAACAAGCGGGATGGAGCCGGAAAGTGTAGCTCCGGCGGGTGTTTGCAGCCACCGGCCCGATCCGGGCGTCGATCTCGACCATTATCGAATGACATAATTTGAAATCTGTCATTCCAAGATCTAACATGCCAACTCCCGCACTCCAAGCCCATACCCCAGGACGACTTCGATGAAGCACCGCACCCTTGGCCACAACGGCCCGCGCGTTTCCGCCCTCGGCCTCGGCTGCATGGCCATGTCGGACATGTACGGCATGACCGATCGCAATGAAAGCATCACCACCGTGCACGCTGCGCTGGACACCGGCATCACCCTGCTCGACACGGGCGACTTCTACGGCATGGGTCACAACGAAATGCTGCTTGGCGAGGCGCTTGCCGGGCGGCCGCGCGACAGCTACCAGCTCAGTGTGAAGTTCGGCGCCCAACGCGGCCCCGACGGTGCGTGGCTGGGTTACGACGCCCGCCCCGCCGCGGTGAAGACTGCACTGGCCTACACGCTCAAACGCCTGCGCATTGACTACATCGACGTGTATCGCCCGGCCCGTCTCGATCCCAACGTACCGATCGAGGACACCGTCGGCGCCATCGCCGAACTGGTGCAGGCCGGTTACGTGCGCCACCTCGGCCTGTCCGAGGTGGGCGCGGCGACCATCCGCCGCGCACATGCGGTCATGCCGGTGGCCGACCTGCAGATCGAGTACTCGCTGATCTCGCGCGGCATCGAGGACACCATTCTGTCCACCTGCCGCGAACTCGGCATCGGCGTCACCGCCTACGGCGTACTCTCACGCGGCCTGATCAGCGGCCACTGGTCGAAGGAACGCTCTACCCATGCCGGCGATTTCCGCACGCACTCGCCACGCTTCCAGGGCGAGAACCTGGAACACAACCTGCAGCTGGTCGACGTGCTGCGTGGACTGGCCGAGGCTCGCGGCGTCAGCGTGGCCCAGCTCGCAATCGCCTGGGTGCTGGCGCGTGGCGAAGACATCGTGCCGCTGGTGGGCGCGCGCAGCCGCGAACGCCTGAACGAAGCGCTGGGCGCGCTGCAGGTAACACTCGGCACAGATGACCTCGCCGCGATCGAGCGTGCCGTGCCACCCGGCTCTGCTGCGGGCGACCGCTACGCCGCCGCACAGATGGCGATGCTCGACAGCGAGCGCGACGCGCGCTGAAGCACGCCCCTCCTTTCCGTCACCACCCGAGGAACATCACATGCACGTCATGGCATCACAAGACATGTACGCAATCATGGGCATCAGCGGCCAGGTCGGCAGCGCCGTCGCCAGGCACCTGCTGGACCGCGGCCAGCATGTCCGCGCGATCGTGCGCGACAGGGCGAAGGCGGCGGCCTGGGAAGCACAGGGCGCTGAAATTGCCATTGCCGACTGGTCCGATGCGGGCGCACTGGCTACTGCATTCAACAACGTCGGCGGCGTGTTTGCCATGCTGCCGGCCAACTTCGCGCCCAGCCCCGATTTCGCCGAGTCGCGCGCCCTGCTGCAGACACTCACCACCGCCTTGCTCCGGGCGTTGCCGCCCAAGGTCGTCGCACTATCCTCGATCGGCGCCCAGCACCAGCGTGATCTTGGCCTCATCACCCAGCTGCACCTGCTGGAAGATGCACTCGACGCGCTGCCCATGCCGCACGCGCATGTGCGCGCCGCGTGGTTCATGGAAAACCTGCGCTGGGACGTGGCGCTGGCACAACGCGAGGGACGCCTCGTCAGCTGCCTGCACCCGCTCGATCGCGCGATACCGATGGTCGCCACCGACGACATTGGCCGCAGCATCGCAACCACGCTCACCGAGACATGGCATGGTCGCCGGCTGATCGAGCTGGAAGGCCCCCGGCGTTACAGCCCGCTGGACATGGCACAGGCGCTGGCCGCGGTGCTCGAGCGTGATGTCGAGGCGACCGCGCTGCCGCGTACGCAATGGGCGGCGCGCTTCGAGGCCGAGGGCATGCCGGCCAGTCGTACGGGTCCGCGCATCGCCATGCTGGATGGCTTCAACAATGGCTGGATCGACTTCGAAGGCGGCGCAGTGGAGCACAGGCACGGTCACATCCCGCTGGGCTACGTGGTCGACGAACTCGTCAACGCCAGCCGCGACGTGGTTGAATCCGTGGCATGAACGACTCCGCACTGACCCCTGAACGCATCCTCGCCGCCGCCGAGAATGTGTTGCGACGCTACGGCCCCGGCAAAGCCACCGTGGTCGATGTGGCGCAAGCCTTGGGGGTCAGCCACGGCAGCGTGTACCGCCATTTCGCCAGCAAGGCGGCGCTGCGCGATGCCGTGCTGCGCGGATGGCTGGAGCGCGTCACCGCCCCGCTGCAGGCGATCGCCGCCAGCCGTGCTGCGCCGCCTGCACGGCTGCGCCAGTGGCTGGGCGCGCTGCGCGAGATCAAGCGCGACAAGGTGCTGGGCGACCCCGAATTGTTTGCCACTTACGGTGCGCTGGCCGCCGATGCACGCGAGGTGATCGGCGAGCACGTCGAGCACCTCCAGCAGCAGATCATCTCGATCATCGCCGCCGGCGTAGCCAGCGGCGATTTCCGCAAGGTGGATGCCAGGGCCACTGCGTTGGCGATCTTCGATGCCACCTCGCGTTTCCACTACCCCGGCATGGCCCACCTGTGGAGCGGCCCGGGCGAGGACGCAGCCTTCGCGCAACTGCTCGATCTGCTGCTGGCAGGCCTGGCGCTGGCGCCAGCGCCAGCCAGGCGTCGCAAACCTACCGCCTGAGCTTCGCACAGTCGCTATGATGCCGGCTTTATGCGGCTGCCCAACGGGCGGCTGACGCGACCCATCTTCGAGGAGGTGACCGCATGACGCTGGCTAGTTTGCACCCCACCCGCCGCCGCTGGCGCTGGCTCGCACTGTCCCTGCTGCTCCTGCCCTTTGCCCTCCTCGCCGGAACCGTCACCGGCGTCGGATTCCAGGCTATCCGCATCCACGATCCAGTCAGCGGCGGCTCGATGCCTGGCTACGTGTTCTACCCATCGACCCAGGCCACAGGCACGACCGACGTCGGCCCCTACCACGTCGCCGCCAGCCGCGACGCGCCGGCGATTCCCGGCACCAAGCCGCTGGTGGTGATTTCGCACGGCAACGGCGGTTCCGATCTGGGTCATCACGACCTGGCGACCTACCTGGCGAGCCATGGCTTCGTCGTCGCCACGCTCGAGCATCCCAAGGACAATTTCCACGACACCAGCGGCGTCGGGCATGCGCCAATCCTGGTCGGTCGACCGATCCAGGTGAAGGCCACCATCAGTACCCTGCTTGCGGACTCACGCTGGAAAAGCCTGATCGACGCGAATCGCATAGGCGTTGCCGGCTTCTCGGCGGGCGGCTACACCAGCCTGCTGCTGGTGGGTGCTGTGCCGCAGTTCAAGCGCTTTCTAGACTACTGCCACCGTTATCCGGACGACCCGAACATCTGCGGCGACATGAAGCAGCTCACCGCCGAGGCCGCCAGCCACGGCCAGACCATCGGGCAGTACGCAGCTGCGCTGCAAGACAGTCTCACCCGCTGGGGCAGCACCGCTGATCCACGCATCAAGGCAGCCTTCGTGATGGCACCGCTGAGCCTGGTCTTCGGCCAAGCCGGCGCTGCGGCGATCGACCGGCCGGTCTTCCTCTACTACGGGCAGGATGACCATGTGCTGCTGCCGCCGGAGAATGCCGCACACCTGCGTCCACTGATCCCCACGCTGGCGGGCGTCAGGGTCGTAGCAAAGGCGGATCACTGGGTGTTCCTAAGCCCGTGCTCGCCCGAGCTGGCAAAGGACGCACGGGTCATCTGCAGCGACCCGCCCGGCGTCAACCGCGTTGCGGTACATGCGCAGATCCAGGCCGATGCACTGGCGTTTTTCCGCAAGACGCTGAACGTGCAGACGCCCTGAGCGGAGGCCGCGTAGCGGGCCTTAAGCGGAAGCAGCCACGGCTGACGACCAAACGGGCACAAAAAGTGACGAACGCATGGCGATCAACTCGAAATAATGCAGCCAGTCGTCCGAAAGCCGTCACCGGGGCTAGGCCGTAACCCTCTATAATGCCGGGTTTGATACCCACGCCCTGCGCGTGGCCGCCCACTCGGGCCGGCCACGCGCATGCCCACGGAGCCAGCATGCAATACATCTACACCATGAATGGGGTCAGCAAGATCGTCCCGCCGAAGCGCCAGATCATCAAGGACATTTCGCTGAGCTTCTTCCCCGGCGCGAAGATCGGCCTGCTCGGCCTGAACGGCGCGGGCAAGTCGACCGTGCTGAAGATCATGGCTGGCGTGGATACCGACTTCCAGGGTGAGGCGCGTGCTGCCCCGGGCATCAAGGTCGGCTATCTGGCGCAGGAGCCGCATCTGGATCCGGAAAAGACCGTGCGCGAAGCGGTCGAGGAAGGCGTCTCGGTCATCCTCGACGCGCAGAAGCGCCTCGACGAAGTCTATGCCGCCTACGCCGAGGAGGGCGCTGATTTCGACAAGCTGGCGAAAGAGCAAGGGGAACTGGAGAACCTTCTCGCCGCCAACGACGCGCACGCTCTTGAGCGCCAGCTGGAAGTGGCGGCTGATGCGCTGCGCCTGCCGCCGTGGGAAACGAAGATCGGCCCGCTGTCCGGTGGCGAAAAGCGCCGCGTCGCGCTGTGCCGCCTGCTGCTGTCCAAGCCGGACATGCTGCTGCTCGACGAACCGACCAACCATCTGGACGCCGAGTCAGTGGACTGGCTGGAGCAGTTCCTGCAGAACTATCCCGGCACCGTGGTGGCAGTTACCCATGACCGCTATTTCCTCGAGCACGCCGCCGAGTGGATTCTCGAACTCGATCGCGGCCGCGGCATTCCGTGGAAGGGCAACTACACCGACTGGCTGGAGCAGAAGAGCGAGCGTCTTGCCCGCGAAGAAGCCGCCGAAAAGGGCCGCCAGAAAGCCCTCGCACGCGAGCTGGAGTGGGTGCGATCGGCCGCCAAAGGTCGCCAGTCCAAGGGCAAGGCGCGTATCAACCGTTTCGAGGAACTGAACTCGGTCGAATACCAGAAGCGCAACGAGACCAACGAACTGTATATCCCGCCGGGCGAGCGCCTGGGCCAGGAGGTGATCGAGTTCAAGAACGTCAGCAAGTCGTTCGGCGATCGCCTGCTGATCGACGACCTCTCGTTCAAGGTGCCGCCGGGTGCCATCGTTGGCGTGATGGGTGCCAACGGTGCCGGCAAGTCCACCCTGTTCAAGCTGATCACCGGCAAGGAAGCACCGGACAGCGGCGAGGTGAAGCTCGGCCACACCGTGCAGCTGGCCTATGTGGACCAGTCGCGCGACTCGCTCGATCCGAACAAGAACGTCTGGCAGGAAGTGTCCGACGGTGCCGACATCATCACCATAGGCAAGTACGAGTTGCAGTCGCGCGCGTACATCGGCCGCTTCAACTTCAAGGGCGTCGACCAGCAGAAGATGGTCGGCACGCTCTCCGGTGGTGAGCGCGGTCGTCTGCATCTGGCCAAGACCCTGATGCAGGGCGGCAACGTGCTGCTGCTCGATGAGCCGTCCAACGATCTGGACGTCGAGACGCTGCGCGCACTGGAAGACGCAATGCTGGAGTTCCCCGGCTGTGCAATGGTGATCTCGCATGACCGCTGGTTCCTCGACCGCATCGCCACCCACATCATCGCGTTCGAAGGCGATTCGCACGTCGAGTTCTTCCCCGGCAACTACAACGAGTACGAGGCCGACAAGAAGCGTCGTCTCGGCGATGAAGGCGCCAAGCCGCATCGGGTGAAGTACAAGAAGCTGGCTTGAGAGCAGGAGTGAGGGAAGCGGAATGAGAAGCAAGAGAAGGCGACAGCTTGCAAGCTCTCTCTCACTCCTTTTTCCTCGCTTCTCGACCGGAGATCACGATGCACTTCATGCAGTCATTGCAGCAAGCCTGGAAGAACCACGACTCACTGGTCTGCGTCGGTCTCGATCCGGAACCCTCCAAATTCCCCGCGCATCTGCGCGGCGATCCAGATGCGGTTTTCGAATTCTGCCGCGCCATCGTCGATGCCACCGCCGATCTGGTCTGCACCTACAAGCCGCAGATCGCCCACTTCGCCGCGCTGCGTGCGGAAGACGCGCTGGAACGGCTGATCGCGCATATCCACCAGAAGCATCCGGGCGTACCGGTGATCCTCGACGCCAAGCGCGGCGATATCGGCAGCACCGCACAGCACTACGTCAGCGAGGCATTCGACCGCTATCGGGCCGATGCGGTCACGTTGAACCCATACCTCGGTCGTGACTCGGTGCAGCCGTTCCTCGATCGCGCCGACAAGGGCGTGATCCTGCTCTGTCATACCTCCAACCCCGGCGCCGCCGACCTGCAGGATCTCGACGTGGGCGGCATGCCGCTGTACCAGCACGTGGCTCGGATCATCGCGCGCGACTGGAACAGCCACGGCAACTGCGCCCTGGTCACCGGCGCCACCTGGCCGGAGCAGCTCGGCGAAGTACGCGCGCTGGTCGGCGACATGCCGCTGCTGGTGCCCGGCATTGGCGCGCAGGGTGGCGATGTGGAAGCGGTGGTGCGCAACGGCCGCACGCCTGACGGCAATGGCCTGCTGATCAGCTCATCACGCGCGATTCTCTACGCCGGCAACGGCGAGGACTACGCACAGGCCGCGCGTGCCGCGACACAGGAATTGCGCGACACGATCAATCGCTATCGCGGCTGACTACGGCTTTACTCACCCTGTCGATCGCGACATAGTCGACCCTCGGATCCCCGAGGGCGATGCATGCGCACTCCCGTAAAAAGCGACAGCCCGATCGATCACGCGCGTCGCCGCTTGCTGCACGCAACGGGCGTGTCACTGGCGGCGCTCGCCTGCCCCTTCCCGTTGTTCGCACGCGCCAGCGCCCCCGCTGCGCGCTCGCGCCTGATCCTGCTTGGCACAGCCGGTGGCCCGACGCCCAAAGCGGACCGCTCCGCGCCGGCGAATGCCATCGTGGTCGATGGCGTGATCTACGTGATCGACTGTGGCAACGGCGTCGCACGACAGATGGTGAAAGCGGGGCTCGATCTCGGCGCGACCCGCAACGTGTTCATCACACACCAGCACTCCGACCACAACGCCGACTACGGCAACCTGTTGCTGCTGGCCTGGGCGGGACCGCTGCACAGCCGGGTCGATACCTGGGGACCGCCGCCGCTCAAGGAGATGACGCGGTTGTTCCTGGAAATGAACGACTACGACATCCGCATTCGAATGGCTGACGAGGGTCGGCCACCCCTGGCGCCGTTGATCGTGCCGCATGAACTGGCCACCGCGGGCGTGGTGATGCAGGATGCGCGGGTGAAGGTCACCGCTGCACTGGTGCAGCATCCACCGGTCACGCCCGCCTTCGCCTATCGCTTCGACTGCCCGGATCGCTCCATCGTGTTCTCCGGCGACACGCGGCCATCCGAAAACCTGGTGGCGCTCGCGCGCGGCGCCGATGTGCTGGTGCATGAGGCGATGTACCTGCCAGCACTGGACAAGCTGATCGCCACCGAGCAGAACGCAAGCCGCCTGCGCGAACATCTGCTGGCCAGCCACACCACCACCGAACAGGTGGGCCGCATTGCTACTGAGGCCGGGGTGAAGACCCTGGTGTTGTCGCACTTCGTGCCCGGCGGTTCTCCGCCGATTCCAGATGAGGTGTGGCGTGATGCCGTGACGCCCCACTTCAAGGGGCGCCTGATCGTGGGGCACGACCTGCTGGAAATCTGAAGCTACGCGACTGCAGTCGCCGGATCACTGCGCGAATGTGTTCTGTTTCATATCAGGCATACGGGCATATCCGTCATCCTGTCGCGGTCTTGGCCGCCTGCAGCATCTTCGTCTTCAGATCCAGCGCATCGGCCGCATCCAGCAACGCACGCGCAAAGCTGCGCACCTCGGCCGGGCGCAAGGCATACCAGTTCCCGGTCTTGCTGTCTTCGGCCACGTTGCGACCCGTGCGCGATACGCAGTGGGGCCGGAAGATCACCATCCCGGTCAGCGATTCCGAACTGATATCCGCAGAGACAATCTGCATGTGCGTTTCATCTTCTTTCTTCACCGAACTTCTCCCGGGCGTATAGCCGCCCTTCTGCAGCTTACGCTACCGGGAGTTCCACCGTTGTTGGAGGCGTTGCCGGCGGCTCGGTGTGTGGCTGTTTGGCCAGCTTGCGACGCAGCCAACGCTCGCATGGTGTCGACAGCCAGCGTTCCACTGCCACACCCAGCAGCCAGCACAGGGGCAATACCAGCAGATACCACAGCAAGCCATACCGGTAGTCCGCACCGCTAAGCCTGAACAGCCATACCGCCGGCGTCACCACGAACATGTGCGTGAGATAGATCTCGTAGCTGAGCCGCCCCCACGATCGCAGCCAGTCCAGCGCCCGCCATGGGCGCCAGTCTCCGTGCCGCTGGCGTTGCTCGCAGGCCAGCAGCAGACACAGCGCAGAGAGTGCCAGCAGCAGCATGTAGCCGTCGCGCAGCAGATGCCACATCAACGCCCCGTCGATCGTCGTCGCCACCAGACCGATTGCACCCAGCCATCCCAGCAAGGCGGCAGCGCGCGCTGGCAGCGTGCCGGAGCGCGCTGCCAGCAACGCACCAAGCACGCCGATCGCAATCGCCGACATGCCCGGCAGGTACGCCTTCTCCTGCCAGATCTCGTTGCCGCGCAAGGCGGCATGCGTCCATGGCATCGACAGTGCAAGCAGCCCCAGCAGAGGTACCAGCACCCAGCGCCGACGCGTCAGCAGGGACACCAGCGGAAAGCCGATGTAGAACACTTCCTCGATCGACAATGACCACAGCACGTCCCAGTTGCCTGGCAAGTAGCCGGTGCGCCCTTCGTACCAGTTCAGATGCAGCCCGAGCGCTGCCCAGAGCGCACCCGGCAGCGACTGACCCGGGCGACTGATGGTGTAGTCCGGTACCGCCAGCAGATGCAATACGGCGAGCACGGCAAGCAGCATCAGCAGGCAGGGCACGATGCGGGCGAAGCGACGCGCGTAGAACGCACGCAGGTCGATCCGTTCCAGATCACCCCAGCGTTGCAGCGCATTGCCGGCGATCAGGAAACCGGAGATCACGAAGAACACGAACACGGCTTCATAGCCGTTGTAGTTGAGTCGGCTCAGGAACCAGGGCGGCAGCACATCGGCCAGCGCGGTTTTCTTCAGCGGAATGCGCAGGCCGAGGTGATTGAGGATGACAAAGAGGATGGAAATCCCGCGCAGCAGGTCGATGCCGGGATTGCGGCGCGCCTGCGGGGGCTGCGCGTGTGCCCCGTCAGTCATCGATGGCAGCACGGATTCAATCGGTGACATCGGCCACTCTGTCGTCAAAGAGCAGCATCATCCATGCATCGATGGCCTCGTATCAACGCCTGCGCGCGCGAATCACGCGGTGACTTCCACCCCACGCCAGAAGGCCACGCGGCCCTTGATCTCGCGGGCGGCCTCCTTCGGTGTCGGGTAATACCATGCGGCATTGGCATTCACTTCGCCATCCACGATCACGTCGTAATAGCTGGCCGTGCCTTTCCACGGGCAGATGCTCTGATGATCCGTGGCGCGAAAATACTGCTGACTCAGCGCGTCAGCTGGAAAATAGTGATTGCCTTCGACAACGACAGTGTCATGGCTTTCAGCCAGCACGGTGCCTTTCCAGATCGCTCGCATATCAGTCGTCTCCGATGTCCTGCCCCGGAAACAGCACGTCGGGATAGCCGAACTTGCTGAAATCGGTGATGCGCGAGGGATACAGCCGTCCGATCAGATGATCACACTCATGCTGCACCACACGGGCATGAAAGCCTTCGGCGGTACGCTCGATACGCTCACCCTGCGGATCGATACCTTCGTAGCGGATCAGCGAGTAACGGCTCACCGCGCCACGCAGGCCGGGCACGGACAGGCAGCCTTCCCAGCCCTCTTCCATGTCCTGCGACAGCGGGGTGATCACCGGGTTGAGCAGGATCGTGCGCGGCACCGCCGGCGCATCGGGATAACGTTCGTTGCTGTCGAAGCCGAAGATCACCAGCTGCAGGTCGATGCCGATCTGCGGCGCGGCAAGGCCGACGCCATCGGCAGCATGCATGGTGTCGAACATGTCGGCGATCAGCGCGTCGAGTTCCGCGCTGCCCAGCATCGCATCGGGTACCGGCGGGGCGATGCGCAGCAGGCGCGGGTCGCCCATTTTCAGGATGTCGCGGATCATCGGAACCTCAGCATCGGATAACGTCCATTCTCCTGAATGTGGCTTTCACAGCGTGAATGCAAGCCTTGCGTGTGTCCCCCTCATTCCCGTCTGTGCCGGAATGAGGGGGCAGGGGCAATCCGGCGCTCAGCCGCCGAAGACCTTCTTCAGCAGATCGGTGCTGCGTGCAGCCGGGTTGTGGCGGATCGACTGTTCCTCCTCGCCGATCATGGTGAACAGACCATCGATCGTCTTGCCGGTCACATAGTTGTCCAGATCGATCGGGCTACCACCGCTGCCCGACTTGTGACCGCCACCAAGCGAACCCAGTGAACCGAGTGCCCCGCCGATGCCACCACCGCTGCCGGCGGTGAACTCCTTATATTTCTCGGTGACGCCGACGCTGGCCGTGGCATTGGCCACGATCGGATGGATGCGTGCGGTCAGTGCATCACCGGCGACACGCCTGAAGAAATCGGTGGCCGCATGGTCGCCGCCGGTGAGGATGCTGTGTGCATCACTCAAGGTCATCTTGCGGATCGCATCGCCGAAGATGTCCGCCACCTGCGGCACAGCCTTCTCCGCCGCACGATTCAGGCTCAGCTCGAACGCGTCGACCCTGGCACCCTGTCCCATCTTGCGCGCCAGATTGCCGGCCTGTTCCAGCTTGCCAGGCAATGGGATGCGCACCTTGGCGTTCTTCCAGAAGCCATCGTTGCGGCCGAGGCTGTTGATCGCGTTGGTGGTGCCCTTGGCCAGCGCCTCCTTGAGGCCGGAAGCGATGTCGCTGTTGGGCAGGCCGCTGCCAAGCTGCGAGGAGCTGGACGTCGACTGCCTGGCCTTGTTCAACAGATCCTTGAACTGGCCGGATCCGGCGGCACTGACCGGCAGCGTGGCGGCGACGAGAGCGAAACCGAGCAGACCGTAGCGTACCGTGATGCGCATAGCGAACTCCTTGTACTCGACAGGGAGGGCAGTGTACCCCCGCCGCACTCCGCAGAAATGACAGCTCGCACCGGCCTATTCGACCAATGGCTAATGCCCCGCCGGCCGTTTCGGCATTGACCCTCGTGGCGGACCGGACGACTCTTGCCATATACGTTCGAGGAGAAGCCACCGATGCAAGCCACCATTCCGAAGCCGAGCCCGGCCAGCAAGATCATGTGGGTCGCTCTCGCCATCGTCGGCGCGTTCTGCCTGGGCGTGATTGCGTTGCGCCGCGGCGAACCGATCAACGCGATCTGGCTGGTGGCAGCCTCGATCGCGATCTTCGTGATCGGCTATCGCTTCTATGGCAAGTTCATCGAACACTCGGTGCTGCAGCTGGATCCCTCACGCGCACCGCCGTCGGTGCTTCGCAACGACGGCCTCGACTACGTACCTACCGACAAATGGGTGGTGTTCGGCCACCATTTCGCCGCGATCGCCGGTGCCGGCCCGCTGGTCGGTCCGGTGCTAGCCGCGCAGATGGGTTACCTGCCAGGCACGCTGTGGATCCTGTTCGGCGTGGTATTCGCCGGTGCGGTGCAGGACTTCATGATCCTCGGCCTGTCGCTGCGTCGCGACGCTCGCTCGCTCGGCCACATGCTGCGCGAGGAACTGGGCCCTGTCCCGGGCGTGGTGGCCATGTTCGGCGTGCTGGTGCTGATGATGATCGTGCTGGCCGTGCTGGCGCTGGTGGTGGTCAAGGCGCTAACGCACAGCCCGTGGGGCACCTTCACCGTGGCCGCCACGATCCCGATCGCACTGCTGATGGGCGTGTACCTGCGATGGTTCCGCCCGGGCAGGATCCTGGAGGTGTCGATCATCGGCCTGGTTCTTCTATTAGCCTCGATCTGGTTCGGCAAGACCGTGGCCGATTCGGCCACGCTGGCACCGCTGTTCGACTTCGATGCGAAAGCCCTGGCCTGGCTGCTGATCGCCTACGGCTTCTGCGCCTCGGTGCTGCCGGTATGGCTGCTGCTGGCACCACGCGACTATCTGTCCACCTTCCTCAAGATCGGCACGATCCTGCTGCTTACGCTGGCGATCTTCCTTGCCGCGCCGACCTTGCAGATGCCGGCGGTGACCAAATTCATCGATGGCACCGGTCCGGTCTTCCAGGGCAACCTGTTCCCGTTCCTGTTCATCACCATTGCCTGTGGTGCGGTCTCCGGCTGGCATTCGATCATCGCCTCCGGCACCACGCCCAAGCTGCTCGCCAACGAGAGTCAGGCGCGACTGGTCGGCTACGGTGGCATGCTGATGGAGGCATTCGTGGCGATCATGGCGCTGATCGCCGCCGCGTCGCTGCATCCGGGCGTGTACTTCGCGATGAACTCGCCCGGTGCGCTGGTAGGCACCACCGTCGAACAGGCCGCCAGCACGATCAGCCAGTGGGGCTTCGTGGTGACACCAGACGAATTGCTGCAGACCGCCAGGAACATCGGCGAGAGCACCGTGCTCGGTCGTGCGGGCGGCGCACCGACGCTGGCGGTGGGCATGGCGCAACTGCTGCACAACATCATCCCCGGCGAAAGCATGATGGCATTCTGGTACCACTACGCGATCCTGTTCGAAGCCCTGTTCATCCTCACCACGGTCGATGCCGGTACCCGTGTCGGCCGCTTCATGATCCAGGAGATCGCCGGGCTGATCCACAAGCCGTTGCAGGCCACCGAGTCGTGGGCCGGCAACCTGCTCGCCACCGCGATCTGCGTGGGCCTGTGGGGCTACTTCCTGTACCAGGGCGCGGTTGATCCACTCGGCGGCATCAACACGCTGTGGCCGCTGTTCGGCATCGCCAACCAGATGCTTGCCGCGATCGCGCTGATGCTCGCCACCGTGGTGGTGGTGAAACTCAAGCGTGAGCGCTACGTGTGGGTGCCGGGCATCCCGGCGATCTGGTTGATCGTCTGCACGCTCACCGCCGGCTACGAAAAGCTGGTCGGCCCGATCAGCTTCACCACGGCCGCCAACAAGTATTCGGCCGCGCTGCAGCAGGGCCAGTTGCTGGCCCCGGCCAAGACACCGGCCGCCATGCAGCAGATCATCACCAACAACTACGTAGACATGGCGCTGACTGGCCTGTTCATGGCGCTGATCGTGGCAATGCTGCTGTTCTGCCTGCGTGCTCTGATCCAGGCCTGGCAGACCAGCCACCCGACCGCGCACGAAGAGCCCTACGTGGCACTGGGCAGCGTGGCCGGCTGAGCATGACGTGATGAACGCGACCTTTCAGTCCGTGCGCAAGTGGGCGGTGCAAACCGCCCGCCTGTGCTGCGGCATACCCGACTACGACGCCTACGTGAAGCACCTGCGCGAGCACCATCCCGAACGCAAGGTGCCGAGCTACAAGGAGTTCTTCCGCGAGCGGCAGGAAGCTCGCTACAAGGGCGCCGGCGGGCGTTGCTGCTGATATCCGCGGAATCACCGGCTTGCCCTTGGCGGAGGCGTGGGCTCCGCACACGCAGATCCGCCACGCATTGGCCATTCGCGCGTGGGCGCGCACAATAGGCAGCTTGCCTGCCTGCCCATCCCCCATGTCCGAATCCGACAGCATCACCGCCAGCCTCCCTGTCACCCCGAACACCCTGCCTGCGCAGCGCCATCCCGGGCTGCGCATCATCGCGGTGTACGAGATGATCAAGACCCTGTGCCTGGTGCTGGTCGCCGTCGCGGCGTTTCACCTGGATCACCAGCAGAATTTCGAGCGGCTGGTGCACTGGCTGGAACATCTTTCCCTGGCCGACAGCAACGGCTTGCGCTGGAAACTGGTCGGCCTGTTGCAGGATTTCGGCCCGAGCAAGTTCGTCGCCATCGGCCTGGTCGCGCTGGGTTATGCCGTGCTGTTCGCCATCGAAGGAATCGGCCTGTGGCTGGGCAAGCACTGGGCGGAATGGTTCACGGTGATCGCCACCGGTTCGCTGATTCCATTGGAACTCTACGAGACGCTGCACCGCTTCGGCTGGCTGAAGCTGGCCACTCTGGTCGGCAACGTGGCGATCATCATCTACCTGGTGCGCATCGCGCTGCAGCCACGCGCCGATCGCTGACACGGGTTTAGCCCGTGGCAATGCATCGAACATTCACGGGTCGCAGGCAATCATCGGCTGCACGGTCTCCCGGATCCGCGACGATGCCCAGCACTACCACCAGCACATCCCGAATCGAGCCGCCCGCGAAAAGCACGCGCACGCATGCTGTCGGCTTGCGTGCCATCGCGATCTACAAGGGGGCCAAGTCCGTCGGATTGCTGCTGGTGGCCATCGCCGCGTTTCATCTGGATCACCAGCAGAATTTCGAGCGCATGGTGCACTGGCTGGAGCATCTTTCGCTGGCCGACAGCAACCAACTGCGCTGGCGACTGGTCGACTTGCTGACCGCGATGGGTCCCCGCAAGTTCGTCGCGGTCGGCATCGTGGCACTGGCCTATGCCGCATTATTCGCCATCGAAGGCACCGGCCTGTGGCTGCGCATGCGCTGGGCGCAATGGTTCACTGCGCTCGTGACCGGCTCGCTGGTACCGCTGGAGCTCTACGAGGTCATGCTTCGCTTCAGCGGAATCCGACTGGTCGTGCTGGCGACCAATATCGCTGTCGTCATCTATCTGCTGTACAGCGTCCTGCAATCCGGCGCAACGACGCCCGAGACAGACTGAATGCAGGAGTTCTGCCAGATCGAGCGGTCTCACACTTCGTGATGCACCGCCTCGGCGGATAACGCGACACGCTGCGGCATCAATTCCACCAGATACATCGCCGCGAGAATCAGGCCGCCGCCGAGCAGCATGCGCCAGCTCAGCACGTCACTGCCGAGCATCACCGCAAACACGGCGGCAAATACCGGCTCGGTGGTCATCACGATCGCCGCGCGGGTGGCCGGCAGGTGCGATTGCGCCCATGTCTGCATCAGCATCGCACCGGCGCCGGCGACCAGTGCCATATACAAGACGCCGAACCACGCGTTGCGATCCGGTGGCAACATGGGTCCGTGTGGTGCGGTGGCGAGCAGGCAGACCACGGCAATCGCCACCATCTGCACCGCCGACATGCCGAACGCCTCGCCCTTGCGCGACCACTGACCGAGCCCGACGATGTGCAGGCCGTACAGCGCGGCCGAGGCCAGCGTCAGCCACACCCCGAAATTGACCGAGACGCCATTGAGCGAGAGCAGCGCCAGTCCGGCAGTGGACAACAGCACCGCCAGCCACACCACACCAGCCATGCGTTGACGCAGCAGCAACATCGCCAGGATCGGCGTGAACACCACATACATGCCGGTGGCGAAACCGCTGACACTGGGCGCGATCAGCGACAACCCCCATGTCTGCAGCAGCTGGCCGATGCCGTACACCAGACCCAGCAGCAGGCCACGCGCGATCTGGCGATGACCAAGTCGCAGCACCGGGCGGCCGAACAGCGCCAGCATCGCCAACGCGGCGATCGAGAAACGCACGGCCAGGAAATCCGCCACCGTCATGCGCGTGACCACGTCCTTGATAAGCACGAAGGTCGAGCCCCATACCGCGGTCATCGCCAGCAGACCGATCGTCGCCAGCACGGTGATCCGACGCGACGCCGTCATCGGCGCAGCAACCGCCGCCACAACTGACCGGGAATCTGCAGCAGGAAATGCGCCCAGATCCCCAGCCATACCGCAGCGGCCACCAGTGGATTGCGTGCGGCCGGATCATGCTTGCGAAACCAGCGCCACATGCCGCGGTGCTTGTGCCGGCTGACGAACACCGGGCGGTGCCGGCTAGAACTGCCCTTGCCGTGATGCACACGGACGTCACCGGCCAGCAATACCTGATAGCCGATGTCGCGTACGCGACGGCACAGGTCCAGATCCTCGCAGTGCAGAAAATACGCCTCGTCGAAACCGCCCAGCCGCTGGAACATCGCCAGCGGCAGCAGCATCAAGGCACCCGAGACCGCCTCGGTTTCGATCACTTCGGCAGGAATCTCCTGCTCCATGTTGACCGTCTCGCCAGAGCGGCCGAGCAGGCTGTTGAGCGAGCGTCGCAGCAGCGGATCGCGCCGCCAGGAAGCGGGATCGGGACGGCCATCGGCATCGCACACCACCGCGCCGATCAGGCCGGCCTTCGGTCTCGCCGCAAGCAGGCCCAGCAACCGCTGCAGATCGCTTTCCTGCAGCACGCAATCGGGATTGAGCACCAGCAATGCCTGACCACTTGCCTGCCTGGCGGCGAGATTCACTGCCGGGCCGAAGCCGATATTCCGATGGTTGTAGAGCACCTTGAGCCGCGCGTCATGCGCATGGGCCCGCTCGATCGCGGACGGCACGCCATCCCGCGAGTTGTTGTCGACCAGGATCAACTCCAGCGACTGGCTGCTGGCCAGCAGCTGGCGCACGCACTCGCGCAATGCCGGTCCACTGTCGGCGGATACCACAATGACACTGAGCGCCAACGAGAACGGAGAGCGCGGGTTGGCGGAAATATCCATCGCGCAAGTATGCGCGGAGACGCGTGGCGGGAAAACAGTTCGGCAACAAAAGTCCGGAAAACTTTGTCGACATGGCAGTGATCGTCAGCCTTGCGACAATCGATTCTCATCGTCGTGTCCCAGCACGGCCGAGAGCGCCAGCGGCATCTCGCCATCGCGTCGTGCCAACCACGGTTGTTCGCGATACCAGCCACACAACTGCCAGCCTTCCAGGTGATGCTGCCGGTCGCGCTCGCGATCCCACAGCACGACACCGCGATCATGAGCCATCCGCGCGACAAACCAGCGTCCCGCCGGACTAAAGGCGACATGTGGGCCGACACCATCAATCACGCGATCACCGGCAAAACGATAGCCGCCTGCTTGATGGCAGACGCTGCTGCCGTCGCACGGATCGGTCAGTCCGGCATCACCCGGCTGCCACGCGGGCAACTGCAGTTCGATGATGTCAGCAGTCGGCCCGATCGATGCCAGCGCCAGCTCAGGCCATTCGGCCGAAGTGGATGCCGAAGTCACCGGCACATGGCCATGCCCCCGATCCAGCCATGCCTCCAGGCCGGCCAGCAGGGTATAACCGACCAGTGCACCGAGCAGCGCAGCGCCCCATGCAAAGGCATCACCACCCAGTGCCCGCTGCAGTCCAAAGAGCACGCCAGGCAACCCCCAGCGCAGGCTGCGGCGGATCATTGGCACGTGCTCGATCAAGCGCTGCGGCAGCACAAGCAGGACTGCCGCCAGCGCAAGCAGCAGCGGCAGACCGAGCCACCAGGGCAGCGAGGCCAGCAACACGGTCCATGCCAGCATCGGCCATGACAAGTTCCACGCTTGCCACGGGCGCCGGGCCATCGCTCAGCGCCGCATCACGCGAGTGACGATCAACCGCACCACACGCGGGCGTTGCGGAACATGCGCATCCACGGCGAGTCCTCGCCCCAGTTGTCCGGATGCCAGCTCAGTTGCACGCTGCGGAACACGCGTTCGGGGTGCGGCATCATGATCGTCACGCGGCCATCGGCAGCGGTGAAGCCGGCCAGGCCACCGGGCGAGCCGTTGGTGTTGAGCGGGAAGTTCTCGGTCGGCTTGCCGCGGTTGTCGACGAAGCGCACCGCAGCGTTCGACTTGGACGGACTGCATGCCTGCGGGAAGCTGACCCGGCCTTCGCCGTGTGCCACTGCCACAGGAATCCGCGAGCCGGCCATGCCCTTGAAGAAGATGCTTGGCGAATCGAGCACTTCAAGCGTGACCAGGCGCGATTCGTACTGCTCCGACGCGTTGCGCAGGAACTTCGGCCAGTGCTGCGCGCCGGGGATGATCTCCTTCAGCTGCGCCATCATCTGGCAACCGTTGCACACACCGAGAGCGAACTTCGTCTCGTCCGCGAAGAACGCCGCGAACTGCGCGCGCAGCATCTCGTTGTACAGGATCGAAGTGGCCCAGCCGCGACCGGCGCCGAGCACATCACCGTAGGAGAAACCGCCGCAGGCAGCGAAGCCACGGAAATCGGCCAGCTTGTGACGGCCACTGGCCAGATCGGACATGTGCACGTCGACCGCATCGAAACCGGCGCGGGTGAACGCCGCCGCCATCTCGACCTGACCGTTGACGCCCTGCTCGCGCAGCACCGCGATGCGCGGACGCGCACCACCGGTGATGTATGGCGCCGCGATGTCCTCGGCCGGGTTGAAGCTGAGTTTCGGCGTGATGCCCGGATCGGCATCGTCGAGCCGCCATTGCTGCTCGGCATCGGCACTGAGCGGATTGTCGCGCAGACGCTGCATCGCATGACTGGTCTCGTTCCACGCCTTGAACAGCGTGACCCAGTTCCACTTGAACAAGGTGTCGCCACCAAGGAACAGCTTGATGCCGAGCTTCTCCTTCGGCCGGCCGATGCGATGGCTCATGCCAGCCAGCTCGTACTTGACCAGCAAGGCCTCGAACGCCTCGCGGTTCGCCTCGGCCACCTGCATCACCGCGCCGAGCTCCTCGTTGAACAGCGCACGCAGCGCCGCCTCGGCCCAGCCGTCCAGGTGAATCTCCAGACCACAGTGGCCGGCGAATGCCATCTCCAGCAGGGTGGTGATGACACCACCGTCGGAACGGTCGTGGTAGGCCAGCAACAAGCCGCCCGCATTTGCTTCCTGCACCAGTTCGAACAGCGCTCTCAGCCGCTTCGCATCGTCCAGGTCCGGCGGGACGCCACCGCTGCGATTGAACACCTGGCTCAGCGAGGAGCCGCCGAGACGGTCGCGCCCGGCACCCAGGTCGATCAGCCACAGCTCGGAGTTGCCGCGATCGAGCCGCAGCTGCGGAGTGAGCGTGCGGCGTACGTCGGTGACGCGCGCGAAGCCGGTGATCACCAGCGAGACCGGCGAAACTGTACGTTGTGCGGTCGCGCCGTCCTGCCACACGGTCTGCATCGACAGCGAGTCCTTGCCGACCGGAATCGAGATGTCCAGTTGCGGACACAGCTCCATGCCGATCGCCTTCACCGCATCGAACAGCGCAGCGTCCTCACCCGGATGATTGACGGCCGCCATCCAGTTTGCCGACAGCCGGATCTCGCCGAGGCTGGCAATCTGCGCTGCAGCCAGGTTGGTGATCGCCTCGCCAACCGCCAGCCGTGCTGCGTCGGCGCTGTTGAGCAGCGCTACCGGCGCGCGCTCGGCCATCGCCATCGCCTCGCCGGCGTAGCCGCTGAAGTCGGCGATGGTCACCGCGCAATCGGCCACCGGCACCTGCCACGGACCGACCATCGGGTCGCGATGATTCAGGCCACCGACGGTGCGATCGCCGATCGTGATCAGGAAATTCTTGCTGCCCACGGTGGGCAGGCGCAGCACGCGCAACAATGCCTCGTCCATGCCGATGCCAGACAGATCCGGCAGCAGGTCGACGCGCGGCTTGATCCGCTTCGCATCGCGATGCATCCGCGGCGGCTTGCCGAACAGCACGTCCATCGGCAGGTCGATCACGGTCAGCTCGCGACGCGGATCGGTCAGCAGCAACCGACGTTCGACGGTGGCGTCACCGACCACGGCGTACGGGCAGCGCTCGCGCACGCACATCGCCTCGAACCCGGCGAGATCCGCCGGGTCGATCGCCAGCACGTAGCGTTCCTGCGACTCGTTGCTCCATACCTGCATCGGCGACAGCGACGGGTCGTCGCAGGGAATCTTCGACAGATCGATCACGCCGCCGACGCCGGCGTCGTTGAGCAGTTCGGGGATCGCGTTGGACAGGCCGCCGGCACCGACGTCATGCACACTGACGATCGGATTGTCGTCGCCAAGACGCCAGCAGGCATCGATCACCTCCTGGCAACGCCGTTCCATCTCGGCGTTGTCGCGCTGCACCGAGGCGAAATCGAGCTCGGCACTGGATGCGCCACCGGCGACCGACGAGGCCGCACCACCACCGAGACCGATCAGCATCGCCGGGCCACCGAGCACGATCACCTTGTTGCCCGGCTGCACCGCACGCTTCAGCACATCGCCGGCGCGCAGGTTGGCCAGGCCACCAGCGAGCATGATCGGCTTGTCGTAACCGCGGCGCAGGCCGGCTTCACCGGTCTCGTGCTCGTAGCTGCGGAAATAGCCGCCCAGACAGGGCCGGCCGAATTCGTTGTTGAATGCGGCGGCGCCGAGCGGGCCGTCGCGCATGATCTCGAATGCGCTGGCCATGCGTGGCGGCAGCGGACGCTCCACTTCCCACGGCTGCGGATGGCCGGGGATGCGCAGGTCGGAGACCGAGAAACCGGTGAGGCCGGCCTTCGGCTTGCCGCCACGACCGGTTGCGCCCTCGTCGCGGATCTCGCCGCCGGCGCCGGTGGCTGCACCCGGCCACGGAGCGATCGCGGTGGGATGGTTGTGCGTCTCCACCTTGATCGCGTAGTCGACGCGTTCCTCGTGGCCGCGAAACACGCCATCGGCCGGATCGGCGAAGAAACGCTTGCCGACGCTGCCCTCGATCACCGCTGCGTTGTCCGAATAAGCGGACAACGTATGCGCCGGCGAGTGCTGGTGGGTGTGCTTGATCATGCCGAACAGGCTCTTGTCCTGTTCGGCGCCGTCGACCGTCCAGCTGGCGTTGAACACCTTGTGCCGGCAATGCTCGGAGTTCGCCTGCGCGAACATGAAGAGTTCGGCATCGGTAGGGTCGCGTCCCAACTCGGCGTAACGATCGACCAGGTACTCGATCTCGTCCTCGGCCAGCGCCAGACCAAGCCGGACATTCGCCTCGGCCAGCGCAGCGCGCGGATCGGCGCCGAGAGCGACATGGACCAGGTCACCGGGCGACCCGGCCAGGAACAGCCCCTGCGCATCCTCGATGCGGTTCAGTACCGATTGCGTCATCGCATCATGCAATACCGCCATGATCGCATCGTGGTCCCGGGCGCCGGCATCGGGCAGACCGGAGACCTGCCAGGCCAGCCCGCGTTCCACCCGGCGGATGTCGGAACCCGGCACGCCGAAGCCGGCACCATGCAGAATGTCGGTGGCCTTGCTCGACCACGGCGAGATCGTGCCCAGTCGCGGCACCACCCACAGCGTGGCCGGCTCCGGTGCGCTGTCCTTCGCCTCCAGCACGGCCAGCAGGCGCTGGCGCAGCGCGCCTTCCGGCACGCTGTCGGTGTCGATGAAATAGACGAACCACGACGCCTGCACGCGCACGCCACGATGCAGGGCATCCAGGCGGGCATTGAGACGTTCGAGGCGGAACGGCGAGAGGGCGTTCTGCCCGTCGAGTGCGATCATGCGGGGAACGGCGCTATGCGATGGAAACGCCTATTCTAACCGATGCTGCAATACGGCATAGCCGTCCACCGAAAGCCGCAACGAAATGGCTTCAGCCCGCGGTCTGCAAGGCCTGCAGCAGCTGTTCCGGGGTGACGTAACCGCCAAGCACGCGGCCATCGGGGCCATAGATCGTGGGCGTGCCGTCGACGCCCAGCTTCACGCCCAGGTTGAATTCGTCCTTGACCGGATTGACGCAACTGGCTGCCTTCGGCTTGACGCCCTCCTTCGCCGCCGTGAACGCCGCGTTGCGGTCGGCCGCGCACCATACCGACACCATCTCGGTATAGGTCGGCGTCGGCTTGCCGGAAGTGGAAGTCACGCCTTCGCGCGGCCACGCCAGGTATTCCACGGCGATGCCCGCCTTGTTGAACCCGGCCATCTGTTCGTGCAGGGCCCGGCAGAAACCGCAGTTGACGTCGGTGAACACGGTCACCGTGTACTTCGGATGCGGCGGTGCGAACACGATGCGCTCGGAAGCCGGCACCTTGGCCAGCTCGGCCTGGCGGAAGCGCGCCCAGGCTGCATCGCTGGCGTTCGTGCGCTGACCCAAGTCCACCAGATTGCCGTCGAACATGTAGCGGCCATCGGCGCTGACGTAGACCATCCTGCCGGAAGCGATCACCTGATAGAAACCGGGCATCGGTGCCGGCTCGATCGAGTCGACCGTCACCTTCGACGACAGCTTGCCAATCGCCTGCCGCACCATCTGCTCTGCCGCTGGCGTGACGGTCGGGGCGGCAGCTGCAGGCGCCGCGGGCGCGGGCGCGGCATTTTCGGCCGAGCAGGCACTCAGCGAAAACCCGCCTACGCACAACGCCAGCAACAGTCTCTTCAACATCGGCAACCTCATTCCTTCATTCCGCGCACATCGGCAGAACATTCATCCCATTGTCGCATAGCCGGCCGATCGAACCCTGACCGGGAGCACTCTCAACCGCGTGGATGATGCTGCGCATGCAAGCGTTTCAGCCCTTCTTTCGCCACCAGCGTATAAATCTGCGTGGTGCTGAGCGAGCTGTGGCCGAGCAGCATCTGCAAGGCGCGCAAGTCGGCACCGTGATTCAACAGATGGGTGGCAAACGAATGCCGCAGCACATGCGGCGAGATGCGTTTGGCATGGATGCCGACGGTCTGTGCATGGCGTTTCACCAGCGTCCAGAACATCTGCCGGGTCATCCCCTCGCCACGCCTGCTGAGGAACAGCGCGGCCGGCTGGCGGCCCTTCGCCAACTCCGGCCGCGCACTGGCCAGGTACGTGCCGATGTGTTCCAGCGCCAGTTCGCCCACCGGCACCAGCCGGTCCTTGCCACCCTTGCCGGTGACCCGCAGCACGCCCTGGCGTGCATTCAGTGCCGCCAGCGGCAACTCGACCAGCTCGGACACGCGCAAACCGGAGGCATACATCAGCTCCAGCATCGCGCGGTCGCGCAGGCCGAGCGCGGTCGTCATATCCGGCGCATTCAGCAGGGCTTCGATTTCGCGTTCGGCCAGCGCCTTGGGCAGGCTGCGCGGCATTTTCGGGCGCTCGATCAGCAGGGTCGGATCGACAAAGTCCGGTTCGCTGCGTGCGAGGAACGCGTAGTAGCGACGGAACGCGGACTGCTGTCGCGCAATCGAGCGCACCGCCACCGACGGCATGCCGTGATAGGCGGAAATATCCTCGCGCCGTGCCGTGTGCAGGCCGCGCCCACGCGCGGCAAGCCAGCGCGCCAGCGCCTCAAGGTCGCGTCGGTAGGCTTCCAGGGTGCGATCAGCCAGGCCGTCCTCCGACCACACCCGTTCGAGAAACGTGCTGATGCTCAGCCGGTCCGCTTCGGCGATACTGGTACGGCTTTCTTCCTTCTTCATGCGCACGATGCTGGGCATTGCGCGCGCACTACGCAAGCGAACGCGTCCGATGCCCACCACGCTGCATGTCACCAACCTGCCCTGCCCCTTGTGGCGCCGCCTGCTTGCACTGGTCTATGACCTGCTGATCGTGGTGGCGATCGTGATGGTGGTCGGCCTGCTCTGCCAGCTGGCCACCCACGGCCAGCTGATCCGCACCGGCACCACGACCGTGATTCCGGCCTGGTACCAGCTGTTGCAGGGGTTGGTACTGGCCGCCTACTTCGTCAGCTCGTGGCGGCGCGGCGGACAGACGGTAGGCATGCGCCCATGGCGCATCCAGGTCACCCGCGACGATGGTGGTACGCCGTCGCTGCAGCAGGTGTTGATCCGCCTGCTGGTGGCGGCAGCGCCGCTGATCCTGCTGATGCTGGAGCCGGTGATCGGCTTGTCGCCAACGCTGTGGGCCCTGCTGATCGTGTGGACGACATGGTTCGCGGTGGCGCTGTTCGATCCGCGCCGACGGGCGCTGCATGACCTTGCAGCACATACCGAGATCCGTCAGCTGGGATGACCGAGGGATGCGGCCTGTGCATGCCTCTGACATTCCGCCAGCTTCACGTTTCGCTCAGCACGCAACGTATTCAATCCGGTGATGCCCGGCACGCGCCCCAACGAAAACCGCAGCGAGAGTGAGCTGATCCGCACCAACCGCGGCTTCTACGAATCGCTGTGGGCACAGGCGAAGCTGATAGGACCGGAGCGTTTCAACACCTGGCCGCTGCTGCGCGAACTGGCCGATGCCGCACCGCGACGGCTTGAAGTGGCACCCGGTCTGCGCCCACGCCTGCCATTGGACGGCACCTGCTTCGTCGACCTCAGCCATGCCGCGTTGCAGCGCCTGCGCGAGCATGGCGCCAATGGCGTGCATGGGATGATCGGCGCGCTGCCCTGCATGGATGCCAGCTTCGACCTTATCTGCGCCTTCGACATCCTGGAGCACGTCGCCGACGATCACAATGCGCTGGCCGAGCTGAGCCGCGTGGCGGCACCCGGCGCGAAGCTGCTGCTGTCGGTACCGCTGCACCCGGAGGCATGGACTGCATTCGATGATTTCGTCGGTCATTGCCGCCGCTACGAACCGGACCGGATTGTCGCCCGGCTCGCACGATACGGTTTCACCGTCGAACACAGCGCGGTCTATGGCATGCAGCCGAAATCCTCGCGCCTGCTCGACCTCGGCCAGTGGTATCTCACCCATCGCCGCGAACGTGCGATGTGGTGGTACAACCGGGTGTTCATGCCGATCGGGTTGTACTTCCAGAAACCGCTGAAATGGCGCGCCGGGCTGGGCGATGCGCGAGGGGTCGATGAGGTGCTGTTGCACTGCCGATACCGCCCTGCCTCCGGCCAAGTTACTGATTGATCTGGCGCAAGCGTTTGCGGCGGCGCACCACAGGCAGGTCAAACGGCGCTAAGATGGAAGCGTTTTCGTACCCGGCTATTCCCCACGATGCTTTATCAAATCCACGAATGGCAGCGCGCCTTCCTTGGCCCGCTGAGCTACTTCGCGCAAGCCAACGCAAGCATGCTCAACGACAACAGCAGCCCGTTCGCGCAACTGCCGGGCTCACAGAGGATGGCTGCCGGTTACGAACTGATCCATCGGCTGGGCAAGGACTACGAGAAGCCTGAATTCGATATCCACATCGCCACGGCGCATGACCACGAGATCGCGGTGATTGAGCGTATCGCGCTGGCCAAGCCGTTCTGCCAGCTGAAGCGCTTCAAGCGCTTCAGCGACGATCCGGGCACCATCGAGAAGATGAAGACCGATCCGGTGGTGCTGGTGGTGGCGCCGCTGTCCGGTCATCACGCCACCCTGCTGCGCGATACCGTGCGCACACTGTTGCGCGACCACAAGGTCTACATCACCGACTGGGTCGACGCACGCATGGTGCCGACGGCCGAGGGTACCTTCGGCCTGGACGACTACATCGCTTACGTCGAGGAATTCATCCGGCATATCGGCGCAGGCTCATTGCATGTGATCTCGGTATGCCAGCCCACCGTGCCGGTACTGGCGGCGGTGTCGCTGATGGCCGCGCGCGGCGAAGACACACCGCGCAGCCTGACCATGATGGGCGGCCCTATCGATACGCGACGCAGCCCCACCAGCGTCGACAATCTGGCCACCAACCAGCCGCTGTCGTGGTTCAAGGGCAACGTGATCCACACCGTGCCGCCGAACTACCCCGGCCGCGGTCGCGAGGTGTATCCGGGCTTCCTGCAGCACGCCGGATTCATTGCGATGAACCCGGGACGTCACCTCAACTCGCATTGGGATTTCTACCAGGATCTGGTGCGCGGCGATCTCGACGATGCCGAATCACACCGCAAGTTCTACGACGAATACAACGCCGTGCTCGACATGCCGGCCGAGTTCTATCTCGACACCATCGAGAAGGTGTTCCAGCAGTTCCTGCTGCCACGCGGACTGTGGGATGTTGCCGGCGAACGGGTGAACCCGGCAGCGATCAAGCGCAGTGCGCTGCTGACCATCGAGGGCGAGCTGGATGACATCTCCGGTCTCGGCCAGACCCAGGCCGCGCACGATCTGTGCAGCGGCATCCCGGCCACGCGGCGCGCACATCAGGTGATCGCAGGTGCTGGCCACTACGGCATCTTCAGCGGCCGCCGCTGGCGCGAGACGGTCTATCCGCAGGTGCGTGACTTCATCCGCAAGTTCGACCGCGCCGCCAAATAGGCACGATGTGGCATGACGAAAACGGTCCGCGATGCGGCCTGTTTCTGGTTTAGGCGGAAGCCCGCGTGTCCAGCTGGATATGCCGTGCGCGCCTGCCCGTCCATGCCCATGTCAGGCCTCGTCGGCCTGACCCTACTCATCAGATGTCATGGCGCCTTGGCCGGATCGGCGTGACGCGAGGCCAAGGTGGCCTTCTGCTGCTTGCCGTTCCGCCGATGCTGGGTGGCGAGTCGAGTGCTCGCGCCGCGTGCCGGATGGTGTGCCTGATCACGACGGGGACAATTGACACCCTTATGCGGAGTGCAGCTGCCGCTGGCCGCGACTGTGCGCTTGCCACGTCGATGCTGACGCTGCCGCACCGGCACCGTTTCGGCCTCGGCGCTCCCGATGGGTGACAGCGCAGCCAGCATCCGGCGCGTCATGCTGGGACCGACACCAGCGGCCTGGGCGACCAGGATCGCCGGGGTCTGCTGATGATCGAAGCTGTCATCCAGCAATCGGGCCATCAATTGATCGCGGGCGCCTGCGGTATGCCCTCCCATGACCACGCCGAACAGGCGTTGGCCATCCCTGACCGCAGTCGAGGCCAGATTGAAGCCGGACGCATCGGTGAAGCCGGTCTTCAGCCCGTCCATGCCCGGATAACGGTCCATCAGGCGGTTGTGGCCACGCACCAGACGTCCGCGGAACATGAATTCCTTCGCCGCGAAATAGTGCGTGTACTGCGGGTAGTCGTGATAAAGCGCCATCGCCAGCGTCACCATGTCACGTGCCGTCGTCACGCTGGCCGGATCGGGCAGCCCGGAAGCATTGTCGAAATGGGTATGGGTCATGCCGAGGCGAGCAGCCTGGGCATTCATCATGTCGGCGAAGTGACCTTCGGAGCCGCCAAGGCCTTCGGCCACCACCGTCGCCGCATCATTGGCTGATTTCGTGATCATGCCCAGGATGCAGTCGCCCACCGAAATGGTCTGGCCACGGCGCAGGCCGAGCTTGGTCGGCGCCTTGGCTGCGGCCCAGGCCGATACCGGCAGCTGCTGGTCGACCTTCAGCTTGCCGCTCTGCAGCGACTGCAAAGTGAGGTAGAGCGTCATCATCTTGGCGAGCGAGGCCGGGTAGTTCTGCTCGTCCGGGTTGACCGCGTTCAGAACCTGGCCAGTGGCCGGATCGACGACAATAGCGGCGTAGCCGGCGTGGGCCACCCCGGCAAAGCCGCCCAAACCGCACAGGAACAGCGCCGCAAACATGCCACGAAGCCGGTCCAGCCACCACGCCGGTTTTTTGAACTCGATTGCCAACCCGGTTTCCTCACAACTATTGAACCGCAGCATCACCCCGCGTGGGCGCTACCTTAATACGTAATCGGCGAAATATACATAGAGAATGCACGAATTATTCAGGCCAAACGCATGTTTTTCAATGAATTGTCTAACATGTAATTAACGGCAGCGCCGCCGCGCCCCCTGAAAGCGGTCATTCAGGTCGCGGCGGCTTTCAGCAAGCCAGCCGCTACAATGGGCGGATGTCCCTTATCCAATTGCAAAGCGTCGACTTCAGTATCGGCGGCCCCCTCCTGCTCGAACATGTCGATCTGTCGATCGAACGCAATGAGCGTGTGTGCATCGTCGGTCGCAATGGCGAAGGCAAGTCCACCCTGATGAAGCTGATCGCCGGCGAGCTGCATGCCGACGACGGTGAGGTACGGGTGCAGAACGGCATCGTGGTGGCGCGAATGGCGCAGGAGGTACCGCAAGGTACCGAAGGCACCGTATTCGACGTCGTATCCGAGGGCCTTGGCGATCTCGGCCATTTGCTTGCCCGCTACCACCACCTGCTGCACGAGGGCGACTTCGATGCGCTGGGCGATGTGCAGCACCAGATCGAGGCGCAGCACGGCTGGGACCTGGATCGCCGTGTCACCGAGGTTTTGACCAAGCTGGAACTGCCCGCCGACACCGACTTCGCTGCCCTGTCCGGCGGCATGAAGCGTCGCGTGCTGCTGGCGCAGGCGCTGGTTCGCAAGCCCGACGTATTGCTGCTGGACGAGCCGACCAACCATCTGGACATCGAGGCGATCGGCTGGCTGGAGAACTTTCTCAAGCAGTTCGACGGCAGCATCCTGTTCGTCACACATGACCGCAGCTTTCTCCGTGCGCTGGCCACACGCATCGTCGAGATCGACCGCGGCGCGCTGACCGACTGGCCCGGCGACTACGACAACTACCTGCGTCGCCGCGAGGAGCGGCTGCACGCCGAATCGCAGGCCAACGCGCTGTTCGACAAGAAGCTGGCGCAGGAGGAAGTGTGGATCCGCCAGGGCATCAAGGCCCGGCGCACGCGCAACGAGGGCCGCGTGCGCGCGCTGAAGGCATTGCGCGTGGAACGCGCCGAGCGGCGCAACCTCAATGGCAACGTCAAGATGACCGCGGCCAATGCGCAGGCCTCGGGCAAGAAGGTGATCGATCTCGAGCACGTGCACCAGGCCTACGACGGCCGTGTGCTGATCGACGATCTCACCACCACGATCATGCGCGGCGACCGCATCGGCATCATCGGCCCGAACGGCGCCGGCAAGAGCACCCTGCTCAAGATCATGCTCGGCGAGCTGCAGCCGCAGCGCGGCACTGCGGAACTGGGCACCGGCATCCAGATCGCCTACTTCGACCAGCACCGCCTGCAGCTCAACGACAAGCTCAATGCGCTGGACAACGTGGCCGAAGGCCGCGAGTTCATCGAGTTGAACGGCCAGCGCAAGCACATCATCGGCTACCTGCAGGACTTCCTGTTCTCGCCCGAGCGTGCCCGCGCACCGATTACTCGCCTGTCCGGCGGCGAACGCAACCGCCTGCTGCTGGCCAAGCTGTTCGCGCAGCCGTCCAACTTGCTGGTGATGGACGAACCGACCAACGATCTGGACGTGGAAACGCTGGAACTGCTGGAAGAACTGCTGACCGACTACCAGGGTACCCTGCTGCTGGTCTCGCACGACCGCGCGTTCCTCGACAACGTGGTCTCCAGCACCTTGGTGCTGGAAGGCAACGGCCAGATCGGCGAATACGTCGGTGGCTACAGCGACTGGCTGCGCCAGCGGCCGGCTGCCGCCACCGCAGTTGCTGCGGCTGCCGCCAAACCGGGACTGGTTCGCAACGAACCAGCACAGGCACCGGCGGCAGCAGCGCCCAAGCGCAAACTCAGCTTCAAGGATCAGCGCGAACTGGAACTGCTGCCCAAGCGCATCGAGCAGCTCGAGACCGAGATCGCCGCGCATGGCGAAGCGATGACTTCGCCGGGGTTCTTCAAGCAGGACAGTGCAACGATCACCAAGGCGAATGAAGCCGTGGCGAAATTGCAGGCTGAGCTGGAAGTCTCCTACGCCCGCTGGGCTGAGCTCGACGCCTGATCCAGGCGCGCATTGCTCAACCGGTGTTCTGCAGCCCTTGCGACACACCGTTGACGCAGGCGACCAACGCCTGCAGCAGTGCATCGTCCTTGCCGTCACCGGCACGCCAGCGATGCAGCAGGTCGACCTGCATGAGGCTCATCGGATCAACATAGGGATTGCGCAGGCGGATCGAGGCAGCAAGACGCGGATCACCCTGCAGCAGGGCGTTGCTGTTCTTGAGTCGCAGCACCCAGTATTGGGTTCGTTCGAACTCGCTGCGGATCAGGTCGAAGAACTCATCGTGCAACGAGCCTGACAGTTTCGAGAATGCCTCGGCAATATCGAGATCGCACTTGGCCAGCACCATCTCGACGTCATCGAGCATATTGCTGAAGAACGGCCAGTCACGCGCCATCTCGGCCAGTTCCGCCTCGCCGAATTCGGCGGCACCCTGCTCCAGCGCCGTGCCCAGACCGTACCAGCCGGTGATGATCGAGCGGCACTGGGTCCACGCGAATACCCACGGGATCGCGCGTAGATCCTCGACGCCGCGCATGCTGCGCCGGCTGGCCGGACGCGAGCCCAACGTCATCCGCTCGATCACGTCGATCGGCGTGGCGTGCCGGAAGTAGTCGACGAAATGTTCGCGCTCGACGAAGGCGCGGTAGGCCTGCCGGCTGTTCACCGACAACCGGTTCATCTGTTCGCGCCAGCGCTCCTCGCGTGACTCGGTCTCGCGTGGACGCAGGGATGCGTGAAGCACCGCACCGACGGTCTGTTCCAGGTTGCGCAACGCCAGCGCGCGAATGCCGTACTTGCGATGGATCACCTCGCCCTGTTCGGTCACCCGCAATACGCCCGCCACCGCACCGCGCGGCGACGACATCAAGGCTGGTGTGATACGCGCACCGCCACGGCTGGCCGAGCCACCGCGGCCATGGAAGAACGCCAGCTGGATGCCCGCCTCACTGGCCACCTCCAGCAATTCCACCTGTGCGCGCTGCAGACCCCAGCGCGAAGCCAGGGTGCCGCCATCCTTGCCACTATCCGAGTAACCGAGCATCACCCACTGCTGGTCGTTGCGTGCGGCCAGATGCTGCCGATAGACCGGATCGGCAAGCAGCGCGCGCAAGGTGGTCGGTGCATTCTTCAGGTCGTCGACGGTCTCGAACAACGGAGCGATGTTGAGAGGAACGCTGCCGTTCTCGACCAGGCCGCCGTAACGCGCCAGTGCCAATACCGCCAGTACATCCGCGGCCGAGCGCGTCATGCTGATGATGTACAGGCCGAGTGCCTCCCTGCCATAGCGACGTCGGGCATCACCCAGGGTGGCGAACACATCGTAGAGCGAAGTGACTACGGCGGAACGGCTGATCGGAAAACGATCATTGCCGCTGGCGTAGCCGCGCAGCTGCTGCGTGCGTGCGTCGGACGCAAGCTGCGGCCATTCCGCATTCTCCAGCAGCGCCGCCAGTGCATCGTCATGTACCCGCGAATCCTGCCGCACGTCCAGCCGCGCCAGGTGCAGACCGAACGTGCGCACGCGCCGGATCAGGCGCTGCACGGCATAGGCGCCGGCATGCAGGCCATGATGATCGACCAGGCTGCTGACGATCAGCTGCAGATCATCGAGCAGCTCCGAAACAGCCGTATAGCCTTCCGGATGATCGTCGGCATGGGTCGCTTCCAGGCGCGCACCGATCACCGTGAGCAGGCTGCGATAAGGCATGTCGGCATGTCGCGGCCGCACTTTCTGTGCAGCCACTGGAAAACGTGTGCGGTAATCGTCAAGCCGCTGCTGCAGGCGCGGATCGACCGCCACGCGGCCTTCGGTCTGGCTGAGCAACCGTGCCAGTCCCGCCACATCAGCCATGTAGTGCTCGATCACGTGGGCACGCTGGGTCGCCAGGCTGGCAGCGATGGTGTCGGCACCGACATTGGGATTGCCGTCCATGTCGCCGCCGACCCAGGTCGCGAAGCCGAGCAGCTGCGGAAGCTTCGCCGCCACGCCATAGACCGCCTGCAGCGATTCCGCCAACGACTCGTAGAACGCCGGCACGATGCGGTAGATCGGGTTGGCCAGGTAGAACCCGACGTGGTGGTGTTCGTCCTGCACACTCGGCCGCACCGGCGATGCCTCGGCGGTCTGCCAGCCGGAGGACAGCGCCATGTAGATGCGGTCGTCGTCCTCCTTGCGCTCCTGCGGCGTGCGGTTCTGGTCGAAACCGTCGATCAGCGAGCGCACGATCGCCTGCTCCTTCTCCAGCAGCGAACGACGCACCGCCTCGGTCGGGTGCGCAGTGAACACCGGTTCGATCCACAGCCGATCCAGCCAGCCGATCAGCTCATCCGCGCTGACACCCTGCGCCTTCAGCCGGGCCAGCACGTCCAGCAACGATTCCGGTTGCGCTGCACTGCCCTCACGCTGGTAATCCCGACGGCGGCGGATGCGATGTACCCGCTCGGCCGTATTCACCGCCTGGAAATAAGTGGCGAAGGCACGCGCCAGCGCTTCGGCATCTTCGGCCTGCAGGCCGGCCAGCGAATCAGCCAGCTCGTTGACTGTGGCACCTTCACGACGCCGGCGGATCGCCGCGATACGCACCTGCTCGACCCGCTCGAAGAAAGCCGTGCCGCCCTGCTCGGCCAGCATGCGCCCGACCATGGTGCCAAGCCGGCTGACATCCTCGCGCAGGGGGCCGTCGTGCGACAGGAATTCGGATTCGCGACTTTCTTCTTCCACGCGGTGACTCCAGTGCAAGGTGAACGGCCAGCCTACCCAATCCGGGCGCAGGAGGCATCAAACGGCATCTGCCGCTACAATAACCGGCTTGTACTGCCCGCCGAGGGGCGCTGCGACCGTTCGACTGCGGATCCATCCGTAGTAGGCGGCCAGGCTCGGCGCGGCACGTTCCACAACGGCGCCCGGTTGATTTGTATGCGAGTCCTTAGGGCCTCGCACTAACCGGAGACATCCATGAACGCCGTTACCAAAGAAGCACACCACGACTACAAGATCCGCGACCTCTCGCTCGCTGACTGGGGCCGCAAGGAACTGGACATCGCCGAGCACGAGATGCCGGGCCTGATGTCGATCCGCAAGAAGCACGCCGCCACCCTGCCGCTGAAGGGCGTGCGTGTGACCGGCTCGCTGCACATGACGATCCAGACCGCCGTGCTGATCGAGACGCTGAAGGACATCGGTGCCGACGTGCGCTGGGCCTCGTGCAACATCTTCTCGACCCAGGACCACGCCGCTGCCGCGATCGCCGCGACCGGCACGCCCGTGTTCGCCTGGAAGGGCGAAACGCTTGAGGAGTACTGGGATTGCACGCTGGACGCGCTGTCGTTCCCCGATGGCAAGGGCGGCTTCCTTGGCCCGCAGCTGGTGGTCGACGACGGCGGCGACGTGACGTTGTTGATCCACAAGGGCTACGAGCTGGAGAACGGTTCGACGTGGGTCGACGAAAAGGCTTCCTCGCACGAGGAGCAGGTGATCAAGAACCTGCTCAAGCGCGTGCACAAGGAGCGTCCGGGTTACTGGCACACCGTGGTCAAGGACTGGAAGGGCGTCTCCGAGGAAACCACCACCGGCGTGCATCGCCTGTACCAGCTTGCCGAGGCGAAGTCGCTGCTGATCCCGGCGATCAACGTCAACGACTCGGTCACCAAGAGCAAGTTCGACAACCTGTACGGCTGCCGCGAATCGCTGGCCGATGGCCTCAAGCGCGCGATGGACGTGATGCTGGCCGGCAAGGTCGCCGTGGTCTGCGGCTATGGCGATGTCGGCAAGGGTTGCGCGCATTCGCTGCGTGCCTACGGCTCACGCGTGGTGGTCACCGAGATCGATCCGATCAACGCTCTGCAGGCGGCGATGGAAGGCTTCGAGGTCAATACTGTCGAGAGCACGCTGGGTCGCGGCGACATCTACGTCACCACCACCGGCAACAAGGACGTGCTGACGCTGGAGCACCTGAAGTCGATGAAGGACCAGGCCATCGTCTGCAACATCGGCCACTTCGACAACGAAATCCAGGTCGATGCACTGAACGCGATGGCCGGCGTCGAGAAGATCAACATCAAGCCGCAAGTCGACAAGTACGTGTTCAAGGACGGCCGTGCGATCTTCCTGCTGGCCGAAGGTCGCCTGGTGAACCTTGGCTGCGCCACCGGCCATCCGAGCTTCGTGATGTCCAACTCGTTCTCGAACCAGACGCTGGCGCAGATCGACCTGTGGGCGAACAAGGACACCTACGAGCCGAAGGTCTACATCCTGCCGAAGAAGCTGGACGAGGAAGTCGCGCGCCTGCATCTGGAGAAGATCGGCGTCAAGCTGACCACGCTCAGTGCCGAACAGGCCGCCTATCTTGGCGTGGCCGTGGAAGGTCCGTACAAGCCGGATCACTACCGCTACTGAGTCCTGTCCCTGCCATCGGATGTGGCAAGGGATCATCAAGAAGCGCGCGGCCTCGGGCCGCGCGCTTTTTTTGCCTTTGACATCCATCACTGCGACGCCGAATTCGTTCTGGCCATTCCAATGACTCGATGTCTTCCTGCAAAGGCATTCATGTCTGTCAGCGGCAGTCAGCGGACCGTCCAGAATCCGAGATAGCTTGCGAATGCAACGCAATTTAAGGGTGCATGACCATCGACTCGCGCTGATTCTTGCGTCGTGTTTTTTCGCTTTGTTTACAAATACTTGGGTCCATTTTCAAGCATCGGCTTGTAGCGTATACATGATGCCTGTTTCTACCATCGGGATGGGAAAATGGGGGCTCCTGATCATCGCCGCGTGCCCGCGATCGTGCTGGGCCGCGGCCCGACTGCGCTGGGAATTTTGCGTTGCCTGCACATGGCTGGCGTGCCCGCGTATGTGGCCTGCCCACCGGGCGACCATGTAACGCGCTCACGTTGGTACCGCCCCACACCTGGACCGAGGGCATGGAATGGCTCGCTCGGTCCAGATGCAAATGACGCATTGCGCGAGATGCCGCTCGCAGAAGCGGTCCTGATCCCGGGCGCCGACGATGCGGCCTTGTGGCTGGCCGACTTGCCGCAAACCGAATTGGGCGCACGCTTCCGGGTGAGCACCAGCTCACGCCTGTCGCAGGAAATCCTGCAGGACAAGTCGCGCTTCGCGGCGTTGCTGGACAGCACGGACATTCCGCATCCACCCACGTTCCGCATCGACTCCGCCGCCGATATCGACGCGATTCCGTTCGACTCGCTCGACCGGGTATTCATCAAGCCGGTCAACTCGCAGAAGTTCAGCGATGTCACCGGCGTCAAGGGCATTTGGGTCAAGCGAAAAGATGACCTTTACGCGGCCTGGCAGAAGCTGCACGACCAAGGCTTCATGCTGATGGCACAGGAATACGTACCGGGCTCATCCGCCGATCACTATTTCGTCGACGGCTTCCGTGATGCGAGTGGCGCGTTGACCGGCCTGTTCGCACGTCGGCGAATTCGCATATCTCCGCCCGATTTCGGCAACAGCTCCTACTGCCAGAGCATCCCGATCGATCACCTGCAAGCACCGGTCGACAACATGGCCTCACTGCTCGCCAGGCTGGATTACCGCGGTATCTTCAGCGCGGAATTCAAACGCGATGCAAGGGACGGCCAGTTCCGCATCCTCGAAGTCAACACGCGCGCCTGGACCTATGTCGAATTCGCTGCTTGCTGTGGCGTCAATGTCTGCGAGATGGCTTATCAGGATGCGCTGGGGCTGCCGGTGACGGTTGCGTCCAGAAATTATGCGGCCGGCGCCGGTTGCGTCGACCTGCACAGGGACATCGGTACGGTATGGGCACAGGACGCAGCAGCCCGTGGGCCCATGTCCAGGATTCTGCTGCAGTGGGCGCGCGCTCACTACCATTCCTTTCGCTTCGACGATCCCAGCCCGGGCCTGTCCGTTGTCGGGCAGTTATTGGCGCATCGTCTAAGGCGGCGTTTCGGAAACCAGGAGTGATCGCTCCGCATTATTATATCGCTTCATCGCGAGATAGAGATATATACTGATCAACATCGTTCACCAGGAACCCGCGTGATGCCGGCGATCAGCTTCGAATTCTTCCCACCCAAGACCGATGAGCAGCGTACCCAACTCGATCGGGCCGCACAGGCACTGAAGTCGTACCAGCCGGAATACGCCTCGGTCACCTTCGGCGCCGGCGGCTCCACACTCAGCTATACCGGCGACACCGTGGCGCGATTGCACCAGCAGCACGGACTGAACGTGGCACCGCACCTGTCCTGCATGGGTGGTACACGGGCGGAGATCACCGAACTGCTTGATGGTTACCGCACTGCTGGTTATCGACGCATCGTCGCCCTGCGCGGCGATCTTCCTTCCGGCATGGCCACGGCGGGCGACTTCCGCTATGCCTCCGAGCTGGTGGCCTTCATCCGTGAGCACAGCGGCGAGCACTTCCACATCGAGGTGGCCGCTTACCCGGAAACCCACCCGCAGGCCGACGATGCACTGCGCGACCTGCAGCATTTCAAGGCGAAGATCGATGCCGGCGCGAATGGCGCCATCACCCAGTACTTCTTCAATCCAGATGCGTATTTCCGCTTTGTCGACGACGTGCGCAGGCTCGGCGTGAACGTCCCGATCGTGCCGGGCATCATGCCGATCGCCAACTACAGCCAGCTGAAACGCTTCTCCGACATGTGCGGCGCGGAGATTCCACGCTGGATCGCCAAGCGCATGCAGGCGCATGGCGACGATGCCGAATCGGTGCGTGCACTCGGTGCTGAGGTGGTGGCTCAGTTGTGCCGCCGCCTGCTTGACGGTGGTGCGCCGGGTCTGCATTTCTACACGCTCAACCGTGCCAGGGCGACGCAGTCGGTGCTGCAACAACTTTCCTGAGTTGGCGGGCAGGTATGCTGGTGCGATGCGCCTGCCGTCTCTCCTGCTAAGCCTCACCCTGCTCGCCTGGGCCGTGCCCGGGATGACGCAGAACCCGATCCATCGCTGCATCGGTGCGGATGGCAATCCGCTGTTCACGGACCAGCCCTGCAGCGCATTGCAAGGCACGCCCGTCAGCCCCCCGGCGGCGGCCAGCAGTACCACGGCGGCCCAGCCATTGCCCGTCCTTTGCGCAGCCAATCTCGATGAATTGCGGCAAAGCGTGATCAATGCGTTCGCCAGTCGCGACGCGAACCGGATGGCGGGCCTGATGCTATGGAGCGGCTATGGCCGCGGCGCGGTGATTGCGGACATCCGATCGCTCGGTTCGGCGATGAGGCAACCACTGCTCGATGTCAGTCCTGCCGAGAACCCGGGATCCGATAACGGCGACCGCGGCGACCCGCCTCCGGACAGCAGCAGTACCGCCCCGTTTGCCTCCAATCCACCCGCCAACTCCTCACCCAACAACAATCAGTTGGTGCTGCACACGGCTGGCATGGATGACAGCGGCAACCCGCATGAATTGCGTTTCGACATCGTGCGCCATGCCGGCTGCCTGTGGCTGCGCAGTGCAGATTGACGCCGGCTCGACCTCCAGCGGCTATCATAGGCGGTCCCCATTGGAGAACCGACATGGCGCAGCAATACCCCGAGTGGATCTGGCAGAACGGCCACATCAAGCCGTGGGCCGAGGCCACTGCACACGTGATGTCGCACGCGCTGCATTACGGCTCGTCGGTATTCGAAGGTATCCGCAGCTATGCCACACCGGATGGCGCAGCGATCTTCCGGCTTACCGATCACCTGAATCGGCTCTATCAGTCCGCCAAGATTTACGACATGGTGCTGCCATATTCGGCCGATGAACTCGCGGCTGCCTGCCGCGAGGTGATCCAGAAGAACGGCCTCGGCGCCGCTTATCTGCGCCCGGTCGCGTATCGTGGACTCGGTGGTTTCGGGCTCTCCGCCGAAACGCCGATCGACGTTGCCGTGGCAGCGTGGCCGATGGGCCCGTACCTCGGGCCGGAGGCGCTGGAGAACGGCATCACCGCCTGCGTTTCCAGCTGGCAGCGCTTCGCGCCGAACACCATCCCGGCCGGCGCCAAGGCCGGCGGCAACTATCTCTCCGGCCAGCTTATCGCGCGCGAGGCGCGCCGCCTCGGCTTCGGCGAAGGCATCGCGCTGGCCTCAAGCGGCCTGCTCAGCGAGGGTGCAGGCGAGAACCTGTTCCTGGTATTCGACGGTGTGCTGCACACCACGCCTGCCAGCGCCTCGATCCTCACCGGCATCACCCGCGACACGCTGAAGACGCTGGCACGCGAAGATGGCATCGAAGTGATCGAGCGCGACCTGCCACGCGAATACCTGTATCTGGCCGACGAGATCCTGATGTGCGGCACCGCCGCCGAAGTCACCCCGATCCGATCGGTCGACGGCAAGCAGATCGGCAACGGCACGGCCGGCCGGGTGACGCGCCGTCTGCAGGAGCTGTTCTTCGGCCTGTTCGATGGTCGCACCCACGACAAGTGGGGTTGGCTGGAATCTGTCTGAAACCAGGGTGATCGCAACGAAAATGCCCCGCAAAGCGGGGCATTTTCGTTCAGGGTTTACGGATCAGCATCAATTGAACACGATGCTGGCGATCGCGCCATTCGCATCGCTGCGTGGGCGCATCGAGACATCCCAACCGTACAGCTCGCACAATCGACGCACGATCGCCAGGCCAAGGCCGGCACCGCTGCCACCCGCACCCTCGCCGCGCACGCCACGCTGGAACAGGCGCTCGGCATCCTCCGGCTTGATGCCAGGGCCAGTATCGATCACCTCGATGCGTCCGCTGCCGACTTCGACCCGCACATTGCCCTCGAGTGTGTACTTGATTGCGTTGCCGATCAGGTTGGTCAACGCCACCGACAGCACCGAAGCTGGGGCATTGATGCTGACCGGTTCGCTAACAGCGAGGTCGATGGTCAGCGGTTTGCCACGCATCTGCGGACGCTGGCTTTCGATCACGTCTGCGGCAACCTTGCCGACCTCCGTCGTTTCGCCGCGAGTCGGGCCCCGCCGCTCCGCGCGCGACAGCAGCAGCAGCGCCTCGATCAGCTCGGTGGCCTGGCGTGAGGCTCGTTCGATGCGCTTCAATCGCTCGCTCAGTTTCTCGCTGAGATCAGGCGAGCCCTGCAACAATTCGGTGGTGCTGGCGATCACCGCCAGTGGCGTGCGCAATTCATGGCTCACGTCGGAGTTGAACTCGCGATCGCGCTCGACCATCGCGGTGAGCCGCTCCGAATATTCATCCAGCGCATACGCCAGCTCGCCTACTTCATCATCGGCGAAATGCGGTGCCAGCGGCTCGGCCTTGCCCGCCTTGCGGAAATCACGCAGACGATTGGCCAACTCCGTGACTGGCTTCAACACCTTGCGCGAGAGCCACAAGCCGATCGCCAGCGAAAGCAGGCCGAATACGCAAACGGCGCCGATCACGCTGATCACCAGCTGGCGCTTGCCAAGCTCCTCGCGCGAGACGTCGTAACGAACAAAACTGATGATGCCGTTTTCGCGGAACACCGCCAGCTTGTAGTGATGGGGAGTACCGTCATCACCCATCTCGATGATCGAATGAACGCCAGTGTCGAGGTTCTGCCAATCGAGCGGAGCCTTGTACAATGTACGCTCGCTCTTGGTCATTCCGATCAGCAGACGTGAACCGACCCCCGGACCTTCGGGATGCTTCTGTGCATATCGGTTCGCGTACTGCGCATCATCGAGGAGGCTGGCATTGACCAACTGATCCTCCACCCGGGAACGGATGTTCAACGCAGCCACGGCAAACAGCGCGCTGAGGCCGAAGCCGAACAGCGCGAAGGAGACGATCAATCGAAAACGAAGCTTACGCCTGGACTGCATCCGGCTCGACCATTCGATAGCCAATGCCGTGCCGCGTGTGAATCAGCGGCTTCTCGAACGGTTTGTCGATCGCCGCGCGCAGGCCGTGGATATGCACGCGCAACGAATCGCTGTCCGGCAGTTCCTCGCCCCACACGCGCTGCTCCAGGTCCTGCCGGGTGACCACCGACGGACTCGCTTCCATCAGCGCCTGCAGCAGCTTCAGGCCGATCGGGTTCAACTGGATCGACTTGCCTTCGCGGTTCACCGTCAGCGTATCCAGATTGAAGGTGAGGTCAGCCACCTTCAGCACGCGGCTCTGCGGACCCTTGCCTCGGCGCGCCAGCACTTCCAGCCGCGCGGACAACTCCTGCAGCGCGAACGGTTTGGTCATGTAGTCATCCGCACCGGATTCGAAGCCGGTCAGCTTCTGCTCCAGCGCATCGCGCGCGGTCAGCATCAGGATCGGCGTCTGCTTGTGCGCCTCGTGACGCAACTTGCGCGCCACCTCCAGACCATCCATGCCGGGCAGCGTCAGATCCAGCACGATCACGTCGAAATCGTGCACCACGGCCAGATGCAGGCCGGTCACGCCATCACCCGCGAAATCCACCACGTGGCCACGATCTTCCAGATAATCGCCGATGTTGGTCGCGATATCGCTGTTGTCTTCGATCACCAGTACGCGCATGTGTTACTCCTGCGCAGCCGACACACGGGACGGCCGAAGATGCAAGCTTAACAAGCTTGCGTGAATGAAGCGCGTCGCCGGCGGAACAAAACTGAACGCGCCATCATGCGGGCAAGAAAAAGGCCCAGATGCACGACTCGCCGTCGTCGCATCTGGGCCCAAGCTACTGCCCCGATACCATCATCTGCCGTCACCCGCCTGCAGCGGTTGAAGTGCCGTGCAAAAAACAGTACCTGCTTTATAGGGGACACCGGGTTATGGTGCAGTTAACCGGCACTCACTTCGCCGTTAAGCACTTCGGACGATCCCGGTTCAGAAGCCAACCGCCCTGTCGACTACCGAACTGGCACGAACTCCCGCTGCGTCGGGCTCGCGACAAATGTGCGTTCCGGTAACGACTTGGCAATAGGGCTGCGGCTGAATCTTCCTGTCGGCCCGCAACCCTGAATTCGTACTACCTGGGTTACCCGCATTCAATGTGAATGCAATGGCTTGACGATACCGCCGGGACGTAGCAGCTGTCCCCGGCAATGCATATTTCCATGCGCGCAGTGCGTCAATCGCGGCCTGGTCGAATACACCTGCCGGCTGGGCGCTGACCACCCGGGGATCCTCCACATCTCCATCGGCAGAGAGACCGAATTCGATCACCACCTGCCCCTCGATGCCGCCCACAAGCGCCACATTCGGATAAACCGGCTGTCGAATCCTGATGGGTATGGGTGCCTGCCCGGCAGAAACATCCGGCTCAGCGGCGGCTGCCACTACCGGTCTGGCCTGCTGTACCGGCGCAAGATCCGCAATCCGCAGTGACGGCAACCGCGATGGCAATACGGCAGTCGGCATGGCCGGCGGCAACACGATGCCGATGTCCGTGCTATCCGGCATGACTTGCGCGCCATCCAGTGGCCGTAGCGCTTCGGCGTGCCTCAACGCAAGATCGGTCGGATGCCAGTGGCTATCGACATGGGCCAGCGACAGATCGTGCGACATCCACGCAGATTGAAATTGCGTCACTGCATTCGCCAGGTTCCGTTGCAGGTAACTCTGTTTCCACTCGAGTTGCAGGGTCAGCGCCACCAGTGCGACGCCAAGCAGCATGGCCACAAAGCGCGCCGGCGTGCGTATCGGTGCACTCTTGCGCTCCGGCAGCACCATGTGCTGAACGCGGTCCAGCAATACACCGCCACTGGCTGCAAGCAGCAGTGAAGCATGTCGCTCGCGCAATTCACCGAGCTCGGCCAGCGCCGTCACGAATTCGCGTCGACTACCGCCACTGATCGAAAGCGCCAGCTCGTCGCAGCAGATCTCGCGTTCATTGCGTACTTCGCGCGATACCCAGTGCACCACCGGATGATAGAAGCACAATGTCTCGAGTACGACCTGGAACAGGTTGGCCAACGGATCCCATCGCCGCAAATGTGCCAGCTCATGGGCAAGGATCAACTCGATCTGCGTCGCCGGGAAATTGCACACGACAGCCAACGGCAACAGGATCACCGGACGCACCCAGCCAACCACTGCTGGCGTGCCTATGACCTTGCTGCACAATACCGTGACATGCCTGCGCAGCCCGAAGCGCGCTGCCATCGCGACGCCACGGGCTTGCCACTCCGGTATCAGCCCGGCCATGCGCACGAGTGCCTTCAACCCCCGCCATTGCCTCCATGCCCGCAGCGACAACAACAGCACACCGCATGACCATGCCAGTACCAGCCACGGCAGTACGGCATCCAGACTCCCCCCCCATGCCCGCCGAGTCGTGCCGTGCATGACATTGGCGCCATCCATCGCAGAGTTCACCATAACCGCGGGTATCGACGTGATCGACGGCACCGCCTCCAGCAGCCGCCACAGGGTCAGCAGCGGACACATGGCAAGTGCAAGCAAGATACCCATGCCGAAACGGTAACGCGCTTCGCCCCGAGGCAGCAGGCTGCGCACCAATGCGTACAGCAGCCCTAGCAACGCACCCTGCCAGACCGAGTGAAGCAACGTCCAGCCGACCACCCGGACACTGGCAAGCATTACCTGCAGCGCGTCCATCACGATGCATCCTTGTCAAGCTTGTTCAACAGGCTGCGGATCTCACGCAACTCCTGGCGACTGGCATGCTGACTGCCAAGCGCATGCAACACCAGTTGCGATGACGATCCCTCGAATACCCGCTGTACCATGTCCAGCAGAAACCGCTTCTGGGTGCGCTCCTTGCTGACCGCTGCACGATATACATGCGCGCGCTGCGCGTCATCGCGCTCGACCAGTCCCTTGGCATGCATCACCTGCAGCAGCTTCAGTGTCGTGGTATAGCCCGTGCCGATATCGGGACGAAGTACATCGTGCACTTCGCGCACGGTACACGCATCGTGGGTCCACAAGACATGCAGGATCTCGAGTTCACCCTCGGTAGGTCTGGGACTGGTTGAGGATTGCATCTTCACGCCGACACCTCGGTTCTCTGATGTCATGGTCTGCCATCACGACGATGACAGACCACATACGTTCAACCCTTGCCACCTCTGGGGGTGTTCACCTGCAGCATTTGCTGCTGCATTTGCTGGGTTTGGCTACGCTCCAATTCGATCTCGCGATAAGTGCGGCAGGTCGTCCTCGGTATATGGGAACCGATGGGTGCCACTGACTCGCATACCAGCCGCTTGTCGTCACGGCGGGTCAGAATCGCGTTGACTGCCTCCTGGTCGTTGAACAGCTGGACTTTCGTGTTCTGATCCATCTGCGCAACGGTACCGTATTTGTCGAACAGCGACTGCATGTCGGCGAAGCTCGCATCGATCTTCTGGCGCTCATTCTGATCGACGAATTCATAGCGTCCACCGGACTGCATCTGCTGATGCACGGCCGCCACAACCGCAGTGAAATCGTCCTTGTTCTCCGCCTTGACGACGACTTCCGTCTTGTAGGCGTAAACAGCACTCGCCTGCAGCAGCGCCATACCTGTTACCACACCCACCAGCCAGAACCTCAATTTCATGCCCCACTCTCCCTGGATCGGGCCGCGTTCCTGCGGAACACCCACACCCGATCATCCTGCAGCGGATGCTAGGTCAGCTGGCCGAGAACTGTCAACGAAGATGTTCGTACTAATTGCTTCGTAATGTATTGCGCCGACTGACATGCCCATGGCGCGTCCGTGCGGTCCACCATCTTGAAGCCTGTTCAACAAGCTGCAGGATGTTTCGCAGCGTGCGACGAGCACCTGGAATGCTTCACCTGAAAAAGTCTCAGCGTGCGGTGTAACCGCGGCAGACATCGGGGCGATATGCTTACAAACTTTTCGACACGCAGGATCTCCAGTTCGCCATCATTGGTGCGGGCCAGGCCGGATCAGGCCGTCATGCCGACGGCCCTGCATTGAGATGCCAGCGTATTGAACTGCTCGTCATGCGATGACGAATGGATCCCCGCTCAACCATTTCTCGGTTTACCCCTCAGTGCCGGCACCTGCAACATTTGCATCTTCAAATTTTGGGTATCGCGACGCTCTATCTCTATTTCGCGGTAAGTGCGGCAGCTCGTCCTCGATATATGGGACCCCAAGGGAGGTACCGACTCACATACCAAACGTTCGTCGTCTCTCCGCGTCAGAATGGCGTTGACGACTTCCTGATCGTTGAAAAGCTGTATTTTCGTGTTCATATCCATCTGCGCAACTGTGCCGTATTTATCCAGCAACGATTGCATGGCAGCCAGATTCGTCTCGACCGTCTCGCGCTCATGTGCGTCGACAAATTCGTAGCGCCCCCCAGGCTGCATCTGTTGACGCACGGCCACAACCAGTGTCGCGAAGTCGTCCTTGTTATCCGCCTTTACGAGGACTTCTGTCTTGTAAGCGCAAACCGCATTCGCCTGCAGCAGCGCTGCCGCCACAACTACACCCATCAACCAAGGCTTCCATTTCATGCCTCACCCTCCCCCGGTCAGGCCGTGTCCCGGCGGGGAACACCCGACGCCCGATCATCCTGCGGTGGATGCTAGGTCAGCTAACGGAACAATGTCAACGAAGATCTTCGTACTAAACGTTTCGTAATGCGCTCCGGCGCATACGCGTACCTGGCGCCGTGTCACCAGCCTGCGCCTGCAGCAGATCCATGATCGCGCCAGCCACGTCAATACCCGTGGCGGCCTCGATCCCTTCCAGACCGGGCGAGGAATTCACCTCAAGCAGCAGCGGCCCGCGATTGGAGCGCAACAGATCGACGCCAGCGATACCCAGTCCCAGCGCTCCGGCCGCGCGTATTGCGATGCGTTTTTCCTCTGCGCTTAGCGTCGCGGTCATCGCCGTGCCGCCGCGATGCAGATTGGCGCGGAACTCGCCCGGGCTCGCGTCGCGCTGCATCGCCGCCACCACCTTCTTGCCGACCACGAAACAGCGCAGGTCGCTGCCTTTCGCCTCGGCGATGAACTCCTGCACGAGGAAGTTCGCGTACAAGCCGCGGAACGCCTCGATCACACTCTGCGACGCACTACGCTTCTCGGCCAGCACCACACCGGTGCCCTGGCTGCCCTCGTTGAGCTTGATGACATGCGGCGGATCGCCAAGCAGGGCCAGCACGTCAGCGGTGTCGTCCGGGTTGTCGCCGAACACCGTAACCGGCATGTCAATGCCCTGTGCGGCGAGGATCTGCAGGCAGCGCAGTTTGTCGCGCGCGCGCAATACGGCGTCGGAGGGATTCGGCGTGTACACGCCCATCATTTCCAGCTGCCGCAGCACGGCAGTGCCATAGAACGTGCTGGTGGTGCCGATGCGAGGGATCACTGCATCGATGTCACGGACTTCCTTGCCCTTGTAGCGGATCGCCACCGCACCCGGCGCGATGCGCACATAGCAACGCAGAGGGTCGAGTACGCGCACCACATGGCCGCGCTCGCGCCCCGCCTCGACCAGCCGCTTGGTTGAATAGAGGCGCGTGTTGCGCGACAGGATCGCTATCTTCATACAGGGGCCATCATGGAAGGTCGCTGGCCACCGTCTGTGGTCGCGACTGGGTATAGGAACGTGCCGGGTCGACTGCAAAGCGCCCGCTCAGGGCGCTGCGCCCGAGCAGGAACGGAAACAGCATATGCCGCCGATTGGTCAGGTTGATGTCGGTGCTGAAGCGCTGCCCGGCCAACTGCACCTCGCTGCGGATGAACCATCGTTCGGTGCGGCGGCCGCCGGTATCAGTCACCGCGCGTCGATCCAGCGCTGGCGCCTCGCAACTCATATGCACCGGCTGGCGCCGACCAACATGCATGGTGAAGCGCAGCCAGGTCACGCCGTCGCGCTGGAACTCCTCAAGGGTATCGACATGCAACGAACTGCTGCGCGCGCCGGTATCGAGCTTGGCCTTGAGCAGATTGATGCCAAGTTGCGGAAGCGCCAGCCGCTCGCGCCAACCCAAGGTGACCAGATCCGTGGTGATCAGATCCGCCATAGGGTTCGGAATTGCTCAGTGGAGATCGCGGAGTGGAGCGGGTGAAGGGAATCGAACCCTCGTCAGTAGCTTGGGAAGCTACAGCTCTACCATTGAGCTACACCCGCTTGGGTCTGTGGATGGTAACCCGGGATTCGCGTGGTTGGAACTGCTTGACTACTCCCTCGCCGGACACGACGGCACCGAATGCTGCTGTCACCAGCCTAGCGCCGGATGAATCAAAGCCGGAAGAATAAAGCTTGGCAACCCGCTGCCCGCGGCGGCAGCCAGCCCAAGGCCGACCGGAATGTTCGCGCAGGCACCCGGCACTCCCAATCGGTACTCACCGCCACAGCCGCTACAATGCGCGGATGCACATCACGCTCAATGGCCAGCCGCGAGACTGCGCCCCCGCCACCACCGTTGCCATGCTGCTGGAGCAAGCCGGCTACGCAGGTCGCCGTGTGGCGGTGGAACTCAACCATGAAATCGTGCCGCGCAGCCTGCATGCCAGCCACATCCTGACCGATGGCGACCAGCTCGAAATCGTCCACGCCATCGGCGGCGGCTGAGCATTCGTCGTCCCGCATCACCGTCCTATCACCACGCACGCCCGCATCCAAGGCATCGCCATGAATCGCAAGACCCACGACATCGCCGATCCGCTGATCATCGCCGGCAGGAACTATGGCTCACGCCTGCTCACCGGTACCGGCAAGTACAAGGATTTCGACGAAACCCGCGCGGCCTCACTGGCCGCCGGCGCCGAGATCGTCACGGTGGCGATCCGTCGCGTGAACATCGGCCAGGATGCAGGCCAGCCGAACCTGCTCGATGCGCTGCCGCCGGACCAGTTCACGCTGCTGCCGAACACCGCCGGCTGCTACAACGCGGTCGACGCGGTGCGCACCTGCAAGTTGGCACGCGAGCTGCTCGATGGACATCAGCTGGTGAAGCTCGAGGTGCTGGGCGACCAGCGCACGCTGTTCCCCGACGTGGTGGAGACACTGAAGGCGGCCGAGATCCTGGTTGCCGACGGCTTCGAGGTGATGGTCTACACCAGCGACGACCCGATCCTGGCCAAGCGCCTCGAGGACATCGGCTGCGTCGCGGTGATGCCGCTGGCCGCGCCGATCGGCTCGGGCCTTGGCATCCAGAACCGCTACAACCTGCTGGAGATCATCGAGCATGCCAAGGTGCCAATCATCGTCGACGCCGGCGTGGGCACGGCCTCCGACGCGGCGATCGCGATGGAACTGGGCTGCGACGGCGTACTGATGAACACCGCGATCGCCGGCGCGAAGGATCCAGTGCTGATGGCGCATGCGATGAAGCTGGCGATCCAGGCCGGCCGCGCCGCGTTCCGCGCCGGACGCATTCCACGCAAGCGCTATGCCTCGGCGTCCAGCCCCATCGACGGCACGATCGGCTGAGCGGACATGAGCGAACATCACGACCACGACGACAGCGCACCGGAATACATGCGCCGCATCCGCAGCTTCGTGCTGCGCGAGGGCCGCATGACGCCGGCGCAGCAGCGTGCGTTCGACACGCTGTGGTCGCGCTTCGGCATCGACTATCGCGGCACGCCGCACGACTTCCTTGCGAACTTCGGCCGCCACGCGCCGCTGGTGATGGAGATCGGTTTCGGCAACGGCGAGGCGCTGGCCTGGGCCAGCGAGCACGACCTGGCGCGCGACTTTCTCGGCATCGAGGTGCATGGCCCCGGTGTCGGCCGCCTGATGAATGCGCTGGCCGCACGCGACGCCGGCAACGTACGGCTGTACAAGCACGACGCGGTGGAAGTGCTCGAACACGAGATCGCACCGGGCGCGCTGGCCGAAGCGCGCATCTGGTTCCCCGACCCGTGGCACAAGAAACGCCACAACAAGCGCCGGCTGATCCAGCCGGAGTTCATCGCCCTGCTCGCCTCGCGCATGGCACCGGACGGCCTGCTGCATCTGGCCACGGACTGGCAGCCGTATGCCGAACACATGCTCGAGGTGATGGAGGCCGCACCGGACTGGCGCAACGCGATCGGCCCTGGCCAGTATGCCGAGAAGCCTGCATGGCGCATCGAGACACACTTCGAGCGACGCGGCCTGAAGCTCGGTCATGGCGTGTGGGATCTGCTTTATTGCAAGACCTGAGAGACCTGAGCAAGTCGTCATCCGGTCGAACATGCAGTCGAGGTTCACCAGCAACCGCATCGGCGCGCTTATACTGCGGCAATCCACACAGGGACGAATCGACGCAGCGTGAAGCTTCCACTGCCCCGCCGTATCCGCCATAGCCAGCTGCCCTTGCGGGACGTCAGCTAGTGGGACTCTCGCTCACCCCCGAAATGATCCTGGTACTCGGGCTGGTGGGTTTCACCATGCTGATGCTGGTGCTGGAATGGATTCGCGCCGACATGGTGGCGCTGCTGGTGGTGGTGGCGATCGGCCTCACCGGGCTGATCCCGTCCGACCGCGTGTTCAATGGCTTCGCCGGCAACGCGGTGATCGCGATCATCGCGATCATGATCATGGGCGAGGGCCTCGACCGCGCCGGCGTGCTCAACCTCACCGCGCGCTTCGTGATGCGCATGGCGCGCGGCGTGGAATCGCGCCTGGGCCTGGTGATCAACCTGGTCGCCAGCCTGTTCAGCGCGGTGATCCCGAGCCAGGCGCTGGCCGCACTGATGATCCCGGTCAGCAGCCGCTTGTCCGCGCGTACCGGTGTGCCGCTGTCGCGACTGTTGTTGCCGATGGCGTTCTGCATCCTCACCGCGACCAACACCACGCTGATCGCGAACTCGCCACTGATCGTGCTGAACGACCTGATTGCCAGCGCCAACGTGAACCTGCCACCGGGCGCGCACACGATCCCGAAGTTTGGCCTGTTCAGCGTCACTCCGGTCGGCCTGGCGCTGGCATTGGTCGGCGTGGCGTATTTCTACTTCTTTGGCCGCAAGCTGCTGCCCGGCCACGAGGACGAACGGTTGAAGGTGACACCCGGGCGCACCGAGAGCTATTTCGCCGAGACCTACGGCATCGGTGGTGAAACTGCCGAACTCACCGTCACCGCGGAAAGCCCGCTGGTCGGCATGAGCATCGGCGAAGTAGAGCAGCTGCACGGTGCACCGCTGATTCTGGCCATCAAGAGCGGCAATGATGCGCGCATGGCCCCTCCGGCCGATCACGTGATCTGGGTCGGTTCGGTGCTCGGTGTGCTCGGCCCACGCGACCAGCTGAATCAGTTTGCCAACAACCAGCTGTGTCGGTTGTCGACCCGCATGCGCCAGCTTAGCGAGCTGTTCAACCCGACCCGCGCCGGCATTTCCGAAGTGGTGATTCCGCCGGTCTCGCGCTTCATCAAGCAGACCGTGGGCGATCTGCGCCTGCGCAAGCGCTTCGGCATTTCGGTGCTGGCAGTGACCCGTGGCGAGCAGGTGTTCCGCGACGATGTGCGCGCGGTGACTCTGCGTGCCGGCGACACCGTGGTGCTACACAGCAACTGGCGCGATCTTTCGCTGGCGGCCGAGGACAAGGATCTGGTCGTCGTCACCGACATCCCGAAGGAGGAGCAGCGCCCCGGCAAGATCTGGCAGGCGGTGGGCTTCTTCGTGCTGGCCAAGTGCCTGGCGCTGTTCACCAACCTCGACCTGTCGGTGGCAATGATGACCGGCGCGATCGGCATGCTGCTGACCGGCGTGCTGAACATGGACGAGGCCTACAAGGCGGTCAACTGGAAGACGATCTTCGTGACTGCCTGCCTGATTCCGCTGGGCTGGTCGATGGATTCCACCGGCACCGCCGCATGGATCGCCCAGGAAGTGCTGCAGCATCTGGGTGGCCATTCGCACTGGCTGCTGCAGTTGTGCCTGGCCATCCTCACCCTGCTGTTCTCGCAGGTGATGTCGAATGTCGGCGCCACCGTGATGATGGTGCCGATCGCGATCAGCGTGGCGGTCGCCACCGGCGGCAATCCATCGGCGTATGCACTGATCGTGGCGGTGTCCTCGTCCAACACCTTCCTGCTCAGCTCCGGCCATCCTGCGCTGATGATGGTCACCGGCCCCGGCGGCTACAAGGGCAAGGATTTCCTGCGTGTCGGCGCCCCGCTGACCCTGCTGGTGCTCGTCGTCACCCTGATCGCGATCAACCTGCTGTTCCATTGAGCGCGGCGATCCGATGCATTGCCTGGCAGCCGCCTAGTGCTGCCTGAAGAATGCCGCGAATGCATCGGCCGTGCGCTCGATGCCGGCATCGTCGACATCCAGATGCGTCACCAGCCGCAGCGTGGGCAGATAACCGATACTGATGCGGATGCCTGCTTCCTTCAGATGAGCGTCCAGCTCGCGCAGACGCGCAGCCGGCACATCGATGAAGACCATGTTGGTGTATTGACCGAGCAGGTTGATGCCGCCGATCTCGCGCAGGCGACCAGCCAGGTACGCTGCGCGGTGGTGGTCCTCGGCCAGTCGTGCCACGTGGTGATCCAGCGCGTGCAGACAACCGGCAGCAAGGATGCCCGCCTGGCGCCAGCCACCGCCGGTCACCTTGCGCCAGCGCCGTGCCTTGTCGATCAGCGCATGCGAGCCAACCAGCACCGAGCCGACTGGCGCACCCAGGCCCTTCGACAGGCAGATCGACACCGTATCGAAATGCCGTGCGATCTCGCGGGCCGGTACGCCGCAGGCCACCGCGGCGTTGTACAGGCGCGCACCGTCCAGATGCAGGCCAAGTCCATGCGAGCGCGCCACGTCATGCGCGGCAGTCAGGTAGTCAAGCGGCAGCGTGCGGCCGTGCCAGGTGTTTTCCAGCGCCAGCACGCGGGTACGTGCGAAATGCGGATCGACCGGCTTGATCGCCGCCTCGATGCGCTCCAGCGGCAGGCTGCCGTCCGCTGCCTGCATGATCGGCTGCGGCTGGATCGAGCCCAGCACGGCTGCACCGCCACCCTCGAACTTGTAGGTGTGCGCATCCATGCCGACCAGGTATTCGTCACCACGCTCGCAATGCGCCAGCAACGCCAGCAGATTGGATTGCGTGCCGCTGGGCACGAACAACCCGGCGTCGAAGCCAAGATCATCGGCCAACCGCTGTTGCAACGCATTGACCGTGGGGTCTTCACCGTAGACGTCGTCACCGACCTCGGCGGCCAGCATCGCCGCACGCATCGCGGTGGTGGGACGGGTCACGGTGTCGCTGCGAAGGTCGATCACATCCACGGCAAAGCCTCTCGATCGGGGAACCACGCCAGCTTGATCGGTCGCGCGCACGTGAGCAACCCGGCGTCGCCGTAAACACCCAACCGGCGATCCGATCCGGCCTTGAACTCGCCGGCCGAATTCAAGTAGTAGCATGGCGAGGTCCGCGATAATGAAATCAGGCACCCAGGGGTTCTGCCAACGTGTCGATCCTGCGTCTCTACATGCGTGTGCTTGGCCTGCTCGCACCCGAACGCAAGCTGGCGATCACGCTGGCGCTGGCCAATCTCGCACTGGCTGGCGTGTACTTCCTCGAACCGATGCTGTTCGGCCGCGTGGTCGACGCGCTGGCGGCACCGGACTCCAGCCACGCACCGCGGTTGATCGCATTGTGGGCACTGGCCGGTTTCGGCGGCGTGCTGGCCAGTGTGTGGGTATCACTGCATGCCGATCGCCTCGCGCACCGGCGCCGGCTGGCCGCGATCGCTGCGTTCTTCGAGCATGCCGCGGCGCTGCCGCTGGCGTTCCATGGCGAGCACCATACCGGGCGGCTCGCGCGAATCATGAACAACGGCGTCAGCAACCTGTTTAACCTCTGGCTGAGCTTCTTCCGCGAGCACCTCGCCACCCTGCTGTCGATCTTCGTGATGATCCCGGTCGCACTGGCGATGAACTGGAAACTGGCGCTGCTGATGATCGCGCTGATGATCAGCTTCGCGGTCTCCAACGCGATCGCGGTGCAGCGCACGCACAAGGCGCAGGGTGAAGTCGAGGAACTGCACCACGAGATCGCCACCCGCGCCGGCGACGTATTCGGCAATGTCACCGTGGTGCAGAGCTTCACCCGGCTCAGCGCCGAAGCCGCTGCGCTGAAGGAGATGATGACGCGCGTGCTGGCGGCGCAGTATCCCGTGCTGCGCGGCTGGGCGATCCTGTCGGTACTGAACCGGGCGGCCAGCACGCTGACCATCGTGGCGATCTTCGCACTCGGCACGTCGCTGCATGCGCGCGGCGAGGTGAGCGTCGGCAGCATTGTCAGCTTTGTCGGTTTTTCGCTGATGCTGATCGGTCGGCTGGAGCAGTTCGCCAGTTTCATCTCCGGCCTGTTTTTCCAGACCCAGTCGTTGCAGGACTACTTCTTCGTGCTCGACCAGCGCCCGGCGATCGTCGAGGCGGCCGATGCGATCGAATTGCCGCGCGTGCGCGGCGAGGTGGTGTTCGATCAGGTCAGTTTCGGCTACGACCCGGTGCAGCCGGCACTGCACGAGCTGAGTTTCCATGCCGCGGCCGGCAGCACGATCGCCCTGGTCGGCCCCACCGGCGCCGGCAAGACCACCGCGCTCAGCCTGCTCTACCGTGCCTACGATCCGTCCGGCGGACATATCACCATCGACGGCCACGACATCCGCGCGGTCACGCTCGATTCGCTGCGCCGGAATATCGGCGTGGTGTTTCAGGACCCAGGCATGTTCTACCGCTCGATCCTCGACAACCTGCGCGTGGGCAAACCCGACGCCGACCTCGCCGAGATCGAGAAGGCAGTTGCTGCAGCGGAAGCGGCAACCTTCATCGCGCACAAGCCGGAAGGTCTGGAGACCCTGGTAGCGGAACGCGGCCGATCCCTGTCCGGCGGCGAGCGCCAGCGCCTGGCGATTGCCCGCGCGATGCTGAAGGACGCGCCGATCCTGGTGCTCGACGAAGCCACCAGCGCGCTCGACAATGCCACCGAAGCCCGTATCCAGCGTGCACTTGATGCGCTAACCCAAGGCCGCACCACCTTCGTGATCGCGCATCGGCTTTCCACCGTGCGCAACGCCGACCTGATCCTGGTGCTGGATCAGGGCCGGCTGGTAGAACAGGGGCGCTTCGACGAACTGGTGCGACAGGGCGGCCTGTTCGCACGACTGGCTGAGGGGGGCACATTCGCGCCGGATGCGCCTGCAGCCGCCAATGTCACCATGGAAACTGCCGAATCGCTGGCCATGCTGGATTGAGTGGCTGCCATGGCAACTCGACCATGGCAGCGACGCTCAACCGTTCCTGCGGAAATACAGCCACGCGGCAAGCGCAAGCACGACCGCCGGCAACAGGTTGGCAAGCAACGGCGGAATGCCATAGACCGTGCCGAAGCTGACCATGGCCTTCTGCAGGAAGTACCAGCCGATCGCCAGCAGCATGCCGATGAAGATGCGCTTGCCGAGGCCACCCGAGCGCAGCGCGCCGAACGCGAACGGCATCGCGCACAGCACCAGCACCAGCACATTGAGCGGATACAACGCACGACCCCAGAACGCGATCGCATACACGCCCGGGTTCTCGCCGTTGCTTTCCATGTAGCGCATGTTGCTGCGCAGGTCGCGCATCGGCAGGTACTGCGGCTGGATCAGTGACTGTTGCAGCACGTGGGGATCGAGCCGCGAATCCCAGCGCTCGCTGGCCGCGGTGGTGGTATGCACGCCCTGCGCATCCAGGGTGCTGCTGCGCACCTGGTCGAGTACCCATTGCTTGCCGTCATGCTCGGCGGTCTTTGCCCAGTCGAAACGGCTGAGCTGGCCATCGGCGGTCAAGGTGAACACGCGCACATCGATCAACTGCACCGCGTCGTGGCCAGCCACCTGCCGCAGGATGCTGCCCTTGGCATTGATGATGCGATCGCCATCACGCGCCCACAGACCGCTGTTGGCGGTCATGCCCATGTTGCCGGAGCGCAACCGCAACTGCATCGCCTGCGCCTGCTGGTCACCCCATGGCGCAGCTGTCTCGCCGAGGATCACCACGCCGATCATCAGCAGCGTGACCACACCCACAGCGGACGTCGCAATGCGCAGCTTGGACATGCCGGTCGCGCGCAGCGCGGTCAGCTCGCCGGTGGCAGCCAGGCCACCCAGGCTGAGCAGGCCACCGATGAGGGCCGCATTGCCGAACATCTCGTACAGCCGGCGCGGCGTCGTCACCAGCACGTAGACCACCGCATTGGTGAGCGTGTAGCCATTCTTGCCGATGTTGCCGAGCTGGCGCAGGAACTGCACGACCGCATCGAATCCGGTCAATACCAGCCATACCACCATCAGCGAGCTGAGCACGGTGATGCCCACCAGCCAATCGACCCGCTTGATCCGCAAGGCGGCCATCATGCAGCTACCTTGCGCGGCTTGCGCGCGACGTAATGACTGCGGAACATCCAGGCGGCAAGCGCGAACACCAGCACACTCAGCAGCCACATCGGCGTCGAGTGATGCCAGTGGCCCTTGGCGATCTGGGCGCGGCACAATTCCAGCAGCAGGAAGTACATGTAGAAACCGAGCACGGCCAGCAGGAGCCGGCCGAAGCGCGGTTCACGCGGACTTTGCCGAGAGAGCGGAAGAGCCAGCATCAGCAGCACCAGGCTCATCACCGGTGCGATGGTGCGCCAGGCGAACTCGGCGCGCGCATCGGCGGTGTCGATATGCAGCAGGGCGAGCGTGTCCAGGCCTGCTGCAGGATCCTCGGTGTTGTCGTTGGACTGCACATTGGACAGTGAGCTGTCATTGCGCTCGTACTGCATCTTTCGCCAGTTGTCGGCCCCCAGCGGAACCTCGTATTGCCAGCCGTCGTATATCGCCAGGAACCGGTCCTCGCCATTGCTTTCCTGATACATCCGGCCATGCTTGCCGGTGATCAGCTTGAGCTGGCGACTGCCGTCCTTGTTCACGCGCTCGGTGGCGATGAAGGTGTTGCCCAGCACGCTGCCGTCACGGCTCAGCGTGTCGACGAAGATGATGCCGCCCTTGCCCGAAAGCTCGGTGAAACGGCCTGCGTCGAGGCCGGCGGCGATCACCGAACGGTTCGCGGCAGCCACCAGGTCGTCTGAAGTGCGCGAAGCCCACGGTCCCAGCCACAGCGACACCACCCCCACCAGCACGGCAAGCACCAGCGCCAGCAGCGCCATTGGCCGCAGCAACCCACGCGCATCCATGCCGGAGGAGGCCAGTACATGCATCTCGCTTTCGCGGTACATGCGGCCAAGTCCGTACAGGACACCGAGGAAGGCCGACAGCGGCAGCAGCGTAGGCAGGCCCTCGATCATCTGCAGGCCCAGCACCTGGAACATCACGCTGGCCGGAAAACTGCCGTTGGCCACCTGTTTCAGCACCTGCGCGAACGTGGTGCCGGCCATGATGGTCAGCAGCACGACCGCAGTAGCGACTACGGTTTGCCCCAGCTCGCGCAGGAAATAGCGGTCGAGAATGCTCAGCATGCGATAAACTTGTCCGCTTGACCCATTCGGCCTATCGGGCCGACAAACTACAAGTCTAGCCTGTCCGGCCATGGTCGGGCTCATGCAGGAACCACCCCGATGACACTTCAGTTCAGCCTCGGCACCGCCGCCCCCGAAACCGTTGATGCCGCCTGCGTACTGGTTGGCGTATACGAACACGGCATGCTGACCAGCGCTGCCGCACGGGTGGACAGCGCCACCGGCGGCCTGATCAAGCGCCAGGTGGAAAGCGGTGACATCAGCGGCAAGGCCGGCAGCACCACCGTGCTGTTCGCGCCGGCCGGCGTGACCGCTAGGCGCGTGCTGGTGGTCGGGCTGGGTTCGCAGAAATCATTCGACGCGGCCCGCTTCCAGAAGATCTGCATCGAAGCGGCGCGCGCCGTGAGCAAGCTGCCACTTGGCGATGCCGTGTCTTACCTGACCGACGTGGATGTGCCCGGCCACGACAGCGCCTGGCGCGTACGCGTCGCCGCACTGGCGAGCGACTACGCCAGCTATCGCTACACCGCCACGTTCAAGCCGCGCGACAAGAGCAAGCAGCCGGAACTCGGCTCGCTCGCCTTTGCCGCTGGCGAGGAAGCACAAGGCGGTCTCGAGCAGGCTCGCGCGATTGCCGAAGGCGTGCGGTTCGCCCGCGACCTGGCCAACCTGCCGCCGAACATCTGCAACCCGAGCTATATCGCCGGGCAGGCACAGGCCTTCACCGAAGGCAGGGACAAGACCAGCTGCAAGGTGCTCGACGAGGTCGAGATGGAAAGGCTAGGCTTCGGCTCCCTGCTGGCGGTAGGCCGTGGTTCGGTCAACAAACCGCGGCTGATCGTGCTGGAGTACAAGGGCGGCCATGAAGGCGACAAGCCCTACGCCTTCGTCGGCAAGGGCGTCACCTTCGACTCCGGCGGCATCAGCCTCAAGCCAGGTGCCGGCATGGAGGAGATGAAGTTCGACATGGGTGGCGCCGCCGGCGTGCTCGGTGCATTTGTCGCCGCCGTGAAGATGGGCCTCAAGCTCAACCTGGTCTGCGTGGTGCCGAGCGTGGAGAACATGCCGGACGGCGACAGCTACCGCCCCAGCGACGTGCTGACCAGCCTGTCCGGCCTCACCATCGAAGTGCTCAACACCGATGCCGAAGGTCGCCTGATCCTGTGCGACGCGCTGACGTATACCGCGCAAACGTTCCAGCCGCATACCCTGATCGATGCCGCCACGCTCACCGGCGCCTGCGTGATTGCTCTCGGCAAGCACGCCACCGGCCTGATGAGCAAGCATGACGATCTCGCTGCCGAACTGCTCGCTGCCGGCGAGGAGACGCTCGACCGCGCCTGGCGCCTGCCGCTGTGGGACGACTACCAGGCCCAGCTCGACTCCGGCTTCGCCGACGTCGCCAACATCGGCGGCAAGAGTGCCGGCGCGATCACTGCTGCCTGCTTCCTGTCGCGCTTCACCGACGGCCAGCGCTGGGCGCACCTGGACATCGCCGGCACCGCCTGGGACGAAGGTCGCAAGGGTCTGGCCACCGGCCGACCGGTGGCGTTGCTGGCGCAGTGGCTGATCGATCGCGCCGGCTGAGCAGCATCACCCGATGCCACGCGCCGACTTCTACCTGATCGACAAGCCGCGCTTTCGCGAGCAGCCCCTGCTGCTGGTCTGCGAACTGGCGAAGAAGGCCTTCGCATCGCAGCAGCCCACGCTGATCCTGACCCGCGACCATGCGCAAGCCGAGGCGCTTGATGAGCTGCTGTGGGCATTCGACGACGATGCGTTGATACCGCATCAGCTTGCCGGCGACGACGACGATGCCGACACCGCCGTACTGATCGTGCCGCCCGGCATCGACAGCGAGGATCGACCGCTGGTGATCAACCTGCGCGAGACCTGCCCCGGCGGTCGCTACCAGCGCGTGCTGGAAGTGGTGGCTGCCGATCCGGCCGAACGCGATGGCTCGCGCACACGCTGGCGCGAATACCAGCAGCGCGGCTTCGAACTGCACAAGAACGACATGTAGCTCAGGCGGAACGGGTGGCCGTCGATACGTCGGTCACCACGGCCTGGGCCAGGGCGTCGGCCAGCTGTTCGCCGGTCAATGGCTTGCGCAGGAAACCATCCATGCCCGCCGCGCGGGCATGCGCCTCGTCCTCACCGCCGATGCGCGCAGTCACCGCCACGATCGGCACACGGCGACCCACGTTCTCACGCTGACGGATCAGCCGGGCGATCTGGAAACCATCCACACCGGGAAGATCAAGATCCAGCAGGATCGCGTCGAATCGGTGCTGTTCCAGTTCGGCCAGTGCAGCCAGACCATTGATGACATGCACCACCACGTGCCTCTGTTGCTGCAGCAGACCGACGATGACGGCTGCGACGATCGCGTCATCCTCCACCAGCAGCAGCCGATAGTGGCGACCATCACCCACATGCACTGACTGTGGCGACGATGGAGCCGCCTGCATCGGCGATTGCAGCGGCAGTCGCACACGGAACGTGCTGCCGTGCGCAAGGCGTGATTCAAGCTCGATGCTGCCACCCATCATGTCGACCAGTTCGCGGCAGATCGCCAGCCCCAGACCGCTGCCGGCACGACGCTGCGGCCCGTCTTCCTGCTCGAAGCGCTGGAACAGGCGCGCCTGGCTGGCTTCGGGAATGCCCGGCCCGGTGTCGATGACACTGAACAACAGGCCATCCGCCACCCGTTGTGCATGTAGCGTCACGCTGCCGCGCTCGGTGAACTTCAGCGCGTTGCTGGCGAGGTTGAGCAGCACCTGCTTGATCCGCACTGCATCGCCGATCACCCGTCCAGGCAAATCATCATCCACCTGCAGCACGAAGCGGATGCCCTTGGCATGCGCTATCCCCTGCTCCAGCTGTGCGACATCCTCGAGCAACTGGCGTGGGTCGAACGGCGCCGGCTCAAGCTCCAGCTTGCCGGCCTCGATGCGCGCCAGGTCGAGTGCATCGTTGAGCAGCTTCAACAGCATGCTGCCGGAGCGCTGCATGGTGTCGGTGTACTCTAGCTGCTGCGGACTCAGCGGCGTGCTCTGCAACAGCTCGGCCATGCCCATCACGCCAGTCATCGGCGTGCGGATCTCGTGGCTGAGCGTGGCCAGGAACTGGGTCTTGGCCGCACTGGCCTGTTCGGCCAGGCTGCGGCGCTGCTCGGCCAGCTGGATCTGGTGACGCTGTGCCAGACGGCGACGCCACGCCAGCAGCACCAGCCATGCCAGCAGCGCCACCAGCACGGCATAGATCATCCACGCCCACCAGCGCGCCCACGGCGGGGCCTGCACATGTATGCGCAGTTGCGTGGCACGATGCGTCCACGTGCCGCGCGCACCGGATGCCATCACCTCCAGCGTGTAGTCACCGGCACCGAGACCGGTGAAATCGCGCTCACCACGTTCCCCGGTATCGACCCAGCCGTTCTCGAAACCCCTCAAGCGAAACCGGTAATGATTGGCTGATGGATCGACGTACGAGAACACCCGCGCCTCGACCTTGAGCTGACTGTCATGCCAGCCGATGTCCAGCGGCTTGTCGCTGACCGGCAGCACCTGCGTCACGCCGTTGTGACGCACGCTGACCTGGGTGATCGCCAACTGCGGCTCGTCAGCCTGCGGACTCACCCAGTCAGGATCGAAGGCCGCCACGCCACCCAGGGTGGCAGCATAGATATAGCCACTGGGCATGGCGGCGAAGCCACGCGAGAACTCGCCATTGGTCAGGCCATCCTGCAGCCCGAACGAGCGGAATCGCCCCGTGTGCGGATCGAAATACCACAAACCATCATGACCGAAGATCCACACGCGGCCGAACGTATCCACCCGCAGATCTGTCACGTTGACCGAGGGCCAGCCGCCCGCCGCATCAATCCGTCGATCCAGCACCACTCCCTGCCCGCGAAAACGGTAGAACGCGAGCTCGTCGGCATTGGCCATCCACAGGCCATCCTTGCCGAAATCGAACGCGTCAATGGATTCCCCGGGCGGCGCGCCCGGAACCATCTCGAAGCGGTCATGCGCCGCATTCAACCGCATCATGCCGCCATCACTGGCGTACCAGAAAACCCCGTCACGCAGAGTCATCTGACTGCCCCATCGAACCTTGTCACTCGGCCCATCCATCGGCACCGGGGTCACCGCCAGCGACTCCGGGTCGACTCGGAACACGCCCTGGGCAAACGTGCGCACATACATCTGGCCATCCGGACCGGGCTCGACCTCCAGTGGCCGTTTCATCAGCCCTCTTTCAGAGTCGACCTGCTCCGGCTTCCCGTCCGTGAGTCGATACACGGCCCCATGCACCGCCACCCACAAGCGGTGCTTGGTGTCCTCGGTCATGCCCACCACATCGCCACGCAGACCGGACAACACATGTTCGACCTGGCCCGTCACCGGATCGAGCCGGTCAATCCGGCCATCACGTTCGCCGACCCAGACATGACGACCATCCTTGCCGCGCGCCATCGTGGTGGCGACCGAATCGCGCAGGCTGGACGGATCGTCAGGAATATGGGTAAACCGGCTGAACCGGCTCCAGCCCGGCGCCAGATAAGCCACGCCGCCGTCATACAGGGCCACCCATAGGCCTCCCTCCCGATCGACCATCAGCTGCCATACCCAGGTACCTGGTAGGTTGCCGTAGAGCACCGGTCGATCGCTCATCGCAGTCGTCGGACCACCTGCCTGGGACTGCAGGAACAACCCTTTCTTGGTACCGACCCACAACCGGCCAGCGTTGTCGCGCACGCTGCTCATCACATCGGTGGCGGGAATCACCGATGCGGCGAAACGACGGGCCACACCGTCCTTGCCGACGATCATCAGGCCACTGGTGGTCGCAATGCGTACCTCATCGCCATCGCCGTCGATGCGCCAGACATCCATGGTCCGTCCGGGTTCGTCCGACAACACGGGCCGGATCTGCCCGTCAGCCCCGCGCACGAACACACCATGGTCGCTGCCGATCCACAGCCGCTGCTGCGGATCGACATACAGCGCCCCGACCGTGCCGAAATCCTCGGGCTTTGGTCCCAGCAACGGATTGGCCACATGTTCAAAACCGCGCTCGTCCGGCTGCATGCGATCCAGGCCACTCTCACTGCCGACCCACAGGCTGCCATCGGCAGTCTGCGCGATCGACCACACACGATCACTGGCAAGGCTGGTGGGGTCAGCCGGATCGTGCCCCCAGTGCAGGAACCGATCAGTGGCAGGGACATAACGATTCAGACCCGCATTCAGGCCCGCGGCCCACAAACGCCCCTGGCGGTCGATCAGCAGCGTCGCAATGCCGTTGTTGAACAGCGAGCCTGGATCGTTCTCGGCATGGCGGAACACCTTGAACTCGACCCCGTCGAAACGCGCCAGTCCGCTCTTGGTGCCAAACCAGATCGCACCATCACGATCCTGCGCCACCGCATAGACATTGGTGCTGGGCAGGCCATCGACCACGGTGTAACGCCGGAACTGTGGCGTCGACAGCGGACTGGACTGCACCTGGGGGGCTGCAACCGCTGGCGAGGCCGGCAACGGCATCGCGGGCACCGCCGCCGCAGTCGCAGAGCTCCCCAGCAACACGAGCATACCCAGCAGAAAAGCCGTCGCCATGAGTCCCCTTCATGCTCCCGCCCGGATGCCAGAATCCGTCGGAATCGGGCGCGAATTCCGGCCCGTCCACCCGATCATGCCAAAACAGGCTGCCCGCGGCGAGCGCGGCAACCCACCCGCTACACTGGCTGGCATGTCCCGTCGTCCGCGCCTGCTGTTTACCGCACTGGCTTTGACCGCCCTGCTGTGGCTGCTGTTCGCCACGGCCGAGCGCGCACTGGCGCTGGCACAGCGTTTCCTGGCGCTGCCAGCGTGGCTGCAATGGACCCTCGGCGGGGTGCTTGCATTGTTCGCCGCCGCCGGCCTGATGGTGCTGTGGTGGCTGCTGCGCCCACGGCGCAGACGGCCCATACCGGCACCCGATCGCGGCAGCCTCGAGCTGCGGATCGATCGGCTGCGCGAGCGTGGTGCAGACACCGGCGCACTGGCGTCCGAACTTGGCGAACTCGACCGCCGCCGTGCCAGCACCCGCATCTATATCGCGCTGTTCGGAGAAATCTCCACCGGCAAATCGAGCCTGATCCGCGCACTGGCACCGCACGCCCAGGTCGCCAGTGATGCCCGCGGCGGCACCACCCGCGAAGTCGACCACTACGATGGCTCATTGCCGGACGGTCGCACGCTGGTGCTCGCGGATGTGCCGGGCAGCCGCGAGGCGGGTGGCGAGACGCGTGAGATCCTGGCACGCGAGGAGGCCCTGCGTGCCCATGCCGTCGTCTACCTGTGCGCCGGGGACCTCAACCGCAGCCAGGCCGACGAGATGCACTGGCTTGCCGATTTCGGGAAGCCGCTGTTGTTGGTGCTGAACAAGGCCGACCAGTGGACATCGACTGAACGCGAGCAACTGCTGGCTCGCCTGAGGCAGCACTCACGCGGGATCGCCAGTGCGGTACTGGCGATCAGCGCCGGCGGCAGCGAGCGTTACCAGCGCCAACTCGCTGACGGCAGCACCGAATCAGTCGAGCGACTGCGCAAGCCAGCGGTCGAACCGTTGCTCCAGGCTCTCGACCGGCTCGTCGCATCCGGCGCCGAAGGGCTGGAAGATCTGCGCGAGCACTCCGTACTGGCCGGCCTGCACGAACGCACTGGCATGCTGGAGACTCAGACCCGGGCCGATGAGGCCCAACGCATCGTGCGCAAGTACGCCCGTCGCGCCATCGTCGGCGCACTTGCCGCCATCGCGCCGGGCAGCGACCTGGTGATCCAGGGCGTGCTGGCCGCCGGCCTTACACGCGCCCTTGCCGAGTTGTACGGCGTGAAGGTCAGCGATGTGCAGATCGAGGACTTCGTGCAGCAGGCCAGGCTGACCGTGCGCACCGGCAGCTCGATCGTGCTGGCCGTCGCCGGCAACGCGCTGAAGGCTTTCCCGGGCCTGGGCACACTCGGCGGCGGCGTGCTGCACGCGTTCGCCTATGCGTTGATCTTCGATTCGATGGGTCAGGCCCTGGCTGCCTCGCTCGCCGAACGCCACACGCTGGATCAGCACGATGCCGGTGCCCGCCTGAAAGAGCTGCTCGCCGACACCGGCAGCACGCGGCTGCGCCAGCTCGCCTCGCAGACGATGGAAGCCGTGCGCGAACACGACAGGGTGGAATGAGCCACCCCGCGCAAGCGCAAGCGAGAGGTTACGGCGTACCGGCAAACGCGGCGCGCAACCAGTCGTGCATCAGGCGGTAGCTGCGCGTGGTGGCGCGTTCGTCGTAACGGCAGCCGGCGGAGTTCTCACCGACCTCGGTGAAGCAGTGCACGGCATGACCGATCACCACGAACTGCCAGTCGGCCGGGCTGGCGCGCATCTCGTCCATGAACTTGTCCGCGTCCGGCATGGTGCCGTTGTCGTCGGCGCCGTTCATCGCCAGCACGTGTGCCTTGATGTTCTTCGCCAGCGCCGGATTGTCGGTGGTCAGGCCGCCGTGGAACGACACCACCGCGGCCACGTCGGCGCCACTGCGCGCGAGATCCAGCACCGCCGAGCCGCCGAAGCAGAAACCGATCGCGGCGAGTTTGCCAGCGTCGATCGGTGCGCTGCCCACCTGTGCCTTCAGCTGGGCCAGCGCTTCGTCGATCCGCTTGCGCATCAGCGCACGATCGCCGTACAGCGGTTTCACCGCCGCCTGCGCTTGGTCTGCGTTGCCCTGCTGCGGGCGCACGTTGGCGCCGTACATGTCGGTGAGCAGGATCACGTAGTCCTTGCCGGCGATCATCTCGGCCTTCTGCACCGCGGCCTCGTTGATGCCGTACCAGTTCGGCACCATCACCAGGCCTGGTCGCTTCGCCGTGCTTGCATCGTCGTAGACAAGCACGCTGTGGAAGCGCGTACCGTCGAGCGTCCATTCGACCGGGCGCTGCACCATCTTCGCCTGCACAGCAAAGCTTGAACCAGCCAGCAACAGCAGACAGCAAAGTCGGGCGATGCGCATGACGGCTTCCTCCAGATTGTGGTTTTACCCGCGCCGCGGGGAAGGGAAACTCAGAGTCCGGCGGCGTGTTCCGCGATGCGCCGCTTCAATGGAGCCAGGTGATCGAGCACACGCACACCCAGTCCGCGCGCGGCCACCAGTGGTGGTGACTGCCACGCATAGATGCGCGCCAGTGCATCGAAGCCCAATGCATCGAGCGTATCGGCACTGCGGCGGCGGCGTGCGTAACGACGCAGCACGTGTTCGGCGCCGATATCGCGCCCGGCAGTACGTGCAGCGACCAGCGTATTGCGCAGCTCGGCCACGTCACGCAAGCCCAGATTGACGCCCTGCCCGGCCAACGGATGCACTGCATGCGCAGCATCACCCAGCAGCACGAAGCGGTCAGCCTGGTAGCGTTCGGCCAGCTGCAGCCTCAGCGGAAACGCCGCCCGTTTTGTGCTCTGGACGATCCGGCCCAGCCGAAAATCGCTGGCCATGCCAAGTTCGTCCAGAAAAGCCTGATCGCCCAGCGCCAGCACACGCTGCGCCTCGGCCTCGGGCAACGACCACACGATCGAACTGCGACCATCCGCCAGCGGCAGCAAGGCCAGCGGTCCGCTGGGCAGGAAGCGTTGCCAGGCGGTGTTCTCGTGCGGCCGCTCCATGCGGACATGGGCCACCACCGCACGCTGCGCATAGTCACGCCCGTGCGTACCAATGCCGGCCAGCTGGCGCAGCGGTGAAGCGGTACCGTCGGCAGCTACCAGCAATCCCGCAGCCAGCGTTTCACCATTCGCCAGTTCCAGCTGGATGCGATCCTCGCGCGCCTCAAAACCCTTCACCTCAGCCGGGCACAGGCGGCGAACGCCGGCGGCTTCGAGGGCCTGCCACAGCGTCCACTGCACCAGGTTGTTCTCGACGATATAGCCGAGCAGGTCGCGCCCCTCACTGGTCGCATCGAAATCGATCGCCGCACCGCTCTCGGCATCCCATACATGCATGCGTGCATACGGGCTGACACGTGCTTCGCGTATGGACGTCCAGACGCCAAGATCCTCCAGCAATGCCAGCGAGGATGGGGCCAGGCCCACCACACGCAGATCCACTTCGTCGTCCGCACTCCACGCCGTCGGCGCACGAGCCTCCAGCAGCGCGGTGCTGAAGCCGGCGCGCGCCAGTGCCAGCGCAGTGGCGGCACCGACCATGCCACCACCGACGACGGCGACGTCGAGTGCCGGTGCGCGGCGGCGCATCGAAACCTCTTGTCCTGGCGTACTCATGGAAGCCTCTCCAGCACGGCCAACGGTGATTCACCTCGAAACCCCATGCCTCGTCGTGCCAGCGCACGTTGCAGTGGTGGCACCCGATCGCAGGCCAGCAAGGCCAGCGATCGCAACGGCGCCAGCAACGGTTGCGGCAAGCAAGCCAGTCGTACCAGGCCATGGCTCATCGCCATCGTTCCGTCGCGATCCGGTGCACGCCGCGCGGCATATCGCTCCAGCAGATCGGCAGCGCCCGGATCCGGAGCCGCCGCCACCAGCTCGGCCAAGGTCAGCGCGTCACGCAGACCCAGATTGAAACCCTGTGCACCGATCGGATGGACAGTCTGCGCGGCATTGCCGACCAGCACCGCACGCGGCCCGACCAACTTCGCCGCAGCAACGCGATGGATCGGATATGGATGACGCCGACCAGGCCGCGTCAAGCGACCAAGGCGCCAGCCGAATCGGCGCTGTGCCAGTTCGATGAAGCCCGCGTCATCGAGTGCGGCGACCGCATCCGCCTCGTCGGCAGCGACAGTCAGCACCAGCCCGCAACGACGTTCGGCCAACGGCAGCAGCGCGATCGGACCGTCATCGGCGAAGCGCTCGTAAGCACGATTGGCATGCTCGCGCTCCGGCGTGACCGTGCAAACAAACAGCGTCTGTCGATAGTCATGCCGCTCGGCGTCGATACCGAGCTGCGCACGTACGAACGAGTGTGTGCCGTCGGCGCCGACCAGCAGCGACGTGTCGAGGCTGCGCATGCCGTCGGCGGTACTGATCTGCGCACGCCAGCCAGCGGCCAGCGGCTGCAGCGCGGACAAGGTCGCAGGGGCAAGCCGGGTCAGGCGCGTGCATTCGTCCAGACGCTGCAGCAGGGCTGCGCCGAGTTCGCGCGCCGGCAAGGTCCAACCCAATGCATCGACACCTTGCCGCTCCGCGTCGATGCGTGCGCTGCCGAATTCGCCGGATCGGCTGACGTGGATATGCCGGATCGGCGTGGCGCGGGCCGCAGCGTGGCGCCACACGCCGATCGCATCGAGTCCGTTCACGGTGGCCCGGGCCAGCGCCAGGTTGCGCTCGTCGTAGCTGGGCTGGGCGTCGGCGCGCGGCGCGGCGGTTTCGACCAGGGTGGTGGCGACACCTGCGGCATCCAGCGCAATCGCCAGGCTGGCGCCAACCAGGCCACCACCGATGATCAGGACGCCAGGCTCGTTCATGGCGGGAGAGACGAGGTCATTCATGGGTCGATGATACGCGGTGAGAATGCCTGCGTCCTCGTGCATTCGGCTAGACTAGCGGTCTATTCAGACGCCTATACGGAGCACCTCCATGGTCAAGACACTGACCCAACGCCTCGGCATTCTGCTGGTGCTCGCCCTGGTGATGGCGGTCACCCGGGTGCATCACTCCTTCCTGCATCACTTCGATGCGCTGCCGGACGCCTCGTGGGGCATTTTCTTCCTGGCCGGCTTCTGGCTGCGTGGCGCCGGGCGTTGGGCATTCCCGTTACTGATGGTCGAAGCGGTGCTGATCGACTACCTGGTGATCACCAACCAGGGCATCGATTTCTGGAGCCACTACTGCGTGTCGGCAGCCTACTGGTTCCTGATCCCGTCGTATTTCAGCCTGTGGCTGGGTGGCAGCTGGCTGGCACGCCACCAGATCGGCCTGCGCCTGCAGACCCTGGGCATGGCCGCCGTGGCTCTGCTGGTCAGCTGGGCGGCGTGCTACCTGTTGTCCAATGGCAGCTTCTACTGGCTCAGCAACAGCGTGCCGCTGCCACGCAGCTTTGCGGCATGGTTCGCCAATCTGGGGGACTGGTATCTGCCGTTCCTGCAGACCACCGCCCTGTATGTCGGCGTCGGTGCCTTCCTGCACGTTCTGGCAATCCAGCTGACGCGTGCACTGAAGCAGGCTGACCAGCCGAATCTGCCGCACTGAACCGGCGCGCCACATCGCCATGGGCAACCGCCTTTCGAAGATCTACACGCGCACCGGCGACGATGGCAGCACTGGCCTCGGCGACGGCTCACGCGTAGGCAAGGACTCGCTGCGGGTCAACGCCTACGGTACGGTGGACGAGCTCAACAGTGCCATCGGCATGGTGCTGGCGGCCGACGGCGTCGATGACGCGATAAGCGACGTACTCGGCCAGGTGCAGCATGCCCTGTTCGACCTCGGCGGCGAGTTGTGCATCCCCGGCATGGCGATGATCGAGGATGCCGACATCGAACGGCTGGAACAGGTGCTCGATGGCTTCAACGATCCGCTGCCGCCGCTGAAGGATTTCATCCTGCCCGGCGGCGGCATGGCGGCGGCATGCTGTCACCTGGCGCGCACCGTGTGTCGCCGCGCCGAGCGCGAGGTGATCACCCTGGCCCGGGTCGAGACCGTGCGCCCGCAGGTACAGCGCTACCTCAACCGGCTGTCCGACCTGCTGTTCGTGATTTCGCGTGTGCTGGCCCGCGCCAGCGGGCATGGCGAGGTGCTGTGGCAGCACGAGCGTCGCCGCAAGCCCCGGCCTGCCGGGTAAGCCACATGCTGCGGCTGTACACCCACCCTGCCTGCCTGCTGCATGATCCCGGCCCGGGGCATGTCGAGCAGCCTGCGCGCCTGCGCGCCGTGCTGCAGGCGCTGGACCATGATCGCCATGCTGCGCTGGACCGCAATGAGGCACCCGAAGCCAGCCGCGAGCAGCTGCTGCGGGTGCACGGTGCCGCCCATGTCGACCGGATCCTGGCGGGCGCACCGCAACAGGGCACGCAATGGCTGGATGCGGACACCGCGATGTCGCCCGATTCGACTGAAGCGGCCTTGCGCGCTGCCGGCGCCATGGTGGCCGCCGTGGATGCCGTGCTGTCCGGCGCAACCCAGCGCGCATTCTGCGCCGTACGACCGCCCGGCCACCACGCCACGCGCGACCAGGCCATGGGCTTCTGCCTGTTCAACAACATCGCGGTGGCCGCCGCGCATGCACTGGACGTGCACGGCCTGAAGCGGGTCGCCATTGCCGACTTCGACGTGCACCACGGGAATGGCACGCAGGCGATCTTCGAGCGCGAGCCGCGCGTGCTGTTCGCCTCCAGCCATCAGTCACCGCTTTATCCGGGCAGCGGACACGAGGACGAGCGCGGTGTCGGCAACATCGTCAACGGCACACTGTCTCCCGGCGCCGGTTCGCACGAATTCCGCGAACTATGGGACAGCCTGCTGCTACCCCGCCTGCAGGCGTTCAGGCCGCAGCTGGTGCTGGTCTCGGCCGGCTTCGATGCGCACCGCAACGATCCGCTGTCGGATATCCGGCTGGGCCAAGAAGACTACGCCTGGATCACCGAGCGTCTGGTGGCCCTGGCCGACACGCATGCCGGCGGCCGGCTGGTTTCCACGCTGGAAGGCGGTTACGACCTTGCCGCACTGGCCGCCTGCACCAGCGCACATGTAGCCGCTCTCACGGGTTGAGCGGAGTAAGCCGCCCGGCGTGTGTGGTCAGCTCGACGCGCCATGCAGCCCGGTTCCGTTCAACTTGCACCCATTCATGCTGAATACCCGCACTGCCCGGACGAAGGTTTGCCTGCCGTCCACGGGGTCTTTCTGCTAGCTTAACGAGCCTTCAAAGCCGGCAGACTTCCAACGTGACGTCCAAGTTCCCTCCACGCCGCCTTTTGGCGGTTGCCGCAGCCCTCGCCCTGATCGGCGGCCAAGCCGACGCCAAGGGTAGCCAGCAGCCAAAGACCTCGCTGGACGGGTCCGAGGTAGTGTGCCCACTGGGTTCGTTCCACTGCGCCCCGCGGCCGTACAACTATGCGATGTGCCGTCCCAATGCCATGCTGGAGTTCTACGACCCGACGCTGCCGACGACCTCGGATCTGCGCGATGTAAGCACGGCCTACGGCCGGGCAACGCATGTGGACAGCTCCAACCAGACGGTCTATCGCCTGACCGGTAACGCCTGGCTCACGCGTGACGACCAGCGCGTGCAGGCTGACACGATCGACTATAACGACGACACCACCGACTACGATGCCCGCGGGAACGTCCGCTATCAGGAAGCCGGCCAGTTGATGGCAGGCACCCACATCCGCGGCAACACCAACGACAGCCGCGCCCTCGCGGACGATGTGCGCTACCAGATGCTCGATTCGCGCGGCAACGGCGTGGCCAAGCAGGGCCAGATGCTGGATGCCCAGCGCACCCGCTATTCGATGGCCACCTACTCCACCTGCGATCTCGGCCACCATATATGGGAGTTCAGCGGCAAGACGATCACGATCGACAAGGACACCGGCGTCGGCGTGGCGCGCGACGCCACCATACGGATCGGCAAGGTGCCCTTCCTTTACCTGCCATATTTCAGCTTTCCGGTCGGACACCAGCGCAAGAGCGGTTTCCTGTACCCGACCTTCGGACGCAGCAGCCGGGGTGGCTTCGAGATCAGCACGCCGTACTACTTCGACCTTGCGCCCAATTACGACGCCACGCTGGACCCGCGCGTGTATACCTCGCGCGGACCGATGCTGGCCGGCGAGTTCCGCTACCTGTTGCCAGGCACGACCGGCCAGCTCAACGTGGAATACGTGCCGAACGACCACGGCGAGAGTGACGGACTGGCCAGCACCCAAGGCACCTCCCGCTATCTCATCGATTACTCGGACCACACACAGCTATGGAAGGGCTGGGCATTCGTCACCTCGTACAACCATGCATCGGACAGCAGCTACCTGTACGACTACGGCAACATGTTTTCGCATACCGTGATCTACGCGCTCTCCTCGAATGCCGCGATCGTCGGCAGCGGCAAATGGTGGAATGCCTCGTTCGGCGGCACGGTCTACCAGAACACCAACCCGTTCGCGACCGATTCCTCGCTTCCCTACCAGCAGCTGCCCTACGCGAATTTCAGCATGAATGTGCCGCTGACGCGCTGGCTGCAGTTCGGCATGGACGATGGCGTGGCAGCATTCAGCAAGGATCAGAACGTCGGCGGCGAACGCCTTGATCTCTATCCGTATCTTGCCGGTGACTTCGGTACCTCGGCATGGTTCGTGCGACCGAAGCTGGCCTACCGCTATACCGCCTACCAACTGGACGGTAATTACCAGGATTACGGGTATTACGGACTGCTCGGCAGTGGCACCACCTCACCGTTCACGCAGCAGTCGCCCAGCCGTTCGCTGCCAATCGTCAGCTTGGACAGCGGGCTGGTGTTCGACCGCAGCACCTCGTTGTTCGGTGAAAGCTACACGCAGACCTTGGAGCCCAGGCTGTACTACCTGTACGTGCCGTACCGCAACCAGAACAATCTGCCGCTGTTCGACAGCGCCCTGATGTCATTCGACTACTGGCAACTGTTCTCGCCGAACCAGTTCTCCGGTGCCGATCGCCAGATGAACGCGAACGATCTCACCGGGGCAATCACCACCCGCCTACTGGATGACGAGGGCGTCGAGCGCCTGTCGGCCAGCTTCGGGCAGATTCGCTATTTCACGCCGCAACGGGTGCAACTGCCCAATGGATCGAACACGGTCCCCGCCGTCACCGACTGGTCCGGTTCGGACTATGTGGCCGAGCTCGACCTGCAACTCAGCGACCGCTGGCGCTTGAGCAGCGAGTACCAGTGGAATCCGAACACCCACGTCACCGACATGGGCTCGCTGGAACTGCAGCATCGCCTGGGCAACGACGGCATCATCAATTTCTCGTACCACTACCGCCGCGGCCTGATGGAACAATACAGCGCCTCGGCGGTCTATCCGCTATCCATCAGCTGGCGCCTGCTGGCGTCGTGGACCTATGCCGTTCCCATCAAGAACATGGTCGCAGCACCGACCGGCACGGTCGATGCGATGGCTGGCGTGGAATACGACAGCTGCTGCGTCACCTTGCGCCTGGTCGACCGCAATTACGTAAATCAGGCTTATTACGGAACGATCCCGCTTCCCGTCGGCAGCAATATCAACCGTCGCGACAACGCCATCATGTTCGAAGTGATCTTCAAGGGACTCGGTTCGTCAGGCGGCCAGATCGACTCCCTCTTGCGCCGTGATATTCTCGGCTATCAATAATCGCAGCAGTCACCGGCTTTCCCCTGATGAAGCAAACCATTGCACTTCTACTGTTCGCACTCGCGAGCATGCTCCCCGTCCATGCCCAGCTATTGACGCCGGCAGCCCCGGCCAGCCAGCCGCTGGACCGTATCGTGGCCGTTGTCAACGATGACGTGATCCTGCAGAGCGAGCTGGACAGCGCCGTGCGCTCGATCCAGCAGCAGTACGCCAACCAGCCCGGGCAGTTGCCGCCGATGAACGTGTTGCAGCAGCAGGTGCTCGACCGGCTGGTGCTGATGCGGTTGCAGTTGCAGAAAGCGGGAGACCAAGGCATCCGCATTTCCAACGATGATGTCGACCAGGCGGTTGCCAGCGTGGCCCAGCAGAACAAGATGACACCTGACCAGCTGCGTGCGGCGGTGGAACAAACCGGCGACAGCTTCGCGGCCTTCCGTGAACAGCTGGCCGACCAGATCACGGTGCAGCGCCTGCACCAGAGCGTGGTGCACGATTCGGTCTCGGTCACCGACAGCGAGATCGACAACCTGCTGAACAGCCCGACCTACAAGGCTGGTGAAGTGCATCTGGCACATATCCAGATCAGCATTCCCGGCGGCGCCGACGCCGCCGCGATCCAGGCCAGCCAGGCCAAGGCCGAGCAGGCACTTGCCGCGATCAAGGGTGGCATGGACTTCCATGCCGCGGCGATCCGCTATTCCGACGCAACGGATGCACTGGATGGTGGCGATCTGGGCTGGCGCAGGATGGACGAGATTCCGCCGGCCTTCGCCGACACCATCGAGTCGATGAAGCCCGGTGATGTCAGTGCAGCCCTGCGCGGTCCGACCGGCTTCCACATCATCAAGCTGATCGACCAGCGTCAGAACAACCGCACGATGGTCACCGAATTCCATGCACGGCAGATCCTGATCAAGCCGAGTGAACTGGTGACACCAGCACAGGCCGAGCAGCAGGCGAAGGACCTGTACAACCGCATCGTCAGCAAGCATGAGGATTTCGCCGCACTGGCCAAGGAATATTCAAAGGACGACACCACGGCCAACGTTGGTGGCGACATGGGCTGGTTCCCGCAAGACCAGTGGGGTTCGATCATCGCCAAGCAACTGGACGGACTGAAGGACAACCAGGTTTCACCGCCGTTCCAGAGCGAGGTCGGCTGGCACATCCTGCAGCGCCTGGGCAGCCGCCAGAGTGACCAGACCGTCCAGCTAGCACGCGACCAGGCACGCCAGGCGATCGGCAACCGCAAGTCCGAGCAGGCCTACGATGACTATCTGCGCGACCTGCGCGCCAATGCCTTCATCAACATCCTGGTGCCCGAGCTGCGTGACACCAGCGGCCAGGCCAGCGCCGACACTTCGCCGTAAGCCGGCGTGGACGCCTGCCTCCCCCGGCTCGCGGTCACTGCCGGTGAGCCGGCGGGCGTCGGCGCAGAACTGCTGATCCGTCTGGCCGCCAGCTCCCTCGCGGCCGATCTGGTCGCGGTCACCGATCGCGACCTGCTGGAGCGTGCGGCCGCACGCTGCGACACCCGCATCGAACTGGTCGACGACGATGGCAGCACGCAGTTGCACCGCCGCCCGGGCACGCTACGCCTACGCCAGGTACCGTTGGCGGTTGCCGAGGTACCCGGTCAACCCGACCCGCGCAACGCCCGGCATGTACTGGCCACGCTGACCGAGGCCGCCGACGGCTGCATGGCCGGGCGCTACGATGCCGTGGTCACCGCACCGCTGCAGAAGTCCGCAATCAATGATGCCGGCATCCGCTTCAGCGGCCATACCGAATTCTTCGCCGAACGCTCCCGCGCCGATGTGGTGATGATGCTGGCCAGCCCGGACTTGCGGGTGGCGCTGGCGACCACGCATCTGCCATTGGCGGCGGTATCCACGGCCATCACGCGCGAATTGCTGACCCGTACACTGCGCATCGTGCATGCCGAGCTGCGCCGCAAGTTCGGCATCGACGAGCCGCGCATTGCCGTGCTGGGCCTCAACCCGCACGCGGGCGAAAGTGGCCATCTCGGACGCGAGGAGATTGATACCCTGATTCCGGTAATGGATGCGTTGCGCGCGGAGGGCATGCTCCTGCTCGGCCCGCTGCCGGCTGACACCGCGTTCGTGCCTGCGCAACGCCCGCACTATGACGCGGTGCTGGCGATGTACCACGACCAGGCATTGCCGGTGCTGAAAAGCGAGGCTTTCGACCGCACCGTGAATCTCACCCTCGGCCTGCCGTTCATCCGCACCTCGGTCGACCACGGCACGGCGCTGGATCTGGCCGGCAGCGGCCGGGCCGACCCGGCCAGCCTGATCGCTGCAGCACGCATGGCGATGGAACTGGTCGCACGCAGGAAGTCAGTCATATGAACGCTCGTCCCAAGAAAAGCTTCGGCCAGCACTTCCTGCATGACCGTCGCTACATCGACCGCATCGTCAGTGCAGTCGCGCCACGAGCGGAGGATTTCGTGCTCGAGATCGGTCCCGGCGAAGGTGCTCTGACACTCCCGCTGCTGGCTGCCGCGGGCAAACTGACGGCGATCGAGCTGGACACCGACCTGATCCCGGGTTTGCAGGCACGGGCCGCCACCGCGGGCGAATTGCACATCATCCACGCCGACGTGCTGAAGGTGAACTTCACCGCACTGGCTCACAGCCACGGCGTGTCGCGACTGCGCATCGCCGGCAACCTGCCTTACTACATTTCCAGCCCAATCCTGTTCCATTGTGTCGAGCACACCGCGGCGATCCAGGACATGCACTTCATGCTGCAAAAGGAAGTGGTCGACCGGATGGCCGCCGAACCGGGCAGCAAGGTCTACGGACGATTGTCCGTCATGTTGCAGCTGGCTTGCCGGGTCGAGCCGCTGTTCGACGTGCCGCCTGAAGCCTTCCGCCCACCGCCAAAAGTGGAATCATCCGTGGTGCGGCTGGTGCCGTTGCCGGCGAACGAGCTGCATGATGCCCGTCCCGAACATGTTTATGCGGTGGTCAAGGCCGCATTCGGACAACGCCGAAAGACACTCGCCAACGCGCTCAAGCAGTTGCTGGACAGCGATGCGATCCGTCGCGCCGATGTCGACCCGAAGGCACGTGCGGAAACGCTTGCGCCAGCCGATTTCGTGCGACTGGCCAAGATCTACGGCGGCCTCGACACCTCCGACTGATTCGCCGCTGATGTCGGTCGCGTCACCCCATTCGCGACGACAGGCCTTACAATCCGGGCATGACTGAAAAACCTTCCTACACGATCGACGTGCAGGTCGAAACTCGCTTCGTTCCGGACCAGTCGAAGCCCGGTGACAATCGCTACGTTTTCGCCTACACCGTCACCTTGCGCAATGCCGGCGACATGCCGGCGCGCCTGCTGACCCGCCACTGGATGATCACCGACGCCAACGGCAAGGTGGAGGAAGTGCGCGGCGACGGCGTGGTTGGCGAGCAGCCGTGGATGCGCCCCGGCGACGATTATGAATACACTTCGGGCGCCGTATTGGAGACACCGGTAGGCACCATGGGCGGCAGCTACCAGATGCTGGCCGATGACGGCACGCAGTTTGATGCGCCGATCCCGACCTTCACCCTGTCCATTCCGCGCACGCTGCACTGATGGCCCTGCTCTGAGATGGCCACATATGCGATTGGTGACGTGCAGGGCTGTTACCCGGAACTGCAACGCCTGCTCGACAAGCTGCGTTTTGACACCGCGCAGGACCAGCTGTGGTTCTGCGGTGACCTGGTCAATCGCGGAGGCCAGTCGCTGGAGACGCTGCGGCTGATCCACGGCCTGCGCGAGCACAGCATCATCACGCTCGGCAACCACGATCTCAGCCTGCTGGCAATCGCCCAGCGTCGCCCGGATGCGCAGGCACGGGTGAACCCCGAGCTGCGCGAGGTGCTGTTTGCCGACGATGCGCCGGTGCTGTTCGAGTGGTTGCGTTCGCAGAAACTGCTGCACCATGACGAACAGCTCAACTGGACCATGGTGCATGCCGGGCTGGCCCCGATGTGGACGCTGCGGCAAGCTCAGCGCGCAGCGCAGGATGTGGAACGCGAACTGTCCAGCCCGCGTCATCCGCGCCTGCTGCGCAACCTGTTTGGCAATCGCCCAGCCGTATGGTCAAGCCGACTGCAGGGACTTGATCGTCAGCGCGCCACCATCAACACGATGACCCGGATGCGCTATTGCGACGTCAACGGTCGCATCGATTTCGAGGCCAAGGATATTCCCGGCACGCAGAAGCCCGGACTGTATCCGTGGTACGAGGTACCCGGCATGCGTCGGCGCGACACCCGCATCGTCTGCGGCCACTGGTCGGCGCTTGGCCGCTTCGCCGGACTGGGCGTATACGCAATCGACACCGGCTGTGTCTGGGGTGGCCAGCTCACCGCGTTGCGGCTGGATGGCGAAGAACCACAGTGCATCGCGGTCAACGCCGAGCCGCATCGCAAGCGGCCACCGGGCGTCGCGGACTGAGTCACCTGCGCTCATGAAAAACCCCGCCACAGCGGGGTTTTTCGCAAGTATCACACCACCTCAGGCCAGCTGGCCGTGACAGTGCTTGTACTTCTTGCCCGAGCCGCAAGGGCACGGGTCGTTGCGGCCGATCTTGGGGCCATCCTGCTGAGTCGGCCGCGGCTCTCCGGCCTGTCCCTCCAGCGGATCGCCAGCACCGAAAGCGTCCACCGGCGCACCACCGCCGCTGGCCAGCATCTGTTTCTGCAGGCGCTCGGCCAGCCGCTGCTGCTCGGCCTCCATCGCGGCAACTTCCTCCTCGCTGCGAATGCGGATCCGTGCCAGCATCTGCACTACCTCGGCCTTGATCCGGTCGAGCATTTCGGAGAACAACCGGAACGATTCACGCTTGAACGCCTGCTTCGGATCCTGCTGCGCGTAACCGACCAGGTAGATGCCCTGGCGCAGGTAGTCCATGTTGGACAGGTGATCCTTCCACGCGTTGTCGACCACCGTCAGCATGATGTGCTTTTCCAGCTGGCGCATGGTGTCGGCGCCAATCTGCGCTTCCTTGGCCTGGAACAGTCCGCTGACCACGCCGCTTGAGTGATCGAGGATCATCGCGGCATCGACCTCGTGCTGCTGTTCGACCCAGTGCTTGATATCGAACGATTGGCCGAACCCGCCTTCCAGTTCGCGATCAAGCCCGGCCAGGTCCCACTGTTCATCGATGCTGTCGGCCGGCACGTGCGCGCGCACCATCGACTGCACCACATCCTCGCGGATGTCGGCGACAGTGGCCGACACATCGTCGCCCTCGAGCAGTTCGTCGCGCTGGCGGTAGATCACCTTGCGCTGATCGTTGGCGACGTCATCGAATTCCAGCAGGTGCTTGCGGATGTCGAAGTTGTGCTGCTCGACCTTGCGCTGCGCCTTCTCGATCTGCCGGCTGATCATGCGATCTTCCAGCGCGTCGTCGTCCTTCATGCCGAACCGCTTCATCCAGCGGACTAGGCCCTCGCCGCCGAAGATGCGCAGCAGGTTGTCTTCCAGCGACAGGTAGAAGCGCGAGGAACCCGGGTCACCCTGGCGGCCGGAACGGCCACGCAGCTGGTTGTCGATGCGTCGCGACTCGTGTCGCTCGGTGCCGATGATGTGCAGGCCACCGGCGGCGAGCACCTGCTCGTGCAGCTTCTTCCATTCGGCCTTGACGCGCTGGCGCTCCATCTCGCTGGCGTCTTCCGGCAACGCTGCCATCGCGGCGTCGAGACTTCCACCGAGCACGATATCGGTGCCGCGACCGGCCATGTTGGTGGCAATCGTCACCTGACCCGGCGCACCGGCCTGCGCCACGATATGCGCCTCGCGCTCATGCTGCTTGGCGTTGAGTACCTCGTGGGGCACTCCGGCCTTCTTCAGCATGCCTGACAGCAGCTCGGACACTTCGATCGAGGTGGTGCCGACCAGCACCGGCTGGCCGCGCTTGTGGCAATCCTTGATGTCCTCGATCACCGAGCGGTATTTCGGATCCTGCGAGAGGAAGATCATGTCCGAGTTGTCCTTGCGGATCATCGGCTTGTGGGTGGGAATCACCACCACTTCCAGGCCGTAGATGCTCTGGAACTCGAACGCCTCGGTGTCGGCCGTGCCGGTCATGCCAGCCAGCTTCTTGTACATGCGGAACAGATTCTGGAACGTCACCGTGGCCAGCGTCTGGTTCTCGCGCTGGATCGGCACACCTTCCTTCGCCTCTACGGCCTGATGCAGGCCATCAGACCAGCGCCGGCCCGGCAACGTGCGACCGGTGAATTCATCGACGATGATCACCTCGCCGTCGCGCACGATGTAATCCACGTCGCGCTGGTAGATGCCGTTGGCGCGCAAGGCGGCATTGAGGTGATGCACTACCGCCAGATTCTTCGAGTCGTACAGGCCGCTGTCCTGCTCGATCACGCCGACTTCGCGCAGCAACTCGTCGGCATGCTGCATACCCGATTCGGACAGATGCACCTGCTTCTGCTTCTCGTCGACCCAGTAGTCGCCAGCGCCATCTTCCTCGGTCTGCCGAACCATCTTCGGCACAATCTTGTTCACCGCGAGATACAGCTGCGGGGAATCCTCGGCCGGTCCGGAGATGATCAGTGGCGTCCGCGCCTCATCGATCAGGATCGAGTCGACTTCGTCGACGATCGCGTAGTGCAGGCCGCGCTGATAGCGCTGTTCCTTGCTCAACGCCATATTGTCGCGCAGATAGTCGAAACCGAACTCGTTGTTGGTGCCATAGGTGATGTCGGCCGCATACGCCGCATGCTTGTCGGCGTGATCCATGCCCGGATACACCACACCCACGTTCAAACCGAGAAAGTTGTACAGCTTGCCCATCTGCGCGGAGTCGCGCCGGGCCAGATAATCGTTGACAGTGACCACGTGCACGCCCTTGCCGGCGAGCGCATTGAGGTACACCGGCAGCGTGCCGACCAAGGTCTTGCCCTCGCCGGTGCGCATCTCGGCGATCTTGCCTGAATGCAGCACCATGCCGCCGATCATCTGCACATCGTAGTGGCGCATGCCCAGCGTGCGCTTGGCCGCCTCGCGTACTACCGCAAATGCCTCCGGCAACAGCTTGTCCAGTGACTCGCCGTCGGCGACCCGCTGCTTGAACTCGGCGGTCTTGCCACGCAGGGCATCATCGCCGAGCTTCTCGAACTCGGCTTCCAGCGCGTTGATACGGGTAACGGATCGGGAAAGCTGACGCAGTACGCGATCGTTGCGGCTACCGAACAGGCTCGTCAGGGCACGATTAAACATCGATCTTCCGGATAGGGAAACAGGATGCCCGCTGCAATCGCGGGCCAATCGGGCATCTTACTACAGGCTCACGCCCGCCCACGCAGGACCTACCACCAGACCTGCCGGGAATACGAGCCATAGCCGTAATGGCGCTGGCCCCGATCGGATTCAAGGCACCGTAACCGGGGCGGATTATCGGTGATTGCGTACAAACGCCAGCGGATTGACCACGCGGCCGTCGTACCAGACCTCGAAATGCACATGCGATCCGGTCGAGCGTCCAGTGGAACCTGCCTGGGCGATCACGTCGCCCACCTGTACGTGCTGGCCGGGATGCACATCCAGTGCACTGTTGTGCGCATAGCGTGTCATGTAGCCATTGCCATGGTCGATTTCGACCACGTTGCCGTAGCCGCTGCGTACCCCGGCAAAGGTCACCATGCCCTCGGCCACGGCATGTACCGAAGTACCAAGCGGGGTGGCGATGTCGATGCCGGTATGCCGTGCCGAGCGACCATCGAACGGGTCCGCACGCACGCCGAAATAGGATGAAATGTAGCCCGGCACCGGCATCCCCGTCGGTTTCAGGTTCGACTCGATGCGCGCATCCAGCAGCAGGCTCTGCAGTGCCGACAACTGCGCCTGCTGGGTATCGAGCTGACTGGACAATTGGTTGATGCTGCTGTCGAGCGCGGGCGGCAGAGCATAGGCACTGCCACTGACATCCTCGACACCACCGATCGCCGGCGACTGGTCGAAATTGAATTCGCCATCATCCAGTTTGCCGACCTGGACCAGACGCTCGCCAAGCGCGTTCAACCGGGTCGACTGCGCCTGCAGCTGGCCCAGCTTGACCGCCAGCGCATCGAGCCCGCGTTGGGCATCCTCGCGCACCCCGCCCAACTGGGTGTTCTGCTGCCTGATCTGTTGCTGGAGATCGTGGATTTCCGTCAAGGCACGATCACGCGGACTGGCCACCGTCAGTGCCAGTACCACGCCAAGTCCGACAAAACCGAGTATCCCCACAGCCAATGCCGAAAACAGCTTCCAGCGCAGCCGCCGGTCAGCCAGATCAAGGGTTTTCGGCAATTTTCTGGCTCGTGATACGAGTATGATTTGCATGTCTTTCCAACATCGAATTCCGGCACCATGCAGCGCGCCGCTCCAGCCATTTCCCGCCGTACCAGCAACGGACCGAAGTCCCTCGCCGACTGCGGCTCCTTCGCGACACTGGCCCGAAAGGCCGGTGCGCTGGAAGCGCTGGACCGCGCACTGCGCCAGACGTTGCCATCGCCGTTGCGCGAGCAGGTGAGATTCGCCGACCTGCGCCACGACCGCCTCGTCTTTCTGGCGTCTTCACCGGCTTGGGCATCGCGTTTGCGTTTGATGCAAACACAGATCCTTGCCACCGCACGCGCCATCGGCACCTGCGCCAGTTCAGTCACCGTGAAAGTGGCCCCCCAACCACCGGCCACCATCGAGCCGGATCGGTCGAAACCGCTTTCGCCAGCGGCAGCCAGCCATCTTCGGGCCGCTGCCGCATCACTCACAGACCCCGAATTGCGAGTGCTGTTCCTGGAATTGGCGTCCCTCGCCGAAACCGCTGGTTCCCCCTGCCCGGACACGCACTGAATCGCACCGCCCGTTTTCCGGTCGTGGGTTTATAACATGCGGTTTGTTAAGGAATAGCCCCGAATGTCATGAGCGTGTGAAGCGCAAGGCAACAGGAATGTGATGCGCATCACAAAAAAAGCCCTGTCTCGTGACAGGGCTTTTTTGATGCTGTGTATATGGTGTGGCGGAAGAAGCCGCCGGGGGGTTCAGATCGCCTGGGCCGGATGAGCGTAGGAGATCGGCGACGTAGCCGGATCGTCCTGATAGCTGACCTCTTCCCACGCCGCGGCATCAGCCATCAGCGTGCGCAACAACTTGTTGTTCAGCTCATGGCCCGACTTGTGCGCGTGATAAGCACCAATCAGGCTGTGACCGAGCAGGTACAGGTCGCCGATCGCATCGAGAATCTTGTGCTTGACGAACTCGTCCTCGTAACGGAGTCCGTCTTCGTTCAGTACGCGGTAGTCATCCAGCACCACGGCGTTGTCCATTGAGCCGCCCAGCGCCAGATTCTGCTCGCGCATCGTCTCGATGTCGCGCATGAAGCCGAACGTGCGTGCGCGGCTCACTTCCTTGACGAAGGAGGTGGTGGAGAAATCGATCTCGGCGCTCGAGGTGCGCTTGCTGATGATCGGGTGATTGAAGTCGATCGAGAAACCGACCTTGAAGCCCTCGAATGGCTCGAAGCTGGCCCATTTGTCGCCATCCTGCACCTTCACCGGCTTCTTGATGCGGATGAAGCGCTTGGCGACGTTCTGCTCTTCAATACCGGCCGATTGCAGCAGGAACACGAACGGACCTGCGCTGCCGTCCATGATCGGCACTTCCGGTGCGGACAGGTCGACGTAGGCATTGTCGATGCCCAGACCGGCCATCGCGGAAAGCAGATGCTCGACCGTGGAAACACGTGCCTCGCCATTTACCAGCGTGGTCGACAAACGCGTGTCGCCAACATTGTCCTGACGTGCACGAATATCCACCGGCGGACTGAGATCCGTACGACGGAACACGATACCGGTATTGGGTGCAGCGGGACGCAGCGTCATGTACACCTTGTCACCGGTGTGCAAACCAACGCCGGTGGCCCGGATGATGTTTTTGAGCGTACGCTGCTTGATCATTTTTGTTGGTACCCGTGGAGGCAGCAGCCAATCAGGGGCGGATGCTAACACAGTTTTAACCTGTGGCAATAGCAAACCGCACCGTACAGTCTGGTTAAGCCTTCATGCTTCTTTCATATATTGAGCCAACGTCGACTTCCGGGACTGCTCCTGCCCCATCCAGTGGATAGACACGGCGCCCCTTGCCGGGGACGGGAGTCCGGCAAGGAGCGTCGAACCAGCCGACACGGGCAAGCCCGAGCAACGGGTCATGCGTCATCCGGGACGCATAGTCTTGCTGTCATCAACAACGAGCATCGATCCGAAGGCAGTCAACCCTCACCGCTCACCCATGACCAGAACAACCAGCCAGGGTGCCACCTGACCCATCTAGACCAGGCACGTTGGAGAACTGACACGCATAACGGACATTCGTTCAATTTTTTTGCATCGGCTTAACTTGAACGATTCAACCTCGATCGATCTGGTCTCAATCAGCCTGACGCCGCAAGAATGCCGGGATATCCAGGTAATCGAAACCCGGATCACTGCCCTTGCCCTGCGCCGCCGCTTCCGTACGGCCCGTATTGCTGATGGTCGTGGCCTCCGGATTCACATAGTCGACCACTTCGTTGCCGGTACCGGTACGCAACACCACCGGGCGTGGACGCATCTGCATCTGCTGCGTCTCGACCATGCGGATCGGCGACTGACGCGAGGCGACGGCACGGTTGAGGCCCGTAGCCACCACGGTCACACGCACGTCGTCCTTCATTTCCGGATCGAGCGAAGTACCGATCACCACGGTGGCATCCTCGCTGGCGAAGTCATGGATGATACGGCCAATCTCGTCGAATTCGCGCATGGTCAGGTTCGGACCTGCAGTGACATTGACCAGGATGCCGCAGGCACCGTTGAGATTGACGTCTTCCAGCAGCGGGTTCTTGATCGCCGCCTCGGCCGCAGCCTGGGCACGGTCGTCGCCGCGGGCGGTGCCCGAGCCCATCATCGCCAGACCCATTTCCGACATCACGGTGCGCACGTCGGCAAAGTCGACGTTGATCAGGCCGGGAGCGGTGATCAGATCGGCGATGCCCTGCACGGCGCCTTGCAGCACGTCGTTGGCGGCCTTGAACGCATTCAGCAGGGTGACATCGCGACCAAGCACGCTGAGCAGCTTCTCGTTCGGCACGGTGATCAGCGAGTCGACGTGCTGCGACAGGTCCTCGATGCCCTTCATGGCGACCTGCATGCGCCGGCGGCCCTCGAACGGGAACGGCTTGGTGACCACCGCCACGGTCAGGATGCCCTTCTCCTTGGCCAGCTGCGCCACCACCGGTGCCGCGCCGGTGCCGGTACCGCCGCCCATGCCGGCGGTGATGAACACCATGTCGGCACCTTCGAGCATCGCTTCGATGCGTTCACGATCTTCCAGTGCGGCCTGACGCCCCACTTCCGGATTGGCGCCGGCACCAAGGCCCTTGGTGACATTGCCACCGAGCTGCAGGTGGGTACGCGAGCCGCAGCTGGTCATCGCCTGGGCATCGGTGTTGGCGACGACGAACTCGACGCCTTCGATATTGGAATTGAGCATGTGTGCCACGGCATTGCCGCCGCCACCGCCCACGCCGATCACCTTGATGACTGCATTGGGTGCGAGTTTATCAATCAGTTCAAACATTTCCCGTCCTCCGTAGAGTTGTTGTCGTTGTAACCAGGGAGCGCGACTCCTGTCGGTCCATGGTGGTGGGCCTGGTCCTTCGGCCCGTGGCGACGCCTCCTGCGTCGCCTGAAAAATCAGTAGCCCGTGCTCAGAAGTTCCTGGTGATCCAGCCTCGCAACTTGTCGACGAGACCACCGACGCTGCCGCCAGACGGCCCGCTGGCGCGCATGCCACCGGCCCGTGCGCCATGCAGCAGCAAACCCACGCCAGTGGCATGCAACGGACTGGAGACGACTTCGCCGAGGCCCTCGATCTGCTGCGGCACGCCGATGCGCACCATCTTGTGGAAGATCTCCTCGGCCAACTCCAGCGCGCCTTCCATCTTCGAGGCGCCACCGGTCAGCACCACGCCGGCGGCGACCAGGCTCTCGTAGCCGGAGCGGCGCAGCTGGTCCTGCACCATCTCGAAGATTTCCTCGTAACGCGCCTGCACGCTCTGCGCGAGCGATTGCCGTGCCAGCCGGCGCGGCGGACGATCACCAACGCTGGGCACCTGGATGGTTTCCTCGGCATGCGCCAGTCCGGTCTGCGCGCAGGCGTACTTGATCTTGATTTCCTCGGCATGCGCGGTCGGCGTGTGCACGCCATAGGCGATGTCGCTGGTGACCTGGTCACCACCCACCGGCAACGAGGCGGTGTAGCGGATCGAACCCTGGGTGTAGATCGCGATATCGGTAGTGCCTGCGCCGATATCGACCAGGCACACGCCAAGCTCGCGCTCGTCGTCGGTCAGCACGGCCTTGGCACTGGCCAGCGCCGAGGGCACCAGCTCGTCCACCGACAGACCGCAGCGCTGGATGCACTTGGTGATGTTCTGCACCGCCGCAGCCGCTCCGGTGACCAGATGCACATTTGCCTCCAGCCGCACGCCGCTCATGCCTACCGGGAAGCGAATGCCGTCCTGGCCGTCGATGCGGTATTCCTGCGACTCCTTGTAGAGCACCTTGCGGTCGGCCGGGATCGCCACTGCACTGGCCGCCTCCAGCACCTGCTCCAGGTCGCCGGCGGTTACCTCGCGGTCGCGGATCGCCGCGTTGCCATGCGAGTTGCGGGTTTCCAAGTGGCTGCCGGAGATCGAGGCGTACACCGAGCGGATGTCGCAGCCGGCCATCAGCTCGGCCTCTTCCACGGCGCGCTGGATCGAGTGCACGGTCGATTCGATGTCGACCACCGAGCCGCGCTTCATGCCGCGCGATACGTGGGTGCCGATGCCGATCACGGTGATCGGCTCGCCCGGCTCGTATTCGCCGACGATCGCCACCACCTTCGAGGTGCCGATATCGAGCCCCACTACCAATTGCTTGTCGTTGCGGGTCTTCATGTGCGGGGCGAACCTCCAGCGTTGGCGGCGGCCGCTTGTGGCCAGCGCACGGCAAATCCATTGGTGTAGCGAAGATCGGCATAGGCGAAGCCATCGGCATGGCCTGCCACCAGCTGCGGATAGACATCCAGGAAGCGGCGCAGGCGATGGCCAGCCTGCTCGCGATCACCAATCACGATCTGCGCGCCGCTGGCCGTGGTGACGCTCCAGCTGCCACGCTCGGTCAGCGCGACGCCCGTGATCTGCAGATGAGTGCCGGCGAAAGCCTTCTGCGTGTCCGCATAGAAACTCACTACCTCGGCCAGTCGTGCATCCGGCCCGCGCAGGCTCGGCAGGCTGCCGGTGTCATCCGTTGCCGGCGCGTCGAATACCAGGCCCTGGCGGCTGATCAGTTGCTTGTCGTTCCAGCGTGCAAACGGCTGGCGCTCGTAGATGCGCAGCAGCAAGGTGTCCGGCCAGCGCTTGCGCGCCTCGGCCGATTCCACCCACGGCAACGCCGCTACCGCCTTCTGCACGGCATCGAGATCCAGTGCGAAGAAGCCCTTGCCCAGGCGCGGCAGCACGGCCGCACGTACCTCGTCCGGACTGACATGCTTGAACTCGGCCTGCACCGTCAGCTGGGTCACCGGCCACCGGCCAGCGGCAAACCAACCGCGCAGCACGCCCACGATCGGCAGCGCGACCAGCGCGATGGCCAGGCACCAGGCAACAAGACGGACGGCTCCCTTCACGCGCCCTCCCGGAAACTGGTTTCCAGCACGCGCCAGCAAAGTTCCTGATAGTCGATGCCAGCCACCGCGGCAGCCTTCGGCACCAGCGAGTGCGAGGTCATGCCCGGCGCGGTATTCACTTCCAGCAGCCAGTTGCGGCCATTGCGATCGCGCATCACGTCGACCCGACCCCAGCCGGCGCAGCCAAGCGCATCGAACGCGGCCAGCGACAACGCGCGCAGCTCTTCCTCGGCCACGCCTTCCAGGCCCGGGCAGATGTACTGGGTGTCCTCGGCCACGTACTTGGCGTTGTAGTCGTAGAACGCAGCCTTCGGCACGATGTGGATGCTGGGCAATACCTCGCGGCCCAGAATGGCTACAGTGAGTTCGTCACCCTCGATCAGGGTTTCCATCAGCAGGTCGCCCGGGTACTTCGCCGCCAGTGCAACCGCTGCATCCAGGTCCTTTTCGGCGAACACGCGCGTCACGCCGACGCTCGAACCTTCGCAGGCCGGCTTCACGATCAACGGGAAACCAACCCGTTGCGCCGCCGCATGCACATCCGAACCACGCGGCAATGCCACGAAGGTCGGCGTCGAAAGACCCAGCGACTGCCACACGCGCTTGGAACGCGTCTTGTCCATCGAGAGCGCCGAACCCAGCACGCCCGAACCGGTGTAGGGCACGTTGAGCGATTCCAGTGCACCCTGCAGCACGCCATCCTCGCCACCGCCATGCTGGCCGTGCAGGATGTTGAACACGCGGGCGAAGTGACCGGCGCGCAATGCATCCAGCAACGCCGGGATGCCGTCGATCGCGTGGGCATCGATGCCGCGCGCGCGCAGTGCCGCCAGCACGTTGCGGCCAGAGTCGAGTGACACCTCGCGTTCCGCCGAGCTGCCACCCATCACCACGGCGACGCGGCCGAACTGGGCGGGGTCATTGATCTTGTTCACGATGGTACTCACTTGCCTGTCCTCAGATGGCCGGCCTGTGCCAGCTCCACTGCTGCCGTGCCGATATCGCCGGCACCCAGCAGCAACAGCAGATCGCCGTCGCGCAGCAGCGCCGGCAGCGCTTCCTTCAAATCTCGCGGATGCTCGACCAGTACCGGGTCGACCTTGCCGCGTGCACGCACCGCACGCGCCAGCGCGCGGCCGTCGGCACCGGCGATCGGTGCCTCGCCAGCGGGATAGACGTCGGTCAGCACCAGCACATCGGCCTCCGCCAGCACGTTGGCGAAGTCGTCGAGCAGGTCACGCGTGCGGCTGTAGCGATGCGGCTGGAAGCCGACCACCAGGCGCCGATCCGGCCAGCCACCACGGGCAGCGTCGAACACCGCCGCGAGTTCGCGCGGGTGATGGCCGTAGTCGTCGACCAGCAGCGCACTGCCCTGATCGAGCGCAATCTCGCCGCGCCGATGGAAACGGCGGCCGACGCCCTGGAAATGTTCGAGCGCATGCGCCAATGCCTCGGCCTCGACACCGAGCTGCCAGCCAATCGTGGCAGCAGCCAGAGCATTCAAAACGTTGTGCCGGCCCGGCAGATTCAGCTTCACCGGCAACGCGTCATTGCGGTTCGGCAGCAGCAGGTCGAAATGCATCTCGAAGCCATGCTGGGTGAGATTCACTGCGCGCACGTCGGCATCCGCCGTGTCGATGCCATACGTCATCACGCGACGCGTGGTGGATTTCGCCAGCTCGGCGACTTCCGGGTCGTCCACGCACAGCACTGCCAGCCCATAGAACGGCAGCCGGTGCAGGAAGTCGGCGAAAGCCTTTTTCACCTCGGCGAAATCGCCGTGATAGTTCTCCAGGTGGTCGGCATCGATGTTGGTGACTGCAGCGATCACCGGCGACAGCAGCAGGAACGAACCGTCGGATTCATCAGCTTCCGCCACCAGGTACTGACCGGTGCCCAGTCGCGCATTCGCGCCGGCCGCATTCAGCTGACCACCGATCACGAAGGTCGGGTCGTAACCAGCCTCGGCCAGCACGCTGGCGGTGAGGCTGGTGGTGGTGGTCTTGCCATGCGTGCCGGCGATCGCCACGCCGCGGCGGAAGCGCATCAGCTCGCCGAGCATCTCCGCGCGCGGGATTACCGGGATGCGCGCGGTACGAGCGGCGACCAGCTCCGGGTTGTCCTGCTTGATCGCACTGGAAGTCACAACCACGTCGGCATCGCCAATGTGTTCAGCGGCATGTCCGACATGCACGTCGATACCCAACTGCTGCAGACGCTGTGCCGTTGATGAATTCGCACGATCCGAGCCGGACACCGCATAGCCGAGGTTGTGCAGTACCTCGGCGATGCCGCTCATGCCGACGCCACCGATACCGATGAAGTGCACGCGACGGAACGTGCTCATCAGATCCTCGTGCGCATGCAGGCGACGCGGCGTCATGCGGCCACCTCCAGGCAGGCAGCGGCAATCACGTCAGCCGCGTCGGGCTTGGCCAGCGTGCGTGCCGCTTCGGCCATGGCCAGCAGCTGCGTGCGGTTGCCCAGCAGCGATTCCAGCTGCTGAGCCAAATTCTGTACGTCCAGATCTCGCTCCTGAATCACAACGGCGGCGCCTGCGGCCACCAATACTTCTGCATTGCGCGTCTGGTGGTCGTCCACCGCATGCGGGAACGGCACCAGCACGGCGCCAAGTCCAGCCGCGGTCAGCTCGGCCAGGGTCAACGCGCCAGCGCGGCAGATCACCAGATCAGCCCAGCCATAACTGGCGGCCATGTCATCGATGAATGGCACCACCTGTGCCTCGACACCATTTTTCGCGTATGCCTCGCGCGCCTCGTCGAGGCCGCGCGTACCGGACTGGTGTAGCACCTCGGGGCGCTGCTCCGGCGTGAGCTGGGCCAGTGCCTGTGGCAAGGCCAGATTCAGGGCACGCGCACCGAGGCTGCCGCCGAGCACCAGCAAACGCGGCCTGTCATTGCGCGACGCCATGCGCTGTGCCGGCGCGGGCAAGACTGCAATCGCAGCGCGCACCGGATTGCCAACCCACTCGGCCTGCGGCAACGCATCGGTAAAACCAGCCAGCACGCGCTTCGCCAATCCGGCCAGCTTGCGGTTGGTGAAGCCGGCCACGCGATTCTGTTCGTGCACCAGCAACGGACGGCGCAGCAGCCATGCGGCGAGGCCACCGGGACCAGCCACATAGCCACCCATCGACAACACGCTGCGCGGCTTCACCTGGCGCAGCACAGCCAGCGATGCAATCAGCGCGCGCAGCAGCATCAACGGTGCCAGCAATCGGGTCTTCAGGCCCTTGCCGCGCAGACCACCGACCGCCACCGTGTGCAGCTCGATGCGATGCGCGGGCACCACTTTCGTTTCCATGCCACCGGCCGCGCCCAGCCAGACCACGGGCACGCCTTGCGCGCGCAGGCAGTCGGCCACCGCCAGCCCGGGGAAGATGTGGCCGCCGGTACCACCGGCCATGATCAGCACAGGTGCCTGTGTCGTCATGCAGGCACCGCCTCGCGCGGTGGCGCCGCGACATTCGCATCGACCGCGGCCACGGCCGCCGGCATGCGCGTGGTCATCTGCCGCGCATCCAGCGCACGGTTGACCTCGAACGTCGCACGCAGCAGCACGCCGGCCATCGCGCAGGTCAGCACCATCGACGAGCCGCCGTAGCTGATCAGCGGCAGGGTCAGTCCCTTGGTCGGCAGCGCACCGAGATTCACGCCGACCGAGACGATCGCCTGCATCGCCAGCATCAGCGACGTACCGAAGGCGACATAGCCTGCAAAGCGCTGGCCGATCTCGACACCCTTCAGGCCCAGATACAGGCCGCGGCCCACTGCCAGTGCGAACAACCCCATCACCAGCAGCACGCCGGCCAGGCCAAGTTCCTCGCCGATCACCGCGAAGATGAAGTCGGTATGCGCCTCAGGCAGGTAGGACAGTTTCAGCACGCTGGAACCCAGTCCCACGCCGTCCCACTCGCCACGCCCGATCGCCATCAGCGATTGGGTCAGCTGGAAGCCGTCGTTGAACGGATCCTTCCACGGATCCATGAACGAGGTCAGCCGCTTCATGCGGTAGCTCTCGCCGGTCGCCGCGATGTACAGCAGCGGCATCAACGGCAGGCCCATGATGAACAGGAAGATCGGCCGCGCGCCACCGAGCCAGACCATCGCAATGGTCACTGCAATCACCAGCGTGGCCGAGCCGAAGTCCGGCTGCGCCAGCAGCAACAGCACGACGACACCCGCCACCGCGATCGGCTTGATCAGGCCAAGGAACCGCGTTTCCACATTCTCGCGATGGCGCACCAGGTAGCTGGCGATGTACACCACGAGGATCAGCTTTACCGCCTCGACCGGCTGGAAGCTGGTCACCAGCAGGTTCAGCCAGCGCCGGGCGCCATTGATGCGCATGCCCAGGTGCGGCACGAACACCGCCAGCAGCAGCACGAACGCGAGCGCCAGCAACGGGAACGCGTATTTTTCCAGCAGCTTCAACTCGGTGCGCATCGCCATGCCTGCCGCGAACATGCCCAGACCAAGGAAGAGCAGATGCTTCTTGAGAAAATAGAACGCGCCCAGATGCTGGCTGTCGGCCACCGCGATCGAGCTAGACGTCACCATCACCACACCGATGCTGGCCAGCCCGACCAACGCAACCAGCAGCCATAGATCGAAGCTGCCGCGCGGACCCTGCCGGCGTTTTGCCTGGGTGGTGTCGAAGCCGAACATCAGCGCACCTTCAACGTGGCAAGACCGACCAGCACCAGCACCACGCTGATGATCCAGAAGCGCACGATCACCCGCGGCTCCGGCCAGCCTTTCAATTCGAAGTGGTGATGGATCGGCGCCATCCGGAACACGCGCTTGCCGGTGAGCTTGAAGCTGGCGACCTGGATCATCACCGAGGCGGTTTCCATCACGAACACGCCGCCCATCACCAGCAGCACGATTTCCTGGCGCACGATCACCGCAACGCAGCCGAGCGCGGCACCCATCGCCAGCGCACCGACATCACCCATGAACACCTGTGCCGGATAGGTGTTGAACCACAGGAAGCCCAGCCCCGCGCCGGCCAACGCGCCACAGAAGATCGAAAGCTCGCCAGCGCCCGGGATCGAGGGAATACCGAGATACTCCGAAAACAGCTTGTTGCCGGCGAGGTACGCGAACACACCCAGCGCACCGGAGACCAGCACGGTCGGCATGATCGCCAGCCCATCCAGACCGTCGGTTAGGTTCACCGCGTTGGAGAAACCGACAATCATGAAATAGGTCACCACCACGAACAGCAACCCCAGCGGCAGCACCACGTGCTTGAACAGCGGCACGTACAGCGCGGTCTCCGCCACCGGCAGGCCAGCGACCGCCGCCGGCGCGCTGTAGTACAGGAACAGCGCCGCGCCCAGGCCGAACACCGATTGCCAGAAATATTTCCAGCGACTGGCCAGCCCACGGCTGTCCTTCAGCACCAGCTTGCGGTAGTCGTCGTAGAAGCCGATCGCGCCATACGCCAGCATCACCGCCAGCACTACCCATACATAGCGGTTGCGCAAATCGGCCCACAGCAGCGTGGCCACACTGACCGAGAGCAGGATCATCACGCCGCCCATGGTCGGCGTGCCGGCCTTGACCAGATGCGTCTGCGGACCATCGCTGCGCACCACCTGGCCGGCCTTCAGTGCAGCCAGCCGATTGATCAGCCATGGCCCGCACAGCAGCGACATCGCCAGCGCCGTGAGCGCAGCCATGATCGTACGGAAGGTGATGTACTGGAACAGATGCAGCGCAGTGAAATGCCGCGCCATCCAGTCCGCCAGTTCAAGCAGCATCGGCTGCACCTCCCTTGTTCTTGTCGGCGTGACCTGGATGGCCGCCAAGCGCCGCCACGACCTGCTCCATGGCCGCCGAACGCGAGCCCTTCACCAGGCAGGTGACACCACCGCGCAGTTGCGCTTTCAGTGCGGCGATCAACGCCGGCTTGTCCGTGAAATGTTCGCCATGCGCACCAAACGCCTCGACCGTGGCCGCACCCAGCGGGCCGACCGCAAACAGGCGGTCGACGCCACGCTCGCGGGCACGGGCACCGATGCCTGCATGCAGCGCCCGCGCATCCGGGCCCAGCTCGGCCATGTCGCCCAGTACCAACCAGCGTTCGTCGCCCGCCAGCAGCAAGGTATCGATCGCCGCCGCCATCGAACTCGGGTTCGCGTTGTAGCTGTCATCGATCAACGTCCAGCCGCCTGCAGTCACTTCGCGGCGCAACCGGCCGGCCACGCCGGCCGCGGCCTCCAGTCCGGCGACGATGGTGTCCAGCGGCACCTCCAGGGCCAGACCGACCGCCGCTGCCGCCAGTGCGTTGGCAATGTTGTGACGACCCGGCAAGGGCAGCGCCACTTCGGCATCGCCGCCTGGCGTGCTGAGCACGAAGCGTGAACCGTCGACACGCTGCTCGATGATGTCCGCACCGACATCCGCCGAATGATCGAGGCCGAAGCGCAGCCGCTTGCGCGCACCGGCGAGGCCACCGAAGAAACTGGCAAAGCCGTCGTCGGCGTTGATGATCGCGATACCGTCAGCCGGCAGCGCCTGATACAACGCCCCCTTGGTCTCGGCCACGCCCTCGATGCTGCCCATCCGCTCAAGATGCGCCGGCGCAATGAGCGTGACGAGGCCGATATCGGGCCGCGCGATGGCAGCCAGATACTCAATGTCACCCGGTTTGCCTGCGCCCATCTCGAAGACTGCGTATTCGGCGTCCTGCGGCATCGCCAGCAGGCTCAGCGGCAGGCCTAGCTCGTTGTTGTAATTGCCAGCACTGACATGCGTGCGGCCATGCCGCGACAGGATCGATGCGACCAGCGTCTTCACGGTGGTCTTGCCGTTGGAGCCGGTGATGCCGACCACGCGAGTGTCACGCTGTGCACGCACCGCACTGGCCAGATCGCCCAGCGCCAACCCGGTGTCATCCACCAGCACCTGCGGCAATTCGCTGTCGACCTTGCGGGTCACCAGCGCAGCCACTGCGCCATGTGCAGCAGCTTCGGCCAGATAGTCATGGCCATCCACCCGTTCGCCCCTGATGGCCACGAACAAATCGCCAGGCTTCAGCTTGCGGGTGTCGATCCCGACACCGGTGACTTCGACATCACTGCCGTACAACTGCCCGTGAGTCCACACGGCAATGGCGCTCAGCGGCATCATGCGCGCGGCTCCCGGCCGATCCGTTCCAGCGCTGCATGCGCTACTGCCAGATCGTCAAACGGACGCTTGCCGGCCGCGCCTTCCTGATAAGTCTCATGTCCCTTGCCGGCGATCAGCACGACATCGCCTGGCTGCGCGATCTGCAGCGCCTGGCCAATCGCGGTGGCGCGATCGCGCTCGACCGTCATCGCAGGCGATGCCGTCATGCCGGCGACGATCTGCGCCACGATGGCATCACCATCCTCGCCACGCGGGTTGTCGTCGGTGACGATCGCGACGTCCGCCAGCGTTGCGGCGATGGCACCCATCAGCGGGCGCTTGCCGGCATCGCGCTCGCCACCGCAACCGAACACGCAGATCAGCTTGCCCGTGCAATGCGCCCGCACGGCAGTCAACGCCTGCTCCAGCGCGTCCGGCGTATGCGCGTAATCGACCACCACCAGCGGCCGACCCTGCCGTCCGCCGAGCCGGCTCATGCGGCCGCTGACCGGCTGCAGTTGCTCGACCGCGGTCACGATGCGTTCGAATGGCTCACCCAGCGCACCGAGGCAAGCCACCACGACAAGCAGGTTCGCCACGTTGAAGCGACCCAGCAGATGGCTGTTCAGCACTTGCGAACCCCACGGCGTGCGCAGGCGCAACGACAGCCCTTCCGCCGACGTGACGATGGCGCTGGCGGCAATTTCGGCCTCGGCACCACCGGCCGTGCTGAAGCGCAGCGGCTTCACGCCGGACGGCAGCTGCGCTGCCAGTTCACGCCCGAACGCATCGTCGATATTGATCACCGCAGCCTGCAGCCCCGGCCATGCGAACAGCTTCGCCTTGGCCGCGCCATACGCTTCCATGCTGCCGTGATAGTCCAGATGGTCGCGGGTGAGATTGGTGAAGGCTGCCACCTCGAAATCCACCGCCGCCACGCGGCCCTGCTGCAACGCGTGCGACGACACTTCCATCGCCACATGGCTGGCACCGGCCTCGCGGAATTCCGCCAGCAATTCCTGGACCGTCACGGCGTCGGGCGTGGTGCGCTCGCCTTCGCGCAGCTGGCCGTGCAGGCCGGCGCCAAGCGTGCCGATGGTCGCTGCGCGATGACCGAGCAAACTCAGCGCCTGCGCGAGAAGCTGCACGCAGGAAGTCTTGCCATTGGTGCCGGTGATGCCGACCACACGCATGGCCTCGGCGGGGCGATCGTAGAAACGCGCGGCGATTTCGCCGACCTGGGCATGCAGGTCATCGATCCACAGCAAAGGCACGTCGAGCGGCGGCGCCTCGACGACCGGCGCTTCGGCCAGCACCACCTGAGCGCCGCGTAGTACTGCGCCAGCAGCAAACTCGATGCCATGACCCTGCGTACCACGCAGTGCGAAAAAAGCGTCGCCGCGGCGCACGCGGCGCGAGTCGAGCGTCAACCCGGACAACACGATGTGGCCAACGCCCGGCATAGCAGCTATCTGCGCATCGGCAATCCCCAGCAGCAGTTGATCGAGGTGGCCAGTACTCATGGCGTCGCATCCTCGCCCGGCGCATCCTCGATGTTCGGTGCGGTCGGCGGCTTGCTGCCGGTCAGACCGTCCGGGGACTGCAGGGGGCCGCCGACGTACCAGCGACCGATGTTGTCGGGCGGGATGTCGAGCAGGCGCAGCGCACCAGCCATGACCTTGGCGAACACCGGCCCTGACACCAGGCCGCCGTAGTAACTGCCCTTGCGAGGATTGTCGACCACCACCGCCGCGACCAGCTGCGGATTGGTCGCCGGCACCATACCGGCGAACGCGGCGCCGTAGTTGTCCTTCGAATAACCGCCCACGCTCGCCTTGTGCGCAGTGCCGGTCTTGCCGGCCACCGTGTAATTGGCGATCCACGCATACGGCGCCGCGGTGCCGCCCGGCTGGGTGGTGGTCTCCAGCATGCCGACCAGTTCGTGCGCGATCTGCGGATCGATGATCACCTTGGCATCGTTGTCGCCGCCCTTGATGAAGGTCGGCGAATGCATGACACCGCCATCGGCAATCGTCGCGTAGGCGTTGGCCAGCTGCAGCACGGTCACGTTGAGACCGTAGCCGTAGCCCAGGATCGCCTTTTCCAGCGGCCGCCACTTGACCCCGACCTGCATATAGCCGGAGGCCTCACCGGGAAAACCGCTGTTGGTGCTGTTGCCGAACCCGAACGCGCGGTAGGTGTCGTACATCAGATTCGTGTCGAGCGTCATGGCGATGTGCGCGGCGCCGACGTTGCTCGACTTGGTGATCACACCGGTCGGCGACAGCAATCCGTAGTTGTGCGTGTCGTGGATGTCGTGACCCTGGAAAAACCAGTGGCCGCCGGTGGTATCGATCAGCGGGCCAGTCGGCGTGTACTTGCCGCTGGAAAGCGCCGCCGCCATCAGGATCGGCTTGATCGTCGAGCCCGGCTCGAGCACGTCGGTCATCGAGCGGTTGCGCCGCTGGCTGGGCTGGCTGCCGGTGACCGCGTTCGGGTTGTAGGTCGGCAGATTGACCATCGCCAGCACTTCGCCGGTTTTCACGTCGAGGATGACCATCGAACCGGAATCGGCTTGCGACTTCTCCAGCGTGCTCTTCAATTCGTTGTAGGCAAGGAACTGGATGCGTCGGTCTATGCTGAGCGTGAGATTCTGCCCCGGCTTCGGCGCACGCACCTGCTCGACGTCCTCCACCACATGCCCCATGCGATCGCGGATCACGCGCTTGGCACCCGGCTTGCCGGCCAGCCAGTCGTCGTAGGCCAGTTCCAGGCCTTCCTGGCCGTGATCGTCGATATTGGTGAAGCCGAGCACGTGCGCGGTCACCTCACCGGAAGGGTAATAGCGCTTGAACTCGCGCTGGCCGTTGATGCCGGGAACATTCAGGTCCAGCACGGACTGCGCCGCTGCCGGCGACATCTGCCGGCGCAGATAGACGAACTCGCGATCCGTGCGTTGCTCGAGATACTGCTTGATGGTGTCCGGATCAGCACCCAGCGCCTTGGCCAGCGCCGGAATGCGCTCGGCGTTGTCCAGCACCTCGGCCGGATTCGCCCAGATCGACATCACCGGCGTCGATACCGCCAGCGGCTCGCCGTTTCGGTCGAAGATGGTGCCGCGCGACACCTTGATCTCCATCTCGCGCAGGAAACGCGCATCACCCTGGCGCTGGTAAAACTGCTTGCGCACCACTTGCAGGTCGAACGCACGCGCGATCAGACCGAGCGAAGCCAGGCCCAGCAGACCCACCACCACCACCATGCGCTTGCGCGCACTGGGACCGGCATGGTGACGGCGACCTTGCCGCGAGGGCGTGCTGTGATCGCGCCAGCCCATCAGTGCAGCAACCTGATGTCTTGCGGGCGCGGATCGACCATGCCCAGCCGCTGGCGCGCCTCATCGTCGATACGTCGCGGCTCGGCATAGGTGGCCTGCTCCAGTTCGAGTTGGCCGTACTCGATATTCAATTCGTCGCGCTGGTTTTGCAGCGCGGTCAGGTTGACGAACAGCACCCGGCTCTCGTGGCGCGTCCACACCACGCCGAGCGCACTGGCCAGCACGGCCGCCAGCAGGATCAGCATGAACAGGCCGCCGATCACCTTCATGCGAGCCCTCCCTGCGACTGTCCCTGGTCGGCCAACTTTTCCGCCACGCGCAGCACGGCCGAACGCGAGCGCGGATTCACCGCGATCTCCGCATCCGACGGGAACTGCGCCTTGCCGACCGCCACCAGGCGCGCCGGCACCGCTAGCACCGGCGGCCCGCGCCGGCTGTTCTGAACGCGGCCGGAGTGATCGCGGATGAACAGCTTCACCGCGCGGTCTTCCAGCGAATGAAAACTGATCACCGACAAGCGGCCGCCGGGCTTGAGCCGTTCCAGCGCGGCATTCAAACCTTGCTGCAGCGCATCCAGCTCGCCATTCACGCGGATGCGCAGTGCCTGGAAGCTGCGCGTGGCCGGGTGCTTGCCCGGTTCGCGGCGACCCGCCACGCGCTCGATCAGCGCAGCCAGCTGGCCAGTACGGGTGAACGGCGTGGTGGTGCGATCCTCGACGATCGCACGGGCGATGCGCCGGCTGTGGCGCTCCTCGCCATAGGTCCACAACACATCGGCGATTTCGCGCTCGTCGGCGTGCGCCAGGAAATCCGCAGCGCTCTCGCCCTGCGTGGTGTCCATGCGCATGTCCAGCGGCGCATCCGCCATGAAGCTGAAGCCACGCGCGACTTCGTCGAGCTGCGGCGAGGACACGCCGAGATCGAGCAGCACGCCGTCGAGGCCGGCCGCCGTTTCGTCCCACTCGCCCAGCGTGGAAAAATTGGCATGGCGGATCGACACCCGCGGGTCGTCGGCGAATTCGGCCTGCGCGGCGGCAATCGCAGTCGGGTCGCGATCCATCAGCAGCAGCCTGCCGTCGGGGCCGAGGCGCGACAGTACGGCGCGGGCGTGGCCACCGCGTCCGAACGTACCATCGAGATAACGCCCGTCAGACTGCACGGACAGACCCTCCACTGCTTCACCCAGCATCACCGGGATATGCCGCAACTGCTCGGCCATGCTGCACTCCCGCTCCCGTCCCACCGTCAAGGCATCCGCGCCTTACAGGCGCAGATCCGCCATGTCGTCACTGATTTCGTCTTCGCCGATGGTCTGGCGGATCTTGGCCAGATGAGCCTGTTCGCTCCACAGCTCGAACTTGTTGCCCATGCCCAGCAGCACCGCTTTTTTCTCGATGCCCGTGGTCGCACGCTGACTGGCCGGCAGCAGGATGCGCGCCACGCCATCGGGCTCGACCACCGCTGCGGCACCGACGATCTTCATCTGCAAGTCACGATGAACCTTCTTGACCTTGGGCAATGCATTGATCTGATCACGCACCTGCTCCCACTCGGCATGCGGGAACAGCCAGAGGCAGCCCTGCTCGAACGGGTTGTAGGTGATCACCAGACGATTGCCGCACTCGCCCGACACCAACTCGCGATAGGCGGTCGGAATGGCCAGGCGGCCCTTGTCGTCGACGGTGATGGCGGTTTCGCCCTGGAACACGGTCAGATAACTCCACTAAAACCCACGATTTCACACCGGAACCCACGATAATCTCGCCCCATGAGACTGTCAAGGGAAATCGCTTGTGAATCAAAGAGAAAGGCGAAGTTGTGACTGTAATTCCAGCGCTTTCTCATAAACCTCTTCAAGGTGTTTGAAAGCAGGGGATTTTTTATTTCAGCACTTGCGCCAGAAAAGCATCTGACCCGAGGTTTCAGCGGGTTTCGGGCAAGCCGGGGATGAATCTGTGTTCATCCCGCGCATTCCACACATCGCCCCGACGCGGATGTCACCGCGCGGGGGATGTTCGGAATAGGTGGAGTCGGCCTGTAAGCCGGGTTCTGTACGTCTTGCGACGCGACAGTCATTCCTCTCGGCCAGACGTCGCCGTCTGGCTCCAGCAACCTACCCGGGAACAACGCGGGCCGCGTTATCGTTCCCCTATTTGGTCTTGCTCCGAGTGGGGTTTACCGTGCCGTACGACGTTAGCCTCGTACGCGGTGCGCTCTTACCGCACCCTTTCACCCTTACCACGCGCATCCGGAGATGCCGTTCGGCGGTCTGCTCTCTGTTGCACTGGCCGTCAGCTCACGCTGCCCAGGAGTTACCTGGCACTCTGCCCTATGGAGCCCGGACTTTCCTCGATGCACTTGCGTGCGACGCGACTGCCCGGCCGACTCCACTGACGATTGTACCCTACGCAGGCCTCAGCCCTCGTAGAGCAGCTTGCGCGGCGCGCCAGTGATCGCTGCGGCCATCTTGGCCGCCTTGGCCGGCGGCAGTTCCTCGCGCAGGATCGCGAAGATGCGCTGACCTTCGGCAAGCTTGGCATCGGCCTCCTCGCCGCGACCCGCGACCAGGATCACGCATTCGCCGCGCTGCTGGTCCGGATCGGCTGCGACCCGTGCGGCCAGTTCCGCCAGCGGCTCGCCAAGCACTGTCTCGAACATCTTGGTCAGTTCGCGCGCCAGCACGGCTTCACGCTCGGCACCAAAGACATCGCGCATATCGGCCAGACTTTCGGCCACGCGATGCGACGACTCATAGAAGATGACCGTGCGCGCGTCGCCGGCCAGTTCCTGCAAACGGCTGCGCCGTGCCGCCGCCTTCGGCGGCAGGAAACCCTCGAACACAAAGCGGTCGCTGGGCAGCCCCGCCACCGATAGTGCGGCAATTGCCGCACAGGCACCTGGCACGGGAATGCAGCGAACACCGACGACACGCGCGGCACGCACAAGGCGAAAACCCGGGTCACTGATCAGCGGCGTGCCGGCGTCAGAAATCAGCGCGACCGAATCGCCGCCCTGCAGTCGCCTCACAATCGTCTCTACCGCCTCACGCTCGTTGTGCTCGTGCAGGGCGATCAAGGGCGTGTCGATATTGTGATGAACCAGCAAGGGTCGGCTGTGTCGGGTGTCCTCCGCAGCGACCACCGTGACTGCGCGCAAAGTCTCGATGGCGCGCGCAGACAGGTCATCACGATGACCGATCGGTGTGGCAACCACCCACAGACAGCCTGGCTGAACTGATGACATTTCGGGAACTCCTGCACCACGAGGCGACAATCCAATCCGCTATGATCGCGCATTGACGACCATGACGAACAAGGGATCTCCCATGCGCCTCATGCGCACCGCCACGACTGGATTGCTGTTTGCCCTTGTGCTGGCCGCCTGCGTGCCGATGAACGTCCAGCGCTCGCCGGCGGAAATCGCAGCTGCCCAGAATGCCGCCAACCTGATGCAGCAAGGTCAGTTCGACCAAGCCGCGCAGGCTTACCTGACGCTGGCCACGCAATCCTCCAGCCAAGCCGACAGCTATCGCCTGCAGGCTGCCGAAGCGTGGCGTCAGGAAGGCCAGATCGAACGCGCCGGGCCCACCCTGGACAGCATCAAGCGCCAGCGACTGAGTGGCGACGAGCCATTGCAGTTCGACCTGCTGCGCGCCGAGCTGGCGCTCAACCAGCACGATGCGCAAACCGCACTGCAACTCACCACACAACCGAATGTCACGGTGCCGGCCGGCATGCAACTGCGCTTCCTCGAACTGCGCGCCCGCGCCATGCAGGCCAGCGGCGACAACTGGGGCGCGGCACGTACCCGCGTGCAGATGGATGACCAGCTGAATGGCTTCGATCACACCCAGAACCGTCGGCAGATCCTCGACCTGCTCGGCAAGGTGAACGTCGATTCGCTCAAGCAGCGCGCCGCCGCGATGAAACCCGGCGACCGCATGCTGCCGTGGGTCAACGAGGCGCTGAGTCGGCAAGGCGTCGCTGTGGCGAGTCCACAACCGGAACTGCAGCAACCCGTCGGCACCCTGCTGCCCGGTGCCAACGCGAACGTGCGCGAAGGCTACAAGGCGCCTGCCCAACTGGCCCTGTTGCTGCCCAGCGACGGCAATTACGCGGCCGCAAGCACACCGATCCGTGAAGGCTTCTTCGCCGCCTACCTCGATGCAGGACGCAATCATGCACCACGTCCGGTAGTACGCGTGTATGACAGTCAAGGCACTGCCGATGGCGCCGTCAAGGCCTACCAGCAGGCAGTCAGCGACGGCGCCAACCTGGTGGTTGGCCCGCTGACCCGTGGTGAAGTCTCCGCCATCTTCGGCCAGACGCAGCTGCCGGTGCCGCTGCTGGCACTCAATCATCCCGACGACCGCCAGCTGCCCGCCAGTGGCACCAGTGAATTCGGCCTGTTGCCGGAGACCGAAGGCGCCCAGACCGCCGACCACATGATCGAACGCGGCCTGCATCATGCCTACGTACTCGTCTCCAACGACGATTTCGCGCAGCGCGCCGCCACGGCGTTCAAGGCCGAGCTGGCAGCCCGCGGCGGCCAGCTCGACGGCATGGTGACCCTGACCAGCTTCACCAATGCAGTCAGCGGGCTCAACATTCCCCATGGCAATCCCGCCCCCGCTGCCGGCGCCACCGCACCAACACCAGCGGACACGGATACAGGCAACGACACCGGCATCTTCATCAGCATGCGGCCGAACCAGGCACGCATGCTGATACCGCAACTGCAGATCGCGAACATCCACCTGCCGGTATTCGCCACTTCGCATGTCTACGCCGGCAGCGACGACGCCACCGCGAATCGTGATCTCGACGGCGTGGAGTTCTGCGACGCACCGTGGCTGTTTGACGCTCAACCGGGCTTGCCGAACCACGACGACATCGCCGCCCAGTTGCCCTCAGCCAACGGAGGCGCCGCGCGTCTGTTCGCGTTCGGCATGGACGCGTGGAACCTGGTGCCATATCTCGACTGGCTGCGCACTCACCCGGGCAGTTACATGCCCGGCGCCAGCGGCCAACTCACCGCCGACCAGTTCGGCCGCATCCGCCGCGTACTGATCTGGGCGAAATTCCAGGATGGCCTGGCACGACCACTGAGCGGCAGCCTGCAAACGGATGATGTGCCATCCAGCGCACCACCCGCCAACACCGCACCCGAACCAGCCAGCTCTGCGCCGGCAAGCGCTTCGTCGAGCGGCGTCATCCCCAGCTGATGCGCGCCGCCGGCGACGCCTTCGAGCAACGCGCCTGCGTCGAACTCGAACGCGCCGGACTGACCCTGCTGGCACGCAACTACAACACCCGCCACGGCGAACTGGATCTGGTGATGCGTGATGGCGACACCGTCGTGTTCGTCGAAGTACGCTATCGCCGCAGCGCCAGTCACGGCGACGCCATCGCATCGATCACCGCCAGCAAGCAGGCCAGACTGATCCTCGCTGCGCAGCACTGGCTCGCTGCCCATCCGCAACACGCGCGACGCCCCTGCCGCTTCGATGTGATGAGTTATGACGGGCCACCTGATGCGGCGCATGGCGAGTGGTTGCGAAGCGCATTCGACGCGGGTTGATGCAAACTTCCAACGAAGTATCGCTTGTATCAAGGCAACCGCAATCGTCCTGATCGGCCCAACGTTGAAGCGAAAATCCCTGTGGTCCCTGACAACTCTGCCATGCGACCGTTGGCTTACGTTACCCGCCTCGACCACGGATACGCGAGTGACGTCGTCACTCCATCATCAAGCTCGCATGTAGGCATCGGCCTACACTAAACAGCGTACTTCAATCGTCATCTTCGAGTGAGACCCTACTGAAAAACATGAAGGGCTTGCCGTACATTTTCATTTCGAAAATTTGAGACGCGTTTGGCAGAAACTTTCATTTTCTGCATGACACCATCGAGGCAGTCGCCGCGAAGAACGAATGAGCTGGCGGCACAGGGGCACAAGCAAGATGGATGCATGGACTGGAGCACAAGTTTCCGCTTGTACTCCACGTCGTGTCGAATCAAGTTCGGGGGCGCTGTTTGCCGAGCCATCCGGACAAGGAGCGTGAATGGAATCGAGACTTTGGCGTGCGGGAGCCTTCCTTCCCCACCCTGATTGCGATGAAACAGGGAGTTCCGACAGATATCCGGTCGAGCAGATTCGCGCATCCGACTCAGATTTGTTACAGCATTTGTTGCAACACCAAGACACGCGCCCATTCGACACTGCCAATAGCGGCGGTGACCTTGGCCTGCCTGATGACATCGCGGATGTTTCTTTCATCGCGAACCCGGTCATTTCAATTCCTCTCCCGCGGACAAACCAGTGAACAAGGATTCCTTGAACCGAACCCTGGGCGGTGCCCTGATGCTTGCGTCTCTTGCATTGGCAGGCTGCGGGACACCACCGGCGAAGAACTTCGGCGGCCCCTGGAAACCGGTCAATCAATTCCGGGATCAACCTGCCGAAATACCGTTGAATCCGACCTATACGTTTTACGCCTCGCCGATGGACGAGACGCTCAAGACCATGCTCACACGCTGGGCGAAGGACTCCGGCAGAGGCCTGTCCTACCAGCTGGCATTCGACGTCACCCTGTACAAACCGGTTTCCGGAATCCGTACGCCGGATATCCAGTCCGCCGCCGCGCAACTGAACTCCATTTATGCAGCACAAGGTGTTTTCGTCGTCGCCAATGACCGACAGATCCTGGTAGAGCCGGCCTCTGCCATCAGCCCTGCTGCGACGACTGACAACGGCGCATCCGAAACATCGAAACCTGCTACCCCGAAGAGCAGCAAATGAAAAAGACACGAACCCATGGTCTGACAGCCAGTGTGGGCTTTCACTGATGGCCGACAGGAAATCATCCAGCCGCCGCGTTGACGAAACCGTCGGCAAGTCCGTCAACTTCGAGTTGACCATTGCAGATATCGCCAAACGCAGCGAACGCCGTGCATGGTGGGTCGCGTTTTCCGCCATCACCATGGCGTTGATCCTTGCGGGCGGCTATTTCTTCATGCTTCCGCTCAAGCAGAAAGTGCCTTACCTCGTCATGGCCGATGCCTACACCGGCACCAGCACGGTGGCCCAGCTCACGGAAGACATGAGCAACCGCAGGATCAGCTCCAGCGAAGCCATCAATCGCAGCAATGTCGCCCACTTCGTGATGGCACGCGAATCCTACGACGTGGCGATGTTGAATCTGCACGACTGGGCCACGGTGCAGACCATGTCCTCGTCCGGGGTCAAAGCCGCCTATACAAACCTTTACTCACCGCAGAACCCCGACAGCCTCTACAAGACCTACGGCAAGGACAAGGCCATACGTATCAAGCTGCTGAGCATCGTCCTGCTTGGCGGCGGTCCCGGCGTAACTCCCAAGGGCGCCACCGTGCGTTTTCAGCGCAGCCTCTACGACAAGCTGACCGGCGTGACCCATCCCATGGACAACAAGATCGCAACCATGGCATTCACTTACAAGACGAATCTGGAGATGGACGACCAGAGCCGGATCGAGAACCCGCTGGGTTTCTGGGTAACCGATTATCGTGTGGACAATGATTACGCATCGTCTGCGCCGGATGAAATCCAGGGGACGCCGCTTGCTCCGCCAGGCGCGCAGAATCCGGCCCAGCCAGCTCCAGATGGCCCAGCCTCGGCCGCATCTTCAAATGCCGGGCTGCCCCTGTCGAATCCGATTCCCCCATCGCCTGTTCCCGAACAGCAACCCGGCGGCGCCGGCACGGCGCCCGCTGCGCCCGTGGCACGGCCCGCACAGGCGCCAGGAAATTCCGCAATTGGAGTGGGTCACCCATGAACAGACCAAGCCTATGGGGCCTGGCGGCAGTCTTGTGCATGGCGGCAGCCAGCATTCCGACTCCCGTGCACGCGCAGGTCGTGGAGCAATACGAATACCAGCCGGACCGTATCTACCCGGTACGCACTGGTCTCGGCATCACCACACAGATCGAGCTCAGCCCGAACGAGAAAATCCTGGACTACAGCACGGGTTTCAGTGGCGGCTGGGAACTCACCAGGCGCGAGAACGTGTTCTATCTCAAGCCCAAGAACGTCGATGTGGATACCAACATGATGATCCGCACGGCCACCCACTCCTACATCTTCGAGCTGAAGGTCGTGGCCACCGACTGGAAGACCCTGGATCAGGCCAAGCGCGCGGGCGTCGAATACAAGATCGTCTTCACGTATCCGGCCGATGCCAGCTTCTCGAAAGAATTGAAAAAAGAAGCCGACGTGTCTGCGCAGAGCACGGCGCTGGTCGCCGGGCGCAGCTACAACTTCAATTATGACTATGCGACGAAAAGCAAAAACGCACCCTGGCTGGTGCCCGTCAATGTCTATGACGATGGCCGCTTCACCTACATAAAGATGAGCGACATGAAGCAATTCCCGACCGGGGATTTCCCCGCGGTCTTCATGCGCGAGACCGAACATGGCGAGGACTCGCTGGTCAACACGACGGTGGAAGGCAACACGATCATCGTCCATGGCACGTATTCCTATCTGGTCATTCGCCACGGCGACAACGTCGTGGGTCTGCGAAGGAACACCCAAAAGTGAGCACCAACACTCCCAATCACCCTGGCGACGGCACCGATCCACTGGCCAACAATCCTTACTCCACCCAGTATCAGCGCTCAGCTGCGCCCGACCTGGATGCAGCTGCGCCCCAGTTGAGGTCCAACGACCTCAGGCGCATGAACCAGCGTGCATTGCTTCTTCTGGGGGCAGTGGTGGTGCTCCTGCTGTTCGTCGCGTACTGGATGATCAGCAGCGCCGGCAAGCGCAGCGAGGCGCCCAAGCCACGCGAAGAAAAGGTAACCGTGGCCGAAGCTCCTCGCCCAGTGCCACTGCCGCCGTTGCCGCAGCGGCAACCCGAACCCATTCCACTCGCACAGCAGCCCCTGCCTCCGCTGCCAACACAGACACCGCCTCCCGCGCCGACTCCGCAAGTATCACGCGAAGCAAGCCTTCTGCAGCGACGAATTGTCAGCGATGACGCTGCCGCCGTCGGCCAGCAGGAGGCACCTACTGCCCAGCCATCACAACAAGCCAAGGGGCCGCAAGTCGCGGGCATTGATGCATCAAACATCACCAGCGCACAGCCACTGACCCATCCCGATACGTTGATGCAGCGAGGCACCTATATCCGTTGCGTGCTCGAAACACATATCGTGTCGGACGTCCCGGGTTTCACCACGTGTCTGGTTACCGAACCGGTCTATTCATTCAACGGTCACCGCCTGCTTTTGCCCAAAGGCTCCAAAATACTTGGCTCTTACCAGCGCGATGGAGATGTGGCGACTGCACGGCGCGTCGGGGTGGTATGGGACCGCATCATCACCCCAACCGGCATCGACGTGAACATGGCCAGTCCGGGCATCGACAATCTGGGCGGCGCTGGCCTTCCCGGTCATTACGACGCCCACTGGCCCCAGCGCATCAGTTCGGCACTGCTGATCAGCATGCTCAGCGATGCTTTCAAGTACGAGGCCGCCGAGCATGGGCCGAAAAGCACCACCATCACCAATGGTGTGGTGACGCAAGAGCCATTTGAAAGCAACACAGCCCAGACGGTACAGAACCTTTCCAATCAGGCAGTCGCTGCCTCCGCCAACCGCTTGCCGACGATAACGATCAATCAGGGCACGATCATCTACGTCTACGTCGCCAAGGATGTGGACTTCAGTGGTGTCGTGGCCCGTTTCGGATCATGAGCGCCCTGTAAGCCATGGAAGATCTCGTTGCCCAGGTTTCCAACGAATTCCTCGACTACCAGTATGAGGTGCTGGGCGTGCGTGAGTTCATGGCTTCGCCGGATGTCACCGAGATCTGCATCAACCGCCCCGGTGAGCTGTATCTGGAAAGCCGCGGCGCCTGGCGCCGGGTGGAAGTCCCGGCGCTGACGTTCGAGCGCGCCCGCCAGTTCTGTACGGCCGTCGTCAACGAGAGCAACACCGGCCAACGCATCACCGATACCGACCCGGTGGTATCGCTGACCTTCCCTACCGGTCAGCGCGCGCAATTCGTCATTCCGCCGGCCTGCGAAGCGCAGCATGTGTCGATCACCATCCGCCTGCCTTCCAGGCAGATGAAGACACTCGAGCAATATCAGCAGGACGGCTTCTTCGACGAAATTCTCGAGGTCGGTCACGGTATCAGCGAATCCGACCGCGAGCTGCTGGATTTGCGTGCAACCCGTCGTTATGCCGACTTCTTCAGGAAGGCGGTGCTCAACAAGAAGAACATCGTGGTCTCCGGCGCCACTGGCAGCGGCAAGACCACCTTCATGAAATCGCTGGTCCACCATATTCCCGCCGACGAGCGGTTGGTGACCATCGAAGATGCGCGCGAATTGTTCATCGAGCAGCCCAATGTGGTGCACCTCCTCTATTCCAAGGGCGGTCAGAGTGCCAGCAACGTCACCGCCAAGAGCTGCATGGAAGCCTGCCTGCGCATGAAGCCGGACCGCATCATCCTGGCCGAGCTGCGCGGCGACGAATCGTTCTACTTCATCCGCAATTGCGCCTCGGGTCATCCGGGCTCGATCACCAGCTGCCATTCGGGCAGCACGGAACAGACCTGGGACCAGCTCGCGCTGATGGTAAAGGCATCCACCGAAGGCGCCGGGCTGGAGTTCGCCACCATCAAGCGTCTGCTGATGATGACCATCGACATCGTCGTGCACATCAAGGCGCATGCCGGGCGCCGCTGCATCACCGGTATCGATTTCGATCCCGCCCGCAGTTTTTCCGCGGGTTGACCAACACCTTCACGCTACGCGCATACCGATACAGGGGCTCGCAACATGTTTACCGGAATGGAATTGATGGCATGCCAGAACCTTGCCGTATCGGCCGAGGTGATGCAGCACATCGTCCATGTTGAATCCGGTTCCAACCCCTATGCCATCGGCGTGGTCGGTGGTCAGCTGATGCGTCAGCCGCAGAACCTGGGCGAAGCCGTGGCCACCGTGCAGATGCTCGATGCGAAGGGTTACAACTATTCGCTGGGCGTAGCCCAGGTGAACCGTACCAACCTCGGCAGGTACGGGCTCGATTCCTATGAAAAAGCATTCGAGGTCTGCCCCAATCTGGCGGCCGGTGCGCGCATCCTCGCTGCCTGCTACGCCAGCTCGGGTGGCGACTGGGGCAAAGCGTTCAGTTGCTACTACTCGGGCAATTTCGTCACTGGCTACCGCGACGGCTATGTGCAGAAAGTGTACGACTCGATCAATCGCAGCGCGAACGTCGCCGACGGCAACCGTGCCGAGGCGATACCTCTGCTGGCCACGCCGAATGAGCCTCGCAGCGGCAGCAAGGTGAACATGACGATCATGCCGGCAGATAGTTCCGCCTATCGCGTGGCGTTGCGCAGCGTGGTTCTCGATACGGCGCTTGCAGCTACGGTTCCCGTCGCCGCTGCACTGGTACACGGAGCGAATGACACAGCGCAAACCGCGACGCAGCCGCAGGCTGCATCGGCACCCGCCGCAACAACGATACCGGCCCCCATCGCCACCATACCCAAGCCGACTGCGACTGAGGCAGCGAGCGCGACCACTACTGCCGCAGCGGCCGACATCTTCGTGCCGCAAGTACGCGGCCCGAACGATCCACCCTCGACGTCTGCGCCGGCTGCTCCAACCGAGTCGGCGCAAATTGCGGCAACGTCAGGCCCTTCACAACCAGCTGCCGACAAGGCCGATCTGCGCCAGGAGAGTCGCGATGCCGCGTTCGTATTCTGAGAACAGGGCCTGCTATTTGCCGCACACGCGCCCTGTCTCGCTGGCAGGCACCTCCGGCACCTGCCCCCGACGGCCACTTGGCCGCAGCCGTGCCTCGAACCCTTCGAGGCATCCCGAGTGAAACGCACTGCGTTCAACGCAGTCGAGCTTGACGTGGCCATCACCAGATAGCCGCAACCACCAATCAATCGCAACTGTTTCAATCATCCACAAGGAGCCCAAGATGACACCGAACCTGATTACCAACAGCATCTGCAACGCCAGCCGCGCCCGTCTGGGCATGTTCCTGTATCTGGCCGTGCTCCTCGCACTGATCGTTCCCAGCATTGCGTTTGGTCAGGACGCCACTGAGACCATCACTACCACTTGCGGCTTTGCCACCAATATCAAATCGATTCTGAATGCACTTTCGATCGTCGTGGTGACCATCGCGGTGATTTTCGCTGGCTACCAGATCGCCTTTGCACACAAGCGCATTTCCGATGTGGCGCCCGTCTTGATCGGTGGCATCCTCATCGGCGCTGCTGGTCAGATTGCCAGCATGTTCCTGAAGACCAGTGCCGGTAGCGGCGCCTGCTAAACAAGCCCGATGGCACGCACACTAAATCACCATGCATAAAAACGCATTGTTCCGCGGCTGTACCCGCCCGCCTATGTTCCTCGGTGTGCCCTACGTGCCGTTCTTCCTGGTGGCGGGCGGGTGCTTGTTGCTGTCGATGTATTTCAACTTGTTCTACCTGCTGCTCATTCCGCCGGTGATCTTCGTGATGCGCCAGATGGCTCGTCGCGACGAAATGATCTTCCGGTTGCTCGGGCTGCGCCTGCAGTTCCGAACCAGGGTGAGAAACCTGCAGGAAAACGACGGCATGTGGGTGTTCACTCCCAACAGCTATCGCGGCCAGTCAAAAGAAAAGTCGTAAGCCCATCAAGACGCCCTGGCACCCCTGCCAGGGCGTCGATCCGGATCAAGATCATGCCAAAACCCAGTTTCGTTCCCGACACCGCCATTGGCGAATTCATCCCCTTGTCCACCCACGTGTCGCCGACCGTGCTCAAGACAACGGGCGGTGATTTTCTGATGACATGGCGGCTGGGTGGTCTGCCCTTCGTGGGGCGGGAAGAGTGGGACCTCGAGCATCGTCACAACACGTTCAACCGCATGCTGCAGACCCTACGCGCACCGGACTTCGTCAACGTGGCGTTCTGGGTGCATGACGTGCGTCGTCGGCGAAAGCTGAAAGAAAAGAGCCGGTTCGCGCAGACGTTCAACCAGAGCATGTCGGACTCCTACTACGAGGCGTTGTCCGCACAGAAGCTGATGCAAAACGAGCTCTACCTCACCCTGATCTACCGCCCGGTGGTCAGTGGCAAGCGCTTCGCCGAGAAATCGAGCGATATCGCCCGGCTGGAGTCTGAACAATTGCAGGCCATCACCACCATCCTGGAACTGGCCGGCAACGTCGAGGCAGTATTGAAGGATTACGCGCCCTATCGACTGGGCATGTACGAAGCCAGCAACGGCGTCGTGTTCTCCGAGACACTGGAGTTCTTCGGCTACCTGCTCAACCGCATCGACGAGCCGGTACCGGTATTGCCCGCACCGGTCTACAACTACCTGCCCGTGAGCAAGCAGCGCTTCTCTGCCAAGACCGGCGACTTCGTCATCACCACACCAGACGGCATCAACCAGTTCGGCGCCATCCTCAATATCAAGGAATACACCGATGGCACCTACCCAGGCATCCTCAACGGGCTGAAGTACCTGGACTTCGAGTATGTCGTCACCCACTCGTTCAGCCCGATGGGCCGGCAGGATGCGCTCAAGGCGCTGGACCGCACGAAGGGCATGATGATCTCCTCGGGCGACAAGGCGTTCAGCCAGATCGCCGAGCTGGACCAGGCCATGGACCAGCTCGCCTCGGGCAATTTCGTGCTGGGTGAATACCATTTCACCATCGCGGTCTATGCACCCAGCCAGGAAGCACTCTCCCAGCAGATCGCGACGACACGCGCTGAACTCTCCAACGCCGGCTTCGTCTCGGTGAAGGAGGATCTGGCTGTCACCGCCTCGTTCTATTCGCAGCTTCCCGCCAACTGGAAATACCGTACCCGACTGGCCAATGTCAGCTCGCTCAATTTCCTGGGCCTGTCGCCGTTGCATAACTTCGCAACCGGCAAGAAAGAGAACAATCCCTGGGGCGATCATGTCACCACCCTGCAGACCACCAACGGGCAGGCCTACTACTTCAACTTCCACGCCACTCACCCGGCGGAGAACTCGCTCGGCGAAAAAGCCATCGCCAACACCATGGTGATCGGTAAATCCGGCACCGGCAAAACCGCACTGATCAACTTCCTGCTCAGCCAGGTACAAAAACTCACCCCATCGCCCACCATCTTCTTCTTCGACAAGGATCGTGGTGCCGAGATCTTCGTGCGCGCCTGTGGCGGCAACTACCTGGCACTGGAAAACGGCCAACCCACCGGGTTCAACCCGTTCCATTGCGAACGCAACGAAGCCAACACCCAGTTCCTGGCCGAGCTGATCAAGGTGCTTGCCGGCAAGAGCGTCTACAGCTCGCGCGAGGAAGAGGACATCTTCCGCGCCGTCGAGAACATGCTCGACACGCCGATGCGCCTGCGCAACATGACCAACTTCCAGAAGAGCCTGCCCAACATGGGCGATGACGGCCTATTCATCCGCATGCGCAAGTGGACTGCGGGCAACTCGCTGGGCTGGGTGTTCGACAACCCGGTCGACACCATCGACCTGCAAAAAGCCAACATCATCGGCTTCGACTACACCGACATCATCGACAACCCGGAAGTGCGTGTGCCGGTGATCAACTACCTGCTGCACCGGCTGGAGGCACTGATTGACGGTCGTCCGTTGATCTACGTGATGGACGAGTTCTGGAAGATCCTCGATGGCAAGGGCGGCCTGAAGGAATTCGCCAAGAACAAGCAAAAAACCATCCGCAAACAGAACGGCCTGGGCATCTTCGCCACCCAGAGTCCGGAAGACGCCCTGGCCAGCGACATCGCAGCCTCGCTGATCGAGCAGACCGCCACGATGATCCTGCTACCCAACCCCAACGCCAGCCGCGAGGACTACGTCGGTGGGCTGAAGCTGACAGACGCCGAGTACCAAGTCGTTGTAAGTTTGGACGAACGCTCGCGCTGCTTCCTAGTCAAGCAGGGTCATGCCAGTTCGGTATGCCAGCTGAATCTGCGCGGCATGGACGATGCCCTCGCCGTGATCTCCGCCTCTACCGACAACATCGAGATCATGCACGAGGTGATGCGCCATCGCGCAACGGCAGAAGGCGTATCAGTGGACGAGTTGCGACCAGAGCAGTGGATCAACGATTTCTATGAAAACCGCAAGGGCAGCGGAAAGTCCAGACCCAAGCCGCCGTCCATCAGCAGCACCACGCGCACAGCGGCGCGCTAACCCGTTCGTCATACCTACCTACGACAAGTACGAGAGGAATCAGCCATGACCAACTCGCCTATTCGCCCGACGCCCTCATGCACACGCCATATCGCCATTGCACTGGCTCTTTCGGCCGGGCTTTTCACTGGCACCGCCAGCGCCCAAGTCCTTGTTACCGACCAGTCCTCCATTGCTTCCAATCAGGAAGGCTTCAAATCGCAGTTGGCGCAAACCGTGTCGCAATACGTCAAACAGGGCTTGCAGTACGAAAAACAGATCCAACAATATTTACAACAAGTGCAGCAGTACGAGCAGATGCTCACGTCCATCCAAGGCTTGGCCACTGGAGGTATCAATCTCACTGGTGGACAGCTTCAGCAAATCACAGATGCAAGCAATCTCATTCAGCAGTCCTGCCCTGGGGCCGGTGGGGGCGGCATATTGGGCGACATGACATCCATTGTCACATCGTCCTTCAGCCAGTCCATCACTACCACCCAACAAAACATCTGTGCGCAGATCGTGCTGGCCCAAGTCCACAAATACAACGCAACAGTCAAAGTGGTCAACGATACCCAGCAGTTCGGTCAGGAGCTGCAGCAGATCACATCCAAACTAGGCAGTATGACCTCACAAGGTGATTCAGACCGGATCGCTGCAAATGCATCGGCGCATAACGACCAGATTGCCTCGGAGATGGTGGATTGGCAAAGCCAGATGGCAAAAGATGACGCTGTCATTGCTACGTTGCAGCAGCAGCAAGGCATTCTGGCAAAAGTGGCCCTGAATGGTAGCAACACCGTATTGGGCAATGTGGTGCAAGCGTCGGCATTCGCAGCGGCATTCCACTGACACAAACAGCGGATTAGCAGCGGGACAGATCGATAGAGCGTTCCGCGACTTCGCAGGGGATCACGAGCACCATGGTTTACTTCGTCCTTATCTACAATTGGCTTCATAGCAGGATCGACAGCTTCGGGGCCAACCTGATGGGCGCTGTAACGTCCTGGATGACGGCTATCGCCTTGGTGCTGGTCACCATCTGGATCATGATCCAAGGCTATCGCATGATCACCGGCCAGTCGCGCGAATCGATGATGGGGTTGGTGTCCAACATGGTGCGGGTGGTGGTGATCGTCACCGTCGCTACCGCTATAGGCGTGGTCGGTCCCAACCTGCATACACTCGTCACCACCGAGCTGAGCACCGACATCAATCAGCTGTTTACCGGCGACGACACCACGCTGGCCCAAACCATCGATCAGAACCTCGCCGAGACCCAGCTGGCCATGGCCGCTATCGACACTGTGCAGGTGCCCCCAGGCGACAGCGAAAGCGCCGCCAGCAAGGCTCGTGCCCAAGCCTTCGCCACCTTCGGAACTGCCAGCCCGCCCATGGCCGCGGCCGCCATGCTGCTGCTCTACGAGATCACCTTGGCCCTGGTGATCGGCTTGGCCCCGCTGTTCATCATGTGCCTTATCTTCGAGCAGACCAAGGGACTGTTCCAGAAGTGGTTGCTCTACGGTATTGGCACGCTGTTTTCGATGGGCGTACTGGCCTTTATCAGCTCGCTGGTACTGCAACTCACCCTGAAGGTGGCCGAGGCACTGTGGGCATCCAGCATCATCAACGGCATCACCGGTATGGGCGCCGAAGGTTTCACCAACCAGTCGATGCAGCAAGGCGGAATCGGCCTGCTGATGACCGTGCTGATCATCTCCACGCCTCCGATGGCGGCCATGTTCTTCCAAGGCACCGTAGGTCAGTTCATGCATTTCTCGCCCTTTGCCGGTGGCATGATCAGTCGACCGGGGCCACAGGGGCAACCGCCGGGGTCGTATGGGTATGGTGGATATGGTGGGGGGGGATACGCACCACCAGCATCAAGTACGGCGCAGTCCGCCAATCTTGGATCTCGTTCAGGTGGCGATGCCTATGGCAATCCTGGCGCCACCACACGCCTTTCAGGTGCGCCCACCTCTGTTTACGCCGATGCCATCAGACCGGCACCCACACCACCGACAACGGGAGGTGCACGATGAAAGACTACCGCTGCTTATTGTTCGGACTGCTCTTGCTATTGGGCAAGATGGCCCATGCTGAGGGCGGCTGCCCACCCGGAATGATTCCTGCCAGCGGCACGGACATCAATTCATGCGTCCCCATTCCTCCGGGCTATTACAACAACCAACAGCAGGCGCAACCTCAGCCACCGCCACCGCCACCGCAATGGACTAGCCAATGGGGGGCGATTGCAACCGACGGCCCTGGCGGGCATCTCGGAGTAGCCACGAACCTCTCTAGCAAGGACGACGCGGAGCAAGTAGCTATAACTGACTGCCAGGCAAAGGGGGGAGTACCGTGTGCAATCGAGGTTGCGTATGACAATGAATGCGCCGCAATGGTAGTGGGTCACACGGAACATAGCTCAAACGCCGCAGCGTCATTAGATGAAGCAATTCATTTAGGCATGTTGACCTGCAATAACGCCGGAGATACCAACTGCCACGTTTACTACTCCGCCTGCAGCCTGCCGGTGAGAATTCAATAGCCTCACCCTTGGCCCATGCACTCGTTCCGTCCTTGAGGCACGTCACACGCCCATACATCGGAGGTATGCCATGAAACTTCGCGCCCTTTTTGCCACTATTGCCCTCGGCGCAGGTAGTCTGATCTGCGCTCCCACCCATGCCCAGAGCGTCGACCCATGCGCGGTCTACACCTGCATGGCCGGCATCTCAGGTGCAGGTGCCAGCGGCGGCCCCGCCTGCACCCCGGCCACCACCTACTTTTTCAGTCTCCAAATCTGGGATCCCTACTTCGACGCGAGTGCCACCTCTGCGCTGCGCAGGAGTTATCTGATGACCTGCCCTGGTGCCCAGGTCGCTACCAACGCCGCCCTGCTCGACGCCATCATCACTGAGTGGGGCTCGGTGCCCTGACTGATGATCGCACTGCACTGGTCGCATGTGGATTTTGAATCCGTTTGAAGAAGGCCGCGTCGCCTCCCCATCTCGCACCGCGGTTGAACCTCATGACCACAAAAGCACGACGAACACTCAGAAGGCTTTACTGCTCCCCAGCGTCGGTGACTCTGCCGTCATGAAAATTTTTCATTCAAACTGCTTTTTTTCGCTGTGTCTGCTATTCGTCGCACCCCATGCTTTTTCCGCCAGCTTCGACTGCCGCAAGGCCGTGAGCGCCACGGAAAAACTGATCTGCAACGATGCCGGAACGTCCACGCTTGACGACAAACTGAAACAGACCTACACGACGGCACTTGCGATGATCTCCCCGTCCAGCAAGAAGGCACTCATCGAAGAGCAGCATCACTGGATTACGTACACACGGGATGTTTGCCAGGACGAGGCCTGCCTCCAACGGGCTTATACGGCACGCATTACGGTGCTGGGGCGCAACGAGAAGTACGTCATCGACGATTCATCGTGCGAACCATCGGGCGACGGTGGCACATGTGTGAACGTGGTGACTTACCGTGACCCCAGCATCCGGATCGCCTCGTTCAACAAGTCCTTGGTGCAGCAAAAGCAGAGCGGCAAGATCATCAGCTGCAGCCGTCTCATCAACCTGCCGGTGGGTACAGCAAACAGCAACAACAGCTACGGCGGCGTGTGTACTTTGCAGGACGGCACGCAGCGCAAGGCCGTGGAGATCTGCAACGACGATATGTTCGGGCATTTCGCGATGCAGTTATTCAGCACACCGGATGCTTCAAACAAAGCCCTGCTCGGCTTCACTCATGGGCAGTGTTTCGGCGGCTGATGTGCCAGGAACGAATCCAAGGAACACGTCATGCCGAATAACGCCACTATCACGACCCAGCAGCGGCGGTAGCGTCCTGCTTTCCACGGAACTTGGAGAATCGTCGTGCGTCTGATCAATTCTGTGATATTTGCAGTTTTTCTCGCTGCCAGTGCAGCAACGCCGGCACAAAATACTCCATCGCCAAGTCTCACCAACCATGAAGCGCCCGGCAACCTTGAGTCCACACAACCGCTCGGCTGCAATCTGGACAATATAAACCCAAGCTACACACCGGCCGATATCTATCCAGGCGTTGCGGCTTGCATCCAGCAGGGGAAAGACGATGACGGAGTCGCCTTGTACATCATCGCAGGAGCTTACGGCCAATACGATACGTTGCGGGTAACGGACGAAACCGCGCACGATGCTCCCGCGCTCTTGAGGCTCCAGGCTTTCAAGCCCATTGATGTGGAGAGGATGAAGGTTTTTCAGGAGCAGATACTGTCGGAGTTGCAGAAGGAGAAACCACACTCGGACCTATGCAATCTGCTGCTGGATCTGGGGCCGCCGAGATATTACCCGCGCTACATGGTCCAGCACGGCATGGACGCTTTCCTGAAGCCAAAGGCTTCGGACCTGGCGCCAAACTTCGACTCCGCCAGCCACTGGCTTGTTGTCATGAAGGACTACCTGAAATGCGATGTCGTCGTGCAGAAGCCGTGACGCGGACTTCGTTTCGTCGAGTAATTGGGTTCGAATGCATGACCCTTGAAGCCAAGCACTGGAAAGCAAATCCATGAATCCGAACTACGCTACTGCACTAGTCGCCACCCTTCTTGGCATGTATTCGCTGCCATCGTTCGCAGCGGATACAGTCAACACCTTGTGTGCTTCGACGGACAAGGTCGTTTTCTCGTGCCCGCTGGGTAACAACCAAAAGGTCGTGTCAATGTGCGCCTCCGGCGATGCGAAACATTTCTACTATGCCTACGGACGATCCGCCGCACCGGAGTTGGTCTACCCTCCAAGAGGTCAATCATCGGACGGCGCATTCATGCGGTCCCACCTTGTCTACGGCGGGGCCTCGGGCGGAGTCGCCTATTCCTTCGTCAAGCAAGGTTACAAATACATTGTGTACTCGATTTCCGGAACCGGCCTCCAGGATGGTGGTGTCATCGTGCAGCGACTGGGCAATACCGGAGTCGTGAAGAAGATGCAGTGTCAGTCGTCGAAGATCATCGAATCGCAGGACGATGGTGTCATCGACGCGACGCTCAAATGGAAAAGCGATTCACAAATTAAAGTGAACGGCCTGCCCGGCTCGCATTGATCCAACCATTCTTCACAGATTTTGATGGAGGAAGCCAGGTCATGTCATCCAAGGACAATGCTGATTACCTGATGCAGGTCGCCACGGCGAACGGAATCCAGGAGTACCGGGAACTGGGCAATTTCATGGGACAGATGCAAGTCGAGTCCGGTGGTTTTGCGAGCATGAACGAGAATCTCCACTACTCGGGCGAGCGCCTGCTGGCAGTGTTCCCCGGTCGCAACGGCATGAGTGATCTCAAGAAGGCCAATGAGATCGCCGCTGGTGGCCCAGAGGCCATCGCCAACGAAATCTATGGCGGACGGTGGGGCAAGGTGAACCTTGGCAACACCGAGCCCGGCGATGGCTGGAAGTATCACGGCCGTGGCTACGTCCAGCTGACTGGGCGCGCCAACTACGAACAGATCGGCACGGAGATGGGCTTGGATCTGGTCAACCATCCAGAGTTGGCGGAAAACCGCGAGATCGCCGCCAAGATCGCTGTGCACTACTGGGAGGCGCGCGTCGTTGCCAACCACGATCAGTGGAATGTCACCGCAGCATGTCGTGATATCAATGGCGGCACCAACGGCCTGGCTGACCGAGAGACCGCAGCGGCAGCATGGAGCCAGAAGATCGCCCATGGCTACGCGCCCGGCGCTACCGAAACCTCGGTGCATGCCCACGCAAATTCGAACCAGAGCAATCGCCACGTGCAGGAGCTGTTGAATCAACACAGCTATCGCGATGCGTCAGGCCATCCACTGACGGTCGATGGCGATTACGGTGCGCAGACAAAAAAAGCAGTCGAGGCATTCCAGCGAGAACAGCACCTGAAGGTGGACGGTGTGGCAGGCCCCAATACGTTGCATCGATTAGAAGCACTGACCCAAACACAGGCCGGCGCCGCACAACCCGCACCGGCTGCCACGCTGCACACCGCTCCACCTCGATTGAATGATCCGTCGCACCCCGACCATGCGCTGTACCTTCAAGCGCTCGACGGCGTGCACAAGATCGACAACAGCATGGGCCGAACCTCCGACCAGTACAGCGCCAATCTTGCGGCTGCTCTCACCGTGGCTGCCAAGACCCAGGGTTTGACTCGAATCGATGCGGTCGCACTCAGCGAAGACGGCTCGCACACCTTCGCGGCGCAGAACAGTTCTCCACTCAGAAAACTTGCCGACGTGGCAACCGCCCAGGCCGTCAGCACGCCCATCGAACAGAGCAACATCGCTGCGCATACCGTTCAACCCGGGGAGCATCCCATCCTCGTGCCGCACATGCTGCCGATGAATCAACAGCAATCCACGCAGCAGACCGGCCCGAACCTTTAACGACGAGCGTGACCCGTCTTGAATCAATACGCCGCCATCAGTTTTCTCGTTACGTGCTTACCGGCAACGAACAATGTGAACGGTGTCGCTCAATTGAACGATGGAATTCATATAACCATGTACATGTATATGTACGTTAGTGACGGCGATGCCGGCAACCCTGCTTGTTTTCCCCTGTCCCGTCTGCAGCCAGCCGCTGCAGCCTCAAGAACCGAGCAGATCATATGAGCCGAACCACCATGCCGACTCGCCTGACCTCCTCCCTGATCCTGTCCTTGGCTCTGATCACTTCTGCCTGTGGGTCCTCCATGAAAACGCCCGACATCAAACAAAACCCGCATCCCAAAATGCGCTACGAAATCACCATGACGATCGACGGGGCCCCGGGACCATTTGATTCGGTAACCGCCTTCGTGCAGTACAAGGTGTCGAATGATCGGTGCGTACCTCTGCAGCCCATCAGTGGCGCCACCCTTGCACCGGAAGACAGCGTGCCACTTGACCTCACCAAGATCAGCGACAAGGTCTATACCGGACATCTTTATGTCGACCTGTTGCAAGACGAGGACTACTACGGCCTGGGCGTTTGCCATTGGGAAGTGGTGGCTGCCACGGCAGTCCTGCAAGTCAAGAACGTAGGTTTCAGCCCCGGCTTGTTCAAGGCTGATGTCCTGGCACAGAGATCTGCGACTCGTTATTTTTTGGAACGCGACTATTTCGATGCTCACGCGGGCAAAGAAAACATGTTCCCATCTGATCCAGGCGAATCCAGCCCGTCCGTCTACAAAGCCGAATTTCAGGGGCATTTGTTCTCGGCCACACTCGTTGCCAAGGAAGATTTCCTATGAGCATCGACACAGAAACTTATGCCCTGCTGTCCCAAGACTCCTACAACACTCACAAGCCTCATCAAGTCGTCACGATCGCCGGAGTCGATTACAAGGTTCTAGATCAGACAAGCGACCCGGTCACGGGCTATCAGGGTGTCGCGTACAGGCGCGACGATACTGGCGAAGTTGTGATCGCTCATCGTGGCACGGAGCAGATCATTCGCGACGGTGTTCTGACAGATGGTGGCATGGTCTTCACCGGAACCAATCTGCAAACCCATGACGCCATGGCATTCACCCAACGCGTGATCGAAGAGGCAAAAAGAAAATCCGAAGAAAGGGACCAACCACTCAACGTCACCGTCACCGGCCACTCCCTTGGCGGCACGTTGGCCGAGATCACCGCATACAAATACGGGCTGCATGGCGAGACTTTCAATGCCTACGGCGCTGCCGGGCTGATGCAGGGCATCCCCGAAGGTGGCCATCAGGTGATCGACCATGTTCGCGCCACCGATGTGGTCAGCGCGGCCAGTCGGCACTTCGGCACGGTCCATATCTATGCGACGCAGGAAGATATCGATCACTTGCAGAAGGCAGGCTATCGCGACGACGGCACCCTCTTGACCCCGCGCAACCCGCTCAAGGCGGTCGATCTCGGCGCCCACGGGATCGACAATTTCGTGCCCGACAGCAAACTCCTTGGCCACTCGATCATCAGTCCGGAAAACGAGGCGCGCTACCGCGCACATCACGGCATGATCGATCGTTACCGCAGCGATGTGCTGGATTTGCGCACGGGATTATCGGCTACATGGGAAGTGCCCATAACGGTAGGCGAGAAAATCATCGAAGGTGCGCAGGTTATCGAGCATGGGGCCCAGCACGTTACTCACGTGATTGGAGAAAAAGGTTCGCAGGCGGCCCATGCTGCCGAGCGTGCCGCGCAGGCCGTGGTGGTCGAAGCCTCCTATGCCTATGAAGCCACCCGCCAAGGCATCGTGCATGGCACGCAGGCGACCGAGCATGTGATCTCGCAGGGTGTGCACGCCGCAGAACATGCCGTCTCGCAGGGTGTCCACGCCACCGAACATGTAGCACACACCCTGGCCAATGACGCTTCGCAGGCCTGGAACACACTGAGCCATCCGGGCTCGTGGTTCGACAGCAAGCCAGCTGCATCGCCAACCACCTCACCACGCCTGGACCAGACTGCACACCCGGATCACGCGCTCTATGAGCAGGCACGCAGCGCCGTACATCGACTGGACGCCACGCATCAACGCACACCGGATCAGCACAGTGACAATCTGGCTGCAGCCCTGGTCGTGGCCGCCCGACGTGACGGATTGAGCCAGATCCATCATGCGGTACTCAGCGATGATGCCTCTCACACCTTTGCTGTGCAGGGTGAGTTGAACTCACCGCTGCGGCAATTCGCCCATGTGCAAACTGTGCAGGCGATCAATACGCCGATTGAACAGAGCAGCGTTGCCTGGCAACAAGTAGCGTCGTCGAGACAGGAGCACGCGCAGACGCAGCAACCCGTTTCGCACCTCCAGGAACAACAGGCCCAACACACCCATCCCGCGGCGGGCATGTAGGACCTGGTTGCATGGCGACATGTGGCGCGGATCGGGCAACTGAACGCTGGCATGCGGACCATGCCGGATATGCCGCGATCGCATTGCCCAGCCAACCCGTCATCACGATGCGTGGTCCAGGACGTATCGAAAATCGCGTAACTTCTCCAAGATCCGGTTCCCGTTCGGGGACATGAGCACAGGGCAGTGTTCCATGAGCAAAGGTAAATGGTATTGGGTAAGCGGCTCCCTTCTTGCCGCCCTGGTGGCAGGTGAATATTTTTCGGGCTTTCTGAGCCTGCTTTTCCTCAAGTTGAATTCGAATCAACTCGGATGGGATACCTATTGGGATTATCTGCGCGCACTGGATATGCCGCAGGTACAAGCCTATGCCGGCCGGATCAAAGCCGCGGGCTATATCGGCTTCGGCTTGCCTATGGCTGGCTGGCTGGCTTTGCTTTACTTCCTGGCAAGAAAGAAGAAGCCGTCACTGCACGGTGATGCGCGTTTCGCCAGAGCAGCGGACTTGAGCAAGCACGGCATGTTCAAGGCAACCGACAACGGCATCCTGGTCGGCAAGTTCAAGGGCGAGCTGGTCAGGCTGAGTGGGCAGCAGTTCGTGATACTCGCCGCGCCGACACGCTCGGGCAAGGGCGTCGGCGTGGTTGTACCGAACCTGCTCGAATATCAGGAATCGGTCGTCGTCCTGGATATCAAGCAGGAGAATTACGAACTGACCAGCGGCTGGCGCGCCAGCCAGGGGCAGGAGATCTACCTGTTCAACCCGTTTGCCGAGGACCGCCGCACCCATCGCTGGAACCCGCTCAGTTACGTGTCGAAAGACCCCGCGTTCCGGGTTTCGGATCTGATGAGCATCGCGGCCATGCTTTACCCGGATGGAGCGGATGACCAGAAGTTCTGGGTCAGCCAGGCACGCAATGCGTTCATGGCCTTTACGCTGTTTCTGTTCGAGAAGGAGGAATACGACGAGAAGCGGAGCGTGCCTTTGCAACTCCGGGACAAGCCGACGCTCGGGGCCGTCTATCGGCTCTCATCCGGTGACGGTTCCGATCTGAAGCAGTTCTATCAGTTGCTGGCCCAGCAGCCCTTCCTGAGCGGCAACGCACAATCCGCGTTTGCCAATCTGCTGTCGCAGGCGAACGAGACGTTCGCCTCGATCCTCGGCTCGTTCAAGGAACCCCTGAACGCATGGATCAATCCCGTGCTGGATGCGGCCACCAGCGACGACGACTTCCTGCTGACTGATGTGCGCAAGAAGAAGATGACGATCTACATCGGCATCCAGCCGAACAAGCTGGCAGAAAGCCGGCTTATCGTGAACCTTTTCTTCAGCCAGCTGATCAATCTGAACACCAAGGAATTGCCGCAGAACAATCCGGCGCTGAAGCATCAATGCCTGTTGCTGATGGATGAGTTCACCTCGATCGGAAGGGTGGAAATCATCGCCTCGGCGGTGGCGTACATGGCCGGCTACAACATCCGCCTGCTGCCCATCATCCAGAGCATGGCCCAGCTGGACGCCACATACGGGAAAGACGTCTCGCGCACCATGATCACCAATCACGCCCTGCAGATCGTCTTCGCGCCGCGCGAGCAGCAGGATGCCAACGACTACTCCGACATGCTGGGCTACACCACCGTGCGCAAGCAGAACATAACGCGCGGGCGAACCCGTGGAGACGTCTCGCGCAGCCATTCGGAGGAACGTCGCGCCCTGATGCTGCCGCAGGAACTGAAGGCCATGGGGACGGAGAAGGAGGTCTTTCTGTATGAGGGCATACCTCATCCGGTGATGTGCGAAAAGATCCGCTATTACCAGGACAGGTATTTCACGGCGCGCCTTCTGCCAAAGGTCGTGATACCCATGCTGGCCATGCAGGGAACCTCGAAAACCACGTCATGACGTCATTCATGCGAAGACCGGAATCGCTCTGAAATTAATAGAGCGGAGCTGGTTATTCACTGGTACCTCTTCCTGCAACGCGATTCCGGTCTTGACCGGAATGACGACCGGGTTGCGCGAAGTACCCTGTTGGCATGCCCTCATGCATGCAGCGGGCCCACCATCGGTTCGGCGCTAGACTGGTCATATGACGCTGCCATCCGCCCTGCTCGACAACCTTCGCGCCATCTTTGCCGCCGATGCGCTTGCCATCGGCGAAGCCGAACGGATTGCCTACTCGTACGACAACTCGCGCCTGCATGCGTTGCCCGATGCGGTGGCGTTTCCCACCGAACATGCGCAGGTCGAGGCGTTGGTGCAGGCCTGTCGTGCGCACAAGGTGCCGGTGATTGCGCGCGGGCGTGGCAGCAATACCACCGGCGCCACGGTACCGGTGGACGGTGGCGTGGTGGTGAGTTTCGAGCGGATGAATCGCATCCTGCGCATCGATCCGGACAATCGCCTCGCGGTGGTCGAGCCGGGCGTGTTGAATGGCGACCTGCAGCAGGCGCTGGCGCCACACGGTTTTTTCTGGCCGCCCGATCCGTCGTCCGCACCCTGGTGCAGCATTGGCGGCAACCTTGCCTGCAATTCGGCGGGCCCGCGCACGGTGAAATATGGCAGTCCGCGCGAGAACACGCTGGGCCTGCGCGCGGTCGCCGGCAGCGGCGAGGGTTTCCGCTGCGGCACTTACACCAGCAAGGGTGCCACTGGTTACGACCTGACCCGCTTGCTGATCGGTTCGGAAGGCACGCTGGCGCTGATCACCGAGGCCACCCTGAAACTCACGCCGAAACCGTCGGCGGTGCGCACCTTGCGTGCCACCTATCGTGATGTCGGCGCAGCGGCACGCGCGGTGGCGCGGATCATGGCGCAGCCGGTGACGCCGTGCGCGCTGGAGTTCATCGACGACGTGGCGTTGAAGCTGGCGCATGCGCATGGCGGCGACAGCGTGCCGCTGGCCGGCGCGATGCTGATGATCGAAGTCGATGGCGAAGCGGAGACGCTGCCTTCGGCGGTCGCTGCCGTTTCACAGGCTGCGCGTGGTGACGGCCTGGAGGAGCTGCGCATCGCCGAAAGCGCCGCGGAGACCAGCGCGCTGTGGTCGGCACGCAAGGCGCTGTCGCCGGCGCAACGGACGATTTCGCCGAACAAGATCAACGAGGACGTAGTGGTGCCGGTGAGTCACCTGCCCGAGCTGGTCGATGGCATCAAGCAGCTGTCGGCGAAGCATGACGTGCTGATCGTCACCTTTGGCCACGCGGGCAACGGCAACCTGCACGTGAACCTGCTGCCGCGCGACGACGCCGAACGCGATCGGGCGCATGCCTGCCTCGCCGAGGTGTTTGCGCTGGTGATCCGGCTGGAAGGCACGCTTTCCGGCGAGCATGGCATCGGCATGGTCAAGCGCGAATTCATGCCGTTGGCCTTGTCCTCGAACACACTGGGCCTGATGCGCAACATCAAGGCTGCCTTCGATCCGGACGGCATCCTCAATCCGGGCAAATTGCTGCCTTGATCGGGAGTCGACATGTCTGATCGCCTCGGCCCATTGCTCACCGAAATCCGTGCCTGCCGGATCTGCGCGGCGCATCTCCCGTTGGGCCCGCGACCGGTGCTGCAGGCATCGTCGACTGCTAGGTTGCTGATCGTCAGCCAGGCGCCGGGGCACAAGGTGCACGAGACCGGCATCCCGTTCAACGACGTCAGCGGCGAGCGCTTGCGCGAGTGGCTGGGCATCGATCGCGAGACGTTCTACGACGCCAGCCGCATTGCAATCGTGCCGATGGGTTTCTGTTTCCCCGGCACCGGGCGAGGTGGCGACCTGCCGCCGCGGCCGGAATGCGCACCGACCTGGCATCCACGACTGTTGCCGCTGCTGAAACAGGTTCGGCTGACCCTGGTGATCGGGCAGTACGCGCAGGCCGGCATCCTCGGCGTGCCGCGTGGCACGCGCCTCACCGACACCGTGCAGGGATGGCGCGAGCATCTTGCGCACGGCCGGCTGCCACTGCCGCATCCGAGCCCACGCAACCGGTTGTGGCTGGTGCGCAATCCGTGGTTCGAGACGGAGCTGCTGCCGGTGCTGCGCGAGCGCGTAGGCGCTGCCTTGGCTTGAAGCGCCGCGAGTGGAGCGACTTCAGTCGCGGCCAGCCCCATGCAGGCCGTTACCTTGCGGTCGCGGCTGAAGCCGCTCCTACACAGGGCGCACAGCAATCCGGTTTCTTGTGGAACGCGCCCCGTGCGCGATGCTCTTCGCACGATTGACACCAGAGCATCGCGCACGACCGTAGGAAGTCCCCTCTTGTGGACAGGGTGGGCTCCTACCAATAAATTCGGGGTGCTCGCGATGGGAGCGACGGATGATCTTTGCGGCTGGTGACGGATGGTCGCTGCAGCGCGCCTTGCCGGTTCGCCGCAGCTTCCTCTAACCTGCCCCGGCTGGTGGCCACGGGGCAGTTCCCTCGGCTGCGTCAGGGGACATACATGCCGGATACCTGCCCGTGAATCTGAAGCTTCGCCTGATCGTGATGAACTTCATGCAGTACTACATCTGGGGCGCCTGGTTGCTGACCATCGGCACGTGGTGGTTCCAGACCTTGCACTGGTCGGGCACCAGCTTCGGCGCGATCTTCTCGACGATGGGCATCGCCTCGCTGTTCATGCCTTCGCTGGCGGGCATCGTGGCGGACAAGTGGGTCAATGCCGAACGCCTGTACGGGCTGTTCCACATCCTGGGTGCGGCGGTGTTGCTCGCGATTCCGTTTGCAAACGATCCGCAGCAGATGTTCTGGGTGGTGCTGCTGTACATGTGTTTCTACATGCCCACCATCTCGCTCGCCATCGCGGTGGCGTACAACGCGCTGAAGCAGGATGGGCTGGACGTGGTGAGTACCTATCCACCGATCCGCGTGTGGGGCACCGTCGGCTTCATCGCCGCCACCTGGACAACCAGCCTGCTGGGTTTCAAGGCCTCCGCCGCGCAGTTCCACGTGGCCGCGGGCGCTTCGCTGCTGCTGGGCCTGTACGCCTTCACCCTGCCCAAGTGCCCGCCGAAGCTCGATGCTGCGCACAGCCGCAGCGTGATGGATCGGCTCGGCCTCACCTCGTTCGTGCTGTTCAAGAACCGCAACATGGCGGTGTTCTTCATCTTCGCCATGCTGCTGGGTGCGGCGCTGCAGCTCACCAACGCCTACGGTGACGCCTTCCTCAGCGACTTCGTCAAGGTGCCGGCCTACGCCAACCTGCTGACGGTGAAGTACTCCACCATCATCATCTCCATCTCGCAGTTCTCCGAAACCGCGTTCATCCTCACCATCCCGTTCTTCCTCAAGCGCTTCGGCATCAAGGCGGTGATGACGATGAGCATGCTGGCCTGGGTGCTGCGCTTCGGCCTGTTCGGGCTTGGCAATCCGGCCGGCGGCCTGTGGATGATCGTGCTCTCCTGCATCATCTACGGCATGGCGTTCGACTTCTTCAACATCTCGGGCTCGCTGTTCGTGGAGAGCCAGGCCGACCCGAAGATCCGCGCCAGCGCGCAGGGCCTGTTCATGCTGATGACCAATGGCGTAGGCGCGGTGCTGGGCAGCCTGATCGCGGGCTGGATGATCGACCGCTTCTTCACCAACCACGCCTGCGACGACACCGTCGCCATCTGCAAGGACTGGCACGGCATCTGGCTGGCCTTTGCCGGATATTCGCTGGTCATGGCGCTCCTGTTCGTGCCGCTGTTCAGGCACAAGCACCAGGCGCAGCCGCTGCGGCTCCTGCCGACGCATTGACACCGCCGGGCTCGCAGCGGCCCGGCCGGCTACAATGCGCGGATGCGCATCGGCCCTTACCTCATCGACCCGCCCGTGGTACTCGCTCCGATGGCGGGTGTCACCGACAAGCCGTTCCGCCTGCTGTGCAAGCGGCTCGGCGCGGGGCTGGCCGTGTCGGAAATGACCAATGCCGATCCGCGCCTGTGGCATACGCGCAAATCGTTGCAGCGGATGGACCACGTCGGCGAACCCGAACCGGTGAGCGTGCAGATCGCCGGCTATGACCCGGCCATGCTGGCCGAGGCGGCACGTTTCAACGTCGCCAACGGCGCGCAGCTGATCGACATCAACATGGGCTGCCCCGCCAAGAAGGTCTGCAACGTGTGGTCGGGCTCGGCCCTGCTGCAGGACGAACCGCTGGTGGCGCGCATCGTCAAGGCCGTCGTCGATGCCGTCGAGGTGCCGGTGACTTTGAAGATCCGCACCGGCTGGGATCGGCAGAACAAGAACGCACTGAACATCGCGCACATTGCCCAGGACAACGGCATCGCGGCGCTGGCCGTGCATGGGCGCACTCGCGCCGACAAATACGAAGGCGACGCCGAGTACGACACCATCACGGCGGTGAAGGCAGCCGTGCGCATCCCGGTGCTGGCGAACGGTGACGTCAGTACGCCGCAGCAGGCGCGCCACGTACTCGACATCACCGGTGCCGATGCACTGATGATCGGGCGTGGCGCGCAGGGACGACCGTGGATCTTCCGCGAAATCGCGCACTATCTGGCTACCGGTGAGCTGCTGCCCGAACCGGGACCGACCGAGGTCGGCACGATCCTGCTGGGCCATCTCGAACAGCTCTACGCGTTCTATGGCGAACTGGCCGGCGTGCGCATCGCGCGCAAGCACCTGGGCTGGTATGCCAAGGATCGGCCGGAAAATGCCGCATTCCGGCAGGTCGTCAATCGCGCCGAATCGGCCGAGGCGCAGCTGCGCCTGACCCGCGACTACTTCGCCGCACTCGCCGCCGGCGAGCAGCTGGCCGCCTGAGCCACGATCGCCCTGCGTGACCGCCGGTCGATTCGATCGTTAGCGAGCGGTCAATTGGCAGCAAGCCGACTCGCTGCTCCTGCATCACCTGACCCTGGTTTGACTTCGGACGTCCATACGGCTAATTTTCGCCACGCTGATGGTAATTATCTCTTCATGCGAATAAAGAGATAACTCAAGGGAAGCCGGTGTGAATCCGGCGCTGCCCCGCAGCGGTATGTGGAAACGACCTCCGTTACATGCACTGGACGTGATGCGCCCGGGAAGCGACGGACAGTAGGCCGAGCTGTACGTCCACGAGCCCGAATACCTGCCTCAGCCGGAAGCGTGCGTTTGCGCTTCTGTCCGACCTGGCGTTTCCGCGGGGGAACACCGGAGCCAGTGCGCTGCCTGTCGCCATGTGCGGCAGACGCGCTGGTTTCGCTTGCCCTGCGGCAGTGCCGGCTCGCCCGCGGGGGCGAAGGTCAAAGGCACAGCGATCATGCTGGTCACCCTTCGTTCCTCTTTGCCCATTGCAAGAGGAATTTTCATGTCACTCGTTACCTATTCAGGCTTTCCGCGCATCGGCCTCAAGCGCGAACTCAAGCGCTCGCTTGAATCACACTGGCGCGGCGAAATCAGTGCAGAAGCACTCTCCGACACCGCCAGCATGCTGCGTCGACGGCATTGGCAGCTAGCCAGGGACGCTGGCGCCAATGTCGTGCCGTGCAACGATTTCAGTCTGTATGACCATGTACTCGACACGGCCGTGTTGTTTGACGCCATCCCGTCACGCTATCGACCGGTGTTCGCCAAAAATCCCCTGGACTGCTATTTCGCGATGGCTCGCGGACACAAGCGCGACGGCCACGACCTGCATGCGCTGGAAATGACCAAGTGGTTCGATACCAACTACCACTACCTGGTGCCGGAACTGGAGACTGGTCAGCGTTTCGCGCTCAACGGCGACAAGCCACTCGCCGAATTCCGCGAAGCGCAGGCACAAGGGCATCAGGCGCGACCGGTGCTGCTCGGTCCGGTTTCATTCCTGCTGCTCTCCAAGACGGTCGACGGCAGCGACCGCCTGGACTTGCTCGATGCGCTGCTGCCCGTCTACATCGAATTGCTTGGACAACTGGCTGACGCCGGTGCCGACTGGGTGCAACTGGACGAGCCTTGCCTGGTGCTCGATCAGGACGGCGATGACCACGCCGCCTATCGGCACGCCTATGCGGCCCTGGCCCCAGCGCATACGCCACGGCTGCTGCTGGCGAGCTACTTCGGTGCCTTGGGCGACAACCTGAAACTGGCGACTACGCTGCCGGTGGATGGGCTGCACATCGATCTGGTGCGTGCGCCGGAACAGCTCGACAGCGTGCTGGATGCGCTGCCGGCCAGCCACATCCTCAGTGTCGGCGTGGTCGATGGGCGCAACATCTGGCGCAGCCAGCCCGAGCGCGTGTTACCGCTATTGCACAAGGCACAGGCGCGCATCGGCAACGAACGCCTGTGGCTCGCACCCTCCTGCTCGTTGCTGCACGTGCCGATCGATCTCGCGGCGGAAACCGCACTCGATCCATCGCGCCTCGCGCCCATGGCGTTTGCCCGGCAGAAAATCGAGGAGCTGCGGGTATATGCCGACGCACTCGCCGGGCTGCCGGAAGCCGATGCCGCGTTGGCGGCGCAGCAGGCCCTGCTGACCGCACAGGCGCAAGCGCTTGGCGTCATCGACACCGGGGTTCGCAGCCGCCTGCGCACGCTCAACCCGCAAGCGACCTTGCGCCGCTCCGGCTATGCCATACGCCAGCTGACACAGTCCGAGACCTTGGCATTGCCGCCGCTGCCCACCACCACGATCGGCTCCTTCCCGCAAACCGACGAGTTGCGCAAGGCACGGGCCGCCTATCGTGCCGGCAAGCTGGACGATGCCGCCTACAACGCCCTGCTGGAAGCCGAAGTCGAACGTGTGGTGCGTTTCCAGGAACACATCGGTCTGGACGTCCTGGTGCACGGCGAGCCCGAACGCAACGACATGGTCGAATACTTCGGCGAGCAACTGGACGGCTATCTGTTCACCAGGCTTGGCTGGGTGCAGAGCTACGGTTCGCGCTGCGTGAAGCCGCCGGTGATCTATGGCGACATCGCCCGCCGCGCACCGATGACCGTGCACTGGTCGAGCTATGCGCAATCGCTGACCGAAAAGCCGATGAAGGGCATGCTGACCGGCCCGGTGACGATGCTTCAATGGTCGTTCGTGCGCGATGATCTGCCGCGCGAGACCGTCTGCCGGCAGATCGCGCTGGCCTTGCGCGACGAAGTGCATGACCTGGAAGCCGCCGGCATCCGCGTGATCCAGATCGACGAGCCGGCGCTGCGCGAAGGCCTGCCGCTGCGCCGCAACGAATGGCCAAGCTATCTGGCATGGGCGGTGGAATGCTTCCGCATCACCGCCGGCGGCGTGCGCGACGCCACGCAGATCCACACCCATATGTGCTACTCGGAGTTCAACGACATCATCGATGCGGTGGCGGCGATGGATGCCGATGTGATCTCGATCGAGACCAGCCGCTCGCGGATGGAATTGCTCGACGCGTTCGTGCGCTTCCGCTACCCCAACGGCATCGGTCCGGGCGTGTACGACATCCACTCGCCACGCGTGCCTGAATCCGCCGAAATGCTCGACCTGCTGCACAAGGCGCTCGACGTACTGCAACCGGACCAGCTGTGGATCAACCCCGATTGCGGGCTGAAGACCCGTGGCTGGCCCGAGGTGGAACTGGCGCTGCGCCACATGGTTGGCACCGCGCAGCAGTTGCGCAGCGAACTGGCACTCCCCGCGTAACCGATCGAACGCCTCCCTGCCGTGACAGGGAGGTATCGACGGGGAGCGCCACCTCACCCGTTTTCACCAATAGCCGTCAAAGCTGCCGCCCCTGAAAAACCGCACTGTCACATGGATACGGCACCCTGACAGCCGTCCAAACGGCTGAACATGCGCCTAACCTTGCGGGCGCCAGAATCGGCCCGGGCTGCAAAACCGGGCGCGGCGATGTATCATGTCGGGCTTCTTTATCTCTCTATCCGCACGAAAGGATATATACCGCGATGTCCAACTACCTGTTCACCTCCGAATCGGTCTCCGAAGGCCATCCGGACAAAGTCGCCGACCAGATCTCCGACGCCGTGCTCGACGCGATCGTCGCGCAGGATCCGCGTGCCCGTGTTGCCTGCGAAACCATGGTCAAGACCGGCGTGGCGATCGTCGCTGGTGAAATCACCACCGATGCATGGATCGACCTGGAAGCGATCACCCGCAAGGTCATCGTCGACATCGGCTACGACTCCAGCGACGTCGGCTTCGACGGCGCTACCTGCGGCGTGATCAACCTGATCGGCAAGCAGTCGCCGGACATCAACCAGGGCGTGGACCGCAAGAAGCCGGAAGAACAGGGCGCGGGCGACCAGGGCCTGATGTTCGGCTACGCCACCAACGAAACCAAGGACATGATGCCGGCGGCGATCTACTACTCGCACCGCCTGGTCGAGCAGCAGGCCAAGGTCCGCAAGAAGAAGAACTCGCCGCTGCCGTGGCTGCGCCCGGATGCCAAGAGCCAGGTCACTTTGCGCTACGAGAACGGCGTGGCCACCGCCATCGACGCCGTGGTGCTGTCGACCCAGCACGATCCGGACGTGAAGCAGAAAGACCTGATCGAGGCCGTGCGCGAGTACATCCTCAAGCCGGTGCTGCCGGCCAAGTTGCTGCACAAGGGCACCAAGTTCCACATCAACCCGACCGGCAAGTTCGTGATCGGCGGACCGGTGGGCGACTGCGGCCTGACCGGCCGCAAGATCATCGTCGACACCTACGGCGGCTGGGCTCGTCATGGTGGCGGTGCGTTCTCCGGCAAGGATCCATCCAAGGTCGACCGCTCGGCCGCCTATGCCGCACGCTACGTGGCTAAGAACATCGTCGCCGCCGGCATTGCCGACCGCTGCGAGGTGCAGGTCAGCTATGCGATCGGCGTGGCGCATCCGACCTCGATCTCGGTCACCACGTTCGGCACCGGCAAGATCAGCGACGAGAAGATCGAGAAGCTGATCCGCAAGCACTTCGACCTGCGCCCGTACGGCATCCTGCAGATGCTCGACCTGATCCACCCGATGTACCAGCAGACTGCCAGTTACGGTCACTTCGGCCGCACCCCGCACCAGATGAAGGACGCCAACGGCAACGCCTTCACCGCGTTCTCGTGGGAGCTGACCGACCGCGCCGAGGCACTGCGCAAGGACGCCGGGCTGAAGTAAGCCCGCGTTGCTGCGTTACATGGAAACGGGCCGCCTCGAGCGGCCCGTTTCCGTTTGGCGAGAACTCCAGGCGCGGCATCGTACTGGCCGGTCAGCGCTGGCGGGTGTGACCAGTGACGGGTGACATGGGGCGAGTACTCTGCAACCATCGAGCTCTTTTGGCGCAACTGGCGCCCGTACAGGAGCTCTGCATGTCCTCATCCAGTCCGATCCGCCGCGACGTCGGCCCATTCGCCCTGATGCTCACCGGCCTGGGCTCGATCATCGGCTCCGGCTGGCTGTTCGGTGCGTGGAAGGCCGCCGGCCTGGCCGGCCCGGGTGCGGTGTGGGCCTGGGTGCTGGGTGCTGCGATCATCATGACGATCGCGCTGACTTACGCCGAACTGGGCGCGATGTTTCCGGAATCCGGCGGCATGGTGCGCTACAGCCACTACTCGCACGGTTCGCTGGTCGGCTTCATCGGCGCGTGGGCGAACTGGATCGCGATCGTTTCGGTGATCCCGGTCGAGGCCGAGGCTTCGGTGCAGTACATGGCCTCATGGCCCTGGCAATGGGCGCACGATCTGTACATGCACATGCCCGACGGTCACGGCGAGCTGAGCGTGATCGGCCTGTCGATCGCCGCCGTGCTGGTGATCATCTATTTCCTGCTGAATTTCTGGAGCGTGAAGCTGTTCGCGCATTCCAATACGGCAATCACCGTGTTCAAGCTGGTGGTGCCGGCATTCACTGGCGTGGCCTTGATCGCCAGCGGTTTCCATCGCGAAAACTTCTCCGTCGGCATTCATGGCGGCTCGCACGCCACCGATTTCGCGGCGATCCTCACCGCGGTCGCCACCGCCGGCATCGTGTTCAGCTTCAACGGTTTCCAGAGCCCGGTGAATCTGGCGGGCGAGGCGCGCAATCCGGGCAAGAGCATCCCGTTCGCCATCGTCGGCTCGATCCTGCTGGCCACCGTGGTCTACATCATCCTGCAGGTCGCCTATATCGGCGCGGTGCCGCCGGATCTGCTGGCCAAGACCGGCTGGCACGGCATAGACTTCCGCTCGCCGTTCGCCGAGCTGGCGATCATCGTCAACCTGCACTGGCTGGCGATGCTGCTGTACATAGACGCGTTCATCAGCCCCAGCGGCACCGGCATGACCTATACCGCCACCACCGCGCGGATGATCTACGGCATGGAGCGCAACGGCACCTTGCCGAAGATACTCGGCCGCGTGCATCCGAAGTGGGGCGTGCCGCGTCCCGCGATGTGGCTGAACCTCGCGGTGTCGTTCCTGTTCCTGTTCTTCTTCCGCGGCTGGGGTACGCTGGCAGCAGTGATCTCGGTGGCGACGATCATTTCCTACCTGACCGGTCCGGTCAGCGTGATGACGTTGCGCCGCACCGCACCGGGACTGCACCGCCCGCTGCGATTGGCTGGCCTGCCGGTGCTCGCCGGCATCGCCTTCATCATGTCGACCGAGCTGCTGTACTGGGCGAAGTGGCCACTCACCGGCGAGATCATCCTGCTGATGGTAGTGGCACTGCCGGTGTACCTGTACTACCAGGCCAAAAGTGGATGGCACGACTTTGGCCGCCAGATGAAGGGGGCCTGGTGGCTGGTGTGCTATCTACCGACGCTGGCTTTCGTCTCGTGGGCCGGCAGTACCACCTTCGGTGGTCAGGGCTACCTGTCCTACGGCGTGGATCTGGGCGTGGTCGCGGTGATCGGCCTGGCGTTCTATCTGTGGGGCGTGAAGTCCGGCTGGCGCACGCCGTCGGTGGAAGCGGCGCAACTGGAAGCACACATCGATCCGAACGCACCGCTGGTGCCGCCGGATGAGGAAACTTCCGAACGCATCACCGGGCATTGAGTCCCGGCCCGTATCGCGCACCGGGATTTGCCACACGAATTCAGGCCAGCGCGAGCACGTCACCCAGCAAAGCCTGCGCGGTCACTTCCGGCCCTGCGCCTGGTCCCTGGATCACCAGCGGCTGCGTGTTGTAGCGGGTGGTGGTGAGGGCGAACTGGTTGTCGGTGCCATACAGGCGCGCGGCGGGATGGGTCAGCGGCACTTCGACCAGACCGACGCGGGCGCGGCCGCGCTGGTTGAGACGGGCCAGGAAGCGCAATACGTTGCCACGGGATTTCGCTTGGGCATGCAGCTTGGCGAGCGGCTCGTCCAGTTCCTCCAGTCGGGCCAGGAAGGATTCCGTATCCAGCGCACGCAACGGCTCGGGCACCAGTCCCTGCACATCCACCTCGTCGGTGCCCAGCGCGAAACCTGCATTGCGGGCGATGATCAGCAGCTTGCGCGCCACGTCCTCGCCGGAAAGGTCCGAGCGTGGATCGGGCTCGGTATAGCCGAGCTTGCGCGCTTCAGACAGCAGCGCGGAAAACGGGCGGCTGCCGTCGTACTGGTTGAACAGCCATGACAGCGAACCGGAGAACACGCCTTCCAGCGTGAGTAGCGCATCACCGCAGCTGCGCAGGCGACGCAGGGTGGACAGTACCGGCAAGCCGGCACCGACCGTGGCCGAATCGCCGTAACGACCGCCGTTGACGACCGCCGCCTGCAGCGCACGCCAGCCGGGCAGCTCGCCGCCAGCCAGCGCCTTGTTTGCGGTGACCACATGATAACCACGCCCCAGCCACTCGGCGTGACGCGATGCCAGCGGCGCACTGGCGGTGGCATCGACGATGACCTTCACTGCCGCGCCACTGGCATCCAGCGCCGCCAGCAGGCCGGCGTTGTCGCGCGCATCGCCCTGGCTGTTGTTCAATTGCTCGCGCAGGTTGCGGTTGGCGAGGCTGGCCGCAACGGTCTGCTGCCGACGTGAATTGGCCGCGCCTACCAGTCGCACACTGACAGCGGCAGGCGTGTTGAGCAGCTTCAGCAGCGCGCCGCCGACCACGCCGGTACCCAGCAGCACGATCGCGATGGTTGTTGTAGCAGCGGCTTCAGCCGCGACCACCGTACGCAGCGCTGTCGCGACTGAAGTCGCTCCTGCAGTGGCATCAACATCCAGCACCGCGCTCATGCGATCACCCGGCGTTTCGATTTGTCCACGACGCTGGCGCGCAGCAGGGCCGCATCGAGATCACGCAGCAGGTCATCGCCATCCTCGATGCCCACCGACAGCCGCAGCAGGCTGTCGGCGATGCCAGCGGCGCGGCGCGCCTCCACTGCCATCGCCGAATGCGTCATCGATGCCGGATGCGCGATCAGGCTTTCCACACCGCCGAGCGACTCGGCCAGCGAGAAATACTGCAAGCCGTCGACGAAAGCCTCGATCTGGGTCACGTCGCCTTCCAGCTCGAAACTGAGCATGGCGCCAAAGCCTTGCTGCTGGCGCGCGGCCAGGGCATGGCCGGCATGGCTGGCGAGGCCGGGGTAATACACCTTGCGTACGGCCGGATGGGCATCCAGCTGCGCGGCAATGCGTTCGGCATTTTCCTGGTGCTGACGCAGGCGAACCGACAAGGTACGCAAGCCGCGCAAGGTGAGATAGCTGTCGAACGGCGCGCCGGTGAGACCGTTGCAGTTGGCCCACCATTTCAGCTGCTCGAACACGGCCGGCTCGCGCGCCACCACCGCGCCACCGACCACATCACTATGGCCATTGATGTACTTGGTGGTCGAGTGGACCACCACGTCCGCGCCGAGCAGCAACGGCTGCTGCAGTGCCGGCGACAGGAAGGTATTGTCGACCACCACCAGCGCGCCGACCGCATGTGCAGCCTGCGCCACGTGGCGAATGTCGGTGATCCGCAGCAAGGGGTTGGATGGCGTCTCCACCCAGACCAGCGCAGGCTTCTGCGCCAAACCAGTGGCGAGCGACACGCTGTCGGTCAGGTCGGCGAACTCGACGCTGAAACGACCTTTCTTCGCCCACGCATCCAGCAAGCGCCAAGTGCCACCGTAGCAATCGTGCGCAGCCAGCACCTTCGCCCCGGCTGGCACCAGTTCCAGCGCCAGCGCCACCGCCGACATGCCGCTGGAGGTCACCACCGCGCCGGCGCCCTGCTCCAGCTCCGCCAGCGCATTGCCGAGCAGGTCACGGGTGGGATTGCCGCTGCGCGAATAGTCGTACGGCCGCTTCCCGCCCAGGCCTTGAAAGCTGTAATTGGTCGACAGGTGCAGTGGCGGCACCACCGCGCCGTGCTGGGTGTCGCTTTCGATGCCGGCGCGCACGGCGCGGGTACAGGGGGCAGACTCGCTCATGATGGATCTCCGGCTCTTGCTTGCAATGAATGAGGTCGTGAATCAGGCCAGCGCTTCGCGCAACAGCGGCGCGAGCTGCTCGGGTTCCTTGAGGAAGGCGTCGTGGCCGTACGGCGACTCGACCACTTCCAGCGTGGCCGGGCCATGCAGGCGGCGCTGCAACTCGCACAGGTCGGCCAGCGGCACCAGCCGGTCGGACGGGAAACCGATCAGAGTGGCCGGCGTCGGAATCTGCTCCGGCGTCACGTCATGCAGGTCGATCGATTCGGATAACGCAAGGAAGCGATCCGCATCGAAGCGCTCGACGAAGCGCCGCCCCTGGTGCTCCAGATAGTCCTCGACCGGGAAATGGAAGCGCTCGTCGCGCCATTCAGGCCCCCCGGCAAAGCGCCGGCCGAATTCACCGCTACCACGGTAGGTGGTGATCGCCAGCTGGCGCGCCAGCGCCAGCGCCTCGTCGACCCGACCGGTCGACTGGCCGAGCCGCACGATGCCGCGCTGCACGCTGCGCTGCGCGGTAGCCAGCGGATGGGGTCGGTGCGCGCCGGCCAGCAGCAGCAGCCGATCGACGCGGCGCGGATGACGCGCCGCGAAGGCCAGCGCCACCATCGCGCCGTACGAGGAACCGACGAAGGCATGCGCATGCGGGATCGCCAGCGCCTGCAGCAGCGCGGCCAGCGCATCGGCCTGATCCTCGCTGGATACCGAGTCGACGCCCAGCTCGGCCGGGGTCAACCAGTCGATCGCCAGCACGCGCCAGCGATCCAGATCGATCGCCGCACCGGTGCCAACCAGCGTCTGCCACCAGCCCGGAGTGCTGTCGCCGTCCAATGCGGTGATGTCGCGACTCGCCGAGATGCCACCCTGCACGATCAGCGTCGGTGCATCCGGCGCGCCGCACCACAGGTAGCGCACCTCGACCTCGCGCGGGCCGCTGCCGTATTTCGGAGTGAGCTGCAGCCGCCGCGTACTGCGCTGAGCGGTCAGCTGCGGTCGCGCGTGTCGCGACTCCAGACCATCGACAAACCCTGCCTGGCTGGTCTCGATATAGCGTGTTTCGGGCAGGAAGGTCATCTCGCTCTCCGGTAGGCATCGCCCTGCGCAGTACCGGAAAGGTCGCCATATCCGGAATCGGCAGCGGATAGCTGCGTACGGATGACGCCCATCTACCGGTCAGTGCCGAAGCACCTCCGCAGGAGTTGGCACCGTGGCGGAAACGCTCCGCAGGTTGCCCCGGCTTCAAAGGGCCTGTCCCTCAGCCGGTCTCGATGAGTGAAGCGGATATTGAACGTCTCTACATCATGTGTCAATAGACGTCTAAACATCTAAACGTATATATACCCTTTCGTCATATGAATCATGCAGTGGTCACGGATGCGTCACAAACGGCCTCCTGGCTCTTCAAGCCGTCATTCGGGGGATTTCATGAACCCCGAACCCGGCAATACCATCCCGACCTCACCGGCAACCCGTTCATTTCCACGGCTGCGCCGGCAGCCATGGGCAGGGAGCCCAGCTCCCGAAAAGCATGGCCTGGCTTGCCGCGTTCGTTTCGCGCCGGCTACAGACAAATTCGACGGCAGTAACACTCGACTACCCGCCTCATGGACGAACTGACACCATCTGCCTCCTGTCGAACCAGCGCCGCTTCAGCCTAGTCCTGCTAACGTATTCGCATGCCCTCCTCTCCCGATACGTCCACCCTGCACAACCAGCTGCAGCACGATGGCTTTGCCTTCGCCACCGCCGAGCACATGCGTGACCTGCTGCAGGCCCCGTCGGCGCTGAGCGACTGGGCTGTCTTCGCTGCCAGCTGGAATGACCTGGCACCCGACACCTACCTCGCCACGCGCGGCCGCTACCGCCGCCGCCGCCATGCCGTGTTCTCTGCCGACGCCACTGGCGAAATCCGTCGCGAGCCGCACCAGCCGCACTACCAGAGCCTCAACTACAACCCTTTGCAAGGTGACATCCAGCGCTGGTTTGAACCGGTACATCCGACCACCGCTGACGGAACCAGCCTGCATCGCATCCTGGCCTTCAGCCGGGAACTGTTCGGCACCCTGGCGCCGGCAACCCGTCGCTGGCATATCGAAGTGCACCAGTTCCGCATCGAGGCCCGCGCCGACGAAGCCGGTGAACCGACCCCGGAAGGCGTGCACCGCGATGGTGTCGACTATGTGCTGGTGCTGCTGATCGATCGCAGCAACATCGAGAGCGGCACCACCACCATCCACGCCCACGACGGCACCTTGCTGGGCAGCTTCACGCTGACCCATGCACTGGACGCTGCCCTGGTCGACGATGCCCGTGTCTACCACGGCGTTACCGCGGTGACACCGCTCGATCCCACCAAGCCGGCACACCGCGACGTGCTGGTGGTGACGTTCAAGGCGGCGAACTAACCCGCGCCGCCAGCACCAGCTTCTCACTGGTGCCAGCAGGCAGGCCCGCTTTCGCGACGGCGGCCAACATTCCTGTTACCTACGATCACGTAAGATGAATGTCTGATCATTCGCCAGGCCATGTCATGTCCCTCGATTCATCACATCGCGGGGACTCCTCTGCCGACTCGCTACCAGCTGATGCCCATGCTGATCGATTGGGTGAGCGGCTGAAGTTCAGCGGTGACAATTCGTTCCATCGCGAACTGCGGCGCCGCGTCGATGCCGAGTTCAAGCACAGCGGCACCCGCCAGCGCGACAGCGCACAGATGTATCTGAAGACGACAGTCATCCTCGCCACGTTCGCGCTGGCCTATGTCGCGCTGGTGTTCTTTGCCGGGACGTGGTGGCAGGCACTGCCGTTGGCTCTCGTGCTGGGCGCGGCAATGGCCGGAATCGGCTTCAACATCATGCACGACGGTGGCCATCAGGCGTATTCGGAGCGCCGCTGGATCAATCGGCTGATGGCGATGACGCTGGATCTGGTCGGCGGCAGCTCGTACATCTGGCAGTGGAAGCACGCACGCTTCCACCATACCTGGGTCAACGTCGCCGGCCACGACAGCGACATTGACCTTGGCGTGCTTGGACGCCTCTCGCCCCAACAGCCGCGGCGGACCTGGCACCGCTGGCAGCATATCTATCTGTGGGTGCTGTACGGCGTCACCGCGATCCGCTGGCATCTGTATGGTGACTTCCGCGACATGATCACCGGCACCATCGGCGAACGTCCGTTCGCGCGCCCGCGCGGCGGGGATCTGGTTGTGTTCTTGGTCGGCAAGCTGGCGTTCTTCACCCTTGCGTTCGGACTGCCGCTGGTCTTCCATTCGATCGGCGCCGTGCTGCTGTTCTACACGGTGACCGCCGCCGTCGCCGGCGTGCTGCTGGCGCTGGTGTTCCAGATGGCGCACGTGGTGGAAGAAGCCGCATTTCCCGTACCCAAGGAAGGCGGCCAGCAGATGGACACGCCATGGGCGATCCATCAGCTGGAAACCACGGTGGATTTCGCACGCGGCAACCGCGTACTCGGCTGGCTGATCGGCGGCCTGAATTTTCAGGTGGAGCACCACCTGTTTCCGCGCATCTCGCACGTGCACTACCCACAGGTCGCGCGCGTGGTGGAGGACACCTGCCGCGAGTACGGTGTGACCTATCGCGAGCATCGCACGTTCGCTGCCGGCATCGCCTCGCACTATCGCTGGCTGCGGCAATTGGGCAGGCCGGTTGTCGCCGCCACGATTACTCCCACGCTGACACCCGCATCTGTGCTGCGCGGTTGAACGTGTCACAAACACCTCGCAAGCGACAAATCGCATATCCGCGCTAGCAACCGCGCCAGCGTTTGCGATGCATCGAAACGGCTGCGACACTTCACGGCACGACGCCGGAGCACCTGGCGTTGCCACTCGCCTTCCTGGGGAACCTGCGTCATGTCCATCGCCGCCAATGTCGTGATCGCCCTGATTGCCCTGATGCACGTGTGGTTCCTGATCCTGGAAATGTTCCTGTGGACCAGGCCCTCCGGTCGTCGCGCATTTGGCCTTACCGCGGAATTTGCCGAACAGTCGAAGGCGCTGGCTGCCAACCAGGGGCTCTACAATGGCTTCCTTGCCGCAGGACTGGTCTGGGGCCTGTACCTCGGCAGCACCGGCTTCGGCGTGAAAGTGTTCTTCCTCGGCTGTGTGCTGGTGGCCGGCATCTTCGGCGGCCTGACCGCGAGTCGGAAGATCCTGTGGATTCAGGCGCTGCCGGCGGCGCTCGGGTTGGCGCTGGTCCTGCTGGCCTGAGCCTGCGCGGCGCCGCACCCTCAAGATTCGGACTGCGCATGACGACCAACCCGCGCGAAGCTGTCGGCACCCGTTTCGACCCCATCCTGATGCAGCGAGCCCGCGAGCGTAGCTGGGCTGCCCTGCAAGGCATCCGCGAGTACATGCAGCCGGGCATCAGCGAGGACGAGGCAAAAGCCGCCGCGGACGAGGTGTTTCGCCGGCTAGGCTTCGAGCGTTTGTGGCATCCGACGTATATCCGCATCGGATCGAACACCACCAAGACCTATCGTCAGCGCTCTGACCCGAACGTGCGGCTGGGCGAGAATGACAGTTACTTCATCGACCTCGGACTGGTGTTCGACGGGCATGAGGGTGACGTCGGTGACACTTTCGTCATCGGCCACGCACCGGAACGCCAGGCTTGCGCAGACGCGGCGCGGGCACTGCTCCGGGAAGTCGCTGCGGCATGGCGCACACAGGGGCTGAGCGGCCAGGCGCTCTATGCGCTGGCCGGTGAACGTGCCCACGCGATGGGCTGGCGACTCAACCACGCGATCAAGGGCCATCGGGTCAGCGACTTTCCGCACGCCGTGCACAAGGCCGGCGACCTGGGCGACCTGGATGGGCCTCCAGCCAGCGGGCTGTGGATCCTGGAGATCCAGATCGCGCACCCAAGCGAGCCGTTCGGCGCATTCCATGAGGACATGTTGAGCCTGGACACCCCGGACTGACGCCATCACCCGGCAGAATGTGACGCCACGGGTCCGCATGGCGCTCCCGGCGGACGATCGCCCCCGACCAGACTCCGACTTGCCCAACACCGAACCAGCCCCGCAACCTCACCGTTTCACCGGGAAAGTCGCGCGTCCGACGCAATTTCCGCATGGCTGGCACCGCTCTTGCTCGGACTTTCGTCAACGGGCAGCGGATCGACGCATTCCGCGGAGGATTGGCACATGCTGGCGAATACAGAGATTCCGTACAAGGCAGTGGACCGGTTTGCATCCACCTTGCGGACGTTTCACGAACACGCCGGCGCCATCGCCTCAGGCAGGGCCGAAGGCGATGCTTTCACCTGGTTTCTCGCCTCCGAGTACGAGTGGGAAATGGAAATGGCCTGCACGTGGCTGGTCGAATCACCGGAAAGCCGCCTGTCCGATGCCGAGAAGGCCACACTGAGCCACTTCCTCGGGATCATGCCCGAGGTGAGGGACGCGATCGTTGCCGGCCGGAAGCAGGCTTCAGACCGGGGCCTGCAGTCCGCGGAGCCCGAGTGGGCCGACTGGCTGGAAATCGCCGCCCTGCCGAGCTGGAACAACTTCACCGTGCGTACCGCCATCCTGCTGAGCCAGCTGGGCAGCCCGGCCTGGAACGACACCCACTTCGACGCCGATCAGGGCTGAGGCGGCCGCCGACGCCCTGAAACCGCGCGCAACAGCCGGCAGGACAATCCGGCCACGAATGGCCGCGCGAACAAGGCCATTCGCACCAGCTAGCCGATGGCCATGTCGAAACCGCGCGAATCGATGGGGCATCTCCGCGCGCCGTCACTGCCGTGCGCCGTGCCCGGCACGGGAGTCTGACGGCTTTATCGGTTATCTTGTCACGCCTTTCGCACCCTGCCTGCCCGGACTGACGTCACTCGCCCCCGGCCGCCGGCACATTGAAAAACACCTCAATGGACAGCATTTGTGCTGCCCATCTCACGTTTGCCTGACACGACAACTCTCCGGAATCCAGACTGTGGCCCGCCAAAAACCCCTGAACCTCTACCGCAACATCGGCATCATTGCGCACATCGACGCCGGCAAGACCACCACCACCGAGCGCGTGCTGTATTACACGGGCAAGAAGCACCAGATCATCGACGTGCATGACACCAAGGACGGCAAGGGCTCGACCACCACCGACTACATGGAGCAGGAGCGCAAGCGCGGCATCACCATCCAGTCGGCCGCCGTGTCCGCCGAATGGAAGGGTCACCAGATCAACGTGATCGACACCCCGGGACACGTCGACTTCACCATCGAAGTGAACCGTTCGCTGCGCGTGCTCGACGGCGCCGTGGTGGTATTCGACGGTGTGGCCGGTGTGGAGCCGCAGACCGAAACCAACTGGCGCCTGGCCGACCAGTACAACGTGCCTCGCGTGTGCTACATCAACAAGATGGATCGCATCGGCGCCAGCTTCGCGCATTGCGTGAAAGGCATCCGCGAGCGCCTGAATGCGCCGGCCCTGCTGTGCCAGGTTCCGCTGGGCAGCAGCGACGAGTTCTGCGGCATGGCCGACCTGGTCGCCAACGTGGCCTACATCTGGCACTCCGACGACAAGGACAGCAAGTGGGAAACCGTCTCCTTCGAGGAGGCGAAGAACCGCCTGAAGTTCGGCTCCACCGTGGATAACGACTGGGTCGCCCAGCTGCCGAAGCTGCGCGAGGAAATGATCGAGCACGCGCTGGCGATGGACGACGCAGCCTTCGAGCACCTGATCGAGACCGGCGAACACGACCCCGCGAAGCTGAAGGAATGCATCCGCAAGGGTTGCGTCACCGGCAAGCTGGTGCCGGTGTTCTGCGGCTCCTCGTACAAGAACAAGGGCGTGCAGCAGCTGCTCGACGCCGTGGTCGACTACATGCCGTATCCGGGCGAGAACGGCGGCATCGCGATGGTCGACGAGGACGGCAACGTCATCGGCGAACAGGCCGTGACCGACGACGCGCCGGCGCGCGCGCTGGCGTTCAAGGTGATCAACGACCAGTTCGGCACGCTGACCTTCTGCCGCATCTATTCGGGCGTGATCAAGAAGGGGGACACGCTGCAGAACGTCACCCGCGGCAAGAAGGAGCGTGTGGGCCGCATCGTGGAAGTGCAGGCCAACGCCACCAAGGAAATCGACGAGGTTCGCGCCGGCGACATCTGCGCCTTCGTCTCGATGAAGGACACCGAGACAGGCGATTCGCTGAGCGACCCGGCGCACCCGGCCCTGCTCGAGCGCATGCGCTTCCCGGATCCCGTCATCAGCGTGTCGGTCGAGCCGAAGAGCCGCAACGACGTCGACAAGATGTCGACCGCGCTCTACAAGATGGTCAAGGCCGATCCGTCGCTGCGCATGGAAGTGGATCAGGAAACCGGCCAGACCGTGCTCAAGGGCATGGGCGAGCTGCATCTGGAAATCACCATCGACCGCATGCGCACCGAGCTGGGCGTGGAAGCCAACATGGGCAAGCCCAAGGTCAGCTTCCGCGAGGCGTTCGGCAAGACCGTCGAACACACCTACACGCACAAGAAGCAGACCGGCGGCACGGGTCAGTTCGCCGAAGTGAAGATCATCTTCGAGCCGGGCGAACCGGGCAGCGGCGTGGTGTTCTCCGACGAAGTGGTCGGTGGTCGCGTGCCGCGCGAGTACATCCCGGCGGTGGAGCAGGCCATCACGAAGGAGTCCCGCCAGGGCCAGGTCGCCGGCTACCAGGTGCTGGACTTCAAGGCACGCCTGATCGACGGCAAGTTCCACGACGTTGACTCCTCGGCGCTCGCCTTCGAAATCGCCACTCGCGCCTGCTTCCGCGAGGCGCAGAAGATGTCCAAGCCGAAGCTGCTCGAACCGGTGATGAAGCTGGAAGTGGTCACCGAAGCGACCTACCTCGGCGACGTGATCGGCGACATGAACCGTCGTCGCGGCTCGATCACCGAACAGGGCCAGAAAGGTGCGAATGCCTTCGTGCAGGGCTTCGTGCCGCTGGCCGAAATGTTCGGTTACATCAACTTCCTGCGCTCGGCCACCAGCGGCCGCGGCAACTTCACGATGATCTTCGATCATTACGAGGAAGTGCCGGCCAGCATGGTCGAGAAGTTGATGGAGAAGGAGGCGAAGTAACCCTTCGCTTTCATGTTCGCGCTGGCCTGACGGTCGGCGCGAAACCAACGGAACCCGGGGAGCGATCTCCGGGTTCCTTTTGGGCAGTTCGCGACCGGTCCGGCCGTGCAGCAGAGGTGGGCGATCCGAATCTCGATTACGATCCTCTGCGGGGACTGCACCGACACTTTCTTGAGCGATCCATGACGATGCCGAATACGATCTATCCGCGACCGCCACGCAAGCGCCCGACATTTGCCCATTGGCTCGCTCCGTTCCTGGTCGGCTGGACGTGTGCCCTCGCCTGCTCCATCGGCCTGGCGCAGAAAGCAATGGCACCGGTCGAAGTGCGCAATCCCTGGCCACCCGAAATCGTCATGGGGAGCGATGGGCACGCACACCTCGCCTACGAACTCCACGTCAGCAACTTCTACGGCGACACCGGCGTGCTGCGCTTGCGCCAGCTGACCGTGTTTGCCGACGACTCGACGACGCCACTGGCAACGTTCGACGGCGCTGCACTCGGGGATATGGTTTCCCCGCATCTCGCCGAAGGCGCCAAGGCCGGGGACAACCTCGCCATCAAGGCTGGCGCACGCGCAATCGTCTTTGTCTGGCTTACATTGTCCGACCGCCGGTCGCCGGCGAGATTGCTGCGCCACCGTCTCGAATTCGAGAATGCGCAGGGTGGTACTGAGCTGGTCGATGGCGCACGCGTTGCCGTCGATGCCACGCCGGCAGTCGTCATCGGGCCACCGCTGCGCGGTCTCTGGCTAGCCACTGAAGGACCGGGCAACTCGAATTCGCATCACTGGGGCAGCTTGGTGGCCGTCAACGGACAGCTGACCATCCCACAGCGCTACGCACTCGACCTGATCGGCGTGGATGTTCGCGGTCATGCGCTCCACGCTGGAGTCGCCGATTATCGGCAATCGCAGCTCACCGACTGGATCGGCTTCGGCACGGACGTGCTGGCGGTGGCTGATGGCATCGTGCTCGGCGCACGTGACGGCGAGGCGGACCACAAACCGCTGGCGCCACAGCCGGAACCTTCGTCGCTCACTGCCAACGGGCTTTACGGCAACTATGTGGTATTGCAAATCGCGCCGAACCGTTTCGTTCATTACGCGCACCTGCAGCGTGGCAGCGTGACCGTCAAACCCGGCGACAAGGTGCATCGCGGCGATGTGCTGGGACACGTCGGCCAGTCCGGCATGTCCGGCGGCCCTCACCTGCATTTCCAGGTTTCCAACGCACCCACCTTCGAGGGTTCCGAGGGGGTGCCCTTCGTCTTCGACACCTTCTCGTCACCGGGCGCCTGGTCGGTCAGTCAGGCGATCGACCCGGACGCGAAACTGCCACCGACCGATGCAGCAAGCGACCGGCGTCGACAGGCCATGCCGCTGGACAACGACCTGGTCGGATTTCCAGCCGCGACGCCATCCACGCCTAAATCTTGAAGTTGGAGTGGAATCGGGCCGTGCTCATCCTGATCCCGCACGGAGCCGCAAATCGGCTGAACCAAGTAACCGGTTGATCCAAGCTATAATTATCGGTTCGCGTCCCAGCCGATCTGTTTCCATGTCCACCCATCTGTCCACCCATCTGCAAGAAACCCGCCGCCGCCGTACCTTCGCCATCGTCAGCCATCCCGACGCAGGCAAGACCACGCTGACCGAAAAGCTGCTGCTGTTCGGTGGCGCGATCCAGATGGCCGGCTCGGTGAAGGGGCGCAAGGCGGCGCGACATGCGACGTCCGACTGGATGGCGCTGGAAAAAGAGCGCGGTATCTCGGTGACCTCGTCGGTGATGCAGTTCCCGTACGAGGGCAAGATCATCAACCTGCTCGACACACCGGGACATGCGGACTTCTCCGAGGACACCTACCGCGTGCTCACCGCAGTGGATTCCGCGCTGATGGTGATCGACTGCGCCAAGGGCGTGGAGGAGCGCACGATCAAGCTGATGGAAGTCTGCCGGCTGCGCGACACCCCGATCATGACCTTCATCAACAAGCTCGACCGTGAAGGCCGCTCACCGATCGAGTTGCTGGACGAAGTGGAGTCGGTGCTCGGCATCGCCTGCGCGCCGGTGACCTGGCCGATCGGCATGGGCAAGCGACTTAAGGGCGTGTACCACCTGGTGCTGGACGAAGTGCACATCTTCGAGCCGGGCAAGAATTTCACCCGCCAGGATTCGACCATCTTCAAGGGCCTCGATGCGCCCGGCCTGCTGGAAAAAGTCGGCGACGAGGCGATGCGCGAACTGCGGGAGGAACTGGAACTGGTGCAAGGCGCAGCGCCCGCGTTCGACATGGACGAGTACCTCGCCGGCCGGCAGACGCCGGTGTTCTTCGGCTCGGCGGTGAACAATTTCGGTGTGCAGCTGCTGCTGGACTTCTTCGTCGAGCATGCGCCCTCGCCACGCCCACGCGGCACGCTGGGGCGCGAGGTGCAACCTGAGGAAGAGAAACTGACCGGTTTCGTGTTCAAGATCCAGGCGAACATGGACCCGGCGCACCGCGATCGCGTGGCGTTCATGCGCGTGTGCTCGGGCACCTATAGTGCCGGCATGAAGATGGTGCAGACACGCACCGGCAAGGACATCCGCATTGCCAACGCGCTGACCTTCATGGCCAGCGATCGCGAGATCGTGGAGACCGCCTACCCCGGTGACGTGATCGGCCTGCACAACCACGGCACGATCACCATCGGCGACACCTTCACCGAGGGCGAGTTGGTCAACTTCACCGGCATCCCGAACTTCGCCCCGGAACTGTTCCGTCGCGCGCGGCTGCGCGATCCGCTGAAGATGAAGGCGCTGCAGAAGGGTCTGGCCCAGCTGTCCGAGGAAGGTGCCACCCAGTTCTTCCGTCCGCTGATGTCGAACGACCTGATCCTCGGCGCGGTCGGCGTGCTGCAGTTCGATGTGGTGGCGTACCGACTCAAGGACGAATACAACGTCGATGCCAGCTTCGAGCCGGTGACGGTGACTACCGCGCGCTGGGTGCACTGCGACGATGAAAAGAAGATGGCCGAGTTCCGCGAGAAGAATGCGATGAACCTGGCGATCGACGGTGCCGGTGAGCTGGTCTACATTGCCCCGACGCGGGTGAACCTGCAGCTGGCGCAGGAGCGTTGGCCACAGGTGCGCTTTTCCAACACGCGCGAGCACGCGGCCTCGGTCGAACTTTAGCGCCCGGACGCGTGACTTGTGGCCTTGGGGACAGGGCGATGGCACTGCTAGCCTGTCGGCCTCACCTCGCACGGATTGACGCATGCAGACCGGACAGCTCGCCTTCGCCACACCCTCGAGCGTGCCGGGCTGGCAGCGCTGGCTGGTGCTCTCGCCCGCCGCACGGATCATCTTCTTCGCCGCGATGCTGATCGGCTCCGGCATGATCACGCGCGCTGCCGTGGTCGCGTTGGGCTGGACCCTGAAAACCGCCGATCCGCTGCACCATGCGCTGGCAACCCTGAGCATGCAACTGCTGCCGGTGCTGTTCGGCTACGCGATCCTGGTTCGCCTGATCGAACGGCGACCAATGCAGGAACTGTCGCCACGCGCCATCCCGACATGGGGTCTGGCTGGCCTCGCCACCGGCACCGTGCTGTTCAGCGTGGTGGTCGGCGTGCTGTGGCTGGCCGGCAGTTACCACGTCACCGGCACGGATCCGCAGGTGGACTGGCTGCCGGGCGTGCTGGTGGCCGGCATCGGTGCCGGCATCGGCGAGGAGATCATCGCCCGCGGCGTGATCTTCCGCATTGTCGAGGAAGGACTCGGCACCTGGTGGGCGCTGGTGATCTCCGCGTTGTTCTTCGGCGCTGCGCACATCTTCAACCCCGGCGCCACGTTGTGGAGCTCGGCGGCGATCGCGATCGAGGCCGGCCTGCTGCTGGCCATGATCTATCACGTCACCCGTTCGCTGTGGGCCTGCATCGGCCTGCACGCGGCATGGAACATCATGCAGGGCACGGTCTACGGCATCCCCGTTTCCGGGGGTGCCAGCAAGGGTTGGCTGATCTCCCACCGCACCGGGCCGGACTGGCTGAGCGGCGGCGTGTTCGGTGCGGAGGCCTCGGTGGTCGCACTTGCCGTCTGCTCGCTGCTTACGGTGGCCCTGCTGATCGTCGCATGGCGCCGCGGCTCGATGCTGCCATGCGCACCCTGGCAACGACTGCGGCAGGGGTCACACCACCGCTGAACCACTCCCCTGGCAACCGGCACTGCGGCCCGGCGGTTGCGCCAACCACCCTGTCAAGGACAGGATGACCTTCTGGCGCTCCCGAGACATATCGCCCCTCGAACCGCGATGGCCGTGCATGCAACCGACTCATTCGAAATTCTCCTGGCTCGCCGACCAGCCACTGCAGCGCAAGATCCTGCTTGCGATTGTGCTGCTGCTTGGCCTGTTCCTGCTCACCAGCGTGATAACGCTGCACTCGCTCCGCCGGCAGGAAAGCGACCGCTATTGGACAGTCCACACTTACCAGGTGCTGCTTGAGCTGGATCAGGTGCAGCATGCCTTGCAGACCAGCCAGCTCGGCGCACGCGGCTACGTGCTGACGCAACGGGCGGACCAGCGCGCCATGTTCGACAGCGGTGCCAGCGACCTGCATGACCGCATGATCCAGTTGCGCCAGCTGACCGTGGACAATGCGCTGCAGCAGTCGCGCATCGACAACCTGGAGATCCTGGCCGCGCAATGGCGGCGCGAAGTCATCACGAATGCGCTCGACCCGATCAGCCGGGTGAAGACTGGCGATCCGGCGGCCATGGCACTCGAGCTCCAGCGCATCCAGTCGAACTACCTGGAAAAGCGCACGGTTCGCGTCGAAGATCTGAACGACGCGATCGACCAGATGATCGGCGAGGAACATCAACTGCTCGCCACGCGCAGCCAGGAGCTGAGCAGCACACTGGGCAGAACCCAGGCCATCAATGTCATCTCGGCCCTGCTGTGCATCCTGCTCGGGCTCGCGATCATCGCGCTGACCGCACGCCTGGTCACACGACCGCTGCGGCGCCTGACCGACCTGATGACCCGACTGGCCAATCACGATCACGAATTCGACATCGGTCAACTCGACCGGCGCGACGAGGTCGGTAAAATCGCCCGGGCGCTGCAGGTATTCAAGCAGATGGTGATGGATACCGAGACGCAGACCTGGATCAAGACCCAGGTCTCGGGTATTTCCCATCTGCTGCAACAAGCCACCACCCACAAGGAATTCGCGCAGTGGCTGACCAGCGAACTGGTACCGCTGTTCAAGTCAGGGGTCGGGCTGTTCTATTCATTTGACGACGCACGCCACCGGCTCGACCTGCTGGGCAGCTACGGTCTGCGCCTGAGCAACCGTACCGCCGAGCACTATATGCCGGGCGAAGGCCTGGTGGGTCAATGCGCGATCGAGCGCAAGCCGATCATGCTCGATGACGTACCGGAAAATTACCTGCACATCGATTCCGGCTCCGGCGAAGCGCTGCCCCGCCACGTCGCGATCCTGCCGGTGCTCTATCGCGACACGCTGATCGGCGTGCTTGAGCTCGCCAGCTTCAGGGCACTCGGTCCGCTTCAGCTGATGCTGCTGGAAGAGCTGCTGCCGATCGTCGGGCTGGCGCTGGAGAACCTCAACCGTGCCACCAGCACGCAGAACCTTCTGCTGCAGACTCAGGAACAGGCCGACGAACTGCGCGTGTCTGAACTGGTGATGCGGCAACAGAAGGAGGTGCTCCGCGACAACAACGAGGCTCTGCAGGCCAAGACCGCGGAGCTGGAGGAACAGTCCGAACGGCTGGTCGCCTCGGAGGAGGAATTGCGCTTGCAGGCCGAGGAGCTGCAGGCATCCAACGAGGAACTGCGCGAGAAGACCGACAGCCTGAACCGCCAGAAGCACGTGCTGGAGGAGTTGCAGCAGGAGACGGCGGACAAGGCCGCCGAACTCGCGCGGGCCAGTCAATACAAGTCCGAATTCCTCGCCAACATGTCGCATGAACTGCGCACGCCACTGAACAGCCTGCTGATCCTCTCGCGCAACCTGGCCGACAACGACAGCGGCAATCTCGACGAGGAGCAGATCGAATCGGCGCACATCATCCATGATGCCGGTACCAGCCTGCTGCATCTGATCAACGACATCCTCGACCTGTCGAAGATCGAGGCGGGCAAGATGGAGCTGGTGATCGACGAGCTGCTGCTGGCCAGCCTGGAACAACGACTGAGACGCACGTTTGCGCACGTCGCCGAAGAAAAGAAGCTCGGCTTCACGCTGGACATCGAGCCCGGTCTGCCCGACATGCTGCGGACCGACAGCACCAAGCTCGAGCAGATCGCCAACAACCTGCTCAGCAATGCATTCAAGTTCACCGCGCGCGGCAGCGTCAGCGTGCACATCGGCCGCCCTACCAGCGAAATCATGGTGCCCCTCGCGCTGCAGGAGCAGTCGCTGATCGCGTTGACGATCACCGATACCGGCATCGGCATCCCGGCCGACAAGTTCCAGCGCATCTTCAATGCGTTCGAGCAGGTCGATGCCGGCACCAGCCGGCAGTTTGGCGGCACCGGGCTCGGGCTGGCGATTTCGCGACGGATGGCCATGCTGCTGGGTGGCGACATCACCTTGCATAGCGAGAGCGGCCATGGCAGCCGCTTTACCGTACTGTTGCCCGAAGTACCACCCGAGCCGACGCGCGATGCAAATGAAAGCGCACCGTCCATCCAACCGAAACCACTTGCACGGCCGGCATCCCCATACCTGCTGCCGGATGCCATCGACGACGATCGAGGCTCGTTGCTGCCGGGCCAGACCACGATCCTGGTGATCGAGGACGACCCGGCCTTCGCGCGCATCCTGATCGACATGATCCATCGCAAGGGTTATCGCGCACTGGCGGCAGGCGATGGCGAGACCGGCCTGCTGCTGGCCCGCGAACACCATCCCACCGGCATCCTGCTCGACGTGATGCTGCCGACAATGGATGGCTGGACGGTAATCGACCAGTTGAAGGCCGACGAGGTCACACGGGCGATTCCGGTGCATTTCATTTCCGCAACCGACGATGCCACACGAGGGCTCGAACACGGTGCAGTCGGCTTCCTGACCAAGCCGGTCAGCCGCGCTGCGATCGACACCGCGTTCAAGCGCCTGCTGCATTTTGCCGAAGGCCATCAGCGGCATCTGCTGATCGTCGATGATGAGGCCGACGCGCGTACCGCGGTGCGCACCATGCTGTCCGCCGACAATGTGCTGATCGACGAGGCTGGCACGGCCGAGGATGCACTGCAGAAAACCTCGCATACCCGCTATGACTGCATCGTGCTCGACCTGGGCCTGCCTGGCATGTCCGGCCTGGAGCTGCTTGAGCAGCTGTCGAAGCAGCCTGGTGGCGTGCCACCGGTGGTGGTGTACTCCGGTCGCGATCTGAGTCGCGAGGAAAACCTGTTGCTGCGCCAGTACACCGATTCGATCGTCGTGAAAGGCGCACGCTCGCCGGAACGACTGCTCGACGAGGTCAGCTTGTTCCTGCACAGCATCCAGCACGCACCACGCCGCACCACTGCGACGGCGCCGACCGCCGAACTGGCCGGCCGCAGGGTTCTGCTGGTGGACGACGACATGCGCAACCTGTTTGCACTGTCCCGGGTGCTGCGCGGCTGGGGGCTGGTCGTCGGCATGGCACAGGATGGCCACAAGGCGCTCAAGGCGCTGGCGGATGACGAGGCGCCGGAACTGGTGCTGATGGACATCATGATGCCGGGGATGGACGGTTACGAGACGATCCGGGCGATCCGCGCACAGCCGTGCTTCGCCGCGCTGCCGATCATCGCACTGACCGCCAAGGCGATGCGCGGCGACCGCGAGAAATGCCTGGAGATGGGCGCCAGCGATTACCTGTCCAAGCCGATCGACATCGACAAACTGGCGTCGATGATGCGCGTCTGGCTGCATCGCTGATCACCATGCCGGCACCGTCGCTCAATGTCGAACTGGAACGCGCCGAATTGGAACGGGCCGAACTGGAACAGATTGAGCTGGACCTGTTCGTGCAGGCGCTCAAGCGCCGCCATGGCCATGACTTCAGCCAGTATGCCCCGGCGTCGCTGACCCGACGCGTGCGTCAGCTGGTGCATGCCCACCATTGCAGCAGCATCACTGGACTCACCGCGCGCCTGCTGCACGAGCCGGATTTCCTGCCGCTGGTGATCAAGGGGCTCTCGGTGCCGGTGTCGGAGATGTTCCGCGACCCGCAGGTATTTCTCGCCTTGCGCGAACACGTGCTGCCGGTGCTGGCGTCGTATCCGCAGATCACCGTGTGGCAGGCCGGCTGTGCGCAGGGACAGGAGGTTTATTCACTGGCGATCATGCTGGAGGAAGCCGGGTTGTACGAGCGCAGCCATATCTTCGCGACCGACTTCAATCCCGATGCACTGCAGCGCGCACAGGAGGGCATCTATCCGGCCAGAGACGCCCAGCTGTGGTCACGCAACTACCTGCTGGCCGGCGGCAGCCAGTCATTGGCCAGCTATTACAGTGCCCGCTACGACTTCATCAAGCTGGACCAGCGATTGCGCCGGAACATCACGTTCGCCAACCATAACCTGGTGACCGACAAGGTGTTCTGCGAAGCACACCTGGTGCTTTGCCGCAATGTGCTGATCTATTTCTCCAACCCGCTGCAGAACCACACGTTGACTCTTTTTCGCGACAGCCTGGTGCGAGGTGGCCATCTCTGCCTGGGATTGCGCGAATCGCTGGATTTTGCCCCCGTGGCGGCTGATTTCAGTGCCGTCGATGCGAACCTGCGACTGTATCGACGCAGCAGTCAGCTTATGGCGGAGGCACGTGATGGCGCAGCCTGAGGCGATCGCGATCGGCTGTTCGAAGGGTGGCTTCAACGCACTCAAGCTGCTGCTGGGCGCGCTGGACCCGCGGCTGCCGCAGACCGTACTGGTGTGCTGCCATACCGCCAGCGGTACTGGCGTGCTGTCCGGCCTGCTCGCCAGCCATTCGGCGCTTCCCGTCGTCGAAGCGGTCGAAAGACAGCCGGCCGCTGCCGGCACCGTCCATATTGCACCGGGTGGTTATCACCTGCTGCTGGAGCATGACCAGCACTTCGCGCTGTCGGTGGATGAGCCAGTGTGCTTTTCGCGGCCATCCATCGACGTCTTGTTCAGCTCCGCAGCCGATGTCTATCACACAGGATTGATCGGCGTGGTGTTAACTGGTGCCAATCGCGACGGTGCCCATGGCCTCGCGCAGATCCGCGACCACGGCGGCATCGCGGTGGTGCAAGCGCCTGCGAATGCCGAAGCGGCAACGATGCCACAAGCCGCACTCGACATTTCTGGCGCCGACTACTGCCTGCCGCTGGAAAAAATTGCTCAGTTGCTCAACCACCTTTGCCTGACATGAACACGATGCTGCCGAAAATCCTGGTCGTCGACGATACCCACGCCAACCTGGTCGCGATGCGTCGCCTGCTGGCGCAGAGCGGCTCACAGATCCTCGAGGCTCGCAACGGCAACGAGGCACTGGCACTGTGCCTGGATCATCAATTCGCGCTGATCCTGCTCGACGTCAACATGCCCGACATGGACGGTTTCGAAGTGGCGCAGTTGCTCGGCGAAGCCGAGCAACTGCGCGAGACGCCGATCATCTTCGTCACCGCCGCCTATGCCGACGATCTGAATCGGCTGAGAGGTTACCGCTCCGGCGCCGTGGACTACATTGCCAAACCCATCAACGACGTGATCCTGCAGTCCAAGGTGCGCGTGTTCCTGGAGTTGCATGCGGCACGCACCGAACTGCAGCTGACCATGGCCGAGCTGGCCGAACGCAATCAGCAGCTGATCCGGGAGATGGCCGAACGCGAACTGGTCGAAGCGAAGGTCCGCCATCAGGCCAGTCATGACATGCTGACCGGGCTGCCCAACCGCATGCTGTTCCATGACCGGCTGCTCGGTGCGATCCAGCGTGCGCATCGCCATCACGACCACTTCGCGCTGGCCTGCATCGACATCGACGGCTTCAAGGGCGTCAACGATACCCATGGCCATCCTGCCGGCGACGCGCTGCTGCAGGAAATCGCCGCGCGGCTGTCGGCACACCTGCGCAGCAACGACACGGTAGCCCGGCTGGGCGGTGACGAATTCGCATTGATCCTCGAGGAGATCGGAGATGCGCAGCTGGCCATGCAGCTGTGCCAGAAGCTGTGCTCGGCGCTCGGCGAGCCTTATACATTGCGCGTCAACGAGCGTTTGATCGATGTCCGGATCGGCGCAAGCATCGGCATCGCGCCCTACCTGCCCAACGATCGCTCCGATGCCGACGAGCAGCTGATCCAGACCGCCGACCACGCCATGTACGAGGCCAAGCGTGCTGGCAAGAACTGCTGCGTGCTGGCCGGCTGATCATGGCACTACAGCCATGCAGCACGTTCAGTCGCGTTTGCGCGGCGATACCCACATCATCACGCGAGCGCGGAACACCGCTTCGCCGGCCACATCGGTGACCTGCACTGCGACCGGCCATTCATAGCCATCATTCGAAGTTCGCGCTGCAGTCTCCGGCGTGGCAACTCCGTGCAGGGCACCAACCGCCTTTTTCAGGTACTCGACACTCATGCCCTTGGGAATCCAGCGCATGTCGGACGGAATCGTCGCGTCGGTCATCACGCCGGCACTGAGCTCGGCCAGGTTGCACAGCGCGATCGCATGCACGGTGCCGATGTGATTGTGCACACGGCGGCGATCACGGATGCGCACCTCGCAGCGGCCCGGCTCCAGTGCCACGAAGCGCGGCGCGATGGTGGCGAAGTACGGCGCCTTCAGGCAGATCAGGCGCGAGAAGATCCAGTGCCCCGCCGGCCAGCGCGTGATACGGCGGTATAGCGACAACACCGATGCACTCATCGACCCATCCTCGAAAAAAGCCCGGCCCGCAGAACGGGCCGGATTGTCCAGTTCGATTACACCGCGTTGGCTGAGCCTGTCGCATCGGCTCGCGTCTTGAACGCACGCAGCTCATCGGTATCGAAGTCGTCCACCGAGATGAACTCGAACACGCCTTCGCGCACGCGCCTGAGCAGGTCGGCCTCGGCCGCGGAAATCACCCCGGCCTGCTGCGCCTCGGCGAGCTGGCCGAGGTAGTCGTGCGACTTGAACTGGCCGGACTTCAGCGCCTTGCCGAACTTGCGGTCGACCGGCTCGGCGGCGATCACGTCGGGCAACAGCGCTTTCATGCGGCCGATCGTGTTGTTCGCCGTCGGCGTGGTGTAGACCCAGTCAGTGAGACGATCGAGCGCATCATTCGGTGCCGTGAGCAGCGCGGCGACGCGCCGGCCGAGACGGTCGGATGGCGGCACTTCGCGACGACCCAGCGGGAACACCAGCGCACGCAACAGCCACGCCACGGGACGCACGGGGAAATTGCGGATGGCGCCGTCCAGCGCGTTCTGGATCAGCCACATGCACTCGTGGAAGCCCCACGCCAGGAACGGACGATCCGCTTCCGGCCGGCCGGTGTCCTCGTAGCGCTTGAGCATGCTGCTGGCAATGTACAGATAGCTCAGCACATCACCCAGACGCGCCGACAACTTCTCCTTGAACTTCAGCTTGCCGCCGAGCACACCCATGAACACGTCGGCACACAACGCCAGTGCGGCGGAATAGCGGTCAAGCTTGCGGTAGTAGCGACGGGTATAGGCATCGCCAGCAGTCTCGCCGATGCGCGCACCGGTCAGGCCCATCGTGAGACTGCGCACCGCGTTGGAGATACCGAAACCGATATGGCCGAACAGCAGGCGGTCGAATGTCTTCAGCTGCTCGCCGCGGTCGGCGATCGACAATGCCTGCATTTCCTTCAGCACGTACGGATGGCAGCGGATCGCACCCTGGCCGAAGATCATCAGGCTGCGCGTCATGATGTTCGCGCCTTCCACCGTGATCGCGATCGGCACACTGGACCAGCCGCGGCCGGCGTAGTTCTTCGGCCCCAGCTGCACCGCCTTGCCGCCGTGCACATCCATGGTGTCGCTGGCGATCTGCCGCGCCCATTCGGTGGCGTGATACTTGGCGATCGCCGACGGCACCGCCGGCTTCTCGCCGCGGTCGACTGCCGCCGCCGTGGCGCGCGATAGCGCCGCAGTGGCGTAAGTGAGGCCGCCGATGCGCGCCAGCGCCTCCTCGACGCCTTCGAAGCGAGCCACTGCCAAACCGAATTGCTTGCGCATGCGCGCATACGTGCCGGTGGCCAGCGCCGAGGCGCGCATGCCGCCGGTGGCGTTGGACGGCAGCGAGATCGCGCGTCCCACCGACAGGCACTCGACCAGCATGCGCCAGCCGTGGCCGGCCATCTGCGGGCCGCCGATCAGCACCGACAGCGGCGCAAAGACATCCTTGCCGTGAATCGGGCCATTCTGGAACGGGATGTTCAGCGGGAAGTGACGACGGCCGATCTGCAGCCCCGGAGTGGAACGTGGCAGCAGCGCCAGGGTAATGCCGAGATCCTCCTTGTCGCCGAGCAGGTGCTCGGGGTCGTACATGCGGAAGGCCAGCCCGACTACCGTGGCGACCGGCGCCAGCGTGATATAGCGCTTGTCGAAGGTCAGCTTGATGCCGAGCGTCTCGACGCCATCGACGACCCGCCTGCAGACGATGCCGATGTCGGGGATCGAGGTGGCGTCGGAGCCGGCATACGGGCCGGTCAGCGCAAAGCAGGGAATTTCCTCGCCCACGGCCAGGCGCGGCAGGTAGTGGCTCTTCTGCTCGTCGCTGCCGTAGTGCAGCAGCAGCTCGGCCGGCCCGAGCGAGTTCGGCACCGCCACCGTCGAGGCCACCGTGGCCGACATGCTGTTGAGTTTCTGCAGCACCGCCGAATGCGCCAGCGCGGAGAATTGCAGGCCGCCGTACTGCTTCGGGATGATCATGCCGAAGAAGCGATTTTTCTTGATGAAGTCCCACACGTTCGGCGGCAGGTCGGCCAGCTCGTGGGTGATCTGCCAATCGTCGATCATCCCGCACAGCTCTTCCACCGGACCATCGAGAAAGGCCTGTTCCTCCACGCTCAGCTCGGGCTTCGGCTGCTTCAGCAGCTCGTGCCAGTCCGGCTTGCCGGAGAACAGCTCACCCTCGAAACCGACCGTGCCCGCCTCCAGGGCGGTCTGCTCGGTCTCCGACAGCTTCGGCGTGACCTTGGCAAACATTTTCAGCAGGGGCGCGCTGATCTGGCGGCGACGGAAATCCGGCAGCAGCAGCGGAACGGCAATCGCCGCCTCGACGATCAGCAGGATGAGCATTGTCCATATCGCTCCGGCCAGCAGGCCGACCACCAGCGTGGCTGCGATCGTGGCGATCGCCCAGATGCGCAGGCTGGTGCGGTGGTAGGCACAGGCACCGGTGGCTATCAGCGCCGCCAGCAGGGTCAGTATCACGGACATCTCAGCACCTCATCACGGTTGAACAGCGCCGGCACGCAACCGGTCAGCTGATGGATCCAGACTTTGCACGAAGCGCACGACTTCGCGCGTGAACGCATCATTCGCATCGCCCGCCACCATGTGGGTGGCATGCGACAGTTCCACATGCTGCGCATGCGGCACCAATTGCAGGAATTCGTCGACGGTGGTGCGCGACACCACATCGCTGCGCGCGCCAGACAGCAGCAGCACGGGCACATCGATTTTCGCCGCCGCCGCCTGCAGGAGCGGCTGGTAACGTTCGCTCTCCTGCACCAGGTCGCCGGCCAGCAGGGCCGGGTCCCAGTGCCAGCGCAGGCGGCCATCGGCGCCTTCGCGCAGCAGCGGGCGCAATTGTTCCTCGCTCTTGCGCTCACGCCGCTGTGGCAGATAGGCCGCAATCTGTTCGGAAGCCTCGGCGTAATCGGCAAAGCCGTCCGGATGCGCCTGCATGAAGGCAAGGATGCGTTCCACCCCGGCGGTTTCCCAGCGCGGCGTGATGTCGACCAGTACCAGCGCTCTGAATGGTGCCGGGCGCACCTCGCCGGCGATCACGATCCCGAGCAGGCCACCCATCGAGGCACCGACCAGGATCGGCGGCTCCGGCTGCGCCGCGGCCAGCCGTTGCAAGTCGTCGGCAAACTGATCCATGTGGTAACCGCTGTGAGGATCCGCGCCACCAGGTACACGGTCGCTTTCGCCATGACCGCGGCTGTCGAACGTCACGCAGCGGCAGCCTGCGGCAGCCAGCGCCGTGGCTGCACCATTCCAGGCACCACGGGTCTGGCCGAAACCATGCGCAAACAGCAGTGTCGGGCTGCCGTCCGGGCGACGCGTCTCCACCGCCAGATTCAGGTCGGCAACTGGGAAACGGCTGAGGACAGCCGAGGCGTGAGTCGGGTTAACCATACGGTTGAGTATGGATCGCCCCGGCAAGCGCCGTCAATACGTGCGCGTCGCGACCACCTTGTTCGCGGCAAATAGCCATGTATTTCAAACACCTTGCCCTGTGCAGATTACAAACCCGCAGGGTATCGCTACCATACGCAAATGAATGTCAGCAGCAAGCCAGAACGCACCCGCCTGTCGGCCGAAGATTGGGAACTCGCCGCCCTCAACCTGATCGCCGAACAAGGCGTGGGCGCCTTGGCCGTGGAGGCCCTGGCACGCCAACTGGGCGTGACCAAGGGCAGCTTCTACTGGCACTTCCGCACCCGCGAAGCCCTGCTGCAAGCCGCGCTGGAACGCTGGGAGCAATACGGTGAACGCGAGGTACTCGGCCAGATCGAACAGATCGCCGATCCGCGCAAGCGCCTGCCCGAATTGTTCCGCCGCGTTGCGCACGAGCTACAGCCACATCGAGTCTATGCCGCGCTATTGAAGGCGCTGGATCATCCGCAGGTGGTGCCGGTGATGGCGCGCGTGTCGCAACGGCGCATGGAGTTTCTGGATACCGCTTACCGCGAGGCTGGCCTGCCCGCAGCCCAGGCACTGAACCGGGCACGGCTGACCTATGCCGCCTATGTCGGCTTCCTGCAGTTGAACTTCACGCTGGGGCTGCCGCGGATCAACCACGAGGAATTCGACGCCTACGTCGAGCACATGATCGCGACCCTGATCCCAGCCTGATAGCGACACTTCCGCGATTGCATCCGAACGGCGCCAGATGGCGCCGTTTTTGCGACCTCCACCCCCGACCGCCGCCTTTCGAGCCTTCGCCGGCACGATGTCAAAAATCGCTCCCGGCGATTTTTGTTGCGTGGAACCTTGCAATACCAGTTGCTGTAAACTACCGTTCCAGTTCTTTTTTTTCCTAAGACCTTAGAGGAATACGATGGCGAGCAAGCTGGAAGCACTTGAGCACTGGGTGAATGAGGTGGCGGCTCTGACGCGCCCCAAGGAGATTCATTGGTGCGATGGCTCGGATGCCGAATACCGGTCGCTCGTGCAGCAGATGCTGGCCGATGGCACCCTGATCGAGCTGAACCAGCAAACCCATCCGGGCTGCTATCTGCATCGTTCCCATTCCACCGACGTTGCTCGCGTCGAACACCTCACCCTGGTCTGTCACCCGCAACAGGAAGATGCCGGCCCGAACAACCACTGGATGGATCCGATCGAGGCGCACGCGAAGATCGACGCACTATTCGACGGTTGCATGGAAGGCCGCACGATGTACGTGATCCCCTACTGCATGGGGCCGATCGATTCACCGCTGGCCCGCTGCGGCGTGGAGATCACCGACAGCCCGTACGTGGTCGCCAACATGAAGATCATGACGCGCATGGGCGCTGCCGCGCAGGCGCGCATCGAGCGCGAGGGACTGCTCTCGAGCGGCACGTTCATCAAGGGCCTGCATTCCACCGGCGAACTCGATCCCGAACGCCGCTTCATCATGCACTTCCCGGCCGAACTCTCGATCAAGTCCTACGGTTCCGGCTACGGCGGCAACGCGCTGCTGGGCAAGAAATGCCATGCACTGCGCATCGCCAGCCACCAGGCGCGCAGCGAAGGCTGGTTGGCCGAACACATGCTTATCGTCGGTATCGAAAACCCGCAAGGCGAAACGCATTACATCGCCGCCGCCTTCCCGTCCGCCTGCGGCAAGACCAACCTCGCCATGCTGATACCGCCGGAAGGCTATCGCGAGGACGGCTGGAAGGTCTGGACGGTCGGCGACGACATCTGCTGGATGCGCCCCGGAGCGGATGGACGGCTATACGCGATCAACCCGGAGGCCGGCTTCTTCGGTGTGGCACCGGGTACCAGCGATGGCACCAATCCGAACGCGCTGAAAAGCATCTCGCACGACACCATCTTCACCAATGTCGCCGTCACCGCCGACAACCAGCCGTGGTGGGAAGGCCTGCCCGGCACCCCGGTCACCGACTGGCAGGGCCGTGCGTACGATCCGGCCCATGGCCCGGCTGCGCATCCGAATTCCCGCTTTACCGTCAGCGCGAAGCAGTGCCCGACCTGGTCGGAACAGGCCGAAGCACCGCAGGGTGTGCCGATCAGCGCGATCGTGTTCGGTGGCCGCCGCCCGTCTTTGCTGCCGCTGGTGATGGAGGCCCGCGACTGGACGCATGGCGTGCTGATGGGCGCCGCGATGGGTTCGGAAACCACTGCCGCCGCCACCGGTGCAGTCGGCGTGCTGCGCCGCGACTCGATGGCGATGAAGCCGTTCTGCGGCTATCACTACGGCGACTACTTCGCCCACTGGCTGTCGTTTGACCAACCCGGCGCCAAGCTGCCGAAGGTGTTCCACGTCAACTGGTTCCGCAAGGGCAAGGACGGCAAGTTCCTGTGGCCGGGTTTCGGCGACAACCTGCGCGTGCTGGAGTGGATGATCAACCGCGTCGAGGATCGCGTGACCGGCGTCGAAACGCCGATCGGCACCCTGCCGGCCGCTGCCGAACTGAAGCTGGACGGAGTCACGCTCGATCGCGCCCACCTCGGCGAATTGCTCGATGTGGACAATGCCGGCTGGCAGGCCGAACTTGCTGCCATCGGCTCCTATCTCGACAGCTTCACGCCGCAGCTGCCCGAACGCCTGCGCAAGGAGCAGCAGCGGGTGGCCAGTGCGCTCGCCAACGACGTGCAACCGCAGCGCGAAACCGCAGCCTCCTGATCGAACGCCGGCACGGCGCGGGTTCCCGCGACCCGCACGTGCCGGCGTGATGACATCGCCCCGCGGCCACGATGCAAACCCTTTCGCGCAACGGCGCATCCAAGCTGGCAAGATGATCACCGCCTGCCCTGCCATTGGAAGCTCCATGTCGCCTGCCCCGCCGGGAGCCAACGACACCGATGACGTGCACGCCGCGGCTGCCGGTGATCGCCACGCGTTCCAGCGACTGTACCGGCTGCACGTCGGTCGTGTGCATGGTGCGGTCTACCGGCTGGCCGGCTACGACCATGCCCGCGCCGAGGACCTGACCCAGGACGCCTTCATCCGGGCGTGGCAGAAGCTGCCGGGATTTCGTCACGAGAGCGCGTTCGGCACGTGGCTGTACCGGCTTGCGGTGAACGTGGCACTGATGGACATCCGTGCGCGCGGCGCCGATCCGGTCAGCATGCTCGACGACGAACAGCTGCCGGACCCCGGCGAAACCCCGTTCTGCGCTGCCGAGCGCGAAGAACTGGAGCGTGCGATCAGCCGACTGCCGCCGCGCGCGCGCGCCGTGCTGGTACTGCACGATATCGAGGGTTGGCGACATGAGGATATCGGCAGCGAACTGGACATGGCGGTCGGCACGTCGAAGGCGCAACTGCACCGCGCCCGTGGCCTGCTGCGCAAGGCATTGGGAGAAAGCTCATGAACGAATTCGAATGGCACCGGCAATTGCGCGACCTGCGCCAGCCACTCGCGCCACAGCACGACCTGTGGGCCGCGATCGAGACCGCACTGGATGACGTCAACGCCACCAGGTCACCCGCTACACCCGTACATCCGCGTGCACGCCCGGCGCGCTGGGTGGTGGCCGCCAGCCTTGCGGCGTCGCTGCTGCTGGCCGGCAGCATCGGCTGGCATCTGCGACATGCACCGGCGGCAACCCCGCTGGCCGATGCCGCAGCGACACCCTGGAAGCCTGCAGATCCGCGTTTTGCGGGTGCCGCGGTCGAGCTGGACGCTGCACGCATGGAATTGCAGCTCGCGATCCAGCAGGCCCCCGACTCACCCGCATTGCAGCGCCTGCTCGACCGTACCGAACATCAGCAGACACAACTGCGCCAACTGGCCGGACAGGCCGGCTGAACCCCAGGAATGATCATGAAGACCGCCCGCTACGCTCCCCTGCTGCTCTGCCTTTGCGTCGGCCACGCTCTGGCCGGCACGCCGATCCAACTGAACCACGACGCCACACCGAACGTCCAGGTCAGTGTCAGCAATATCGCCGGTACCGTGACCGTGACTGCATGGGATCGCAACGAGGTGCAGGTTGGCGGTCAGCTCGGCGAAGGCGCCAAGCCGCTGGCAATCACCGGCAACAACGGAAACCTCACCATCAAGGTCGAACCGCAGGGCGGCTCCGGCTGGTTCAACTGGAGCGGCGACAACCGCATGGGACCCACCACGCTGGAATTGCACGTGCCCCGGGGCGCCTCGCTCGACATTGGTGTGATCAGCGCACCACTGGTGATCGACGGCATCGATGGCGGCACGATCAAGGTCAACACAGTCAGCGGCAGGGCGCGCATCAATGCACGCACGCCAGCACTGAAAGTCGACAGCGTCAGCGGTGGTATCGAGCTGGCCGGGCATGCCGAGCAGGCCGACCTGCAGACCGTCAGTGGCGACATCCTGGCGCCTGCACTCGGCAGCGACGTGAAATTGCAGACCATTTCCGGTCGCATCCAGGCCGATGGCGGCCCGTGGAAGAAACTCACGCTCAGCACGGTATCCGGCAATGTGCAGCTGAGCGGTGCGATCACTGCCGGTGGCACGCTGGGCATCGACAGCATGAGCGGCAACGTGCAACTGCAACTGCCTGCAAACACCTCCGGCAGCCTGCACGCCAGCAGTTTCAGTGGCGACCTGCGCAGTGATTTCGGTACGCTGGAGAAACCCGAGCACGGCCCCGGCAGCAGCCTGGATGCACGCCTCGGCGATGGCCGCGGCACCATCAACGTCGAAACCTTCAGTGGTGACTTGCGCATCCGCAGGCAGGACTAGGCACAAGCCTAGTCAGGCATCACAAACGAAAACGCCGTCGCGGCAGCGACGGCGTCAGCAAACCGGCAGCCCGGCAATCCGTGGATCAGAGATCCTGGTGATATTGCACGTAGGGTGTACGCGACTGATCCGGCTCGGGGCCTGCAGGCGTGTTGGCAGGCGTGCCGGAAGACCACAGGTTCTGCGCACCGACGCTCAGCGAACCGCGCCACGGCAGGCGCCAGGTCACACCGAGATCAATGCTGTTCCAGCGCCGATCTGCATTCAGGCTGCCTGGAATGCTGGCATCCGGCTGCACGGTGCGACCAATCAGGACCCCGCTCAATGAGCCATGATCGACGCCAAAACTCAGCGCCTTCTGATCCAGCGTATTGACGCCGAGCAGGTTGCCCGGCAGCAGATGGATGCGACCGACGCTGGCACCCAGATCGATTCCGCTGCTGCTGTCCAGAGCAAGCCGACCACGTGCATTCAATTGCGAACTGTTGTCGAAACCGCTCAGGCCGTCGACACCTGGAACGACGCCGGGCAGTACCCGCGGCAGCAACGCGCTGCCGTTGTCAGGCGTGCTGTTGGCGCCGACGCTCACGCCAAGGCTGTAACGCCCGGCCGCATAGGTAGCGCCCACTTCGCTGCTGATGATGCGTAACGGCTGGTTGACCCACGAATGCTGGCTGACTTCGGCATGAGCCTGCAGATTCGGAGCCAATCCGTACTGCAGCCCCGTCGTCGTGACCGTTGCCGCATCAACGGCGCGCAGCGCCAGCGGTGCATTCTGGATCTGGGCATCCGCACCGAGGCTGCGGTCAGCCTTCAGCGTCAGCAGGCGACCATCCGTACCACGCCACAGTGGCACCGTGCCGGGCGCGACTTTCGACGGTTGCGTCAGTAGTTGTTGCGCCACCGCGTTATCGCCGCCCACGGACTGCCCGGCCGCAACAAGCGGCAACAGGAAGATCAGCAGGGCGCAGAGACGACGCATGACTTGGAAGAGCCACTCATTCAAGAACGGAAACAGGCACGCAGTATATCTCGTTTTACATTTTACTAACACCCCCAAATCGGCCCCAACGCACAAAAAAAGGTCCTTGTACGATGCTTCGACCAGTACGACCTTGCGCAGGTTCCTGATCCTGGTGCCGGATCGCTGGCGACAGGGTCGACTTACACGTTATAAAGGCTTTTGACATCGATCCTGCCGGATTGTCCCGGAAACGACCACAGCCCGATGAGCGCCACTCCGACGATACGCCCATCTCAGCCCCCTCCGGTGGCGCGGGATCTTGCGGCCTTGTACGGAGCTGTCGAACAACTGTTCGAGGCAGCCGATGCTGCCAGCGTGATGGAAATCTGCGAGCAGATGCTCGGCAATCTCGGCATCCACGGCCGGCTGCACTGGCGTCGCATGGATGAACAAGCTGACCACCTGCCCGGCGGCAGCCAGCTCGACCTGGCAGAGGATCCCCAGGGGCCGCGGATGCTTTCGCTGGAAACCACCGCCGGGCTGCCGCTGCCTGACGGTGTGCGTGGCCCGCTGTCCTGGCTGGGGCGCCTGGCTGATACCCGGCTGCGCCAGCTTGCCGAGACCAGCCGTCTGTACGAGGCCATTTCGCGTCTGGCGCTGGCCGAGCGGTTGCAGCGCGCTCTCTATGCGATTGCCGAACAGGCTGGCGCCGGGCACGACACGCCCGAGATGATGCATTCGCTGCACGCCATCGTCAGCAGCCTGATGTATGCCGAAAATTTCTACATCGTGCTGTACGACACGGCCACCGACAGCATCCGCTTTCCCTATTACGTCGACATCGCCGACACCGACCCGCCGCCGCCTGATCAGGATCTGCCGCTGCGCGACATGCTGCACAGCCTGACCTGGAACCTGCTGAAGGAAGGTCGGCCGCTGCTGGGCTCGATCGACGAGTTGAGGCAGCAGCTCGGCGACCATTTCATGCTGGTCGGCCCGAGCTGCGAACACTGGCTGGGCGTGCCGCTGTTGCGCGGCGGCAGCGTGGTGGGTGGCATCGTGGTGCAAAGCTATCGCGCCGACACCCATTATTCGCAGCAGGATCTGGAGCTGCTGAACTACGTCGCCCAGCACGTGCAGACTGCGCTGGAACGGCGCGAGGCACATATCGAGCTGGGCCGCCGGGTGACTGATCGCACTGCAGCGCTGCGCGAGGCCAATCGTGTGCTGCGCCAGCAGGTCCTGCAACGCCAGCGCGGCGAGCGGCTGCAGGCTGCGTTGTTCCGCATTGCCGAGCTGGCCAACACTTCGGAGAGCCTGGAAAAATTCTACGCGACCATGCACCAGGTGATCAGCGGCCTGCTGTACGCGCGCAATTTCTACATCGCGCTGCTCGATGAGGAAAGCGGACAACTGACCTTCCCCTACTCGGTGGACGATGTCGACAGCGTGCGGCCGCCACGCGCGCACGGTCGCGGCGCCACCGAATATGTGCTGCGCCACGCCAGGCCCTTGCTGGCCCACCCGCAGGACATTGCCCGTCTGGTGGCGGCAGGTGAGATCAGCCATTTCGGCTCGCCCTCGGTGTGCTGGCTGGGCGTGCCGCTGGTATGGGGCGGCAAGGCAATGGGCGTGCTGGCGTTGCAGAGCTATTCGCCCGAGCACACCTACAGCGAGCGCGACCAGGAACTGCTGACTTTCGTCAGTTACCACATCGCCAATGCACTGCAGCGCAAACAGGCGGCGTCATCGCTGCGGCAGGCCTATGCCGGTCTGGAGCGCCGCGTCACCGAACGCACCCGCGCACTGGCGTTGGCCAATCGCGACCTGCGCGAACAGATCGCCGAGCGCGAGCGCGTCGAGCGCCGGCTGAAATACGAGACGCTGCATGACTCGCTGACCGGACTGCCCAATCGCACCCTGCTGCTGCAGCGACTGGAACACGCCATGCAGCGCTGTGTCGCTAACCCGGGCGAGCAGTTCGCCGTGCTGTTCATCGACCTGGACCGTTTCAAGGTGATCAACGATTCAGTGGGACACCTGGTCGGCGATGATCTGCTGTTCCAGGTCGGCGGCCGCATCCGCGCCTGCCTGAAGACCCGCGATGTGGTCGCGCGCCTGGGCGGCGACGAATTCGCGGTGCTGCTTGAAGGCATCAGTAACACCGGCAAGGCCACGCTGATTGCCGAACGCATCATCAACGAGCTGCAGACGCCGTTCCGGCTTGGCACCAAGGAGATCTTCACCTCCGCATCGATAGGCATTGCGCTGTCCGGCGCGCACTACCGGCAACCGGAGGAACTGCTGCGCGATGCGGATGCGGCGATGTACAACGCGAAGGATGGCGGCCGTCATCGCGCGGCACTGTTCGACGATCGCCTTCGTCGCGAGGCACTATCGTTGCTCGACATGGAGAGTGATCTTCGCCATGCGCTCAGTCGCAACGAATTCGAACCGTTCTACCAGCCCATCGTCGAGCTCGACGACCGTCGCGTCGTCGGCTACGAGGCATTGCTGCGCTGGCATCATCCCGAACGCGGCCTGCTGACACCGCACGACTTCCTGCTGATCGCCGAGGAATGTGGCTGTGCCGAGGCCATCGACTGGCAGATCTTCGAACAGGTCTGCACCCAAGCCGTACGTCTGATCGGCACCGAGGGCTTCATCAGCATCAACGTCTCCGGCCGGCATTTTCGCTCGGTCGACCTCGACCAGCGGCTGCTTGCCTTGTTCGAGCAATACGCCGTGCCGCCCCATTGCATCCGCATCGAGGTCACCGAGCACGCCCTGCTTGAGAACCCCACCCAGGTCAAGCAGATGCTGAAAAACCTGCGCAGCCACGGCATCGGCATCGCGCTCGACGATTTCGGCACGGGCTATTCCTCGCTCAGCTATCTGCATCAGTACCCGTTCGAGACGCTGAAGATCGACCGATCTTTCATCACCGAGCTGCCGCAAGGCGACGAGGAAACCCAGGGACTGGCGCTGGTACGTGCCATCCAGGTATTGGCCGACTCGTTGCAGATGAAAGTGATCGCCGAAGGCATCGAGGAGGAATCGCAGCGACAAGCCCTGCTACGGGTCGGCTGTCGCTATGGTCAGGGCTTCCTGTTTGCCACACCCCAGCCGGCCCGAACCTGGCTGGGCAAGGACAACCCGCTACTGCGAGCCTGAGCGTCGGTGAATCCGGTCGTCGGAGCACCTTACTGCGATCACTGCGTGGTATCCGGCACGACTGGCGTCACGCCCTCTCCAAGCAGAAGCTCGGCATCGATGCGATCGAAGTGATAACGCTGCGCGCAGAATTCGCAGACCACCTCGATCTCGTCACCACGCGCTGCCAGCGCTGCCTCGACTTCGTCGCGACCGAGCGAACGCAGCATCCCGGCCACCCGTTCGCGGCTGCAGCTGCAGCCGAATGCCAGTACGCGCGGCTCGAACAGGCGCACCGACTCCTCATGATAGAGCCGGTACAGCAGTTGCTCCGGCGCACTGGCCAGCAGCTCGTCGCGACCCAGCGTGGCAGTCAGATGCACGACGCGACTCCAGGCATCGTCGTCCTGCGCGGCGGCATGGCCACCTTCGTCCGGCAGCTTCTGCAACATCAGGCCGACGGCATGTTCGCCGTCGGCCGCAAGCAGGATGCGTGCAGGCAGCTGTTCGGACTGGATGAAGTAATTCTCCAGCGCCGCGGCCACGTCCGCATGGCACAGGTCGACCAGGCCCTGGTAGCGCTGACCACGCTCCACGTTGCCGATGGTGATTGCCATGCTGGCGTCGGGCAGCCCGTCCAGCATCAGTGGCGCGGGCAACGGATCGTTCCAGCGTGCCAGACCACGCAGGCGGCCCTGATCGCTGCATTCGGCAAACAGCAGGCGCAGCGCACCGCTGCTCTTCACTTCCACCGACAGCGCGCCGTCCAGCTTGATGTTGCCGGTCAGCAGCGCGCTGGCCGCCAGCGTCTCGCCCAGCATCGCCTGCAATGCCGGCGGATACTCCGCGCGGCCGGCCACTTCACGCCACGCCGGACCCAGCCGCACCAGCACACCGCGCACGCCGGCGCGTTCAAGCAGGAATCGGTGCAGCACATCGTCGACGGGCAGGTTTTCCACGGCTAGTGTCCTCTTGGGGTCAGCCGGCACAGATGGGGGCGTAATGCGGCCGGGACAACACTCTTATACTGCCGGCATCCCTCTTCGCGTACCGCCATGCCGCTGCCATTTCGTCGACCGTTGCTGAATCGCCTGCTGCGCCCGCTGGCGATCCTTGCGCTGGCGTGGCTGGCACTCAGCTGGCTGGCGGTGATCGTGCTGCGCTTCGTGCCGCCGTGGACGTCGGCGATGATGCTCGAGCGCCAGCTCGGCGCGTGGATCCACGGCGAGAAGGATTTCCACCTGCAGCAGCACTGGGTGCCGTGGCCGCAGGTATCGCCTTACGTGCCGCTGGCGATGGTGGCCGGCGAGGACCAGAAGTTTCCGTATCACCACGGCTTCGACTTCGATTCCATCCAGAGTGCAGTGGATGCGGCCGACGACGGCAAACGCCTGCGCGGCGCCAGCACGATCAGCCAGCAGACCGCCAAGAACCTGTTCCTGTGGAACGGTCGCAGCTTCGTGCGCAAGGGGCTGGAAGCATATTTCACCGTGCTGATCGAACTGACCTGGCCGAAGCAGCGCATTCTCGAGGTCTACATGAACATCGCCGAGCTGGGCAACGGCATCTATGGCGTGGGCGCAGCCAGCGACGTCTATTTCCATGCCTCACCGGCACGACTCGATCCGGCACAGGCGGCACGGCTGGCGGCGGTGCTGCCCAACCCGCGGCGGCTGCGCGCGGATCGCCCCAGCGCCTATGTGCTGCGGCGCGCCGGCTGGATCCAGCAGCAGATGAATCAGCTTGGCGGCCCGGCGTATATCGAGGGTCATGCGCCACCACGCCGGCCGCATTGAACGACGCCCTCGCCCCGACACGGGCAGTTGGTTAGCATGAAGTCCAATCTCGCGGGTCCTGCCCATGCCGCAACTCACCGTCGTTGTTCCCGCCTATAACGAATCCGCCGTACTGGCGCTGTTCCATCAGCGGCTGCGCAAGGTACTCGATGCGTTGCCGCTCGATGCCCGCGTGCTCTATGTCGACGACGGCAGTCGCGACGACACCTGGTCGATCATCGAATCGCTGGTCGCGACCGATCCGCGCACCGGCGCACTCAAGCTGTCGCGCAACTTCGGCAAGGAGGCCGCACTGACCGCCGGCCTCGACGCCGTCACCGCCGATGCGGCCGTGGTGATAGACGCCGATCTGCAGGACCCGCCCGAGCTGATCCCCGCGCTGGTCGAGCAATGGCAGGCCGGGTACGACGTGGTGTATGCCACCCGCAGTGCGCGCCAGGGCGAGAGCGGCTTCAAGCGATTCACCGCCGCGGCGTTCTATCGCAGCATGGAGCGACTGTCCGATACGACGATACCGCGCGATACCGGCGATTTCCGCCTGCTCTCGCGGCGCGCGCTGGACGCACTGGGCCAGTTGCGCGAACGCCAGCGCTTCATGAAAGGTCTGTTCAGCTGGATCGGGTATCGGCAAACCTCCGTGCAATATCTGCGCGATCCGCGTCTTGCCGGCCAGACAAAATGGAACTACTGGCGGCTGGGCCAACTGGCGATCGAGGGCATTACTTCATTCTCCACGGCGCCGCTGCGGCTGGCCACCTGGGTCGGGCTGGCCTCCGCCATGCTCGCCTTCGTCTATGGCGCCTGGGTACTGATTCATGCGCTGCGGTACGGCGACCAGGTACGCGGCTATCCCACCTTGATGCTGGTGATCCTGTTCCTCGGTGGCGTGCAGTTGCTGGCGCTCGGCGTGATCGGCGAATACCTCGGCCGCAACTACGCCGAGAGCAAGCAGCGACCACTGTATTTCGTCGAGGAACAACGGTTGCCGCGCGACCCGCGCTGAGCGTCGCATTCGCGCCACGGCTTCACGGCTTTACTACACCCCGGGCCGATGCCCGCGCTAGACTCGCCACAGACGGCCCGCCCGGGGGCCGGCGGAGATCCAGGCATGAGTCAGGTCAAGCATCTGCTGGAAAGCAAGGGCAGCACGATCTTCAGCATTGCGCCGGAAGCACCGGTACTCGAAGCCATCAAGCGCATGGCGGAACACCGGGTGGGTGCCTTGCTGGTGATGCGTGGCGAGCGACTGGTCGGCGTGGTGTCGGAACGCGACTATGCACGCAAGGTGATCCTGCAGGGTCGATCGTCATCGCAGACCGCCGTATCCGACATCATGAGCAGCGAACCGGTGACCGTCGGCCCGGATACCGATGTGTTCGACTGCATGCGCCTGTGCACCGACAGTCGAATTCGCCATCTGCCGGTCGTGCAGGGCAATGCAGTAGTCGGGGTGATCTCGATCGGCGACCTGGTCAAGGCGGTGATCGACGCGCAAGCCGAACAGATCGAGCATTTGCAGCGGTATATCACCAGTTGAAGCGCTACGGGGGACTCTGGTTCACTGAGCCGCCGGGAAAGCAGCGACTCAAACCGGTGCCTTCGCACCCTTGCCGACGTGCGTGTGTTCGTCCGGCGCCAGATCCGGCGACCAGCCGGCGCGCCGTGCTACCACGGCCGCCAGCGCAGCGACACCGGCGCCCAGCAACGCCAACCCACCAACGCCCCAACCCAGCGTGCGCAAGCCACTGACGGCGCTGGTGACCACCACATCGCCAAACCGCCATACCGCGGTTTCGACGAAATTCTTGCCCTTGTAGCGCGTCTCGCGCGGTACCCGCGTATACAGCGCATCCACGGCTGGTTTGGTCATGCCATAGGCGAAGCCACGCGTGATCACCAGCATCACCGCCAGCAGCAGTGGCACGCTGTAACCGAAGAAGCTGACGTTGCCACCACCGATCAGCGCCACCACGGCCAACAGGGCCAGATTCACCAGCGATGGCAGGACCAGTCCCCAGCCGGCGCCGCGACGCACCAATAACCACGGCGTCACGCTCAGCTGCAGCGCCGCGCCAAGCAAGTTGGTCGCCAGATCCAGGTCGTTGTAGAACGAAGTGCGCGCGACCGTGCTGATGAAATGCGCCTTGGCATAGTCGGCCACCAGCGCATAAGCCAGCGTGCCGATGCCGTCGCCGAACAACATCAGCAAAGCCATGTAGCGCAGGAACGGGCGCGACCACAGCTCCCTGATGCCGGCCCACAGCGAGCCGCCGATCGCCTCGTCACCACGACTGCCCGCCTGCCGATCGTGCTGCGCGGAAAGTCGCAGCAGCAGCACCAGTGCCAGCGTCAACGCCAATGCCGATACCACCAGCAGCGGTGCCACGCCGATCAGCTGCACCAGCAGCTTGGTCACCAGCGGGCCGAAGATCGCCCCGGCCATGCCGCCCAAGGCGATCAGTGAAAACACCCGCCGCGCCTGGCCGCTGTTGAAGATGTCGGCCATGAAGCTCCAGAACAGCGACACCACGAACAGGTTGAACACGCTGACCCAGACAAAGAACACCACACCCAGCTCGCGCGCGCCGATGCGGTCCTGCGCAACGAACGCGGGCACGAAGGCGAACAGGCAGACGATGAAGAAGCTGTAGCTCCAGCCCAGCAGCTGCTTTCGCGGAAAGCGCGCGACCAGCAGGCCGAACACTGGCGTCAGCAGCAACATCACCGCGAAGACCGCGCCATAGAACAGCGGCAGCGATTGCGAACCGACCGCGCCGCTCAACTGATCCCTTACCGGGCGCACGATGTAGTAGGAAGTCATCACGAAAAAAAACGCCAGCGCGGACAGCGTCGGCGCGGCAGCTTGTTCCACAACGGCTTGGCGGGGCAGACTCACGGGCACATCCAGCGTAGGGCGCGGCAAGCCTAGCATGCGTCTGCTGCATGGCGTGGCGAGCCTGCACGTGGTCGATGCCTCGGTGATGCCACACCGCCTGCCGGCAACACCAGCGTGCCACCATGATCGCTGAGCGAGCGGATTGATCCTCGGCGAAAATCGAGCTCGTCTACAGGAGTGCGCCCTGTGCGCGATGCTCTTGGGCCAGATCAGCTTCAAGGCAATCGCACCCAGAGTGAGCTCCTACGGAGTTGTCGTGAAGGGTAGCGGCGCGAATCCGGGGCAGCTGCCGCCGGTGCCGGGCGACAGTGCCTGCATCCAGTCGAGCAATGGCGGAAATAGGCGATCGGTGCGCATCGGCAAGTCCAAATGTCCCTGCTCCGACACTTCCACATAGCTCGCACGCGGCGAGCGCCGGGCCAGCTCGCGCAATGCATCACCCGCGATAAGGTTGTCCTCGGCGCCGCGCAGGATCAATGCGCATGACGGCGTGTGCGCCAGCGCATCGCCCGGATCAATCTGAGTCAGGTCAACGCCCAGCTGTCGGCTCGCACGCTGGATCGCATGATCCATTTCACGCGGGCGGATCCATGAGGCCAGCCAGCGATAACCGAACAGACCGCTGGCCGGTGCACGACGGATGACCGCCGCCGCATTGGCGTAAGGCTCGAGCGCGATCACTCCATGCACGTCCGCCAGCTTCGGCGAGGCGAACAGCGCGACCGTGCCACCGTAGGAAACCCCGAACAGATACAGCGGCCCCGGTAGCCGGTTTGCTGCACGCAGATCGTGCACCAGATCGACGATATCATCCGCCTCGCGCGGACCATAGCCCACCGGCGCATCGTCCGACTCGCCATGGCTGCGCAGGTCGGGCATCACCACCGTATAGCCGGCGCTGGCGAACAGCAGCGCCCAGGTCGTCAGCGCCGAGCCTTCCATGCCCCAGGGATGCAGCAGGATTACGCTGCCGCGCGCAGGCAAGAAGGGCGCCTTGGCTGGCTCGCCACCGAACTTGTAATCGAACTTGAGGCTGTAGTGATGATCCTTGCGCTGCTCCTGCACGTTGGCACTGAAGTCATACGCGCGCGGCTGGCCGTACCAGTAGGCCATGCGCACAGCTTGCCGTGTGTGCATGGCGTCGAACTGGAAATCGGCTCGCTTCAGCTCCTGTCGGAACCACGCCAACTGCGCCCGGTTGTCGTGCCCCGGTCGCTCGATCTGACGCGCCACAAACGTTGTGCAACCGCCCAACGCGAACACCAGCAACACCATCAGCCATCGTCCCTGACGCATCCCTGCCTCCTGCAACGTTCAACCCATGTCGATCATAACTCGCGCAACGCCGTAGTCACCGGCAACCGTGCCGCACGCACGGCGGGAAACAGGCCCCCGACGAAACCGATCGTGAGCGCCCACAACAGGCCGACCCACAACAGCTCCGCGGAAACCTTGAGTTCGAAACTGAGCTTGCCGACCGTGCCAGCCGCCAGCGTGGAGGCGCTGTAGCCATTGAAGACCAGCCACGCGAGTACGCCGCCGATCAAGCCACCGAGCAACGCCAGCAGCATGGTTTCCAGCATCACCGCCACCACCACCGGCAGCCCGCGGAAACCGATCGCGCGCAGCGTGGCGATCTCGCGCGCACGTGCCGCGACTGCGGCAAACATGCAGTTGAGTGCGCCGAAGATCGCGCCGATCGCCATGATCGAGCCCACCACGATACCGATCACGGTGAGGAAGGTGCTCATGCCTTCGGACTGCTTGCTGAAATAGTCCAGCGTGGTGCTGACATCCACCTTGAGTTGCGGATTCGCTTCCAGCTCGGTCTTGAAGGCATCGAACGCCTTGGGATCGGCCAGCTTCACGGTCACCGACGCGCGGCTGCTGCCGCGGCGATACGTGTCGGCCACCACGCCCGCGTCACCCCATACCTCGGAATCCATCGCGTCGCCGGAGGCGAACACGCCGACCACGGTCCACATCTGGCTGCCGAGACGGATCTCGTGACCCGGCTCCAGTCCGGCAAACTGCTTCGCCGCGCCCTTGCCGACAATCAACTCGCGCATGCCGGGAGTGAACTTGCGGCCCTCGATGATCTTCAGGTTCGGTCGCACCGCCCAGGCCTGCTCACCGACACCACGCAACTGCACGCTGCCCTCGTCGTCCGCGCTGCCTCCTTTCAGCGGCAGGTTGGCCGCGACCACCAGCTCGGGCGAGGCGATCGGCTGCCCCTTCGCATCCTTCGCGATGCCGACGGCCTGCGGGATCAGGGTGACGCTGTCGTGATCAAGTACCGACATCACTTCGGAGGCGGAGGCGCCACGCATCACGATGGCGGTATCGGCACTGCCGGTCTTGTTCAGTGTCTCGCGGTAGCCGTCGCTCATCGCCAGCAACGCGACCAAGACGGCTACCACGCCGGCGATACCCACCACGATCACCGACGACATGCCGAGTCGCTGCCTGAGCGTGCTGATGCCGACCGACGTGATCGAAACTGCCTGCCTGCCCTGCCGGGTCAGCAGCATCCAGATCGCCAGGAAAACCGCCGACACCAGCGCGAGGGTGGAAAACAACAACATCAGAAAGTGCAGGAACATGCTCGTTCTCCTCAGCGGCCGGCCAGTGCATCGACGATATTCAGACGCATCGCGCGGATCGCCGGCAACGCGCCGACCAGCAGGCCGACCGCGATCATCAGCAGCAACCCGTGCATCCAGATGCCCGCATCCAGCGGTGCCATCGGTATCGCGCCACCCATCTTCGACTGGATACCGCCCACCATCAGCATCGCCAGGCCAAGGCCCAGCACGCCGCCGAGCAACAGCAGCAGCACCGATTCGGCCAGCACCATCGCCAGCACGCTTTGGCTGGAAAAGCCGATCGTCTTCAGCACCGCCAGTTCGGAGGTACGCTCGCGTACCGCCTGCATCATGGTGTTGCCCGACAGCAGCAGCAGGGTGAAGAACACCGCGCCCATGATCGAGCTGACAATCAGGCCGATGTCGGCCAGCTGCTTCATCCATGATGCGGTAGCCGCGGCCTCGGTCTGCGTGCGCGTCTCGTGATCGGAGTTGGCCGAAATCGCATCGATCGCCTTGGCCACCCGATCGGCCTGATTCACGTCGGTAACACGCGTAACATACCAGCCCACGGTGCCGCGGTTGTATGGCGTGGTCTCGTCGAAGTACTTCCAGTTCAGCAGGAACATCTGGTCGTAGAAACCGCCGGCCTTCTTGTCCTTCGAATGCAGGATGCCGACGATGTCGAACGTCCAGTTCTTGCTGCCCTCGTGGTTCGGAAAGATCGTCGACTGCATCGGGATCTTGTCACCCACCTTCCAGTGGAATCGCTCAGCCAGCTTTTCGCCGACCAGTGCACCGGTACGGGTATCGTCGAACGCCTTGCGCTCGGCAGGGCTCACTTCCATCTCCGGATAAAGATCGAGATAGTTCGGCTCCACCGCAAAGCTGAAGACCTGGTTGTGCGGGTCCTGGTAGGCACCCCCGAACCAGTTCGCATAGGTCACCATCTTCACACCCGGCACCTTGGCAATCTGCGCCTCCAGCGACTGCGGCAAGGTCTGGATGAAGGAGAGCCGGGAGCCGGTCTGCAGCCGTTCGGCGCCATTCGCGCTGTTGCCGGCCTGGTCGAATCCCGTGCGCACTGCATCGAGCATGCCGAACAGCAGGAACGCCGCAATGATCGACACCAAGGTGAGTATCGTGCGGGTCTTGCGCCGGAACAGCGCCGCCCAGATCAGATGAAGGTATTTCATCGTCGTCTCCTCACGCCGTTGTCTGTTCGACCAAAGTACCCTTGTCCAGATGCAGTGTATGGCTGGCGTATTCTGCTGCCTTCGGATCGTGGGTGACCATCACGATGGTCTTGCCGTGATCTCGATTGAGCTGCTGCAGCAGGCCGAGTACGTCCTCGGCGGACTGGCGATCCAGATCACCGGTCGGCTCGTCGCAGACCAGCAGGGTGGGATCGGAGACGATCGCGCGGGCAATCGCCACACGCTGCTGTTGACCGCCCGACAGCTCGCTCGGCTTGTGCGAGGCACGATCGGCCAGTCCCACCAGTTGCAGCGCGATCGACGCGTTCTTCCTGCGCTGGGCGCCGGAGAGCTTGGTCAGCAGGAGGGGAAGTTCCACATTGCGCTGCGCCGAAAGCATCGGCATCAGGTTGTAGAATTGGAAGACGAAGCCGACATTCGATGCACGCCATTTCGCCAGCGCGCCACCACCGAGCTGGTCGATGCGCTGGCTGCCCACGGTGATGCTGCCGGCACTTGGCGTATCGAGGCCACCGATCAGGTTCAGCAAGGTGGTCTTGCCGGAGCCGGATGGCCCCATCAACGCCAGGAAATCGCCTTCGGCAATTGCGAGGTTGACGTGGTGGAGCACCTCGACTTTCTGCTTGCCGCGCTCATAGGTCTTGGCGAGGTTCTGGATATCGATCAGTGTGCCCATCATGTTTCTCCAATGAAGATAGAAATCTGTTGACTCGACCAGATATCGACGAATGAGACGCCGACTGATCGACGAGGCGTCATGATTTGCCTTGTTCGACCTGGACGTCCGAACCGTCGTGCAACCCTGCCGGTGGCGACACCACCACGCTGTCACCCGGTTTCACCGCCATCGGCAGCAGACGCAGCTCGCCATAGGCTTGCGCCGCCGGATTCACGACACGCTGCTGCACGTGGCCACCTTCGACCACGAACACCACGCTGTGACCATCCCTCTGCACGATCGCTGACGCCGGTACCAGTACACCCTGCGGTGCCTGCGCACCGGCCTGCGGTTTCACTTCAAGAAACGACACCCGCACACCCATGTCGGGCACGATGCGCGCGTCCTTCTGCTCCAGCGCCACGCGCACCTTGATGGTGGCCTTGCCGCGATCGGCGGTCGGCACGATGGCGATCACGTGGGCCGGAATCTTCCAGTCCGGATAGGCGTCCAGCACCGCCTCGGCCGACATGTCCGGCTTGACCCGGCCGATATATGCCTCATTGACGTCGACGTCGACTTCCAGCGAATCCATGTCGACGATCGTGCCCACGCCGGTGCGGGTGAAGCCGCCACCGGCGGAGAACGGCGAAATGATCTCGCCGACCTGCGCATCCTTGGTCGTGATCACGCCGGTGAACGGCGCGCGCACCACGCAGTAATCGAAATTGACCTGGGCCTCGGTGACCTGCGCATCGGCGGATAGGGCGTTCTTCTGCTGCGAAACGAGCATCGCGCGCGTGCTGTCGGCCAGCGTGACCGCCTGCTCGGCGGACTGCTTCGATACCAGCCCCTGCGCAGCCAGCGACTGCTGGCGCGTTGCGTCGCGCAGGTTCTGCGCCAGCTGGGCCTGATATTGCGTCACCAGCGCATGGGCGGCGGCGGCCTGCGCCTTGGCTGTGTCTAGCGCCGCCTTGTAGGCACTGTCGTCCAGCCGCGCCAGCACCTGATCCTGCTTGACGTGATCACCTTCCTCGATCAGCACCGCGGTCAGTGTGCCGGTGATCTGTGCGGAGACGGTTGCCTGGCGCCGTGCGGTGACGTAACCGGTGGCCTGCAGTACCGCGCCCGCGTCCCTGTCCGACGCGGATGTGACCGCGACAGCGGTCTGCACCGGCAACGGTCGATGTCCCAGCAGCATCCAGCCGGCGCCAGCCAGCAGCAACAGGACCACGACGATCGCGCCGACGATCCACGGCCAGCGGCCACCACCGCCATCGTGGTCGTCGCGCTGATGGCGCTCGATGCGCAGTTCCTTCAACAGATCGGCGTTGCTCACCCTGACTCCCTGCCCGGCCTGGCCGGCTGCTCGACAAGTACAAGAATGGCGGATCGGCTGCAGCGTCCATCAGGGTGCAGCATCAGCCATCGTCAATGACAGCTGTCACCCGCGCAAGCCCCGTCACCCTCATGATCAGTTTGGTACGCTTGCCGGCATGACCTACACGATTGCGCCACCTGCCCTTCCCAGCCTGCCGATCATCGGCAGCGACCAGCGCTTCCCGATCCGCAGGGTATTCTGCATCGGCCGCAACTATGCCGAGCATGCCCGCGAAATGGGCGCCAGCGTGGACAAGTCCGCGCCAATGTTCTTCTGCAAGCCAGCCGACGCCGTGATCAGTGACGGCGCCGATGTGCCCTACCCCTCGGCCACCAGCGACCTGCATCACGAAGTGGAAATGGTGGTCGCACTTGGCCGCGGTGGCCATGACCTTGCCCCTGAGCAGGCTGGCTCACTGGTATGGGGTTATGGCGTGGGCCTCGACCTGACCCGCCGCGACCTGCAGGCGCAGGCCAAGGCCAAGGGCCATCCATGGGATGTGGCCAAGGCGTTCGATCATTCCGCCCCGGTTTCCGCGCTACGCCCCGCAACTGACGTGAGCCTGACTGCAGACACCGTGCTGCGCCTGAGCGTCAACGACGCGCTGCGCCAGCAGACCGCGCTGAGTGAAATGGTTCACGACGTGCCGCACATTCTTGCGGCGCTGTCCACGTTGTTCGAGCTGAAAGCAGGCGATCTGGTGTTCACCGGCACCCCCGCCGGCGTTGCTGCACTAAAGCGCGGCGACCGCTTCCACGCCGAGCTAGTGGGAGTCGCCACGCTGGATGGCCGGATCGTCTGAATTCAGCGGTTTCCCACTGTGCGCATCGACATGCCTGCGTTAAAGTCCATGGGCCATTCGGCACAATCTGGGAGGAAAAGGCATGAGCATGCTGCAGGAATTCAAGGCTTTCGCCATGCGCGGCAGCGTCGTTGACTTGGCGGTCGGTGTCGTCATCGGTGGTGCCTTTGGCAAGATCGTCAGCTCGCTGGTCGACAAGATCATCATGCCGCCGATCGGCATGCTCACCGGCGGCATCGATTTCAGTCAGCTGAAATGGGTACTCAAGCCGGGCGATGACAGCGATCCCAAACACAAGATCGCGGAAGTGGCGATTGGTTATGGCGACTTCATCAATACCGTGATCACTTTCCTCATCATTGCTGCGGCGATCTTCATCGTAGTCAAGGGCATCAACAGCATGCAGAAGAAGCAGGAAGAAGCGCCGGCAGCGCCACCAGCCGATGTGGCACTGCTTACCGAGATCCGCGACCTGCTGAAGAACAAAGCGTAAGGCGACACCGCGCTCAAGGGCTGGACCATTCCCGGATGGTCCGGACCTTGTCGCTTCCACGACAGACATGACTTCCGGCCTAAGCGATACCTGACTTCAGCGCCATAATCGGGGTTTACCCTGCGGAGTCCCCCCGATGCGCCGTCTTCCCCTTACCCTCCTCGCTGCCAGCCTGCTGCTGGCCACCGGCATGGCCAGCGCCACCAGCCCCACCGCCATTCCTGCTGCAGCCGTAAAGACGGCCGAACAATTGCGTGACAAGGCGATGCGGGACGATACCGGCTACCGGATCGTCGAATCGCTGACCACCAAGATCGGTCCGCGCATGGCCGGCAGCGATGCCGACCAGCGCGCGCGCGACTGGGCAGTCGCCAAGTTCAAGGCACTCGGCTATGACAAGGTCTATACCGAGGCGGTCACCTTCCCGCTGTGGGAGCGTCACAGCGAACACGGCGCGATCGTGACGCCGTTCCCGCAATCGCTGGTGCTGACCGCACTGGGCTATTCACCCGGCACGCCGAAAGGTGGCCTCACCGCACAGATCGTGCAATTCGCCAGCCTCGACGCACTGAAGGCTGCCGACCCGGCCAGCGTGAAGGGCAAGATCGTCTACATCGGCTACCGCATGCAGCGCCACAAGGATGGCCACGACTACGGCATGGGCTCGGCGGTGCGTACCGCCGGCCCGGTGATCGCCGAAGCGAAGGGCGCCGCCGGTTACCTGCTGCGTTCGGCCGGCACCGATGCGAACCAGCGCATCGCGCATACCGGCGTGACCGGCTTTCATGGGAGCGACAAAGGCATTCCTGCCGCTGCGTTGTCCAACCCCGATGCCGACCAGCTCGAGCGCGTGCTGGCCTACGGCAAACCGGTCAGCGTGAAGCTCGATCTGGATTGCGGCATCGTCGGCCAGTACACCGGCGCGAACGTGATCGGCGAGATCACCGGGCGCAAGCACCCCGACCAGGTGGTCGCGATCGGCGGCCATCTGGATTCCTGGGACCCGGGCACCGGCGCGATCGACGACGGCGCCGGCGTGGCGATCGCGATGGCTGCCGGCAAGCTGATCCACGACCTGCCGCAACGCCCCGACCGCACGATCCGCGTGATCGCGTTCGCCAACGAGGAAATGGGCCTGTGGGGCGGCAAGGCCTACGCCGAGAAACACGCGGCCGAAGTCGGCAAGTTCCAGCTCGGTACCGAATCCGATTTCGGCGCCGGCCCGGTCTGGCGCATGAGCGCCAGCGTGAAGCCCGAGGCACGCGACGCGATCGGCCAGATCGCCAAGGTGCTCGCGCCGATCGGTGTGGCCTACGACCCGCAGCATCCGGGTGGCGGCGGTTCGGATCTGTCGCAGATGCACGGCAAGGGCATGGCCGCATTGTCGCTGACCCAGGACGGCACCTATTACTTCGACTGGCACCACACGTCCAACGACACGCTGGACAAGATCGACCCGAAGCAGCTGGCGCAGAACGTGGCGGTGTACGCCACGTTCTCGTACATGGCGGCTCAGGCGGACGGCGACTTCGGTTCCGCACCTGGCGCGTTTGCCGGCGACGGAGCCGGTGAATGATCGTTGGCGCATGAGCCTATGACGAAGAAGGCGGCCCGTGGACCGCCTTCTTCGTCTCGGATCACGTCAAGCCTCTATCGCGTAGTCAGTCAGCAGGCGCCGCCAGCGGCTTGCCGTGATGGCTGGCAAAACGCCGCTGCAGGCGATCCATGTAAATGTAGATCACCGGCGTCAGGTACAGCGTGAGCACCTGCGAAACGACCAGTCCGCCGACCACCGCCAGACCCAGCGAACGCCGCGTATCGGCACCGGCGCCGATGCCCAGCGCGATCGGCAAGGTGCCGGCGAAGGCAGCCATGGTGGTCATCATGATCGGGCGGAAACGCACCTTGCAGGCTTCAAAGATCGCCTCGGCCGGTGCCATGTTCTCGACATTCTGCCGTTCCAGCGCGAAGTCGATCAACATGATCGCGTTCTTCTTGACGATGCCGACCAGCATCACGATGCCGACGAAAGCGAACAGATCCAGCGACGCGTGGAACAACACCAGGGTGAGCAGCGCCCCCACGCCGGCGGCCGGCAGGCCGGAAAGAATGGTCAGCGGATGGATGAAGCTTTCATACAGGATGCCCAGCACCAGGTAGATCACGAACACCGCCAGCAGCAGCAACAGCCCCATGCCCTGCATGGACTGCTGGAAGGCCTGGGCGGTGCCCTGCACGCTGCCGGTGATCGTCGCCGGCAATCCGATCCCGGTCATCGCGGCATTCATGCTGGCTACTGCATCACTCAGCGAGACACCCGCGGCGAGATTGAACGATACCGTCACCGCTGGCAACTGGCCCTGATGGTTTACCGTGAGTACCTGCGCTTCACGATCGAACGTGGCCACCGTGGACAAAGGCACTAGCGTGCCGCTGCTCGACGTCACATAGAGTTTCGACAGCACGGCCGGATCGTTCTGCATCGGCCGGTCGACCTGCATGATCACCCAGTACTGGGTCGCCGAGCCGTAGATGGTGGAAATCTGGTTGGCGCCAAAGGCAATGCCGAGTGCCGACTGCACCTGCGCCATGGTCAGGCCCAGCGGCGCCAGCTTCTCGCGGTTCACCTTGACGTCGATCGACGGACTGTTGATGTCCAGATCGCTGGTGACGTCCCGGAACCCCGGCAGCTGCTGGAACGCCGTCGTCACCTTGCCGCTCCAGCTGTTCAGCGCATCCAGATCGGTCGATTGCAGCGTGTACTGGTACTGCGAATTGGACTGGCGGCCGCCGATCTGGATTGCCGGCGGATTCTGGATGTACGCCTTGATGCCGGGTACCTGGGCGAACTTCTTGCGCAGCTCGCTGATGATCTCGTCCGGCGTCAGCCGCTCGCTGGCCGGCTTGAGTACCAGCAACAGCGAGCCGTTGTTGACCGTCGCACGCGAACCGCCGGCACCGATCGACGACATGTACGAATCGACGTTCGGATCCTTGCTGGCGATCTCCGCCAGCCGCTGCTGCAACACCACCATCTCGTCGAACGAGGCGCCATCCGCGGCCTGCGTGTTCACGCGAAGCTGGCCGCTGTCGCCGGCCGGAATGAAATCCATCGGCGTCACATAGAACAACAGCACCGTCACGCCGATGCTCAGCGCAAACAGCACCAGGACCGCACGTGGCCGTTGCATGCTCCAGCGCAGGCTGCGCGTATAGCCGGTCTGCACGGCATTGAAGCCGCGATCGAAGCGGGCGATCAACCAGTTCTTTTTCTCATGGTCGTGCGCCTTGACGAAACGGCTGCACAGCATCGGCGTCAGTGTCACCGCCACCACGCCGGAAACCAGAATGGACACGCTGATGGTCACCGCAAACTCGTGGAACAGGCGTCCCACGATGCCGCCCATGAACATCACCGGGATGAACACCGCGATCAGTGACAAGGTCATCGAGATGATCGTGAAGCCGATCTCGTTGGCTCCCTTCACCGATGCCTCGAACGGCGTCAGGCCGGTCTCCATGTGTCGGACGATGTTCTCCAGCATCACGATCGCATCGTCCACCACGAAGCCCACCGCCAGCGTCAAAGCCAGCAGGGAAAGATTGTCGAGGCTGTAACCCAGCGCAAACATCACGCCGAACGTGCCGATCACCGAGATCGGCAGCGCCACCGCCGGAATCAGCATGGCGGAGAGATTGCCCAGGAACAGGTAGATCACCAGCACCACCAGCACACCAGCCAGCAGCAGGGTGAACTGCACGTCGTCCACCGAGGCGCGGATCGACTGCGAGCGGTCATACAGCACGTCGAGTTTGACCGAGGGCGGCAAGGTGGCCGCGAAGCCGGGCAGCAACGTCTTGATCCGATCCACCGTGTCCACCGTGTTTGCCCCCGGCTGGCGCTGTATCGCCAGCAGGATCGAGCGCTGTCCGTTGTACCAGCTGGCCACCTGATCGTTCTGCACGCTGTCGTCTGCATGCCCGACGTTGCCCAGCCGCACCGGAGCGCCGTTGCGATAGGACACGACCACGTTGTTGTATGCCGCCGCGCGCATCAACTGGCCGTCGCTGCTGACCGGCAGCTGCTGCCGCGTGCCATACAGCGAACCGGTCGACTGGTTGACGTTGGCTGCCGCAATCGCGTTCTGCACCTGATCGATGCCGATGCCTGCCGCCGCGAGCTTGTCCGGATTGACGTTGATGCGCACGGCGTATTTCTGCGAACCGTAGACGCTCACCTGGGCCACGCCGTTGACCATCGACAGTTGCTGGGCAAGCTCGGTCTCGCCGTAGTCGTCCACCGTCGAAAGCGGCAGCGTCGACGAGGTCACCGCGATGTACAGGATCGGTGCATCGGCCGGGTTCACCTTGCGGAACGTCGGCGGTGTCGGCATCTGCGTAGGCAGCTGGCGTTGCGCCGCAGAGATGGCCGCCTGCACGTCCTGCGCCGCACCGTCGATGCTGCGGTCCAGCTCGAACGTGAGCGTGATCGTGGTGGAACCCAATGCGCTGGTCGAGCTCATCGAGCTGATGCCGGCAATCGTCGACAGCTGCGATTCCAGCGGTGTCGCCACGGCCGATGCCATGGTCTGCGGCGAAGCACCTGGAAGGCTGGCCGAAATGCTGATGGTGGGAAAGTCGACGTTCGGCAGTTCGTTGACCGGCAGCTGCGGATACGACACCACGCCGAACACCAGCAGTGCTGCCATCAGCAGCGTGGTCATCACCGGGCGGCGGATACAAAGTTCCGGCAGATTCACGGGCGCCCCTCAGTTGGCGCTGATGCGCGCATGGCTGCCGTCGACCAGCAGCATCTGGCCCTCGACGACCACCTGCTCGCCTGCAGCGACGCCCTTGTCGATGACGGTTCGCTCAACCGTCGTGGTGCCCACGGTCACCGGGCGCTGCTTGATCGTGCCATCGGGCTTGTAGACGAACACGAACGTACCCGTGCTCGAATTCTGCAAGGCAATGACCGGGACCGAGACGGCGTTGGCGATGCGGGCTGTAGGCAGGGTCACGTTGACGAACTGGCCGGGAATCAGCTGATCGTCCTTGTTGTCGAAACGCGCCTTGAGCGTGATCGTGCTGGTCGTGGTGTCGACGGCATTGTTGATGAACTCCAGCGTGCCGTTGATCGGCTTGCTGCCGGCGCCATCCGGTTGTGCCTGCACGCTGATGGCACCACGCGCCTGCGCCTGCCTTACCGCAGGCAGACTGTCCTGCGGCAAGGCGAACGTCACCCGGACCGGTTCGATCTGGTTGAGCACCACGATGCCGGTGGAGTTGGCGGTGACGACCGCGCCGGGGTACACCAGCGGCGCGCCGAGCACGCCGTCGAACGGCGCCACGATCCGCGTGTAATTGAGCTGGGTTTGCGCCAGCTCCCGCGCGGCGCGATCGGATTGCAGCGCTGCCTGGGCCACACCGAGATTGGCCTTGTAGGTATCGATGTCACTCTGCGCGACATAGCCCTGGGCGAGCAACGGCGAATAACGCCCCAGGTCGGCCTTGGCCTTGACCAGGTTGGCCTCGTCGCGCGCCACGTTGCCTATGGCTTGGTCCAACTGCGCCTGCAGCGGCCGCGGATCGATCCGGGCCAGCAGGTCGCCCTTGCGCACGTGGGCGCCCGGTACGAAGGCCAGCGACTGGATCTGGCCATCCACCTGCGAACTTACCGTGACCGTCGAATAGGCCTCGACGCTGCCTATCTGCCTGAGCGAGACATCGACATCGCCCTGTGTGGCGGTAGCCACCTTGACCGGCACCACGGCCGCCGTCGCCGCATGTTTGCCAGCGGACTCGTGATGATGCCTGTACCAGGACACGGACAACGCAGACAGGCCAAGCACAACGACAACCAGCAAAAGTTTTTTCAGTGGCATGCGACAGGTACTCGTCGTTCCGTTCCGCGAATCCGCGGAGCATCAAGCGATGTGCTGAATCCATGGAGCGTGACCGCCGACGCTGACGTTCGGCAACCCAACGAGGTCAAATACCGCAGCAACGTTGCGGTTTACCTGTCACGACATGATCCGCACTATGCCTTCTCGATGCCCTGCGTGGACCGGGACCGATGGCACTGGTCATCCGGGATCTGGCGATTCAGAGCCAGCCGCTCCGGCGTCATCCGGCATCTGCTCCAGCGCCAGCAGGTTGTCCTTCATCCGGCTGATCACCGCCAGCGCCTGCTGCAGCTCGTCATAGCCGATGCCGCGGGTGGCGTCCTTGCGCAGGTCGCGCGCGATCAGCTCCATGTCGCCGACGATCACCCGCGCCTGCTCGGTGGTATGCAGCCGCCATGCGCGGCGGTCCTTCGGATCGGGGCGACGCTCGACGAAGCCGGCAGCCTGCAGCCGATCAATCACGCGCCCCACGGCGATCGGCTCCATTTCCAGAAATTCGGCCAGCTCGGTTTGCCGCAGACCCTCGCGGTGGTACAACACCTTCGTCGCGCGCCACTGTGCGCGGGTCAGCCCGAATTTCACCGCTCGCCGGTCGAAGTGCTTGCGAAACAGCAAGGTCACGTCGCTGAGCAGATAGCCGAAGGAAATGTCTTCCGTTTTCGCCATGATCCGTTGAAACCTCGTCGCCCATAGGGCGTCGCCTGAAAGCATACGGCGCCGCCAGCACCGAAGCCATGCCCATCCAGGCCATCACCGCCGATATCACCCGATTACGGGTAGACGCCATCGTCAACGCAGCCAATCCCGGCTTGCTGGGCGGCGGCGGCGTGGATGGGGCGATCCATCGCACCGCCGGACCGGCGCTGCTGGAAGCCTGCCGCCAGTTGCCCGAATCCGCCCCCGGCGTGCGCTGCCCGACCGGCGAGGCGTGCATCACACCCGGTTTCGCGCTACCCGCGCGTTACGTGATCCACACGGTCGGACCGGTCTGGCACGGCGGCGGCCAAGGCGAGGTGTTGCTGCTGGAGCGGTGCTACCACAACGCCATGCGCATGCTGCGGAGATACGGACTGCACACAATTGCGTTCCCGGCGATCAGTTGCGGTGTATACGGCTACCCGCCTGCGCAGGCCGCCAGGGTGGCCGTGGACACGTTGCGGGATGAGCTGGCCGATGACGCCTCGATCGACGTCACCTTGTGCTGCTTCAGTGACGCCATGCATGCCGTGTTCCAGCACGCGCTCACCGCCGCCTGACGTGATCAGTGCAGCTTGAACGGATACAGCGGCGGCAGGCCTGCATCCGCGTCGCTGGCACCGACGGATCGCCACACGAAGCCGCCGCGAAATGCCTCGACCAGTGACACGCCACCCCCAGTAATTGGCGCACTCGCGTAATGGCGCTGCTGCAGGGTGGCGATCGCTTCACGCTGCGGTTCGTCGCCCAGCGCGGCAGCCAGTTCGCCCAGATGCTGGATCGCGGGACGTTCGGCGCGGGCCCATGCCAGCAGGCTGCGTACCTGGGCTGCTGAGTCGCTGCCGCGGGCAGCTGCGAGGAAGGCCAGCTGGCATTGTCGCGCCGAGGTGCGCGCCACTACCGGCACAGTGGCCACCACCGTCACCGCGCGTCGTCGCCACAGCCACCACGCGAGTACGCTGAGCAGCCACAGGCCGATGCTGGCCAGGGCAATCCAGCGCCATGGTACGGTCAGTGCCTTGCTCCCCGGCATCGCTGTTGCCGGCGCAATGTTCGCGGCAGCCGCCGCGGTTGATGCTGTTGCAGCCGGGGAAGCCACGGCAGCGCCAAGTGCCGGCAGGATCGTGATGCTGTGTGCCGGAATCTCTGCCGTCTCCAGGCGGTCAGTCAGCACGTTCCACCATTTCAGGGTGGTGGCGGGGATGGTCAGCGTGCCGGCACGCTCCGGCACGATCGCAAACGCCTGCTGTCGCCAGCCGTTGATCCACTGGCCATCCTGGCGATTGCCGGTAGCCGGCTTGTCCGGATACACCGTGGCACCATCCAGCGGCGGCAGGCTCAACGCCGGCAGCACCTCATAAGACAGGCCAGCCGCTTCCATGCGCATGGTGAGATTCAACGGCTGACCCACGCGCGGTGAATCCTGTGCCGTCGGCAGGCCATCCAGAGTCAGCGTCAACTGGCGCGCCGGCAGCCACGCGCTCTGGCCCCAGTCGGCGGGGGCTGCCTGCACATCGACCGTCAGTGCCGGCGCACTGGCCGAGACCGGCAGGCTGGCACCGAAGAAACTGTTGGGATCGTTGGGATCGATCGCTGCGCCCTGAAAAGCCACCGCGGGAATCTCGAGATGTCCGGCGTGCTGAGGGATCAACGCATAGCGTTGTTCGAGCACATGGTAATTGCGGCCATCGCGCTCGGCATCGTAGTTCAGGCCGTTGCCGAGCGGGTTGACCTGCGCGCCATCGACCTGCGGCGGCGCGGGCGCATCGCCAGTGATGCGATTCGCGTAGTAAAGCCGCACCACGTAACTCAGTTGCTGGCCGACGTAGCCATGCGCCGGCTCGACCTGCGCCTCCATGAAGACGTCCTTGCGCTCGGCCGCAGCGGTCGCGGGGGCGGGGGCGGCTACCTGCAATTGCAGCGGCGCGGTCTGGCTGCCGGCTACGGTCAGCGCCGGAATCTGCAGAGTGCCGACATGCCTGGGGCGCAGCGCGATGCCAAACGTCATCGATGATGTCGCCGCGCCGTTGACGATGCTGAGGCTGCTGTTCTGTGAACTGCCGAGTATCTCGAAGTCCTTGTTCAAGGCCCCCAGATCGGGGGCGTCGACGTTGCCGGCATGACCATCGACGCGCAGGTTCAGCGTCACGGTCTCGCCCAGTTGCACGCTGTTGCGATCCAGGCTCGCCGTCACGTCGGCAGCACGGCCGAGCGTGGGAATCAGCACCAGCACCAGCAAGCAATGGGCAATGAGTCGTCGGAACATCACGGCTGATCATCCTCGTTCGGTGCACCGCCGTGGCGCTGCAGGTATTCCAGTTCGAACTTGCGCCGCAGCAGCGCACCGGGATCGTCCGGCACCCGCTGCAGGGCCTGGCGCAGATCGGCGGGCAGCTTCGATTGCGGATCGTCCTGCGCCATCGCGCCGAGCTGATGAGTCTCTTGGCCCGGCTGATCCTTCGGCTTGCCGGCCAGGGCCCGATCCATCTGTTGCTGCAAGGCCTTCTGCGCCTGTTCGGCCTGCGCCTTCTGTTCGGCCTGCTGCTGTGGCGTCAATGGCTTGGGCTGGCCGCCTGCCTGGTCCTTGCCGGAACGATCCTTGCCCTGCTGATCCTGCGCCTGCGATGGATCGTCCTTGCCACCTTGGTCGGACGGCTTGCCGGCATCTTGCTTCGACTGTTGATCCTGCGGCTTGCCTGTCTTGTTGTCCTTGTCCTGCCCATCGGACGAGGACTTGTCCTTGTCGCCGTTCTGACCCGACTGCTGCTCCTGCTGTTGTTGCTTGTCCTGTGGCTGCTTCTGCTGTTGCTGGCGCAGCCAGTCCTCGACTGCCTGGCGATTCGCCTTGGCGTCGGCATTGCCCGGATCGAGTTTCAGTGCACGATCGTAGGCAGCGATGGCCTGTTGATACTGGGTTTGTTTGGCCAGCGCATTGCCGAGGTTGTATGCCGCATCGCTGCCGGGCGCTTGCTGCAGGGCCTGCGCCGCACTGGGGTAATCGCCGGCACGGTACGCTGCCGCACCACGCAAGACCGGATCATGGGCGAGCTGTTGTGCCTGCTTCGCATCGCCATTGCGCAACGCCTGCGCCGCCTGCTGATCGGGGCGTTGCCACAGGTCGTGCCAGCTCATCGCCTCGGCGGTCGCAGGCATCAGTGGTAGCAACACCAACGGCAACAGCAATAACCAGCCACGTCGGAACGCCAACGCCACGATCGGCAGCAAGGGCAACAGCAGCCACGGGCCGCGATCCTGCCATTCGTCACTGGCCTGTCCGTTTGCGCTGGCGACCGACCCGGCGCGCAGCTGCGCATGCAGCGCGTCGATATCTCCGTGACCCGCCTGCATCGGCACGTAGCTACCGCCGCCGGCTGCTGCCAGCGTGGCGAGCGCGCTGTCATCGCGACGGGCCAATGTCATCTGCCCTTGCGCATCGTGCAGGAAGCCGCCATCGGGCAGTGGCACCGGGCCACCCTGTGGCGTGCCGATGCCAAGCACCGATACGCGCACGCCGGCAGCGCTCGCCTTGCGTGCCGCGGCGTCCGCAGCGGCATCGGCCTGATCGGTGATCAGCACCAGCGAGCCGCCATGGACCTTGGCGTCGTGGATCAATGCAGCGCCGCGCTCGATCGCCCGTGCCGCATTGTTGCCATCCACCGGCATGGTATCCGGCGCCATCGCATCGAGCAGGTCGTCCAGGCTGTTCGCGTCGGAGGTCAGCGGCGCCACCACGAAGGCTTCCCCGGCATAGCCGATCAACGCATTGAGCCCGTCGTGATTGCTGGCCAGCAAATCGTGCGCCTTGTAGCGTGCGCGATCGAGCCGGCTCGGCGCCATGTCACGTGCCAGCATGTGCTGCGACAACGAAATGGCCACCACCTGCGCTGCGCGGCTCGCGTACAACGGCTGCATGACACGGTTCCAGCTCGGACCGGCCAGCGCGAACGTGCATAGCGTCCAGCCCACAGCAAACAACCATAGCGGCAAGGTTCGATGGCCGGCATGGCCACGCAACAGATGCGGCAGCAGACTGGCATCGACCAGCCGCAGCAGCTCCCGTTGCGCCACATCGCGTCGCGTGCCAAGCCAACCAAGCAACGGCAGCAACACCAGTCCAAGCAGCCACCACGGCCGCAGGAAATGAAACTGTTGCAGCGCCTCGCTCATGCGGGCTGCTCCGCTGCACCACCGAACCGGCGCGGCACGATGACCAGCATCAACAGCACGATCGCGGCCAACAACGGCCAGTGGAACAGCTCATGCCGCGGCCGCAGTGTCGGTCCGTGCTGTGGCATCGGTTCCAGTGCGTCGATCGCACGATAGGCATCGGCCAGTTCATTGCTGTCGGTGGCGCGAAAGAACTGGCCGCCGGTTTCCCTGGCGATGGCGGTGAGCATGTCCGCATCCAGATCCGCCGAGGGATTGATCAGCTGGCTGCCGAAGAATCCCGGCACGCGCATCCGGGTGGCGCCGATGCCGATGGTGTAGATGCGCACGCCGGCAGCCTTCGCTGCACGGGCTGCCTCACGCGGCGAGATGCTGCCGGCGTTGTTGACTCCGTCGGTCAGCAGCACCAGCACGCGCTCCGGTTCCGGCAGCGCCGACAACCGCTTCACTGCCACCGCAATGGCATCGCCGATCGCGGTCTCGGTGCCGGCCAGCCCCACCACCGCGCCCTGCAATTGCGCACGCACGGCAGACAGATCGTAGGTCAGCGGAGTCACCAGGAAGGCCTGACTACCGAACAGGACCAGGCCCATCTCGTCGCCGCTGCGGCGATCGATGAAGTCACCGGCAATCGCCTCGACCGCACCGAACCGACTGATCGGATGCCCTGCCAGTTCCATATCCTCGGTGTGCATGCTGCCGGACAGATCCACTGCCAGCATCACGGCGCGTCCGCTGCGTTGTTGCGCCTGCGGCGGACCGACCCATTGCGGGCGGGCGGCAGCGGCCAGCAGGCACAGCCATGCCAGCGCCAGCAACCATGGCACGATGCCATGCGTGGCGTTGCCACTCACCGTGGTCAGTTGCAATCCCGGCTGCGGCAGATGCAGTGCCTGCCCCGGTGCCGCCGGTCGCAGCCAGCGCCGCAGCAGCCACGGCAGCGGCAGGAGCACGATTACCCAGGGCCACGCAAACTCAGGCATGGGTTCCCTCCGTCACTGCCGCCTTCCATGTCGCCGGCTTCAATGCCAGAGAGAGCCATTGCCGCACGGCCGCCACGGCGGCTGCGTGATCGAACGAAGGCAGCGGGTGATAGATCGCCTGTTCCAGCGCCAGCAGCCGGTCCAGCGTGCCCGCATTGACAGGCACCCGCGCCAACGTCTGCCGCCATGCGGTGCCGCGTTGCTGTGCGGCCCTGACATCGTGCTGTCGCGCCACTCGCCGCAACAACTGGTGCAGGCCGCTCGCCAGCGCCGGCTGATCGCCATCACGCTGGTATTGGAGTGCCAATCCATCGAGCTCATGCAGCACCTGTTCGCGCTGACGAATTCCGTGGCGATGCCGTCGCCACCACCAGGTACCCAGCAGCAAGGCCAGCAGCAACAAGGCAGCCAGCCCCCACCAGCCTGGTGCCGGCGGCCACCATGGAGGTGCGGGTGGCAGATGGATATCACGCAAATTCGGACCCGTGGGCGCGGCAGGCGCTGTGGCCGGGATGGGCAAGGCGCTCATCGCGCCAACCTCGCAACACCGAACAGGCCGGTGACCGATGACAACGGATCGGCCACGGTATCGATCTGGCTGCAGCGCAGGTTCAGCGATTGCGCCAGTTCGCCCAGTCGCGCCGGACCAGCGCCGAGTGCGCGCTGGAATTCACGGCGCTGACGCTCGGACTGCAGCACGACTTCGCTGCGTTCGCCCGCGTATTCCAGCGGATAACGCCCGGGTGGCACCAGTGCGAGCTCCAGCGCGTCGGCGACCACCAGCACAGTGACGCTGGCGTGGCGGGTGAGATCGAGCAGTCGCTGTCGGGCCGACGCATCGCAACTGAAGCCGTCGCTGATCAGCAGCACGCGGCTGGCGCCATGCAGCACGCGGCTGGCGCGGATCAACGCATCGGCCAGTGCCTCGACCTTGTTCGATGCAGGCAGTGCATCCCACTCGGCCAGCGCACCGCATACCGCCAGCGCACCGTGAGAGCCGGCTTGCGGACGCAGCAACTGCTCCGCGTGGCCGAACGCCATTACCCCAACCCGCTCGCCAGCACGCGCGGCATACCAGGCAGCGCAGGCTGCTGCTCGCGCGGCCTGCACCGACTTGAAGCGCACCTGCGTGCCAAAGCGCATGCTGGCGTGGGTATCCAGCAGGATCAGCAGGCTGCCCTCGCGATCCTCCTGGAACAACTTGGTATGCAGCCTGCCGCTGCGCGCCGTCAGTCGCCAGTCGAGCCGGCGCACATCATCGCCGGCCATGTAGACGCGCGACTCGGCGTAATCCATCCCACGCCCATATAGACGGCTGGACTGCTGACCGCTGTGCGCGGAACGACTTGGCAGCGGTGCCATGCGGACACGACCAACCCGCGCACGCAGCGCAATCAGTTCGGCCAGCGACACCTGGCCTCGGCCATCGCCATCCACCCGAGGTTGCTCGAAAGCGTTCACGGCAGCGGCACGAGATCCAGCAGGCGGTCGATCACCCGATCCGGCCGCACACCCTCGGCTTCCGCCTCGTAACTGAGCAGCACTCGATGGCGCAAGACTTCGTGGACGATGGCATGCACGTCCTCCGGCAACACGTAGTCGCGTCCGGACAGCCATGCCTTCGCACGTGCGCAACGATCCAGCGCAATGGTTGCGCGCGGGCTGCCGCCCCAGGCGATCCAGCGCTTGAGTTCGGCCCCGTAGCGACCGGCATCACGCGTGGCCAACACCAACTGGGTCAGGTATTCCTCCAGCGCCGGTGCCATGTGCACCGCCATCGCCGCGTCGCGCGCGGCAAACACATCGGCCTGACTCAGCAGGGCCTGCGGTGCAGCCAGCGGATGCACTCGTTGGCTGGCCTGCTCGCGCGCCAACCGGAGTATCGCCAGTTCGGCGACCGCATCGGGATAGCCGATCGTCACGTGCATCAGGAAACGATCGAGCTGGGCTTCCGGCAGCGCGAACGTGCCTTCCTGCTCGATCGGATTCTGCGTCGCCATGACCATGAACAACTCGGGCAGTTGCCAGGTGCTGCGGCCTACCGTGATCTGCCGCTCGGCCATCGCCTCCAGCAGCGCCGACTGCACTTTCGCCGGCGCACGATTGATCTCGTCGGCCAGCACGATGTTGTGGAACAACGGGCCACGTTCGAATTCGAAACTGCCGGACTGCGGGCGGAACACATCGGTGCCGGTGAGATCCGCCGGCAGCAGGTCCGGGGTGAACTGCACCCGGTGGAAATCCGCCCTGATCCGTGCTGCCAATGCCTTCACTGCCGTGGTCTTGGCCAGACCGGGGGCGCCCTCGACCAGCAGATGGCCATCGGCCAGAAGCGCCACCAGCAGGCATTCGATCAGGTGTGGCTGACCGATGACGCAGGCTTGCAGCTCATCGCGCAATCGCGCAAAGGCCTGTTGCAAGCTGCTCTGGGAGGGGATGTCAGGCATATCCATGTTCGGTTTCCGTGGTCGACGTGGTGCTGACCGGATTCGGTGTGTCATTCGGGCGCAGGATCCGGCCGCGTGCTACTGACCATAATCTGCGCCGGAAGTTTAGCCGGCAGGCCATGACCTTCGACACAGCAAAAAAAGAGGCGGCCGAAGCCGCCTCTTTTTCATCGCAAACTTTGGCGTTTACTGCAACGTGTCGCTGAGCACGCGCGGCGTCACGAAGATGAGCAGTTCGGCCTTGGTATCGCCACGTTGCGTCTGCCGGAACAGGATGCCGATACCGGGGATATCGCCCAGACCAGGTACCTTCGTGATCGTGTTGGTCTTGTCGATCTCGTAGATGCCGCCAAGCACCACAGTCTGTCCGTTGTCCACCAGCACCGAGGTATTGATCGAGCGAGTGTCGATATTCGGCACCTGACCGCTGCCGGGCACCTGGGTGTAGCCTGCCAGCGCATCCTTGGTCACGTTGATCGCGAGATACACGCGACCATCGGCCGTGATCGTCGGCGTCACCTTCAGTTCCAGTACCGCGTCCTTGAAAGCCACCGTGGCGGTACCGCTGCCAGCACTGCCACTGGTGTTCTGGAACGTGACGTAGCCGATTTCCTGACCCTGGCGGATCACGGCCTCGACATTGTTGGCGGTGATCACACGCGGGCTGGAGATCACCTCACTGCGACCTTCGGTCTGTGCCGCGGACAGCTCCAGATCCAGCGAGTAGTTCGCACCAAGAAGGGCCAGGCCGAAACTTCCGCTTGGCGTTGTAGCGGGAAGATTCACGTTGAGCCCGGTGGTCCCAGTTCCTGCAGCGTTGAGACCGCCGCCGATGGAAACGACGTTGCCACCGCCAACCCCTGTGGCCAAGCTGCTTGCAGCCGTAGTGGAATTCTGGAACTGAGTGTTGTTCTTGCTGCCACTGACACCGAACTTTGCACCCAGTTCGCGGGTGAAATCATCGGTGGCGATCACGATGCGCGACTCGATCAGCACCTGCTGTACCGGTTTGTCCAGCACCGCGATCAGAGCACGCAGCTGCTTGATCTTGTCCGGCGTGTCGTTCAGCAGCAACGTGTTGGTACGCACATCGTAGGAGGCGCTGCCACGTGTCGACAGGAAACCGCGCTGGACATTGGCACCGCTACCACCGCCGGCGCTCTGCGCTTGCAGGCTGCCCGTGGTCAGCAGTTTGGCGATATCCGCGGCCTTGCCATAGCTGACCGGAACATACGCAGTCTCCAGCTCGGCGGTGTCCTGCGCCTTCAGCTTGGCGTCGGCAATATCCTGCTCGTACTTGGCCAGTTCGGCCTGCGGCGCAACCCAGATCACGTTGCCGTTGCGACGCTTGTCCAGGGTCTTGGCGCGCAGGATCACGTCCAGCGCCTGATCCCACGGAACGTTGACCAACCGCAGGGTAACGCTGCCGCCAACGCTGTCCGAAGCGACCAGGTTGAGCTTGGATACGTCGGCAATCAGCTGCAACGCCGAGCGCACCGGGATGTCCTGGAAATTGAAAGTGACGCGCGAGCCGCTGTAGCTCGGCTCCTGGCCAAGCTTGGCCAGCATCGCCGCCTTGGAGGTGTCGGCTTTCTTTGGCGCCACTTCGACCACGTATTGATCAGGAGTCTGATAGGCCGAAGTATCGACATCACCCTTGATCGCGATTTCCATGCGTGCACCACCGCCCACCCCGGCATGGGTGACGATGGATTGCACCGGGGTGGCGAAGTCCAGCGTATCAAGTCGTTGTGCGAGATTGGGTGGCAGGTTCGCGTGATCGATCGTGACCAGCACCTTGTCACCGTTGCGGGTCATTTCGGCATTCGCGCCGCTGCCACTGAAGCTGATCAGCACGCGGCCTTCGCCGTTCGTACCACGGCGGAAATCGATATTGGAGATTGATGGGCCATTCGAAGCCGAGGGCAATGCCTTGCTCGGGTCGACGGTGGCGGCCGTGGTCAGGGACTGGTCCGACGAGCCGTTGTTGATGGTCAGCACCAGGCTGTTGCCCTCGACCCGGGAACGGTAACTGGACTCACGCATCAGCTCGACCACCACGCGGGTGCGGCCGCCCGCAGCAACCGCAGAGACACCGGAAGTCGAACCCTGGCCGATATCCAGATGGCGCGCGGCCGCATTGTCGGTATCGGTAAAATCGATCGCGATGCGCGGTGGATTGCCGGTGGTGAATATTCGCGGCTGTGGCACCGGGCCGCTGCCGAAATCCATGCGCAGCTGAACCTGGCCACCTGGCGAGGTGTCGAAGCTGATGTTCTTGAGCGTGCTGCTGGCCGCCATCGCAGCGCTGCTCCAGGTGGCAGCAGCGAGCAACAGGCCCATCAGCATGTAACGGCTTGCATGGCGCATGACACGGCCCCGGACGGATTGGATTTGGTTGGTCATTGCATCAGCCCCTGTCTACCTATTTCGCGTCAAGCGCGATGCTGGCCGGACGTTCCATCCAGCCGCCATTACCGTTGGATACCAGCTCGACCAGATCGATATGGTCATCGCTGATGGCCGTGACGTGGCCGTAGTTCAAGCCCATGTATTCACCGACGCGGACGCGATGGATCACGCCCCCCGGATCCTTCACCAGCACCTCCAGGCCCGACCCCGCACCAAGCGTTCCGACCATCTTCAAGGTGTCGAGCGCGAACATTTCCAGTGGCTGCTTTGCCCGGTTGGCATCGGGTCGCGGACCGCTGTTGCTGGTACTCGCCTGCAGTTCGGCCGTACTTGGACTGAACGGGTCGCGCCGATCCTGATCGTCGTACTTGAACGTCTCGAACGTCTTGATCACCGGCAATGGAGGAATGGGGGCGCCTCTCTTGGCCTTTTCCTGGGCGACCCAGTCGCGCAGATCGGACATGCCGCGGGTACATCCACCCAAAACCAGGGCGGCTCCCAAGATCAGCAGCGCACGCATCACGTGGGCAGGCCTGATGGCAGCAAACTTGTTCATTTCTGCCCCCCTGCCTTGACCTTGGCATTCTTCTTGGTCGCGGCGGCGCTCTCTTCGTCGTCCAGATAACGATAAGTCTTCACCGTACCTTGCAGCACCAGTTGTCCATCATCCGGAGCAGCACTGCCCTTGGCGGGTTTCGCTGGAGTGAGGGATACGTCATGCAAAGTCAGGATCACGACCCGTGGCAGCGAGGCCACGCCGCTGATGAAGGTGCCGAACTGGTGATAGGTGCCAGTCATGCGCAAGGTGATGGGTTTCTCCGCATAGAAGTCCTTGGGCACTTCCGGGCCGGGCTGGAACAGTCCGGTGTCAAGCCCGGCCGCCTGGGCGGTCTGCGAGATGTCGGTCAGTAATTCCGGCATCTCGGTCTTGCTGGGCAGCTGGCGCAGCAGCTGGCGCAGCATGTCCTGCATCTCGTCGAGCTGCTGCTGCAGGGCCTCCAGGTTGACCGACTTGGCCTGCTTGGTGGAGAACTCCTGCTTGAGGCTCTCTTCCTTGCTGGCCAGCGAAGTCAGACTGTCCTGCTGGTCACTCACGAAGAAGTACCAGCCGATCAGCAGGACAACCGCAAATACCAGTACGGTGAAGAAGATCTTGACCGATTGCGGCCAGCCGCCGACGTTGTTTCTATCCAGACTGCGGATATCGTCGAGGAACTTCATGGCGTGGTCCCTCCCGCAGCAGGCACGCTTCTTGGCGTGATTTCGGGCTTGGCTTCCGACTTGACGGCTGCAGGCACGCTGGCCGATTTCGCGGGAGTGCCTGTAACGGCCTTGGCCGCCGCCCCAATTACAGTCGGTACGGAGGCCGCGGATGGACCTGATGCACTGCCGGCTGCGGCGGGAGCCGCACCGTCTTCACCCATTGCATCGTCCGTCTTCGGACGGCTCAGCGATACGTCCAGACCGAAGGTATAAGGCATGCGGGAAGCGTCATGGCTGTTTTCGGTCTTGCGCAGGTCGGCGTGCCCCATCCAGGGTGATACCTCGATGTTGCGCATGTATTCGGCGACGCTGGCATTGGACTGCGCCACGCCATCGAGCGACATCGACTGACCATTCTGCTTGAGCCCGGTCAGACGCGCGCTGGTAGGGATCGTCTTCACCAGCTCATCGAACAGATGCACCATCTGCGAGCGGTCCGCCTGCAGCTGCTCGATGATCTGCTTGCGTGCCAGCAGGTGCGAACGGACCGTCTCCAGATCCTTGATCTTGGCGATGCGCACGTCGAGCTGCTTGATCTCGGTCTGCAGGTAGGTGTTGCGCTCGTTCTGGTTGTCGATGCGCTGGTTCATCCAGAACACCCACAGCAGCAACACGCCGACTGACGCCAGAAAAGCGGCACCCAGCTGCATGTAGAACTCGCGTTCGCGCTGCTTGCGCCGTTCGGCGCGCCACGGAAGTAGGTTGACGTGTGCCATCAGTCGAAGCTCCTCATGGCGAGGCCGACCGCGATCATCAAGGCGGGCGCATCCTGGGCCAGCGACTGCGCCTGCACCCTTGGTGAAAGCGACATGCGGGCCAGCGGGTTGGCGACGACGCAGGGAACGCCGAGCTGCTCTTCCAGCATCGGACCGAGCCCCTCGATCGAGGCGCAACCACCCGCCAGCACCACCTGATCAACCTTGCTGTATTCACTGCCAGCAAAGAAGAACTGCAGCAGGCGGCTGATCTGCTGGATCAGCGACTCCTTGAACGGCTCCAGCGCTTCGGTTTCGTACGACTCGGGCAGGCCACCCTTGCGCTTGGCGCGACCGGCCTCCTCATAGGAAAGACCGAAGCGGCGCATGATCTCGTCGGTCAGCTGCTTGCCGCCGAAAACCTGTTCGCGTGAATAGATGGTGCGCTGGTTGCGCAGCACCGACAGCGTGGTCATGGTGGCGCCGATGTCGACCACCGCCACCAGGGCGTCACGCCCGACGTTGAGCTGATCGGCGACCATCGCGAAGGCGTTCTCCATCGCGAACGCCTCGACGTCGATCACGCTGGCGGTGAGTCCGCCCAGATCCAGCGCCGCCACGCGCATGTCGACGTTCTCGGTACGCGAGGCCGCCAGCAGCACGTTGTTCATGTCGGGGTTGTCGCGTACCGGCCCGATCACCTCGTAGTCCAGGCTGACTTCGTCGATCGGATACGGGATGTACTGGTTCGCCTCGACCTGGATCTGGCCCTCCAGATCGTCGTCGGAAAGCTCGCTGGTCATCGGAATGATGCGGGTGATCACCGCCGACCCGGCCACCGCGGCGGATGCGTGTTTGAGCTTGGAGCCCGAACGCGCCAGCGCGCGGCGGATCGCATCGCCGACTGCCTCGACCTCGACGATGTTCTTTTCGACCACGGCATTGGGTGGCAATGGCTCGACCGCGTAATGCTCCACGCGATAGCGGCCACCCGCTTGGCTTAGCTGCAGCAGCTTGACGGCAGTCGAACTGATGTCGACACCAATCAGCGCCGGCTTCTTGGGTGTAAAGAGCCCCACGGTGTTTCCCCCTTGCCGCTGACGCCCTGACCAGAATCCTGGCGGGATGCGCAGTGGCATTAAATCGAAAAATTAACGCAATGGCAACGGTCTACGGAAACTTTCTCAAGTAATTGGCGTGATGTCCAACACATTTACGGAAGCGCTCTATTTGGCGCAACCCTTGCTTTGGTCGACCACGCCGCATGCAGCAGATACTGCTACATCTATACTCTGGCATGTTTTGACTCAGGTCTCGCTATCCCCCACACCATGCGAATTTTCAAGCGTTTGTTGCGCTGGGCATTGATCCTGGCCTTTAGCGGTTTGCTGCTGGCAGTCATTGCCGTTGGTGTAGCGTACTGGCTGGTCGCTCCAAGACTCCCGTCGGTGGCCGTCCTCAAGGACTACCACATGCAGGTACCGCTGCGCGTACTGAGCGCCGATGGCAAGCTGATTGCCAGCTTTGGCGAGACGCGGCGCATCCCGGTGGCCATCAACGATGTACCGGACCTGCTCAAGCATGCCGTGCTGTCGGCCGAGGATGCAGAGTTCTACCATCATCCCGGCGTGGATTGGCGCGGCATCGTCCGCGCCGGCTGGCACGTTGTGGTGACCGGTGGCGACAAGGGCCCTGGCGGTTCGACGATCACCCAGCAGGTCGCGCGGAACATCTTCCTCAGCCCTGAAAAGCTGTACTCGCGCAAACTTACCGAGATCTTCATCGCCTTGCGCATCGAGCACGAGCTCAGCAAGGACCAGATTCTCGAGCTGTATCTCAACAAGATGTTCCTCGGCCATCGCTCCTATGGCGTGGCCGCTGCCGCCGAGTATTACTACGGCAAGACGCTCGACCAGCTGACCGTGGCCGAGTGTGCACTGATTGCCTCGACCTTCCAGCTGCCCTCGGTGGCCAATCCGCTCAACAGCCCGAAGCGCGCCATTGCCCGACGCAACTGGGTACTCGGCGAGATGCTGAGGCATGGCTACATCACCAGACCGGTTTACGAGCAGGCGATCGTCGAACCGAACCATGCCATTCCGCACGAACAGCCGATCGAGGTGGACGCGCCGTATATGGCGGAAATGGTGCGCCGGCAGGTGCTTGATCGACTGGGCAATGAGGCGCTTACCGAGGGCTACGTGGTCAAGACCACGCTGCAGAGCAGCCGCCAGCAGATCGCGGTGGAAGCGTTGCGCAATGGCCTGATCACCTACGATCACCGGCATGGCTGGCGTGGCCCGGAAGCGCATCAGGATCTCCCCGCGCAGGCCAGTGACCAGGTTTGTGACGACGTGCTGTCCGGCTACGTCACCATCTCGGGCCTGCAGCCGGGTGTGGTCACCGCCAGCAGTGCGCAGGAAGCCACGATCTATCTGGCCAGCCACGAAAGCGTGAAGCTCGATCTTGCTGCACTCAGCTGGGCTCGTCCGCATATCGACGAAAACCGCGTCGGCGCAGTTCCGCGCAGTGTCGACAGTGTGCTGAAGCGTGGCGATATCGTGCGGCTGTCGCGCAACGACAAGGGTGACTGGCAACTCGACCAGATTCCGGCCGCCCAGGCAGCGCTGGCCTCGATCAGTCCGGAGGATGGTTCGATCCAGGCGCTGGTCGGCGGCTTCAATTTCGGCCGCAGCAAGTTCAACCGCGCCGTGATGGCGGCGCGCCAGCCGGGCTCCAGCTTCAAGCCGTACCTGTATTCGGCGGCCTTCGAACGTGGCTTCACGCCGTCCTCGATCATCAACGACGCACCACTGGCTCTGCCCGATCCATCGAGCCCCGGCGGCTTGTGGACACCATCCAATGACGACGGCAAGTTCGCCGGACCCATGCGCCTGCGCGAGGCCCTGCTGCAGTCGAAGAACCTGGTCTCGGTGCGCCTGCTCGATGCCATGGGTCTGCGCTTCGCGCGCCAGTACGTCACCCGTTTCGGCTTCCCGCTGGATGCGCTGCCACCCAACCTTTCGCTGGCTCTCGGTACGGCCTCGGTTTCGCCGATGGGTATGGCGCGCGGTTACGCCGTGTTCGCCAACGGTGGCTATCTGGTCACACCGTATTTCATCAGCGAGATCGACGACCGCAACGGCAAGCCGGTGTACCTGGCCAATCCCGCCCGAGCCTGCAGCGACTGCCAGGAACGCCTGCTCGACACGAGTCCCCCGGGCCCACCACCGGCCGACATGCTGAAGACCCCGGCCAATGACATCGCCGTGACCGGCACCACCCAGGCGCCAGCCGAAGCCAGCAGCATCGATGGCGCGGGCGTCGCAGCGCTGCCTGCGGATATCCATGGCGAAAAAAGCCACCCGCCCGTACTCGCCCCACGCGTAATCGATCCGCGCAACGACTATCTGGTCACCTCGCTGATGAAGGACGTGATCGCCAGTCCCCGCGGTACCGGCTACGCCGCCAAGGCACTGAATCGTGCCGACCTGGCGGGCAAGACCGGCTCCACCAACGATCATCGCGATGCCTGGTTCGTCGGCTTCAATGGCGACGTTTCGACCGCGGTATGGGTCGGCTTCGACGATTTCAGTGCACTAGGCAAATCCAACGGCGTCGGCGAATTCGGTGCCCAGGCCGCGTTGCCGATCTGGATGGATTACATGGGCGCCGTGCTGAAGGGGTTGCCGGAGAACACCTTGCCAATGCCGCCCGGCATCAGCACGGTCCTGATCAATCGCGAGAGCGGCCTGCCTACCTCGGCAGACGATCCCGACAGCATGAACGAAATCTTCAAGGTGGAGGACGTCGATCGCCTGCGCACCCAGGCCAGCCAGCAGAAAGAGCAGGACCAGCAGCACGCCTACGATATCTTCTGACCACGGATCGTCCGACCCGGATCTGCCGCCCCATGACCGGCTGCTTCAGGTAAGGTGGAGGCCGCCGGTTACCGAACGACGAGGAACACGCCATGTCGCGAGGCGAACATCACCGTATCCATGCGCATGACCGCGTACAGCGCAATCGACTGCGCATCGCCCAGGAGGCTGCACGCCTGATGAGCGAGCACGGCATCCGCGACTTTCATCACGCCAAGCTGAAGGCTGCAGAACGGCTAGGCATCCTCGACACCCAGGCGTTGCCGCGCAACCTGGAAATCGAACAGGCGCTGCGCGAGCACCAGCGCCTGTTTCATGCCGACAGCCAGCCCCAGCTGTTGCGCCAGCGACGGGAGGCCGCGGTCGGGGCCATGCGCTTTCTCGCCCGATTCGAACCACGTCTGGTCGGTGCCGTGCTCGAGGGCACCGCCGACACACATTCGGCCGTATGCCTGCATGTATTCAGCGACGATCCTGCCGCAGTCGAGTTGTACCTGCGCGAACACGGTGTGCCGGTCGAGACCCAGGTGCGGCGGCTGCGCTACAACCGCGACGAGCAGCCTGAGTACCCAGTGCTGCTGTTTGCAGCCGACGAGTTGCCATTCGACCTGACCGTGTTGCCACGTGACGCCCTGCGCCGGGCACCCATGGACCGGACCGACGACCGCCCCATGCGCCGCGCTGCGCTGGCCCAGGTTGAAATCCTGCTGGCGGAAGATGACAACGACGAATTCGAGCAGTGCCTTTCTGCCGCGTTGCGCTGATTCGACAATCACTACCCCATAAACAAGAACGCCCCGGTAACCGGGGCGTTCTTGTTGCATCAGATGGAACAGTCGATCAGCGCTTGTCGCCAGGCGTGTAATTGCGCACATCGGCACCGGTATAGATCTGGCGCGGACGACCAATGCGCGATCCCGGCGTTTCGTGCTGCTCGATCCAGTGCGCGATCCAGCCGGAGGTACGTGCAATCGCGAACATCACGGTGAACATCTCGGTCGGGATGCCCAGCGCCTTGTAGATGATGCCGGAATAGAAATCGACGTTCGGGTACAGCTTGCGCTCGACGAAGTAGTCGTCCTTCAGCGCCGCCTCTTCCAGCTTCATCGCTACATCGAGCAGCGGATCGTTGACGCCCAGCTCGGCGAGCACCTTGTGGCACATCTCGCGGATGATCTTCGCGCGCGGGTCGAAATTCTTGTACACGCGATGACCGAAGCCCATCAGGCGGAAGCTGTCGTTCTTGTCCTTCGCGCGCTTGACCGCGGTCTCGACATTGTCGGGCGTCCCGATTTCCTTGAGCTGCTTGAGCACCGCCTCGTTGGCACCGCCGTGGGCAGGGCCCCACAGCGCGGTGATGCCCGCGGCGATCGACGCGTACGGATTGGCACCGGTGGAACCAACCAGGCGCACGGTCGAGGTGGATGCATTCTGCTCGTGATCGGCGTGCAGGATGAACAGCAGGTCCAGCGCCTTGGCCGCCACCGGATTCAGCTGCAGCGGCTCACTTGGCACCTCGAACATCATGTGCAGGAAACGATCGACGTATTCGAGGTTGTTGCGCGGGTAGCGCATCGGCCAGCCGATCGAATAGCGGAAGCAGGCGGCAGCAATCGTGGGCATCTTCGCGATCAGGCGGATCGCCGCCATCTTGCGGTCAGCCGGATTCTCCACGTCGAGATCGTCGTGATAGAACGCCGACAACGAAGCCACCGCCGCGGCGAGCATCGCCATCGGGTGTGCGTCGTGGTGGAAGCCCTGGAAGAAGTTCTTCTGCGCCTCGTGCATCATCGTGTGATGCGTGATGTCGTGCTCGAACGTGGCGAACTCGGCCGGCTTCGGCAGTTCGCCATTGAGCAGCAGATAGGCCACCTCGAGGAAACTGGATTTCTCCGCCAGCTGCTCGATCGGGTAACCGCGATACAGCAGCACGCCCTCATCACCATCGATGTAGGTGATCGCACTCTTGGTGCTGGCGGTGCTGCCGTAGCCGGGGTCGTAGGTGAAGTGGCCGGTGTCCTTGTACAGCGTGCCGATGTCGATGCAGGCCGGTCCGAGCGTGCCGCTGATCAGTGGCAGCTCGCTGCTGCGGTTGCTCGACTCATCCACGAGTTTGACGATCTTGGAATCGGACACGGAAACCTCCTTACATGTGGGTCACTACCGGCGACAACCGTCATGACGGTGCCGTCCGGCGGGGGAGTGCTGGCATCGCACGCCGGGGAAACATGCAATGCAACGGACGCCAAAGGCGTCTTGCTTTCACCATTATCGCATAAGGCCTCATGTGCATTCGATGGCGAATGGTCGAATGGCGGCCACGAAAAGACACGGGGCGAGCCTAGGCTCGCCCCGTGTCTTGAATCGGGTCCGGCCAGCCATCAAGAGAAGATGGCTGGCCGGACAGCCGCTTATTCCTTGGCAGCGCCCGCGTAACGACGACGGAACTTGTCGACGCGACCGCCGACATCCAGCGACTTCTGCTTGCCGGTATAGAACGGGTGCGAATGGCTGGAGATATCCACCTTGATCAGCGGGTACTCATTGCCGTCTTCCCACTTGATGGTTTCCTTGCTGGACATGGTCGACTTGGTCAGGAACGAGAAGTCGGACGACAGGTCCTGGAACACCACCGGGTTGTAGTTCGGATGGATATCAGGCTTCATGACAGGCTCTAAAGCGGTGGTGAAAAGAGCGGCATTGTACCGAGTAACCAGCCGCCACCGCAAGTCTGGTCAGTCAGGCACGGAACGACCCTCGGGCGGCAAGCCTGCGACGGATCAGCTTTCCGCGCCCAACGCACGCCGCACCATCGCGGCAAAGCGGGCCTGATCCACTTCCAGCACGATGTTCGCCTGTGCCGGGCGGCCCAGCCGCGCCGCCCAATCGACCACCGTTGCGCCGCGGGTAAGCCGGCCATCCAACTCGACTGCCACCGCACGCGTCTCACTGCGAGTGACGATCGAGGGGTCGAGCGCCACAGCCATCGCCAGCGCGTCGGCCGCAATCACCCCACTGCGATCATGCTTGGCGTTATAGCGCCGCGCGGTGGCAACGATCTGCCCGAAAAACTCCGCACGCCGGTCACCGGCCGCCAGCCAGCGATCGAATTCGACATCGTCGAACGCATGCCGCAAGGTGACCTCCCAGTCGACCAGATCGAACGACGGGAAGGCCTCGAACACCACGTGTGCCGCCTCCGGATCAAAACCGACGTTGAATTCCGCCGGGACCCGCCCGGTATTGCCATGGCCGGTCACCGCACCACCCATCACCACCAGCCGTGCCACCCGCTCGGGCAGCGTGGGATCCAGCCGCAACGCCAATGCCAGATTGGTCAGGGGTGCCAGCGCCACCAGGGTCAGCTCGCCGGGACGCTCGCGGGTCAGCCGCAGCAAGGCCAGCGCGGCCGACTCGTCCATCAGCTTGGCCTTCGGTTCGGGAAAACCGATATCGCCGAAACCGTCCTCACCATGCACGAACGCGGCATCCTCATCCGGCGCACGCACCAGTGGCGTGGTACAGCCGGCAAATACCGGCGTGCCGGCACCAAGCACATCGACCAGGGTGCGAGCATTGCGCACGGTATGGCCGAGTCCCACGTTGCCGGCAGCAATGCTCAGACCTGCGATATCGGCATGTGCATGCGCCATGAGGATCGCCAGCGCGTCGTCGACGCCGGGGTCGGTATCAATCAGGAGTTGCGGTCGAGTCATGGCGTATCGTCGTTGTCCAATCGCCCAGTGTATGGGACGGGAATGCGGAATCGCAAAGCCTGAAGCACCACGTGATGACGCGCCCATTCTCAACGTCAACTCGCTGCACTCAGGCATTCACGTAGCGTGCGGCACCCCCAATCCAGCGTTCGATCAGTCGTTCGGTGTGCTGCGGATGCTTGCCCAGCATCTGCTCGCCAACCTGCTGCACGGCCGGAAGCAGGTGCGCGTCGCGGGCCAGGTCGGCAATGCGGAAAGCGAGTTGGCCAGTCTGACGGGTACCCAGCACCTCGCCGGGACCGCGCAACTCCAGATCCTTTTCGGCAATACGGAAACCGTCATTGGTGTCGCGCATCACCTGCAGCCGTTCGCGCGCCAGCTGACCCAGCGGTGGCTGGTACAGCAGCAAGCAGTTCGACGCTAACGCACCACGACCGACCCGGCCGCGCAGCTGATGCAGTTGGGCCAGTCCGAGCCGCTCGCTGTTCTCGATCACCATCAGGCTGGCCCTGGGCACGTCCACGCCGACTTCGATGACGGTGGTCGCCACCAGCACCGACAACTCGCCAGCCTTGAACGCATCCATCACCGCCTGCTTTTCCTTCGGCTTCATGCGGCCGTGAATCAGGCCAATCCTGAAATCCGCCAACGCGGCGGAAAGTTCGGCATGCGCCACTTCGGCCGCCTGTGCGCGCAACTGCTCGGACTCCTCGATCAAGGTACAGACCCAGTACACTTGCCGCCCTTCGCCGCAAGCCGCGCGAATGCGCTCGATCACCTCGAGCCGCCGCGCATTCGATATCGCGATGGTCTGCACTGGCGTACGCCCCGGCGGCAGTTCATCGATGGATGACACGTCCAGATCGGCATAAGCACTCATTGCCAGCGTGCGCGGAATCGGCGTCGCCGTCAGCACCAGCTGGTGTGGCACCAACTCACCGTCCCGACCCTTGTCGCGCAAAGCCAGTCGCTGTTGCACGCCGAAGCGGTGCTGCTCGTCGACGATCACCAGTCCGAGCCGCGCAAACACGACGCCCTCCTGCATCAAGGCATGCGTGCCGATCACCACAGGCGCGTCAGCAGCAACCCTTTCCAGCGCCAGCTTGCGCGTCTTGCCGGTCAGCTTGCCGGCGAGCCACTCCACTTCGATGCCGAGCGGCTGCAGCCAGTGCCGGAAATTGCGCAGGTGCTGTTCGGCCAGCAGTTCGGTCGGCGCCATCAACGCGACCTGATAGCCCGACTCGACTGCGGCCAGCGCCGCCAGCGCCGCCACCACCGTCTTGCCACTGCCAACATCGCCCTGCACCAGCCGCAACATCGGCTTGGACTGTGCCAGATCCCATGCGACTTCTGCACTGACGCGCTGCTGTGCCGCAGTCAACTCGAACGACAAGCCGGCAAGCAATCGCCGCTGCAAATTCCCCGTGCCGCCCAGCGCCGGCGCATGCCGACGGCGCACTGCCGCACGCATGCGCTTAAGACTCAGGTGCTGGGTCAGCAGCTCTTCGAACGCCAGTCGTTGCTGCGCCGGGTGGTGGCCGAGCGTGAGCTGGCCGAGATGCGCATCCGGTGGTGGCCGATGCACGTACAGCAACGCATCTCGCAGCGAGGTGAGTCCGTGCTCGGCGCATAATTCAGGCGGGATCAATTCCAGCTGTTCCGCGGGTGGCAACAGCGCCAACGCCTTGCCGATCACACCAGCCAGCCGCTTCTGGCCCAGACCCTCGGTGGTCGGGTAAATCGGACTGAGCAGCTCATCGACGACCACCTCATCGTCGCCACTCAGGCGCTGATACTGCGGATGCACCATCTCCAGCCCCTGCGTGCCGTGGCGCACCTCGCCAAAACAGAGCAGGCGGGTACCGGGATGCAGTTGCTCGGCCTGCGCGCGGTTGAAATGGAAAAAGCGCAGCAGCAGGGTCTGCCGGCTGGCATCGCCGATCGCCACCTTCAATTGCGGGCGATAGCGGAATCCGCGCTCGACCGCCTCGACCATGCCTTCGACCTGCGCCCGCTCCCCCACATGCAGATCCGCGATGGCGGTGACCCGGGTCTTGTCCTCGTAGCGCAGCGGCAGGTGGAACCACAGATCCTGCACCCGTTCCAGCCCGAGCCGTGCCAGCGATGCGACCAGTGCGGGACCGACACCGGGCAACGTACTGACCGGGGCGATACCCGGATCAGTGTCAGCGACGGGAATGGGGCGAGGGGTGCGAACGGCCATGACATGCAAGCCTAACCGAGCACCGCCTCGCATCGTAAGCCGGACACCAATGCAGACTGTCGGCGCAGGCCGCGCGGAGAATCAGCCCATCCCCATCAAAGCAGCCCCATCACGACAACACCATCACCGCGTCGACCTCGACCTGTGCCGCCTTCGGCAGGCCGGACACCTCGATGGTGGAGCGCGCCGGATACGGTGGCTGGAAGTATTCCGCCATCACCGCGTTGACCGCGGCAAAGTTTGCCAGGTCGGTGACATAGATGCCCACGCGCACCACCTGCGCCAGCGAACCACCAGCGGCCTGCGCCACGGCGGCAAGGTTGTCGAACACCCGCCGCGTCTGCATCGTTATGTCACCATCGACCAGCGACGCGGTGACCGGATCGAGCGGGATCTGACCCGAGAAGTAAACGGTATTGCCGGCACGCACGGCTTGCGAATACGGGCCGATCGCGGCTGGCGCCAGCTCAGTGGTGATGATGCTGCGGGGCATGGAAAACCTCGTACGGGCAAAGACGTGATTGTAGGAGCGCACCCTGTGCGCGAATAGCCGACAGAACGGAGACGACGTGTCTTTATCGTGCACGATCGAACGGAATCCCCTGTGGACAACGTGCACTCCTACAGCGGGTAGCGGTATGCCCCACTGACCACACCAGTGCGGCGCACGCGACGGATCACGTCGGCCAGATGCTTGCGGTTTCTCACTTCCAGGGCAAACAATAGGGTCGCCGCCGCCGCATCGCGTTCGACGTATTCCACATTCTCGATATTCGAGTCGGCCGCGGCGATCGCAGCCGCCACGGTAGCCAGCACGCCGGGCCGATTGACGACCTCGATGCGCAGCTCGGCACGGTAATCGCCTTCCACGTCATGGTCCCACTCGATCGCCACGCAGCGCTCCGGCGACTTGCGCAGCTCGATCACGTTCGGGCACTCCTCGCGATGCACCACGATGCCCTTGCCCGAGGACAGATAGCCGATGATGTCGTCCCCTGGCAATGGATGGCAGCAGTTGGCGAAACTCAGCACGCCGCGTTCGGCGCCGGTGATGCGGATCTTCTCATGCACATGCGGAGATGCCTGTGTCGGGATACCACCCCGTCGTTTGCCGCGTGACGCCAGCAATTGACTGGCCACCACGTCGGGCATGCGATTACCCAGTGCAATGTCGGACAGCAGTTCTTCCAGCCGCTTCAGCTTGGAAGCCTCCAGGAAACGATCCAGTACGGCGGCCGGAATGGCATCCAGGCTGCTGCCCTGTGCATCCAGTGCGCGGTCGAGCATGCGATGGCCGAAATCGACCGCATCCTCGTGCTGCAGGTGCTTCAGGTACTGACGAATGGCGGTGCGCGCCTTGCCGGTAACCACCACCTCGAGCCACGCCGGGTTCGGCACCGCCGACGGCGCCGTGATGATTTCCACCAGCTGGCCCGACTCCAGCCGCGTGCGCAGTGGCAGCAGCTTCTTGTCGACACGTGCCGCCACGGCATGATCGCCGACATCGGTATGCACGGCGTAGGCGAAGTCCAGCGCGGTGGCGTTGCGCGGCAGCGACAGGATGTCGCCGCGCGGAGTGAACAGATAGACCTCGTCGGGGAACAGGTCGATCTTGACGTTCTCGATGAACTCCGACGACGAGGCCGTGTTCGCCGAACTGTCGACCAGCGACGACAGCCATTCCCGCGCACGTGCCTGTGCGCTGTTGGCCGGACCGCTGTCCGTCTTGTACGCCCAGTGTGCGGCGACTCCGCTTTCGGCCACCGAATCCATCTCGGCGGTACGGATCTGTACCTCGATCGGCGCACCGAACGGCCCCAGCAGCACGGTGTGCAGCGACTGGTAGCCGTTGGCCTTCGGGATCGCGATGAAATCCTTGAACCGCTTGTCCACCGGTTTGTACAGCGCATGGACCGCGCCCAACGCCATGTAGCAGCTCATGGCGTTGTCGACGACCACGCGGAAGCCGTAGACATCCATCAACTGGGTGAAGCTCTTGTGCTCGCCACGCATCTTCGAATAGATGCTCCACGGCGATTTGATCCGGCCAACTACGCGCGAGGCCAGGTGATCGGTCGCCAGCCGTGCGGTCAGCGCTGTCTCGATCCTGCCCATCGCCTCGCGGCGGTTGCCCAGCGCGGCGCGGATGCGCTCGCTGATCACCCGGTAGCGATCCGGGTACAACGCGCGGAAGCCCAGATCCTGCAACTCCGCCTTGATCTTGTTCATGCCCAGGCGTTGCGCGATCGGTGCGTAGATCTCCAGCGTTTCACGCGCGATGCGGCGACGCGAGGGTGCGTCCTTGGCACCCAGTGTACGCATGTTGTGCAAACGGTCGGCCAGCTTGATCAGGATCACGCGCAGGTCGCGCGCCATCGCCAACAGCATCTTGCGGAAACTTTCCGCATCGGCTTCCTGGCGGCTGCCGAAGCGCATCTTGTCGAGTTTGGTGACGCCATCGACCAGCTCGGCCACGACTTCGCCGAATTCGAGCGCGAGTGCCTCGCGCGTGAGTTCAGTGTCTTCCAGCGTGTCGTGCAGGATCGCGGCAATGATCGTTTCGGCATCCAGCCGAAGTTCGGCCAGAATCCCGGCCACCGCCACCGGATGGGTGATGTACGGTTCGCCGCTCTTGCGTTCCTGCCCCGCATGCGCCTTGGCACCGATCAGGAAGGCGCGCAGCACGCGCTCGACCTGCAGCTCCGGCAGATAGGCAATGCGCTCCTTGAGTGCCAGTACATACGGCGGCAACACGGAGAGGTCGACGGAGCTGGCGGACGCGACTACGGTCATCGATGCCGGCGCCGTTTCAGGCGCACACCCCATCGGCGGGAGAACAGTCAGCGACTGGGCACGCGCATCCTCTCACCCCGGACACGCCGGTGTGATGGATACGCGTCATACAGCCGCCGCCATCCATATCAGTCGTCGCCACCCTTGGAAAGGTCGTCGTCCACTTCGGCAGCGGCCCATTCCAGCGCCTCGCGCTCGGCGCGCTCGCGCTCGGCCTTGTCGATCTGGTCGATCGTGGCCTGGTCGATGCGGCGCGCGGCGATTTCGCGCAATGCCAGCACGGTCGGCTTGTCATGGTCGGGATTGACAGCCGGTTCGGCACCCTTTTCCAGCTGACGTGCGCGCTTGGTCGCCATCAGCACCAGCTCGAAACGGTTGTCGACTACCTCGAGGCAGTCTTCCACGGTAATGCGTGCCATGCGAAATCCTTAGGGAATAAATAACTTATATGGTCTGACAGTGTAGCCAGCAGGTGCTTGGCTGGCAATGCGAGGGGCGCGTATGATGGCCGGCTGCGATACCCTCGGCATCCTGCCTGCGAAAGCGCACCGAAAGTCGTGCAAGATATAAAACCAGACAGTACAATTATACTGCTCCCGTCCCCGCCGCGAACTTCCTGCATCCCATGCCCCCATTGCCGCGCCTCCCCGCACTGAGCCGTTGCCTGCCCCTGCTCGCCATGGCGTTGCTGGCCGGCTGCACGATCGCCAAGCCGCGCACCGACGATCCGCTGCAGAAGTACAACCGTCAGGCCTACAAATTCACCAACACCGTGGACAAGGCAGTGATCCGCCCGGTCGCAGTGGGCTACCGCGATGTGACCAATGCCCCGGTGCGCCGTTCGATCAGCGACTTCTTCACCAATATCCGCATGCCGATCACGGTCGCCAACGACCTGCTGCAGGCGCGCCCGAAGCAGGCCCTGCAGAGCAGTGGCCGCTTCCTGGTCAACCTGACCCTGGGTATCGGCGGCTTCTTCGACCCGGCCAGCCAGCTCGGCCTGCCTCTGGAGGACAACGACTTTGGCATCACGCTGGCCCGCTGGGGTGCGCCCGAGGGCGATTACCTGTTCGTCCCGCTGGTCGGCCCGAGCACGATGCGCGATATCTGGCACCTGCCGGTTGACAGCTATTTCTTCGACCCGTTGAGCATTTATGCCAGCAGCCACAGCTACCACGGCCTGGAATACCTGCCCGAGGTGATGTATCTGGTGACCTTGCGTTCGCGCGCGATCGACGCGGAAAGCTTCCTGCAGTCGGCCTACGATCCTTACGTTTTCATCCGTGACGCCTACCGGCAACAGCGCCTGTACGCCATCTACGACGGCAACCCGCCCACCGAGGTCATCCAGCAGATGCAGGGGCTGGACGACAAGAACTTCGACCCTGACGAGTTGCTGGACCAGCAACACCAGTGGGAAAACAAGCATCCGGACCAGTCCAACCCGAAGCAATGAAGACGACGGCAGGCTGAGATCAATCACATGAAGAAGGGGCCGCAGGGGCCCCTTCTTTGTTGCGGACACCACGAAACCTGATCGATCAGCCTATCAACTGATCCACCTCGCAGACGCTGGCCAGCGCCTGCATGTCCGCCGGCATGTGGATGACCTGCAATTTCCGGCCATGCCTCGCAGCTTCGGCAACAGCCGCCACCACGCAGGCGAGCCCCGCACTGTCGCAACGGCTGACGCCAGCCAGGTCGAGTCGGGTCGACTGACTGGCGGCCAGCGCGGACCGGATCGCCTGCAGGGCCGGCGCCGCCGTTTCAAAGTCCAGCAGACCGGCCACGCCAAGCGTCGCCGGTGCGTCGTTCAACAACCGGAATCCGTTGTCCGGGCCGGTCGTCACTGCGCGCCCTTGCTGTCCTGGTCCATCGCCTTCAGCGCATTCTCGCCCTGGGTCTCGAGATTCTTGATCAGCTGCTCGATGCCAACCTTGCGGATTTCCGCATCCACCTGGTTGCGGTAGTTGGTGATGTAGGAAATGCCCTCGATGATCACGTCGTAGGCCTTCCAGTCGCCGCTGCGACTCTTGCGGAACGCGTAGTCGATCGAGACCAGCTTGCCATCATCCAGCACGACCTGGGTGCGCACCACGGTGCGCTTGTCGTTGAGGTCGCCGTTGAACGGCAGCACCTTGACGCGACCGCGCGTGTAGTCGAGCAACCCCTGCGCATAACGATGGGTAATCGAGTTGTAGAACGCCTTGGCGAAACGCTCGCGCTGTTCGGGCGTCGCTTCGCGGGCGTGCTGGCCTAGCACCAGGATCGAGGCGTAATCGATATCGAAGTGCGGCAGGAACACCTCGTCGATGATGCTGATCAATTTGTCCTGGTTGCGCTTCAGCTCGTCGCGATGGCCATCGATGTCGTTGGCCAGCTGATCGGCAATACCTTGCACGATCTGTTCCGGTGCCTGCCCGGCAGCGGCCGCCGGCGCGGCCGCCTGGGCGAAAGTCGGGGCGGCCACGATGGTGCCGAACGCAAGGGCGGTGGCAAGAGCCAGTCTGCGCAACATGGGTAACTCCTTGAGCTGAACCGGCTCAGTGCTTGCCGGCGGGGGGAATGTCTGATTTGCCGTTGCCGGCAGACTTGGTGTCGCTGGACGAACCGTTGACCAGGAACTTGCCGATCAGGTCTTCCAGCTGCATCGCAGACTGGGTCAGGACCATCTCGTCACCGTCCTTGAGCGCGTCGGGCGAACCGCCGGGCTGGATCGCAACATACTGGCTGCCGATCAAACCGCTGGTGAACACTGCCGCGGAGGAATCGTCCGGAATCGCGTTGTAGCGCTTGTCGATCGCCAGCGTGACCTTCGCATCCAGCTTGACCGGATCGGCGACCACCGTCTGCACCGTGCCGATCGCCACGCCGGCCATCTTCACCGGTGCGCCCACGGATAGCGTGCCGACATTGCTGAAGTCCGCCTTCACCGTATAGGTGCCGCCGATGTTGTCCGACACGCCACCGGCGCCAAAGAATTTACCCAGCATCTCCTCCAGCGGCTGCGAGGACTTGGTCCGCGCCAGCGTGCCACCGTTCGCCACAAACTGCTGCGAGCTGCCGTAATCGATGCCGACGTACTGGTCGCCGAGCAGGCCGCTGGTGAAGATGGTCACGACCGAATCCTGCGGAATCCGGTCGTAGCTCTTGTCGATCGTCAGCTTCACATCGGCCACCTCCTGTCCTGGCGGCAACGTGATCGACTGCACCTGGCCAATGCGAACGCCGGCGATCTTCACCGGTGCGCGCTCCTTCAGCGCGCCAATGTTGGTGAAGTGCGCGTCGACGGTATAGCTGGCGCCCTGATGCACGTTCGCGACCGAACTGGTCTGCGTCGCCAGATAGGCCAGCGCGGCAAAACCAAGCACGATGAACAGACCGGTGCCGACGGCATAGGAACTTCTCTGTTGGCTCACGGCACAATCCTCAATGGGTGGTACGGCTATTCGAAATGGAATGCATGACAGTCACATCAGGAAGGCGGTCAGCACGAAGTCCAGCGCCAGGATGGCAATCGACGAAGCGACCACGGTACGGGTGGTGGCATAGGCCACGCCCTCGCTGGTCGGCGGGGTGGTAAAGCCCTGGAATACCGCGATCAGCGACACCACCGCACCGAACACCAGGCTCTTGAACAGCACGCCGTTGACGATGTCGGTGTGCACGACCACCACGGCGGTCATGTTCGACCAGAACGTGCCGTTGTCGATGCCGAGCCAGGTCACGCCGACCAGATGGCCGCCGAAGATCGCCATCGCGCAGAACACGCAGCACAGCAGCGGCATCGCGATCAGTCCGGCCAGGAAACGCGGCGTGGCGACGTAGGCAATCGGGTCGACCGCCATCATCTCCATCGCGTCGATCTGGTCGGTGGCGCGCATCAGGCCGATTTCGGCGGTGATCGAGGTGCCCGCGCGTCCGGCGAACAACAGCGCGGTCACCACCGGCCCCAGTTCCCGATAGACCGCCAGCGCCACCACCATGCCGCTGGCCGAGGTGCTGCCGAAGATCGACAGCACGTTGTACAGCTGCAGCATCAGCACCATGCCGATGAACAGGCCGCAGACCATGATGATGGTCAGGCTCATCGCACCGACGAACCACAGCTGGCGGATCGTCTCGCGCACGTGGCGGAAGCTGCGCGGAATCGCCACCAGCAGGGTCAGCAGGAACAGGCCGCAGTTGCCGATCTGCGCCAGCGACTGGACCACCACGTTGTTGTGCTGGGATGCGCGCACGTTCATTTCGCCGCTCCGGCAAAGCCAAGCGCCTGCGCGTAATCGCCGGCGGGATACTGAAACGGCACCGGGCCATCCGCTTCACCGCCGAAGAACTGCCGCGTCCACGGCGAACCGTCGTTCGCGATGGTCTTCGGGTCACCCTGCGCCACCACCTTGCCATTCGCGATCAGGAAGACATGGTCAGCGACCTGCTTGACCGCCTCCAGCTCGTGCGCCACCAGCACACTGGTGATGCCAAGTGTCTGGTTGAGCGTGCGGATCAGTTTCAATACCTGGTTCAGGGCCACCGGATCTAGCCCGACGAACGGCTCGTCGTACAGGATCAGCATCGGGTCGAACACGATCGCGCGTGCCAGCGCCACACGCCGCGCCATGCCGCCGGACAGCTCGTTCGGCATCAACCGCGCGGCACCGCGCAAACCCACCGCCTGCAGCTTCAGCAGTACCAGGTTGCGGATCAGCACTTCCGGCAGCTTCGTGTGCTGGCGCAGCGGAAACGCCACGTTCTCGAACACGTCGAAGTCGGTCAGCAGCGCCGAATTCTGGAACAGGTAGCCGATCCCCTCGCGCAGCTTGTAAAGCTGTTCGCGTGACAACTCCGGCACGTTCTGACCGTTGACATGGATCTTGCCCGCATCGGGACGCATCTGCCCGGTGATGTGCTTGAGCAGGGTGGTCTTGCCGGTACCGCTGGGACCCATGATCGCGGTGACCTTGCCGCGCGGAATATCCAGATCCAACGCATCGAAGATGGTCTTGCCATTGAGTACCGTGGTCAGCCCACGGATCTGTACCAGGGTGCTGTCATCGGGCGTGGCGCGAACGGTGTCGGTCATGGGCAGAAGCAGCAACTCTGGATAAGCAAACAAGGTAGCCCAAGCACGCCGCGAAGGCCATGCGCGGGCAACGTCCGGCTCAAGTCCCGGCGGCCAGCAATTCGGTAATCAAGGCTTCATGCCGTTGCCACTGCAGCGAGCTGCGCAGGCGCACGGCACGCACGATCGCCTGCAGGTCAGCCAGCGCATCCTCGAACGCGTCGTTGACCAGGATGTAGTCGAATTCATGCGCATGTGCGATCTCGCCACGCGAATTGCGCAAACGGCGCTCGATCACCTCGGCGCTGTCCGAACCTCGACCACGCAGCCGGCGTTCAAGTTCCGTCCGCGACGGTGGCAGGATGAACACGCTGATGCAATCGGGCTTGCTTCGGCGGATCTGTTCCGCACCTTGCCAGTCGATCTCCAGCAGTACGTCCCGACCTTGCGTCAGCAGGGTTTGCACCGTGGTGCGCGAGGTGCCGTACAGGTTGCCATGCACTTCGGCATGCTCGAGAAAAATGCCCTCGGCTATCTCCCGCTCGAACTCGCCTCGCTCGACGAAATAATAATGCCGTCCGTACAACTCGCCTGTACGCGGCGGTCGTGTCGTATGCGATACCGACAACGAGATCGTCGGCTCGCGCTCGAGCAAGGCATTGACCAAGGTCGATTTTCCCGCACCCGAAGGCGCGGCCACCACGAACAGGGTGCCCTCAAGGTGGGTATTCATTCCATTGCATCCGGACGCGCGACGCGGCCGACAAATCGTGCCATGCCCATTTTCTGCCGATGCACTTTGGCGTACAGGCATGAGCATGGGTGCAACAAATAGGGTGGACCAGCTTCCATCTGCAGAAGTATAGCGGGTGACCACCGCCAGACTGCATGGATGCCACGACAATGCACGCATGGAACACGGAGCCAAGACAAGGGGAACCCCTTGCGCGGTCGCCGCGGGGTTTGCACGGAGAATGGCATCGCGCAGTCGACCGATCCCTCGGACAGCTCCTGACTCTCGTGATCATCTTCCGATGTCGGCGAGGAAGGATCTTGCGAAGGACCCATGGAAACCGTGATCAGGACTCGATTGCCGCGTGGGCCGGACCCTCAGGCTCTGGTCTCCGGGCTGCTCTCCCGCAAGCTCGGCGAGCGTGAATTGCGTCGCCCGTCATTAGATCTATCGAACCCTTGGAGAGTTCGATTCGCACCCCAAGTCTCGGGTGCCGTGGCATGCCTTGAATTGCCCTTCAGGCGGCCACGGCACTTTCCCGAGCCGCAGGCTTGGCATACCTCGCCAGAAGGGTCATGCCAACAGGGCAGATCATCACGACAAGGACTGCGATCCCCGTGTCATCGTGTGTCGCACGACCCAGGCCCCGTGCTGTCCGTATGGCAGAACCCAAGCTCAATTGCGTCACCACGGGATCGGCATCACGGCACACATTCCATGATCCGTCAGCCCCTTCCTTGACCTTGATTACGATACTCACGTCGACGACTCCTTCGCTTGATCGGACCAGTGCATCCTTCGCAGACCTGTGCTTGCACCATCCGGGCCGCACCGTCAGATGGGGATGCCTTCAAACGAGGCCCTAATGTGGTATGCCTGTTGATTCTGTCTCTGGAAGCTGGAGCGCGCGCCGTGTCTGATCATCCAACTCGATCCACAAGGCCAGCACAGGCTCGCCATCGATCAACTGCGGTGGTCCGACACGGTGCGCATGCATGCCGATGCTTCTGAGAATCCTTTCCACACCCATGGCCGTGAAGGTGATCAACCGGGAAGCGCCCTGCTCTATGGCCGCCTCGACCACTGCAGCAAACAATGCGCAGAAGCGCCTTCTGGCCTCCTCGCGGGGAGGGGTGCCTTCTTCAGCGATGGCCTTCGTGGAAAACCGCGACAACTCCCAGGCATCCGGTGCGTGAGGTGCAGGTGCACCGTTCATGAGACCTGGAAAGACTTCATCAAGTAGATATGGCCGGGTCGTGGGCAACAACCGGGCACATCCGCATACCGATCCACGCGCGTCCCGTGCAATGACGTACAACGTATCCGGCCGATCGAATTGATCGCGTTCCAGTCCATTTTCAACCGGCAACTGCCAGTGCAGCGTCTCTATAAACACTTCGTATCTGTAAGTGGCGAGCGCCACCTCGAGGTCAGGTGAAAGTTGACTCCCCCTGCCAGCCGTCATCGTCAACATTTGCCGTAGCTCCGCCAATTCGGAATAACGGCATTGAAGGATGATTTTTACCGGACGATAACTGTAGGCTTCTACAGTTGTGACTATAGAAAGTTCAGCGTACGGAACTTCCCGGACGAAATCGGGCGGCGTACTGCAATGGTCGGCAACGTCATCGACAATGCCTGCCCAAGAGGAGCTATCGCATGGCTCGGAAGCCATGCTCGATTTCGTCGTTTTGCCAGCTTTCGCCAGACAACCATGCACGCAACAGTTCATCGGTCCTGTGCGTGCCAAGGTCGTAACTGGCCTGCGTTACGAGCATGACATTGCTGCTTATCCCGCCGGGCGCAATAAACCGTCGCCCATCGGCTACCCCGAACCAGGCCCATCCGATGCTGACCGGAAGCGCGCCATCGGTCGCCCACTCGCAATACCCCGCGCAGGAGGCAGGAACATCCTCTACGATAAGGTCCTGCTGAAGATCCTTGTCTTCCCATGCCAGCTTCCGCCGGAAATGCAGACTCGAAAACGCATCAAACGTAAGGCGTATATAGCCATCAAGCGAGTTTTCCGGAGAAATAGCACACGAAAATAATGAGCTCACGGCACTTCCTATAAAGATTTCAGTGACCCCCGAGGCCTACCGTAACCCCAGCCTCGCAAGACGACCAACTGTCAGTTTTTGCAGATGACACAGGGCTATAAAAGTGAATGCTTGGCGCGAAGATTGCCTGAATCGACTCACTTCATCGGCGGGATCATCCGCCGATGTTCTGAGAGAACTTGCTGTCATCGTCAACGACCTGGGCTTCGAATATTGCTCTTACGTCCTGCGCGTACCCTTTCCCTTGTCACGTCCAGGTGTCACATGGGCCAGCACATATCCTGCGCATTGGCTGGAGCACTATTTCGCGAATCAATATCTTGAAATCGACCCGCTCATCCAACGGGCATCGCAGGAGCTGTCTCCTGTAGTTTGGAAGGCCGATCTCTTCGATAGCCAACCAGCCTTCTGGGAAGAGGCACGTGCCCATGGAATACGGCACGGCTGGGCGCTGGCCACTCACGGCAAGCACATGACGACCGGGATGCTTTCTCTGGCACGATCACATGAGACAGTGACCTCATCCGAACTGGCCGAGACGGAAATGCAACTGGTCTGGCTATCGCATGTCATCCATGGATTGATCGGGACTGCAGAAATCCAAAAACTCGTGCCTGAACACGGCTGCGAGCTGACAGCCCGTGAAAGCGAAGTGCTGCGATGGAGTGCCGCGGGGAAAACGGCCGATGCGATCGGGCAGATCTTGGGCATCTCCGAACGCACGGTAACGTTCCATATCGCAAGCAGCCTGACCAAACTCAACGTCGCCAACAAGACGCAGGCCGTTGCGAAAGCCCTGCTGCTGGGAATCCTCTGATCAGTTCGATGTGTACTGGCAAATCCCGGCTCAGCAAATCAACTGGTAGATCCTACAGGTTTACCTGAGGAACCATCCCGATAACCTTCTCATCAGGTTGCTCAAGCCGGCTGGATGCCCCGGCAGCATGGCCAGTGCGGCGTGCCGCGTGGAATGGAGACACCGGGCAACCTCGTGCGTATCACCGAAAGGACTCACCTTGGCGCCCATACGGGCGCCATTTTCTTTTTCATCTTCCTGCCGACGTTGCGCGTATCAACCGGAAGTAGGCAGCCTGACGGCAGCGACCTGCGACATCATTCGATGTTCTGCACCTGTTCGCGCATCTGCTCGATCAGCACCTTCAACTCGACCGCGGCATTGGTGCTGCGCGCATCGACCGACTTGGATCCGAGGGTGTTAGCCTCGCGGTTGAATTCCTGCATCAGGAAATCCAGCCGGCGGCCGACCGGCTCCTTCAACCCCAGTACCCGCCGCGTTTCGCCAATATGCGTGGTGAGGCGATCCAGCTCTTCGTCCACATCGGTGCGCGTGATCTGCAATACCAGTTCCTGCTCCAACCGACCCGGCTCTACCGGTTGCTTGAGGTCGGCGAGGCGCGTGTCCAGCCGCGTGCGCAATGCGGCGCGGATCTCCGGCATCCAGCTGCGCACGTCGGCGACCACGCGCTCGATGGCATCCAGCTTGTCGCGCAGGATCTCGCCCAGCTTCTCGCCCTCGCGTTCGCGGGTGGCGGTAAGTGCATCGAGAGCGCGATCGAGAACATCGAACAAGGCGGCCTGTTGCGCTTCCGGATCCAGTTCGGCCTGCTGCATTACGCCGGGGAAACGCAGCAACTCCGTGAATTGCACCTGCATGCCGGGAAAGCGCGCAAGCATGTCCAGATTCAGTTCCGACAAGCGGGACAGCAGCGCGTTGTTGATCTGCAGCGATTCGCTGCGCGCATCGCCGGTGCGGCGCACCGTGATGTCGAGCTTGCCGCGCGACAGCTTCGCCGCGATCCGCTCGCGCAACTGCGACTCGAAACTGCGCAGATCATCCGGCAGGCGCGGGCTCAGCTCCAGATAACGGTGGTTGACCGTGCGCAGCTCGCAGCTGAGCGTGCCGGCGGGACCGGTGGTTTCGGCACTGGCATAAGCCGTCATGCTGCGGATCATTGTGGCGCCGTCCGGACGTGGGGAAAGAGCGCAATGGTAAACTCTCCCGTCCCGCCTTGCCCAATCCGGCCAAGCGACGCCAGGAACCACCCCCATGAATTCCGTCACCCGCCCCAGTGGTCGCGCCAGCGACCAACTGCGCACCGTCAGCATCGAACGCCATTACACCCGCCACGCCGAAGGTTCGGTGCTGGTGAGCTTCGGCGACACTCGCGTGCTGTGCACGGCCAGCATCGAGGATCGCGCGCCGGCATGGCTGCGCGGCAAGGGTGAAGGCTGGGTTACCGCCGAATACGGCATGCTGCCACGGGCCACCAACACCCGCATGCAGCGTGAAGCCGCGCGCGGCGGCCAGGGCGGCCGCACGATGGAAATCCAGCGCCTGATCGGCCGCAGCCTGCGTGCCTGCGTCAACCGTCAGGCATTGGGCGAACGCGTGATCACGCTGGATTGCGATGTGCTGCAGGCCGACGGCGGCACCCGTACCGCAGCGATCACCGGCGCCTATGTGGCCCTGGCCGATGCGGTGAGCCTGCTGATGAAGCGCGAGAACCTCAAGCGCAACCCGATCATCGGCGCGGTGGCCGCGGTCTCGGTCGGCATCTATCAGGGCATGCCGGTGCTCGACCTGGATTACGTCGAAGACTCCGGCTGCGACACCGACATGAACGTGGTGATGAACGACGGCGGCGGTTTCATCGAGGTGCAGGGCACCGCCGAGGGCCACGCCTTCCGCCGCGACGAGATGGATGCCCTGCTGGCACTGGCCGAGAAAGGCATCGGCGAACTGGTGGTGGCACAGCGCGCAGCACTGGCGCAGGGCTGAGCACGATGCCGCGCATCGTCCTAGCCAGCAGCAACCCGGGCAAGCTCAAGGAATTCGGCGCCCTACTGGCCGACAGTGGCCTCGAAGTCATTCCCCAGGCCAGCCTGGGCATAGAAGACGCCGAGGAAACCGGCCTGACCTTCGTCGAGAACGCCCTGCTCAAGGCACGCCACGCCGCGCAGGCCAGCGGCCTGCCTGCGCTGGCGGATGACTCGGGCCTGTGCGTGGACCATTTGCACGGCGCGCCGGGGCTGTACTCGGCGCGCTACAACGGCGGCCACGGCGATGCGGCGGCAAACAACGCCAAGTTGCTGCGCGAACTCGATGGCGTGCCAACGGCACAGCGCGGCGCGTTCTTCATCTGCGTGCTGGTGTTGCTGCAACACGCCAACGACCCGGCCCCGCTGATCGCCGAAGCACGCTGGCACGGCCGTATCCTCGCCGAAGGACGCGGCAGCGGCGGCTTCGGCTACAACCCGGTGTTCCTGCCCGAAGGCTGCGCACAGAGCGTGGCCGAGATGGACGACGCGCTGAAGAACAAGCTCAGCCATCGCGGACAGGCCCTCGCCTTGCTGCACGCTCGGCTGCGCGAACTGCGCGCATGAGCCTCGTCGCGCCACCGCTGTCGCTGTACATCCACATGCCATGGTGCGTGAAGAAGTGTCCGTACTGCGATTTCAATTCGCACGGCCTGCGCAGCGAGCCGCCACCGTACGCCGATTACATCGATCACCTGCTCGCCGATCTGGATGCCGACCGCGCCGACTTTGGCGCGGCGCTCGTAGGGCGACCGATTGTCAGTATCTTCTTCGGCGGCGGCACACCGAGCCTGTTCGCGCCCGAACTGATCGCGCGCCTGCTCGATGGCGTGCGCGAGCGCCTGCCGCTGGCTGATGACGCCGAGATCACCCTGGAGACCAACCCGGGCACGATCGAGCACGGTCGTTTCGACGGTTACCTGGCTGCGGGCGTCAACCGCATCTCGTTCGGCGTGCAGAGCTTCGACGACGACAAGCTGAGGCGACTCGGCCGCATTCATTCGTCTGGCGAAGCCGAGGCCGCGGTGAAGTCGGCGCAGGACGCCGGCTACGCCAACATCAACCTCGACCTGATGTACGCGCTGCCGCAGCAGACGCTGGATGGCGCGCTGGCGGACGTGGAACGCGCGGTCGCGCTCAAGCCCACGCACATCTCGCACTACCAGCTGACGGTGGAGCCGAACACCGCGTTCGCCGCCAACCCACCGCCACTACCGGACGACGATCACGCCTGGGCCATGCAGGAAGCCTGCGAAGCCCGCCTCGCCACCGCCGGCTACGGCCAGTACGAAATCTCCGCGTATGCCCTGCCTGGCCGGCGCTGCACGCACAACCTCAATTACTGGCGCTTCGGGGATTACCTCGGCATCGGTGCCGGTGCACACGGCAAGCTGAGCGATGCCACCAGCGGCCAGGTGCACCGGCGCTGGAAAGCCCGCCATCCGCGCGCTTACCTGGATGCGGCTGGCGGTGCGGCACGCATCGGGGGTGACAGCGTGGTCAGCGCGGCCGAGTTGCCGTTCGAGTACATGCTCAATGCCTTGCGCCTGATCGACGGCGTGCCGACGGCGGACTTCGCAGAGCGCACCGGCTTGGCGCCGGATCACATCGCCGCATCACTGGCTGCAGGCCGGCAGCGCGGCTGGCTGCACGACAATCCGCAGCAACTGCGCACCACCGCACTGGGCCAGCGTTTTCTCAACGACGTGATCGCCAGTTTTCTCGATTGAGCCCACCGCGAGCGGCGATGGCATACCCGTGGCAACCGGCATAGACTTGCGACATCGGGGGATATAGACGGGTTCTTTCATGGATGTCGGACAGGATCGACGCGGCTCGCCTGCGTCCCATCAGGTTGCCCGCCTGACCAGCGGACACTGGCCTGCGCGTGCGCAGCGGCTGCTCGAGGAAAGCTTCAAGCTCTGCGTGGATGGCCTGCACGAGCCGTTGCGGCGCTGCCTGGGCGATTTCGAACAACAGCTGTTCGCGCAGGCCGAACGTGCGCGCCAGCATGTCCAGCAGCAGGACTTCTACGGCAGCCGGCAACGCGTGCTGCAGGACCGAACCCAGTTCGAACAGCGATTCCTCGTCAGGCTCGCTGCGGCCTTCAACGCACTGGAGGAGGCCCATGCTGCAGTGCCAGCCTCCTCGGACGCTGCCAGCAAGAAGTCCTGGCAGTCGCTCGAGTTGCTCGATCCAGTCGAACAGGAGCTGACGATGGCGGTGGATCAGCTGGGTGCGCGTGGCGAAGCGCGCCACAGCAGCGTGCTGTACGAACTCGGTTATCGACTGGCCGTGCTGGTCGGCACGCCGCCACTGGAAGGAGCCAAGCTGCCACTGGGGCCGCATGCGCTGAGCCTGGCGTTTCACGAGGCCAGTGCCGAGCTGCAGTTGCCGCCGGCACATCAGTTACTGCTGCTGCAAAGTTTTGACCAGTGGTTGATCCAGCCGTTGATCCCCCTTTACGACAACATCAATGCGCAACTGCAGGCCGATGGCATCCTGCCGCAACTGCGCAGCATCCCCATTCCACGAAGCATCACCAAACGGACAGGCCCTCGGACTGCTCCCACGGAAACAGAGGCCACAGTCGAAACGGCACATACCACCAGCGGAGCTGGCAGCAGCAGCGGCTCCGGCGGCTCGATCGAAGTACTGGAGTCATTGCGCGACCTGCTGGCGCAGCAGCGCGCCAATCAGGGCAACCTCGCCGGGCAACTTGGCGGACAGCTCGCCAGCCCGGACGAACTGCAATCCGCGCTGGGGGCATTGCAGCAACATCTGGCCCAGGTCACCGGTCAGGCCAGTCGCGAGCTGCGCAGTGCCCAGCGCCTGCGCGAGGAACTGCTGATCCAGCTCAATCTCGGCAAGCCCAGCGGCGCCCCGCATACCCAGCTGACCGGCGAACAGGGCGATACCGTGGAACTGGTCGCAATGTTGTTCGAGCAGCTCGGCCAGCAACTCCAGCAAGGTGGCAATGCGCACAACCTGCTCGGCGACTTGCAGTTGCCGGTGCTGCGCATGGCGGTTGCCGACAAGGGCTTCTTCGAAAAGCGCGAGCATCCGGCACGCAAGTTGCTGGACACGGTGACCGCCGCCGCCAACGACTGGCTCGACGGCAGCGACGACGAAAGCAATCGGCCGCTGGCGAACAAGCTCGAGCAGCTGGTCGCCCGCGCCAGCCAGGAACCGCCGAGCGCCGGCCTGTACACCACCTTGCTCGCCGACATCGAGCACCATCTGGCCCTGCTCGCGCGCAAGGCGCAGGCAGCAGAACGCCGCCATGTCGAAGCCGCACAAGGGCGCGAGCGACTGGACCAGGCACGCCATCGTGCTGGCGAACTGATGGCCGAACGCTTCGCGCTGGCGCCGCCACGCGGCTTGCTGCGTGCCCTGCTGGACCGCGCCTGGTCGGACGTGTTGGCACTGACCCTGCTGCGCCATGGCGAGGACAGCGAGGCCTTCGGCAAGCAGCTCGTGATCACCGACCAGCTGCTCGGCCGCCTGCCAACAGGTGACCGGCTGCAGTTGCAGCAGAACGTGGAGAACGGTCTGCAGCAGATCGGCATGCACGCCGAGGAAGCGGAACAGGTAGCGCAACGGCTGCTCGGGACGGAGAAGCCCGATCCGCCGACCGACCTGCCCAGCGCCACCGATCTTGCGCTCCGTCTGAAGCAGCACCAGCGCCTCGGCGAGCAGCATTCGACCCAGCAACCCGCACCACATCCAGACCCGCACCCCGGCTCATCGGCGCCCCCGACCGAATCCAAGCACTCCGCTCCGCATGAGGCAGCCACTGCCCATCCTGCAAGAACACCGGAACCGAGTCCGCGCGATCGCCGCATCGAGAAGCGTCTCAGCGAATTGCCGTTCGGCAGCTGGTTTGAATTCGTCGACCCAGTCAGCGGCCAGCTCGCAAGACGCAAGCTGGCCTGGTATTCGAAGATGTCCGGTCGCTGCTTGCTGGTCAGCCGACGCGGCCAGCGTGGCGAGGAAATGAGCCTGTCCGAGCTGGCCCACCAGATAGCCATCGGCCAAGCCTGCGAAGTACCCGTGCAGCGCGAAGGCCTGCTCGACCGCGCCTGGCGCAGCCTGACCGGCAACCTGCGCCAGTCGGCCAGCGCACATCATCCCGTTCCGCAGGAGCCCGGCCAACGATGAGTCCGCCGAACAACATCAGCAACCAACGCCGTGCCGAGCGCAAACATGCCGCCGTCACAGCCATCGTGACCGACGTGATCAGTGGCCTGCCGATCGGCCACCTGGGCAATCTCTCCAGCACCGGCATGCTGCTGATCTGTGCGCAGGCACCGCGCAGCGAGGCGATCTACCAAGTCAGCATGAGTCTGCCCGGATCAGGCCGGATGCTGACGCAATCGCAGCCGATCGAAGCCGGCATCCAGGAACAATGGCATGAGGCCGCTGCCAGTTCCGGACAGATCTGGGCCGGCTACCGCATCGTGGCGATCAGCGACAGCGACGCCGCCCGGCTCGAGAGCTGGCTGGCACAGAACTGACACTGGCAGTGACAACGACGGCGCGCGATCATGAACGCCGTCGCCCCCATCCCACACCATTAGAGGCAGTCCGGGCACGGCGTGAGAGTGCCTGCACGGCAGATGTCCCTGCCGCTGCCCCCGCATCCACGACCAGCACCGCCACTGCTGCAGGAACCCGCATGCACGATCAGCTCGCCGCGTCTTATCCCTCGCATCTGGCCACTCTGCGCGAACGCGCCGACCGCACACTCGTGCTTGGCGGTTTCGACCATCTGCTGATCGCCGCCGGTACCCCGCTACGCAAATTTCTGGATGACCAGGACTACCCGTTCGTCGCCAATCCGCATTTCAGGCACTGGCTGCCGCTGACCGACGCGCCGGGCAGCTGGATTGCCTACACGCCAGGCCAGAAACCGCGGCTGATTTTCGTGCAGCCGCGCGACTATTGGCACGTGGTACCGGCCGCGCCACATGGTTACTGGGTCGAACACTTCGACATCACCATCGTGCGCAGCGCAGCGGAAGCCATCGTGCTATTGCCAGACGGCAGTCGCGCGGTAATCGCCGCGGCCTGCCCCGGCATCGACAGCCTGGAGACCAGCAACCCGCAACCGGTGCTCGACTATCTGCACTGGCATCGAAGCTACAAGACACCTTACGAACTGGCACTGATGCGCGAGGCCAGCCGCATCGGTGCGCGCGCGCATCGTGCAGCCGAAGCTGCCTTCCGTGCCGGCCGCAGCGAGTTCGGCATCCACCTGACCTATCTTGCCGCCGCGCGCCAGACCGATGCCGAATTGCCGTACTCGAGCATCGTCGCGCTCAACCAACACGGCGCGGTGCTGCACTACACGCATTTCGACCGCACGCCGCCGGCACATAGCCGCTCGTTCCTGATCGATGCCGGCGCCAGCGCAGCCGGTTACGCCAGCGACATCACGCGTACTTACGCCGCGCCGCAGGCGGCGGAATTCCAGGCACTGATCGACAGCGTCGATGCCGCCCAGCAAGGCTTCGTCGCCATGGTGCGCGCCGGGCAGAGCTATCCCGAACTGCACATCCACGCTCACCACGTGCTCGCCGGGGTGCTGCGCGAGCACGGCTTCATCCGCATGAGTGCAGAGAGCGCGGTGGAGTCAGGCGTGAGCAGCGCGTTCTTCCCGCACGGCCTCGGCCATCCGATCGGCCTGCAGGTGCACGACGTCGCCGGCTTCCAGCAGAGCGAGCACGGTGGCAGCATTGCACGCCCGGAGGGTCACCCATACCTGCGCATGACCCGCGTGCTGGAACCGGGCATGGTGGTGACGATCGAACCGGGCCTGTACTTCATCGACATGCTGCTGGCCGAACTGCGCGACAAGCCGGTATCGGCCGACATCGACTGGGCGAAAGTCGATGCGTTCCGCCAGTACGGCGGCATCCGCATCGAGGACGATGTGGTGTGTACCGGTGGCGCGCCGGAGAACCTTACCCGTGATGCGTTCGCCCATCACGGCTGACCGGGCCTGGCGACCTCAGGATCAACGATCCTCCTGACCGACGAGCCACTACTTCAGGTAGGCGAGGACACGCTGCTGGTGCGGGTCGGCCATGCATCCGACCAGGCCGTCTGGCATGGGCTGCGTCGCGGGATTGCGCAGATTGACGCAGGCTGCGGCATTACTGCGCACGACAGTGACGCAAGCTGAGCGTATTCTCGGTAAACATGTGATGCACGGGGTCGCCGCATGTCCATATCGTCTATCGAACCGGATCGCCACGTTCTGCCGCGCCGCCCGTTACCCCGGCTAACGCTGGAGCTGTTTGGCGTCATTGCACTGAAGATCGCCTTGCTGATGCTGATCTGGTGGGTGGCGTTCGCACCGCAACCGAAACCCGACACCAGTCCGGACGCGATCGCGCACCGGCTGGCACCCACCGCGCAAACACCATATGCAGGTCACCCATGATCATCGATACCGATGTCGTCACGCTGTCGCGCCTGCAGTTCGCGCTGACCGCGCTGTACCACTTCCTGTTCGTGCCGCTGACGCTGGGCCTGGTGTGGATGCTCGCCATCATGGAGAGCATCTACGTGATGACCGGGCGCGAGGTGTGGAAGCGCATGGTGCAGTTCTGGGGCGTGCTGTTCGGCATCAACTTCGCGATGGGCGTGGCCACCGGCGTGACGATGGAGTTCCAGTTCGGCATGAACTGGGCGTACTACTCGCATTACGTCGGCGACGTGTTTGGTGCGCCTCTGGCGATCGAAGGGCTGATGGCGTTCTTCCTCGAAGCGACCCTGGTCGGCGTGTTCTTCATGGGCTGGGAGCGCATCTCGCGGATCAAGCATCTGCTGGTGACCTGGTTCCTCGCACTGGGCACCAGCCTATCGGCGCTGTGGATCCTGGTCGCGAACGCGTGGATGCAGCATCCGGTCGGCGCAGCATTCAACCCACAGACGATGCGGATGGAAGTGACCTCGTTCTCCGATGTGCTGTTCAACCCGGTGGCGCAGGACAAGTTCGTGCACACGGTGAGCGCCGGCTACGTGATGGGCGCGATGTTCGTGCTGTCAATCAGCGCCTGGTATCTGCTGCGTGGGCGCAACGTGGATTTCGCCAAACGCTCGATGACGGTGGCAGCGAGTTTCGGCCTGGCGGCGGCGCTGTCGGTGGTGGTGCTGGGCGACGCATCCGGCTACACCGTGTCGCTGAACCAGAAGATGAAGATGGCCGCGATCGAGGCGATGTGGCACACCGAGCCGGCGCCGGCGTCGTTCACCCTGGTCGGCATCCCTGACGTGCAGCAACGCACTACCCACTTTGCGGTGAAGATTCCCTGGGTGATGGGCCTGATCGGCACCCATTCGACCGACCAGACGATGCCCGGTATCGCAGAGCTGGTGGATACCGCCAAAGACCGTATCGGCAACGGCATCCAGGCCTACGACGCGATGCTGATGCTGCGCCAGGACAAGGACAACGCGCAGGCCAAGGCCACTCTCGCCGCTCATGATCAGGACCTGGGCTACGCCCTGCTGCTGAAGAAGTACGTCGACGACCCGCGACAGGCGACGTTAGCGGATATCCAGCAGGCGGCCGACAGCACCATCCCGAATGTGCCGGTGTTGTTCTGGTCGTTCCGCATCATGGTCGGCTGCGGTTTCTATTTCATCGCGCTGTTCGCGTTCTCGTTCTGGAAGGCGAGCAAGCGCCAGCTGGACAGCCAGCGCTGGTATCTGCGCTTGGCGCTGTGGAGCCTGCCGCTGCCATGGCTGGCGGTCGAGCTGGGCTGGATCGTCGCCGAATACGGCCGCCAGCCGTGGGCGATTGAAGGTGTCTTGCCGACCGCGCTCGGCGTGTCCTCGGTCAGTGCCGGTCAGGTACTCACTTCGCTGGGCGGCTTCGTGCTGTTTTACACCGCACTGGCGATCGTCGACGTGATGCTGATTCGGAAATTCATCCGCAAGGGGCCGGACGGCCTGGGCATCTGGCCGCCCATCGTCCCACCCACCGTTACCGCCCATTGAGGACACCACCATGCTCGACTACACCACGCTGCGGGTGATCTGGTGGGCGCTGCTCGGCACCCTGCTGATCGGCTTCGCGATCATGGACGGCTTCGATTTCGGCGTCGCCGGCCTGCTCAAGGTCCTGGGTCGCGACAACGAGGAACGGCTGGTGCTGCTGGAAGGCATCGAGCCGACCTGGGAAGGCAACCAGGTGTGGTTCATCCTGGCCGGCGGTGCGACGTTCGCGGCGTGGCCGATGCTTTATGCGGTGTCGTTTTCAGGCATGTATCTGGCAATCGCGCTGGTGCTGCTGGCCTTCATCCTGCGCCCGGTCGGCTTCAATTTCCGCGGCAAGATCCACGACCCGCGCTGGGCATCGTTGTGGGACTGGGTGCTCACCGGCTCCGGCGTGGTCGTCATGCTGATTGCGGGTGTCGCATTCGGCAACCTGTTCCTCGGCGTGCCGTTCCAGTTCGACGACGACCTGCGCATGAGCTGGCATGGCGGTTTCTTCGAGCTATTGCATCCATTCGCGCTGCTGTGCGGTCTGGTCTCGCTGAGCATGCTGCTGGCGCACGGCGCCTGCTGGGCGGCGTTGAAGGCCGACCACGCGATCGCGGCGCGCGCGGTGAAGATCTCCCGCTGGATGACGCTGATCTATGCCGTCCTCTACGTGCTGGCCGGCGTGTGGGTGGCTTATGACCTTCCCGGCTACGCGATCGCCGGCCCGGCGCTGACCGACGGTGCCTCCAACCCGCTGTGCAAGCAGGTGGCCGTCGGCGGCAGCTGGTTTGCCAGCTACATGCTCTATCCGTGGTTCTGGATCGCGCCGGTGCTGGCGCTGGTTTCGGCTGTCGGCGTACAGGCGTTGATCGGCCGGCGCAGCGTTGCCGGCTTCATCGCCAGCAGCCTGATGGTGGGCAGCACGATCGCGTCGGCCGGCTTCGCGCTGTTCCCGTTCCTGCTGCCGTCCAGCCTCGATCCGCGTTCCAGCCTCACCGTGTGGGACGCTTCCTCCAGCCACGGCACCTTGCAGCTGATGCTGATCGTCACTGCCGTGTTGCTGCCAATCGTGATGCTCTATACCAGCTGGGTGTACCGCGTGATGCGCGGACGCGTCACCCTGGAACAGGTGCGCAAGGTGCACGGTGGCTATTGAATTGTCACAACTCGTATGACTGGGGAATCGCGGCTGAAGCCGCTCCTACAACAGCTGGCACGATTGGAGGTTTGCTGACATGTGGTATTTCTCTTGGATTCTTGGATTGGGACTGGCCTGTGCCTTCGCCATCCTCAATGCGATGTGGTACGAGGTGCATGCCACCGATGAGGCGAATCGGCAACGCGGCGATGCCGAGTTGCCGGATGAGCTGAGCTAGCGCGCGGCCAGCAGCGCCTCGATCGCTTCGGCCTGTTTCGGCATCGCTTCGGTGAGTACCTCGTTGCCGTCGCGAGTCACCGCCACATCGTCCTCGATGCGGATGCCGATGCCGCGCCAGCGCTCGGCCACGCTTCGATCGTCCGGCGCCACATACAGGCCCGGTTCCACCGTCAGCACCATGTCCGGTTCGAGCAGGCGCGACTCGCCGTCGACACGGTAATCACCGACATCATGCACGTCCAGCCCGAGCCAGTGACCGGTCTTGGCTGGAAAGAAACGCTGGTAGCTGCCTTCGGCGATCACCGTGTCGGCATCGCCCCTGAGCAGGCCAAGCTGGCACAGGCCTTCGGCCAGCACCCGCACCGCCGCCGTGTGCGCGGCACTGAATGGGCGACCGGGCCGCACCTCGTCGATCGCCGCCAGCTGCGCGGTCAACACGACGTCATACAACGCGCGCTGCTCGCGACTGTAGCGTCCTTTCACCGGAAACGTGCGGCTGATGTCGGACGCATAGCAGTCCAGCTCGGCACCGGCATCGATCAGCAGCAGATCACCGTCCCTGAGCAACGCGCGATTGGCCTGGTAATGCATCACACAGGCATTCGCGCCGCTGGCAACGATCGGCGCAAACGCCGGCACCGCGCCGCGGCCGCGCATCACCCGCAGCAATTCGGCCTCGACCTCGTATTCATGGCGCCCGGGTGTGGCCGCCTGCAGTGCTGCCAGATGCGCCTCGACCGCGATCGCGGCGGACGCGCGCATCAGCTTCAGTTCGGCGCGCGATTTGTACAGTCGCAGATCGTGCAGCAGATGCCCCAGCGCGACGAACTCCTTCGGCACCACGCCGCCGCCACGCAACTGGCGCAGCTTGCGCATCCACCCAAGCAGCTGTGCATCGAATTCCGGTTCACGACCGAAGTGGCAGTAAACGCGACCGCGGCCCTCGATCATCCCGGGCAGGATGTCGTCGATGTCCTCGATCGGGAACGCGTCATCCATGCCGTATTCGGCCACCGCGCGTTCGGTACCGATCGTCTGGCCGTGCCAGCGTTCTCGTGCTGGATCACGTTCACGGCAAAACAGCACCGCCTCACCGTGCTTGCGGCCAGGCAGCAGCGCCAGCACCGCATCGGCTTCGGGAAAACCACCGAGATAGTGGAAGTCCGAGTCCTGTCGATACGGCCACGCCGCGTCGGCATTGCGCATGCGCTCGGTCGCCGCAGCGATCAGCACCACTGCGTCCTCGCCAGCCATCTGCATCAGCTGACGCCGGCGACGCGCGAACTCGTCCGGCGCGATCGCCAGCGCAGCCAGCCCGAGTGCGGTCGGAATCAATGCACGGTGTCGCTGGCAGACCCATCATGCGCGGTACATTCCGTATGCAGCAGCATGGCACCGACCCGCACGAACTCCTGCACCTCGATCAGCGAATCCTCATCTTCCTCTTCGCTGCCGAAGTCGAACGACGAGCCGGCAATGGTGCCCAGGTCACGCAGGATCTCCTGTGCCTCCTCCGACAGTTGCGCATGTGCTGATGTGCCAGCCAGGCCGAAGCCGCCGAGAAACCCCCGGCACCAGTCGACCATCGCCTCGGCCCGTTCGGCCAGCGGGCGATCATCCTCCGGCAGCAGCGGCTCGAAGCCGAGCTCGGGATCAGCCAGCTCGGTCGCGCATTGCCGGGCGAGGCGCTCCAGCAGCGCCTCGTCGCTCGCCGACGGCTCGGTGACCTCGCCGTCGAGCTGCAGCGCGGCCAGCACGGAGGTCCCGTGCAGGGAGCCGCCGCCGGCCAGATAGCCGCACAGCGAACCATGCAGTTCGCTGGCCTCGGTACCCAGCTGCAAGCGCATGATCAGCGCATCGATATCGTCGTGGCCGACAGGCCCGGTAGCCGTCATGGCGGTGCTCCTTCAAGGAATGTCCGCCAGTTTAATGCAGCCACCATGCCTCTCACCCGACCATGTCACCGACCGGCTGACTTCCGTCGGCGTCCTGTTATAGTTTCGTGCATGAGCACGCCCGATCACGTCCAGTCCGGCCAGGTCCATCAGGAGCTGGCTACCTTGAGTCAGCAGCTTGACCGGCTGCTCGATGCCGTGCGGCGCCTTACCGAGGAAAACCGCAGCCTGCGCCAGAGCCAGGAGCAATTGTCCGGTGAACGCGCAGGCCTGCTGGCGCGCAACGAGCAGGCACGCAGCCGCGTCGAAGCCATGATCCAGCGGCTGAAATCGCTAGAGAGCAACGGTTGATGAACACACCTGTCAGTGAACCTGTCGCGCTGCGGCTGATCGATCGTGAATTCCTGATTGCCTGCGCACCCGAAGAGCGCGAAGGGCTACTCGAGGCAGCCGGTTTTCTCGACCGCAAGATGCGCGAACTGCGTGCGAACGCCAGGGCGCCCAGTTTCGAGCGCCTCGCCGTGCTGACCGCGATCAGCGTCACCCATGAATTCCTGGCCCTGCGCAAGCAGCACGATGGCCAGGAACAACGCCTCAGCGAAGGCCTTGCGACATTGCGACGCAAGCTGGACGCCGCACTCGACAGCGAACGCTGAGTCGCTGAACAGACGACACGATGGAGTGACCACGACACATCCATCAGTGGCGCATTTCAGGCCAAGAGCCTAGAATGATCTCCGGCGTTTTCTGTGATGTGCGCCAGCACACTCTTACATTTGCCTTGTTCCTAAATACGGCCCCGGGTCGGCTTCACATCGGTTGTTGTGCATGTCCGCCACGTGCGGAAAGCCTTGAGACCATGTAGCTCTCCCACCTGATCCATCTTGGATCAAGGTCGTTTGGTGGGCAGCGGCATCGCGGTTGACGCCACTCATTCCCCGCCCCGTTCGTCCCGCGATGAACGGGGCGGCTTTTCGATGGAGACGCGCGAAACGTGGACGCCACCGCCCAACGACGCGAGCTTCGCCAGCGCCTGGCCGACCAGCGTCGCGCCCTCAAGCCGCCCGAGCGCATCGCCGCCGCCCAGGGCCTGCGCCGCAGCCTTGAACAGCTGCCTGAATACCTCACCGATGCCCGTGTGGCGGGCTACTGGGCCAGCCATGGCGAGCTGCCGCTGAACCTGGTGATCCCGCCGCTGGCCACGCGCGGCCAGCAGTTCCTGCTGCCGGTGATCGGCAAGGGGAAGCGCCTGCGCTTCGCGCCGTGGCAGTCCGGCGAGGAGGTGCAGCCAAACCGTTACGGCATCCCCGAGCCGGTCGCGCCACGCGAACTGCTGGAGCCGTTTCAGCTCGATCTGGTGCTGGTGCCTCTGCTCGGCTTCGACCGGCTCGGCAACCGGCTCGGCCACGGCGGTGGCTATTACGACCGCAGCTTCGCGTTTCTCAACGAGCAGGTGCGCCCGACCGAGCCGCTGCTGGTCGGTATCGCCTACGCGTTCCAGGAATTGCCGCAAGTCGAAGAAGAAGCCTGGGACGTCCCGCTCGATTTCGTCGCCACCGAACGCGAACTGATCGACTGCACCCTCGCCCGTCAAAACAGTGAGACCAAACCATGAACCACTGGCTGATGAAATCCGAGCCCGATGCGTTCTCTATCGACGACCTGAAGCGCAAAAAGCGCGAAGCCTGGGACGGCGTGCGCAACTACCAGGCGCGCAACTACATGCGCGACGGCATGCGTCCCGGCGACAAGGTGTTCTTCTACCACTCCAACTGCGCCACGCCCGGCATCGTCGGCATCGCCGAGGTCGCCACCGATGCATACCCCGATCCCAGCCAGTTCGATCCCAAGAGCAAGTACTTCGATCCGGGCAGCTCGCGCGACAATCCGCGCTGGATGCTGGTCGACGTGAAATTCGTCAAGAAACTCAAGCGCACGATCAGCCTGGACGAACTCAAGGGCCACGATGCACTGGTCGAGATGCCACTGTTGCGCAAGGGCAACCGGCTGTCGGTGATGCCGGTCGACGCCGCCGACTGGACATACATCCTCGCGCTGGAATAAGCAGAACCTGCTGCCGCGTCCTGCACAAAACCACCTTACGGAACCGATCTCATGAGCAACCCGAACGAAAAACGCCAGGCCGGTGAGGCTGCGATCCGCTACGTCGAGGACGGCGCCATCGTCGGCGTCGGTACCGGTTCCACCGTGGCGTTCTTCATCGAGGCGCTGGCCGACCTGAAGGATCGCATCCAGGGCGCGGTATCCAGCTCGGAGCAGTCCACCGCGCAGCTGAAGCGGCTGGGCATTCCGGTGCTCGACCTCAACAGCGCCGGCCCGCTGACGATCTACATCGACGGCGCCGACGAGTGCGACCCGTACAAGCGCCTGATCAAGGGCGGCGGTGCCGCGCTGACCCGCGAGAAGATCGTCGCCGCGGCGAGCGAGAAATTCGTCTGCATCATCGACTCCAGCAAGCGGGTCGACCTGCTCGGCAAGTTCCCGGTACCGATCGAGGTGATCCCGATGGCGCGCAGCCTGATCGGCCGCGAGATCGTCAAGCGCGGCGGCCAGCCGGTATGGCGCGACGGCGTGGTCACCGACAACGGTAACTGGATCATCGACGTGCACGGCTGGCAGATCGCCGATCCGGCCGCGCTGGAGAGCGAGCTCAACCAGCTGCCCGGCATCGTCACCGTGGGCCTGTTTGCGCGCCGACCGGCCGATGTGGTGCTGATCGGCGACCAGGTGATGTAAGCCGGCGGCCGCGCGCCGCCATCACGAAAAACGGCCCATATGGGCCGTTTTTCATTTCTGCTGGATAGCTCTCGCGGAATTACGCCACGGGACGCGGCTTCAGGCCATCGCGGAAGCGCAGATGACGGGAAGACTTGCGTGCCTCGCGCAGACGACGGCCATGCGCGGACAGCAGGTCACCGCGGGTGATGATGCCGATCAGCGTATGCGGCTCGTCCTTGCTCAGCACGACCAGTCGGCCCACGCTCTCGGCCACCATGTGGTCGGCCGCCTCGCGCAATGAATGGCTCTCGTTCACCGCAATCAACGGCCGCGTCATCAACTCGCCCAGGGTCAAGGTGTAATGCCATTGCGGATCTAGCAGGGTCCGACGGGTCAGCACACCTTGCACGCGATCATTCTCGTCCAGCACCGGATAGCCTTGGTGCTGCGTCTCCGGCGCCTCTTCGGCCAGCCAGCGGCGCACTTCGGCCAACGCCTGGGTGGAGCGCAGGGTCACCACATCGCGCGTGCAGGCCTCGCCCACGCCGACCTGGTCGAGGTAGTCGGCCACATATTCGGACGGCACGCGCACCCCACGACGAACGATCTTCTCGGTCATGATGGTGTTGCGCATCATCAGTGCCGAGATCAGGTAGGCCGCGGTGCAGCCGCCGAGCAGTGGCAGCAGACCGGCCGGCTGGCCGGTGGTCTCAAACGCGAACACCACGGCGGTAAGCAGCGCCCGCGAGGCACCGGCGAAAATCGCCGCCATGCCGACCAGCGCAGCAATGCGCGGATCCACGCCAAACTGCGGTGCCACCGCCACGATGCCGAGGCCGATCAAGGCACCCAGCGCACCGCCAATGGTGAACAGCGGCGCCAGCGTACCGCCCGAGGTACCGCTGCCCAGCGCGATCGACCACGACACAAACTTCATCATGCACAGGAAGGCCAGTGTCGCCAGGGTCAGCCGGCCATTGATGATGTTCTCGATATTGGTATAGCCCACGCCCAGCGTCAGCGGCGCGTAGTAACCGATCAGGCCCACCACCAGGCCGCCGAGCGCCGGCCACCACATCCAATGGATCGGCAGTTTCTCGAACAGGTCCTCGATGCCGTACACGACTCGCGTGGTCCACACGCTGACCACGCCGATGATCGCGCCAATGATCACGTAGAGCAGCAACGCCATGCCGCCGGGCGCGGCCAGTACCGGCATCTGGAACACCGGCGCCGATCCCTGCAGCGCGTAACGTACGCCGGTGGCAGCCACACAGGCCAGCGCCACCGGGATCAGCGAGCGCGGGCGCAGCTCGAACAGCAGCAACTCGACCGCCAGCACCACCGCCGCGATCGGCGCGGAGAACACCGCTGCCATACCGGCCGCCGCACCGGCCGCCAAAAGCACCTTGCGCTCGCTGCCGGTCACCTTCAGCACTTGGCCGACGAACGAGCCCAGCGCACCGCCAGTGGCGATGATCGGGCCCTCGGCACCAAACGGACCACCGGTGCCGATCGCGATCGCCGAGGAGATCGGCTTCAGGAAGGTGATCCGCGGCGGGATCTTCGATTCGTTGAGCAACACCTGCTCCATCGCCTCGGGGATGCCGTGGCCGCGGATCGCGCGCGAGCCCCAGCGCGCCATCACGCCCACGATCACGCCACCGACCGCCGGAATGACCACCACCCACCAACCCAGGTGCGGCACCGCATCGGCCGGCGACGAGAATGCGGTGGACCAGCGGCCGTAGAACGCCAGGTTCGTCACCAGCCCGATCAATGCGGTCAGCAGTTTCGCGATCAGCGCCGCCAGTGCACCCAACACCACCGATACGGCGGTGATCCGCAACACGCGCCTGTCCACCAGGGTCGAGCGGCGCGGCATGCGTGCCGCCTCCAGGCTTGCGCTCATCGAAGGTGCCAGCGGCAGTGCGTCCGTGCTGCCCTCGGTGCGCACCTCCGGATGACCGGGTTCGTTCTCGTTCGCAGCAGCCATCCGTCCACTCGACGCGTCAAAGGTGGAAATTTTACGCTGCTGCGCTGCAGAACCGAAGGGCAGAAACCCCTGATTCAGCGCGAAATATCTTGCAACCGCATGCCATCGACAGAAACGAAAAAGCCCGCCGGAAGGCGGGCTTTTTGCCGTATCACCATGCATCACTGCGTGGTGTCGGGATCGGGATGTGGCAGCCCCGGATGGATTCGAACCACCGATGCCTGAGTCAGAGTCAGGTGCCTTACCGCTTGGCGACGGGGCTATGAAGCTGAGTTTAGCGCTTCGAGAACTGCGTGGCGCGACGTGCCTTGTGCAGACCGACCTTCTTGCGCTCGACTTCACGAGCGTCACGGGTCACGAAACCGGCCTTGCGCAGCGGCGACTTCAGGCTTTCGTCGTACTCGATCAGCGCGCGGGCGATACCCAGGCGGATTGCGCCGGCCTGACCGGTGATGCCGCCACCGGCGACCGTCACCTTGATGTCGAACTTGCCGGTGCTCTCGGTCAGCTCGAGCGGCTGGCGCACGATCATGCACGAGGTCTCGCGACCAAAGAACTGCTCGAGCGACTTGCCGTTGACTTCAATTGCGCCGGTGCCCTTGCGCAGGAACACGCGTGCGGCGGAGGTCTTGCGGCGGCCGGTGCCGTAATTCTGCTGGATCGTCATGATGATTCCTTAGAGTTCCAGCGCCTGCGGCTGCTGTGCGGTATGCGGATGCTCGGCACCGCCGTAGACCTTGAGCTTGCGGTACATCTCGCGGCCCAGCGGGTTCTTCGGCAGCATGCCCTTGACGGCGATCTCGATCACACGCTCCGGGTAGGTCGCCAGCAGGTCCTTCAGACTGGTGGTCTTCAGGTTGCCGATGTAACCGGTGAAGCGGTGGTACTTCTTGTCGTCCAGCTTGGCACCGGTGACGGCCACCTTCTGCGCGTTGATCACCACGATATAATCGCCGGTGTCGCAATGCGGGGTGTATTCCGGCTTGTGCTTGCCGCGCAGACGACGAGCGATTTCAGTCGACAGGCGACCGAGCGTCTTGTTCGTGGCATCAACCACGAACCAGTCGCGCTTGACGTTGTCTGCATTGGCGCTAAACGTTTTCATTTCAGAATACCTGTCTGCCGCCGTGAGGCGGTACGCATGGTTCAAGTGAGCATGCTTCGGTGGAACAAAGGCGCGAGATGATAGCGGAGCTGTCACCCATGGCGCAAGCCCACCGACCGGCGGGCTGTGAGCTGGCAATGATAGCATGATGACCATGCCGCTTGAAAAGTCCCCCATGCACGGACCCGCCGGCCGCGTTGCCATACTGGCCGATCAATGCGTGCAGTGCGGGCTGTGCCTGCCCGTTTGCCCCACCTATGCGCTGGACCGGAACGAAGCGGAGTCGCCGCGCGGCCGCATCGCGATCGCCTCCGCGCTGGCACGTGGACTGGCTGAACCGACGCGGGAACTGCGCGAGCACCTGGATCACTGCCTGGGCTGCCTGAACTGCGAAAAGGCATGTCCTGCCAACGTGAAGTATGGCGAACTGCTGATCGAAACTCGCGCCCTGCTGGGACCAGCACCACAACGCCCCCGCCAATTACTGAACCTGGCCGTGCGCCCCGTCCTGATGCGCATCTTGCGCCGGATCGCTGGATGGCTGGCACTGCCTCGCTGGAAAGGCTGGCTGGCGCGGCAACTGCCGGAAGCCTCGCCCTGGCATGCAGCCCTGTTGATCATGTCGGCCGACGCGCCGGCACCACCGGTGCAATCCGACAACCGGAACACGGGCCAGCCACGGCTGGCCCTGTTCCCCGGTTGCGTAGCCAGCGTCGATGATGCCGAGGCGCAGCAGGCAGCGGTCACCCTGCTGCAGGCCGTCGGCTTTCAGGTCAGCGTGCTGCCGGCCTTCTGCTGTGGCGCGATGGACCTGCACGGCGGCGCAACGCAGGGCGCCGAACAGGCCGCACGACGCGTGCGCCAGGCATGGGACACCAGCAGCGCGACCCAGCTGGTGTCGGTGACACCCGGCTGCCTCGGCACGCTGCGACGCGCGCTGCCGGGCGTGCCCGTGGCCGATCCGCTGGCGTTGCTGGCCACGCGCACCGAATCGCTGCAGTTCCGGCCATTGGCACAACGGGTCGCCGTGCATCTGCCCTGCACCCAGATCAACGTGGCGCGCAGTGACAGCACCCTGCTGCAGCTGCTGCGACGCGTACCCGAACTTGACGTGATGCCCATGCCACGACCGCCACACTGTTGCGGCGCAGCCGGCAGCCATCTGCTGGAATTTCCCGAGCGCGCCGCGCAATTGCGCGGCGCGACGCTGCAACAGGCCAGCACGCTGGATCCGCAGCAACTGTTGTCGTCCAATATTGGTTGTCGCCTGCATCTGGCCGCCGGCATCGAGGAACACGGCCTGCCTTGGCCTACCCGGCACCCGCTGAGCTTGCTGGCCCAGCAGCTGATCACCACCGAACCGAAACAGGAAAGCCCATGAATGTGCGTACGCTGACCCCGCTCGACCGCCTGCTGGCCGGCTGCGAACGTGCGCTGGAGGCGATTGCCGGGGCACCGCCGGCACAGCGCCCCTCGCCCGCCGCCGGCATCGCCGAAGTGGAGCTGGACGATGCCGAGCGCCGGCATGCCGCCGGCCTGATGCGGATCAACCACACCGGCGAGGTCTGCGCGCAGGCGCTGTATTTCGGCCAGGCCGCGCTGGCGCGCAACGCCGACAATCGCGAGCACCTGCTGCACGCCGCTGCTGAGGAAACCGACCACCTTGCCTGGTGCATGCAACGCCTGCAGCAGCTGGACAGCCGCCCCAGCCTGCTCAACCCGCTGTGGTACCTCGGCAGCTATGTGATCGGCGCGGCCGCCGCACTGGCCGGCGATCCGGTCAGCCTCGGCTTCGTGGTGGAAACCGAGCGTCAGGTGGAAGCGCACCTGGCCGAACACCTGGAAAAACTGCCCGCGCAGGACGAACGCTCGCGCGCCGTGCTGAGCCAGATGCAGGTCGATGAAATACGCCATGCGCAGGCGGCGCAGCAACGTGGTGGCACCGAACTGCCGTTCCCGCTGCCGCAGCTGATGCACTTCAGTTCGACGGTCATGAAGACGGTTGCATATCGCGTGTAGGAGCGCACCCTGTGCGCGATGCTCTGATGTTGATCGGAGCAAACAGCATCGCGCGCAAGGTGCGCTCCTATAAAAAAGGTCCAAGAAAAACCCGCCTTTCGGCGGGTTTTTCGTTACATCAGGTTGCGGCCGTGGAACAGTTCCTCGATCTCGCGTCGCAACAGCGACTCGATGCGCTGGCGCTCCTTGAACGACAGGTCATCGGCGTGCGAGTCGAACAGGTACGTATCCAGGTCGAAGTCCTTGATATGCATCTTCGTGTGGAACATGTTTTCCTGGTACACGTTGACGTCGAACATCTCGTACTTCTGGCGGATGTGCTTGGCCAGATAGTCCTGTACCGAATTGATCTTGTGGTCGATGAAATGCTTCTTGCCCTTGACGTCGCGGGTGAAGCCGCGCACGCGGTAGTCGCACACCACGATGTCCGACTCGAAGCTGTCGATCAGGTAGTTCAGGGCCTTCAGCGGCGAGATCACGCCGCAGGTGGCCACGTCGATATCCGCACGAAAGGTGGCGATGCCGTTGTGCGGATGCGTTTCCGGATAGGTGTGGACGGTGATGTGGCTCTTGTCCATGTGGGCAACCACGGCACCGGAGATGGTGTCGCGGCCGAGCTTCTCCAGCACCGGCTCCTCGGAGATCAGCATCGTCACCGAGGCGCCCTGCGGATCGTAGTCCTGGCGAGCGATGTTCAGGATGTTCGCGCCGATGATCTCGGCCACGTCGGTGAGGATCTGGGTCAGGCGGTCGGCGTCGTACTGGTCATCGATGTACTCGATGTAGTTGCGGCGCTGGTCTTCCGACACCGCGTAGCAGATGTCGTAGATGTTGAAGCTCAACGCCTTGGTCAGGTTGTTGAAACCCTGCAGGCGCAGACGGGGAAGCGGTTTGACCACGGCGGCTCTCCATGACCGGGCATCCGGTCAGCAGTAGAGGCGGGTTAGCGACAAGGGTCCCCGCAGAATGGTGTGAAGCACAGGCAGGTAGCCTGCACGACCCTTGTGAACGGCATGCGACAGATTCATCGCCGCCGGAAGACTGCGTAGTATGCGGCAAAACAATATGAAATTGAACCTTCGGTGAGCCGTCCGGGTTTGCCATAATGCCTCACTACAGGGGGGTTCACTGAGGCGTCTGCTGCGATTGCGGTGATCGCGGCGGTCAAGACAACCAATTCGGGGATAATCGTGGCGCAACTCAAATACCAGCTCCAACAGGCTTTCGAGCGTTCGCAGGCACCACTCGGTTTTGCGCCCGACCCAGCCTCGATGGAGCGATTTCTGGCGCTTTGCCATCGCCGCCGCTATCCCGGCAAGACCGCGATCATCCGCCCTGGCGACCCGGCCAATACGCTGTATTACGTCATCGAAGGCTCGCTGGCGGTATGCACCGAGGACGAACAGGGACGCGAGCTGATCCTTGCCTACATCAGCCGCGGCCAGTTCATCGGCGAGATGGGCCTGTTCGTGGAGCAGGCGCAGCGTGAATCGATGGTGCGCACGCGCACGGCCTGTGAAATGGCCGAAGTCAGCTACGAACGCCTGTTCCAGCTGATGGAGGGCCCGCTGCGCGAGGAGTGCCCGAAGATCCTGTTCGCGATCGGCTCGCAGCTCACCAACCGCCTGCTGCGCACCTCACGCCAAGTCAGCCGAATGGCGTTCATGGACGTCACCAACCGCATCTCGCGCACCCTGCTCGACCTGTGCCAGGAGCCGGACGCCATGACCCATCCGGACGGCACCCAGATCCGCATCTCGCGCCAGGAAGTGAGCCGCATCGTCGGCTGCTCGCGCGAAATGGTCGGCCGCGTGCTCAAGCAGCTGGAAGAGCAGCGGATGATCGATGTCTCCGGCAAGACCATCGTGGTACGCGGTACCCGCTAGAGATGCCCTGGCCTCACTGGGGTTGACGCGCCGGCGCAGCATCCTGTCCCGGCGCGTAGACCATGTAGACGTCCGCACGCGCATAGTGCGAACCGGCGCGCACCGTCGGTTGCAGCACGAAGCCGGCCTGCTCGTACATGTGCAGTGCCGTCTTCAGGCTGCTGTTGGACTCAAGGAACAGGGTATGACCGCAGCGCTGGTGGAATTCGGCGATCGCCGCATGCAGCAGCAGCCGGCCAGCACCCAGGCCACGAAACGACTCGTCCACGCCCATCTTGGAAAGTTCGTAGACGCCTGGCGCCTCGTGCAGCAGTGCGCAGGTGCCGATCACTGCGTCGCGCAGCCGGGCGAAGAAGATCGCCCCGCCGGGTGCCAGCACCGCATGCTCCGGATCGCGCAATACCTGCTCGTCGATCGGTTCGATCACGAAGTGCTTCTGCAGCCACGCTGCATTGAGCGTGTAGAAATACTCGCGCAGGCTCGGCTCGAACGGCACGATCTCGATCTGTGACGGCATCAACGTGGTGTGCATGGCCGGAATCTTCGGATGCAGCGGCAATGAACCTCAGAACCACTCGACGCGGGTGACCGCACGGCCGAGCGCCTTCTCGATCTTCTTGCACAACGTGGGCGTACCGTTGACCAGCACGGCTTCGGCGGCCAGCTTCAGCATCGGTGCGTCGTACATCGAATCGCCGTACGCCACCTGCCAGGCCGTGAGTCCGTGCTGCGCCAGCTTCTCGACCTTGCGCCGCCCCACGTTGTGCCACTGCGGCCGCATGCCAAGCCATCCACGACGCAACTGCGAGGCGAGCACTTCCAGGTCGACCAGCCCCAGCTGCTGCAGGATGCCGCTCACCAGTGCGTGCTCGCAACCAGTCACCACGATCACCCGGTCCCCGGCCACCTGATGACGGCGCAACGCCTGCAGGCCGTCACGGCAGAATTGCCGCGACCGTTGCACCAGGATGGCAGCGAACGCATTCGCGGCAGCCTGATAACGTTTCTCGCCCATCCCGAGCAGTGCAATGCGCACCAGTGTACGCAGCGGCAGGCGACGAGAGAGCGGCAGCTGCAGCAGCAATAGCGGTGAGCACAGCACGGCCAGCAATACTCGCCACGGCGCGCGCTTGTAACGCTCGCGCACGAACAGGTAGAACGCATCGCCGTGGATCAGCACGCCGTCGAAATCGAACAACACCACCCGCTGCGTCACCACTTCTGCGGTCACCACCTCCATCTCCCCCGTTGGCATGATGGTCACGGCGTGGCGAACAACCGTCGCAGCTCGCTGCCGGGATCCTCGGCACGCATGAACGCCTCGCCGATCAGGAACGCCTGGATGCCGCCTTCGCGCAGGCGCGCCACGTCTTCCGGTGTGTGGATGCCCGATTCGGCGACCAGCACGCGGTCGTACTCGATCATGGCCTGCAGTGCCAGCGAGGTTTCCAGCGAGGTCTCGAAGTTGCGCAGGTTGCGGTTGTTGACGCCGATCAGCGGCACCGGCAACGCCAGCGCGCGCTCCATCTCTTCCTCGTTGTGCACTTCGCACAGCACGTCCAGATCGAGTTCGGCCGCCAGCAGCGACAGCTGCAGCAGCGCATCGTCTTCCAGTGCGGCAACGATCAGCAGGATGCAGTCGGCACCAATCGCGCGCGCCTCGTACACCTGGTACGGATCGATGATGAAGTCCTTGCGCAGCAGCGGCAGCGAACACGCCGCGTGTGCCTGCTGCAGGAAGGCCTCGCTGCCCTGGAAGAAATCACTGTCGGTCAGCACCGACAGGCAGGCGGCACCAGCGGCCTCATAGCTCTTCGCGATGGCGGTGGGGTCGAAGTCTGCACGGATCACCCCCTTGCTCGGGCTGGCTTTCTTCACCTCGGCGATCACGGCCGGCAAGCCTGCAGCGATCTTCGCCTCGATCGCCGCAGCGAAACCACGGGTATCGGGCTGCTCGGCAATGCGCGCCATCAGTTCGGTCAACGGCAGCTTGGCCTGGCGTTCGGCAATCTCTTCCGCCTTGCGGGCAAGAATGCGATTGAGGATGTCGGTCATGGCATCTCGCTCGTTCGTGTAGAAGCGCATCCTATGCGCGATTGCGATGTCGTGTCGTCAACGCGATGAACACGCCCTCTTCAGCGTGCCGTCACTTCGATCCGGCAAGCCGCCGGGTGACCGCCACAAAGGCCTGCATTTTCGCATGCGCGGCGCCGCTGGCAATCGTGACACGGGCAAGCTCGATGCCATCGTCAATGGACGGCACGACATCGGCTGCATAAAGTGCTGCACCGGCGTTCAGGCAGACGATGTCGTGAGGTATGCCGCGGCGGCCTTCCAGCGCTTCCAGCAGCATCGCCTTCGACTCGTCCACGTTCTCCACCCGCAGGTTGCGGCTGGAGGCCATTGCCAGCCCGAAATCCTCCGGCTCGAGCTCGTACTCATGCACCACGCCATGGCGCAGCTCGCCGACCAGGGTGGCCGCACCCAGCGAAACCTCGTCCATGCCGTCGCGCCCCCACACCACCAGCGCATGTTGTGCGCCAAGCTGCTGCAACACGCGCACCTGGATGCCGACCAGGTCGGGGTGGAACACGCCCATCAGGATGTTCGGTGCATTGGCCGGGTTGGTCAGCGGGCCGAGGATGTTGAACAGCGTGCGCACGCCCATTTCCTTGCGCACGGGTGCCACCACCTTCATCGCCGGATGATGGTTCGGCGCGAACATGAAGCCGATCCCGGTCTCGGCCATGCATTCGGCCACCTGCGCCGGCTTCAGGTCGATCGACGCACCGAGCACCTCCAGCACGTCCGCACTGCCGGACTTCGACGACACGCTGCGGCCGCCATGTTTGGCGACGCGCGCCCCCGCCGCCGCCGCGACAAACATCGACGCGGTCGAGATGTTGAAGCTGGAGGCTCCGTCACCGCCGGTGCCGACGATATCCAGCAGATGCTCGTTGCTACCGGTGACCGGCACCTTCTCGGACAGCTCGCGCATCACGCGCGCCGCGCCGGTGATCTCGCCCACGGTTTCCTTCTTCACGCGCAGGCCGGTCATGATCGCCGCGGTCATCAGCGGGCTCACCTCACCGCGCATGATCTGACGCATCAGCGCGATCATCTCGTCGTGGAAGATCTCGCGGTGCTCGATCGTGCGCTGCAGGGCTTCCTGCGGCGTGATCGTGATGTCACGGCCGCCTTTGCCAGTCACATCCGCGCTCATGCTGCCAGCTTCAGCGGCAGGCCGAGGAAATTGCGCAGCAAGTCGTGGCCATGCTGGGTGAGGATCGATTCGGGATGGAACTGCACGCCCTCGACCGGCAACGCCTTGTGGCGCAGGCCCATGATCTCGTCGATCGAGCCGTCCGGATTCTCCGTCCAGGCGGTAACCTCAAGACAGTCCGGCAGCGACGACTGCTCGACCACCAGCGAGTGGTAGCGCGTCGCCTCGAACGGATCCGGCAAGCCGGTAAACACACCCTGCCCGCGATGACGCACCGGCGAGGTTTTGCCGTGCATGATCTGCTTGGCGCGAATCACCTTGCCGCCGAAGACCTGGCCGATCGCCTGGTGGCCGAGGCATACGCCGAACACCGGAATCTCGCCGGCCAGCTCGCTCAGCACACTCAGCGACACGCCCGAGTCGTCCGGTGTGCCCGGCCCCGGCGAGATCATGATGTGCGAGGGCTTCAGCGCACGGATGCCCGCTATATCCAGCGCATCATTGCGCACCACCTTCACCTGCTGCCCCAGTTCACCCAGGTACTGCACGAGGTTGAAGGTGAAGCTGTCGTAGTTGTCGATCATTAGCAGCATTTGCGATGCATCCAATTGACTTATATAGTTATTTATCTTCGGATATCACACCAATACCCGCACGGATACCCTCAAATTCTGTTGATACCGCGAGCAGATCCCAGGAACGCGCTAGGCGCCCATTTTTGCATGTATCGATGCCTTGTCGAACAAAGCAGCAGTTGGTCGCATCGCCAAGCAGGTCCCTTCATTCACCTATGAAATCGGGCCACTACCAGAACGCCGAGCGATGCAGCAGCAGCGGGCCAGCGACCTGCGCCGCACACCGCCCAGCACTGGTGCATCTTCGACAACACGGCGCTGGGGCATGCGACGTCCAATGCGCTGGACATGATCGATTACTTGTGGAACGACGAACCGACGGCCTGACGTTCACCTCGCATCGGCGCCACGGGTCGCACAGTTCTTCCCACGACGTCGGAGAGAGTCATGCCGGAAGGCCCGTCCATATGGATTCTGCGTGAAGAAGCGGCGGCATTCGCCGGTCAGACCATCCGTCGCGCGTTGAACCAAGATCCACCCTAGAACTCGGCCCTTGCTCACAGCCGAAAGATGTCAACTTCAGAGCCGACCACATTGGCACCGCACTAACGCGCGGTGCGGAAGCCGTTGGATAGAGGGCGCCCCTTGAACGACTCATCGGCCAACAAATCCAAGCCATCTCTACTGCGAAAATTGAGCGCGGGCTTGATCACAGGGGCAGCGGACGATGATCCAAGCGGGATTGCCACTTACTCGCAAGTCGGTGCTGCCTTCGGCTATGCCACGATCTGGAGCCTCTTCCTTGCGATGCCGCTGATGATCGCCATTCAGGCGATCAGCGCGCGGATTGGCTGCGCCACGGGCAAGGGATTGTCCAGCAGCATGCGCAAGTACTACCCACGCCCTTGGGCGTATGGGCTGGTGTTCTCTGTATTGGTCGCCAATGTGATCAACCTGGCCGCCGACATCGGTGCGATGGGAGCGGCGCTGAAACTGCTGATCGGCGGCCCGGCCGTGTTGTATGCGGCAGGTTTCGCGATTGTGTCTTTGCTGCTGCAGATGTATGTGCCGTTCTCCCGGTATTCGCCCATCCTCAAAGTTCTCACACTTAGTCTTTTCGCCTATGTGGCGACCGTCTTCGTCATCCATGTGCCCTGGGGTGACGTGGTGAAAGGTATCGTTGTGCCGAAGGTGCGACTCAACGCCAAGTACGCCGTCGCTATCGTTGCCGTGCTCGGCACAACCATCAGCCCCTATCTTTTCTTCTGGCAAGCGGCTCAGGAGGCCGAGGAAATCCGCGATGACGATGACCGCCATTCATTAAAGGCGGATCCATCGAAAGGCCCCGAACAAATCGAACGTATTACCGTCGACACGACGATCGGGATGGTGTTCTCCAACATCGTGGCTATTTTCATCATCTTGACGGCCTCCGTCGTACTGCATGCGCACGGAAAGACGGACATTCAGTCAGCATCGGACGCTGCCCAAGCACTGCGCCCCCTCGCCGGGCGATTTGCCTTTGGACTGTTTGCTGCGGGCATTATTGGCACAGGCCTCCTTGCCGTGCCCGTCCTTGCGGGATCTTCCGCCTTCGCGGCCGCAGGTGCTCTGGGGTACCGCAGTGGGCTTGAGTACAAGCCACATGAAGCCAAGTTCTTTTATGGCGTTCTCGTCTTCGCTAGCCTCGTGGGTATCGCGCTCAATTTCACGCCCATAGATCCCATCAAGGCGCTCTATTGGTGCGCCGTGATCAATGGCGTCGCGGCCGTGCCGATGATGATCATGATCATGCTGCTGGCCATGAATAAAAAGGTGATGGGCCAATTCACCCTCAACACATCGCTCAAAGTGTGGGGGTGGATCGCCACGGGAGTGATGACAGCGGCCGCAGTCGTGATGTTCGTCACGTGGGGCCAATGAGTGAATCGATACGCAACAATGATTGTTGCGACAGTTGTTGTATCCGCCTGCATGAGCGATGCGTCTGCCGACGACGTCACGTATTTTGTGCCGCAGTTGCTCGGCGCGCAGTACACGTTCATCACACAGATCCAAAACAGCTTGCACTCTCCCTATAGCGGTCCCCTCAGCCTCAATCCGCGAGGAGATCATGCTCGTTCCCACACGTTTGGCGCCTACTTTGGGGTGCCAATGACCTCGCGTTTCGCGGCGTACCTGGACGTTGAAATGTTCCGGGGTGAAGCTGTCAGCCACAGCACAGGACTGGCCGGCTTGACCAATGGCGATGTGATCCGCGGTGGTGGTGGCACTCTCGGGCGCGGGGCTTACGTTGCGCGTGCCTTCCTTACGTACGACATCCCACTTGGGGATAAAACCACGAAGGTCAAACGGAAGATGGATCAATTACCGGGCGATCAGGCTGACGATCGCCTGAGCTTCAAGTTGGGGCTCATGGCGGTAAACGACGACTTCGACCAAAGCCGATATGGAAATTCGACGCGAACCCAGTTCATGAACTGGAGCCTGTTTAACAGTCCAGCTTGGGATTTCGCGGCTGACACGCGTGGTTACACCGTCGGTGGTCTCGTGACTTACGTGACCGGCCCCTGGACTTGGCGCTACGGCGTGTATCAGATGCCCACGCAGGCCAACGGGCCAAACTTGGAAGGTCCCATCGGTCGGGCAAATGGCCAGAACGCGCAGGTGACTTGGCAGCATGATCCCAAAAGTGCCAGCGTGTGGCTGCTCGCATTTCAAAATAAGGCACGGATGGGCATCTACGACGACGCTTTGCTTCGAGCTGAAGAAACGGGCAGCGTTCCAAACATCCGCGCGGATGACCAAAACGGTCGGTATAAATACGGAGCAGCGGCCGGCATTGATGTTCCACTCGCCGACGATGGAGACACGGGTCTGTTCGGACGTGTCGCGTGGAACGACGGAAAGACGGAGTCATTCGCCTTCACCGAAGCGGACCGCAGTGCCAGCATGGGCGTACAGCTTGCCGGAACAGAGTGGGATCGTCCAAAGGATCGAGTTGCGATTGCCTTTGCGGTGAACGGGCTTTCGCCGGAGCATCGAAACTACCTGGCAGCAGGTGGATCCGGCTTCACCTTGGGAGACGGGCGATTGAACTACAGCACCGAGCAGATCGGAGAGGCGTACTACGATCTTGCAGTCACATCCTTTGCGTTCGTGACGGCAGATATCCAACTTATTCACAATCCCGGATACAACCGAGACCGAGGACCAGCGCGGGTTGTGGGTTTGCGTGTCCATTTGGAGTACTGATCGATCGAAACGACGGTATGAATCCCTGACTACATAGGCCGACTTTCACCCGCACGTTGCGCGACAGAATGGCCTCCTACTCTTCGCAAGGAGACTTCTGCAGTTGAACTGATGGCTACGGCACACTGTCATAGCAGTCTCCGAGACTAGGGCTGTTCAAGGCGTAGCGTAGCTCAGCCGTCCGCGCACGATGCGTGCAGGTGATGTCATGGGATGTATGACCTCATGTCTTGCGTCAAGGATGTGCACGACCGCAATACCGCGCACGCATAGCGCGTCGGCGATCATCGAGCGATGACAGCGCCACCAGACCGCTTCCGCACACATGACGGCGCTGCGCGCGTGGCTCGCCAACTCCAGCAACTGCATCAGGCCCTGCGCGAATTCGGGACTGGCCATGTAGTCGGCATAGCCGCGAAACGACGCATTTCGCCAAGCTGTATTGAGCGAGTCGGCCGATGCACCTCGACGGCCGCCAAGCGCCTCTAGCCAGTGATAACCGATCGCGTGTTCCGCGAGCGTCAGCGCGAGCGCCTGATTGCCATATTGCGGATTTTTCCTCGAACCGGGGAAGCGACGCACGTCGACGATAGTCTCGATGCGGTATTCGTCGAGCAAACATAGAAACTCATCGATCGGCCGCGTTGAATGCCCAATCGTCCAGATCGTCGCGACGGCCGCCATCTTCGTAGCTGCTTTTTTCCGCACGACTGTGCGTTTGATGGGTGTGATCGCCTTCGAGCGAGCAGTCATTTTCCCGACGGCCGATCTCTGTCCGGAAACAGCCTTTTTCCTGACGGAAGACACCCCGCTGGCGTTGTCCTGTTGGCTGATCGAACGCAACATGGGCTCTCAGCTGATCTTGTGCAGTGCCGCGCCCTTATGCATGGCAATGTGTTCGGTCTTGTCGCTCTTGATCTCGTACTGCGGTTCGTCGACGCTGGCGTGATGCGTATAACCCTTGTAGTCAGTGTCCTTCGTGTGGACGTTGATGATTTTTCCGCTCACGTGCCCCGTTTCCGAATTCCAGCGTACGTGGTTACCTACCTTGAATGTCGTGGCCATTCGAATGAATCCTCCTCAGGTTATTCAAGACTTGAAACGGACGCTTGCATCGTAGGACCCCGCGTTACGCGCATGCCAAGATAGGCCTTGATCGCAGCGATCGACAGCGGTACGGCGCCGAAGATGATGAACACCAGGTCGCCCGGGAGACGCAGCCATTCGATCAGGCGTGCCGTGTCGGTGCCGGTATAGGCGAGGCTGCGTGCGTGCCAGTAACCGTGTTGCACCACATCCCACACCTGCAGCACGCCGCCGGGGAACATGCTCAGCGCCACCATCAGCAACAGGCCGATATTGGTGCCCCAGAAGCCGACCTTGATGTATTTCTCGATGCCGGGCCAGCGAGTGTCATCGGTGGTCTGGCGAAGCACGAACACCATCAGGGCGATCGCCAGCATGCCGAACACGCCCATCATCGCGGCGTGGCCATGGTTGGGCGTGAGGATGGTGCCGACTTCGTAATAGCTGATGATCGGCAGGTTGATCAGGAAGCCGAACACGCCGGCACCGAGGAAATTCCAGAAACCCACCGCAATAAGGAAATAAAACGTCCATTTGTGCGGCACGGCGATCGACCGGTCGCAGATGTCGCAGTCGCCGCGAGTGGTGCGCACGAAATCCCAGGCATCCAATGTCAGTAAGGTCAGCGGCACCACTTCGAGTACCGAGAACATCGCCGACATCGCCATGTTGATCTGGCTCTGGCCGGTGAAGTACCAGTGGTGGCCGGTACCGATGAGACCGCCACCGAAATACAGGATGGCATCCAGGTAAATCACCCGAAGCGCGGTGTTGCGCCGGGTCAGGCCGAGCTGGAAGAACGTCAGTGCGACTACCGTAGTGGCGAAGAACTCGAAGAAGCCTTCCACCCATAGATGGATGATCCAGAAGCGCCAGGTGTCGACCACCGTGAAGTTGGTCTTGGCACCAAAGAACAGCGCCGGCAGATAGAACATCGGAATTGCCAGTGCCGCGTAGAGGAACATCCGCGCCAGCGGTCTTGCCTCTGGATTGGCTACCGTGCGTGGCCGTGCCAGCCACCACAGCATGGCGAACCAGCCGAGTAGCCCGACCACCATGAGGTATTGCCAGAAGCGGCCGATTTCCAGGTATTCCCAGCCCTGATTGCCGAACCAGAACCACCAGTTGCCCAACCATCCGGACAGGCCGGCCCATTCTCCAAGCAGGCTGGCGCCAATGACCAGCACAAACGCGGCAAACAGCACGTGGATGGCGGGCGCCAGCCAGCGTGGCTCATCGGCGCGCAGCGAACGCCCCAGAAATAGTGCAGCTGCGACGTAGGCCGTGGCGATCCAGAAAATGGCCGTCTGCAGATGCCAGATGCGCAACAGATTGCTGGGGAAGATCTTCTCCAGTTGGAAGCCATAGAAGCTGACTGGGTCGGCGCGAAAATGCGCGACCGCTCCGCCCACCAAGGTCTGCATCAGGAACAGCAGCATCACCACCACGAAAAACTTCACCAGCGCCCGTTGACCGTGACTGGCCTGTCCCGGAATCACCTGTGGGTGCACATGATGGCCACGGGTAACCCAGCCCAGATAATCGAATTTGCCGAAGGCCAGCAGTACCGCACCAATGCCACCCAGCAGCACCACGAGACTCAATGCGCTCCACAGCAAAGCCCCCGGTGGTGGCCGATTGCCGACCTCGGGGTCATAGGGAAAGTTATTGGTATAGGAGTAGTTGCTACCCGGCCGATCGGCGACCGAGGCCCATGCCGCCCAGGTAATGAACGCAGTGAGCTGGTGCAACTCGACCGGATCGGTGATCAGGTCAGGCTTAAGTCCACCATTCCCTGCCGGATCGTGAAAATAGTCCTTCCAGTGGGCGATCTGCTGGCGATAGGCGGCTGCTTCCGCTGCGGTTACCTGCAGCGTGTCGCTGGCAGCGTCAAAGCGGTTGGTCTTCAGCGTCACCGCGACTTGCGCGCGGGTCGCTGCGGTCTGCATCGGCGTCAACTCGGCCAGCGGCTTGCCATATTGCTGCTGCGCCAGCGCGGTGGCGGTGTCGTCACCGATCTCGTGCAGTGCCTCGGCAGAATAGTCGGGCCCGAGATAGGCACCGTGCCCCCAGATCGTGCCGTTGTCCATCAAACCGTAGCGCAGGAACAGCGCCTGGCCGTTGCTGATGTCATTGCCGGTGAACAGTGTGGTGCCGCTGGGATCCTTTACCTGACCGGGTACCGGCGGTGCGTTGCGATAAGCCAGTAGGGTGATTGCAAGCAAGGCAGCAAAGCCGAACACCAGCACGATCAATACCGAACGAACCCACCAGGGCGATAGTGGGGATTCTTCGGGTTCGTTCTTCGGCTGCGCGGCTTCGGCCATGGCCATGATCATTCCCCCAGACGGATTGGAAGTATCGTGGCGTGTCGAGTCTGACTCGCTTGGCGATGCTGCAACCTGTTGAGGTTACTTCGGAACTATGTGACGACGGCGTGCAGCCTATAGGTTACATCAGCGATCGACGAACTTAAGGTCAGCTCGGCAGTGATGCGTTGGACTCACGTCTATTGTACGGCCTAGTTGCGTATGACGAATTGCTTAAGTACGCGAACACATAGATCTCAGCAATTGATGTATCAAGTGACTACATCTGCGCCTCCATGTCCTTAGGGAGAGATGTGCAAGGACAGTCCTGCCGATCGAATGCAATTTCAGACCTATCAGCGCATGGAGAGTAGCGAAAAGTCCTCTCGATAGAGCTGATGCCTTCATTCTCAGAATAGTCGTTGCAGTGATGCATTGAGAAGGTTTCAACGTAGATCTCGCGCATCCGTCTTAGGTATCGCGCTGCTCGGTCGAGTTGCTCCATGGATTCACGTGGGCTCCTGCGTGGTGACAGCCTGTAGACTGCAATCCCGCATTCTTTGCTCTAAACCCAGAAAGGACCATTGATGGCAATCGATCTAAAGTCGCTGTCGCCGAAAGAACTCCAAGCCCTCATCGCAGGCGCGCACGCCCAGATGCAGGAAGCCCGCGGCAATATGATTCAAGATGTTCGAAAAAAAATTGATGCTCTGCTAAAGCTCAGTGGCTTGAGCCTAGCCGAGGTTTATCCAACCCTTGGTGGCAAGAAAACGTCCAGCAAGAAAGGGATCGGCTCGGTTGCACCAAAGTATCGCAACCCTTCTGGTCCTTCCGAGACCTGGTCTGGTCGAGGTCGGCAACCACTCTGGTTTGCCGAGGCCATCAAGAAACGGGGTGTGACGGCAGAAAGCTTACTGATAGGCAGCGCACCGAAGGCTGCCCCAACCGCAAAGGCCTCCAAAAAGATGGCCAAAAAGTCTGCTCGAAAGAAAGTCTCGAAAGGCTAACGACCAAGTCTAACCGTGATCAACAAGCCCCCAGGAACCTTTCCTTGTGGGGCTTTTCTTTGACCTATGTCGGAGACGCTGTTCATAGCGCTCCATAGCCATCGTCTTCAGTGACGTTCAGAGCGAACCCTTGTTCGACCGGCGCGAGGATCTGACGGCGCAATCGGTGACCCTCTGCATTGAGCATGAAGCAGGCGTTGGCGCACAACAGCCAAGACCTGAAGAGTCTGTGTGCCGCTCCACTTGGCCAGGTCGCCTCAGTTAACAGAATACTCTGGCGCGTAATCGCACCCGCTTCTGCACTGACAGCTCGACGAAAAGCTCGACACCGCCGTTCTGCCGCAGGTCGAGGATGAGTGCGTTGGTTCCGGCCAGCAGCGACACGACCGAGTCATATGCAGCGCCGACCACTTCCGCGTGACCGAAGCCACGAAGATCCAGATAGCTCACGTGCGGCTGATTCCAAAACTCTCGCTGGCCATGGCTGGCCGTAGCTCCGCAATATGTTTGACGAGTGCTACTTTGTCTTCCTGTCGCGGCGCAAGCGGAAAACCCGGTGCGAAGTTAACCCGAAGATGCCGGTCTTTGCCGATGGACTCCAAGTCCATGCTCAACGCCTCGGCAAATGCCGTCATAGTGTTGGCTCTGCGGTAATCGCCGTGCGCATCCTTGGCCGCGAGCGCAGCAGCTGTACGGGTGGCGACGTCCGGGAAGCGTGGCGGTGGGTCATATTCGCCGCGCTGAGCCAACAGCAGGGAGCGAGCTTCTTCACTCCTCACCCCTCCACCCGCAAAAACCTACCCCTTCGGTTCTTCAAACCGCCAGCGTAAAATCCCCGCTTTCACCTCGCGATAAACCAATGACCTCCGAAACTGACAAGCCGGCGGCCCCTCCGGGCGTGCGCCTAGAAGGCAGCACCGATGCCTTACCACTGTCACCTTCGCTGGGCGTGACGCTCGACGCCACGCGCATGCCACGCCGCTCCACCCTGGTGGATCGTCGCGTATTGCGCATCACCGTGGTGGCCGTGCTGCTGGGCATCGCCGCTGCCTTCATCGCACGACTCCTCACTTCGCTGATCGGGCTGGTAACGAACCTGGCGTTCTACGGCCGGCTGTCGACGACATTCAGCTCGCCAGCCGATAACCATCTGGGACTGTGGGTGATCGCGGTGCCGGTGATCGGTGGCCTGATCGTCGGCGTGATGGCGCGCTGGGGTTCGCGTGCGATCCGCGGCCACGGCATCCCGGAGGCGATGGAGCAGGTGCTGCTGAATGAGTCGAAGATCCCGCCGCGGATCACGTTCCTGAAGCCGATTTCCTCGGCGATCGCGATCGGTACCGGCGGCCCGTTCGGTGCGGAAGGCCCGATTATCGCCACCGGTGGCGCGCTTGGTTCGTTCGTCGGCCAGTTGTTGCATGTGACTGGCGCCGAACGCAAGGTGCTACTGGCCGCCGGTGCGGCGGCGGGCATGGCGGCGGTGTTCGGTTCGCCGATTGCGGCGGTGGTGCTGGCCATTGAATTGCTGCTGTTCGAGCTGCGTCCGCGCTCGCTGATCCCGGTGGCGCTGGCTTGTGTTGCCGCTACTGGCGTGCGCTATGCCACGGTAGGTTCGGCACCGGTATTCGCGATGCCCACACTGGCTGCACCGGGTCTCATGGCGTTGCTTTCCTATGTTGTCATCGGCGCGTTGCTGGGTCTTATCAGCGTGGGCGTGACGCGGATCGTCTACGGCATCGAGGATGTGTTCGAGAAGCTGCCGATCCACTGGATGTGGTGGCCGGCGATCGGTGGTGTCGCGGTGGGCGTGATCGGCTATTTCGCGCCGCTGACGCTGGGTGTGGGCTACAGCAACATCGAGGACATCGTGTCCGGCCAACTCACCCTGCATGCGCTGGCATTTCTGTGCGTGATGAAGTTCCTGTCGTGGTCGATTGCGCTGGGCAGCGGCACCTCCGGCGGAACGTTGGCGCCGTTATTCACCATCGGCGGTGCGCTGGGTGCGCTGATCGGCATGGGTCTCGCCGTGCTGGCGCCGCAGTTCGGCGTCGACCCGCGCATCGCCGCCCTGGTCGGCATGGCGGCGATCTTCGCCGGCTCCGCGCGTGCGCTGCTCACCGCGGTGGTGTTCGCGTTCGAGACCACCGGCCAGCCGGCGGGCCTGCTGCCGCTGCTCGGCGGCTGCACCGCGGCCTACCTGATCTCCGCGTTGCTGATGCGCAATACCATCATGACCGAGAAAATCGCCCGTCGCGGTGTGCGCGTGCCGGCCGAATATGCGGCCGATTATCTCGATCAGGTGGTGGTTCGCGATGCCTGCACGCACGAGGTGGTGACTCTGAGTACCACGCAGACGCTGGCCGAGGTGCGCCGCTGGTTCAACGAAGGCCTGCCCGACATGCAGCACCAAGGCTATCCGGTCATCGACGACAAGGGTCATGTGCGTGGCGTGCTGACCCGTCGCACGCTGCTGGATCCGCAGTGGCACTACACGTTGTCGCTGGGCGAGCTGGTGCTGCGCGAACCGATCGTGGTGAAGGAAAACCATTCGCTGCGCGAGGCCGCCGATCACATGGTGGCGCACAACGTCGGCCGCCTGATCGTGGTGGGCGACGAGGCGCCGCACGCGCTGGTCGGCATCCTCACCCGTGGCGATATTCTCACGGCGCATGGGCAACGCCTGCAGGAAGCACGCAAGTCTGGGCGCTATCTGCATTTCCGCAAGGGGCGTGTGGTGAAGCGTCCGGTCAAGCCGGCAGGCGTCTGAGCGTTTACAGGCGGCGTCGGTCGTTGACTGACGCCGCGGTGATCACATCTCGCGGTCGCCGATCAGCACCACATCGGCCGGCCGCCGCGCGAACAGGCCGACGGTGACAATGCCGGGCAGCTGGTTGAGTTCGCTTTCCAGTGCGGCCGGGTCGACGATCTGCCAGCCGTGCACGTCGATTGTCGCTTCGCGGCTCGGCTAAATTCAGCCGATGAAACTCGCCCGGCAGAGGGAACGAACTGTCGCGCCGATCCTTTTCGAGGGATTCCAGACGATCGACGTATTCGGTCCACTGGATGCTTTCGATGCGGCCAACTCACTGGTGCCCGGCAGTTACCGCTTTCAGTTATGGAGCCTCGGACGAGGTCGTGCGTGCCGAGAACGGCGTACGCGCAATGGCCGATCGTTGCGTGCACGCCATGCTTGAGTTCGCGCTTCGCGCCGATCGAAAAGAATCTGAGATCTATATCACCAGAGGGAGAGCAGAAGGCTGTTCTCGCGAAAGGGCCGATGTCGTCGACCCTGTCACTCATCCCATGGAGATCGTCTTGATGTACAACTATCCTGTGCTCGAAAGCCTTGTGGCGTTTGCGATCGTATTCCTGATCGGCTTTCTGGTTGCCAATAACAGCCGTCGCGGAGATGCCGTCGCATCGAAAAGCGGGGTGGCTCGCACATGACCACCTCATGCCCCCGTTGCCACACGGCGTTCGTCGTCCCTCGACGTCGCGCGCAAACCGCGGCAGCCGCCATCGGTGGTGTCGCTGGTGCTATTCAGGGCGCCTCAAGCGCAATGGCGGACGCGAAGCACAACTGTGATGATCCGCTGGGTGTCATTGCTAGCGCGATCCTCGGCGGCTTGCTCAGCGGTGCAGCAGGCTGCGTGGCCGGTTCGGCTATCGGCGCACCCATTGACCAGGCCCTTCCCGGCAGCTTCCGTTGCCAGGCCTGCGGGTATGTCTTTAATAGCGACCGCATTGATCCCTGTCTGACGTAGCGCCGCACGAGTCAGCTGTACCGAACCTTCCCTGTTCCATATCCCTCGTTTTTTCATCTTTCCTCGCGACTTCGCAAGAGCCCGGCCTTACCGCCGGGCTCTATGCGCTTGCGTCGCCCAAAAGGAGTTTGTCATGAAGGTTCATCGAACATTGGCCTATGCCCGCTACAAGCTTGGCAGCGACGCATCAGAGCAAGATGTACTCGCCGCAGCCGAAGGTATCTTGAAGGAAAGGCTAGAACGACAAGGCAGCATTGGCAGCCCGACCGATGCCTCGGAGTTCCTTCGCGTGCGCCTTGGCGCCCTACTTCACGAAGAATTTCACGTCTTGTGGCTGGACAACCGACACCGCATTCTCGACTGTCAGAAGCTCTTCACCGGCACGATAGACGGCGCCAGCATCTACCCTCGCGAGGTTGTGCGGGCAGCCTTAAGAATTAATGCCAGCGCAGCCATCCTTGCGCATAACCACCCCAGCGGAGTCGCGGAGCCCAGTGCCGCAGACCGGGCCATCACCAACGAACTCCGCAACGCCCTCGGGCTGATTGGTGTCCGGATTCTTGACCACATCGTTGTAGGCGAGGAGTGCGTCAGCATGGTTGGACGAGGACTTCTTTAGGCAAACAAGTTACGAAGCTACCAGCGCCCTGCCGATATCCGTAAAGCAAAAAGCGGACGCCAGCGTCAGAAGCCGCCGACAGACACGTTATGCCTATCATGAGATAAAGGACTCGTTGGGAAGTCCAGGCGCCGCAAGGATGCCGACGCTCAACCAGGCCGCACCCACCAGGGCGGCCTGTTTTATTTCTTAGCCTGCAACTTTCGCTTCATCAAGGCACTCGCCGGCTTCATGCCCGCTGCGATCCGTCTGTCAAGCTCAGAGATGACGGCTGGCCAGTCTGCACCGTAGGCGATCACGAGATCCCGCACGACGAGCAGATCCAGGCCACGCGCGCCGGTTTCCATCTTTGACACCCCGGCTTGGGCGATGCCGACGTGAGTGGCCGCCTCTACCTGGGTCAGGTTGGCTGCCAGCCTCAACTCTCGCAGCAGCTGTGCCAGCACCGCATGTTCCGGACGGTGAACGGACGTGGGCTTCGGCTTGGGCTTTGCAGGTGGTTTGGCCATGCCCGCCAAGCTATGCGCCGAACGTGGTTATTCGGTTTCCTTATATTCATGCGTTTTTCGTATATTAGAGCCGACTCAGGCCTCCCGCCTGCGACAGGGGAAATCTCATGGCGCAACGACTCGGCTTTGGCGTGGCATCGCATCCCGGATGAGGCCTGTGTTCGCCCTCGCAATTTCGATTTCTGCCGGCTCCGCCGGCGCAAACGTCCGCGGCTCGACCATGAGCGCTTAGCTAACTCACTCACAGAATTTATGCATCTGAAGGCTAGCAGCCGAAGGCCGCTCGAACTGGCTCAGACGGGTCCGATTGCTTCCGGCCTTCAGAAGACACGTGTTGCTTCGACGTTCGATTGGAGTGCACGCCATTCACCATTTCACACACCACGACTAGGGAGCACCGATGAACGTAGCTAAAGGGACTTTGTGGGCACCACTGATCGCAGCTGTTGCACTGTGCCTACATGGATGCAGCCGTCCAGTACTGGATTACCGAAACGTCCAGATCGTCAATGGCAAGATCTTCGCAGGTGATGCCGACAAGCCGTTCTCCGGGACCGTTACAAACTTCCCGGACAACGAGCTTCTCGCCCCGCAGCGTGGATTTAATGCGTTCGCCTACGCGATCACGCATGTAAATACGGCCCCCGCGACCGCGGTGACTCAGAACTTGGGCTTTGGTGCGGCAATGATGTTCAGCCAGACGAGCTCGTACTGCACTGTTGTTGTAGACGATGGGCTGCCAGACGGTGCTGCGAAATGTGCCCCAGCCAATTCAGACGTTTCAGGCACCGAGATGAAATTCTCGAAGGGCGCCCTCGACGGGGATATTACCTATTTCAATTTCGACCACAGTCAATACCCCATCTCAGAAGGATCGTTCGATGGTGGCAGGCCCAATGGCAAGCAGAAGATCTACAGCATGAAGACCGGGAAGCTCGTCCACACACTCAATTGGGATGATGGAGCGGTCTCGGGCACCGAGGAGGGGTACGACGAACAGACAGATAAATTGATTGTTCGCGCCAACAATGAGAAAGGCCGCCTTGACGGTGACGTGGATAGCTACGACGGACAAACCGGCGAACACACCTATCACGGCCAATACGTCGATGGAAAGCCAGATGGCATGCACCAGTGGTGGGACGCGTCCGGAAAATTGACCGAACAGAGACTCTTCAAAGACGGAGTCTTGGTGAGGGAAGTGTCTCCAAACGTTGCTCAGGTGGATACACCTGCGACGCCGCCCACGAACAATGCCGCCGCCGAAACGCCCACAACACAGGCTGCAGCCGCGACTCCACCCCCGCTCCCCGCCCCGCCGTCTACGGTCGCTATTGCCGCGCCGGCGCAGAGTGTGGCCCCACCTGTAGTCACACCGGCATCAACAAATGTAGGAAATGCGGGCGAAGTCAGTCCCACCAAAGTCGCTCACACCTACCAGCCTGGCTTCGATTGTGCCAAGGCTCAGAGTGCGGCAGAACTGACGATTTGCGCCGACCCGTTGCTAAGCGCTCTTGATTCCGATGTCGCTGCTCAGTACCACGCCCTGGCTCAACAGGCTGATCCTTCGCAGAAGAGTGCCCTCTTGTCGACACAACGTGAATACATTGGCGCTCGCAGCATCTGTGGAAGCGACCGTGCCTGCGTGGAGCGACAGACTCGTAGTCGACTCCATGACCTACGTCAGCAAGCTGCGCGAACGCCTGGAGTTCTGATTGCAACACTAAAAAGCGATCACTTGTCAGAACCGTGAAGGGAAATCTGCTTAACCACCACCGGTTCGAGCGAGCCGTTAGACGGCATGCGTGCACACGATTGGGCAGACTCAGCAGCGCCGGCCTTGTGGGTATTCCGTGATATGAAAAGCAACTTAGACAGGATCTACTTCGTTCAGGCGGCTTCGGTGGAAATGCTAGTGCGCGTTGCAGGATCCAAAAGCTTCGGCAGTCCAAAAGATCCCTGATCCGCTTCACAACTGGTTAGACCCACAAGGCCCGGCATGTCCGGGCCTTGTGCATTTGTGCCCCCAACCAACGAGGAAACGACAATGCATCTGGTTGAAACGATGGCCTATGCCGGCGAAAAGCCATGGCACGGTCTTGGCAACAAATTGGCCCCGCAGCAACCCATCGACACTTGGAAGCAGCAGGCGGGTATGGACTGGCAAATCGAGGCCTCCGAGGTCCGTTACATCTCCGGCAACGGCCATGTGGGTGTTATCAATGCCTTTCCGGAGCAAAAGGTGCTGTACCGATCGGATACCAAGGCACCACTGGCCGTTGTGAGCAAGCGATTCCAAGTAGTTCAGCCAGGCGAGATCCTGGAGTTCTACCGCGACTTGACCGCCTGCAACGGCTTCGAGCTGGAAACGGCTGGCGTGCTGCGTGAAGGTCGCAAGTTCTGGGCGTTGGCACGCACCGGCCAGAGCACCTCGCTCAAAGGTCGAGACCGCGTCGATGGCTATTTGCTACTGGCCACCGCTTGTGACGGCACGCTGGCGACTACGGCACAGTTCACCTCGGTGCGTGTGGTCTGCAACAACACCCTGTCCATTGCGCTGGGGAACGCCAGTGGTGCGATCAAGGTGCCGCACCGCAGTCGGTTTGATCCGGATGCGGTCAAGCGCCAGTTGGGCATCACCGTGTCTTCGTGGGATGGCTTCGTTGCCAGCATGAGGGCGCTGGTGGAGCGGCCGTTCGACCCCGATACGGTCGAATGCATGTTGCGTCGGGTACTTACCTACGCCGCGCCAGACGGTAAGGCCATGGTGGTCAACGAGCAGGCGCTCGCCACTGTCCGCTCACTGTACGAAGGGGGTGGCCGCGGTGCATTGATGGCATCCAGCCGAGGTACGGCGTGGGGTTTGGTCAACAGCGTGACCGAGTACGTCGACCACCACCGTCGTGCGCGTAGTGACGACCATCGTCGCGATGCGGCGTGGTTCGGCCAAGGGGCGCAGATCAAACGGCGTGCCTGGGACGAAGCGATGAACCTGGTGGCCTGACGGAGACCCGTGATGTAACGGGCCCGCGCACATACCGGGGATAAACAGCAATAGCACACCAAACAGCCTTCCAGGGCGGCCAGAGGAGAAAATCGATCGGCTTGGGACTGCTCGAACAGACAGATGCATGCGCGGAGGTGGGCGAATGCCCCTGCCGCGCGTGTGATCTTTTTTGGCATTCGAAAAGAAATGTGGCCGCGACGACGTCGCACCAACGGTGCACATCCGCCCCGTTAGGTGGCTAGCTAACTGTAAGAGGGCAACATGGCCTCTAAGCTAGAAGAAGTCGGGGTTATGCTCGCCACCGGCCCTAAGGAGACCGTTTCCATTTCGCTGATTTGGGTAGATCATAGAAGTTGATCCGGTGTGCGCCGAAACGACGCAACCGAGGAATGTGACGTACACGTCCGCAATGGGTGCGTAGGGGGAGTCATGTTCACTAAGACAAGAGGCTTTGTCGCGCCAATCGTTCTGTCGATGGCCATCCTGCAATGCCTAATGGGTTGCTCACGTGTCCTTCCACGCGCGGCGTCGTTGGCCAGCCCACCCACGTTGTATGTTTGGCCCGAAACCACCTGCCCGGCCAACGGGGGTAACGCTGGGGAGTTCGGCTCCTCGCTCATCAATCTGATCGGCGGGGATACCATCGGCACGATCGCCGGGCTATTCGCATCGTCTCTGACCGCCGCCGCTGCTGCTGACAAGTCCGGCTTCCAGGCGACCGGAAACCGTGCCGAGTTCTACGCGTACGCACAATGGGATAGGGATAAAAAAAGCTACAGCATTAGCGAGCCAATGTGCTATGTCATTGCGCTGACGCGGCCGATCGAGTCCGGTGACCCGGGCGTCAGAGATGCGGCGGGGAACACGATCACAGACTGGTGCGGCGATCCGGAATTTGCTGCATCGGTGGGCGCGAGCTGTACCGATGGTCGAGCTATCGTGACGCGGATCAGTCAGTCGAGCGGGCCGCCGGAGACCCCGACAGGCAGGTTGACATTGGTCAAACCGAGCTTCTATGCGGAAATCGAGCTACAAAGCTCGCAGTTCGCGGGCAATGCCACCAGCTATACCGTCGTGCTGCCGACCGTGGCTTCGATCTACTATCCCAAGTCACTTCTCGGCGGGTGGTTCGAAAACAGCAAGAGCAAGCATCTCTCGCTGGCAATCACCTTTACCAACCCTGCCCCAGTGAGCGGGAGTGTCGATTATTTCAAAGCGGCCGCTGTCGCTGTGGATATCTTCGACATCACGCCCGGTGCAACCGTCGACCTAGCCGTGGTGAACCGCCACCTGCAGACTTATTGGACACTGGTACCCATCGAATCGATGCCGCTCCATGTCGTCTACAACGAAACGGGACAGAAGGACCCGATATCGGGTCCTTTCCGCCCGATCAACATTACATCCAGCCTGCATGAAGTTGGCGACCCCAGCGCTTTCCTGCAGTCGCTGGCCGCAGCGTTTGCATCGTCCAGTTCAACGCAGGCGCTGTCAACGGCAGTGAGCAATGCAGTGTTGCCACAAGGCCAGCTCTTGAGCGCCCAAAATGAGAGCGCGTTCCAGAGCGCCGTCGGGAAATACTATTCAGCCATGGCCACGTACCAGACGGACTGCGAAACCCTCAAGACCGACTTGGGTTCCCCTGCTAGCGCAGCAAAGCTGCCGGCCGATCGAGCCAACCTCACCGGGGCCAAGTTCGCGGCGCAATCGGCGTTCACGGCGATCGAAGCAGCCCAACTGCAAAGTCCCGGCAACGCGATGCCGACGAACCAAACACTGTCATGCCCCGGGACTTGAGTGTGCGCTGGTGTCCATCGCAGACAGGTGGTCGGTGCAGCAACGCGCTGATTGCTGCACGGGTGTGCCTGCTTGTGTTGGCGCTACCCGTTTTCGGACAGTCGATCGATACCACTTCATCGTCCAAAGCCCAGACGGCGGCCCAGCAAGCGCTGAAAGAATCCGCTCGACTGTTTCCAAAGGACTCTCCGGCGTTTACGGCAGCCTTGCGCAGCAGTATGAAAAAGGCAGCTGAAACAGCGGCTCCGAAATCCAAAAATACGTCCCTCCAGCTGGATCCGTCTACCATCGCTCCCACTAAACTGGATCAGGATCCACGATACCGATCGGCCCTGATATCGATCTTTGAATCCGCGGCGCATGGTGTATCGGTTGCAGCCCAAACTGTCTACCACGGCAGGTTCGATATACTCAATCAGTATCCAGATGTCGTCCTGCTGCTCGGCCCCAAAGACCAAATCTGTTCGGGTGTGATCATTGCCAGCGGCGTCGTTCTGACGGCACTGCATTGCATCTGCGACGGCTTCGACACCAAGGTCGGCGTGCCGAACAATGCCGGCGACCTCGATGTGAAGCCGACGGTCAACGTGCCCCTCCAAATGAAGGTGTGCAACAAGGTAGGTCCGGCCGATATCGGCATCGTTTTCGTGCCGCCGTCGTTGCACCCTACGGCAGGTCAGCCGCGATTTGCCACATCGGCACAGTTGAGCGCGGCTAAGATGGGCATCATTGTCGGGTTTGGTAACACCGACGTCGGTCGAACAGGAGCTAGTCACGGTAAACGTGGCTATGGTGGTGTTGCCATCGTCACGCCGCGTTGTTCGGCCACCGATATTCAGTTCGGTTGTAATCCGGCCTACGAATTCTTCGCTGGTCCAACCAGCGACGCCAAAAGCAGCCTGTCGAGCGACGAATGTCATGGCGACAGCGGCGGCCCGATGTATATCGACACTGCCGACGGCTCGGCAATCGCGGGCATCGCGTCACGCCCAGACGCCCAGTCCTTTGCTGCTGGCTGTGGGCAGGGTGGCATCTACGAAAGAATTGATGGCGACGCGGGAGCTTGGATTGCAAGCGTCATCGCGCAAAAGCGCTCGTAAATAGCGCCTCGGGTTGAAGACTTTTTCCGAATTTAACCTGTAGCTCCTGACAGCAATAGGCCATTCGCACCTGGTCAGCACCAACAGAGTGTTCAACGTTCGCCAGAAGCGATGTTCAACCTGACCGGAATCTGCACGTGAGAGGGCTTGCCCGCATCGAGCGTCGCTTCGGCTAGCACCTGAAGGAATCGTCTTCGCCAAACCGCACATGCAGCCAGACGAGATACCAGAAAGGCCCGGAGATCAGCTGTGGTTTAAGCATCCCGGGCGCAGATCAGATTCACTAGCCAGGTTTCGAACGGATGCGCTCTGTTATGTGGATTGTGATAGCTCCAATCGACGTGGCCTCTGAAGGTAAAGTCCTTGCGATTTTCCATGGTTCAATCCAACCCCATGAGTCCACGTTGAAGACTGATCTACCGGTAACTGTCCGCCGCTCCGTCCGCGAAAGCCTTCGCCTTCAACTCACGCAGGTAATCAGCCAGCATCTCGCTATAGGCCGCGTCATTACCACGCTCCTTCCAGGATGCGGTTTTTTTTAATGATGAAGCCAACGGCTGCAAGTCATACCACGCCATGGAAATTCTCACGGACCTGTCCATCGTCTCAAGTGTCAACGTGTCAACTGGGAGCAAGGTACGGAAACCCGGGATATAGCTGCCCCGGATATCTTTGAGCTGGCCCCAAGAGTAAAACCGGCCGTAGTGCATGCCCTCACGATAAATGCCGATGCGGCTGCGCGTAAGAGCAAACACAGCCAACCGCTTGCGCTTTATTTCGTAAAGAAGTTGATCCATACGCATCGCATCCCTGAGAACGGGAACCATGAGACCGCGATCGAAGCAGTACCGTCAAGCTGAAATAGCGGCGGAGGAAGTATCAATCAATTCGGTGTCAATCCCTCATGCCTTCGCACCACTGGTGCAGCATACGCGACCCCACCTGGCCTTGATGGGGTTTCCATGTCAGAGGCTGCCTAGATAGGGGTGCCGATTTCCCGCATTGCCGCGCGTCAATCAAGATACGAGTGCAGGCGTATTGAGCTCTGCACATTGTTGCTCGACTTTCACCTGCAAACGATCACGCTGCAGCAGCAGAGCGCAAGCCAGTGATCTGGATTCCAAAAGCCCCCATTGTCGTGACAGACCTGAGGCGGTCTTCGATGATTTTCTGGATGTCGGTGTTGCTCGATTCTCCAACAACGTAGATGTCGCAATCCTCGCGTGTCGCGGCAGCGAAATCGGCGGCGAAGTTCCCTCCCTCCGGATCGATGAGCGCTACAAGCAGGCTGAAGTTTCCTGGCACACTCAGCCGCTTTTCGGCTTCCGCGAGTAAAAGATCATGCCAAACCACTAGAGAGCCAGACTCAGACTCTGAAGACGTACCCTGTTTGCAGGGAAGCTCGACGTCATCCAACCGAACAACTCGAAACACACCATTGCCTGATCTCGGTAAAGCGTCGGCATGGAAAGTTTGTTCGATATGCTCGGCAAGCGCGCTTTGAAACTCAATAGGCGTGCCTGCGGCGGCTAGTTTCGAGAAGAGGTCGAGAACGCTTGAAGTTTTCATATTGCTCCAGTGTAGCGCTGAGCATCAGCGCCAAGCCTAGCAGGCCGTTGAGAAGCACGCTCCCGCATCGACCTTCATAGCTTTGGCCTATGCATCCGTTGTCGAGTGTGAGTCACAGGGCGCAATTTTCAGCCCTGCGGACGCACGTCTCCCGTGGTCGCTCACGTCGGCGATGGATCCCACCACTCGCCGATGCCGCCCAACCTGGATCAGGTTGCAGGCAGCAAAGGTCCAGGTGACCCAGCCACGCACGGCGGCCATGCCGACCAACGGCAGCCTGCGGTGCCCACCGATCGTCTTGATCCATCCGAAGCCCTGTTCGATGCGTTTGCGCACCCGTGGCTGATGCCATGCCACGGGTGCAGCCGGTACGACGCTCTTGCGGCCATTGCCAGTGTTACGCGCGATGTGTGGTGCGATCCGCCGAGAAGGAAAAGGTGTCAGGGACAATTTGGGGTAGCCGCTGTAGTGTTGATTTCCGCCGAAAACTGAGCCGGGATTTTCATCGAAAAGTGAGCCACCGGTTCGTGCTTCAGGTTAGCTCAGATCGGGGTTGAGGTCGGGGTCTTGGTCTCCTTCTTGATGTCAGTGCCATGGTTCCGGAAGCGGTAGCTGTCGTTTCCGGTTTCCAGGATGTGGCAGCGATGCGTGAGCCGATCGAGCAGCGCCATGGTCATCTTGGCATCACCAAAGACAGCCGCCCATTCGGCAAGCTAACCGAGTCAGAGTCACTTATTCTAGGTCGAGGCAACATAGCAGGCGGGATTGTTCGGCTCATCCATGAGCCTCACCCCTTCGCGCTGCGCGCTACGGGGCCAGCCTGCGGCTGTCCAAATTCGTTCCAGACGAATTTGTCGAACCGGTGGGTTCTCATCCCAGTCGTCACCATCAGAAAAGCAAAACGCCCCACATGGGGGCGTTTTGCTTTTCTGGCGGGAGAGTGACATCCATATCGAAGCTGCCAAGCCACAGTACACAAGGGCTTTGTAGATATGGCGAATATTGATACCAACAGATGTGCCAACGGTTTCTACCACCACTCAGCTCAGTGCAACATGATTTCATCGGTGAACAACCACGCGTTGTGGCCAGCACCCGCACTGTCGGGCGGCAGGGGGCCATAGTTCTCCGCCTTGACGCGGACATAGCGTGCACTGATCGGTACGGGACTGCTGAACTCGATGCGTTGCACCAGCGGATGCGCATCCCCGGCGTCGACCTTGAGCGTCCTTGCATAGAGTTGCGACCAGTGCTGGCCGTCGGACGACACGTAGAACGTCACCTGCTTTGGCAACAGCACCCATGAGCCACTCTGCTGAATGAAATCCACCGCGATGCCGTGCAGTCGGGTCGGCTGCTGCAGGTCGATGCTGGCATCCAGATCGCCACCTTCCCAGCCGACCCATTGGCCGTCGTGGAAGTTGTCGCTGCCGAGCAGTCCATCGTCCAGCGTGTTGGCCGCACCGCTGTAGTGCGGGCTCGGTGGCCGTGCGTAGGTGATCGGCTTGCCTGCCGCCAGGTTGCCGACCGTGGTAAAGCGGGTCGCCAGGTCCATCGCGCGGCCGTGGCGGAACGGCATCACCTGCAGCGTGCCGGCATGTTGGATCGCCAGCGTGTCGGTGAATTCGGGAGAACCCTGCGTCGGGTCGCTGCCGTCAGTGGTGTAGTGGAAGACCAGACCAGGCAGCCCGCTGGTGGTCTGCAGCAGCCAACCACCGTGCAAACCGGGCGCAATATGGAACGTGGCCAGATCCTGGTCTTCCTGGCCATAGTTCACTTCCCGGGCATCGAGCCAGGGGTATTGCGCCTGCAGGCGGCGCTCGAAATCGGCATAGTTGCGCGGGCCGTCGTTCCAGGTGATTTCGGCGAACGCCAGCATGCGCGGATACAGTTTGCTTTCCGCGTTCAGCGGCGTGGCACGCTCGCTCCACAACGGCGCCTCGGCACCGAGGAACAACCCGGTCGGTGCATCGGCATAACCCTGGCGGGGATCGGTCGCGTAGATCTTCTTCACGCCGAGCCCTGCAGTGGGCGAGTCCAGATAGAACGGTCCGGCGTTGATGATGCGGTTGCCACTGGCGAGCGCCTTGCGGCCCTCGGCCTCGCCGCGCCAGATCTCGATGATGGCGTTCCTGTCGGCACCGCCTTCGAGGATCTCGTCCCAGCCGATCAGGGTACGATGCTTGCCGGCGAGGTATTTCTGAATGCGTTTGATGAAGTAGCTCTGCAGTCCGTCCTCGTCGGCCAGTCCCTGCGCGTGCATCAACGTCTGACAGGAATCACAAGCCTTCCAGCGGTCCTTCGGCGTCTCGTCGCCACCAATGTGCACGTAGGGCGCAGGAAACAGGCCAACCACCTCGTCGAGCACGTGCTGCAGGAAAGTGAAGGTGGCCTCGTTGCCGACGCAATAGATATCCTTGAACACGCCCCAGGTGATCGCGACCTGCACGGGCTGCCTAGTGCATGAGAGTTGTGGATAGGCGGCCAATGCCGCCGAGCTGTGGCCCGGCATCTCGATTTCCGGTACCACGGTGATGTTGCGCAAGCGCGCGTATTCGACCACCTCGCGGATCTGCTGCTGCGTATAGAAGCCGCCATAACGGCTGCCATCGGCTTCGGTGCGCCAAGCTCCCACGGCGGTGAGCCGAGGATAGCGCTCGATGGCGATACGCCAGCCCTGGTCCTCGGTGAGATGCCAGTGGAAGGTGTTGATCTTGTAGTAGCTGAGCAGGTCGAGCTGCTTCTCGATGAAGGACACCGGATAGAAGTGCCGGCCGACGTCCAGCATCATCCCGCGCCACGCCATGCTCGGTGCATCCTCGATATGCAACGCCGGAATATCCGCCATGCCCGCATGCCGCAGTGGCAGCAACTGGCGTAGTGTTTGCACGCCCCAGAACAGGCCCTGATCAGTAGCAGCACTGATCGTGATGCCCTTCGCCGTCACCACGAGTCGATACGCTTCGTCGCCGTGGACGGACGGATCCAGCTTCAGCCCGATGCCTTGCGCGGATCCGCCGCGGGACAGCTGGATGCCGGTCTGCGCATGCACCGCCTCGCGCAGGAAGGCGACAATCTCGCGCGCACGCGCATCGCCCGGAGCGTCAACCGTCGTATGCGCATCCAGCCGATAGCTGCCCTGATCGATCACCAGCTGCTGCGGTTTCGGAATGATCGCGATGGCGCTCGCAGCGCAGACTCCCGGCAGCACAAGCAGCAGGGAAAGACAGCACCGCGCGGAAAACTTTGGCATCAGGCAGACTCCAGCGGATGAATCGTGCACTGCCTGAGGGGCAGGCCTGAAGGGTTGCGCAGCAACCCTGGTTATCCGTGCGCGGCCGATCCACGGCCCGCGCGATGGCCCAGCGCACGCGACATCCAAACCGTGTGCGCCGGATGAACGAGGTGGCTTCGACGATCACCGAAGCCACCTCGGCGCAGCGATGGATCAGTCGAACTTGTAGTCGAACGTCAGGAACAATTCGCGGCCGTTGTATTCACTGCCGGTCTGCCCCGTCGTGACGAATTCGAAGCCGCCGGCGTAGTACGGGATCGAAGAGACCCTGTTGAAGATGTTGGACACGGTGAAGCTCAGCTTGGTGTCCGGGTTGATCTGCCAGCCAATCGAGCCGTTCCAGGTGATCCACGTCGGCACATGGCCGTAGTACACGGTGTCGGCGACGTTTGCCCCGCCGATCTGGCAGACGCCGGTATCGACCGTCGTCCCGTCGGGGCTGACGATAGTCACCGGGCTCGGCTGGATGCCATTGGGCAGTGTGTTGCAGTTGCCGTAGCCTGGCGCGCGCATGCGGCCATCGCGCACACCGGAGAGCGACGCGTTCCAGTCGCCCTTCTGCCAGGTGCCGATCCAGGTGACCCTGCTCGCCACATTGTTGTAGCGAGTGTTCAGCAACGGGTCGGAAGCCAGCACGCGCTGCTTGTACGCGAGGTTGTCGGTGTAGTTGACGCTGGTGGTGAAATTGCCGTAATCCTCGGTATTCAGCCTGTACTGCAGCGAGGCATCGATACCGCTCACGTACAGCGAGGCCTCGTTGATCGGTCCGGATTGCACTGAGGTGATTTGGCCTGCCGCATTGCGCTGCACATCCGCTATCACCATCTGGCAATACGCCGATCCCGCTGCGTGCGCGGTGTACGGCGACAAACCCGTTGAGCCGTCCGCCTGATAGCCGGTAAGGCAGCCAGCCTCGTCCTGGAGCACGGTACTCTGGTTGATGTACTCGATGGCGTTGTCCACGCCCATGTGCCAGTAGTCGGCAGACACCGACAGACCCTCCACGCCCGGAACCTGCCACACGAAACCATAGGTCCAGGAGTGGCCGGTCTCCGGCACCAGGTCCGGGCCGCCGACCGTTCTTTGCTGGTACCACTGCGACTGGGGACGTTGAATAACGCCGTTGCACCAGGTGCTCGAAGTGTTGCCCGCCTTGATGGCGTTGATGCACTGCAGATTATCCTCGTAAATGCCTTGTGGTACGACGGAGCCGCCTTGGTAGATCGCCGCCATGTCCGGCGCCTTGAAATTGGTGCCGTAGCTGCCGCGGATCAGCAGGCTGTCGAACGGACGCCATTCGAGGCCGGTGCCCCAGGTGCGGGCAATGTCGGCGCTGCTGGCGTCGTGGTACTTGTCGAGGCGGCCGGAGATGGTCCAGGTCAGTGAGTTCACGATCGGCACGCGGAACTCGGTGCCCAGCGAAAAGCGCTGGCGGCTGCCGCCGCCAAAGTTGTCGTTATAGAACGGATCCACGAAGGTGGCGGAGTTGGCCTCGCGCGGATCCGGCGACAGCAGGAAATCGTTGTCTGCAGCTTCCAGCACGGCTGCCCAACCTACCGACTCGTCCACCCACGGGAACTTGAACAGGTCGCCGTTGACGCGGAACTGCGCCTGGTTCAGCGACGACTCCGCCGTGTTCTCGCCATTGACCGCGAACTGGGTGTATTGCTGCTGCGTGATGGGGTTCCAGAAGCGCTGCCAGTTGATGGCATAGATGGGCAGCCCACCGGCGGTGGTTCCCGTCTGCTGGCCGAGGAAGAAGTTGTTCATGGCCGCCTGGTCCATGCCCGTAAAGTCCTCGCGTACGATGTACTTCTGGCTATTGAGGCTGAAGTCCCAGTTGAATTTGCCGTCGAACATGGTGCCACGCAGGCCGGCCGTGATGTTCCAGTTCTGCTCGCGGTCATGGGTATTGGCGGACGTGCCGATTTCCTGCGCGGTCAGCTGGCGGTCGAGCGCATTGATGGTTTGCCCCGTGGTCGAGTCATAGAACGGGCTGCCGTAGCCAAAGAAGGGCAACTGGGTCTGGGAGATACCCACCGAGTCGTACAGGGCCGCCGAGCCGTAGAGTTGCAGGCCATTGCTGAAATCGTATTCGCCGGCCAGGTAACCGTTGTTGGTGCGGCTGCCCGGCGTCAGCACCCAGTTCTGGAACAGGTTGGGCTGCGAGCAGAAGGAACCGTTGTCGGTCGTCCCGGTGATCTGGGTGCCGCTGGTGCTGACGCTGTGCGACTGGCTCAACTGCGAGTTGCTGAACTTGCCGCAGGTGCCCGTCGGCGGCGTGATGTACTGGCCATTGCCGTTCGTCGCGGAGAGGGCGATGGCGCCGGACGCATCGTACTGGTAGCCGAACATGCGGTCGGCCGGGTTCCAGGCACCGTAGCCTGCATCGGACACCGAATCCTGGTACGGACGATCGCTGCCCCACAAGGCCGTGCGGTTGGACTTCTCCACGTTGTAGAGAATGTGCCAGTTTTCGCCGGACTTGCCGCCGAAGAAGTTGATGTCGCCATAGGAACGGCCGCCACGGGTGGCGCCGCCGCCAGTCACCTGCAGATCGTCACCCTGATAGTTCTTCTTCAGGATCACGTTGACCACGCCCGCCACCGCATCCGAACCGTAGATCGACGAGGCACCGGAGGCCAGGATCTCGACATGGTCGATCATGCCGCTAGGCAGGTTTGCGTAGTTCTGGAAGCTGCTCTGCGCGCCCAGCGGCTGCGGGTAATCCACCACGCGCACGCCGTTAATCAGCAGCAGGCTGAAGCCCGCACCCAGGTTGCGCAGATTCACCGGGCGCGCATTCACCGCGGTGGCCCCCCAACTGGCCGGATCCTGCGGCGGCTGGCCCATCTGCGGCAGCGAATCCAGGAATTCCCACAGCGTGGTGAAGCCCTGCTGCTTGATCTGCAAGCCGGTAATGGAAATCACGGGGGTCGGCCCTTCGATCTCCACGCGTGGAATCATCGAGCCGGTGACGGTGACTGCCTGTAGTTTAGTGGCCTTCTTTGACGATTCGTCCCGCTGGCCTTGTTGCGTATTCGATGGTGGCGTAGTCGACGCATCCTGCGTCGATGTCTGCGCGTATGCCTGCGGCCCGAACAGTGCCAGTGCCAGTGCACTGGCCAATATGCTTCGATGAAAACGGATCTTGCTCATGGTTGCCCTCTCCCCGTTGAAACTGATCTGTGATGTGAAACCCCGGGTCCCCAAACCCGGAGCCGATAAACCACCTGCTGCCACCTTCCACTCGACGCATCCGGATCTTCGACGGAAGGCCTCATGAACATCTGCATCGATCCAAATCAAACGCCGCCTTCAACCCTCCTCCACGCCCTCGGTTACTGCTGTCTGGATGAAGATGCCGAACTGGCCTGAGACGAACGACGCCGGGTTGCAGGTAATTCATCCCAAATCTGCGGATCTTCCGCTCCCAGTACCCAGGAACAGAATCCCTGCAGGTCGTACTGCTTCACCACTGCATAGCGATCGCGGAAAGCATGCGCATCGGGTAAGAAGACCCATTCGCGCATCTGGTCGCGATAGAAGTAGAACCAGGATTCGTGTTCGACCGGATCCCACTGCACCGTGGCGCCGTATTGTTTGGCCAGCGGCAGTGATTCATCGGCGTCGATGTAGTCGGCCGAAATGTTCGACGACTCCTTGCCATCCGCGCGGACCGGGTCGCCGGCGTACCAGTGGTAGCCATACAGCGGGATGCCCAGCGAGAGCTTGTCCTTCGGCACCACCGCAAGTGCGTACTCCAGGTGCTGCATGGTCCATGGCATGCCGGCCACCGGGCCGGGCGTGGTCCAGCGCGTGTGCTGGTCGTAGGTCATCAGGCAGACCAGGTCCAGCACCTTGGCAAGCGCCTTCAGATCGTAGGCACCACGCCAGTATTCCCACATCCATTTGCTGAAGGCGCCGCGACCGGCGTAGCCAGGTGCATTGGGCACCACCGCCATCGACAACTGCAGGCCGTCCTTGTGCAGTGCCTCGGCCGTCTGTTTCGTCAACAACGTCAGCGCGTCGCGATCAGTCCAGGCGATGTTCTCGAAATCGAACTGGAAGCCGCTGAAGCCGTGTAGTGTGGCCTGCTCGATCAGCGAGGCGATCATCGCCTGCTTGGCCTTCTCGTCGCCCAGCAATTGATGAAACTTCGCACGATCGCCGCCCCCAGAAACGATCGGCATAACCGTCACACCGTTCGTTTTGGCGACCTGCATCACGTAGGGATTGGGCTGTCCGGAGACCAGACCGTTCTCGTCCACGTTGTACCAGGTCGGCGCCAGCACATCGATCTTGTCGGCGTGATGCACGAACGAGTCGATCGATTTCTGCGAGTCCAGCATGTAGAACAGCGCACTCGGCGCCTGTGCGGATGCGCCGAACGGCAGGATCAGGCACAGCAGGACGAACAGGTGTTTCATCATGGTCGTAAGTATCCGCATCAGAGACTTTCCATTCCGATGCGATACACATAGGCATGCACGCCGGCCGGCTGTGCCGGCAAATCGAGGCGCAGGCCGTCGGGCTGTTGTTTGAATACGACTGGCTTGCCGGTCGCCAACGATGTCACCGAGGCGACCTTCATCGCCGGGCCGATCGAATGGATCAGCGCATGGCCCGTCGCCGGCCACGCCATCTCGATGGCGTACAGTTGCGAGCCTTTCGTGGTGAAGCGGAAATCCTCCGCGGTGTACGGCTTGGTCTTGGTGTCCTCCATCGTGCCGGCAACCACCTGGGTCGGACCTTCGCCGAAGCGCCGCCACGGCCGTGTTCCGTAGATCGCGTCGCCGTTGGCGCGCAGCCACTGGCCGACCGCCTCCAGGATGTGCGTTGCCTGCGGCGGGATGGTGCCGTCGGCCTTGGGACCGATGTTGAGCAGCAGGTTGCCGTTCTTGCTGACCACATCGGCGAGCAACTGCACGATCTCGTCAGGCGACTTGTAGGTATCGCCTTCGGCGTATCCCCACGAATCGGGACTGACCGAGGTTTCGGTCTGCCACGGCTCCTGGCGGATATCCGCCGCCTGCCCGCGCTCGATGTTCATCGTGCCGGTGCCGGGACGCATGTCGTCGAGCTTGTAGAACTGCACGACCGGCTGCTTCCGCGCTGCCGCCTGGTTGTAGTAGAACGCGACGAACTCGGTCAGGGCCCCGCGAAAACGCGGCTGGCCGACCCACCAGTCGAAGTACATCAGGTCCGGGTGATAGTCCTGCACGATCTCGGACGAACGAGCCAGCCAGTCGTCGAGATAGGCGTCGGACACAAACGTCCAATCCACATCCTGACCGTCTTCGCCCTTGGCCGATTCCGACGGATGCGCCGGACCGTACAGCGCGGCGTAGCGCGGATCGTTGACGTCGGAATTGAAGGTGCGTCCGTATTCGTAGAACCAGTCGTGCTCGGCCCGATGCGATGACAGACCCAGTTTCATGCCCTGCGCGCGGATCGCCTTGGCCAGTTCGCCGATCACGTCGCGGTGCGGCCCCATCTTCACTGCGGTCCAGTCGGATAGTTTCGAGTCGTACATGGCGAAGCCATCGTGGTGCTCGGCAACCGGCACCACGTAGCGCGCACCGGCCTCACGGAACAACTTTGCCCAGGCCTGCGGATCGAAATGCTCGGCCTTGAAGCGCGGGATCAGATCCTTGTAGCCGACCTGGGGCATCGGCCCATAGGTAGCCACCTGATGCTGGTAATAGTTGGCGTACTCGCCGGTGCGCTCGTAGGCATGGCGCGGATACCACTCGCCTTTGTAAGCCGCCACCGAATACACGCCCCAGTGGATGAAGATGCCGAACTTGGCGTCCCGATACCATTCGGGCGTGCTGTATCCGGTCAGGCTCTGCCAATCCGGTTGCATCGGCCCTTGCCAGGCAATCTTGTGCGTCTGTGCAAGGATGGCCTGGCGTGCATTGTCGTAGGGACGGTTGGCCGCCACCCATTGGTGTTCGATCGTCGCCGCATCCGGTGGGGTCACGGCATGCGTGCCATCGGCAGCCACGGCGACCGTCATGCCGCAGCACGCAACAACGAAGCCTAGGCATAGGCCGACACGGCGCAGCTTGCGCACATGCGTAGTCATCGATATTCCCGAAAGCTTCTTGCTCATGCGGTTTTGCCCTCTGCTTCGCGAATCATCAGCCAACTCGCCGCGCCGATGACACCGAGCTGCGCGTGATCCACCACGTGGACGGGAATGGTTTGCAGAAACGGGCGCATCACGCCCTTGTCGAGAAAACGACTGGTGAACGTGCTCTTTTCAACAAACGCGGTCATGCGCGAAAGAAACCCTCCCGCGAGGTAGATGCCGCCGGTGGCGCCATACAGCATCGCCAAATCGCCGAGGAAAGAACCGAGCCATCCACAGAACAGCTGCAAGGTCTCCACCGCCACCGCATTCGTGCCGGCACATGCCGCGGCAGTGATCGCGGCGGGTTCGTGGAACACGACGGGTAATTGCTTGATACGGCATAACGCGCCATACAGGCGCAACAGCCCGGGACCGGACAACACATGGTCATAGGGGACATGCGTGTCGTCTTGCGTCAGCTCGGCCAGCACCCGCTGCTCGCGTCCCACGCGAGCAGCCAGCTGGATATGCCCCGCTTCTGTCGCCAACACCTTCAGCTGTGCACCGGGCAAACGCACCGCTACGCCCAGCCCGGTACCGGGGCCGACGATGACCACAGAACCTGTGGCTGTTTCTTCTTCCCGGCGCGGGTTATGCAGCGGGGTGACACTGCCCGCATCCAGGTAGGCCGTACCGTAGGCCAGCGCTTCAAAATCGTTGAGCACTATGATGTCACGCAGACCCGCCGCCTTTTCGAGCGCAGCGGGTACGATCGGCCACTGCAGGTTGCTGTTGACCACGTTGCCTTCATGCAAAAAGCCCGCGCAAGCGAGCACAAGGCGGTACGCCTTGGCCGCCGTCTCATCGCAGAACACGCGCACGATGGCTTCCAGGCCCGCGTATTCGGCACACTTGTACACGTGGTAGGCAAGCACAACGGGCGTGGATTGACCCGGCCGAAACGCCATTAGCCCTATGCGCGCGTGGGTCCCGCCTACGTCGGCGGCAAGGAAGGGTTCGCCGGAAAACGAAACCGTCGTTCCCAATGACTTTGCTGCTTCCTGCGTAGCGCCGAACGACATGGAATAGGCATCCCCGGCCGGGCTATAACGCTGGCAGCAGCGTTTCATGCGCAATGCGTTCCGCTGCCGTGACATGACAGAACCGTTGCATCGTGACCCAGCTTGATCAGGCTCTGCATTTCCTCTCCCGGTGGTCCCAACGGCTGCCTGGGGTCATCCCCAGCGCACGCTCCTATTTCATAGGTGAATATCTAATTCATATTTAGGTGGAAAGAGCTTATAGGCCGAATTTAGATCGAGGCAAGTCGCACCGCAACAGAAATTTTCAAATCACGGCCCATTGCGCCGCGATTGTCTGTAAGTCATTGTTTTAAAGAGGCGCTTCGAGATCCCCGCGCCCGACTTAATTAAGGGTCAGTGCGGGTGCAGAAGAGCTTCAGCAGGCCGTCGTGATCGTCGCGTCCTGCAAGTCAAAAGAGGAGACACAACCGATACGAATCATAGTTCGTGGGGATCCAGAACCACGTGTGCAATGCGCAACCGCTTCCACGTGTAAGTAATGTGCACTATCCCGGCACTGGTCTGGATGATCGCCGGATAGGAAAACTCGGCCCGGGAATTCGTTTCCAGTGTCAGTACACGCTTCCAATGCTCGCCATCGCTGGAGATGGCGACAGCAAGCACACCCCGTCCATCCCACCAATTTTTCCCGTGCGTGGTGGGGTTGTAGACAAGCAGTGCGCGACCGTCGGCCAGCAGCACGGCATCGATGCCTGAATTTGGATTCGGCACATCCAGCAGCTTCAGCACAGACCACGTGTGCCCGTTATCTTTAGAGCGTGTCGTGAAAAGACTGTCCTGCCGGGTACGACCTATCGCTTGAAGATCGCCATCATGCCATGGCAGCAAGCTCGGCTGGATGGCTTCGATGCCATCGGGATTGTCGATCGGCAGATTGCGCAACCACGCTTTACCCAGATCAGTCGAACGCTCGAAATGAATGCGCCAATCACCCTGCTCCGTGCTCGATGGACTGACGATGCTGCCATCGGCAAGTTGCACAGGCTTGTTCTTGATCGGGCCCAGCACATCGTGCGGAAGCCGTTGTGCGTTGGACCAATGTACTCCGTTATCGGTCGATGTCATGAGCATGCCCCACCAATGCTGTGGATCGGGGCCGACCTTGTAAAAGAGCATCAATGGCCCGCTGTGGGGGCGGAATAAGACGGGATTCCAGGCAGGCTCGCGTCGTCCCGCGGGTTGTTGGCCGTCGGCCACTTCGACTGGCACGCTCCAACGCCCCTTCGTTTGTCGTGCGATCCAGACACCAACGCCTGGGTCGCGCTCCTGCTCGCCACCAAACCATGCCACGACAAGCCCTTCAGGCGTTTCGACAATCGTCGATGCATGGCTCTGTCGGGTTGGTGGAGATGTGCTGATGAACTCGCGAAGAAGAACAGGATCGGAATTTGCTGCAAACCCAAACGCGGGAATTCCGAGCATTCCCAAACCGAATTGAATGACCCTTCGGGATACCTTCATGTGCCTAACTCGCTGGCTTCGACCAAAGCGGCTGCACGAGGCCGCGCAGCACGGGACGTCGCAGCGCGCGCAGGTCGAAAACCACTACGGTGTTATCGCCTCGTTTGAGCCATGGTGCTGGAAGATACAGTGAGCGCTGCGGACCGATGTCCCAGGTACGGCCGAGGTTATGCCCGTTAACCCATATGAATCCCTTGCTGAAGGCGGAGACATCCAGATAGGTATCGGCGAGAACCACCTCACTGAAACGACCACGATGAAATGCAGGGCCATCCACTGCTTGAGTTTTCCATCCGCGAAGCGCGTCAGGTGAGCGCATCGGCAGCGGATAAACTTGCCAGCCATGCAGTACGTTGCCATTTAATAACACCGGATCGACAAGACCGGCACGGCCGTCTTCAAGGTGCGGTCCGTAGTTGACGCGGCCCGTGTTTTCGACCAGCACATCGATCGTATGCGGGCCGGCGCCAATCGTGGTCTCCACGGCGACTTGCTTGAGACGCCGATCGACGGTGCCGATCAGTTTCTGATCGACATAGACCGTAGCGTAGTCGCGCACCTCACCAAGATAGAGCTGTCCGGTAACTGGGCCACTGATCTGCGTGCGATAAAGGATGTAACCGTAATCCTGGCCGAAGTGCTCCATCGACTGTGGCTGGTCAGCTGCCAGCGGCGCCGGGAGGTTGTCCCATAGTGATGCCGACTCCTCCAGCGTGAATTCGGGCACCTGCATGAAGGGTATGGGCGGCGGTAGCGGTGGTGGCGTGATGCCCGTAACCTTGGAGATGAGGTCGCGGAATTGCGCGAACTTCGGCGTAGGCCGCCCTGCCTCGTCCAGCGCCGCGTCATAGTCGTAACTAGTGGTCTGCGGCGCGTAGTGATCGGCAGGATCACTCTGGAAGTTGGCGCCATTCATAAAGCCGAAGGTGGTACCGCCTTCGAACATATAGATGTTTACCGAATAGCCATGCCCAAGCATCCAGGCCAGTTCTTTGGCCTGTATTTCAGCATCCGTGTGTGTATGTGTCCCTCCCCAGTGATCGAACCAGCCGGCCCAATATTCACCGGCCATCATCGGTTGACCTGGGCGAAATTTCTCAAGCTTCGGGAACTCGTTTTTGGCCTCACCCGTACCGAAGTTGATCACGGCCAGCACACCCGGCAGCGCATCGTTACTCAGTTCGTCGGCACCGTCGGAGGTAAACATCAGATCACCGCCCAGACCAGCGCGGATCAATGCGTGACGAATATCCTCCATGTAAAGCCGATCGTTGCCATATGAGCCATATTCGTTTTCAATCTGCACGGCGATGATCGGTCCGCCATGGATGGCCAACCATGGTGCGACTTCCCTGCCAAGGCGCTGGAAGTAATTGTCGACTGCTTTCAAGAACGCCGGGGCCTGTGTACGCACATGAAGGTGCGGATCGGCGAATAGCCATGACGGAAATCCGCCCGCCTCCCACTCTGCACAGACATACGGACCAGGGCGAAGAATGACATCCAGACCCTGTTCCTGCGCCAGGCGAATAAAGGCCACGATGTCATTGCGTCCACTGAAATCGAATTGCCCCGGCTGCTGCTCGATCGCATTCCAGTACACGTACGTAGTGATCGTGTTCAAGCCCATGGCTCGCGCTTTTTGAAGGCGGTCGCGCCAATACGCACGCGGTATGCGCTGGAAATCCATCGATCCGGAAATGATCTGGTGCGGTTTTTCCGCCTGCACAAAATGATTGCCTTCGATGGTGACGGGTGTCGTGGCCATCGCGATGACCGGTATGTCCGGCAAAACCACCACGCCAAAAATCCATGCGCCCATCACACAGGCCGTCTTGCGCACGTTCTCCCAAGCAACATGCTCGACGTTCAATGGGAGACTGCCTCATGGCCAGTCACGGTAAATGCAGTAGCGACGCCCTGGCCATCCCCAGGTTGGCTGCCACCGACAAACAGACGGTAATGGCCAGCCTCCACGGCACGGTCACCCTTTGCATCGACACTGCTTAGCTGGCGTGGGGCAAGCTCGAAGCTCACACGCTGGCTTTCACCAGCAGCCAGGTGTACGCGACGAAAGCCCACCAGGGCGTGGCGAGGGGCCAGCGCGGAATCCACTGCACCCAGATAAACCTGCACGACTTCGTCGCCAGCGTGCATGCCTTCATTGCGAACAGTCGCGCTGACTGTCAGCGATGCGCCCGCACGCAATTCGGTGGTCGACACCTCGGGCTTGCCATACGTGAAGTGCGTGTAGCTCAAGCCGTAACCGAACGGATAAAGCGGCGTGCCCGTGAAGTAGCGGTAAGTGCGCCCCTGCATGGCATAGCTGACGAATGGCGGCAGATCGTTGGTCGAACGGTAGAACGTCACCGGCAAGCGACCGCCCGGGTTGTAGTCGCCAGCCAGAGTCTGGGCAACCGCAAGGCCACCCGATTCACCGGGATACCAGGCGACGAGGATCGCATCGGCGTGGGCTTTCGCCCAATTCAGTGCCACCGCGCTGCCCGACATCAAGACCACCACCAACGGCTTGCCACTGGCAGCCACCTGCTCAAGCAGGTTCCGCTGAAGTACTGGCAAGGCAATGTCGGTACGGTCACCGCCGCTGAAGCCCGGCGCGTCGATCTTCAGCTCCTCGCCTTCGACATCCGGCGAGAGCCCGACAAAGGCGACGACGGCATCCGCACGTTGCACGACGGCTTCTGCTTCGGCCAGTTGCGCCTGGGCAGGCGCCAGCCATTGCAGGCGTATGCCCTGGTCCTGTCCGCTATGCACGAGTTCCAGGCGAACAGCGTGGGGATGGGTGTCGGCGAAATGCAGCGTCGCCTGCATGTGTTTGTCGTCACCGGCATCATCGATCGCCAGGCGGCCATCGATATACAGACGTACGGGATCGTGCCCTGTGCAATCAAAGCAACGATCGACGTGCACCGCCAAGGTGTAATCGCCGGATCCCGGAGGAGCCAGTTCACCACTCCAGCGTACGGCGTAGCGATCGGCACGCATGCCGTCCGCGGGCGCCACATGGTCCCAATCGAAATCGATGACACGATCGGTACGGGTCACCTGTGGCGTACCGCTGAAATCAAGGCGGTCGAAGTACTCGCCCAGCAGACCGGTTTCCGCGTGCGCCGTCGTGCGTAACGCGGTTTCTGGAATCGGCACCGGTACGCCATCGGCGATCGGGGCACCCTGCGCGTAGCCGATGTACTGCGCGCCGAAGCGCTGGCGCAAACCCTGCAGCGGTGTCATGGGCGCGCGCGAGGTGCCGTGGTAATTCGCCTCGAGGGTCTCCAGGGTGTCGGCGTTGGGGCCGATCACGGCCAGATGCACCCCATCGCGTAACGGCAACGTGCCATGCGCATTTTTCAGCAACACCATCGATTCGAGTGCCGCCTGCAAGGCGAGCTGGCGATGTGCCGAACTGTCCACCTGACCGGGACCGATACTCGCATACGGATCGATGCCGTTCGCACCCCACTCACCCAGTTTGTAGCGTGCGGCAAACAACCGTGTGAGTGCCGTGTCGATGACCGACTCCTTGACGTAGCCCCTGGATACGGCGTCAAGCAGTTCGGCATAGGCGCTACCGCAATCGAGATCGGTACCGGCCTGGATGGCGGCCGCGGACGACTCGGCGTTGTCGGATTTGAAATAGTGAAACCTGGTCATGTCGTCGACTGCATCGCAGTCGGATACGACATAACCCTTGAAGCCCCAATCGTGGCGCAACAGTGTGCTCAACAGCATGTCGTCGGCGCACACGGGAACGCCGTGCAAAGCGTTGTACGCGCACATGACGGAACCCGCATGTCCCTCGGTCATCGCTGCACGAAAGGCGGGTGTATACGTCGACGCGAAATCGTAGGGCGAAACATCGACGTCGAAGCCGTGACGACCGGATTCCGGCCCACTGTGCACGACCAGGTGCTTGGGTGTGGCGATCGCGCGCGGATGGTCTGGATCATCGCCCTGGATTCCGCGAATGAACCCTGCGGCAAGCTGGCCGGTGAGATACGGATCCTCGCCGTACGTCTCCTGCCCCCGGCCCCAACGCGGATCGCGAAAGATATTGATGTTGGGCGACCAGATGGTCAGGCCCTGGTAGCGGGCATGGTCGCGCATCGCACCCACCGCATTGAATTTGGCCCGTGCCTCGACAGAAATCGTGGCCCCGACCTGATTCAGAAGACTGGAATCCCAACTCGCGGCGAGGCCAATCGCCTGCGGAAATACAGTGGCATAGCCGTTGCGAGCGATACCGTGCAAACCCTCGCTCCACCAATCGTAGGCCGCGACGCCAAGTCGAGGTATGGCAGGTGCGCTGCTCTGCGTTTGCGAAATCTTTTCCGCCAAAGTCATCTTTGCGATCAGTGCTTCGGCCTGCGCATGACCATCCTCGACCAAAGGAAATGCATGCGTACCGAACACTGCCACGCCACCTGTCCCCAGCAGCACGCGCAAGATCAAGGTGACACGGAAAGTTTTCATGGTCAGTACTGTGCCACAGGCAGTTCGTCCCAGACTTTCGGATCTAATGCGCAAAAAAACACCGATCGCGACCAATAGCGAGGGAGCTGATCGGCCGCGATCGGCAGGGGGAACTAAAGCCTGAAACCATCGACATCGACTCGGTTATCGAGATGCCAGCTGGCGGCACCGATGACACCGTGTCGACCGCGCTCCATGACGCGAATAGGTACCTTTTGCAAAAACGGGCGCATCACACCCTTGTCGAGGAACCGATCGGTGAAGGGACTCCCTTGCAAGAAATCGATCATTTGCGAAAGAAGACCACCAACCAGACAGATGCCACCCGTCGCGCCGTAGAGCATGGCCAGATCCGCCGCAAAGGACCCGAGCCAACCACAAAACAAAGTGAGTGCCTCGCGGGCGATGTCGTCGCCACCGGCGAGTGCTGCGGATGTAACGGCAACGGGTTCGTCAATGGACGGGTAGCGGTCGCGTATAGCGCACAGTGCGACATAGATGCGATGCAGGCCTGGACCAGAAAGCACCGCTTCGTAGGACACGTGACTGTCAGCCTGCGCCAATTGCGCCAGCACCTGCTGTTCGATACCCACTCGCGCAGCCAGTTGGATCTGACCAGCCTCGGTCGTCATTACGCGCGGCGGTTGCCCTGGAAACCATACGGCAGCGCCAAGCCCGGTACCCGGGCCAAGGATGACGATGGGACCCGCTTCCCGCACGGACATCATCGGTGCCTTCAGAGTCGTCGCGCCGCGGCAATCAATGTGCCCAACTGCGTAAGCAAGTGCTTCGAGATCGTTGATGAGGGTGACGCTATCGAGCTCCAGCGCCTCTTTCATCATCCGAGGCATTACGGGCCATGGGAGATTCTTGTTGATCACGGACCCGGCATGCATATAGCCAGCGCATGCGAGCACCAGTACTCGTGGCTGCACGCCAAATTCTTCGCAGAAGCAGCGGGCGATGTCCTCCATGTGCGGATGGTCGTTGCAGCGATAGGTCCGATAGGCAAGGATCTCGGGCTTGCCCTCCTTCGCATTTGGCGCGACAAGCCCCAGGCGCGCATGCGTGCCTCCCACGTCCGCCGCAAGAAACGCTCTTTCGCGGGTAGATGCGGATGGGCCCATCGAAGCGCCATCCAGATCGTCCGATCCATGGTCAAAGGGACCCGCGAGCGGCGGCATGGCCGCAGACATCTCAAGCATGCGGCTGAACCCCTGACCGATCTGAACCCTGGACGGATGGGACTCTCCCGGTTGGTCCGGCTTTTTCATTGGTAATGACATGTGCGCGCACCTGTATCTGCTGCGAGTCAAACCGCTCGAACCGACGGATCTGGTCTAGATGACCTAGCCAGTGTTCATCAGCGAAATCATATTTCATATATGTTTTAGATCGTGATAAATCAAAATGCAATCTTTTTTTCGATGCGTCTTGCAGCCTCGCAAACGGCACCTGTGAATTCAATGTTTATATATACACAGCAAAGCAGATGCGCGATCATGTGCAAATACGTCTTGACAGGAGATGGGAAGCCACCTCAAAAGGCGGCTTCCGAGGTCAGCGCGAGGGCGGCATGACGCAAGCGACAACCAGGCCGGATCCGGACACCGCCAGAGATCGACGGCGGGGTGAACTGTGGTCACCGTTGTCATTCGGCGGTGCGCCAGTCGGCAACCTGTACGAGTCGATGAACGACGATGTGGCCGTGGCGACCATTGCGCATGCATGGCAACGAGGCATCCGACACTTCGATACCGCACCCTACTACGGCTACGGCCTGAGCGAGAGCCGGCTAGGAGCTGCGCTGGGTCGTCTGCCGCGCGACAGCTTTACGCTGTCAACCAAGGTCGGCCGCATCATCGACATCGATCACCGCCATACAAGCCACGCCGATGGCTTCATCGTCGATGGTCGAAACGCCCATTTCGATTACAGCAGTGACGGCATCCTGCGTTCGCTCGAGGCAAGCCTGAGTCGTCTGCGCACCGATCATGTCGACGTCCTGCTGCTTCACGATATCGGCGTGCTGACGCACGGAGCGAATCATGCTTGCGTGCTGCGTCAGGCACTGGATGAAGCACTGCCAGCGATGGCGGAATTGCGTGCGCAAGGCGTCTGTGATGCCATCGGCATCGGCGTCAACGAAGAGGCGGTGTGCCTTGAGGTGATGCCGCGATTCCCGCTGGACACCATCATGCTGGCCGGACGTTACACGCTGTTCGAACAGCAACACAGCGAAGGCGTGATGACGCAAGCGCAGGCGCGCGGTGTCGCCATTCTCGCCGCAGGCCCTTACAACTCGGGCCTGCTTGGCGGAACGGATGGTCCGGGCAATTTCTACAACTACGCGCTCGCCGATGACGCCACTCTCGAAAAAGCACAACGCTTCTACGAAATCCTTGCCCGCACCCATACCGAGGTGGGTGCAGCGGCGTTGCAATTTCCGCTGGCACATCCTGCCGTGGCGAGTGTGGTATGCGGCTTGCGCTCCGTGGCGGAAGTCGACAGCGCCAGTGCCCGCATGCAAGCCACTGTGCCTGCCGAAGCATGGCGCGCCTTGCGCGAGGCCGGCTTGATCCTGAGTGGCAGTCCCACGCCATGACCAACGCCATGACGGTTGTCGATGCGCATCAACACTATTGGCAGCCAGCACGCGGCGATTACGCCTGGCTGGCGCAGGCGCCAATGGCATTGCGCCAGGCTTTTCTGCCGGTCGACCTATGCGCGCAACGGGAAGCTGCAGGCGTCAAGTTCAGCGTGCTCATGCAAGCCGCACCCACCGAAGAAGAAACACGCTACCTGTTTGAATTGGCGCGTCTCGACCCCGCCGTCGCCGGCGTTGTCGGCTGGGTCGATCTGGAAGCTCCCGACGTAGGCGCTCGCATCGATGCCCTGATTCGTGACGGTGACGGACTGTTATGTGGATTGCGCCCGATGACCCAGGACATCGCCGATCCGGACTGGCTGGCAAAGCCGTCGCTCGATCGCGCTTTCGATTGCATGCAGGATCGCGGCCTGGCCTTCGATGCACTGGTCGGCATACCACAATTGCCCGCGCTTCGTCGCCGACTGCAACGAAACCCGCAATTGAGTGTCGTACTCGACCACGCAGGCAAGCCAGCCATTGCCAGCGGCGGATTCGATCCGTGGGTCCGCTGGATCGATGAGTTGGCCCAGCACCCTCAGCTTCACTGCAAGCTATCGGGCCTGCTCACGCTTCTGGACGAACACATCCATGACGACGCGATAGAACCGTATGTAGACGCTCTGTTTGCGCACTTCGGCTCGAAACGCCTGATCTGGGGCAGCGACTGGCCTGTGCTCACCACGCGTGCCGACTTTGGCCACTGGCTTCATATGGCCTTGATGCTGACCGAGCGCCACGCACCGGGCTCGCAGGCGGATGTCTTCGCCGCCAACGCCGTGCGTTTTTACGCACTGGATATCGACTCTCCCGTTCCGGACCACATGTAGGAGTACCGCCATGATCTTGCCTGCCACATCGTTTCGCATCCGGGATAAAAGCGATGCCAAAGGAGATGCCGCATGAGTGGGCGTCTATCCGGCAAGCACGCACTTGTCACGGCGGCGGGCGCCGGCATCGGTCGTGCAACTGCCCTCGCCTTTGCGCAGGCCGGCGCCCAGGTTCTCGCCACTGATATCGATACGAACGCGCTCGCCAGCCTGATGGCAGAGCATCCATCGCTCGCCACCAAGGTATTGGACGTGACCCATGCGGACAGCGTCGAAGCATTGGTCAATACATCCGGTCCATTCGATGTGTTGTTCAACTGTGCCGGCTACGTACACGCGGGAAGCATCCTGGATACCGACGAGGCAAGCTGGCGTCGCTCGTTCACGATCAATGTCGACAGCATGTTCCATCTGTGCAAAGCCGTGCTTCCGGGCATGCTCGGGCGCAGCAAGGGCAGCATCATCAACATGGCATCGGTCGCCTCCAGCGTCAAAGGCGTACCGAACCGTTTTGCCTATGGCGCCACCAAGGGCGCCGTGATCGGCCTGACCCGTTCAATCGCTGCGGATTTCGTCGCGCGCGGCGTGCGCTGCAATGCGATTTGTCCGGGCACGGTGAAAACACCGTCGCTGGCCGGGCGCGTTCGCGCGCTCGGCGGCGACGAAGCGGCTCACTGGCGAAGCTTCGCCGAACGCCAACCAATGGGACGTCTGGGTGAACCCGAGGAAATCGCTGCACTGGCGTTGTATCTGGCATCCGACGAATCCGCCTTCACCACCGGCACCATCCACGTCGTAGACGGTGGCTGGTCCAACTGAGCACAAGAGGCACATGCATGAAACTGGTACGTTACGGTGCTCCCCGCGAGGAAAAGCCCGGCCTCATTGACGAAGCAGGCACGCTTCGGGATCTCTCATCCATCATCAACGATATCGATGGGCAGGCACTCGGCCGCGATGTGCTGACGCGCATCGCGGCAATTGATCCGCATACGCTGCCGCCTGTCGCCGGACAACCTCGCTACGGCACGCCCATCGCACATGTCGGCAAGATGATCTGCGTCGGCATGAACTACGCCGAACATGCTGCGGAAACCAACACGCCCGTGCCCGAGCAGCCCGTGCTTTTCATGAAAGCCACCAGCGCGATCATCGGCCCCAACGACGACGTGATCATTCCGCAAGGCTCCGCCAAGACCGACTGGGAAGTGGAGCTGGGTGTTGTCATCGGCGAGACAGCCCGCAGCGTCTCGGTCGAGAACGCACTCGCGCATGTCGCCGGCTATCTCGTGGTGAACGACTTATCCGAGCGCACGTTCCAATTCGATCATGGCGGCCAATGGGTCAAAGGCAAAAGCTGCGATACCTTCGGGCCGCTCGGCCCATGCCTGGTGACTACCGATGAGGTTCCCGATCCGCAGAATCTCCACCTTTGGCTGGAGGTCAACGGGCACCGTTATCAGAACGGGCATACACGTACGATGATCTTCAACGTGGCCACACTGGTGAGCCACATCAGCCGCTATATGACGTTGTTGCCTGGTGATGTCATCAGCACCGGTACGCCGTCAGGCGTGGGTCTTGGACAAAAGCCGCAAATCTATCTGCGTCCCGGCGACGTGATCGAACTCGGCATCGACGGACTCGGCCGACAGCGTCAGCAGGTTCGAGCGCATATCGGCGACGACCATGCGGCATGACCGTCGTGACGTCGCACCATTTTTATTCGAGAAAGGTCATGGCATGACAAAGATCACAGCATTTGAGACTTACGATGTCCGCTTTCCGACCTCACGGGAGCTGGATGGCTCGGATGCGATGAATCCCGACCCGGACTACTCGGCTGCCTACGTCGTCATGCGCACCGATCAACCCGGCATGGACGGTTACGGCTTTGCGTTCACCATCGGCCGCGGCAACGATGTACAGAAAGTAGCCATCGACGCGCTGGCTCATCATGTTCTGGGGCTCGACCTCGACGTAGTCATCGGCGATCTGGGCGGCTTCGCAAAGCGCCTGGTCGGCGACTCCCAATTGCGCTGGCTCGGCCCTGAAAAGGGCGTGATGCACATGGCCATCGGTGCCGTGATCAACGCCGCCTGGGATCTCGCCGCGCGCATGGCAGGCAAGCCGCTATGGCGCTTCATCGCGGACATGACGCCCGAGCAGTTGGTCGCGACCATCGATTTCCGATATCTCACCGACGCGCTCACGCCGGATGAGGCACTGGCCATGCTCCACGCCGCGGCCACCAGCAAGACACAACGCATTGCGCAGTTGCTTGCCGAAGGCTATCCGGCCTACACCACCTCGCCGGGCTGGTTGGGTTATGCCGACGAAAAAATGCAGCGCCTCGCACGCGAGGCGGTTGCCGCGGGCTTTCGTACCATCAAGCTCAAGGTAGGCATGAGTGTGGAAGACGACGTGCGCCGTTGCCGGCTCGCGCGCGAAACGGTTGGGCCCGACATTGGCATCGCCATCGACGCCAACCAGCGCTGGGATGTGCGTGACGCCATTGCGTGGCTGCAACGCCTGTCGGACGTGCGCATCGCATGGGCCGAGGAGCCGACCAGCCCGGACGACATACTCGGCCATGCCGCGATCCGCCGCACCGTCGCGTCGGTACCGATTTCGACCGGCGAGCATACCCACAACCGTGTCATGTTCAAGCAGCTGTTCCAGGCCGGCGCAGTCGACCTCGTGCAGATCGACGCCGCCCGCGTCGGTGGTGTCAACGAAAACCTGGCCATCCTGCTGCTGGCCGCCAAATTCGGCGTGCGCGTGTTCCCGCACGCTGGCGGCGTCGGCTTGTGCGAACTGGTGCAACACCTGGCGATGGCCGACTTCGTAGCGATCAGCGGCAAAAAGGACGATCGCGCGATCGAGTTCGTCGATCATCTGCACGAGCATTTCGTCGACCCTGTGGTCATTCGCCATGGCTGTTATATCGCACCTGAGTCGCCGGGCTTTTCCGCGAAAATGCATGCGAGCACGCTGGCGCACTATCGTTACCCGGATGGTCCTGCGTGGCGCGAACCGATCGATGTGTCGAGGGCACAATGACGACTCCCATCACCAGCGTTGCCGATTTGCGTGAACTGGCCAGGCGCCGCGTTCCGCGTGCCTTCTTCGAGTACGCCGATCGCGGCTCGTACGAAGAAACCACCTTGCGGGCAAATCACGCAGCACTGGCACTGATAAGCCTGCGGCAACGGGTAATGCACAACGTCGATAACCGGTCTCTGACGACCGACATTGTCGGCCAGCCGGTATCGATGCCGCTGGCGATCGCCCCGACCGGCCTCACCGGCCTGCAACGCGGTGGCGGCGAGATCCTCGGCGCACGCGCCGCTGCGAAGGCCGGCATCCCGTTTTGCCTGAGTACGGTGTCGATCTGCTCGATCGAACAAGTGCATGACGCGGTGAAGACCCCGTTCTGGTTCCAGGTGTACGTCATGCGCGATCGCGGCTTTACGCGCGAATTGATCGAGCGCGCCAAGGCCGCCGGTTGCAGTGCGCTGATGCTGACCGTGGACCTTACCGTGCAAGGCCAACGTCATCGCGAGATCAAGAACGGCTTGTCGGTGCCACCGCGGATTACCTTGCGCAATCTGTTCGACATGCTCAGCAAGCCACGCTGGGCCTGGAGCATGTTGCACGCGCCCAGTCGTTCGTTCGGCAACTTGAAGGGGCGTATTGAGAATACCGACAGCCTTTCCACGCTGGCGCAATGGATCGCCAAGCAGTTCGATCCGACTCTGACCTGGGAAGACCTCGAATGGATCCGCGCGCTGTGGCCCGGCAAGTTGATCATCAAAGGCATACTCGATCCGGAAGATGCCCGTATCGCAGCGGGCCATGGCGTCGATGCCATCGTCGTGTCCAATCACGGCGGCCGCCAGCTGGATGGTGCGCCGGCCAGCATCGAGGTGCTGCCCTACATCGTGCAGGCGGTCGGCGATCGCCTGCAGGTGCTGTTCGATGGCGGCATCCTCAGCGGCCAGGACTTGCTCAAGGCTTTGGCCTGCGGGGCGCATGCCGGGTTGATCGGCAAAGCCTTTCTTTATGGCCTGGGTGCGAACGGTGAGGCCGGCGTGACGCAGGCGATCGAACTGATTCGCCGCGAGTTGAGCGTGAGCATGGCCTTGACCGGGCAGACCGATGTACGTGCCATTTCGGCCGACGTGATCTGGCGCGGCGATGCAGGAATGCGCTGAAATCGGCCGTATCCGCAGCTGAGCGGCGAATTTCCAATCATTCCTGGGAAGCCGGAAGGACGACGAAACCCGGTTGAATCTCGACGCGAATCAGCACGAGATATGCCTGCCAACCATGTCGGGATTCGCTGTGCTCATTCCATCGACATCAGCGAAAAAATGCGCGTCATGGGCACCCACTTCTGCCCTGCCTCAGCCCACGGCAAGCGCTGCTGATAGCGATCCATCAGCCCCTCCCACGCTTGCGTTTTCGAATCGTCCGCATCGCGCGTGGCCGATGCGTCGTAGCCATCCGCTACCTGCACCACCATCACCAACCGATTCCCGGTACGAAAGATTTCCATCTCCTCAATCCCCGACGCACGGATCGAAGCGATGATCTCCGGCCAGACATTTTCCGGTCGATGCAAGCGCTCGTATTCGGCTATGGCGGCGGCATCGTCGCGCAAATCCAGCGCATAGTAATGACGTAGCATCAGCCGCTTCCCTCCATGGGATGGAGACGTCGCTGCCAGGCGAACAACAGCACCACAATGAAACTGCACGCCGGCACGGTCATCGCCCACGCCATGCTGCTCAGGTCGGATACCGCCCCCATCAGCGCGGTAAGCACAGCACCGCCAATAATGGTCATGACGAGCAACGCCGAACCGAGTTTGCGCTCGTCGTCGCCGCGTCCTTCCACGCCCAGGGCAAACACCGTCGGGTACATCACCGACATGAAAAAGCTGCACGCCACCAGCGCATAGGCGCCGTGGCTGCCCGGCTGGAACACGGCAAACAGAGTCAGTGCGATGTTCACTGCGGCGAACGCCATCAACAACCGCACCGGGGCCAGATACTTCATCAGCGCGGTACCCGCAAAACGCCCCACCATGAAACACACCAGCCCCGCGGTGAGGAAATTGGCGGCATCCCTGGATGACGTACCCGGCATCGTGGCCTGCACATAACGAATGGTGTAACTCCACACACCTACCTGCGCGCCGACGTAGAAGAACTGCGCGAACAACGCACCGACGAAACGTCGGTCGCGCAGCAACGTGCGCAGCACCCCGCCCCCGCCCGCCGCTGCTGACGCGCCGTGGGTCGCCGTCGTCCTTGGAAAGCGTGTGAGCAGGATCAGCATCGCCCAACCCAACACCACGACACCGATGACCAGATACGGCCATTGCACGGCTCGCGTCTCGGTGGCGTAGTAGGCCGTACGCGCCGCGACGTTCATCGCCGCCAGCTGTGCAGACGAATGATCGACCCCCGAAAAGATGAAATGCTGGCCGATCAGGATGCCCGCGATCGAACCCAGCGGGTTGAAGGCCTGGGCCAGGTTGAGCCGACGCGTCGCCGTTTCTCGCGGGCCGAGCAAGGTGACGAAGGGATTGGCCGATGTCTCCAGAAAGGCCAGTCCACCGGCAATCACGAACAAGGCGACCAGAAACAGGCCATAGATGGACGACGCCGCGGCCGGCCAGAACAACAGCGCACCCACACCGTAAAGCGCGAGCCCGAATACCACGGCGCTTTTGTAGCCGAAGCGACGCATGTACATGCCCGCCGGCATCGCGACCAGGAAGTAGCCGAGGTAGAACGCGCTCTGCACCAGCCCGGCACGAAAATCACTGAGTACGAACGCTTTCTTGAATTGCGCGATTAGCACATCGTTGAGATTGTTCGCGCCACCCCAGAGAAAGAACAGGCTGACGACCAGGATCAGTGGCAACCAGGATGGGCGGTCGGTTGGCGCAGCGCCGGCCATCGGCATGGTGTGGTCTTCTGAAAACGTCTGCACAGCCACCCTCTTCTCCCATCGGCGCGCACGAGCGCGAATTGCGGAACCAGCGTGACGGCATGACCGACATGTGCAAATATGAAATGATTATTCACCTGCAAGACAAGACGCGCCGCAACATATTCGCCTGATCGTCAAGGCAAGATACGTGAAGGCGTCGTACTACAGGCGGCAAGCTGCCGCTACAACGGAAGGAAAGTCATGCCGACTGAGACCCCCAAATACCGCGCGCCCGCGCTCGACAAAGGGCTGGACATACTCGAGCTATTGGCGGGTGCCCACAAGCCGCTAAGCATCGCCGAGATTTCCGAAGGTGTCGGTCGCTCGCGCGGCGAAATTTTTCGCATGCTGCTGGTACTCGAAGAGCGTGACTACATCACGCGTGGCGAGGGCGACTCCGGCTATTCGGTCACCACGCGGCTGTTCCGCCTGGGCATGGAGCAGCCACCAGTAAAAAGCATGATCGAAGCGGCGCTGCCAGTCATGCACCAATTGGCGGACATCAGTGGACAGGCATGCCATCTGGTCGTGCCCTCGCACGAACAGATCGTGGTGATCACCCGTGTGGACCCGCCGGGCGAGATCGCCCTGGTCGTGCGTGTCGGGCACCGTCGGCCCATGTCCCAATCCACGTCGGGTCACGTGTTGCTCGCCTTCCAGGACGATGCGGTGCGTGAGCGCTGGCTGGACATGATCGTCAAATACGAGCCGACGCTGGACCGCAAGAAGCTGACCAAGCTGCTGGTCAAACTGCGCGAACGTGGTTACGCCAGCGAGCCGAGCCAAGTCGTCGATGCGGTTACCGATCTTTCCGCGCCGGTGCTGCAACATGGGCGCGCTGTGTGCGCGCTCACCATTCCATTCATCGCGCGGCTAACCGAAGCGCGGACCACCATGGACGACGTGATCGCCGAACTCCACCGCGCGACAAAGGAAATTTCCGACGCAATGCACTTCGGGGCCGCCGCTCGTCCCGACTGAGCGATGGCCCGCCACGAATCAGCCATGCCAAGTGCCTGATGCCTTGGCTGAGGTTCGACATCAACCAGGGAAACATCAACGCAGGACCAGAAAACATGCGGATAGGTTTACGCATCATCTTCGCCTTCGCGGCCGGTATCACATGTGTCACCAGCGCTTCCTTGGCGCAGAATTTCGTCGATATCAAGCCATCGCCGCAGCAGGTGCATTGGCAGGATCTGGAATTCGGCGTGATCGTGCATTTTGGCACCAACACCTTCCTCGACCGTGAATGGGGCGATGGCACGGCCAGTCCCAAGGTATTCAATCCCGACCATGTCGATCCGGCGCAATGGGCTCGCGCCGCCAAGTCCGCTGGCGCCACGTATCTCGTGCTGGTCGCCAAACATCACGACGGTTTTGCATTGTGGCCGACGGAGCAAAGCGACTACTCCGTCAAAAACAGCCCGTGGATGGATGGCAAGGGCAATCTGGTGCAAATGACGGAGCAAGCCGTCCGCAAGGAAGGCATGGGGTTCGGCATCTATTTGTCGCCGTGGGACCGTCATGAGCCGCGCTATGCCGATGCAGCGGCCTACGATAAATATTATCTCGCGCAGATGGATGAGCTGGTCCAGAGCTATGGACCACTGACCGAATGGTGGCTGGACGGTGCCGGCAGCGCAGGCCATGTCTACGATTTCAAGAAATATATCGAAGAGCTGAGGACCTACCAGTCGAACACGATGGTTTTCGCCGATGTGGCCCTGTTCGACTACGGCGACATTCGCTGGGTCGGAAGCGAAGACGGCCATATCCACGACGAAAACTGGAATGCGATCGACCGCCACGGCGAGTTGCGCTGGCGTCCGGTGGAAGTGGATACACCGTTGCACACACTGCAATGGTTCTGGCATCCGGATAGCGACAAGACCTTGAAAAGCGTCGATGAGCTGGTCGACATCTGGGAAAACAGCGTTGGACGCGGTGGCCAGCTGATGCTGGGCATCGCACCGAATCGACACGGCGTACTGCCCGATGCCGACGTGGCGCGCCTCAAGGAATTCGGTGCAGCGCTTCAAGCACGCTACGGCATCGACAAGGATCTGGCCCGGCAGCATGCCGCCACCGACACGAATGCCTCGGCGGCCCTGGATGGCAATCCCGATACCTTCTGGTCAGCAGCGGAAGGCTCGCATCACGCGACGCTTGAAGTCGATTTCGCGAAACCCGTCACCATCGATCATGCCCTCACCATGGAGTGGCTTAACGACGGTCAATGCGTGCAGAAGTACGCGATCGAAGTATGGGCCCACGATACATGGACGCCCGTGGCCAAAGCCGAAGCCATCGGTCACATGAAGATCGATCGCTTCGCGCCGGCGACCACCACCAAGGTTCGCCTGAATATTCTGTCCAGTGTTTGCACGGCGCGCATTCGCGAATTTCAGCTATTCAACGTGGCCGGTGGCTGATCTTCCAAAAGATGAGCCAGCCAGGTCACCTGCCGCTAGGGAACTGGCTGGACAGCCACGGAAGCACGTGGCAATGCGCTCAGGCGGAATGACGGCTCTCTGAGACGGCGATGCTCGCCGTCTCAGAGAAGCACGCATGATCCTGTATCCGCGCCGGCATCACTTCGTCGCCGTCGAGTCGAAACTCGCGTACCTGTCTGCGTGGTACTTATGCCGCGTCAACGGAAACCGCCGCAGTAGCCGGCATGCCGAAGGCGGGCGGACGATCCGCCGGATCGGCGCCAAATTGCCGGTTCGGTGTAGCACCCATGTGGAACTCCAGCGTGCCGCCAGCAACCAGTTCGGAGTGACTGATCCAGCTGCGCGTCCATGGCTTGCCGTTCCACGTCATGGACTGGATATACGGATGGTCCGGGCCATTGTTGATGGTACGGATCTCCAACTTGCGGCCGCCGGCCAGGTCGATCTCCGCCTTGTCCAGCAACGGGCTGCCGAAGACATAGTTGGTGCTGACCGGATCGACCGAATACAAGCCCAGTGCGCTCATGATGTACCACGCGCTCATCTGGCCGCAGTCTTCGTTGCCGGCCAGGCCATCGGGTTCCGGCGGATACATGGTGACGGTCAGCATGCGCACGCGCGCCTGCGTCTTGTAGTGCGAGCCCGTGTACGCATAGAGATACGCCATGTGATGGCCAGGCTCATTGCCGTGCGAATACTGGCCAACCATGCCGGCGATATCCGGTGGCGCATCCGACGGCAACTTGGAGCTGGTGGTGAACAGCTCATCCAGCTTGCGCTCGAACGCGTCCTGGCCCCCAAACAAATCCATATAGGCGTACAGGTCGTGCTGGTTGAGGAAGGTGGCTTCCCAGGAATTGGATTCGGTAAAGTCGCGCCACTGTTTTGAATGGCCCATGCCGCGTGGATCGAACGGTTCCAGCCACTCACCATTCACACCGCGCGGGCGCACGAAGTTCATCTTCTTGTCGAACACATTGCGATAGTTGCGCGAGCGCTGGCGCAGTGTTTCGGCCAATTGCTTTTCGCCCGCCGCATCGGCCAGATGCGCGACCGCCCAATCGTCATAGGCGTATTCCAACGTCTTGCTGACCGCTTCCCAATCCTTGTCGCTGGGGATGTAGCCGAGCTTGCGGTAATGAGGCAGGCCGCGATAGTCGTCATCCATCGCGCGCTTGCGATAGATCGGCCAGGCCTTGTCGTAATCAATGCCGGTAAAACCCTTGGCCTGCGCTTCCGCAATAAGCACCACGGAGTGGTAGCCGATCATACAGCCCGTTTCGACGCCTTGCAGCGGCCACACCGGCGGGCCTTCCGGGCTTTCCTCGGCCATGCGCACCAGGCAATTGACGAAATCCGGCACGCGCTCGGATTGATACAGCGTCAGCAGCGGCGCTTGCGCGCGATAGATATCCCACAGCGAATAGGTGCTGTAGTTGTTCTGGCCTTCCGGCACCTGGTGGATCTTCAGATCCATGCCCCGATAGCGGCCATCGACATCACTGAACAACGTCGGCGCCAGCATCGTGTGGTACAGCGAGGTATAGAACACACGCATGTCGCGGCTCGAGGACGTTTCGACGCGAATGCGGCTGAGTTCGCGCTCCCACGTTTCAGCTACTGTTTGCTGCAGCTGGTCGAAATCCCAGGCGGGCATTTCCGTTTCCAGATTGCGCAGGGCGCCGTCGATGTCCACGGCGGAAATGCCGACCTTCACCAGCACCGGCTCGCGCGCGACATCGTCGATATGCAACGCTGCCTTCAGATGCGTGCCCTTCAGTTCGCTAGTGCCATTGGGCGCCGCGGCGTCTTCCGAATACAGCGTCGCCTGCGAGAACGGACGCGACACCTTCATCGCGAAATAGATATGCCGACCATCCGCCCATTGATGCACGTGGCGGCTGCCCACCAAGGTGTCATTGCCGATTACGCGCAGTTGCGCATCGGTGACTTTGCAGGGCGTTTTATAGTCGTCATGGAAACCGTGCGCCAGATCCACCAGCAGATGGCCATCGCCCTTGCCATGGAACGTGTAGCGATGCATGCCGGCGCGCATGCTGGTAGTCAGTTCCGCAAGAATATCGTGATCGGTCAGGCGTACCGTGTAATAGCCGGGCCGTGCGTGCTCAGACGCGCGATCGAAGCGTGAACGGTAACCGTTGCCAGGCTGCGCCTTGCTGTTCGCCGTAAGCTGCGGCCCGGGACCCGGCGCACCGTCGAACTGCGAGTGGTAATTCACATCCGGCAAGCCGCGCGCGCCTGGCTGCAGCAAGACCGGACCCTGCGCCGGCATTACCAGCACATCGAGCATGTCGGCCGCACCGGTACCGCTCAGATGCGTATGCGAGAAGCCCATGATCGAGCCGTCGGCTTGGTGATAGCCCGACGATGCATCCCAGCCCGCGTCATTCGTATCGGGGCTCAGCTGCACCATGCCGAATGGCATCGATGCACCCGGATAGGTGTGACCGTGACCACCGGTGCCGATAAACAGATCGACATATTGCGATACACCACCGGCTAGCGGTGACAATCCACCCGCATGTTTCTGTACGCCCGTGGCATCTGCAAACCGCGTGGCAAAGGCCGGTAGCGGACTACCCAGCACGGCAAGCGCACCCATGCCTTGCAGGAATTGTCGGCGGGACACCATGCGGGCTTCTCCGTGAATTGAACGCTGTGATTGATGGAGGCGGAAGCGCCCGCGACAGGCTCGGGGTGAGTGGTCGTCCCGATCATGTGCTGAGCGCACCCAACCGTTGTGGCGAAACTGGGTCAGAGATCCATACCGCGACTGTAATCGAAAATTTGTCACGATCCAAATTTATTTTCAAGACACACAACATATTGATTAACTTATATTTATTTAGAATTTCCGTTGCGTCGCGAAAAGTACGTTGGTGCACTCGAAATCGCTCCCGGTATCGCTGCCGCAGGCTGCGGATGCCGCTTGCGCATTCAGCCGCGCAGCAGCTCGGGATGCTTGCGATACACATCGACGATGAGTTCCCCGAACAAGGTGTTCGCCCAGGCGAACCAGCCGCGGGTGAAGCGCGATGGATCGTCCTGATCGAACGCCTCGTGCATGAAGCCGGTTCCCGCATCGGTGTCGCGCAACCATGTCAGGCACTGACGGATCTGCGTCTGATCGTCGCTGCTTTGCGCGTACATCATGATGGACATCGGCCAGATCATGCGCAGGCCTTCATGCGGACCGCCGATGCCTTCGGCGGCCCTGCCCTTGAAGAAATATGGATTGCGCGCGCTCCACACGAGCTCGCGGGTATGGCGATATGCGGGATCCTCGCGATCGCAGCAGCCGAGGTAAGCCAAGCTGAGCAGGCCTGGCGCATTGGCGTCGTCCATGAACAGCTGATTGCCGAAGCCGTCTATTTCATAGGCCCAGTACGCGCGACCGTCGGCATCGTGCATGCGACCATCCCGGTGTACGGCCTGCTCGACTTCAGTCGCCAGCGCCTCGCAGTCCGAGGCAAACGCATCGTCGTGATGGAGCGCGCGGCTCATCTGCGCGAGCTGGCGCAGGCTGACCACAGCGAACAGGTTGGCCGGCACGAACAGCGGGTACACGCATGCGTCGTCCGACGGACGGAACATCGAATGGATCATGCCGTTCGGACGCGTCGGGTTGCCATAACCGTCGAGGAATTGGGTCTCGGTCGGCACTTCGGACGTGCGCTGAAAATGATAAGGCCCGCGATCGCGCTTGCGCTGCTGCTCGCGGAAAGTCTGGAGCACGAGCCGCATCGCCGTGCGCCAGTCGTCGTCGAACGGCTCGGTATCCACCGTGGCTTGCCAGTAGGCATGGGCCATGCGGATCGGATAGCACAGCGAATCGATTTCCCATTTGCGCTCACCGATACCGGGCTTCATGTCGGTGCTGTCATGCTGCGCCCAGATCAGTGGCGGCGCATGCGGATCGGGCATGAAGGCGTTGGCATACGGATCGATCCGGATGCAGCGTGCCTGCCGCCGTATCAGGCCACGGAACAGTCGCTGCAAGGCGGGATCGTTCTTCGCCAACGGAATATAGGAAACTACCTGCGCCGACGAATCGCGCAGCCACATGGCGTCGATGTCGCCAGTGATGACAAACGTGTCCGGCTTGCCGTCGAGTCTCCCGAGTTCGACGGTCGTATCCAGCGTGTTCGGATAGCAATTCTCGAACATCCAGGCGAGCTTCGGATCAGCGATGGCCGACTTCACCGTTGCCAGCTGGCGTTCCACTGCGGCGCTGACAAACTTGCGCTTGCCCACCGGCGGACGTTTGCTGACATACGGCGGCGACAACGTGGCCGCCGTAGCCATGTTCGGCATGTGGGCCGCCACCACGCCCCAGGCCACCGCCGCACCAGACCATTTCAGGATGTCGCGACGCGTCGGCATGGCGAGGGAGATGTCGTCCGATGGTACTGGCATCAGTTCACTGCCCTCCGCATCACATCCGCCAGGTTCTGTACTTGCAGCGCATGCTGCAGTTCGTCGAGCGTGGCCTTGCTGCGTACCACCAGGGTCACACTCTGCCCTGGCAGGATATCGAAAGCGTTGTCGGATACCTCGGCATCGTGATCGCCAAATGAAACCCACACGTCACGCGCCAGCTTGCCTGCCGTCAGCGTCAGCGCGTAGCCCTGCCCAGCTATCTGGAGCTGCGTGCGAATCTGCGGCGCGGGCAGCTGCAGATTCTTCGCTTCGTCGAAGAACACCCTATTGCGTGAGACGACTTTATCGCCGTCGACAAGCTCGAACACGGCGAATGACGTATGCGGGTCAGCACTCTGCAGAAGCTGCGCATCGGTGTAGCTGGCAACCTTGGTGCTCGTCAACGCCAGCAAGGTGGCAGCTTGCTCATGCTCACTCAGCACGTTGCCGGCGAAATCCATCACACGCATGCGCCAATGTGCAGCCAGCGACGTCGTGCGATCGGAGACCAGCGAAACGGTGGTAGTGCCACCGTTCCGCAGTGCGGCGATCAGCAATGGCGCATAGAAACGACGGGCATGGAACTGCAACGCCTTCCAGCGACCGTAGTAGTCGATGCTGGACCAGGACGCGCCGGGCCAGACATCGTTGAGCTGCCAGTACAGCGAGCCCATCGATTGCGGGCGCGATGCACGCAGGTGCTCGGCAGCCAACTGGATGCCATCGGCCTGCATGATCTCGCTGAGATAGACAAAGGCCGGGAAGTCGCGGGGCTCGCCATAACTACGCGTGATGTAGAGCAACAGGCGTTTGTTGCCGTTGCCGCTGTCGTATTTCTGATGGGCGCGCATCACCGGCGATTCCGACTCCAGATCGCCCTGTCCGGCAAACGCGCGGATGGTGCGCATCACCGGAAATGACTGCAGGCCGTATTCGGACTGGAAACGCGGCGTGACATTGAGGTACTCGGTAACCGGCTTGGCGTCACCCGACCACACGTCCCAATAGTGATAGTCGCCGTCGCCGAGCACATTGGCCGGTCCGTCGTAATCGGTGCTCGGCGAACTGGCCCAATACGGTACGTCGACGTCGTAGCGAGTCACCACATTGCGCAGCACATTGCCGAACAGATTGACCATGCCTGCGGCGATGCGCTCGCGCTCGTCTGCCGAAATCGCTTTCTTGAAAGCTTCGCGATCGGACCAGGTTTCCCAACCCGTCTGCACCTCGTTGTTGCCACACCACAGCACGATGCTGGGATGGTCGCGCAGCCGTTTGACCTGCTCGATCGCTTCCTGCCGCACGTTCTCGGTATAGGCCACGTCGTTCGGCGGTATCGCACCACCGAACATGAATTCCTGCCAGATCATGATGCCCAGGCGATCAGCCATCTCGTAGAATCGATCCGACTCGTAATAGCCGCCACCCCACATGCGCAGCATGTTCATGTTGGCGTCCCGCGCGGACGCCAGGACATGACGCATCTGCGCATCCGTGACGCGCGTCGGGAAGCTGTCGAACGGAATCAGGTTGGCTCCCTTGGCGAAAACCGGGATGCCGTTGATGACAAACTCGAAGCTCCTGCCCCACTGATCCTTCTGCCGGCGCAATTCGATGGTGCGCAAGCCAGTAGCCTGCCGGGCTTCGTACAGTTCACCAGCGGCGTCATGAATGCTGGCCTTGAAGGTATACATGTCCTGTGCGCCATACCCGGATGGATACCACAGCTTAGGGGCAGCGATGCGCAGCGGCAGGCTGACCTGGTTGCTGCCGGGATTAACATGGATATCGCGCTCGATGCGACCCACCGGCTTGCCATCCGGCCCGATCACATCAACGCTCACGTAAAGCGACTCCCTGACGTCGGCCTCCATGTCGAACTGTGCGCTGACCTGCGCAGCCGACTTGGTAATGTGCGTCTGCTCCACATGGAAATCGGCGACACGCGTCGCATCCCAACTGTCCAGGTGGACGCCCTTCCAGATACCTTCGGTAACGATACGCGGACCCCAATCCCAACCGTACTGGTAGTTGGCCTTGCGTATGTAATTGGCCGTCTGTTTGCCCTTGGGCTCGTCGCCGAACGCCGAATCGAACTCGCCCGGCAGCGCGTAGGGCTGTTTGAGCAGCCACGGTTGCAGCCGCTTGATCGGCGAGTACAACCGCACCTCCAGCGTATTCGCGCCTTCCTGAAGCAGCGATGCCACCGGCACCCGCCAGCGACGAAACATGTTGTCGGCGGCGATCAGCTTCTTGCCGTTCAAATAAACGTCGGCAAAGGTATCCAGGCCATCCAGCACCAGCTCGACGTGTTGGCGCGTGAGCGTGGCATGGTCGACGTTGAAGGACGTTCGATACTGCCAGTCAGATAGGCCGACCCACTGGATCTGCGTTTCGTTATCGCGGTAGAACGGATCGGCGACCAGCTTCGCCGCCATCAGATCGGTCTGCACCGTCCCCGGCACCGTAGCGAGTTGCCACAAAGCGGCTTTCGGGTAAACCGTGGCATGACTGTCGCCGGGGGCGAGGCGGAACTGCCAGCCGCTGTCCAGCATTTGCGTCGTCAATGGCGCCGCCGTACCCAACATCGGTAGCATGAGTGTCAGCAGCAGGCCGACCGACTGGACCAGGTAGCGCTTCGTACTTGATCGATGCGTATCTGATCGATTCGCAAGTGATCTGGCCAAGCTGATCGGTGCAGTCATGTGGATACCTGTATGCGGCGGTATGGATTCGTGGTGACGCAGCAGACGGGTATTCAAGTGCCGGGTTCAGAACATGAAACATGCGCGCAACAGTGACTTCCACCGGAGCGGCGTTGTCATGTGTCTTGTTCCGCCCCAAACATCACCGGCAGGCTCCGGACCGCCAGTGCGAGCGATACGGAATGTTTCACTACTCCCCAGGATTTAGATCGATCCATATCACACGTTAGCATTCGCCTCGTGACGATGCATGCCGCGTTGCAATATGCCATTACACGTTCCAATTTCGGTTACATTTGGATCGTTCCAATCCCAGATTCGACCATGGCTATGGAAAGCACTGCCCCTGTCCATCGCAAGACCACACTCAGCGATATCGCCGCTGGATGTGGCGTGTCACGGGCCACCGTCTCACTGGTACTACGCGGCAGCCCGCTGGTGAACAAACTCACCCAGGCCAAGGTAGAAAAAGAACTGCGTCGGCAGGACTACGTCTACAACCGCGCCGCGGCCAACCTACGCCGGCGCACCTCATCCAGCATCGCGTTGATCTTGAACGACCTGGCCAATCCTTTCTTCGCCGAATTCGCATCCGGGGTCGATGAGAAGCTGGGCGAGGCCGGTTACGTCACACTGCTTGGCAGCACCGGCGAATCGAGCGAGCGCGAGCAGGCGGTGCTTCGATCGCTGATAGAACATGGGCCGGCAGGCATCATCCTGTCGCCCGCCGAAGGTAGCGATGTCACGCACGTTCTGGCGGCGGTGGGCGCACAGACGCCGTTGCTGCTGTTCAACCGCGAATTGGGCGGCAACGCACCAAAAAGTGCGCATTGGGATCGGCTGATGCTGGACAACCGGCGCGGCGCCCGGCTCGCCACCGAACACCTGATCACGCTGGGCCATCGGCATATCGCCTTCTTCGGCGGCCATCGCGACTCCAGTTCCTGCCGCGAGCGCTTCGCCGGTTACACCGAGGCGATGCGGGTGGCTGGCTTGCGCATCAAGCCTCACTGGCGCGTCGAGTGCGCACCGAACCGAGTGGATGCAGTAGTGCAATGCCCCGCCTTGTTTGCCGGCAGCCCCGCACCGACGGCAGCGGTCTGCTACAACGACGCGGTAGCGCTCGGCCTGATGCTTGGCTTGTGTCAACGCGGCATGCAACCAGGCCACGACTTCGCGCTTACCGGCTTCGACAACATCGCCGAAGCCGCGCTGGGTATGCCTCCGTTGACCACGCTGGCGGTCGCTCCACGCGAACGTGGGCGACAAGCAGCGGAGCTGATCCTGCAACGACTGCACGAACCGCTGTCGGCAGCACGCTACATCATCAGCCCGGTCCAACTGGTGGTGCGCGCTAGCAGTGGCGCGCTAGCGACGACCTGACTACACATGGGAATCGGCATGGCTGTTGCTGTGCCGCTTATCGTCGAGGCAAACATAAGTGGGTCAGAGCAACTTACTTAAGTTATAGGCCCGCGCGGCAGCATGGCAGGCGGGATTGCTTGGCTCATCCTGAGCCTCACCCCTTCGCGCTGCGCGCTACGAGGCCAGCTTTTGGCTGTCCAATTTTGTTCCGGACAAAATTGTCGAACCCGGGTGGGTTCTCACCCAGTCATCACCACTAGAAAAGCAAAACGCCCCACTCGGGGGCGTTTTGCTTTTCTGGCGGAGAGAGTGTCTGTCTACCCAGAGTTCAGCCGTGTCCAATCGAGTACAATGAAATGGCTTAGCTACGCCATCTAAGGCGGATACGTGTACAAACGTGTCCATACCCATCCAATCAAATCCAGCGTATTATCATGGGTAGAACCATGGGTAGCTTATGGCACGCGCATTCGAAAAATTGTCCGATCTGAAGGTCCGCAAGGTCAAAACCGCAGGCTACCTAGGTGATGGCGGCGGGCTCTACCTGCAAGTGTCCCCTTCTCTCTCCAAATCATGGGTGTTCCGCTACCAAGTCAACGGTCGCACCCGAGAAATGGGCTTGGGGAGCTTCAACACCTTCGGGCTACGTGACGCACGCGACCGTGCGACCGGTTGCCGAAAGCTCCTGGCAGACGGAATCGATCCGATCGAGCAGCGAAACGCAGCCCATCAGAGGAAGCAGCTCTCTGACGCGCGCGTAATGACGTTTGGCCAATGCTGCGAGAAGTACATAGAGGCGCATCGCAGCGGCTGGAAAAACGTCAAACATGCTAGCCAATGGGATGCCACCCTACGTACATACTGCACTCTGCTGTGGCCGCTGGACGTCGCCGCGATAGATACCGTCCTAGTGATGAAGAGCCTGGAACCGATCTGGAAAGTGAAGACCGAAACCGCAAGCCGAGTGCGCGGTCGCATTGAGTCGGTTCTTGCTTGGGCAACGGTCCGGAAATTCCGGACTGGCGACAATCCCGCAGCATGGCGCAACCATCTCGATCAACTGTTGCCCAAACGCAGCAAGGTTCAGAAGGTGGAACACCGCGCCGCCCTTCCCTACTCCGACATCCCACAGTTCATGACGAAGTTGCGTCTACGCCAAGGTCTATCTGCGCGGGCGCTTGAACTGCAGATTCTCACCGCGACGCGGCCAGGTGAGGCGGCCGGTGCGCAATGGGAAGAATTCAACGTACCCGCCGCCACGTGGATCATTCCCGCCGAGCGCATGAAAGCGGGTAAAGAGCACCGCGTACCGCTGTCGCAGACCGCGGTGGGGCTGCTACGGTCGCTCATTCCAAGCGCACCGACGGGAAAGCTATTGCACGTCGTCGGCCACGTGTTTCCGGGTGTGAAAGATCGCCCTCTGACCACTGCCGCAGCGATGAATCTGCTCAAAGATTTGCACCCTGACATCACTGCCCATGGTTTTCGGTCGACGTTCCGCGACTGGGCCGCGGAAACCACGAAGCACCCGCGTGAAGTGATCGAGGCGGCGATGGCGCACCGACTCAAGGACAAGTCAGAGGCTGCGTATCAACGTGGTGACCTACTAATTCGGCGCGCCAGGTTGATGAACGATTGGGATCGCCACTGTAGGTCCGCGGGGTAATCCATTTGCTACCTATTTCGGAGAAGGACGGCCTACAGGTCGGCGCGCCTGCAGCTAATTGGCTACTCGGTCCTATAGATGCAAGATGACCAGGCCCCGCAAGTCTGGCCCATTCGGCAGGTGTCAGGCGTTTGCCGACGCTGCAACGTCTGGTGGAACCGACGATACGGGGAATTTCTAAACACCCCGATGCGACATGCTTGGCTCCGATCTCCTGTATTTCCGAGGAATGTTGCGAACCAAGATCAGTCACGCTAAGCCATTGGGAGCTTCGGATCTGGCCCTCAAGGCTTCGTAAAGCTGCGCTGGCCCCAGCAGGATGTCCTTCAACCCGTCGCGCACCCGCTCTGAGCCCAGCGCCTGGGTGCTCATGGTCGAGTGTGCTTCCAGGGCATCCATAATCGCGTGCATCAACGCATCTTTCAGATCCGGTGAATTGGCAAACTGCTCCTTGCTGTTGCTGCTGGCTTGTTGCATCAGTGTTTCGTTTTCCAGCAGCTTGCCCTTGATGGCACCATTGACGTAGTGCAGCTGATCGCCGTCGGTAAGCTGCCCCTCGAACAAGCCGTTGACCTTCTGGATGATCTCAGCCAGCAAGGCCTGCTGCTTGTCCTGTACCGCACCGCTTCCCACGGCATCCAGCGGCGGCAGTTTGTAGCTGCCTTTGCCGTCATCCTTGAGATTGATCGGCTGGCGTCCTGCACTGCGCAGGGTGTGGTGGGTCAGCACGACTTTGGACAGATCGACCGTGTCCCGCTCGCGCCCGAACTCCAGCAACGGGATCAGCCGCTTGTAGAAAATGAAGCGCTTCTCGATGTCGGTGTTGCCGTAGTCGAATACCTGCGACAGGAACGCATACAACCGCACGTAGGCGCCCATGTCGTTCTTGAACAATACCAGCGCATCCAGCACGTCCTTGTTGGCCTCGGCTGCCTTGTCGTCGCCATCGGCCAGCGCGCTGGAGCGTGCCTGCTGCGCTGCCTTGTAGCGCTTGAGCAGGCGATCCGCGACGGGAGCGATGGCGCTGCTGAGCTGCGCTTGCGTGCCGCTCGGGTCAGTCTCCACCTTGGCGACGCGCTCCACCTCGAAGTCGTCGTAGTGCCCACTGGCGTCCAGCTTCTGGCGCAGGTCGAAGACTAGGTGCGGATCGGTGGTCGCCTCCAACTCGGCAGTGGCATAGTAGGTCTTGAACGCCGTAAGGATTTCCGCGGCGTCGTTGACGAAGTCGAGGATGTAGGTCGTGTCCTTGCCCGGATGGGCGCGATTCAATCGCGACAGCGTCTGCACTGCCTGGATGCCGCCGAGCTTCTTGTCGACGTACATGCCGCACAGCAGCGGCTGGTCGAAGCCGGTCTGGAACTTGTTGGCGACCAGCAGCAGGTGATACTCGGGTCTGGCGAATGCATCGCGGATGTCGCGGCCCTTCAAACCGGGATTGAGGTCCGCACTTGTCTCGCTCACCGCCCGCGGGTAGCTGTCCGGATCATTCACCTCGCCGGAGAACGCCACCAGCACACCCAGCGCATAATTCTGCCGGGCGATGTAGTCACGTATGGCCATTTGCCAGCGCACCGCCTCCTTGCGGCTGGCGACCACCACCATCGCCTTGGCCTTGCCGGCCAGCAGTGACTGCACGTTCTCGCGGTAGTGCTCCACCACGATCTGCACCTTGGCGGCAATGTTGTACGGGTGCAGGCGAACCCACTGCATGATCCCCTTCATCGCCGCGCTGCGTTCCACCTCGGTCTCGTCGTAATCCTTGCCGTCGTGGGCCAGACGGAAGGCGAGCTTATACGGCGTGTAGTTCTCCAGTACGTCGAGGATGAATCCTTCCTCGATCGCTTGGCGCATCGAGTACACATGGAACGGCTGCGGCAAGCCGTCTTCACCGGGCCGCCCGAAAAGCTCCAGCGTCTTCTGCTTGGGTGTGGCGGTGAACGCCACATAAGTCAGACCCTTGTTGCCACCGGCGCGTGCAGCCATGCCGGCGGCCAGCAAGGCCTCGGTGTCGATCTCGCCGCCATCCTGCAGCTCGGCCCATTCCTCCGCACTCAGCAGTTGCTTGAGCTTGGCCGCGGCCTCGCCCGTCTGCGAGCTGTGCGCCTCATCGGCGATCACCGCGAAACACTTGCCCTCGGTCGCGGCCAGTTCCTGCACTGCCTGCAGCGCGAACGGAAAGGTCTGGATGGTGCAGACGATAATCTTCTTCCCGTCCTTCAGCGCCTGACCCAGCTGCGCGCTCTTGCTGCCGTGCTCACTGGTGATCGTCTCCACCACGCCGGTGGTGCGCTCGAAGTCGAAGATCGCTTCCTGCAGCTGCGCATCGAGCACGTTGCGGTCGGACACCACCAGCACGCTGTCGAACAACTTCTTGTGCCTAGCGTCGTGCAAGTCGGCCAGGAAGTGCGCGCTCCAGGCGATCGAGTTGGTCTTGCCCGAGCCGGCAGAATGCTGGATCAGATAGCGCTGGCCCGCGCCCTGCGCCAGCACGTCGGCCACCAGCTTCCGCGTCGCGTCGAGCTGGTGATAGCGTGGAAAGATCACTTGGGTCAGCCGCTTCTTGTCATCGCGCTTGCCGATCAGGTAGCGCCCCAGAATTTCCAGCCAGCTGTCGCGTGCCCATACCTCTTCCCACAGATAGGCCGTGGCAAAACCGTACGGATTGGGTGCGTTGCCCGCTGCACCGTGGTTGCCGCGATTGAACGGCAGGAAGCGTGTGGCCGGCCCCGCCAGCCGCGTGGTCATCATCACCTCGGACTGGCTCACCGCAAAATGCACCAGCGCCCCGCTGGGAAAGCTCAGCAGCGGCTCGACATGCCCGCCCTTGGGCTGCGGGTGGCGGTCGAAACGGTACTGGTCCACCGCATCACCGACGCTCTGGGTGAAGTCGGACTTCAGCTCCGACGTGGCCACCGCGATGCCGTTGACGAACAGCACCAGGTCCAGCGCGTCCTTGGGGTTGTTCGGCGAGTGCCGCACCTGTCGCACCACGCGCAGCCGGTTGGCCGCATAGTGCTGCTGGATCACCGGGTTGATCGCCAGCGCCGGCTTGAACTGCACCAGCGACAGCGGTTCCTTCAACCCCAGCATCTCCACACCGCGGCGCAGCACCTCCAGCGTGCCGCGCTCGTTGAGGTTCTTGCGCACCCGCTCGGCGATACGTTCGCCAACGGTCGGGCCGTGAGTCTTGGTGAGGCGCTGCCAGCTGTCCGGCTGGGTCGCTTCGATCCAGGCCAGTAGGTCGGGCATATACAGGCCGTGGCTGCGGTCGTAGTGCTCGGCGTCGCTTTCGGCGTAGAGCCAGCCGTGAGCGGCGAGGTAGTCGCAGATCTCGCGCTCAAAATGATGCTCGCGATGAAGATTCATTCGCACCCTTCCCTTTTTGATGTGCGTATCGCGTCCATATCAACCGCCATCGCGTGCAGAGTCATTGATCGCACGCCAGTCCGGAGACATCGCCAACATCGCATCCTCGGCACCACCGCATCGATAGGCAGGATAGCCATCCCTCAGGCGCGTCAAGTTGAGATACGCATGCAACCCGAAGTTGCCATCGGACTGCTTCACATAAACCCCGTAACGCAGCCCATCCGTCACGATCAATCGAAGGCAGCCTTCCCGTTGATCCGCATAACCGGTTGCCTGAAGGCGTGCGGCAAGGCATGCGCGCCCCAACTTCTTGGCCTCAACAACGACAGACATATTGTCACCAGCACGAGGCAGCGATTCAAACAGGGCAACATCCACCTTGTTCCACTCCACTGCCATGCGCTGCGGGGTCCACCCCAACGCACGAAGCAGCGGAACAACCAGATAAGCCACTGTCTCGTGTTCGGAAGGCCGATTAGGATGTTGGTCGCCGTCGGAGCCATCCTTGCTTGAACGCTCGTACCATCTCGCAATGCGCGTCAGCTCCCCAATCTCAGTCATTAAATACGCAATGGATGCACTGGCCACTCCGCGGTCGAACAAAAAGTCCGATATTCGATCAAACCCGATCTCCCCTGCATCTTTTTGGCTTGGCAATTCAGGCAGGTCCAGCGGTTTCAGCTCATCTACTTTCAAGCTTGCCACCCAGTCCCATACCTCACCGGGGTTGAGACGCTGCGTGGTATCACCCCACTTGATTGCGTAGGCGTCAAACTCCTTTGGCTGCTCTCCAACCCAGGCCCACCTCACTCTTCGGACATGCTCCAGATCCCAGCCGTCCACATCACCAAAAGCATCATTCCATTCGTAATCGCCGACGATCACGCCTACCGCCGGAACCAGCTTTGTGCCGAGACGAAGAACCACCACGTCGCCGGCGCGCATGTCTTCACAGAAACGCCGAAGATCACTCAGTTTCTTGGGCCGTCTGTTCTTTCCCACGACCTCATCCATCTGCGCAGGCCACGGTCCAGCGCGGCCCGGGCCATTAAGAATGACGCCATTCTGGATGCAGACATCTACGTAGTCGCGATCCGTATCACCAGCAGCGTGCTGCCAGATAGTCCGTCCGTTCAAGTTCATCCCCCCCTCAGCTCTCGCCGTAGCTGCGTTCAATCAGCGGCTTTGCTCGTTCAAAATCAGCCACCGTTCGCAGGCAGAGTTCGAGATCGCCCGTGCCCCAGGTACCGATGTTGCGCACGTCGCGGCTGAAGCCTGCTTCCAGCGCAACCGTATCGGGGTTCAGCTTGAGCATGACCAACAGCTTGTCCTTGTACGGAATCACGCAGGCGAAGTTCTTCAGCCGGCGGAATGCGACATACAGTTTCAGGTGCTTTTCCTGCACGTCGTCGCCCAGCGCCAGCAACTGGCTGGACAGCACTTCGTAAAGGGCGCGAATTTCTGGTTGTGCATGTTCCAGCTGTTCCTCGGCCGTCTTGTCCTTGCCCACCGGCTTGGCCTTGGCTGGCGACGTGCCATCCACCACCTTGTCCTTGACCGTCGTGGCGTCATCCACCGTCACCGCATTGACCAGATCAAGCAGCAACAAGTCGTCACCGAACAGCTTGTAACGGATCAGTTCGATGTTGCGCGGAATCTGCTGCACGGCGTGCTGGTCGTAGCGGGTGAAGTCGGCCGCGATGCAGAGCAGCCGGGTGCCGGTCCAGTCGATCTCATTGGCCACGTCCTTGCCCAGCTTTTCCATCACCAGCCATTGGAACTCGGCGCGGTGATCGAGCAGCCAGTCCAGGTAGAACAGACCCTGGCTCATCACGTTCTCGTTGCTGTGGCGCTTGTATTCGATGATGACCGGGCAGCCGTTCTCGTCCAGGCCCAGCGAATCGATACGGCCACGATGCGTCTTGCCGGTGGCGTATTCGCTGGCGAGGAAACGCACGCCGAGGAAGGTCGGCATCTGCGCCTCGATCAGCGACTGCAGATCCTTCTCGATGGCCGCAGCGCGGCTGGACAGTTCCACCGCATCGCCGCCGGTCAGGCGGAACAACTGGATATCGCTCATTCCCTTCCCCACCCAAAGTCCTGAAGTAAAAATGAAAGTGCACTCACTGCCAGATCAGCGTCCAAACGCGAGACTGGTCGCGTTCCACGACTAGCTGCGGCGTTAGCTTTTGCCCGACTGTGAAGGCGGTTGATCAGGTTGCCGGCGGAGCTACACGACAACTTTTTATTTAGCGTGAGCCAGTCCACCAGCTTGCCGAGATCCTCCTTGCCATCCGGGTTGGACACAGGAAACTTCGCGCTGATCAGATGGCAGGCCGCATTCCTGCAGGCATCAATGACGGACTGAGGCGCCTGAATTGAAGCCGCATCGACAACAGCATCCAACGAGCTCAGGGCATCGCGCCTGTTGGATTCCGGAATTTGATCTGGAAGTAGTTCAGGAAGCACACCGAACAACGTTTTCGACTTGATGGTGACATAGTGCCCCTCAAGGCCCGTTCTTTCTGATAGAACAACGATCCAGCGTGACGTTGCGCCGTTGTCTCCGAGTTCAATTTCATCCCCAGGCCCGATCTGGACATCCGCCGTCTTGTACGAACGGTTGACGTTGAAGAGATCTGCCGCGTTCTGTAGGTCACGATTAGGGAAACGCGAAACGACACTAGCAGGCCAACTGTTGCGATCGTCCTTCTCAAACAACCGTCCTCGGCGAATGCGTGTCGCAGAGTTGAAATAGTCTTCGAGGAACAACAGCTCTCGACCTGCAGATTTTCCCATGACTGCGAAGGGAAGAACCATTGGATGGCCTTGAATCCGGCGCAACCACGATTGGCTTCCTTCGTACCAGAGTCCTTGGGCTTCGGCGATGTACTGGATCATGCGATGTCCGTCACGTCGATCTTGCCCGTGACGATGGCAGCGATCAGGGCGCTGCGGCGATCTTTGAGGAGCGCAATGCCGATTTCTGCCTCTTCCTTTAGGACATCGAACTTGCTGAGCTTGGCGTCGACAAAGGTAATGATTTCAGACTGCTCATGCAAAGGTGGGAGCGCGACTTTTCTTGACGCCATCACACCAAGAGGCATTCGAGAGCGCGTAGTACCTGTTGCCATTATTCCTGCATCAAAAGCGGCTCCGGCGCTCAACTGCATTGCAACGAAATGAGGTAACGCCTTTTCTTCGCGAAGCCGGAATCTAAAGCAGTCTGCCTTGACCAGGGCAGCTCCCAGCCCATCTGGAGCGACGCACGCGCGACCGAGGAGGTTATTTTCGTCGCCTAAACCGGCAACAAGTAAATCGCCTCCGACAACTTCATGCCCTCTTAGCGATGTCTCGAAATATCCCCGATCCAAGTACACGGGCTCGCCGATATTGAAGGCATACGCGCGAATGTTTTGAAGTCGTACAACAAGGGCGCCTTCTTCGGTGTAATGATCAGACTTGATGCCGGAACCGAATGGGCCATCGCATCGACTTACAGAAATGCGCCCCAAAGAAGTAATTTCCCAATGCGCCGGCACTTCGCCCAGCCACCGCACGCCGGAGTCTTTCATCGGAGCGTTGGGACTGAGGCCGCGGGTGACGGCGTGGGAGATGGTGGCCTGGCGCTTTTCGGCCAGCAGGGTCAGCAGCTTTTCCTGCTCGGCAATCAGCGCATCGATCTTGCCGGTTTCGCGGTCGAGGAATGCGGCGATGGCGGATTGCTCACTCCGACTTGGCAGCACTAACGGAAAAATCCCTATCTGTCCCTCGTTCAAAGACGGAACGGCACCTGGATTTGCGATCAGATCGAACCGAACAAGATTGAGCGCATAACTGACAAATGCGACATCCACGTCATCGTTATTGACGACCAATCCCATCATGTTGTTGTCGATGCACGCTGCTTCACCAAGAATTCGAATTCTTCCGAGCAAGAGCGCAGCACCGACTTTCGCGAAAACCAAAGCGTGCGCGGGGAAAATGTAGGCTCCAAGTCGCTCAGCAGTCACGCGGGAGATATTGTTTTCGCTTCCCCGCAACACACCATCGCTACCAGCACGACCTAGCGCATTGACCTTGTGGAACGGCAGTTCTTCTGTTTCATGTCCCTGCTCGACGTGCGGAAATCCTGCACCACCCTTCAGCTTTCCCAAATGCTTAACGGGTGTAACAAGCCAATGCGAAGGCACGTCGCCCAACCAAGCCACCCCACTGTCTTTGTACTCCGCATACCTAGGCAAACTCATTCCGCCAACTCCCCCAGCATCGCCATGATCCGAGCCGACACACCCTTCAACTCCTCGTCGATGGTGTGTAGATCACGCGGCGGCTCGAACACGTAGAAGTGGCGGTTGAACGGGATCTCGTAGCCGACCTTGCTCTTGGCTTCGTCGATCCATGCGTCGGATGCGTGCGGCAGCACTTCGCGCTTGAAGTAGGCCTTGATGTCCTCGCCCAGCGGGACGTTCTCGGTGTCGCGCAGTGAGCTGTCCGGCTGCGGCTTGCCCTTGAGTTTGCCTTTCTGGCCCAGCACCAGCTTGCCCTGATCGTCGCGCAGCGGGCGTTCGACGGTGAGGGTGGTGTAGCCGAAGTCCTCGTTCTTGAAGATGCGCGCGATCGGCGCGATCTTCACCTTGCCGCCTTCAGGCGGTTCGGGCGCGAACTCGGCGGCGGCGATCACCTGGCGGCTAACTTCCTTGCCTGCGGCATCAAACACGGTGGCCTGTTCGGCTTCGGCGAAGTCGCCGAACAATCGGGTGATGGTGGCGATGTGTTCGTCGCTCATCTGCTTGCGCTTGCTGCCGAGGCTCTTGCGCATCTTCTGCCAGAAGCTGCCGGCGTCGATCAGTTGCAGGTAGCCCTTGCGGTCGGCGGGTTTCTTGTTGGAGATGATCCACACGTAGGTGGCGATGCCGGTGTTGTAGAACATGTCGGTGGGCAGGCCGATGATGGCTTCCACCAGGTCGTTCTCCAGCACGTAGCGGCGGATCTCGCTTTCGCCACTGCCCGCGCCGCCGGTAAACAGCGGCGAGCCGTTGAGCACGATGCCGAATCGGCTGCCACCGTCTACCGCCGGGCGCATCTTGGCGATCAGGTGCATGAGAAAAAGCATGGAGCCATCGGATACGCGCGGCAGGCCGGGGCCGAAGCGGCCGTCGAAGCCTTTCTCCTCGTGCTCCTTGCGCACCACCTTCTCGACCTTTTTCCACTCCACGCCGAACGGTGGATTGGACAGCATGTAGTCGAACTTGCGTCCGCTGTGGCCGTCCTCGCTGAGCGTGTTGCCGGCGACCATGTTGCCTACGTCCTGCCCGCGGATCAGCATGTCGGCCTTGCAGATGGCGTAGGACTCGTCGTTCAACTCCTGTCCGTACAGGGTGAGCCGTGCATCGGGATTGTGCAGCAGCAGGTGCTCGGCCGAGACCGAAAGCATGCCGCCGGTGCCGGCGGTCGGATCGTAGATGGTGCGCACCACGGCATTGCCGGGCGCCAGCACGTCATCGTCTTCGATGAAGATGAGGTTGACCATCAGCCGGATCACCTCGCGCGGGGTGAAGTGCTCACCGGCGGTTTCGTTGGAGATTTCCGCGAACTTGCGGATCAGCTCCTCGAACACCAGACCCATCTGCGCGTTGTCGACCGTGTCCGGATGCAGGTCAATGTTGGCGAACTTCTCGGTAACCAGAAACAGCAAATCGGCCTTGGCCAGCCGCTCGACCTGGGTATAGAAATCGAAGCGCTCGAAGATGTCGCGCGCTTCCGGCGAGAAACCCTGCACATAGGCGTAGAGGTTCTGACGGATATGGTCCTGGTCCCCCAGCAAGCGCGGCAGATCGAGTGGCGATGCGTTGAAGAACGACTTGTTGCCCGCCTTGCGCAGAAGAAACGGCTCGGGATTGAGGCCAGCCTTGGTCTTGGCCTCGAACTCGGCCAGCACGGCCTTCTTGGTCGGTTCCAGCACGCAGTCCAGACGGCGCAGCACGGTGAACGGAAGGATCACGCGGCCGTATTCGGACTGCTTGTAGTCACCGCGCAGCAGATCGGCAACGGACCAGATCAGGGCGGACAGGGAAGCTTGATTCATAACTACCAGTGGATCCTTGATGGAGGGTTCTGGCCCTGCGAACTGGCGCGAAACCGCGAAGGGAAGAACCCTGGCGCCTGCGCACTTTACAGGGCGCAGTCGCCGTCTATTGAAAACAATTTCAGCTCTATATCACTCCATAGAGAGCAGTGGATAGCTCTCGCAGAAGGGCCGATTTCGTCGGCACCAACACTTACCCTGTGGAGAATACCGCGATGTACAACTTTCCAGCTCTAGAATGCCTTGTAGCTTTTGCCATCGTCTTCTCGATCGGCTACCTGGTCGCCGACAATGGTGGCCGGAAGGTTAGCGTGGCTCCCCGCACCGGGGTAGCGCGCACATGACCCTGTCGTGCCCACGCTGCCATACCGCATTCGTCGTCCCTCGACGCCGCGCGCAAACCACGGCGACCGCCATCGGTGGCGTCGCTGGCGCTATCCAGGGGGCCTCCAGCGCCATGACGGAGGCAAAGGGCGGTGATCCCATGGGTGTCATTGCCAGTGCGATCTTCGGCGGATTGCTCGGCGGTGCTGCGGGCTGTGCGGCAGGTGCGGTGATCGGTGCGCCGATTGACCAAGTTCTGCCCGATAGCTTTCGCTGCCAAGCCTGCGGCTATGTCTTTGATGCCAGTCGGACGGATCCGGCGCTGACATAGCTCCACACGACTCAGCTGTACCGAGCCTTCCCGGCTCGAATTAGCTCGTTTTCTTCATCTTTTCTCGCGACAGCGCATAGCGCCCGGCCTCACGGCCGGGCGCTATGCGTTTGTGCCGCTCACAAGGACTACTCATGAAAGTTATTCGATCAACGGCCTACACCCGCTACAAACTCGACAGCGAAACGTCGGAGCAAGACGTGCTCGCCGCGGCCGAAGGCATTCTCAAAGGAAGGCTTGAACGTCAGGGCAGCCTCCACAGTCCGACCGATGCCACCAGCTTCCTGCGCATACGTCTAGGTACGCTGTTACACGAAGAATTTCACGTCCTGTGGCTGGACAACCGGCATCGCATCATCGACTGCCAAAAACTCTTCACCGGCACCGTCGATGGCGCCAACATCTATCCCCGGGAAGTCGTGCGGGCCGCGTTGAGCATTAATGCCAGCGCCGCCATTCTCGCGCACAACCACCCCAGCGGCGTTGCGGAACCTAGTGCCGCAGACCGTGCAATTACCCACGAGCTCCGCGACGCATTGAGGCTGGTCGGCGTGCGCATTCTGGACCACATCGTGGTGGGTGCCGAGTGCGTCAGCATGGCCGGCAGAGGGCTGATGTGATGCAGATGCTCACTGCTGCCCTACCCTTTGCTGGGTTCTACGGTTCCCAGCACGATGCTGAGCTGGACTACGCCATGACGGC
>NZ_MUNR01000012.1 GCF_002001045.1 Rhodanobacter sp. C01 | reverse complement strand
GGGGGAGGGTGGGCGCCAGCGGCTCATGGGGAATCCGCCAGCCGTTGCCGCTGGACGGCGATATCGGCTTGCAGCGGATGACCCGGCCATGTCGATGCCAGCTGGTCCAGCAGTTGTTTCGCTTCGACATGCTGATCGTGGTGCTCGCCGAGCAGGCGCGCGGCCAGCAGTCCGTAGTGCAGCGCCTGCTGATCACGAGGCCAATGCGCGAGATAGCCGCGGCAGAGCTGCAGCGCAAGTCGATTCATGCCCAGCCGTGCGGCCAGGTCGGCCAGTTCCCCGCATGTGCGCGGGTCGTCGGGGATGAAGTCGGCGTCGATTCGGCTGCATTCCTGCAGTACGCCGAGCGCACGGCGCGACTCACCTTGGGCGATCAGTGCTGCCATCCAGATCTGTCCGTGTACCAGCAGGGCATCGTTGAGGCCCTGTCGTTGCAGCAGTTGGCGGTAGGCGTGATGCAGCGAGGCCGGCGCAGCGTGATCGCGCAGGCGCGGCACCAGCAGGTCGAGCGCAGCTCGCGGCTGCTCGCTTGCCAGGGCCGAGACCTCGTCGAGCAGTTGCCGGTCGGCATCCTGGTGGATTTCGCGGGCCAGCTGATGAGCCTTCGGCTGCAGGCCGAAATCTTCGTGACGCTGGTGGATCAGCACGCCCATCAGATGAAAGTTGAACAAGGTGGCGTAATTGGCGACCAGATAGAACAGCGGCAGCGAGATCACTCGCGGGAATGCGGATTCGAAAGCAAGTTGTGCCACGCCGACAATGACCGCGATCAGGCATTGCACGCCGATCAGCAACAGGTAAGGCAGGCCGAAACGCGACATCACCTGGACCCAGGTCAGCGGATTCAGGGCGTGTCCGACGCTGCCGTCGAGTGCGAGCGACATGGCAATGGCTGGCAGACTGACTGCCATCAGCGCCGTCACGATCCAGGCGTTGCCGCCGAAGTTCAGCTTCACTGCCAGTGTCAGCAAGGTGGACCACAGTAGAACCGCAACCAATGCCCAGCCACCGTGACCGGGTTCGGCAAACTCCGGCGGTGCAGCGTAGCCATCGGCGGTATGCCGCATGCATTCCAGTGCATACAGGTAGGTGGCTGCCCATACCACCAGTTCGAGCAACCAGCCGGCTCCCGGCAGCAACGCCAGATAGTGCGCGAGAGTGAACGTGACGATGGCGGGCAGAGCAGCTCCGTGCAGCGGATAACGAAGTGCATCGGGTAACTGCTGCGACAGCGGCTGCTGCGAGTCGATCAGTTCGATTCTCGGCATCGGTGATGCCTGCTCAGCGCTTGCCGCCGAAGATGCCGCCGAGCACCCCGCGCAGGATTTGCCGACCGAGCTGGTTGCCCATCGTGCGCACGACCTGTTTGCCCATCGTCTCGATCATGCCTTGTCGGCGTTTGGTGCCAAACAGCGCATCATGCACGGTGCCACTCCAGCCAGAGGGGGCACCCGCATCCCCTCCGGCTGCGTTGGCAGGGGTGGCGGTTTCGATGGCTTTGTCACTGGCGCGTCTGGCCAGCAGCTCGGCGGCGGATTCGCGGTTGATCGCGGTGTCGTATTTGCTGCCGACCGGTGAGCGCTGACGAACCATGGCACGCTCGGCATCGGTGATCGCGCCGATGCGGCAGCACGGCGCGGTCACCAGCACCTGTTCCACCGGTGTCGGCACGCCGCCGTTGGCCAGTGTCGAGGCCAGCGCTTCGCCGACGGTGAGCCTGGTGATTGCCTCGGTGACGTTGAGCTTCGGATTGGCGACAAAGGTTTCCGCCGCCGCCTTGACTGCTTTCTGGTCACGCGGAGTGAACGCGCGCAGGGCATGCTGGATGCGGTTGCCGAGCTGGCCGAGGATCACGCCAGGTACGTCGTCGGGATTCTGCGAGCAGAAGTACACGCCCACACCCTTGGAGCGGATCAGTCGCACCACCTGCTCCACGCGCTGTTGCAGCGCCGGCGTAGCATCCTCGAACAGCAGGTGCGCCTCGTCGAAGAAGAACACCATCTTCGGCTGGTCGAGGTCGCCGACTTCCGGCAATTGCTCGAACAGCTCGGACAGCAGCCACAGCAGGAAGGTGGAATACAGCCGCGGCTTCAGGATCAACTGGTCGGCGGTCAGCACATTGATGACACCCCGGCCGCTCATGTCCTGGCGCATCAGGTCAGTCAGTTCCAGCGCCGGTTCGCCGAAGAACTGATCGGCGCCGTCACTCTCGAGCTTGAGCAGTGCCCGCTGGATGGCAGAGATGCTGGTCGTGCCGATCAGGCCGTAACGGGTCGAGATGTCCTTGGCGTTTTCGGCGGCAAACGTCAGCAGTGCGCGCAGGTCGGACAAGTCGAGCAGCAGCAGGCCCTGATCGTCGGCGAGCTTGAAAACCACCTCCAGCACACCTTCCTGCGTGTCGTTCAGTTCCAGCACGCGGCCGAGCAGGGTCGGGCCCATTTCGCTGATGGTGGCGCGTATCGGGTGGCCGAGCTTGCCGTAGATGTCCCAGAAGATCACCGGGTTGGCCTGTGGCTTCCAGTCGGCGAGCCTGAGCTTGTCCAGGCGTGCCTTGAGCTTGTCGCCCGGTTCACCGGCGGCCATCGACAGGCCGGCGAGATCGCCTTTCGCATCGGCCAGGAAGCAGGGCACGCCGAGCCGGGAGAAACCTTCGGCCAGCACCATCAGCGAGACGGATTTGCCGGTACCGGTGGCACCGGCGATCATGCCGTGACGATTGCCGTAATGCGGGTCGAAGTCGACGCTGGTGCTGTCGTTGCGGCCGATCAGGATCTCAGTCATCTCGTTTCCGTTCCCTGGGTGATACCGGGATTGTAGCCAACACGGCCAGCTGGTCGCGTCATCGTTGAGTCGGCGTGCCGTGCCGGCTATGGTGTGGTTTTTGTGCGGATGAAGTTTCTGATGGTGCTGCGTTCTGCTGTTCGTTTTCTGCGTCTGGGACTGCTTGCAGCGGTGCCTGGATTGATGGCCGCCTGTGCAAGCACGGGTGGAGGCAAGCCTTCGGCACCGGTCAACGCGCTATACGCCGAGCTCGACCAGGCCAGCAAGGGTTATGAGGTCGCCCTGCAGCAGTCGCACGCCGGTGACGCGGAGGCTTCCCAGTTGACGCTCACGCGGTCGCTGGACCAGCTGAAGGAGGCATCGGCGCGCTGCGGCAACACGCCAGGTTGCGATCCGCAACGGTTCTTCTCGGTGTTTGACCGTCTGCTGCGCCTGAAGGATGGCGATTTCGGCGACGGCACGGATCTGAACAGCGATGTGGATCCGTCACAGGCGGCACTCGCTGCAGGCAAGACCGGTGCAGCCAGCCTGCCGGCTGCGCAGCGCAGCGTGACCCTGTTGCACGGACAGAAGCTGTCCGAGCTGATCGCAATGAATGGCCCGGTGAAGGCGGCGCTGGAGATGTGGCTGACCCAGTGGCGGCCGCAGTTGATGGATGCCTACGTCAACTACCAGTACCTGCGCTACCAGATGTGGCCGCAATACCAGAAGGCCGATCTGCCCGAGGCACTGCTGTTCGGCATCATGGCGAAGGAATCGGGCGGCAAGGTACATGCAGTGTCGCGCTCGGGCGCGGCTGGCCCGCTGCAGTTCATGTATGCCACCGGCATGCGTTTCGGCCTGGGCATGGACAACGGTTTCGACACGCGCTTCGACCCGCAGGCGTCGGCACGGGCCAATGCCGAATATCTCAACGAGCAGTTGCAGATCTTCAACAACAACCTCGAACTCACGATTGGCGCCTACAACGGTGGCGAGGGTCGCATGCGCCGACTGGTCGGCGACGACACCTCGGTCAGCTTCTACGACCCGCGCATCTACAACCAGTTGTCGCAGGAAACCCGCGACTATGTGCCGGCGGTGCTGGCTGCCGCGTGGCTGTTCCTGCATCCGGACAGCTACAACCTGCGTTTCCCGCGGGTCGATGGTGTGCCCGGTTCGATCACCCTGCAGCGGCCGACGTCATTGTCCGAGCTGACGGTGTGCCTGGGTTCGGCTGACGGGATGAGTGACGGCTGGTTCCGCACGCTGCGCAATCTCAATCCGCGCCTCGATCCCCAGGTGACCCAGCCGGCAGGTGTGCAGCTGCAGTTGCCGAAGCCGCTGGAAAAGGCCTATGCATCCCGTTGCGTTGACGGCCCATGGCCGATCCTTGCGCACGACCTGCACAGTGCCGTGGTGCCGGTGGTCGATGCCCCGCCATCGCCGCCGCCCGCGCCGGTGGTGCGCAGGGACCGGAGCTACAAGGTTCGTCGCGGCGATACGCTGGTGAGCATCGTGCGCAACCTGCATTGTTCAAGCGTGCAGGAAGTCGCCGAGATGAACGGGCTCAAGCATCACCACATCGCCATCGGGCAGGTGTTGAAGCTGCCGGTCTGCCAGTGACGCGTGCGGCGGCTGCCTGAGATCAGGCAACCGCGCTGTTCTGCATCCAGCTTTCGGCGACACTGCCGCTGCTGTGGGCTTCCTTCAACTCGCGCAGCAACTGCATCAGTTGCCGATGCTGCGGCTGCAGGCTCGCATGCGGGGAGTTCTTGGTCTCGTGGTAGGCCACGGCCAGCCACAGCGCGATGCCGCGCAGCGCCACCTCGGGATTGTTCGAGCAGGCGCGCTCGTAACCGGCTTCGGTACCCTGGCCCCAAGGCTGGTAACGCGCCTCGGGCGGCGTGCCATACAAATGCGGAAAATCGCTGCGCGAGGCTTGCCCGATCTCGCGCAGGGTCAGCGTGCTCAGGCGCGTGCGATTGCGCTTGGGCAGCGCGCGGATGCTGCGCTCGATATCACGGAACTGACGGCCAAGCTGGCGTGCACGCATCATCACGAAGAATGGTGTGAGTAGTTGCATGGGTCCCCTCGTCGCTGGAGTCGGCAGCGCTGACGCTGCGGCGAAGACACGAGCGTAACGGGACCTGCACTGCGGTAGCGCGTAAAGCGTCACAAAATGACGCTTTACGTCAGTTCACCGGGCGCGAGTCTGCGTTGGAGCCGTTTGGATCAGCCGCGACCGAGGCGCTGCCCTACCTGCACCACCTGCTGCGGCTGCAATGCTTCAAGCTCCTCCGCGCCGGAAGGCAGCAGCAGGATGACGGTGGAGCCCATGTTGAACCGCGCCATCTCGGCGAAGCGCTCAAGCGTGATGCCCTGGCCGATGAATGACTTGCGTCGGATCGACGAGGCGTATGGCGGGATCACCAGCCCGTCCCACACCGTGGCCACGGACGAGACCAGGATCGCACCCACCATCACCACCACGAACGGACCGTGCTCACCCTCGAAGTGGCAGACCAGCCGCTCGTTGCGCGCGAACAGCCGCGGAATGGCCGCCACTGCGAACGGTGCGACACTGAAGATGCGGCCGGGCACGTGCACGGTTTCCTTCAGCGTGCCTTTCAGCGGCATGTGCACGCGGTGGTAGTCGCGCGGTGACAGGTAGACGGTGACGAAGTGGCCGTTGCGATACGGTATGGCGGCGGTCTCGTCGCCACCGAGCAGTTCGGCGGCGGTGTAGTCCTGCCCCTTGGCCTGGAAGATACGGCCATCGACAATCGGGCCGGACTGGCTGATGCGGCCGTCGGCGGGTGAAAGCAGGGCGGCTGGATCGGCATCCGCGCGACGTGCATCAGGCCTCAACTTGCGCGTAAAGAACGCATTGAAATGCTGATAGGCCATGGCATCAGGTTGCGCCGCCTCGGCCATGTTCACGTTGTAATTGCGCACGATCGTGCCGATCAGCCAGTTCTTCCACGGTGCAAAGGTCCATCGTGTGGCCCAGTAGACCACCCTCGACAGGGCCCGGTGCGGCAGGATGTACTGCAGGAATACGTTGAAAGTCATCCGCCCAGTATACGGGGTGGAGTTGCCTGCAGGCCCTATAATGGTCGGCCATTCCGTTGCACTCCTGGATCGCCGTGACTGCCGAACTCGCCTCCATCATCGACTTCATCCGTTACGGTGCCAGCCGCTTTTCGGCGGCCGGGTTGACCTTCGGCCACAGCCACGACAATCCGATCGACGAAGCAACCCACCTGGTACTGGCCAGCCTGCATTTGCCGCCCGACATTCCACCGGCCTATGGCGCGGGCAAGCTCACCGCGGCCGAGCGCGAGAACGTGCTGGCGCTGATCGAGCGCCGGGTGAGCGAACGCCTGCCGGTGGCCTATCTGGTCGGCGAAACCTGGTTCGCCGGGTTGAAGTTCAAGAGCGACCGCCGCGCCCTGGTGCCACGCTCGCCGATCGCCGAGCTGATCGAGTCGGGCTTTGCGCCATGGCTGGACGAGCGCCACATCGAGCGTGCGCTGGACCTGTGCACCGGGTCCGGCTGCATCGGCATCGCGATGGCCGAGTACAACCCGGACTGGCAGGTCGACATCGTCGACATCAGCGACGAGGCGTTGTCGCTGGCGCGCGAGAACATCGTGTTCCAGCACGTGGAGGGCCGTGTCGAGGCGATCCAGTCGGATCTTTTCGCAGGAGTGAAGGGGCGCCACTACGACCTGATCGTCTCCAATCCGCCGTATGTCACCGAGGACGAATACACCGCGCTGCCGGGCGAGTACGCGCACGAGCCGAAGCTGGGCCTTACCTCGGGTGTCGATGGGCTGGACCTGTGCCTGCGCATGCTCGACGAGGCTGCCGAATACCTGACCGACGACGGCCTGCTGATCGTTGAGGTAGGCGAGAGCGAACACGCGCTGGCTGCGCTGCTGCCGGAAGTCCCGTTCATCTGGATCGAATTCAAGGTGGGCCAGATGGGCATCTTTGCGCTGGAGCGGCGCGATCTGGTCGAGCACGCTGCGGCGATCCATGCGGCTGCCGCGGCACGCCGTATCGCCTGAAGGAATTTGTGGCATGGAGCTGAGCACACTGCGCCTGCGGCTGGACGCATTGCGTCCAGCCGATGCCACGGCGTTGTTCGACTATCGCGCTGATCCTGACGTATCACGTTTTCAGGGCTGGCGTCCGGTCAGCGTGACCGAGGCGGCAGACTTCATTGAGCGCCAGGCTGATGCATCGCTGGATACGCCGGACAGCTGGTTTCAGTACGCGATCCGTCTGCGTGATGGCGGGGAATTGATTGGCGACCTTGGTATGCACATGCCACCGGATGCCGAGGGTCCGGTCGAGTTTGGAATCAGCATTGCGCCTGCCCATCAGGGCAACGGCTATGCCTGCGAGGCCGTGCGCGCGGCGTTCGAACTGGTATTTGGCCAGTTGGGTCGGCGTCGCATCCACGCCTCGGTCGATCCGCGCAATCTCGCCAGCATGGCGATGCTGCGCGCGCTGGGCATGCGGCAGGAGGCTCATTACCGCGAAAGCCTGTGGTTGCACGGCGAGTGGGTGGATGACGTGGTGTTCGCGCTGCTGGCCAGCGAGTGGCACGCAGCGCAGTGGGCCCACTGACCGACCCGATCGGGGCGTTGTCGCGTTAAGCTGTGGTGGTTTCCTCCGGACGTCCAGACCCCGTGTCCAGCAATTCCTTCGGCAAGCTCTTCACTGTCACCACCTTCGGCGAAAGCCACGGCCCGGCGATCGGCTGCGTGATCGACGGTTGCCCGCCGGGGCTTCCGATCAGTACCGAAGAATTCCGTCAGGATCTGGAGCGTCGTGCCACCGGCAGGAGTCGCTACACCTCCCAGCGGCACGAGGCGGACGAGGTGGAGATCCTTTCGGGTGTTTACGAAGGCAAGACGACGGGCACGCCGATCGCGCTGCTGATCCGCAATGTCGATCAGCGCAGCAAGGATTACGGCGACATCGTGCAGACGTTCCGACCCGGTCATGCCGATTACACCTACTGGCAGAAATACGGCATCCGCGATCCGCGTGGTGGCGGGCGTTCCTCGGCACGTGAAACCACCATGCGGGTGGCCGCCGGGGTGGTTGCCAAGAAGTGGCTGGCCGAACGTCATGGCGTGCAGGTGCGCGGCTATCTGGCACAGATCGGCGAGATCACGCCGGACGCGTTCGACTGGGATGCGGTGGAGCAGAACCCGTTCTTCTGGCCGGATACGGCCCAGGTGCCCGCGCTGGAAACCTACATGAATGCGCTGCGCAAATCCGGTGATTCGGTCGGTGCGCGGGTCAACGTGGTTGCCAATGGTGTGCCACCGGGCTGGGGCGAGCCGATCTACGGCAAGCTGGACGGCGATCTGGCCAGCGCGTTGATGTCGATCAACGCGGTCAAGGGCGTGGAGATTGGCGACGGTTTTGCCGCAGTCAGCCAGCGCGGCAGCCAGCATCGCGATGAAATGAGCATGAGCGGTTTTGCCTCCAATCATGCCGGCGGCATTCTCGGCGGCATCAGCAGTGGTCAGCCAGTGACGGCCTCGATCGTGCTCAAGCCCACATCGAGCATTCTGATCCCGGGCCACAGCGTGAACCTGGCGGGCGAGCCGACCGAGGTGGTGACCAAGGGACGGCACGACCCATGCGTCGGCATTCGTGCCACGCCCATCGCCGAGGCGATGGTGGCGCTGGTGCTGATCGATCATGCGCTGCGTCATCGCGCGCAATGCGGTGACGTGGGGGACGTCACGCCAAGAATTCCCTGATCCCGTCCGCCGCGATGAGCCGCCGGACGAGATCCATCCCCAGTGACGAGGCGACGGCAACATGAACAGGCAGCGTGTATGGGTGTCACGCCCACTTTTTCCCGAAATCGTGACGAAACTCGAACAGTATTTCGAGGTGGTGGCCGAGACTGCCGACCAGAAGCGGTCCACCGAGCAGCTGAAAAACGCGCTGGCCGGATTCGACGGCGCCCTGCTGGGTCTGAATGACCGCGTCGATGTCGCCGTGCTCGAGGGCAACGAGCGGCTGAAGGCGATCGCCAACCTCGGTGTCGGTTACAACAATCTCGATATCGCCGCGATTACCCGCGCCGGCATCCTCGCCAGCAACACGCCCGAGGTGCTCAATGAGAGCGTGGCCGATTACGCCTGGGCGTTGCTGCTGGCTGCCGCGCGACGGGTGGGCGCGGCCGAGCGCTGGCTGCGTGCGGGGCAGTGGCATGGCATGCGTTTCGATGACTGGCTTGGCGTCGACCTGCACGGCAAGACGCTGGGCATCCTCGGCATGGGTCGGATCGGCCAGGCGATTGCACGACGGGCGCATGGCTTCGGCATGCCGGTGCTGTACCACAACCGGCATCGCCTGCCGGAGCAGCAGGAACAATCCTGTGGCGCCCGTTATGTGGACAAGCCGACCCTGTTGCGTGAGTCCGACCATCTGGTGCTGGTACTGCCGTTCACGCCGGAGAACCGTCACGCGATCGGCGCTGCCGAGCTGGCGCTGATGAAGCCACGTGCCGTGCTGGTGAACATCGCCCGTGGCGGCATCGTCGATGATGCGGCGCTGGCATTGGCGCTGCGCGAAGGGCGCCTCGGCGCGGCCGGACTAGATGTGTTCGAGGGTGAACCGGCGGTACATGCCGACCTGCTCACGCTCGAGAATGTCGTGCTGAGCCCGCATATTGCCAGCGCCACCGAAGATACCCGCCGCGCCATGGCCACATTGGCAGCCGACAATCTGATTGCGGCGCTGGGTCATGGGCCGCATGCCGGGCATCCGCCGACACCGATCAATCCCGAGGTACTTGCCCCGGTGATGCAACGTCTGGCCACCTAGCCGTCCAGACGTATACTTGACAGGTTTTCCGCGCGCCATGTCGCGTGCTTCATCCCCCCATTAGAAAGCAGATCATGAGCAAAAAGAGCAGCTACAAGGTGGCAATGGTCGGTGCGACCGGTGCGGTCGGCGAGACCTTGCTGGCGATCCTCGCCGAGCGGGACTTTCCGGTCAGCGAGCTGGTGCCGCTGGCCAGCGAGCGCTCAGCCGGCGGGAAAATCACCTTCGGTGGCCAGCAGGTTACCGTCCAGTTGCTGGATACCTACGATTTCGAAGGTGTCGACATCGCGTTCTTCTCGGCCGGCGGTTCGGTCAGCAAGGTGCATGCGCCCCGTGCTGCGGCGGCTGGCGCCGTGGTGATCGACAACACCTCCGAGTTCCGTTACCAGGACGACATCCCGCTGGTGATCAGCGAGGTCAATCCGCACGCGATTGCCGACTACACTCGCCGCGGCATCATCGCCAACCCGAACTGCTCGACCATGCAGATGCTGGTGGCGCTGGCACCGATCCACCGCGCGGTGCAGATCGAGCGGATCAACGTGGCCACCTACCAGTCGGTCTCCGGTGCCGGTCGTACAGGGATGGAGGAGTTGGGCAAGCAGACCGCGGCGCTGCTGAACTTTCAAAGCGTGGAGCCGGGCAAGAAATTTCCCGCACAGATCGCGTTCAATGTGATCCCGCAGATCGACGACTTCCAGCCGAACGGCTACACCAAGGAAGAGATGAAGCTGGTGTGGGAGACCCGCAAGATCCTGGAGGACGAGTCGATCCAGGTGAACCCGACCGCGGTACGCGTGCCGGTGTTCTATGGCCATTCCGAGGCAGTGCATATCGAGACCAGCGACAAGATCACCGCCGAACAGGCCCGCGAACTGCTGCAACAGGCGCCGGGCGTGGTGCTGGTGGACGAGCGCAAGCCTGGCGGCTACCCGACCCCGGTGGGCGAGGCGGCCGGCAACGATGCGGTATATGTCGGGCGTATCCGCGAGGACATCTCGCACGAGCGTGGGCTGGATCTATGGATCGTTTCGGACAACATCCGCAAGGGCGCGGCGTTGAATGCCGTGCAGATCGCCGAACTGCTGATCGAGGACTATCTCTGAGATGCGTTATTGTTTATTCGTGGGCGTATTTGGATTCATGACGATGTCGGCAGCTTGGGCGGTCGACAGCAGCCCTCTGTCGCATCCGGTCGACGGGCAGACTTCTGCGCAGGTATCGACCCAGACTCGGCAGCGTCTGGCGCAGCACCAGGCCGAGGTGAAGCGGCTGGAACAGGATGTCGCCACGCAGGAATCGGACAGCAAGCGGGCCAGTGAGCGCCTGCAGCAGCAGGATCAGGCGATTGCCGACCTGCAAAAGCAGCTGGATGCCTTGCATGCCAAGCCGCCGGTCAAACAGCACTGAAAGCTTCGTAGCGGTGAGAACGCACTGCAGCAATGCGTTGCAAGTATTCGTCCCGGCTATTGTTGATTGGCCTGCATATAACTAAAGTGGCATCTCGTTTGGGGCAGCAGCCGTCACGGCGGCAACACCAAGAATGGCGCCAGGGATCGTTCGGGGGAGCACGCGATGAATCGTTCGTTGAAGTTGTCGATATGGATGGCATTGGCACTGGGCAGCAGCCAGGTGATGGCGCTGGACCTGGGTCAGATCCAGGTCAAATCGGCGCTGGGACAACCGTTGCTGGCGGAAATCCCGCTGCATCCGGCCAATCCGGCGGAGCTGCAGAACCTTACCGTCCAGCTGGCCTCCAGCGAGGATTTCGCCCATGCGGGCATCACCGGTGGCCGCACCACGATCCCGTTGCATTTCAGTGTCGCCAACGCCGGCAGCGACCATCCGGTCATCCGCATCACCAGCAGCGTGGCGGTGGACGATCCCTACCTCGACCTGCTGATCGAGGTGAACAGTCACGCCGCCGGCAAGAGCGTGCGCGAGTTTGCCATCCTGCTTGATCCGCCCGGGACATCCAGCGCAGCTTCCACTGCCGCTGCACAGACCCGTGTCGAGCGCAGGAGCGAACCCGTGACCCCGAGGCGGCCCGTCGCTGCCACGCCTGCCGCTGCGCCGAAGCCGGCACATGCGGTTTCGCCCGCCCCAACGGCTGCCACTGCCAGCAATGGCCAGTACGGGCCCGTCGCGCACGGTCAGACCCTGTCCTCGATCGCCCGCAGTACGGCGCCGAGCGGTGTCGATGTGCAGCAGATGATGCTGGCGCTCAAGCAGGCCAACCCGGAGGCTTTTTATCGCGACAACATCAATGCGCTGAAGAGTGGTGCCGTGCTGCGCGTACCGACCTCGACGGAAGCCCAGGCCATGACGATCGCTGCGGCTGTCGCCGAAGTGCGTCGCCAGAACAGTGACTGGCGCGCCGGTACGCCGGGCAAGCCAGCGGTCGTGGCCGATGCGGCGACCCGTGCATCCGCCTCCAGTGCACCTGGCAACGTGTCCGCTGGTGGTGGCGATCGCCTCGCGCTGGTACCGGCAAAGGACGTCAGTGCAGCTCAGGGAGGCAGCAACGCCGGAGGCAAGGGCGACAAGTCCGCCGCCAGTCTGCGCCAGGATCTGCTGCGTACCCAGGAAAGCCTGGCCAGCCTGCAGCAGCAGGGTGCCGATCTGAAGACCCGTCTCAAGGACCTGACGGACATCAACACCAAGAACGAGCATCTGTTGTCGCTCAAGGACAGCGAGATCGCCGAATTGCAGAGCAAGCTGGCTGCTGCGCGCAAGGCCGCCGGTCTGCCGGTGACGGCGCCGGCAAGTGCCGCGACGATAGCCAAACCTGTAACGAGCACCAGCGTGGCGACTGCTTCGTCGCAGGCCAAGCCGGAGGCCGCCAGCACGGCGGTCAGCCCAAGCGGAGCGCCCGTCGCTGCAGGTTCCACTGCGACGGCTGCAGCCCCGGTGGCCGCGGCTTCGAGCGCACCCGCTCACGCATCGACAACTGCTGCGGTCGTAGCCGCACCACCCAAGCCTGTAGTCAAGCCGGCAGTCAAACACGTTGTTCCGCCACCGAGCCCGGCACCGGTGATCGAGCAGCCCTGGTACATGCAGACATGGGCCTGGGCAGCCGGTGCTGGCGCGATCGTGGTGCTGCTCCTGTTGGCCTTGCTCGGCCGCAGGCGCAAATCTTCGGCGGGGTTGGCGGCGAAATCCGCCACGTCACTGGCTGACCGCTTCGGCACGGCGCCTGCAGGCGGGCAGGGTTTTGCCAGTGGCGACGACGTCGATCAGGAAGAGCTGCTCGACCAGTTGGCCGAGCATCCGGACGACATCGGGCTGCATCTGGAACTGGTCACCCTGTACTACTCGCGGCGCGATGTCGAGCACTTCGAGGCGGCTGCCGAAGCGATGCATGCCCACATCACCGATCCGCAGCAGGATGAGTGGCAGGACGTGGTGCACATGGGCGAGGATCTGGTGCCGGGTCATCCGTTGTTCGACCACCACCCCGAATTGCCGGGTCACGAGGAAACCGAGGCGCGCCGCGCGTTCGACATCGACGACTATGCCGCCGATGATGGTGCAGCGGCGCGGGCTTCCTCGACGCCGCCGCCATTGCCGGCACAGGAACCCAAGATGGTCAGCGAGTACAGCTTCAACTTCGATCTGACTCATCCGGCGGCCGTGAATTCGGCATCGCATCAGGCTGCCGCAGTGGCGGCCGCTGTTTCGCCGGCATCGGATACGAATGCGCCGGAGGTGCATGAGGTTCCGGCTGCCGAGGCAACTTCGCAGTGGCATTTCGATGACGCGGCCAACACGCATCACACGGATGGCCATGACAGCGACCTGGGCGAGTTCACCGACGATCCGGTCGATACCAAACTCGACCTGGCCCGCGCCTACCTGGACATGGGCGATGCCGACGGTGCCCGCGCCATGCTGAGTGAAGTGATGAAGGAAGGCAGCCAGATGCAGCAGGATGTCGCCAAGCGCCTGCTCGACAATCTGCACTGAACCCCGTCCGGCACATGCGCGCAATGAAATCGGGCCGGCCTTGCCGGCCCGATTTCATTGGCGGGCTGCTAATCTTCAGTGTCTTTCAACGGTCCTTTGCACAACCTCAATGCGTATTGCGCTCGGCATCGAATACGACGGCACCGATTTTTCCGGCTGGCAGCGCCTGAAAGCCGATGCCAGCGTGCAGGGCGCAGTGGAGCAGGCGTTGTCGAAGGTGGCCGCACACCCGGTCGAAGTCAGTTGCGCCGGGCGTACCGATGCCGGTGTGCACGGCCGCTGCCAGGTCGTGCATTTCGACACCGAAGCGGTGCGCGACATGCGTGGCTGGGTGCTCGGCACCTGTTCCAACCTGCCAGCCAGCGTGGCCGTGCTGTGGGCACAGCCGGTACTCGGCAGTTTCCACGCCCGCTACGCGGCGCGCAGTCGTCGTTATCGCTACTGCATTCTCAATCGACCGGTGCGTGCGGCGCTGGATGCGCGGTATGTCACCTGGGAGCGGTTGCCGCTGGATGCCGAACGCATGCACCGTGCCGCGCAAGCCTTGCTCGGCGAGCATGATTTCAGCGCGTTTCGCGCGTTGTCATGCCAGGCGGCGCATCCGCGCCGCACGGTGCTGGCCGCAAGCGTACGGCGCGAGGGTGAGCAGGTCGTCGTCGAGATCGAGGCCAATGCATTCCTGCATCACATGGTGCGCAACATCGTGGGTTCGCTGCTGCCGATCGGACGCGATGAGCAGCCGGTCGAATGGCTGGCTGCATTGCTGGCCGGCGGTGATCGCCAGGTAGCCGGGCCGACCGCACCGGCCACCGGGCTGACTTTCATTGGTCCACGCTACGAGCCTTATTGGGGCTTGCCGGCGGAAGTCTGCCTGCCTGGAGCCAACCCGTGATGCGAACCCGGATCAAGTGCTGCGGGATGACCCGCGTCGAGGATGCGCTGCTGGCAGTCCGGCTCGGCGCGGATGCGATCGGAGTGGTGTTCACCGAGCGCAGCAAGCGGCAGGTCTCGTTGCTGCAGGCGGGTGAAATCGTGGCTGCGATGCCGCCGCTCATCACCAGCGTCGCCTTGTTCATGGACAACAATGTGGATCAGGTGCATCGGGTGCTCGATGAGGTGCGACCCACGCTGCTGCAGTTCCACGGCAACGAAACCGACGACTGGTGCGCGCAGTTTGGCCACCCGTTCCTGAAGGCGATCGCGATGGGGGGCGGCGCGGCCGCACTGTCACGCCTGCATGACTATCCGCATGCCACCGGCCTGCTGCTGGATGGCCATGCGGCAGGCGAGGCCGGTGGCAGCGGCAAGTCGTTCGACTGGTCGTTGATGCCGCACGATTCCGTGCAGCCGCTGTTGCTTGCCGGTGGTCTTCATGCCGGCAACGTGGGAGCGGCGATCCGTGCCGTGCGTCCGTGGGCAGTGGACGTGGCGAGTGGTGTGGAGTCGGCCCCGGGCATCAAGGATGCGACCAGGCTGGTTGATTTCATGGCGGCCGTGCGCGCCGCGGACAAGATGGACGGGCAGTCATGAGCGAACTTTCCGGCGCGATTCCTGCACCAGCCGCCATCGAGGAATACCACGCCGGCGGTGATCATCCGTTCGGCCTCGACGACGTGCTGGGCCGCGAGCGCCCGCTGGTGATTCGCGGCCTGGTGCGTGACTGGCCGATCGTGAAGCTGGCCCGGCAGTCGGACACTGCCTTCGCGCAGCGGCTGGCTGAGCTGGACAACGGTGCCGACGTGAGCACCCTGATGGTTGCTCCGGAAGCAGACGGCATCATCGGCTATGCGGCGGACATGAGCGACCTCAGCTACCAGCATTTCAAGGTGCCGGTCACCCTCGGACTGCAGCGGCTGGCCAGCTACAGCAGGCGCGAGAATGCCCCCGGACTGGTGATCCAGAGCGCGCCGATCCGTGATTGCCTGCCCGGATTCCTCGCCGAGCATGCGCTGCCTTTCCTCGACCCAGGCGTGGAACCGCGCCTGTGGATGGGCAACCGTGTCACCACGCCCACGCATTTCGATTCGCAGCACAACATTGCCTGCGTGGTATGCGGCACGCGCCGCTTCACACTATTCCCGCCGGAACAGTTGCCCAATCTCTATATCGGCCCGCTGGATTTCGCACCCACCGGGGCAGCTATCAGCATGGCCCGGCTGGATCAGCCGGACGATCCGCGTTACCCGCGTCTGAAACAGGCGCTGGCGGCCGCACAGGTGGCCGAGCTGCATCCGGGCGATGCGATCTACATGCCGCCCTTGTGGTGGCACAACGTCGAGTCGCTCGAACGACTCAACGCACTGGTGAACTACTGGTGGAGTCCGGTCGACGTTCCTGGTTACCACACCGGCCACGCACGGGCTGCGTTGTACCACTGCCTGCTTGCCTTCCGTGCATTGCCGCCTGCCGAACGGGCCAACTGGAAGAACCTGCTGGACCACTACGTGTTCGGCGACGAGGAGGCCATTGCGCACATCCCCGAGCACCGTCGCGGCGTGCTCGGTCCGCTCACACCCGAAACGGTGGAGCAATTGAAGCAGGGCGCGCGTCTGAATCTCTGACGCTGCCTGACTTCAAGCCTCTGCCAGCTCCCGTCGCAGCCAGTCCGCCAGCGCGGTCAGGCGCGCATCACTGGCACGCTTCGGGGCACACAAGACCCAGCTCGCCCGCGTGGCACGAAACCCCCAGGGGGCGAGCAGCCGGCCGGCGGCGAGGTCGTCGGTCACCAGCGGCTGTGGCGCGATCGCCACGCCGAGGCCGGCCACTGCCGCTTCCAGCAGATAGTAGAGATGTTCGAACGATTGCCCGTAGTGCAGTCGCCCGACGGCAATGCGCTGCGCACGTGCCCATGCCGGCCACGCCTGCGGACGTGAGGCAGTGTTCAGCAGGGCCTCCTTGCACAGCGCGGTGGTGCTGGCCTTGTACAGGTCGGCATGGCGCGGGTGGCGTGGGCTGAACACGGGGCCGATTCGCTCTGGCGCCAGCGTGTGTACCTGCCATTCCGCTGGCCACGGTGGTTCGGCCAGCAGCAGCGTGGCATCCAGGCCGGGCAGCGCGGGCGAGGGCAGGCCCTCGCTGGCGGACAGGTGCAGCTTCAATTCCGGCAGGTCGTGACCCAGTCGTTCCATGCGGGGAATGACCCAACGCGCCAGTACGCTGCCGGAGCAGCCGAGCACGAACGGCGACTGGCCCGTATTGCGGCGCAGTTCGTCGCATGTCCTGCGCAGTTGCGCAAACGCGCTGGCTGCCCCGTCACGCAGGCGCAGGCCCGCAGGCGTGAGCGTCAGGCCGCGCCCTTCGCGGACGAACAACGGCACGCCCAGCTCGGCCTCCAGCGCACGGATCTGCCGGCTCACCGCGCCGTGGGTCACGTGCAGTTCGCCGGCGGCCCGGCTCACGCTCTCCAGTCGTGCCGCCACTTCGAAGGCGCGCAGGGCATTCAGTGCAGGCAATTCGCGGGACATGGAATCTGTGAGTTTTCCTGACAGGTGGCGACAATCTTATCGCTTTTGCCTGGCGTGCCGCTGCGCTAGGGTGGCGCCTTGTCGCGGCGCATGCGCCGCAATGGTTTCCCCGATACGAGTGATGGTCATGCCCACGATTGACGATTTTCACGCCTGGCCTGATGCGCATGGTCGCTTCGGCAACTACGGCGGCATCTACGTGGCCGAGACGCTGATGGCACCGCTGGCCGAACTGACCGAGGCGTACCTGCGCCTGCGCGATGATCCTGCCTTCATCGCCGAACTCGATCGCGACCTGAAGCACTACGTCGGCCGTCCCAGCCCGATCTATCACGCCGAGCGGCTGTCGCAACATGTCGGCGGCGCGCGCATCCTGTTCAAGCGCGAGGACCTGAATCACACCGGCGCGCACAAGATCAACAATACGGTCGGCCAGGCCCTGGTCGCGCGCAGCATGGGCAAGACCCGCATCATCGCCGAGACCGGCGCCGGCCAACACGGCGTGGCCAGTGCCACGGTAGCGGCACGGCTGGGTCTGAAGTGCGTGGTCTACATGGGTGCCGTGGACATCGAGCGACAGAAGATCAATGTCTACCGCATGAAGCTGCTTGGCGCCGAGGTGGTGCCGGTCACGTCGGGCTCGAAGACGCTGAAGGATGCGCTGAACGAGGCGATGCGCGACTGGGTCACCAACGTCGCCGATACGTTCTACATCATCGGCACCGTGGCTGGTCCGCATCCGTACCCGCTGATGGTGCGCGACTTCAACGCGATCGTCGGCCGCGAGGCGCGCGGGCAGATGCTGGAGCAGTACGGTCGCCTGCCTGATGTGCTGACTGCCTGCGTCGGCGGGGGGTCCAATGCGATTGGTCTGTTCCACGCTTTCCTCAACGACCGTGACGTGCGCATCGTCGGCGCCGAGGCAGCAGGCGAAGGCATCGCGACCGGACATCATGCGGCCTCGCTGGCCGCCGGCAGGCCCGGCGTGCTGCATGGCAACCGTACTTACGTGCTGTGCGACGACAACGGACAGATCACCGAGACGCATTCGATCTCGGCGGGGCTCGACTATCCCGGCGTCGGTCCCGAGCATGCGTTCCTGAAGGATGCAGGTCGCGCCGACTACGTCGGCGTGACCGACGAGGAGGCGATGGAGGCATTTCATCTGCTGGCGCGCACGGAAGGCATCCTTGCGGCGTTGGAGTCCAGCCACGCGGTGGCGCAGGCGATCAAGCTGGCGCGCGAGTATCCGAAGGACGGCATCGTACTGTGCAACCTGTCGGGCCGTGGCGACAAGGACGTGCACACGATCGCCGCGCGTGAAGGAGTGGAAGTATGAGCCGCATCGATCGCCGTTTTGCCGCGTTGAAGGCTTCCGGCCGCACTGGGCTGATTCCGTTCGTTACGGCGGGTGACCCCTCGCCGGAACACGCGGTGACATTGATGCACGTGCTGGTCGATGCCGGTGCCGACTTGATCGAGCTGGGTGTGCCATTTTCCGATCCGATGGCGGATGGTCCGGTGATCCAGCATGCCAGCGAGCGCGCGATTGCAAAGAGTGTCGGGCTGGCCGACGTATTGGGCTGGGTCACCGCGTTCCGCCAGCGTGATGCAGAGACGCCGGTCGTGCTGATGGGCTACCTGAATCCGGTCGAGATTCACGGTTATGCACGCTTTGCGCAAGAGGCGGTGCAGGCAGGTGTCGACGGGGTGCTGCTGGTCGACTGTCCGCTGGAGGAGTCGGCCGTGCTGCAGCCGTTGCGTGATGCCGGACTGCAGCAGATCCTGCTTGCCGCGCCGACTACCGAACCCTCGCGTATGGCGCAGTTGTGCGGTTCGGCCGAAGGTTTCCTGTACTATGTCTCGTTCGCCGGCATCACCGGCGCGGCACACTTGAGTACCGGCGACATCGCCGCGCGCATGGCGGATATCCGCACGCATGCGAAGGCGCCGGTGGCGGTGGGCTTCGGCATCCGCGATGCGGCGAGTGCCAGGGCTATCGCGGATTTTGCCGATGCGGTGGTGATCGGCAGTGCGCTGGTCGAGAGGCTGGCCGGAGCAGAGGATGCCGAAGAGATTACCGTGCGGGCGCGTGCGTTCCTTGTGCCGATCCGCGCCGCGCTAGATGCGCATTGAGAACACGTGCCGCCCTTGGGCGGCACGCTCACGAAGAATCAGGTGATGCGATGAATTGGCTGCAGAAAATCATGAACCCGCGCACCCGCCCGCAGAGCACGAACGGCGGCAAGGGCTCCGTGCCCGAGGGCGTATGGGAGAAGTGCGCCGGTTGCGGCACCGTGCTGTACAAGCCGGAGCTGGAGCGCAACCTGATGGTGTGCCCGAAGTGCAGCCATCACCATTACATCAGCGCGCGCATGCGACTCGGTGCACTGCTGGATGAAGGTTCCGCGCAGGAGTTGTGGGCCAGTCTCGAGCCGACCGACCCCTTGAAATTCCGTGATTCGAAGAAGTATCGCGACCGCATCGTCGGCACCCAGAAAAAAGTCGGCGAGAAGGATGCGATGGTCGCCATGAGCGGCAAGCTCAAGGGCCGTCCATTGATGGCCGTGGCGTTCGAGTTCGCCTACATGGGCGGTTCGATGGGCTCGGTGGTCGGCGAGAAATTCGCGCGTGCCGCCGAGCGCGCACTGGCCGACAGAAGCGCGCTCGTATGTTTTTCCGCCACCGGCGGTGCACGCATGCAGGAGGCTCTGTTCTCGCTGATGCAGATGGCCAAGACCTCGGCGGCGCTGGCGCGTCTGCGCGATGCCGGCGTGCCGTACATCAGCGTGCTGACCAACCCGACCACCGGTGGCGTGTCCGCCAGTCTGGCGATGCTTGGCGATATCAACATCGGCGAGCCGAAGGCGCTGATCGGTTTCGCCGGTCCGCGCGTTATCGAGCAGACCGTGCGCGAGACCTTGCCCGAAGGTTTCCAGCGTTCGGAGTTCCTGCTCGACCACGGTGCGATCGACCTGATCGTCGACCGCCGCGAGATGCGCGACAAGCTGGCCGACCTGCTCGGCATCCTGGTGAAGGCCCCGCGCGCAGCCTGATGACGCGCGGCTGTGGTGAAGCGATGCCGCCATCAGGCGGCATCGCTGTTTTTGCGTCCGGATTTTCTGCGCGGGTTTTCCACAGCCGATGTGGACGCCAGCCGGTACAGCCTGTGGACAAGCTGCATCTGTTGTTTGTCGATCAAGCACTTGCTACGCGGTGCTCAGGATCTGCGCAGATGCAGATTCAATGATGATGATGCCGCACTGGCATCATCGTGCCGACGGCACAGTTTTCCACAGCGTCTGTGCATGCCTTCGATGCAAGTCTGTGGACAACCTTGCTCAGTCCTTTTAACGACAGGTACTTGGCACGGCGTGCTGATATTTTGCACAGTCGTCGCGTGCGCCATGTGCAGTAATCCACAGCGATTGTGGAGCATGGCTGGTAAAGCCTGTGGACAAGTACGCTATCTGTCTGACTGCGAAGGCGCTTGTGACGGCGTGCGCAAATGCTGATCAGTGATTGCGCCGGCTCATGCGAGTTTCATGGCCAGTGACAACAGCCAAAGCGAGGTTGCCCCCAGCCCGCCGCCGATCATGATCGCGGCGAGTACATCACTGGGATAGTGCAGGCCGAGGATCACCCGCGAGATGGCGACCAATACGGTGAAGCCGATCAGCAGCGGGGCAAGCTGCGGATACCAGGCAAGCGCCACGATCGTGAAGCCCACCGCCTGCAAGGTGTGTCCCGATGGGAAGCTGAACTCGTCCAGCGGCGGTACGTGTGCGATCACGCCGGGACAGACACGGTAGGGACGTGGCCGTTGCGTCCAGCGCTTCAGCAGGCGATACAGCAGCAGCGCGGCTAGCCCGGTAACCGCCATGTGTCCGGCAGCGGCAAGTCCGCGCCAGCCGCCGACCATGGCCAGCGCCGCCATCAACCCATACCAGAACATGCCGTCGCCAAGCCGGCTGATGCCGCCGAAGAACCATCCGACTGCGCGTCGGGTACCCCAGCGATTGGCCGCCACGCAGACCCGACGGTCCAGCGCGAGGCGTGACGATACGATCGAAAGTTCAGGCGTGTGCAGCGGCGGCAATGTGTTCATGCTGGGTCTCCTCGGCCAACTCACGCAACAGGATTTCGAAGTCGCGGATCACCGCATCCGGTGAAAGTCCGGCCATGCCGGCGTGGGCAGCACGCCCCATGTGCCGGATCAGCCCGGGGTTGCAGGCGAGTCGCATGGCAGCATCGATGAAAGCCGACGCGTTGCCCGACTCGATGCGATAACCGTTGACGCCATCGATCAGATGCTCACGTGCCGCACCCTCGGCATAGGCCACCACCGGCAGGCCGGCAGCCAGGGCCTCGAGGATCACATTGCCGAAGGTTTCGCTGAGGCTGGGAAAGGGGAACAGGTCCGCGCTGGCGTAATGCTTCGCCAACGCTTCACCGCGCTGCACGCCCGCAAAGATGAAATCCGGATGTGCCGCTGCCAGCGCACTGCGTGCCGGACCATCGCCGACCCAGACATAGCGCGCACGTGGCATTCGTTGCTGGATTGCACGAAAGGCCTGCACTGCCAGTTCCAGATTCTTTTCCGGCGCGATGCGTCCGACGTAGAGCACCACGGGCGTGCCTGCATCGACGCCCCAGCTGTCGCGCAGGGCATCATCGCGCCGGTTCGGATGGAACAGCTGCGTGTCCACCGCGCGACGCAACAGGCGTGCGTTGGCTATGCCCATGACGCGCAACTCCCGTGCAAGGGCATCGGTCGGCACCAGGGTGGCTGCCGCGCGTCGGTGAAAACGGCGCAGATAACCGCGTACCACCGATGTGAGCAGGCCCATGCCGTAATGATCGGCGTAGCTGTCGAAGCGGGTGTGGAAGCCGCTGCTGACAGGAATGCCCAGTCGTGCAGCCGTGCGTACCGCTGACCAGCCCAGTGGGCCCTCGGTGGCGACGTAGATTGCATCAGGGCGGTGTTGCAGCCAATGCCTGCGCAAGCTGCGACCGGCCGGCAGGCCAAAGCGCAGGCCCGGATAACGGGGCAGTGCTCCGCCCGGTACGTCGAGCACTTCGATGCCTGGTTCGTCGTGGTGCGGCTGCGGCTGGCGTGGACGGATCAGGTCAATGCTGTGGCCACGTGCGGCGAGGCCGGCCGCGAGGTTGTGCACGGTCAGCGCAACGCCGTTGATTTCCGGTGGATAGGTTTCACTGACGATGCCGATGCGCATGACGATACCTGTGCTGGCTTGGCACAGTATCGACTGCCGGCGTTGCGTCGGTGTGGCGAGTGCATGACGCTGCGGTGACGCTCATGAGGGCCTGGTCGACGTGTAGAGGTGTCTTGAGAAGGCTGCTGCGCCTACACTGGCTTGGTCCCCCTCGACATGGAGATTGACGATGAAACGCATCCTGCTTGCTCTTGCCCTGACCGGGCTGACTGCGGCCGTGATGGCCACCGATACTCCCGGATTGCCGGTCAACAAGGCTCCCGCCGACGCCGAGGTCTACATCATCACGCCACGTGACGGTGCTGCCGTGGGTCAGGAATTCACCGTGCGCTTTGGTCTCAAGGGCATGGGTGTGGCACCGGCTGGCGTCTCCAGGGAGCGCACCGGGCACCATCATCTGCTGGTCGACGTGAAGGAGTTGCCGCCTGCCGGTCAACCGATTCCGAAAGACGACAATCACCTTCATTTCGGTGGTGGCCAGACCGAGACCACGCTCAAGCTGAAACCCGGTACGCACACCTTGCAGCTGGAGCTTGGCGATGAAAATCATGTACCGTTCGATCCGCCACTGGTGTCGAAGAGGATCACCATCCACGTCAAGTGAGTCCTGGGCGGCACGCTTCTGCCGGACGTGCGCCGCCGACTCCACGGTGTTCAATGACCGAAGTAGATCGAGACGCCGAGATTGGCCTGCCAGGTGGGCGCAACCCCGTCCAGCCGTCGATCGAAGCCGGCGTCGAGTTGCACGCGAGGCGTGAGCATCCACGCCAGTCCAGCCCCGGCGACCGTACCGCTGCCTTGGCCCGGCACATGCAGCAGGGCCGTTTCGGCGTACAGCGTCAGGGTCTTGCTCAGCGTGTAGTTGTCGCTGATCGCCACGGTCGTGCTGTCGATGCCACCGCTACGCACGTCCTGCAGATACAGGCCCAACGAATTGCGCTCGTCCGCCTGCAGGTTGAACTGGGCGCCCAGCAGATACTGGCGACGGTTGCTGCGGAAAGCCTTCGCACCATCGGTGAATTCCACGTTGCCCAGCAGACCCCAACTGAAGGCCTGGTCCGGGGAGGGCAGTGCCAGTTTCAGTCCAAGGACGGTGTCGCCATGTCCCTGTCTGCTGTAGCCCGTGCCGGCACCGGTCTGTCGCAGCGAGTTCCACGGCGAGCTGCCCAGCTGCAACTCTAGTGGCCCGCCGATGCCAATGCGGAACAGGCTGTCGGCGCTGTACTGCGAGCTGGTGACGCCATCCTGTTGCTCCCGACTCCAGTCCGGCAGACCCTGTTCGACGGTGATGTCGCCGGTACCCAGCACGACTGGCGTGAAGCCATAGCCGGGACGGTCGTAACCCGGGTTATCGGCCAGCACGGGCTGGCTGATGCCAAGCCAGCCCAGCAGCGCGGCGAGTGGTGCGAAGTACAAAGTGCGGTGAGCTCGTTGCGTCATCGTCGGTTCCGACCCCGGTATCGGCTAAAATCCTTCACTTCGCTTCATGCCTTTCGAAAAACACTCATGACCGTTCGCACCCGCTTCGCCCCCAGCCCCACCGGTTTCCTGCATATCGGCGGGGCGCGCACCGCACTCTACTGCTGGCTGGAGTCGCGTCGCCGCGGTGGCGAGTTCATCCTGCGCATCGAGGATACCGATCGCGAGCGTTCGACCGACGAGGCAGTGAAAGCCATCATCGATGCAATGCACTGGCTCGATCTCGATGCCGACGAAGGTCCGTTCTACCAGACCCAGCGGCTGGAGCGATACAAGCAGGTGGCTGATGAACTGGTTGCCGCCGGCAAGGCGTATTACGCCTACGAGAGCAAGGACGAGATCGAGGCGATGCGCGAGGCCGCGATGGCGAAGGGCGAGAAGCCGCGCTACAACGGCTATTACCGTGATCGCAACGAACCTCTTCGCGAAGATCCCAATCGCGTGATCCGTTTCCGCAATCCGAGCGAAGGTTCGGTGGTGTTCGACGACAAGGTGAAGGGCCGGATCGAGTGGGCGAACACCGAGCTGGACGACCTGGTGATCTTCCGCTCCGACGGCTGGCCGACCTACAACTTCGCGGTGGTGGTCGACGACATCGACATGGGCATCACCGAGGTGATCCGTGGCGACGACCATGTCAACAACACGCCGCGCCAGATCAACATCTATATCGCGCTCGGCGCCAAGGTGCCGGAGTTCGCGCACCTGCCGATGATCCTCGACAAAGAAGGCAAGAAGCTGTCCAAGCGCACCAGCGCGGTCAGCGTGATGGATTACCGTGCCGACGGCTTCGTGCCGCATGCGCTGCTCAACTACCTGGTTCGGCTGGGCTGGTCGCATGGCGATCAGGAGATCTTCTCGCGCGAGCAGATGATTGCGCTGTTCGACATCAGTGACGTCAACAAGGCGGCTTCACGCTTCGACACCGAGAAGCTCGCGTGGCTCAACCAGCATTATCTGAAGACCGACGAGCCGCAGGCGCTGGTGGCGGAGTTCGCCTGGCACCTGGCGCGTGCCGGCATCGACACCTCGAAGGGCCCGGCGCCGGTCGACGTGATCGTGGCGTTGCGCGATCGCGTGCATACGCTGAAGGAAATGGCCGAGCGCGCGAAGATATGGTACGCGCCGATCGCCGAGTGGGACGGCAAGGCGGTTGCCAAGCATCTGAAGAATGACAGTGCGGTGGCGGTACTCAACGCAGCGAAATCGTTGCTGGCCGATTGCGAGTGGAAGCCCGAGCCGATCCATCAGGTGATCGAGCAGGTTGCCGCCAAGCTCGAGCTTGGCATGGGCAAGATCGCCCAACCGCTGCGCGTGGCGATGACCGGCACCCAGGTGTCGCCGTCGATCGAGCATACGATCTATCTGGCCGGCCGCGCCGAGGCACTCAAGCGCGTCGACGACGCAATCGCCCTGGCGCAGGGTTGATCCTGCCACCATGTCGTTGACGCACTGAGCTCGATATGGACGAACTGATCGCCAGGGCATCCCAGGGCGTCGATCCCGACGCACCGGGCGCGTTCTGGCAGATCTTCGTCAATCTGTTGAATATGCTGCCGTGGGCCGCCATGTTCTGGTGGAACCTGCTGTTCGTCGCCGTTGGTGCACTGCTTGGCTGGTGGCGCGGTCGAACGGCGGAAGGCATCGTCTGGGCGCTCGTGCTGGGGCCGATCGGGTGGGCCGTGATCCTTGCCAAGCCACGGCCCAAGCCGCCTGCCAGGCCACCACCGTTGCGGCGGTGAACTCGGTCAGAGTGCGTCGCAGGCGCCGGTGTATGATTCATCCAGAGGTGAAACCCGTGAGTCACGACGCTGCCCACCACTCGCATCCGCATCACCCGCATCATCATGATGCGAAGGGTTTCGTGCGTGCTGTGGAGCATGCTAGCGAAGAGCGCGGTCTGCGCCTTACTCCGTTACGCAAGGAAGTGCTTGAGCTGATCGCCGCGGCACACAAGCCGATCAAGGCCTACGATCTGCTCGACCTGTTGCGTGAGAAGCACGGCAATGCGGCACCGCCCACGGTCTACCGCGCGCTCGATTTCCTGCTGGAAAATGGCTTCATCCACAAGCTGGAATCGATCAACGCTTACGTCTCCTGCCACCATCCGGCCGAGGCGCATCAGGTGCCGTTCCTGATCTGCGATACCTGCGCCAGCGCGCAGGAAGTCTGCGATGAACGGGTGGCTGAGCTGATCGAGGCACAGGCCGCGGCGCTCGGCTTCCGGCCGCAGGCGCAGACGCTGGAAGTGCACGGCACCTGCAAGAACTGCCGCAAGGCCTGAGAGCCCGCTAAAGTCCGGTTGCCGGAATTCCATGATGCGTGCTGGTTCACGGTGTCGCAGGGTGCGCTTGGTGCGCGCGCGCTTGATGTCCGGACGACGCTGGCATGCGTCATGGGTGGCCATGACAGCTTGCTGATCGCCCGGTGTGGCATTCCATAATGTTATAAAGTAACATATCAGGAACTGGGGCTAATTGAGTCGTCACGTTTGGCGACACCAGAACAGGTCGATGGACTCCGAGCAGGCAAGCAAATCCCGCTGGTGGCATGTGGCTGATCGCGTTGGTGCGACGGCTTCGTTCCTGTGCGCGATCCACTGCGCGCTGCTGCCGTTTGTGTTGGCGCTGTTGCCCTTCGTTGGCCTGGAATTCCTGGCTGATCATCGTTTCGAACGCGGCTTTGTGCTCTGTGCCTGCACGCTGGCCCTGTTTGCCATGATCCGTGGTTACCGTCGCCATCAGGTTGCGTTGCCGTTGCTGTTGGCTGCACCGGGGCTTGGTCTGCTGCTGCTTGGCGTCACCTATGCCGAGCACTATTCGATCATCCTGCACAGCGTGCTGGTGACGTGCGGCGGCCTGCTGCTGGCCACGGCACATTTCATCAATCTTCGCAGCGATCGCCGCTACGGCCATGACCACGTGCATGGCCCGCAGTGCGCGCATTGAACGACGTGTGGTCAGCGGCGAGTGATTGTGTAACGGCGTCCTCCGTTCCTAGCATGTGCGGATGAGCATGGCCCATTCCCACTCCCACGATCATTCGCATGTGCACGAGCATGCCGCAGCGGGCAGCAGCCCGAGTGGCAAGCTGCTGTTCGCGTTTGTCCTGACTACCTTGATGATGGTTGCCGAAGTGGTCGGTGGCGCATGGTCCGGTTCACTGGCGCTGCTGGCCGATGCCGGTCACATGATGGTCGATGCGCTGGCACTGCTGCTGGCGCTGGTCGGTGCCTGGATGGCGACCCGGCCGGCCGATGCGCGACGCAGCTACGGTTATGGCCGGATAGAAGTGCTGGTCGGTTTCGTCAACGCGTTGAGCCAGTTTGTGCTGGTAGGCTGGATCATCTACGAGGCGATCACCCGGCTGATGCATCCCGGGGAGATCCTGTCCGGGACAATGCTGGTGGTAGCGATCATCGGCTTGCTGGTGAACCTGCTGGTGTTGCGCATGCTGCACGGGCATGCGCATGACAACGTCAATCTGGCCGGCGCAAGCCTGCACGTGCTGGGCGATCTGCTCGGTTCGGTGGCGGCGGTAGTGGCAGCGCTGGCGATTCGCTGGTTTGGTTGGCTATGGGCTGATCCGGTGCTGTCATTGCTGGTGTCGCTGCTGATTCTCAACAGTGCCTGGCGCTTGCTGCGGCTGTCCGGGCACATCCTGCTTGAAGGCGTTCCTGACGGGATGGACAGTGCGGAGGTGGAAGCATCACTGCGTGGTGCCGATCCGTCGATCCGTGACGTTCATCATCTGCATGTGTGGCAACTGGCGTCAGGTTCGCGCATGGCAACCCTGCATGCCGAACTGCATGAGCATGCCGACAGCGCGCAGGCATTGCGGGCGATCAAGCAGGTGTTGCTGGAGCGTTTCGGCATTCAGCACGTCACCGTACAGATTGATCCGGGCGAATGTCTGGATCAGGCGCAGGACTGTGCTGGGCACGGTCACCCCTGATGCTGGCTGCTGCGGTCCCACGCTGCTATCATGGCAGGCCGTTCATCCAATAAATCAAGGAGTTCCCATGGGTAAGGGCGATCGCAAGACCCGTCGCGGCAAGACCTACCGCGGCAGCTACGGCAATACCCGTGCGCATGGCGCGCTGCCGGCCGTCGTTGGCGCCAAGCCGACGGTGACCAAGCCGGCCGCCGCGAAGAAGGCTGCGCCGAAGAAGAAATCGGCCTGAGCCAGCCCGCACCGGACTGATGAAGACCCCCGCCTCGGCGGGGGTTTTTGTTTTCAGGGACGTGGATTTGTTCGGGCTGCATGGATCGGTTGATCGTGCACACGTCTGCATTGCTGTGATGTCTGTTGGCGCAGTGAACAGCGTTGCCCGTCCTGTCGATTCTCTGCGTGCAGATAACCAGCTTGTTGACCAAGCTCGCCACTCAACTTGACCGGCGTCGCCAGCTAGCCGGCCTTCCGACCTAAGGGCGCTTGTCGATCTGGAGCCGTCGGTCAGGATGGTCTGCTTGCAAGAGGGTTAGCCGGTGCTCTGTGCCGCTTGCCTGCGCTTTGCGAGGACGGGCATGACAAGAACCCCGACGCCATCAAGGATTGCATGCACGATGATGCAGGCCCAGAGATTTTGGGTGAATGTAAAGAGGAGCGTAATGACAAGCGTGCAGACAAAAACCGGGACGAGGTGAGCAAGCCCCCAGCGCAAATGACCAAGCGTGAACGCAGCGATCGAGAGGACGCAGGCTAACCCGACGCTGCCGAGCAGATGCTGACCTACACCGATGGCGTAGCCGCGAAAAAGCACCTCCTCAGTGACAGCCGCCGTCATCACCACGAAGCACCTATGGCCGAACGGCAGGCGCAAAAGATTTTTCTGCAGCTCGAGCTGTTCCGGCGAAGCGACAGAAAATTTGCCTCGCATGGATACATAAGCGCTGAGCACAACAAGCAGGATCGCAGCGGCAAGAATCGCCAGCCCCAGGCTTTGCCATGTGGGCCATCCCAAGCCGATATCCACGCGCCAAGCCACAGTGTCTGCAGCAGCGATGACGAGAACAGTGATGGCAGCTACCCAAAGGGCGAGGCGAGGAACTGCTGAAAATTGATTGAAACGCAGCCATCTGAAAAGCATCAACAAAAGCGGTGACCCGAAAAGCGCCACGCAAAGACCAACGTATAGAAGTGGGGGCATTAGATACATCTCTGCTTTGCCTTCATTGGCCGCTCCGGAAGAGTGACGATGGATACTGTTCGCTGCACTTGATTCTTGGTGGGGCCACGTTTCACAAACCGCTGGATGAGCGCCTCCAGCTCTTTCATGAAGCCGGCAAATTCCTTCGATTCCGCGTTGAAGGTCACCTGCAAGTAGTGGACGTCATCACGCACCACGTCGACGTCATCGGCACGCATGTAGCGGCCAAAGTCCTCAAGTAGCGACGCGAGAAAGACCGAGAAATATTTCAGATGCGTTTCTGGGTCGATGGTTCCGATGTCTTCCGGAGCTACCTTTCCGGTATTGGGATCGAGTCGGTAAGTGCGTTCCACGGCACCGCGCACGGGTGTTTCCGAAGTGACGATCAAGGTGCCAGCTTCGGCCAGCCGTTTCACGTGTCGGTAAAGCGTTGCCTGTGGGACATCGTCAAGCCTTTGCGCCAATTCGCGGGCAGTGAGTTCCACTCCTCCGACAAACGCCCGCACGATCCTCAGGCGTAGCGGGTGCAGCAAGACATCGATGGCAGTCTTTTTTGTCAAAGGACACGCTACCTTTATCATTTTTGATAATGATAGCTCGGAGTCGTGGACAAGATCAAGCAGGTGCTACTCATCTTGCACTGCGCATCGAGTTGGCTCGTAAAACCGCTGTTCTCGCCGCTGGAATCTGAATGCCGGTTGACACACGCTGGTAGCAGGTTTGCCGCATTGCCGCATGCTGTGTATGATGCGATCCACTGTGTTAATGCATTAGTACATTATGAAGCGTCGATCGCTTGATCCTGAAACCCCTGACGAGTCAGCCAAGCTGAGCCTTTGCGAGGCCCTGTTGTCGATGAAGAACGCCGACGAGATGGGTGCCTTTCTCGGCGACCTGTGCACCCCGGCCGAACTGGAGGTGCTGGTGGACCGTTGGCGGGTAGTGCCATATCTGCTGGAAGGCATCGCCTACCGGGAGATCCACGAGCGCACTGCGGTCAGCATCACCACCATCGGGCGGGTGGCGCGCTATCTCAACCAGGGCAATGGCGGCTATCTGGCCGCGGCAGCACGTGCAGCGCGGCGGCAATCGCTGGCGGCGAAGAAGGCGAAGGCATGAAGATGCGTGACCGTTTGCGTATTGCGATGCAGAAATCCGGCCGGCTCACCGAGCCGGCGCTGGAACTGCTTACCCGTTGCGGACTCACCTTCCGGCAGAGTCGCGACAAGCTGTTCTGTTTCGGTGAAGGCGAGCCAGTCGACCTGCTGTTGGTGCGCGATGACGACATCCCCGGGCTGATCGCGCAAGGTGTATGCGACCTCGGCATCGTCGGGCGCAATGTGCTGAGTGAATTTCAGCTCACCGCGGGCCGCGAACTGGCGCCGCTCAGCGAACTGCGGCCACTCGGTTTCGGTCGCTGCCGCTTGTCGATCGCGGTACCGCAGGAGCTGGATTACCACGGGCCGCAACAGCTGGAAGGCCGGCGTATTGCCACCTCGTATCCCGGCCTGCTCGGCGAATGGCTGCGCACGCATGTCGTAAATGCCGGCGTCGTGATGCTGGCCGGCTCGGTCGAGATCGCGCCGAAGCTGGGTACCGCCGACGTGATCTGCGACTTGGTACAGAGCGGCGGCACCCTCGTCGCGAATCAGTTGCGCGAGGCCGAGGTGCTGTTGGAGAGCGAGGCGGTGCTGGCGGGGCCGTTGACCCTGCCTGTCGATGAGCGCGGCGACATGCTTGAGCTGCTGCTGAAGCGGCTGGATGGCGTGATCCAGGTGCGCGAGTCGCGCCTGCTGCTGCTGCAGACCTCGCGCCACACACTGGAGGCGGTCACCCGGCTGCTGCCGGGCGGCCCACAGCCCACCCTGCTGTCGGTCGCCGGTCAGCCGGATCAGCTGATGCTGCAGGCGCTGTGCGCCGGCGAGGTGAGCTGGCGGCAGCTGGAAGAGATCAAGAAGGCCGGTGCGCGCGAAATGTATGTGTTGCCGGTGGAGAAGATGTTGGCATGAGCAGGCTCGCATGAACCATATCGACTGGAATGCATTGGACGAGGCCGCCCGAGGCGAGGCATTGGCGCGCCCTGCACAATCGCGTGCGGTTGAGCTGCGCCGTGGCGTGGAGCAGATCATCGCCGCCGTGCGCGAACGTGGTGATATCGCTCTGCGGGAGTTCAGCGCGAAATACGACCGTTGCGCGCTGGACGCGATCGAAGTGGATGAGGCCGAATTCGCCGCCGCCGAAGCGTCGCTCGATCCGGCGTTGAAAGCAGCCATCCATGAGGCAGCCGAACGTATCGAGATGTTCCACCGCGCGGCCGCACCGCAGTCGATTGCCGTCGATACCGCTCCCGGCGTGCGGGTGGAACGGATCCTGCGTCCGATCAGTCGGGTTGGCCTGTACGTGCCGGCGGGCACGGCGCCGTTGCCGTCGACTGCGTTGATGCTCGGCATCCCGGCGCAGATCGCCGGTTGCCGTCAGGTGGTGCTGTGTTCACCAGCGCGCGCTGACGGCCGCTGCGACGAAGCGGTGTTGTATGCCGCACGTGTCACCGGTGTGCACAAGGTCTTCAAGCTCGGTGGTGCGCAGGCGATCGCGGCGATGGCGTATGGCACGGCGAGCGTGCCCCGCTGCGACAAGCTGTTCGGTCCCGGCAACTCCTGGGTCACCGAGGCAAAGCTGCAGGTATCCACCGATCCGGACGGCGCGGCGATCGACATGCCGGCCGGCCCGTCCGAGGTGCTGGTGATTGCTGATGCGGAAGCCAATCCGGCCTTCGTCGCCGCCGATCTGTTGTCACAGGCTGAGCATGGGCCGGATTCGCAGGTGATCCTGCTGAGCCCTTCCACGACGCTGCTGGACCAGGTGGCGATCGAGGTCGATCGGCAATGTGCCGAACTGCCGCGTGGGGATATCGCGGAGAAGGCGCTGACACAGAGTCGTTCGATCACCGTCGAATCGCTGAGTCAGGCGGTCGCGGTGAGCAACCGCTACGCGCCCGAGCACCTGATCCTGCAGGTGGCCGAGCCCCGCGCCTTGCTGGATGGCATCGACAGTGCAGGCTCGATCTTCCTGGGTGCATGGACACCTGAATCGGTAGGCGACTACTGCAGCGGCAGCAATCACGTGTTGCCGACCTACGGTTACGCGCGCAGCTACAGCGGCGTGTCGGTGGCGAGCTACCAGAAACAGATCACGGTGCAGGAAGTGAGTGAAGAGGGCTTGCGCAATATCGGTCCGTGCACGGCGACGCTGGCGGCGGCCGAACAACTGGAAGCACATCTCCGTGCGGTGACCCTGCGCCTGGCAGCACTGGAGGCGCGGTCATGAGCGTACTCGATCTCGCACGGCCGGAAATCCGCGCGATGCAGCCGTATTCCTCGGCGCGCATGGAGGCCAGCGGTGGCCAGGTATTCCTCAACGCGAATGAGTCGGCGTGGGCGCCGGTGGGCGACGATGGCCTCGGCTGCAACCGCTATCCCGAGCCGCAGCCAGCGGCTTTGGTCGACGCGCTGGCCGCGCTCTACGGCGTGCGTCGCGAACAGTTGCTGGTGGGGCGTGGCAGCGACGAGGCGATCGATCTGCTGGTGCGTGCGTTCTGTCGTGCTGGCGAAGACGCGATCCTGATCCAGCCGCCGACCTTCGGCATGTACGCGGTATGCGCACGGATCCAGAATGCCGGCGTGATCGAGGTGGCGTTGCAGGACGATTTCGCCCTGGATGTGGACGCGATACTCGCTGCGGTGACGTCGGCGGTGAAACTGATCTTTATCTGCACCCCGAACAATCCCACCGGCCAGCTGGTACCGCGAGCGAGTGTCGAGCGGCTCGCGCAGGCGCTGGCCGGTCGCGCGTTGCTGGTGGTGGACGAAGCCTATGTGGAGTTCACGGATGCTGGCGACGCCAGCGTGGCTGACCTGATCGACCGCTACGACAATCTTGCCGTACTGCGCACCTTGTCGAAGGCCTGGGCCTTGGCTGGCGCGCGCATAGGAACCTTGCTGGCGAATGCCGAGGTGATCGCACTGCTCAAACGGATCATGCCGCCGTATCCATTGCCGTTGCCGTGTGTGGAAGCTGCGCTGATCGCGTTGTCCGGCTGGGGCCAGGTGAATGCGCGTAATCACGTCGCCATCGTGCGCAATCAACGGGTGCGGATGCAGGAAGCGTTGCGCCAACTGCCTGGTGTGCGCGAGGTGCTGCCGTCGCAGGCGAATTTCCTGGCCGTGCGTTTCGTCGATGCGGCTGCGGTATATCAACAGCTGCTCGCCGCTGGCATCGTGGTGCGCGATGTACGCCGCTATCCGAATCTCGGTGACGCGCTGCGCATCACCATCGGCACACCCGATGAAAACGATCGTGTCTTGAGCGAGCTGAAAAAGGCGGCCATCGGCGGCCGTGGTTTTGTCGGCAAACCGGCATCGGGTGACTACGCATGAGTCGCAAGATTCTTTTCGTCGATCGCGACGGTTGCCTGATCGAGGAGCCGGTCGACCAGCAGATCGACAGCTACGAGAAGCTGGCCCTGTTGCCCGGCGTGATCGCTGCGCTGCAACGTTTTATCGCCGCAGGCTACGAGCTGGTGATGGTGACGAACCAGGATGGCCTCGGTACGGACAGTTTCCCCGAGACGCATTTCACCGGACCGCACGAGCTGCTGATGCGCATCCTCGCCTCGCAAGGTGTGCGTTTCCGCGAAGTGCTGATCGACCGCAGTTTTGCGCATGAGGGCAAGGACACCCGCAAGCCGGGCATCGGCATGTTGCGCCATTACCTAGCCGATGACGGTTGGAGCCGGGCGACCTCGGCGATGGTTGGTGATCGCGAGACGGACTTGCAGTTCGCCGCGAACATCGGCGTGCGCGGCCTCCGCGTGGGCCCACTCGGCGTGAGTTGGGATGAACTGGCACACCAGCTGCTGGATGCGCCGCGCACGGCGACGGTGGTGCGCAACACCAAGGAAACCCGCATCACGGTCAGCGTGGATCTGGACAAGCTGGCCGAGCCGAAGGCGCACACCGGGCTGGGTTTCTTCGACCACATGCTGGAACAGATTGGCAAGCACGGCGGTTTCGCGCTGGAGCTGAACTGCGACGGCGATACCCATATCGATGAGCACCACACCATCGAGGACTGCGCGTTGGCGTTGGGTCAGGCGCTGAAGCAGGCGCTGGGCGACAAGCGCGGCATCGGTCGTTACGGCTTCACCTTGCCGATGGACGAGTCACAGGCCAGCGCGGCCCTGGATCTGTCCGGGCGCCCGTACTTCGTGTTCGAAGGCAGCTTTCCGCGCGAACGCGTGGGCGAGGTGCCGACCGAACTGGTGCCGCATTTCTTCCGTTCGCTATGCGAGACGCTGGGCGCGAACCTGCACCTGGCCGTGCAGGGCGACAACGCGCATCACATGGTCGAAGCCTGCTTCAAGGTGGTCGCGCGCACGTTGCGCCAGGCGATTCGCCGCGAGGGCAGTGAGCTGCCGAGCACCAAGGGCACACTGTAGTGAGCGTGGTCCTCGTCGATGCGGGTGGCACCAATATCGGCTCGGTGCGCTACGCGCTGCAGCGGCTGGGCGTGGATGCTGCGCTGACCGCGGATGCCGCGGCGATCCGCGCTGCCGACAAAGTGATCCTGCCCGGCGTCGGTGCGGCCGGTCCCGGCATGGCACGACTGCGTGAACTGGGGCTGGTCGAACTGATGCGTACGCTGACCCAGCCGGTGCTCGGCGTATGCCTGGGCATGCAGCTGTTGTGCGCGGATTCGGAGGAGGGCGATACCGCATGCCTCGGGCTGATACCGGCACCGGTGCGCCGCTTCGTCGAAGCCCCCGGTCTGCGCGTGCCACACATGGGCTGGAATCAACTGCGCACCCAGCAACCGCATCCGCTGCTGGCCGGACTGGGCGATGACGATCAAGCGTACTTCGTGCACAGCTATGCGGTGCCGGTGGGTGATTGGAGCCTTGTTACCAGCGATTACGGCGAGGCGTTCTCGGCGGTCATCGCGTGCGACAACTTCCACGGCATGCAATTTCACCCCGAGCGTTCCGCCGCTGTCGGCGCGAAGCTCCTGCGGAATTTCCTCAAGCTATGAACTGTGAAGTGATCCCAGCGATCGACTTGCGTGCAGGCCAGGTAGTGCGCCTGAAGCAGGGCGACTACGCGCAGCAGACTACCTACGCAAGCGACCCGCGCGAGCTGGCGCAGCGCTATGCCGCTGCGGGTGCACGCTGGCTGCATCTGGTCGATCTGGACGGCGCCCGTTCCGGCAGCCTCGACAATCTGGCGATCATCCAAACCATCGCTGCGGACGGCATGCAGATTCAGGCCGGTGGTGGCGTGCGCGAGGAGGCCGATCTCCAGCGTCTGTTCGATGCAGGTGTGCGTCGCGTGGTGTTGGGCAGCGTGGCGATCCTCGATCCCGAGCTGGTCGCCGGCTGGCTGGCCAAATACGGCGCCGAGCGGCTGACCATCGCACTCGACACACGGCGTATCGACGGTCGTTGGGCCTTGCCCAGTGCTGGCTGGACCGAAGTCGAGGCGCGCACGCTGGATGAACTCGCGCCGTGGTACGCCGCGCGTGGCGCGCGCCATCTGCTGTGCACCGACATCGATCGCGACGGTATGCTGGCGGGATTCAATCTGGAGCTGTATCGCCATCTCGCCGACACCGTGCCGCAGCTGGCCGTGCAAGCCTCTGGTGGCGTGCGTTCGCTGGACGATATCCGCGCCGCACGCGAGGCCGGCGCGCAGGGCGTGATCCTCGGCCGTGCCTTGCTGGAAGGGCGCTTTACCGTGCAGGAAGCGCTGGCATGCTGAGTCGCCGCATCATTCCCTGCCTGGACGTGCGCGACGGCAAGGTGGTCAAGGGCGTGCGTTTCCGCGATCACGTGGTGATGGGCGAGATCGTCGACCTCGCGCTGCGTTACCGCGACGAGGGGGCCGACGAGCTTGTGTTCTACGACATCACCGCCAGCCCGGAAGGGCGCAGCGTGGATCGTGGCTGGGTCGAGCGGGTGGCGCGGGTGATCGACATTCCGTTTTGCGTCGCTGGCGGTATCCGCTCGGTGGACGAGGCGCGCGCGGTGCTGCATGCCGGCGCCGACAAGATCTCGGTCAACTCGCCGGCCCTGGAACGCCCCGCACTGATCGATGAACTGGCTGCCGCATTCGGCGTGCAATGCGTGGTGGTCGGCATCGATTCGCTGCGCGATGCGGATGACGCATGGCGCGTGCGTCAATACACCGGTGATCCAACCAAGACACAGGCACTGGCGCGCAAGACGCTGGACTGGATGACCGAAGCACAGCAACGCGGTGCCGGCGAGATCGTGCTCAACTGCATGGGCAGCGACGGCATGCGCCAGGGCTACGATCTGGAACAGCTGTCGATTGCGCGCGAGATCTGCCAGGTGCCGCTGATCGCTTCAGGTGGTGCCGGTGCGCCGAAGCATTTCCGCGATGCCTTCATCGAGGCCGACGTGGACGGCGCACTGGCCGCCAGCGTATTTCACTCCGGCGCAATCGCGATCCCCGCACTCAAGCATTATCTGCACGAGCAAGGCGTGGCGATTCGCCTGTGAGCATCCAAGGACAAGCAGCGATGAGCGATTCCAATACCAACTTCAGTCGCCTCGACTGGGCCAAGGGCGACAGCCTGCTGCCGGCCATCGTGCAGCACTGGCTGAGCGGCGAAGTGCTGATGCTCGGTTACATGAATGCCGACGCGCTGGCGCAGACGCAGGCCAGCAGCAAGGTCACGTTCTACAGCCGCAGCAAGCAACGCCTGTGGACCAAGGGCGAAAGTTCCGGTCACGTCCTTGTACTGAAGGGTATCCGCATCGACTGCGACGCCGACACCTTGCTGGTGCAGGCCGAGCCGCATGGACCGACCTGCCATCTAGGCACGTCCAGCTGCTTCGGCGAAGCCGTGCAGCCGCCACTCGGTTTCCTTGCTGAGCTTGACGCGCTGGTTGCGCAACGCCATGCCGAACGTCCGGAGGGCAGTTACACCACTAGTCTGTTCGAAGGTGGGATTCGCCGGATGGCGCAGAAAGTCGGCGAAGAAGGTGTCGAGACGGCGTTGGCTGCGGTAGCCCAGGACGATGCCGAATTGCTGGGTGAGTCGGCCGACCTGATCTTTCATCTCACGGTGGTGTTGCGGGCACGCGGACTATCGCTGACCGATGTGGCGGCGTTGCTGGCCAAACGGCACAACGGGCATTGAAAAACTGCGGAACGCCGGCCGAACGATTTCATCAATCGGTTGCATCGACCGGTTGGAAACGCTTTCCGAATGCTCATCCGTTTCGCGGAACAGCTAGGCCGTGGCGGGATCCGCCCTCGAACTTCCATGGGACTTAAGCAAGCCCAGCGTGCCGAGTTGGCTCTCAAGAGCCTCCACCGATCCCCAGGGCAGGATCGGTGAATTCTGCCTTTCGTCCGGTGGATTCTCGAGCACTCCATCGGACCAGCCGCCGCAGCCCACGAGAGGGAGAAGTGGCCGGTGATGCAGCCAGGCAAGACATACTTCCGAGATGGTGCCGGCACGACCTCCGATAACAATACATGCGTCACCGGCAAGCGCCATGAGTAGATTTCTCGCATCGCCCATACCACACGGAATCACCACAGTTGCCGGCCAGTCTGGTGCAGGCATGTCGGCGCTGGTGATGATGCTAACTACCATGCCGCCTGCGGCTTGGGCCCGTTGCGCCGCGACGCGAGTGGCTGGGCTTCCGCATCCACTGATCACGGTAATTCCTAAACGAGCGAGCAGTTCCCCAGCATCTCCAGCCAAATCGTATGCCTTGGATCCCGGCTCCGCGCTTCCCAATACGCAAACTTGAGGTCGACGAATATCACCGATCATGGTTGTCCTTGTGGCCTGGTGGTAGTCCTTCACGAGTGCGACGCAACACTGGAGTTAGGCGTTGCTTGTTGCACCAAACATGCCGCCCATGACGAGTTTCGTGACGGTGAGCTCACTTGGCCAGTAGCCGCTGACTTTGGGAAGATTGTCGCTGGCGTCCGTGAGGCGGCGGTGATAGAAGATGTGCGCTTTGGGCTTCGGCAGTGCAGCTTGGTCGGGGAAGTTCGCCGAAGGGACGAAGGCCAACTTCAGGAACGGCGCTAGCCGCAGAAAACCGACGACTGGCATGCCACAGGACCCGCACGTTCCTCGGCGAAGTGCTGGCGGTGCGCGATACTTCTTGAATTGAACGTTGTGACGTTCTGGCAAGGTAATGGCTCCTCCCCACCAAGCCGTGACATCTGCGAACGGCTGCTTGTAGACAGATTGGCAGATCGTGCAATGACACAGCAGGCGAGTGATTGGCATTCCGCTCACCGCGAATCGCGATTCGCCGCAATTGCACGCGCATGATTGGCTCAATAGCTGACGTGACACAGTGATTCCTTCGTGATGCCTAACCACCTAATAGACAGATGTCGACGTCCGGTTTTACATCTTTTCCACGTCGCTGAACGACCCGTCTAACCGGCTGATCCAAAGGGACTCTATCTGCCGCACACCCGGCTAACAAGCCAGTGCAAAGCCGGACATTGGACCTCCGGCTTGAATGGCAGCTTTGGGCGGTGGCCGCAGTCGAAATCGGACGCCGCCCTTATGCTGGCTGGCCGCCTCGGCTGCTTGCAGGCCAATCGACAGGCAGCCGTCATCGCCCGCTTAGCGTGTAAAATGGCGATTTTTCAGCCAGAAATATGGTGCAAGCTCATCAACGGACGAATGTCCGAGGCCCGACGTTCATACGCTTGCTTGCTCGCCTGACGGACGTTGACGTTTCCCCATCCAGACAATCGTTGTCGGACCGGCTAGGCCAATGGCTCGACTGGACTCACGCGGTTGCGTTGTCCACGACGCTTGACGGCAAGCCCTCTGAGGCGGCCTTTGACATGTCGACCTTTGGCAGCGTGGAGGAGAACGAGTGCGTCCGTGTGCGTACCTCGCTGGTCAGTACCATTACTGGCGACCGCACATTCGCCACCTCAAGGGAGCGTGGTGCTGAACACGCGTCAGCCGAGGAAGGGGGCGCGAATGAGGCGGTCGATTACTCGGCGTTTCGTCAGCGCTATCTCGCCATCCAGCGGTCGATGCAGGCGGCTACGGGTAGCCTGCGAGGTCGTCTGCGCGACATGCTCGCCCAGACGACGGCCGACATGGCGCGGCTGGCGGCTGTGGATGCGGTGATGGAGCGTGCACTGAGTCCGCGTGAGCAGACTCTATTGGGCCACGTGCCGGCGTTACTCGGGGAACATTTCGAGCGATTGCGTCAGACCGAGCAGAAGGCGCTGGCCGACGCACAGGTATCGGAGGATGCCCCGGCGATAGCGCCTGGGGCATGGCTGGATGTGTTTCGCAAGGACGTGCAGAGCGTGTTGCTCGCCGAACTGGACGTTCGTTTTCACCCGGTCGAGGGGCTGCTCGCAGCGCTTCGTACCAACTCATTGGAACGTCATGTTCAGAAATCTGCTTAATCTCACGGTATTTTTCGTAGGTCTGGTTGCGGTGTGCTCGATCGGTGCCGGCTACGTCGGATCGAACCCGCTGGGGCTAGCCGTCACGATGTTGATTGGCACGTGCTATCTGGCGGGTGGTCTTGAGCTGCACCGCTATCGGGAAGCCACGTTCACGCTGACGCGCGCGGTGACGGATTTGTCCGCCGCGCCGGTCAGCTTGAGTGACTGGTTCGGCCGCCTGCATCCCAGCCTGCGCAACGCGACACGCCTGCGCATCGAGGGTGAGCGCGCGGCGTTGCCGGTACCGGCGCTGACACCGTATCTGGTGGGCCTGCTTGTCTTGCTGGGCATGCTGGGCACATTGCTGGGCATGATGGCGACCCTTCGCGGCACCGGCATGGCGCTGGAAAGCGCGACGGATCTACAGGCTATCCGCGGATCACTCGCCGCACCGGTCAAGGGGCTGGGGTTTGCGTTCGGCACCTCGATCGCGGGCGTGGCCAGCTCGGCGATGCTCGGGCTGCTTTCTGCGCTATGCCGGCGTGAGCGGCTGCAGGCGGTGCAGTTGCTGGACGTGAAAATCGCGACGACGTTGCGCATCTACTCGCAGAGCCATCAGCGCGAGGAATCGTTCAAGCTCCTGCAGCAGCAGACCGAATGGATGCCTACCCTGGTCGATCGTCTGCAAACGATGATGGCGACCATAGAGCAACAAAGCATGGCCACCAGCGAGCGGCAGATGGCTAGCCAGGAAACTTTCGACGCGAAGACCGAGGCCACCTACGCGCGCCTTGCCTCCTCCGTGGAAGCGTCGTTGAAGGAGAGCGTCGCCACGAGTGCAATTGCTGTCGGAGCGGCGCTGCAACCGGCCGTGGAAGCCACGATGGCCGGTCTCGCCCGTGAAACGGCATCGCTGCACGACACAGTCACGCACGCTGTGCAGCGTCAGCTGGAGGGGCTGTCGACCGGCCTTGAGGCGACCACCACGACCATGGCGACGATCTGGAACGATGCACTGGCGGAGCAGCAGCGCTCGAACGAGGCGCTTGTTCAAGATATGCGCAGCTCACTGCAGCGATTTACCGAAACCTTCGAGCAACGCTCGGCGGGTCTATTGGAAGGCGTCGCTGCACGCCTCGACGCCACGGCGGGCAACGCGGTGAGCGCGTGGAACAACGCGCTGTCAAAGCAAGAAGCCGTCAACGAGGAACTGGCGGCACGCAATCAGCAAGCGTTGACCATGGCTGTGGCGACGTTCGAGGAGCATGCCACGTCGCTGGTTCGCAGCGTGCACCAGTCGCATGCGGGCTTGCAGGCGGTGCTGGAATCGCGGGACCAGGAACGCTTGACGACCTGGACAGATTCGTTCAGTTCGATGAGCGCTGCATTGAGCAAGCACTGGGAGCAGGCGGGCGAGTACGCAGCGAGCCGGCAGCAGGAGATCTGCGACACCCTCGCGAGGACTGCGCACGATATCTCGGCACAGACACAGGCACACGCCAGCGACACGATCGCCGAGATTTCCCGGCTTGTGGAAGCCGCGTCCGAAGCGCCCAAGGCGGCGGCCGAAGTCGTCGCCGAGCTACGCCAGAAACTCTCCGACAGCATGGTCCGCGATACCGCCATGCTGGAGGAGCGTAGTCGCCTGATGGTCACGCTCGATACCTTGCTCGATGCCGTGAACCACGCGTCCACCGAGCAACGGTTGGCCGTCGATGCGCTGGTGGCCACGTCGGCGGATCTGCTGGAGCGTGTCGGCACGCGGTTCACCGACCACATCGAGGCTGAAACCGGCAAGCTCGGCGCGATGGCCGCGCAAGTCACCGGGAGTGCCGTCGAGGTGGCGAGCCTGGGCGAGGTATTTGGCGCAGCCGTACAGACGTTCGGCGAGTCGAACGGCTTGTTGATGGATCACCTGCAGCGCATCGAAGCCGCGTTGGACAAGTCGCTCGTGCGCAGTGACGAGCAGCTGGCCTATTACGTCGCACAGGCGAGGGAAGTGATCGACCTGAGCATGCTGTCGCAGCAGCAGATCATCGAGGAAATGCAGCAGCTCGCCGGCCAACGGGCGCTCGCTGGAGCCGAAATGGCATGAGCGACGAACTTGATGGCGTCGAGGAATCGACCGCACCGATCTGGGCCGCCTTCGGCGACCTGATGTCAGTGCTGCTGGGTGTGTTCGTGCTGATCCTGGTGGGCGTGATCGGCGTACAGCTGCAACTCTCGAACAAGCTCGATGAAGCGGTCAAACAGCGACAGGCCGAGGCGCAGCGCCGCATGACCTTGGAGCAGGCATTGGCGGTTCCGCTGGCCGCTGGCCGGGTGACGCTCGTCAATGGGCGCATCGGTATTCGCGGCAGCGTGTTGTTCGCGCTGAACTCTGATCAGCTTCAGCCGGAAGGGCGCGAGGTATTGAAGAGTCTGGCGGCGCCCCTTTCCGACTATCTCAAGTCTCGCGACGAGATCCTGATGGTGAGTGGCTTCACTGACGACCGGCAAGTGCGTGATGGCAACCGGCAGTTCGCCGACAACTGGGAGCTGTCCGCCGAGCGCGCGTTGACCGTGACCCGTGCGTTGATCGCCGATGGCCTCCCGGCCTCCTCGGTATTCGCCGCCGCGTTTGGTGCCGAGCAACCGGTGAGCTCGAATGCCGATGACGAGGGGCGGGCGCGGAACCGGCGCGTGGAAATTTCACCCATCCCGAAACAGTCGGCTGCTACACAGCCGACCGCCACCGTGACGCCTCATGACTGATAACGGGACACGCGCCCGGGCGATACTTGACGCGTGGCGCGGGCGGGGCGTCGATCGCCTGCATCCCCTGCGGTTTCATTTCATCGAGGCGCTGGAGCGACGTGCGGCAGGTTATGCCGGCGAGACGAGACGCATTCTGGACGACAGGCTGTCCACGCTGATCGGGGCCTATGCGGCCGATCTCGACATGGCGGTATCCAGGGTAGGTCATGTCGACAGTGCTACGCCACCGCGCCCGCCCGCCCGTGGAGCGCTAGGCGGACTGATCGATCACATCGCCCACCACCCGGCGACGCGCGGCGACAATTCCGCCGTGCGTGACACGATGCCCCAGCGCACCGCTTTTCCGGCTTTGGAGGCGCTCGATGAGTTCAGGAAAATCTGGTCCGGGGTCCGCACGGACAGCCAGGCGCGGCAGTCGCTGGAGCAAGTCCCCGCCAATGCGGGTCCGCTCAATTCGGGCAGCCTCGTACACCGATCGCTCACACTGATGCGCGAGCTTTCGCCAGGGTACCTCCAGCAGTTCCTGTCGTACGTCGACACCTTGTCGTGGATGGAACAGATGAGCGGCGGCGGAACCTCAGCGGCCAAAGAGGAGCTCCGCGCCGTGAGTGCCAGAAAGCGCGCGCGGAGCAAACCGCGCGGGTGAAGTTGGCGTTGCCAAGGTTCCAGATTACTGTGCTATCGATGTTGTACTGGTCGGCGCCGGCACCGTCGGCTTGAATGCCACCGCAGGGCCTGGCGTAAAGCCCTTGCGCCACAGCGCGAGCTGATCCGCGATGCCGATGCCGATATCGATCTGCGGTTCCGACGCGGTGAGTTTGTCCTGCTGCTCCCACTGGCTGATCTCGCCGCTGGCCTGCTTGAACGCATCGACGAAATCCGGGGTGCGATTCAGTGCATCCACCAGCCATGCCCTGCCGAAGTAGGTGATGTCCGAATCGCTGCCGCAGCCGAACGAGCTGCGGTCGGTACGCGCAGCAGTGAGTACCAGGGTGCCTGTGCCATGCAGCGGTGGCACGAAACCGCCGGAATAGCAGGCATTGACCACGACGACCTTCCACCTGAAATGCCGCTTGGCAAGGATGTCAGCCAGATCCTGAGCACCGATCTGATCGAGCGGCAGCGGGTCCATGTCGACCAGCAGGTTGTGATCCTCACCGCCGTGACTGGTGACGTAGAGCAGCAGAATGTCCTGGTCTGGCTGCATTGCCTTGTCCAGGCCGTCGAGCGCGGCTTCCAGGTTGCTCCAGCTGGCCAGTGGACGCGTGGCGAGGGTGGCTGGATTGTTTTCAAGCACGACGCTGTGGGTAGTGGCTCCAAATCGACGGGCGAACAGCTGTGCTGCGTATTCGGCCTCGTTGCGGAACACGTCCTCGCCACCATCGCCGGCAAACGCCAGCAGGTACAGGTTCGGCTTGCCGGCCACGCGTGGCGTGAGTTTTGCCAGTGCGTCGCGGACCATCTTCGGCTGCGCGTAGATCACCTGCTCGGGGGTTGGACCGGAGTTTGGCCAGTCATCACCGCTGTCGGCGGCGGTCCCGCTGGAGGAAGGCTCATCGGGTGAACTGCTGCCGGAGATGATCGTCGTGGAAGTCGCTGTGGCAGGCATGGGTGAGTTGGTGCTCGATGTCTGACCGGCACGGCCAGGCAGCAGCAGCATCAGCAGCACGCCGGCTGCAAAGGCAAGCAGGGTAGTCAGGATGGTGCGCATGGCGGGTTCGCGCCTGGGCTCAGGGAGTGATCGCGTTGAAGTCGCGATAGGCAGGATGGAGTGGTTCGGTCGGCCATGCCAGCGGTTCGCGGATCAGCCAGCCGGTGTGGAAGCCCGCGGCCCGTGCCGCGTCGAGTTCCTCCACGATGTCGGACAGGAACAGGATGTGTCCAGGCTGTTCATCGATTGCTGCGGCGATGCGTTGATAGGATTCGGTCTCCCGCTTCGGGCCGGTTTCGGTGTCGAAGTAGCCGGCAAGCAGCGGGGTCAGGTCGCCGGCCTCGCTGTAACGGAAAAACAACTGCTGCGCCGGCACCGAACCGGAAGAGTAGATGTACAAGTGCAGTCCGTTGGCGCGCCAGTCCCGAAGTCGGGCAGCGACTTCGGGATAGAAGTGGGCGCGGTAGTCACCAGCCGCGTAGCCGTCTTTCCAGATCATGCCCTGCAACGCTTTCAATGCGGTGGACTTGCGATCCTGGTCGATCCATTGCAGCAGCAGTTCGACGATGTCCTGCCGGCTGGCCTCGACGAGGCCTGCTTCCACGGCGGCTTCGTGCAGCCAGTGCTGCACTTCGGGGCGGTCGCCATGGGTTTCGATGAAGGCAGGCAACCGCTTGCGCGCATACGGAAACAACACGTCGCGGACGAAGCTGATCGAGCTGGTGGTGCCCTCGATGTCGGTGACGATGGCGCGAATTTCGATCATGACGGCGCTGGCGGAAAAAGAGCCAACAGCATAATCGAATGGCTGTCGCGTTGCGTTGCAGACAGGGCGCGCAAATGTGCGCACCGCCGCGGTTGCGGCAATCAGGGCGCCGCCATACTTCAGCCTGTCACGGTCTGGCGTGGCTGCATCCGCGGAAAACGCTGGGCGATGTCGTCACCGGTGAAGTTCGCCACCCAACCTTCCTTGTTGGTGAACAGCCGGATCGCCACGAAGCTGGGAGTCTCGCTCATGTCGAACCAGTGGCGGGTGCCGTCCGGCACGCCGATCAGGTCGCCCTGTTCACACAGGATATCGTAGACCTTGGCATTGATGTGCAGGGTGAACTGGCCTGAGCCGGCCACGAAGAAGCGCACTTCATCTTCGCTGTGGGTGTGCTCGCTGAGGAATTTCTGGCGCAGCACGGCACGGTCGGGGTGGTCGGGGGCGAGGCTGATCACGTCGACGGCCTGGTAGCCCTTTTCGGCCATCAGCCGGTCGATGTCGCTGCGGTAGGCAGTGATCACCTCGTCCTGACTGGCGCCGGGCGCGATTGGCTGGCTGGCTTCCCACTGCTCGAAACGGACGCCGACCTTGCCCAGTTCATGGGCAATCGAGGCGTGTTCAAGATGCTCGGCCAGCGGTGACTGCGGCCGGGATTCGTCGAAGATGCGCAATCGGCTCATGGTGCCCTCAGTTTTCTCAGGTCCAGCTCGCAACCGAGCAGGAATTCCAGTGCTTCGAGATGGCGTTCGGCGTCGGCCATGTCGCGACCCCAGGCATAGATGCCGTGGCCGTCGATCAGGTACGCGTGCAACGGCTTGCCCGCATCCAGCCAGGCGTCGACCCGGGCGACCAGCTCGGGCATGTGCTGGGTGTTCGGGAACACCGGGATCTCCAGCACACTGTCGTGCGTGCTGTAGCCGGTGATCGCCTTCTGCAGTTCCCAGCCCTGCAGCCGGATTGCACCGTCGCTTGCGAAGAGGCGCGAGGCCACGCTCTGCGTGCGCGAATGGGTGTGCAGCACGGCGTGTATTTCCGGCCAGCGCCGGTAGATCTGGGTATGCAGCGCCGTCTCGGCGCTGGGGCGGGCATCGGTGCCGACGGGTTTGCCGTCCAGATCGATCAGCATGATGTCGTCGCGGCCAAGCCGGCCCTTGTGCCGGCCCGAGATGGTGATCGCGGCGTGCTCTGCATCGACCCGCATCGAGAAATTGCTGCTGGTGGCCGGTGTCCAGCCCAGTGCCGACAGCTCGCGTGCCGTCTCCGCGATGGCGTCCGCGCAGGTGCCGAATCGGTTGGCGTCAATCGTGGCAGGCAGGGTCTGGGGCATGGGTTTGGACGTCCAAATGAGGAGCAATCATATCATGTGCCGGGCCGCGCCCCGGCTGTAACTGAGAGCCATTCTCGCAAGTCAGGAAACATTGCGTGGGTACGCGTAACATCAACGCGAATCCGGCGCAGGGTGCGCCGGACAGATTGCACCGACGGAGGCTTGCCCATGTCGAACGAGAAAGATATCGAATCACGTCGCCGGTTCCTCAAGATAGTGGCTGGTTCGGCTGCTGTTGCCGTGGTCGCAGGCGGGCTGCCACGTCTTGTGCGCGCGGCCGATCTGCCGCCGGTGACCGAAACGGATCCGACGGCCAAGGCACTCGGTTACGTGGAAGACGCCAGCAAGTCCGTCAACGCCAGGCACAAGGCCGGCGACGATTGCTCGAATTGCCAGTTCTACAGTGGTGCTGCCACCGGTCGCGGTCCGTGCCAGCTGTTCCCGGGCAAGTCGGTTAACGCGAAGGGCTGGTGCGTGTCACACACGCCGAAGAAGGCTTGAGCCTGGCGCGTCACGTTGCATGTGAGGTCGATGATAGGCCGGCGGTGTCGCCGGCCTTTTTGTTTGCATGAGCGACACGCGAGCGCTGCTCGTGGCGACCACGCGCAGAAAAATACAAAAAGGGGGGGGCGATGACGCGAGTGGTCGGGAGAAAGTGCTGCCCGACGCGTCAGGCTGAGGAGCTGGCCCACCTGACGCGCCGGACGGCGATCCGGGGCCCACTGCCAAGTGATCAACCCGCGGACTGCGGATGATACTCCCGCGATCGACGATTGGGCGATGAGACTGCGAAATTCTACCGAAAATTTCTCGTTAAATCTTTAATAAACAGCAACTTGAAGTGAAAAACTTGACTGATTTTTAAGAGTATTCGCCCTGGGAGCAGGCACCATGATTTATTGAAAGATCGCAGAAATTCAGTGAATTTTCACGAAATTAGACGGCGATGCAGCAATTTCGCGTCAATCATGCCGAGGGCAGATCACGCAACCGACTATGCCGGCGGCCATAGCCGAAATAGATCGCCATGCCGAGCACCGTCCAGATACCCAGCAGCAGCCACTGGTACCAGTTCTCCCAGTACAACAGGGTGAGGCAGCTGAGGACGCCGAGCACGCAGGTGACGGGTGCCCACGGCACGCGGAACGTGCGCGGCAGGTCGGGGCGCGTGCGACGCAGGATCAGCACGCCGGCGCAAACGGCGACGAAGGCGATCAGGGTGCCCATCGAGACGAGATCGCCGAGCACATCGAGCGGAAATACCGCCGCGAGTGCCGCGATGCCGACGCCGGTGATGACGGTGTTGATGTGTGGCGTGTGATAACGCGGGTGGATCTTGGCGAATACCGGCGGCAGCAGGCCATCACGACCCATGATCATGAAGATGCGTGGCTGCGCGATGATCATGACCAGAACCACCGACGACAGTCCGATCAAGGCACCGATCTCGACCAGCCAGCGCAACCAGCCGAGCTCGGCGTGCGCCCTCACGGCAGTGACGACCGGTTCGCTGGTGCCGAGCTGGTCGAACGGCAGCAGCCCGGTGATCACCGCAGCGACACCGATGTACAGCACGGTGCAGATGGCCAGCGACGCCAGCGTGGCGATCGGCAGGTCGCGCTGGGGGTTTTTTGCTTCCTGTGCCGCGGTCGAGGTCGCCTCGAATCCGATATAGGCGAAGAACACCAGCGTTGCCGCACGCATGATGCCCGGCCAGCCGTATTTCTCCGGACCTTGACTGGCAGGGATGAACGGGTGCCAGTAGTCCGTGTTCACGTAATGCCAGCCAGCCGCGATCACGATGATGATCAGGCCGACCTTGAGGATCACCATCGCCAAGTTCGCACCGCTGGATTCGCGGATGCCGACGTAACACAACCAGGTCAGCGCCAGCACGATGCCGACCGCAGGCAGGTTGAACAGCGCGCCGGTCGTCACGAGATGACCGTCCATGTAGGCAAGTGGCGCATTCGTCAACACGGCAGGCAGATGGATGCCGATGTGATCGAGCAGGCTGGTAAAATAGCCAGTCCAGCTGACCGCGACTGCCGAGGCGGAGACGCCGTATTCGAGCACCATGTTCCAGCCGATGAACCACGCCATCAACTCGCCCAGCGTGGCATAGGCGTAGGAATACGAACTGCCCGACATCGGGATCAGGGTGGCGAACTCGGCGTAGCACAGTGCGGTGAAGCTGCAGCAGATGGCTGCGATCACAAACGCGAGGATGATCGCCGGTCCCGCATGCTCGGCCGCAGCCTGGCCGGTGATCACGAAGATGCCGCCGCCGATCACCGCGCCGATGCCGAGAGCGGTGAGGCCCCATGGGCCCAGCGTCCGCCTCAGGCCGGGGCCGTCACCTTCGTCGACGTTCGAGAAATCGGTCTTGCGGGCAAGTAGCTGCTTGAGCATGGGCATTCCGGATATGACACCGGCACGGTGTCCACCGTGCCGGCAATGTTGCGGGCGAAGTGACGGGCTGTCGGATCAATCCGGCTCGGTACCGTTGGCCAGATGGCTCTTGCGGTAACCGTAGAGGTAGTAGATCACCAAGCCGACTGCTGCCCAGCTGAAGAAGATGATGATGGTCTTCAGCGAAAGGTTGAAGAACAGCAGCAGACAACCGATCACGGCAAGCGGGCAAACCAGCCAGGCCATCGGTGTGCGGAACGGGCGTGGCCGGTCAGGCTGCTTCTTGCGCAGGATCAGCACGCCGAGCGCCACCATCATGAAGGCAAACAAGGTGCCCGAGTTGGTGACGTCCGCCAGTATGCCCACCGGGAACATGGCGCCGAACAGGGAGACGAAGGTGCCGGTGATGAGGGTGATCACATGCGGCGTATGGAAGCGCGGATGGATCTTGGCCAGCGAGCTCGGCAGCAGGCCGTCGCGGGCCATGGTGAAGAAGATGCGGGTCTGTCCGTAGGTCATGGTCAGGATGACCGACGGCAGGGCAATGCTGGCTGCGAAGCCGATCAGGTTGCCCAGTGTGTTGTGGTCAAGCAGGCGCACGACGTGTGCCAGGGCCTCCTTGCTGCAGACGAGTGCCTGCGAGGCATGGCAGGCGGCTGCCATTTCGGGCGTGCCCGGCTGCAGTGCCATGCCGTCCGGACCGAGCATCGGCTGGGCTCCCACCGAACCGACGGCTCCATAACTCACCAACAGGTAATAGACGGTGCACACGCCCAGCGAGCCGATCAGGCCGATCGGGATGTTGCGGTTCGGGTTCTTGGTCTCCTCGGCTGCCGTCGACACGGCGTCGAAGCCGACGTACGCAAAGAAGATCGAGGCGGCTGCGCCAAGCACGCCGATACCTCCCATCGGACTGCCCCAGCCATTCGGCACGAACGGGTGGAAGTTCGGATCCTTCACGGCAGGCAGCGCCACGAAGATGAACACGGTCAGTGCCGCGACCTTGATCAGCACCAGAAAGGCATTGACCTTGGCCGACTTGGAGGTGCCCACGACCAGCAGGAAGGTGACAGCCAGTCCGATCAGGAAAGCGAGCAGATTGAACGTGCCGCCGTCCATCGGACCGGTGCGCAGGAATTCCGGAAGCCCGAACCCGCGGTTGGCCAGCAGGCCATTCACGTAGCCCGACCAGCCGACGCAGACCGTACTGGCAGCGATCGTGTACTCCAGCACCAGTGCCCAGCCGACAACCCAGGCCACACTCTCGCCGAGCACGCCGTAGGTGTAGGTGTAGGCGGAGCCAGCCACTGGCACCATCGAAGCCAGTTCGGCATAGGCCAGTGCGGCCAACGCGCAGACCACGGCGGCGATCACGAAGGCGACCATCATGCCGGGGCCTGCTTTCTGGCCGGCTTCGGCAGTCAGCACGAAAATGCCGGTGCCGATGATGGCGCCGATACCGAGCATGGTGAGCTGGAAGGGACCGAGCTGCCGTGTGAGGCCTTTTTTCTCGGCGGTGGCGAGAATCTGGTCGAGCGACTTGACGCGCTGGAAAAGCATTTGGTGACTCCCCGTGGAAACAAACACCACACTCGTCCGTAACCGCGACGAATATGACGCGACGAGCCGATGTGACGAGCAACCATAACGGAGTGGGGGAAGGGGAACAAGCTGCGACGCAGCTATGATGGGCGCTGTTCCAGCACGCCATGTCTGAAGTCATGCAACCTGAGTTATCACGAATGCTTGCCGATCTCGGGGAGTATGCCTCGCACTGTCCGGATGAAGTCGAGTCGGCTGCGCAGTTCACCCTTTTCCTGCGCTCCGACCCTGCCGTGTTCGAGCGCAGTCATCTGGCCGGGCATTTCACCGGTTCGGCGTGGTTGGTCGGCGAGGATGACACTCGCGTATTGCTGATGCACCATCGAAAGCTGGATCGCTGGCTGCAGCCTGGCGGTCATGCCGACGGCGATGCCGACTTGGCACGGGTGGCGTTGCGCGAAGCACAGGAAGAGACCGGCATGGCGGGGTTGCAGGTCGAGCCTGGCATTTTCGATATCGACCGCCACCGCATACCGGCACGTGCGAACGAGCCGGAGCATTGGCATTACGACGTGCGCTATGTGGTGCGTGCTGGCGAGGACGATCGCTTCGTGATCAACGAGGAATCACAGGCACTGGCCTGGCGCACGGTGGCAGGCGTGGCGCATGACGTCAGCTTCGACAGTTCGCTGCGGCGGATGGCGCGCAAATGGCTGTTGCGCCGGTAGGGCACACCCTGCGTGCAATGTTCTTGGCGGCATGCGAAAAAACGCAATCGCGCGACCGAAAGAAGTCCCTTTTGGACAGGGTGCGCTCCTACCCGTATTTCGCGGGCGCCGGGTTGAGGTGCCCGCACTCGCCGCAGGTACGTGCCTCGCGAGATCCGTAGAAGCGGTCGAACACCGGCGGGAAATCGTGCTCGATGCTGTCGAGCACGAAGTACTCCTCGTACAGCTTGTGGTTGCAGCGTTCGCAAAACCACAGCAGGCCATCCTTTTCGCCACTGATGCGGCGGCGCTCGATCACCAGTCCGATCGATGCCGGCATCCGTTGCGGCGAATGCGGCACCCGGGGTGGCAGGTAGAACATCTCGCCGGCGCGGATTGGAATGTCGCGAGCCTGTCCGTCGTCCTGCACTTTCAACACCATCTCGCCCTCCAGCTGGTAGAAGAACTCAGGGCCTTCGTCGTGATGGTAGTCGGTTCGCGCGTTGGGACCGCCGACGATCATGATGATGAAGTCGCCATCGACGATGCACTTGTTGCCGACCGGCGGCTTCAACAGGTGGCGGTGTTCGTCGATCCAGTGCTGGAGGTCGAGCGGCGGCAGCAGGGCCATGCGAAATTCCCATGAAAACCAGCTAGCACCTTAGCGCCGATATCACCGCAAAAAAAGCCGCCCGAAGGTGAATCAGAGCGATTGACAGCTTGCAGCGTTGCGTTGAAACCCCTTACGGGATCAGTGCCTGATCGATCACCATGATCATGCCGTTGGATTGCGCCAGGTCGGCGACGGTGACGTGGGCGACATTGCCCTTGTCGTCGCTGATCGCCCAGCGGTCGGCGTCCTTGGTGATGGTGATCGAGTCGCCTTCGAGGGTCTTCAGCGAAGCGGTGCCGCCGCCTGCTTCGACCGCCTTGGCCAGATCCTTCGTGGTCAGGCGTCCTGGCACGACGTGGTAGCCGACGTCGCGGGCCAGCGCATCCTCGTTGCCGGGCTTGAACAGGCGGTCATGCGTACCCGTGGGCAGCGCGGCAAACGCCTTGTCGTTCGGTGCGAACAGGGTGTAGGGGCCCGGGCCTGCAAGCGTGCCGGCCAGGTTCGCGGTCTTCATCGCAGCAGCCAGTGTGGTGAGGTCCTTCGCGCCGTCGACGTTGTGAACGATGTCATTCGACGGCGACATGGTGGGCTCACTGGGCGGCGCGGGTTTCGGCGCGGTGATCTTGATCATGTCGGATGTGTCGGTCTTGTTGGTCTTGCCAGTCTTGCCGGCCACCGCCAAAGGCGTCATGGCCGATGCCAGCGAGAGGCCGATGAGGCAGGTCCGCAGGAGTCGCGCGATTTTCACAGCCATTTCCCTTCTCTTGTCCGTTGCATGGATCGGAAGCATGCGGAAGTCTGCCGCAGATGCCTCCCATAGGAGTGTATCCAACATTGCGGTGCTGCCGTCACAACGAAAAACCGCTCCGACGAGGGAATCGGAGCGGCGGTGAGATTCAAACGTTGCGCTGCAGCTGGTTACGGCATCAGCACCTTGTCGATCACGAAGATCACGCCATTGGACTGGATCACGTCGGGGATGGTGATGTCGGCGACATTTCCCTTGTCGTCAGTGACTGTCCATTTGCTGCCGTCCTTGCCCACGGTGATCGAATCTCCTTCGACGGTTTTGAGTACGGCCTTGCCACCCCCGGCCTGGACGGCCTCGGCCAGATCATGCGAAGTCAGCCGGCCAGGGACCACGTGATAGGTGAGGATCTTTGTCAGCGTGGACTTGTTCTCGGGCTTCAACAGGTTATCGACCGTGCCTGCGGGCAATGCTGCAAACGCCTCGTTAGTCGGTGCGAATACAGTGAATGGACCCGTGCCGGAAAGGGTGTCGACCAGACCGGCAACCTTTACGGCGGCGACCAGAGTGGTGTGGTCCTTCGAGTTCACCGCGTTCTGGATGATGTTCTTCGACGGATACATCGCGGCACCGCCAACCATCGGGTCCTTGTGCATGCCCATCGAGCCCATCGCATCTGACTGGGCAAAGGCCATCGGCACAGCAGCGGCGGTGGACAAGGCGATGCAAAGGCTTGCAACGAGAATGCGCATGGAATGGTTCGTCTTCATTGTCTGTTTCTCCAGGTCTTTTCCGCTTACCGGATGGGAAGCATGTGGAGATACGGCGCCCGCTCAGTTCCGGATGCACTGATGCCGATGAATATCCGCGATGTGAATCTTTGGTGATTGGCAGATGCGCTTAACCGCGGGTATCACGCCCGCAGGTTTAGCAATGATTCAAACCTCGAGCGTTGCCAGGTCGCCTTTCTCTTCCAGCCATGCCTTGCGATCGCCGGCACGCTTCTTTGCCAGCAACATGTCCATCAGCCTTGATGTGCCATCGTCGTCGCCGATGGTGAGCTGGACCAGTCGGCGCGTATCCGGATGGATGGTCGATTCGCGCAGTTGCGGTGGATTCATCTCGCCCAGGCCCTTGAAACGGGTGGTGCTGACCGCTCCCTTGATCTTCTCGCGCTCGATCCGTTGCAGCATCGCTTCCTTCTCGCTTTCGTCGAGGCAGTAGAACACCTGCTTGCCGACATCGACGCGGAACAGCGGCGGCATTGCCACGAACACGTGGCCTTCGCTGACCAGCGTCGGGAAATGCTTCAGGAACAGTGCGGCCAGCAGCGTGGCGATATGCAGGCCATCGGAGTCCGCGTCGGCGAGGATAATCACCTTGCCGTAGCGCAGGCCGGACAGATCGTCCTTGCCTGGGTCGCAGCCGATCGCGACGGCGAGGTTGTGCACTTCTTCCGACGCCAGCACCGAGGTCGATTCGACTTCCCAGGTGTTGAGGATCTTGCCGCGCAGCGGCAGGATCGCCTGGAACTCCTTGTCACGCGCCTGCTTGGCGCTGCCGCCGGCCGAGTCGCCTTCGACCAGGAACAATTCGGTGCGGGTGAGATCGGTGGCGGTGCAGTCGGCCAGCTTGCCGGGCAGTTGCGGGCCCTGGGTGATCTTCTTGCGCACGATCTGCTTGGCGGCTTTCAGGCGCGCGCTGGCCCGTTCGATCGCCAGCTGGGCAATCCGCTCGCCCATCTCCACGTTCTGGTTGAGCCACAGGCTGAAAGCGTCGTGGATGACGTTCTCGACCATGCCGGCGGTCTGGCGCGAGGACAGGCGCTCCTTGGTCTGGCCGGCGAATTGCGGATCCTGCAACTTGGCCGACAGCACGAAGGCGAGCCGTTCCCATACATCTTCCGGTGCGAGCTTGACGCTGCGCGGCAGCAGATTACGTATCTCGCAGAACTCGCGGATCGCGGTCGTGAGGCCGGTGCGCAAACCATTGACGTGGGTGCCACCTTGCGCGGTGGGGATCAGGTTGACGTAGCTTTCCTGCACCAGTTCGCCTTCCGGCAACCAGGCCAGCGCCACTTCCAGACCTTCCACGTCGCGCGCCATGTGGTGCACGAACAGCTCGTTCGGCAACGCCTCGCTGCCGTCGAGTTCGCCGCGCAGGTAGTCGCGCAGGCCATCCTCGTAATGCCACTCGATCGTTTCGCCACTGGCTTCGTCGGTGAGCTTGACGTTGAGGCCGGCGCACAGCACGGCTTTCGCGCGCAGCAGATGCTTGAGCTTCGACAGCGAGATCTTCGGCGAATCGAAATACTTCGCTTCTGGCCAGAAGCGCAAGGTGGTGCCGCTGCGCTTCTTGGGTACCGTACCGATCACTTCCAGCGGGCTGATCTTGTCGCCGTGCGCGAACACCATCTGGTATTCGGAGCCGTCGCGGCGGATGTTCACCTCGACCCGGTCGGACAGCGCATTGACCACCGAGACGCCGACGCCGTGCAGGCCGCCGGAGAAGTTGTAGTTCTTGCCGCTGAACTTACCGCCCGCGTGCAGCCGGGTCATGATCAGCTCGACGCCCGAGACGCCTTCTTCCGGGTGAATGTCCACCGGCATGCCACGGCCGTCGTCGCTCACTTCCACCGAGCCGTCGTTGTAGAGCATGACCTCGATCGAGCTGGCGTGGCCGGCCAGCGCCTCGTCCACCGAGTTGTCGACCACCTCCTGCACCAGATGGTTCGGGCGGGTGGTGTCGGTGTACATGCCGGGTCGGCGTTTGACCGGATCCAGGCCGGAGAGGACTTCGATATCGGCGGCGTTGTAGCGACTGCTCATGCGTGTCTACGGGTGGGTCAAGACCGCGAAGCATGGGGCGCACAGGGCGCCAGGGTCAAGCCGATCAGCGATAGCCCTGTGCCTGCAACGAGAACAGATGCGCATAGTGGCCGTCCTGCGCCATCAACTGTTCGTGGCTGCCGTGCTCGATGATGCGGCCGTCCTGGATCACGATGATCTGGTCAGCCATGCGCACGGTGGAGAAGCGGTGCGAGATCAGGATCGCGATGCGGTTGCCGGCCAGCTCGCGGAAATGCGCGAAGATGCTCGCCTCGGCCTGGGCGTCCATCGCGGCGGTGGGTTCGTCCAGCACCAGGATGTCCGCGCGTGAGCGCATGAAGGCGCGGGCGAGGGCGATCTTCTGCCATTGGCCGCCGGACAGTTCACGTCCTTCGCGGAACCATTTGCCGAGCTGGGTGTTGAAGCCGGACGGCAGGCCGTCGATGAACTCGCTGGCCATGCCCTTGTCGCTGGCCTCGCGCCAGCGCGCCTCGTCCTCGAAATGGCTGACATCGCCGGCGCCGACGTTCTCGCCGACGCGCATCTGGTAGCGCGCGAAATCCTGGAAGATCACGCCGATGCGTTGCAGCAGGGTGCTTTCGTCCCAGTTGCGCAGGTCGGTGCCGTCGAGCAGGATACGGCCGCTGTCGGGCGAGTACAGCCGTGTCAGCAGCTTGATCAGGGTGGTCTTGCCGGAGCCGTTCTGGCCGACCAGGGCCAGCGATTCGCCGGGGCGGATATGCAGGTTGATCTCATGCAGCGCCGGTTCGCTGGCGCCGGGGTAGGTGAAGCTGACCTGCTCGAAGCGGATGCCATCGTCCGGCTTCGCGCCGTGCTGGGCGGTGCCCGGCGACGGCGGTACCGGGGTTTCCAGGTATTCGTACAGGGTCGACAGATACAGGTTGTCCTCGTACATGCCGCCGATCGCCGACAGCATCGCCGAGACCGCCGACTGGCCCTGCCGGAACAGCGACAGGTACATGGTCATCTGACCCAGCGTGATGCGACCGACCACCGTGGTCATGGCGATCCACGCATAGGCGCCGTACAGCGTGATCGTGCCGAGCAGGCCGAGTCCGAAGCCCCAGCTTTCGCGGCGGACGGTCAGGTCGCGGTCCTCGCCATAGAGCTTGTCGAAAATGTCGCGGTAGCGATCCAGCAGCAGCGGACCGAGCTCGTACAGCTTGACCTCCTTGGCGTGGTCCTCGCGTGCCAGTACGGTTTCCAGATACAGCTGCATGCGCGTTTCCGGCGAACGCCAGCGGAAAAGCCGGAACGCATCGCCGGAAAACTTGGTCTCGGACAGGAACGAGGGCAGCCCGGCCAGCAGCAATACCACCACCGCCCATGGCGAGAAATGGAATAACAAGGTGCCGTAGCTGATCAGCGATATCGCGTTCTGGCCCAACCCGAACGTGCGGGTGACCAGCGAAAGCGGACGGGTCGACGCCTCGCGGCGGGCGCGGGTGAGCTTGTCGTAGAACTCGGAATCCTCGAAGTGCGCCAGCTCCAGCGTCAGCGCCTTCTCCAGGATCATCACGTTGACGCGTTGTCCCAGTTGCGCGCGCAGCAGCGACTGGCACATCGACAGGCCGCGCTGTGCACCGGCGAGGGCCACCACCAGGATGCCTTCCAGCGCCACCCACTTGAACACCGAAACCAGTGGCGCATGGCCATTGCTCGCCCACTGGCGGCTTGCGGTGACCACTGTGTCGACGATATGCGCGCCGACATAGGCCACGCCGGCCGGCAGCAGACCGGCAATCAGCGTCAGCAACGCCAGTGCGACGGTCAACGGGCGGCTGGTGCTCCAGACCAGTTCCAGCGCCCGCCCGCTGTAGCGGAACACGCCCAGGAAGCTGCGGGTGAGTTCGGTGGATTCAGCCGGCGATGAATGAGCGTGAGGCGGCACGTGGGGAGCACATCAGGGCAGGCGCGTTAAGGGTGCGGAAGTCCAGACATGGGGCTCGTGCCGCCTCATGCAAGTCAAACCTGATCCGGTATCAGTGCAGCTGAACATCCACCACTTGCTGATCCGGCTGATACAGCGTCGGGAACAGTTTCTGCAGATTCGCGACTTTGGGTGCATCGTTGATGACGATGTACGGATTGTCCGGATGCTCGCTGAAGTAATGCTGGTGGTACGCCTCGGCCGGGTAGAACGCCTTGAGCGGCACGACCTGGGTCACGATTGGTGCCGGGAAGGACTTGGCTGCCGTCAGCTGGGCGATGTAGTCGGTGGCGATCTTCTTCTGCTCGTCGTTGCCGTAGAAGATCACAGAGCGGTATTGCGTGCCGCTGTCCGGACCCTGCCGATTGAGTTCGGTGGGATCGAGCGCGACCGAGAAGAACACCTGCAGCAACTGGCCGTAGCTGACCTTGACTGGGTCGAACTGTACCCGGACCGACTCCGCATGGCCGGTATCGCCGTCGCTGACCTCGTCATAGTGCGCCGTGTCGGCGGCGCCGCCGGAGAAGCCGGCCACCACCTTGTGCACGCCCTTGACGTGCTCGAACACGGCCTCGATGCCCCAGAAGCAGCCGCCGGCCAGTACCGCGGTCTGCTCGCCCGCGGCGGCGCTCCTTGGCGCATCCACGGTGGGCGCGGGCAGAGCCTGCGCATCGCTGGCCGCAGCGGGTTGGCAGGCGCTCAGCCCGGCTACCATCAAGGCGGCGACTAGCGGAATAACGTGAATGGCAGTTCGACGAATCATGGTGTGCCTCGTTGACAGTGGTTGATCGGGCCGATCTTCGGTCCATGAAGCTACGTGGAAGCGCCTGCAACAGATGCAACAGATGCAACGACGGCCAATGCGAATGCCGTTGCATGCGTCGGATACTGTCTCTTCGCTGCCAGTGTGGCTCTGGTTACCTGGGTGACGACCATCAGCAGGCGGGTACTATCGTGGTCCCGATTTCCCGAATATCGAGCCCGTGGATATTGAGCCAATGAGTGGATCCATCGACATGGAGGCCTACCTCCGGCGCATCGGCCATGCAGGCCCAGTCGCACCGCAGTTGCCGACCCTGCATGCGCTGGCAATCGCCCATGTGGCCGCGATCCCGTTCGAGAATCTCAATCCGCTGCTCGGCCTGCCGGTCGATCTCGAGCTGGCCGCGCTGCAGCGCAAGCTGGTGCAGGACGGCCGCGGCGGTTACTGCTTCGAGCAGAACCTGCTGTTCGCTGCGGTGTTGCGGACGATCGGTTTCGAGGTGTCGGGGCTGATCGCGCGCGTGCTGTGGACGCGGCCTGAGGATGCGGTGACGCCACAGACGCACATGCTGTTGCGCGTCGAGTTGGCCGGGGAGAGCTGGCTGGTCGACGTCGGCTTTGGCGGACAGAATCTTTCCGGTGCGTTGCGGTTGCAGGCGGATACCGAGCAGGCGACCCCGCTGGAGCCATGCCGGCTGGTGCAGATGGATGGCGACTGGCGCATGCAGTCACTGGTGCGCGGGCAGTGGTTGTCGTTGTATCGCTTCGACCTGCGCCCGGTGCCGCTGATCGACTACATCGTGGCCAATCACTATGTGTCGACGCATCCGGACTCGTTCTTCGTCTACAACCTGAATGTGGCACGCACAACATCGGATCGCCGGCTGAGTTTGCGCAACCGCGAATTCACCGTGCGGCGCATCGGGCTTGAACCCGAGCGACGCATGCTGGGCAGCGTCGCCGAGATCCGCCAGGCGCTGGAGCGGGAATTCCTGATCAGGCTGCCGGCGCACCCGCAGCTCGATCAGCGGCTGCTGAACTTGCCGGACAACGTGCCAGGTTAGGAAGCCTCAAAAAAGCCTTTCATAAGCCGTCATTCCAGCGAAAACTGAAAAGCTCCACAACAGCGAAGCTGGTCAATCCAGTGCCGTTGGGTTGCAAAGACGTGGAGTCACGGGATCTCGGCTTTCGCCGGGATGACGAGCATGGGGGCACGGTTATTCGAAGTTCCCTTCAGGCCTCGGGATCGGCCAGTACGTGGATTTCCACGTCGTCGATGGTGGTGACCTGGCCTGCGTGGATCTTGCAGGTCTTGCGCAGTTCGGTGACGCCATCGACCTTGACCGCACCGGTGGCGACGATGGCCTTGCCGGCACCGCCGCTGTCGCACAGGCCGACCAGCTTAAGCAGCATGTTGAGCTCGACGTAGTCGCCTTCCAATTCGAATTCGATGGTTTGCATGATGTTCCGGGGTAGCTGGGATGACCTGGTTTCAGGAGGCGGCGTGGCTGCTGTCGAGCGCGTCGTCGGGGAGCGCGAGAAACGCGAACCACGGTGTCTCGTGCTCGCTGCCGAATGTCGCAGCATCGTCGAGGATGCCCAGCAGGGTGTCGTAGTCGGCCTCGGCGGCCCGGCGCAGTTCGTCGACATGATCGAACAGCAGCACGTGGCCCCACGCCGGTACCCGGTGCGGATCGCGCAGGCAGTCGGCCAGTGCGTCCCAGTTTTGGCCGAAGGTGGCTGGCAATTGCAGTGATACGGCGAGGCGGCGCAGCAGCGCGTCCTTGTCGCGGCAGCCAGCCAGATCCGTGCGACTGACATGCAGCTCGTCGCGAAGCGCGGTCCTGGCCAGACGATCGAGATCGCCGTCACCAACGAAATACACGCCGCTCTGGGTCGGCCGGGTCAGGTCCGGATCGAGGCCGTGTGCGCTCACGGGCTGACCTTGAAACTGCGGAAGCTGCGGTAGTGGTCGTCGGTGTAGTAGTAGATGTCGGGTGGCGTGCCACCGGTGATGATGCGCCGTGCGCCGCGATTGCCCGCGCCGGGCGTTTCCACTGTGTATTCGTGGTAATAGCCACGCGGCTGCTCCGGCAACAGGTGTTCGTAGTTGCCGAATACCACACCGTCCTGGCTGTGCGGGAAAGGTCCGCCATGGGCGATCAGAGCCAGCGTGTCGCGTGCTTCCGGCGGCAGGTATGCCGGCAGCGTGGACGCTGTACCGTTGTCAGCCGGCGAGGTCGCGACAGAATTGGTCGGCCCGATCTGCGATGGCACATGCCGGTGCCACCACATCATGACGAGCACCAGCACGGCAAGCAGGATCAGATGGGGAAGTCGGCGCATGCGAGTGGCTGGCGTGAGGATGCAGGGAAGAGCTTAGTGCAGGCCATGCCTACTGATAAGCCCGGAAGTGACAACATGCAGCGAGCGGTTTGTTGAATTCAGTGATTGCCGTCGATGCGCGACTGCAGTGCCATCGCTGCAGCCGGGTTGCGATGCTTGGCGCTGCTGATGAAGAACACGAACACGTCGCGCGGTCGGCTTGCCGGTTGCAGTGTGGCTGCATGCGACAGCTCGCCGATATCGCTGCCTGCGGCCCAGGTGCGCGCGTGTTCGGCCCAATGATCCAACGCCTCCGATGCGTAGCCGGTGGAGATCCCGTCGGCGCTGCACATCAATCTTGCATAGGTGAAATCGCCGGTGAGGTCGGCCAGCGAGGGATAGTCAGGTGAGTCGGTGAAGACGGTCGGCACCGCATGGTTGCGCGCCAGTGCCACGTAGCGCTCGTTCATGAAGCTGGGGTGGCGCACCTCAAGCACATGCCGCAGTGGCTGGCCGTTCAACTCGCGTGGCAGCGCGCCCAGGAACGCCGCCAGATCGTCGGCATCGAATGGGCGTGATGGTGGTAGCTGCCACAGGATCGGTCCCAGCCGGTCGCCCATCTCAGCCAGACCACCATGCACGAAGCTGCCGATGCCCTTGCCGGTCTCGGCCAGTCGCTTGCCTTCAGTGACATAGCGCGGCGCCTTCAGCGAGAACACAAAGCCACTCGGAGTCTCCGCGGCCCACTTCGCGTAGGTCGCTGCCTTCTGCGCGCCGTAATAGGTGCCATTGATCTCGATCGTGCGCAGCTGGCGGCTGGCGTATTCCAGCTCGCGCCGTTGCACCAGTCCGGCCGGGTAGAAGTTGTTGCGCCACGGCGCGTAGTTCCAGCCACCGATGCCGACGCGGATGTGCTGGCAGTCAGTAGACGGCGGGCTGGCAAACAGGTCGGCGGACATCGGATGGGTCGTGCGTGACGTGGAGACCACATCTTAGCCGGCTGCAGGCCAGTGACGGATGGAAGGAGTGGCGTGGCCGACAGGTTGCATGATCGTACGATCGTGTGTGACTTCCAGCGCTGGTATCCCGCGCAATTTGTCGCGATAGTGGCGCGGTTGCCCTATCAGCGGAGCCTTCGATGTCCCAGCGATTCCTTTCCCTGCGCCTGGCGGGTTGTTGCGCACTGCTCGTGCTTGCCGGCAGTGCGGGGGCGCAGGCGCCAGCGACGAAACCTGCTGCATTGCCGGTCAGCACGCACGACATCGTGCAACCGATGTTGCCGGCGCAGCTGCAGGATTTCGGCGCCTACGTCGACAGCGCGCGCAAGACCTTCGACGTGCCGGGCATCGCGGTGGCGATCGTCAAGGACGGCAAGGTGGTGATGGAGCAGGGCTTCGGCCTGCGCGAGATCGGCAAGTCGGAGCCGGTCGATGCGCACACGCTGTTCGCGATCGCCTCCAATACCAAGGCGTTCACCGCTGCGTCGCTGCAGCAGCTGGCCGAGCAGGACAAGCTGAAGATGGACGACCGGGTGATCGATCACCTGCCGTGGTTCCGCATGTCCGATCCGTACGTCACGCACGAAATGCGCATCCGCGACCTGCTGGCGCATCGCAGCGGTCTCTCGCTCGGTGCAGGCGATCTGCTGTACTGGCCGCCGACGTCCTATACGACGAAGGAAGTGGTCGAACGGCTGCGCAATGTGCCGATCAAGAACGGTTTCCGCAGCGGCTACGCCTACGACAACATCCTGTTCGCGGTGGCCACGCTGGTGATCGAACAGGCCTCCGGCCAGAGCTATGCAGACTACGTGCGCGAGCACATCTTCAAGCCGGTCGGCATGGATGAATCGCTGATCGACAAGACCTACCTCAAACCCGGCATGGACGTGGCGATCGGTCATGCCAAGGCCAACTTCAAGGATCTCGAACCGGTGCCGCCGATGGCCTGGCTCAACGATCCCGGCGCTGGTGGTATCTATGCCAGCGTGCATGACCTGGCCAAATGGATGAACGTGCAGTTGGCCGGTGGCGTGTTGCCGACCAAGGGTGCGGATGGCAAGCCGGTACGGCTGTTCTCCGAGGATAGCCAGCAGCAGATGTGGTCGATGCTGACCCCGATCACCATCGGCAAGCCACCGATCCCGGAGCTGGTGCCGCTGGTGCCACACTTCTACGGTTACGGCGAAAGCTGGTTCCTGTCCGACTACCGCGGCCAGCGGCTGGTCTGGCACACCGGCGGCTGGCCGGGCATGGTCTCGCGCGTGACGCTGGTGCCGGAACTGCATCTGGGCGTGGTGGTGCTGACCAACCAGGAGTCCGGAGCCGCGTTCAATGCGGTGACTTATCGCGTGCTCGACGCCTATCTGAATCCGGACCAGAAGACGGCGGCTCCATTGACGGATTGGGTGGCGGTGTACGGCAAGGCGGTGAAGCAAAGCGAAGCCAAGGCCGACGACAGTCTGGCCAAGCATGAGGCCGCTCGCGACAAGAACAGCAAACCGTCGCTGCCGTTGGCGCAATACGCTGGTATTTATCGCGATCCGTGGTACGGCGACGTCATCATCAGCCACGAGAACGGCAAGTTGCGCCTGCGCTTCTCGAAGACCGCGCAGCTGATCGGCACGATGACGCCGTGGCAGCACGACACTTTCACCGTGCATTGGGACGATCGTGCGCTCAACGCCGATGCATTCGTCAACTTCAGCATGGATGTGGACGGTCATGTTCGCGAGATTCGCATGCAGCCGATCTCGCCGTTAACCGATTTCAGTTTCGACTTCCAGGACTTGCGGCTGACGCCGGTCAAGTCGGCTGCCGAAAAAGAGTGAGCGATGGTGGAGCTGTCGTTGCCAGCGCAGTGGCGACTTGCCGCTGCGTGCTGTCCGATATCGCGATTTCATCAATTATGCCAAGGGGATTGATCATGTCGAGGTGGCGTTGTGTGGTCTCGAAAATCACCGTGCTGGCCCTGCTCGCAGGATGCTTGCCTGCCTTTGCCGCGGAGGATGTTGCCGCATTGATCAAGCGGCAATCGCAGGAATTCTCCGATGCGTCGGCGATCGGCAATGCTGCCGTGTTCGATCGATATCTCGATGATCGGGTGACCTTCATGAACGAGGATGGCAGCGTGTCATCGAAGCACGACATTCTGACCAGCGCTGGACCGCCCCCGAAAGGCATGTCCAATCATCTGGTGCAAACCGACTTCAATGTCGAGGTCTACGGCACGGTGGCGGTAACCCGCTTCACCGACCAGTCCACGGTGACCATGGCCGGGCAGGTATCGCATGCGAACTACCGCTCGACCGAGGTGTGGCTGAAAGAGGCCGCCGGCTGGCGCATGATCTCGAGCCAGACCATCGCAGTGCCGCAGGACCCGCCCGCCATCGCGCTGCCGGTGGCGGTGCTGGACGAATACGTAGGTACGTACAAGGCCGGCCCGGATGTCACCCTGGTGATCAGTCGACAGGGCAACGAACTCGCCGACGCGTTGAATGGCGGCAAGCCGCGCATCATGAAGGCGGAGGCGCGGGATGTGTTGTTCACGCCGGGGCAGCCGCGGTTGCGCAAGATCGTGCAGCGCGACGCCAACGGCAGGGTGGTCGGGATCATCAGCCGGCGCGACGGCCACGATGCGCTGGTGTTGAAGCGGACAAGTTGAGCTGTTTGTGCCATGGCGTGCGTGTGGCATCGGCCGCGACGCGGTCATTTCGAATATTCGGTTACCAGGGGAATTCTTGATGAACTACCACCGTCACGCTGTTGCAGGCCTGCTGTGTCTTGGTCTGCTGTCCGGCGTTGCCTTCGCGCGGCAGGACACCCCCGCCGTTCCCACCCATCGCTTCTTTCATGTGCAGCTCGGTGCGGCTTCGGCACAGCCGACCTCGGGCCGCTTGCTCTTGTTCGCGATCGATGCGAAGACCGCAGAGGCTGAAGCGAAGGCTGAATCCGGCGGCAAGAGCAGCGTGGTCGACGAGGTGGATGCCAACCCGTTCCGTGCCACCGAAACCAGCGTGGCCGCGCGGGAGGTAAGCCATTGGACGCCAGGGCAGAGCATCGATCTCGATGCCGACCGTCTGGCGTTTCCGGCAGGTTATTCGCAGCTGCCGCCGGGCGATTACTACGTGCAGGCCGTGCTCGATGTCGACCACAGCTACAACTACACCGGGCGTGGTGCCGGCGACCTGGTCAGCGAGGTGATGAAAATCCAGCTGCCCACCGCCAGCATTCCGACCCTGACCCTGACCAGGGCGGTGCCGGCACGTGATCCATGGGCGCCATCGGCTTCGGCACCCGCGGCCATCCGTGAAGCACTGGCCGCGGCGCGCCGGCATGCGACCCTGCTGGATTTCGTCAGTCCGTCGTTGAGCGCCTTCTGGGGCCGGCCGATCCACATGCGCGGCTGGGTGCTGACGCCGCCGAGCTACGACGCCAAGGCCTCCGGGCGCTATCCCACGGTGTATTACACGCAGGGATTCGGTGGCAACAACGATCGCGTGATGGGGCCGTTGTCCAATGTCGATGCGGCGATGGCTAAGGGCGAGATGCCGCCGATGATCTGGGTGTTCCTCGACGAATCGAGCCCGACCGGTACCCATGAGTTCGCTGATTCGGTAAACAACGGCCCGTGGGGCCATGCGCTTACCGAGGAGCTGATTCCGCAACTGGAGTCGCATTACCGGATGGACGGTCGTCCGAATGGGCGTTTCCTCAATGGCCATTCTTCCGGTGGCTGGGCCACGCTGTGGTTGCAGACGCGTTATCCGAAAGTCTTCGGCGGTACCTGGTCGACTTCGCCCGATCCCGGCGACTTCCATGACTTCACCGGCATCGACCTGTATGCGCCAAACGCCAATGCATACCACCGGCCGGATGGCTCGGCTTACCCGCTGGTGCGCGATCACGCCAAGGTGCTCGGCACGTTCGAGCAGTTTGCAAAACTTGAGCGCGTGCTGGGTTCCTACGGCGGCCAGCTGGCCTCGTTCGACTGGGTGTTTTCGCCGCGTGGCCAGGACGGCCAGCCCGAGCCGATGTTCGACCGCGACACCGGCGCCGTCGATCCCGCGGTGGTTGCCTATTGGCGTGATCACTACGACATCGCATACCGCCTGCAGCAGCAGTGGCCGCAGCTCAAGGCCGATCTGGATGGCAAGATCCACTTGTATGTAGGCACCGCCGATACGTTCTATCTGGACGGTGCCGCGCACAGGCTGCAGGCCGTGCTGGATGGCCTGCATGCGAAATCCGAGTTCCACTTCCTGCCCGATCGCACGCATTTCGATCTCTACGTGCAGGGCAAGGATCGCCAGGGCATGCTCAAGCAGATCAGCTGGGAGATGTACGCCATTGCGCGACCGGATTCGAAGTTGAAGGCACCAGCGATAGCGGCCCCCTGAGCGCTGGCAGGCGACTGTTTCGCAAATTCATGCGATATCGCCGTCTGACAAATAAACGCTGGATGCCGGTTCTGACTTGTCGTCACAATTTTGCGGCATAGTCTTGGAGCAGGCATCGCCGTTGCGGATGTCTGGGTGTCGTCGCAGGCAGTCGCATCCCGCTTCATGCGGAAGGCAACAGGCATGGGACCGACAAGACGGGAGGGGCGATTCATTACAAGCAGATCGTGATTGCCCGTTCCGTTATGCGAATTCACGTTGGAGGGAGTCCGAAGATGAAATCGTCAGCTTTGTTTGCCGTGGCACTGGCCTGCCTGTTTGCCGGTTCCGCCGTTTATGCCCAGCAGGCTTCCGCGCCCGCTGGTTCCACCGGCCAGTGCAAGGACGGCAGCTATTCCAGTCAGGCCAGCAAGAAAGGTGCGTGCAAGGGTCACAAGGGTGTGAAGGAGTGGTACGCCGCCGCCGGCGCAGCACCAGCCGCCGCTGCGGCTCCGGCCGCCGCAGCCGCCCCGGCTTCGAACACCGCGATGAAGTCGTCCCATGCGATGCCGGCGCCGGCAGCCACGCCTGCCGCGGGTGGTGGTCCGGGCCAGGTGTGGGTCAATACCGGTAGCAAGAGCAAGGCGTATCACTGCCAGGGCAGCAAGTGGTACGGCACCACCAAGGAGGGCAAGTACATGAGCGCCTCGGACGCGGCGGCAGCGGGTTATCACGCAGCCAAAGGTGAGAAGTGCTCGTAACCGAGGGCTTCGATCGCTAGATACCAGCAACGGGCCGGTTCACACCGGCCCGTTTTTTCTTCACGATGCATGCCATGGATCGTAGCTGCCGAAGGACCACAAGTGGCCCTCCGGATCGCGGCAGCTGTAGCCGGCGCCGCCATAATCCTTCTCGGCGTAGTCGTCGACGATCACCGCGCCGGCCTCTTTGGCCTGCAGATAGTGCGACTTGCAGTTGGCGACGACCACATAAGGACATTGCGTTTCGCGGCCACCGATTTCTTCGGGCTGCGCCATGCGCCGACCAAATTCATTGTCGCGCACGTCACCGAGCATGATCATGCCGCTGCCGTAAGAGAGTTGGGCGTGCTCGACGCTGCCCTGGTCGTTCTCGTATACGGCATGCCTTTCGAAACCGAAGGCCTTGCACAGCCAGTCGATCGCGGCGTGGGCGTTGCGGTAGCGCAGGCCGGGGATGATCGTGCTGCCAGTTGTTGCGGATGTGGGCATGACGGTGACTCCGGTGGCGGGAACCGGACATCAGGCTAGCGCCGTGGCAGGTTGCCGTCATGTGAAGCTGTCCGGTCAGTCACCGATCATCAGTCGCTACATCATCAATGCAAACCGCGCTCAATCCTTGTCGTCATTGCTCTCGGCAATCGGTGGCAGGTTGCGCACCACCATGCTCTGCGGGCTTGTCATCGGCAGCTTGGCGTCGCGCAGGCGTTCGAGTGTCTCGAACAGCAGGTCGCTTTTCACGCTGCTGACATCGCGTGGGCTGTTGACGTAGGCCGTACAGCTGAACAGCATCGAGCCCCCGTCAAGGTTGTCCAGCTGCACGCTCGGTGCCGGCATGCCGAGCGTGCCGGGGTGCGCGCGCAACACCTCCAGGATCAGTTCACGCGCCTTGCTGGCGTCGGTATCCAGCGGCATCGGCAACTTGATCTGCACGCGGCCCTGCGCATTGGCCAGGGTCACGTTGCGCACGTTCGAGGTGATGAACTGCGAGTTCGGCACGATCATGGTCGAGCGGTCGCTCATCTGGATCTCGGTGGCACGCACATTGATGCGGCGGATATCGCCCTCGACGCCGCCGATGCTGACCCAGTCACCCACTTTCACCGGGCGCTCGGCCAGCAGGATCAGGCCGGAGATGAAGTTCTGCACAATCGCCTGCAAGCCGAAGCCGATGCCGACCGACAGCGCGCTGGCCATCCACGCGATGCTTTGCAGGTCCACGCCGAGGCCGGCCAGCGCCAGCCCGAACACCAGCACGCCACCCACATAGCCGAGCAGGGTAACCATCGAGTTCTGCATGCCGGGATCGAGCGAGGTCTTCGGCAACAGTTGTTCGCTCAGCCAGCGCTTGATCACGCGCAGCACGATCATGCCGAGCGCGAACAGCAGTACGGCATCGAAGATGTCGCCGGGCACGATCTTGAGCTTGCCCAGCGAAGCACCCGACAGCAGGCTGCCCACGCGGCCGGCCAGTTCCTGCGGGCCGGCGCCGAAGGGTGCCAGCACAAACGCCACGGCCAGGATCAGCAGGATCGCGCGGGTGAGGCCGGACAACAGCGTGCCGGTCTGTTCCAGTGCACTGACGGGCAGCCCGAAACTGCTCTGCATGCGCTTGCCGGTGCGTCCCTTGGGCGCGAATACCGTGTCGAAGATGTCGTCGACCAGGTGCATCAGCAGGTACAGCGAGGTGAGGATCACGCCGACCCACAGCATCTGCCGGGCGATGAAGAACGCGAACGCGATGTAGCCCGTGGCTACGCCGAGCAGGGTGATGCCGACGCCGACAAAGGCTGCCGCCACGACCAGGCCCACCCATAGTGGCCGTCGCTCGGGCAATTCGCCGGAGGCCAATATGGCGCGGCGTGACTGGCCCAGGCGAATCAGCGCGCTGCCAACCAGCAACCCGATCAGTACGGTGAGCAGCCCGCGTGTCGTCACCGTGGTCGCGAGACTGGCGCCGATCGCGTTGTTGATGCTCTCGCTGACGCCAAGCAGGAGTGCCGCAGCACCCAGCAGCCAGGGAAACGAGCGCAATCGGTGCGCTGCTTCATCGGACAGGGCCGGAAGGCGCCAGGACGGGCGCTTGTTGGACAGCATGGCGCGGCCGAGGCCGGCCATGAAGGCAGCGAACGTGACGAGCCGCGCCATCTTGCGCGCCAGGTCGTCCAGATCTTCATCCAGCAGGTCGTTCCAGTTCAGCGCGAGATAGGCGAAGTGCGCAGCCAATCCGATCGCCAGCGTGGAGGCCAGCGTCACCGCCACCGCCAGCGCACTGCGCCGCAGCCGGCCTGCAGGCATGCGGTTCGTCGTCACGTTCACCACTGCACGTTCGATCAGCCAGCGCCCGACGCTGAGCAACAGCACAGCGATGATCAGACACAGCACGAACGGCACGCGGTTGGGCGGTTGCCAGGCCTGTCCAATGACTGCCATGACCTCGTTGCCCAGCCGCGTGACACGCGCTGCGTCATCGGGAAATGCCTTGATCGGGTCGATCCAGAATGCACGGCTGAAGGGTGTGGCCGTGCGTGAGGCAAGCTGGGCCTGGAACTGGTCCGCCCGCAATTCGGCGACGTGTGCGGCCAGCTGGGCGGCTTCGGTACTCAGCGAATTGGCCTGCTTGACCTGGCTGTCCAGATCATTCTTGGCCTTGCCCAATTGTCGGCGTTGCGCGCCGAGTTCGGCCGATTCGGGCGGCGCCCCCTTGGCCGGTGGTGGACCGAGCACGTCCAGTCGGGCCTGCAGACTGGCGGATTGTGGCGACAGGGTGGAGCCCAGTTGGTCTGCCTGCTGTTGCACGGCAAGCGCGCTGGCGCGCAGGTCGCTCAGCGGGACATCATGCTTCGCGGCATCCACCGTGGCCTTGATGCTGTCCAGCTGGGAGCGCAGCTGGGTCAGTGTTTGCGCCGGGGTGGGTGCCGGCGTCGTGGCGCTGGGTGCATCCTGCGCCGGCAGGTTGCTGCTGGACACCGCCAGCAGCAGGATCAGGAGGTAGCGGGACAAGGTAGGCATCCGTGGATGATCAAGGCCTGATCCGGACGGGTCAATCGAAATGACTGCCGAAGCGTTCAGGCTTTCGCATGATGTTCAGGCTGGACGGTGCCTCGCTCCAGGTCAGCGCGAAAGACTCAGCGTGGATGACGGGCCAGCAGGGCTTCACGCCGCGCAAGACTCGCTTCAGGCCAGTACAGGTTGCGGTCGTAGTACTCGTCCACGGCAGGCGTGCCCGGTGGAAGCACCACCCAGGGTTGCCGGGTCGACGTGAAGATGTGGATGTCCGGAGGCAGTTGGTCGTGTTCCCTCAAGGTGCCCACGCGCACGAACGCCACGGCCTTGCCCGCGCCCGCGTAGTGGCTCCACAACGCGACGTGACATTGCGGGCAGCGTGCGATCAGCTGTCCCTTGCCACTTTGGGATGGTGTATCCACCAGCATCGGTTCTCCCTGCAGCAGTTGCAACCGATCCGCTTCGATCATCGCGTTGAGCGCGAAAGAGGCTCCGGATTCACGCTGGCACCAGGTGCAATGGCAGCAATGCACGAACAGCGGTGCGCTGTTCAGGCGGAAGCGGATGGCACCGCAGGTGCAGGCGCCTTCGAACGTTTCGATCGACATGCTTGCATCCTGTCATGCGTGGCGCCATATGGTCACACCGGGCATGGTGCGCTTCAAGCACAATGCCCGTCCACGCCAAGCCGGACTGCCCATGATCTTCCGCTGGTTCGAATCCCTGATCGACCCGTTCAAGGAACCGGTCGACGACATGCCGCCCTCGTCAGTAGGGCGCTTCTACCTGTTTTACCTGCGCCAGGTATGGCCGGTGTTCGCCGCGACGATCGTGGTCGGCTTCGGCGTGGCGGTAGTGGAGGTGTCGCTGTTCGGTTTCATCGGGCGCATCGTCGACATGACGAAAGGCACGCCGGCGGACTTCTTCCAGCAGCATGGCCGCAGCCTGGTCTGGATGGCCGTAGTTGCGCTGGTGGCACGGCCCATCCTCGGCAGCCTGCATGATCTGCTGGTGAACCAGGCGATCATGCCAAGCCTGACCAACCGCATCCGCTGGCAGAACCATCGCTACGTGATTCGGCAGAGCCTGGGCTTTTTCCAGAACGACTACGCCGGGCGGATCGCCAACCGCATCATGCAGACCGGCGGTTCGCTGCGTGAATCGGCAGTGCAGATCGTGGATGCGCTGTGGTACGTGATCATCTACACCGGCAGCGCAGTCACGCTGTTCGCACAGGCTGACGTATGGCTGGCTGTACCGCTGGTTAGCTGGGTATTCGTCTACGTTGGCTTGCTCGCCTTCTTCATTCCACGGGTCAAGGAGCGCTCCTGGAAGGCATCGGAGGCGAAGTCGAAACTGATGGGCCGCATCGTCGATGGCTACAGCAATGTACTCACCCTGAAGCTTTTTGCGCACACGCGTCGCGAGGAAGCCTATGTGGCCGATGCGATGGCCGAGCAGACCGGCAAGCTGCGCCGGATGACGCGTACCACCACCTTGATGGATGCCAGCATCACCACGCTCAACGGCTTCCTGATCGTTGGCACCTCGGCACTGGCGATCTGGTTGTGGAGCCAGGGCAAGGTGACCGTGGGTGCGATTGCGCTGTCGACCGGCCTGGTGATCCGCATCAACAACATGTCGGGCTGGATCATGTGGGTGGTCAACGGCATCTTCGAGAACGTCGGTACCGTGCAGGACGGCATCACCACGATCTCGCAGCCGCGTATGGTGCAGGATCGCGAAGGCGCGATGCCGCTGGAGGTGACCAACGGCGGGGTGCGTTTCGAGGACATCCACTTCCACTATGGCAAACAGGGCGGAGTGATCGCCGGGCTCGACCTGACTGTGCGTTCCGGCGAAAAGATCGGCGTGGTCGGGCCATCAGGCGCCGGCAAGTCCACCCTGGTCAACGTGCTGCTCCGGTTGTACGACCTCGAAGGCGGTCGCATCCTGATCGACGGCCAGGACGTGGCGCAAGTCACGCAGGAAAGCCTGCGCTCGCAGATCGGGGTGGTCACCCAGGACACTTCGCTGCTGCATCGCTCGATCCGCGACAACCTGTTGTATGGGCGCCCGGACGCTGGCGAAGCGCAGATCCTCGACGCCGTGCGCAAGGCGCGCGCGGACGAATTCATCCCGCAACTGGTCGACGGCGAAGGCCGCATCGGTTACGAGGCGCTGGTGGGCGAGCGTGGCGTGAAACTCAGTGGCGGCCAGCGCCAGCGCATAGCCATCGCCCGTGTATTGCTGAAGGACGCACCGATCCTGGTGCTCGACGAAGCCACCTCGGCGCTCGATTCGGAAGCCGAGGCGGCGATCCAGGACAGCCTCGACATCCTGATGCAGGGCAAGACGGTGATCGCGATCGCCCACCGGCTGTCCACCATCGCGCGGATGGATCGGCTGGTGGTGCTGGACAAGGGGCAGGTCGTGGAAACCGGCACTCATGCGGAACTGATCGCGCACGAGGGACTGTATGCGCGGCTGTGGCGGCGGCAGACCGGTGGGTTTGTGGCGGCGGAGGATGCCGTGGCATGAACGTGCTGCATCATGACTCCGCTTGATGTATCGAATTGCTGCTATCCGCCAGCCAGGGGAATCAAGGGTATCCGCGTGAATCAGAAGATCGTGATACGGCCAGTGGAAAAAGGAGATTTTCCGGCCTGGAAGGTGCTCTGGGATGGCTACAACGCCTTTTATGGTCGGAGCGGACCGACCGCATTGCCGACCGAGATCACGCAGACGACGTGGTCGCGCTTCTTCGATGTCTACGAGCCCATGCACGCGCTGGTCGCCGAAAATGCAGGGGTGATGCTTGGCCTGGCGCACTTCCTTTATCACCGCAGCACGATCCAGCTGGGCCCGAGCTGCTACATGCAGGACCTGTTCACCATTGAGGCAGCCAGGGGCAAGGGAGTGGGCCGTGCGCTGATCGAAGATGTCTACCGGCGGGCCGGCGATGCGGGCTGCCAGCGCGTCTACTGGCAAACCCATGAGACGAATGCCGTTGCGATGCGGCTCTACGACCAGGTTGCCGAGAAGTCCGGCTTCATTGTCTACCGCAAGCTGCTGTAGATGGACGTAGAGGCATCACTCGCGTAAATGATAGGCTCGGCGTTTTGAGCGGGCGTGTGAGCATGGCGAAGGAGGCTGGTCGAAAGCACGCCGTACTGGTCGGGGCGGGCATCCTCTGCAGCCGAATCTTCGGCCTGGTACGCCAGCGGGTTTTCTCGCACTACTTCGGCCTGTCCGATGCCGCCGACATCTTCAGCTCGGCACTGCGCGTGCCCAACTTCCTGCAGAACCTGTTCGGCGAAGGCGTGCTCTCGGCATCCTTCATTCCGGTGTACGCCGGCCTGCTTGGCCAGGGCAAGCGCGAGGACGCCGGACGTCTGGCCGGGGCGATTGCTGCCATCCTGGCCCTGGTCATTTCCATCATCGTTGCCATTGGCGTCGTGGCGACGCCCTGGCTGCTGTGGCTGATCGCACCCGGTTACAGCGGCGAGAAGCGCGAGCTGACGATCCTGATCGTGCGGATCCTGTTTCCCGGCACCGGTGTCCTGGTCTGGTCGGCATGGTGCCTGGGCATCCTCAACAGCCACCATAAATTCTTCCTGTCCTACGTCGCGCCGGTGGTGTGGAACCTGTCGATGATCGTGACGTTGCTGGTCTTCAGGAACCTGCCGTCCGACAAGCTGATCGTCTATCTGGCCTGGGGCACGGTGCTGGGCTGTCTGCTGCAGTTTCTGGTTCAGTTGCCGTCGGTGCTGAAGCTGGTGCCCGACATGCGACTGCGCCTCGACCTGCGCAGCATTCATGTGCGGCAGGTCGTCGGCAGCTTCATGTCGGTGGCGGTGGGGCGCGGCGTGGTGCAGATCAGTGCCTTCGTGGATCAGGCGATCTCGACCCTGCTTGGCCGCGGCGCAATGGCGGCGATGACCACGGCGGCCTCGATCAACATGCTGCCGATCAGCCTGTTCGGCATGGCGGTATCGGCGGCGGAGCTGCCCACCCTGTCGCGGATGGCAGGGCAGGAGCTCGACGAAACCACGGCAGCGAGTCTTTCGGCGCGACTGGACAGCGGGCTGGAACGCATCGCGTTCTTCGTCGTGCCCTCGGCCGTGGCGTTCTTCGCCCTGGGCAACGTGATCGTGGCAGCGCTCTACCAGTCCGGCGAATTCACCAGCAAGGATTCCTACTACGTGTGGGCGATCCTTGCCGGTTCCGGCGTGGGCCTGCTCGCCTCGACATTCGGCCGCCTGTATTCGTCGAGCTATTACGCCATGCGGGACACGAAAACGCCGCTACGATTTGCGCTGGTGCGACTGGCCGTCACGGCGGTCCTTGGTCTCGCCAGTGCCTTGCTGCTGCCTTCGATGCTGGGGGTGCCGGCGCAGTGGGGTGCAGTGGGTCTTACCGCCTCGGCCGGCGTGGCCGGCTGGGTCGAGTTCTATTTGTTACGCCGGAAGATGAATATGAAGCTGGGACCAACCGGCGTGCCGGTGCAGATCATGTTCAAGCTCTGGTCCGCGGCGTGCCTGGCAGCTCTCGCGGCATGCGCAGTCGAGTATGTGGTGCCGAGCCATGGCCCGATACTGACGGCGGTTTATGTGCTTGGCATCTATGGTGTGGCTTATTTCGCAGTGACCTATCTGATGCGCATCAAGGAATGTGTGGAGCTGCTGGGCAAATTGCTACGTCGGGTGGGTAGCGGATAGCAGGTTTCGGTATGCGCTTTTCAGCGCAGGGCAGACTTGTCGGCACGAGACTGGATTGACGCCCATGGATGAATTGGCCCGGAGAAAACTCCGATGAGCTGCAAGATGTTTCTCTGGATTGGTCGTGGCGTCTTGCGACTTGTGCTCACTGTTCTGGGATGCGTATTGCTAGCCGCCATGGGTTATTTGATCATCACGGAAGTCATGTTGATGACTCCCTTTCATGCGCTTAATCCACATCCATAGCCGGCGGCTTTCATGCTGCAATGACCTGCAAGACGCTCATAACTTCAAGGGCTGAACCATGAGTACAAAAGCCACGGTCGATGGCGACCTCAACAAGAGCGTCAATTCCGAAGCCGCGACTGCACCGGCTGGTATGCATCGTCCGCCGCATTGCGTGCTGGATACCGAGGAAACAGCCTGTCTCGACGAAGTTCAGCATGAGGCTGCGCTGCGTGACTCAGTGCTGCGCGTACCTCGATAGGCTGTGGGCTGCCGTCTCTGACGGCTGCGCGTCATCCTGATCGCCGCGCGCCGCTAGCAGCGCACTCAGCATGGCTCTTGACTCTGGACCTGGATCATGGGTCTAGACTTGTGGCATGGACACACAAACCAGCTCACTCACCATCGGTGCCGTCGCCAAGCGCGTCGGTGTGGCGATCGACACGATCCGTTATTACGAGCGCGAGGGCCTGTTGCCCGAACCGGTGCGACGTGCCTCGGGCTATCGCAGTTATGGCGAGGGTACGATCGCGCAATTGCGCTTTATCCGCCGCGCCAAGGATCTCGGCTTCACGCTGGAGGAGATCCGCGAACTGCTGGCGCTGTCGGCGGATCGGCAACGTGGCGTGAAGGCGGTGAAGCAGCGGGCGCAGCAGCGGCTGGCTGCGATCGAGTTGCGGATTACCGAGCTGCAGCGCGTGCGCGACGGGCTGGCGCAGCTGGTCGAGTCGTGCCCCGGGCATGGCAAGCCGGAAGAGTGCCCGATCCTGCGCGCGCTGAGCGATGAGGCGGTGTCGTGATGGGCGAGCAAGTTTCCTGCTGCCACAGCGGCGAGCAACCCGTGAAGGTGATGGCAACCGACCCGGTCTGCTGCATGCGGGTGGATTCAGCCGCGTCGAAACATCAAGCCACGCATGAGGGGCAGGTGTTTCATTTCTGCTGCGCTGGCTGCAGGGCGAAGTTCGAAGCCTCGCCAGCGACGTATTCGGGCCTGCCCGACTCGAGGGTGGCAGCGACAAGTTGCTGCACTACGAAGCCTGCGGTGATCGAGGTCCATGATCACTCGCATGCAGATCATGACCAGGCCCAGCACAATGATGCTCATCACGGCCACGCGGACACGGTGAAGGATCCTGTCTGTGGCATGACGGTGGATCCGCACACCGCGAAGCACCACGCTGATCACGACGGCCATACATACCACTTCTGCGCCGCGCGTTGCCGCGAGAAGTTCGTGGCCGAGCCGCTCGCTTATCCGGAAGGCCGCGCAACCCCGCCACCGGCAGTGCCCGGCGCGGTCTACACCTGCCCGATGCATCCGGAAGTGCAGCAGGTAGGCCCTGGCGATTGCCCGAAGTGCGGTATGGCGCTGGAGCCCATGATGCCGAGCCTGGATGAGGACGATGATGGTGAACTGTCGAGGATGACGTGGCGTTTCTGGACACTGGTGGCGTTGACCTTGCCTGTGTTCCTGCTGGCGATGGGGCCGCATTTGTTCGGCTGGCAGTTGCCTGCGTCTTGGGCGCTCAGCACCGGTTGGGCCGAGGGCATGCTTGCCACCATCGTTGTGATCTGGGGCGGTATTCCGTTCTTCGTGCGCGCCTGGCGTTCGCTGCGACCGTGGTCGCCGAACATGTATACCCTGATCGGGCTGGGCACGGGCGTCACCTGGTTGTACAGCGCGGCGGCCTTTATCGCGCCACAGCTCTTCCCGCCCAGTTTCCGCGACATGCACGGCAACGTCGCGGTGTATTTCGAGTCGGCGGCTGTGATCGTCACCCTGGTCACGCTGGGTGATTTCCTGGAGCTGCGTGCACGTCGACGCACGGGCACAGCGCTCAAGGCACTTCTGGGTCTGGTGCCTAAGATCGCGCGGCAAATCGCTGACGACGGCAGCGAAAGCGAGGTGTCGCTGGATGAGGTGCAAGCCGGTGACGTGCTTCGCGTGCGTCCCGGCGAGAAAGTGCCGGTCGATGGCGTGGTGCTGGACGGCGGCAGCCATGTCGACGAATCGATGCTTACCGGTGAACCCATGCCAGTGGCCAAGGCGAAGGGCGATCCGCTCACCGGCGGCACGGTGAATCAGGATGGCGCTCTGACCATGCGCGCACTGAAGGTCGGCGGCGCAACGATGCTGGCGCAGATCGTGGCGCTGGTGACTCAAGCGCAGCGCAGCAAGGCGCCGCTGCAGCGCGTGGCCGATCGGGTGGCGGCGTGGTTCGTGCCGGCAGTAGTGATGGTCGCGCTGGTGGCGTTTGCACTATGGGTACTGCTGGGGCCCCCACCCCAATTCGCGCACGCACTGATCGCCGCCGTATCGGTGTTGATCATCGCCTGTCCGTGCGCGCTGGGCCTGGCCACCCCGATCTCGATCATGGTGGCCAGCGGCCGGGGCGCGCAGAACGGCGTGCTGTTCAAGGACGCCAGCGCGATCGAGGCCATGCGCGAAATCGATACGCTGGTGGTGGACAAGACCGGCACGTTGACCATGGGCAAGCCGGCCTTGACCGAACTGGTGAGCCTCGGTGGCCAACCTCGCGAGCGCCTGCTGGCATGGGCCGCGGCACTGGAGCGACCGAGCGAACATCCGCTGGCGCGGGCGATCGTGGGCGCTGCCCAGGCGGAGGGCGTGATGACGCTGACGGCGACGGACTTCCGTTCGCTGACCGGGCGTGGTGTCAGCGCGAACGTGGATGGCGGCGTCGTGGCACTGGGCAATGCGAAGTTGATGGCGGAGTTGCATATCGCGATTGCCGGCACCGCCAGCGCGCGCGCCGAACAACTGCGTGGGCAGGGCGCCACCGCGATGTTCCTTGCGGTCGATGGTGTACTCGTTGCCCTGCTGGCGGTAGCCGACCGGATCAAGCCGGGCACGCCGGCCGCACTCGAGGCATTGCACGCGGCTGGTCTGCGTATCGTGATGCTGACGGGCGATAACGCCACCACCGCAAAGGCGGTGGCGCGCGAGCTGGGCATCGACCGCGTGCATGCGGATGTCTCGCCAGCAGACAAGGCGGCGGTGGTGAATGCCTTGCGCGCCGAAGGTCGCCGCGTGGCAATGGCCGGTGACGGCATCAACGACGCGCCGGCGCTGGCCACTGCTGATATCGGCATCGCGATGGGCAGCGGCACCGATGTGGCGATGGAGAGCGCGCAGGTGACCTTGGTGAAAGGCGAGCTGGGCGCGATCGTGCGGGCGCGCACGCTGTCGCAGGCGACGGTGCGCAATATCCGGCAGAACCTGTTCTTCGCCTTCATCTACAACGCGGTCGGCGTGCCGCTGGCGGCTGGCGCGTTGTATCCGTGGTTCGGTATCACGCTGTCGCCGATGATCGCCGCACTGGCGATGAGCCTGTCGTCGGTCTCGGTGGTCAGCAATGCGTTGCGGCTGCGGCATGTGCCGTTGTGACGATTGTCACCAGCGACGATTGACGGCTGCCCCTGTGGCCGGTTCTGTCTCCGGACGATCATTCTCCTGCACCATGGGGGTGCGGGAGAGCACACATGAACGTCATCAACGACACCCGCAGCACGCTGGAAAAGCACATGCCGCTGTTGCTCGGCCTGCTGGTGGCCCTGCTGGCAGGCAAGGCGCTGAAGAAAATGTTCTGGACCCTGTTCGGCATGTACATGGCATTGCACTACAGCGGCATCCATCCGTTTGGCTGAGGCGATGCTTTAAACTTTGTGCCTGTTCGTCCGTGGCGGCGCGTTGCCGCTGGATGTCGCTCCAACCACAGCACAAAGCCACTGAATGACTCGCACTCTCGCCGAATGGCTGACGTATCAGGAACGCGTCAACGTGCACAGCATCGAGCTGGGGCTCGATCGCGTGCGCGAGGTTTGGCAGCAGATGGGTGCGCCAGCGCCGGCGCGGCGCGTGATCACGGTGGGCGGCACCAATGGCAAAGGCTCCACCGTGGCCCTGCTGGAGGCCATGTTGCGGGCGGCGGGCCTGCGGGTCGGCAGCTTCACCTCGCCGCATCTGACGGATTACAACGAGCGGATACGCATAAACGGCGCGAATGCGGATGACGCTACGCTGATCGCCTCGTTCGAACGGATCGAGGCGGCACGCGGCGCGGCCCGGGACGATGCCATTGCGTTGACCTATTTCGAATTCGGCACGCTGGCTGCGCTGGATCTGTTCGCCCGTGCCGACCTGGATGTGGCGGTACTGGAGGTGGGTCTGGGCGGTCGGCTGGATGCGGTGAACATCATCGACGCCGATATTGCGATCGTCACCACGGTGGATCTGGATCATATGGACTGGCTGGGGCCGGACCGCGACAGCATCGGCCGCGAGAAGGCCGGCATCGCGCGGGCGGGGCGTCCGGTCATCGTCGGCGAGCTTGCGCCGCCGGCAGGCCTGCTCGATGCACTGGTTGCCTGCGGTGCACGGATCGAGCGCGCGGGAGTCGATTTTCGCGCTGAACGCCACGCCGATGGCTGGCGCTGGCTGCATCGCGATGGCAGCGCCATGGAACTGCCCGAGCCTGCGCTGGCCGCGCCGGTGCAGTTTGCCAATGCAGCCGCGGCGATTGCCGCCCTGCATGCGCTTTGGGCCGATGACGTGGCGTTCGCGCCGAAGGATGTCTTTGCTGCAGTCAGCACCGGCCTGCACGAAGTACGGGTGCAGGCGCGGCTGCAGTCGCTTGGCGGCAATCCGGCCCTGATCGTGGACGTGGGACACAATCCGCAGGCCGCGCGTGCACTCGCCGAATGGCTGGATACGCAGCCGGCTGGACGCGTTCATGCGGTATATGGCGCGCTGGCAGACAAGGACGTGTCCGGGGTGATCGGCGCGCTCGGTTCACGCATCGACCACTGGCATCTGGCCGGTCTGGAGTATCTCAGCCCACGCGGGCTGGCGCCGGGGGCGCTCGCCGGGATACTTCGACAGACCCTGCCGCTGGCCGTATTCGACGTTCATGCCGATGTCGCGAGTGCACTGGCGGCAGCCCGCGCGGCGGCCCAGCCGGACGAGCGCATTCTCGCGTTCGGTTCGTTTTTCGTGGCCAGTGCAGTCATCGCCGAAGCAGCCGGCTGAACGTTCTGATGGCATCGAGCGGGAACCAGCCGTGACGTTCGGCGCGGGCAGGTATAATCACGCCGTTACATGCCATGTTTGCCGCTTTGGAGTGAAGTCTTGAAAACACGTCTGTTGGGAGCTGCTGTCCTGATCGCCTTGGCGGTGTTGTTCCTGCCCATGATCTTCAGCGGCAAGTCGCCGGCACCGAGCGGTGATCAGGCGGTGAGCCTGGCGATTCCACCGGCACCGGATCGCGACCTGCAGACCAAGACCATGAGCCTGAATCCGAGTGCACCTGTGGCCACGCCTGCTGCTGTGGCGACATCACCAGCCGCTTCATCGTCAGCACCGTCGGCTGCGGTCGCGCCGGGTGCGACGGGCCAGCTGGCCACGGTGAATATCGGTTCGAGCCGCCCGCGTGACGTGGAGACCGATCCGGAGGCTGGCAAGGCGCCCACGCCGACTACGGTAACCACCGGTTCGGGTACCTCCCCGAGCCAGCCGGTGATTCCGGCGCAGAACAGGCCGACGGCCAGCGTGCCGATGACCAAGCCACAACCAGCAGTTGCATCGACCCCGGTCCCGACCCAGCCGCAGACGGCGGCTCCCGCCGCGTCCGGGCGTGGCAGCTACACCTTGAACCTCAGCGCCTATGCCAGCGCGGCTGGTGCAACGAGCCTGCAGCATCGCGTGCGTGCGCTGGGCTATCCGGTCAGTGGTCGCAGCATTACGCAGGCTGGCCAGTCGCGCACCCTGGTGCTTGCCGGGCCGTTCGAGACACGTGCGGCTGCCGAGGCGGCACGCCTGAAGATCACCCAGTCGATTCCCGGCGTACCGGCGCGGCTGGAACAGCAGGACGCCAGCCATGACGACGCTGTCACAGCGCCCCCCTCGGGCTCCGTCTCGCACGCCACGGCCCGCGCGGGTGGCTGGGCGGTGCAACTGGCCGCGATGAGCAACCAGGCCGACGCGAATGCGTTGCGCGACAAGCTGCGCACAAACGGTTTTGATGGCTTCGTCGATACCGTGCAGTCGGGTGGCAAGCAACTGTGGCGGGTGCGCGCCGGGCCGCAGACGCAACGCGCCGATGCGCTGCGCCTGCGCGATCAGATCAAGGCCAAACTGGGCACCGACGGCAACGTGGTATCGGTGCCTTGAATGGTGCGCGTGACCATGGCGGTCGGTCCGGGCTGTCAACGAGCAGGCTGCCAACGAGGTTGATGAACGGATGAACTGGACCGATTGCATCATCCTCGGCGTACTGGCCCTGTCGGTCCTGATCGGGCTTTTCCGCGGATTGATTTCCGAAGTGCTGTCGCTGGTGATCTGGATTGTTGCGTTCTGGGCAGCGTGGGCGTTGGGTCCGGTGGTGTCGGCGCATCTGGAACACGCGATCACGATGCCCACCCTGCGTTACAGCGTCGGTTACGGCATCTGCTTTGTCGTCGTGCTGATCGTCGGGGCACTCCTGCGTTTCGCAGTAAGGCGGCTGATCTGGAGTGCCGGCCTGTCGGGCATCGATCGGCTGTTTGGAATGGTATTCGGCTTCGTGCGTGGCGTATTGATCGTGACCCTGCTGGTTTTTCTGGTCGGGCTTACGGCGTTGACGCGTGAACCGTGGTGGCAGCAATCCGTGCTGCTGCCACAGTTCCAGGAAGCAGCTGCGTGGGTGGGGCAGAATGTGCCCCCCGGCGTATCGGCCAGCGTGCGCGAGCACTTTCACCCGTCGAAAGTGCTCGATCAGATTCATTCTTCCGAGGTGCTCGAGCACATGTCCAGCTTGCCTGCCTCCCTGCGCGCCCCAATATCGGGCACGACGCCTGCACCTGCGATACCCCCACCTGCGACATTGGCGCCCCCGGCTTCTCCTGCGACATCAGGCAGCACCACCACCCATCCTCAGAATTTCTGAAGCAGGCAACACACCATGTGCGGAATCATCGGCATTGTCGGTACCACCGAAGTGGCATCGGCGCTTTATGACGGACTGACGGTATTGCAGCACCGTGGCCAGGACGCCGCCGGCATCGCCACGGTAGACGGTTCGCGACTGCGCCTGCACAAGGGCAACGGACTGGTGCGCGACGTGTTCGGCCAGGCTTCGATGAGCGGCCTGCGCGGGCGCATCGGCATCGGCCATTGCCGCTATCCCACGGCTGGCTCGGAAGGCTCGGCCGAGGCGCAGCCGTTCTACGTCAACTCGCCGTACGGCATCGCGTTCGCGCACAACGGGAACCTGGTCAACACCGACGTGTTGCGCCGTGAGATGTTCGAGGACGATCGCCGCCACATCAACACCGAGTCCGATTCCGAAGTGCTGCTCAACGTGCTGGCGCACGAGCTGCAGATCCAGGACCGGATGGAACTGACCCCGGACCACATCTTCAAGGCGGTTGCCGGCGTGCATGCACGCGCCAGTGGCGGTTACGCCTGCGTGGCACTCGTGCTCGGCTACGGCCTGGTCGCGTTCCGCGATCCGCATGGCATCCGTCCGCTGGTGCTGGGCGAACGGGTCACCGCGGAGGGCCGCGAATATGCAGTGGCTTCGGAGTCGGTAGCGTTCGACGTGCTTGGCTTCAAGCGCATCCGCGACATCATGCCGGGCGAGGCGGTGATCATCACCGACCAGGGCCAGCTGCACAGCCGTCGCTGCGCCGAGGGCGCGTCACACACGCCGTGCATCTTCGAATACGTCTATCTGGCGCGGCCCGACTCGATGATGGAGGACGTGTCGGTGTACAAGGCGCGCCTGCGCATGGGCGAGAAGCTGGCCGAGAAGATCCTGCGCGAGCGGCCCGACCATGGCATCGACGCGGTGATCCCGATTCCCGACACTGCGCGTACCGCGGCCAGCGCGCTTGCCGAGGCGCTGGGTGTGCCGTTCCGCGAGGGCTTCGTCAAGAACCGCTACATCGGCCGTACCTTCATCATGCCGGGGCAGGGCGAACGGGTGAAATCGGTGCGCCGCAAGCTCAATCCGGTCGAACTGGAGTTCCGCAAGAAGAACGTGCTGCTGGTCGACGACTCGATCGTGCGCGGCACCACCTCGAAGCAGATCATCCAGATGGCCCGCGATGCCGGCGCGAAGAATGTCTATTTCGCCTCCGCCGCGCCTCCCGTGCGCTACCCGAACGTCTACGGCATCGACATGCCGTCGGCCTCCGAACTGGTTGCCGCCGGCCACACCGAGCAGGAAGTGGAGACGATGCTCGGTGCCGACTGGTTGATCTACCAGGACCTCAAGGACCTTATCTGGGCCGTGCAGGACGGCAACGAGGAGTTGAGGCAGTTCGACACCTCGTGCTTCTCGGGCGAATACGTCACCGGCCTCGACCAGCGTTATCTGGAACAGATCCAGATGCTGCGCTCGGATGATGCCAAGGCTGCGCGACGAGTGGTCTGAGCGTCCCACTTTGCACGTGCAGGAGCGCACTCTGTGTGCTCCTGCGAGAACGCCATGACCGATCTCCACGCCGCTGCCAAACGTTGCCTCGACGCCACCGACCCGGCCGAGAAACTGCAGCTGACCCATGAAACCTGGCAGGCCTTTCTGGCCGGCGCGCTGCGTGCCGACTCCGCCTCGCCACCACCCGAGCCAATCGGCGCGCCAGGTCGCCCGGTGAGGCCGCGACTGGTCAACGCGCGTCAGGTGCCGCAGCGCGAACTCGGCAGTGCGGAAGGTCGCGCTGCGCTGGTGCACGCGGTCGCGCATATCGAATTCAATGCGATCAACCTGGCATGGGATGCGGTCTACCGCTACCGCGACAAGCCGGAGGCGTACTACCGTGACTGGGCCAGTTGCGCCAACGACGAGGCACGTCATTTCGCGATGCTGTCCGCCCGACTGGCCGAACTCGGTCACGCCTACGGCGACTTCGACGCGCACGACGGCCTGTGGGCGATGGCCGAGAAAACCGCTGAGCACGATACCGCGCGCATGGCGCTGGTGCCGCGGGTGCTGGAGGCACGCGGACTGGATGTCACCCCCGGCATGATCGAACGACTACGTCATCTCGGCGACACTGCCACGGCGGCAATCCTCGAAGTGATCCTGCGCGAGGAAGTCGCCCATGTCGCCGCCGGTACCCGGTGGTACCAGCACTGCTGCGAGCGCGACGGGGTCGAGCCGGTCGACACATTCTTCGCATTGCTGCGCGAGTACATGGGTGTCAGCCTGCGCGGGCCGTTTAACCGTCCGGCGCGGCTCGAGGCGGGTTTTGTCGAGGCCGAGCTTGATCGACTCGCCGGACTTGCGCTGGAGAGCTGACTTCGGAAACAAGAAAGCCGGCGCAAGGCCGGCTTCTTCATCGAATTTGGTCGGGGTGACAGGATTCGAACCTGCGACTTCTACGTCCCGAACGCGATTTTCTGACCTTTACGATCAGTGACTTACGATGTAAGTGATTGATTAGTATAGTGGCGAAACTTCGCGATGCGTCGCGATATACTTCGGTTTCCGGTTACGAGTCGGTTACGGAGGTTTTCAGTGCTCGCCAGACGGTTACTCAAGAAGATGTCGCCGCTCATCGTTGAGGCGGCCAAACCGGAGGCTAAACCCTACCGGGTGTGGGACGCCGTCGTTCCGCAACTCTACCTCCGTGTTCAGCCCTCAGGGGTGAAGGCTTGGTACGTACGATGGAAGGCAGACGCCGACAAGTCGCTCGGCAAGTGGCCCGGCGTCACCGTCGAATCGGCTCGCGTGAAGGCAAAGGGACTACTTGTAGAGACGGACTTGCACGGCGCACCGCTGGCCGTGATCGAAGCGCGCAAGCCGCCCGGAGCGAAGCCGACGACTTTCGGGGAGTTCATCAGCGACCACTATGGGCCATGGGCTGTGGCTCATCAAAAGGCGGGGCAGGCGACGGTTGACGCGATTGCTGCCACGTTCGGCGAGCTGTACCAGAAGCCCTTGAACGGCGTCAGTGCGCGCGATGTTGAAGATATCAAGGCAGCGCGGCTGAAGTTAGGGAGGATGCCAGCGACGGTGAACCGGGACTTAGACCGTATACGTGGAGCACTGTCCCGTGCGGTTGATTGGGGGATGGTTGCGGAACATCCGCTGCGCACTGTTAAGCGGGCTAAAGGTGCCGACAACAGTCGAGTTCGCTACTTGACCAAAGCCGAGGAAAAGCGGCTACGTGAAGCGCTACAAAAGCGCGAGGAACAGCGCCGCAAGCGTCGAATGAGCGGCAATGCTTGGTCTGCCGAACGGGGTGGCGACGGACGTCCGATGTGGCCGGCGACCAGCTATACCGATCATCTAATGCCCTTAGTCCTGCTCGCGTTGAACACTGGGCTCCGCCGGGGTGAGTTGTTCAGCCTGGACTGGGGCAGTGTGAACATCCCCGGCAAGATGCTCACGGTCACTGTTGGCAACGCGAAGTCGAGGAAAGCGCGGCACATTCCTTTGAACACAGAGGCGCTGGCAGTTTTGAAGCGCTGGAAGAAGCAGGGCAGCGGCGAAGGGTTGGTGTTTCCGGGGGCGAGCGGCGAGCGCTTGGGCAATATCAACAAGTCTTGGGACGGGCTGGTGACAGCAGCGAAGCTTCCCGATTTTCGCTTTCACGATCTGCGCCACGACTTCGCGAGCAAGCTGGTGATGGCGGGTGTGGACTTGAATACGGTACGCGAATTGCTGGGCCATGCGGACATTGCGATGACGCTGCGCTATGCACACCTTGCGCCTCAGAAGTTGGCGGCTGCGGTGGCGATGCTTGGGGGCGGGAAATGAGCGCTGCGCGGAAATCAAAGAAGGTAGCGCGCACGCCCATCGCGCAGCAGATCACGCGTGTCTATCGCATGAGTGACGGTCAGGATGCGGTGGTGTCCCCGGTTGATGAGCTGATCCAGCTAATCCAGCAGTGGGCAGCCCTGGCGACGGGCAATGACCCGATAGTAAAAGAGTCTGCGCGGCAGCACCTTCGCGAAGTTGCAGAGGCTGCGATTGCTTCGCGTGTTCGCCCGGTTGGGGCTGCGCGTGGTGGCGCGAAGTCGGCGGCAACGAAAGCGAATGAAGCTGCTGACAGGAAGGATTCGCTCACCAAGAAGTTCAAGACCTTGATCGCCACCGGCGACCGCGATGCGAGCGAGGCCATTGACGAGATGGTCAAGAAGAAGCTTGCTAGTCGCGCAACGCTCTATCGTGTGCTTCAGCAAGAGTTGGAACGCTTGGGGCGAACTCGAAAAACAAGTAAAGCCCTAAATGCGAAGAAAATTCGCAAGCCAGCCAAGTAGATAGACGCGCTCCTGTCTCGCGTACAAAGTTCGCGAGAAAGCCGCCGGGACGCTTACCTCACCGCCGCGATTCGTCGCGGCTTTAAGTAGAGGTAAGCGAGATGGTGACGAAGCTGAAAATGTCTCTTGCGGACATCGCAGAGGCGACGGGCGAGGCAATGCCCCTGATCCGTGCTGCGATCAACGCCGGTGACCTCAAAACCTTCATTGTTGGTCGGCGTCGGTTCGCCCGCCCGGCGGACGTGGAAGCATGGGTGGACTTCCTTGAGCATGAGAGCGATGCAGGGCGCCCGGTGAAGTATCAGGCGCGTCCGCAGGTCGAAGCATGAGTCCCAAGGTTAAGGGCAAGCGTGCGTCGTATGAGCGCGTTGCGCAAACACCATCGCAGCCAACCGATGGTGAATCAGTACGCGAGGAAGCGCGTCGACTGCTCCGAGCCGAACAAGAGCAGATCGAGGATGCGGATGCACGCAACCCTGTTCTGCCGTCGCTGCGTACCAATCCGTTTGGCGCGGCAACCATCGTGCTGGTTCGCTACTTCACGATGGATGGGGTTCGGCTGCTGGTCTATTACCGGGAAGACTGGTACCAGTACAAGCGCAAGCGCTGGGTGCTGGTGTCCAAAAAAGATGTCGAAAGCATCTTGTACAAGCGACTGCTGCTTTGCCGGCAGGTCGATGCAGAAGGCGAAGTCCACGACTTTGTGACGTCGCAGCACAACGTCAACACCATCTATTACCAGATCGAGAACAACGAAACGATCCCGTCAGACCTGACGGTGCCTTGTGTGCGTGAACCGGACGGAAGCTGGCGCGAAGTCGATGCGCAGGGACAGATGGTTTGTCTTGGCGAAATCGTGGACATGCTGACAGGGAAGTCGAAGCCGACCTTGCACACGTTTGTGCCGAACGGTGCGGACTGGCGTTACGACAAGAATGCACCGGAACCGAAGCGGTGGATCGCTTTCCTTGAGGAGCTGTTCGGCGACAAGGCCGACGAAATAGCCCTGCTGCAAGAGTGGTTCGGCTATGTGTTGTCCGGTGACCGTTGGGCGCAGAAGGCGTTGATGCTGATCGGCCCGAAGCGCGCCGGCAAGGGCACCATCGGCGAAGTGCTGCGTAGGCTGCTTGGCAAGTCGATGGTGTCCAGCCCGGCGATCAATGCCATTGGCGAGCGGTTCGGGCTTCAAGACTCTATCAACAAGCGGTTGCTCCTTGTGAGCGATGCGCGCCTGTCGAGTAAGAAAGACACGATGGCAGTTGTTGAGAACTTACTTCGCATTGTGGGCAATGATCCGGTCATGGTAGATCGTAAGGGAAAGGAACCGATTACCGATCAGCTTGGCGTCCGGGTCATGATGCTGTCGAACGAGATGCCGCAGCTTGCGGATAGCTCGGATGCTGTCAGTTCGCGTTTCCTGATCCTCAAGTTGAGCAGGTCGTTCTTTGACCATGAAGAACATGATCTGCTCGACAAGCTGATTGATGAGCTACCGGGCATTGCGCTGTGGGCGATGGAAGGCTATCAGCGACTGCGTGGTTGGGGTCGATTCGATGAGCCGGAAAGCTCCAAGCAGGCGCGCCAGGATTGGTATGAGACAGGGACGCCTCTTGCTGAGTTTGTGGCGGACTATTGCGTGCTGGAGCCTGATAAGAAGGTTGCCCCGACCTACTTCACCGAGAAGTACAACGTGTGGCGGCAGCAACGGAAAATGCCCGTCATCACCTCCAACAAGTTGAGCGCTGAACTGTCGGGCATGTACGGTGAAAGTGTTCAACGTGGTTGGGACGGGAAAAAACGGCGCTGGTGTGGGATAGACCTCAATGATGCTGGGAAGGCTTTGGTTGATATTTGATGCCTGCCGTGAGGGGCACCTATCGTCGGTTCTATCGTCGGCATGCCGACGATCATCACCCCTTCGGCCTGCCGGGCGAGCGCAACGGTGTTGCCGGCGGGTAGTTCGATGGGCGCTACCGACGATAGAACCGACGATCAACCGACGATACTGCCGGCGGCTCTAAGCATTGGTATTACTGGGTGCCGACGATACCGACGTTTACTTTCTATTTGTCCGGAAGAAAACAAAGAAAAGGAGGGATAGAGAGATAAGGGGTAAGGAGTATGTCTTTATCGTCGGTATCGTCGGCACCCACGATTTGATACATCGCCCCAGCAACGTTGCGACCGACTCGCCCCGGCAGGCACGAAACCACGTAGGCATGTGCACGCGCACGTCGCGCGGCTCGCCGGTAGCCGAGGCTGCGGAGAAAGCCCGGCACAGCGTAGACACAGAGGAAAGCATGACCATTCACATATGTCCGAATTGCCAATACAAGTTCCGCGATTCCGCCGACCTAGAACAGCGGGTTGCTGAACTAGTCGCAGAGTGGGAGCAGCGTTGCGCACAGCGCGGTCACATGATGCCCAGCGGTCGTGTATCCGAATCGGTCGCGGCTGAGCTCTTGGGTCAACGCAAGCTCTGGATCGCCAACCTGCGCAAAGCGGACAAAGGCCCACGCATCATCTATGCGCCGGCAGGCCGCGGACACTTCAGTTACAACATGCGCGATTTGGCGGAGTGGTGGTTACGTCGAAACAGTGATGAGTGCGAGTCGTAGAACACCGGATGTACATGTTTGATCACCGTTGATCATGTTTGATCAAGACGCTAGCGCAATCTCGACGTGTATCCGATCCATTCATCGAGGCAAAAACGTCATGTCCATTTCCGCTGTTCAAAAAGGCCGCTCCTATATCAGGTTGAAACTTGCTCAGTGGGGCGGCAGTGGTTCGCCTGAACTCACGAACACTTTTGCGGCGGCACGATGGCCTGACGGCTTCGCTATCTCCAAAGCCGCTGTCGCAGCAATCACGACCGGTGACCTCGGCCCGGAAATGGTGGAGTATCTCAACGCAGTGCGCGAAAAATCCGTGCTAGGCGGCTTGGTCACTCGCCCAGCCGCCTTCAACAAGCGGATGTTGGCACGCACGAATGGTGTTATCGGCTGGTGGGTCGCAGAGTCCTCCCCAGCGCCGATGCTCAAAGCTGTACTTGCTGGCAGCACTCTCACTGCTAAAAAGGTCGTGGCGCTGATCGCGGTCACAGATGAAGCATTGCGTGCAGAATCGCCCGCTGTGGAAGCTGGCCTCCAATTCGATTTGGAGACAGGCTGCGCAGGTGCCATTGATCAAGCACTTCTCGATCCAGCCAATGCCGGTTCAGACACCATCCCTGCATCGGTCACGCACGGCGCACCGACAATTGCCGCGACCAGCGACGCGGCTGCCGACTTGAAAGCGTTGGTATCTGCTTTTGCAGGCGACATGTCCACCAGTTACTTGATTACAGATCCCGACACGGCTACCGGACTGGCAATGGTGCGTGGTGCCAACGGCAGCTTCCTTTTTCAAGACGCATCGCCGAGAGGTGGCTCAATCCTTGGTATCCCCCTGCTGGTGAGCCGCTATTCCCCGCACGATACGGCAGGCGGTCAAATTGCTCTCGTGGACTCGAGCGGCATCGCGGTTGCGATGGACGCCATCGAGCTGAGTCAGTCCGACCAAACTTCTCTCGCGATGAGTGATGAACCGGGTTCGCCAGCCACCATGGTGTCGATGTTCCAGACGAACACCGTGGCGCTGAAGGCGGTCATCCGTGCGAACTGGGAGAACCAGCGCATCGGCGGTGTCGCGGTCATCACTGGAGCTGACTACTGATGAACCGCTTCGACAAGATGTATGCCGAGATGACCAACGCTGAACGCAACACGCCAGCAACACGCGGCGACCTTACGCAGTTCATCGCGCTCGTGCTGCGGCATGTCAAGGAACTCAACCAGCGCATCAAGGAACTGGAAAAAGGAGAACACGCATGAACCTGAGCTTCAACGCCGCACAGCGCGACTATCCCCATACATGGAGCGAGATCAAGGCGCAGGTCGCTGAGATCAAACACGCCAGCGATGCCGACATCATTCCACTGGACGTCCACATCATCGAGGTCAATGGCGTCAAGATGCTTGAGGTTGTTTGCCTCACTGACTTGGTGATGGACGACACCGAGCAGCCAGCATCCGGCATGCGCATTCGCGCTCCGATCAACGAAGTGCCCGCGTCGCAGCGGATTCATTGAACGACACCGACCGGGGGGAGTGGCGCATGACCTGCGCTGTTGCGCTGGAAAACGCTCAGTCCATTTTTTAATCATGTAATCAAGGTTGCCTTTCAAAAAATCTATCCATGACCAAAGCCCGAACCGCATCGCAAACCCCGCCGAAAGAGCTGTCGAAGGAAGCGGGATCATGGTGGAAACGTCTGGTGTCCGAATATTCGATTGAGGACGACGCCGGCTTGTTGTTGTTGCAAACCGGGCTTGAAGCGTTCGACCGGATGCGCCTTGCGCAGTCCGCCATCAAGCGCGATGGCGTGACAGTTCTAGACCGCTTCGGTCAGCGCAAGGCGCATCCACTTTTGCCCGCCGAACGCGATGCCCGTTCGCAAATGCTGGCGGCATTGAAGGCGCTGAATCTGGACGTGGAGCCGCTCCATGATCGGCCCGGTCGCCCGGCAGGAAGTTGAACCATGCCTACCAATCGACGCTTCCGCACTCGCGCCCGCCGTGAAGGTATCGACCCGACGCGCTGGGCCATGCTCAACGACATGCTTCCGCCCGACGATGCGAACCGCTTTGTATGGTTGGATCGCGAGCACTACAACGCGTTGCTTCCGTACTGGCAAGAACATCGCAAGACGATCCTTGCAGATTGGATGAAGACCAAGCCTGGCACCCGCCCGTCGATGTGGTGGCGGTATGACGCGCCACGCCTCGCGCCGGAAGACTTGGGGCGCTGGTCGCGCACCGTTATGGCTTCGCGCTTGATCGAACTACGCCGACTGCTATGCGGCGAAGGCCAGCCGCTGCACGAAGTGCTGAACTATGCGCCGGCACACCACTACGGAATCCCAGCTTGGTTCGGCGATCCTGACAACCCGCCCGAGTTCGAAACGCAACGCGCTTACCTCAAACGTCACAAGCTGTTGCTGCCGGCAGAGAAGCGCGTCATTGCCGAGCCAGAACCTCACCCTTTGCGGATTGAGCCTGCCGAAAAGTGGCAGTGGATGCGGAATATGAGCAAGGCTGGATAGCCTTGCACAGCTCATGTCGAGCCATTCCAGCGTCCTATACCTAGTCGAATCGAACTCGTGGGGACGAAATCTACTCCTGACCTGGAACCTTTCGCGGCTTCTGGTCGATCTTCAACGAGCCGTCTTTGACGGTGACCGAGTAGGTTTTGACCTTCACGGGTGAAGAGGTAGTCGAACCCTTAGTTGCCACCGCGCCGCTGCGCTCCGAGGCACGAGGAGAGCGCACAACTCCGCCCGCAAAGGTGGCTTTGCCCGAATTCAGATACTGATTAGAATTCATCTGCATACCCCGTATGTTTGTGCTGGAGCTTGGGTTCGTTCAGCATCTCAAAGCGCTCGCCGCGCTTGAGTACTCCGATGTGCGTACGACCACCGACGACAGGAATGCCACGTGCGAAGCGTTGCATGCCGGATTGAATGTTGACAAGTAGCTCCACGAAGTCTATCGCGTATTGTGTAGACAGGTTCCCATAGTCAACGTCAGCAGTGACTGAATCCCACGGAAGGGTGGGAAGTTGTTCTTCACGAACCTGAACATCTAGCCCGCTCGGCAACACTACACCTGCAGCTGTTATGGCTTCGGAAAGGTCGTTGATTGTACTTTCGCGCTGTTGCTTCATTGCCTTCACAAGCTCTCGATTGACTTTGTACTGCAACAATCCATCTGAACCTCGTAATAGACGCTCCGCGTAATCTGCAGTCCCACCCCAGCAAACTCCGGTGTGGTCGTCTTCAGTAAATTGCTCCACCAAAGAATTGTCTGAGCAATTTATGCGAAAAACTCTCCCATACACATCATCCCGCCCGTAGCCAGCGACAATGAATTGGACTGTACTGAAATACTGAATATCGGGTATCCCAGACTTTTTATAGTCTTCATGCCAGAGCTCATACATGAAGTCCTTGAACTCATTGGCTACGTCTTCAACCTTGTTGAAGGTCCTTTTATCGGCACTCACTTTTCGCCGAAATCGCTTTGCTTGCTCAGCGATTGTGACGCCTCCAACAATGGCTAACCCCGCGGTTACAGCTGCAACTGTCGTGTCCTCATCTTGGTAAAGACAAAACATCTTGCTAACGCCGCCAAACACTGTGGTTGCCATCTGTCTGGTGTCGTTAATGTTGAATTTGAGTAGTAGATTTCCATCCTCATCAGCTACCGGGTTTCCTTCTTTATCCAGTACAAATGAAGTATTCCCATTGCGGTAGGGCAAAAATGCAGTCTCCGTTATGCTTGAAAGGCTGTCGCAGCCAAGCACTATGCCGTCATACGTACAAAGCGCAATGTTAATTGTCATGTTCCCTCCTTGGTTTCTAGATGAAGGTACAAGAGCGAGATTCTTGATTTATTGCCGCGCGCTTGTTTCAGTTGTGAACTTGATCGCTTCTCCCTCAACAACAACATGCCGGTCGTTGTTGCTTCGATCACTGCGAACGATCACCGCGTCAGCGCCGATCTGCGCGCCGGCAGCTTGTAACTGGGGGATCGCGTCGCTGACCGTGGGGTCAGTCCAGCCGGGCTTGTAGCGGTTCGCTGAAACGATGCCGATGGAAGTGTATGTGCGCTGCGGCGGCGAGTAGAGAATCTGAATTTGACTGGCGTTCGTCGGCGCGTAAGGCGTCGGCAGGTTACTGTGCGCTTGGTACGTGCTACATCCGGCGAGCGCACACGCGAGCGCGATGCCGACAAGAACCTTCATGATTGTTCCCCCTGCCATTGCTGGCTCCCTAGTTAAGTATTCACTTATTGTTGTATGAGCGCCACTTCGACCGGCAGGGCCTATCTAACGAGTTGCGCGTATAGCCCCTTCAGGCGTGTGCGGAAGCGTGTCGTGCTGATCGGAGAGTGCCTAACCGCGCTCGGTGGACATTTGCTGAATTGCCTGTCCAGCGGCGCGAAGCCGCTTTGCTGCGTCACCCCGCCAGCTCCTGCTGAGTCGCCTACGGACGAGGATGCCGCACGCAGTTTTCGCGTGGCAGTACGCAAGGTGATGCATCACTGGGTTGTCTAGTGCGCTCGGCTCGACCGTCACGGTCATGCCTGCCCTTGGTTCAAGGCGGTAGGGCAACTGCGTTCGTCGTAGGAAGTCATTCGTAATCACCGTCTTCTGCTTCGCGAAGCGACCGGAGGTGTAACCGACTTCTGTGATCGTCACAGGTATGTACCCGGTGTTTATAACTTCGATGCAAACGGTCACTTGCCCGGTTGAAATGATCATGACGCGACTGAGCACCCGCAAACGCACCACATCCTTGCGGATCATCCAGTAAGCGTTGAAGACACCGAGTGTGGCGCCGACCACGGCAATCCCGAGCGTTACTCCCTGAGTCAAGTCCATGTCACTCCCCCGCTGTTGGCGAGACGAGTGTACGTGCCTGCGGGTAAGGTGTGCAGACGTGTGCAGGAGCGGGTCGCGCGGGTAGGGCAGTACCTACCGTTGCCCCTCGCTGTCGAAACCCTCTAGCCTGCGTGGCGAAACGCGCTGCTCAATGGCCTTCGATTTCCGTGAATTCCGGTTATGAGACGGTTACGGCGAACGGCCAACAAAAAAGCCGCCCTGCTAGGCGGCTGTTTTATCCTTGAAATTCAAGGTCTTACTTGGTCGGGGAGACAGGATTCGAACCTGCGACTTCTACGTCCCGAACGTAGCGCTCTACCAGGCTGAGCTACACCCCGTGGGAAGCCGCGTATCTTAATCGTCGGGCGGGAGCTTGGCAACAGTTTCAATGCATCCTGTTGCCGGCGCGGCTGCGGAAGCCGCATGGCGTTCTGCTAATCTTGACGGCTGCCGTCGCGCGGTCTGCGGTCAGACGGAATGTTCCCCATCGTCAGTAGAGGATTCCATGGCGCTTACCCCGGCCCGCACCATGCCCGGCGTGCTCGAGCTGCTGCCGCTCGACCAGATCGCGTTCCAGCGCATGCTCGACGTGATCCGTCGCAATTACGAGCGCTTCGGTTTCCTGCCGATCGAGACGCCGGTGATCGAATACTCCGACGTGCTGCTGACCAAGACCGGCGGCGAGACCGAGCGGCAGGTGTATTTCGTGCAATCCACCGGCGCATTGAATGCAGCCGCCAAGGACGACGAAGGCATGCCCGAACTGGCGTTGCGCTTCGATCTCACCGTGCCGCTGGCGCGCTATGTCGCCGAACACGAGCGCGACCTGAGCTTCCCGTTCCGCCGTTACCAGATGCAGAAGGTGTACCGCGGCGAGCGCGCCCAGCGCGGTCGCTTCCGCGAGTTCTACCAGTGCGACATCGACGTGATCGGCAAGGATGCGCTGTCGGTGCGTTACGACGCCGAGATTCCGGCGGTGATCTACAGCGTGTTCCGCGAACTGAACATCGGCGCGTTCACCATCCAGCTCAACAACCGCAAGCTGATGCGCGGCTATTTCGAAAGCCTCGGCATCGTCGACGGCGAGCAGCAGATGCTGGTGCTGCGCGAGGTGGATAAGATCGACAAGATCGGTGCGGATGGGGTGAAGGAAAAACTCCGTTTGCAACTGTCACTGGATAGCAGGTTCGAACACGGTAGTCAGGTGTCGGAAGACGCTATCCGTAAGATCCTCGACTTCGTGCAGATCCGTTCGAATTCGCTACAGGATGCTTTCGACAAGCTCGATGCGCTGGGCGTCGGCCCCGAGGCGATGGAGCAGGGCCGCCACGAGTTGAAGGAAGTGCTGGGCCTGATCCACGCGTTCGGCGTGCCTGAAACTCATTACGCGCTGAACCTGTCGATCGCACGCGGCCTCGACTACTACACCGGCACGGTCTACGAGACCACGCTGAACGATCATCCGCAGATCGGCTCGATCTGCTCCGGCGGCCGTTACGAAAACCTGGCCAGCCAGTACACCAAGTCGCAGCTGCCCGGCGTCGGTATCTCGATCGGCCTCACCCGCCTGTACTGGCAGTTGCGTGATGCCGGCCTGATCAACACGGCGACCAGCACGGTCGATGTGCTGGTGACTCAGATGGATGCGGCACAGCTGCCGGCCTATCTCGCGCTGGCCGGCGAATTGCGCGTTGCCGGCATCGCCACTGAGGTGGTGCTGGAGGGCAGCAAGCTCGGCAAGCAGTTCAAGTATGCCGACCGCGCCGGGATCCGCTTCGTGATCGTGCTGGGTGAAGACGAGATCGCCAAGGGCGTGGTGACGGTGAAGGACCTGCGCCGCGAGGATCAGTTCGAGGTCGCGCGCAGCGAATTGATCAAGACCTTGCGGGTGGAGCTGGAGCAGGCCGCCGCGATGGGCTGAATGCCCTCGCGGTCAGGCGATTAGGAAATGGGCGACGTAATTCTTCAGTGAGGCAGCAGTGAGCAAATTCGACACCATCGTTCTCGACGGCAACAGCCTCACCCGCACCCAGCTGGTGTCGGTGGCACGCAATGCAGTCAATGTTTCACTGGATCCGGCAGGACTCAAGCGCGTGCAGCGTGCCGCGGATTTTCTTGCCGAGAAAGTCAGCTGTGGCGAGCCGACCTATGGTGTCACCACCGGTTTCGGCAGCAATGCCGACAAGCTGCTCGGTGCGCATCGTCTGCGCGACGAATTGCCGGGAGGCAATCCGCACAAGCCTGAGGGTACGCTGCTGGAAGAACTGCAGCACAACCTGATCACCACCCATGCGGTGTGCGTGGGCAAGCCGTTTGGCGAAGACGTGGTGCGGGCGATGCTGCTGATCCGCATCAACACGTTGATGCGTGGTCACTCGGGCATTCGCGTGAGCACGCTTGAGGCCCTGACCGCGATGCTCAATGCCGGCGTGGTGCCGGTGGTGCCGGAGAAGGGCTCGGTTGGCGCCAGTGGCGATCTGGCGCCGCTGTCGCATCTGGCGATCGTGCTGCTGGGTGGTGGCGAGGCGTTTTATCAGGGCGAGCGGGTGTCGGGTGCGGAAGCGCTGCAGCGCGCCGGCCTCACGCCGATCCGCCTGTCATTCAAGGAAGGTCTGGCGCTCAACAACGGCACCGCGCAGATGCTGGCGACGGGCGTGCTGGCACTGGATACGCTGGAGCAATTGCTGGATACCGCCGACCTGGCCGCGTCGATGACACTGGACGCGTTCGCCGGCCGCAGCGGCGCCTTGCGCCCCGAAGTACATGCGTTGCGTCCGCATCCGGGGCAGGTCGAAACGGCCGCGCGTGTGCGCGGACTGCTGGCTGGCTCCACCCTGGTCGATATTCCGTATCACCTGGTGCCGCGCTTCAAGTCGTGGAGTGCCGAGGCGTGGAGCGAACCGGACGATCAGGCGCTCAGTTTCGACATCAGCTGGGACTGGGTGCCGGCCAACCAGCGGCACGGCCGCGAGGCGTTCTACAGCCGCTTTCTGCCATTCAAGGGCGGCAAGAAGCATCAGCCGCAGGACGCCTACAGCCTGCGCTGCATGCCGCAGGTGCACGGTGCGGTGCGCGATGCCTGGGCACAGGCGTGCCGGGTGTTCGATATCGAACTGAACTCGGTCACCGACAATCCGCTGATCTTCCCGGACAACGAGGGCGCGCAGTTCATCGAGGAGCAGGTGATCTCGGCCGGTCACTTCCACGGCATGCCGCTGGCGCTGGCGATGAGTTACGTGAAGGCGGCGATCCCGGTGCTGGCCTCGATCTCCGAGCGGCGGCTCAACAAGCTGGTCGATTCGGCCACCAATGATGGTCTGCCGGCGTTCCTCACCGGCAACGAGGACGGTACCGATTCCGGTTTCATGATCGTGCAGTACACCGCCGCGGCGCTGGTCAACGATCTCGCTACCCGCGCACATCCAGCCAGCGTGTATTCGGTGCCAACAAGTGCGAATGCCGAGGATCACGTGTCGATGGGCGCGAACGAAGCGCGCCACGTGCTGGAGATGACCGAGGATCTCAGTCACGTGCTGGCGCTGGAGCTATACACCGCAGCACAGGCGCTGGATTACCGCCAGGCAATGTTGAATGCTGCGCGCCGGCTGGCTAGTCGCGGTGGCTGGCAGGCGCTGGCCGCGAAGATCAGCAACGCACCGCGTGAGGATCAGCCGCACTACGCGCAATTTGTCGCCGAGGTGCAGCAACTCGCCTCTGCGTTGGCCAACGCCGAAGATTTTCATGCCGGCGCCAGCGTGCGCGATGCGCACGCGATCCTGCGCAAGCACATCAGCTTCATGCACCGCGATCGTGCGATGGATGGCGAGGTGCGTACTGTCTGCGCCTTGGTGCAGCAGGGCGCACTTCGTCAGCCCCGTGTGGTCTGAAACCGCATCTCCTTTACTGGAACCAAGTCCATGAGCCTGATCCAAACCCCCGTATCGTTCGGCGAGCTGATCGACAAGATCACCATCCTCGAGATCAAGTCGCAGCGGATCACCGACGATGCCAAGCTGGCCAACGTGCGCAACGAGCTCGATCTGCTCAACGCGACCTGGGCCAACCACATGGCCTCGCAGACCGATATTGGCGACGAGCGTGGGCGCCTGTTGGCAGTGAACGAACTGCTGTGGGATATCGAGGACAAGATCCGTCTGAAGGAACGCGCCCAGGCGTTCGACCAGGAGTTCATCGAACTGGCGCGTGCGGTGTATTTCCGCAACGACGAGCGCGCAGCGTTCAAGCGCGAGATCAACCTCAAGCTCGGCTCGCAGCTTGTCGAGGAAAAGTCGTACCAGGATTACCGCGCGGTTTGATGCTGCCTGTAGGAGCGGCTTCAGCCGCGATGTTCTTCTCTCGTGGCATAGGAGCATCGCGACTGAAGTCGCTCCCACAAGGGCTTCTAGGACAAATTTAGTTCGCGCGCTGCGGCTTCGTAGCGCTCGATCACCTCGTCGACGCCGATCAGGTCCATCACGCCAGGCTTCTCGATCTTGCAGCCCCATGCAATCTCGCTGGCTGGCTTGCCCAGGTATTTGCGCGCGGCCTCGTCGTACTTGTTCACGCACCAGCGGCGGTCGGAGTAGGGGCCGGAACGATCCGGGTTGCTCGCTGCGTGCAGGCCCAGCACCTTGGTGCCGACCGCATTGGCCATGTGCATCGGGCCGGAGTCGGGCGTCAGCAACAATTGCGCGCGACTGAGCATGGCCATCAGCTTTTTCAGCGTGTCCTTGCCGGTAAGATCGAGTGATGTGCGCTGGCACGCGGCAAGCACGGCATCGGCCATCGTGCGCTCAATCGCGGAAGGGCCGCCAATCAGCGCCACGCGCCAGCCGCGTGCGGAGGCATGATCCATCACTGCGGCATAGCGCTCCGGGCGCCAGTTGCGCAATGCATGGCTGGAGGCAGGGCTGACCAGCAGAGTTGGCACGTCTCCGGGTAGTTGTTCGGCGGCCCATGCATGCGCTTCATCGGGAATCGGAATGTCCCAGCGTATCGTTGTCTGCTTCAATCCCAACGGCTCGCAGAAGCTGCCGATCGCATCCAGCACATGTTCGCCACTGCGCGCCGGGATACGTTCGTTAATGACCAGGCCGTGCAGGTCCTTTGCGCGTGCATGGTCGTAGCCAACGCGGCGCTCGGCCTTGATGCCCAGGCTCAGCAGGTTCGAGCGCATGGCGACCTGCATCTGCAGCAGGGCATCGAAACGTTGTCCGCACAGTGCATCACGCACCGCACGCATGCCTGCCCAGCCTGCAGCCTTGTCGAACGTGACGAATTCCACCCCGGGCAGATCCCCGACCAGTTTGCGTTCCAGCTTGCCGACGATCCAGGTCAGCGCGGTATCCGGCCATGCCTGTTGCAGGGTGCGTACGAGCGGCACCACATGGGTGACATCGCCGATGGCGGAGGTGCGCAGCAGGCAGATCGAGGCAGCGGCAGTCATCGGGTTCGGGGTCATGGGGCTTGGGCTAGAATTGCCTGAGAGTGAGCGGTGAGCGGAGTGCAGCGGCACTGATGATGCAGGAACGCACATACAAAGACGCGGTCGGCGCGATTCTGTTCGATGCCGCGGTGTCGCCACAAGTCGGACACGAGTGGTTTGCGTCGGACTACTGGCGCGAGCGCAACGCCTTGCGCACGCAGGCGGGCGGCCGTGGCGGCGTGGCGATCATCGCGACGCCGGCAGGGGAATGCGTATTGCGGCATTATCACCGCGGTGGTCTGGTCGCCGCGCTGATGGGTGATCGCTATCTGTGGGTCGGGGCCGATCACACGCGTCCGTTTGCTGAATTCAGGCTGCTCGGCGAAATTGCCCGGCTCGGCCTGCCCGGGCCGGCGGTGGTAGCCGCCCGCTATGTCCGGCACGGCCTGTTCTACAGCGCCGACCTGATCACCCGTTGCATCGCCCATGCGCAGACACTGGCCGAACGCCTGGCGGAAGGGCGGCTGGATAGCGAGCTGGCTGAAGAAGTCGGTGCGCTGGTGGCACGCTTTCATCGCGCCGGTATCTGGCACGCAGACCTGAATGCGCACAATGTGCTGGTGACGCCGGGCGAGCTTTACCTGATCGACTTCGACCGTGGCTGCATGCGTACGCCGGCCGTCGCCTGGCAGCAGGCCAATCTGCAGCGCCTGCGCCGTTCGCTGCTCAAACTCGGTGCCGCCGGCCAGGACGAGGCGGCCTTCGAAAAAACCATCTGGCAACCGCTACTTTACCGATACGAGCGTACGCTGACCCCATGAACTGGCATCTGCATTTTCTAGGTGTGGGCGCCGCGCATGCGGTGGAACTCGGTTCCTCGGCCGTGGTGCTGGAGCGCGCCGGTGTGCCCCAGTTGCTGATCGACTGCGGCCCCGACACGCTGGATCGCTACGTGGCCGCCTACGATGCGTTGCCGCCGGCGCTGTACATCACGCATACCCATATGGATCACGTGGCCGGACTGGAGCGGTTGTTCTTCCGGTTGTGGTTCGATCCGCACCTGCGCGGTACCACCCGATTGTTTGCCCATGCCGGACTGATTCCCTGGCTGCAGGCACGGGTGGCGGATTATCCCGGCGCACTCGCCGAGGGCGGCGTCAACTTCTGGGAAGCTTTTCGCCTGGTGCCATGCACGCGTGGTTTCTGGCTCGACGGGCTGTGGTTCGACGTGTTCGCCACCCGGCATCACGTGCCGGGCACGTCGTATGGCCTCGCGCTGGACGGCAGCTTCGTCTACACCGGCGATACCCGTCCGATCCCCGAAGCCCTCGCACGCTACGCCGACGGCAATGAAGTGATCGCGCACGATTGCAGCCTGGTCGGCAATCCGTCGCACACGGGCATCGACGATATCGAGCGTGAGTATCCGGGCGACGCGATGCGCTCGCGACTGCTGCTGTACCACTACGGCAGTGTGGCCGATGGCACCGCTCTGGCCGCGCTCGGCTACCGCATCGCGGCCATGGGTGACCGGATAACTGTGGGCGAACCGTCCGCACCACGAGCGGATGCCGGCTGAATCCAGCTGCATCCGCTTGCCTGTATCCGGGCCTGCGGCTATCCTTCCGCTTCTTTGCCGGGCCTTGATAGCCTGACAAAGGCGGTTTCACCCATGCGGAGAGGTGTCCGAGTGGTTGAAGGAGCACGCCTGGAAAGTGTGTATACGGTAAAACGTATCGCGGGTTCGAATCCCGCTCTCTCCGCCAGTGAGTGAAACCGTGCGAGTGCCTTCGAGTTCTCGCTACATGAAGTGCTGCGACAGCTATCCGCGCTGTCGTGGCAGGGCCTAGCAGCCCACGTCTATGGTGGCCCCGTCGGTCCCCCCGCGACGATAGTTCGCAAACTCCGCCAGGTCCGGAAGGAAGCAACGGTAGCGAATGATTCGGGTGCCGGGGTGTGGCTGGCGGGGCTGCCGCCTTTTCGGGGTGACTGATTCCCTGTCCTCGTTTACTGACTTACCCCGCCCGACTTGGCACAATCACTGTTCGCCCCAAGGTAGTCAGGCATGTCTTATCAGGTACTCGCTCGCAAGTGGCGCCCGCGCAAGTTCGCCGAGCTGGTCGGACAGGAGCATGTGGTGCGCGCGCTCACCAATGCGCTCGAGACCGGACGCATGCATCACGCCTACCTGTTTACCGGCACTCGTGGTGTCGGCAAGACCACCATCGCACGTATCTTCGCCAAGTCGCTGAACTGCGAGCGCGGGCAGTCGTCTGATCCATGCGGTGAATGCTCGGTGTGCACCTCGGTGGATGAAGGGCGTTTTGTCGACCTGCTGGAAATCGATGCGGCCAGCAATACCGGCGTGGACGATGTGCGCGAGGTGATCGAGAATGCGCAGTACGCGCCGTCGCGCGGCCGCTTCAAGGTCTATCTGGTCGATGAGGTGCACATGCTGTCGAAGAACGCGTTCAACGCGTTGTTGAAGACGCTGGAAGAACCGCCGCCGCATGTGAAGTTCCTGCTCGCCACCACCGATCCGCAGAAATTGCCGGTAACGGTGCTGTCGCGCTGCCTGAAGTTCAACCTGAAGCGCTTGCTGCCGGAGCAGATATCCGGCCAGATGCGGCACATCCTCGCTGCGGAAAACATTGCCTACGAAGACAGTGCGATCGGCGAGCTTGCGCGTGCTGCCGATGGCTCCCTGCGCGATGGCCTGTCGCTGCTAGACCAGGCGATTGCGTACGGCGGCGGCGCGCTGCATGCCGACGACGTGCGCACCATGCTCGGCAGTGTCGCGCGCGGGCAGGTGTTGGGTGTGCTCGACGCGCTGGCGGCCGGCGATGGCGAACGGCTGCTGGTCGAGTGCACGCAGATCGCATCGTACTCGCCGGACTTCGGCGGCGTGCTGGACGATCTGGCCAGCGTGCTGCACCGCTTGCAGCTGATTCAGCTGATTCCCGGCTACCGGCCGGAAGAAGACAGCGACGATGACGGCGCGCTGGTTGCACTGGCCGAGCGGATGACGCCGGAAGACGTGCAGCTGTATTACCAGATTGCCACCTCCGGCCGGCGTGACCTGATGCTGGCGCCGGATGCACGTACCGGTTTCGAGATGGCGCTGCTGCGCATGCTGGCGTTTCGACCAGGCGATGGTGCGCCGGCAACTCGTACTGAAAGGGCGGCCGCTGCCAGCAACCCGATGCCGTCAGTGACATCGCCACGACCAAGTGCGACAACGCCTGCGCGCCCTGCCGCCGTGGGCGAGCGGAGGCAGGATCCCCTGTCACCGCCACGTGTGGAACCGGCAGCGCTCCCGGTACCAACAGCGGCTGTCGTGACAGCACCAGCGGTGTTGCAGGATGCCAACGGCCTGCCGAACTGGGAGGCCTTGATCGAACAGGCCGGCTTGCGCGGTCCGTTCGGTCTGCTCGCGCAGAACGCGGTGCTGCGTGAACGCGATGGCCAGACCCTGGTGCTCGCGCTGCAGCCGGCCCACATGAATCTGGCGGTAGAACCGATGGTCAGTCAGATGGAAGAGCGCATCGGCCAGGTACTTGGCGAGCGCATCCGTCTGCGCTTTGTCAGCAACAGCCGGGAAGCGGGTACACAGACGCCGGCGGCGCGTGCTGCGCAGGCGCGCGACAACGCTCAGGCGGCCGCCGAACAGGCGATCGAAGCTGATCCGCTGGTGCAGTCGCTGAAGCGCGAATTCGGCGCGCGTGTAGTACCGCAGTCCGTCAAACCCCTTGATAGTTGAATCCTTGAAGTTGAAGCCGGAGCAGTGAGATGAGAGGACAGATCGGTCAGCTGATGCAGCAGGCCCAGCGCATGCAGGAAGACATGAAGCGTGCGCAGGACGAGATCGCCAAGTTGGAAGTCACCGGCAGCGCCGGCGGTGGTCTGGTCAGCGTGGTGATGACCGGTGCGCATGAGGTGCGTCGCGTGCAGATTGATCGGCAGACCTTTGCCGATGATCCGGAGATGGCCGAGGATCTGGTCGCCGCGGCCATCAACGACGCCGTGAACAAGGTCGCTGAGGTCAGCAAGAACAAGCTTGGCGGCGTCACCGCCGGGATGAACCTGCCGGCCGGCTTCAAGATGCCGTTCTGATTGATCGTGAACAACGGGTCCAACCTTCTCGCTGACTTGATCGAAGCGCTGCGCTGTCTGCCCGGTGTGGGCGGCAAGAGTGCGCAGCGGATGGCCTTCCATCTGCTGGAGCGTGAGCGGGAGCGTGGGCTGAAACTGGCGGCCGTGCTGGAGCAGGCGATGCAGCGCATCGGCCATTGCAAGCAGTGCCGCAACTTCAGCGAGGAGCCGCTGTGCTCACTCTGTGCCAGCAGCAGCCGTGACCGGCAGGTGCTGTGTGTGGTGGAGTCGCCGACCGACCTGGCGGCGATCGAGCAGGCCACCGGCTACCGTGGCCAGTACTTCGTGCTGATGGGGCGCCTGTCGCCGCTGGACGGCTTGGGGCCGGAGGAGCTGGGGCTGGCGCAGCTGACCCAGCGGCTGGGCGAAGGCGAGATCGAGGAGCTGATCATCGCCACCAATCCCACCGTGGAAGGCGAGGCCACCGCGCATTACCTGGCGCAGCTGGCGCGCGCTGGTGGCGTGCGGCCGACCCGGCTGGCACACGGCGTGCCGCTGGGTGGCGAACTGGAATACGTCGATCGCAGCACGCTGGCGCATGCGTTCGGCGGTCGGCAGTTGCTGGACTGACTCACACGGAGCAAGCGGGCATGGGCGATACCATCTTCAGCAAGATCATCCGCCACGAGATACCGGCCGACATCGTCTACGAGAACGACGAGGTGCTGGCCTTCCGCGATCTGAATCCGCAGGCCCCGGTGCACGTGCTGTTCATTCCCAAGCGGCCGTTGGCCACCCTCAATGACGCGACTGTCGGTGATGCCGAGCTGTTGGGCAGGCTGTTGCTGGCTTGCGCCGACTATGCAAAGCAGGAAGGCTTTGCGGAAAAAGGTTACCGCACGGTGATCAACTGCAACGAGGACGGCGGCCAAACTGTGTTCCATCTGCATGTGCACCTGCTGGCGGGTCGCCGCATGCTCTGGCCCCCGGGTTGAGTGCAGCCGCAATATGCGTTTGGCAGATACAGGAACGCCGGCATCAAGCCGGCGTTCCTGTATGCGCTTACTTGCCTGCCGGCGGCGGTGGCGGCCGCACCACGATCACCCGTGGACCGCCGTAGTATCCCGGACCGCCCCAGCCCCACGGGCCACCCCAGTACGGACCGAAGCCCGGACCCCAGAACGGGTCGTAGTAACCCGGCGGGTAGGCGGCGTAGCGCGGCTGCTTGGGCCACAGGTAGACCACATCGGCTTCGACGCGTGGATAGGCGTAGTCGTAATCACCCACCTTCTGCGATACCGCGCCGTGCAGCGTGCCCGTCACCGTCAACTCGCGGCCGCGGGTGAATACCTCGGGGTCGTAGAAGCCTGCGCGGCAGGCGACGAAGCGTCCCTGGTTCTCGCCGGCATTGCCACCCTCGGGACGGGCTTCACTGTCCAGTGGGCGTGCGAGCAGGTAGAAACAGGTCTCCTGCTGACCCGGTTCGGTCTTGATGATCTCGCCACCCCAACGTACGCGGGTACCGCCTGCGCCGCCTTGCTGCGCACTGGCAGTCGAGACGTTGGCGTAGTTGCCCTGGAGTGGTTGGGGGATCGTCGCGCATCCGCCCAGCAGGGCGATCGCTGCGGCGAGGGAGAGGGGACGGTACAGGGACATGGCAGCTTCTCCATAGGGGCGGTGGCGTACGCCACCGTGTCGGCTTTCATTTGACCACGCGGACGACCCGAAAATCCCGAACCGCGTGCTGAAAGTCGCGCAATGATTCAGGCGGCGGTTCGTCATGGGCATAGCGCAGTTCCAGATAACACCTCATCAACAGGTCGAGCTCCCCGCGTTGCCCAGGTAGCGCACGGGCAGCACGACTCAGGTAATGCTGTGGGCCTTCGCTGGGCCGGCGCACGATACCCTTGCGTGCCAGCTTGTGCTCCAACTCGCGCAGCGCGGTACGCAAGGGGTCACGTACCTGCCGCCGCAGCAACGCCCACATCATGCCGAGCGCGATGAACAACACACAGCTGATCGCGAGCAGCACGCCCAGCGTCGTCGTATCGGCGTTGCGAATGCCGAACGGGGTCAGCAGGCCGCGCTGGCGCAGTGCATCGAAACCGGTAACGCCTTGACCCCACCAGCGGTTGACGATGTCCCAGCGATTGCGCATCGATTGCAGCCAGCCGTTTTCGTACCACGGCAGCTGGCCACCGGCTGCCGCCGCTGCGCCCAGGCTGACGCGCTGCGGCCGAACCGCACCGGTGGGGTCGATGCGTACCCAGCCGCGTCCGGCCAGCCATACCTCGCTCCAGGCATGGGCATCGGAATAACGTACCAGCAGGTACCTGCCCAGCGTGTTCCAGTAGCCGCCCTGGTAGCCGGTGACGACCCGCGAAGGGATGCCGGCCGCGCGCATCAGGACCGTGAATGCCGACGAGTACTGTTCGCAGAAACCCTCGTGGGTATCGAACAGGAAGTCGTCCATCGCGTCGCGGCCCAGCGGCGCCGGCGACAGCGTGTAGCGGAAGCCGCCATCATGGAAGAGTGAAAGCGCGGCCTGCACGATCGCGACATCGTTGGTTCCATAGCGTTGACGCCACGATTGCCCGAGCGCGAGAGCGCGTGGGTTGAAGCCGTCAGGCAGGTAGAGTCCGCGATTGCGTGCCCGGATGCCGAGCTCCGGTTGCAGACGGTATGTGACGGCCGACCGTCCCGCATAGGTGAGCGGATCGTTGACCGGCCTGTCGGCCATGACCACGCGATCCTGACGAAGCCTGGCGCTGGCAGGAGCGTCGAGCGGCATGTCCAGCATCGGCAGCACGTATTGATGCGTCGGCTCCATGCTGATCTGGTAGTCGAGGGTGCGGGAAGCCTGCAGCTCCACTGGAGCGCGGTTGACGATATCGACGTACTTCCAGCGCGAGCCGTCGTAGTCCCACATCACATAGGCGCGGAAATAGCGCTGCTCCGGTGATGGTGGCGTGCCCTCGAAACTCACCCGCATCGCCGGGCGGTCATCGGTGAGCAGATTTGTAAAGTCGCCAGGCGACATGTTGTCGCTCAGTCCCGTGCGCGCATCCCGCGGAGCGGGTGCGCCCCACAGCGGTGAGCTCAGCCGCGGCACCAGCAGGAATCCGAGCAGAGCCAGTGGCAATGCCGCCGCCAGCAAGCCGAGGCCCGGCAGCAGGGAGCGCTGGAGTGTGACCTGCGCCTGTGCCGGCTCCAGGGCCCGCAGGGTCGCCAGCGCCGGTAGCAGACCGAGCGCCACGGTGATGGTGGCGACGAGTCCCTGCTCGAACAGCAGCGCAGCCATCAGCGCGAAGCAGGCGAAGCTGATACCCACGCGGACATCGCGGGCGGATTCGGCCTCCAGCAATTTCAGGATCAGCAGGCCGATGGCAAGCGCGGTCCCCGGTTCGCGGCCGAATATGTTTCCGTAGTGGACAACGACCGCAAGCGTCAGCAGCACCAGCAAGGGCAGCTTGAGCCAGCGCGGAACCCGTCCGGGGTGCCGACGGCGTTGCCACCAGCGCCAGCCCAGCGTCGATGCCAATGCAATGGTGAGCCACCACGGCAGGTGCGATGCGTGCAGGCCGAGCACGAGGGCCAGGGTCAGGGTCAGCAGGTCAAACGCACGGGTATGGACGGGTGATTCGGTTCGGGCCTTGCGCGATGGCAGTGCGATCATGGCAGTTGCGCCAGGGCGCTCATGCAGTGCGCGTAATGCAGCGGGCCACTGCCGCTGGCGATCTGGTTGCCCGGCAGCCACAGGCTGTAACTGCGTCGCTGGGCTTGCGCCTCGCCGAGCCAGCGAGCCAGCCGGGCAATGCGGGCCTCATGGTCCAGACCCGGTAGCTGACGCCAGTCCAGTTGCCAGTTCGGACGGCTTTGCGGCTGTTCGAAGTCCTTAACCAGCAGGTTGATGTGGCGGGCGCTGGCCTTCCAGGCGATATGCCGCTGCGAGTCACCTGCACGATAGTCGCGCAGCGCAGCCAGTTCGTCACCCAGGTACAGGCGCATGTGGCGGGCGTCGTCCGCGGCGGCGTGCGGCGCTGGCCCTGCGGTTTCCGGGCGCGGCCATACCAGGATCGATTGCTCCGGGTGCAGCCAGCTCCACGCACGAAACAGGCCGAGCGGCCAACTGCTCCACAGGCGCAGTCGGGGTAACGGCAGCCAGCCACGTTGCAGGGTTGGCAACTGCAGTACCACTTGGGCGATGCCGTTCGCATCGATGGCAAAGGCCGTGGAGTCCTGGTCCAGATCGACGCGGATCGCATGGCGGCGGCGATGCGACTCCAGCACCAGCGTGAGTTCGATCGGCTCGCCTGCCACGGCATGACCTGCGCGTACATACGCCAGCCTGAGGCCATCGAGACTGCGAAACGCCACCAGCATGCTGGCCGCACTGGCGGCACCGAGCAGGCAGGTGAGCAGCAGGGCGGCATTGTTGGTGTAGTTCAATGCACCGACCATCATCACCAGCAGCAGCACCGAAAAACCCAGGCCGAAGCTCGTCGGCACGATATAGATGCGTCGTCGGTGCAGCTCGATCGGCAGGCTTTCCGGGCGCCGGTAACGGGTAAGCGCAGGCAACCGGCGTTCGGCCCAGGTCTGCATGCGCTGCAGGACGCTGCGCATCAATCCACCGCCACCTCGGCCAGTAGCTGACGCGCCAGCGTGTCGCCATTGGCACCGCGTGCCGGCAGCAGGCGATGGGCCGCCAATGGTACGAACAGCGCCTGGATGTCTTCCGGCAAGACATGCGTGCGGTTGCTGAGCAGTGCCCATACGCGTGCAGCACTCAACAAGGCGAGTCCCGCACGTGGCGACAGGCCCACGCGGATCTCGGGGTGCCGGCGGCTGGCAGCGAGCAAGGCTTGCAGATAGTCGAGCAAGGCGGGGCTGGCGGTGATGGTCTGTGCTTGCCGATGCAGCGCGAGCAGGGCGGCACCATCGAGTTGCGGCATCAGCCGGGTCAGCAGGTCGCGGCGATCGTTGCCAGTGAGCAGGGCACGTTCGGCGGTGGCGTCCGGGTAATCCAGCGACAGCCGCAGCATGAAGCGATCCAGCTGCGAGTCGGGCAGCGGGAAGGTACCGTTGAGGTCGAGCGGGTTCTGCGTGGCGACGACAAAGAACGGCTGTGCCAGCAAATGGGTCTGGCCGTCCACGGTGACTTGATGTTCGGCCATCGCTTCCAGCAGCGCGCTCTGCGTCTTCGGGCTGGCGCGGTTGATCTCGTCGGCCAGCAGCAGGCCGGTGAAGATCGGGCCGGGATGGAAGCGGAACTGACCGGTTTCGCGCTCGTACACGCTGACACCGATGATGTCCGACGGCAGCAGGTCGCTGGTGAACTGCACGCGCTGGAAGTCGAGCGCAAAGCTGGCAGCCAGCGCATGCGCCAAGGTGGTCTTGCCGACACCTGGCACGTCTTCCAGCAGCAGGTGGCCGCCGGCAATCAGACAGGTAAATGCCAGCTTCACCTGGCGTGGCTTGCCCAGCAGGACCTGGTTGACCTGGGCCATCGCGGCATCCAGGCGCTGCTGCAGAACTTCATCGCGAAGCGAGGTGATGGCAGACATGGGTTCTTCAGCAGGGGTAGGGTGGAGGCGAGAGGCAGTGTAGCGACTGTCCGGCATGGCCGATCCTATGGCAGTTCCATGCCGGCTTCGCGCAGCAACCGCACCAGCGCAATCAGCGGCAACCCGATCAGCGCGGTGGGATCATGGTTGTCGATCGACTCGAACAGGCTGATGCCGAGGCCCTCGCACTTGAAGCTTCCGGCGCAGTCGAGCGGCTGTTCGTGTTCGATGTAGCGCATGATTTCCGCCGCGTTCAATTCACGGAAGCGCACGCGGGTGTGGTCGACATGGGTGTATCGACGGCCATGGCGGGTATCCAGCAGGCATAACGCCGTGTGGAAGTGCACCTCTCGGCCGGAACTGGCGGTGAGCTGAGCATGGGCATGTTCGGCGGTTCCGGGCTTGTCGAGGATCCGGCCATCGAGCTCGGCAACCTGGTCGGAGCCGATCACCAGCGCGTCATGCCGCTCGCTGGCAGCAGCTTCGGCCTTGGCGATTGCCAGTCGCAGTGCGCGTGCGACCGCGGCCTCGCCAGCCAGCGCGGTTTCATCAGTGCCGGGTGCGCACTGTTCGAAATCCACGACCAGCCGGCGCAGCAGTTCGGCGCGGTAGCGCGAAGTGGAGCCCAGTACCAGCCTGGGTGCCATCGGAGCTGTCGGGATCATGTATCGGATTCGCGCCGTATATGCTCGCGCATGGCGCTGTTCAGGTCGCTCTGGGCCTGGGTAAGTGCCTGCAGCAGGGGCTGCAGCCGATCCCGGGTGCCACGCATCGAGGCGGCTGCTTCGTCCAGTTCATGCTGGCTTGCTTGTGCCGAGCGGTCGCGAATCCACAGCCGTTGCTGCAGGAGGGCCCGCAGACCACCGTCGATGGCATGCCGGGCATCTTGTTCGCTGGCGGCGGGCAGGTCGGGATTGAGCGACATCACGGCATGAGCCTGTTGCAGGCCGGATCGACAGGTCTTGAGGTCCGTTTCCAGCCGGTCGGCCAGATCAAGCAGGTTTCGCAAACTATGGCTGCGCTGCGCCTGGCGCCGGCGCATGAACAGTGTCCAGCCAACACCGGCAACCAGCAACAGCAGCAGCACGGCGAAGCCGAGCATCGAGTAGTCATTCACAAATGGCAGCTCAGGCAATGAAGGGATTCAGTCTGCCGCATCCGGGCCGGATCAGGCAAAATAGGCGCATCCGGCAGCTGTTCCATGGCTTGGGAGAGTCGTGCCAGTTGACTTGGGACGGCTTCAAACCTAATATTTCGCGATTATGTCCGTGACACTGCCAGAGTCCGTGGACGCTTGGCGCATGGTCTCGGCGCGGCGTTCGTTCGAGGGAATGCTGCCCATCGCCGCCATGTCACGCCTGTGCGAGGCACTGGCAAGCACCGATGGGACGGCGCAGTTCGAACTGGATTTCGGACGCGACAACCTGGGTACGGACTATCTCGATGTTCGCGCGCAGGCTTCGCTCACGCTGGTCTGTCAACGCACGCTGGAACCGTTTGTACTGCCGCTGGCGGTGAACACCCGGCTCGGGCTGATCAGGCAGGAGCGCGATGAGGCCGGCTTGCCGCCTGATTGCGAACCGCTGCTGGTGGCCGAGGATGGCCGGTTGAAACCAGCGGATGTCATCGAAGATGAATTGTTGTTGGCGCTGCCGCTGATTCCGGTCAACCCGGACAGCAGCCTGCCCGACGAAGTGACGGGCCACGAGCCGGAAGAGGATTCCACCGGTGAAGGGCGCTCCGAAAATCCGTTCGCGGTGTTGCGCGAACTGAAGAAGTAAACGCCGATCCGGTTCAATCGATCCGGATCATGTCGACTCAGAATATCTAGTCTCAATCATCAAGTTTCAGCTGGAGAACTACCATGGCAGTTGCCAAGAGCCGCCGTACCCCGTCCACCCGCGGCATGCGTCGTTCGCACGACGCGCTGAAGACCGTGCAGCTGTCCACCGATCCGACCAGTGGCGAAGTGCATCTGCGCCATCACGTCACCAAGGATGGCTACTACCGCGGCAAGAAAGTGATCGAAACCAAGGGTGCGGTGTCGGTCGAGGATTGATCGGTTCCGCGGAATCCTCCGGATTCCTGCGATACGATCATGCAGGCGGCGCGGCGACGCGCCGTTTTGCGTTCATGCACGCCGGAACGTAACGTGTGGCGGTACATCGCCGACTACGGCGTTCAATCCTCTGTTTCGTTGATGGATAGCTGAATGTCCCAGATCTACTCCCGCATCATCGCCACCGGTAGTGCGCTCCCCGAGCGCGTGGTCACCAACGTCGATCTGGAAAAGATCGTCGACACCAGCGACGAGTGGATCCACACCCGCACTGGCATCCGTCAGCGCCATATTGCCGCGGATGGCGAGACCACTGGCGACCTGGCCTTTCAGGCGGCGCTGAATGCGCTGGAAGCAGCGGGCGTCAAGGCTTCCGAACTTGATCTGATCGTGGTCGGTACCACCACGCCGGACATCATCTTTCCGTCCACCGCCTGTCTGGTACAGCATCGTCTGGGTGCCAATGGCTGTGCGGCGTTCGACGTGAATGCGGCCTGTTCCGGTTTCGTGTATGCGCTGGGCGTTGCCGACAAGTTCATCAAGAGCGGGCAGTCGAGGAAGGTGCTGGTGATCGGTGCCGAGACACTGACCCGGATGGTCGACTGGACCGAGCGTGAAACCTGTGTGCTGTTCGGCGATGGTGCCGGTGCCGTGGTGCTGGAAGCTTCCAGCGAACCGGGCATTTATGCCACCTGCCTGCATGCCGATGGCGGTTTCAAGCATCTGCTGTACAACCCGGTGGGCGTCTCGGTCGGCTTCAAGGACGAGCCCAACCATGGCGTGCGCATCAAGATGTCCGGCCGTGAAGTGTTCAAGGTCGCGGTGAAGACGCTCGACTCGCTGGTCGAGGAAACCCTGCAGGCTGCCGGCATGGTCGAGTCGGACATCGACTGGCTGATCCCGCATCAGGCGAACCTGCGCATCATCGAAGCGACCGCCAAGCGACTGAAGATGTCGATGGAGCGGGTCATTGTCACGGTCGACAAGCACGCCAATACTTCGTCCGGTTCGGTGCCGCTGGCGCTTGATTACGCGGTGCGTTCGGGCAAGGTGCAGCGTGGCCAGAACCTGTTGCTGGAAGCGTTCGGCGGCGGCTTCACCTGGGCCTCAGCGTTGCTGCGCTACTGAGTCGCCTTGGTTCAAGCTTTCTCGACGATGCCGCCTTCAGGCGGCATCGTGCTTTTCCGTCCCGCAAAAATAACGAATACAGCTGCGTATGGGCGGCGATGCTGGCACCATGGCGGTTTTCGTCGACAGGATCTGCGCATCCATGAGTTCAACCTCTGCTTCGCTCGCTTTCGTTTTCCCCGGTCAGGGTTCGCAGTCGCTCGGCATGCTGGCCGAACTGGCTGCCGCACATGCCGAAGTCCAGGCGACGTTTGCTGAGGCCTCGCAGGGCGCTGGACTCGATCTGTGGAACTTGAGCGCGCACGGACCGGAAGACCAGCTCAACCGCACCGAGAACACCCAGCCGGCACTGCTCGCCGCGAGCGTGGCGGTGTGGCGGGTCTGGCAGAAGCTGGGTGGTGTGCAACCGGCGCAGTTGTCCGGTCACAGCCTGGGCGAATACAGCGCGTTGGTCTGTGCTGGTGCACTGTCGTTGCATGACGCGGCGGCGTTGGTGGCTGAACGAGGCCGGCTGATGCAGGCAGCCGTGCCGGCCGGCGTCGGCGCGATGGCGGCGATCCTCGGTGGTGACGACGCGCAGATTGCTGCCGTGTGCGAGGAAGTCGCGCAGGGGCAGGTCGTGTCGCCGGCCAACTTCAATTCGCCCGGTCAGCTGGTGATCGCCGGCAATGCCGAGGCGGTCGATCGCGCGCTGGCACGGCTCGCCGAGCTGGGTGTGAAGAAGGCGATCAAGCTGGCCGTCTCGGTGCCATCGCATTGCGCATTGATGCGCGAGGCGGCCGACCGATTGGGTGAGCGGATGGCATCCATCGACTGGCAGTTGCCGCGCATTCCGGTAGTGCAGAACGCCGAGGCACGCAGCTACGACACGGTCGAGGAGATTCGTGGCGCGTTGCAGCGCCAGCTGTACCTGCCGGTGCGCTGGACCGAGTGCGTGCAGGCGCTGGCTGCGGGTGGGGCTACCCGCATCGCGGAGTGTGGCCCTGGCAAGGTGCTGAGCGGCCTGATCAAGCGCATCGACAAGACGTTCGAGGCGCGCGCGATCGGTGCGCCGACCGAACTGGATGCTGCGCTCGCCGAGTGGGCGTGACCTTCCCGCGACACGCATGATTTCTTCTATTGATTGAATGTCAGGAACCTCTACAGATGAGCAACCCACTGCAAGGTGAAATCGCGCTGGTCACCGGCGCCAGCCGCGGTATCGGTGCGGCGATTGCCGACGAACTGGCGGCGATGGGCGCCACCGTGATCGGCACCGCGACCAGCGAAAGCGGTGCTGCGGCGATCGGTGATCGACTGGCGGCACATGGTGGCCATGGTCGCGTGCTGAATGTCACCGACAGCGCCGCGGTCGACGCGCTGGTCGACAGCATCGCGAAGGAATTCGGCGCGGTGTCGATCCTTGTCAACAATGCCGGCATCACCCGCGACCAGCTGTTGATGCGCATGCGCGAAGAAGACTGGAACGTCATCCTCGACACCAACCTCAGCTCGGTTTACCGCACCTCCAAGGCGGTGATGCGCGGGATGATGAAGGCGCGCAAGGGCCGCATCATCTCGATCGCCTCGGTGATCGGACTCACCGGCAATCCGGGCCAAGCGAATTACGCGGCGGCGAAGGCCGGCATCATCGCGTTCTCCAAGTCGCTGGCGCGCGAAATCGGCACGCGCGGGATCACCGTCAATGTGGTTGCGCCGGGCTTCATCGATACCGACATGACCCGCGCGTTGCCCGAAGAGTCGAAGCAGGCGCTGCTCGGCCAGATCGCCCTGGGCCGGCTCGGTGAGGTAGCGGACATCGCCAAGGCGGTGGGTTTCCTGGCTTCGCCAGCGGCGGCCTACATCACGGGCGAAACCCTGCACGTCAACGGTGGCATGTATATGCCGTAGGGCCTGCGCAGGCAGTTGTCGCCAGCGGGCTCGTTTTAGGCGACAATTGCCCTTTCGCGTCGGTCCCCCAGGGACCGTGCGCTCTGGTATCACCGGTGGATCGTGGCGGCCTCGCGGTTTAGCCACTACAATGCGGCCGGCCTTTTGCAGGCAACTAGCGCCGGCACAGACAAACAATTACACCTTGAGAGGTATGGGCAACATGAGCACCATCGAAGAGCGCGTCAAGAAAATCGTCATCGAGCAGTTGGGCGTGAAGGAAGATGAAGTCACGGCGAACGCTTCGTTCGTGGACGATCTGGGCGCAGATTCGCTGGACACGGTGGAACTGGTGATGGCGCTCGAGGAAGAGTTCGAGACCGAGATTCCCGACGAAGACGCTGAGAAGATCACCACCGTGCAGCAGGCTGTTGATTACATCAAGGCCCACTCCAAGGATTGATCGGTACGCCATTGATCGCTGTGCGCCTGACTGGCCGGCACTCTGCGGGCCAGTCGATCCACACAGCGATAACGAATGCTGCGCCTTTTTGGCGCAGTTTTCGTTTCTGCAATTTGTAACGTCCGACCCCGTATGGTGCGCAGGATGCGCCCTGTCGAGGTGGGTGACGTATCTACGATCCGTGCTGCAAGGCATCTGCCTGCGGCGGGTTTACGGAATCACGAAGGAAGATCAGCATGAGCAAGCGACGTGTGGTAGTGACCGGCATGGGCATCATCTCGCCGGTCGGCAACGAACTCGCCACCGCCTGGGAGCGTGTCCTGAAGGGCATCAGCGGAATCGGCCCGGTCACCCATTTCGACACCTCCGCTTATTCCACGCGCATTGCCGGCCAGGTCAGCGGTTTCGACCCGGCACAGTGGATGCCGGTGAAGGACGTCAAGAAGATGGACCCGTTCATCCACTACGGCGTGGCAGCGGGTACCCAGGCCTTGCGCGACTCCGGACTGGAAGTGACCGAGGCAAACGCACCGCGCATCGGTGTGGCCGTCGGCGCCGGTATCGGCGGTCTGTACACGATCGAAGCCACCACGCTTGAGCTGGCCGCCAAGGGCCCGCGCCGGGTGTCGCCGTTCTACGTGCCCAGCTCGATCATCAACATGGCCTCGGGCCAGCTCTCGATCATGTTCGGCCTGAAAGGTCCGAACATCGCCTGCGTCACCGCATGCACCACGGGCGCGCACAACATTGGTCTGGCCGCGCGAATGATCCAGTACGGCGATGCCGACGCGATGATCGCCGGCGGCGCCGAGTTCGCCACCACAGGTACCGCGATGGCGGGCTTCTGCTCGGCCAAGGCGATGTCCACCCGCAACGACGAGCCGACCAAGGCCAGCCGCCCGTGGGACAAGGATCGCGACGGTTTCGTGCTGTCCGACGGTGCTGGCGTGCTGATGCTGGAAGAATACGAACACGCCAAGGCCCGCGGCGCGCGCATCTACGCCGAGCTGGTCGGTTTCGGCATGAGCGGCGACGCGTTCCACATGACCGCGCCGAGTGAGGGTGGCGAAGGCGCAGCACGCTGCATGCAGACCGCGCTGAACGATGCCGGCCTCAATCCTACCGACGTGCAGTACGTCAACGCACACGGCACCTCCACGCCGCTCGGCGATCTGGGCGAAGTGATGGCGGCGAAGAAGGTGTTCGGTGATCACGCCTACAAGCTGGCGATGAGCTCGACCAAATCGACCACCGGCCATCTGCTCGGTGCAGCCGGTGGCGTCGAGGCCATCTTCAGCATCCTGGCCCTGCGCGACCAGGTACTGCCACCGACGATCAACCTGGACGAGCCAAGCGAAGGCTGCGATCTGGACTTTGTGCCGCATATCGCACGCGAAGCGAAGCTCGACGTGGTGATCTCCAACTCGTTCGGCTTTGGCGGCACCAACGGCACGCTGGCATTCCGTCGCGTTTGACTGATCGATCAGGCGTGACCTGCCATCGGCGTACCTTGGCCGGCCGGCGCGATTTGCTCGCGCCGGCCGCTTCGTTTCCGGAACGTTATCCGTGTCTGCTCGAAAGCGTGGTGCGCGGTACTGCGCAATCGCGTTACGACATCTTGTTCGCGTTTCCGGGTGATCGGCTCACGCTGCACGCGGACGGTCGTTTGTGTGATGGCGCAGGCAATGCACGTGCAGGGCGCTTTCTCGATACGCTGGACGCAGCCTGGCAAGCCGAACGATTGCCGCCAGACAACGATGAGCTGCCGTTCCATGGTGGCTGGGTCTTGCTGTTGGCGTACGAACTGGCTGGCGAGATCGAGCCAAGGCTGAAGCTGCGACCGCCATCGGCGTTGCCGGTGGCACTGGCAGTGCGCTGCCCAGCGGCGGTGATCGTCGATCATGCGCGGGATTGCACGATCCTTCTTGCCGAATCCGGGCATGAGGATCTGCTTGATGCGCTGGAGTCGGATCTTGCTGCCGCACCGCCGATCCCGTCATTGCCGGTGCTGGTCGCCTGGGATGAGGACGCGCCGCAACGCTTCCTCGACGGCGTGAACCGTATCCACGATCACTTGCACGCTGGCGATATTTTCCAGGTGAACCTGTCACGAGCCTGGCGGGCACGTTACGCGCAGATGCCTACGCCGGCCACGTTGTATGACGTGCTGCGCCGGGCCAATCCGGCGCCGTTTGCCGGCCTGTTGCAGCAACCAGGATGGTCGGTGGTGAGTTCCTCGCCGGAACGGCTGGTCGAAGTGCGCCGTGGCGTGGCGCAGACCCGGCCGATCGCCGGTACGCGGCCACGGCTGCCGGGTGATGATGAGCTGGCACGCATCCGTGAATTGAGCGCGCATCCCAAGGAGCGCGCCGAACATGTGATGCTGATCGACCTGGAGCGCAACGACCTCGGTCGCGTCTGCGTGCCGGGTACGGTCGAGGTCGACGAATTGATGGCGGTGGAGAGTTATGCCCACGTTCACCACATTGTCTCCAATGTACGAGGCCGACTGCGTGCCGAAGTGACGCCCGGTGAAGTCATTGCCGCCACCTTTCCCGGCGGTACCATCACCGGTTGTCCCAAGGTGCGCTGCATGGAAATCATTGCCGCACTGGAAGATGCGCCGCGTGGCGCCTATACCGGCGCGCTGGGCTACCTCGATCGCAACGGTGACCTCGACTTGAACATCCTGATCCGCACCCTGACCCTGATCGGCAATGAAGTCAGCCTGCGTGCGGGTGCTGGCATCGTCGCTGATTCGCTGGCCGCGCTGGAACTGGATGAAACCCGCGCCAAGGCCCGTGGGCTATTGCATGCGCTGGGAGTACCGGACTGATGGCCGCGCGCATGCTGATCGACGGCGCGCCGGCCGATCAGGTTCCGGCACTGGATCGCGGCCTGGCCTATGGCGATGGCCTGTTCGAGAGCATCCGTTTCGTCGGTGCCGTGGCACCCCTGTGGCCGCGCCATATGCGGCGACTTGACGAAAGCTGCGCACGCCTGCGGATACCGGTGCCCGATACGGTGCAGTTGTGGCGCGAAGCCTTGGTCGCCATCCACGACATGCCGCAGTCGGTGCTGCGCATCACGGTCACTCGTGGTGTCGGCGAGCGCGGTTATGCGTTGCCGGCATTGCCGCGACCGATGCGTGTGGTGGCGGCCTTCGCACCGCCGCAGGTCGTGGATTCGGCGTATGTGCACGGCGTGCGCATGCGTGTCTGCGATCTCCGTTTGGCCGAACAGCCGCTGTTGGCAGGTATGAAACATCTGAACCGGCTTGAACAGGTGCTGGCGCGTGCCGAATGGAACGATCCGGCGATCGCCGAGGGTGTGCTCTGCGATAGTCACGACCGGGTGATTTCGGCGACCATGGCCAACCTGTTTGCGGTGGTCGATGGTGTACTCCTGACGCCGGCACTCGATCGCTGCGGTGTGGCTGGCGTGGCCCGTGCCGAAGTGCTGGCGACCTATCCGCAGGCACAGGTGGGCGAACTGACACTGGATGCGTTGCTGGGCGCGAGCGAGGTCTTTCTTAGCTCGAGCGTGCGCGGCATCGTGCCGGTACATTCACTGGGTGAGCAGTCGTATGCGCCAGGCGCACTCACGCGCCAGCTGCAACTGCACTGGCACAATCTCGGTTTTTCGATGGAGCAGGACGGATGAGTCACCGATCGATACGCGGACGCGCATGGCCATGGGTGCTGCTTGTGCTGTTGGCGATCGCCGGTGCGCTTTTGTATGGCTGGAATGACTTCAACCGTTTCAGCAATGCGCCGCTGCAGGTGACTGCGCAGGGGGAGAGCATCGATATCGGTCGCGGCACCAGCTTCAGGAACATCGTCGGTGAGCTGAGCCAGCGCAAGCTGAGCACGGTCAATCCGCTGTACTGGCGACTGCTGGCCGAGCAGATGCGCGTGGCCGGCAAGCTGCATGCCGGTGAGTACGCACTGGCCGTCGGCATCACGCCGCGCCAGCTGCTCGCCAACATGGCGGCCGGCAAGGTGCTGCAGCGCAATTTTACCATCGTCGACGGCTGGACCTTCGCGGATCTGCGCCAGGCGCTGGCCAAGGCCGACAAGCTTGATCACAACAGTGCCAGTCTGGACGATGCAACGATCATGCAGAAGATCGGTGCTCCCGGTGAAGCGCCGGAAGGGCGCTTCCTGCCGGAGACCTATGCCTATGTGAAAGGCGACAGCGATCTGGACATCCTCAAGCGCGCGCACGCCGACATGCTCAGGACGCTCGATGCGCTATGGCCTGCCCGTGACAAGGATTTGCCTTTGGCCACGCCGTACGATGCACTGATCCTGGCCTCGATCGTGGAAAAGGAAACTGGTCGCGCCGATGAGCGTGCACGGATCGCCGGCGTGTTCGTGCGGCGCCTGGAAAATCACATGTTGCTGCAGACCGACCCCAGCGTGATCTACGGTATGGGTGCGAGCTACACCGGCAATATCCACAAGACCGATCTCACCACCGACACGCCTTACAACACCTATACCCGACCGGGTCTGCCGCCGACGCCGATCGCGCTGCCGGGCAAGCCGGCGCTGCTGGCGGCCCTGCACCCGGCGCCCGGCACCGACCTCTATTTTGTTGCCCGTGGTGACGGCGCCCATGCGTTTTCCAGCACGCTGGAGGAACACAATCGTAACGTCGACTGTTACCAGCGGAAACATTGTCCATGAGCGCGGTACGCGGAAAATTCATCAGCCTCGAAGGTGGCGAGGGTGCCGGCAAGAGCACCCTGCTGGCCGGGCTGCGGGAATGCATCGAACAGCATGGCATCGCCCTGGTGCAGACACGCGAACCCGGCGGTACCCGGGTCGGTGAAGCCGTGCGCGCCATCGTGCTTGATCCGGAACGGCGCGAGTTGGCTGCCGAGACTGAATTGCTGCTGATGTTTGCTTCGCGCGCGCAATTGGTGCGCGAAGTGATCGAGCCAGCCCTGCATGCGGGCCAGTGGGTGCTGTGCGACCGTTTTGCCGACGCCAGCTACGCCTATCAGGGCGGCGGCCGCGGCCAGCCGGAATCGCGCATCGCCGAGCTGGAACAGTGGGCCTGTGCCGGCGTCAAGCCGGATCTGACCCTGTTGCTCGATCTGTCGGTGGCGACCGGGCGTGCCCGGGCGGCTGGCCGTGGCGATGCCGACCGCATCGAGGTGGAGGCCGACAGTTTCTTCGAGCGCGTGCGCACGACGTACCGTGAGCGCGCTGCTGCCGAGCCGGCTCGTTTCCGCATGATCGATGCCAGCCAGTCGCCAGCGGCTGTGCTGAAGGCGGCGCTGGCCGCGTTGGCTCATCTGTTCGAGGCAACCGCATGAGCGCGATGCCCTGGCATGCGGAGCACTGGCAACGCTTGCAGGCACGGCGCCAGCGCGACGCGCTGCCGCATGCGTTGTTGCTGTGCGGGCCAGCCGGTCTCGGCAAGCGTGCATTCGCCCAGCGCTTCGTCCGCGGGTTGTTGTGCGAGCGACCGATCGACGGTGATGCTTGTGGCAATTGCCGCAGCTGCCTGCTGGCGATGGCCGGTACGCATCCGGATGTGATCGCGTCGAGCCTGGGCCTGCGCAAGGACGGCGTGCAGCGCAGCGAGATCGTGGTCGAGCAGATCCGTGAATTGTCGGCGCGGCTGGCCATGCGCAGCCAGTTCGGTGGCTGGCAGGTAGCCACGATCGATCCAGCCGACGCGATGAATACCGCGGCCGCCAACGCCTTGCTGAAGACGCTGGAGGAGCCATCGGAGCAGACCATGCTGCTGCTGCTCGCCGATGCGCCATGGCGGATGCCGCAGACCATCCGCAGTCGTTGCCAGCGGATCGAGTTTCAGTTGCCGGCAACCGCCGAAGCATTGGCATGGTTGCAGGCTGAAGGTGTCCACGAGGCTTCAGTTGCACTGACTGCTGCGAGCGGCAATCCCGGCCAGGCACGCGCCTGGGCCCAGGAGGGCGCACTCGATCGGCGGCTGGAAGTACGCAAGGATCTCGCTGCGCTGGCCGCTGGTCGCGGCCAGCCGACCGAGGTGGTCAAGCGCTGGCTGGACAGCGAGCCGGCACAGCGGTTGTGGTTTGCGGCCCAGGCCACCGCGGATGAAATCAAGGCGCGAGCTACCGCAAGTACCGGGCCGTTGGCCAGTGCACTGGACGTCGAGGCACTGGGTCATTGGTACAACGCGGCCAATCGCACCCGCGAAGGGCTGCGCGGTCCGCTGCGCGGCGATCTGTTGTTGCTGGAACTGCTGGCGCAATGGCGCTGACCGAAGCTGCCATGCGCGCACTGCGGGGGGCGGCAATACCCGGGTTGCCACCATTTTCCGAAAAGACCCGCTTGCTGGTGGTGGCGCCGCATCCGGATGACGAAACCATCGCCACCGGCCTGCTGATCCAGCAGGTACGTGCAGCCGGCGGTGACGTCCGGATCCTGCTGCTGACCCGCGGTGACAACAATCCGTGGCCACAACGCTGGCTGGAACGGCGTTTGCGAATTGGTGATGCCGATCGGCGACGCTGGGGGCAGCGTCGCCATGCGGAGATGCTGCAGGCGCTGCAGCGGCTCGGGTTGCCGGCGTCGGCGCTGGAAAGCATGGGCTGGCCCGACATGGGTCTTGCCGACTGTCTGCTGCAGCCAGATGCTGTGGCTGTGTCTTTGCTGGCTGCGGCGATAAGCCGATTCCGCCCCGATCTGATCGCGTTGCCCTCGATCGACGATCGTCATCCCGATCATGGTGCCGCGCATGTGCTGGTTCGATTGGCCCTGGCGCGACAGTCCGATGCGCCGCGATTGCTGACCTACCTGGTGCATGGTCAGGCCCGTGACGCCGGATTCATCGAACTTGGCAGTCCACCTGGGCAAGTGGCGACCAAGCAGATGGCACTCACGGCGCACGGCAGCCAGATGGCCTTGAGCGGTCGTCGCATGCGCCTGCTGGCTGCGCGGCCCGAGCGTTATGCTGCGCCGGCGTCATCATCGCCGGTGCTGCCGTGGCGGCCACCCTTCTGGTTGCTGCCGTGGTTGCGCCTGAGCCTGGTCAGCACGATGGGTGCACAGAGTTGGCGTTGGCATGATGCGCCGCTGTCGCGTGACTCCCGTGGTGATTACTGGGTCTCGCCAGCGCATGGCATGGCCGGCCAGCCGCAGTTCGCCAGGCTGGCATCAACCCTGCAGTCACCATGGATATTCGATCACTGGGGCTGGTGCGAATTGCAGGTCGATCAACCACGCGCATGATTCCGCTCTTGCATAGGTCGATGGACAGGGCTAGCTTGACGGAAAGGGGAATCAGGGGCAGCTGAGTGATGGTCGGACAGGTCGGCAGGGTGACCTGGTTGCCGCCGGTGTCGGAAGCGTCATCAAAGCCAGCAATGAATCCGGGCGATCACAGATGTGGCAGGTCGAGGCAGTAGCGGCCGATTCCATCCACTGGCTGGTCAGAGCATGCACAATCGGGATCAGAATTCGACGCAGATCGGTGCCGAAGCAGCTGTCGCATCCAGCGAGAGCTTCTATGCGGCGCTGTCCGAGATCGGACAGTTGCTGGTCCGCTCGCTCGATCCGCCGGTGCTTTACGAGGCAGTCGTCGAGGTGCTCGAGCGCCGGATCGGCGCACGCTTCGCGATGGTGGGTGAGCTGGATCGCGAAAGCAGGCGGTTCCGACGGATCGCGCCGGCGCGGGTAGCTCCCGGCACGGAGGATATCTATCCCGAAAGCATGTCGTTCACCGTCGCGCGACCGGCGTTCTGGCAAGGTGCCCCCCAGGTGGAAACCGATATCCGGCATGTGCAGGATCTGGAGATGCTCCGTCCTGCGTACGTGCGACACGGCATCGCGGCAGCAGCTGCGGTACCGGTACTGAAATTCGGTGAGGTGTGTGCTGCGCTCGCGATACGTTCCTCCCGCGCCAGTTTCTTTTCCCCGCAGATGATCGATCTGCTGCAGCAGGTCGCGGCAAGCATCGGGCTGGGACTGGAGGCGCATGGACAGCGGATGCGGCTGCTGCAGTCAGCACAGGACGAGGCGCGACAGCGCTACGCGCTGCGACTGCTCGGTGAAATGATCAAGCTGGCCACGCACAGCGTGGACGAGCCGGCATTGCTGGCCGAAGCATGTCGTGCCGCACGGCGTATCGGTGGGTACCGGGCGGCCTGGATAGGTTTGCTGCAGGAAGGTTCCCGCACCATCGTGCATTTGTGCGCCCAAGATGGACTGGACGCCAGTATCGGTACGGACACCAAGCTCGATCTGGACGATGCCGGGCGTGTCCACGATGCGGCCGTGATCGCCATGGCAACCGGACAGGCACGAATCAGTCGTCGGCTTTCATCGGGTCGCGTGGACTGGCCGTTCGTGGCTGGCATGACGAGGTTGCACGCGGTGCTGGCTCTGCCGTTGCGGGTCGACGGAGCGATCATCGGTGTGTTCGTGATCGCCGCGGCCGGGGCAGATGCCTTCAGTACCATCGAAGTCGAGGTTTTTTCGGAGATGACGGTCGAGCTTGGCCTCGGCATCCAGATGCAGCGTGCACACGCAGCCCGTGTTGCGGCAGAACAGAATCTGCGGCTCACCCTGCAGCATTTCCGCACCATCCTGTCCACACAGTACACCGGCATCCTGGTGGTTTCCGAAGACAACCGGGTGAAGTTTGCGAACGAGGCCTTTTGCACGCTGTTCGGGTTGTCCGAAACACCGGCTGAACTGGAGGGTCAGCCGGCTGCCAGCATGTACGGCCGCCTGAAGTCGGCGTATGAGGATCCCGAACGTGAATGGGCCCGGATCCAGCAAATCCTGGCCCGGGGCGAACCGGTCGAGGGCGAAGAGGTATCGATGCAGGGCAATCGCATCTTCCTGCGCGACTTCGTGCCGATCAGGGTCGATGGCGTGGCACAGGGACGTTTGTGGCAACAGCGCGACATCACCGAGCAGAAGATGCATGAGGCCCGGGTCGAGCGACTGGCCTTCTACGACGTGGTCACCGGACTGCCGAACCGGCGTCTGCTGTTCGAGATGCTTGAACAGGCGCGGGCACGGGCCAGCAGCCAGAACTCGCAGCTCGCCGTCGGCGTGCTTGATCTCGACCGCTTCAAGAGCGTCAACGATACGATCGGGCACGCCGGCGGTGACCGCGTGCTGGCCGAGGCTGCTGCCCGGATCCTGGGCATGTTGCGTGAAGCTGACGTGCTGGCGCGCTTTGGTGGTGACGAGTTCGCACTGGTGATTTCCGGTCTCGACAGCCGAGAGCAGCTTGATGTGATCAGTCGCTGCATCCTGCAGGCACTGCGCGCACCGTTCAACCTGATGAGCGAGCAGCTCTACCTGTCCGCCAGCGTCGGCTGGACCCTGTTCCCGCTCGACCAGTCCGATGCCGAGGGGTTGGTGCGGCATGCTGATCTGGCGATGTATGCGGCAAAGGAAGCCGGCAAGGACCGGGGCGCGTTGTACGAGCCGGTGATGGAAATGGAGCAACTGCGCCTGCAGGCGATGCGTGAGCGGATTGCGCAGGCATTGCAGCAGTCGCACCTGCAGCTGATGTTCCAGCCGATCGTGTTCATCGACGGTCTTCCCGGCCTGCACGGGGTGGCGGGGATGGAGGCGTTGTTGCGCCTGAATGACACTGGACAGGAGCTGATCGAGCCTGCCAGTTTCATGCATGTGCTTGACGACCCCCAGCTGGCGCGACCGATTGGTCGCTATGTGCTGGACGAGGCTTTGCGGCGGTGCCAGGCCTGGATGCACGAGGGCATGTCGATCCCGGTCTCGGTCAACATCAGCACCCGCCACCTGCTGCATCCGGCGTTTTTCAGCGATATCGACGCCGTGCTCGACACCTATCCGGACGTGATGGATGTGGGCTTCGGCATCGAGGTGACCGAGACCGGCCCCTCGATGGATCATGCCCATGCGAAAGCCGTCATCGAGGAGTGCCGGCGACGAGGTATCCGCGTCGGACTGGACGATTTCGGCACGGGCAGCGCGTCGCTGAGTCATATCCAGCAGCTGGATATCGAGCACATCAAGCTCGACCAGAGTTTCGTGCGCGACATTCTCAGTGACGAGCGCAACATGGCGATTGCCGCAGGCGTCATCACCACCGCACGCATGCTGGCCAAGACGGTGATTGCCGAAGGCGTCGAGACGGCGGAGCAGGGCGACCTGCTTGCCTCGCTCGGCTGCCACCAGCTGCAGGGCTTCTCGATTTCCCGGCCGCTGGCTGCCGAGGCGGTGCCGGCGTGGGTCACCGGCTGGGTACCGCCAGCCTCGTGGGCACGGCTGGTGAGCGAGCGGCAGTCGCTGCTGACGGGCCAGTCCGACAGCGCGTAAGGCTGTCACGAAGGGCAGGCCATGCCGTGACGGTGCCGCAGCAGTGGTGCCAACGGGTGGCAGCGTCTAAGATCAATACCATCGATCGGGCGGCGGGATCGCCCGGCAGGAGCCAGCATGAAACCCATGGGCGCCCGTCAGGGCATCATTTCACTGAAAATCAAGGATGCGGCGTCGCTGTACAACGCGTACATGCCGTTCCTCAAGCATGGCGGTCTGTTCGCGCCGACCGCACAGGCCTATTCGCTGGGCGACGAGGTGGTACTGCTGGTGACCCTGGCCGAGGAAACCGAGCGACTTTCAGTGGTCGGCAAGGTGGTCTGGATCAGTCCGCTGGGCGCACAGGGAAACCGCACCGCCGGGATCGGCGTCCACTTCAACGAGTCGAGCGACGCCGAAGCTGCGCGCAGTCGCATCGAGAACATCCTTGCCGGTACGCTCAATTCAGAGCGCGCTACCCACACCATGTGACGGCACCGTCACGCCATGGCTGCAATGCATGGCGATAATCCGCATGGCATCGGCCGTCAAGGCTTGTCGTTGTACCCATGCGCGCTGATACAATGGCGAGATTCGCGAACTCATCTCGCGGAACATCGGACGTTTGCGGTTTCATGCCTGCATGCGTGGTTGAGCAGCCCATGGCCCCACAGCCCTGCCGAATCGAAGTCGCCGGACCGTGAGTTGCTGGATCAAGCCCCACGGTCACTGATGCGCCTGATGGCGCGGAGGTAAGTTGCATCGTGCTTGCCGAATACTGGCCCGTTCTGTTGTTCATCGGCGTAGCCACCGGCCTTGGCCTGGTGTTGCTGGCCGTCGGTCTGCTGGTGGGGCCTAGCCGTCCCGAGGCGGAGAAGCTCGCTCCCTACGAGTGTGGCTTCGAGGCATTCGAAGATGCGCGCATGCGCTTCGACGTGCGCTACTACCTGCTCGCCATCCTGTTCATCATTTTCGATCTGGAAATCGCCTTCCTGTTTCCGTGGGCGGTGGTGTTCCAGCAGATCGGCATCGTCGCGCTGGTCGAGATGGCGCTGTTCCTGCTGCTGCTGGTCATCGGTTTTGCCTACGTGTGGAAGAAGGGAGCGCTGGAATGGGAGTGATCGATTCCATCAGCCGGACGATGCACAACCCGCCGCCGGTCGATGTCGTCGACGACATCCTGCGGCCCGGTGGCGACAGCCCGCTGGTGCAGCGCGGCTTCGCCACGGCGCGCATGGACGAGTTGATGAACTGGGCGCGTACCGGCTCGATGTGGCCGATGACGTTCGGCCTGGCGTGCTGCGCGGTCGAGATGATGCATGCCGGCGCGGCGCGACTGGATCTGGACCGCTACGGCGTGATCTTCCGTCCCAGCCCGCGTCAGTCCGACGTGATGATCGTGGCCGGCACCCTGGTCAACAAGATGGCCCCGGCGCTGCGCAAGGTCTACGACCAGATGCCCGAGCCGAAGTGGGTGATCTCGATGGGCAGCTGCGCGAACGGCGGTGGTTATTACCACTATTCCTATTCGGTGGTGCGCGGTTGCGATCGCATCGTGCCGGTGGACATCTACGTGCCGGGCTGCCCGCCGACGGCCGAAGCATTGATCCACGGCATCCTGCAGTTGCAGAAGAAGATCCGCCGCACCAGCACCATCGCGCGTTCGTGAGGCCCTGATATGTCCGACACACCTGCGACCTCGCTGGCCGAACGCCTCGCTGCGCGATTCGGCGACACGCTGATGATCAGCACCCAGCGCAACGAAATCACCGCCGAACTGGCCGCTGCCGACCTGATCGCGGTGGCCACCGCGTTGCGCGACGAGCCAGGCTTCCGTTTCAGCGAGCTGATCGACCTGTGCGGCGTAGACTACCTCGGCTACGGCCAGACCGAGTGGGATACGACCGATATCTCATGGACCGGCTTCTCGCGTGGCGTGGAAGGCCAGGCGATGGGTCGCTTCGACTGGGCCCAGCGTCCGCGTGGCGACAACGAGCCGCGTCGCTTTGCCTCGGTGGTCCATCTGTTGTCGATCGAACACAATCGTCGTCTGCGCCTGCGCGTGTTCTGCGCGGACGACAGCATGCCGGTGGTGCCGTCGCTGACCCAGGTGTGGCCGGGTGTGAACTGGTTCGAGCGCGAGGCGTTCGACCTGTACGGCATCATCTACGATGGCCATCCGGACCTGCGCCGCATCCTGACCGACTATGGTTTCGTCGGCCATCCGTTCCGCAAGGACTTCCCGCTGATCGGCAATGTCGAGGTGCGCTACGACCCTGAGCAGAAGCGGGTGATCTACGAGCCGGTGTCGATCGAGCCGCGCGTGCTGGTACCGCGCACCATCCGCAACGATGCCGACCTGATGCAGGCCAAGGCCGAAGCGGCCGACGATTGGCAGAGGAACTGATCGTGCAAGAAATTCGCAACTACACGATGAACTTCGGCCCGCAGCATCCGGCCGCGCACGGCGTGCTGCGCCTGATCATGGAGATGGACGGCGAGACCATCATCCGCGCCGATCCGCACGTGGGCCTGCTGCATCGTGGCACCGAGAAGCTGGCCGAGTCCAAGCCGTTCAACCAGTCGATCGGTTACATGGACCGGCTCGACTACGTCTCGATGATGTGCAACGAGCACGCTTATGTGAAGGCGATCGAGAACCTGCTGGGGATCGAGGCGCCGGAACGGGCGCAATACATCCGCACCATGTTCGACGAGATCACCCGCATCCTGAACCACCTGATGTGGATCGGCTCGAACGCGCTCGATCTCGGTGCGATGGCGGTGTTCCTCTATGCGTTCCGTGAGCGCGAGGAACTGATGGACGTGTACGAGGCGGTGTCGGGCGCGCGCATGCACGCGACCTACTACCGTCCCGGCGGCGTCTACCGCGACCTGCCGGCGCAGATGTCGCAATACCGCGAGTCGCCCTGGCACAAGGGCAACGACCTCAAGCGCCTGAACAGCTGGCGCGAAGGTTCGATGCTGGACTATCTCGAGGCGTTCACCAGCGACTTCCCGTCGAAGGTGGACGAGTACGAAGACCTGCTGACGAACAACCGCATCTGGAAGCAGCGCACTGTCGGTATCGGCGTGATCAGCCCGGAGCTGGCCCAGCAGTGGGGCATGACCGGCGTGATGCTGCGCGGTTCGGGCGTCGAGTGGGATCTGCGCAAGAAGCAGCCGTATGCGAAGTACGCCGAGATGGATTTCGACATCCCGGTCGGCGTCGGCGGCGACTGCTACGACCGTTACCTGTGCCGCGTCGAAGAGATGCGCCAGTCGAACCGGATCATCCAGCAGTGCGTGAAGTGGCTGAAGGCGAATCCCGGCCCGGTGATGGTGGAGAACTTCAAGGTCGCACCGCCGTCGCGGGTCGAGATGAAGGAGGACATGGAAGCCATGATCCATCACTTCAAATTGTTCACCGAGGGCTATTGCGTGCCGGCCGGCGAGACCTACGCCGCGGTCGAGGCGCCGAAGGGCGAGTTCGGCTGCTATCTGGTTTCCGATGGCGCCAACAAGCCGTTTCGCGTGCACCTGCGCGCACCGGGTTTTGCCCACCTGTCATCCATGGACACCATCGTGCGCGGCCACATGCTCGCCGACGTGGTGGCCATGATCGGTACCTATGACCTCGTGTTCGGCGAAGTGGATCGCTGAGCCGGCACGACGGAGAAACGCATGAAAGCCACCGGACATTTCGAGCAGGTCAGGAACGTCGATCCGCTCGTCGTACTCACCGACCATACCCGCCATCACATCGATGAGTGGGTGGCCAAGTTCCCGCCGGATCGCAAGCGCTCGGCGCTGATCCAGGCTTTGTTTGCCGCGCAGGAGCAGAACCAGGGCTTCCTCACCGACGAACTGATCACTGCGGTCGCGAAGTACCTCGACCTGCCGGCGGTGTGGGCGTATGAGGTTTCCAGCTTCTACTCGATGCTGGAGACCAAGCCGGTCGGCCGCAATAACGTGGCGATCTGCACCAACATCTCGTGCTGGCTCAACGGCGCGGAAGGTCTGGTGCGCCACTGCGAGAAGAAGCTCGGCATCAAGACTGGCGAGAGCACGCCGGACGGCCGCATCTATCTGAAGCAGGAAGAGGAATGCATCGCTGCCTGCGTGTACGCGCCGGCGATGACGGTGAATGGGCATTACCACGAGCGTCTCACTACCGAGAAGCTCGACGAAATTCTGGATGGGTTGAAATAATGGCCGTCGGACCCGCCCCGCAGGAACACCAGGTCGTCTACACGACGCTGCATTTCGACACGCCGTGGTCGATGGACAGCTATCTGCAGGTCGATGGCTACAAGGCGTGGAAGAAGATCCTCGCCGAGAAGCCCGACCCGGTCGCGCTGATCGAGGAAATCAAGAAGAGCAGCCTGCGCGGTCGCGGTGGCGCGGGTTTCCCGACCGGTCTGAAGTGGTCGTTCATGCCGAAAGGCACGATGCAGAAGTACATCCTGTGCAACTCGGACGAATCCGAGCCGGGCACGGCGAAGGATCGCGACATCCTGCGCTACAACCCGCATGCGGTGATCGAGGGTCTGGCGATCGCGTGCTACTGTACCGGTTCGACCGTGGCCTACAACTACCTGCGTGGCGAATTCCATCACGAGCCGTTCGAACATCTCGAAGCGGCGCTGAAGGAAGCCTACGCGGCCGGTCTGCTCGGCAAGAACATCCAGGGCACCGGGCTGGACGTGGACATCCACAATGCGCTTGGCGCGGGTGCCTATATCTGTGGCGAAGAAACCGCGCTGATGGAATCGCTGGAAGGCAAGAAGGGCCAGCCGCGCTTCAAGCCGCCGTTCCCGGCCAACTTCGGCCTGTATGGCAAACCGACAACGATCAACAACACCGAGACCTATGCCTCGGTGCCGGCAATCCTGCGCAACGGCGCCGACTGGTTCCTCAATCTCGGCAAGCCGAACAATGGCGGCCCGAAGATCTTCTCGGTGTCCGGTCACGTCAATAACCCGGGCAACTTCGAGATCCGTCTCGGCACCTCGTTCAAGGATCTGCTTGAGATGGCCGGTGGCGTGCGCAACGGCAACCAGCTCAAGGCGGTGATCCCGGGCGGTTCCTCGATGAAGGTGCTGCCGGCCGACGTGATGCTGGAAAGCACGATGGACTACGACTGCCTGCAGAAGGCCGGCTCGGGTCTCGGCTCCGGCGCGGTGATCGTGATGGACGAGACCACCTGCATGGTCAAGGTCTGCCATCGCATCTCGCGGTTCTACATGGCGGAGTCCTGCGGCCAGTGCACGCCGTGCCGCGAAGGCACCGGCTGGATGTACCGCGTGCTCTCGCGCATCGTCGAGGGCAAGGGCACCCAGGACGACCTGCATCGCCTGAAGGCGATTGCCGGCCAGATCGAGGGCCACACCATCTGCGCATTCGGCGAAGCCGCCGCGTGGCCGGTGCAGGGTTTCCTCGCGCGTTTCTGGAATGAATTCGAATATTTCGTGCAGCACGGGCGCTCGATGGTCGATGACCAACTGGCCGAAGCCAACCAGGGAGTTGCCGCATGAGTGCGCAGCCCAGCAACAACGCCGCGCCCGACCTGATCAACATCGAGGTCGACGGCAAGCCCACGCAGATCCGCAAGGGCGCGATGATCATCGAGGCGGCCGACGCGATCGGCGTCGCGATCCCGCGCTTCTGCTATCACCGCAAGCTGCCGATCGCCGCGAACTGCCGCATGTGCCTGGTCGACGTGGAGATGGGCGGCAAGCTGATGCCCAAGCCGCAGCCGGCGTGTGCTACTCCGGTAGCGGATGGCATGAAGGTGATGACGCGCTCGGACAAGGCGCTGAAGTTCCAGAAAGACGTGATGGAGTTCCTGCTGATCAACCATCCGCTCGACTGCCCGATCTGCGATCAGGGCGGCGAGTGCGAGCTGCAGGACGTGGCGCTGGGTTACGGCCGCAGCGTGTCGCGCTACACCGAGCGCAAGCGCACCATCGCTGACGAGAACATCGGGCCGCTGGTCGCCACCGAGATGACCCGCTGCATCCAGTGCACCCGTTGCGTGCGCTTCACCAGTGAGATTGCCGGCACTTACGAACTGGGAGGCATGAATCGTGGTGAGAACCTGCAGATCGGCACCTATATCGGCAAGACGATCGAGACGGAGCTGTCGGGCAACATCGTCGACGTCTGCCCGGTCGGCGCGCTGACCAACAAGCCGTTCCAGTTCCAGGCACGCGCCTGGGAGCTGATCGCCAAGCCGTCGATCGCCTACCACGACGCGCTCGGCTCCAACCTGTGGCTGCATACGCGCCGTGGTGAGGTGCTGCGCACGGTGCCGCGCGACAACGAAACGATCAACGAATGCTGGCTGTCCGATCGCGACCGCTACAGCCACCAGGGCCTGTATGCGGCTGACCGACTCCATGCGCCGGAAGTGAAGCGCAACGGCCAGTGGCAGACGACCACCTGGGAAGATGCGCTGCAGTTTGCCGGCGAAGCGCTGAAGAAGGTACCGGGCAGCGAGCTGGGCATCCTGGTGCATCCGGCCAGCTCGAACGAAGAGGGCGATCTGCTGATGCGTCTGGCTCGTGGTCTGGGCAGCGCACACGTCGATCACCGTCTGCGTCAGCTCGACTTTGCCGACAATGCCGTGGCCAGCAGTTTCGCGTTGCCGGTTACCGACGTCGCGCAGGTCAAGGCTGCGTTGCTGGTCGGCTCCGATCTGCGTCACGAAATGCCCTTGCTCAATCATCGCCTGCATCAGGCGGTGAAGAAGGGCGCCAAGGTCTACACGGTCAATCCGGCGAGCTTCGATTTCAATTACAGCCTGGCCGGCGAATCGATCGTCGCGCCGCAGGCGCTGGTCGATGCGCTGCTGGCGCTGGCCAAGGCGGCCGTGGCTGCCGGCGCAACGGCACCGGCGCCGCTGGCCGATGCGATCAATGCTGCGTCGAACGATCAGGGCGACAGCGACGCGATCGCTGCGTTGAAGTCGGGTAGTACGGTGGTGATACTCGGCGAAGCTGCGGTCACACATCCGCAGGCCTCGTGGCTGCGTGTGCTGGCCCGCTTCATCGCCGACGCCACCGGTGCCGGTTACAACGAACTGCCGGTTGGCGCGAATGCCGTCGGTCTCGCCAAGCTCGGCGTGCTGCCTGGCAACGGCGGGCTCGACGCGCAGGCGGTGCTGGCGCAGCCGCGCAAGAGCTACGTGCTGTATGGCGTCGAGCCGCCGCACGATTTCGCCGATGGCGCGGCAACCCTGAAGGCGTTGCACAGTGCGGAGCAGGTGGTGGCGTTCAGCGCCTACGCCAGCGCCGCGTTGCGCGAAGTGGCCGACGTGATCCTGCCGATCGCTCTGCTGCCGGAGATCGACGCGACTCTGGTCAATGTCGATGGCCTGGCGCAGGGTGTCAGCGCCGGTGCCAAGGCACCCGGTCAGGCCCGTCCGGGCTGGAAGGTGTTGCGTGCACTGGGTGGCGCCTTGCAACTGGCCGGTTTCGAGTTCGACGACCTGGCTGGTCTGCGTGATGGCATCAGCGAACGTGCCGTGGCGCCGCGCAGCGGTCTGGCCGCACGCGCGGCTGCCGCCGGACTGACCCGTCTCGCCACCTGGCCGATCTATCGTGGCGATGCTGTGTTGCGCCGTGCCACCGCGTTGAATGCCCATCCGCTCAACCGTGCCCCGGCGATACGTCTGAATGCGGCTGAGGCACAGCGGCTCGGTCTGGTTCACGGTGCGCAGGCGCGCATCGGCGACGTGCTGCTGCCGCTGGTCGTCGATGTGGCCGTGCCGGATGGCGCGGCATGGATCGAGGCTGCCCAGGATCTCACCGCCACGCTGCCGCCGTATGGCGCGGCCATCACCTTGAGCAAGGCATAAGCATCATGGCTGATCAACTTATCCATCAGCTCCTGATCCCGGTGCTGTACATCGTGGCCATCGTGTTGCCGCTGATCATCGCGGTGGCGATGTTCGTGTACTGGGAGCGCAAGGTCATCGGCTGGATGCACGTGCGCATGGGGCCGAACAAGATCGGTCCGTTCGGCTTGCTGCAGGCGTTCGCCGACGTGGTCAAGCTGCTGATCAAGGAAGTCATCCTGCCGACCAAGGCGAACCGGGCGCTGTATTACCTGGCGCCGTTGCTGGCACTGATCCCGGCGCTGGCGGCATGGGCCGTGGTTCCGTTCAGCAGCAAGATGGTGCTGTCCAACGCGAATGCCGGCGTGCTGTATCTGCTGGCGATGACCTCGATGGGCGTGTACGGCATCATCCTGGCCGGCTGGGCATCCAACTCGCGCTATGCACTGCTCGGTGCGATGCGTTCGGCGGCGCAGGTGATCTCGTATGAACTGGCGATGGGTCTGTGCCTGGTCTGCGTGCTGGTGCTGGCCGGTTCGTTGAACTTGACCGACATCGTCAACGCACAGGCGGGTCACAAGGGTCTGTTCGGCTGGTTCTGGCTGCCGCTGCTGCCGGTGTTCGTGATCTATTTCATCTCCGGCGTGGCCGAGACCAATCGCGCGCCGTTCGACGTGGCCGAGGGCGAGTCGGAAATCGTCGCCGGCTTCCATGTGGAATACTCCGGTTCGGCCTTCGCGATCTTCTTTCTGGCCGAATACGCCAACATGATCCTGGTCAGCTTCCTGGCCGCGATCCTGTTCATGGGCGGCTGGTTGTCGCCATTCCCCGATACGTGGGGCTTCATCGGGCAGGGTGGTTTCATCTGGCTGTTCATCAAGGCGTTCCTGTTTGCCTTCCTGTTCCTGTGGTTCCGCGCCACCTTTCCGCGCTATCGCTATGACCAGATCATGCGGCTGGGCTGGAAGGTGTTCATCCCCATCGCCATCGTGTGGGTTCTCGTGGCCGGCTGCATGAAGTACTACGGCCTGGTCACCATCGGCACGGGGGTCTGAAGAAAGCCATGTCCCGCATTACCCATTATTTCAAGAGCCTGCTGCTGGTCGAGCTGTTCCAGGGCATGGGCCTGACCCTGCGTTACATGTTCAAGCCGAAGTACACCGTGCGCTATCCGATGGAGCACATCCCGAAGTCGAACCGCTTCCGCGGCCTGCATGCGCTGCGCCGCTATGCGAACGGCGAGGAGCGCTGCATCGCGTGCAAGCTGTGCGAGGCGGTGTGCCCGGCGCTGGCGATCACGATCGACTCGGCACCGCGCGAGAGCGACGGCCAGCGCCGTACTACGCGCTACGACATCGACTTGTTCAAGTGCATCTTCTGTGGCTTCTGCGAAGAAAGCTGCCCGGTCGATTCGATCGTCGAGACCAGCATCCACGAGTATCACTTCGAGCATCGCGGCGAGAACGTGGTGACCAAGCAGCAGCTGCTGGCCATCGGCGACCGCTTCGAGCTGCAGATTGCCGCCGACCGTGCGCAAGACGCGGCGTACCGCTGAGGCCAACGATGAATCCCCAACTGTTCCAACTCATCTGTTTCTACGCCTTCGGCTTCGTCACCGTGGCCGCCGCGTTGTCGGTGATCACGCTGAAGAACACCGTGCATGCGGTGCTGGCGCTGGTGCTGACGTTCTTCAGTGCCGCCTGCCTGTGGATGCTGCTGGATGCCGAGTTCCTGGCGCTGGCGCTGATCGTGGTCTATGTCGGCGCGGTGATGGTGCTGTTCCTGTTCGTGGTGATGATGCTCGACCTCGACCAGGAGAAACTGCGCGAGGGCTTCGTGAAGTTCCTGCCGATCGGCCTGATCGTGGCGGCGGCGATGCTGGTGGAGATGCTCGGCCTGATCGGCGTGCGCGCGATGCACACGCAAGTCATGGGGGCCGATCCGGCTGCTACAGCGGGCACGTCCAACACGGCATGGCTGGGCCATGCGTTGTATACGCAGTATCTGCTGCCGTTCGAGGTCGCCGCACTGATCCTCACCGTGGGTGTGGTCGCGGCGGTGGCACTGACCCTGCGCCAGCGCGGCGACGCGCGTTACGAGTCGGCCAGCCAGCAGGTCAAGGTCAGCCCGCGTGATCGCGTCCGCATCGTGAAGATGGCGGCCGAGCGTCCCGTCGACGAAACGCCGGCCCCGCCGCAGGAGTCCAAGTCATGATCACGCTCTCGCACTACATCGTGCTCGGCGCGGTGCTGTTCTGCATCGCCGTCGCCGGCCTGTTCATCAACCGCAAGAACGTGATCGTGCTGCTAATGTCGATCGAGCTGATGCTGCTTGCGGTGAACATGAACTTCGTGGCGTTCTCGAGCTTCCTCGGCGACGTGTCGGGGCAGGTGTTCGTGTTCTTCATCCTCACCGTGGCCGCGGCAGAAGCTGCCATCGGCCTGGCGATCCTGGTGCTGCTGTTCCGCAATCGCAGCACGATCAATATCGCCGACATCGACAGCATGAAGGGCTGATCACATGGGTCTTTCGACATCCATTCTGCTGACGATCGCACTGGCACCGCTGGTCGGTTGCGTGCTGGCCGGCTTCCTCGGCAAGTTCCTCGGCCGCGCCGGTTCGCACACGGTCACGATCCTCGGCGTGGCGATCTCCTGCGCGCTGTCGTTCTACGTGCTGTACCAGCTCACCCTGGGCGGCGCCGAGACGTACAACCAGAACATCTATACCTGGTTCCAGATCGGCCACTTCAACGCCAGCGTCGGTTTCCTGGTCGACCGCCTGACCGCCATGATGCTGGTGGTGGTGAGCTTCGTGTCGCTGCTGGTGCACGTGTACACCATCGGCTACATGGCCGACGACGATGGCTACAAGCGCTTCTTCAGCTACATCTCGCTGTTCACCTTCTCGATGTTCATGCTGGTCATGAGCAACAACTTCATGCAGCTGTTCTTCGGCTGGGAAGCGGTCGGCCTGGTGTCGTACTTGCTGATCGGTTTCTGGTACAAGCGGCCGACCGCGATCTTCGCGAACCTGAAGGCGTTCCTGGTCAACCGCGTAGGCGATTTCGGCTTCCTGCTCGGCATCGCGGCGGTGCTGTATTTCCTCGGTACGCTGGATTACGCCACCGCGTTCGATTCGGCGCCTTCGCTGATCGGCAAGACCCTGCAGATCACCGCAGGCACGCAGTGGGATGCCGCCACGGTGATCTGCATCTGCCTGTTCATCGGTGCGATGGGCAAGTCGGCGCAGGTGCCGTTGCACGTGTGGCTGCCTGACTCGATGGAAGGCCCGACCCCGATCTCCGCGCTGATCCATGCGGCCACGATGGTGACCGCGGGCATCTTCATGGTGGCGCGCATGTCGCCGCTGTTCGAGCTGTCGCAGAGCGCGCTCAGCTTCGTGATGGTGATCGGTGCCACCACCGCGCTGTTCACCGGCCTGATTGGTATCGTGCAGAACGACATCAAGCGCGTGGTGGCGTATTCCACGCTGTCGCAGCTCGGCTACATGACGGTGGCGCTCGGCGTATCGGCGTACAGCGGCGCGGTATACCACCTGATGACGCATGCGTTTTTCAAGGCATTGCTGTTCCTCGGCGCCGGCTCGGTGATCATCGCGATGCATCACGAGCAGGACATGCGCTACATGGGCGGCCTGCGCAAGTACATGCCGATCACCTGGATCACCATGTGGATCGGTTCGCTGGCGCTGTGCGGCGTGCCGTTCTTCTCGGGTTTCTATTCGAAGGACGCGATCATCGAGGCGGTCGGCGAGTCGCATCGCTGGGGTTCGCACTACGCGTATTTCTGCGTAATGGCTGGTGCGCTGGTCACGTCGCTTTACACCTTCCGCCAGATGTATCTGACGTTCCATGGCAAGGAGCGCTTCACCGTCGTCGCGCATCATGGCCATGCTCATCACGATGCGCATGACGATCATCACGACGATCATGGTCACCATGAGCCGGGCGTGCTGGAACATGCACCGAAGGAATCGCCGTGGGTGGTGACGCTGCCGCTGGTGTTGCTGGCGATACCGTCGCTGCTGGTCGGTTTCTTCACGGTCGGTCCGATGCTGTTCGGTGGCTGGTTCGGCAGCGCGATCCACGTTGACGAAGCGAACAACGTATTGGGCGAACTGGGTCAGAAATTCCACGGTTCACTTTCTATGGCCCTGCACGGGTTCTCCCTGATCGGCCCGTTTGGCCTGGTGCTGCTGGCTTTCGTGATCCAGACATACATCTATCTGTTCAACCCCTCGATGGCAGACAAGATCAAGTCGGCGTTGAAGCCGCTGTGGACCGTGCTCGACCGCAAGTACTGGGTCGACGACGTGTACTTCGCGGTGTTCGCCCGCGGCGGCCTCAAACTCGGTCGGCTGTTCTGGAAGGCGGGTGACACGGCGGTGATCGACGACACCATGGTCAATGGTTCGGTAAGCCTGATTCACCGTGTCGCTGCCATGACGCGCCGTCTGCAGTCGGGTTATCTCTATCACTACGCCTTCGCGATGATTCTTGGCCTGATCCTGCTGCTTGGTGGGTACTGGTTCTTTGGTTCTGGGCTGATCGGCTCCGGCCTGGTCGGGCAATAAGGGAAGCAAGCACACATGTTCAATCACTTGCTCAGCCTGCTGATCTGGCTCCCCGTCGCTGGCGCGATTCCCGTGCTGCTCGCCGGCTCGGCGCGTCCCAATCTGGCGCGCTGGTTGTCGCTGCTGGTAGCGGTGTTGACCTTCGTGGTCAGCCTGTTCCTGCTGGTGCAATACAACCCCGATACCGGCGGCATGCAGTTGACCGAAAGCTATCTGTGGATCGCTTCGTGGGGCGTCCACTACGGGCTGGCGGTCGATGGTATTTCGGTAGCGCTGATCCTGATGACCACTTTCGTCGGCATCCTGGTGATCGCCGGTGCCTGGGAAGTCATCCAGGACAGGCCGCACCAGTACATGGCCGCGATGCTGATCCTCGAGGGCCTGCTGATCGGCGTGTTTTGCGCCACTGACGCACTGCTGTTCTACGCGCTGTTCGAGGCGATCCTGATCCCGATGTTCATCCTGATCGGAATCTGGGGTGGCCCGCGCCGTGTGTATGCGACGCTGAAGTTCTTCATCTACACGTTCTTCGGCTCGGTCTTCATGCTGATCGCGCTGCTGTACCTGTACCAGAAGGCGCACACGTTCGATCTCGCCACGCTGGCGGCGCTGCCGCTGACGCTGAAGGAGCAGAGCTGGATCTTCTTCGCGTTCCTGATCGCGTTCGCGATCAAGGTGCCGATGGTGCCGGTGCACACGTGGTTGCCGGATGCCCACGTGGAGGCGCCGACCGGTGGCTCGGTGGTACTGGCGGCGGTGATGCTGAAGATCGGCGGATACGGTTTCCTGCGCTTCTCGCTGCCGATCGTGCCCGATGCTTCCGAGCACTTCGCCTGGGTGGTGATCGCGCTGAGCCTGATCGCCGTGGTCTATATCGGCTACGTGGCGCTGGTGCAGGAAGACATGAAGAAGCTGGTGGCGTATTCGTCCGTGGCCCACATGGGCTTCGTCACCCTGGGCATCTTCATCGCGTTCATGCTGGTGCGCGGCTCGGCCAATACCGACATGGCGCAGCTGGGCATGCAGGGTGCCATGATCCAGATGATCTCGCATGGCTTCGTCTCCGGTGCGATGTTCACCTGCATTGGCGTGTTGTACGACCGCATGCATACCCGCTCGATCAAGGATTACGGCGGCGTCATCAACGTGATGCCGTGGTTCGGCTTCTTCTATGTGCTGTTCGCGATGGCGAACTGCGGCCTGCCGGGCACCAGCGGTTTCGTCGGCGAGTTCATGGTGATCCTGGCCAGCTTCAGTGCGAATCCGTGGATTGCCGTGTTCGCCGCGTTCACCCTGATCATCGGCGCTGCCTACACGTTGTGGCTGGTCAAGCGCGTGCTGTGGGGTGACATCACCAATCCGCACGTAGCCGAGATGAAGGAAATCAACGGCCGCGAAACCTTCGTGCTGGTGGCGTTTGCTGCTGCCGTGCTGGCGCTGGGCATCTGGCCGCAGCCGCTGGTGCATCTGATGGACAGCTCGGTATCCCAGCTCGTGCACCAGATCGCCATTCACAAGATTTGATCGGAATCGAACATGCCGACTTTCAATGACATTCTGATCATGCTGCCGGAGTTTTATCTGGTGGCTGCGGCATGCGTACTGTTGCTGACAGACGCGTTCATGAAGCCCGAGCAGCGGCCGCATCTGCACTGGATTTCGATCTTCGTCCTGCTGGTGGGGATCTACCTGGTGATTGCCGGTCAACCGGAGCAGGCCGCGACGGCGTTCGGTGGCATGTTCGTGCGCGACGACGTGGCCGAGATACTCAAGGTCTTCGCACTGGGTACCACGGCCTTGGTGTTCGTCTATGCGCGGCCCTACCTGATCGACCGCAAGCTGCTGATCGGCGAGTTCTACACGCTGATGATCTTTGCAGTGCTTGGCATCATGCTGCTGGTGTCGGCTGGCAATTTGCTTACCGTCTATCTCGGCCTGGAACTGCTCTCGCTGTCGTCCTACGCGCTTGTCGCACTGAACCGCGACGCAAGGTTGCCGTCGGAAGCTGCGATCAAGTACTTCGTGCTGGGCGCACTGGCTTCAGGCATGCTGCTGTACGGCATGTCGATGGTCTACGGCGCCTCCGGCATGGGTGGCACGCCGAGTCTGGACCTGGCGCAGCTGCATAACGTGATGACGTACACCACGGCACCGAATCTGCTGTTGTTCGGGCTGATCTTCATGATCGTCGGCATCGGCTTCAAGCTTGGCGCTGCACCGTTCCACATGTGGATCCCGGACGTCTATCAGGGCGCGCCGACTCCGATCACCACGTTCATTGCCTCCGGCTCCAAGCTGGCTGCATTCGGCATGGCATTTCGCCTGCTGAGCTCGGGCATGGGCGACCTGTCGCAGCATTGGCATCTGATGCTGGCCGTGCTGGCGGTGATCTCGCTGGCGATCGGCAACCTGGTCGCCATCGTGCAGACCAACCTCAAGCGCATGCTGGCGTATTCCACCATCTCGCACATGGGTTACCTGTTGCTCGGTCTTTCCGCTGCCGGCCCGGAGGGTTATGCCGCGGCGATGTTCTACGCGATCTGCTATGCGCTGATGGGTGTGGCTGCGTTCGGTGTGATGCTGGCGCTGAGCCGTGCAGGTTTCGAGTGCGAGGAAATCGCTGATCTCAAGGGGCTCAACCAGAAGTCGCCGTGGATGGCGTTCCTGATGCTGCTGGCGATGTTCTCGCTGGCCGGTGTGCCACCGCTGTTCGGCTTCTGGGCCAAGGTGCTGGTGCTGGAAGCGGCGATTCACGCGAACATGCTATGGCTGGCGATCGTCGGCATCGTGTTCGCGATCATCGGCCTGTACTACTACCTGTATGTGATCAAGGTGATGTACTTCGACAAACCGGCAGAGGGCAGCGTGCTGACGGTGCAGCAGGACAAGCCATTGCGTGTGGTGCTCTCGCTGAACGCGTTGTCGCTGCTGGCGCTTGGCTTGTACTGGGGGCCGCTGCTGGGCTGGTGCCGTTCCGCTTTCGGACTTTGATCTATAGTTGATGGAAAATCATCGTGTCATGGCACGATGGTTCACTGCAAAATGACGGATTTCTCGGATCGAGGCTTGCAAGAAACCGGCCACCCCGCTAAACTCTTCGGACTCTGATGCGGGGTGGAGCAGTCTGGCAGCTCGTCGGGCTCATAACCCGAAGGTCGTAGGTTCGAATCCTACCCCCGCTACCAGATCTTTCTTGATGCAAGAAAGCCTCCTCGTGAGGCTTTTTTGTTGGGCGCATGGATGCGTTGCACGGAGCTGAGCTAGGCTTCGGCGCCGGAAGGAGCTGTACGAGGAAGGACATCGGCGAGATAGGGAAATGGGCCGTTGGAGCCCATTTTTTGTTTCTGCTGTTCTGAGAGTGAGCTGGGAAGGCGAATCCATGGATACACAGGCACTGGCACAACGCTTCACCGGTATCCTGGCCGATCTGGGCCTGGAATGCCTCGGCGTGGAGTTCACCCCGTCGCATGGACAGAGTACGCTGCGCGTTTACCTGGATCTGCTCCACAAGGATGGTGCAGCCGAGGATGAACGCCGCGAGGTTGGCATCGAGGACTGCGAGAGCGCCAGCCGCGAGTTGTCTGCGCTGCTCGACGTGGAGGATCCGATCCCGGGTCATTACGTGCTCGAGGTTTCCTCGCCGGGCATCGATCGGCCGCTGTTCACGGCGGCACAGTTTGCAAAGGTGAATGGGCAGGAAGTGAAATTGCTGCTGAAAGCACCGCTGGAAGGGCGTCGTCGTCTGCGCGGCAAGCTGGTTTCGGTGGAAGGCGAGCGCATCGTGCTGGAAGCCGAAGGCAAGACATTCGAATTCGAGCATGCGCTGGTGGAAAGTGCGCGTGTGGTGCCGGACTGGGTAGCGCTTGGTTATGCACCGCAGCCCAAGCCCGGCAGCAAGATACCCGGCAAGAAGAACACTGCTGGTTAAGAATTGAAGAGTGCGGCCATGGATGGTCGTTTGTTGATCACGGCGTCCTGGACGGATGCGAAAGTTAACGATTGGACGCCGATGGGCGCCTGTGGAGTAGCTGCAATGAGCAAAGAGCTTTTGCTGGTCGTCGAGGCGGTCGCCAATGAAAAGGGCGTGCCGCTCGATGTGATTTTCGAGGCGATGGAGGCTGCGCTGGCCTCGGCCGCGAAGAAGCGCTATCCGGAAGAGGAACCCGACATTCGCGTGTCGATCAATCACGACACTGGCGAGTACGAAACCTTCCGTCGCTGGGAAGTGATTGCCGACGATGGCGAGATGGAATCGCCGTTCTACCAGCTGCGCCTGATGGATGCGCTGGACGAACGTGCAGACGCCGAGGTGGGCGAATACATCGAGCAGCAGGTCGAGAACGCCGAATTCGGCCGCATTGCCGCGCAGGCCGCCAAGCAGGTGATCGTGCAGCGTGTGCGCGAAGCCGAGCGCCAGCAGGTGGTCGATGCCTTTGCCGACCGCGTCGGTGAACTGGTCACCGGCATCGTCAAGCGCGTCGAGCGTGGCAACATCTACCTCGACCTGGGCAGCAACGCCGAGGCGTTCATTCCGCGCGACAAGACGATTCCGCGCGAATCGGCCCGCGTCGGCGACCGCGTGCGCGGCTACCTTTACGAAGTGAAGTCCGAAGCGCGTGGTCCGCAGCTGTTCGTGTCGCGTGCGGCGCCGGAATTCATGATCGAGCTGTTCAAGCTGGAAGTGCCGGAAGTCGGCCAGGGTCTGGTCGAGATCAAGGGCTGTGCTCGCGATCCGGGCGATCGCGCAAAGATTGCCGTGCTGGCGCATGACAGCCGCACCGATCCGATCGGTGCCTGCATCGGCATGCGCGGCTCGCGTGTGCAGGCGGTCTCCAACGATCTCAACGGCGAGCGCGTCGACATCATCCTGTGGCACGAGAACCAGGCGCAGTTCGTCATCAATGCGATGGCGCCGGCGGAAGTGCAGTCCATCATCATGGACGAGGAAAAGCACTCGATGGACATCGCGGTGGCCGAGGACAAGCTGTCCCAGGCGATCGGCCGCGGTGGCCAGAACGTACGTCTGGCAAGCAAGCTGACCGGCTGGCAGCTCAACGTGATGACCCAGGATCAGGTCACCGCGAAGAGCGAGTCCGAGCAGGAATCCGCGCGCCAGCTGTTCATGGACAAGCTCGAGGTGGACCAGGAAATCGCTGTCATTCTCGTGCAGGAAGGTTTCTCCAGCATCGAGGAAATCGCCTACGTGCCCAGCGCCGAGCTGCTGGCGGTGGAGGGCTTCGACGAGGACATCGTCGAGGAGTTGCGCGCCCGTGCCCGCGACGCGTTGCTGACCGAGGCACTGGCCGTGGAAGAGGGCGTTGACGAGCACAAGCCGTCCGCTGAGCTGCTCGAGCTGCCGGGTATGGACGAGGCGACCGCGTATTCGTTGGCGGCTCGTGAAGTGAGTACGGTCGATGACCTGGCTGACCTGGCAGTGGACGACCTGATCGATATCGAAGGCATGGACGAGGAGCGCGCCGCGGCACTGATCATGGCCGCGCGTGCACCGATGATCGAGCGGCTGGAGAAAGGCGGCTAACCGCGGACGGCCGCACCCTGGATGGGTGCGCCGAGAAGGGCTCGGTAGAGCCTTTCACCACGGATGGAGGTGGCGCGCAGATAATGCCGCACAGACGATAAGGGCCGAACGGGGCCCAAGCGCGGGAACGGCGGAGCAAAGAACACGATGTCGGACGTCACGATCAAACAACTCGCCCAGGTACTGGGCATGCCGGTCGACAAGCTGTTGACGCAGCTTGGTGAGGCAGGCATGAAATTCTCCGATCAGGAGCAGGTCATCAGCAGCACCGAAAAGGTGAAACTGCTGGGCTTCCTGCGCCGCACGCATGGCAAGAATGAAGCCGCCGCCGAAGTCGAGGACAGCGCCCCGCGCCAGATCACCCTCAAGCGCCGTACTGTCGGCGAGCTGAAGGTGGCCACGCCTGGTGGCCGCGGTGCAGCCGGTGCAGCCAAGACGGTCAACGTCGAAGTGCGTGCCAAGCGGACGTATGTCAAGCGTAGTGCGATCGCCGAGGAAGCCGGTGTCGACGGCGAACGCGAGGAGGCTGTGCGCAAGCTGCAGGAATCCCAGCAGCAGCGTGAGCAGGAAGAACGCGAGCGCATCGAGGCCGAACAGCGCCGTCATGAAGAGGCGCAGCAGCGTGCCCTCGATGAGCAGCAGGAACAGGCGCGGCGCCAGTCCGAGGCGCAGGTCGCCGTCGAGACAGATGTGGCTGCCAGTGCGCAGGAGGCCATCACGACGCCGGTCGCCGAGACTGCTGCGACGGACAAGAGCGAAGACGAATCTGCTGCTGTACAGCGCATGGATCAGCGCGATCTGGGCATGATCCTGCCGCGCATCCATGAGCCGCGCAAACGCGAAAAGCTGGTCAAGCCGGTACCTGTACCCGCCCCGGCTGCTCCGGCGGCCCCGGTAACGCCAGCGGCCCGCCCGGGTCCAGCCGTCAACGCGACAGCACCGGCTGCTTCGGGTGACGCCGGTCGCGGCAAGGCTCCGCGACATGGCCGCGAACGCGACGAGATCAACGGCAGCAAGGAAGAGCGTGATGGCAGCAAGCGTTTTGCTGGCGGCCAGATGCATCTGAGCGATGCCGATCGGGCTCGCCGTTCCTCCTCCAGCAACAAGCGCGGCAAGCCAGGTCGTGGCGGTGTTCGCGAATTGAGCCGTAGCAGCAATGCACCGTCCGGCCCGCACGGGTTCTCGCGACCGACGGCTCCCGTGGTGCGCGAAGTGATGGTGGGCGATGCCAACATCGTCGCCGAGCTTGCACAGAAGATGGCGGTCAAGGGTTCCGAGGTGGTCAAGGCGCTGTTCAAGATGGGCGTGATGGCGACCATCAACCAGACCATCGATCACGACACTGCCGTGCTGGTGGTCGAGGAGCTTGGCCACACACCGGTGGCCGATACCCAGAACAATGCCGAGGAAACGCTGGCGGCACATACCCAGAACGTCGAGCTGGAAGGCGAGAAGGTCACGCGCCCGCCGGTGGTGACCATCATGGGCCATGTCGATCACGGCAAGACCTCGCTGCTCGATTACATCCGTCGCACCAAGGTGGCTGCCGGCGAAGCCGGTGGCATCACCCAGCATATCGGTGCGTACCACGTGGAAACATCCAAGGGCGTGATCACGTTCCTGGATACCCCGGGCCATGCCGCGTTCACCTCGATGCGTGCCCGTGGCGCGCAGTCGACCGACATCGTGATCCTGGTCGTAGCCGCCGACGACGGCGTGATGCCGCAGACGGTGGAAGCGGTGAAGCATGCGCGCGCCGCCAAGGTGCCGCTGATCGTCGCGGTCAACAAGATGGACAAGGACGGCGCCAACCCCGACAACGTCAAGCAGGGCCTGGTGCAGTATGAAGTCGTGCCGGAAGACTGGGGCGGCGACGTCCAGTTCATCCCGGTATCGGCCAAGACCGGCGCGGGCGTCGAGGATCTGCTCGATGCGATCTCGGTACAGGCTGAGGTCATGGAACTCAAGGCCGTCGCCGATGGCCGCGCCTCCGGCGTGGTGATCGAGTCCCGTCTGGATCGTGGCCGCGGCCCGGTCGCGACCGTGCTGGTGCAGCAGGGCACGCTGCGCAAGGGCGACTTCGTCGTCTGCGGTATCGAATATGGCCGCATGCGCGCGCTGATCGACGAAACCGGCCAGCAGGTGCTGGAAGCCGGTCCGTCGATCCCGGTGCAGGTGCTGGGTCTGTCCGGCGTGCCGGAAACCGGCGACGACTTCGTCTGCGTCGAGGACGAGCGCCTCGCCCGCGAAGTGGCGCAGGAGCGCGAGCTCAAGCGCCGCGAAACGCGCATGGTCAGCAAGAGCAACCGGCTCGAGGACATCATCGCCAAGATGGGTCAGGGCGTGGAGCAGCAGACGCTCAACATCCTGGTCAAGGGCGATGTGCAGGGTTCGGTCGAGGCACTGCGCGAGTCGCTGACCCAGATCGGCAACGATCGGGTCAGGGTCAACGTGGTCTCGTCCGGCGTGGGCGGCATCAACGAATCCGACGCCACCCTGGCGGCGGCTTCGAAGGCGCTGGTCATCGGCTTCAACGTGCGCGCCGACGCGTCGGCGCGCAAGGTGATCGAGACGGCTGGCCTGGATGTACGTTACTTCTCGATCATCTATGACGTGATCGACCAGGTGACCCAGGCGGCGACTGGCCTGCTCGGCATGGAAGTGCGCGAGGACATCATCGGCACCGCCGAAGTCCGCGACGTGTTCCGCAGCTCCAAATTCGGCGCCGTGGCCGGTTGCATGGTCACCGAAGGCTCGGTCAAGCGCAGCAAGCCGATCCGCGTGCTGCGTGACAACGTGGTGATCTTCGAGGGCGAGCTGGAATCGCTGCGTCGCTTCAAGGATCTGGTCGACGAAGTGCGCAACGGCATGGAGTGCGGCATCGCGGTCAAGCAGTACAACGACGTGAAGCCGGGTGACCAGATCGAGTGCTTCGAGCGCACGGAAGTGGCGCGCACCCTGTAATGAACTGTTGCCTTTCCCCTGCAAAGGGGGAAGGGCGAGGTCCGTCGCCGTATCATGGCGACGGACCTCGATCTGATTTGGAGAGACTCATGCCATCCCGTGATTTCAAGCGTACCGACCGCATCGGTGCCGAGTTGCGCCGCGAACTGGGTTTGCTGGTGCATGCGGCCGTGCGTGATCATGGGCTGCCGTCGGTCAGCGTATCGGACGTGGAAATCACCCGTGACCTGGATTGGGCCACCGTATGGGTGACAGCCATGCTGCCCGAGCAGGGGTTGCCGACCGTGAAGGCACTGAATGCGATGGGCCACGAAATCCGCCACTCACTGGCGCACAGCGGCATGCGCATGCGCCGGGTGCCGGAGCTGAAATTCAAGTACGACGACTCGGTCGACAAGGGCGAACGCATCGAATCGCTCCTGCGTGAACAGGCGCGTGATCTGATGCCGCCGACCGGCGACAAGCAGGATTGAACCGGGACATTGGGTGCTGCTGAACCGATGAGTCGTCTGCCGCGTATCCAGCACCGTGATCTGCACGGCATCGTCTTGCTGGACAAGCCGCTGGGTCTGAGTTCCAACCAGGCATTGCAAACCGTGCGCCGGCTTTTGCGCGCGGCCAAGGGCGGCCATACCGGAGCGCTCGATCCGCTGGCCACCGGCCTGTTGCCACTGTGTTTCGGCGAAGCGACCAAGCTGGCCGGCAGCCTGCTTGGCGCTCGCAAGGCCTATGTAGCCGAGTGTCGGCTCGGCATCACCACTGATACGGCCGATCGTGAAGGCGAAATTTTGCAGCAGCGTCCCGTACCGAAGCTCGATGAAGCCATCATCGAGGCGGCACTGGCAAAACTGCGCGGGCGCATCATGCAGGTGCCGCCGATGTATTCGGCGCTCAAGCTGGATGGCGAGCGACTGTATGCCAAGGCGCGCCGTGGTGAGATCGTCGAAGTGCCTGCGCGCGAGGTGGAAATTCACCGGTTCGAACTGCTGGCGCGTACGGACGATGCGCTGACACTGCTGGTGGAATGCGGCTCCGGCACCTACGTGCGTTCGCTGGCGGTGGATTTGGGCGAGGATCTGGGTTGTGGTGCGCACCTGACCGCTCTGCGTCGGCTGTGGGTGGAACCGTTTCGCGAACCGCGCATGGTCTCGCTGGCTGAACTGGAGCAGGCGGCGGAGCAGGACGACGAGGCGTTGCTGGCGTGGTTGTTGCCCGTTTCGGCCGGATTGTCCGATTTGCCATCGTTGCAGCTCGACGAAGCGCAAGGCATGGCCATTTCACGCGGTCAGCAAGTCGTCCTGCCGGGGCTGCCGGCTGCCGGCCGTTGTGCCGCGTTCGCCAGTGATGGCGTACTGCTGGCCGTGCTGGAGGCGGACGAGGCAGGCCGCGCGCGCATCCTGCGTGGCTTCAACTTGCCGCCCGGCTGAAGAAATTGCGCCGATAAGCCGCTCCGCACTTGTTGTAACACCACTCCCATCAGTAGAATAGACAAGTTAATTCAACGCTTTCATTCAACTAGACGAAGCTTGTGCATGCGTCATCCAGATGATGCATGCACAAGCTTCGCATCGCCTTTCCAAGGAAACACATACCCATGTCTCTTACTGCAGAACAGACCGGCAAGATCATTGCTGATTTCGGCCGCGTGCCGAACGACACCGGTTCGACCGAAGTCCAGGTGGCCCTGCTGTCCGCCCGCATCGACCATCTCACCGGCCACTTCAAGGAACACAAGCAGGATCACCATTCCCGCCGTGGCCTGCTGAAGCTGGTCAACCAGCGCAAGCGCCTGCTCAGCTATCTGAAAGATCGCGATCTTGCGCGCTACCAGACCCTGATCGAACGCCTCGGCCTGCGCCGTTAATCCACCGGACGAGGAGTAGAACAACGTGGCAAAAGTAACCAAGTCATTCCAGTACGGTAGTCACGAAGTCACGCTGGAGACGGGCGAAATTGCCCGCCAGGCGTCCGGCGCGGTGATGGCCAGCATGGGCGGCACCGTGGTGCTGGTCACCGCCGTGGCGGCCACCAAGCAGAAGGAAGGGCAGGATTTCTTCCCGCTCACCGTCGACTACGTGGAAAAGTTCTACTCCGCCGGTCGCATCCCGGGCGGTTTCTTCAAGCGCGAAGGCCGTCCGACCGAGAAAGAGACGCTGACTTCGCGTCTGATCGATCGTCCGGTGCGTCCGCTGTTCCCGGAAGACTTCAAGAACGAGGTGCAGGTCATCGCACAGGTCGTCTCGCTGAACCCCGAGGTTGACGGCGACATCGTCGCGCTGCTCGGCGCGTCCGCCGCGCTGTCGCTGGCCGGCATTCCGTTCAAGGGTCCGATCGGCGCAGCCCGCGTCGGTTACGCCAATGGCCAGTATCTGCTGAACCCGTCGCATACCGAACTGAAGACCTCCGAGCTGGATCTGGTCGTCGCCGGTACTTCGGGTGCCGTGCTGATGGTGGAATCCGAAGCCAAGCTGCTGTCCGAAGACGTGATGCTCGGCGCAGTGATGTTCGGTCACCAGCAGATGCAGGTCGCGATCCGTGCGATCGCCGAGCTGGCAGCCGAAGCGGCCAAGCCGTCATGGGACTGGCAGGCACCGGCTCGCAACGAGTCGCTGGTCGCCGCCCTCAAGGGAGCGGTCGGCAGCAAGCTGGAAGAGGCCTTCCAGGTGCGCGACAAGCTGCAGCGCCGCGATGCGATCTCCGCGATCAAGGCCGACGTGCTGGGTTCGCTCAAGACCGAGGCTGAAGAGAAAGGTTGGGCCGCAGGTGAGCTGTCGAAGGAATTCGGCGAGCTTGAGTACCACACCATGCGCGACAGCGTGCTGAAGACCAAGGTGCGCATCGACGGCCGTCAGCTCGACGACGTGCGTGCGATCACCGTGCGCGTCGGCGTGCTGCCGCGTACCCACGGTTCGGCACTGTTCACCCGTGGCGAGACGCAGGCGCTGGTCGTCGCCACGCTGGGCACCACGCGTGATGCACAGATCATCGACGCACCGGAAGGCGAGTCGAAGGATCCGTTCCTGTTCCATTACAACTTCCCCCCGTTCTCGGTGGGTGAAGCTGGCCGCTTCGGCGCGCCGAAGCGTCGCGAGATCGGCCACGGCCGCCTCGCCAAGCGCGGTGTGCAGGCAGTGAAGCCGACGATCGAGGAATTCCCGTACGTGGTGCGCGTGGTCTCGGAAATCACCGAGTCCAACGGTTCCTCGTCGATGGCCTCGGTGTGCGGTTCCTCGCTGGCGATGATGGATGCGGGCGTGCCGTTGAAGGCGCCGGTGGCCGGTATCGCGATGGGCCTGGTCAAGGAAGGCAACGACTTCGTCGTGCTGTCCGACATCCTGGGCGACGAGGATCACCTCGGCGACATGGACTTCAAGGTGGCCGGTAGCGCCGATGGCATCTCTGCGCTGCAGATGGACATCAAGATCGACGGCATCACCGAAGAGATCATGAAGGTGGCACTGGCCCAGGCCAAGCGCGGTCGCCTGCATATCCTCGGCGAGATGGCCAAGGTCATCACCACCGCCCGTGCGGAGATGAGCGAGTATGCCCCGCGTCTGATCACCATCAAGATCCATCCGGACAAGATCCGCGAAGTGATCGGCAAGGGTGGCGCCACGATCCGCTCGATCACCGAGGAGACCGGCACCACGATCGACATCAGCGATGACGGCACCATCGTCGTCGGCTCGGTCAATCGCGAGGCAGGCGAGGCGGCACGCAAGCGCATCGAGCAGATCGTCTCCGACGTCGAGCCGGGCCGCATCTACGAGGGCAAGGTCGCCAAGCTGATGGACTTCGGTGCATTCGTCACGATCATGCCGGGCAAGGATGGTCTGGTGCACGTATCGCAGATCTCCAGCGAGCGCGTCGAGAAGGTTTCCGACAAGCTCAAGGAAGGCGACATCGTCAAGGTCAAGGTGCTGGAAGTGGACAAGCAGGGCCGCATCCGCCTGTCGATGAAGGCCGTGTTGGAAGACGAAAGCACCAACGCCTGAGTAGCAAAATAGTCTGAATACACAAGGCTCGGCTCATGCCGGGCCTTGTGCGTTTTGGCGTGGTGATTTTGTGCAACAGGGTTTTGCTACGATGCAGGGAACCTTGCACGAGGATGCACCGATGGCTGACCCGGCAAACGATTTCATCAGGGATTACCAGGCGCTTGCGCAACAGTCCTGGGATGCCTGGACGCGTCAGTTGCAACAGCAACAGTCCCAGCCTGCGGGTAGTCCATTTTTCACGCCGCCGACCGCACCGGCTTCCGGCAATGACACGCTGGAACGTACCCTGGCAGGTCTGAAGGGCTATTTCGACTGGATGCAGGGCGCAGCCGCCGGCGGCGCCGCGGCGGCGCCGGCTGATTGGCGTCAACAAGTGCAGCAGCTGTTCGGCGGTGCCAGCCAGCCGTTTGCCCAGGCGTTCAGTGGTATCGACAGTGCGGGTGCGGAAGGCTTTGCCCGGCAATGGCAGTCGTGGATGCAGGCGGTGCAGCACAGCGGCTTCGGGGATCTGCCGGGCGCGCATGGGCCGACGCCTGCCTTCGGCCTCAACCGCGAGCAGCAGATGCAGCAGCAGGCGATGAGCGCTGCGGTGCTAGCTTCGTTGCAGGCTTCCGCGCGCTATCAGGCGCTGATCCAGCGCGCTAACACGCAAGGCATGGCGCGATTGCAGGGCAAGCTGGCACAACATGCCGAGCCGGATCGCCAGATCGATTCGCTGAAGGCGCTGTATGACCTGTGGGTGGATTCAGCCGAAGAGGCGTACGCCGAGATCGCGCTCTCGGACGAATTCCGCGAAGCCTATGGCGAGATGGTCAACACGCAGATGCATGTGCGCCAACTGCAGCAGCAGCAGACCGAGCAGATGTGCCAGCAACTGGGCGTGCCAACACGCAGCGAAGTATCCAGTCTTGGCGAGCGATTGCAGGCATTGCGCCGCGAGTTCCGTGCCGGTCAGACGTCGGCGACGAATGATCATGCCGACGAGATCATGGCACTGCGCCGCGAACTGGCGGCACTCAAGCGTCAGCTCGCCAGTACTCCGGCAGCGGCAGCGCCCAGCGCCAAGCCGGTTGCCTCTGCAAAGACACGCGCATCAGCGGCAGCAAAGGTCGTCAGCAAGGCTCCAGCTGCGGCGCTGCGCAAGAAGGCGGTCGTTTCCAAGTCCCGCAACAGCCCGTCCAAGCGCAAGTAAGGAGACCTCGTCATGCATACGCCATTGCGCATCGACCCGACCAAGGCTCTTGGGGACATCGCCACGTTTCAGCGCAAGCTCGCTGCCGGCATGGGCCACCTGCGCGGCATGCGCGAGCCCGAATACGCGAATACACCGCGCAAGCTGGTCTACAGCGAGGACAAGCTGAAGGTATGGCACTTCGAGGGTCACAGCAGGCCTACCGCGAAGACGCCATTGCTGATCGTCTACGCGCTGGTCAATACGGTGTGGATGACCGACCTGCAGGCCGACCGCTCGATGGTGCGCAACCTGCTGGAGCAGGGCGAGGATGTCTACCTGATCGACTGGGGTTATCCCGATGGCGCCGATCGCTGGCTGACCCTCGATGATTACATCAACGGTTATCTCGATCGTTGCGTCGATGTCGTGTGCCAACGGCACGGACTGGATGCGATCAACCTGCTTGGTATCTGCCAGGGTGGCGCGTTCTCGTTGAGCTACACCGCGCTGCACGCGGACAAGGTGAAGAACCTGATCACCATGGTCACGCCGGTGGATTTTCACACGCCGGACAACATGCTGTCGCACTGGTGCCGCAACATGGACGTGGACTTGTTCGTCGACACCATGGGCAATATCCCCGCCGGGCTGATGAATTACGTCTACCTCACGCTGAAGCCGGTGCGACTGAACCAGCAGAAATACATCGGCATGGTCGACATCCTCGATAATCCAACCGAGCTGGAGAATTTTCTGCGCATGGAGCGCTGGATCTTCGATTCGCCGGATCAGGCGGGTGAGGCGTTCCGCCAGTTCATCAAGGATTTCTACCAGGGCAACAAACTGGTCAAGGGCACGCTGGAGATCGGCGGCAAACTGGTGGATCTGGGCATGGTGACCCACCCGGTGCTGAACATCTTCGCCGAGCAGGATCATCTTGTGCCACCGGATGCCTCGCGTGCGATGGGCAAGCATGTCGGCACCACCGACTACACCCAGTTGGCGTTCAAGGGTGGCCACATCGGCATCTATGTGTCCGGCCGCGCGCAGCGCGAGGTACCACCGGCTATCCATCAATGGCTGAGTGCGCGAGACTGACGTCTTTCCCGCGGAGATCGTCGATATGGAGAAGCGTTTACACCGCTCGCGCAGTGACAGAAAACTCGCCGGGGTCTGCGGCGGCATTGCCGAATATTACGGCTGGGACCCGACCCTGGTGCGGGTGGCCTGGATCGTGCTGACCCTGCTGGGAGGGTCGGGCATCCTCATTTACCTGATCATGTGGCTGGTCATGCCAGAGGCGCCGTGAGCGTTCATGCTTGGACATGCCGTGATCCGACCCGTTTGACTGAATAACAAAGACATATCCATGGATTACGACCGTTACGACCGCATCCGTGCCGTGCAATGGCAGGGTGACCATCTGCGATTGCTCGATCAGCGCCTGCTGCCGCGCGAGGAGCGCTGGATCGACTGTGCTGACGCCAGCCATATCACGCAGGCGATCAAGGATCTGGCCGTGCGCGGTGCGCCGGCGATCGGCATTGCTGCCGCGTGGGGCGTGGCGCTGGCAGCAAAACAGGGTGAGCCGCTCGATGAAGTGCTGGCCACATTGCGTGCTGCGCGGCCCACCGCGGTGAACCTGATGTGGGCGCTGGACCGGATGAAAAAGCGCATCGCGGCCGGTGCCGATGCGGAGGCGCTGGTGCGTGAGGCGCAAGCCATCCAGGACGAGGATCTGGCTGCCAATCGCAAAATGGGCGAGTTGGGCGCTGCGTTGATCCGAGCACATTCCGGCGTACTGACCCATTGCAACACCGGCTCCCTGGCCACAGCTGGTTTCGGCACCGCGCTGGGCGTGATCCGTGCCGGCGTGGCCATGGGCCGGATCGACCATGTCTATGCCGGCGAAACCCGCCCGTGGCAACAGGGTGCGCGCCTGACCATGTGGGAGCTGGTGCGCGATGGCCTTCCGGCGCAGCTGATCGCCGACTCCGCGGCGGCACACCTGATGAAGTCCGGTGCCGTGCAATGGGTGATCGTTGGTGCCGATCGCATTGCCGCAAACGGCGATACGGCGAACAAGATCGGCACGTACCAGCTGGCGATCACCGCGAAGTATCACGGTGTGAAATTCATGGTGGCGGCGCCGTCATCGACGGTCGACATGGCCACCGGCACCGGCGAGGAAATCGAGATCGAGCTGCGCGATCCGGCCGAGTTGCTCAGCATCGGTGGCCAGCGCACGGTCGTCGAAGGTGCACAGGCGTGGAACCCGGTATTCGACGTGACGCCCGCCGAACTGATCGACGCGATCGTGACCGAACGCGGCGTGATCGAGCGGCCGAACAGCATCGCGATGCAGGCGATGTTCGGATGGTGAAGCTGTCGCGCGAGATCACGCTGTTTGCCGTTGGTGGTATCGGCGGTCTGGTGGTCGACACGGGCATCGTGCAGTTGCTGGTGGGCTTTGCACACTGGAATCCCTATCTGGCGCGAGTGCCTTCATTCCTGTCCGCGGCCACGTTCACCTGGTGGTGGAACCGCCGCTACACCTTCGCTACGCGTCGGAGCGATCGTGCCGCGCATGCCGAGTTGCTGCATTGGATAGGGCTGATGAGCTTCGGTGCGGTGATCAATTACGGGATTTATGCGTTGCTGCTGATGAGCTTTCCCGCCCTGCATCGCTGGCCGGCACTGCCTGCGGCGGCCGGTTCGGTGGTCGCCGCGCTGGTCAATTTTTCGACAGCCCGCGGAATGCTTTTCAAGAGTCCCAAGACGCTAGTGTAAGTTATTGATTAACAACAACTAAATCCTGTCGTTTTGATGTCATTCGTGCTACACTTCTCAGGTTGATTTCGGGTCGCTTGCGCATGCGCTGGAGGCGCGGCGCCAGCGTCCTTCTACGTCATCAGGAAATGAAAATTCATGGCAGAACTCGCCAAAGAAATCATTCGCGTCAACATCGAAGACGAGATGCGCCAGAGTTACCTCGATTACGCCATGAGCGTGATCGTGGGCCGCGCCCTCCCGGATGTCCGTGATGGTCTGAAACCGGTGCATCGTCGCGTGCTGTTCGCGATGAACGAACTCGGTAACGTCTGGAACAAACCCTACAAGAAGTCGGCCCGCGTGGTCGGTGACGTGATCGGTAAATACCATCCGCATGGCGATCAGTCGGTCTACGACGCGATCGTGCGCATGGCGCAGCCGTTCTCGCTGCGTTACCTGCTGGTCGATGGCCAAGGCAACTTCGGCTCGGTCGATGGCGACAACGCCGCTGCGATGCGATACACCGAAGTGCGCATGTCGCGGCTCACGCATGAGCTGCTGGCGGACATCGACAAGGAAACCGTCGACTTCGGCCCGAACTACGACGAGAGCGAACACGAGCCGCTGGTCTTGCCGGCGCGCGTGCCGAACCTGCTGGTGAACGGCTCGGCCGGTATCGCCGTCGGCATGGCCACCAACATTCCGCCGCACAACCTCAACGAGGTGATTGCGGCGACGATAGCGCTGATTGATGAGCCGACGCTCTCGATCGACGATTTGATGCATTACATCCCGGGGCCGGATTTCCCGACCTACGGCATCATCAATGGCTCATCCGGCATCATCGAGGCGTACCGCACCGGTCGCGGCCGCATCCTGGTGCGCGCGAAGGCCGAGATCGAGACCGAAGCGAATGGCCGCGAGACGATCATCGTCCACGAGCTGCCGTACCAGGTGAACAAGGCACGGCTGATCGAGAAGATCGCCGAGCTGGTCAAGGAAAAGAAGCTCGAAGGCATCAGCGAGCTGCGCGACGAGTCCGACAAGGACGGCATGCGCGTCGTCATCGAGATCCGCAAGGACGCGATGGGCGACGTGGTGCTGAACAACCTGTTCCAGCAGACCCAGCTGCAGGTCACGTTCGGCATCAACATGGTGGCGTTGCTCGATGGCCAACCGAAACTGCTGAACCTCAAGGACATCCTCGAAGCGTTCATCCGTCACCGTCGCGAGGTGGTCACCCGACGCACGATCTTCGAGCTGCGCAAGGCGCGTGCCCGCGCGCACATACTCGAAGGCTTGACCGTTGCGCTGGCCAACATCGACGAGATGATCGAGCTGATCAAGACCTCGGCCTCGCCGGCCGAAGCGCGCGAGCGCATGCTGGCACGCAAGTGGCAGCCAGGCATGGTCGGTGCGCTGCTGTCGGCTACTGGCGCCGATGCGTCGCGTCCGGAGGACATGGATCCGCGTGATGGCCTGAAAGCTGACGGCTACCAGCTCTCCGATGTACAGGCGCAGGAAATCCTCGCGATGCGCCTGCATCGCCTGACCGGGCTGGAGCAGGAAAAGCTGTCCGACGAATATCGTCAGATCCTGGAAACCATCCGTGGCCTGATCGAGATCCTGGAGAACCCGAACCGGCTGCTCGAAGTGATCCGCGAGGAACTGGAAGCGGTCAAGGCCGAGTTCGGCGATGCGCGTCGCACCGAAATCCAGCATTCTCAGGAAGACCTCAATGTCCTCGACCTGATCGCGCCGGAAGACGTGGTGGTCACGCTGTCGCACACCGGCTACATCAAGCGTCAACCGGCCAGCACCTACCGTGCGCAGAAGCGCGGCGGCAAGGGTCGTTCGGCCTCGGCGCTGAAGGACGAGGATTTCGTCGAGCAGCTGTGGGTGGTCAACACGCACGATACCTTGCTCACCTTCACCAGCACCGGTCGCGTGTATTGGCTCAAGGTCTACCAGATGCCGGACGCCGGCCCCGGTGCGCGCGGCAAGCCGATCATCAATCTGCTGCCGCTGGGCGCGGGCGAGAAGGTGCAAGCGGTGGTGCCGGTGCGCGAGTACCGCGACGACTGCTTCGTGTTCTTCGCTACGAAACAGGGCACGGTGAAGAAGACGCCGCTGACCGAGTTCGCGTTCCAGCTGCAGAAGGGCAAGATCGCTATCAAGCTCGATGAGGGCGATGCGCTGGTCAACGTCGAGCTCACCGACGGCAACAGCGACATCCTGCTGTTCGCCTCGAATGGCAAGGTCAATCGCTTCGACGAAAACACCGTGCGCTCGATGGGCCGCACCGCCACCGGCGTGCGCGGCATGCGGCTGGCCGAAGGCGCGCAGGTCGTTTCGCTGATCGTGGCTGCCGAGGGTGACATCCTCACTGCCACCGAACGCGGCTACGGCAAGCGAACCCAGCTGGTCGAGTTCACCAAGAAGGGCCGCGGTACCCAGGGCGTGATCGGTATCCAGTGCTCCGAACGCAATGGCGCGCTGGTCGGCGCCGTGCAGGTCACCGAGGCGCACGAGCTGATGCTGATCTCCAACCAGGGCACCTTGGTGCGTACCCGCGTGGCGGAAGTCTCGCAGCTCGGCCGCAATACCCAGGGCGTCACCCTGATCAAGCTGCCTGCTGATGAAAAACTTGTCAGCGTGATGCGGCTGGATGCGGATGAGGACAATGGTGAAGAGCTTGGCGTGGCCAGTGGTTTGCCACCGGATGGGCCGATACCAAGCGAAGCAGAGACCGAAGAAACCTGATCCTTGATAAACTGCTTGTCATGAAGCCCCGGCATTGCCGGGGCTTTTTTTTAGCACTCTTTCTAGCTAGTTAGCACTCTGGCTGGCGATTGTGCGTGCTCCGGGACAGAAACCGCACGCCAAATGTATCGGCGGCCTATTTTCGATCGATCGAGTACTTGCCTGGCCCCATGATGCATAACAGCAACAGGCCGCCCGTGATCGACACATTCTTGTAGAAGTTGATCATGTTCGCCATGCGCTCGCCGTCGAGCATGGTCCAGTAGTGATGACCGATCACGGCGGTGGCCAACGTATACAGGGCCAGCAGCAAGGCGAGCGGTCGCGTGTAGAAGCCGAGCACGATCGCGATGCCCACGAAAAACTCCATGACGACGGCAATGATGCTCGCAACGGTGGGTAACGGCGTGCCCTCCGCCATCATGTAGGCGACCGTGCCGGTGAAGCCGGTCAGCTTGCTCCAGCCAAACAGCACGAACAGGATCACCAGCAATACGCGCGCCACCAGAATCAGTTCGTCTTTGCGGCTGTCGAAGAGTGTGTATCGCACAATGGTTTCCCCTTTGTCGGTTGAATTGCGGATGCGGCGATGACGCGTTCTGATGCTTCCTGCAGCCGATCGTCACGTTCGGGCCACGAAATGGAATATAGACTCGCGGCCTTTCGCGGACCAAGCGAAATCACTGTGCCTGGAGAGCCAAGGCTTGACTTGATTCCAGTGGTCGCGACGCAAAATGTTGCGTACTGGTCAGCATACTCGCCGGTTTAGTACGGTGGTGCCGGATGGGACGTCTTGACGGCGTACCTTTCGATGACCGATGCGCTCACGCAGCGTCGTTCCCACCGATGAAAGCATGCCTAGCCGGCGATGGCCTCAAGCATGGCCGTGGCGCTGGTGACGCGAAACTCGCCTGGTGCCTCGACGTGCAATTGTCGGACCACACTATCCTCGGCATACAGCGCAAAGCGACGAGCACGCAGGCCCATGCCATAGCTGGTGCCATCCAGCTCCAGACCCAGTGCGCGGGTGAAGCTGCCATTGCCGTCGGCGAGCATCAGCAGTCCCTGCGGTACATGCTGTGCCTGTGCCCAGGCCTGCATCACGTAGGCGTCGTTGACAGCCAGGCACATCACCGTGACACCGCGATCCGCGAATGCCTGATAGTGTTCCACGTAGCCGGGCAGGTGCCTGTTGGAGCAGGTGGGCGTGAACGCGCCGGGCACCGCGAACAGAACCACCTTGCGACCGTCGAACAGCTCTGCGGCAGTGCGAGGCTGGATATCGCCATCAATGACCGTGATAGCCACATCAGGAAGATGGTCGCCGGGCTGGATAGTCATCGGATGTTCGTCGACAGGCAGGAAACGGCGATACTAAACCTCGAAGAGGTCCGCTGTCGCCTTGAATCAGGCGGCGATGGACCTACTTCCTGAGCAGGCCGTTCGAGGCCGGGGAGCGGCAGTGGAATTCAAAGACTATTACGAGATCCTGGGCGTGAAGCCCGATGCCAGCGAGGCCGAGATCAAGGCCTCTTATCGCAAGCTGGCGCGCAAGTACCATCCGGACAAGAACAAGGAAGCTGGCGCCGAGGAGAAATTCAAGGCGATCAACGAGGCCAACGAAGTGCTCAAGGACGCCGAGAAGCGGCGCTCCTACGATCAGCTGCGTGCCGGCGGCTACCGCGGTGGCGAGCAATTCCGCCCACCACCTGGCTGGCAAGGCCAGGGCCAGGGTTTCGGCGATGGTGGCGACGGCGATTTCAGCGATTTCTTCGAGAGCCTGTTCGGCCGAGGCGGCGCTGGAGGCCAGCGTGGCCAGCCGCGCCCACGCAGAGGCCAGGACGTGCAAGCGTCGGTGCGGATCGATCTGCAGACCGCGTTCGATGGTGGCCGCACGCGCCTGGCGATGCATGACCCGGCCGGTGGCGAACGCGTGCTGGAAGTGAAGATCCCGGCCGGCATCAACCCCGGACAGGTGATCCGCCTTTCGGGCCAGGGCCAGCCCGGCATGGCGGGTGGGCCGAATGGCGACCTGTTGCTGGAAGTAGGCATTCACGACGATGCCCGCTTCCGCCTGGACGGTCGCAACGTCGTACATGTGCTGCCGATCACGCCGTGGGAAGCGGCGCTTGGCGCCACGATACCGGTACCGACGCTGGCCGGCACGGTGGACCTGCGCATACCGGCGGGTTCGCAGTCGGGCCGCAAGCTGCGCCTGAAGGGCCGTGGCATGCCGGGGGCACACCCGGGCGATCAGATGGTGGAGCTGTCGATCCGGGCGCCGGCGCCGGAGAGTGACGACCAGCGTGCCGCCTACGAAGCGCTGCATGAGCACTTCAAGGATTTCGATCCGCGCCGGTGATCAGGTTTTCCTTCAGCCAACGAAAAACGGCGCCGAAGGCGCCGTTTTGATGAACCCGGAAAGTTATCGAGCCAGCTCAGTGTGGCAGGAACTCGTTCAGCGCCTTGACCAGTTCCTCTTCCTTGATCGGCTTGGTCACATAGGCCTTGGCACCCTGACGCATGCCCCAGACCTTGTCGGTCTCCTGATCCTTGGTGGTCACCAGGATGATCGGGATATGTGCGGTGTCGGCATTCTTGCTGATCGTGCGGGTGGCCTGGAACCCATTGAGGTTGGGCATCACCACGTCCATCAGGATCAGGTCGGGCTTTTCCGCCTTGGCCACTTCGACACCGGCGGCGCCATCTTCGGCGGAAAGCGTCTCATGCCCGAGTTTTTCGACGATCCGCTTGATGCCCAGCAGTTGGGACGGGGAATCGTCGACAATCAGGATACGTGCCATAAGGTGATAGTCCCCAGCGAGTTTCGTTGATTCTAAGCCGTGGCGGCCTTACTTCCAAGCACGGTTTCGTCAAACCGTGCCGCCGATGCGTACCAGTGTGCGACCAAACGAGTTGCCATCGAGCATGTGCGCAAACACGCCAGGCAGTTCGTCGAGGCTGATTTCACGCGTGGCAATGCGATCCAGGTGCTGCGGCTTCCAGTCGCTGGCCAGATGCTGCCAGACCACGTCGCGGATGTCGCGTGCAGTGCCGGCCGAGGCGATGCCAAGTAGCGAGGTGCCGCGGATGATGAACGGCATCACGGTACTGTCGAACGCGATGCCGCCGGCATTGCCGCAGATCGCCACGTTGCCATAGGGTGCGACCAGCGGCAGCAGGCCAGCCAGCATCGCGCCGCCGACGTTGTCCAGTGCGCCGCCGAAGCGCACCGAATCCATCGGCTTGCCGCTGAAGGCGAGTTGGTGGCGGTCGATACATGCGGTGGCGCCGAGACTGCGCAGGAAATCGAAATGATCGGCCTTGCCGCTGATCGCATGCACTTCGTAACCGGTGCGAGTGAAGATATCGATCGCTAGCTGACCGACGCCGCCACTGGCACCAGTCACGGCGAGTGGCCCGAGCGCCGGCGTCTGCCGGTTGTCCTGCATGCGCAGCAACGCCAGCGCGGCGGTGAAGCCGGCGGTGCCGAGGATCATGCTTTCGCGCAGGCTCAGGCCCGGCGGCAGCGGAATCGTCCAGCGGGTGTCCAGCCGTGCGTATTCGCCGTAGCCGCCATCACGGGTCTCGGACAGGCCTGAGCCGGTACACAGCACGGCATCGCCTTCCTTGAACGCCGGATCGGTGGAGGCGACCACGTGGCCGGCCACGTCGATACCGCCGTTCAGCGGGTACTGGCGGAGGATCTTGCCCTTGCCGGTACCGGCAAGCGCATCCTTGAAGTTCACCGACGAATACGCGGCCTTGATCAGCACCTCGCCTGGCGATAGCGCATCGGCCGTCATGCTCTCGATGCTGGTGCGATAGCCGGCATCATCGTTGTGGATGCGGAAGGCGCGGAACGTAGCCATCTGGGATCTCCGGTTTCAGGCCTTGACGCTGGATGGGCCGATCACACGCGATGCGTTGCCGCCGTCGTAGCTGTCCATCCAGTCGAACAGTGCGGTCCTCGAGTCGCCGAACCAGAGGCTGTCGCGTTGGCCGGTCTTCACGAAGCCTTCGTCGACCATGTGATCCATCATCGTGCGCAGGCCATCGTAATAACCGCGCACATCAAGGAACGCACACGGATAGCGATGCAGGCCGAGCTGCGCCCAGGTCAGCATCTCGAACATCTCATCCATCGTGCCGAAGCCGCCGGGCAGCGCGACGAAAGCGCCGGACAGTTCGTACATGCGCGTCTTGCGCTGGTGCATGGTCTCGACCACCTGCAGCTCGCTCAGGCCCGGATGCGCCACCTCGAGCTCCACCAGCTGGCGCGGGATCACGCCGATGACCTTGCCTCCACCGGCCAGCACGGCATCAGCCACGGTGCCCATCAGGCCGACCTTGCCGCCACCGTAGACCAGGGCGATGTCGCGACGAGCCATTTCTGCACCGAACGCGTTGGCCTGTTCGGTATATTCGGGATGATTGCCGGGGCTGGATCCACAGTAGACGCAGAGCGATGTAACTTTGGCCATCTATATCTCCAAAAGCGCAAAACCCGTCCTTGGGAGACGGGTCGCGTGTGGTGCAGGCAGTACGCGGCTAGCCGCGTACGATCAATTGCCTTTGTGGATCGCGCGCTTGTCGACCGACAGCGCGGCTTCGTGCACGGCCTCGGACAGCGTCGGATGCGCGTGGACGATGCGGGCCAGATCCTCGGACGAGCCCTTGAACTCCATCGCGACGACGCACTCGGCGATCAGCTCGGAGACGCCCGGGCCGACCATGTGCACGCCGAGGATGCGATCGGTCTCGGCATGGGCGAGCATCTTCACCTGGCCGACGGCCTCGTTCATCGCGACGGCACGGCCGATCGCGGCGAACGGGAAGCTGCCGACCTTGTACGGGATGCCAGCGTCCTTCAGTTCCTTCTCGGTCTTGCCGGCCCAGGCGATTTCCGGCTCGGTGTAGATCACCCACGGCACGGTGTCGTAGTTGACGTGGCCGGCCTTGCCGGCGATCCACTCGGCCACCGCCACGCCTTCCTCGGAACCCTTGTGCGCGAGCATTGGGCCGCGCACCGCGTCGCCGATCGCCCACACACCGTCGACGCCGGTGTGGCAGTGCTCGTCGACCACGATGCGGCCGCGCTCGTCCAGCTTCACGCCGGTATCGTCAGCCAGCAGGCCCGCGGTGTAAGCGCGACGGCCCACGGCGACCAGCAGCTTGTCGACGACGAGGTTCTGCTCGCCGTCCTTGTCGGTATAGGTGAGGTGCACGCCATCCTTCTTCGTCTCGGCCTTGTTGAGCTTGGCGTTGAGCTTGATGGTCAGACCCTGCTTGGCGAATTCGCGTGCGGCGACCTTGGCCACGTCGGCATCGGCAACCGACAAGAACTCCGGCAGCGCTTCGATGATGGTGACTTCGGCGCCGAGGCGGCTCCACACGCTGCCCAGCTCCAGGCCGATCACGCCAGCGCCGATCACGCCCAGGCGCTTCGGCACTTCGGTGAAGTCCAGCGCACCAGCGTTGTCGACGATCGCCTTGCCATCGAACTTCGCGAACGGCAGCTCGATCGGTACCGAGCCGGAGGCAAGGATCACGTTGGTGGCGCTGATCGTCTGCTTGGCGCCATCGGCACCGGTGATCTCGACGTTGTTTCCTTTCAGCAGCTTGCCGGTACCGAAGTACGGCGTGATCTTGTTCGCCTTGAACAGCTGCGCCACGCCGCCGGTGAACTGCTTGACGATCTTGTCCTTGCGGCCGATGAAGGTGGGCACGTCGATCTTCGCGTTATCGGCGGTGATGCCGTGCACGCCGAAGTTGTGCGTGAGGTTGTGGAACTGGCGCGAGGAATCGAGCAGCGCCTTGGACGGGATGCAACCCACGTTGAGGCAGGTGCCGCCGAGTGCCTGCTTGCCGTCCTTGCCGGCGAAGGCATCCACGCAGGCGGTCTTCAGGCCCAACTGTGCGGCGCGGATCGCGGCCACATAGCCGGCCGGACCGGCGCCGATGACGATGACGTCGAATTTGTCGCTCATGTGTGTTCCTTTGCTAGCGAGTCAGTGCCCGCAGATGGAGCGGATATGGGCTCTGGTGACTGGAATGCAACGCGAAAACCGTATGCGTCAGCGATATTCAGTACCAGAGCTCCGTTACCTATTTTGCTGCTTGGTCAGAGACCAAGAAGCATGCGCTGCGGATTCTCCAGCTGGTTCTTGATGTCGACCAGGAACAGTACCGCGTCCTTGCCGTCGATGATGCGATGGTCATACGACAGCGCGATGTACATCATCGGCGCGGCGATGATCTGGCCGTTCTCGACGATGGCGCGTTCCTTGATCGTGTGCATGCCGAGGATCGCACTCTGCGGCGGGTTGACGATCGGCGTGGACAGCAGCGAACCGAAGGTACCGCCATTCGTGATGGTGAACGTGCCCCCCTGCAGGTCATCCAGCGACAGCTTGTTCGCGCGCGCCTTGACGGCGTAGTCGGCAATGCCTTTCTCGACTTCGGCGAAGCTCATGTCCTGCACGTCGCGCAGCACCGGGGTGACCAGACCCTTGTCGGTGGATACGGCGATCGAGATGTCCTGGTAGCCGTGGTAGATCACGTCGTTGCCGTCGACCGACGCGTTGACGAACGGATAGCGCTTCAGCGCTTCGGCCGCGGCCTTGACGAAGAAGCTCATGAAGCCGAGCTTGACGCCGTGTTCCTTCTGGAACGCCTCGCCCAGCGACTTGCGCATCTTCGTCACCTCGGCCAGGTTCACTTCGTTGAACGAGGTGAGCATGGCGATCGAGTTCTTCGACTGCATCAGGCGCTCGGCGATGCGCAGGCGCATGCGGGTCATCGGGACGCGTTCTTCCGGACGCGAACCCGGGGTCGGCTTCGCCGCCGGCGCAGCGGCAGCAGGAGTGGGGGCACCCTTACCGTAGTTGACCAGGTCTTCCTTGGTCACGCGGCCATCGCGGCCGGTGCCGGCGACCTTGGACGGGTCGATGTTTTCTTCGGTGGCGACGCGCAGGCCGGCCGGGGACAGATCATCCGCGCCCTTGGTTGCAGCCTTCGGTGCGGCAGCAGCCGGCGCAGCGGCGGCTGCCTTCGGTGCTTCTGCAGCTGGGGTCGGTGCGGCGGCAACCGCGCCTTCCTCGATGATCGCGATGACCTGCTGGCTGTTGACCGTGTCACCCACCTGCTGGCGGATTTCCTTCAGCACGCCGTCGACCGGGGAGGGCACTTCCAGCACCACCTTGTCGGTTTCGAGATCGACCAGGTTCTCGTCGCGCCTCACTGCGTCGCCGGCCTTCTTGTGCCAGTTGGCGATGGTGGCGTCGGAGACGGACTCGGGCAGAACGGGGACTTTGACTTCGATGGACATGAGGGATCCTTGGGCCTTTATTCTGCTGAATGGTCGGTGCCGACCGGCGCGACCAGCGCCTGCTCGACGAGTGCTGCCTGTTCGGCAACATGGGTGTTGAGATGGCCGGCGGCCGGTGCTGGCGAGCGCGCGCGTCCTGCGTACGAGAGACTGCGCTTGCTGCCGGTGCAGGCCTGCAGGTGGTGACGGATCTGGAACCAGGCGCCCTGATTCATCGGTTCTTCCTGGCACCAGATCACTTCCTTGGCGGAAGGATACTTGTCCAGTTCAGCGCTGACTTCGGTACGCGGGAACGGATACAGCTGCTCGACGCGCACGATCGCGACATCCTGCAAGCCGCGCTTGTCGGACTCTTCCAGCAAGTCGTAATAGACCTTGCCCGAGCACAGCACGACGCGCTTGACCTTCTTTGCCGGCTGGTCGCGATGCTCGCCGATCACCAGCTGGAAGCTGCCGTTGGCCAGCTCGTCCAGCGTGGATACGGCCAGCTTGTGGCGCAGCAGCGATTTCGGCGTCATCACGATCAGCGGCTTGCGCACCGGGCGCAGCATCTGCCGGCGGATCATGTGGAAATCCTGCGCCGGCGTGGTCGGCACGCAGACCTGCATGTTGTCGAATGCACACAGCTGCAGGAAGCGCTCCAGACGTGCGGAGGAATGCTCCGGCCCCTGGCCTTCGTAGCCGTGCGGCAGGAACAGCGCAAGACCGCACAGGCGGTTCCACTTCGATTCGCCGGAGCTGATGAACTGATCGATCACCACCTGGGCGCCATTGGCGAAGTCGCCGAACTGGGCTTCCCAGATATGCAGGGTATCGGGATCGGTGGTGGCGTGGCCGTACTCGAACGCCATGACCGCTTCCTCGCTGAGCAGGGAGTCGATCACTTCGACGTCGGCGCCATTGCGCACGGTCGCCAGCGGCATATAGGTGTGGCCGTCCTTCTGGTCATGCAGCACGGCATGACGGTGGAAGAACGTGCCGCGGCCGGAATCCTGGCCAACCAGGCGCAGGTTGTGCTGCTGGTCGATCAAGGTGGCATAGGCCAGGTTCTCGGCGAAGCCCCAGTCACCGGGCAGCTCGCCGGCAGCCATCTTGCGGCGATCGTCGTAGATCTTCGCCACGCGCGCCTGCAGCACCAGGTCTTTCGGCAGGTCGAGAATCGTGTTGGCCAGCTCGACCAGGCGCTGTTTGGGCACGCCGGTATCGGTCTTGGTCGACAGCTTGCCGTTGAAGCGGGCCCAGTCAATGTGGATGTCGCGTGTCGGCGCAGGATCCAGTTCGGTCATCGTGTCGCCGGTTTCCAGGCGGTCGCGATAGGCCTCGAACTGTTTCTGGGCGTCGCCCTCGGCCAGCACGCCATCCTTCACCAGCTTTTGCTGATAGAGGTCGCGCGTGGTCGGGCGGGCGCGGATGATCTGGTACATCACCGGCTGGGTGGCGGCCGGTTCGTCGGCTTCGTTGTGACCGTGGCGGCGGTAGCAGACCAGGTCGATCACCACATCCTTGCGGAACTGCTTGCGGAAATCATAGGCGAGGCGGGTGACCGCGATCACCGCCTCCGGATCGTCACCGTTCACGTGCAGCACCGGCGCATTGACCATCTTGGCCAGGTCGGTGCAGTACATGGTCGAGCGCGCGTCCTGCGGGTTCGAGGTGGTGAAGCCCACCTGGTTGTTCACCACGATGTGCAGGCTGCCGCCGATCTTGAAGCCGCGGGCCTGCGACATGTTGAACAGTTCCATGTTCACGCCCTGGCCGGCCAGCGCGGCATCGCCATGGATCACCACGGCCATCGACTGCGTGTGCAGGGTGTCGCGGCGGCGCGTCTGGCGTGCATGGACCGAACCGGTCACCACCGGGTTGACGATTTCCAGATGCGACGGGTTGAACGCCAGCGCGACGTGCGTGCCGCCCTTGGGCGTCTTGACGTCGGCGGAGAAGCCCATGTGGTACTTCACGTCGCCAGAATGCGCCGGATCGTCCGGATGCTCGAAGCGGCCCTCGAACTCGTCGAACAAGGTCTTCGGCGGCTTGCCGAGGATATTGACCAGCACGTTGAGGCGGCCGCGGTGGGCCATGCCGATCACCAGCTCCTTGATGCCATTGTCGCCGGCGGCACGCACGACGTCGTCGATCATCGGGATCAGGCTGTCGCCGCCTTCCAGCGAGAAGCGTTTCTGGCCCACGTATTTCGTGTGCAGGTAGCGCTCCAGGCCCTCGGCTGCGGTCAGGCCATCGAGCACGCGCTGCTTGCCAGCCTTGTCCAGCACACTCTTGCCGGCAGCCTGCTCAAGCCGGCTGTAGATCCAGTGGCGCTGCTCGTGGTTGCTGATGTGCATGAACTCGGCGCCGATCGTGCTGGCGTAGGTCTTCTGCAAGCGGGTCAGCAGATCACCCAGCTTCAGGCGCTGACCGTTGCCGGCATAGTTGCCGGTATCGAACTCGGTGTTCAGGTCGGCATCGGACAAGCCGTGGAAGGCCAGGCCGAGATCCGGCGCCGGCATCTTTTCGGTCAGGCCGAGCGGGTCGAGATCGGCGGCGAGGTGGCCGCGTGAGCGATAAGCAGTGAGCAGGCGCAATACGCCAGCCTGTTTGCGCGCGTGCTCGTCGCTCACGGGGGCGGCGGTGGCCCCGTTGTGGCGCTGCTTTTGCGCCGCTTCGATACGTGCGACGGCCGCGGTATGGGAAACATCTCCCGACTCGCGACCCTTGAAGGTTTCAAAATACTGGGCCCAATCGGCAGGCACCGAAGCGGTATCCGCCAGCCAGGCGTCATAAAGCGATTCGACGTAATCGGCGTTGCCGCCAGCGAGTTGGGAGGAATCGAAGAACTCGCGGATCAGGTTTGTACTCACGTCACCACCGGCAGGGAAGGGATGCTTGCAAGCCATCCGTATGACCAAGGAAGTCGCGGTCTTGCGTCGGTTTTCAAGCCCGACAGGCCGCTCAAACGGATGACTGGGGAGAATCCCGACAATTATAGCCTTTGGCTGCTGCAACGCGACAACCCACAATGCGTCCGGAATGGGTTGCCGGGCGCATTCGAGACGATGGTCTAAAGGATTTTCACCGCGGGCGGCGATTTCATGCACTTTGTCGCCGTCATCGGCGATCGACAGGGGAAATCTCGGGCCAGCTGGTGTTCAGCAGAGTCAGCCTGTCGGTCAGATATCCAGTGTCTGCAAGACGCTGGCGCGTTCCGCGCGTTCCCACACTTCATCGAAATGCTGCTGCAACGGTGCCTGGCTGGCGCGGTCGTGAAGGGCCGCGCGGCCCTGCGGGCGGTTCGCCTCGGGCAGGAACAGATAGCCGCCGGCATCATTGATCAGATAGGCGGAGACATAGGCCAGGTCGGCCTCTTCCAGCGGCGTGCGGATCTGCATGGAGCTCGGCAGGCGTTGCGCCAATGCGATCAGCCGATGATCGTTGAGCAGGGCGCCGGCCGGATCGTGCAGCACGATCCGGATCTGCGCGCCGCGGCCGGAGATCGCGACACGCCTCAACTCGGCCAGCTCTTCCGCGCTGGCGTAACTGTCATTGCCCAGCACAGGCAGGTAAATGGCCAGCCGATGCCGCGCGTCGCCCAGCAGTTGCAGGCGCGTGGCGGCAGTTTCGCTGCGCGTGCCGGCTGGCAGTGCGCCGATGTCACGCAGGGGTGCGGTATCGGCGACGGTCGCTGGCAATGCCAGGCGCATGGCCCGGTGTGGCATGCCGGCGTCCTCGAACTCTTCGCCGTATGCCTGGAAGCCTTCGCGCTCGTAGAAACCGATCGCACTGACCTGCGCATCCAGCATGACTTCCGGCCAGCCGAGCGCGCGCGCGCGGGCCACCAGCTCGCGCAGTACGGCGACGCCGATACCCTGTCCACGCCACCCCTGCAGTACCGCCATGCGACCGATCTTGTGCATGGGCGTGAGCCGGCCGCAACCGATCGTCTGACCCGCCTCGTCACGTGCCAGCACGTGCCAGCAATCCCCATCGAGGCCGTCCCGTTCACGCGTCTCGGGCACGCCCTGTTCCTGCACGAATACGGTGTGGCGCAGGCCGAGAAGATCCTTGCGCTGACTTTCGCTTGACCAGTCGGCAAGCTCGATGTGGAAGTTCTGCAGCTTCATCGGCGGCGGGATTTCCTCGGCAGCAGATGACCGTCATTGACCAGTGCAAGCAGCAGGGCGCGTTCGATCGTGCCGGGTTTCCTGGTGAGACGCAGTGCCCGCTGCTCGCACAGCTGTTGTGCCAGTGCCGGTGTGGCCGGATAGGCGTGGCCGCTGGCGTACAGCGTGCAACTGGACCGGCCCTGGCTCCAGGCCAGCCGGGACCATGGGTGACGCAGCAGCTGAGCACCGGCATCGAGCTGTTTCGCCAGCGCATCTGCGCTCAACGGCTTGTCCAGCGGCGCGGGTACCTGGGCGTTGCGGTAGCGGGTGATGAACCGGCCGAACCAGTCGCGCAGCATGTCGTCATGCAGTACGGCCGCAAACGGCAGCGCGGACTTCAGGCGTTCGATCGCAGCGCGGTCGATCTCGCCGGTGGCCTTGGCCGGCTTCAGGTCAGGGTCGGCATAGCGCAGCTCTTCGGGCAGATGCTCGGCAATATGGTCGGCCAGGTCGCCGGTCAGCTCGGCCTGCGAGGGCGCCCGCATGCCGATCGAGAACGTCATGCACGGGCCGCCGAAGGCTAGACCGTCGTGCGGCACGCCTGGTGGCAGGTACAGCATGTCGCCCGGTTCCAGCAGCCATTCGTGGGTCGGCTCGAATCGTGCGAGCTGCTTCAGTTCGATGTCGTGGCGGAATTCCTTCGGCGCCATCGGATCGTCACTGATTGCCCAGTGGCGCTGACCCAGGCCCTGCAGCAGGAAGACGTCGTACTGGTCGACATGCGCGCCGACGCCGCCGCCTGGCTCGGCATAGGACACCATGATGTCGTCCACGCGCCAGCTCGGCAGAAAGTTGAAGTGATCCAGCAGTCCGGCGACGTCTGCATCCCACTTGTCCACATCCTGCACCAGCAGGGTCCAGTTGGTGTCGGGTGTCTTCGCGAAATCGGCTTCGCCCAGCGGCCCGGGATTGACGTGCCAGCGGTCACGCTGCTCGTCGTGGACGATCAGCCGGGCCAGTGCGCCATCCTCGCAGGCCAGGCCGGCCAGGTCGTCCGGTTGCAGTGGCGGCTGGAAATCGGCAAACGCGCCACGGATCAGCAGAGGCCGTTTCTGCCAGTAATCACGCAGGAATCGGGCCGGACTCATGCCCAGCGGACGGGTGGCGCTGCCGCGGACTTCGATGGGGAGGTGTCTGGTTGGGCTCATTTGCCCATTGTAGTGACGGCGGCCGGTTTTGGCTCAGCCGAACATGCGGAACGCGTTGTTGATGCCCAGTGCGAGCACGGCGAAACCCGCCAGCATGGTGGCTGCCCGTGCGGGAATGCGGCGGATGAACAGGGCGCCGAACGGAGCGGCGAGTACGCCACCGATGATCAGGCCGATCACGGCGGTGCCATGACTGGTGCCGATCGTGACCAGGAAGCTGATGCTTGCCGCGATGCTCACCATGCACTTGGCCAGGTGCACGCTGCCTATCGCCACGCGTGGAGGCAGGCCGCGGGCGAGCAGGATGGTGACGGTCAGCGCGCTCCAGCCACCGCCGCCAATGGCATCCACGAAAGCGGCAGCCATTCCCATCGGCGCGGTGCCGCGCGGTACGTCGGTGCGCTGTCCGGGCTCCCGACTGCGCCGGAACAGCAGGAACAGCCCCATGCCGATCAGGTACGGCGTCAATGCGATGCGCATCCATTGCGCCGGCACATTGACTGCCACCAGCACCCCAAGCAGAGCGCCCAGGACACCCGGTATGGCCAGCGCAAGGAATAGCGGCCGGCGCACGTTGCCAGCCATGAGATGGCTGATACCCGAGGCTCCACAGGTGAAAGTCTCGGCGTAATGCACGCTGGCGCTGGCTGCGACTGGCGGCATCCCCAGCCCCATCAGCAAACCGGCCGAGGTTACGCCGTAGGCCATGCCCAGTGCGCCGTCAATCAGCTGTGCAAAGGCGCCGACGGCTATGAAGGTAAGCAGTTCGATCAAGTCCGGCATGTCTGTCGAGGGGGCTGCGAGAGAGTATCAGTCCGGTGCGGGAGTGCCTAGAAATGAATGGCCGGCATAACGACATTCCAACATATGCTTTCAAGCGGCACACATGACTTAATAGTATGGACGTCGAGACGTAAAGACGTCCAAAGGGATTGCATGTGAACGCCGCACTGAAATTGCCCTTGCCCGCTCCGACGCTTGATGCAGACCGGCTGGCGCAGCTGGCTGCACTGACGAGCGGGCTGTCATCGGCAGACCTCTACTGGATCGCGGCATACAGTGCGGCGCTGGCGGCACGATTGCCGGAGCAGGCCGGGCGGATCGTGGTCAGCGAGTCGTCGGTGGCGGAGGTCGGGCAGACAGCCGGGTGCCTGAGTATTGTCTATGGCAGCCAGACCGGCAACTCACGGCGCGTGGCCGAACAGCTGGCGGCAAGGGCGGAAGCCGCCGGGTTGACGGTTCGCCTGCTGCGCACGGGCGTCTATCCTGTCCGTGAGCTGGCTCAGGAGCGCCATCTGGTCGTGGTGATCAGCAGCCAAGGCGATGGCGACCCGCCTGACGATGCGATCGGCTTCATCGAATTCATTGCCGGCAAACGCGCGCCGAAGCTGCCGTTGCTGAAATTCGCCGTGCTTGGGCTGGGTGATTCCAGCTATCCGAAGTTCTGCGCGGTCAGCCGCGAACTGGATGCCCGCTTGATCGAGCTGGGTGCCAGCCGATTCGCTCCAGCCGGCGAGGCGGACGTGGATTTCGACACGACGGCTGCCGAGTGGTCGGCCGGCGTGCTGGAAACGGCCCGTGAAGGACTGAGTGTGCCGAACGCGCCGACGCGGCATGCCAGCCCGCTGCATGCAGTCAGCGCATCGCCGCACTATTCGCGTGACAACCCGTTCCCCGCCTCCGTGCTGGAAAACCAGCGCATCGTGTCGCGCGACAGCGACCGCGATGTGCGCCATATCGAGTTGTCGCTGGAAGGCTCCGGGTTGCAATACGAGCCGGGCGATGCCATCGGCGTGTGGCCGCGGAATCCGCCGATGCTGGTCGAGCAATGGCTGTCAGCGCTGAAGCTCGATGGCACGGTCGAAGTCGAGCATGACGGTCGGCGTCTGCCGCTGGCCCGTTGGCTGAGTCATGAGCGCGAACTCACCCGGTTGACCCGGCCGCTGGTGGCGGCGCAGGCCGCTGCCACCAGGCACGGCGAACTGCAGCGCGTGCTTGAGCCCGGCCAGCAGCCTGCTTTTGCGGCCTTGCTGGAGAGTCACCAACCGATCGACCTGCTGCGTCAATTCCCGGCAGCGTGGGATGCCACCCGGCTGGTTGCCACGCTGCGCCCGTTGACACCACGGCTGTACTCGATCGCGTCCAGCGCCAGGGTGGTGGGGAGTGACGAAGTGCACCTGACCGTGGGTGTGGTGGAGTACTTCGCGCATCAGAGCACTCACTACGGTGCTGCGTCGGCTTTTCTCGCCAATGCGGGCGATGACGTGCCCGTGCCGGTCTTCATCGAGTCGAACGAGCGCTTTCGACTGCCGATCGATGGCAGCCGTGACGTGATCATGATCGGTCCCGGTACCGGTATCGCGCCCTTTCGTGCCTTTGTGCAGGAGCGTCAGGCGACGGCGGCCAGCGGCCGCAACTGGCTGTTTTTCGGGAACCGCCATTTCACGCAGGATTTCCTCTACCAGCTGGAGTGGCAGGAGGCCCTGCACAGCGGCGCGCTGCATCGCCTCGACCTGACGTTCTCGCGGGATGCCGCCAGCAAGGTCTACGTGCAGCAGCGCCTGCGCGAACACGGCCGTGAGCTTTACGCATGGCTGCGTGATGGCGCGCACATCTATGTCTGCGGTGATTCCGCGCACATGGCCAGGGATGTCAACGAGGCGTTGCTGGACATCATTGCCACGCATGGTGGCCTGTCCGTCGAAGATGCCCGGGCGTGGCTGACCGAATTGCTGCAACAGGGGCGCTATGCCCGCGACGTTTATTGATCCGAGCCAGCCGATGCCTTCCCATTTCGAACAAATCAAGATCGACAGCCGGTTCCTGCGCGGCGGCATTGCCGCCGGCCTGGCCGATCCCGTCACCGGCGCGATCAGCGAAGACGACAACAAGCTGCTCAAGTTCCATGGCAGCTACCAGCAGGATGACCGCGATATCCGTGATGAACGTCGTCGCCAGAAGCTGGAGCCGGCGTATGCCTTCATGGTGCGTGCTCGCCTGCCGGGCGGTGTGATGACGACAGCGCAGTGGCTGGCGTTCGACCGGATTGCCACCGATTACGCCAGCAGCGGACTGCGCATCACCACCCGCCAGACCTTCCAGTGGCACGGCATCATCAAGCGTGACCTGAAGCCGACCATCGCCGCGATCAATGCGGCCCTGGCCAGCACCATCGCGGCCTGCGGCGACGTCAACCGCAACGTGGTGTGCAACAGCAATCCGGTCGAGTCGCAGGCGCACGAGGAAGCCTATGCATGGTCGGTACGCCTGTCCGAGCACCTCAAGCCGAAAACCCGGGCCTATCACGAGCTGTGGCTGGACGGCGAAAAGCTGGTGGGCGAAGAAGAGGTCGAGCCGCTATACGGCCCGACCTACCTGCCGCGCAAGTTCAAGATCGGGCTGGCGATCCCGCCGCTCAACGACGTCGACGTGTTCGCCCAGGATCTGGGCCTGATCGCGATCATCGAACATGGCCGGCTGGTCGGCTTCAACGCGGCGATCGGCGGCGGCATGGGCGCCAGCCACGGCGATCCGTCGACCTATCCACGTCTGGCCGATGTGATCGGCTTCGTGCCGCCCGAGCAATTGCTGGCGCTGGCCGAAACCGTGATCGCGGTGCAGCGCGACTGGGGCGATCGCGAGGAGCGCAAGCATGCGCGGCTGAAATACACCATCGACCGTCATGGTCTCGCGGTCTTCAAGGCCGAACTGGAGCAGCGCCTCGGCTATGCCCTGCAGCCGGCCCGCGCATTCCGTTTCGACCACAACGGCGATCGTTACGGCTGGGTCGAAGGCCATGCCGGTTACTGGCACCTGACTCTGCAAGTCGAGGCCGGCCGCTTGTTTGATACCGCAGCGCACACCTGGCTCAGCGGCATGCGCGAGCTGGCTTCCGTGCACACCGGCGACATCCGGCTCACCTGCAACCAGAACCTGATCATCGCCAACGTGGCGGCCGCGGAGCGTGAGCGGATCGACACGATCGTCGCCCGTCATGGCATGGACGGCTACCGGAAGCACAGTGCGATCCGGCAACATGCGGTTGCCTGCGTGGCGCTGCCTACCTGCGGTCTGGCGATGGCAGAAAGCGAACGCTATCTGCCGCAACTGCTGCCGAAGCTGGAGGCGCTGCTCGATCGCCACGGGCTGATCGATACGCCCATCCTGCTGCGCCTGTCCGGCTGCCCGAACGGCTGCTCGCGCCCGTACCTGGGCGAGATCGCCCTGATCGGTCGTGCTCCCGGTCGCTACGACTTGCGCCTGGGTGCCGACTTCAGCGGACAGCGCCTGAATCAGCTGCATCGGGAGAATATCGACGAAGCGGTTCTGCTTGAGGCGCTCGAACAGCTGTTTGCCCGTTACGCGGGTGAAAGAGCCGTAGGTGAACACTTCGGCGATTTCCTGTTGCGTGCGGGGATACTCGGCCGGCCACGGCAGATTCCACTCAAGGTCGTCGCATGAGCGGGTCATGCAATGACATGGCGTTGCCCCAAAACCCGCGCGATCCGGCTGCGCTGGCCGAATTGAATGCATGGCTGGCTGGCCAGACCGCCGAGCAGCGGGTGGCATGGGCACTCCAGCACACATCAGGCCATCACGCACTGTCGTCGAGCTTTGGTGCGCAGGCGGCGGTGTCGCTGCACCTGCTCACCTGCCAGCAGCCGGATATCCCGGTGATCCTGATCGATACCGGCTATCTGTTTGCCGAGACCTATCAATTCGTCGACACGCTGACCGAGCGCCTCGATCTGAACCTGCACGTGTATCGCCCGGCGATCGGCCGTGCCTGGGCCGAGGCGCGCTACGGACGGCTGTGGGAGCAGGGGGTCGACGGCATCGACCGTTACAACAGCATCCGCAAGGTGGAGCCGATGCAGCGTGCCTTGACCGAGCTGGGCGTGCAGAGCTGGTTCGCCGGCCTGCGGCGCAGCCAGTCGATGAGCCGAAAGGACATCGCATTCGCCGAATGGAACCATGAGCGCTGGAAATTCCATCCGATTGCCGACTGGAGCGATCGCGATGTGGGCATGTACCTGCAACGCCACAGCTTGCCCTACCACCCGCTGTGGGAGCAGGGGTATGTCTCGATCGGCGATACCCATACGACGCGCCGCTGGGAACCCGGCATGGATGCGGAAGACACCCGCTTCTTCGGGTTGAAACGCGAGTGCGGGCTACATGGCAAAGGTTGATCCTGCCCTGGCCAGCGTCCGAAACGGGTGTCGTCAGGAACCGGTGACGGACATGCCGGTGCGTTGCTATGGGGCTGGCAACGTCGCGCGGGCGATGCAACGCAGGCGATATTCCTCGCGGCCCACGTAGACAGCAGCCACCGCCACCATCAAGGCGAGCAGGTACCAGGTGATCAGGTAGGCGAGGTGATTGTCCGCGAACGTGATCACGGTCAGGCCGCCTTGTGGCCATCGGCGCTTGCCGTCGGCGGTGGCTGCGTCAGCATCCACGAAATACGGTGCGACATCCGTCAGTCCACGGGCGGCGGCGATCGCCTGGACATCGCGCGTATACCAGCGCTCGTGTGCGGGATCGTTATGACGCAGGAACGCCCAGGTCTGGCTCATGCGCAGCAAGCCGGTGACGGTCGCCGTGCCGCCGGGAGGCACGAGGCAGGATGCGCCGGGGCTGCACTCCCCGGTAGGCACGAAGCCGCGATTGACCAGCACCACGCTGCCGTCGGCCACGCGCAGTGGCGCCATCGCCCAATAGCCATTGCCCAGTTCGGTGCTGGCCCAGACCAGGGTCTGGCGGTCAGGCAGGTACATGCCGCTCAGTCGCACATGGCGGTACTCATCGGCGTCGGCGGTGAGATGCGCCCACTGAGCCGGTCCTGGCGCGTCGACAACAGGTGCATGTACGCGCCGGTCGACGCGGGCGATCAGCTCGTGCTTCCAGTGCAACCGGTGTACCTGCCAGGTGCCGAGGGCGATGAAGCCGGTGAAAAACACCAGTGCCAGCGCAGCCAGTGCGACCAGGGCCAGCGGCCCGCGTGGGCCGCGGCTGGCATCCATCATTGCCGGGGCGTCTGGCCGCGACATGATCCAGTGAGGCGTGCGGTAACGATGCTCCGCTTCATGGCAGGTTCTTCACGTCCATCATCGACGGCATCATGTTGTGGTCGAGGTGGTACATCACCCAGATCGAACCGCTCAGCGTGATCACCACCATCACCAGGGTGAAGATCAGCGCCAGCATGTTCCAGCCGCCCTGGGACTTCGCGTCCATGTGCAGGAAATAGATCATGTGCACGATCATCTGCACCGCCGCCAGGCCCAGTACCACGGCCGCGGTGGTGCTGGATTTTTCGAACTGGCCGGTCATCACCAGCCAGAACGGGATGGCGGTGAGGATCGCCGCCAGCACGAAGCCGGTCATGTAGCCTTTCAGCGTGCTGTGACTGGCGCCGTCGTCGTGACCGTGATCATCATCATGGTGCTCGGTGTGCGCGCTCATGGCAGCACTCCCATCAGGTAGACAAAGCTGAACACGCCGATCCAGACCACGTCGAGGAAATGCCAGAACATCGACAGGCACATCAGCCGACGCTTGTTCTCGGCGATCAAGCCCTTCTTGCCGACCTGCACCATCAGGGTGACCAGCCAGACGATGCCGAAGGTGACGTGCAGGCCGTGGGTGCCGACCAAGGTGAAGAACGAGGACAGGAACGCGCTGCGCTGCGGGCCGGCGCCGATCGCGATCAGGTGGCCGAACTCGCGCAGTTCGAGGAACAGGAAGCCCGCGCCGAGCAGGCCGGTGATGGCCAGCCAGGCCAGCATCGCGCGCTTGCCGTTGCGCTGCATCTCCAGCATGGCGAAGCCATAGGTGATCGACGACAGCAGCAGGAAGGCGGTATTCAGCGCCACTACCGGCAGTTCGAAGATCTGCGCACCGGTCGGACCACCGGCGTAGTTGCGCCCGAGTACGGCGTACACCGCGAACAGACAGGCGAAGACCAGGCAGTCGCTCATCAGGTACAGCCAGAAACCCAGCAGGGTGCCGTGCTGCGGGTGGTGTTCTTCGCTGAGGTGGAAGCTCAGCGTGCTCGGCTGGCCGGGCAGGGGAATGGCTTGGATATCAGACATGGTTGGCTAACAGCTCCGAGCGGGCTGCCTCGACACGGGACACTTCATCGGCCGGGATGTGGTAGTCGCGCTGGTAGTTGAAGGTATGACCGATCGCGACGGCCAGCAGCGCGATGAACGACAAGACAGCCAGCGGCCACATGTGCCAGATCATGGCGAAGCCGAGCACGGTGCTGATGCCGCCGAGGATCACGCCGGCGCCGGTGTTCTTCGGCATGTGGATCGCGATGAAGGCGGCAGTCGGCCGTTCGTAGTTGTGCTGTTTCATCTGCCACCATGCGTCCCGGTTGTGCACGCGCGGGGTGAACGCGAAGTTGTAGGCCGGTGGCGGCGACGAAGTCGACCACTCCAGCGTGCGGCCACCCCAGGGATCGCCGGTATGGTCGCGCAGCGCCTCGCGGTTGCGGAAGCTCACGTAGAACTGGATCAGCATGGCGCCGATGCCCAGCGCGATCAGCAGCGCGCCGAATGCGGCGATCTGGAACCAGATCTGCAGCGAGGGGTCTTCGAAGTGGTTCAGCCGGCGCGTCACGCCCATCAGGCCGAGTACGTACAGCGGCATGAAGGCAAAGTAGAAGCCGACCACCCAGAACCAGAACGAGACCTTGCCCCAGAACGGATCGAGGCGGAAGCCGAACGCCTTCGGGAACCAGTAGTTGATGCCGGCGAACAGGCCGAACAGCACGCCGCCGATGATCACGTTGTGGAAGTGCGCGATCAGGAACAGGCTGTTGTGCAGGGCGAAGTCCGCCGGGGGCACCGCCAGCATCACGCCGGTCATGCCGCCGATGGTGAACGTGACCATGAACGCGACCGTCCACAGCATCGGCACCTCGAAGGTGATCCGGCCCCGATACATGGTGAACAGCCAGTTGAAGATCTTCGCCCCCGTGGGGATCGAGATGATCATCGTGGTGATGCCGAAGAACGAGTTGACGCTGGCACCCGAGCCCATCGTGAAGAAGTGGTGCAGCCAGACCAGATAGGACAGCACCGTGATCACCACGGTGGCGTAGACCATCGAGGTGTAGCCGAACAGGCGCTTGCGGCTGAAGGTGGCCACCACCTCGGAGTAGATGCCGAACGCAGGCAGGATCAGGATATAGACCTCGGGATGGCCCCAGATCCAGATCAGGTTCACGTACATCATGGCGTCGCCGCCAAGCGTCGTGGTGAAGAAGTTGGTACCGGCGTAACGATCCAGCGCGAGCAGGGCAAGCACCGCGGTCAGTACCGGGAACGCAGCCACGATCAGCACGTTGGTGCACAGTGCGGTCCAGGTGAAGACCGGCATGCGCATCATGGTCATGCCGGGTGCACGCATCTTGATGATGGTGACCAGCAGGTTGATGCCTGACAACAGGGTGCCGACACCGGCGATCTGCAGGCCCCAGATGTAGTAATCGACCCCTACATCAGGGCTCTGCGCGATACCCGAAAGCGGCGGATAGGCCAGCCAACCGGTACGCGCGAATTCGCCCACGAACAGCGACATCATGATCAGCGCAGCGCCCGCGGTGGTCATCCAGAAGCTGAAGTTGTTGAGGAACGGAAACGACACGTCGCGCGCGCCGATCTGCAGCGGCACCACGAAGTTCATCAGGCCGGTGACCAGCGGCATCGCCACGAAGAAGATCATGATCACGCCATGCGCCGTGAAAATCTGGTCGTAGTGGTGCGGCGGCAGGAAGCCCTGAACATGACCGAACGCGACAGCCTGCTGCATGCGCATCATGATCGCGTCGGAGAAGCCGCGCAGCAGCATCACCAGCCCGAGCACCATGTACATCACGCCGATCTTCTTGTGATCGATGCTGGTGAACCACTCGCGCCAGAGATAACCCCACAGGCGGAAGTACGTCAGCGCGGCGAGCAGCGCGATGCCGCCGGCCGCTACCGCAACGAAGGTCCACAGCAGGATCGGCTCGTGAAACGGAATCGCGTCCCAGGTCAGGCGACCGAAGATCAGCTTGGCAAGGTCGGGAGAATCAGACATCGTGGTTACCGGGAAAGGCGGTGTTGCGCGAAAGGATGACGGGGGTCACTGCGGCTGGGCCATGGGCATGTCGTGCATGCTGTCTTCGGTGTGTTCGGGCGCGGGTAGATTCGGCCCCTTCATGCCGCTCATGCAGGATGGCCCCGGCGTCACGCACTGGTTGACGATGGCATCGAACAGGGAGGGTGCCACGCTGGCATAGCGGCTGACCGGGGCGTTTTCGCTCGGCTTGGCCAGCTGTAGATAGGCGTCGCGGCTGAGCGCCTGGCCAGCTTTCGCCTGGGCGATCCACTGCCCGAACTGCGCCTCGCTCATGCCATGGAACATGAAGTGCATGCCGGAGAAACCCGCTCCGCTGTAGTTGGCGGAGAAGCCGTCGAAATCACCGGCCTTGTTGATCACCGCGTGCAGGGTGGTCTGCATCCCCGGCATGGCATAGATCTGGCCGGCCAGCGCGGGCACGAAGAACGAGTTCATCACGGTCGAGGCGGTGATGTGGAACTCGATCGGCCGGTCCACCGGTGCTGCCACCTCGTTTACCGTCGCAATGCCCTGTTCCGGATAGATGAACAGCCATTTCCAGTCCAGCGCCACCACGTCGATCTCCAGTGGCTTGGAGTCGGCAGGCACGGGCCGGCCCTCGGACAGCCGTTCCAGTGGGCGGAACGGATCGAGCTTGTGCGTGCTGACCCAGGTCACCGCGCCGAGCGCAATGATGATCAGCAGGGGCGCAGACCAGATCAGCAGCTCCAGCATGGTGGAGTGGTTCCAGTCCGGATCGTAATCGTCGCGTTTGTGCGAGGCGCGGTAACGCCAGGCAAACAGCAGGGTCAGCACGATCACCGGCACGATGATGATCAGCATCAACAGCAGTGATGTGATGATCAGGTCGCGCTGCTGCAATGCAACATCACCGGACGGCGACATGAGCACGGTATGACAGCCCGTCAATAGCAAGACGACAGGCAGCAGCAATCCGCGGAGGGCCTTCAGGGACATGACTATCGATTGTGGTGAGGCAGGGGAACCTCGGAATTCTACGCGGATCGGCCGATTTGAGGAATGAGGCATTTTGTCCCATGGCGGCCGCGACGCACCGGTGCGATCCTATGTCCCATTGTCCATGCGACCCGAGCCAGCACGATGTCGAGCACGTTCCCGCACTCTCCACAGCCCACCGCCGATGCGTTGGCGCGCCGCGTCAGCCGCCTGCACAATCAGGCCAGACTCGCTCCGAGCGAGATCGCGATCGGAGTGGTGATCGGACGTGCCTCCGAATACTTTGATTTCTTCGTGTTCGGGATCGCTTGCGTGCTGGTGTTCCCGTCGGTGTTTTTTCCGTTCGTCAGCCAGCTGGATGGCATGTTGCTGTCGTTTGCGCTCTTCGCGCTGGCATTTGTCGCGCGTCCGATCGGTACTGGCCTGTTCATGGCGGTGCAACGGCGCTGGAGCCGCGGCACCAAACTCACCGCGGCATTGTTCCTGCTCGGCACGGCCACGGTGGGCATGGCGTTCCTGCCTGACTACGGTTCGATCGGCAGTTGGGCGATCGGGTCGCTGACGTTCTTCCGCTTTCTGCAGGGCATCGCGATGGGTGGGTCGTGGGATGGCCTGCCGTCGCTGCTGGCGATGAACACCCCGCCGGAACGGCGCGGTTGGTACGCGATGCTCGGGCAGCTGGGTGCACCAATCGGTTTCCTGATCGCAAGCGGACTGTTCCTGTTCCTGCACAGCAACCTGTCGCATGAGGATTTCATCGACTGGGGCTGGCGCTACCCGTTCTTCGTCGCCTTCGCCATCAACGTGGTCGCGTTGTTCGCGCGGTTGCGCCTGGTCGTGACGCACGAATACACAAAGGCGATGGAAGAGCGCGAGCTGGAGCCGGTCGGGGTGGTCAAGCTGGTGCGGACGCAAGGCTACAACCTCTTCCTCGGCGCCTTCGCAGCGCTGGCCAGCTATGCCTTGTTCCATCTGGTCACGGTGTTTCCGCTCTCATGGATCGTGCTGGGCAAGACCCAGTCGATCAACAGCGTGCTGGTCGTGCAGATCATTGGCGCGGTGGTTGGCATCCTGGCTACGATCGCCTCCGGTTTCGTTGCCGACAGGATCGGCCGGCGTCGCACGCTGGGTCTGCTGGCCGTGCTGATCGGCATCTTCAGCCTGTTCGCGCCGTGGCTGCTTGGCGGCAGCCGTTCGGGACAGGACGCCTTCATCCTGGTCGGGTTCGCACTGCTGGGTCTGTCTTATGGACAGGCCGCCGGCAGCGTCACCGCAAATTTCGAGACACGTTTCCGTTACACCGGCGCAGCGCTGACTTCCGATCTGGCATGGCTGATCGGCGCGGCGTTTGCGCCGTTGGTGGCGTTGAGCCTGTCGTATCGATTCGGTTTGGGTGCCGTCAGCCTGTACCTGCTCTCAGGCGCCGCATGCACCCTGGTGGCCTTGCGCGTCAACCGCTCGCTCGAAGTTCGCGACTGAGCGTGGCCCGTCAACATTAGCCATGTCAGGCGGCAGCGGTCAGAGCCGATCTTGATCGCTCCCGCCAATGTGGCACGGCCGGCCAGTCGCCCGCCGCATCGGCGGCCAGCGCACGTGCCACTTCGCGGCGATGCAGGTGCGGCGCGAACAGGCTGATGAATTCCAGCACATAGGCGCGCAGCACGCGCTCACGACGCAGCACGATCCAGGTTGTGCATGGTGGAAACAGATGATCGGCCGGCAGCACCTGCAGGTCGGTATCCGTGGGCAGCATCGCCATCTCGGCCAGCACGCCGATGCCCAATCCGGCCCGTACGTAGGTCTTGATCAGGTCGGCGTCACTGGCGGTCATTGCGATCTGCGGTGACAGGTCGACGGCATCGAATGCGCGGCGCAGCGAGGACTCTGCCTTCTGCGAGGAGTCGTAGCTGATGAGCGGCAGGGCCGCCAATTGCTCCAGCGACACCGGCTGCTTGTGCGTGGCCAGCGGATGGTTGCGCGGCACCACGATTACCCGCTGCCAGTGATAAGCCGGCAGCGCAATGCCGTTCGCCGGGGGGGCGCCGGTGCTGCTGACCACGGCGAGGTCGACCCGGCCGGCCTCCAGCTGTGCCAACACCTCGGCGTCGCTTACCGGCTGCAGGTGCACGCTGACCTGCGGATAGTCGACATTGAGCGCGCCGATCGCGGCGGGCAGGGCAAAGCGTGCCTGGGTGTGGGTGGTGGCGATGCGCAGTTCGCCATGTGCCTCGTTGCGCAGGTTCGCGGCGATCGAGCGGATGTTGCCGGCCTCGGCGAGGATCGTGCGTGCGCGCTCCAGCACCTGGGCGCCGGCTGGGGTTACCGCATCGAGGCTCTTGCCCTTGCGCACGAACAACTGGAAGCCGAGTTCGTCCTCAAGCTGCCTTAGCTGCTTGCTCAGCCCGGGCTGGGTGGCGTGCACGCGTTCGGCGGCAAGCGTGATGTTGAGGCCGGAATCGGCGATGGCAATGAGATAGCGCAGCTGGGTAAGCGTCATGACGATGGGTCCGTAGGCGGTCGTGGTCGTTGGATCGAGGCGCGAGCGGGATACAGATACATCGCATGGAGCAGGCCGGCATCGTGCACGGCATGGCGACGGCAGCGATGCCAAGGTCGCCGCAAGTACGTGCTGGATGATTTGTTAGGCTATTCATGGTTAGACGCCTATACGGCCATTTAACAAATAAGTCAACAAATTTCATGGTTGGCCATAACTCGACGGCATATGCGCACCGGAACAAATCATTTGCCGGGCCAGCCTGGTCTTTCGTAGCGTGGCCATGCATCCATGCACGCAAGGCAGGTTCCACGCACCATGAAGCTCTATCCGCTGTTCGCCGATCTGTCGCATCGTGCCGTGCTCGTGGTGGGTGGAGGAGTGGTAGCCGAACGCAAGGTCGCTGCACTGCTCGACGCACAGGCGCAGGTGACGGTGAATGCGCCGACGCTGACACCGCAGCTGCGACACTGGGTCAGCGAAGGTCGCATCGCACATCGCGCCGATGCCTTCCAGGAGGGCTGGCTTGATCGACTCTGGTTGGTGGTGGCGGCTACCTCTGACCGCGATACGAACGCTCTGGTGGCTACCCTGGCCGGGCTGCGACGGATCTTCGTCAATGTGGTCGATGATGCGTCGTTGTCCAGTTTCCACGTGCCGGCAGTAGTCGATCGTGCACCGCTGATCATCGCGATATCCAGCGGCGGCGAGGCGCCGATGCTGGCGCGACTACTGCGCGAGCGCCTGGAGACGCTGCTTGATCACTCGTTGGGCGCGCTGGCGACGCTGGCAGCCCAGTTGCGTGGGCGCATCCGCGCCCGACTACCTGACATGGCGGCGCGGCGGCAGTTCTACGAAACCTTGTTTGCCGGCCCTGTCGCAGCACTGCTGCGCCGGGGACAGCCGAAAGAGGCGTCGCAGGCAGCGGAGAGGGCGCTCGCCTTGGCGTCACCGGCGCATGCGGGATCGGTCGTGCTGGTGGGCGCAGGTCCCGGTGATCCCGGTCTGCTGACCCTGCGTGCCTTGCGCGCACTGAACGAGGCGGACGTGATCCTGCACGACCGGCTGGTCAGTGCCGAGGTGCTGGAGCTGGCGCGGCGCGATGCCGAGCGCATCGAGGTCGGCAAGCAGGCGGGCAACCATCACACGACCCAGGATGGCATCCATGCTCTGCTGCTTGAACATACTCGCGCGGGCCGGCGGGTGGTACGGCTGAAGGGCGGCGATCCGTTCGTGTTCGGTCGCGGTGGCGAGGAACTGGAATTCCTGCGGGCCCATGAGATTCCCTACGAGGTGGTGCCGGGCATCACTGCTGCAGTGGCTTGCGCAGCCTATGCCGGCATACCGCTGACCCATCGCGATCATGCGCAGTCGGTGCGTTTCGTCACCGCGCATTGCCGCGGCTCGCTCGACACGCTGGAGTGGGCCGCGTTGGCGCAGGAGCGGCAGACGCTGGCGATATATATGGGCGTGGGCGAGCTGGCGTCGCTGCAGGCGCGGTTGATCGAACACGGTCGCGCAGTCACGACCCCGTTTGCGCTAATCGAGAATGGCTCGCGCGCGGAACAGAGGGTGGTTACCGGAACCCTGGCGAACTTGGCCGAGCGCGCATCTGCTCACGCCGTGGGCTCACCGGCGCTGCTGATCCTGGGCGAAGTCGCTGCGCTGGCGCAGTCACTGGCCTGGTTCGGTCAGCCGCCGCTGGGTGCGACGGTGCACGATATTCGCTCGGCTGCCACAGGCAGGCGTAGCAACATCCAGCCAGCGCCGATGCATGCCGATCTGCTGGCCGCGATCCACCGTGGCTGACGATAGTTTTACCTGTGTGGGCGCATCATCGCCGACGCTGTTTTCCCGCCGGTTCCCATGGAGTGACCCATGATCTACAACAGCATCCTCGATACCATCGGTAATACGCCGATCATCAAACTCCACCGCCTGGCGCCGAAGCACGTCGAGCTATACGTGAAGGTAGAGGCGTTCAATCCGGCCGGCTCGGTGAAGGATCGCCTGGCGCTGGCGATCATCCTCGATGCCGAGCAGCGCGGCACGCTCAAGCCTGGCCAGACGGTGGTCGAAGCCACCTCGGGCAATACCGGCGTTGCCTTGGCAGCGGTATGCGCAGCACGTGGCTACCCGTTTGTCGCGGTGATGACCGAGACCTTTTCGATCGAGCGACGCAAGCTGATCCGCGCCTATGGCGGCAAGGTCCTGCTGACCCCGGCTGCTGCACGCGGCACCGGCATGGTGCAGAAGGCGGCGGAACTGGCGCAGAAGAATGGCTGGTTCCTTGCCAGCCAGTTCGAGAATCCGGCCAACCCGGCCTATCACCGCCAGACCACGGCGCCGGAGATCCTGCGTGATTTCGCCGGCCGCCGGCTGGATTATTTCGTCAGCGGCTGGGGTACCGGCGGCACGATTACCGGCGTCGGTGAGGTGCTCAAGGTGGCGCGGCCACAGGTGAAGATCATCGCCACCGAGCCGGCTGGCGCGGCGCTGCTGTCAGGCAAGGAGTGGCAGCCGCACAAGATCCAGGGCTGGACGCCGGACTTCGTGCCGGGCGTACTGAACCGCAACGTGGTCGATGCGATCGTGCCGGTCGACGACGTGCTGGCCCGTGATACCTCCAGGGCGCTGGCGCAGCAGGAAGGCATCTTCGTCGGGATATCGTCCGGTGCCACGCTTGCCGCGGCACTGCAGGTGGCAGCCGATGCACCGCATGGCTCGGTCCTGCTGGCGATGCTGCCGGACACCGGCGAACGCTACCTGTCGACCTTCCTGTTCGAGGGTGTCAACGAAGGCTCGGACGAGATCGAATGACAACAAAAGGCCCGCAAATGCGGGCCTTTTACTGCGTGACTCAGACGTCTTTCGCCAGCATCTCGGCAAGGCCGATATAGCTGCCCGGTGTCAGCTCAAGCAGGCGCTGTTTCGCCTCGGGCGGCAGGTCGAGGCCAGTGATGAACGTGCGCATCGAATCGCGGGTAATGCCTTGGCCACGGGTCAAGGTCTTGAGCTGTTCGTACGGCTCAGGCAGGCCGTAGCGGCGCATCACGGTCTGCACAGCTTCGGCGAGTACTTCCCAGCTGGCGTCGAGGTCGGTGCCGAGGCGGTCGGCATTGACGGTGAGCTTGCCGAGACCCTTCTTCAGCGATTCCAGCGCCACCAGGGTGTGGCCGAAAGCGGTGCCCAGCGCACGCAACACGGTGGAGTCGGTGAGGTCACGCTGCCAGCGGCTGATCGGCAGCTTTTCGGCGAAATGCCCTAGCAGGGCATTAGCCAGACCGAAGTTGCCTTCGGCATTCTCGAAGTCGATCGGGTTGACCTTGTGCGGCATGGTCGAGGAGCCCACTTCGCCAGCCTTCAGTGACTGCTTGAAGTAGCCGAGCGAGATATAGCCCCAGATGTCGCGGGCCAGGTCGATCAGGATGATGTTGGCGCGGCGCACCGCATCGCAGTATTCGGCGACGCCATCATGCGGCTCGATCTGGGTGGTATAGGCGTTGTAACCGAGCCCAAGGCTTTCCACGAAACGCTGCGAGAAGCTCTGCCATTCGACTTCCGGATAGGTGATGGCATGCGCGTTGTAGTTGCCGACCGCGCCGTTGATCTTGCCGGAGATATCCACGGCAGCGAGCTGCTTGCGCTGGCGTTCGAGACGCGCGACCACGTTGGCGATTTCCTTGCCCAGCGTACTGGGCGAGGCGGTCTGGCCGTGCGTGCGCGAGAGCATCGGCAATGCAGCGTTCGCATGTGCAAGCGCACGCAACTGGGCGATCACCGCGTCGAACATCGGCAGCAGCACCTGCTCGCGTGCATCGCGAAGCATCAGCGCATAGGACAGATTGTTGATGTCCTCGCTGGTGCAGGCGAAGTGCACGAATTCCTTCGCCTGAGCCAAGCCGGCATCGGCACCGATGCATTCCTTGATGAAGTATTCGACCGCTTTCACGTCGTGGTTGGTGGTCGCCTCGATCGCCTTGATCCGGGTACCGTCTTCCAAGCTGAAGTGAGTGGCGATCGCTTTCAGCGTGTCGATCTGTCCGGCATTGAATGCCGGCAATTCGACGATGCGCGGATCGGCGGCCAGCGCCAGCAGCCACTCGATCTCCACCTGCACGCGGCGATGCATCAGGCCGAACTCGCTGAAGATCGGGCGCAGCGCTTCGACCTTGCTGGCGTAGCGGCCGTCCAGTGGCGACAGGGCGGTCAGGGCGTGGGTGGACATCGCGGGTATTCCGGTATGGGGAAACACCCATTTTACATTGCCAGCGGCTTCATGCCCGGCGACTTATAGTCGGCCGATATTTCCCAGCCAGGATCCGGCCATGAGCGGTTTTCGCATCGAACACGACAGTATGGGCGAGCTGAAAGTGCCGGCTGACGCCCTATATGGCGCTCAGACCCAACGCGCGATCGACAATTTCCCGATTTCCGGCCTGCACCTGCCGCGCCCGTTCATCCGTGCGCTGGGCCTGATCAAGGCGGCGGCGGCCGAGGTCAACCTGTCGATGGGCTACCTGAAGAAGAACCAGGCCGCGGCGATCCGCAAGGCGGCGCTGGCGGTGGCGGATGGCCAGTACGACGCGCAGTTCCCGATCGACATCTTCCAGACCGGTTCGGGCACCAGCACCAATATGAATGCGAACGAGGTGATCGCGCACCTGGCGGTGAAGGGTGGCGCCAAGGTGCATCCGAACGATCACGTCAATTACGGGCAGAGCTCGAACGACGTCATCCCCACCGCGATCCACGTCAGTGCCGCGCTCACCACCAGCGGGCAGTTGCTGCCGGCGCTGAGGCATCTGCGGAAGACCATCGACAAGCGTGCCCGCGAGCTGCGGAATACACCGAAGACCGGCCGCACCCATCTGATGGATGCGATGCCGATTACCTTCGGCCAGGAGTTGTCCGGCTGGTCGGCGCAGATCGGTTCGGCGATCGAGCGCATCGAGGATGCGCTGAAACGCATGCGTCGGCTGCCGCAGGGTGGCACCGCGGTTGGCACAGGCATCAATGCCGATCCGAAGTTCGGCCCGGCGATGGCGGCACAGCTGAAGAAGCTCACCGGCGTGAAGTTCGAGTCGGCGGAAAACTATTTCGAGGGCATGGCGTCGCAGGACGCCGCGGTGGAACTGTCCGGTCAGTTGAAGACTCTGGCGGTGGCGCTGATGAAGATCGCCAACGACCTGCGCTGGATGAACTCCGGCCCGCTGGCGGGCCTGGGCGAGATCGAACTGCCGGCGTTGCAGCCGGGTTCGTCGATCATGCCTGGCAAGGTCAATCCGGTGATCCCCGAGGCCACCGCGATGGTCGCGGCGCAGGTGATCGGCAACGATGCCTCGATCACGATTGCTGGCCAGTCCGGCAACTTCCAGCTCAACGTGATGCTGCCGTTGATCGCGCACAATCTGCTGCAGTCGATCGGGATCCTGAGCAACGTCAGCGTGCTGCTGGCCGACAAGTCGATCGCCGGTTTCAAGGTCAATACCGTGCGGGTCAATCAGGCGCTGGCGATGAATCCGATCCTGGTCACCGCGCTGAATCCGGTGATCGGTTACGAGAAGGGCGCGGCCACCGCCAAGCGGGCCTACAAAGAGCATCGGCCGATCATGGACGTGGCGCTGGAAACCACGGGTCTGTCGAAGGACGAACTGAAGCGGCTGCTCGATCCAATGGCGCTGACCAAGGGCGGCATTCACGGCGAATAACAGATCGCCCTGTGCAGAAACGACAACGGGTGCCGCGGCACCCGTTGTCGTTTCACTACCTCGTCGAACGATCAGTTCTTGGAGTCGCTTGTGCAATCGGTGAGGTTGTCGGCTTTGATAATGCCAGCATAGGGTTTGAATGCAGCGAGCTGCACGGCAAGGCTGTCTTGCGCCGTCTTGATGTTGGCCAGGTCCCGGCAGATCTTCAAGGCTTCCTGCGTCACCTTCCGTGACTTGGCATTGATGTCCTTGTCGATGCTGTCGGTATCTCCGCTGGCAATACCTTTGACGACGCTCTTGATCGCCTGACCGGCAATCGCCGCGCCGGCCTTGCCGGTGAGGATGCCGTGTTCATTAACCGCCAGCACGTTGTGGTAGTAATCCTGCAGCAGTGCACGTTGGGCCGCACTGACGGTAGTCGAGCGCTGATCAATGCTCAGGTCACCTGCGGCATTGATGACGGCATCCGGTGTGCTTTGGACGTGCAGGGTGACTTCATCATTCCGCAAGGTGATGCCGCCGTTGACCATGCTGCCGCTGCGAAAGCTGATGACATTGGTACTGCCGGATTCTTTGCCGCAACCAGCTATCAGAGCGGTCATCGCGAGCAACCCGATCATGCGTTGGTAAGACATCAAGACATGCTCCAGTTGGATAACGTGGGCGGGGTGGCAGCAGCTGCCGTCGCGTCGGCGGCGGCACTGCAGCCGGCCTGAAACTTCTACTTGAGGCCAAGGCTCCGCAGGATGGGATGCGCCGTCCGCGAGATCTTTGGCCTCCCGGTTCAATTGGAGGACACCGCAAAACCTTTCTTGCCGTTCTTGTCGGCCATGTCCTTGCCGCAATCATCGACGTCCTTCTGCTGCATGGTGGCGTAGGGCCTGAACTCGGGCATCGCCGCGGCCAGTTTCTGCTGCGTGGACAGCAAGTCGGGCAGTCGTTGGCACAATTTTGCGGCGGCAGCCTCGATCTTGTCGGTTTGCGGCTTGATGCTCGCTTCGATCTCCTTGTCGCTCTTGCCGCTGAGCGCACCCCAGATCGCCTGCTTGGCTGCAGTGACGCCGATGTCCGCGCCGCTGGCGCCGATGTCCATGCCAGCCTCGGCGATGCCGATGATGTGCTGGCGGTAATCCACCAGCATGGTGTGCTGTTCCGGTGTGGCTTGCACCGGCTTGCCGGCGATTACCAGCTCGCCTTGCGGAGTGATGACTGCCTTGGGCAGTTCGCTGTTGTCGTCCCTGCCGTGCCAGCCCTTGCCATTGATGTGTACGCTGCCCACGTCGATGTCCTTGGTGACCAGCTCCTGCTTGGCTTGCTCGATCCCCTTGCGGACCTCAGCGGCAATCACCGACGAGGAGGTCTGTTCCTGAACTTCCTTCGCTGCCTGCGCCATGTCGCTGGCAGCGCGTGGTTGGTTGTTGTCCTGCCCTGACTGGCTGCAGGCTGTCAGTGGCAACAGCAGCGCCGTTGCAAGAATGCCGATGGCGGTCGCGTTGGTTTTCATCAATATTCTCCCCATTTGAGTTCGGCCGGATGTCAGCTGTCGTCGCGCCAGCGGCGGAACCAGATGGCGCCTGCCAGCAACCCGCATCCAATCACCACGCCGACCCACAGGTTTGGCGAAGCCAGCAGATGGTAGGTGTTGGTCAGATTCATGAAGTCCAGGTTCGGGTCGCCGGCGACGTCGTGGCCGATGGATTCACTGCTCGTGCCGAACAGGCTGCCGGTGCCAGGAAACGTGCTGAACAAGCCGCGCTGCACGACGTTCTTCCAGAACCAGGTGGTCGGCAGATCGAACAGCCCCATCAGGCCAAACCAGCTGATCACCAGGCCGGTGGCAACCGGCAGCGCAACTGCCCAGAGGAACGGCTTGCTGCGTGCCCAGGCCGAGCAGAGCAGCAGCCAACCCACCGAAGGTAGCGCCCAAAACACGTACAGCGGGATATAGCCGATCAGGTTGAACATGACGCGGAAGGGATGGGCCATGAGCAGCAAATGCCACACATTCACGCCATGGAACGACAGCGTTACTGCCAGTATCAGCAATTGCAGTATGCCGACGACGATGCCCACGATGACGGCGAAAACCGGAGCAAGCACGGTGGCGCTGACGATCTTGGACAGCACGGTACTGGTATCGGAGATCGGCAGCGACTTCCAGAACAGGATGCTGCGATCACGACGGTCGTCATACAGTGCACCGAGGCAATAGAAGAACACCACGAAGCCAAGCACCACGGCGAGCAAGCCCATCGCCGAGTACATCGCGATGTCCAGTGCGAACCCGACCTTGCTCATATCGCCGGAGTCCATGTCGGCCATGACACTGTGCAGACCACCGCTGGCACCGAAATTGATGCCGTGGCTGGCACCGAGTACCTCGGCGGTGATGATGCCCATGATGTTCAGCAGCAAAAACACACCGCCGGTAATGACCGGAGCCCATAAGAAGCCACCCCGGTGTTCCCAGAACTCGCGCTTCACGAGCCAATAGAAGGTTTTCATGCGTAGGTTCCCTTCATGGTGGCGACGAACAGGTCGCTGATGGATGGCCGGCGGGTTTCGCCAAGTTGTTCCAGCGTTGCGCGGTTCGCGCCGTCAAACAGAAAAATGCTCTTGCCGAAGACCTGGCGTTCATCGAGTGGTTTCAGCTGGCGCGCAGCCTCGGCCTTGTCGGCGTTCACCAGCACTTCAATGAAACGTTCGCCGATCGCATCCATATCGGCATCCAGCACGATCCTGCCGTCGCGGATGAACATCAGGTCGGTGAGGATGTGCTCGACTTCCTCGACCTGATGGGTGGTGACGATGATCGTCTTGTTCTCGTCGAAGTAGTCTTCCAGCAGGCTCTGATAGAACTGCTTGCGGTAGAGAATATCCAGGCCCAGCGTCGGCTCGTCCAGGATCAGCAGCTTGGCGTCGATCGCCATGACCAGTGCCAGATGCAGCTGCACGATCATGCCCTTGGACATCTGTCGCACGCGTTGGCCGGACTGCAGCTTGGTGCGGGCCAGGAACGCCTCGCACTTCTTGCGATCGAAACGCGGGTGCACGTTGGCGACGAAATCGACTGCTTCGCGTACACGAATCCAGCGTGGCAGTACCGCTACGTCAGCAATGAAGCAGACCTCGCCCATCAGCCTGTCACGTTGCTTGCGCGGGTCGAAGCCGAGCACGTTGAGCTCGCCGGTGAAATCGGTGAGGCCGAGGATCGCCTTCAGCGCGGTGGTCTTGCCGGCACCGTTGGGGCCGATCAGGCCAACGATGCGCCCGGCAGGAATCTGGAAGCTGGCGTTGTCCAGTGCCAGCGCATTCTTGTACCGCTTGCTCAGGCCGTTGGCTGTGATCACCGCGCTCATGACTGCTCCTCCTTGTCCGTGCCGGCTTCGCGCAGCAGCGTCTTTAGATCCAGCCCAAGTCGTTGCAGCCGGGCAAACAGCGTCGGCCACTCTTCGCGCAGGAACCGCTCGCGTTCGGATTTCAGCAGCGCCTCGCGGGCGCCCTCGATGACGAACATGCCTAAACCCCTCCTTTTTTCAACCAGTTGTTCGTCGACCAGTTCCTGGTACGCCTTCGAGACGGTCAGCGGATTGATCTGAAAATCCGCTGCCACCTGGCGTACCGACGGCAGCGGGTCGCCCTCGTTCAAGGCGCCGTCCAGGATCATCGCCACCACACGCTGGTGCAGTTGGCGATAGATCGGGACGCTGTCGTTCCAGGTGATGGTCATGTTTTATTCCTTGCTGGTGCTGCCGAATTTGTTGCCAAACGAATAGTAGGGCATGGCCAGCTGGGACCTGACCAGGCTGAACTGTTCCGTGCTGCCGGTGCCGCTCAGGCGGCCGATGCTCGGGATCACGGCGAGGCCGGCAGCGCCGACATCGGCCAGCAACGCGGCGGCGCGCTGTTCTTCGGCGCTGGGGTGGACATTGATCGGCGCCAGGTTGATGACCTTGATGCCATTGATTTCGGTACTCGCTGCCTGCTGGCTGGCGACGTTGTAGTTCAGGACGCCGAGAGTGGCGGTGGTGAACAGGACGGCGGCGACGCTGGCGATCAGTTTTTGCGCTTTCATGACGGGCCTCCTTGGTGAGCTCGTTGTCTGGTGTTGTAGTGAACTATAACACCATGTTTTGAGCTGTCAACAACCAGAATGCGATTTCGCAACATGACTGATGGCCTATAGGCCGAAAAGTGAGGCGCATCGATGCAAAGGCCAGTACGAGGCCGGCCTTTCGGGTGGAGCGGGGCAACGCGATCGATCACGCACGTTGTATATCAAGACTGCTGCCGACAACCCCTAGGCCGCCAAGGCTGCAGGGTTTCGTTGTGTCAACGCATGGCCGGCTGCGCTACCAGGTCATTCTTGACCGCAAACGCAAACGGCCCCGCAGGGCCGTCGCGCTCAGCTCGAAGCGTTGGAACTCAGGCGACCTTGGCCACCGGTGCGACCAGCGCAGCAATCGCGGCCTGCGCCGATTGCAATGCCTGTGCTTTCGGGTCATCGCCCATATTGAGCCCTTCGGCGCGCACGAAGCTCACCTCGGTGATGCCGATGAAGCCGAACACGGTACGCAGATAGGACTCCTGGAAATCCATCACGGCGCCCGGGCCGCTGCTATACATGCCACCACGGCTGGAGGCGACGATCACCTGCTTGCCACCAGCCAGCCCCTCAGGACCGTTGGCGCCATAGCGGAAGGTCTTGCCGGCGACCGCGATGCGGTCAATCCATGCCTTGAGCTGGCTGGGAATGCCGAAGTTGTACATCGGCGCACCGATCACCACGATGTCGGCAGCGAGAAAGTCTTCCAGCATCTGGTTGCCCAGCGCCACGGCAGGGTCGCTGGCGTCGACCACCGGCGCCCAATGCGGCAGTGGTTCAGCGGTCAGATCGTGGTAATGAGTTTCGATGCCGGCAGCCTTGCGCTTCAGCTCGGCTACGATGTCGGCGGTGAGCTGGCGCGACACGGAATGGGTACCCAACGCGCTGGAATCGATATGCAACAGTTTCATGATGAGGTTCCTGATACTGCCGACGAAGCGGCGATGTGATCAGGGTATATTTGGAACAATACGGCGATAAGATGGCAGATATCGGACTTATAGTCCGTTTAAGGAAACGATCATGACGGTATTGAGCGGAGCGCTGCAGGATCTCAACGATCTGTATTTCTTTGCCGCGGTAGTCGAGCATGGGGGCTTTTCCGCAGCCGGTCGTGCTCTGGGTGTACCGAAATCACGCTTGAGCAAGCGCGTGGCCCAGTTGGAGGAGAGGCTGGGCGTGCGCCTGCTGCAGCGGACCACGCGGCGCTTCATGGTGACCGAGGTCGGTGAGCGCTTCTACGCGCATTGCCGCGCCGTGCTGGAAGAGGCGCAGGCCGCACAGGACGCGGTGGACGAATTGCGTGCCGAGCCACGCGGCGTGGTGCGCCTGAGTTGCCCGGTCTCGCTGGCGCAAACGGTGCTGGCCTACCTGCTGCCGGATTTCCTGGCGCAATACCCGAAGATGCAGGTGCGCGTACTTTCAAGTGACCGTCGCGTCGATGTGATCGGCGAAGGCTATGACCTTGCGATCCGGGTACGCAGCAAGCTGGACAGCGATGCGAACCTGGTGATGCGCAGCTTTGGCCAGTCGCGCACCAAGCTGGTGGCCAGCCCAAGGCTGCTGAGCGCACAGGGGCGTCCGACCACTCCCGATGAACTGGCGAATTTGCCGGCACTGTCGATGCGAGAGCACGAGGGCGCACAGGTATGGGAACTGATTGGCGCGAACGGCGAACAGGTCAATGTGGAAGTGCAGGCACGCCTGATCACCGGCGATTTCGCGGTACTGCTTGAATCCGCCCGCCGCGGTCTGGGTGTGGCGCTGCTGCCGGAATTTGTCTGCGCGCCCGCGATCACCCGCGGTGAACTCGAAGTGGTGCTGCCGGACTGGAGCGTGCCCGAGGGCATCATGCACTTCGTCTACCCCAGCCGGCGCGGCATGTTGCCTGGCGTGCGTGCGCTGGTCGATTTCCTGGCCGAGCGATTGCCGGCCACGACCCTGCTGAAGCACGAGCAGTGCAAGGGACGCCCGCTGGACGATTTGTCCAAGCCATGATCGATGCGGTTTGATCCAAGCAGCATGATGTGCGCGATACCTCTCATGCGTTACGCTTCCTACTTTATGGACATCCATACGGCCAAGTGATGACAGACACCAAGCTCCCGAAAGTCGGAACCACCATCTTCAGCGTGATGAGCCAGCTCGCGCTGGAGCACAAGGCGGTCAACCTTGGCCAGGGTTTTCCCGACTTCGAGCCGCCGCAGGCGCTGCGCGATGCGTTGAGCCGCGCGATGAACGAAGGGCGCAACCAGTACGCGCCGATGCACGGCACGGCAACCCTGCGCGAGCAGATCGCGTTGAAGACCGAACGCTTGTACGGTCGCAAACTCGACGTCGACAGCGACATCACGGTTACCTCCGGAGCCACCGAGGCCATCTTTGCGGCGATCGCCGCGTTGGTGCGTGCAGGCGAGGAAGTGATCGTGTTCGACCCGGCCTACGACTGCTACGAACCGGCGATCGAGCTGCAAGGGGCGCGTGCGATGCATATCCCGTTGACCGTGCCGACATTTGCGATCGACTGGCAACGCGTGCGTGACGCGATCACGCCGAAGACACGGATGATCCTGATCAACACCCCGCACAATCCGTCGGGTGCGGTGCTGTCGGCAACGGATCTGGAAGAACTGGCGGCGATCGTGCGCAATACCTCCATCGTGGTGCTGTCCGACGAGGTATACGAACACATCGTGTATGACGGCGCACAGCATGAGAGCGTGCTGCGTCATCCGGAACTGGCCGAACGCAGCATCGTGGTCTCCTCGTTCGGCAAGACCTATCACTGCACCGGTTGGAAGGTCGGTTATGCGGTGGCGCCAGCCGCACTGTCGGCTGAGTTCCGCAAGGTGCATCAGTACCTCACGTTCTGCACCTTTCATCCGGCGCAGGTGGCGTTTGCCGAATTCATGGCCAGCAGTCCCGAGCATTATCTGGACTTGCCCGCGTTCTATCAGGTCAAGCGCGACCGTTTTCGTACGCTGCTGGCGCCGTCGCGGTTCAAGCTGCTCGATGTGCCAGGCGGTTATTTCCAGTTGGTCGACTACTCGGCGATCCGCGATGAGGGCGATCTCCCCTTCAGCCGCTGGCTGGTGGGGCAGGGTGGCGTGGCAGCGATTCCGCTGACGCCGTTCTACGAAACCGCGCCGGGCACGCGCCTGCTGCGGCTGTGTTTCGCCAAGAGCGATGCGACTATGGAAGCGGCAGCGGAGCGGCTGTGCCGGCTATGAGCATGCAACCCCTGAAGGTTTCGCTGGTGCAGGGCGCCACCCGCTGGCATGACGCACCGGCCAATCGCGATTACTACGGCACGCTGGTGCGACAGGTGAAAGGCGGCGACCTGATCGTGCTGCCGGAGACCTTCCTGTCCGGTTTCAGCAACGACACCCAGGCCAGTGCCGGAACGATGGATGGCGAAGGCGTCGCTTGGCTGCGTGCGTTGGCGATCGAAGTGGGTTCAGTGATCTGCGGCAGTCTGGCGATTCGCGATAACGGCACGGTCTACAACCGTTTGCTATGGATGCGGCCCGATGGCAGCTTCGCGCAATACGACAAGCGCCATCTGTTCCGCATGGCCGGTGAGCACACCCGCTACGGCGGCGGCAACGAGCGGCTGATCGTGGAGTTGAAAGGGTGGCGCATCCTGCCGCAAGTCTGTTACGACCTGCGCTTCCCGGTCTGGTTGCGCAACCGCCGGCTGGCATCCGCAAACGGAGGCATGGACTACGACCTCGCGCTATTTGTCGCCAACTGGCCGGCACCGCGTCGTGGCCCATGGCGCACGCTGTTGCGCGCTCGCGCGATCGAGAACCTCAGCTACGTGATCGGCGTGAACCGGGTCGGTGTGGATGGCAACGAGCTGCCTTATGCCGGCGACAGTGCGGTGATCGATCCGGTCGGCGAGCCGTTGCTCGAACTGGGTGTGCAGGAGCAGGTAGTGACGATCACGCTCGATCCGGCGCCGCTACTTGCTCATCGCGAACGGTTTCCCGCATGGATGGATGCCGACGTGTTTTCACTCGATCCGGGCTGATCTGTCCGTCGTCTTGGTACGACAACAAAAGGCCGCCTCAAGGGCGGCCTTTTGTTGTCGATTCGCGGTGAATCAGAGTATCGCCAGCACCGCTTCCGGTGGGCGTCCGATGACTGCGTTGCCATTGGCTACCACGATTGGCCGTTCGATCAGTTCCGGGTGTGCCACCATTGCGGCAATCAGTGCGGCATCGTCGAGCGCGGGGTCATCCAGTCCGAGGGACTGGTACTCCGCTTCGCCGCTGCGCAACAGTTCGCGTGCGCTCATGCCGAGCTGCTCCAGCAGCACGGCCAGTTCGGTGGCACTGGGCGGTGTGTCGAGGTAGTGGATCACCTCGCACGCGCCGACATGCTGTTCCAGCAACGCCAGTGTGGCGCGCGACTTGGAGCAGCGGCTATTGTGATAGATGCGTACCATCGGTCAGCTGCTTCGTGTGGCCGGACTGAGCCAGGGTTTAGCGGTTGCCCGAACGATTGCCACCGCGCCCTTGTGGACGGCCACCAGGCGCGCCACCGTGTCCCTGTGGACGGCCACCACCTTGCGGGCGATTGCCACCCTGGCCCTGTGGTCGGCCCTGACCTTGTGGGCGATTACCACCTTGCCCTTGCGGACGACCGCTGCCTTGCGGACGCGCACCGCCCTGGCCCTGCGGGCGTGCATTGCCGTGGGCCTGGTTGCCGTAGGACGAATTGCCGTGCGCCTGGTTGCCATGAGCGTGATTGCCCTGGCCCTGCGGGCGACCGGCATGTGCGCGGTTGCCGCTGGTGCCACGCGACTCGCCACCGAAGCCACTGTAGGGACTGCCTGCACCGCGGCCTTCGCCACCGGCGCGAGCACCAAACGGCTTGCCACCGGCTGGGCGGCGATTGCCGGTGGGGCCACCTGGGGTATTGCCACGCGGCGCACCACCGGGGCGAGCCCCGCCCTCACGGCTTTCGCCAGCAAACCAGGTGCGTACCGACGGCAGTTCCTGGCCTGGCGCCACGCGTCGGCCCTTGCCGCCGCGGTTGCCACCGCCGGCACCACGTTCTGGGCGGGCGAGGTTGCCGTTGACTTCCTTGCCGTCGCGGCGTGGTGGCTTGCGGCCGCGCACGGGTTCTTCACGGATGCGGTCGTACGCGCGCAATTCGCGCGCCTCGTCCTGACCGCCAGTCCAGGCGCTGCTGGCGCCTCGCTCGGGACGGTATTCGGTGACGTTGCGATTGGCGCGGCGCTGGTGCAGCACCGGGCTCAGCGTCAGCACTGGCTGCGGCGCACCGAGGCCGGTGGTCTGGCGCAGCTGCTTGACGGCTTCCGTGTCGAGCGCCTCGCACTCTCCACGGCGCAGATTGCGCGGCAACTCGATCTTGCCGTAGCGAATGCGCTTCAGGCGGCTGACCAGGAAGCCTTGCGAATCCCACAGTCGGCGTACTTCGCGGTTGCGGCCTTCACGGATCACCACGCGGAACCAGCTGTGGCTGCCGCCGCGGCTGATCACCGCGATCTCGTCGAAGCGGGCAGGACCGTCGTCCAGTTCCACGCCGGCCTTGAGCCTTTCGATGATCTCGTCGGGCACCTCGCCATGCACACGGCACAGGTATTCGCGCTCGAGCCCGCTCTTCGGATGCATCAGCGCGTTGGCCAGCTCGCCGTCGGTAGTCAGCAGCAGCAGGCCAGTGGTGTTGATGTCGAGGCGGCCCACGGCGACCCAGCGTGCACCTTTCAGGCGCGGCAGCTGCTCGAACACGGTGGGGCGCCCATCGGGATCGTCGCGGGTGGTCAGCACGCCCTCGGGCTTGTGATAGATCAGCACCTCGGTGTCGTCGCGGTTGTCGGTGGCGACGACGAACTGCTTGCCGTCCAGCACCACGCGGTCGCCGGCATGCACGCTGGCGCCGATGCCGGCCGGACTGCCGTTCAACTCGACTTCACCGGACTGGATGCGCTGCTCGAGCATGCGGCGCGAGCCGAGGCCGGCATTGGCGAGCACCTTGTGCAGGCGCTCCTCGATCTGGGCAGCTGTGTCGTCAGTGCGCGGCTCGCGCTTCAGGGATAGAACGGATTTCTGTGGCGCAGTCATGCGCGGTACTCCTCGGTATCTTGCTCGGCGGTGTCGGTTTCGACGTCCGCGGCGGGGGTCGCTGCCTCGTCGGCAGTGGTAGTCGGGGTCTCGGCGGACAGGCTCGGTTCGGAGTCGTGTTCGTCGGGTTCGGGTGAAGTGGCGTTCGCGGAGGCGTCGGCCTTGGTCAATTGAAGATGATCGGCATCGGTGGCGTCTGCCGGTGCATGTGGCTGGTCGTGTGATTCAGCGTCGTCTGCTGCAGGTTCAACCTCATCCACGGCTTCCCCATCCGGATCGATCGGCAGGTCGCGCACGATGCGGGCGGGCAGGGGCTCCTGCTCGAAGCGCAGCTGCGGATCTTCCATGTCGCGGATTTCCGACAGCGGGGGCAGCTGGTCCAGCGATTTCAGGTTGAAGTAGTCGAGGAACATGCGGGTGGTGCCGAACAGTGCCGGCTTGCCGGGCACGTCGCGGTAGCCGACCACGCGTATCCACTCGCGCTCCTCCAGGGTCTTGATGATGTTGGAGGACACCACCACGCCGCGGATCTGTTCGATCTCGGGGCGGGTGATCGGCTGGCGGTAGGCGATCAATGACAGGGTTTCGAGCAGCGCACGCGAATAACGGCTGGGTTTTTCGGTCCACATCCGCGAGATCCACGGATGGACCTCCTGACGCACCTGGTAGCGGAAACCGGAGGCCACTTCCTTCAGTTCGATGCCGCGGCCGTTGCAGTCATCGGCCAGTGCTTCGAGCGCCTTGGCTATCTGTGCATGACTGACTTCGTCGGCCTCGTTGAACAGGTCGCCCAGCTGATGAACCGTCATCGGCTGGCTGGAGGCCAGCAGGGCGGCCTCGATGATGGGTTTGAGTTGCTCGATCTGCATGGCCTTGGGTCGGATGCCGATTCAGTAGGTGTGGTTCATTCGTTGGACGATTCGATCAGTGCCGACTCGCCCGGTTGTTCGTCGTCCGCTGCCGTGTCGGCAAACACCTCGGCATGGTGCGCCTTGGCCTTCACATAGATCGGTGCCAGCGGCTCCTCCTGGACGATTTCCACCAGCATTTCCTTGGCCAGCTCCAGCATCGCCAGGAAGGTCACCACCACGCCGAGGCGGCCTTCGCCGGGATCGAACAGGCTCTCGAAACGGTGGAAGCTGTTGTCATCGAGCCGGCTCAGCAGTTCGCCCATGCGCTGGCGCACACTGAGTGCTTCGCGCTTGATCGCATGGTGGCCGAACAGCTCGGCCCGGTGCATCACGTCCTTCAGGGCCAGCAGCAACTCGGTCAGATCCAGTGGCGGCGGCAACTTGATCACGTTGCGTTCGCCCACCTCGGCATGCACCACCGCGGTGTCGCGCTCCAGCCGCGGCAGCGCTTCGATATCCTCCGCCGCCCGCTTGAAGCGCTCGTACTCCTGCAGACGCCGTACCAGTTCGGCGCGCGGATCGTCTTCCAGACCTTCCTCGGCCGGTGGTCGCGGCAGCAGCAGCCGCGACTTGATCTCGGCCAGGATCGCGGCCATCAGCAGGTATTCGGCAGCCAGTTCCAGTCGCATCACATCGCGCATCAGCTCGATGTAGGTCATGTACTGCCGGGTGATCTCGGCGACCGGGATATCCAGGATGTCCAGGTTCTGCCGGCGGATCAGGTACAACAGCAAGTCGAGCGGCCCCTCGAACGACTCCAGGATCACCTCGAGCGCGTCTGGCGGGATGTACAGGTCTTGCGGCATCTGCAGCATCGGCTGGCCGCGCACGATGGCCAGCGGCATTTCCTGCTGCTGCGGTACCGATGCAAACGCACCCTGCGGTGCGGTGACCAGGCTCTCGGGCTCGACTGGCTCAGTGCTCATCAATACATGTCGTTGGGCCGCCTTCAGCGGCTGGCAGTGCGTTTCAACAGGTTCGGAACCATTCCATGCGCTGGCATGACCCATGGAGATTCCGTATCCGGAATGCGGCGGTGAGGCGGCGTTCCCAAGGTGCGGCTAGGGGTACTGCGGTCTTTCACAACTTCCGCCGAGGCACTTCGGATGTGATCGTCGCAACGTGCTTGATGAAGCCACACCATGGTGGTTCGATCAAGCCGCCAGCGTTCAACATGCGCCGATCCCGGGTTGTCAGCCGCGGTGAAGGCGCAAGTCACAGATGGCGAGTAACGTACGCCACTGACTGTTCATCGGTCGGTTTGAGAGCTGTCGGGTTGAACCCCATCGGCTGCCGGCAGCGACCGGCAAGCACTTTCCATGGAGCCACGCGCAGTAGAGATTAGCGACTACCCGGCGACAAGTCCAGCAATGGCTGGTGCTGTGGGTTGCTATCCGGTGCGAGGCATGAGTGACGTGCAGTCGGTTCTGCATGGGTCCGGACTTCATGTTGTGGCGCATGGGAGGCACAATACGCGGTCGATCGACGGGAGCTTGATGTGTCGTTCGGTCCGCGCATGTCGTCGATGTGGGGCGGCAAGTGACCTAATGCGTCGGTCCGTTGCACAGTTACAGGATTCACGCGACCGATCTGCATGCATGCACAGTGCGGCGTTGCGGATAACGTGTGCAACGGCTTGTGTGTGCATGCGGGGTCATGAGTGAAAAGACTGCGCCAGCGCATCGGTTCGATGTATGGCATACAAGTTGCTTGCATACCGGTGACGGGCACGGTCATGCAGGATTTTGGAGCCCGGGAATCGCCAGGCAACGCGGCGCGACAGTTTCGGAATGTGTGAAACGCAGCTTCACCACCGGTAGCAGGCGCAGGCACATAGGCAGTATTGGAATGACCATGACGACCGACAAAAATGGACAAGGTGGCAGCGCGCCGGAACAGTTGCGCCCGGCACGCATGCAGATTGCCACGACGGTGTTGATGAGCCGCAATGGCGAGTCGCATCCGACCGAACTGGTCGATATCTCGGCCACCGGAGCGTTGCTGCGGCGTCCACTTGGCTGGTCCGGTGAAACGGGGCAGAGCTGGGTGCTCGACATGATCTTCGGGCACAACCTGCACATTCACCTGGAAGCGGCGGTTGCGCGCATTTCCGAGCATCACATCGGTTTTTCCTACAGCCGCATCCCGGAGGACAAGCAGGTGCCGCTGTGGAACCTGCTGGGCGGATACGCCGATATCCTGGAATACTGGAAAGACAGTTGAGCGAAATGCCGCGACCCCACAGCAAAACGCCCGCATGACGCGGGCGTTTTCGATTTGAAGCCGGCTGGCTTCAGGCGACGGCTTTCTTCTCGTCGCGCAGTTCGCGACGGAGGATCTTGCCCACATTGCTCTTCGGCAGTGAGTCGCGGAACTCGATGAACTTGGGCCGCTTGTACCCGGTGAGGTTCTCGCGGCAGAACTGCCTGAGCGCTTCCTCGGTGAGGTTCGGATCCTTGCGCACCACGAACAGTTTCACCACTTCGCCGGAATGCTCGTCCGGGACGCCCACGGCCGCGACTTCCAGTACGCCAGGATGCTGCATCACGGCGTCCTCGACCTCGTTCGGGTACACGTTGAAACCGGACACGAGGATCATGTCCTTCTTGCGGTCGACGATGTAGAAGTAGCCGTTCTCGTCCATCTTCGCGATGTCGCCGGTATGCAGCCAGCCATCGTCGCCGAGCACCTTGCTGGTCTCGTCCGGTCGCTGCCAGTAACCCTTCATCACCTGCGGGCCGCGCACCATCAGTTCGCCCACCTCACCGGTCGGCAGAGGTTGCCCTTCCTCCGACCAGATCGCCACGTCGGTCGACGGTACCGGCAGGCCGATCGAGGCGTTGTATTCCTTGATATCCAGCGGATTGATGCACACTGCCGGCGAGGTCTCGGTCAGTCCGTAAGCCTCCGCCAAGGTGCAGCCGGTAACCTTCTTCCAGCGGTCGGCTACTGCGCGCTGCACGGCCATGCCACCGCCCAGGGTCAGATGCAACTTCGAGAAATCCAGCTCGGCGAATCCGGGCGTATTGAGCAGGCCGTTGAACAGCGTATTGACGCCGGTCAGCGCGGTGAAGCCGGACTGTTTCAGCTCCTTGACGAAGCCGGGCATGTCGCGCGGATTGGTGATCAGCCAGTTCAGGCCACCCAGGCGAGTGAACACCAGTCCGTTCGCGCACAGTGAAAAGATGTGGTACAGCGGCAGCGCGGTGATGATCACTTCTTCGCCAGGCTTGGCGTTCGTGCCGACCCAGGCACCGGCCTGCAGCATGTTGGCAATCATGTTGCCGTGGGTCAGCATTGCGCCCTTGGCCACACCAGTGGTGCCACCGGTGTACTGCAGGAAGGCGATGTCGTCGTGACCCAGGGTCACCGGTTGCAGCGGATGCGCTGCGCCACGCGTCAGTGCATCACGGAAACGTACGGCCTGCGGCAAATCGAACGCAGGCACCATCTTCTTGACGTGCTTGAGCGCAAAATTGATCAGCACGCCCTTCGGACCCAGCAGATCGCCGATGCCGGTGGTGATGACATGCTGCACAGGGGTTTCCGCGACAACCTGCTGCAAGGTGGCAGCAAAGTTGTCCAGCACCACAATGGCCTTGGCACCGGCATCTTCCAGCTGGTGCTTGAGTTCGCGCGCGGTGTACATCGGATTGGTGTTGACCACGATCAACCCGGCACGCAGTGCACCGAACAGGGCGATCGGATACTGCAGCACGTTCGGCATCATGATCGCGATGCGATCGCCCTTGCCGAGCTTGAGTTCACCGGTGAGGTAGCCGGCGAACTGACGGCTCATCTCGTCGATCTGCCCATAGGTCAGCTTGTGGCCGAAATTCGCAAAGGCCGGCTTTTCACGAAAGTGTCCGAACGCTTCCTCGAAGACGGCAGGTACCGATGCATAGGTGTTGACGTCAATCTGGCTGGGCACGCCTGTCGGATAGTGATCCAGCCACGGACGTTCGTTGCTCATGCTCGGTGTTCCCTGTGTTGTCGATGACTGCAGGTCGATGATGGTTTTAGGATGACCACGACATCCATCATGCGCCAGCCGCGTTGTTCATTGGAGCATACGCCTGCGTACAGCGGCAAGCCGCACTGCATCGAGATTCCGTCCATGATCCGACTGAGAAAAGCCACCTGCCTGTGGATCGTTCTCGCGCTGTGCGCGGCGGTGTTGCCGGGCTGCCGACATGCGCCGGATGAAGTGCAGGTGCGCGAGGCGATTGCCTCGACCGCCCATGCCGCCGAAACGAATGCAGCGAGCGATGTGGGTGCAGCGCTCAGTGACGATTTCGATGGCAACGCCGGTGAGCTGGGTCGCAATGCCTTGGTCAATATGGTCAGGTTGATTGCCCTGCGTGGCGAGCATGTCGGTGTGACGATGGGACCGGTCACGATCGAGCATCGCGGCGAGCGGATGGTGGCCACGTTCACGGTCACTCTCACCAGCGGCAGCCATCTGCTGCCCGACCAGATGGGCCTGTACCAAGTCGAATCGGCGTGGCGCAAGAGCGATGGCAAGTGGCGTTGTTATACGGCGAGCTGGAAACATTCGATGTAGTTGGCTGGCCCATAAAAAAAGCCGCCCCGGATCCGGAGCGGCTTCATATTTGTCACCAGCTCATGCCGACAAGGCTCAGGCGGCTTTCTTGCCGGCCAGCTGGCGCAGCACGTACTGCAGGATGCCGCCGTGACGGAAGAACTCGCGTTCCTTCGGGGTCAGCAGCATCACGTTCACGCTGAACTGCTTCTTGCTGCCATCGGCAGCGTTGGCGGTGACGGTGGCTTCCTTCGAGTTGCCGTCGTCCAGACCGGTGATGTCGAAGGTTTCCTTGCCAGTCAGGCCCAGCGACTGCGCGTTCTGGCCGTCCTTGAAGGTGCACGGCAGCACGCCCATGCCGACCAGGTTGGAGCGATGGATGCGCTCGAAGCTCTCGGCAATCACCGCCTTCACGCCCAGCAGCAAGGTGCCCTTGGCCGCCCAGTCACGCGACGAACCCGTGCCGTATTCCTTGCCGGCGAACACCACCAGCGGGGTCTTGCTCGCCTTGTACTTCATCGCCGCGTCATAGATTGCCAGCTGTTCACCACTCGGCACATGCAGGGTGTAGCCGCCTTCCACGCCATCAAGCATCAGGTTCTTGATGCGGATGTTGGCGAACGTGCCGCGCACCATCACGTCATCATTGCCGCGGCGCGAGCCGTAGGAGTTGAAGTCCTTCGGCTCGACACCCTTGCTGATCAGGAAGCGGCCCGCCGGGCTGTCCTTCTTGATCGAGCCGGCCGGCGAGATGTGGTCGGTGGTGATCGAGTCGCCGAACAGGCCGAGCACGCTGGCACCGTGGATGTCCTCGATCGTGCCGGCTTCCTTGCTCATGCCGTCAAAGTACGGCGGGTTCTTGATGTAGGTGGAGTCGTCCCACTTGAACAGCGCGCCATCCGGCGAGGCGATCTGGTTCCAGCGGCTGTCGCCCTTGAACACGTCGGCGTAGTTCTTCTCGAACATGGCCGGGTTGATCGCGCCGGCGATGGTGTCGGAGATTTCCTTGTTAGACGGCCAGATGTCCTTCAGGTACACCGGCTGGCCATCGCTACCCGTGCCCAGCGCATCCTTGGTCAGGTCGATATCCAGCGTACCGGCCAGCGCGTAGGCGACCACCAGTGGCGGCGAGGCCAGGTAGTTCATCTTCACTTCCGGATGCACGCGGCCTTCGAAATTGCGGTTGCCGGAGAGCACCGAGGCCACGGCGAGGTCACCCTCGGCGATACCCTTGCTGATCTCGACCGGCAGCGGGCCGGAGTTGCCGATACAGGTGGTGCAGCCGTAGCCGACGATGTAGAAGCCGATCTTCTCCAGCTCCTTCAGCAGGCCGGTCTTTTCGAGGTAGTCGCTGACCACCAGCGAACCCGGGCCGATCGAGGTCTTCACCCACGGCTGCGCCTTGAGGCCCTTGGCCGCGGCCTTCTTCGCCAGCAGACCGGCCGCTAGCATCACCGCCGGGTTGGAGGTGTTGGTGCACGAGGTGATCGCGGCGATGACCACCGAGCCGTCACCGACCTTGAAGCTCTGGCCGTCCTTCTCCACGCGCACACCGCCATTGGTGATGGCGTTGGCGGGATTACCGACGGCGGACGAGCCACCTTCGCTGATGAAGTCGGCAGTGGCCTGGGTACGCGGTTGGCGGTTGGCGGTAAGCGGACCCACGGCATCGTGGAAGCTCTTCTGCACGCCTTCCAGCAGCACGCGATCCTGCGGGCGCTTGGGACCGGCCAGTGACGGCCTGACATCGGCCAGGTTCAGCTCCAGCGTGGTGGTGAACTCGGCATGCGGGGTGTTGGCGTCGTGCCACAGGCCCTGCGCCTTGGCATAGGCCTCGACCAGCGCGATCTGCGCGGCGTCACGGCCGGACAGGTGCATGTAGTTGAGTGCTTCCTGGTCGATCGGGAAGATGCCGCAGGTTGCGCCATATTCCGGCGCCATGTTGGCGATCGTGGCGCGATCGGCCAGCGGCAGGTGGGCCAGGCCATCGCCGAAGAACTCGACGAACTTGCCGACCACGCCAAGCTTGCGCAGCATCTGGGTGACGGTGAGCACCAGGTCGGTGGCGGTGACGCCTTCCGGCAGCTTGCCGGTCAGCCTGAAGCCGACCACTTGCGGAATCAGCATCGAGGAGGGCTGGCCGAGCATCGCGGCTTCGGCCTCGATGCCGCCCACGCCCCAGCCCAGCACGCCGATGCCGTTGATCATGGTGGTGTGCGAGTCGGTGCCGAACACGGTGTCCGGATAGGCCCAGTTCTCGCCGTTCGCGTCATTGGTGAACACCACGCGGGCGAGGTGCTCCAGGTTCACCTGGTGCACGATGCCGGTGCGTGGCGGCACCACCTTGAAGTTGTTGAACGCCTTCTGGCCCCAGCGCAGGAAGGAGTAGCGCTCCTGGTTGCGGTGGAACTCGATCTCGACGTTCTGCTCCAGCGCACTGGCCGAGCCGTAGGCATCGACCTGCACCGAATGGTCGATGACCAGTTCGGCCGGCGCCAGCGGGTTGATCTGGTTGGCGTCGCCACCCAGCTTCACTACCGCATCACGCATCGCGGCCAGGTCGACCACGCACGGCACGCCGGTGAAGTCCTGCAGTACCACGCGGGCGGGCATGAAGGAGATCTCGGTATCCGGCTCGGCCTTGGCGTTCCAGTTCGCTACCGCCTCGATTTCCTTGGTGGTGACGTTGACGCCGTCCTCGTGCCGCAGCAGGTTTTCCAGCAGGATCTTCATCGAATAGGGCAGGCGCTTCAGGTCGAAGCGCTGGCCCAGCTTGGCCAGGCTGGCGTAGCTGTAGCGCTTGCCGTTGGCTTCGAGCGTGTCGCGTACCGAGAATGAATCTTTCATGGGAGAACTCCTGGCTAAATCCTGCGGCTGGGATGGGGAGGCAACGGGTGCGGGTTTGCCGGACCGGCAAAGACCGCAATTATCGCGCAAACACGGAGCAGTCGCTAACCGGTGAGCCGGCTCTGGCTTCATGCGCGAGCCTTGTGGTGGCAGGTAGACTGCGCCACTGGCAGCACGGTTGCGGTGCTGGTTCGCCGCATAGCATGGGCGCGGGGTCCGTTATGCACAAACGTATTTGATGACATGCAGCATTCGATGATTTCGATGGCTCTTGCCGCCGTCTCGCTGCGCGATCTCGCGCTGGTACAGGCGGTGTATCGCCATGGCAGTTTCAACAGCGCGGCGCGGGCCATGCACATCAGTCCGTCCGGGCTGTCGCACCAGGTGCAGAAGGTGGAGCAGGCGCTTGGGGCACCGCTGTTCGAACGCGGTGGCCGCCGCATCGTGCCGACTGCCGGCGGCCAGCGTTTGCTGCAGCAGATCGATGCCGTCCTTGCAGCAGGCGAACACCTGCAACAGGTCGCCCGTGCCGGTGCGGTCGCCTTCGGTGGTGAGTTGCGACTCGGGGTGCCGGCCTCGCTGGGTCCCTATCTGCTGCCACACCTGATCGCGCCGTTCCCGCAGCATTTTCCGGGGGCTCGGTTGAGCCTGTCCGAAGGCAAGCCGCGTGGGCTGCTGCGTCGCCTGCACGAGGGCGAGCTCGATGCGGTGCTGGCGCCGCCGACGCCAGCGGTCAGCGGCATCGCCATGCGACCGTTGTTTGCCGAACCGTGGGAACTGATGCTGCGTGCAGATCATCCCTTGGCGGGTCAGAACCATATCGCGCTGGATCAGCTCGATCCGGCCGAGGCGACCTTGATGGCTGAAAGCCACGCCGATGGCCTCGACGGCGACGGCAGCGAGCATGGCCATGTCCAGGATGTCAGCCTGGAAAGTCTCGCTGCGCTGGTCAGTCTGCGTGGTGGCTACGCGCTGGTGCCTGCGCTGGCACACGAGCGGCTGGCCTCGATGCCGAACATCGTACTGGCCACGCTGAAGGGGCAGGCGCCTGGTCGCGAGATCGCGCTGTACTGGCGTGACGCCTCGCCATGGCGCGACGATCTGCAGGCGTTCGCCGAGCTGTTGCGCAAGCTGGCACGGCAGCGGCCGGGTCTGCGCGTAATGGGTGTGAAGACAAAAGCCGCTATGCCATGACCACACAGCAGAAGGCCGCCTTGCGGCGGCCTTCTGTTCCATCGGTGAGGCGACGAATCAACCGCGCGAAGCGCGCTTGCGATCGTTCTCGGTGAGGTGACGCTTGCGCAGGCGGATCTCCTTCGGGGTGATCTCGACCAGCTCGTCGTCGTCGATGAAGTCCAGTGCCTGTTCCAGCGAGAACTTGATCGCCGGGGTCAACTGGATCGCATCGTCCTTGCCCGAGGCGCGCATGTTGGTCAGCGGCTTGGGCTTGATCACGTTGACCGTGAGGTCATTGTCCTTCGCGTGGATGCCGACCAGCTGGCCCTCGTACACCGAGTCGCCTTCGGCGGCGAACAGCTTGCCACGATCCTGCAGCGGCCCGAGCGAGTAGGCCGGGGTGGTGCCACCAGCATTCGCGATCATCACGCCATTGAGGCGCTTGGCGATCTGGCCATCTTCCTTCGGGCCGTAGTGGTCGAACACGTGGAACAGCAGGCCCGAACCCTGGGTCAGGGTCTTGAACTGGTTCTGGAAGCCGATCAGGCCACGCGCCGGGATCATGTACTCGAGGCGCACGCGACCCTTGCCGTCCGGCTCCATGTTCTTCAGCTGGCCCTTGCGGATGCCGAGCCGCTCCATCACCGGGCCCTGGTGGATTTCTTCCACGTCGACCACCAGCTGCTCGAACGGCTCCATCTTCTGGCCGTCGATTTCCTTGATGATCACTTCCGGACGCGATACGGCAAGCTCGTAGCCTTCGCGGCGCATGTTCTCGATCAGCACCGACAGGTGCAGTTCGCCACGACCCGAGACGAGGAACTTGTCGGCGTCCGAACCCTGCTCGACCTTCAGCGCCACGTTGTGCACCTGCTCGCGGTCCAGACGATCCTTCAGCTGGCGGCTGGTGAGGAACTTGCCGCCGGAGAGATCCTTGTTGCCGGCGAACGGCGAGTTGTTGACCTGGAAGGTCATGCTGATCGTCGGCTCGTCCACGGTCAGGGCGGGCAGCGCTTCCGGGGTGTCCAGAGCGCAGATCGTGTCGGAGATGGTCAGGTCCGCAATACCCGAAATGGCGACGATGTCACCGGCTTCGGCGCTGTCCTGCTCGATGCGCTCGAGGCCCATGAAGCCGAGCACCTGCAGCACCTTGCCCTGGCGCTTCTTGCCTTCGCGGTTGATCACGGCGACCGGCATGTTCTTCTTCAGCGTGCCGCGCTGGATGCGGCCAATGCCGATGATGCCGACGAAGTTGTTGTAGTCGAGCTGGCTGATGCGCATCTGGAACGGGCCGTCCGGATCCACATCCGGCTTGGGCGTGTGTTCCATGATGGCCTGGTACAGCGGGGTCATGTCGCCTTCGCGGACACTGTCGTCGAGGCTGGCGTAACCGTTCAGCGCCGAAGCGTAGACGATCGGGAAGTCCATCTGCTCGGAGGTGGCGCCGAGGCGATCGAACAGATCCCACACCTGGTCAACCACCCACTGCGGACGGGAGCCCGGACGGTCGACCTTGTTGATGACGACGATCGGCCTGAAGCCCATCGCGAACGCCTTCTGCGTCACGAAGCGCGTCTGCGGCATCGGGCCGTCCATCGCGTCGACCAGGATCAGCACGGTGTCGACCATCGACAGCACGCGCTCCACCTCGCCACCGAAGTCCGCATGTCCCGGCGTGTCGACGATGTTGATGCGGTTGCCCTGCCAGGTGATGGCCGTGTTCTTGGCCAGGATGGTGATGCCGCGTTCCTTTTCCTGGTCGTTCGAGTCCATCACGCGTTCGGCCAGCACGGTGCGCTCACTGAGCGTGCCGGACTGCTTCAGCAGGCAATCGACGAGAGTGGTCTTGCCGTGATCGACGTGGGCGACGATGGCGATATTGCGCAGTTTTTCGATAGACATGGGATCGACTCGGGCGGCGCGAAGGCCGTCACGCAGGATTCGTGAAGGGTTAATCGACCAATTATACGGACTTATGTGACAACTTGCCCGCAATTTCGATTATCCGTTCATCCAGCTGCCGTTGCCCGGCCTATCCCAATATCTTGCCGCCTGATCACACCACGCCGGTAAGGTAGTACGCGGCGATCACCACCAGCACCGCCAGCGTCTTGATCACGGTGACCGCGAAGATGTCCTTGTAGGACTGCCGGTGGGTCAGCCCGGTCACCGCCAGCAGGGTGATCACGGCGCCGTTGTGCGGCAGGGTGTCCATGCCGCCGGAGGCCATCGCGGCAACTCGGTGCATCACCGCCAGCGGAATGCCGGCCGCATGTGCGTTGGCGATGAAGGTGTCGGCCATCGCCGCCAGCGCGATGCCCATGCCGCCGGAGGCCGAGCCGGTGATGCCGGCCAGCGCAGTCACGGTGACCGCTTCGTTCAGCAGCGGGTTCGGGATCGTGTGCAGCGCATCGGCGACCACTTTGAAACCCGGCAGGGCAGCGATCACGGCGCCGAAACCGTATTCGGAGGCCGTATTCATCGAGGCCAGCAGCGCTCCCCCGACCGCCGCCTTGCTGCCGTCGGCAAACTGGCGCGTCACGGGTCGCCAGGCAAACGCCAGCACGCAGAGGATGCCGACCAGCAGGGCACCTTCCACCGCCCAGATCGCGGCGATTTTGGATACTTCCTGAACCACCGGTTTGGCCTCGCCGACCACGCTGGGCAGGAACGACTGTGTTTCGCCGTAGACACGGGGGATCAGGTCGGTGAGCAGCTTGTTGCAGATACCGACCAGCACCAGCGGCAACAGCGCGATCAGTGGATGGGCGAGCTTGCCGTAATCGAATGGCGCTGGTTCGTTGAGCAGGTTGTCACCATAACCTTCGCCCGCGGCGGCAGCCTTGCGCCGGCGCGATTCGAGATAGGCCAGTCCCACGATCAGGATGAATGCCGCACCGATCGTGCCCAGCCACGGTGCCGCCCATGCGTTGGTGCCGAAGAACGCGGTGGGGATGATGTTCTGGATCTGCGGCGTACCCGGCAGCGAATCCATGGTGAAGGTGAACGCACCCAGCGCGATGGTGCCGGGGATCAGCCGCTTCGGGATGTTGCTGGCACGGAACAGCTCGGCCGCAAATGGATACACCGCGAACACCACCACGAACAGCGACACGCCGCCGTAGGTCAGCAATGCGCACACCAGCACGATCGACAGGATCGCGCGGCTACGCCCGACCAGGCCGATGGTCGCGGCGACGATCGCCTTCGAGAAACCGGACAGCTCGATCAGCTTGCCGAACACCGCGCCGAGCATGAACACTGGAAAGTACAGCTTGAGGAAGCCGACCATCTTGTCCATGAACAGGCCGGTGAACATCGGTGCGACCAGTGACGGCTCGGTCAGCAGCACTGCCCCAAGCGCAGCGATAGGTGCAAACAGGATCACGCTGTAGCCGCGATACGCCGCGAACATCAGGAAACACAGCGCAGCCAGCACGATCAGGAAAGCCATCCTTGCGGATCCTCGGGAGACAACGTCGGAATCGACGAGGGCCGAGTATCGGCGCGTGCCAGCCGCGCGGGCACTGTACGAAGGTACAAGTGTCGTGCCGGTGCCGGCTGCCTACTCTTTCATCGCATCAGCATCCATCGTCGATGGCTGCGTCACTGCCCGCATCCTTCAGCGATGGATGCGCCAAGTCGAAAGGGGAAGTCATGAAGCGCACGTATCTGAGTCTGGCGATTGGTCTGGCGACGACTGGCCTGCTGTTTGGTGCGCCGCTGCATGCGCAGCAAAGCAGCACCAGCACTGCTCCGGTTGACCAGGCCAAGCCGGCCAATGCCAAGCAGCTCGGGGAGGTCACGGTGACCGCACGCAAGCGCGAGGAAACCCTGCAGGACGTGCCGATCGCGGTAAGCGCCTTCACTGCGGAGTCGTTGTTCAATCAGAACGTGCAGAACCTCGCCGACCTGCAGGGCAAGGTGCCCTCGCTGCAGATCTACGCCGCGCGTGGCTCCAACACCACGCTGACCGCCTATATCCGCGGTGTCGGCCAGGCCGATCCGACCTGGGGCTTTGACCCGGCGGTAGGCGTCTATCTCGACGACGTGTACATGGCGCGCCCGCAGGGCACCATGCTCGATGTGTTCGATGTCAGTCGCATCGAGGTGCTGCGTGGTCCGCAGGGCAGCCTGTACGGCAAGAACACCATTGGCGGCGCGATCAAGTACGTGTCGGCACCGCTGCCGACCAAGACCGAGGGCGCAGTGGAGACGACGATCGGCACCCACGGCGAAAAGGACGTCAAGGCCAGCGTCGGCGGCGCCAGCGCCGACGGCGTGTGGCGCGGACGCATTGCCTATGCCAGCGAACACAACGACGGCTTCGGCACCGACCTGCTCAGCGGCAGCCGCAACGGCAACAAGAACACCAATGCCGCACGCGCAACGCTGGGTTTCTTCCCGTCGAACACCTTCAACGCGCAGTTGACGGTGGATGGCGTGCGCGACAACTCCAATCCGCGCGGCGCCAAGATGCTCATCGCCAATTCGTTCGACCCGGGCTATGCGCCCCTGTCGAGTGACTACGACACGCGCAGCGGCATGGCACAGGTCAACCACACTAAGCTCTATGGCGCCGCGCTCACCATGAACTGGATCGCCAGCCAGGACTGGTCACTGAAATCGATCACCGCCGTGCGCGGTTCGTCGACCGGTACCAACATCGACTTCGACACCTTGCCGGAACAGATCGCGGATGTCGCGGCCGTCTACAAGGATCACCAGTTCACCCAGGAATTCCAGGCCAATTACGATTCCGGCGGTTCCGTGCACGGCGTGTTCGGCCTGTACTACTTCAACGGCACCGCGAGCGGGCAGATCCGCAACATCTTCCTCGGCTCGCCGCCTTACAGCACACTGGGCTACTCGCAGTACGGCAGCACCGGCGGCACCATCGGCACCAAGAGCTACGCCGGTTACGGCGACTTCACCTGGGACATCAGCCCGGTCTGGAGCCTGGATGTCGGCGTGCGCCTGACCGACGAGAAGAAGACCGCGCTGATCCAGAACTATGGCTACGCGAACGCCAGCTTCACCGATCCGACCTCGACACTGGCCAACTTCACCGGTGCGCACACGACGCACAACGTTTCGCCGAAGGTGTCGCTGGACTACTCCGCGACCGACCAGGTCAAGCTCTACGCCAGCTACAGCGAAGGCTTCCACTCCGGCGGCTACAACATCCGCGCGAACTGCTCGGCGATTCCCGAGTCGTGTCGCCCGATCCAGGACGAGAAGGTGCAGTCGTTCGAACTGGGCAGCAAGATGACCTTCTTCGACGACAGCCTGATGATGAACACGGCGCTGTTCCACAACATCTATTCCAACATCCAGCTGTCGGTGTTCACTTCGTACACGCTGCCGAACGGCAGTCAGGGATTCTTCGGCGATTTCACCAACGCCGGCAAGGGCCATATCGACGGACTGGAGGAAGAGTTTGCCTGGAAGCCGGCGGAGAACTGGACCTTCAGCGGCAACTTCGCCTACCTGCATACCAAGTACACGCAGTTCATGAGCAGTGGCGTGAACATCGCCGACACGCAGAGCTTCACCAATGCACCGAGGTGGTCCGGTGCGCTGAACCTCGAGCGCAGCTTCCCATTGTCCAATGGCGGCAGCATCACCGGCCGCGTCAACTACACCTATCAGACCAGCGTCTTCCCGGAGACGACCCTGTCGCCGCTGATCGAACAGCCGGCCTACGGGTTGTGGAATGCCGGCCTGATCTGGCAGATCAACCAACCATGGACCCTGAGCCTGCAAGGCTCCAACCTCGCCAACAAGTCGTATCGCACCACCGGCTACAACATCGCTGCTCTTGGCATCGTCACCGGCTTCTACGGTGCGCCGCGGATGGTGACGCTGACCGCACGCTATACGTTCTGAGCCGAGATGTTCGGATGACAACCGGTTCATGCGCAGCCACCATAGGTTACGCATGAACCGGTTGCAGTTGTCGAATCACGGAGATCATCCATGTCATTCAAAGTCTGGATCCGCTTGTGCGGTTTGTCGCTGTTGCTCGGCAGTGGGAGTACCTGCGCGGCCCAACCGGCAGGTACCTTGCCGAAACTGAAACTTGATCCGTCGCGGGTCGCGGTGGTCGGACTTTCGTCTGGCGCTTACATGGCAACCCAGGCACAGCTCGCCTATCCGGAGCTGTTCCCGAATGCGGCGCTGGTAGCTGGTGGCCCATACGGTTGCGCTGGTGGCAAGCTGGACGTTGCCCTTGGCAGCTGCATGAAAGGCGTGCCTGCACCGGATGTCGGGGCATTGGTGGCAAACGCCACGAAGCGTGCGGCTGCCGGCGAGACAGGACCCTTGAAGGATCTCGCCCATGCCCATGTCTACCTGTTGCACGGCAGCGCCGATGCGCTGGTGGCACCGGTGGTGGCCGAGGCCGGGGCGCACTTCTACGAGCAGCTGCGTGACAGCACGCCAGGCCTGAGTGACATGCAGGTATACGACGATGGCCAGCGCGCGTTCGCGCACAACCTGCCCGTGGCCGCCATCGGCGAGGACTGCGACAAGTCGGTGTCGCCGTATCTGGGGCGCTGCGGCTTCGATGCGGCCGGCGAGATCTTCGCGCGGATGTTCGGCAAGCCTGCGCATGCGGCTGCACAGGCGCTTGGCGAGCTGCGCACGTTCGACCAGGATGCACTGCGCCCGGACGGCGTCGATGCGCTGTTGGCCAAGACCGGGTATGTCTATCTGCCGCCCGCTTGCCTAGCCGGCAAGCCGTGCGGCCTGGTAGTCGCGTTTCACGGTTGCAAGCAGAACGCCGACGCGGTGGGCGAGGCGTTCGTGAAAGATGCCGGCTTCAACCGCTGGGCCGATGTCTATGAGGTGGCCGTGCTATATCCTCAGACCCGCGCAAGTTTCGCGCCCTTGAATCCGCAAGCATGCTGGGACTGGTGGGGATATTCCGGAGCCGATTACGACAGCCGCCATGGCGTGCAGCTGCGCTGGCTGGTGAACGCGGTACACGCACTGGGATTGCCGGCGATGCATTGATGGCGGCGAGCTGGCCTCATCAACCCTGCGCTCAAAACCATGTAGGAGCGACTTCAGTCGCGACGCTTTGGCTCGCCACTCTGATTTTGCGAAGAGCATCGCGACTGAAGTCGCTCCTACAGAAAAGCGTGTGGAAGGTGATGTCGATCTCGGTCCAAGGGAGCCATGCATGCTGAGCGCTGGCCTGATCGCCGTTGCAGCGCTGTGCTGGTTGGGCCTGCTGTTCGGCGTGGCGCTGCTCGGCGAACGTCGTCCGCAACTCTTCGAAAAACGCTGGGCGACCGTCTATGCGCTGTCGCTGGCGATCCACTGCACCTCGTGGACGTTCTATGGCACGGTGACCCAGGCCAGCCGCTCCGGCTGGTGGCTGCCGCCGACGTTTGTCGGGGCGATCCTGATGTACCTGTTTGCGCTGAAATTCCTGCGTCGCATGGTGCAACTGGTGCGCGAGTACAACGCCGGTTCGTTGGCCGACCTGATCGCAGTGCGGTTGGGGAGGCATTCGGGGCTGGCCGCGCTGGTTACCGTGGTGGTGCTGATCGGCATCGTGCCGTACATCGCGCTGCAGCTGAAGGCGGTGGCGATGAGCTACGGCATCCTCAGCCACGGACAACTGTCCGAGTCGGAGCCATGGCAGGACAGCGCACTGTATGTGGCGCTGCTGATGGCGCTGTTCGCGATGCTGTTCGGTACCCGGCGCGCCTCGACCATGGCGCACAATCGCGGGCTGGTGCTGGCGATGGCGTTCGAGTCGCTGTTCAAGCTTGGCGCGATGCTTGCGCTGGGCACGCTGCTGTTTGCGGCACGGCCGGCGGGGTTGCCGCTCAATGTGCCGCCACCGCCTGACAGCAGCGGTTTCCCGGCGCTGATCCTGCTTGGTGCGCTGGCGATGTTCACCATGCCGCACCAGTTCTATGCGGGGATCGTGGAGTGCCGCAACGATCGGCATCTGCGCAGTGCACGCTGGCTGTTCCCGATGTACCTGCTGCTGATCTCGCTGCCGATCCTGCCGCTGGCGCGGCTGGGCGATGCGTTGCTGGGACCGAGCGGTGTGTCGTCGGACATGTACGTGCTGGCGTTGCCGATGGCGCGCGGCGAGCACAGCCTGGCGTTGATCGCCTTCCTCGGTGGCCTCAGCGCCGCCACCAGTATGGTGGTGATCGCCACGCTCACCTTGAGCCTGATGGTGGTCAACCACTTCATTGCACCATTGCGGGTGAAGGCTGGCTGGGGTCGTGACGAACATGGCGATCTGCGTGGCGAACTGCTGAACCACCGACGCGTGGCGATCCTGGTGGTGATCCTGCTGGCGTGGGCGTACAGCCGCGTACTGGCGCGCAATGAGGCGCTGGCCGATATCGGTGCGATCTCGTTCTCCGCGCTGGCCGGACTTACGCCGGCGCTGCTGGCCGCGGTGTATCGCCCGCAACTGGGTTCGCGTGCGGTGATGGCCGGGCTCGCGGTCGGCACGCTGGTGTGGGTGTATGCGGTGCTGCCGTCGTTGTTGCCGTCAGCATTGCCCTGGCTGCACGTAGGTCCGTTCGGCCTGCACTGGCTGGCACCGGACGATCTGCTTGGCCTCGGCGACTGGAACCGGCTGGGTCGTGCGGTGGTGGTGAGTCTGGCGGCAAATGGTGCGGTGATGCTGGCCGTGGCTGGCTCGCGTTATGGCCGGGCCATGCAAGTGGTCAGCGTGGGTCATGTCGGCGTGGCTGAATTGCATGCGCTGGCGGCGCGTTTCCTGCCACCCGAGCGGGTCGAGCACTTGTTCGCCAACGCGCCCGCTAGCGGATCGGCAGGCACTGTGCGCGTGGCCGAGGTCGAGCACGAGCTGGCTGCAGTGATCGGTGCCGCCTCGGCGCGGCTGCTGCTGGAGGTGGTGCATCGACAGGGCCGCGACGATCTGGACACCGTCGTTGCAATCGTTGGCGAGGCGGCGCAGGACCTGCGTTTCAACCAGCGCGTGCTGGAGGCAGCACTGGAGAACATGAGCCAGGGCATCTGCGTGGTCGATGCCGAGCTGCAGCTGGTTGCCTGGAACAGCCCGTACGCGCGCCTGTTCAACTACCCGCCCGAACTGCTGCAGGTGGGCCGGTCGGTCGCCGAGCTGACCCGCTACAACATCGACGCCGGCATGCTCGGCCCCGGCGAAGTCGAGCAACGCGTGCAGCAGCGACTTACCCACATGCGCGCGGGCACCCGGCACCTGTCCGAGCGGCGCTTTCCCGACGGCACCATCGTCGAGATCCGCGGCAACCCGATGCCCGGCGGCGGCTTCGTCGCCACCTTCACCGACGTCACCGCATTCCGCCAGGCCGAGAGCTCGCTCAAGCGCGTCAACGAAACGCTGGAACTGCGGGTTGAAGAGCGTACCCGAGCGCTGGCTGCGGCCTCGGCGGAAGCGCAGGGCGCGAACGAGGCGAAGAGCCGCTTCCTCACCGCGGTGACCCACGACCTGATGCAGCCGCTGCATGCGGCACAGCTGTTCGCGCATTCGCTCACCGAGCGCGGCGCCGATGCCACCACCGCGCATCATCTGAATGGTGCACTGGCTGCCACTGAAGGCCTGCTCGCCGGCCTGCTCGATATCGCGCGGCTGGAAGGCGGTCGGCTGCATCCGCAGCCGCGCGCGGTTCCGCTGGCCGAGGTGCTCGATCCGTTGGCCGCCGAATTCCGCGCCATCGCGCTCGACCGTGGCGTGCGATTCGACGTGGTCGGCACGCGTGTATGGGTACGCTCCGATCCGCAGCTGCTTCGTCGCGTACTGCAGAACTTCCTGTCGAACGCATTGCGTTATGCCGAACACGGTCGCGTATTGCTCGGTGTCCGTCGGCGAGGCGATCAGTTGCGTGTGGAAGTGTGGGATACCGGCCCCGGCATAGCGCCGGGCGAGCAGCAACTGATCTTCCAGGAGTTTCGTCGCGGCAGCGCCGCGGGCGGGCAGGGACTCGGACTGGGTCTGTCGATCGCGCAACGCATGGCTGGGCTACTCGGTCATCCACTCGGGCTGCGTTCGTGGCCGGGTCGCGGCAGCGTATTCGACCTCAGCATGCCGATGGCGCGTGCCGAGATACGACTGCCGCCTGTCGCCGATGCGCAGCAGCCATTGCCAGCCGGTCGTGCACTGGTGCTGGACAACGAACCGGCCGCACTCGCCGCGCTCAGCAGCCTGCTCACCAGTTGGGGATGGCATGTGCATGCTGCGCGCAATGCCGAGCAGGCACTCGCGGCACCGTGGCGGCCGGATCTGCATATTCTGGATTTCCATCTCGATGGCGGCGACACCGGTTTCGATGTGTGGCATCAGTTACGCGAACTGCATGTCGATGTGCCGACCGTGATGCTTACTGCCGATCGCGATGGCGAGCTGCGTCAGCGGTTGCTCGATGCAGGCGTGGGGGTGTTGTATAAGCCGCTGAAGCCGTTGGCGTTGAGGCAGGTGTTGCAACGGATAACTGCGGGAGCCGGGCAGGCCTAAGCTAGGTTAGCCCGGGATTCGGCGTAGCGCCTGGATCGGCTTGGCCGGCACCGCGACGGTCGCATAGCCCTATCGTCCAATTCAACTCACTGTCACTTCGTGCTCTCTTGGCGAGGCGAATGAGTGCCCTTCTCCATACCACCCCGTGGTCACTTCTCGCTTTGCGATCTCCATGGCGGCGACCGCACAAGGGCTTTGGCGACGGTGCCGATTGGGAAAAGATATCGGGCGCCATCAATAACACACATACGTGACGATGGAGGGCTTTTCGATGTGTTCGAAACACTTCAGATCCTTGGTTATAGCCGCGCTATTCAGCGCTATCGCGATCGCCTCTCCGTTTGCGCGGGCACAAGCGGTGCTCGGCTCGTACAACATCGCACCCAGCTCCGTAACGGTGGCGGGCATTTCGTCAGGCGGTTATATGGCCACGCAGCTGCAAGTGGCCTATTCAAAAGCGATCTACGGGACCGCCGTGATGGCCGGCGGAACGTATTACTGCGCGCAGGATAATGATGCGCTTTGGGGCGAAGCCTGCACTACCGGCGTCAGCGTGCCGGTGTCGTCGCTGGTCAGCTACACAAACAAAGAAGCCTCGGCAGGTGCGATCGATCCGGTCAGCAATATCGCCGGCAAGCCGATTTACATGTTCAGTGGCACGCTGGATACGGTGAATTATCAGGCAACGATGAACGACCTGTATCAGTACTACCAAAGTTTCACATCGAGCAGCGAGATCACCTACAACAACCACACCGCGGCAGAGCATTCCTGGGTGTCGCCGGACGGACTCACCGCCTGCGGGTATCTTGCACTGCCATATATCAACAACTGCGGCATCGATCCGGAACAGACATTCTTGACGATGTTTTACGGCACGCTCCAGGCGCGCAATTCAGGTGTTTTGGGCGGCAAATTCATCCAGTTCAATCAGAATCCGTTTTGCGCAAATGAAAATTGCGCGGCCATCTCGATGGATAGCACGGGCTGGGTCTTCGTGCCCAAGAATTGCGCGGCGGGACAGGCCTGTCGCCTGGTCGTGGCGTTGCATGGTTGCTCGCAAAATCAGGAAACTGTAGGCACAACCTTCGTGCATGACAGCGGCATCAACGAATGGGCGGACACGAACAATGCCATCGTGCTCTATCCACAGACGATCGATGCCTATGCTCCTTACAACCCTTATGGATGCTGGGATTGGTGGGGCTACACCAATAGTCACTATGCGCTCAAATCTGCCCCGCAGATGACGGCCATCATGGCGGAAGTCAATAAACTGGCTGGTGGCTCGTTGCAGCTCTGAATTCCGTGCAGCTACATTGCGAAGCCGCGCCGTGAGTCGGTGCGGCTTCAATGTCTGCAGTTGGAAGCGGCCCTTACGAATCACCTGCGATATCCGTCTTCGGGTGAAAATTTCTGTTACATCACCCGTGCGGGCTCTCCCAAATCCAGCGACCGCAACAATATCCCCGCCTGCGTCCGATTCCTCACCCTCAGCTTTTCGAAGATCGCCGTGACATGCGCCTTCACCGTGCGCTCCTGGATCGCCAATCGATCGGCGATCTGCTTGTTGAGCAGGCCTTCGGCGAGCAGGGCGAGCACGCGGGATTGCTGTTCGGTGAGACGGGCGAGGCGTCTGGCGAGATCGGTGTCGGCGGGATCGGCGGGCAGCGCAGCAACGGCATCGGCGAGGCCGGACGGCAGCCAGTTGCCGCAGTCGAGTACGTGACGGATCGCTTCGCCGATTTCGGCAGGACTGGCGCTCTTGGGGATGAAGCCGGCGGCGCCGTGATCGAGCACGCGGCGCACAATGCGCGGTTCGTCGTGGGCGGACACCACCAGCACGGCAACACCGGGATGCTGGCCGCGCAGCGTGGCCAGACCGGACAAACCCTGGCTACCAGGCATGTGCAGGTCGAGCAGCACCAGGTCGATGTCCGGTTCGGCGGCCAGCGCGGCGAGTACGCCGGACAGGTCGGCGGCTTCGCGCACGCGGCAGTCGGGCAGGCTTTCGTTGGCGGCCAGACGCAGCGCAGCGCGGAACAGCGGGTGGTCGTCGGCGATCAGCAAGCTCGTCATTCCGTGGACGTTAGCGGGCTGGGGCACCGCCGTCGAGGTCCGGAGGTCACTGCTGTCATGCTGGACTTTCGTACGATGGCGGGCGCGTGCATGCTTGTTATGGTGGCGGGATGAAAAACTCCGCCCGCGTAATCCCTCTGTTGGTCCTGCTCATGCTGTCGGCTTGCGCCGGCAGCCCTGTGCCCAAGGAACCCGTGATGCGTGATGTCGAGTACGGCGAAGTGCGGATGACCGATCATCGCGGTGGCGATGACTTGCTGAGTGCAGGGTTGGGGCTGGCGGGTCTGGCCGGCGTGCCGCTGCCGTTTGCCGATCCGCTGAATCCCACCGCGGAAGAGCTGCGCCGGCGGGCGATCCAGACCAGCTGGAAAGGCATTGCCGATCTTGGTCCGTTGGGTGGTTACGGCACGGTCTACGGCGGCGTGCCGGATGTGCCCGGTCGCGAATACCAGGCGTTTGCGCGCATCCCCGGCGCACGCGCACCACATCGCGTGCTGCTGCAGGTGCCCGATCATTTCGACCGGCAGAAACGCTGCCTGGTGGTGACTGCTTCGTCGGGTTCGCGCGGTATCTACGGCGCGATCGCGCTGGCTGGTGCCTGGGGTCTGCCGCATGGTTGCGCGGTGGCCTACACCGACAAGGGCACCGGTGCTGGCTATTTCGATTACGCCGACAACAGCGGCGTGGGGCTGGATGGCCGTCGCGCCAAACGGGGCGAAACCGAGCTGGAGTTCCAGCCTACGCCAGCGCCGCCGACGGGGGGCATCGCGGTGAAGCAGATGAACTCCGGTGACAATCCGGAGGCCGACTGGGGCCGGCATGTGATCCAGGCGGCACAGTTCGGGCTGGCCATGCTCGATCGTGCGTTTCCAGCCGATGCACCGTTCACCTCGCAGAACACCAGGATCATCGCCACCGGTCTGTCCAACGGCGGCGGTGCGGTGCTGCAGGCGGCCGGTCTCGACAAGGAACATTTTTTCGCCGGCGTAGTGGCGCTGGAGCCGAACGTCCATGTCCAGGGCCACGGTCGTGCGATGTACGACTACGCCACCGAAGCGGCGGTCTGGCTGCCATGTGCGTTGAGTGCCGAACATTTCGCCAAGGTGCCATTGGCGCGCGGCCCGCGCAGCGTAGCGCTGCCGGCATGGCCGGTACGCTGCGCCAGCCTGCGCGCGCAGGGCAAACTGACCGGCAACACGGTGGCCGAACAGGCGGAACAGGCACGGCAGTATCTGCATGCCCGCGGCTGGACGGACGAGGCGATGAGCACGGCCGCCAGCACCACCGCGTTCGACCTGTGGCGGGTGATTGCTGCCGGCTATGCCTCGTCCTACATGCGCCGTGGTGCCACCGAGATGCCGTGTGGTTTCCATTACGCGGCCGTTGATGCGAAGGGTTTGCCTGGCTTGGCCGACCCTGCTGCGCGAGCGGCATGGTGGGCGGATGGTTCCGGTATTCCGCCGGGCAACGGCATCGGCTTGCTGGGCGGCACCAGTGTCTCGACCGATCCCACCCTGGTCGGCAGTGAATGTCTACGCAAGCTGTGGACGGGCGACGATCACGAGTCGCAGGCGTTGCACGCATCCATTGCCGCCACTGCGGTCAAGTTGCCGCGTAATGACCTGCCATTGTGGGTGGTACACGGTGCCAGCGACGGCTTGCTGCCGACCGCCTTCAGCTCCGAGCCGTATGTGGCCTGGTTGCGCGATGAGGGTTGTCGGCCGATCTACTGGAAGGTGCCGCACGCGCAGCACTTCGATGCGTTCCTGGCGCTGCCCGGTTTCGGCGATCAGCACGTGCCGCTGCTGCCGTATGGCTATGCGGCGCTGGATCGGCTGTGGGCACATCTTTACAACGGAGCTGCCTGGCCGGCCGAGGTGCCGACGCCAGCGGCACAACCGCGTGGTGCGGGTGCCCTGGGGCGCAGCATGCTGGGCCTGCCCTGAATTGTTTTTGCAGGAGCGGCTCCAGCCGCGATGCTCCTAATCTGATGTCAAAGGCATCGCGGCTGAAGCCGCTCCTGCAACAGCATGCCCGGGGCGTGGCCGCTGGAGTATTCTTGGCAACCCGCGTGCCCGTGCCGGTGCACGTTGCGGCTCTCGAACCCAAGGATTTGCGATGACCATCAATGTCACCTTCACCACCAACCGTGGCCCGATCCACCTGCGTCTGCATGAGGACAAGGCACCGGTCACCGTTGCCAACTTCGTCAACCTGGCCCGGCGCGGCTATTACGACGGGTTGTCGTTCCATCGCGTGATCGCCGACTTCATGATCCAGGGCGGTTGCCCCGAGGGCAGCGGCCGCGGCGGCCCGGGTTACAAGTTCGAGGACGAGTTCAATTCTTCACTGCGCCATGACAAGCCAGGCGTGCTCTCGATGGCCAATGCCGGCCCGCGCACGAACGGCAGCCAGTTCTTCATCACCCATGGCGCCACGCCGTGGCTGGACGGCAAGCACAGCGTGTTCGGCGAAGTGCTGGACGCGGCCGATATGGCCGTGGTCAACGCAATCCAGCAGGGCGACGTGATCGAGAAGGTCACCGTGGAAGGCGACGTCGACACGCTGCTGGCCGCGCAGGCCGACCGCGTGAAGGACTGGAACGCGGTGCTCGACCAGCGCGGTTGAGTTTTCGTTACCGATACGCAAAGAACCGCCGGTCTGTGATCGGCGGTTCTTTTTTGTGTGCAAATGTCATGACACTGCGGTTTTGCGCGCTTATGATCAGCAGGCTTCACGCCTATTCACTACAACTAAGGAGAACGACCATGTCATTCCTCGACAGTTTGCTCGGAGGACAGGGGCAACAGGCAGGTGCCGGTGCTGGTTCGTTGATTGGTGTGGCCGGCCAGCTGATCCAGCAGGCGGGTGGCGTGCAGGGCCTGACCAACATGCTGCAGCAACACGGATTGGGTGGCGCTGTACAGTCGTGGGTTGGCAACGGTGCCAACCAACCGGTATCAGGCGATCAACTTGGCCAGGCGCTGCAGAACGGCGGCATGGGCTCGGTGGTGCAGGAGGCGGCCAGCAAGCTTGGCGTCGATCCCAGTGTGGTGCTCAATGGACTTTCACAGGTACTGCCGCATGCGGTCGATCACTTGACGCCTGATGGTCAGGCTCCGGCTGCGGGGCAGGGTGGTGGCTTCAACCTCGGCATGCTCGAAGGTCTTGCCGGCAAGCTGATGGGCGGTCAAGCCTGACAAGGGCTGTGGGTGCATGAAATGAAATCGGCGGGGAGTACCCGCCGATTTCATTTGTGTTGCCTGCAAGGACCGATGCGGATGCTTCGGCCGATGGCAGCGATTACTTGAAGACGAACTGCACAACGAGCAACAGGATGATGGCGCCGACGATTGACATGAGGAAGCCGGCCGTATGGAACTTGGAATCGGGTGCCGGTGCACTGATCGCCTTGCCGATCAGACCACCAATGACCGAACCCACGATGCCGACGATGGCTGTCAGCCAGAAGCCGAGGTGTATGTCGGCGTGGAAAACGTGATCGAGGACGAACTTGCCAATCAGACCAACGAAGAAGCCAACAATGATGGACCATATCAGGTGGAACATGGACGCCTACCTCCCTGAATTGCTGTTGAGTTGACCAATTCCACCAGCGACCGTGTGCATATGGTGCGGCGGCATCCGCATCATGCAACGAGTCGGCTGGATAGCACTATAGGAATTTGGCCGCGCAAGCTTTTGCGATTCCGCTGGATGACGCAGCGCCGCATGCTAAAATTCATGGGTTTGCTGACCTCATCCCCTGACGTCGAGGAACCCATGCCCCAGCTTGCCCAGCGTGTCGGCCGCGCCAAACCCAGCGCAATCATGGTGATAGCCGAGAAGGCGAAGCAGCTCAAGGCTGCCGGCCGCGACATCATCAGCTTTTCGATCGGCGTGCCGAACTTCCTGCCCGGCGAGCATGTGTATGCCGCGGCACGCGAGGCGCTGTCGCACGACTCCGGCCAGTACGGCAGCAACCGCGGTGCGGAGCCGCTGCTGGATGCGTTCCTGAAGCACATCGAGGCGCTGGGCTTCAGCGGGTACGGCCGCATGAACCTCTCGATCGGCATCGGCGCCAAGCAAGTGCTGTACAACCTGGCCGAGGCGCTGCTCAACGAAGGCGACGAGATCTGCTTTGCGGCGCCGTACTGGACCACCTATCACGACATCGCCGATATCGTGGGTGCGAAGGCCAATGTGCTGCATTGCGGTGCCGCGCAGAACTACAAGCTCACGCCGGCCCAGCTGAACGCGGCGCTGTCACGCAAGCCGAAAGTGTTCCTGTTCAACAATCCGTCCAATCCCACCGGCATGGTCTACACGCGCGACGAGATCGCTGCGCTGGCCGAGGTGCTGGTGAAGCATCCGGATACCTGGATCGTCACCGACGACATCTACAACTCGATGGTGTTCGACGGCATCGGTTACCACAACTTTGTGTTCGCCAAGCCCGAACTGCGCGAGCGGCTGGTCTTCGTCGACTCGGTCTCCAAGACCTACGGCATGCCGGGCTGGCGCGTCGGCCTGATCGCTGGCCCCGAGTCGGTGGCCAAGGCGGTCACCACGCTCAATTCGAACCACATCACCAGCATTCCTGAAGTGATCACGGCAGCAGCGGTCGCAGCGTTCTCCGGCCCGCAGGACATCCCGCAGGCGAAGTGCGCCGAGTTCGCTGGCAAGCGTGACACGGTAGTCGCTGCGCTCGGCGCGATCCCGGGCGTGGTCTGCCCGCGACCGCAGGGCGCGTTCTACGCGTTCCCGGATATTTCCGTCGCATTCGGCAAGAGCCACAACGGCGTGAAGATCAACAATGATGTGGAATTCTGCGCCGCGTTGCTGGAAGCCAAGGGCGTGGCCTGCGTGCCGGGCTCGGCATTCGGTGAGCCGCGCGCCATGCGCATTTCCTATACCTGTCCCACTGCACAGTTGGCACCGGGCCTCTCGCGTATCGCCGAGTTCTTCGCCGAGCTGAGCTGAACACATTACCTGTAGGAGCGGCTTCAGTCGCGATGCTTTTGATGTTGCATGAAAGAGCTATCGCGGCTGAAGCCGCTCCTACCAAAACTGAACATCCCACCAAGGAGTCAACCCCATGAAAGCCCCCGTTCGAGTTGCCGTTACCGGCGCCGCCGGCCAGATCGGTTACGCGCTGCTGTTCCGCATCGCCGCTGGCGACATGCTGGGCAAGGACCAGCCGGTGATCCTGCATCTGCTGGAAATCACCCCGGCGCTTCCCGCGCTGCAGGGGGTGGTGATGGAACTCAATGACTGCGCATTCCCGACCCTGGCCGGCATCGTCGCCACCGATGACCTCAACGTCGCGTTCAAGGACGTCGACTACGCGCTGCTGGTCGGCGCGCGCCCGCGCGGCCCGGGCATGGAGCGCAAGGATCTGCTGGAAGCCAACGGCGCCATCTTCGGCCCGCAGGGCAAGGCTCTGAACGATCACGCCAAGCGTGACGTGCGCGTGCTGGTGGTCGGCAACCCGGCCAATACCAATTCGCTGATCGCGCAGCAGAACGCACCGGACCTGGATCCGAAGTGCTTCACCGCGATGGTCCGTCTGGACCACAATCGCGCGCTGAGCCAGCTCGCCGAGAAGACCGGCAAGCACAACACCGACATCAGGAAGATGACGATCTGGGGCAACCACAGCTCCACGCAATACCCGGACCTGCACCACGCCACCGTGGACGGCAAGGCTGCCCTGTCGCTGGTCGACCAGGCCTGGTACGAGAGCGATTTCATCCCGACCGTGCAGCAGCGCGGCGCGGCGATCATCAAGGCGCGCGGTGCTTCCTCGGCTGCTTCCGCCGCATCGGCTGCGATCGACCACATGCATTCCTGGGCACACGGCACCGCCGAGGGCGACTGGGTCTCGATGGGCATCCCGTCCGATGGTTCGTACGGTATCGCACCAGGCGTGATCTACGGCTACCCGGTGACCGTGAAGGACGGCAAGTACACGATCGTGCAGGGCCTGACGATCAACGACTTCTCGCGTGCCCGCATGGATGCCACCGACAAGGAACTGCGCGAGGAGCGCGCCGGCGTCGAGCATCTGTTCGCGAAGAAGTAAGCGTCACCATCTCATCGTGGATGAAAGAGGGCGGCCACTGTGCCGCCCTCTTGGTTTGACGATCCATCCGGCTCATTCCGATCAAGCGGCGATCGCTTCCTTTCGGTGATCGTTGCCATTGGGCTGCGAATCAGATGGTCGAACGCGCTCAGTGCCGCAGTAGAACCGGCGCCCATCGCGATGACGATCTGCTTGTAGGGCACCGTAGTGGCATCGCCAGCGGCGAATACGCCGGGCAGCGAAGTCTGGCCGCGTTCATCGATGACGATTTCACCGCGCGGAGACAGTTCCAGCGTGCCTTTCAGCCACTCGGTGTTCGGCAGCAGGCCGATCTGCACGAAGATGCCTTCCAGCTCGACCGTGTGCATGTCGCCGTTGACGCGATCCTTGTAGGCCAACCCGCTTACCTTCTGGCCGTCGCCCAGCACCTCGGTGCTTTGCGCGCTGACGATGATGTCGACGTTCGGCAGGCTGCGCAGCTTGCGTTGCAGGACTTCGTCCGCACGCAGCTTGCTGTCGAACTCGACCAGGGTGACGTGGCTGGTGATACCCGCCAGGTCGATCGCCGCCTCGACGCCGGAGTTGCCGCCGCCGATCACCGCCACGCGCTTGCCCTTGAACACCGGGCCGTCGCAATGCGGGCAGTAGGCCACGCCCTTGTTGCGGTACTCGTCTTCGCCGGGCACGTTCATCTGCCGCCAGCGGGCGCCGGTGGACAGGATCACCGTCTTCGATTTCAACGTTGCGCCGTTGGCCAGGCGCACTCCTATCAGGCCATCGGCTTCCGTCGCCGGCAGCAGCTTTTCCGCACGCTGCAGGTTCATGATTTCGACGTCGTAATCCTTGACGTGCTGCTCCAGCGCGGTGGCCAGCTTCGGGCCTTCGGTATGCGAGACGGAAACGAAGTTCTCGATAGCCATGGTGTCCAGCACCTGGCCGCCGAAACGCTCGGCCGCCACGCCGGTGCGGATGCCCTTGCGTGCGGCATAGATCGCTGCCGCCGAGCCGGCCGGGCCGCCGCCGACCACGAGCACATCGAATGCGTCCTTGGCCTTGAGTTTTTCGGCTACGCGCCGGGCTGCGCCGGTGTCGAGCTTGGCCAGGATCTGTTCCAGGCTCATGCGGCCCTGGTCGAACACCTGGCCGTTGAGGTAGACGGTTGGCACCGACATCACCTGGCGTGCATCGACCTCGTCCTGGTACAGCGCACCGTCGATGGCGACGTGCTGGATCTTCGGATTCAGCACGCTCATCAGGTTCAGCGCCTGCACCACATCCGGGCAGTTCTGGCAGGACAGCGAAAAATAGGTTTCGAAACGATAGTCACCATCGAGGTTCTGCACCTGCTCGATCACGTCCGCTGCAGTCTTGGACGGATGTCCGCCGACCTGCAGCAGGGCGAGCACGAGCGAGGTGAATTCATGGCCCATCGGAATGCCGGCAAAACGCACGCCGATATCACTGCCGACGCGGTTGATCGCGAACGACGGCTTGCGCTCGTTGTCGTCGCGGCGCACCAGGTTGATCCGGTCAGACAGCGCGGTGATCTCCCCGAGCAGCTGGTTCAGCTCAAGCGACTTGGCACTGTCGTCCAGGGACGCAACGATCTCGATCGGCTGCGTGACCTTTTCCAGATAGGCCTTCAACTGGGCTGTGAGATTGGCATCCAACATGGGCGAGCTCTCCGTCAATGGGTTTCTTCAGGGTGTACGTGACGAGCACCCGGGCGGACCAGGGCGTCGTCATTGCACTATGTTTCGGTAATCCGGACCCGGAAGAACTCCGGGTCCGTGGCGCATGGCGCGCGGTGTCGCTTAGATCTTGCCGACCAGGTCGAGCGACGGCGCGAGGGTCTTCTCGCCTTCCTTCCACTTGGCCGGGCAGACTTCGCCCGGATGAGCGGCGACGTACTGGGCAGCCTTGACCTTGCGCAGCAGCTCCTTGGCGTCACGGCCAATGCCGCCGGCAGTGATCTCGACGATCTGGATCTTGCCCGACGGATCGATCACGAAGGTACCGCGATCAGCGATGCCGGCGTCTTCGATCAATACCTCGAAGTTCTTCGAGATCTGATGGGTCGGATCGCCAACCATGGTGTAGTTGATCTTCTTCACCGCGTCCGAGGTGTCGTGCCAGGCCTTGTGGGCGAAATGGGTGTCGGTGGAAACCGAGTAGATCTCGACGCCCAGCTTCTGGAATTCGGCGTAGTTGTCAGCCAGATCCTCGAGCTCGGTCGGGCAGACAAAGGTGAAATCGGCCGGGTAGAAGAACACGACAGACCACTTGCCCTTCAGGTCGGCGTCGGAAACTTCAATGAACTGACCGCTCTTGAGCGCCTGTGCCTTGAACGGTTTGATTTCGGTGTTGATCAGCGACATCGTTGGTTTTCCGTGTTGGTTGAAATTGAACCGTGAGAATAGGGGGTCTCACGTGATTACTCTAATTGATTGTTCGGATTGGTTCGATTTGTTGAAGCTATCGCGTAAAGGCCATGCAGGCGGGCCACAATTCCTGAAGAGAGTGACCGATTCAAGACGAATTGCCGGGGCGGGGACTCGCGTGGCGCAGTGCGCTAAAATGCACGTTTTGACGCGGAGCAATCCATGACGATGATGGCATTCCCGGGCGCGCGTTTCCGCGCTGCACTGGCTGAAGAGCGGCCGCTGCAGGTGATGGGTGCGATCACGGCCTATGCCGGTCTCATGGCCAAACGCGTCGGCTACAAGGCGCTGTACCTTTCCGGCGGGGGCGTGGCTGCCAATTCGCTGGGCGTGCCGGATCTCGGCATCAGCACGATGGAAGACGTGCTCACCGACGCACGGCGCATCGTGGATGCCACGCAGTTGCCGTTGCTGGTCGATATCGATACGGGCTGGGGCGGCGCGTTCAACATCGGACGCACGATCCGCTCCTTCATCAACGTGGGCGTGGCTGCGGTGCACATGGAGGATCAGGTCGGCCAGAAGCGCTGCGGCCACCGTCCGGGCAAGGAAGTGGTGTCGAAAGGCGAGATGGTCGATCGCATCAAGGCTGCGATGGATGCGCGTACCGATCCGGACTTCGTGGTGATGGCGCGCACGGATGCGGCTGCCGTGGAGGGCATCGATGCAGCCATCGAACGTGCCTGCGCCTACGTCGAAGCCGGTGCCGACATGATCTTTCCCGAGGCGATGAAGACGCTGGAGGACTACCGCAAGTTCAAGGCAGCGGTGAAGGTACCGATTCTCGCCAACCTGACCGAATTCGGTTCCACGCCCTTCTTCACCACCGACGAATTGCGTGACGCAGGCGTGGATATCGCGCTGTATTGCTGTGGTGCCTATCGCGCGATGAACAAGGCAGCACTCAATTTCTACGAAACCGTGCGCCGCGAAGGCACGCAGAAGAACATCATCGACACCCTGCAGACACGCGAGGAGCTGTACGACTACCTCGGCTATCACGCCTACGAGGACAAGCTCGACGCGCTGTTCGCCGGCAACAAAGACTGAAATCCATTCCATGGGTCGGTGCCTAGTCACCGACCGGCATTCGCAGGTCCGTGTTGGTGCCTAGTCGCCGACCGATTCCAGAGCTATTGAGGAGAAGTACCCGATGAGCGAGCAAGTCCTTCCCAAGGCCAAGAAATCCGTCGCACTGTCCGGTGTGGCTGCAGGCAACACCGCACTGTGCACGGTCGGTCGCAGCGGCAACGATCTGCATTACCGCGGCTATGACATCCATGATCTGGCTGCCAAGGGTTGCTTCGAGGAAGTGGCTTACCTGCTGGTGCATGGCGTGCTGCCGAACTGGACCGAGCTCAACAATTACCGCGCGCGCCTGAAGCGCTTGCGCGGCTTGCCGGCACCGGTGAAGAGCGCGCTCGAACTGCTTCCGGCCGCGACCCACCCGATGGACGTGATGCGGACGGGTTGCTCGGTACTCGGCACCGTGCTTCCGGAGAAGGACGACCACAACGTCACCGGCGCGCGAGACATCGCCGACCGCCTGATGGCCAGCTTCGGTTCGATGCTGCTGTACTGGTACCACTTCAGCCACAATGGCAAGCGCATCGAGACACAGACCGACGACGACTCGATCGCTGCCCACTTCCTGCACCTGCTGCACGGCAAGAAGCCGAGCGACCTGCATGCACAGGCGCTGGACAAGTCGCTGGTACTGTACGCCGAGCACGAGTTCAACGCCTCGACCTTTGCCGCACGCGTGATTGCCGGCACCGGTTCGGACATGTATTCGGCGATCACCGGTGCTATCGGCGCGTTGCGTGGCCCGAAGCATGGTGGTGCCAACGAGGTGGCGATGGAGATCATCGCGCGCTATCGCAGCGCCAATGATGCGGAGGCTGATATCCGCGCCCGCGTCGAGCGCAAGGAAATCATCATCGGTTTCGGCCATCCGGTGTACACCGTGTCCGATCCGCGCAACGAGATCATCAAGGAGATCTCGCGCAAGCTGTGCACCGATGGTGGCAACCCGACCTTGTTCGAGGTGTCCGAGCGGATCGAGAAGGTGATGGGCGAGGTCAAGAAGATGTTCCCGAACCTCGACTGGTTCTCCGCCAGTGCGTATCACATGATGGGCGTGCCGACCGCGATGTTCACGCCGTTGTTCGTGATCGCGCGTACTTCCGGCTGGAGCGCGCACGTGATCGAGCAGCGCGAGGACGGCAAGATCATCCGCCCCAGCGCCAACTACACCGGACCGGAAGACCAGGCTTACGTGCCGATCGACAAGCGCTGAGCCTTGACGTGGTGCAGATCAGGAGGGAGCCGCAAGGCTCCCTCTTTCGTTTCGGAGATGCCCATGAGGCACTGGATGAGTTGATGGCAGCTTCGGCCATCTGCCGATTTCCCGCGGCTGTATCACTTCTGTTACAGGTGTAACAGCGAACTGCCGGATCGGCGCCATCCCTTGTGTCAGGCCAAATCGCGAGGCATGCGAGCGGCCTTGACTGTAACCGGATTGAATCATCGCCCGGTTTTCGCTGGCGATTTTCGCCATGCCTGCTTGCGCAAGGCACGTCTAATTCATTGAATTTCAATGAATGAATTCCTGTGCAGTCAGGAAGGCCCGAGTGGCGCGAATGTTGCCTTACCTGAGAGCTGCAAAAGCAAGACAAACAGGGGGTCCACCCGCATTGCTCCAGGAGAACAATCATGCGCAAGACTCTTCTCGCAACCGCAGTGCTGCTTGGTCTGGGATTCGCTCTCCCGGCCATGGCAGATCACAACTACAACAACGACAACACGCTCACCTATACCAACTCGAGTACGCACACCAATTCGAGCACGCACACCAAGACGGTCACCAAGACGAACAGTGGTGATGACCGGAACAACAGTGGCGATTCCAGTTCCATTGGGGTCGGTTCGGCTGCGGCCAACAACGGTGCGACGGCTACCGCGTCGGTCAGCGATTCGTTCGACACCAGCAAGGCGGTCGCGGTAAGCAACCTTGATGGTACGGTGACCAACATCCGCGTTCACGATATCGGCAACGTGGCCACGAATTCGGGTAATGCCAATGGAGGCAAGGGAGGCTCGGGTGGCGGCGCTCTCGGCGGTTTTGCTGCCGGCGGTGACGGCGGTTCGGGCGGCAATGGCGGAAGCGCCCATGCCCGTAGTGGCCATGCAGGCGGGTCGGGCAGCTCCAGTGGTGATGCTGGTGCTCTGAGCGCGGCAGCTGGTGGCGACAGCAGCGGCGATACCGGCAATGCACGCAATCATCAGCGTGGCTCAGGATCCGGATCGGCGACAAGTGGTGCCGGCACATGGGCCGGTGGCGCCGGCACGAGTGGTGCGGCCACGGCAAGCAGCGGTGCGTCAACTTCCACCGGTGGAACCAGCGGCGCGGCCGACAGCACCGGAGGCATGGGTGGTGCAGGTGGCAGCGGCGCATCCGGCACGGGCGGCGCGGCTACTGCAGGAGCGGGTGGCGCCGGTGGTGCGGGCGGTTCGAACTCGGTGGATGCCGGCTCGTTCGACATGTCCAACAACATGTCCGGTGCGGCGGCAGCGGCGGCAGGTGTCACGGTGATGGCGCAGAACAGCGGCATCGGATCGTTGATCCAGCAAAGCGTGAACGTCCAGGCCAATCTGAACGTCGGTCACTGAGTGAAACCACACACCGTGGAGCGCCTGGCGCTCCACGGTGCTTTTGATCGCCGTGCGCCCTTTGCTTGCCGGTACCTGCTCGACAGGTGTGGCGTGTCTTTAGGCTGCGACTTTCATGGCTGTCGCGGGAGATACAACCATGCGAACTGTCAGACCTGTATTTTTCATTGCCATGCTGCTGGGAGTGTCCGCGTGGAATGCAGCGGCGGCTCCGCCATCTGCCTCAGCATCTCCGTCCGCGCCGGCATCGACCATGGCGATATCGCCAGCATCCGGGCAGCACGCGAAAGCGGTTGCTGCAACGTCACGTGATGTGGACGGGCTCGGGCCGAGCGTGGATTCCACAACGCTGGCAACGCTCAGCGGTGGTACCCAGGTTTCAGAAAAAATGACGCTCAATGGCACGGTGAGCAACAACAGTGCCGATCATGTGGTGACGGGCGCCAATGCGATCAGTGGTAATTCCTTCAGTGGTGCGGCCGGCTTGCCGATGGTGATCCAGAACACCGGCAACAACGTGCTGATCCAGAACGCCACCATTGTCAACGTGCAGTTCCAGCCATGAAACATGGCGTGTTGCTCCTGACGGCTGTATTCACCGCGCTGTTGCCGGTCGGCTCACTGATGGCGGCAACCGTGGCGATACCCGGCATACAGGGCAACAGCTACGGCTTCCACATCACGAGCCTGAAGGAAGCACGCTTCAAGAGCACGATCCGGCAGAAATACGATTTCAGCTGCGGCTCGGCTGCGGTGGCCACACTGCTGACCTACCAGTACGGTTATCCGGTAAACGAACAGACAGCGTTCGAGCAGATGTATGCGCACGGCAATCGGCAGAAGATCAGCAAGGAAGGCTTCTCGCTGCTCGATATCAAGGAATACCTGCAGGCCAACGGCTTCGAGGCGGACGGCTTCGAGGTACCGCTGGAGAAACTTCAGCAAGAACACCTGCCAGCCATCGTGCTGATCGACGAAAAGGGCTACCACCATTTTGTGGTGATCAAGGGACTGCGCGACAAGCGCGTCCTGATCGGTGATCCCGCCCGTGGCACGCGCACGATGCCCATTTCGCAGTTCGACGCCTTGTGGAAAAACCATCTCGTATTCGTGATCCACAACCGGCGATCGCTGGCCGTTTTCAACAATCCGGCCGACTGGCATGTCGCGCCGATTGCGCCGCTGGGTCTGGGCATCGATCGGTCCGGGTTGAGCACACTCACCTTGCCCAAGGATGGCCCTGACGATCTCAACCTATGAGCAGGACGATTGCAATGAGATCCTCGATCTGCAACAAGGCCTGGTCCGCTTTCATCGGGCTTTGTGCCTTGACCAGTGTGGTGTGTATATGGGCGGATGATGCCTTTGCCGGGACACCTCCGGTCCATGCCGCAGTCATCGCGCAGAAAGGCGCGACGGAAGCTGCAGGATGGGGCACAGCGGTCAGCGATCTCCATCTGGATGCCGTGCGCGGCGGCTTCGATACAGGTACCGGTCTGCTGGTCTCGTTCGGTATCGAACGTGCTGTCTATGTCAACGGCAACCTGGTCACCAGCACCAGCTTGTACATCCCCAACATCGGGCAGATGAGCGCGGAACAGGCTGGCGCCCTTGCGGCCGTGACCAGCACCATCAGCGTGGTCCAGAACGGTCCGGGCAACACCGTCGATCCCTCTTCGCTGGCTCAGGCAACGGCCGGTACGGTGATTCAGAACAGTCTGAACAACCAGAACATCCAGACCCTGACGACGCTCAATACCACGGTCAACACGCTCAACCTGTTCAAGAGCCTCAACCTGCAGAGCACCTTGCAGTCGGCATTGATCAATTCACTGGGGCACTGAATGTTGCTGCGATACAAGCGCAGACCCGTGCTCTTGCCGTAGTCACGCAATTCCTTCCACCTGATCGGTACCCGACTCGCGAGGATATGTGATGGAACCGAAATCGTGGCGACGCATGTGTTCGGTCGGCTGTGCGGGCCTGGTTCTGCTGGGTGGCGTGGCGAACGGTCAGGAAGCCGCAGCGCCGCAGACCCCGACACCTGCGGGCTCCTCCAGCCAGACACCCACGGATGTCAGCAAGAAACTGACCGAGCAGGGCGAACAGCTCGATGCGATGCGCAGCCAGATCGAGGCCTATACCGCGCAGCTTGATGCGATGAAGCGCAAATTGGTTGCCCAGGAAGCCGACTACCGGGCCCTGCGTCACGCAGTCGGGATGGATGTGCTCGATCGCCAACGCGCAGGCAATATCAATGCGGCGGGCCCCGGAGCATCGGCATTGCCGATGCCTGCTGCAGACACCGTGGCCAGCGACGGGCAGGCGGATGTCAAACCCGTCGGCCAGGCTCCGGCGCAGGACGATCGGCCGCCGGCAGTTGCACCGATCTCCGATCAGCCTGGCGTGCTGACGCCCAAGGGCAAGTTCGTGCTGGAACCGTCCTACCAGTTCAGCTATTCATCGGTCGATCGTGTCGACCTCATCGGCTATACCGTCATCCCGGCGATCCTGATCGGGTTGATCGATGCCCGCCAGGTCAGGACGACCACGCAGACTGCCACGTTGACCACGCGCTACGGATTGACGAACCGGCTGGAATTGGAGGTTCGCGTGCCTTATGTCTATGCAGGCACCGAGACGACCAGCCGCGAGATATTCACCGGCAGCGCCGAGGACAATGTATTCACGACCAGCGGCCACGGCATCGGCGATATCGAGGCAACGGCGCGTTACCAGTTCAATGACGGTGGCGCTGACAGTACCTATTACGTGGGTTGGCTGCGCTTCAAGTCACGCACTGGCGAGGACCCGTTCGAAGTCGTCACCGATTGCGTGACGCGCTGCGTGCAGAATGCGACGGGTACCGGCTTGCCGCTGCAACAACCCACGGGTTCCGGGTTCTATTCACTGCAGCCCGGTCTCACCTGGTTGCTCCCGTCCGATCCGGTGGTGATTTTCGGCAACGTGAGCTACCTGCACAACTTCCCGCGCTATGGGGTCAGCCGAAACGTGCTGCTGGCCGGCAAGGAATACCTTGGCAAGGTTACGGTCGGTGATGTGTTCGATGCGAGCATCGGCGTGGGGCTGGCGCTGAACGACAAGGCATCGATCAGTTTCGGCTATGACCAGAGTTTCGTCGGCATCACCAAGCAGAACAACCAGACCGTGCCCGGCTCGACCAAGACGGTACTTGGCACGTTCCTGATCGGTGGTGCGTACCGACTCAGTGACAAGCGCACCCTGAATTTCACACTGGGCGTCGGCGCCACCCGCGATACACCGGATGTCAACATGACGGTGCGGCTGCCGACGATGTACTAGGGATGTTCTGAAGGCCGGCTTGATACAACAGGGCTGGCCTTCGTGAAGCGGGGATCGGGTGCTATCGCCGGGACTGCAGAGCCGGGGGTTGTGACTCAGATGCCTTCGGCGCACATTGCCGCCTTGACGCCGGGGTCGGCATGCATGCGGTGAACAAAGCGTTCCAGGTGATCGAAACCGCCCAGGTCGACCGCTTTCGCCTTGGCCCAGCGTTGCACCACGAACAGGTAGGGATCAGCGATCGAACGTGTGCCGGCGAGCCAGTTGCGGTTGGCCAGTTGCGAATCCAGTCGCTCGAAATAGCTGCGCAGCTTCGCCCGTGCCGTGTCCTGCAGCTCGGCATGACTGGACACGTCGGCAATGAAACGCTCGGGTCGGAACAATGGCTTGAAAGCCGGATGCACGTCGGAGTTGAGGAAACCCAGCCAGCGATTGACCTCGGCGCGGCCGCGTGGCGTGCCATCGCCGCCCAGGTGTGCTGCCGGGAAACGATCGGCGAGGTAGTTGAGGATGGCGATGTTCTCCGTCAGCACCCAGCCGTCGTCATCGACCAGCACTGGTACCACTCCATCGGGACTGAGCTTCAGGTATTCCGGCGAACGCAACCCGGCGCGCGGCACTTCCTCGATCTGGTAGGGCTGACCGATCCACTCCAGCACGATGTGGTCCGCCAACGAACAGACGCCAGGCATGTAGTAAAGCTTCATGGGTGATTCCGTGCGGGTAGGGTAGCCAGTGTTGCGCGTTGGTTTGCCACGACTCAAGCGGAATGACCATCCGAGCGGAGCAGGGCGTCAGTGGCCTGCTGGTCTCGATCGCCTGTGTCGCTGCATCAACCAGCCGCCGCCGCAAATGCCGATCACCAGTACGATGTCCACACCGTATTTCAACCAATCCGACATGTTGAGCCAGCTGCCCAGCCATGGATCGTGGGTGATCATCCGGCCGGCAGTGAACGCAATCGCGCCGGCGCCGACGTACATGATGATCGGAAAGCGGCCAATCAGCTTCAGGATCAGCGTGGAGCCCCAGACCACCAACGGGATGCTGACCAGCAGGCCCAGAATGACCAGTCCGAGGTGGCCACTCGATGCCCCCGCGATTGCCAGCACGTTGTCCATGCCCATCAGGGCGTCAGCGACGATGATCGTGCGCAATGCACTCCAGAAGGTGTCGCGGGCGCTGATGGAAGGATCATCGCCGTCATCATGGCATAACAGTTTCCACGCGATCGGCAGCAACAGAAGGCCGCCGATCAGCATCAATCCTGGCAGTTTGAGCAGATACACGACGACCGCGGTCAGCGCAAATCGGATCGCAATGGCCCCAAGCGTGCCCCAGAACACAGCTTTCTTCTGCAGTGCCACGGGCAGGCGGCTGGCTGCCATGGCGATGACGATGGCGTTGTCGCCAGCCAGTACCAGGTCGAGCAGGATGATGGCCAGCAGACCTGAGAGAAAATCGGTGGTGAAGATATCCATGCGGGAGTCCATGCGCGGCAGACCATGCAGCGGCCACAGGCGCGCGCGGCCCGTGTCCACCACAAAAGTCTCGTTCGCAGCATGACTGCCGAGGTGACCGGAGCGAAGCATCGCCCGTGTTGACGATCACCACACCGACGCAGGTGAGCCTGCGTCGGGAACTACTCCCTTTTGGGATCAGTATTTGCGCATTTTCGATGCCGCCATGCATGCCAGTCAAGCCAGACCAAGCCCCTCAAGGAAATGCCTTCTCTCGCTACAAGGTATCGGGAACACGTAACGCTGTCGTTTTCTGCCGTACGGCCTGGGCAAGCTTTTGATGAGCGCGCCCGATGGAAACACGAAGAGGCGCGAATTGCGGCCCTTGGATTGGAGCACGAATGCAGGCTGTGGCTGGGTCACACCAAGGAGGGTGCGTTACAATGGCGAGCTAGATAGTGCGCCAGGAGACTGTCGCACGTGCCGATCGAACAGCGGCGCGCGCGCCGAGTGTCGGCTTGCGGTCAGCCAGGCGTTTATCTCTAAGGTTCTGGATATCCATGAATACCGTCTACCGCCAATCCTTACCCGGCACGTCGCTGGATTATTTCGATGCACGTGCTGCCGTGGAGGCGATCCAGCAGGGCGCCTATGACGCGCTGCCGTACACCTCTCGCGTGCTCGCCGAGAACCTGGTGCGCCGTTGCGATCCGGCGATCCTCACCGAGTCGCTCAAGCAGCTCATCGAGCGCAAGCGCGAGCGCGATTTCCCGTGGTTTCCGGCGCGCGTCGTATGCCATGACATCCTCGGCCAGACGGCGCTGGTGGACCTGGCCGGCCTGCGCGACGCGATTGCCGAGCGCGGCGGGGACCCGGCCAAGGTGAACCCGGTGGTGCCGGTGCAGTTGATCGTCGACCACTCGCTGGCAGTGGAGTGCGGCGGCTTCGACCCGAATGCATTTGCGAAGAACCGCGCGATCGAGGATCGCCGCAACGAGGACCGCTTCCACTTCATCAACTGGACCAAGAAGGCGTTCGAGAACGTCGACGTGATCCCGCCGGGCAACGGCATCATGCACCAGATCAATCTGGAGAAGATGTCGCCGGTTATCCAGGTTCAAGACGGTGTGGCCTATCCCGATACCTGCGTGGGCACCGACAGCCATACGCCGCACGTGGATGCGCTCGGTGTCATCGCCATCGGCGTAGGCGGCCTGGAGGCAGAGAGCGTGATGCTCGGCCGTGCCTCGTGGATGCGCCTGCCCGACATCGTGGGCGTCGAGCTCACCGGCAAGCGCCAGCCCGGCATCACCGCCACCGACATCGTGCTCGAGCTCACCGAGTTCCTGCGCAAGCAGAAGGTGGTCGGTGCGTACCTGGAATTCCGCGGCGAAGGCGCGGCCAGCCTGACGCTGGGCGATCGCGCCACCATCTCCAACATGGCGCCCGAATACGGTGCCACCGCCTCGATGTTCTTCATCGACGACCAGACCATCGACTACCTGCGCCTCACCGGTCGCAGCGACGAGCAGGTCAAGCTGGTGGAGACTTACGCCAAGGCCGCCGGCCTGTGGGCCGACACGTTGGCGCATGCTCAGTACGAGCGCACGCTGACGTTCGATCTGTCTTCGGTGGTGCGCAACATGGCTGGCCCGTCCAACCCGCACAAGCGCCTGCCCACGTCGGATCTCGCTGCGCGCGGCATCGCCGGTGAGTGGACGGAACAGCCGGGCCAGATGCCCGATGGCGCGGTGATCATCGCCGCCATCACCAGCTGCACCAATACCAGCAATCCGCGCAACGTGATCGCGGCGGCCCTGCTGGCGCGCAACGCGAACGCGCGCGGCCTTACCCGCAAGCCGTGGGTAAAGAGCTCGCTCGCCCCTGGCTCCAAGGCTGTGGAGATGTACCTGAAAGAGGCGAACCTGTTGTCCGAGCTGGAACAGCTCGGCTTCGGCATCGTCGCGTTCGCGTGCACCACCTGCAACGGCATGTCCGGCGCGCTCGATCCGGCGGTCCAGCAGGAGATCATCGATCGCGACTTGTACGCCACCGCCGTGCTGTCCGGCAACCGCAACTTCGACGGTCGCATCCATCCGTATGCCAAGCAGGCCTTCCTGGCTTCGCCGCCGCTGGTGGTGGCGTACGCCATCGCAGGTACCATTCGCTTCGATATCGAGAAGGATGTGCTTGGCCTTGATGCGAACCGCCAACCGGTGACGCTCAAGGACATCTGGCCCACCGACGAAGAGATCGACGCGATCGTGGCCTCCAGCGTGAAGCCCGAGCAGTTCCGCAAGGTCTACGATCCGATGTTCGCGCGCTCCGGCCACGCCGGCACGAGCGCCGCGCCGCTGTACGACTGGCGCTTGCAGAGCACCTACATTCGCCGTCCGCCGTATTGGGAGGGCGCCCTCGCGGGTGAGCGCGCGCTCAAGGGTATGCGTCCATTGGCGGTGCTCGGCGACAACATCACCACCGATCATCTGTCGCCGTCGAACGCGATCATGCTCGATAGTGCGGCGGGCGAGTACCTCGCCAAGATGGGCCTGCCGGAAGAGGACTTCAACTCGTACGCGACACATCGCGGTGACCACCTCACCGCGCAGCGTGCCACCTTCGCCAATCCCACCTTGCTCAACGAGATGGCGGTGGTCGACGGTGTAGTGAAGAAGGGTTCGCTGGCCCGCGTGGAGCCGGAAGGCAAGGTCATGCGCATGTGGGAAGCGATCGAGACCTACATGGACCGCAAGCAGTCATTGATCGTGATCGCCGGTGCCGACTATGGCCAGGGCTCCTCGCGCGACTGGGCGGCGAAGGGCGTGCGCCTGGCGGGCGTGGAGGCGATCGCAGCGGAAGGCTTCGAGCGCATCCACCGCACCAACCTGATCGGCATGGGCGTGCTTCCGCTGGAGTTCAAGCCCGGCACCAACCGCAAGATGCTGGGCATCGACGGCACCGAGACCTTCGACGTGGTCGGCGCGCGCAAGCCGTGCGCGGATCTCACGCTGGTCATCCATCGCAAGAATGGCGAACGCGTCGAGGTGCCGGTGATCTGCCGCCTCGATACCGCCGAGGAAGTGCTGATCTACGAGGCGGGTGGTGTGCTGCAGCGCTTCGCGCAGGACTTCCTCGAGGCCACGCAGGCGGCGTGATCGCTTCTGCCCGTCATTCCCGCTTTCGCAGGAATGACGGGACATTTGCTGGAATGACGAGTCATTCGACACTCCTGAGCAGTATCACCTTGCATTCGTGACTCCACTTGCATGGCGTAGCCCGTAACCACAGGACGACAGACACATGGCGCATGCTCCCCAGATCCGCATTCCCGCCACCTATCTGCGCGGTGGCACCAGCAAGGGCGTGTTCTTCCGCCTTGAGGACCTGCCCGAGGCGGCGCAGGTGCCGGGCGCCGCGCGCGATGCGTTGCTGCTGCGCGTGATCGGCAGCCCCGACCCCTACGGCAAGCAGATCGATGGCATGGGCGGCGCCACCTCCAGCACCAGCAAGACGGTGATCGTGTCCAGGAGCAGTCGTGCGGACCACGACGTGGACTACCTGTTCGGCCAGGTGGCGATCGACCAGGCCTTCGTCGACTGGAGCGGCAACTGCGGCAACCTGTCGGCGGCGGTCGGCCCGTTTGCCATTGCGGGTGGCCTGGTCGATCCCGCGCGCATACAGCGCGACGGCGTCGCCATCGTGCGCATCTGGCAGGCCAACATAGGCAAGACAATCATTGCCCATGTGCCGATGACCGACGGCGCGGTGCAGGAAACCGGTGATTTCGAGCTGGATGGCGTGACTTTCCCTGCGGCCGAAGTGCAGCTGGAATTCATGGAGCCAGCCGCCGAGGAAGATGGCGCGGGTGGGGCCATGTTCCCTACTGGCCACCTCATCGACGACCTGGAAGTGCCGGGTGTCGGCACGCTCAAGGCGACCATGATCAACGCCGGTATTCCAACGATTTTCGTCGAGGCCTCCGCGATCGGCTACACCGGCACGGAGCTGCAGGACGCCATCAACAGCGATGCCAAGGCGTTGGCGATGTTCGAGACCATTCGCGCGCACGGCGCGCTGCGCATGGGCCTGATCGGCTCGCTCGAGGAGATCGCCACGCGCCAGCACACGCCGAAGGTGGCCTTCGTCGCCAGGCCGGCCGATTACGTCGCGTCGAGTGGCAAGCCAGTGGCGGCGGGCGACGTCGACCTGCTCGTGCGCGCGATGTCGATGGGCAAGCTGCATCACGCCATGATGGGTACGGCGGCGGTGGCCATCGGCACCGCAGCAGCCATTCCAGGCACGCTTGTGAACATGGCGGCAGGTGGTGGCGAGCGCCAGGCGGTGCGCTTTGGCCATCCGTCAGGGACGTTGCGGGTGGGCGCTGAGGCGGCGCTGGTTGATGGTATCTGGACCGTCACCAAGGCGATCATGAGCCGAAGTGCGCGCGTGCTGATGGAAGGTTGGGTTCGTGTGCCTGCTGGGTGAGCCTGCAAGGATGGCACCGACTCCACTGTGACGTGGTTAGGCAACTTCGACAAGGTTTGCGTCAAACGACAGGATCAAGCAATTCCGACACAATGATGGTTGCCCGTGTTGCCTGGAGACGAGCCTCGTGAGTGTGCATGACATCCGCTCCGCCAAACGTCCCGATCCCGACCAGCCGATGGTCGATATCGCCAACTACGTCGCCGACTACAAGATCGACTCGACCGAGGCCTACGACACCGCGCGTTACATGCTGCTCGACTCGCTCGGCACCGCGATGCTGGCGATGAAGTTTCCTGAATGCGTCAAGCACCTCGGTCCGGTCGTTCCGGGCGCGAACCTGCCAGGCGGCGCCCGCGTACCGGGTACCAGCCATGAGCTGGATCCGGTGCAGGCGGCGTTTGCGATCGGCACCCAGATCCGCTGGCTCGATTTCAACGACACCTGGCTGGCGGCGGAATGGGGCCATCCATCGGATAACCTCGGCGCGATCCTCGCGGTGGCTGACTACCTGAGCCGCAAGGCCGAGCGTGAAGGTGGCCAGCCGCTGACCGTACGCGACGTACTGACTTATGCGATCAAGGCTCACGAGATCCAGGGCTGCTATGCCTTGCTCAACAGTTTCAACCGTGTCGGTCAGGACCACGTGATCCTGGTGCGCCTGGCATCCACTGCAGTCGCCACCGCGATGCTGGGCGGTGACAAGGAGCAGATCACCACGGCCGTGTCGCACAGCTGGATCGACAACGGTGCGCTGCGCACCTACCGCCACGCGCCGAACACCGGCCCGCGCAAGAGCTGGGCCGCTGGCGATGCCTGCCGTCGTGCGGTCACCCATGCGATCAACGCGGTCCATCGCGGGGTGGTCGGCTATCCATCTGCACTGAGCGCGAAGACCTGGGGTTTCTACGACGTCGCGTTCAAGGGCCGGCCGTTCGAGTTCGAGCGTCCGTTCGGCAGTTACGTGATGGAAAACGTCCTCTTCAAGATCAGCTTTCCGGCCGAGTTCCACGCACAGACCGCAGTGGAGTGCGCCATGCAGCTGCATACCCAGGTGGCAGGCAAGATCGATCAGATCGAGAAAATCGTCATCGAGACCCAGGCAGCGGGCTGCCGCATCATCGACAAGACCGGCCCACTGGCGAATTACGCCGACCGCGATCACTGTATCCAGTACATGGTGGCTGTGCCACTGATCTTCGGCCGTCTGGTGGCCAGCGATTACAACGATGACCTTGCTGCCGATCCGCGCATTGACGTGCTGCGCGACAAGATGACGGTGGTCGAGAACCCGCAGTTCACCAAGGACTATTTCGACCCGGCCAAGCGGTACATCGGCAATTCGGTACAGGTGTACTTCAAGGACGGCACGAGTACGGAAAAGGTATCGATTGATTATCCGATCGGCCACCGCAAGCGTCGTGCCGAGGGTATTCCTGTGCTGCTGAAGAAATTCGAAGCGGCCATGCAGGGCCATCTGCCGGCACATCAGGTCAAGGCAATCATGGCGGCCACACAGGCCCCGGCCCGACTCGATGCGATGCCGGTACAGCAATTCCTGGGCCTCTTCACATTGTAAAGACGGTGTGAGTGCGAGATTAAGTCAGGAACAGGTTAGACAGCGGGCAATCCACTTAATTGCCGGCCTTCCTGCCTCTTTAAGTGATAATGCACGAAAGCTCAAATCCGATAGACCACAAGCGCAAGCTTCAGTTAAAGTCGAATCTCGGAGTGCTGATCAACAAAGAACTTTCCTGAACGAAGGCTCACCGACGATTGGTTGTAAATGCGTTAAGGTGCCAACGGCTTAACGATTTTGCTACACTCCCTGCCGCTTGTCGCATGAACGCCAAGCAGGGGCTTTCAAAGGCTCTGAGTGACGTAGTTCAGTTCTGACGCGCGATTTCCGGTTGGGGTTGGGCGGACGCGAAAAATTTTAATAAATGAGGAGACACCTGATGAAACGTAAGGGCTTGTACTTTCTGATCGCGCTGGCCCTGGGCGGCGTGGGTGCCGTTCATGCGCAGGACACCACGGCTCCGGCAGCCGATTCCGCATCTACCCAGACGGCCACGTCGAGCTACGACGACCGCTGGTACATCGCACCGACCATCGGTGGCTATTACAACGACCACAAGCGCGATACCAACAGCCGCCAGTTCTACTACGGCCTGGGCTTCGGTCGCTTCTTCACGCCGAACATCTCGATCGACGCGTTTGTTGACCGCACCAAGCGGAAGATTGACAACGCTGTTGTCGAAGGCCCTGGGGCAAGCGGTCACAGCCAGGATTCTTGGGCCAGCACCAATGTCGGCGCCGTTGCCCGTTTCTACGCGGGTGACTGGAATGCATGGCGTCCTTACGCGCTGGCTGGCATCATGGGTAGCCATCACCAGAGCACGTATGCCAGTGGCTGGTCGCCGGCTGCAGAGTTGGGCGGCGGTGTGTCGAAGACGGTCACCGACAGCACGGATATCCGTGTGGAAGCCGGCTACCGTTATGACTGGGACAACAAGACCAACCCGGCCAAGAGCGGTTACGGTGACTGGTTCCTGGGTCTGAGCATCGTTTCGCGCTTCGGCGCCCCGGCAGCGGCTCCGGTCGCCCCGGCTCCGGCCCCGGCTGCTCCTGACTGCTCGAAGACGATCGTCAACGGCGTGAACCTCTGCGACAACAAGTGCCCGAACCTGCCGGAAGGCACGGTCGTGGGTCCGGATGGTTGCCCGCAGAAGGTCGTGATCGACCTGCGTGGTGTCAACTTCAAGTTCGATCGCCCGAAGAAGGGTGAGAAGGACATCGCCAAGTCGCTGGCCGAGCCGACCAAGGACTCGTTGTCGGTTCTGGATCAGGCCGTCGACACCCTGCAGCGTTACCCGCAGGTGCACGTGACCGTGGCTGGCTACACCGACTCGAAGGGTACTCCCGAGTACAACCAGAGTCTGTCGGAGCGTCGCGCGAAGATCGTGTATGACTACCTGACCGCCCACGGCATTGCTGCGGACCGTCTGGAAGGCCCGATCGGTCATGGCGAGAACGATCCGATTGGCGACAACGCCACGGATGCCGGTCGCGCACAGAACCGTCGCACGGAGCTGCAGGTTCAGCAGTAATCGAACCTCAGTAGGCAGTATGAAAAAACCCGGCTTCGGCCGGGTTTTTTTTGCCTGCCCATGCCCGGTGTAGCTGACAAGATTTCTGATCTGCACCTCAGTGGCAATCGCGAATCCTTGTCGCCTTGTGGTAGTGACCTATACGCTAGCCGAATGTCGCGCACCTCCTTCCGTTCCACCAGCATGGCCGTATCGATGGCTCAAGCACCACGGCATGGTCTGGCCCGGGTGTTGTCCAAGCTGGGTGCCTGTTCCCGCAGCCAGGCCGAGCAATGGATACGCGAGGGGCGCGTGAGTCTGGATGGTCGCGTGATACTCGATCCGTATCATCCGACACTGCTGGATAGGCAAGAGGTGGCTGTCGACGGCAATCCGGTGAAATCAGCCGAGCGCGTCCATGTGATGCTCAACAAGCCGCGCGGTCTGGTCGTCAGTGCCGCCGACGAGCACGGACGCGCCACGGTCTACACGGCACTGGCCGCTGCCGGACTACCCTGGCTTGGGCCGGTGGGACGTCTGGACAAGGCCAGTGAAGGTTTGCTGCTGCTGAGCAATGACACTGTCTGGTCGGCTGGAATCACCGACCCGATCACCCATCTGGACAAGACCTATCACGTGCAGGTGGCCGGCCATCCGGATGCATCGATGCTGGCCGCGATGCATGCTGGCGTTCGCGACGGTGGCGATCTGCTGAAGGCGCGACGGGCTACCTTGCTGCGTGCCGGCGAGAAGAACGCCTGGCTTGAGGTCGTACTGGATGAAGGACGCAACCGGCACATCCGTCGCCTGCTGGCCGCGCTCGGTTTTGATGTGCTTCGATTGATCCGGGTGGCGATCGGCACGCTGCAACTGGGCGATCTGGCGAAAGGACAGTGGCGCCGGCTGAGTGCGGACGAGGTTCTTGCGCTCGATACCCGCAAGGGCGGAGCCTGATCTGCGGTAACGACTGAAGTCGCTACCGCCATGGTCGGAGTCAAGCGCCGATTACACCCAGCTGTCGGCCTACCTTGGTGAACGCAGCAATGGCATGATCGAGATGCTCGCGAGTGTGTGCGGCACTCATTTGCGTGCGGATACGTGCCTGGCCCTGCGGCACCACCGGATAGAAGAAGCCGGTGACATAGATGCCCTCGTCAAGCAGCGCCGACGCCATGGCCTGGGCCTTCTTTGCGTCGTAGATCATCACTGGCACGATCGGGTGCACGCCCGGCTTGATGTCGAAACCGGCTTTGGTCATCTGATCGCGAAAATAGGCGGTGTTCGCCTTCACGCGATCGCGCAGGTCGCCGGCCGAGGCGAGCATGTCGAACACCTTGATCGCGGCAGCCACCACATGCGGCGGCAACGAGTTGGAAAACAGGTACGGACGCGAACGCTGACGCAACATCTCGATCATTTCGGCACGGCCCGTGGTGAAACCGCCGAGTGCGCCACCAAGTGCCTTGCCCAGCGTACCGGTGAAGAGGTCGATCTTGTCCATCACGCCATTGACCTCGGCCGAGCCACGGCCGGTGTCGCCGAGGAAGCCTGTGCAATGGCATTCGTCGATGTGCACCAGCGCGTTGTACTTTGCGGCCAGCGCGGTGACTTCATCCAGTTTCGCGATGAAGCCGTCCATCGAGAACGCACCGTCGGAGCTGATCAGCTTGGTACGTGCGCCGGCGGCGTCCGCGGCCTGCAATTGCTTCTCCAGATCGGCCATGTCGTTGTTCGCGTACCGGAAACGTTTTGCCTTGCACAGCCGGATACCGTCGATGATCGAGGCATGGTTGAGCGCGTCGGAGATGACGGCATCCTCTTCGCCGAGCAGCGGTTCGTACAGACCGCCATTGGCATCGAAGCAGGCGGCGTAGAGGATCGTGTCCTCGGTGCCGAAGAAGTCGGCGATCTTCTTCTCCAGCTGCTTGTGCAGGTCCTGCGTACCGCAGATGAAGCGCACGCTGGCCATGCCGAAGCCATGCGTGTCGAGCGCATCCTTCGCCGCCTGGATCACGTCCGGATGGTCAGCCAGGCCGAGATAGTTGTTCGCGCAGAAGTTCAGCACCTTGCGACCGCCCTCCAGCTCGATCTCGGCGGACTGTGGCGAGGTGATGATGCGCTCGGCCTTGAACAGGCCCTGTTCGCGGATGGATTCGAGTTCGCTGGCGTAACGCGCCTGGCCGGGGTAGCTCATGGAGAAGGGTCCGCTGTCGGGGGAAAGCGCTCATTGTGAGCCTTTCTCCGGCTACGGAAAACCATGCACGCAGGCTGGCGACCGCGCATCTTCGATATGCATGGCCCGGGAAGCCCAGCCAATCAGTGCATGCCGAAGTCGACGCGCGTGGTCTTGCCCTTGTCGTCGATGCCCTTGGCGTCGAGCTTGGGTGCCGACACGAAGACACGCTTGTCGTCCAGCTTGCCGCGGAACCATTGGCGAACCGCATCGGCGCGGCGTTCGGCAAGGTGGCGCAGCGCGTCCTGATCGACCTGCACATTGGCCTGCAGCAGTTTCTCCATCACGTCCGGTGGCTGCGACTTGGTCAGACCGATCAGGTCGCGTGGCTTGGAGAACTTGGCGTGCTTGTAGGCCTTGGTAAGGTATTTGTTGTAGTCATCGGGGCTGAGCTTGGACAAGGCGGCGATATCGTTCTCGTCGCCATCGCGATCCTTGGCCATCTCGTGCGCGACCTGTTCCTGCATCATGACCTTGCGCAATCCGTTCTCGTCGAACTGGGGATCCACGCGGCCGATGATGTCGAGATTGAGCGAGGTTTTCTCGTTGAGGATCTTGGCGATCTGGGCCAGTCGCTCCTGCGCCTGGGCATCGAGCACATTCGAGCCTGGTGCAAATTCCACGTAGCCGAGATCCTGGTGGTTGCCGCCCATGGCTGAAGCGAGCAGGCGGAATGGCGACGTGACGGCACGTCCGATCAGATTGACGAACGCGTGCCAGATCAGGCTGCCGAAACTGAAATGCGGATCGCTCAGCGATCCGGTCACCGGCACATCGACGTCGATATTGCCCTGGGAGTCCTTCAGCAGGGCCACTGCCAGTTTCACCGGCAGATGACTGATGCCCTTGCCCTCGACGCGATCGCCGAAGGTCAACTGGCTCAGGAAGATATGGTTGTCGGCATTCAATTTGCCCTGGTCGAGTGCGTAGTGCACGTCCATGGTGAGGCGACCCTTGATGATCGGGTAGCCGGTGTATTTGCTTGAATAGGGCGTCAGGTGCGTCAGCTCCACGCCGTCGGCCTTCCCCTTGATGTCGAGGAACGCCACCGGTGTCAACGGATTGATCGTGCCGTCGATATTGATCGGCGTGTTGTCGTCGAGCTGGCCCTGCAGGGTGAGATCAGCCGGTGCACCGCCGCTTGCGGTACCGAACGCGCCGATCTTGCCGGCCAGCTGCGTGATGTTTGCGGTGTAGTTGGGCTTGATGAAGTTGTCGGTGTAGTTGAGATTGCCGCGCGCGAGAACGATCTGGCCTATGTGGATGACCGGCGGCGGTGCAGCGCTGCTTGCCGCGGCAGCGGGTCCAGCGGCCGTCGGACTGGCGGCTACAGCGACCGGGGCGGTTGCCGGTGCGGTGGGTGCGGTGGTGCCGTTATTTGCCTGCGTCACCGAAACCGGTGCGGTCTGTGGTGAGGCCACAACATCCTGCAGGTTCAGGCGCCCGTTGCTGTTGACGATGACGCGCGCGTAGAAGTTGTCCAGCGCCAGGCCGCCGACCGATACCTGCGGGGCACCTTCACCGGTGCGTACGTCGAGGTCGCTGGCAGCCAGCGAATTCCAGCGCAGGAAATCGTCGTTGGTGACGTTGTCCAGCACATTCACGCGCCCCAGCGTGAGCCGCCCCCGATAACTCAGACGGGGCTCGGGCTTGCGATCGCTGTAGCGCACACGGCCGTTCAGGCTCAGCAGCGCGCTGTCGACGTGCACGTTGAGCGGCACCGTAATCATGGATTGCAGCGGTGCCACGTTCAGCCGGGTCGCCGTGACATGCAGGTCGGCGTTGAGCGGTTCCGGTCGCACGGAGCCGGTGACGCGATACTTGCCCTTGTCGATGCCACCGGCCAGATCCAGCTTCAGCGGCTGGTGCATGTTGTCGGACAGGCCATCGATGCTGAACTTGTCGGCATTGACGGTGATGTGCCCGGCCTTGCCCGGAACCGCCAGGTCGCGATAGGCAATGGCGCTGCCATCGATGCCGACATGCGCGATGCTCCAGTGCCATCCCGGTGCCGCCGCTTTCTTGCTCGTAGAGTGGGACGGGGACGCCTTGACCAGGTCGGTGAGGTCGATGCGACCGTTGCGATAGCGCTGGGCGTCGATCTTCAACCCCTGCAGGTTGAGATTGCCGAGAACCGCATGGCTGCCTGCCAGGTCCAGATGCGTGATGTCGGCATTCAGCGCCTTCCAGGCCACCGGCGTGCGGCTCTTCTGCTGCAGCGCAAAGTCGTTCACGGCGAGCTTGGCTGCATCGAGCTGCAGGTTGAACGCCTTGCTCCAGTCGGCTACGAGCTGTCCGCTTGCATCCAAGCTGCCGTGGCTCACCTGTGCATTCAGCATGGGCGGTGCCATCGCGACGAGTGGCGACAGGCCCACGCCGTTCAATACCGCGTTGCCGGTGAAGCGGCTCGCATTCATCGCCAGCGCACCATCCATATGCACGGTGCCACCGGTCAGCCCGGCGTTCAGATCGATCCTGGCTGGCGTTGTGCCCAGGGTTGCGAAGCCCAGGATCGTGCCATGCAGGTTGTCCAGCGACAGCCGCGCCGGCGTGTGGCTGCTCAGGTCGGCATAGTCGATCTGGCTGTTCTGGATGGTCAGCGTGGCGATACGCGCATCGGTGGCGGGCGAGGCTGGCTTGTCCGGGGTCTTGCTGCCACCCATCAACGCGTCCAGGTTGCTGTGGCCACCGGCCAGACTCGTGTAGTTCAGGGTGGTCTTGTCGAGTGCCATGGTGTCGAAGTCATATCGCGATATCAGCGGTTCGACATCCGCCAGTGTGGTCTTGAGCTGACCCAGCGCGACGATCGGCGAGCCGTCGTGGTTGTTGATCGCGAAGTTGTCCAGCTGCAGGTTGCCGCTCAGCTTCATCTGCTGGGTGGCATTCCTGTCGATGAAATCCAGCTTGAGCTGGCCCGACAACTGGCCACTGGGAATTGCCACCGGCAAGGGCGTTGGCACGTAACTCAGATAGCGCGGCAGATCCAGCTGGTCGATCTTGAAGTCGATCGCCGATTCACGGCTGTCGGCAAACGGCTTGGTCTGGCCGCCAATCCGCAACGGGCTGCCATCCACCTGCATGGCCAGCAGGGGCTGCACGAACACGTCGGTATCACGCGGCAGGTTGGCGATGAACGGAATGCCGAGTTCGAGCCGGTCGACGCGATGACTGGTATTCAGCACCTTGTCGTCGAATGCGATGTCGCCAGCGTGCACGCTGATGTTGGACAGCGCGAAGCGTGCCGGCGGTGCGTTCGGTTGCGTCGGTTTGCCGGCGAAGCGCTCGATCAGATCGGAGAAATTGAACTGCTGCGGTGCCGTGCGCGTGATATGAATCTGCGGGTGCTGCAAACGCACCTCATCGAGTACCGGTGCCATCCGGAACAGCGAGGTCCATGAGGCATTGACGACGACCTGGTCGACATCGACGAACGGCGATTTGCCGTCGCGCTCGCCGATATGCAGCCGGTCGAGTGTCAGTATCAGCGCGAACGGATTGAGGTGCACATCGCCTACGGTGACGGGGCGACCAAGCATGGCACCCAGGCGGCTCTGCAGCTGGCTCCTGATCAGCGGCGGCGCGGCAAGGAAGCCGAGCAGGCCGAAGATCAGCAGCAGCACGCCGAGGATCAGCAGGCCTTTGCGCAGCCGATGGGAGTGGTACACGGCACGGGCGCGTTCGCGCCCCGCGGCGATCAGTTCACTGTGCGAAGGACTGCGGTCTGCCATGCCGTCGTTGCTCCCTTGACATCACGAACTGTCGGTACCCGGTTCGATCAGCCGGGTACTCCCATGTCGACAGGCCATGCCGGCCTGTCGGTGCGTCAGTGTAGCGCGGCGATGGGCAGCGGTACCCGGCTCAGTTCCAGGAACAGACAACCTTGCCGCAGACACCCTTGTCCATCAGGTCGAAACCCTTCTGGAAATCGTCGATGTGGATCTGGTGGGTGAGCACCTTCTGCAGCGGGAAGCCGGTCAGCACCATCTGGGTCATCTTGTACCAGGTCTCGTACATCTTGCGACCGTAGATGCCCTGCAGGGTGAGGCCCTTGAAGATCACCTTGTCCCAGTCGATGCCAGCGCCACGAGGCATGATGCCGAGCATGGCCACCTTGCCGCCGTGGTACATGCAGTCGAGCATGTCGCCGAACGCACGCGGATTGCCGCTCATTTCCAGGCCGACGTCGAAGCCCTCCATGTGCAGGTCCTTCATCACGTCCTTCAACGACTGGTTGGTCACGTTGACTACCCGCGTGGCACCCATGTCGGCGGCCAGCTTCAGGCGGTAGTCGTTGACGTCGGTGACCACGACATTGCGTGCGCCAATGTGCTTGCAGATGCCGGCGGCGATGATGCCGATCGGGCCGGCGCCGGTGATCAGCACGTCCTCGCCGATCACGTTGAATTCCAGTGCGCAATGCGCGGCGTTGCCGTACGGATCGAAGAACGCCGCCAGCTCGGACGGGATCTGGTCCGGGATCGGCCACAGGTTCGAGGCCGGCATCGTCATGTATTCGGCGAATGCGCCGTTGCGGTTCACGCCGATGCCGATGGTGTTCGGGCACAGGTGCTGGCGGCCGGCGCGGCAGTTGCGGCAGTGGCCGCAGACGATATGGCCTTCGGCGGAAACGCGGTCGCCGATCTTGTAGCCGGTGACGCCCGGGCCGATCTCGACGATGCGGCCGACGAACTCGTGGCCGATGGTGAGGCCCGGCTTGATCGTGCGCTGGCTCCACTCGTCCCACTTGTAGATGTGCAGGTCGGTGCCGCAGATCGCAGTCTTCTCCAGCTTGATCAGCACCTCGTTCGGGCCGACCTCGGGCACTGGCACCTCTTCCATCCAGATGCCCTGCTCGGGCTTGCGCTTGACCAGGGCTTTCATCGTCTGAGGCATGGGATTTCCGTGGGGGAGGGCGGGGAAACGCACATTATAGAAGGCGACAGGCGAGACCGCTTTCGTGCGCTGCAGCGTTGCCGGCCGGGCCGCTTCGTTCTAGTGTCGCAAATTTCTGCGATAACCCACAGAGTCAAGCCAATGCATTTGAAGACAAGGGGCCGCACGACGGCTCCGCTGCACCGCTTCGTCATGTCGCTACGTCGTCGCCCGGCGGCGCTGCTGGCCCTCGCCCTGTTGATTATGCCGGCATCGTTGCCGGCCGTGGCCACTGATCAGGGTACGCCACCGCTGCAGTTCCGCATCACCGAAGGGCACATCGAGAACGCGTTCTATCAGGATGGCGACATCGCCGCCCATCTGTTGCTCAGTTCCGGCAACAAGCCCCGCGTGTTGGTGGCATTTCCGGCCGGTGACAGCGGTGTAGGCGTGTGGTTCGAGCCGACCGCCGCGCCGGTGCGATGGACGCTGGCGAAATTGAAAGGCGAACATCGCATGGAGGATGGTCACGCCTGGAACGGCATCGTCGCCGACGCCAATGTCATCGCCGACGCGCTGGTGCTGAAGGATGCTGTCCTGGGCAGCATCCGTGTGTTGCGCGACTACCAACTGACCCAGGGCTATCCCCAGGAAACGGCCGCGACGCCTACGCTGTCGGGGCGTTCCATTCATTGGCAGCGCAATCGACTGGACGGCGCACCGGGCTATGCCATCGCGCTGAGTGCTGACAACGGCCATTTCCAGCGCGATGGAAACCGTATCGTGCTGCGCCCGGACCACGCTGGTGAAGCGTTGCGCATGCACATCGAGGCGTCGACCGGCGAGACGCCGTTGACTCCGTTTTCTGATCTGCTCAACAAGCGCGCGCAGACCGACGCACGCAGCCAACAGGCGTTGCAGTTCCTCAGCTACCGCGAGAAGTTCCTCGCCGGTTCCTGGCGCTTTGACACCTATTTCGGCCGCGACACACTGATGTCGCTGCGCCTGCTCATGCCGGTGTTGCAGCCGGCTGCCGTCGACGCTGGCATCGCCTCGGTGCTGGCGCGACTCTCGGCCGATGGCGAGGTTGCGCATGAGGAGGATATTGGCGAGTTCGCGGTATTGCGGCACCGCAAGGAGCAAGGCAACTCGTCGGCCGAGCCGATCTACAACTATGTGATGGTCGACGACGACTACATGCTGCCGCCGGTCGCCGCGGCATGGCTGCTGGAGGATGCACGCGGGCGCACAGGTGCAGCCGCGTTCCTGGCCAGCAGCACGAAGGGCGTGCGACAAGGCGATGCGCTGGTACGCAATCTGCTGTTTGTCGCTGCCAGCAGCGAAGCGTTTGCGCGCAAGCCGGTGTACACGAACCTGATCGCGCTCAAGCCAAACAGTCCGGTTGGGCAATGGCGCGACAGCAACGAGGGCATCGGTCGCGGCCGCTATCCCTACGATGTGAATGCGGTCTGGATGCCGGCAGCGCTGCGCGCGATTGGCAGTTTCCTCGATGCCGGTCTGCTGGATGGCTACACCACGTCGGATCAGCGCGAGCGCCTGCGAGTGGCTGCTACGCATGCCGATGACTGGGAGCGAAAAGCCATTGCGCTGTTCGCCGTGCGCCTGCCGAATGAGCGTGCCGCACAGCAAGTGCGTGCGTATGCCAAACAGGTTGGTGTTGCCGATGCACCTGCACTGACGGCATTGGGCGGCGCTGCATTGGAGTTTCCCGCCATTGCGCTGAACGCGCAGGGCCAGCCGGTGCCGGTGATGCATTCAGACGAGGGTTTTCGCCTGCTATTCAGTCGGCCGGATGCGGCTGCGCTGGATCGCGATGTCGACAGCCTGATGCGGCCGTTCCCGGCTGGCCTGATGACGGATATTGGCATGCTGGTCGCCAATCCCGCCTACGCGGATCGTGACGTGTGGCCGCGCTTCGGCAACAACGCCTATCACGGCACCGTGGTCTGGGCCTGGCAGCAGGCGGTGATGGCCGCGGGCCTGCAACGCCAGCTGGCCCGCAGCGATCTGCCGGCCACCACCCGTGCTCGCGTGGCCGGTGCGCAAGCAAAGCTGTGGCGGGTCATTTGTGCCGCGGATGCAGTGCGTACCTCGGAGTTGTGGTCATGGTCGTACGCCAACGGGCATTACCAGATCGAACCGTTCGGTGCTGAGGGCGCGCACGAGGACGAGTCCAACGCCGCGCAGCTGTGGAGCACCGTGTTTCTGGCGTTGCCGTCGCCGGCTGCCGCAGCAGATGCGTCCGAAAAGAAATCCTGTCGATGATCCCTTCTGGCTCATGTCGACGCCATGTGCCGTGCAGCGTTGCCGATCCGGCGGTTTCATTCTATGGTCGCAAATTCATGCGATTACCCAAAGGGGAAAAACGAATGCGCTTGAAAACAATGGGCTTGGCGATAGCGATGGTGCTGGCCCCGGCCGCCCATGCGGTCGAAGGCATGTGGCAGCCCGCCCAATTGCCGAAGATTGCCGACACGCTGAAGCAGCACGGCCTGAAGCTGGATCCGGCCAAACTGACCGATCTGACTGCCTATCCGATGGGCGCGATCGTCAGCCTCGGCGGCTGCACCGCGTCGTTCGTGTCGCCGGACGGCCTGATCGTCACCAACCATCATTGCGGCTACGGCGCGCTGCAGTACAACTCCACGCCGCAGAAGAACCTGATCGTCGACGGCTTCCTGGCCAAGACCAAGGCGGATGAGTTGCAGGGCTCGCCGGACATGCGTGTGTTCGTCACCGAGGAGATCCGCGACGTCACCAAGGACGTGACCGCCAGGCTCAACGACCAGATGAGCGGCGCCGAGCGCTACAAGGCAATCGAGCTGGCGATCAAGGAGCTGGTGAAAAGCTGCGAGGGCGACGGTTACCGCTGCGACGTCTACACCTTCCATGGCGGCTATAGCTATCAGCTGATCAAGCAACTGGAGATCAAGGACGTGCGCCTGGTCTACGCGCCGCCGGAGTCGATCGGCAAATTCGGCGGCGACGTCGACAACTGGATGTGGCCGCGCCACACCGGCGACTTCAGCTACCTGCGAGCCTACGTCTCGAAGGATGGCAAGTCGGCCACCTATGCGAAGGACAACGTGCCGTATCACCCGAAGCACGTGCTGAAGGTGAACCCACAAGGCGTGGAGAACGGCGACTACGTGATGGTGGTCGGCTATCCCGGTCGCACCAATCGCTACCGCCTCGCCGACGAAGTGCAGAGCTCGATCGACTGGGTCTATCCGACCCAGATCAAGATCTACCAGGACACGCTGAACATCATCGACAGCGCCGGCAAGGCCAATCCCGACGTGACGGTGAAGTACGCCAGCATGGTCGCCAGCCTCAACAACTATCTGAAGAACTTCGGTGGCCAGCTCGAAGGGTTGCGACGTGCCGACGCGGTCAACGTCAAGCGCGCGCAGGAAGCCCAGCTTGATGCGTGGCTGAAGCAACAGGGCGGTGCCGACAACGAGACGCTGGTGGCTGACATCGGCAAACTGCGCGAAGCCATCGCCGCCGACAAGGCCGGTCGTGAGCGTGATCTGGACCTTACTCTGCTCAACCGCAGTGCGATGTTCAGCAGCGCAGTACGCCTGGTGCATTTGTCGAAGGAGCGTGCCAAGCCCGATCTGGAACGCGATGCCGGCTACCAGCAGCGCGACGAAGTACGCATCGAGGGCGGCCTCAAGCAGATGGAGCGCCGTTACGATCCGAAAGTCGACCAGCAGTTCATGGTCTACGCGCTGCAGCGTTACGTGACCCTGCCGCAGCATCAGCGTCTGCCCGCGCTCGATGCGTGGCTGGGCGATGCGAAGACCGAAGCGCAGCTGACGCAGAAGGTTGCCGCGCTATACGCCGGCAGCCAGCTGGGCAGCACCGCCGAGCGTCTGAAGTGGTTCAAGGCCGACGCCAAGGCGATCGACGCCAGCAACGACAGCATGCTCAAGCTCGCCGTTGCGGTGCAGCCGCAATTGCAGAAGCTCACGGACGAGATGGACGCCCGTGCCGGCGAGATGAGCAAGCTGCGCCCGCGCTACATGCAGGCGATGATCGCGTGGAAGGATTCGCAGCACCTGCCGGTGTATCCGGATGCGAACAGCTCGTTGCGCGTCACCTTCGGCAACGTGCAGGGCGTGGCACCGCGTGATGGCGCCAGCTATTCGCCGTTCACCACAGTGCAGGGCATCCTTGAGAAGGACACCGGCGTTGAGCCGTTCGATGCGCCGAAGGCCGAGATCGCCGCGATCAAGGCGAAGGCGTTCGACGGTTACGCCAGCAAGAAGCAGGGCACGTTGCCGGTCGACTTCCTCGCCGACCTGGACATCACCGGCGGCAACTCCGGCTCACCAGCGATGGATGCCAACGGCCAGCTGGTCGGCCTGGCATTCGACGGCAACTGGGAATCGGTGAGCGGCGACTGGCTGTTCAACCCGCAGCTCAACCGCTCGATCCAGGTCGACGTGCGCTACATGCTGTGGGTGATGCACCACCTCGACCACGCCGACAACCTGCTCAAGGAAATGGGCGTGCCGGCGAAGTAAGTCAGTAGCCCATGAAAAGACAAAGGCCCGCGTCGATGACGCGGGCCTTTGCTTTGTGCGGCTTCCAGGAACGGCTTCAGCCGCGATGCTCCTGATCCAGCCCAACAAAGCCCGAAAGCATCGCGGCTGAAGCCGCTCCTACATATCCAGCCGGTCGTAGCTGCGCTTGAACACGATCGGCTGTTGCACGGCAGGCGTGGTCCACGTTTCGGTGACGGTCAGATGATGGCCATCGGGTGACTGCACCCAGTCTTGCCGGAGGCGGACATCACCATCGAACTGCATGCTGATCTGCAGACCCGTGGCGGTCAGCTGGCTCTGCACCATCGCGCTGCCGTTGAGCGACTGCCGGGCAAAGCCGTCGAGCCTGCTGTCCAGCTGATCCTTGTCGCCAAGCACTACCCGGATACCCTTGGCATCCTGCTGCACGTTCAGCAGCGAATCGTCGGCAAGCAGCGGTGGTGGCGCATCGGGAGGTGCCGTCCCGTTGTCGCTCGTCGATGTCTTGGACTGGCCACGGCCGCCGCCATGGCCGCCGTGGCCACCCATGCCATTGCCGCCACCATGACCGCCATGCTGGCCGCTTTTCTGGCCTGCCGATGGCGTGCCGGTCGACGAGCTGCTGGCGGGCTGCTGCACGGGTTCTTCGCGCTTTCTTTCCAGGCGCAGGCGCGCGTCGATATCGGACGGGCTGTCGCTGTGTTGCTCGTCCAGTCGCCAGATACCGCTGTAGTCAAGCAGGCCAGAACCGGCGGCGTGGAGCGTGCCGGCAACTGCAAGTGAAGACGTGGCGAGCAGCAGTGCCCGTGGCAGACCGAGCGGTTTCGTGGACGTCATGAGAGAGGCTTCTGATGGTGGGCAGGAATCGCGTGATGGTCGTCGAACTGCGCATCGCTGCTCGGCTGGCGGAGCTGCAAGTGCGGATGTGGCTTCGCTGAAACGCATTTCACGCGGCGCTGGTTGACGCCGACGTGCCCGCTACAATGGAGCGATGTCAGTCGACCAGCGCCCTCTCGCCATTTTCCTGATGGGCCCGACGGCTTCGGGCAAGACCGCGCTGGCATGCACGTTGAGCGAGCGCTTTCCGCTGGACCTGGTCAGCGTGGATTCGGCGCTGGTCTATCGCGGCATGGATATCGGCACCGCCAAGCCGGATCCGGCGACGCTGGCGCGTTATCCGCATGCATTGGTCGATATCCGCGATCCGTCGCAACCGTATTCGGCAGCGGATTTCCGCACGGACGCGGTGCCGGTAATGCAGCAGATCAGCGCGCGGGGCAGGGTACCGTTGCTGGTTGGCGGCACCGGATTGTATTTCCGCGCCCTGCAGCAGGGGCTTTCCGATTTGCCGGAAGCCGATCCCGCGACGCGGGCACGACTGGCTGACGAGGCCGGGCGGTTGGGCTGGCCCGCGATGCATGCCATGCTGGCACGGCTCGACCCGGCTACCGCGCAACGGATCGGCTGCAACGACGCGCAACGAGTGCAACGGGCACTGGAAGTGATCGAGCTGACCGGCCGCACGTTGTCCGAACTCCAGCTCGGCAGGAACCACGCACACTTCCCTTGGCGCGTACTCAAGCTGGCCCTGCTGCCCGCCGATCGCCACCTCCTGCACGAACGCATCGCGCATCGCTTCGACGCGATGCTGGAGGCAGGCTTTCTCGACGAAGTGCGCGCCCTGCGTGCCCGCGGCGACCTGCATGCCGACCTGCCGGCGATCCGTGCGGTCGGCTACCGGCAGGCGTGGGAGCACCTGGACGGCGATTCCACTCCGGCTGAGTTCCGCGACCGCAGCATTTTCGCCACCCGCCAGTTGGCCAAGCGGCAGATCACCTGGTTGCGCAGCGACGTCGGTGCACGCCTGTTCGAGCCCGATCGCCCCGATCTGCCAGCCCGTGCAGCGGATGCGGTGCAGCTGTTCCTGGGCGAATCGGGTGGTTTGCAGCATGCCAAACCGTCACCAGCGTGATCCAGTGCGCCGCCGGCACGCAAAAATCCCCTTCCATCAATCATTTGAAAACGGCTAACATCCCAGTCATGTTGGGCCGGGGCGCCTTTGGCGTTTTTTCCCGGACCTGTCCGTGGCAAGGGGAGAACAAGAAATGTCCAAGGGACAATCGTTGCAGGATCCGTTTCTGAATGCGTTGCGGCGCGAGCGTGTGCCGGTGGCCATCTATCTGGTCAACGGCATCAAGCTGCAGGGAACCGTGGAGTCGTTCGACCAGTTCGTGGTGCTGCTGCGCAACCAGGTCAGCCAGATGGTCTACAAACACGCCATCTCCACCGTGGTGCCCAGCCGCAATGTGCGTATCGGCAATGGCCATGACGGTCACGATGGCCATGAAGGCCACATCGACCCGACGCCGGCCTCGAATGACGCAGACGCTTGATTGACGGGGTGTCAGCCCGCATGAAGTAGGTCTGCTCCTGAAGGATCATGCCCACTCGTGTTCGATAGACAAAAGAAAGGCGACCGCGCCGTATTGGTTCTGCCGCATTCCCGCGGCGAAGGTGATACGGCGCGCCGCGCAGCGGAGTTCGCCGAACTGGTGAAGTCCGCCGGTGCCGAGGTGCTGGGTGTCATCAGTGCCCGCGTCGAGGATCCCAACCCGCGTTATTACATCGGCAGCGGCAAGGCCGACGAGGTCGCCGAGGCGGCGCGTGCGCTGGAGGCCGACCTGGTGCTGGTCGACCACGTGCTCACGCCGGTGCAGGAGCGCAACCTCGAGAAGCATCTGGGCATCCGCGTCGTCGACCGCGCCGGGCTGATCCTGGACATCTTTGCCCAGCGCGCCCGCTCGCACGAAGGCAAGCTGGAAGTGGAACTCGCCCAGCTCAAGCACCTGGCCACCCGGCTGGTGCGCGGCTGGACCCATCTGGACGCCCAGCGTGGCGGCGCCATCGGCAACCGCGGCCCTGGCGAAACCCAGCTGGAAACCGACCGCCGCCTGCTCGCCGAGCGGGTCAAGATGCTCAGCAAGCGGCTGGAGAAGGTACAGACCCAGCGTGGCCAGCAGCGTCGCGCGCGGCTGCGCAACACCGTGCCGCGGGTGGCCTTGGTCGGTTACACCAATGCCGGCAAGTCGACCCTGTTCAATGCATTGACCACCGGCGAAGTCTTTGCCGCCGACCTGCTGTTCGCCACGCTCGATCCCACTGTACGCAAGCTGGAGGACCTGAGCTGCGGCCCGGCCGTTCTGGCCGATACCGTCGGCTTCATCCGCGAGCTGCCGCATGACCTGGTCGCCGCGTTCCGCGCCACTCTGGCCGAGGCGCGCGATGCCGACCTGCTGCTGCATGTCAGCGATGCGGCCGACGAGGAGCGCGAGCGCCTGCGCCGCGTGGTCGACAACGTGCTGGAAGAGATCGATGCCGGCGACGTGCCGCAGCTGCACATCATGAACAAGATCGACCTGGCTGGCGCCGAACCGCGAATCGACCGCGATGCCGCCGGTAAACCCGTGCGCGTCTGGCTGTCCGCCGCCACCGGTATCGGGCTCGATCTGCTGCGCGAGGCGCTGGGCGAATTGCTTGGCGGTGAACGGGTACAGTCGGCCTTGCAGTTGCCGCTGTCAGCCGGCCGGTTGCATGCGCGGCTGAAGGCGGCCGGTGCGATCACCGGCGAAACCGTGGACGAACATGGCTGGCAGCTGCGCATCGACGCGCCGCGCAGCGTGATCGCACCGCTCAGTGGCGGCAATGCGGCTGAAACCCTCCTGCTGCGCGAACTGCTGGCTCCGGCGGAGTAGGGCTGTTGCGCAGCGGACGATGTCATCCGGCTCTGCTAGAATATCCAGCGTTTGTGCGGCTCCCCCATGGGCTGCACACCAACCTCGACAGCTTTGGCTGAATCTCATGTGTAACCCGGTTCAACGCGTGTTCCGGCCGTGGTTGCCGGCCTCCGACGGCCTCAAGGAGACTGACAGTGGCATGGAATGAACCCGGCAAGAACGGGCAGAACGATCCGTGGAGCAGGAAGCGCCAGTCCGGCAAGTCGCCACTGGATGACCTGCTCGGCAACCTGAAATCCCTTCTCGGCAAGCTCGGACACGGTCCCGGCAGCATCCTCACCGGCGTGCTGGTGTTGCTGGCGGTTGCCCTGGTGCTCAGCTGCTACACCATCATTGGTGCGCGCCAGACCGGCGTGGTGCTGCGTTTCGGCGAATACTCGCGCACGCTGGCACCGGGTTTCCACCTGAAGCTGCCGCAGCCGATCGAATCGGTCACCAAGGTCGAGGCCACCCGCATCCGCTCGGTTACCGACAAGGTGGCGATGCTGACCAAGGACGAGAACATCATCACGATCGACTTCACCGTGCAGTATCAGGTGGACGATTCGCGCAAATACCTGTTCTCGCTGAACGATCCGGACGGCACCATCGGCGCCGCGGCGGAAGCGGCGGTGCGCTCGGTGATCGGCGGCAGCGACATGGACCAGATCCTGTCCGCCGCCGGCGCGAGCCTGGTCAGCGAGGCCCAGGTGACTCTGCAGAAGACGCTGGACGGCTACGACTCCGGCTTGCGCGTCACCGAAGTCAGCTTCCAGAACGTGTCCCCGCCGAACGAGGTGAAGGACGCCTTCGACGACGTCAACAACGCCCGCGAGGACAAGCAGAGCATCGAGAACGGTGCCCTGGCCTATGCCAGCAAGGTGGTGCCGGTGGCGCGTGGCGACGCTGCGCGCATCGCCGCCGAGGCGGCCGGCTACAAGGCCGAGCGGATTGCCCGCGCACAGGGCGACACGGCCCGCTTCAACCTGCTGCTCACCCAGTACAAGGCCGCGCCCGAAGTGACGCGCAAGCGCCTGTGGCTGGAAACCATGGAAAAGGTGATGGCCGACAATCCCAAGGTGATCGACGGCTCCGACGGCCGCAACATCATCAACCTGCCAAGCCAGCAGGGCGGCGCGACAGCGCCGGAAACCGGCACGGTCACGGCCGGTGCGATCACGCCGGCGCCGGCCAGCACCGCGGCCGACAAGGGGACCCAGCCATGATGAAGCTCACCGCCGCCATCATCGCGGCCATCGTCATCCTGCTCGGCCTCAACAGCATGTTCGTGGTCAGCGAAGGGCACAGCGCGCTGTTGCTGCAGTTCGGCCGCATCGTGCATACCGACTACCAGCCGGGGCTGCACTTCAAGCTGCCGGTGATCCAGCAGGTGATGGATTTCGACAAGCGCATCCTCTCGCTGGATGCGCCGCCCGAGCGTTATTTCACCTCCGAGAAGAAGAGCGTCAACGTCGACTTCTACGTGAAATGGCGCGTCGCCGACAACGCTGCCTACTACCGCGCCACCGGCGGCGACCAGTTGATGGCGGCGCAGCGGCTGACCCCGATCGTCAAGGATGCACTGCGTTTCGAGTTCAACGCGCGCACCTTGCCTGACCTGATCTCCGGCGGCCGCAAGGACATCACCGAGCGCGTGCGCCAGCAGACTGACGTCTCGGCGCGCAAGAACCTCGGCATCGCCGTGGTCGACGTGCGCATCAAGCGCATCGACCTGCCCAACGAGGTCAGCGAATCGGTCTACAAGCGCATGCGCGCCGAGCGCCTGCAACTGGCCAACGAATTGCGCTTCACCGGCCAGGAATCGGCCGAGACGATCCAGGCCGATGCCGACCGCCAGGGCCAGGTGCTGCGCGCCGATGCCCAGCGCGACGCAGCCAAGGTGCGTGGCGAAGGCGATGCGCAGGCGGCGCAGATCTATGCCGAGGCCTACAACCAGGATCCGGAGTTCTTTGCGTTCTACCGCAGCCTGCAGGCGTACAAGACGTCGTTCGAGGATGGCAAGGGCGTGCTGATCCTGAAACCCGATTCGGAATTCATGCGCTACTTCAGTAACCCGGCGGCATCGGGCAAGCGCTGAGCCGGCGGATTTCGGCACGTTATTCCGGACCACATGTCATTCCGGCCGACGCCGGAATGACATCTAAATATTTGACGATGCCCCATCAGCGGGCATGACCAACGAAGCGAGAACATCATGGGTAAGTCAGTAGTCATCCTAGGTGCCCAGTGGGGCGACGAAGGCAAGGGCAAGATCGTCGACCTGCTGACCGAGCGGGTCAGTGCGGTGGCGCGTTTCCAGGGCGGCCACAACGCCGGTCACACCCTGGTGATCAAGGGCAAGAAGACCGTGCTGCACCTGATCCCCTCGGGCATCCTGCGCGACGACGCACTGTGCCTGATCGGCAACGGTGTGGTGCTGTCGCCCGAGGCACTGATCCAGGAAATCGCCGAACTCGAGGCCAACGGCGTCGAAGTGCGCTCGCGGCTCAAGATCAGCCCGGCCACGCCGCTGATCATGCCGTACCACATCGCCGTCGATAAGGCGCGCGAAGTCGCCGCCGGCGGCAAGGCCATCGGCACCACCGGCCGCGGCATCGGCCCGGCATACGAGGACAAGGTCGCCCGCCGCAGCGTGCGCGTGGCCGACCTGATGTACCCGCATGAACTGCCGGCGCTGATCAAGACCGCCGTCGACTACCACAACTTCATCCTCACCCAGTGGCTGAAGGTCGAGCCGGTCGAGTACCAGAAGGTGCTGGACGACGCGATGGCCTGGGGCGAATACATCCGCCCGATGGTCGACGACGTTGCCACCATCCTGCACGACATCCGCAGGGAAGGCGGCAACATCATGTATGAGGGTGCGCAGGGCGCGCTGCTCGACATCGACCACGGCACCTATCCCTACGTCACCTCCAGCAACACCACCATCGGCGGCGCGCTGGCCGGCACCGGCGTGGGCGCGGGCGATATCGACTACGTGCTGGGCATCTGCAAGGCCTATGCGACGCGCGTCGGCAGCGGCCCGTTCCCCACCGAACTGCACGACGAGATGGGCGAGCGTCTGCGCAAGGTCGGCAACGAGTTCGGCGCCAGTACCGGCCGCCCGCGCCGCTGCGGCTGGATCGACCTGGTCGCGCTGAAGCGCGCCACCCAGATCAACGGCATCAACGGCCTGGCCATCACCAAGCTCGACGTGCTGGACGGCCTGGAAACCATCAAGGTCTGCATCGCCTACGAATACCGCGGCAAGCGCCGCGAACTGGCCCCGCTCGACGCCGACGGCTGGGACGAGTGCAAGCCGGTCTACCTGGAATTCCCCGGCTGGGAAGAATCCACCGCCGGCATCCGCGACTGGAACAAGCTGCCGCCCGCGGCTCGCGCATACCTGCGCGCGGTGGAAGAACTCTCCGGCTGCCGTTTGGCGTTGGTCGCCACCGGCGCGGATCGTGACGACACGATTGTGTTGGATGATCCGTTTGCTTGATTGGCAAGATACCGAAGCAACAGATAAAAAAGAGTCCCTGACAGGGGCTCTTTTTTGTTGGCATCGGCATCTTCTACTGTTTCTTAATTTTGATGTTTGCCAAGTGGTTCTTGAAAAAATAACTTGTCTCTAGATCTGTGCTGTAGACATAGCAACCCTTCATACCGCGAGTCATGAGCGTCTTGTAGGTATTTCGGATGATTCGGTCGACCCGTTCTAGCGTGCCATCGGGATCTGTCTTCATCATCTTTTTCCAACCTCGTATAGAGCGATCATTGTTGGAGCGGGCTTTGGGTACGGCAGTAAGCATTCCATCTCGCGCGATCAAATCAGGCCCGATGATTACGCCGATATAGTCAAGCTCTAGTCCCTGGCACGTGTGGATACAGCCGACTTCTTCAATGGAGTTTGGCGCCATGATCCAAAGGCTGCCGTCTTTGTCGAGGTTCCAGCGTTTGGCGTAACCGTGCTCCGGGATCACGACATCGAATTGATCGGGATTATTTTTGCTGACCCAGTCCCAACAGTAGCCCGCTACGACGCGGGACTTGTTGTTGACGGCATTTCGCTCGGCGATTAGTTGATGGAGTTCATTGGGAGAGTCAACGACTCGGAAATCGAACTCGTTAGGTTCGAGCACACTGTTGGCGGTTTCACGTATGCCAAGAGTGTTATCCAGCCACGCCATGTAGCCGTCTGATCCACTGCATCGGAACTGCGAATCCAACTGTAGATGTGTAACTTCGGCACCGAGCGAATGCGCCCACTTCTCGAGTTCAGCCGTGCGGCCAATGTCGGACAGAGTAACGATCTGGTCGTCATCGACAAAGAAGATTGTGCACTTGCTGCTTTGGATGATTTCCTTGATCTGGTTCTCACCAAGGTTTCCGTATAACCCCGACTTCTCGTTGAGCCGGTGTGCCTCGTCGACGATCAGGACGTCAAATGCGTTGGACTCAGTTTCAAAAAAGGATCCAGAGCCTGAGAACAGATTGCCGATGACGGTTTGCCTGAAGGTGCCTGTCAGCTTGGCTTTGAAGACTGCGCGCGGCGCGGCGTTTTTGGAGACGTATTTGCTGACTAGGCCCAGCTTGGAGAGATGAGCGAGCAGGTTGACTGCAATTACCGATTTTCCAGTGCCAGGGCCACCTTGAATAATGGCAACCTGTTTCTTCTCTTCCGATGCACGCGTAGCCAGCAACACCGAATTCTCGAAGGCGACTTTTTGATCATCGATGAGAACGAACTCGCGGTTGCCCTTCATCATCCCGACCAAGCTATCCACCAACATCTTGGATGGTCGAATGCGGCCGTTTTCGATCTCGAAGATCAGTTCGGCATTGTCTCCGTACTTCACATGCTTTTTGATGAAGTCTCGAAGGCGCTGGCGCTCGACTTCACCTTTCAAAAACAACGGTGCTTTCCGAATATAGTCGCCGTAATACGCAGGGTGGTCGATAACGCCATCTTGGACGTAGTTGTGGAGGTATGCACAAGGACTGAGTACTACGCTGCGCTTGTACACGGCTTCATTGAAGCCCTCAAGCAGCGCCGCATACGACCATGCCTGATAGCAGGGATGCGCGCCCTCGCGTTCGGCTGATGAACCACCGCGACGAGCGATGATAATGCCATCTTTTTCGGTGAGTTTGGCCTCGGACCACTGTTTGAGTTCGACAATGATGAGATTCGGGCCATCATCGGTTCGTCCTGAAAGGATAAAATCGATGCGCTTGGAGGTTTGAGGGATGCCGAATTCGACACCGACGCCAATATCGTCAGGAATGTCGGGATCGCGTAGCACCTTGGCCATTTCACCAAGCGAGTTCTTCCAGGAACGAAATTCTGCCTCAGGTGCGTAACGACCAGTGCGCTGCAGAAACTTGGCGGAGATGACGTTTTCGATATCCCGATTGTCGTGATCGTCCAAGAATTTGTTTTTATTTGCCTGATAGACAATCACGCTTCGGCCCCCTGTGGCCTTGCTTCAAAGTTCAGAGTACTTCTTCATCGTCCCTTTCGCGCGATCGACAGGGTATTTGGCGGCGTTGAGTTTCATTTTGTTGCGCGCTGCGTCAAGCGGGTCTATTCCAAGCTTGTCGGCAAGCTGCAGCAGATAGAGGAGAACATCTGCGATCTCTTGCGCAATGGCATCGCGTTTTTCTTCCGGGATCGCACGACTTTGCTCTTCTGTCAGCCACTGGAAATGCTCAAGAAGTTCGGCGGCTTCCACCGACAATGCCGCTGCCAAATTCTTTGGCGAATGGAACTGACCCCACTCACGTTCTTCTGCAAAAGAGCGTAGCGAGGCCTGAATTGACTGTATTTCCGCGCTCATCATTCCACCTGTACTACGACGTAGCCTTCATATAGCTTTCAGCTTAGGCGGCTTCTGCCTCTGGGGGAAGGTTGACCAAGCCGAGCCAGCCGACCATTGACCTCGGCTTCGCGTCCTTGACGTTACGGTTCGAGCGAATAGCTACTCTTCGCCAAGAGGAACTGCAAATGTCCGACGAACATGCCAAGACTCCCGCCGACCATATCGGCGACACGGTGGCGCAGCTCAAGGAGATGCGGCACTACTCCAAGAACAACGTGGAAACGCTGACGGCGGAGTGGCTGTTGTTCGACGGTGAATTGTCCAAGCTGAAGCTGGCCGACAAGATTGCCGACCTGATGGATCGCCAGGGGCAGTTGCATGAGGCGCTGGAGACGGCGATCACCGATCTGGAAGATGTGCTGGAGAAGATGAAACCCGCGCCGGAAGAGTAAGCGCGCGGACTCTTCGCTAACCTTTCTTCAGAAGATGTGCCGGAACACCACGAACAACGAACCCGCCAGCAGGATCGAGGCGGGCAGGGTCAGTACCCACGCCATCAGCAGGCTGCGCACGGTGCTCCATTGCAGGCCGGAGCCGTTCGCGGCCATGGTGCCGGCGACGCCGGAGGTGAGTACGTGGGTGGTGCTGACGGGCAGGTGATACATGTCCGCGGCCTGGATCAGCACCATCGCCACCAGTTCGGCGGAGGCGCCTTGCGCGTAGGTCAGGTGCTCCTTGCCGATGCGCTCGCCGACGGTGACCACGATGCGCTTCCAGCCGACCATCGTGCCCAGGCCGAGGGCCAGCGCCACGGCCACTTTCACCCACGGCGGAATGAACTGCGTCGCCTGCGTGCCGAGGCCGCGCCATGAGGTCAGCGTGGCAGTCTGCTGCGAGGTGAGGCCGGGCTGCTTCAGTACCAGCGGGATCGCGGTATCGGCCAGGTAGATATCGTTGCGGACGTTGCCCATCTGATCCGGCGGCACGGCCTTGAGCGAGGTGCGATCACCGAGCTGCTTGTCGATCGACGCCATCAGCGCGGCCAGCGCGGGCGCCGTGCCGGGCAGGAATGTCTGCTGCTGCACGGCGGCAGTCACGGTCTTGCGCGGATCGACGGTGACGCTCATGCCGTTGCCGAGGCTGGCCAGCACCTGTTGTGCTTCCGCGGATACCTGGTGGAAGGTCTTCACCTGGCTGCCGGTCACCGCGCCGTTCAATGCGTAGGCGGTCGGCACGGTGCCGATCAGGATCAGCATGATCAGGCCCATGCCTTTCTGGCCGTCGTTGGAGCCATGGCTGAAGCTCACGCCGGTGCAGGTGAGCACCAGCAGCGCGCGGATCGGCCACGGCGGCGGCTTGTTGCCTTCCGGCGCGCGGTACAGGGCAGGGATCTTCACTACCGCCTTCAGTATCACCATCAACAGGCCGGCCAGCAGGAAGCCGGCGATCGGCGAAAAGACCAGGCCCTTGAACACGCCCATCGCGGCGTCCCAGTTCACGCCGCTGGTGCCGCTGGCGGTGGACATCAGCTGGTTCGCCAGGCCCACGCCGATGATCGAGCCGATCAGGGTATGCGAGGACGAATTCGGCAGCCCGAAATACCAGGTGCCCAGGTTCCACAGGATCGCTGCGATCAACAGCGCGAACACCATCGCGAAGCCGGCCTGGCTGCCCACCTGCAGGATCAGCTCCACCGGCAGGAGTGCCACGATGGTGAAGGCGACCGCACCGGACGACGTCAGCACACCGAGGAAGTTGAACGCACCCGACCAGATCACCGCGAGATTGGGCGCCATCGAGTGCGTATAGATCACCGTGGCCACCGCATTGGCGGTGTCATGGAAGCCGTTGACGAACTCGAAGCCGAGCGCGATCAGCAAGGCCACACCGAGCAGGATGTAGGGCGCCGCGTTGCCGGATTTGACGACGGCCAGATCCTGCATCAGGTGTACGGCAGCGTAGCTGCCACCGATCAGCAGGATCAACCCGAAGATGATCGCGAACAGGCGGCCGGAGCTTTTGCCCGGGCTCGCAATCGCTGTGGCAGCGGCATCGGATGACATCGGCAACTCCCGTCGGTTGGTCCGGCCGAAGCTAGACGAGAGTCGCGACAAGAGCGTGACAGGCGAAGATGGTCAGGTCCGCATGAAATTGCGCAGCGGGTATCCAGCCGCTGCCCGAGGTGGGCATCTAGTGCGGTGTCGCGATTTTCTCGGCCAGCTTGATACTGCGGGGCGCAGCCAAGCCGCCGTAACGGACGTCGACCTTGTCCAGCAACGTGCGTGCTGCATCGGACTTGCCATTGGCCAGCAGGCTTTCCGCTTGCTGCAGTTGGTCGCTCAGATGCTTGTCGATGCGTGCACGGCAATCGGCGAGCTTGCCGGCATCGGGTTGCGCGGGTTTGTCCAGCAAATCCAGCGCGTGATTGAGCGGCCCGGGTGCGACTACCTCATGACCCGACCATGGCGCCGACACGGTATCCAGGTGGAAGACACACCACTCGCGCAACGACTGTTTACTGCGAGTATCCATGTCGAGGTGGTCCTCGTCATTCTGACCGGTGAGGTAGACCAGTCGCGTGGTGTCCTGAAACTGCAGGAACAATGTCGCTGGCGGTAACGACAGCTGTGCCGTGCCGATCGGGTCGCTGCCGGCCAGCAGCAGGGCGCCATGGAACAGATCCGGATAGCCCAGCGCGATGCGCTCGGCCACTCGCGAACCGCCGGAGAATCCGCCGACATAGATGTGCTGCGGATCCACCGGGTACTTCTGCATGATGTTGTATGCAGCCAGCAGGGCCAGGGGCACGCGGCGATCGAGCACGTCCGCATCGTTGCCGGAATTCCCTGCGCTGACGTAGATCATGCCGTGGCGATCCAGGGGTGGTATCCATGATGACGGTACGGCGGCCTCCTGCCATGGCGGCACGAACACCAGCAGGGCGTAGCCGTGTGGCGGCACGTGCGAGGGCACGTAGACGACGAATTTTTCCAGCGCCAGATCGAGCGGTTGCTCACGTATGGCATGGCCCGGGCGCATCGATAACTGGCTGACGCCCAGTGCGTTCAACGGACTCAGCAGGCGCCGCACCAGTTCGCTGCTACGCGACAGTGGCGAGTAATCGGTGAACACCACGTCGTGTTGCAAACTGCCAACAGGTGGCGCGTCGCTGGCAACTGCCAGCAGCGGCATCAACAAGATGGCAAGCAGCACGTTGCGATTGACCATGTGCGGACGCCGGCACCTGTGTTCATGAAGCAGCGCTTGCAGCATGTACAAATTCTAAACGCAGAAACCTGCACTGATTAACGGAAAGATCAACGTCACAAAGCCACGCTCCAATCCAGCACGGCTGTGGCGCTTGCGCGTCTGCTGCAGGGGAGCACTGGATCGGTTGGACAGCCGGCATCCGCTCAGGGAGAGCGGTGACCACGAACCGCATGGATTCGCACCTCAACTGTCATCCAAATCAAAAGGACTTAAACATGAAAGATCGTTGCGGGTTATCCGTTGCCGTCAAGGCAGCACTTTTCGCTTCTGTATTCTGTACCGGCTGTGCTGGTGTTTCTGCACAGACTCTCGCCAATGAGGGTACTCAAGCCAGCACCACCGTCACCCAGACGCTGGTAATCGAACCGGACCAGGGCCTCACGCCCATCTACAACCTGATCCAGTCGGCCAAGTCCAGCATCGACATGACGATGTACGAGCTGGTCGATACGCAGGCTTCGGGCCTGCTTTGCACCGCTGCCGAGAACGGTATCGCCGTGCGCGTGATCCTCGATCAGAACCTCGAGAAGAGCAACAACCAGGCGGCGTATACACAGCTGCAGAATTGCGGTGTGAGCGTGGTCTGGGCATGGACCAAGTACGCCGCCACCCATCAGAAGACCATCACCATCGACAACACCACCAGCGCGGTGATGACGCTCAACCTGACCAGCCGCTACTACAGCACCACCCGCGATTTCGCGGTGATCGAGAACGATCCGTCCGATGTGGCTGCCATCGAAAGCACGTTCAACTCCGACTTCAAGGCCCAGACGATCACGCCGCCGGTGGGTGACGACCTGGTCTGGAGCCCGACCGTGTCCAAGACCGACCTGGTCAACCTGATCAATGGTGCAAAGGACAGCCTGCTGATCGAGAACGAGGAAATGAGCTACAGCACCATCGTCACTGCATTGGAGAATGCAGCCAAGCGCGGCGTCAAGGTGACCGTGTGCATGACCAACGACGACAACGATTACGAGAGCGAATTCGAAGCTCTCACCAAGGCCGGCGTGAAGATCAGCACCTATCCGGATACCACGACCGGGTTTTACGTACACGCCAAGGTGATCGTGGCCGACTACGGTACCTCGACCGCGAAGGCCTTCGTGGGCTCGGAGAACTTCTCCTCGGCCTCGCTGACGGAGAACCGGGAACTCGGGTTGATCACCACCACGGCAGCCATCATGACCCAGCTCAACAACACGCTCAGCAGTGACTATGCGGGCGGCACACCCTGGACCAAGTCGTAAGCCATGGCCGAAGCGCATGGTGCGCAAACACCATGCGCTTCGGCGTCATCGGCGGCCGTTATTGATGCACTGGATCCGGTTTGCATGACATCACCCGCTGTCACCCTGGCGCGGTGTATCGGCGTTAATATGTCGACTGGATGCCTGATTCAGTGAACCGACCAAGGGAGACATGCCATGAACGGGTGGTACTTGAAGTCCAGGCCGCATCTGTTGTTTTCGGCATTGCTGATGAGTGCAATCGCGGTGCCGATGGTGGTAAGCGCGGCTGCGAATGGCACTCAGGCATCCCAGGCTGCAGACAAGGCGCCAAGTGATGCCGATCTTGCCTCCGCCAAGTGCGCGATAGGTGAGGAGCGTTTCCTGCCGGGCGACTACTTTTATTGCCTGGCCACGCAGAACTACGGCCAACAGCACTATGCCTACGCGAAGAAGTTCTTTACCGAGGCGGCTGGCTGGGCCAGCAAACCGGCGCAATACGTGCTCGGCATCATGGCATTGGATGGCGATCACCAGCCGGTGAATCGTCCGCTGGCAATCGCGTGGCTGGCACTCGCCTCTGAACGACCCCAGTCGGATTACGCCGTGGCCTACAAATCAGCGTATGCCAGCGCCACCGCAGCCGAACGGGAGACCGCTGAAAAGCTGCTGGCCAAGATGCGCCCGACCTACGCCGATGCGACCGCTGCGGTGCGTGCGGAGAAGCGCTATGCGGATGGCATGGCCACACTCGTCCGCTTGAATGCCGGCGAAAGGAGCTACTGCATGGAAGGTCTGGTGGATGCCAGTGATCCGTCGCCCGATCCGATGCAGTGCCCATCGATGCAGACCGTGGTCAATGCGATCGACAAGCAGGCTGCGAGCGTGTTCGATGGCTGGACCGGCCACGTGAGCGTGGGCGCGCTGCAGCCGGTCAATGCACCGGCTCCTCCAAAGTCTGGTGGTTAGGAACAGTTCGAGCGTCAGACGGTTTCGTTCGCAAAGTCGGAAAGAGCCCCGTTTATCGGGGCTTTTTCGTCGGGTTCGGACGGAGTCAGGGCATTGCCGCAACACCCGGCACAACCGTTGCTTGTCAGATACGACCCGGAACAGGTGAGAGCCCTGCTGGCAATCTGGCTATGGATAGGTTGGAAGCCACATGCATGACGTTGTGCACGAGACGTGTTTTTGCGCGGCACCTGATTAGGCCTTATCCCGCTGCCCTTGAGGGGCGGGAAGTGACGCCATGCAGTCAGTGCGTCGACAGCCACTCAATAAGATAGGCCAGTCATCCTGGCTGTCTTCCAGAATTACGAGCGGAATTGGAAACGATGATGGATAGCGATAGCGACATCTACAAGACCCTGCTGGAGTCCACCCGGGCGATCCCCTGGAAAATCGACTGGGCCACGATGACGTTTGCCTATATCGGACCGCAGATCGAAGCACTGCTCGGGTGGGAACCTTCCAGCTGGGTGAGTGCGCAGGACTGGGCCGAACGCATGCATCCGGAAGAACGGGCATGGGCCGTGGATTTCTGCATTGCGCAATCGAAGGCAGGCGTCGATCATGAAGCGGATTACCGCGCCCTGTGCAAGAACGGCGAATACGTATGGATTCGCGATGTGGTGCACGTGGTACGCAACCCGGACGGGTCGGTCGATTCACTGATCGGATTCATGTTCGACATCAGCGAGCGCAAACGCACCGAAGAGAAACTGCTCGGCTTGCAGAAGGAACTGGAGGAACTGTCCTACAAGGACGGCCTGACCGGCGTCGCCAACCGGCGCAGGTTCGATGCGATCATGGAAATCGAGTGGAGCAACGCGCGACGCAACAAACAGCCGCTGTCACTGGTCATGCTCGATATCGATTACTTCAAGCAGTACAACGACCACTACGGCCATCTCGAAGGCGACCAGTGCCTGAAGCTGGTGGCACAAGCCCTGGGCAAGGCTGCCACGCGCGCACGCGATTTCCTCGCCCGCTTTGGTGGCGAGGAGTTTGTGCTGGTGCTGCCCGAAACGGACGAAAGCGCCGCCACGAAAATCGCCGAGCGTTGTCGCGAACTGATTGCGAAGGAGCGGATCCCACACGCACGCTCCGGAATCATCCCGCTGCTGACCGTGAGTGTGGGTGTGGGCACCATGATTCCGGGTCATGGCGATGAGCCGTTGTCGTTCATCGAGGCGGTGGACAAGCGGTTGTACCAGGCCAAGCAACGGGGCCGGAACGGCATCGTTGCGGCTGGCTAGGGATGGGCTAGCCGGCTTGGTAGTGCGATCTTGATGGTGGCTTGGCGCAGCGGCTTATGCATGGCACTGTTTCTATGTATGAGCGTCAACGAATGAGTGGTCTCTTGAACCGCATAAACCGGAGCTGAAAACGGCAGCGCACAAGCACGATTGTTGAACGGTTTTTGGCTTAGCCTGCGCACGTTCGCCACATCCCGTTCCGACCATGCACGGTATTTTCGATTTCTGGTCCGCGGCGGTGGGCTGGCTGGCCGATCATGCAATCGTGCCGATCCTCGCCGTGTTCCACCTCACTGCCTATGTTGATCAACCGCGCGAGATCGCGCAGTACTTCCTGCTGACCGCGGTTCAGGTAGCGATCATCGCCTTCGTGTTTCGTCCAATGGAAAGCCTGTGGCCGGCGGAGGACTGGCCCGATCGCCGGATCACGGTTATCGATCGCAGCTATACGCTGATCAAGCTGTTCGGCGTGCTGCCGCTGTTCACCTATCTGGTGCTGTCACCGCTGAGCCAGTGGCTTGGTGGCGGCAGCAGCAGCGACGATGCCGCCGGCCTGATCAGCGTGCAGGGCATCCTGCCTTGGCTGGGCCATCATCCGGTGCTGCTTTTCCTGATCTATTACGCGATCTACGATCTCGTCTATTACCTGATCCACCGCCTGCAGCATGGGATTCCGTGGTGGTGGGCGCTGCACAGCCTGCATCACAGCCAGCGCCAGCTCAGCTGCTGGTCGAACGACCGCGACCACTATCTGGACGACTTGCTGGAAGCGCTGATTGTGGCAGCGGTATCCTTGCTGATCGGTGTCTCGCCGACCGACTTCGCGCTGCTGGTGCTGTCCGGCGAGCTGCTGCAGAACCTCGGGCACACCAACGTGCGGCTGCACTTCGGGCCGGTGCTGGAGAAAGTGCTGGTCGATCCGCGTTATCACCGACTGCATCACATGCGGGTGGACCCGGATCGGCCGCAACTGCACGCCTGCAACTACGCCTTCATCTTCCCGCTGTGGGATATCGTGTTCGGCACCGCGCTGTTCGGCGAGCCAGCGCATCCCACCGGCGTCGGTGATCCGATGGTCGATGCCGACAACCAGCGTGGCATCGTCGCCCAGCAACTGGTCACGCTGCGGCGCTTCTGGGGCGCGTTCCGTCGTCGTACCGGCTGGCACTACGGCGAGGTGGCGTTCAACGTGAACTACGAGCCGGTGCCGGTCAGGGATTTCGACTTGCGCGAACTGGAGGCCAGTCAGGTGCCGCTGGCTGCGACGTCGTCTTCGACGCGTGCGGTCGAGCCCCATCGTTGATGCCGGGTGGGAAACCAAGGAGGCTCCGCACAAAGCGGGGCCTCCTTGGTTTCAATCAGGCAAAGGCGAAGTGATTACGCCTCCACTTCTTCCTTGTACGCATCCACCGGGATGCACGCACACATGATGTTCTTGTCGCCGTAGACGTTGTCGACGCGTGCCACCGGCGACCAGTACTTCTGCAGCTTCAGGCTGGGCAGCGGGAAGGCGGCCAGTTCACGCGGGTAGGCGTGGGTCCACTCGCTGCCACTGACCATGGTGGCGGTGTGCGGGGCGTTCTTCAGCGGGTTGTCCTCGCGATCGAGCTTGCCGTCTTCGATCGCGCGGATCTCGTCGCGGATCTGGATCATCGCGTCGATGAAGCGGTCCAGTTCGTGCTGCGATTCGCTCTCGGTCGGCTCGACCATCAGCGTGCCGGCGACCGGGAAGCTCAAGGTCGGCGCGTGGAAGCCGAAGTCGATCAGGCGCTTGGCGACATCCTCGGCGCCGATGCCGGTAGCGTCCTTGAGCGGGCGCAGGTCGAGGATGCACTCGTGCGCGACCAGGCCGTTACGGCCGGTGTACAGGGTCGGGTAGTGCGGTGCCAGCCGCTTGGCGATGTAGTTGGCGTTGAGCAGGGCGACTTGCGTTGCCTTGCGTAGGCCTTGCTGGCCCATCAACGTGATGTACATCCACGAGATCGGCAGGATCGAAGCGGAACCGTAGCTGGCGGCGCTGACCATGCCGACCGTGCCTTCGCCGTTCAGCGTCCTGGGCAGGAACGGTGCGAGATGCGACTTCACCGCACACGGGCCGACGCCCGGGCCACCGCCGCCGTGCGGAATGCAGAAGGTCTTGTGCAGGTTGAGGTGCGATACGTCCGAGCCCCATTTGCCGGGCTTGGCCACGCCGACCAGCGCGTTCATGTTGGCGCCGTCGGTGTACACCTGACCGCCGTGCGCATGCACGATCTCGCAGATCGCGACGATGTCTTCCTCGAACACGCCGTGCGTGGACGGGTAGGTGATCATCAGCGCGGCGAGACGATCGCTGTACTTCTCGGCGGCGCGACGGATGTCTTCCACATCGACATTGCCATTCGCGTCGCACTTGGTTACCACCACCGTCATGCCGCACATCTGGGCGGAGGCCGGGTTGGTGCCGTGGGCGGACTCGGGGATCAGGCAGATGTCGCGATGGTCTTCATTGCGCGAGCGATGGTAGGCGCGGATCGCCAGCAGGCCGGCGTATTCGCCCTGCGCGCCGGAGTTCGGCTGCAGGCTGACCGCGTCGTAGCCGGTGCACTCGACCAGCATCGCTTCCAGGCCGTCGATCAGCTCCTTGTAGCCCCTCGTCTGCGACACCGGTGCCAGCGGGTGGATGTTACCGAACTCGGGCCAGGTTACCGGGATCATCTCGGCGGTGGCGTTGAGCTTCATGGTGCAACTGCCCAGCGGGATCATCGTGCGATCCATCGCCAGATCCTTGTCGGCCAGCGTGCGCATGTAGCGCAGCAGTTCGTGCTCGCTGTGATGCGTGTTGAACACCGGATGCTGCAGGAACGCGCTCTTGCGCACGAGCGCCGTCGGCAGTGCGTCCGGCGTGGCGGCATCCAGCTCGTCGATGTCGTCGATGCACGCGCCGAACAAGGCGGCGAGGGCGCTCACGTCGGCGCGCGTGGTGGTTTCGTCGAGGCTGATGCCGACGCTCTCGCCATGGATCTGGCGCAGGTTGATGCCGGCCGCCTCGGCCTTGGCGAGCAGGGCGTCGGCGTCGACGTTCACCACATGCAGGGTGTCGAAGAAATCCGGACCCACGGTGTGACCGGCCTGGCGCAGCGATGCGGCCAGGATCGAGGCGAGGCGATGCGTGCGGCGCGCAATGCGGGCCAGGCCTTCCGGACCGTGGTACACGGCATACATGCTGGCCATCACCGCCAGCAGCACCTGTGCGGTGCAGATGTTGGAAGTGGCCTTCTCGCGGCGGATGTGCTGCTCGCGGGTCTGCAGGGTAAGGCGGTAGGCGTGCTTGCCCTCGGCATCCAGCGAGACGCCGATCAGGCGGCCCGGCATCGAGCGCTTGTACGCGTCGCGGCAGGCCATGAAGGCGGCGTGCGGGCCACCGTTGCCGAACGGCACGCCGAAGCGCTGGCTGTTGCCGACCACGATGTCAGCGCCCCATTCGCCCGGCGCGGCAATCAAGGTCAGCGCGAGCAGGTCGGTGGCGACGGCGACCAGGCCACCGCGCGCATGCACGGCAGCGGCAATTGCCTGGTAATCGTTGACGGTGCCGAAGGTGTTCGGATACTGCAGCAGCACGCCGAAGGCATCGAGGTTCAGCGCATCGGCGTCGTTGCCGATCACCAGTTCGATGCCCAGCGGTTCGGCGCGGGTGCGGATCACTTCCAGCGTCTGCGGATGCACGCCGTTCGACACGAAGAACGTGTTGCTCTTGGACTTGCACGAGCGCTTGGCCAGCGTCATCGCCTCGGCGGCGGCGGTGGCTTCGTCCAGCAGCGAGGCGTTGGCGATCTCCATGCCGGTGAGGTCGGCGCACATCGTCTGGAAATTGATCAGCGCCTCCATGCGACCCTGCGAGATCTCCGCCTGATACGGCGTGTACGCCGTGTACCAGGCCGGGTTCTCCAGGATGTTGCGCAGGATGACGTTCGGCGTATGGGTGCCGTAATAACCCTGGCCGATGAAGCTCTTGAGCACCTGGTTCTTGTCCGCGATGGTGCGGATCTTGGCCAGTGCCTCGACCTCGGTGATTGCTTTCGGCAGGGCCAACGGAGCGGGTGACTTGATCTTGCCAGGCACGATCGCGTCGGTCATCGACTCCAGCGAATCGTGGCCGATGACTCGCAGCATCTGCGCGATCTCGGCATCGTTGGGACCGATGTGGCGCTCGATGAAGGCGTGATGGTGCTCGAGGTCGCGCAGGGAAGTTTTGTGGTTCATGACAGGGGCATCCGCAGACAACGTGCCGTGCCGCACGTGGGGCGCCCCTCTGTCCTTTTGCCTGAGAGTTTGGAAGCTTGATGGATCAGCCTCGTGCCCCTTCGGCGGCGGATTCAACCGCTCTCTCCAGAGTGTTTACGCTTGATGGTGTGGGGCCTGAGCGATTACGGGCGTTGCGTCTTCGGCAGCGGATCTGCCCGATCTAAGGGCCATCCGCTTCTCCCACCAAGCGTTTACCCCGCTGATTATACAGGCGTCGCAGGCAAGTGACGATCAGCCGAATCCATAAGGTTTATGCTTGGTAACCCATCCTGCAGCCCCGGGAGCGCACGATGATCCGTATCGCAGAGATCGACCATGTGGTGCTGCGCGCCATCGATACGGATGTCATGCAGCGCTTCTATTGCGACGTGCTGGGTTGCCGCGAGGAACGCCGGCAGGACGAAATTGGCCTGGTGCAGCTGCGTGCCGGCAGCTCGTTGATCGATCTGGTCAGCATCGGCGGCCAGATCGGTCGCCGCGGCGGTGCTGCGCCAGGCGGCGAAGGCCACAACATGGACCATTTATGCCTGCGCGTGGAGGATTACGACGAGGCGGCCATCCTTGCGCATCTGAGGGCGCATGACGTGCGCATCGGCGAACTGGGTTCGCGTTACGGCGCACAAGGCGAGGGACCGTCGATCTACCTGTACGACCCGCAAGGCAACATGATCGAATTGAAGGGGCCACCTGTCATCTGATCGCCCCGGCTGTTTCTTGCCGTGTGGCACGCGTACATGGCGCCGTTCCTGCGACGGCCGTCCCTGAAACAGGTGCGCGTTGATGACTGCAGGCAGTTATGGCGTTTTCCTATCGTAATAAGTCGAGTCAGCGGCAATATGACCGCCGCTGACGGTGTAGACGGACATGATCGGCACCTTGATGAATTTTCCTCCCGCGCCTTTGAGGTGTCCTGACAGCACGAATTGTGCGTACACCCTGTTTCCCGAACTGTCGATATTCTCGATGGCGTCGTTGGCATCGGGAATGGCATCAAACAGGCGCTTGTAGGTATCGGCAATCTGCGAATTGCCGGCCAATTCGGGATAGTCTGGACTACGCAGAACCGCATCTGCAGCATAGAGGCCCTCAATCGCGGCGACATCATGCCGATTGAAGGCCTCGAATTTCTGCCGGACCGTCTTGACCGGATCGACACCATGGTACGAAGCGGCGAATCCTGGTGTGTTCGTCATGCAGCAAGCTGAACACGCAAGCACGATCATCATGGCTGTTTTCATGTCGGCAAGACCTCAAATCGCATGTGAAGGAGTAATGTGTCGAGGTGTTCCGGTACGGAACAGGGTGAGCTTTCTTCGTCTGTCATCGCACTGACGATCGTGATTGCAATGAAACACGCATCCAAATGATTGGAAAAAGCCGACACCTTGACGCAACCAGTGCGGATCGACACGGATCTTGCCCGAATGGAATTGCCGGACAAGGTTGTGGCGTGTTGCGACACTCCCCGCCGCCAGGCAGTTACCGGCATACACGGTATGCGCCGCCGGCCGCGCTTGCCGGCTGGCTGGAGTACTTCTGGATCGAAAGCTGGGATCTTCGCGAATACGAACCGCAAGTCCGGGAGGTGCTGCCTCAGCCTTGTGTGCATCTCGCTTTCGTGCGCGGTCGTTCGCGCATTTATGGCGTGCAGTTGAGTCGATTCGTTCGAATGCTAAGCGGCAATGAACGGGTCCTCGGCGCAAAATTTCGGCCGGGTGCGTTCTATCCATTCTTGAGAAAGCCACTAAGTTCGATCTCGAACGCATGCATTCCGGTGAATCAAGTCTTCAGCAATGTGGCGGATGCAGAGGAAGAAATAGTCGCATGCCATGACGACCGCGGTATGGTCGATGCGGCGTCGCGGTTTCTTGTTGCGCATCTGCCAGCGCTTGACCCGAATGTCGAGACCGTCTGTCATGTCGTGGAAGAGATCATCAATGACCGCAGCCTGACGCGGCTCGAGGATGTTGCTGATCTATGCAGCATTCGGGATAGAACATTGCAGCGGCTGTTCCATCGTTACGTCGGAGCAAGCGCAAGGTGGGTGGTCAAGCGGTACCGGATATATGAGGCGCTTGAGCAACTGGCTGTCGGGAAGCCGGCTGAATGGGCGATGCTGGCCCAGGATCTTGGATACTACGACCAAGCGCACTTCATTAATGACTTCAAGAAACTCGTCGGTCGATCACCGAGCGAATACGTCAAAATATGAAACTTGCTCCGACGGAGCTGGCGGATTTCCCCCTGCCCAAAAGGTGAGGGTCGCGCATGCGTACCAACCTGCGTACCAGCTCGATCGAACCGCTGAAAAGACGAAAGCCGCCTTGGAGGGCGGCCTTCGTTTACAATTGGTGCCCAGGAGAGGACTCGAACCTCCACGGAGTTGCCCCCGCTAGCACCTGAAGCTAGTGCGTCTACCAATTCCGCCACCTGGGCAGGTGTCACACCGCTCTGCGAGCTGCGTGAGCCGCGTAATTTAGGCATCTGTCGGTAGCTTGTCAACTCTTTTTCACATTCCGATCTTCCACACCCAATCATCGCGTCGTGTCATTCTCCGCGCCGCGCATACCACAAGGATAATTAGTGACCAGAAAAACTCCCCCGCAGTCCGGCAAAGGCCCGGACTCATCTGCAGGTAAAGGCCGGGCGAAATCCACCGGACCGAAACAGCGCGCAGGCGCTCCCAGCGAACCGCGACGCAACAAGGCTGCCGCAGGCGCCGTGCGCGACCCCCATGCCGATCGCGAGGCGCAGCGTTATGCGCGCCCGATCCCCAGCCGCGAGGCGATTCTTGCCTTGCTTGAAGAACGTGGCGAACTGCTCACCGAGGCACGCATCGCCGAGGCGCTGGAAATTCACGAAGAAGACGATCTCGACGCGCTGCGCAAGCGGCTCGGCGCGATGGTGCGCGACGGCCAGCTGTTGCTGGGCCGGCGCGGCGGCTATGCACCAACCCAGAAACTCGACCTGATTGCCGGTCGGGTACTGGCGAACGCCGAGGGCTACGGCTTCCTGCGCCCGGACGAAGGTGGCGACGATCTGTATCTGTCGCCGCAGCAGATGCGCACCGTCATGCATGGCGACCGCGTGCTTGCCAGCGTGGTCGGCATCGACCGTCGTGGCCGCAAGCAGGGTGCGATTGCCGAAGTGCTGGAACGGCGTTCGTCGCGGCTGGTCGGCCGGGTGGTGATCGAGAACGGTGTGACCCTGGTGGCGCCGGACGATCGCCGCCTGAACCAGGACGTGATGATCAAGCCGGGACAGGAGCAGGGCGCACGCTTCGGCCAGATTGTCGTGGTTGAAATCACCGATCCACCGACGCCACATCGTGGCCCGATGGGCGAGATCCGCGCGGTGCTGGGCGAACGGCTGCAGCCGTCGCTGGTGGTGGAGATGGCGATTGCCAGCCACGACCTGCCGCACGAATGGCCGGCGGAAGTACTGCGCGATGCCGCGCTGGTCGAGCCGGTGGTGACTGCCGCCGAGCGCGAAGGTCGCACCGATATCCGCCAGTTGCCGCTGGTGACGATCGATGGCGCCGACGCGCGTGACTTCGATGACGCGGTATATGCCGAGCCGAAGCGTGGTGGTGGCTGGCGGCTGATCGTGGCGATCGCCGACGTCTCGCATTACGTCCAGGTTGGCAACGCACTGGATCGCGAAGCCTACGAGCGCAGTACCTCGACCTACTTCCCCGGTTTCGTGGTGCCGATGCTGCCGGAGACGCTGTCCAACGGCATCTGCTCGCTCAACCCGCAGGTTGAGCGGCTGTGCATGGTCTGCGACATGCTGGTCGACGCCGAAGGCAACGTGACCAAGTCGAAGTTCTACGACGCGGTGATGTTGTCGCATGCGCGGCTCACCTACGACAAGGTGTGGCAGGTGGTGGGTCTCAAGGATGCCGATGCGCGCCACGAAGTGGCCGACGTGCTGCCGCAGCTGGAAAACCTGCACGCGCTGTACAAGGCGATGGCGCAGCAGCGCAAGCGCCGCGGCGCGATCGATTTCGAGACGCCGGAAGTGAAGTTCCGCCTCGACCAGACCGGCAGCGTGGAGTCGATGGGCGCCACCGAGCGCAACGATGCGCACAAGCTGATCGAGGAATGCATGATCGCCGCCAACGTGCAGGCGGCGCTGTTCCTGGAGAAGAAGAAGATTCCCGCGCTGTTCCGCGCGCATGAGCCGCCGCCGGCGGAGAAGTACGAGGATTTGCAGCAGTTCCTGCGCGAGTTCAAGCTGCGCATGCCGCCGGTGGAGGACGTCACACCGGCTGACTTCTCCGAAATCCTGCGCATGGTGCATGACCGCCCCGAGCGCGAGCTGATCCAGAACGTGCTGCTGCGCTCGCAGAGCATGGCCGCCTACCAGCCGGACAACCGCGGCCATTTCGGCCTGGCGCTGCAGGCGTATGCGCATTTCACCTCGCCGATCCGTCGTTATCCGGATCTGCTGGTGCATCGTGCGATCCGCTACGCGTTGACCAACGGCAAGCCGGCCGACTACACCTACAGCCCTGCCGAGATGTCGGCGATGGCGATCCATTGTTCACAACGCGAGCGCCGTGCCGAAGAGGCCGAGCGCGATGTGGACGAGCGCTTCAAGTGCGCGTGGATGGAGAAGCACATCGGCAGCGAGTTCGAGGGCGTGGTCACCGGCGTCACCTCGTTCGGCCTGTTCGTGGAGCTGGACGAATCGAAGGTGTCTGGCCTGGTGCATATCAGCCAGCTCGCCAACGACTACTACCACTTCGATGCGACCCGCAAGCTGCTGAAGGGCGAGCGCACCGGCGCGCAGTTCCGTCTGGGTGACCACGTGCGCATCCAGGTGCTGCGTGCCAGCCTGGAGGATCGCAAGATCGACTTCCGGCTGGTGTCGCCGCGCGCGTCGGCGACACCGCCGGCCGCCACGGGCAAAGCCTACGACTACGCCGCCAGTGGCGAGCGCTACTCGTTGCCGAAGAAGGCAGCACCGTCAGCCAAGCCGCCCGGCATGTTCGGCCGAGCTGCCAAGGCGATCGGCCGCGCGTTTGGTCGTCGCGATGCCGTGGTGCCGGAGTCGCCCGTACTGAGCGATAATCCGCCGCCGCGTTCGCGTGCTGCCACATCGCATGACGATGGCGGCAATCGTCCACGTCGTACATCGGCATCGGCACCGGCCAAGTCGGCACATGGCCAGCCGAGTCGCGGCAAGCGGCAAGGTCAAGGCCACGCTGCGAAGGCAGCCACCACATCGACACCCGCGAGCGGCGGCAAGAAGCGCAGCGGACGCAAACCGAAACCGAAAGGCAAGCCATGAGTGAGAGTTGGATCGTCGGCATCAATCCCGTCGAAGGTGCACTGAGCAACGACGCCGAGCGCGTGCGCGAGCTGGTGGTCGAGCAGGGCCAGCGCAATGCGCGGGTGCTGGAACTGGCCGAGCGCGCCAAGGCGCTGAAGATCACGGTGAATCATCGTCCGCGCGAGCAGTTGGACAAGCTCGCCGGCGAGGCGCGTCATCAGGGCGTGGCAGCGCTGTACGAAGCACCGCCGATGGCGCATGAGAACGACCTGGCCGCGCTGATGGAGCGCGACGGCAGCAACACGCTGGTGCTGGTGCTCGACGGCGTCACCGATCCGCACAATCTCGGTGCCTGCCTGCGCAGCGCGGCGGCAGCGAAAGTCACTGCGGTGATCGTGCCGAAGGATCGCGCCGTGGGCCTGACGCCCGTTGTGCGTCGCGCCTCGGCCGGTGGCGCCGATCGGGTGCCGCTGATCGCGGTGACCAACCTGGCGCGCACGCTGCGCGAGCTGAAAGACGCCGGTGTGTGGATCACCGGCCTGGCCGGTGACACCGACACCTCGATCTATGGCGTGGACTTCAAGGGCCCGGTGGCACTCGTGCTGGGCGGCGAAGGCGAGGGCATTCGCCGGCTGACCCGCGAGCTGTGCGATTTCGTGGCGAAGATCCCGATGCCGGGCACGATGGAGAGCCTCAACGTCTCGGTCGCCACCGGCGTGGTGCTGTTCGAGGCCTTGCGTCAGCGGAGTGCGAAGCGATGAACCTGTTCTGGTATGACTGGGCCGGCTATATCGGTGTGGCGCTGGTGCTGCTGGCGTTTTTCCTGCTGCAGGAACGCAAGCTGCAAGGCAATGGCCTGATCTACCAGCTGATGAATATCCTCGGTGCGATCGGGGTGATGCTGTCGCTCTGCTTCGGCAATTTCAACCTGGCGGCCTTCATCATGCAGGTGGCATGGTTGCTGATCGGCAGCTACGGCATCGTGCGCGATGTGAAGCGGCGTCGCCAGGCACGCGGTCTGTCGTAGAAGCGTTACGTGCTGGCGCGGGGACGACCCCGTGCACTCTCCCATCGCGGGGACGGCCCTGCCACACACAGAGGAGCGCTGACATGGCGTGGGTCTATCTGCTGCTGGCCGGTCTGTTCGAAGTGATCTGGGCGATCGGCCTCAAGTACACCGAAGGCTTTACCCGGCTATGGCCGACGGTCGGCACGGTCACCGCGATGGTGATCAGCATCGTGCTGCTGGCGATGGCAGTGAAGACGCTGCCGATCGGTACCGCCTATGCGATCTGGACTGGCATTGGTGCGGTCGGTGCGGTGGCGCTTGGCATCGTGCTGTTCGGCGATCCGGCGACGCTGCCACGGCTGCTGTGCGTCGCGCTGATCGTGGTGGGCATCGTTGGGCTCAAGCTCACCGCAACATAACCTTCTTTCCGCATGGGCCCGCAAGCAGGCTCATGCGGGCACTCAGCCAGGCTAGCCACCCAGTTTGGTGATTTCCGGATTGGAAGTGAGATCGCCCTTGCTGCGCTGCTTGGTCAGCGGCTCGCCGGTGACCTGGAACCACACGTTCTCGGCGATGTTGGTGGCGTGGTCGCCGATGCGCTCGATGTTCTTGGCCATGAACAGCAGGTGCGTGCACGGCGTGATGTTGCGCGGGTCTTCCATCATGTAGGTGAGCAACTGGCGGAAGTAGCCGGTATAGGCTTCGTCCAGTACCACGTCGTCCTTCCACACCTGATAGGCGCGCTCGGCGTCACGGTCGCGGTAGGCCAGCAGCACTTCACGCACTTCGGCGGCAGCCAGTTCCGCCAGGTAGCCCAGGCCACCGGCTGGCCCGACCGGCGCGACCATCGACAACGGGATCGAACGCTTGGCCACGTTGGCGGCGTAGTCGCCGATGCGCTCGATGTCGGCGGCAATGCGCAGTGCGGCAAACACGTTGCGCAGGTCGCCGGCCATCGGTGCGCGCAGTGCGAGCAGGCGCACCACATCGTGGCTGATGTCCTGTTCGAGCTGGTCGATGGCGTCGTCGTTGCTGACCACGTGTTGCGCGGCGCGTTCGTCGCGGCGCTCGACCACGTCGATCGCCGCTTCAAGCTGGGACACCGAGAGTTCGCCCATGCGCACGATCTCACCGGTAAGCCGGGTGAGCTCGTCGTCGTAGCTCTTGATGATGTGTTCTTTGCTGCTGCCGCTCATGGTGATGTCCTGTGTGATCAGCCGAAGCGGCCGGTGATGTAGTCCTCGGTCTGCTTCTTGCCCGGCTTGGTGAAGATCTTCTCGGTGCCGTCGAACTCGATCAGCTCGCCCATGTACATGAAGGCGGTGAGGTCGGAGACGCGGGCCGCCTGCTGCATGTTGTGGGTGACGATGACGATGGTGAACTGGCTCTTCAGCTCTTCCACCAATTGTTCGATGCGGCTGGTGGCGATCGGATCGAGTGCCGAGGTCGGCTCGTCCAGCAGCAACACTTCGGGCTTCAGGGCGATGCCGCGGGCAATGCACAGGCGCTGCTGCTGGCCGCCGGAGAGGCCGAGCGCGTTCTGCTTGAGCTTGTCCTTGACCTCGTCCCACAACGCGGCACTGCGCAACGCCTGCTCGACGCGGATCGTCATGTCCGCCTTGGACAGCTTTTCGTGGTGGCGGATGCCATAGGCGACGTTCTCGAAGATCGTCATCGGGAACGGTACCGGCTTCTGGAACACCATGCCGACCTTGCCGCGCAGGCGATTCATCGAATAGCCCGGATCGAGGATGTTCTCACCATCCAGCATGATCTCGCCCTTCGCCTCGAGCTTCGGATAGATCGCATAGATGCGGTTGAAGATGCGCAGCAGGGTCGACTTGCCGCAGCCGGAGGGGCCGATGATCGCGGTGACCTTCTTCTCCGGGATGTCCATGTTGATGCCTTTCAGCGCATGGAAACCGTTGTAGTAGAAGTGCAGGTCGCGCACGGTGAGCTTGGGCGCGACAGCCGATGTGGCCGTCACCTGCGCCGGATTCGTGGCGACGGCGGAATCAGTCATGGGACACCTTGGAGCGGGAAAGGACCAGACGGGAAGCGAGGCTGAGCAACAGCACGAACATGGTGACCACGAAGGCACCCGCCCAGGCCATGGCGTGCAGGTCGTCGCCCGGGTCGTTGGCGTATTGATAGATGATCTGCGGCAGGCTGGACATCTTGTCGATCGGATTGATCGCCATGTAGTTGTTGCCGAACGCGGTGAACAGCAGGGGCGCAGTCTCGCCGCTGATCCGCGCCAGCGCCAGCAACACGCCGGTGATGATGCCCGAGCGCGCCGCGCGGATCAGGATCTGCAGGGTCAGTTTCCACTGTGGCACGCCCAGCGACAGCGCCGCTTCGCGCAGCGTGGACGGTACCAGCCGCAGCATCTCGTCGGTGGTGCGCACGATCACGGGCAGGGCGATCAGTGCCAGCGCCACGCCACCGGCAAAGCCGGAGAACGAGGTCGAACCGTGGGTCAACGCCGTGCTCGGCAACACGATGATGGTGTAGACGAACAGGCCCATCACGATCGACGGTGCCGACAGCAGGATGTCGTTGAGGAAACGGATCGACTCGCCCAGCTTGGTGCGGTTGGCGTATTCGGCCAGCCAGGTACCGGCCAGCACACCGATCGGGGTGGCGATCGCGATACCGATGAAATTGATGATCAGGCTGCCGATCATCGCGTTGGCGAGGCCGCCATCGGCGCCGTTGGCGGTGATTTTGGTGAACAGTTTCAGGTTCAGCGCGCCGATGCCCTGGCGCAGGGTTTCCCACAGGATCCAGGCCAGGAAGGCCAGGCCGACCAGGGTGGCCAGCATGCTCAGCCCCATCGCCAGCCAGTTGGTGATACGTCGGCGCAGATAGATCGAGCTCATCAGCTACCTTCCTTTTTGGCCAGCTGGCGCAACATCAGCCGCGCGATCAACAGCACGAAGAAGGTCACCACGAACAGCAGGAAGGCCAGCGCCATCAACGAAGATTTCTGCAGGCCCGAGGCCTCGCTGAACTGGTTCGCGATGGTCGAGGCGATCGAGGTGCCCGGATCGAGCAACGACGCGGACAGCTGCATCGCATTGCCGAGCACGAAGGTCACCGCCATCGTCTCGCCGAGCGCACGGCCCAGGCCCAGGAAGATGCCGCCGATCACCGCCGAGCGGGTATATGGCAGCACGATGTCCCATGACACTTCCCAGGTGCTGGAGCCCAGCGCATAGGCCGACTCCTTCAACCGGGTCGGCACAGTCTGGAATACTTCGCGCATCACCGAGGAGATGAACGGGATGATCATGATCGCCAGCACGATGCCGGCGACCAGGATGCTGGCGCCGAACGGATAACTGCTGCCGAACAGCTTGCCGACGAACGGTACATGCTGGGCCACCCATGACAGCTTGCCGTCATCGGGCTGGTCGCCGAGCTTGTTGGTCAGCCAGGGCTTGATGTGGTTGGCAAAGAACGGGGCGAAGATGAAAAGGCCCCACATGCCGTAGATGATCGAGGGGATGCCGGCCAGCAGTTCGATCGCCGAAGCCACCGGCGTGCGCAACCAGGCGGGCGCCACCTCGGAAAGATAGAGCGCGATGCCGAAGCTCACTGGTACCGCGATGAGCAGCGCGATCAGGGAGGTGGCGATCGTGCCGTACACCGGCACCAGGGCGCCGTAGACATCATTGCCTGGATCCCACGTAGTGCTGACCAGGAAGTGCCAGCCGAACGTGGCAAAGGCACTGCGACCGCCCCACAGCGTGGCACCGGCGGCACCGAGCAGGGAGGCCAGCACCAGCAGGGCGCAACCCTTGAGCAGCCAGCGGAACAACCGCTCGTGACGGGCGTCGCGGCGACTGCGCTGCTCCTGGATGAGCGATAACGCGATGGTGCCGGGTTGAGCTGACATGTGCGATGCAGTCCTCGGTGAAGCGTTCAATACGGCATGCGCTGCGGATGGTTCATTTCAGCGGAAAGCCGCCCTTCCTGTGAGGGCGGCCTCGCGCTTTGCGGCTTGCCGGGATGACCACAGGTCATCCCGGCCATCTCATGATGGATCAATGCTTGAAATCGGAAGCCCAGTAAGCCTCGATCTTGCTGACCAGGGCAGCCGGCAGCGGCACGTAATCCAGTGCAGCGGCATCCTGCTGGCCATGTTCGAGCGAGAACTTGAAGAAGTCGAACGCGACCTTGGTGTTCACCGGATTCTTCGGCGTCTTGTACATGATCATCCAGGTGGTGGCGGTGATCGGCCACGCCTTGGCGCCCGGTGCATTGGTCATGATCAGGTTGAAGTCCTTGGCTGAAGCCCAGTCCGCGGTGGCGGCGGCAGCAGCGAAGGCATCGGCGCTCGGCTTGATGAAGTTGCCGGCGGCATTCTTCATGTCGACCCAGGCGATCTTGTTCTTCACGGCGTAGGCGTATTCCACGTAGCCAATCGCACCCGGGATCTGGTTCACGTACTGCGACACGCCCTCATTGCCCTTGCCACCCACACCGGCCGGCCATTCCACGGCGGTGCCGAACTTCACCTTGGCAGCCCACTCCGGGCTGACCTTGGACAGGAAATTGGTGAAGTTGAACGAGGTGCCCGAGCCATCCGAACGATGCACGACGGTGATCTTGCCGGCCGGAATCTTCAGACCGGCATTCAGCGCGGCGATCTTCGGGTCGTTCCAGTTGGTGATCTTGCCGAGGAAGATGTCAGCCAGGGTGGCGCCGTCCAGCTTGATCTGGTCGGCCTGCACACCAGCAATGTGGACCACCGGTACGATGCCGCCGACCACGATCGGGAACTGGCCGAGGCCGAGCTGCTGCAGGTCTTCAGCCTTCATCGGGGCATCGGATGCGCCGAAGTCGATGGTGCCTTCCTTGATCTGCGCAATGCCCGCGCCTGAGCCGACCGACTGGTAGTTGAGGTGGTTGCCGGTCTTTTCGGCATAGGCAGCCGACCACTTGGACATGACCGGGTAGACGAAACTGGAACCGGCGCCGGTGATGTCGGTGGCCTGCGCGGCCATGCCGAAGCTCGAGGCAACGGCAAGCGCGGCGACAGCGGCGAATCGGATTGAGGGTTTGCTGGAGGTCAACACGGTAGCTCCTTGGAGGGACGAGAGGATGCGACCCCGCCATTTCAGGCTTTTCGTATTGCCATTGGATGAAATGAATGTTTCAGACAGATGACAGACTGCGGTGAACTTTCACTTCATCGCAGGAAATTGCACCATCCGTTGGCTCCAAGGCATCCAGACAGCGGTTTCATGCCGCATCCAGCCCGCGCTGGACCTGTTCGAGCAATTCGAGCTGGCGCCAGCGATTGACCACACTGCAGAACAACTCGGCAGTACGTTCGGCGTCATAGACCGCCGAGTGCGCCTCGCGGCTGTCGAATGCCAGGCCGGCAGCCAGCACGGCCTTGCTCAACACGGTCTGGCCATAGGCTAGGCCGCCGAAGCTCACGGTGTCGAAGCAGCTGAACGGGTGGAACGGATTGCGCTTGTGCGCACAGCGCCGTACGGCCTGATTGAGAAAGCCGAGGTCGAATGCCGCGTTGTGGCCGACCAGGATCGCGCGTTGGCAGCCAGCCGCACCCACGGCTTCGCGTACTACCTTGAAGATGTGATCCAGTGCCTGGCGCTCGGCCAGTGCGCCGCGCAGCGGGTTGTCCGGGTCGATCCCGGTGATTTCCAGCGAGCGCGGATCAAGGTTGGCACCGGGAAAGGGTTCGACGTGGGTCGATACGGTCGGCTGCAGTTGCAGGTAACCGTCGGCGTCCATGCGCAGCGGTACGGCAGCAATTTCCAGCAAGGCGTCGTGCTCGGCATCGAAGCCGCCGGTTTCGACATCGACCACCACGGGCAGAAAGCCACGGAAGCGGGCAGCCATGCGTGCATGTGCAGAATGGGAAGAATCAGACATGCGACAAGCATAACAGCAGCTTCCGGATGCCCATCCGCATGCAGCTCAATGGCGTGATGCGGGTCGGAACGGTTGCACATTCATTGCGCTGTTCGGGCGCAGCGCCTGCTGGTGCCTGCATCCATCTCCTCAGATGTCGTACCTGAGGGGCGGCAGAAGGTGCAGGGCCATGGGCGCTGCACGAATGCACGCTTTCGAGTGTTACAGCTCCACCTGTACCGTAACCTGATTGTCATTTGAGATGAATGCGAGTGTCACATTCATCACACAAACTTAATACCAGTGCGGCGCAGCTGTCCCATCTGATCGCTCATGACAGCCACAGATGAAGCGCCTTAGAACGACATTCTTGTCCCAGACGCGGAGCCTTTCATCATGCGCAACAAACTCGTCGCCGTAGCCATCGCAGCCGTGCTCGGCACCCTCAGTGTCAGCGCGCACGCCCAAGACAACGCCCAAGACAACAACGTGAACACCCTCAGTGACCTCTTCACGCAGGGTCATGTCGATGGCGAGCTGCGTATGTACGATTTCAACCGCACCTACGACTACAGCGTGGCGGCGAAGCCGAGTGCCCGCGCCTTTGGCGGCTCGATCCTGCTCAATGCACAGACCGCCTCGCTGGATGGCTTCAGCGCCGGCGCATCACTGGTCAGTGCTAATGCACTGGGCTCGCTCGCTGACAATCCGAAGCGCGTCGATACCACGCTGATGGGCGCCAACGATTCGCTGACGGCACTGAGCCAGGCGTACCTGCAGTACGCGAACAGCTGGGTCAACGTGAAGGCCGGTTATCAGTATCTGAATACGCCGTGGATGGGCAACAGCGATGGTCGCCTGCTACCCAATTCATACGAAGCCCTGAGCGCTGTGTTCACGCCGGTCAAGGGCTGGAACATCATCGGTATCCGCGAACTCAGCTACAAGAGCCGCACCTCCAGCGATTACTTCAACGACAACAACTACTACGCCAGCGCCTACCAGGGCGACACGCTTTACGGCGGCAACCAGGGCCTGCCGTTGACGGCGAAGCAGACCAGCGGTACCTGGGCCTTGGGCACCACCTATGTCGATGGCGGCCTGAAGGCGCAGGGCTGGTACTACGACTTCCTCGACTTTGCCCGCATGGGCTACGTCGACGGCAGCTATGTGTTCAAGACCGGCACCGGCTTCGACCCGGTCATCGGTTTCCAGGGCTTGACCGAAAGCGGCAGCGGTTCCGACAACGTGCTGGTGGCCAACAAGCTGAAGATCAACGGCGTCGCCGGCACCAAGGTGGACAGCAGCGCCTGGGGCGCCAACCTCGGTGTGGTGATCCCGAACGGCCGCTTCGATCTGTTCTACAACAAGCTCGACCAGCAGTCCGGTGGGGCCATCGGCGACGGTTCGATCATCTCGCCGTTCACCGCCAGCTACGCCACCGACCCGCTGTACACCACCTCGATGATTCGTGGCCTGGTGGAAGCTGGCCCGGGTCACGCGTGGAAGGCCAAGATGACCTACGGCTTCTTCGACAACAGCCTGCAGCTGGTGGGTGCTTACGCCAAGTACACCACGGATCTGAACGGCGACTTCCACGATACCTACTTCGACATCATCTACAACTTCAGCGGCTTCCTCAAAGGCTTCCAGATCCGCGATCGCTGGGAAAAATCCTCGGGCGGCATCAACAACCTGAATCCGGGCAACAAGCCGTTCACCTACAACCGCGTGATGCTGACCTACAAGTTCTGATCGACGGTGACCTGTCTGTCATGCCGCTGATCACAAACTGTCACAGCGGCATGGCAAGCTGATTCCATAGAGAGTTATCGCAAGGGAGTTTCACCCAAGGATGGAAAACGGCGGGCATGGCCCGCCGTTTGCTTTTCCGGAATCCCGTCCGATCTGGTGATGACATCAGCCGGGTGAATCGTCACCCCGCTGATTTCAGTGCGCCTTCGCCACGGGATCACCCGATGGCGGTTTTTCCATCTGCGCGTTGTTCCAGCCGCCGCCCAATGCACGGATCAGATTCACGCTGGCCTGCAGGCGACGTGTCCTTACCTGCTCGGCGTTGCGCTTGGCCTGCAGGTAGCTGGTCTGCGCAGTGACCACGTCGAGGTAATTCACCACGCCTTCGCTGTAGCGGTTGGTGGCGATCTGCGCAGCTTCCTCGGCCGCCGCAGCGGCCGCGTCCTCATCGTGCGCTTCTTCGCTGAGGTTGGTCAGCAGCGACAGGTTGTCCTCGACCTGCTGGAACGCATTCAGCACGGTGACGCGGTATTCGCCGGCTGCGGCATCGAAAGCCGCTTTCGCCTCTCGTTCCTTCGCATGCCGCAAGCCACCGTCGAAGATGCTCAGCGCAGCCATCGGACCGAGCGCCCACATCCGGTTGCCGGCGGCCAGCAAGCTGCCGTTGCCGGTGTTCTGCCATCCGAACAGGGCCGAGAGACTGAAGCTGGGATAGAACGCGGCACGCGCCACACCGATATCCGCATTGGCGGCAAAGGTGCGGCGTTCGGCGGCGGCGATATCGGGGCGCCGTTCCAGCAAGGTGGAGGGGATACCTGCGGGAATCGTCGGCAACCCGATCTGCACATCCGAGGCCGGCAGCGAGAAGCGTGATGCCGGTACGCCGACCAGGGTGGCGATGGCGTGCTCGGTGAGTGCGCGCTGCGCGGTCACTTCGGCGGACTGCGCCATCGCATCCGACAGCTGGTTTCTGGCGCGCGCCACCGACAGTCCGGAGGCAATACCGCCGGCCATGCGATTTTCGGTCATCGTCAGGCCCTTGCGATAGGCATCCAGCGAGCCGTCGAGGATGTGCGCCTGGATGTCGTAGCCACGCAGCAGGATGTACAGATCGGCGAGCTGCGATTGCAGGCTGAGCTTTGCGGTCGCCAGGTCGGCATCCGCAGCCTGCGCCTGCGCTTTGCCGGCTGCGACCTCGTTGCGAACGCGACCCCAGAAATCGAACTCGTAGTCCGCGGAGAACTGGGCGGTGTCGGCGTCGTACTCGTTGGGCTGGTTGCTGCCACGGAGCGGGCGGTTGTTCGACTGGCGATTGTCGGTCGGGCTGGCTCCCGCGCCCAGATGCGGGAACAGTTGCGAGCTGATCTCGCCCACATACGCATGCGCCATGTCATAGCGTGCCAGGGCCACCGACAGCGACGGGTTGCCGGCATCGAGGCGTTGTTCGAGGCCATCGAGCGTGGCGTCGTTGAAGACCTGCCACCAGTCGCCTCGAGCCTGCGTGTCGGCCGGTTCGGCCCTGGTCCACAGCCCGGTGCCTTCCTTGTAGCTGGCGGGAACGGCGACCGAAGGGCGCTGATAAGCCGGTGCCAGCGAGCAGCCAGACAGTGCTGCGATCAGGCAGCAAGCCAGGACACGGCAGCCTGCTGTCTGCGAGCCGAAGAGTCGTTTGGTGTTTCCGAAACGGGCTGACATGGAATCAACCTTGCCCGGGCTGTGCATGGATGCCGCTCTGTGCGGTTGCTTCCTTGGCAATGCGCACCTCATCACCCTGCGCCAGCGAATCCGGCGGGTGGTCGATGATGCGGTCGCCCGGCTGCAGGCCGTGATCGATTTCCAGCGTATCGCCCAGATCCATGCCGATATGGACGTCACGCAGCTGCACGCGGTCACCCGCACCGAGCACGGCGATCTGCGGGCCGGCGGCACGGAAGATCAGCACCGTCGCCGGCACGGTGATCAGGCGAGTATTGACGGATACCGGCAGGTTCACTTCGGCGTAGTCGCCGGGCAGCAGTTCGCCATTCGGATTGGGCGCCTCGAATTGCGCGAGCAAGGCGCCGGAGGCCTGGTTGACCGCATCCGATGAGCCGACCAAGGTGGCCTTGTAGAGCTTGCCCGGGTGCTCCAGCACGCTGAGGTCGACCGTCATGCCCGGCTTGATCGAGGATGCGTAGCTTTGCGGAATGCGTACGTACAGCCGCATCTTGCTGGTATCGGCCACGGTGAAGAGCGCCGGGCTGCTTTCGCTGGTCGCCGAGATCAGGTCACCGATATCGGTGTTGCGGCTGGTGACGGTACCACTGAAGGGTGCGGTGATGTGCTTGAAGGATTCCAGTGCAGCCAGGCGGTCCAGGTCAGCCTGCGCCGACAGCACGTTGGCGGCGGCCACGGCGGCTTCACCGGCTTTCTCGTCGGCCTCCTGCTTGGAGACGGAGTTGGACGTCAGCAGATGCTGCCAGCGCTGGCTGGTGATCTGCGCCAGATGCTCGTCGGCCTTGGCACGTACCAGCACGGCCTTGGCCTGTTCGTATTGCTGGTCGAGTTCAGGCGTGTCGATGACGCCGAGGGTGTCGCCGGCATTCACTGCGCTCCCGATGTCCTTGCTCCAGCTTTTCAGGTAGCCGCTGACGCGTGCATGGATCGGAGCGCTGATCCATGCCTCGATGTGACCGGGCAGCGTCATGTGATGGGCGTCCGCGGAAGTCAGTGGTGCCACCAGTTGAACCGTAGGCAGCTCCTGCGCATCGGTCCAGGTCACCAGCTGGTGGTAATCGTGGGCGCGCACGGCCAGTCCGATCGCCGTCGCCAGTACTGCCACGACCAGCGTGGCGATGATGGCAGTCCTGATGCGTGGTGGCTGCCTTGCCGGGTCGCCGACGTTATGTGGCGTGACGTTATGCGGCATGGGGTTCTTCTCCGAGCAGGGGAGCGGTGGAAGGCGCGTGTTCATTGGCGTGGACGAGACTGAAGATCACCGGCACGAACAGCAGGGTGGCGAAGGTGGCGAACAGCAGGCCGCCGATCACGGCGCGGCCGAGTGGCGAGTTCTGTTCCTGGCTCAGCGCCATCGGCAGCATGCCGATGATCATCGCGAGTGCCGTCATGCAGACCGGGCGGAAACGGGTGAAGCCTGCTTCCAGCGCGGCCTTGATCGGGTCACCGTGCTCGGCCAGCCGTTCGCGGCAGAAGCTCACCACCAGGATCGAGTTGGCGGTGGCCACGCCCATGCACATGATCGCGCCGGTGAGTGCCGGCACGGACAGCGTGGTGTGACTGACAAACAGCATCCACACGATGCCGGCCAGTGCAGCGGGCAGCGCCGTGATGATCACGAACGGATCCAGCCACGACTGGAAGTTGACCACGATCAGCAGGTAGATCATCACCACCGCGCCGAGCAGGCCGAACAGCAGGCCACTGAAAGCCTCGTTCATGGTGCCGACCTGGCCGCGCAGGGTGATCATCGTGCCCTTGGGTCGGGTCGAGGCGAAGTCGGCCAGCACCTTGTTCACGTCGTGGGCAACTGCCCCGAGGTCGCGGTCCTGCACCGAAGCGTAGATGTCGAACGAGGGCAGGATGTTGTAGTGCGAGACCACCGCCGCACTGGGTACGCGCGTGAAGCTGGCGATGCCGCCCAGCATCTGGCTGCCCTTGTCCTTCGACGAGGTCACGGGAAGACGTGCCAGGTCGGCCATCGAATCCATCTTGTATTGCGGGGTGGCGGCAACGATGGCGTAGGAGACGCCGTTCTTCGGGTTCAGCCAGAACGCAGGCGCCACCTGGCCGCTGCCAGCCAGCGAGGCGACCATGCTGTTGGTGACATCGCCCTCGGTGATGCCCAGCGCATCGGCGCGGGTACGGTTCACCGATACGTTGAATTGCGGATAGCTTGTGCTCTGCTGCAGGCGCACGTCGGCGATGCCGGGGACACCGCGCAGGCGCTTCATGATCTGCGTCGCGTATGCCTCGTTCTCGGCGCTGTTGCGGCCGGTGATCGATACGTCCAGCGGTGCCGGCGCGCCGAAGTTCAGGATCTGGCTGGTCATGTCGGCCGGCAAGAAGGAGAACTCGGTACCGGGAAACTCACTCGGCAATTTTTCGCGCAGCTGCTTGATGAAATCCGCGCTGGGCCCATGACCGTCCTTCAGCGTGATCTGGATGTCGCCGTCCTGCGGGCCGATGGTGCCGGTGTTGCTGTAGACCAGGTTGACACTGCTCAGCGGCAGGCCGATGTTGTCGATCACCGAATCAAGCTGGCTGGCCGGAATGACCCGGCGGATGGCTGCCTCGATGTGATCAAATTCCGCGGCGGTTTCCTCGACGCGGGTGCCCATCGGTGCACGTACATGCAGCGCGATCGAACCGGCATCCACGCCGGGGAAGAAGTCGCGTCCGAGCGTCGGCACCAGGGCGAACGAGATCAGCACGAAACCGAGGAAGCCGAGGATGAAGTTCCGGCGATGGGCCAGCGCCACGCCAAGCATCGCGTAATAGGCGTCGCGAATCCGGGTGAAATGGTGTTCGAAGCGCAGCTGGAAGGCGATCGCCTTGCGCACGAACACATGGCGTGGTGCACGGTGCTGGTCACCCTCGTGATGGTTGATGTAGCCGTCTTCCGGATGGTCACCGGTGCCTTGTTCGGTCACGTGCGGCTGCAACAGGTACATCGCCAGGGTAGGCACCAGCGTACGCGACAGCACGAACGAGGAAGCCATCGCGAAGATCACCGCCAGCGCCATCGGACGGAACAGGAAGCCGGCAATGCCGTCAAGCAGGAACATCGGCACGAACACGATGCAGATGCACAGCAGCGAGACGAAGGCGGGCGTGACGATCTGTTTCGCGCCATCCATGATCGCCGAATGCACATCCTTGCCCTGTTCGAGATGCCAGTTGATGTTCTCGATGGTCACCGTGGCATCGTCGACCAGGATGCCTACCGCCAGCGCCAGGCCACCGAGCGTCATGATGTTGAGGGTCTGCCCGGTCAGCGAGAGCAGCGCGATCGAGGACAGGATCGCCAGCGGGATCGATACCGCGATGATGGCGGTGGAGCGCCAGCTGCCGAGGAAGACCAGGATCATCACCGAGGTCAGCAGGGCCGCGATGATGCCCTCGCGCGCCACCGAGGCGATTGCCGATTTCACGAACACCGACTGGTCGTTGAGCATCGAGATCTTCAGCGACGGCGGCATCGTCTCCTCGATCAGCGGCATCAGCTTCTTGACGCCGGCGACCACCGCCAGTGTCGAGGCGTCGCCGGTCTTCAGGATCGGCATCAGCACGGCGCGCTTGCCGTCGACACGCACCACGTTGTTCTGCGGCGGCGAGCCATCGCGCACGTGGGCAACCTGGCCGATCGTGATGGTGGCGCCGTTGATCGTCTTGATCGGCAGGTTGTTCAGCGCGGCGAATGCCTCCGGGCTGTTGTTGAGCTTGACGTTGTATTCGTAGGTGCCGATCTTGGCGGTGCCGACCGGGATGATCTGATTCTGCGAGGCCAGCGCATTGGCCACGTCCTGCGCCGACAGGCCCTTGGCATCGAGCGCCTGCGGATCGAGATCGAGCGTGATCTGGCGCTGCTTGCCGCCGTAGGGCGTCGGGATCGCCACGCCGTCCACCGAAGTCAGCGTGGTACGCACGTCGTTCTGGGCGATGTCGCGGATCTTCGACTCGGACAGCGTCTTGCTCGACAGTGCCATCTGCAGCACCGGCACGGTCGAGGCGTTGTAGTTGAGGATCAGCGGCGGCGTGATGCCTGGCGGCATCTGCTTCACCACCGTCTGCGAGATCGAGGTGACCTGGGCGGTGGCGGTGCGGATGTCGGTGCCGGGCTGAAAGAATATCTTCACCACGCCGGCGCCGGGCAGCGACTGCGATTCGATGTGCTCGATATTGTTGACCGAGGTGGTCAGCGTGCGCTCGTAGTAGTAGATGATGCGACCGGACATCTGGTCCGGCGGCATGCCCTTGTAGGTCCACACCACGCTGATCACCGGGATGCCGATGTTCGGGAAGATGTCGGTGGGCGTGCGCAACGCCGCCAGCGGTCCGGCGATCAGGATGACCAGCGCCAGCACGACGAAGGTGTAGGGGCGTGACAGCGCCAGGCGAACTAGACCAAGCATGGGAAGGTTTCCGGGAGCTTCGGTGTGGCCGACATGCGTGCGTGACGAAGGCGCCGAGCGTCATTCCGCCACGTACAGGTATGCAGAGGGGATGGGCGCCGGATCAGGAGGGATCGGGCATATTCTTTCGGGGGACTGGTTTCATGCGGATGACCGGGAAAGTGGGCTGCAGGGATCAGGCGGATGCTGCGCATGATCGCAAGCCAGCCTTGTGGCAACCTTTTGCCTGTGCCCCGGACACTGGCTTGGTCATGCGGCATTCGGACTGGCGGTCCGGATGGGACCGGAAACAGCAGCTATGCCCGTGCCGCGTCCATGTGGATGCGCACCTGGAGTCCATGGCCGAAAGGGGACGCGAGCAGTTCGATGCGGGCGCCATGCAATTCGATCGCACGCTGGACGATGCTGAGTCCCAGGCCGTAGCCTGGGGATTCACTGTCGGTGGCACGCTGGAAACGCTCGAAAACCACGTCCCTGCGGTCTGCAGGGATGCCCGGACCGTCATCGCAGATGGCGATGACGGTCTCGCTGCCCACCACATGGATCGACACTTCGACGCGACCGTCCTGGTCGGTATAGCGCAGCGCGTTTTCGATCAGGTTGCGGAACATCGCCGTCAGGGCCGCCTCGTGGCCCTGCACCCACAGCGCATCCACATCGTGGTTGAGGCTGAACGCGATGTCTTTCTCGGCAATCACCGGCGCCAGCTCCTCGATGACTTCGGTGGCCAGGGCGATCAGGTTCAGGCGCACCCGCTGCTGCGAGGCGGCCCCCGCTTCAAGCCGCGCGAGTGCCAGGATCTGCTCGATCCTGCGCGCCAGCCGCGTCAGGCTCTGCTGCGCGCTGTGCAGCGTGAGCTCGATCTCGCCGGGACTTTTCGCAATCAGGGCGTTTTCGATGTGGATCATCGAAGCGGTCAGCGGGGTACGCAGTTCGTGCGCCACGTCGCTGGCAAACCGGTGCTCGCGCTCGATGGTGTCTTCCAGCCGTTCGAGTTGCTGGTTCAGCGTCACCACCAGTGGCGTGATTTCGCGCGGCGTGTGATCGACCGCGACCGGCTGGCGACTCCCCGGCGTGCGCGTTGCCAGCTGTTCCGTGAGCAATGCAAGCGGGCGCAGGCCGCGCTTGACGGCGAGGCCCGCCAGCAGCGCCAGCAGTGGCAGGCCGATCAGCAGCGGAAGACTGTGCTCCATGACCAGCGCGCGGGTGATTTCGTTGCGGTTGTCGTAGCGTTCGCCGATGCGTATGACCAACCCCGACTGGTTCTTCAGGGTGAAGATGCGCCATGCCCGATCGTCCAGCCGAAGGTCGCGGAAGCCGCGCTCATCGGTCGACGGTGCTGGCAGATCGGCGAAATTGGATGTGGCGGCGAGCAGCTTGCCGTCGGCGCTGTAGGCCTGGAAACCCACCTCGGGTTCATAGTTGCGCTTGTGCACGCGCACCATGACGGCGCTATGCAGATTCTCCGCGCTCAGCGCGATATCCGGCGAGCCTGGCAAGGTGGACGACGGCAGGTGTTCGAGCAGCGACCCCACTGTACGACCAGCCTGCGCCAGCCGGCCGTCGAGCAGGTTGCCCATCTCGCGCAACTCGCGCTGGTAGCTCAGCACGCCCAGCGGAATCAGCACGCCGACCTGTACGGCGATGATCAGCCAGGTGAGCCGGGTGCGCAGGCTTGCGGCTTTCATTCGGGCTGCTTCATTCGGGCTTGTTCATCTGGGTTCGCGAGGAATCATGTAGCCGATGCCGCGCACGGTGCGGATCGCTTCCGGGCACAGCTTGCGCCGCAGCCAGTGCACCTGCACCTCGATCGCATTGCGTTCCACCACGGTGTCCAGCCCGTAGACAGAGTTCTCCAGTGCCTCGCGCCGGACGATGTGGCCGGCATGTTCCATCAAAGCCTGCAACAGGGCGAATTCGCGTCGGGTCAGACTGATCTGGTTGCCGCGGAATTCGACCTCGGCCGTGGCCAGGTTCAGACGCATGCCGCCGGCCTCGATCAAGTTCTCGGCGAGGCCACGCACGCGGCGCGTGAGCGAACGGATGCGCGCCACCAGTTCGCCGACGTGGAAGGGCTTGACCAGGTAGTCGTCGGCACCGATATCCAGGCCGCGGATACGTGTTTCCAGGGCGTCGCGCGCAGTCATCACCAGGATCGGCGTCTTCACGCCATCCCGGCGTGCTTCAAGCAGCACGTCCATGCCGTCCATCCCGGGCAGCCCCAGATCCAGCAGCACGAGGTCGGCGGTGGGATCGCGCAACGCACGGGCAGCTTCCTTGCCGTCACGCAGCCAGGTCACGGCGTAGGACTGCTGCGCCAGCGCATGCCGGATCGCCTCGCCCAGCTGGTTGTCGTCTTCCACGAGCAGTATGTGCACGTCGGTCACCTGTGAGCCACGACCCGGCTATCGAGCCATTCCGGCGCATTCTGGACAACCAAGCTTGTCGCTACCTTTAATTCGACGATGCGAGTCAGCGGTTGTCCAGCGTCGCTCCGGTCAGCAGGCCGCGTGCCAGCATGCTGCACTGGCGCCGGTACAGCAGCAACTGCCACTGGCGACCGCCCACCTGCCGCCACAGCACGGCCGAACGCACCGCGGCCAGCAGATTGCTGCGCACCTTTTCCACCACGGCCGGCAACTGCAACTGCTGGGGATCGCCACTGACCATCACGCGAGGCCTCAAGGTGGACAGGGTGGATGCATACAGTTCGGCCAACCGGGTAGTGACCTGGCTCGAATTCTGGCCAAAATGTTCGACTTGCCGCTGCGCGGCGACAATGCCTTGCTGCAACTTGTTCAGCAGCTCCGGCCGGCCCGACAGGCTGCGTTCCAGCCGCATCACGGTCACCACCATGCGGGTCACCGCCATGTCGCGGTCGCTTTCGTCGAGCTGGGCAATCAGGTTGCGCAGGCCGATCCTGACGTTGGAGATATTGCCGTAGACGCCGACCACCGAGGGCGCGTCGATGCGGAACACGCTGGCCACGCTGGCTTCCATCGCGCCTTCGTCGCAGCGACCCTCGTTGGCCAGTTGCTGTGCCAGTGCGCAGGCCTGGAACAGGCCGGCGAGGGAGAGCACGCGCTCTTCATTCATGGAAAAGATTTCAAGCACGAGGTTGCGATTCTCTTGCAGTGGACGTGGGGGAGGGGATGAATGTCGGTGCCAGGCCGCCGTAAGGCGCATCGGTGGCGGCGATCACGGCGCCGCCGAGACAGACCTCGCCATCGTAGAAGACCACGGATTGTCCCGGTGTGACGGCGCGTTGCGGTTCGTCGAAATATACCTCGAGGCCGTCGCCCAGCACGCTGACAGCGCAGACCTGGTCGGACTGACGGTAACGGGTCTTGGCGGTGCAGCGAAAGTGCGCGCCCGGCGCCGTGCCGGCGACCCAGGTCGGTGTTTCCGTGTGCAGCCGCTGCGAGTACAGCCAGCGGTTCTCGCCGCCCTGGGCCACGTACAGCACGTTCGCCGGCACATCCTTGCCGACCACGTACCACGCCTCGCCGCCGGCACCGTGACGGCCGCCGATGCCCAGTCCGTTGCGCTGGCCCAGGGTGTAATACATCACGCCCTGGTGCTCGCCGATCAGTTCGCCGTCGGGCGTGCGCATCTCGCCGGCGCGGGCCGGAATGTACTGGGCGAGGAAGCTGCGGAAATCGCGCTCGCCGATGAAGCAGATGCCGGTGGAATCTTTTTTCGCATGCGTCGGGAGTGCCGCCTCGCGGGCGAGCTCGCGTACGCGCGGCTTCTCGATTCCGCCCAGTGGAAACAAGGTAGCGGCGAGTTGCTGCTGACCCAGCGCATGCAGGAAATAGCTCTGGTCCTTCGCCGCATCGACCGCACGCAACAGGCGGTAGCGACCTTCGCGACAATCCACGCGGGCGTAGTGGCCAGTGGCGATCTTGTCGGCACCCAGTGCATGGGCCTCGTCAAGGAAGGTCTTGAACTTGATCTCGCGATTGCATAGCACGTCGGGATTCGGTGTGCGCCCGGCGCGGTACTCGGCGAGGAAATGCTCGAACACGCCATCCCAGTAAGCGGCGGCGAAGTTGCGGGCATGGAACGGAATGCCGAGCCGGCCACACACGGCTACGGCGTCCTTGCGATCGGCGTCGGTGGTGCACGGGCCGACACGGTCATCCTCCTCCCAGTTCTGCATGAACAGACCTTCGACTGCGTAGCCGGCCTGCTGCAGCAGCAACGCGGCGACCGAGGAGTCGACACCGCCGGAGACACCAAGCATCACTTTCACCTTGGGTCACCTTCCGGCAGCCAGCTCAGCGTATCCAGCGACAGTCGCTGGCCGGCCAGCCACGCGTCGATGCTCAGTAGCACCATCGGGCTGCGCAGGCGATCACCCAGTGCAGCGATTTCGGCACGGGTGAGCCACAGCGCGCGGTGGATGTCGGTATCCAGCGGGCGATCCGGATCGTGGCTGAGCGCGCGGGCGGCGAAGCTGAAACGCACGATGGCATCGCCATGTTCGGTGCTGCGCCACTGGTGCACGCCGATCAGGTGCTGCAACTCGACCGTCCAGCCGGTTTCCTCCAGCGTCTCGCGCCGGGCGGCGGCCGCAAGACTTTCGCCTTCGTCGAGATGGCCAGCCGGCTGGTTGTAGGCGAGCCGGCCATTCACTTCTTCCTCGACCATCAGGTAGCGGTCACCGTCGGCTACCACGCAGGCTACGGTGACGTGCGGGCGCCAGACTTCGGTGGAGAGAGGGGAATCGGACATGGATACGGCAAGGGGCTGGAAAAGCGGCCATTGTGCCATTACCTCTGTCCGGGCATAGCTGCGGCCGCGCATCCACGGCGGCGTATACTTCGTACCAGAGCTCGATTACCCAAGAAACCATGGCCCACGAACCCGAACATGAGCACGACAGCGGCCGCGGACTGGCGCTGGAAACCGCCAAGCCTGAAGTGGCGCGACCACCGCTTTTTCAGGTGCTGCTGCTGAATGACGACTTCACCCCGATGGATTTCGTGGTCGAGGTGCTGCGCAGTTTCTTCAATCTGGACCAGGAGCAGGCGGTACAGGTGATGTTGCACGTGCATACCCGTGGACGGGGCGTGTGCGGCGTATTTACCCGCGAGGTGGCCGAGACCAAGGTAACCCACGTCAACGAGTATTCACGCTCCCATCAACATCCGTTGTTGTGCACTATGGAAAAGCTCTGAGCGACCCCATTTCGTGCTCATCGCGGCGCTGAAGGCCGCTCAACATTGCAAGCGGAGACGATCCGAATGTTCAGCAAGGATCTGGAAGTCACCATCGGCCATTGCTACAAGCAGGCCCGCGAACAGCGCCATGAATTCATGACGGTGGAGCACCTGCTGCTGGCGCTGACCGAAAACCAGTCGGCGGTAGGCGCCCTGCGTGCCTGCGGCGTGGATCTGCCACGGTTGTCGAGCGAACTCGAACGCATCATTGCCGAGACCGTGCCGGTGCTGCCGCATGGCGACGAACGCGATACGCAACCCACGCTGGGCTTCCAGCGGGTTTTGCAGCGAGCGGTGTATCACGTGCAGTCCTCGGGGCGGAAAGAGGTCACCGGTGCGAACGTGCTGGTGGCGATCTTCGGCGAGAAGGATTCGCACGCGGTGTATTTCATGCACCAGCAGGAAATCACCCGTCTCGACGTGGTCAATTACATCTCGCACGGCATCGCCAAGATCGGCGACGAGCCGGCGGCCGGCGTGTCCGGCGGCAGCGAGCGTGAAGGCGAGGAAGGTGGCGAGCCGAAGGGCAATCCGTTGCACGAGTTCGCCAGCAACCTCAACGAACTGGCGCTGGAAGGCAAGATCGACCCGCTGATCGGGCGTGCCGACGAGATCGAGCGCACGATCCAGGTGCTTTGCCGCCGGCGCAAGAACAACCCGCTGTATGTCGGCGAGGCCGGCGTGGGCAAGACGGCATTGGCCGAAGGTCTGGCCAAGCGCATCGTCGATGGCGAAGTGCCGGAAGTGCTGGAAAGCGCCACGATCTGGTCGCTGGATCTCGGCGCGTTGGTCGCCGGCACCAAGTATCGCGGCGACTTCGAGAAGCGGCTGAAGGGTGTGATCGCCCAGCTGAAGAAGCAGCCGGGCGCGATCCTGTTTATCGACGAGATCCATACGATCATCGGCGCCGGTTCGGCGTCGGGCGGTACCATGGACGCCAGCAACCTGATCAAGCCGATGCTGGCTTCGGGCGAGCTGCGCTGCATCGGTTCGACCACGTTCCAGGAATACCGCGGCGTGTTCGAGAAGGATCGTGCGCTGGCCCGGCGCTTCCAGAAAATCGACGTCGTCGAGCCGACCGTGGCCGACAGCATCGAGATCCTCAAGGGCCTGCGCTCGCGCTTCGAGGAGCATCACCACGTCGCCTATACCAACGAGGCGTTGAAGGCCGCGGTGGATCTGTCGGTGAAGCACATTCCCGACCGTCTGCTGCCGGACAAGGCGATCGACGTGATCGACGAGGCCGGCGCACGTCAGCGGCTGCTGCCGGTGGATCAGCGTACCGGCAAGGTCGATGTCACCGAGGTCGAGTACATCATCGCCAAGATGGCGCGCATTCCGGCCAAGCAGGTATCGGCGTCGGACCGCGATGTGCTGCGCAACCTGGAGCGCAATCTCAAGATGGTGGTGTTCGGCCAGGATCCGGCGATCGAGGCGCTGGCTGCGTCGATCAAGATGGCCCGTTCGGGGCTGGCCGATCCGTCCAAGCCGATCGGCTGCTTCCTGCTGGCCGGTCCCACCGGCGTGGGCAAGACCGAGGTGACCAAGCAGCTGGCGATGCAGCTGGGTATCGAGATGATCCGTTTCGACATGTCCGAGTACATGGAAGGGCATTCGGTGTCGCGGCTGGTCGGCGCGCCTCCGGGCTACGTCGGTTTCGACCAGGGCGGCCTGCTGACCGAGGCGGTGACCAAGCATCCGCATGCGGTGTTGCTGCTGGACGAGATCGAGAAGGCGCATCCGGATGTGTTCAACATCCTGCTGCAGGTGATGGACCGTGGCGTGCTGACCGACACCAACGGCCGCGAGGCGAACTTCAAGAACGTGGTGGTGGTGATGACCACCAACGCGGGCGCGGCGCTCGCTTCACGGCGCAGCATCGGTTTCGTCGAACAGAAGCACGAATCGGACGCGATGGAAGTGATCCGCCGCATCTTCACGCCGGAGTTCCGCAACCGGCTCGATGCGATCATCCAGTTCAGCGCGCTCGACTTCGAACACATCCTGCGCGTGGTCGACAAGTTCCTGATCGAGCTGGAAAGCCAGTTGACCGAGAAACAGGTGAGCCTCGACGTGGATTCCGAAGCCCGCCGCTGGCTGGCAGAGCACGGTTTCGACCCGCAGATGGGCGCCCGCCCGATGGCGCGGGTGATCCAGGAGAAGGTCAAGCGTGCGCTGGCCGACGAATTGCTGTTCGGCAAGCTGGCCGAGGGTGGCAAGGTGCACTTGAGCGTGCGCGATGGCGAGTTGCGGGTCGACTGCGAAGCGACCGAGAAGATGCCGGCCGTGGTCGAGCCCGGCTGAGTCGAGCCACGCCGAGTCGGTTCGTGAAATGACGGGCAAAGCAAAGGCGGCGCATTGCGCCGCCTTTCGTTTCCCGCACCTTCGTATCGGATCTTTCCCGCTGCGTCTCAGCGCATCAGGGTTGGACCGGATTACTTCATGCGATACGTGATACGACCCTTGCTCAGGTCGTATGGGGTCATTTCGATCTTGACCTTGTCGCCGGTGAGGATGCGGATGTAGTGCTTGCGCATGCGGCCGGAGATGTGGGCGATGATCACGTGCCCGTTCTCCAATTGCACACGAAACATGGTGTTGGGCAGGGTCTCCTGGACCGTGCCTTCCATTTCGATGACGTCGTCTTTGGCCATGTGTTCCGGGGTTCACGCACAGCCGTCATGGCTGCGTAAGCCGACGATTATGCCACGGATTGCGGTTCTGGTTAAAGAAACATCAAGCAGCGTCCTGAAGCCATTCAGCGCCTCCTGGCGGCGATCAGGCGAAATGTTCGTCCAGCTTGCGCCGGATCTCCTGCTCGACCATGCCTTTCAGCGGCGACAGCATCAGGCCTAGTTCGGCCCTGACCTGAATGGTGTCGCTGCTGACCGCAATCGTGCCGCTGACGCCTGGGCGCGAAAAGCGCAGGGTATCACCGTGCCATTGCCCTTCGATGCCGAGCTTTTCACGCATCCGTTCGGCGACCTTGTCGACCACCGCACGGGCCTCGGCAATCGACAACTGGTGCGGGCGGTGGATATCGATACTGGGCATGGCAGCCTCCGGGAAAACACCCATCTTAATGCCACGCGGCTGCATGCTAGAGTTTCGTGGTCTTTCTCCGTGGTTGATCCATGCGTATCGAATTTCCCAATGCGGCTCGTGAGGATTTCCACTGGACGCAGACGCAGTTGCGCATCGGTAGTGCATCCGACAACGATCTCGTGCTGGCGACCAGCCAGACCGCGCCGCATCACCTGCGGATCCAGCAGGATCGCCGTGGCTGGGTGTTGCAGGTACTGCCGTCAGCCGGTCGCATTTACGTGAATGCACGACCGGTGCGCGAGCGTGCGCTGCTGCGTGCAGGTGATGTGGTCAGCGTGGGGGACTCCCGCATGCTGTTGCGTGCCGATGTGGATCCGGCGCTGCGCCCACCGCTCGGCGTGCCGGAACAAGGGCGCTGCACGGTAGCCTTGCGTGCCGTGGCTGGCCCGTTGTCCGGCAGGGTATTGCCGTTACGGGACAGTCTGGAATTGGGCCCGCAGGGATGCTGTCCGCTGGAGCTTCCGCAGGGTGAGGCAGCCGCGCTGCGCCTTTTCTGGCAGGACGGACAGCTGCTGCTGGAGGCCATCCAGTCATCCGCACGCCATCCACTGCGGGTCAATGGCGTCGCTGCGCAGAAACTGGCACTGCAGCCGGGTGACCAGATCGGTCTGGCGATGCACCGCTTCGTGGTCGACGGGCCGGGAATGGAGCCGGAACCGGAGATCGTGATGCCCGAACTGCCACCGGAACACCTGCCGGAAGAGGCAGCCGGCCCGATCGGCGAAGTGTGGTGGCTGATCGTCACTGCTGCCGTGCTGGCACTGGGTATCGCACTGGTGCTGCTGATCCGCTTCTGAACCTGCCATGTTGCAGTTGACCGCGTCGTGCTGCGCCGCGCCATAATGCGTGGACCATCATGACGGGATGCGAGAGCACGTGAGCAGAGTCTGGAATTTCAGCGCCGGTCCGGCGGCGTTGCCACTGGCGGTACTCGAACGTGCCCAGCGCGAGATGCTGGACTGGAACGGCAGCGGCGCCTCGGTGATGGAGCAGTCCCATCGTGGCAAGCGCTTCATCGAGATGGCGGCACAGGCCGAAGCTGATCTGCGCGCCTTGCTGGCGATTCCTGCCGATTACGCCGTGCTGTTCCTGCAGGGTGGCGCGACTCAGCACTTTGCACAAATCCCGATGAACCTGGCCGGTGCCGACGACCGCGCCGACTACATCGTCAGCGGCCACTGGAGTGCGAAGGCAGTCAGCGAGGCGGCACCGTATCTGCAGGTGAACGTGGCTGCCAGCGGTGAGGCCGACCACTATCTGAAACTGCCGGCACGCGAAAGCTGGCAGCTCGATCCGCAGGCTGCCTACGTGCATTACACACCGAACGAGACAATCCACGGCGTGGAATTCCACGATATCCCCGATGTGGGCGCCGTGCCGCTGGTGGCAGACATGTCGTCGAACATCCTGTCCGAACCGCTGGATATCTCGCGCTTTGGGCTGATCTATGCCGGCGCGCAGAAGAACATCGGGCCATCCGGCCTGGTGGTGATGATCATTCGTCGGGATCTGCTGCAGCGGACGGGCCGGCCGATGGCGAAGATTTTCCGCTATGCCGAGCACGCGGCGAACGATTCGATGCTCAATACGCCGAATACCTGGGGCTGGTACCTGGCCGGGCTGACTTTCCAGTGGCTGAAGGAGCAGGGCGGTATCGCCGTGATCGGCGAGCGCAATCGCGCCAAGGCCGAGCTGCTGTATCAGGCCATTGACGGCTCGGGCGGCTATTACCGCAGTCCGGTGGCCCTGTCGGCGCGTTCACGCATGAACGTGCCGTTCACCCTGCACGACAGTGCGCTGGACGCAGTATTCCTGGAGGAGTCGGAGGCTGCCGGCCTGCTCGCGCTGAAGGGGCACAAGGCCGTCGGCGGCATGCGCGCATCCCTGTACAACGCGGTGCCGCTGGAAGCAGTGCAGGTGTTGACGACCTTCATGAAGGATTTTTCCCGTCGGCACGGATGATTGGCCATGGAGGCTGCATTTCGGGCATGATGCCTGTCCATCATTTGGACTTCTTTACTTCCAGGCGGCTAGCGCATGACCGATCCAAAAACATCGCTGAGCGAGATGCGCGAGCGTATCGACAGCATCGACCGACAGATCCAGCAGCTGATTTCCGAGCGCGCCAATCATGCGCAGACGGTGGCGAAGGTGAAAGGCTCGGGGCTTTCGGCGATCGACTATTACCGTCCCGAGCGCGAGGCGCATGTGTTGCGCATGGTGGTGGACCGCAACAACGGCCCGTTGTCCGATACCGAGATGGTACGCCTGTTCCGCGAGATCATGTCCTCCTGCCTGGCGCAGGAAGATCCGCTGAAGATAGGCTTCCTCGGGCCCGAAGGCACGTTCAGCGAGCAGGCGGTGCGCAAGCATTTCGGCCACGCCGCCTATGGCCTGCCGCTGGGCAGCATCGAGGAAGTGTTTCAGGAAGTCGCCGCCGGCCATGCCGATTTCGGCGTGGTGCCGGTGGAGAACTCCGGGCAGGGCATGATCCAGGTCACGCTGGACATGTTTCTCACGTCAGCAGCCACCATCTGCGGTGAAGTGGAACTGCGCGTGCACCAGTGCCTGCACTCGCAACCGGGCAAGCTGGAGGATGTCAGGCGCGTCTATGCGCACGCGCAGTCGCTGCAGCAGTGCAAGACCTGGCTACGCATCAACCTGCCGGGCGTCGAGTGCATCGCAGTGAGCAGCAACGCCGAGGCGGCCCGGATGGCGCGGCACGCCGACGATGCAGCCGCCATCGCCGGCGAGACCGCGGGCAAGGTCTACGGGCTCAAGACCGTGGCGCAGGGCATCGAGGATCGCGCCGACAACACCACGCGCTTCCTGGTGATCGGACGTTCGCTGTTCCCGCCGTCCGGCAACGACCGCACCTCGCTGCTGATCACCGTGAACGACAAGCCCGGCGCGCTGTACGACGTGCTCAGCCCGTTCGCCAAACATGGTGTCAGCTTGAACCGGATCGAGTCGCGGCCGGCGCATACCGGCAAGTGGCAGTACGCGTTCTTCATCGACGTCTCCGGCCATATCGACGACGCCACCTTGCAGGCGGCCGTGCAGGAGATCGGTGAATCGGCGGCCACGATACGCGTGCTGGGTTCCTACCCGGTGGCGTTGCCCTGATCTGCGCGGAGAACTCTGCTTGAATCGTCTCGACTGGAATAGCCAACCGGGCCAGCCGCTGCACGGCAGTGTGCGCGTGCCCGGCGACAAGTCGGTATCGCACCGCGCATTGATGCTGGCCGCGGTTGCCGAAGGGACATCGCATATCCGTGGTTTTCTCGAAGGTGAGGACACCCGCGCCACGGCGGCGGTGCTGGCGCAACTCGGCGTGTGCATCGAGACACCGTCGGCGGGCGAACGCGTGGTCCATGGCGTCGGCCTGCATGGTCTGCGTGGCACGGTGCAACCGCTGGATTGCGGCAATGCCGGCACTGGCATGCGCCTGCTGACGGGCTTGCTGGCGGGGCAGGCATTCGACAGTACCCTGGTCGGCGATGCCTCGCTGTCGAAGCGACCGATGCGCCGGGTGACCGATCCGCTGGCGTCGATGGGTGCTCGCATCGACACACACGAGGGTTTGCCGCCGCTGCATGTGCATGGTGGCCAGCCATTGCATGGCATCCATTACGAATTGCCGGTGGCCAGCGCACAGGTGAAGTCGGCGCTGTTGCTGGCTGGGCTCTACGCCGCTGGCGAGACCGAAATCATCGAGCCACACCCGACCCGCGATTACACCGAGCGCATGCTGGCCGCGTTCGGCTGGCCAATGGATTTTTCGCCGGGTCGCGCGAAGCTTGGTGGTGGGCATGCTCTGCGCGCCACCGATGTGGACGTGCCGGCCGATTTTTCCTCGGCAGCATTCTTCCTGGTCGCCGCCAGCATCGTGCCGGGTTCCGTACTGCGGCTGCCGGCAGTCGGCCTCAATCCGCGCCGTACCGGGCTGTTGCAGGCGTTGCGCCTGATGGGTGCCGACATCACGGTCGAATACGAGCGCGAGGCCGGCGGCGAACCGGTCGGCGATCTGGTCGTACGTCATGCGCCGCTGCACGGCATCGAGCTGCCGGAGGCGCTGGTGCCGGACATGATTGATGAGTTTCCCGTGCTGTTCATCGCTGCGACCGTGGCCAGCGGCCGCACCGTGATTCGCGGCGCCGCCGAACTGCGCGTGAAGGAGTCGGATCGGATCGCGACGATGGCTGCTGGCCTGCGCACGCTCGGGGCGGCGGTCGAGGAAACCCCGGATGGCGCCATCATCCATGGCGGCCGGCTCGGCGCCGGCACGGTGGAGAGTCACCTCGACCATCGCATCGCGATGAGCTTTGCCGTGGCCGGCCTGGTTGCCGGTGGGCCGGTGCGGATCAACGACTGCAGCCATGTCGCCACCTCATTCCCGGGATTCATGGAGCTGTCCAACGGCTGCGGCTTCGCCTTGCAGAAAATCGACTGAGCTGCATTCGGCTGCATGTATTGTTGTGGGCAGATTTGTCATCCGTCCCAAGGTCTCGTCATGTCCAACGCGGTCCCTCCGTTTATCGTCGCCATTCCCGCACGCTACGGTTCGACGCGGCTTCCGGCAAAACCCCTGCGCGAAATCGGCGGCGTGCCCATGGTGGTGCGCGTGGCCGAGCGTGCGTTGCAGGCCGGTGCCAGCCAGGTAGTAGTAGCCGTCGACGACCAGCGTATTGCCGAGGCCCTGGCCGGGCAGCGTGTGGACATCTGCATGACGCGCAGCGACCATGCTTCGGGCAGCGATCGGCTGGCCGAGTGCGCAGCGCATTACGGGTGGGCCGACGACAGCATCGTGGTGAACCTGCAGGGCGATGAGCCATTCGCGCCGGCTGCCGGCATCCGCGCGGTAGCCAAGGCGCTGGCTGACGACCATGCGCCGATGGCGACGCTGGCAACGCCGATCATGGATGCCGAGGAGTTGTTCGATCCGAACGTGGTGAAACTGGTGCGTACCGCAAACGGGCGTGCGTTGTATTTCAGCCGCGCCCCGCTGCCATGGGCTCGTGACGCCTTTGCCACGAATCGACATGCCTTGCCTTCCGGCTCGCCATTCCTGCGGCATATTGGCATTTATGCGTACCGTGCCGGTTTTCTTGCGAACTACACCCGTTTGCCGCGCACGCCGCTGGAGCAGACCGAATCACTGGAGCAATTGCGTGTGCTCGAACATGGCCATGCGATTGCGGTGCGCCTGACCCCGGAGCCGTTCCCGCCAGGCATCGACACCGAGGCCGATCTCGAACGTGCCGAGCAGTGGTTGCGCACGCACTCGTGAGCCGCCATATGGGTGGCATCGACTGCAGTCGCTAGAATGCCGCCATGCCATCCACGCAACCACCACCCTTCGACGGCAAGGCCTTCGTCCGCACGCTGACGTCCTCGCCCGGGGTCTACCGTCACTTCGATGCGGCCGGCGAACTGCTGTACGTCGGCAAGGCCGGCAATCTCAAGAAGCGCGTCGGCAGCTATTTCCTGAAGCCGCGGATGGAACCGCGCATCGCTGCGATGGTGGCGCAGATCGCCCGCGTCGAGATCACCGTGACGCGTACCGAAGGCGAAGCGTTGCTGCTGGAGTCGCAGCTGATCAAGTCGCTGAAGCCGCGCTACAACATCCTGCTGCGCGACGACAAAAGTTACCCGTACATCTACCTTTCCAGCGGCGAGGACTATCCACGGCTGGCGTTCCATCGTGGCGCGCGCAACCTGCCAGGGCGCTACTTCGGACCGTATCCGAGTACCTACGCGGTGCGCGAGAGCCTCAGTCTGATGCAGAAGCTGTTCAAGGTGCGCCAATGCGAGGACAGCTATTTCCGCAACCGCTCGCGGCCGTGCCTGCAGCACCAGATCGGTCGTTGCACCGCGCCGTGCGTGCAGTTGATCAGTGTCGAGAATTACCGCAGTGACGTGCGCCACGCAGAGATGTTCCTTGAAGGGCGCAGCAACGCGGTGATCGACGAACTGGCCGAGGCGATGGAGCAGGCCAGCAAGTCGCTCAACTTCGAGCGTGCAGCCGTCCTGCGCGATCAGGTGGCTGCGTTGCGCCAGCTGCAGGCGCAGCATCACGTGCACGGCGCCAGTGCCGACATGGACGTGATTGCCTGCCGCATCGAATCGGGCATGGCCTGCATCAGCGTACTGTTCTTCCGCAACGGCATCAGCCTCGGCACCCGCGACTTCTTTCCACGCCTGCCACTGGATGCCGAGCCGGCCGACGTGCTGGCCCAGTTCATCGCGCAGTACTACCTCGACCGGCCGGTACCGCGCGAGCTGATCCTTGGCGAGCCGATTGCCGATCAGGACATCCTGGCTGAACTGCTGGCCCAGCAATCCGGCCATGCGGTCGAGCTGAAATCCAGCGTGCGCAGCGATCGCGCGCAATTCCTGCAGATGGCCGAGCGCAATGCGCAGGCTTCGCTGACAGCCCGGCTGGCCAGCCGGCAGACGCTGGGCGCACGCTTCGACGACTTGCAGAAAATACTCGAACTGACTGTATCGCCACGCCGCATCGAGTGCTTCGACATCAGCCATACCATGGGCGAGGCGACCGTCGCCTCGTGCGTGGTGTTCGGCCCCGAGGGGCCGGAGAAGTCGAATTACCGGCGCTTCAATATCGCCGGGATCACGCCCGGTGACGACTACGCTGCCATGCATCAGGCGCTGACCCGACGCTTCCGCAAGGTTGCCGAAGGCGAGGGCGTCCGCCCGGACATCCTGCTGATCGACGGCGGCAGCGGGCAGGTGGCGCAGGCACTGGATGTGCTGCGGGAACTCGGTGTCACGGGTATCGAGGTGGTCGGTGTAGCCAAGGGGCCGGGGCGTCGTGCGGGCGAAGAAACCCTCGTGCTTGCCGACTCCGGGCGAGAGCTGCATCCAGGCTCGTCATCCCCCGCCTTGCATCTGGTTGCCGCCGTACGCGACGAAGCCCATCGCTTTGCCATAAGCGGTCATCGCAAGCGGCGCGAGAAGGCGCGTGAGCGCAGCGTGCTGGAGGACGTGCAGGGAATCGGAGCACGTCGGCGCTCGGCGTTGCTGAAGGCGTTTGGCGGCCTTGCGGGGGTGGAGGGTGCCGGTATCGAGGAGCTGATGCAGGTCAAGGGTATCGACCGCGGCCTGGCCGAACGCATCTACGCCAGCCTGCATGGCTGAACGCGCGCACTCGCTTTCACTCGTTGATGCCGCACCGGCGTGCGACACTGTGGCAAATTTTCGGAACGAATCATGCGTATCAACCTGCCGACCTGGCTGACCCTGTTTCGCGTTGCATTGCTGCCGGTCATGGTGGTGGTGTTCTATGCGCCATTTCGCGGCCACAACATTACGGCAGCGATCGTGTTTGTGCTGGCGGCGGTCACCGATTGGCTTGATGGTTACCTGGCACGCCGGATGAACCTCACTTCGGCGTTTGGCGCATTCCTCGATCCGGTGGCCGACAAGCTGATGGTTGCGGTGACCTTGTTCCTGCTGGTGCAGTCGCATCCCAGCACCGGCTGGTCCGGCATCCTGATGGCGGTGACCGCGGCGGTGATCGTGGGACGCGAGATCAGCGTGTCGGCGCTGCGCGAATGGATGGCCGAAATCGGCATGAGCGCCACCGTCAAGGTGGCCCTGGTCGGCAAGCTCAAGACCGTGATGCAGATGGTTGCCCTGGTGGTGCTGATCGTGCAGCACGAAAAGGACGCCACCGCCCTGCGCCTGTATCACATTGGCGAGTTTCTGCTGGTGTTCGCCGGCGTGCTGACCATCTGGTCCGGCCTGTACTACCTGCGTGCTGCATGGCCGACCCTGCGCGGTGATACGACGACGGGTCACCACTGACAGCGCATGGACTTGACGACCGGCATTCACGTATTAGAATGCGCGGCTCCGATGCGGGAATAGCTCAGTTGGTAGAGCACGACCTTGCCAAGGTCGGGGTCGCGAGTTCGAGTCTCGTTTCCCGCTCCAGTTTTTCAGCAAAGCCCTGACCTGTTCGGGGCTTTGTTGTTTTCGGGGATCGGCGGCATCAAGAACAGGAATCGACAAAACGCTGTCACGGGTATTCACAACTGTCATCGTTCTGCTATCATTGACGGCTCCGATGCGGGAATAGCTCAGTTGGTAGAGCACGACCTTGCCAAGGTCGGGGTCGCGAGTTCGAGTCTCGTTTCCCGCTCCAGTTTCAGGCAAAGCCTCGGTCCACCGGGGTTTTGTTTTTTCAGAGGCAAGCTGCGATCCTAGCGGTCGCAATGCGCCAAGCAATGGCCTGGTGGCAGAGTGGTCATGCAGCGGACTGCAAATCCGCGTACGCCGGTTCGATTCCGACCTAGGCCTCCATTGCGCAAAGGCTGTCACAGCCCTCGAAACCCGCCGCAGGCGGGTTTTTTGTTGCGGTGACTGCCCGATGGCGTCCAATGAGCACAGGGGAAGCACGCCGCTTATCGCCGGGCTTCCTGCGACGTCGTGATTTGCAACCGGAGAATCCGGCGCAGTTCCAGGATCGCGGCGGGGGTTTCCTGCACGCTGTGCCATGAGGGGATGGCGAGTTCGGAGTCGGCGCCGTCGAGGTGCGCACTCTTGTAAGGGACCACGCCGTCGTTGCTGTCCTGCAATGGTCCCTTCGATTTGTAGACGCCGACGATGGTGTGATAGCGCACCCGCGGCGATATCGGCAGGTTCGTGGCAGCAACGATGAAGGGATCGGTATCGCTCAGGTTGTCGATGCTGTTGGGTATGCGCAGGGGTGAGCCCTTGTTGGTATCGTCCTTCAGCAGGTCGGAAAGGCTCGCCATTTCCTTCAGCACGCTGACCGGCAGGCGGACCAGGTTCGCGATCAGGCGTGCCAGCCGATGCTGCGCGTAGGGCGTCCCGCGATGCGGCGTGGCCAGGAACACGGCACGGGTCACCTGCGGCATCGGCGTGAACTGTAGATAGGGCGCGAGACGTTCGTGCAGCTTGGCTCGTCTGGCTGGCGACAGATTTGCGCGTGCCGGAACCAGGCTCCACAGCCGGTCACCGCTGGAGGACACCAGCAGGCGCGCAATCAGGCCACCCATGCTGTGCCCGATCAGCACCATGTTATGCGACGCACGTGCGTGGCCGGACGGGTCGAAGTGCCGAAGCGTGGCATCCAGTGCCTTGCGGATACCGGCCAGGTTGACTGCGACCGGTGCGTTGGTAGGGTAGTAGACCTCCCACACCTGATAGTTGCGGCGCAGTTCCTCGTCGCCCATGACTTCATTCGCCACATTGATCCAGGCCTCGGGGCTGCTGCCCAGCCCGTGAAGCATCACCACGATCAGGCGATTGGGATCGTAGGGCTGCATCATCAGCACGCGCGGTGTCGTGATGCCGCCCTCGCGACCCAACAGGGAGCGGATCGACTGACTGGCAAATCCCGAGCGAGCCAGCCAGACGCCATAAGCAGCGGTAAAGTTGGCGCCCAGCGGTACGGTGCGGCCGGCGATCGTGATGATGCCATCGCGGTAGGGGTCACGCACCAGCAGCCTTACCTGTCTCGTCGCCAGTACTTCGTCCAGCGTCGCGCCATCGAAGACCAGGGCACCCGTCATCGAAACATAATCGGGCTCACGCCAAGGCACGTCATCGGCGCGTGCTTCCGGTGGCGCAACGGCGACGAAATCCGAACCGAAACCGTCCCGCTGATAGATGCTGCGCAGCCCCTTGAAACGCAGGTCGGCGGCCGGAAGCAGTTCGGCCGGCACGCTCGCGTCATCCGCCAACCGCACATCGGTCTGCGGACGCATCACCGTCCAGCCGGCCAGTGATGTCCGGGTCCACTGCGTGCCGAGCTGGGGAAGTTCCTGGAAGAAGCGGCTCACTGCCCGTTGCACGGCGAAGTTGTAGAAGCCGATCACCTGCACCTGCCTCAGCGCGAATGCGCGATCGGCGGGGGATCGTGCGGTGTAGAACAGATAGGCGTACGCATAGCGCGCGGACTGCAGGAACGCGTCGAGGGTCTGGTCATCCATTGCGGCACCGGCCTTGGCGTGATCGGTCCCGATCGCTTTGCCAAGCCAGAGCTCGGCGAGGGCAGACAGCCGCTGCTCGTCGTTCAACCCCGGCGAATGCGCAACGGTTTCCGTGCAGGTGACGAACTCACGCTGGCAGCTGTCGACCGTCAACGCCACCACGGTGAGTGCCTGCACCGAACGGTCGCTCAGGCGACCGGCACCGACCACATCCGCGCGTCGTTCATTGATGTAGTCGTGTGGCTTGACGTGACTCACGTCGACCATCGCGCAGCCATGCAGGCAGAGCAACCCGACCATGGCGGCGCATCGCGGGATCCGGGCGTGCGTTCCACGTTTCATGCTGCGTCACGTCCATTCAGCCGGGTGGTTGCGGGATTGTAGCCGTGGGGAACAAGTGCATGGGCGAATCGTGCGAGTTCGGGCAGGCGTGGCCGCACATTGTCTTCGCTTGCCCAAAGCGGCACGCTTGAACCATCGAGCAGCCTGTCGGGAATGAAATGACGAACAAGCTCCGGATGATCGGCAGGATCGCAATCATCGTCGCCATGATGCTGGTCACGTTCTGTTCGGGCGTGTGGGCGGCCCTTGCGCTCTGGTATCAGTTGCCGGGCAATCTGATTGGCCGGACGATCGGTAGTGCGGTCTGGGTGATCGTGGTGATTGCCCTCGTCACGCTCGCGATCGCCCGTCGCAGCTGGCTTCCGCTGGCCGCCTACGCGGCCATCTACGCGTTGCTGCTGGTCTGGTGGGCGAACATTGCGCCATCAAACAACCGCCTCTGGGCGGATGACGTATCCCGACTGCTCACCGGCACGGTGGAAAGGAGCCAGGTCACCCTCCACAACGTGCGCGACTTCACCTGGCATGCCGACGACAACTACGACGCACGCTGGGAAACCCGTCGCTACGATCTGGACCAGCTGGTCTCGGCCGATGCCGTGCTCTCCTACTGGGGCAATGCGGCAATCGCGCATGCGATGATCTCGTTCGGTTTTGCCGACGGCAGCCACGTGGTGTTCTCGGTGGAAATCCGCAAGAAGCGTGGCCAGCAATACTCGGCCATCGGCGGTTTCTTCAAGCAGTTCGAGACGATTCTTGTCGCCGCCGATGAACGCGACATCATTCGCGTCCGTACCAACGTGCGTGGCGAGGACGACTACCTGTATCCGTTGCGCATGGACAAGCCTGCCATGCGTGAGCTGTTCCTATCCTACGTACGGGTCGCGAACCGGCTGGCAGTCACGCCGGCGTTCTACAACACGATCACATCGAACTGCACGACGATCGTCTATCGCATGGCCCGGCAGATCGACCCCGGTCTGCCTTGGCACATCGGCCTGCTGCTGACGGGCTATCTGCCGGAATACCTGTACAAGGTAGGCGCGCTGGACCAGGGCATGCCCATCGCCGAACTGCGGCAACGCGGCCGCATCACCGAGAGAGCCAGGAACAGCAAAGTCGGTGACGATTTCTCCGGGGTGATCCGAGGCGGCATCGACGAGCCGCACCCGTGACACGGCGCAATCACCAGGCAGGTATCTGACCACATTTGTCGATTGACGAGGATCGAGTCGGTCAGGAGCACGGGCCGGCGAACAGCCGCAAACGAAAGGGCCAGCCTCATGGCGGGAGGCTGGCCCTGAAATGATCAAGCAGCTTTGTCAGGCTTGCGGGGCAGCGTCGTTCGCTTCCTCTTCGCCTTCCTCCTTCTTCCCGACCATCGACTCGAGCGCGCCGGCGCCCTTGAAGCCGGCAACCGCCGCCAACCCCTTGGTCAGGAGACCAGCATTCGGATCGAGTTTTTCCGCGCCTTCAACGGCAGCCACTGCACCTGCGACTTCACCCAAAGTATCCAGAATTCCCATGACGACCACCTCGCTGGTTGGAAGATTCCAGCATGCCGCGAATAGGGTTAGTGCAGGGTGAATGCGGGCGAAGCGAAGCTTGCCGCGACCTTCGCAAAAAAATGTTACGAGGCTGCTGATGCCGGAACTGGCGTCTTCACCGGGGACGCAAGGCGATCCTATTCATCCATCCCTATCAGTCCCTCGATATCAATCTCGGCCGAAAACAGGCCACGATGCATGGCCTCGGCACGAGTCAGCAGTGGCCGGTCCGAAGTGTTGGGTACCAGGCCGATTTTCTTGATGGCACCATCCCGGCTCACTTCGTATCCGGCATGGTCGTACTTGATCTCATAGGTGTACCGCTTTCCCTGAAAGCGCGTGTACGTTGTTTTCTCCATGTCTCTTGCTCTTGCGTCTTGCTCTCGCCAATGGTCCATGCCGGCATGATTTTCATGTGTGCATGTTGGGATTCATGCAGCAAAAAACTTGCCAAAGCAGCCTTGAGCAGGCAACCGGATGGCAACCTTCGTACTATTGCGGTCGAACGATGATCCGCTGGTATCGGCTTGTTCATCGGGCCGGCGAGTTGTCAGGGGGCAGGGCCAAACTGCGTCACAAAGTGCCCGGACAGGCTCGAATCAGGCAGCTGGTACTCATGCCGCACTGGGTAGGCACCATGATCGAAGCTGCGGCATGATGCCCCCTCGGGTCATTTTCACCATGGAGGCAGCACAGCATGAACAGCCGTGTGGACGAACCTGTCGAGGAACGGCATGTTGGCCGGCGTCACCTCGATCGACTGATCATGCTGTCCGACGGGATTTTCGCCATTGCGATCACGTTGTCGGCGATCGAGATCCGCCCCGAGCTCAAGCCTGGTCGATCGCTGTGGCAGGCATGGTCGATGCCATTGACCGTTTATTTCCTGAGCTTCATCCTGATCGGGGTGATCTGGGTCAATCACCGGCGCATCGTGGCCCATTTGCGGGATATCGATGGCATCGGCACCGGGATCAATCTCGTGCTGCTCAGTCTGGTTGCCTTGATGCCGGTGGTGATTCGCTTCGCGCTCTCCGATCCGGGCCAGGATGAGGCATTCGTGGTTTACGCCCTGGCAGTCGCCGTCACGTTCAGCTGCATGGCGGCCTTGTGGGTGCATGTGGCATTCATTGCAAACCTGGCTCCAGATCTCGAGCCCGGATTGGCCAGGATCTGGTTGCTGGAAATGATCGCAGCGCCCTTGATCATCGGTGCCATGGCGCTCTATCAGCTGCATGTCAGATCGGCGGCATTGATCCTGACACTGGTGGCCGTGACGCTTTGGCTGATCAAGGCCAGAATGGAATATTTGCGCAAGCGGAACAGCAACCACCAGAGCGCCCGATCAACTCACCCATGATTACAGCTATAACCGGGAGCTGGGATGACGTGAAACAGTCTCTTGGTGCCCGGGGCGGGGATCGAACCCGCATACCCGTGAGGGTGAGGGATTTTAAGTCCCTTGCGTCTACCAGTTTCGCCACCCGGGCTGGATATCTTCGAACGGACTGCAGGCATGGCTGCAGGCGGCGCGCATCGTAGCATGTGCACCCTTGCCGCCATGGTAAGCCGTGCGGATCAGGGCGCCCTTGGTCAGGGCAGACTGATCAGAGCAGGCTCTTGAAGATGTGGATGCCGGCGCTGTACTCGCCGATGATCGTGCCGATGCTGACCAGGAAGAAGTTCAGCAGGGTGCGCGCGACGCGGTTTTTCCACCAGCCGCTCCAGTGCACGATGTCGTCGCGCAAGGTATCGAAGTCGACCACGCGCGGGTGGCGCACCCAGGCTTCGGCCATCGCGCTGATGCCGCCGGCGGGGATGCCGGGGCGGAACGGTTTGATCGGTGCAGCGATGAAGGCGGCGAGGATGCTGAGCGGATGGCCGCCGGCGGCCACCGCGCCGAGCGCAGCGAAGCCACCGGTGAACAGCACCCAGGCAGTTAGGGCTTGCGTGCCCAGTGCGGCATTGCGATGGAACGCCCAGGCGATCGCGCCGAACACCAGCAGCACGAGGGCCGCTGCCAGCCATTTCGGCCAGCGTGCCTTGGCCGGCGTGGCGGCCAGTTCGGCCACCTTGGTAGCCGGATCATCCTGCTGTGTGCGCAACAGTTCGCACAGGCCTTTGAGGTGACCGGCTCCGATCACCACCAGTACGCGTCGCTGTTCGCTGCTCGGCGAGCGTGCAGCGTCCTGGCGCAGGCGCGCGGCCATGAAGGCGTCGCGCTCACTGATCAGGCTTTGAAAGAGCGGCTTCGATTCGTTGGCGAACTCGCTGAACGCACTTTCCAGCAGGTCGCCCTGTTTCAGTTTCTCGATCTCGCCCTGTTCGATTTCCTCGCGCTCGAACACGCTGGCCAGCAGACCGCCGAGCAGGCCGAAGCGCTGCCAGAAGCCGACGCTATGCCAGGCCCGCTTGAGCGTGGTGCCAACCTCGCGGTCGATCAACCAGACCGGCAGATGGCGTTGGTCGGCCCCATCCATCGCTGCCTTCATCTCGGCACCGGGCTGGATGCCGGACTGGTCGGCCAGACGCTTCTGGAAGGTTGACAGCACCAGGCTGGCGGCGACCATGCCGGCCTTGCCCTGGCGGATCACCTTGAACAGGTCCATCTGCTTGAACGCTTCCGGATCGCGCATGCTCTGCGCGCGGCTGTCGCACAGCTCGATCGCCACCGCATCGAAATGCTCGTGTGCCAGCAATGCCTCGACGGCGTCCACGCTGCTGCGGGAGACATGCGCGGTGCCCAGCACCACATATTCCACACCGTCACGCTGCACGCGCTCGATCGGCTGGCCCTGCAAGGCAGGCAACAGGGCAAGGTCGGTTTCGGGAACACTCATGCGATCAGCAGGCCAGTCTCAGAGGGAAATCCAAGCATGGGGATGACGGCCATGCGGAACAAGCCGCGGAGGTGTGCGGCCTCAGTCACGAAAACGCCGGAGCAGGTCGGCATACGCATCGATGCGGCGGTCGCGCAGGAACGGCCAGATCCGCCGTACGTGCTCGCTGCGCGCCAGATCGACCTCGGCCAGCAGCAGCTCACGCCCATCGGTGCCAGCTTGTGCGAGAAACTCGCCCTGCGGGCCGGCGACGAAACTGGAGCCCCAGAACTGGATGCCAGCGCCGACACCAGAGGGATCGGCTTCGTAGCCGGTGCGGTTGCACGACAGCAGCGGCAGACCGTTGGCCACCGCGTGGCCACGCTGCACGGTGATCCACGCATCGCGCTGGCGATCCTTCTCGGCCTGCACATCGTTCGGATCCCAGCCGATCGCGGTGGGGTAGAGCAGCAGTTCGGCGCCAGCCAGCGCCATCAGGCGCGCCGCTTCCGGATACCACTGGTCCCAGCACACCAGCACGCCGAGCCGGCCGACCGAGGTGTCGATCGGCTCGAAACCGAGATCGCCCGGCGTGAAATAGAACTTCTCGTAGAACGCCGGATCGTCCGGGATATGCATCTTGCGATACTTGCCGGCGATCGCGGCCGAGCGGTCGAACACCACCGCAGTGTTGTGATACAGCCCGGTGGCGCGTTTCTCGAACAGCGAGGCGACCACCACCAGCTTCAGCTCCTCGGCCAGCTTGCCGATGCGCGCGGTGCCGGGGCCGGGGATCGTCTCGGCCTGGTCGAAGACCTCGACCGATTCGTGCTGGCAGAAATACGGGCCGTTGTGCAGCTCCTGCAGCAGCACCAGCTCGACGCCGGCAGCCGCCGCTTGGCGCAGGCCGACCTCGATCGCGTCGAGGTTGGCGTCGCGGCTGCCGCGGTCGGTTTCCTGCAGCAAGGCGACCTTGAGGGTCTTGCGGGTCATCGGCTTCGATCCTGACTTGGCTGTTCGTACTGGAACCCGCGGAGTTTAGCGGATGCCGACAAAACTCAGGCCAGACCGGCCGGCAACTGCATGGTGATGCAGTGCAGGCTGCCGTTCTGCCAGATCAGCGGACGGCAGGGCACCTGCACGATCTCGCGGCCCGGATGAGCCGTTCCGATGATGCGTGCGGCCTCGTCATCGGCCGGATCCCCATAGGCCGGCACCAGCACGGCGCCGTTGACGATCAGGTAGTTCGCGTAAGAAGCGGCAAGCCGGCGACCTTCGTCGAGTATGGGCTTCGCCCACGGCAGCGGGTATAGCTCGTATGGGCGGCCATCGACGGTGCGCAACGCAGCCAGTTCGGCGCCCATCCGCTGCAGTTCGTCGTGATGCGGGTCGCTGCTGTCGTCGCAAGCCTGGAACACGATGCGCTCACCCGGTGCGAAGCGCGCCAGGGTGTCGATATGCGCGTCGGTGTCGTCGCCTTCGAGGTAGCCGTAATCCAGCCACAGCACGCGCGCGGCGTGCAGGCTGTCGCGCAGGATCGCGCTCATCTCCTCGCGCGACTGCTCGGGATGACGCTGCACCAGGCAGCGCCAGGTGGTGAGCACGGTGCCCGCGCCATCGCTCTCGATGCCGCCGCCTTCCAGCGCCCAGTCGATGCGCTTGTGTGCGGCGTGACCGAAGACGCCGGCATCGACCAGCCCGGCGATCAACGCATCGTCCTGCTCGGCGCCGAACTTGCCGCCCCAGCCGGTGAAGCGGAAGTCGGTGAGCTGGAAGCCTTCATGGTCGTCTTTCAGCGTGATCGGGCCGGAATCGCGCAGCCAGGTGTCGTCGTACGGCAGTTCGACGAAGCGGATGCGGCCGAGGTCGACCTCGGCACGGTGCAGTTGGGCCTCGACGCGGGCCTGCAGGGCGGCGTCAGCCACCACGATGATCAGCGGCTGGAAGCGCGTTACGGCCGCCGCCAGCGCCACATAAGTGGTTTCCACCGCGGCCAGGCGCTCGGCCCAGTCAGTGTCGGCGTGCGGCCACGCGATTAGTACCGCGGCCTGCGGTTCCCATTCCGCCGGCAGGCGCAAGGTGGCGTAATCAACCTTTTGCTTGCCACAAGAGGGGTCGGTCATGTGGGGATGTCTCATGCAGTCGGGGGGAGGGGCCAGGACTTAGCACCGGACTGCGGATTGTACGACGAGGTAATTGTCGAACACATAAAAACGCGGCCGGTGTCGCCACCGGCCGCGTCGTCGGAAAGCGAAATCAGTTGGCGGCGGTCGGGTTGGTATTGTTGCCGGCCGGGGTGTTGAGCACCGAGTGAATCACGTGCTCATGCTCGAAATACACGATGAAATTCGAGTATTCCCAGCGATTGATCTGCGGATGCTTCTGGGTGTCGCCACCACGCGGCGACAGCTTGCGCTGCGGCGCGCCGTAGGTCTTCTCAACCTGGGCCATGCTCATGCCACGGCTGGGCAGGTTCATGCCCTTTTCTTCCTGCACGCGATGGATCAGCAGGCTGTCGCCGTTCGGGGCCGCATGGACTGTCTGCGGCGCGGCAAAACCGGCGGCAGCTATCAACATGACAAAGACCGGCAAACTGTACGTGAACTTGACCATGGCTCCCCTCTCCAGACAAGGCTGTATGCGGCGTCGTTGTAGCAGAACTACCCAGGCTACGCCACATTGCGGCAAGCACAGTGTCGACTACGCCGTGTTGGTTTGTGCCTATTGCGATGGGTTGGGCATTCGGCCATCGCGCGGGCATAACCAGCCGGTTCGTCGAGAATAGCGCCATCACCGCTATCATGGGCGGCTGCGAGCGACTGCCCGCCCGGTTTGGACACTGCTTTTCATGATTTCCTTTCGACATTTTGCCCTGCGCCGCGGCACCCGCCTGCTGCTTTCCGATATCGACCTGGTGATCCAGAGTGGCTGGCGCCTGGGCGTGATCGGCCGCAACGGCTGCGGCAAATCCAGCCTGTTTGCTGCCCTGCAGGGCAAGCTGGAGAGTGATGCCGGCGAGCTGGACATGCCAGGCAAGCTGCGGCTCGCCTCGGTAGCGCAGGAAACCCCGGCGCTGCCGGACGCCGCGATCGACTACGTGCTGGGTGGCGACGAGGAACTGGCCGAGGCGATGCGCGACGAGGCCGACGCCGGCGAACGTGGCGACATGGAGGCGATGGCGAAAGCGCACCACCGTATCGAGGAGCTGAACGGCTACGACGGTCGCGCCCGTGCCGGCCGCCTGCTGCATGGTCTGGGCTTTCCGCCGGAAACGCACGAGCGCGCGGTCAAGGAGTTTTCCGGTGGCTGGCGTGGGCGCTTGAACCTGGCCCGTGCGCTGATGTGTCCGTCCGACCTGCTGCTGCTCGACGAGCCGACCAACCATCTCGACCTCGACGCCGTGCTGTGGCTGGAAGAATGGCTGCGCCGCTACCAGGGCACCTTGCTGATCATCTCGCACGATCGCGAATTCCTCGATGGTGTGATCACCCACACGCTGCACCTCAACGATGGCAAGGCGAAGCTGTATACCGGCAACTACAGCGCCTTCGAACGCCTGCGCGCCGAGCAGCTGCGCCAGCAGCAGATCTCGCATGAGCGCGAGCAGGCCGAGCGGGCGCACCTGCAGTCCTTCGTCGACCGCTTCAAGGCCAAGGCCAGCAAGGCCAAGCAGGCGCAATCGCGCATGAAGCGACTGGAGAAACTGGCCGGGACCGAGGCGGTGCGTGCCGAGCGACCCTTCAGTTTCCAGTTCCCGGCGCCGGGTCGGCTGCCCGACTCGATGCTGCAGCTGGAAGACATCCATGCCGGCTACCCGAACCGCGATGGCGATGGCCTCAATATCGTCCTGCGCGACGTCCGTTTCAGCCTGGAAGCGGGCGAGCGCATCGGCCTGCTTGGTCCCAACGGCGCCGGCAAATCGACCCTGGTGAAGACCCTGGTGGGCGAGCTCGATCCGTTCAGCGGCGAGCGCAAGGCGCACAAGGACCTGAAGATCGGCTACTTCGCCCAGCACACGGTGGAGAGCCTGCGCGAAGGCGCCAGTCCGCTCGACCACCTGATGGACAAGGCGCCGGGCGTGGCCACCCAGGTCATGCGTGACTTCCTCGGTACCTGGAATTTCGCCGGCGATCGCGCATTCGAGTCGGTGGACGGGTTCTCCGGTGGCGAGCGGGCACGCCTGGCGCTGGCGCTGATCGCGTGGGACAAGCCGAACCTGCTGCTGCTCGACGAGCCGACCAACCATCTCGACCTGGACATGCGCGAGGCGCTGGCCGATGCGCTGGCCGATTTCGACGGCGCGCTGGTGCTGGTCTCGCATGACCGCCATCTGCTCGGCATGGTCTGCGACAGCTTCTGGCGCGTCGCCGACGGCGTGGTGGAAAGCTTCGACGGCGATCTGGACGATTACGCGCGCTGGCTGAAAACGCGCGGCGCGGCCAACAAGAAGGCCGCCAAGGCTGGCGCAGCGGCCAAGCCGGTGGTCAAGGTCGTGCCGGAAGAAACGCCTGAAGAACGCCGCCGCAACGCGGCCACCCAACGCGAGAACGAGAAGAACTCGCGCCAGCGGGTGAAGCGGATCGAGACGCGCACGGCCAGCATCGAAACCGAACTGGCCGCGCTGGAAAGCCGGCTGGCTGATCCGGCCACGTACAACGGCCCCACCCAGGAAATGATGCGGCTGGGACAGCGCCAGACCGAACTGCGCCGCGAGAAGGAAGCGCTGGATGCGGAATGGCTGGAACTGTACGAGCGACTGGAAGCCTGAGCATGGCCGTCGGCGCGAAGCCATCGCTGTCGTTGTGGCTGCCCGCCTTGACGCATGTCGAGCCGGGCCATCCGTTGCGCGAGCTGCTGGTGCGCGCCGATCTTCTGGCCGAGGGGGCTGCGGGGTATCTCGGCGGTCTCGGCGAGCATTTCCAGGGTGTCGATGCGGCACTGCCGGCCGCGGCGCTGACCCGCGAATTTCTTGCTGGCGATGCGGGTGATGCCACCTGGCTTGCGGCCGACCCAGCCTGGGTACAGCCCGACATGAACGGCGTGCGGCTGCTGGCCTGCGGTCGGCTGCAACTGGACATGGCCGAGGCCCAGGCGCTGGCCGCAGCCTTGTTGCCGGTATTCGACGAAGCCGGCCTGCGACTGGATATTTCCACGCCGGATCGCTGGCATCTGAAGTTGCCGCCGGACGCACCTTTACCTGCCTTTGCCGCACCCGAGCAGGCGCTGGGCGAGGACCTTTCGCAGCACCTGCCTGCCGGTGCGGAAGGGCGCCGCTGGCGTGTGCTGCTCAACGAGATACAGGTGCTGCTGCACCAGCATCCGCTGAATGCACAGCGGCGTGCACGTGGTCTGGCGCCGGTCAACAGTCTGTGGCTGTGGGGCGGCGGCCGCCTGCCGGGACCGCTGCACAGTGATCTGCAGGGCGTGATCAGCGATGACCTGCTGTTGCGTGCGCTGGCTGGACACGCCGGTGTCGCGCAGCAGGCACGCACCGTCGAAACCGTGGCCGCCGCCAGCGCCGGCTGGCTGATCGACCTGCAGGATCTGCCGGCTGGCGAGATTGCATCGCGCTGGTGGCCGGCGCTGCAGCCGCTGTTCGATCGGCAGTCGGTCGCACTGCATTTCGCCAGCGCCGAACGCTGGCAGCGCAAACCCTGGCATCGCTGGCGCATCTGGCGCGGAGCAGGGCGTTGAGCGTGCTGCAGTTGCGCCGACGCGAGAGCAAGGGCGCGCCCAGCGGTTGGCCAGCCTCGGTGCATCCGGTGTTGCGGCAGGTCTACGCTGCCCGTGGTGTGCTGGATCCCAGCCAGGCCGAACACCGGCTGGCCCGGCTGCTGTCGCCGCAGACGCTGGGTGGCATGGCGCAGGCCGTCGATCTGCTGGTCGAGGCGATCCGCAGCGACTGGACCATCCTGATCGCGGGTGATTACGACTGCGACGGTGCCACCGGCACCGCGGTGGCGGTACGTGGCCTGCGACTGCTCGGTGCGAAGCGGGTCAGCTATGCCATCCCGAATCGTTTCGTCCACGGCTATGGGCTGAGTCCTGCGCTGGTCGAATCACTGCAGCCGACGCCGCAACTGATCGTCACCGTCGACAACGGCGTGGCCAGCGTGGCCGGCGTGGCGGCGGCCAAGGCACGCGGTATCCGCGTCATCGTTACCGACCATCACCTGCCCGGCGAGCAGTTGCCGGCCTGCGATGCGATGGTCAACCCCAATCTTGCCGGTGATGCTTTCCCCAGCAAGGCGCTGGCCGGCGTTGGCGTGATGTTCTACCTGTTGCTGGCCTTGCGTGCGCGGTTGCATGAGCAGGGTGCCTTCGGTGATGCCAAACCCGATCTGTCGGTGCTGCTCGACCTGGTCGCACTGGGCACGGTGGCCGATCTGGTGGCGCTGGATTTCAACAACCGTGTGCTGGTCGACGCCGGTCTGCAACGCATCCGTAGCGGTCGTGCCTGTGCCGGCATCAGCGCGCTGGTCGAGTCCGGCAAGCGCAGTGTGGCGACGCTGTGCTCCAGCGACCTTGGCTTCGTCGTCGGCCCGCGCCTCAACGCGGCAGGGCGGCTGGAGGACATGCGCCTGGGCGTCGAATGCCTGCTCACGGACGACGTGGCGCAGGCACGCCGCCATGCCGAGCAACTCAACACGATCAATCTGGAACGCCGCGACCTGCAGGCGTCCATGGTGGCCGAGGCCGAGCAGATGGTGGCGGGCATGACCGACATCGACGCGATCGGCGTGGCCCTGTACGAGCCGAGCTGGCATGCCGGCGTGGTGGGCCTGGTCGCCTCGAAGCTGAAGGATCGCCTGCATCGTCCGGTGATCGCGTTCGCGCCGGCCAGCGAGGACGATGCCGACAACCTGCGCGGTTCGGCGCGTTCGATCAGCGGCTTTCACATCCGCGATGCGCTGGCCGCGATCGATGCGCGCCAGCCAGGGCTGATCGAGCGCTTTGGCGGCCATGCGATGGCGGCTGGACTGAGTCTCAAGACCTGCGACTACCCGCGTTTCGCCGAGGCATTCGACGCGATCGCACGCGAACTGATCGACGCCGAGCGGCTGCAGGCGGTGCTCTACACCGACGGCGAGCTGCCAGCGGGGGCGTTCTCGCTGGAGTTGGCCCGGCAACTGCGCCAGGCCGGCCCGTGGGGACAGGCATTCCCCGAACCGCTGTTCGAGAACCTGTTCGCATGCAGCAACTGGAAAGTGATGGGCGAGCGGCACCTGCGCCTGCAACTGCGCGACCCGCGCGACGGCAGCGTGCATGACGCGGTGATGTTCAACGCGTATCACGGTCAGCCACCTCCGTCGCCGCTGCGCGCGGTCTACGAACTGGGCATCAACGATTGGCAGGGGCGGGAAACGCCGCGCCTGCTGTTGCGGCATATCGAGCCGGCCTGATCCTGGCGGACTGACTCCTAGGCCTGATCCGCTCGCACGTTTTTCACGCGATCCGGATCATGCTGGTAGTCAACCCATCAACGGAGAACGCTGGTGATCGCACAGATCGAGGGACTGCCGCCAGGCACGCTGGGTTTCCGCGCTCACGGCCAGGTTACGGCGGCTGATTACGAGAACATCATCGTCCCGGATGTCGAGGCGGCCTTTGCGCTCAACCGCAAGTTGCGCGTGTTGTACGTCACCGCCGAGGATTTCACCGGTTTCGACCCCGGTGCGATGTGGGACGACGTCAAGATGGGCATGCGCCACTTCAGCGGCTGGGATCGCGTGGCGCTGGTGAGTGATGTGCCCTGGCTGCGCACGACCACGGCGGCGATGAGCTTCATGCTTCCGGCCGAGATCCGCCTGTTCCACCTGAACCAACTGGACGAGGCGACGCGCTGGATCACCGAACCATCGGTTTGACGGAACACCTGTCCAGCCACTTGCTGATGGACGTCCAATCTGTTCTAGTCGGCTCATGCATCCGATGATTGCCAACGCACAGACCGCCACCGCGCCTTCCGCGCGAGGCTTTGTGCTGGCCGGCAACAACAATAATCGCGCGAACAATAACGCCAACTATTGGCGGGCTCTCGCGTAGCTTCAAGTTTCCAGAAACATACGCGAAGAAGGCCCGCCTAGTGCGGGCCTTCTTCGTTTTAGGGCCATGGATGGCCGGTATGCCGGAAACGCAGGAGCAGTTTTCGGCCAAGCAGCATTTTTCATCAACGACGAGGGGAATGACCATGTGTGCGATCTTCGGAATGTTCGACCTGCAGCCGGGCGACGACCTCGCCGCGTTGCGCCGGCAGGCGCTGGAACTGTCGCAGCGCCAGCGCCATCGCGGGCCGGACTGGAGCGGGGTGTACGTCGACGCCGGGGTGATCCTGGTGCATGAGCGGCTGGCCATCGTCGATCCAGCCAGTGGTGCTCAGCCGCTGCGTTCGCGCGACGGCGCACTGGCGCTGACGGTGAACGGCGAGATCTACAACCACCAGGAGCTGCGTGCAGCCAGCTCCTATGACTTCACCACCGGATCGGACTGCGAGGTGATCAATGCGCTGTATCGCGGACTGGGTGCGGACGGCTCCCTCGTTGACCTTGTGGGCGAGCTCAACGGCATCTTCGCGTTCGCCTTGTGGGATGGCGAGGCTCGGCGTTACGTGATCGCCCGCGATCCGATCGGGGTCTGCCCGCTGTACTGGGGGCACGATGCGCAGGGTCGCTTGTGCGTGGCCTCGGAGATGAAGGCGCTGGTGGGCGTATGCGCCGATGTGGCGCCGTTTCCGCCCGGCCATGTCTACGACAGCGTTGATGGCGAATTGCGCCGCTACTATCACAAGCCGTGGCGCGACTACGCGCATACGCAAGGCCACGATGTCGCGGCGCCGGCTTTGCGTCAGGCCTTCGAGCAGGCCGTGCATCGTCAGTTGATGACCGACGTGCCTTATGGAGTACTGCTTTCCGGTGGACTGGATTCCTCGCTGGTGGCCGCCTGTGCCGCGCAGTTCGCCCGTCATCGCATCGAGGAAGGCGATCGCACCGAAGCCTGGTGGCCACGCCTGCATTCGTTCGCGATCGGGCTGGACGGTTCGCCGGATCTGGCGGCCGCACAGATCGCCGCCGATGCGCTGGGCACCGTGCATCACGGCTTCGTCTACACGTTCTGGGAGGGACTGGACGCGCTGCCGGAGGTGATCCGGCATATCGAGACCTACGACGTCACTACCATCCGTGCCGCCACGCCGATGTACCTGCTGGCGCGACGGATCAAGGCGATGGGCGTGAAGATGGTGCTGTCCGGCGAAGGCTCGGACGAGTTGTTCGGTGGTTACCTGTATTTCCACAAGGCGCCGTCCGCCGAGGCGTTCCACGAGGAGACCGTGCGCAAGCTCGATGCGTTGCACAGCTACGACTGCCTGCGGGCGAACAAGGCGATGATGGCCTGGGGCGTGGAGGCGCGCGTGCCGTTCCTCGATCTGGAATTCATCGACGTGGCGATGGGTCTGGATGCGAAACACAAGATGGCGGGGCAGGGCCGGATCGAGAAAGCCGTGCTGCGCGAGGCGTTCGAAGGCGCGCTGCCGGACTCCATCCTGTGGCGGCAGAAGGAGCAGTTCAGCGATGGCGTCGGTTACGGCTGGATCGATGGCCTGAAAGCGCATGCCGAACAGGTGATCAGCGATCGCGAATTCGCCGCAGCCGCGGCGCGTTACCCGTTCAACACGCCGGCGACCAAGGAGGCGTATTTCTACCGGCGGATCTTCGAGCACCACTTTCCCGGCGAAGCCTGCGCGGCCACGGTGCCGGGCGGCAAGTCGATCGCCTGTTCGTCGCCGGCCGCACTGGCGTGGGACCCGGCCTTCGCCAGTGCAGCCGATCCATCGGGGCGGGCGGTGCGCGGGGTGCACAGTCAGGCACTGGCTTGACCTGTTTGGTATCCTGTAGTGCTTTACCGACGCTGCTTCCCGGCGCCCGCCACTTCAATTGGTTCAACCATGATCGAAATCAATCCGATCCTCGCGCAGATCGCGGACCTCCGGGGCCGCGTCGAGTCGCTTAGGGGGTATCTTTGACTACGCTGCAAAAAGCGAGCGTCTGGAAGAAGTAAACCGCGAGCTGGAAAGTCCCAACGTCTGGGACGATCCGGCGCGTGCGCAGGAGTTGGGCCGCGAGCGCGCCCGCCTGCACACCATCGTCAATGGCATCGACACGCTGACTGCGGGGCTGACCGACGCCAGCGACCTGCTGGAGATGGCTGTTGCCGATGGCGACGAGGACACCGCTCTGTCGGTGATCAGCGACCTGTCCAAGCTCGAAGCGCAGGTGAGCAAGCTGGAATTCCAGCGCATGTTCTCCGGCAAGATGGATGCGACCAACGCATTCGTCGACATCCAGGCCGGCGCCGGCGGTACCGAGGCGCAGGACTGGGCCGAGATGCTGCTGCGCATGTACTTGCGCTGGTGCGAATCGCGTGGCTGGAAGACCGAATTGATGGAAGTCAGCGGCGGCGACGTGGCCGGCATCAAGTCCGCCACGTTCCGGGTCGAGGGTGACTACGCCTATGGCTGGCTGAAGACCGAGATCGGCGTGCACCGACTGGTGCGCAAGAGTCCGTTCGATTCGGACAACCGCCGGCATACCAGTTTCACCTCGGTGTTCGTGTCGCCGGAAGTCGATGACGACATCGACATCGAGATCAATCCGGCCGACCTGCGCACTGATGTGTACCGTTCGTCCGGTGCCGGTGGCCAGCACGTCAACAAGACCGAATCGGCCGTGCGTATCACGCACATCCCGACCAATACCGTGGTGGCCTGCCAGACCGGCCGCAGCCAGCATCAGAACCGCGATACGGCAATGAAGATGCTCGCTGCCAAGTTGTACGAGCTTGAGCTGCAGAAACGCAATGCCGAGAAAGATGCGCTGGAAGCCACCAAGTCGGACATCGGCTGGGGCAGCCAGATCCGCAACTACGTGCTGGATCAGAGCCGCATCAAGGACCTGCGCACCGGTATCGAGCGTACCGATACGCAAAAGGTGCTGGACGGCGACCTGGACGAATTCATCGAGGCCAGCCTGAAGTCCGGCCTCGAAGCGGGCGCCAAGCGCGTCGATGCGTGAGCACTGACCTGTTGATCCGGTTCGATCGCTGACAAGGAGCCACGGCATGAGCAGCAAGAAAATCTGCGGAATCCTTGTCGCATCCGCTGTACTTGTGGCGTTCCACGGCGCGGCTGGTGCACAGCAGAATTCATCCGGCCAGGGTGTCAAGCAGGATGCCAAAGCCGTCGGCCATGGCATCGGCAACGGCGCCCGCGACGTGGGCCACGCAACCAGGCACGCCGCCGTCTCGATCGGGCATGGTGCGAAGAAAGCCGGTATCGCTGTCGGCCACGGCGCGCGCGATGGCTGGAATGCGACCAGGCATGCCGTCAAGCACGTGTTTCACAAGGACGATTGACGGGCGGCACCGTTTCGAAGAAAACCTTCCATGTTGTTTGCAACCCAACCATAAACAGAGAAACGTCCGCCGCTCGGCGCGAGCGCGGCAGTAACGGAATCCTCATGAGTGAATCGACCGACACCCTACCCATCGACGAGAACAAGCTGATCGCCGAGCGTCGCGAGAAACTGAAAGCGTTGCGCGGGCAGGGCATCGCGTTCCCGAACGATTTCAAGGTCGACAGTTTTGCAGGCGACCTGCAGGCCGAATTTGCCGACAAGGACGTGCAGACGGCCGAAGTGATCGAGGCCGCGGCGCGACGCGTGAAAATGGCCGGCCGCATCGTGCTCAAACGCGTGCAGGGCAAGGTCAGCTTCGTGCAGTTGCAGGATTTCAGCGGACGCATCCAGCTGTTCATCCACCAGGGCACGCTGGGCGAAACCTACGAGGCGTTCAAGGGCTGGGACGTGGGCGACATCGTGGGCGCCGAAGGCGTATTGATGCGGACCAAGACCGGCGAGCTGTCGGTCAAGATCGACGGCCTGCGCCTGCTGACCAAGAGCCTGCGCCCGCTGCCGGACAAGTTCCATGGCCTGGCCGACGTGGAGCAGCGCTATCGCCAGCGCTACGTCGACCTGATCGTCACCGAGGAAGCACGCCGCACCTTCATGCAGCGCTCGAAGATCATCGGCTTCATGCGCCAGTGGCTGGAAGCACCGAGCCGCCGCTTCATGGAAGTGGAAACACCGATGATGCACATCATCCCAGGCGGTGCTACGGCCAAGCCGTTCATCACCCACCACAACGCGTTGGATCTCGACCTCTATCTGCGCGTGGCACCCGAGCTTTACCTCAAGCGCCTCGTCGTCGGTGGCTTCGACCGCGTCTACGAGATCAACCGCAACTTCCGCAACGAGGGTGTGTCGACCCGGCACAACCCCGAATTCACCATGCTGGAGCTGTACCAGGCCTACGCCACTTACACCGAGATCATGGATCTCACCGAGGGCGTGATCCGCGATACGGCGAAGGCCGTGATCGGCAGCACCCAACTGCATTGGGACGCCGCCGATATCGATGTCGGCCCGGCGTTCCGTCGCTGGAGCATGGAAGACGCGGTGCTGGAGCTGAATCCGGAGATCCGCCGCGAAGAATTGCGCGACCGTGAGGCGATGGCGGCACACGCCAAGCGGCTCGGCGCGCAAGTCAAGCCGGGCTACGGCTGGGGCAAGCTGCTGCTGGAAATCTTCGAGAAAACGGTCGAGCACACCCTGGTCCAACCGACCTTCATCACTCAGCATCCGGTCGAGGTGTCGCCGCTGGCGCGCGAGAGCGATACCGACAAGGGCATCACCGACCGCTTTGAGCTGTTCGTCAACGGCAAGGAGATCGCCAATGGATTCTCCGAGTTGAACGACTCGGAAGATCAGGCCGCACGTTTCCAGGCCCAGGTCGATGCCAAGGATGCCGGTGATGACGAGGCGATGCACTTCGACGCCGACTACATCCGCGCATTGGAAGTGGGCTTGCCGCCTACCGGCGGCCTCGGCATCGGCATCGACCGGCTGGTGATGTTGCTGACCGATTCTGCCTCGATCCGCGACGTGCTGCTGTTCCCCTATATGCGCCCGGAGGCTTGAACCATGTGGTACGCGATCATCGGCACCGACAACGCGAATTCGCTTGAAGCACGCAAGTCCGCACGTCCCGCACATCTGGCCCGCCTGCAGCAGCTGCACGACGAGGGCCGCGTGCTGCTGGCTGGTCCATTTCCGGCGATAGATGCGGAAGATCCGGGTCCGGCCGGTTTCAGCGGTAGCTTGATCGTGGCCGAGTTCGCCTCGCTGGCCGCGGCGGAAAGCTGGGCTGCGTCGGACCCCTATATCGCCGCTGGCGTGTATCGCGAGACCGTGGTCAAGCCGTTCCGCAAAGTGCTGCCGTGAATCAGGTACCGTGATGAACGGGCAACCCGTCATTGAGCAGATCCGCGAACGCCTGCAAGCCGCGTTTGCGCCGAGCGAGCTGGAAGTGCTGGACGAAGGCCACAAGCACGCCGGCCATGCGGGGGATGGCAAGGGCCACTTCCATGTACGGATCGTCAGTGCCGCGTTTGTCGGCCAGCTACCGATCAAGCGGCATCGAATGGTCTATGCGGCGCTCGACGGGCTGATGGATAACGGCATCCATGCGTTGTCGATCGATGCCATTCAAGATAAATAACAATAAATAACATGTAGATGTGATTCACTGTTGAAGTGAAACTTCATATTGCATCGCATTGCAGCGCCGCCCCGCGTTTGGCACAGTGCCCTATCGCCCGACCAGCGGGCATTACCTGACTGACTTATTGATGACCGCATGCGCCTGAGCACGATCAAACTCGCCGGCTTCAAGTCCTTCGTGGACCCGACCACCCTGCATCTGCCGAGCAACATGATCGGCGTGGTCGGCCCGAACGGCTGCGGCAAATCCAACATCATCGACGCGATCCGCTGGGTGATGGGCGAGAGCGCGGCCAGCCGCCTGCGCGGCGACTCGCTGACCGACGTGATCTTCTCCGGCTCCAATTCGCGCAAGCCAGTGGGGCAGGCCACGGTCGAGCTGATCTTCGACAATGCCGACGGCTCCATCCAGGGCGAGTACGGCCAGTACGCCGAGATCTCGGTGAAGCGCCAGGTCACCCGCGACGGCCAATCTGCCTACTTCCTCAATGGCGCGCGCTGCCGCCGCCGCGATATCACCGACCTGTTCCTCGGCACAGGCCTTGGCCCGCGCAGCTACTCGATCATCGAGCAGGGCATGATCAGCCAGATCATCGAAGCGCATCCGGAAGAGCTGCGCACGCATCTGGAGGAGGCCGCTGGCATCTCCAAGTACAAGGAGCGCCGCAAGGAAACCGAGAGTCGCATCAAGGCCACCCGCGAAAACCTCGACCGCGTGCGCGATGTGCGCGACGAGGTCGACAAGCAGCTCGAACACCTCAACCGCCAGGCGCGTGCCGCCGAGCGCTGGAAAGCGCTCAAGGAAGAGCAGACGCGCAAGGAAGCCGAGTTGCGTGCACTGGAATACCGCGGCCTGAAAAGCCAGCACGACGGTGAAGGCGCGGGTCTGTCCGCTGCCGAAATCGAGATCGAGAAACAGCTGGCTGGCCAGCGCGAGATCGAGGCGCAGCTGGAAAGCGTGCGCGAGCGCCACACCGATGCCAGCGAACATCTGAATGCGGTGCAGGCCGACGTCTACAAGGTCGGTGCCGAGATTGCCCGCGTCGAGCAGCAAGTGCGGCACAACCGCGAGAATGCCGATCGGTTGCAGCGCGCCCACGGCGACGCCGAGCGCGAGCATGCCGAGCTGGCAGCGCACATTGCCACCGATCACGAGCAGATCGAAACGCTGCGCATGGCGTTGGCCGAGGGCGAACCCAAGCTCGAAGCCCTGCAGCAGATGCAGGACGACACCGCCGAAGCCCAGCGCAGCACCGAGGCCAAACTGGCCGACTGGCAGCAGCGCTGGGACAGCCACACCCGCAACGCCGGCGAATCCAACCGCGCGGCCGAAGTGGAGCGCACCAAACTCAACTACCTGGATCGCCAGGGCATCGACCTGTCCCGGCGCCGCGAGGTGCTGGAAGCGGAACAGAAAGCGACCGACGTGGCTGCACTGGACGTTGCCGGCGAACAGCTGCACCACGAGCACGATACCCAGCGCGAACGCGTCGAAACACTCGGCAGCCTGCTCGACCAGCACAAGTCCAGCCACGAGAAAGTGCAGGACGAGGAACGCCAGGTGCAGTCGGCGCTGAACGAGGCGCGCCAGCAATTGCAGGCCGCGCGCGGTCGGCAGGCCTCGCTGGAAGCGCTGCAGCACGCTGCGCTTGGCCAGGAAGAAAGCGCTGCCAGTGGTTGGCTCGGTCGGCTCGGGCTGGACAAGTCGCGCCGCCTCGGTGAATCGCTGCAGGTCGAGGCCGGTTGGGAAACCGCGGTGGAAACCGCGTTGAGCGGATTCATCGACAGCGTATTGGTCGACGGATCGCATGCCTTGGCCGGCGAATTCCATGCGCTGGAGAACGCCGACGTCGCGCTGCTCGATGCCGCGGACGGTGGTGCCAACACCGCCGGCACGCTGGCTGCGCATGTGCGTGGGCCGGCCGCGGCGCTGGCAATCCTCGGTCATGTGCTGACCGCTGAATCCATTGGTGATGCTCACCAGCGCGTAGCTTCGCTATCCGCGCTGGCTCCATACCAGTCGGTAATCACCCGTAACGGCGAATGGCTGGGTCCGGGCTGGGCGCGTGTGCGCCGGGCACAAGGCAGTCAGGTCGGCGTGCTGGCGCGCGAACGCGAGATCCGCCTGCTGGCCGAGCAGATCGCCACCCTGGAAGCGCAACTGGAGGAATCCAGCGAACGTCTGGATACCTTGCGCACCAGCAAGTTCGAGGCCGAGCGCGCCCGCGACGACGCCCAGCGCGAGCTGTACGCCGCACATCGGCGCCAGTCGGAGCTGGCCGGCCAGTTGCAGAGCCATCGCGGCAAGCTGGAGACCGCCCGTGCCCGCGCCGAGAAAGTCACCGGCGAGTTGAACGATCTGGCCACCCAGATCGATGAACTGCAGGGTCAGACCCGCGACGCACGCGCAAGGCTGGATGAATCGGTCGGCCTGATGGGCGACCTGGAAGATCAGCGCCGTGAACTGGAAAACGAGCGCCGTGCGTTGCTGGAAGCGCGCGAGGAAGCGCGCATGAATGCGCGCGAGGCCGCCGACCAGTCGCACTCGCTGGCACTGGCGCTGGAGTCCAAGCGCTCCTCGCTGGCGTCACTGGAGCAGGCGCTGGGTCGCATGGATGCCCAGTTGCGCCAGATCGAGGCCCGCCGCAACGAGATCACCGAACAGCTCGCCGCCGGCTCCGATCCGATCGCGGAACTGGAATCCGAACGCCAGACCTATCTGGACCAGCGCCTGCTGGTCGACAAGCAATTGGTGGAAGCGCGTCGCGCCCTGGAAGACTGCGACATCACCTTCCGCAAGCTGGAACAGCAACGCCATCTGGCGGAGCAGGGCCTGGCCACACTGCGCGAAAGCCTGTCCGAGAAGCGCCTTGCCGCGCAGGCGCTGCATCTGCGCGCCGAACAACTGGCCGAGGCGATCACTGCCTCCGGCCTCGAACTGGAAACCCTGCTGGCCGAACTGGCCGAGGACATTGACGCCAACCAGTGGCGTCAGCAACTCGCCGATATCGGTCAGAAGATCGTGCGGCTGGAACCGGTCAATCTCGCCGCGATCCAGGAGCACGCCGAGCAGAGCGAGCGCAAGACCTACCTGGACAACCAGCTGGCCGATCTGGTCAGCGCGATGGAAACGCTGGAAGGCGCGATCAAGAAGATCGATCGCGAGACGCGCCAGCGTTTCAAGGAAACCTTCGACAAGGTCAACGCCGGCGTGCAGGAACTGTTCCCGCGCCTGTTCGGTGGTGGCCATGCCTACCTCGAACTGACTGGCGACGACCTGCTCAATACTGGCGTGTCGATCATGGCGCGCCCACCCGGCAAGCGTGTCTCCAACATCACCCTGCTGTCCGGCGGCGAGAAGGCGCTGACTGCGGTTTCGCTGGTGTTCGCGATCTTCAGCCTCAACCCCGCGCCGTTCTGCCTGCTTGACGAGGTCGATGCGCCGCTGGACGAAGCGAACGTCGGGCGCTTCTCCAGCATGGTGCGCGAGATGAGCGAAAAGGTGCAGTTCATCTTCATCAGTCACAACAAGGCCACGATGGAAGCGGCCACCCAGCTGTGCGGCGTGACCATGCGCGAGCCGGGCGTGTCGCGACTGGTGCAGGTGGATCTGGCTGAAGCAGCTAAACTGGCAGGAGCTGCCTGAGGAACCCATGATGACGTTGCAACCCGTGCTCGCCTTTGCCTGGAACGCCGCCGTCGGCATCCCGCTGCTGATCGTCGGCCTGATCGTGCTGGCGCTGATCTGGCTGTTCGGCCAGCCGAAGAAGGAGCAGGGCAAGCGACGTTCCGTCCAGAGTGAGCACACTGGCGAACGCCGTGAGCCGACCCTGGGCGACGAACCCAGCCTGGCCGATGATCCGGTTTTCAGCGCACTCGATCGATCCGCACACGCCGGCCACGATGCGGAGATGTCACAGCCGGAGCAGGGCGAGCTGGAAGTCGGTTTGCGCGAGGAGCTCGAACGACTGGGCGCCACGCTCTCCGGCGAACGCCATGGAGCCCAGCCAAAACCGGCCGCATCGAATCCGCCGGCTTCGAACAGGCCCCCGCTGGCAGGTCATGCGGCATCCATCGTGGACGCCTTGCGGGCACCCAGCACCGACGAACCGGCACCTCCGTCCGCCAAGGCCGCATCGACCGCAACTGCGCCGGCAGTCCCTGCGACGCCGGCTGCAGCGAAGGTGCCGCCACGCTCGGATCTCGGCCGCCGGCCGGCCCAGCTACCGGTGGAACGCATCGTCACGCTGTTCGTGGTGGCGCGCGAAGGTGAGCACTTCAACGGCCCGGACTTTGTCGTGGCAGCCGAAAAGGCCGGTCTTGAATTCGGCGACATGGGCATCTACCACCGCCTGGTCGACGGCAAGCGCGAGCTCGGGCCGATCTTCAGCGTGGCCAACATGCTCAAGCCCGGAAGCTTCGATCTGGGTCGGCTGGATGCCTTGCGCACGCCAGGCGTGAGCTTCTTCATGACGTTGCCAGCGCCGTTGCCGGCGCTTGACGCCTGGGACGCGATGCTGCCCACCGCGCAGCGCCTGGCCGAGTTGCTCGATGGTCTCGTGCTCGACGAGGAGCGCAATGCACTTGGTCGCCAGCGCATCGCCCATATCCGCGATCAGCTGCGCGGCTGGGACCGCGATCACGAAGGCAAGGAAATCATCTTCGGGCGGTGAACCAATCACCATTTCGCCGGACCTATTTCAAGGCACGGCCGCGCTAGATTCTTCAAACTTATGATCCAGGGGTGGGGTGTGAACACGTTGCCTTTGTCGTGGAAGATAGGTGCTGCAGTGGCTGGCCTGGTTGTGGTCGGCTTTGCATGGAATGCCCTGAGCAGATATCAGGCACAGCGCCAAGCAGACGAAATCATGCAGGACCTCGCGCGTACTGCAGCGCAAAATGCCCAGCAGGCACAGGAGCAGGCCCGACAGTTCCATGCACAAGTGGCGGCAAGTCTGAGTCAGCAGCAGGAAGACCGGTACAACACGAACCAGCAGGTGAGTGAACAGGCCCGGCAATATCGGGCAGAGCAGGCCATGCGCCTGAGCAGGCAGCAGCAGGAAGCAGCCTTGCAGCAGAAGCGTTTTGTGCTTGGTCCGGATCAGAAATGCGTCAGCGGTGTGGTCATTACCGCACACGGCTCAAGCTACTCGCAGGCAACCGACTCCGACGGGCAACCGATCCCGTGCACCGGGCAGACAGCCACCGAACCCCTCCGCTGATTTTTCGAACACGCCGCTATCAGTCCGGCGTTCACGTGATCACGGGCAAGCCTTCCAACAACGCCATGGAGTCGATGATCAGTGGCCGTTTTCGGCGAAGCGGACTTGCTCGCCTTCGTAGAGCGAATCGGCCGGGTTGAGGATCATGCGGGCATTGGCATCCAGTCCGCTGGTCACCTCGATGGTGTTGCCAAAATCACGACCCAGGGTAACCGGCTGCAGATGAACGCGTTGCTGTGCGTCGACCAGTGCAATCCGCAAGCCCTCGCTGCGGAACAGCAACGTGTTGGCCGGCACGATGAAATCGTGCGTGGCGGTTGAAAGCGCCAGCTTGACGTTCGCATATACGCCAGGGACCAGCGCCTGGCCTGCGTTGTCCACATCGATCTCGGTGCGCAGGGTGCGGGTGCTCGGATCGAGTGCATCCGCAGTGCGGGCAACGGTACCGGCGAGCGGCTGGGCACCATAGCTGCTCAGAGTGACGGTCACCGGCATGCCGATGCGTACGCTGCCGGCGTAGCTTTCGGGCACATCGACGAACACACGCAGCCTGCTGGTATCGGCGATGACGAACAGGTCGCTGCCGGTCGAACCGGCATCAACCAGCGCGCCCACATCCAGATTGCGCTGGGTGATCACGCCATCGAATGGCGCCAGGATGTGCTTGAACTGCTCCATGTTCTCGAGCTTGGCGACATTGGCGCGATCCGCCTCCACCGTGGCGATGTCGGCATTCAACTGGGCCACGTACTGATCACCTGTCTGCAGCGCCACCAGCCCCTGCTTGACCAGAACTTCGTAGCGATCGGCAGTGACCTTGGCCAGCTTCTCGTTTGCCTCGTCGGTCCGCATCTGCGCCTGGCCCTGGAGGAGTTCGTTGTCGACATCGGGGGTATCCAGATCCGCGAGGCGCTGGTCCTTCTTCACCCTGGTGCCGATGTCCACGTACCACTTGGCCACGTAGCCCGTGGTGCGCGCGTAGATCTGGGCGTCCTGCCACGAATTGACAGTGCCGGGCAGGGTCAGCGACTGATCTTCGGGAGCAGCCTTCGGTATCAGGGTGGCCACGATAGGCATCGCGTTGCGGTCGGTGTCCTTGCTCAACTCGTGACGTGCATGCACGCGCTGGAGTATGCCGAGCACGCCGAGCGCGACCAGCACGATGCCAAGCACGATGAGCACGAGCCGCGCGCGATGCGATGGCTTGGCGGACTGGCGTGGAGCAGGAGTGTTCGGAAGGGACATGGACATGATCAGGGTCTCAAGCGGCGGCGGCATCGAGGCGCGCCTGGCGCCGCCGGTGCAACAGACTGAAGAACGTCGGTACGAAGAACAGCGTGGCCGCGGTGGCCAGCAACAGACCGCCGATCACCGCGCGGCCGAGCGGTGCATTCTGCTCGCCGCCTTCACCCAGTCCCAGTGCCATCGGCACCATGCCGATGATCATCGCAAAAGCGGTCATCAACACCGGACGGAAACGTGCAAAGCCCGCTTCGATGGCAGCCTTGACCGGGTCACCATGCTGGTCCAGCTGCTCGCGCGCGAAGCTGATTACCAGGATCGAATTGGCGGTGGCGACGCCCATGCACATGATGGCGCCCATCAGGGCAGGCACCGACAACGGCGTGCCGGTCAGGAACAACATCCACACCAGTCCGGCGAGTGCAGCAGGCAAGGCCGCGATGATGATCAGCGGATCCAGCCAGCTCTGGAAGTTGACCACGATCAGCAGATACACCAGCACGATGGCGAAGGCGAGTCCGCCGATCAGGCCGCGATAGGACGCAGCCATGGTCTGCACCTGCCCGCGCACGTTGATGTCCACATCGCGGGGCAGCTGTTTCGAATAGTCGTCGACAATGCGCTGCACATTGGCCGCGACGCTGCCCAGGTCGGTCTGGTCGACGGCAGCGTACAGATCCATGGTCGGCCTGGTGCTGTAGTGGGTGACGATGGCCGGCCCGACGCTGCGCGAGAAGGTGGCCAGGTTCTCGAGGATCTGGCTGGCCGCGCCACTGGTATCGAGACTGCTGTTGCTGCTTGCAGCCGGCGCCGTGGCTCCGGTCGTGCTGGTGATCGGCAAGGTCTTAAGGTCCTGCAGGGTGTCGATCCGATACTGCGGCGCCTGTGTCGCGATGGTGTAGCTGATGCCCGTCTTCGGATCGACCCAGAACGTCGGACTCACCTGCGAGGAGCCGGCGAGGGCAGTCAGCAGGTTGCTTGCCACGTCCTGCGTGGTGAGGCCGACCAGACTGGCACGCGTGCGATCGACATTGACATTGATCTGCGGCAGGTTGAGCGCCTGCTGCACGCGCAGATCGACCAGCCCCGGCACGCGGGCGAGCTTGCCGTAGAGATCGTCCGCCACCTTGGCGATGGCCTTGGGATCATGTCCACTCACTTGCACGTCGATCGGTGCAGGCGAGCCGAAGTTTAGGATCTGGCCGACCATGTCGGCGGGCAGGAACGAGAAGATCACTCCGGGATACTTCTGCGCCAGCTGCCGCCGCAGCGAGCGGACATAATCCACGGTCGGGTGATGGCCATCCTTCAGGGTGACAAAGACATCACCATCGGACGTGCCGACCACACCGGTATTGCTGTACGAGAGATTGATGCCGCTGTAGGGAAGACCGAGCGTATCGACGATGCTGTCCAGCTCATTCTTAGGGATGGTCCGGCGGATCACGTCCTCGATGCCGTCGGCCAGGCGTGCTGTTTCCTCGATGCGCAGGCCGGTCTCGGCGCGGAAGTGCAGCTTGATCTGGCCGCCATCGACATACGGAAAGAAATCGCGCCCCAACCAGGGCACCAGCAGCGCAACGGACAGTGCGCAGCTCGCGAAGAACAGCATGGCAAACAGGCCACGGTGTTCCTCAGCCGTTTGCAGCGCATTGCGGTAGCTGTCGCGAATGCTCTCGAAGCGCTTCTCGAAACCAGCCTGGAAACGTCCCAACACCCCTTTCGGCTGTTCACCATGCACGTGCTTTTTCAACCAGTACAGGGACAGCGTGGGCACCAGTGTCCGTGACAGCACATACGAGGCCAGCATGGCAAACACGACGGCTTCGGCCAATGGCGCGAACAGATATTTGGCCACGCCCCCCAGGAAGAAGATCGGCACGAACACGATGCAGATCGACAGCGTAGAGACCAGCGCAGGCACGGCGATCTGGTGTGCGCCTTCCATGATCGCCTCGTAGACTTCCTTGCCTTCCTCCAGATGCGAGTTGATGTTCTCGATGGTCACCGTGGCATCGTCGACCAGGATGCCGACTGCGAGCGCCAGGCCGCCGAGGGTCATGATGTTGATCGTCTCGCCCAGTGCGGACAGCGCGATGATCGAAGCCAGGATCGACAGCGGAATCGAGATGGCGATGATCAGCGTGGATCGCCATGAGCCAAGGAACAACAGGATCATCAAGCCGGTAAGTGCCGCGGCAATCAAGCCTTCGCGGATCACGCCCGAGATTGCTGCCCGCACGAACAGCGACTGGTCAGATATGGCCTCGACCTGCAGGTTCTGCGGAATGGCCGCGCGTATCCGCGGCAGCATCTTGTGCAGGCTGTCGACGATGTCCAGCGTGGATGCGTCGCCGATCTTCAGGATCGACATCAACACCGCGCGCTGACCGTTCACCCGTACCACATTGGTTTGCGGTGGCGAACCATCGTGCACATGCGCCACGTCGCGGATATAGGTAGTGATGCCGTTGACGGTACGGATCGGCGCGTCGTTGAGTTCGGAAATCTGCTGCGGGCTGCCATTCAGACGGACGCTGTATTCGATGTCGCCGACCTTTTCCGTGCCGGCCGGCAGGATCAGGTTCTGCGCGCCAATGGCGGCGACCACGTCGCTGGGCGACAGGCCGTGCGCCAGCAACGCCTGCGGATTCAGGTCGACCTCGATCTGGCGTTGCTTGCCACCATAGGGGTAGGGCGTGGCGGCACCGCGGACGGCGGTGATGAAGGGGCGCACGGTCTGGTTGGCATCATCGAAGATGGTCGTTTCCGACAAATCCTTCGACGACAGCGCAAATTGCAAGATCGGCACGCTCGACGCGTTGTAGACGATCACCAGCGGTGGCGTCGTTCCAGGCGGCATCGACTTGACCACGGTCTGCGAAATCGAGGTGATCTGCGCCACCGCCATGTCGATATTGACGTTCGGCTGGAAGAACACCTTGACCAGGCCGACGCCATTCAACGACTGCGTCTCGGTGTGCTCGACGTCGTTGACCGTGGTGGTGACCGCGCGCTCGAACCCGGTCACGATACGGTTGTTCATGTCATCGGCCGGCAGGCCGGTGTACTGCCAAACCACCGAGACGACCGGAATATTGATGTTCGGGAAGATGTCGGTCGGTGTGTTCAGAATCGCGAGCGGCCCGAGTATGAGCAGCAGCAACGCCAGAACGATGAACGTCAGCGGTCGCTCGAGGGCGATTTTTACAATCCACATATCCGTCGACTTCCATCGGCCATGCTCGTGGACAACAGTCCAACGATTACGGCCAGACTCTGAATTGCAGGGTGAGATCCATAGAGTAACTGCCTAGGCAACTTTTGGTTGACGCATCGAGTGTTGTTCCTTAATTTCGCATAATGTATATTATGTAAAATTCAATCCAGCCCGGAAGTTACTTCCCAATACCGATTGATCATCTAGCGCCGTTGAGATGTGTCCCATAGCGAAATACGAGAGTTTGCAGAGCGTCTATTGGCGTTCGCGCCACACAGGCGAGTAACTTCACGCGGCATGGCAGCGAATGCGAATGTAAGTCAGGATGCTTCGATTCGGCAGTGCAAGATCGATCTGTTTTGCTGGGGTGCACATCGTGAATACGGAAAGTGTTGCTGTTGTCGAGTTGGAGACGCCGACACCCGTGTTGCAGGAGTCATCCCGCCGGCTGGTCTATAGGCATGCGCTACCGGTTCGGATCATGCACTGGGTCAATGTCATCGCACTGTCGCTGATGCTGTTCAGCGGTTTGCAGATTTTCAATGCGCATCCGAGCCTTTACTGGGGCAACCGTTCCGACAGGGGCAAGGAACTACTGACCCTGGGCGCCCATCGGGATTCGGCAGGAAACCTTGTCGGCACCATCCGGATGGGCGGCCACGAATTCACCACCACTGGCGTGCTGGGCGTATCCAAAGGCAGCGATGGCACACTTGAGGTTCGCGGCTTTCCTTCCTGGCTCACCGTGCCCGGTCCTGGCTGGCTGGCGATGGGAAGGCGCTGGCACTTCTTTTTTGCCTGGGTGTTCGTGCTCAACGGGCTTTGCTACGTAAGCTATTCCCTTGCCCGACGGCATCTGCAGCGCGACCTGTGGCCTACGCTTAATGATTGGCGTGGCATCGGCCATTCGATCCTCGACCACATTCGCTTCAGGCATCCACATGGCGAAGAGGCACTACGCTACAACATCCTGCAGCGACTCGCCTACCTGACCGTGATCTTCGTGTTCGGTGTCGGCATCGTGCTGATGGGGCTGGCGATGTCGCCGCGCATGGATGCAGTGCTCTCACCCTTGGTCGAGGCCGTTGGCGGCCGCCAGTCGGCGCGGACCATCCATTTCATCATCGCCTGGGCCTTCGTGGCTTTCGTGCTGATCCATGTGTTCGAGGTGCTGATAAGCGGCGTATTCAATCAGCTGCGCGGCATGATCACCGGTTACTACAAAGTTGATACAGGGAAGGTCCATACCGCCGAACCAGATGAGACGATCTCTGCCGAGGAGCCTTCCCATGACTGACCGCCGATCGTTCCTGCGCATGGCCATCATGGGCACGGCCAGCCTGATCGTTGCCGGCTGCGACCGCATTTCGCAAAGCAGCTGGGGTCCGAAGGTGCTGGACAAGGCCGAAGGGCTGAATCGCCGCGTGCAGGTTTTGCTTTCACCTTCAAGCGCCATGGCGAAGGAATATACCGAGGCCGACATCTCCTCGGTGTTTCATCCCAACGGCACCACGATGCCCAGCACACCGGCGTATCAGGCACTGATGGCGAACCAGTTCCGTGACTACAAGCTGCAAGTAGACGGCATGGTCAGCCGCCCTGCCATGCTGTCGATCGATGACCTGAAGAAACTCGACACGCGCACGCAGATCACCCGGCACGATTGCGTAGAGGGCTGGAGTGCCATCGGCAAGTGGCAAGGCACCCTGCTCTCCGCCGTACTCGACCATGTCGGGGCCGATCCACAGGCACGTTTCGTCGTTTTCCACTGCTTCGACGAGATGGACGTGAACACGCCTTATTACGAGAGCGTGGACATCGACGAAGCAAGGCATCCGCAGACGCTGCTGGCTTTCGCCCTGAACGACAAGCCGTTACCCGTGCCGAACGGCGCGCCCCTTCGCCTGCGCGTTGGGCGGCAGCTTGGCTACAAGCAGGCGAAATACCTGAGCCGCATCGAGGTGGTCAAATCCTTCGATACGATTGGCGACGGCAACGGCGGCTATTGGGAAGACCAGGGGTACGAGTGGTACGCGGGCATCTGATCGGAAATGTAAAAAGCAACGACGATACTTATGCCAATGCGTGCTTATTTGCCAGGGAGGATGTCGTCATGCAATGACGAATGACCAGGCACTGAGCCATCGACTACCTCGATGGTCTCCACTTCACGTACCCAGCGGGCCGGCCGCTTGTCCCCTGCTACGACAAGCCGCAAGGGACCGTCCTTGCCGGACAGCGGGTGGCCATCCTGCCGGTCGACCACGAGTACGTTGCGATCGCCGAAGGCTGCATCCAGCTCGGCCAGACTGAAAACCACCTGGTAGCCGTCGGCTGCGGTGACGCGAACGAACCTGGCCATTTCGCGCCCACGCAACTGCTTGTCCAGCGGTGCGCCTGCGCGCTGCAGAAGCTCGACCAGTGTCACGCCTTCCCAAAGGCTCGGCTTCTCGTCATGCGCACCAGCCGTGACGCTGCTGCGGGGAAGACTCGCCAGATCGCTTTCGTTGAACGTGCGGGATTCCTTGCCGGCCACCCGAACCTGGACTGATCCGGTGTTCGACGTGCCTGGAGACAGCTCCGCTCCCCTGACGGAAAGCATGGGGGTTGATGCAAGACACACACAGATAATGAACTGCATCAAGGAGGTCTTCAGCATGGGATTCGCTCGATCTCGGTCATTCGCGGCTTAGAGTTTACGGCTTTGCGCGACAGCGTCAGGCGTGACCGTTCCCTGCTTGTTCCCGAAGTGCGCGATGACATAGTTCGCCAATGCCGCTACCTCCGTGTCCGAGTAAGCGCGACCGAATGCTGGCATGAAGACGTCGTGCCCACCGAGGCGCATCCGGGAACCATGCAAGATGACCTGAGTGACATTGGCACCTTTGGTGTCATTCACGCCACGCGTGCCCAGCAACGAAGCATACGGTGTCTCCTGGCCCTGGCCGTTCCATTGGTGGCAGCTTGCGCAGGCGCTTTCGAAGAGCTTGAGCCCCGCGCTGTTTGCATCGGCGCTGTCTCCGCCGGGGGCCGTATCGTTTGAGGCTAGCGCGGGGGCTGCTTTCGCATCGATCGTGATCGGGTCCTTCCCTGCCCGTGCGGGAACGCTGCGCAGGTAAGTCACGAGGGCATTCGTGTCTTCAGGCATCAGGTACTGAAGGCTGTTGTCAACAGCCTCGCCCATCGGCCCGGAGGCGGAGCCACGGCCATCCGCGTGTCCGGTGGACAGATAGCTGGCGATCTCGCCATCACTCCATGCACCGATGCCGTGCGCCGTATCCGAGGTGATGTTGTAGGCGCGCCAGCCCTGCAATACCTCACCAGCCAGCTCGTTGCCGTGCTCCAGGCCGAAGCCCACATTGCGCGGGGTGTGACATTCGGCGCAATGCCCCAGCGCGCCAGCAAGATAGGCGCCGCTGTTCCATTGCGGTGATTTCGAGGCATCGGCGACGAAGCGCTGGCTCTTGAAGAATGCTGCATTCCAGAAGCCCATGGCCCAGCGCTGGTTGAAGGGAAAACCGAGCGCATTGGGTTGGTCAGGCTGCGAAATCTTCGGCAGGCTGAAGAGATAGGCCTTGATCGCGAGGACATCGCTGCGGCTCAACTGCGTGTACGAGATATAGGGGAATGCCGGGTAAAGCCGCTTGCCATCCTTGCGCACGCCTTCGCGTACGGCGCGCACGAAATCATCATCGCTCCAGCTGCCGATGCCGGTCTGCGCATCGGCTGTGATGTTCGATGAATAAATCGTGCCGAACGGCAGGCGGAACGCGACACCACCGGCAAACGGCTTGCCCGAACCAGGCACGGTGTGACAGGCGGTGCAGTCAGCCGCCTTGGCGAGATATTCGCCGCGCGCGAGTACATCGGCGGTGGCGGGAGCGCCGGCAATGGCTGGTGCCGTGCCGTCGGAGCTGTCGGTGCGATTCAGTGCGAAATACGCGACGCTGCCGAGAATCAGCACGAAGACCACGAAGATGAGGAAGCGTTTCACGCGTCATTCCTCCCCTGGCTGCTGGCGGTTGCAGACACCACACGTTTGAGTGCGTTGGCGTCCTGCACGAGAAGGCTCCGGTCCACCGGAAGCTTGTAGAGCCGCACACCCGTCGCAGCAAAGATCGCATTGGCCAAGGCAGGTGCAGCGATCGCGGTGCCGACTTCACCCAGGCCACCGGGCGCTTCGCTGTTTTCGATGCGATGGACTTCGACCAACGGAGTTTCGTTGATGCGCAGGTTTCGATAATCGTGGAAATTGCTCTGTTCGATCGCACCGTCCTTGATCGTGATCTCGCTGTAGAGCGCAGCGCTGAGCCCAAACAGAAGGCCGCCCTGGATCTGTGCCTCGATGGAGCTGGGATTGACTGCAATACCGCAATCCAGAGTCACGACGGCACGGCGCAGCCGGATTTCGCCCTGCGGAGTGACTTCGGTTTCGACGATGGCGCAGACCCGGCTGCCGAACGGTTCGCCCAGCGCGATGCCCCGCCCTACCCGTGCGGGCAACGGCTGACCGCCCCAGCCGATTTTCTCCGCGGCCAGATTGAGCAAGGCCAGCGAGCGCGGGTTCTTCTGCAACAAGGCACGTCGATATTCCAGCGGGTCCCTACCGGCGTGATGGGCGAGCTCGTCCATGAAGCTTTCGACGACGAACAGGTTATGCGTCGATCCCACGCCCCGCCACCAGCCGACAATCAGCCCCGGAGGCATGTCATGGCGAATCCACTCGACCTTGAGGCTCGGGATTTCGTAAGGCACTTCCACGACACATTCCACGGCATCGCTGTCGAGGCCGTCCTTGCCCATGGCCATTGGCGCCCAGCGCCCCAGCACGGTGCCGCCGCTGGTGCGATAGCCATACCAGGCCGGCCGGCCATTCGCGTCGAGCACAGCCGAAATGCGATCGTGGTACATCGGACGCACGCGATCGTGACGAATGTCTTCCTCACGCGTCCAGACGACCTTGAGCGGATACGACACCTGCTTGGCCAGGGCCAGGGCCTGCTCGACCGAATCCGTTTCCAGGCGCCGCCCGAAGCCACCGCCGAGATACTGGTTGTGCACGATGATCTTGTCTTTGGACAGGCCAGTGATCTTTGCCGCCACGTCGAGAACCCGCGCAGGCACTTGGGTGCCCAGCCAGATTTCGCACTTGTCGGAAGTCACGAAAACGGTGGCGTTGAGCGGCTCCATGGTGGCGTGAGCGAGCATGGGCAGTTGGTAGACCGACTCGACTGTTTTTCCATCGGCCGGCCGACTGCCAACCTCGCGCGCCACGATCGACTTGCCGTTGAGCGCACTCTCCGCAAGTGCATCGCGAAGTTGCTGGGTGGTGAGGTTGGCGTTCTCGCCGAGGTCCCACGTGATACCCAGTGCCTCGAGTCCCTGCTTCGCGGCCCAGAAATGTTCGCCGACCACGGCGACTGCGTCGCCGATACGGAGCACGTCGACGACACCCGGCATCACGCGGGCGGCCTTGTCGTCGACCGAAGCGAGCTTGCCGCCGAAGGTAGGACATGCCTTGACGACAGCGATCTTCATGCCGGGCACCCGCACGTCCAGGCCGAACTGGGTGGCGCCCTTGACCTTGTCGGCGGAATCCACGCGCCGCAGCGGTTTGCCGATCAGCTTGAAATCCTTGGGGTCGGTGAGCTGCACCTTGTCCGGCATCGGCAGCTGGCCTGCCGCCGATGCCACTGCGCCGAAGCCGACGCTGCGGCCCGATGGGGTGTGGTGAACCATGCCCCGGTCCACCGTGCATGTCGACGGGTCGACATGCCACTGCGCCGCCGCGGCAGCCACCAGCAGTGTCCGCGCCACGGCACCGGCTTCGCGCAATACCTGCCAGGTGCCACGCGTGCTGGTGGAGCCGCCGGTAATCTGGCCGCCCAGGAGCGGCATGCCGTACAGGTCATCGCTGGGCGGCGAATGCTCGACGGTAATCTGGTCCATGCCCACGCCCAGCTCCTCGGCGAGCAACATGCTTGAACCGGTATAGATCGCCTGCCCCATTTCCACCATCGGCATGACCAGCCGCACGGTGCCATCCGTGCCAATGCGGATGAAGGCATTCGGCGCGAAGGCCGGGTTGCCGTCTGCCAGAGCGGCGGCAGCATCGCCCGGTTGCCGGCGCGCATTGATCGCAGCGGATGCTATGCCGCTGCCGCCCAGCCATAGAAAGGCGATTGCCAGACCACCTGACTGGATGGCGTGCCGGCGATTCAGGTCGATCTGTTCAGCTGTTTGAGGCTTGCCTGTTTTCAGCTTCATGACGCGGATCCCTCGGGCGAGGTAACGATCGTCTGCAGGATGTCGAGCTTGCCCGTTGCCGCCTGCTTGATGGCCGCGCGGATACGCACGTAAGTACCGCAGCGGCAGATGTTGCCGGACATGGCTGCATCGATATCTGCGTCGCTGGGATTCGGCGATCGCTTGAGCAAGGCCGCCGCCGACATGATCTGCCCTGACTGGCAGTAGCCGCACTGCACGACATCTACATCCAGCCACGCCTGCTGGATCTGTTGCCCGCTGGGCGTATTGCCGATGGCTTCGATGGTGGTGATGGTCTTGTCACCGATCGATCCGACCGGGAGCACGCACGAACGGACCGGCTGGCCATCCAGGTGCACCGTGCATGCACCGCATTGAGCGATGCCGCATCCAAACTTGGTACCGGTCAGCCCTATGACGTCCCGCAAGACCCAGAGCAGAGGCATATCAGCGGGAACATCGACCGAATGCGACTCGCCGTTAACGGACAAGGACAACATAGGTACCTCCACTCAGCGTAGAGAATCCGGGAAAACGACACTTGGCAACTTGGCGACAAAGACCGCAAACCATCGAGCCACTTTGGCACCCACCCCAAAGCCCGTCCCCATAATATGCGCCCGTGAATCACCATTTCAGCAACACATACGTAAAAGTACCGTATACCCATAGGCGCCAGCACGCGATACCCGAATGGGGCATCCATGAACAAATGTCGCGCTAGACTGAAACCTTGATTTGAAAGGTCTTGTGTTTCGTGCAAATTCCGCTGCCCCCACCCTAGCTGGTGACATGACTGATGAATTCGGCGCACGAACTGAGCACCCTGATTGACGCATTGCTTGCGTTGCGCCGCGACACATCATCCAAGGCTGCACTGGCAACGCTGACCCGCACTCGCGGCTCCACCTTTCGGCGCCCCGGCACACATATGCTCGTGCTGGGCGATGGGCGTGTGGTCTGCGAGCTATCCGGCGGTTGCCCGCAACGCGACATCGTGGTGCGTGCACAGGAGGTCATTGCCAGCACCCTTCCAAGCCTGATTCGCTACAACGCGGATTCAGGTCTCGATGTGTTGATGGAGATGGGCTGCGGCGGTGAACTTGAAGTATTGATCGAACCGCTGGCAACGACGCATGCCACGGACTTTGCCGATGCCCTGGCACAATGCCACAGTGATCGGCGTTGCGCCCACATGGCCACCTTGTTCGCCATCGATGGCGTGGTGGTGATGCCACAGCGGGTGTTGTGGAGCGAACACCTCGTGTTGCATGACGATATGGCTGATCCCGCGTTGACCCAGTCCGTCGTCGACACCATCGCGGCGGCGACGAACAAAAGCTCCATCACGCTGCGCCTGCCATCCGCGCGAGGCGTGGTCGATGTGCTGGTGGAGTCCATCGTACCGCCGCATGCACTGGTCGTGATCGGCAGCAGTGCCGCCGCGCGTGCCTTGTTGCCACTGGCCAGGGCATTGGGCTGGCAGACGACCCTGGTCGATCATGACCCGGCACGCCTGCAGGCGACGCATCTGCCGGCCGGGTTACACACGGTTTGCGCAACGCCAGGCAACTTGCGCAGTGCGTTGCCGCTCGATGCGCAAAGTTCGGTCGTGGTGATGACGCACAATCTTGAGCAGGATATCGCCTACCTGGGTGCCTTGCGCGGCGCACCGGCGGCCTATATCGGTGCACTCGGATCGCGTGAGCGTGTTACGCGCATGCGTAGCACCCCAGCACTTGCCGGCCTGCACGTACATGCACCCGCAGGCCTGGATATCGGCTCGGAAACACCCGTAGAAATCGCTCTGGCGATTGCCGCGGAAATCATGGCGGTGATCAACCACCGCAGCGGCGGCCCACTGCGCAACAACGAAGGCGCCATCCATTGACGATCGCTTCACAGCACAGCCCGACATCGCCGGTCATCGTGCTGCTGGCAGCAGGTGAAGGCCGGCGTTATGGCGGGATCAAGCAATTGGTCGAGATCGCGGGCCAGCCAATGGTGCGCCGCGTCGCGCGGGTTGCGCTGGAGCAACGCGTACCGGTCATCGTGGTTACCGGGGCCCATGCCGAACAGGTCGAGGCCGTGCTCGACGATTTGCCGCTGCAGATCATCCGTCATGCTGGCTGGCAGGACGGTATGGGCAGCTCGCTCGCTACCGGGATTCGCGGTGTAGATGCCTCGTTTCCGCAAGCTTCTGCGGCACTCCTGTGCCTGGCTGATCAGCCGCTGTTGGCAACCGTGCTGATCCAGCAAATGCTGCAGCGGCACGCGGAGGCGCCCGAGCGTCTACTCGTCACCGAACAGGACGGTGTATCCGGGCCACCGGTGCTGTTTCCGCGCGACTGCTTCACGGCATTGATGGCGTTATCAGGGGCGCGCGGCGCACATGCCTTGATCGAGCGGGAAGCGGCGCGTGTGGAGCGATTCGCCTCGACCAACGGCATCGACATCGATACGCCGCAAGATCTTCAGCGCGTACGTGATTGGCTGGCAACCGACAGTTCCCGTTGATGCCTGGCGGTGATCACATGATCTGAATCGTCGGCGTAATATCCTTGATCGAGTCGGTCAGCATGGTTACGGTCATGAGCGAGAAGAAGGTTCCCGGGGTCAGCGACTATGAGGCACCTGCCGGCGGCTGGGGTGCGTTGGGTGCGGTAGCGCGCGCCGTGCGAGAGCAGATGGCACCGGTGCGCGAAACCCGCGCGTTGCACCGGGTGAACCAGCCCACCGGCTTCGACTGTCCCGGTTGTGCATGGCCTGACCCAAAACACACCTCCTCGTTCGAGTTCTGCGAGAACGGCGCCAAGGCGGTGACCTGGGAGGCCACCTCCAAGCGCACCACGCCGGAATTCTTTGCCCAGCACACGGTCAGCGAGCTCTGGACCTGGCACGACCACGCGCTAGAGAACGAAGGCCGGCTCACGCATCCCATGGCCTACGACCAAGCTACCGATACCTTTGTCGAAGTGAGCTGGGACGAAGCCATGCAGCGCATCGGCGCGACCCTGCGCGCTCAGCCCGACCCGAACATGGTGGAGTTCTACACCTCGGGCCGCGCCTCGAATGAGGCGGCTTTCCTGTATCAGTTGTTCGCACGGGAATACGGCACCAACAACTTCCCCGATTGCTCGAACATGTGCCACGAAGCGACCAGCGTCGGCCTTCCCGAATCCATCGGCGTCGGCAAGGGCACGGTCACGCTGGAGGATTTCGGCCGCTGCGATGCGCTGTTCTCGTTCGGCCACAACCCGGGCACCAACCACCCGCGCATGCTTTCCACCCTGCGCGAGGTGTCACTGCGCGGCGTGCCGATCATTGTGTTCAATCCCATGCCGGAGCGTGGTCTGGAACGCTTTACCGCGCCGCAAGACCCGGTCGAGATGCTCACCGGCAAGTCCACGCCGATTGCTTCGACCTATTACAAGGTGAAAGTCGGCGGCGACGTGGCTGTGCTCAAGGGCATGATGAAATACCTGCTTGATACCGACGAGGCTGAGCGTGCCGCCGGCCGTGCCGGCACGATCGACCATGATTTCATTGCGGCCAACACCACCGGTTTCGATGCCCTGGTTGCGGATCTTCGGCACACCCGGTGGGAAGCGATCGAACGCAAGGCCGGTCTTACACGTGCCGATATCGAGGCTGCCGCTGCGGTGTACGCGAAAGCCCGACGCGTGATCGTCGCCTATGGCATGGGCATTACCCAGCACAGCCACGGCACCGAGAACGTGCAGCAGATCGCCAACCTGCTGCTGATGCGCGGCAATATCGGTCGCGAAGGCGCCGGCATCTGCCCGGTGCGCGGCCATTCCAACGTGCAGGGCGACCGCACCGTCGGCATCACTGAAAAGCCGAACAAGGCGCTGAACGATGGCATCCGCAAGCGCTTCGGCTTCGAACCGCCGGTCGCGCATGGACACGATGCCGTGGAGGCAGTTAAGGCGATCCGAGATGGACGCTCGCGCGTTCTGCTCTGTCTCGGTGGCAACCTGGCGGTCGCGATGTCCGATCCGGCGGCCACGTTTGCCGCCATGGCCAAGCTCGACCTGGCCGTGCATATCGCAACCAAGCTCAATCGCTCGCACCTGATCCTGGCGCGCGAGTCGATCCTGCTGCCCTGCCTTGGCCGCACCGAGCTGGACGTGCAGGCTGGCGGCCCGCAGTCGGTCACGGTGGAGGACTCCATGTCGATGGTGCACGCTTCCGCCGGCCGCCTGAAACCCGCGGGCCCGCTGCTGAAATCCGAGCCTGCCATTGTTGCTTCCATGGCCAGGGCCACACTGCCCGATTCCCGGGTGGAATGGGAAGCCTTCATCGAAGACTACGACCGTATCCGCGACGCGATCGAAGCGGTGTTTCCGATCTTCGAGCGCTTCAACGAGCGCGTGCGCGTGCCGGGTGGTTTCCGGTTGCCCGTCGCTGCATCCGACGGCGTATGGGACACGCCCGACAAGCGCGCGCATTTCCTGCTCGCGCGCGGGCTGGACGAAGACCGGAGCGGCCCCGAGGGCACGCTGACCTTGACCACCTTGCGCTCGCACGACCAGTACAACACCACCATTTACGGCATGGACGATCGCTACCGTGGCATCACCGGCCGGCGCGACGTGATCTTCATCCATGCCAGCGATCTGGCCGCGCGTGGGCTGCAGCACGGCGACCTGATCGACGTTGAAGCTGTCGGCAAAGCGGGGACTACACCACTTACCGTTCGCGGCTACACCGCGGTGGCCTACCCCATCGCCGAAGGCTCCGTCGCAATGTATTACCCGGAGGGCAATGCGCTGGTTGCGCTGGAGAATTACGACGCCCGCTCGGGAACGCCTTCCTACAAATCAGTGCCAGTGCGGATTGTGGCGGCGCAGCCAGCAACATCTTGATGCGTCTGGCGGGTAAAACTGTCGGTCAGGGTTTCGACCCGTGCCGCCGACGCACGCTGTCGCGGACATCCACATCGAACAACAACTCCAGCGCGTCGACGCCCTGCTCGCACGGCAACAGGTAGCGCAATCCATCGCGCGTTGGCAGACGCGCCGCATGCTCGCGAACCGCGGCTTCAGGTAGTCCGATCTGCCAGGCATCGGTGTAACCGGTGAGCACCGGTTCGACCTCGTGCTGCAATCGCAGCGTGAAGTGCATCATGAAGGCCTTGGCGAATTGCGTATGCCCTGCAACGACGTTGCCGGCGAGCAAGCGCGTCAGCTCGTCTTCATCGATGCGGATCCGCACGTGCTGGGCTTCGATCTGCAATTTCATATGCAAATGCTCCGTGGTCCGGCTCAGGATGGCGCGCGATCGATACGTGGCGGCTGGCCATGCGCCAGGCTTGCGACCTCCACGATCGAACCTTCACCGCAGTCCCCGGCATGTTCGGGCAACACCACCCAGGCGCCGCTCTCGGTGTAGGGATAGATGCGAAACGGTTGCTGCTGCGGCAGCACGCGGGCGTGAAGCCGGCCATCGTCGCCCAGATGCAAGGTGGCGCGCAGGAAATGGCGCAGGCCGGACTTGGGCTGTTGTGGCGTATCCAGCACGGCATGAAGCGCTGGCTCCGAACCCTGCCCCAGCATCGTGCGCAGCACCGGCGCAACGAAGAAGCGCATCGCCGCCGCGACCGCCATCGGCGTGCCGGGCAACGCCAGCAGAAGCGGACCTTGCGCCAGTCGCGCGCATAACAGCGGTTTGCCGGGACGCATCGCCACACCGTGGAACAACAGTTCAGCGCCCAAGTCGCGAAGTAGTTCGGGCACAAAGTCATAACGTCCCATCGATACGGCGCCGGTGCTGAGTACCAGGTCCACGCCAGCATCGAGTGCCCGCGCGAGAGCGTCGGCATAGGTCACCGCGGTATCGTCAACCGTCACGCACGAGTGCACATGCGCCCCGGCCTCGCCCAGCGCCGCAACAAGGTAGGGGCCATTGGAATTGTGAATGTGCTCGGCCTGCAGCGGCTGCGAACGGTCGGCCTGCAGTTCCTTGCCGGTGCAGATGATCGCCACACGCGGGCGGCGTGCGACAGCGATCGACCCGATGCCCAGCGCCGCCAACAGCATCACGTGCGCGGCATCGATGCGTATACCAGGGCCGATGACCTCACTTCCCATCGCCACATCGGAGCCGGCATGGCGGACGTTTTGTCCGACATCCAGTGCCTGCAGCAGGCGGATGCGCGCTGGCATGCCGTCGGCGTGCGTGGCCAGGAGCTGCGTGTTTTCCACGGCGATCACGCTGTTCAGGCCGTCCGGCAGCCGTGCGCCGGTCATGATTTCGCAGGCGTCGCCGGTGGCTGCACCGGCAGGATCTCCTGCAGCCTGTGAACCCTGCACGGCATGTTCCGAACCAGGTGCCAGCGGCTCCTGCACCCGCAAGGCATAGCCGTCCATGGCCGCATGGTCGAACGTCGGCAACGCCAGTGGACTGCGAATCGCGGCTGCCGTGATTCGCCCTAACGCCTGGTCCACCGGACAACGTTCGGGGGGCAGCCGCACGGCTTGTGCGAGCAGGCGTTGCAGGGCGTCGGTGTACTCGATCATGGACACGCCAAGGATCAACTCGCAACGCGATCGCGCTGCGGTGCCAGGGCCGCCACACCAACCGCCAGCGAATAAATGTTGAGCATGCCCTGCCCGCGCAACAGGCGTGCGGCCGCGCCACTTCGGCGACCGGTCGCGCAGACCAGCAACACCGGTCCCGTAGCCAGCTCGGTGGCACGTTCGCCGATCAACGCGGAAGGTATCCACCGCGATGGCACGTGCAAGGGTTGCACCGCGATCTCCTCCGCTTCGCGCACATCGACCAGCGCGTAACCCGCGGCGATGGCGGCATCGAGATCGCCAAACACGAGATCTACATCGTGCGTAGCCTGCACCATGGCCAATCCGCGACGCGCTGCCTCGGCACAGCCGCCATGCATGGCACAACCTTGGTTGGCATCGATCGGCAAACGCTGGCTGGTGCCATCGAGCAGGTTGATCAGCAGCAACGCATGGTCGGTCGGGCGTGGCAGATCGAGCAACAGTTTCAGTGCCTCGATCGCCTGCATGCTGCCAAGCACGCCGGGCACCGGACCGAGCACCCCGGACTCGATGCAACTGCCGGCTACACCGGCTGCCGGTTCCTGCGGCCACAGGCAACGCAGGCATGGATCCCCCGGCTTGGCCGTGACCACCTGCAACTGGCCTTCATATTGATAGACGCTGGCCAGGATCAGCGGGATGCCGGTAAGCATCGCGGCATCATTGCTGAGATAGCGGCTGCCCAGATCATCGGTGCACTCCACCACCAGGTCGTATTGCCCGAATACCTCGACGATGTTGTCGGCGTGCAGTGGTTCGGCATAGGTATGCACAGCGACGGTTGGATTCAGTGCAGCGATACGTCGCGAGGCCAGTTCCACCTTGCGTTCGCCGATGTCGCGAGCGTCGTAAAGCGTCTGCCGGTGCAGGTTGCTTGCATCAAGGCGATCGCCGTCGACGATACCCAGCGTTCCAACACCGGCCCCGGCAAGGTAGGCCAGCACGGGGCAGCCGAGACCGCCGGCACCGATCACCAGCACGCGTGCCGCGGCCAGCTTCGCCTGCCCGGCTTCGCCGACTTCGCGCAGGCGCGTCTGGCGCGAGTAGTCCGGCACGAATGACGCGGCCCGCTCGTGCGCATGATCATGCCCATGGTGATGTTCGTGCTCGTGCTCGCGATATGTGTGCGCGCAAGCAACCCAGGCGGTATCCCCATCGACGTAGTGTTCCTTCTTCCAGATCGGAAGACGGTGCTTGATCTCGTCGATGATGTAGCGGCAGGCACGAAAGGCTTCATCGCGATGCGCGGACGACACACCGATCCATACCGCCAGCTCGCCAATCGCCAGATTCCCGGTGCGATGCATGCAATGCGCGGCGTTCACGCCGTAACGCGCGATGGCTTCCTCGACGATGCGTTCGCCTTCGGCCAGCGCCAGCTCGGCATATGCCTCGTACTCAAGGCCATGGACCGCGCGCCCCTCGTTGCTGTTGCGCACCCAGCCCTCGAAGGCACAGTAGCCGCCGCTACCGGGATGTTGCAGCGATGCGTGCAACCCGGCGAGATCGATGGCGTCGCTGGCGAGGCTGAAGTGTTTCATCCGCCGGCCACCGGTGGAATGAAGACGACCGTGTCACCATCGCGCAGCGCCCGATTCCAGTCACTGAACTGGGCATTCACGGCCACCTTGAGCGCATCGGACGACAAGCTGAAACCGTGCCGGGCGCGCAGCTCCTCATACAAATCATGCAGTGAGGTTGCCGACGTGCTGACCTGTTCACCGCTGGTGCGCGCCTGCTCTCGCAGTTGGGCGTAGTACTGCAAGGTAACGGTCATCATGACGTCGTCTCGATCTGCTGATGCATCTGTTCAAATTCTTCCGGGGTATTGATGTTGTCCAGGGCGTCGCCCGGCGCCGGCAGAAGTTTCGTGCGTGAGAGGATCAGCGCCTTGCGCGGGCAATAGCTGCCACCGCCAACGCGTTGCTTGAGCAGTCCATGGCTGGAGGGTTCCCACAGCGCACACAGCGGCTCGGGCAGTCCATCAAAGCGGCTGTTGAAGGCGGTGGCATCGCCGCTTGCATCACGTGCATCGAGCAGCGTCTGCAGCGTGGCCTGATCCAGCAGCGGCAAGTCGCAGGCGATGACCAGCCATGCAACATCCGGATAGGCCTCCTGCGCTGTGAGAATGCCTGCGGCCGGTCCGATCGCCTCGTAGCGATCGACGAGCTGCGGCAGGCCTGCCCGGAGCGGATCGTCACGCTGTTCGGCACGTACCGAAAGAAAAGCTCGTTCCGTCACAGCTTCCAACAGGTGCCAGGCGCGCAACAATTGCGGCTGGCCGGCATAGGCGAGTTGCGCCTTGTCGCGCTGCATGCGCCGGCTGGCGCCGCCGGAAAGCAGCAGCCCATAGATCGCAGGTGTAACGTGGGTATTCATGCCAGACCTGAACCGGTCGAATGATCGACGTCGCGCTTGCCACCGGTCTTCTTGATCAGGCGGATATCGCTGATGACGATGTCATGCGACATCGCCTTGCACATGTCATAGATCGTCAGCGCGGCAATGCTCGCGCCGGTCAGTGCTTCCATCTCCACACCGGTGCGGCCCGTGCAGGATACGGTGCAGTCGATCAAGGCGTCGTTGCCTTCCATGCGGATCGCGACATCACATTTGTCCAGGCTCAACGGATGGCATAGCGGAATCAATTGTGGCGTGGCTTTCGCCCCCATCACGCCAGCGATATGCGCCACCGTCAGCACAGCCCCCTTGGGCGTTACATAACCGGCGGCATGCAACGCCGTGGCGACATCGGCGGGAAACGTCACACGCGCATGCGCATGCGCCACACGCTGCGTGGCCGCCTTGGCGCCGACATCCACCATGCGCGGCTGCTGCGCGTCGTCAACGTGCGAGAGCATGTTCTAACCTCCGATGTAATGCATTTCGATTTTACGCCGCGCGTGCTGGCGCTGCTCGGCACGCTCCTCGCTGTAGCGGTCGGTGCGGTGCAGCCAGGTATCGCGCAATATCTCGCGCAGCCTGTCGTCACTGGCACCTTCACGCAGCAGTCCGCGCAAGTCCGTGCCCTGGGTGGCGAACAGGCACGTGTAGAGCGTGCCTTCCGAGGACAGGCGCGCTCGGGTGCAACCGCCGCAGAACGGTGCGCTGACCGAGGAAATCACCCCGATCTCACCGGCGCCATCGCGGAAGCGGAAACGCGTGGCCACCTCGCCCGCGTATTGGGCTGGCAGGGCTTCCAGTGGCCAGCGTGCATCGATGCGCTCGATCAACTCGCGTGAGGGCACGACTGCCTCGGCACTCCAGTGGTTGCGATTGCCGACGTCCATGTATTCGATGAAACGAAGCACAATGCCGCTGCCACGGAATCGCTCGACCAGATCGGTCACGGTGTGTTCGTTGACCCCGCGCTGCACCACGGTATTGAGCTTGATACCACGCGGAAAATTCGCGTGCTGCGCCGCCTCGATGCCATCGAGCACCTCGTGCAATGCACCGCGATTGCCACTCATGCGATGGAACAGCGCCGGATCGAGCGTATCCAGGCTGATCGTGATGCGGTCGAGGCCGGCATCACGCAGCTCGGCGGCGTGACGGGCCAGCAGCACGCCATTGGTCGTCATCGCCAGGTCGTCGATGCCGTCGATCCGGCGCAGCCGCGCGACCAGCTCGACCAGGTGCGGGCGCAACAGGGGTTCGCCGCCGGTCAGGCGCAGCTTGCTGACACCCAGTTCCGCCGCCAGGCAGCACAGGCGCTCGATCTCGTCGAAACCGAGCCGTTCATCATTGCGCAGGAAGCTGAAGTGCTCGCCGTAGGTCGCCTCCGGCATGCAGTAGGGGCAGCGGAAATTGCAGCGGTCCATGACCGAGATGCGCAGATCATGCAGGGCACGACCGCGCTGATCCCGCGGATGTGCTTGTGGCGCTGGCAGATCGGTAATGGCTTGGAAGACGGTCATGTCACCAACCATAAAAGGTGGCCACCGTACCGGCCGGTACAATGGCGGTTCCGGGCGGCAATTCCACGAAACCATGTGTGCGCGGCAGCGCGGAGAAATCGCCCGAGGTGCCCGGTGGCAAAGGAGTGGCCATGGCCCGCCCGGTAGCATCATGGTGGACGCGAACCGGTACAAAAAACGTCAAGGCCGGGCTGGTAGCCACCGCACTTTCCAGGCACACCGGCATGGCCGTTTCGGCAGCCAGCCCAGTGGCCGATTGCAGCGACGGCAACAGATAGCGCGCGGCGCAGACCAGCACCGATACCGGATTGCCCGGCAACGCAAACACCACCTGCCCTTGCGGCCCGATGCCGAACCACATCGGCTTGCCAGGGCGCTGCGCGATCCGATGCAACACCTGGCGCACGCCCAGCGTGCGCAGCGCCTCGGGTACGTAATCGCGCTGTCCCACCGAAACGCCGCCGGACAGCACCAGTACCTGGCGTGTCCGCAGCAGTTCGGCCAAGGTGGCGGTGGTGGCAGCCAGGTCATCCGCGACCCGGGTCAGTTGCACGTCATCGAACCCGCGGGCGCGCAGTGCGGCCGCCAGCGCGCGATCGTTGGAGCCGCGGATTTGCCCTTCCAGCAGGGGCTGGTCGACGCCGACCAGTTCGTCGCCGGTGGCAACAACCGTTATCGACGGCATCGTGGCCACTTCGACTTCGGCCATGCCATTGGATGCAAGCACGGCGATCTCGGGGCCGTGGAGGTGCACACCTGGCTCAAGCAGCACGTCGCCCTTGCGGCAATCGGAGCCACGCGGATGCACGAATTGCCCAACTGTCGGCGTATAGCCATCGGCAAGCAGGCAATACTCGCCGTCACGCCGCGTCTGCTCGACCGGAACGACGGTGTCGCAACCACGCGGAAGCATCGCGCCCGTGGTGACCTCGATGCACATATCCAGATCGCCGAGTGTCTGTTGCACCATGCCGGCCAGTTGCAACCCGCTCAGCTTAAAGCGGCGCTGGCTCCTTGCGCTCATCGCGATAGCGATGCCATCCATCATCACCCGGTCGAACGGCGGCTGGTCCCGCTCGGCACGTATGACCTGGCGAAGCACGCGCCCCGCGGCCGCATCCAGTGCCACGCGTTCGCTGCCAAACACGGGCATCGCCTGCCGAATCAGCTGTTCGGCATCAGCGACACTGAGAAGCTCGCTCATGGGGATGGAGACCTGCTATCCGCAACGGCAGCACATGCGATGCCGATGGAGAAATCATGGCGGCGCCCCGTCGCTTTGACAACCGCCAGCCCACTCATGTGCCGAGCGCCGTAGCCTTGACCTGGGCCCACACATGTGAGCCGGGAGCCAAGGCCAGGGAACGCCAGGAGCGCCGCGTGATGCTGGCCAGCAAGGCGGTGCCGTGGACATCGAGCCGCACGATGCACTGCGAAGGGTGCGCGGCTTCCATCCTCCCGGCGACCACTGCTTCGATGACATTGAGTGCGCTGGAACCCGTCGCCGGAGCGCTGGTACTGAGTACGACATCCCGGGCACTGATCCGGCAACGCAGGCGATCGCCCACGCGCTCTGCACGTTGCGGCAACCACAGGCGGCCGCCCGCGAAGGCCAGTTCGATGAGGTGATCGACCTGATCCTGGGCAACCACCTGCCCTTCGATCACGACACCAAGTTGATCGCTCATCACCCGAGGCAGCTCGCCATGTGCCAAGATTGACTGCAGGGAACCTTGCGAGAGGACGCGGCCGGCCTCCATCACCACCAGATGATCGGCGAGCCGGGCTACTTCATCGATGGCGTGGCTGACATAGATGGTCGGCACGGCGAGGTCCGCATGCAGTTGCTCAAGGCAACCAAGCAGCTCGCTACGTGCAGGCGCATCGAGTGCAGACAGCGGTTCGTCGAGCAGCAACAGGGCCGGATCACTGAGGAGTGCACGCACGATCGCCACGCGCTGCCGTTCGCCTCCCGACAGGCTGCCTACCTTGCGCGCAAGCAGGCGGTCGACGCCAAACTGTTCAAGCCATACCTTGTGATCGACCGGCCCGTTGCCTCTGGCGCGGCGTTGGCTGTAATCGAGGTTGCCCGACACCGAAAGATGCGGAAACAGGCTGGCCTCCTGGAAGACGTAACCGATGCGGCGCTGGTGCGCCGGCACCAGACGCCGGGTCGAACTGTCCTGCCAGACGTCGCCGGCGAAGGCGATGCGGCCTGCGATATCCGGGTCGAGTCCCGCGATGGCGCGCAGGCATGTGGTCTTGCCGGCGCCGGATGGACCGAACAGCGCCGTGATGCCACGCGACGGCACGTTGATATCCACATTCAGCGCGAATTCGCCGCGCTGGTACTGCAACTGCACCTGCAAGCCGGCGGCGACTTCAGTCATGGGCGATCAACCGACGCGGACGCAACAGATGCATGGCGAGCAAGGCGGCGAAGGAAAAGGCCAGCAGATACAGCGAGAGGGCATGCGCCTGCAGGTACTCACCCGCCTCGACATGATCGTAGATGCGCATCGACAACACACGGGTCTGCCCGGGGATATTGCCGCCGATCATCAACACCACGCCGAATTCGCCAACTGTGTGAGCGAAACCGAGCACCGCCGCCGTCAGAAAGCCGGGCCATGCCAGCGGCAACGCCACCGAAAAGAACCGGTCGAGCGGCCCTGCCCCCAGACTTGCCGCCACGTCGAACGGGCGCTGGCCGATCGCCTCGAACGCGTTCTGCAATGGCTGCACCACGAACGGCAGCGAGTACAGCATCGAGGCGACCACCAGGCCGGCAAACGTGAAAGGCAAGGTACCCAGACCCAGCGCAGTAGTGAGCCGCCCGCCTGCACCATGCGGGCCAAGCAATAACAATAGATAGAAGCCCAGTACGGTGGGCGGCAGTACCAGCGGCAACGTGACCAAGGCCGATACCGGGCGCCGCCATGCGGTACGACCACGTGCCAGCCACCAGGCGAGCGGCGTCCCGAGCAACAGCAGCAGAACGGTCACCGTCGCTGCCAGACGCATGGTCAAGGCAAATGCGGTCCAATCTTCGGCAGACAGACCGGCCATGGAGGTTCTCAGTGTTCCGCTGCGGAACTGGGCAGACTGAAGCCGTAACGGCTGAATACGCTGCGCGCCTCGGCACTTTGCACGTACTGCGCAAAGTTGTGGGTCAGCGCGTTGTCGGCGCCACGCTTGGTCACCACAAAACTCTGCAACAACGGTTGGTAAAGCGATGCCGGAATGATCGCATAGCTGCCCTTCTTCGCCATCTGCGGATCCAGCGCAAGCGACTGCGCGATGATGCCGACCTTGGCACTGCCGCTGGCAATGAACTGCGCCGTCTGCGCAATATTGTCGCCATAAACCAACCGCGATTGCACCGCAACCCATATGCCGGCGGCGCGCAGTGCCTGCTCGGCACGCTTGCCGTACGGCGCATGCTCGGGGTTGGCAATCGCGATATGGTCAAATGACGGCTTGGCCAGATCCGCCACGGTCAACTTGCTGGCATCGACGCTGGCACTCCAGATCACGATGTGTCCCAGCGCATAGGGCACCGGATCACCGCTGGCGCCCCCGGCTGCCACCAGTTGTTTCGGATATTCGCTGTCCGCTGAAAAGAACAGCTCGAACGGTGCACCCTGCTCGATCTGCGCAAGCAATGTGCCGGAGGAGCCGTAGGTGACCTCGATGGCGTCCTGCGGATGCGTCTGGCGGTAAGTGGCGAGCACAGCATCCAGCGCATAGTGTAGGTCGGCGGCCGCAGCGATTGTCATATGCCGTGGCTGGCTGGCATACGCAGCGTGCGTGGATAACGTCAACGCCAAGGCAAGCAGGCCACCGAGTAGCGCACGCATCTTGATCATGTTCTGGAACTCCGGCAAGGATCGCGCATGCAGACAGCCTGCCACAGGTCGCCGCAGAAGGATGCAGCCCGCACCCGTATCGCTATGATGCCCGCATGACTCCTACGGCTCCACCCGACCCGGATACGCCCTCACCCGGCCATGTCGCGCGCAACATCGAACGCTGGCGCGATGGCCGTCTCGAACGGCTTGATGATCAGATCGCCGAAGAAATGCCCGTGGCCATGCTTTACAACGGCGTGTCTTTCGCGGTGATGATGGCCACGCCGCATAACCTGGAGGACTTCGCGCTGGGCTTCTCACTCAGTGAGGGTTTCATCGGGAGCGCCAGCGATCTGCACGCGATCGAGCAGCGTCATTTGCTGGAAGGCATCGAACTGGCGATGACGGTGGTCGAAAGTGCACCTGCCGCCCGACTCGATCGCCAACGCGAGCGGCTGCTGCCGGGCCGCGGCGGTTGCGGCATCTGCGGCACACGTCAGCTGGAAGACGCCGTGCACCAGCCTCGCCATGTCGAAGCCGGCGGACACATCAGCCGCGTTGCCCTGGAACGGGCCCTGGCCGACCTGCATGCCCATCAGCCAATGAATGCCGCCACCGGTGCGGTGCACGCGGCGGCCTGGGCTGATGCGGACGGCACCATCGTGCTGGTGCGCGAAGACGTGGGTCGGCATAACGCGCTGGACAAGCTGATCGGTGCCATGCACCACGCCGGCATCGCGCCCGAAACCGGCATGCTGCTGCTGACCAGCCGCGCAAGCTACGAGATGGTGATCAAGGCAGCAAGCGCCGGCATCAGCATCATGGCGGCCATCTCGGCACCGACCGCACTGGCGATCGAGCTGGCTCGGACCGCCGGCATGACCTTGATCGGTTTTGCGCGCGCGGGCAGTCACAACGTCTATACCCACCCCGAACGATTGCTGTAGGACAACAGGCAAACTACCCGATTATCACCGGTGCCTGTTTTCATTCGCTTCTCTCACATGCCATGTGATGACGACTGTTAGATCGCACGGCGATCAACCGACGCGATACTGACCGCCATCCACGACAATGGCTTGCCCAGTCATGAAGGCCGCATCGTCGCTGGTCAGGAACAGAACCGCACCGGTGATGTCTTCGGGCTCGCCCAGTCGCTTGATTGCCTGCTCTTCCCAGGTTGAGCGCTTCTGCTCTTCCGGTTGCGATGCGGTCGCCAGCGTATTGGTCAGACCGGGCAATAGAGCGTTCGCGGTAATGCCGTCGCCTGCGACGTCATTGGCCAAGCCTCGCATGAATCCAATGATCGCCATCTTCGAGGCGATGTAGTGACTCATGCCGGGTATGGCCAGGCCCATCGTCGTCACCACGACTGCGCGTGACAGCATGTGGGGCCCCACCTTCCCGGAACTCGTCGAGGAATTGCCTGACATCCAGATCATCGATCGTTCCTCGGTCAATGCCTGGGACAACCATCGTGTCGCCGCCGCGGTCGAGGCGACCGGGCGCAAGAAGCTGATCTTTGCGGGTATCTCGCTGGAAGTTTGCGCAGCGCTGGCTTGTCCGTTGGAAACAATGGCTATCTTGCTGGCTGCGTCGCGTCATCGGCGCCAAATGACGTAGCAACCAAGCCTGGGCAAGACACGACAGCATGCGGGCTACCAACAATGGCGGCCTGATCCCGCCGAATACCTTGTTCCGGTGTGGCCCACAACATTCCACGAGCGGCGCAGTCGGCACCGTAATCGAAAAGCCGCTGCAAGCTCTGCAAACGGAAATCGGCAAAGCTGTGATCGGGATAGTCTGCGGGTATCACGGCAATCCGAAGCTGCATGTGATGCTCTCTTGTCACGTTGTCGACAAGGGCAATCGTTTCCTTCGTCTTGTACATCAGTTGCGCCTAGAAGCTTCTGCCGAGAAGTTCGATGGTCTCGAGCGACGATTCATGCGGCGGGCTTGCCAGTTGGCTGTTGACGATCACATAGACGTTCGACCCGTTCAGTTGATCGAGACTGGTCGATACGACATCCGCGACCAGCCGGGTGATGAAAAAGGGCGTGGTCACGCTGCCATCCACATGCAGTTCGTCGTAGGCATGAACCCCGTCGCTGACGTGGATAATCACGGGTGGAAACATGCCAGGCACGCTCGCGGATGCGATGAGCACATCGCGGAATAGCTGCCTTGCCGCAGCGCCAACGTACGCGGCGATGGCGCCCATATCCCAGAGTACCGTTTCCTGCTTGTCGAGATCCGTCGTGGCGATAATCAACCTTCGCCCCTTCGAAGTTTCAGCGGCCACATCAGCGACCATCTGCGGTGTGACGAAATGATCCACGAGCTCATAAAGCCGCCCATGGCTTCCCAGGCCGGAAGGAAAAACAAGTCGAGCCAGAAAACTCGCCTTCGGCGAATGGATCAAATAGCTCCGTTCACCTCCGAAGGCATCCTGCAACGCGGAATCCCACGAGGAACCCAGAAACGCAAACGGAGCAATCAAGGCTCCGGCACTCACGCCTGTAACCAACTGGAAGTCCGGTCGCTGGTGCCCGCGCGTCATGCCGGCCAGCGCGCCAGCACCAAACGCACCGCCGGATCCGCCGCCCGACAACGCGAGAATATTGACCGGGCCGCCGTGTGCGGCCTGACGCAACCCCTGAATGATGGGAGGCGAAATGGTGGAGAAGCGGTGCCGATCCGTCGTGACGATACGTATGCTGGCATCGAACCTGCGAGTACTTGCTGGGCCATAAATCCCGCAGACCAGGTCGGAATTCCCGCCTAATCTTCAGTGCACAGGACCGCGTCTTTCTGGTCAATTTTCAACGCTCGGCAACAGGGCGGCGCTTCTGCAGCCGCCGCCAGGCCGGAAGCCCTGCGCCAAGCGCGAGAGCGAAGATCCCGCAGAGCCACGGGAAGGCGTTGCCGATCCGCGTATAGAGCGTTGGCCCGGATCCCAGCGGCAGGTCGGCGACGATCATAGTCAGGCCCGCAGGCGCATCCTTCTTGAGGGCGACCAGACGCCCTTGCGCGTCGCTGGCGAACACCAGGCCGTCATGGGCAGCCCGCACGATCGAGAATCCGCCTTCGACGCCGCGCATCACGGACATGATTCCGTGCTGCCAGCCATCGATGCCCATGTCGCCCGCGGGCACGCCCATCAGGCTGACGCCCTTGACGGCATCGGAACGAATGGTGTCGGGGAAATCCATGTCCTTGCAGATCTCCTCGGCACGACCATCGCCCAACCAGCCCGAGACATGACCCGGCGTGAAATCGTCCTCCAGGCCCGGCACCGGATGGCGCTTGTCGTAGCGCTGGATCCTGCCATCGGGCGTGATCGCAAGCGCGAAGTCGGCGGCCGGCATTTCGGAGTGGAAACCGGCAATGATCTGCACACCCGTATCCCTGGCGGCGGCAACGAGCGGCGCAACGATCGTGCCCTGTCCGGCAAGGATCGATGCCATGCCGCCTTCCGGTGTAACCACGAATCTGGCGCCGTCCCGGGCGGCTGCACGGATCTCGCGCGCATAGGTTTCGGTCACTGCGAGAGCGGCGGGCACGGTCTTCGCCCGCCAGGAATCCGCTACGGCCGTCTCATCGACGATTGCCGCCACCCGCAGCACGTCGGGCTGCGCGTGCGCGAGCCGCACGATACCGAACGCCAAATTGGCTGCACAGATAGTCAGCCCGACGCCGACTGCGGCCGTGTTTCGTTTGAGCCGCAGCGCCATGGCGAGGGTATTGGCAAAGAGGCAGATCAGGAACGTAACGGCGTACATCCCGAAGAGCGATGCGCTCTGGATCAGGACGGGCGCTGACATCGTGCTGTAGGCGAGCGATCCGTAGGTGCCGTTCGGGGACTGCAGTTCGATCAGGAACTCGAAGGTTGTCCAGCAAGCCGGAAACGCAAGCAGAGTGAGGAGCGGTGATGCCCGGTGCTGCACGAAGCGCGCAAACCATATCGCGACGCAAAACAGCCCGGTGTCGACCACCAGAACCGACATGAGGACGAGCGGCGGTATGAGGTGGAGGTAAGGGGATTGCACGATATAGCCTGCGCCGCCGAGGAGCGCGATGGCGCTCGCCCCGATCACTTGCCACGTACGCGTATTGCCATAGGCGAGCCACAAAAGCGGCACGGGTGCGAGCCAGACCAGGCCCCAGACGTGGTCGTATCCCTGTGCGAGATAAAACATGATGCCGCTCAACACGGCGGCCAGCAGGGTGATCATTCGTTTTTCCCGGACGGTTTGAGGGAATCGAGGAACTGGCGCTGCGCCGCGCGGTACAGCGCCTTGAACTGTTTGTCGTTCGCGAAACGCCTGGCGCGCTGCATCGACACGAATCCCTGTCCGTAGGCCGCGAGCGCCACGGCGATCCCGAGCGTAGGCTCGTCGCGGAACCGACCCTCGGCCTTCGCCTGATCGATGCGAGCCATCGCGAGCGCAATCGCCGGCGAACGGCCCGCGGCGAAATCATCGGGGAACCGGCGCGCCGCGGGCGCTGGCAGGAAGAACGCCGCGTCAAACCTGTGCGGCTGCGTGAGCGCGAAATCGAGATAGGCCTCCATGAGTGCCTTCAGCCACTTCACCGGGTCTTGGGTGCGGATGCCGCGAACGATCGCCTCCCACGCGGAGAAACCGTCCTGCATGAGGGCGTTGAGCAGCTCGTCCTTGTTCTTGAAATGACGGTAGAGCGCCATTGGCGAGAGGCCCGCCCGCTGGGCGACCCTGCGGATGGTCAGTCCCTCGAAGCCCGCGGATTCGAGCACTGCTTTCGCGGCTGAGAGTATGCGGCTCTTGGTCATGCGTACACTGTACACAAACGAGTACTAAGTACACAAGTCAATCTCGCGACCACAGTCCCAGGCACCCGAGGTGCTCAGGTTCATGCCATTGTTCGACGTAACCGTAAAAAGACTATGAGAAGGCAGGCAAGAACCCTGCAGTGCAGAGCCACATGCAGGCGGCCAAACTCGTCTCTTCCTTCCAACCGGTCTTCTATGACTTGGTGGCGCGTTGTGCCATCAATGTCTAGTGACCATCAGCCGCAACGTCCCTTCCCAGCTGTTGCGATGCTGGACGATCGCTTTAAATGCTTCACGTAAGACGACTGCGTGCCACCACGCCTGGGCTCACACAGCCCCTTCTCCTTCGTGTCATCTGGCGTGGCTTCCGCAGGAGGGAAAGAGGACAACTCATGCGCTCCGCGTCGCCACCACTGGCGGCACATGCGATGCGCGCAGCGCCGGGCCCAGCACGGCGAGCTGGCCGATCAACCACAGCGCGATCGCGCCGACCGGGAAATAGATCACCGGCAGTCGCGGCAATTCGTAATGCAGCATCAGGAACAGGTTGATGCCGTAGGCCAGCACCATGCCGAGCGCGATGCCGATCGTCGCCAGCAGGAAGTTCTCGGTCTGGAAGTAATGCAGGATGTTGCTGCGGGTGGCGCCGAGTGCGCGGCGCACGCCGATGGTGCGGCGGCGCTGCCCAACCCAGAAGTTGGCCAGTCCTACAATGCCCAGCGCAGTGACGATCAGCAGCGCCGCGATTACGCCGACGAGGATGCCGGCCATGGCGCGGTCGTTGGCGAAGAACGCACGGCGCGCCTGATCGTAAGTACGCGCCTTCAATACGACACGATTGGGATTGAGCTGCTTGAGCTTGGCCACCGCCGTTTTCAGTACTGACTCTTTATCCTGCGGCGCGCAGCGGATGAAGTAGCTCGCACCATCGGCCGAGGTCATGCGAATCGGCCAATACGTGCTGTACTGCGCGCCCTGCTGCAGGTTGTTCTGGCGTGCCAGAACGGCTATTACACCGATCACGCGAAAAGGAATGCCGCTGTCCGTGTAGAGCGTCTTGCCCAACGCTTCCTGCCCGGGCCACAACCGTTCGGCGATGGCCTGAGTGATGATCATGACCTGCGGCAGGCCCTTCAGGTCGCCACTGTTCAAGGCGGCTACCGCCGTGTCGAAATCGACGTACTCGCCGGGCTCGAAATTGCGTCCGGCCACCAAGCGCACGCCCAGTGTAGGCAGCAGGTTCTGGCCTAAATACTGACCTGCATCAAGCGTGTTCTGTTGCTGCTGAGGATCCAGCTTGATGCCAGTGTTGGAGGAGCCATCGAGTGAGAACGGCAGGTACCGGTCCAGCCCCACCTGCTTGACGCCAGGAATCTGTTGCAGCGCCGCCACGTCGGTCTGCGTCTGCACCTCGGCATCGGGGGTATCGCCGATGTATCCCAGCTGGACCTGCACCAGCTCGTGCTCGGCAATGCCGCTGGGCATGTCCATATGTTGCAGCCGCTGGCCGATCAGGAACACCGCATTGCAGACGATGGCGCAGGTCAGCGCGATCTCCAGAACCAACAGCCATGCGGTGAGCTTGTGCCGGCGCAGGGTGGAAAGAATCGGCAGGATGTCCATGTCAATGACTCTTCAGTTGCAGGGCGGGCGTGATCTGGCAGGCGCGCCAGGCTGGAAGCAGACCGGCCAGCAGGCTTGCGCCCAGCGCAAGCAGGAAGGTGGCCAGTAACATCGTCGGGTCAAGATGCGCCAACGGCGCATACTCCGCCGGCTGTCGGCGCACCAGCCACAGTCCGAGCAAGGCCAGCAGCAGCCCACCGATGCCTCCGGCAAGACCGACCACACCCGACTCCACCAGCAGCTGTGCGAACAGCGAGCGTTTCGATGCACCCAGCGCGCGGCGCACGCCAAGCTCGCCGGCACGGCGCATGAACTTGGCCAACATCAAGCCCATCGTATTGACCAGACACACCAGCAAAAAGCCGAATGCCAGCCAGGTCTGCAGGCGCACGTCATCCGGTACCACCTGGTTGTAGTCCAGCCACTGCATGACATCGCGCAGCTGGACATTAGGCGGCCGCTGGAAACGACCGAGCGCATTTTGCTGCTCCGAGTAATGGATGAGGAACGTCTTGTATACGGCCGCCTCAGCTGGCGTATCCAGCTGCACCCAGAACTGCAGCCAGGCGCAGCGCGAAGCATGATCCGGATTGATGCCGGTACCGCCCTTGCCCCAGCAGTCGACGCTGCCGTCGTGATGTATGCCCACGTCCTGCGAGCTGGACAGCGGTACGTAGACCCCTTCGTTTTCGTCATAACTCTTGCGAAGGAGGTCGTAGAACTGTGGATTGGGATGCCAGTTGCCGAGCACGCCGACGATGCGGAATGCGGCGCCGGACAGGCGCAGCGTCTGGCCCGTACTGTCTGTTTCACCGAACAGCTTGTCGTTGAGCGCGGCGCTGATCACCACCACGCGTGCATGCGCTTCGTCGTCAGACGCGTTCCACGCGTGTCCGTATTCGAACGGCGCGCCGAACATCGGGAAGAAATCCGCGGTGGTGTAGCGCGCCGCTTCGTAGAACGGATCGAGCATCGTGTTGTGCGGCTGCACCGCCACCAGGCCGCCGGTCATCAGCGCCTGACGATCCGCGCGTTTCGCACGCAGCAGGTTCATGCCGTCGATCCAGCTCATCTGATACATCGGCTGCGACTTGCCAGGCAGATAGCCGTTCATGTCGCGCGGATCGACTTGCGCGTAATACAGCGTGCTGCTGCGCCCCGGCAACGGATCACCGGACAGCACATGCAGTACGGTCAGCGTAGTCATGCTGGCGCCGATGCCCAGCGCAATCGCCAACACCATCAGCGCGGTAAGAACCTTGTTGCGCCTGAGACTACGCAAGGCGAGATCGAAGTAATAGCCGAGCATTCCTTTCTTCCTCCATTCACTTCCGCTTTTACAAGCAGGAGCTTGATCAACCGCCAACCAGCTGGCAGCAGATTTGGGGTGAATGGAGACGTCGGCGTGGTGAGGGGGAACTACTGCCCCATGCGGGCGAATATCGCTACGCGATACCGTCGGCTGAGTCGGAGAACGCGGCCGCTGTGCAGGTGGATTTCGTAGTCACCCTTGAAGAGGGGGGCGAGCGATGCGACAGAACCGAGGTTCACGGCTGTCGACCTGTGGATCCGTACGAAGCGTTGCTCCCCCAGTTGGGACAGCAGATCCTGCAGTGTCCTGCGTAGCAGATAGTTGCGCGAAGCAGTGTGCACGTGGACGTAGTTGTCGTCGGCTTCGAGCCATTCGATGGATGCTGCATCGATCAGCTTTAGTCGCTCGCCATCCGGCACGAGCAAGCGCTCGCAAGAAGGCGCCCGTGCCCGTCCAATCGCTACCGCTGTCGCGCCGGACTCCTGGGCGTTCAGCCGCTCCCTGACGCGCTGCATGGTTCGCGCAAAACGGTCCAGGTCGTAAGGTTTGAGCAGATAGTCGACTGCATTGAGATCGAACGCCTTCACCGCATGTTCGTCGAAGGCGGTCACGAACACGATCAGCGGCGCGCTCGATGGCTCAAGCTGCGCCGCGACCTGGAGTCCCGACAAGGTCGGCATCTGGACATCGAGAAAGGCCACGTCCGGGCGGAGTTGTTCGATACACTGCGCCGCGGACAATCCGTTCTCGGCCGATCCGACCACGGTCATATCCGGTTGCTCGGCCACCCAGCGTTCGAGCTTCTCGCGGGCCGGCGCCTCATCATCGGCGATCACGGCGCGGATCATTGGACGGTGCCCATCAGCGGTATTGAAACTCGCGCGGCAACGCCGTCACCCTCGTTGCCGACCAGCAGGGATGCCGTATTGCCGTAGATGATGTTGAGTCGCTCCCGGCAGTTGCGAAATCCCACTCCGTCACGGCGCTCCGGCGCCAGCATGGAGCCCGAGTTGTTGATGACGATTTCCAGCGAGTCGCTTTCGCGCCTGACACTGACCATGATGCGCACGTGTGCCACCGTGGGTTCGACGCCGTGCTTAAAGACGTTCTCAAGCAAGGGCTGCAACAATAGTGCCGGAACGGGGGTGTCGAGCAGCGCCTGATCGATCTGCCAGTCCAGCGTCACGCGATCCCGAAACCGCTCAAGCATGATGTCCGCATACAGCTCGAGCGTGCGCAGTTCTTCGGCGAGTGGCGTCATCTCATGTTCATTGGACCGAAGACTGATACGCAGCAGATCTCCGAGCGCTGCGACCAAGCGGTCCGCTCGCGCCACGTCCGTATGCATCAGGGCCGAGACGGTGTTGAGCGCGTTGAACAGGAAATGTGGCCGCAGCTGCCCCTGGAGCCGTGCTAGCTGCGCCTCGGCCAGCGCTTTCTGTGTTTGTAGCAAACGTTGCCATTGGAATTGCCACTGTCCATAGGAATCGATACCAAACAGCACCCCGAGCCACAGCCCCGAGTTGTACATCACTTTGAGGCTCTCATACACGACAATGAATCCCCACCAGCCCGAGGGTTCATAGGTACGGCCCACGGCGGCGTAGACGCCATACCGTATCGCGTAAACCGCCGTAATCCACGTGATGCAGACCAGCGGCAACCATCGAAGATAGCTGGCGAACCAGATCAAGGGCTTGTCCAGATACGGCGCACGGCGCCCACGAAACCGGACGGCAAGCCACATCCATCCGGTCGAGACCAACGCCGAACTCCCTTCCGTCAGGATCGGCTCCCACCACTGTGTGAGCGGATTACGGAGCTGGTCCTCGGTGGCGACACCGATCATGAGCAGCCAGAATGCCGCCCACAGAACCCACAACGTGGCCAAGGTCTTCGGAGGAAACGTCGCGCCGTAGTCGGCGTGGACGCCTGCCGGCGGTGGGCGAGATAGTGCGTTCATTGCGATCGAGTGTAGCCACGCCTGCGGCGACGGACGTTGTCTATGTGGCAAGCGGGACGTGCGAGGGGTAAAACGGACATTTGCGAAGCATCGAAAGTCGCTTTGTCGACACTTTGATGGTGCTGTCTTCTTTTGAAGTCCAGGGATGTTCTGAGAAACCCAAGCAAACACTTGTTACATAAGACTTTTATTCGTAGCCTTTCGAAGGTGACACAGTTGACTGGGGGACGGCAAGAACCTTGATTGATCCTCGGTCTAGCACCGCCCTGCGAAGTGCCGACCCACCTTCGACGCTGCACGGAAGCCCCGAAGTTTTGCCACAGCGTGACGCTTCCTCCATGCTGCGAAAGGCAACTTGCCCCAGCACGCAGTGTTTCATGCCTGCGGCGTCAACGTCTTCATGACTGCAGGATGGTTTTCTCATGAGTGTCACCAGTGCGCCTGAGCATGAAGAGTTGAACCAGCTGCTGATGCAATGCGGCCGCAATGACCAGAAGGCCTTTGCCGAACTCTACAGACGCACCTCATCCAAACTGTTCGGCGTATGCCTGCGCATGGTGCGCGACCGCGGCGACGCGGAGGAAGTTCTGCAGGAAACCTATACCGCGGCATGGCGGCGTGCCGCCAGTTTCGATTCGGCCAAGGCCAGTGCAATCACCTGGCTGGTCACGTTGTCGCGCAACAAGGCAATCGACCGCCTCCGCCAGCATCGCGTGGAGCTGCTGGACGAACCATCCAGGCTGGAAGAAATCGTCGACGAACAGCCTACGCCGGCAGTCGAGGCCGAAACCAGCCAGGAACACCGCCGCCTGGAACGCTGCCTCGATGAACTCGAACCGCAACAAAGATCCTCGGTACGTGAAGCCTTTTTCACCGGAGCTACGTATAACGAATTGGCGACGCGCTGCAAGGTGCCGCTCGGGACCATGAAAAGTTGGATTCGGCGAAGCCTGATGCAACTGCGCACCTGCCTGGACCAATCTGCCTGATCTCATGAATACGCCTGCCGACGACGGAAATAACAACCTGCGCTATGCCGAGTACGTGCTCGGCGTGCTCGACGCCGACGCACGTGCCGAAGTGGCGCATGAGGTGATGGCTTCGGACGAGGCTGCCACCGCAGTCGCACTTTGGCAGCGCCGGTTGCTGCCGTTGGCTGACACGATTGCCGATGTGGCACCGGCGCCCTACGTGTGGGCGCGCATCCGTGACGAGTTGCAACTGGACGCACCGCCCCCTGCCGTCGTAGCCACCCGCAAGGGGTTGTGGAACAACCTGGCGCTGTGGCACTGGCTCGGTATCGGCGCCAGTGCGGTCGCGGTGGCCCTGCTGGTGATGATGGGCCTGCCGTCGCGTGCGCCTACTCCGGTCGAGGCGAATGTCAGCTACATGGCGGCTACCATCCAGCAGGACAACGGCAGCACCGGCTGGACCGCCACCATGGACCCCCAACGCGGCCGCATGGTGGTGGTGCCTGGCTCGCCGGTGGCGTTCGCACCGGGACACGCGCCCGAGCTGTGGCTGATTCCTGCCGGCGGCAAACCGATCGCGATCGGCATGATCACGCTGGACAAGGCGACCACGCTGACTCTGGCCCCGGCCCTGCTGGCGAAACTCGACACCACCGCCATCCTGGCGGTCTCGGTGGAACCGCCAGGAGGCTCGCCCACGAGCCAGCCGACTGGCGCCGTGGTCGCCAAGGGCGCGATCGACCATGCCGTCACATCCGGCACTCCAGGCAAGGTGGCCTTGCGCGTCGACGGCGAGGCGCTGCGCGGATCAGCCTGATCCCTGCCCGCACCCCCTTGCGCGGTGAATCCAAAACCTGTCCATCCGCGTATGCAGTCGAGATGAAGCCCATCGCTCCGGTGGGCGCCGCCCTCGGCCGTCTCACGGCAGGAACATGCGTATGATGGATCTTGGTCAAACCGTCGCCGAGGTAGCGCCCTTCCGGGCGAAACGATCCGTGTCCGCATCCGTGAGCAACGCCATGCCCGACGCGCTGTACTGGGCCACGCAGATGTCCGCCGTGTCGGTGCAGCGCGATCGCGTCAGCTTCATGCGCATCTACGATCACTTTGCGCCACGCCTGCAGCGCTACCTGCGCAATCTCGGAGTGGCCGACGGGGTGGCCGACGAACTGGTGCAGGAGGCGCTGCTGACCTTATGGCGCAAGGCCCACCTGTTCGACCCGGCGCGTGCGGGCCTGGGCACCTGGCTGTTTCGTGTCGCGCGCAACCTGTACATAGATCACGTGCGGCAGGAGCCGCACTGGCTGCCGGTGCAGGAGGGGCTGGACCGGCTCGACCACGCCGAATGCGATCGGCGCGATTCGCAGCCCGAGTCGTTCATCGACCAGGATCTGCTGAAACAGGCGATCGACCGTCTTCCCCCCATGCAGGCCAAGCTCGTCCGCATGTGTTACCTCGAAAGCAAGAGCCACAGCGTGATATCCGCCGAGCTGGACATGCCGTTGGGCTCGGTCAAATCCTCGTTGCGGCGCGCATTCGCAAAATTGCAGGGCAGCATGAGGGCCCAGCGATGAAACCCACCCACCATCTCGACGATGCAACCCTGCTCAGCTATTCCTCCGGCGCGTTGCCGGCAGCGCTGGCGGTGGTCGCCTCCACACATCTGGAGTGCTGCGCGGCGTGCCGCGCGCACCTGCTAGACGCCGACCAGATCGGCGGCATGCTGATGCAGCAGCAACGCGTCGACGCGCCGGCGCACGCCGCGCGCGAGGTAATGCTGGCCCTGTTGGATGCCGAGCCGGCCATCCAGCAGGCCGCGCCACCGCCGGACATCGTGGAGGAACACGATCTGGATCGGCTGCCCAGCGCGCTGCACCCCTGGTTCGGCCATTCCATGCGTGCCCTGCGCTGGCGCCGGGTGGCGCCCGGCGTGCAGCGTATCCGCGCGACCGGCATTGGCGGCGGCGACCTGATGCTGCTGCGTATCGCCCCGGGCAGCAAACTGCCACTGCACAGTCATGGCGGCAGCGAGCTGACCGTGATTCTGGATGGCGCCTACGACGACATGCTCGGCCACTTCGGCCCCGGCGACGTGGCCGATCTCGACAGCGGAGTCCATCATCAGCCGGTGACCTCGCCGGGCCTCCCGTGCATCTGTGTGGCGGCCACCGACGCGCCGCTGGTGTTCTCCGGCTGGATCGCACGTACGCTGCAGCCGTTGTTCGGTTTCTGAACTTGGCATCGACAGGGTCATGAGCGGATGCCTACGTCGATGAGCACGGCACTCGTGCTGTTCCGGCGCGACTTGCGTGTGACCGACAACCCCGCGCTCAGTGCCGCGTGCGCCGCGCATGACCGGGTCTTGCCGGTCTTCATTCACTCGCCCGGCGAGGATGGCGAATGGGCTACAGGTGCCGCCAGTCGCTGGTGGCTGCACCATGCGCTGGCCGCGCTCGACGACCGACTGCGCGAAAAGGCGGCAGCGCTGCACCTGCGCAAGGGCGACACGTGGACCGTGCTGCGCGAGCTGGTCCGCGACAGCGGTGCCACCGCGGTGTATTGGAACCGGCTGTACGAACCAGCCACGATCGCACGCGACATGCGCATCAAAAGCGTGCTGCAGGCCGAAGGCGTCGCCGTGCACAGCCAAAACGCCTCGCTGTGGTGCGAGCCATGGCAGATCGCCACCCAGCAGGGCCAGCCGTACAAGGTGTTCACGCCGTACTGGCGCAACCTGCGCCCGCAGGTGCAGGCGAGCGAGCCGTTGCCGGCGCCGCGGCTGCCCGGCTGGTGCAAGCTGCCCGGCAACCTGCCGCTGACAGCGCTTGAATTGCTGCCGCGCATCGCCTGGGCCGGAGGCCTAGCCGCCAGCTGGCAGCCGGGCGAGGCTGGCGCGCGGGAACTGCTGGAGATCTTCGGCGACGACGCGATCGGAGACTACGCGCACGCGCGCGACCTGCCGGCGCGGCATGGCACCTCGCGGCTGTCGCCGCACCTGCACTTCGGCGAGATCTCGCCGCGGCAGATCCATGCCGAACTCGACCGTCGCGCCCGCGCAGCCGATGCGAAGCGCCGTCCCGACATCGAGCCTTATCTGCGCGAACTGGGCTGGCGCGAATTCGCCCATCACCTGCTCTACCACTTTCCACGCACGCCGGTGGACAACTTCAACCCGCGCTTCGACTCTTTCCCGTGGGCGCCGGCCGATCCGGCCGCGATCGAACGCTGGCAACACGGCCGTACCGGCATTCCGCTGGTCGATGCGGGCATGCGCGAGCTTTGGCACACCGGCTGGATGCACAACCGCGTGCGCATGATCGTCGGCAGCTTTCTCACCAAGAATCTTCGTCAGCACTGGCAGCATGGGGCACGCTGGTTCTGGGACACCCTGGTCGATGCAGACCTGGCCAACAACACGCTGGGCTGGCAATGGGTGGCTGGCTGCGGCGCGGATGCGGCACCGTATTTCCGCGTGTTCAACCCGCTGACCCAAGCGAAGCGCTTCGATCCCGAGGGCCACTACCTGCGCCGCTGGTTGCCGGAGCTGGAGCAAGCATCGCCGGCGTTGCTGCACGAGCCCTGGAAAGATCAAGCCCTGCTCAGGCGCAGTGGCTACCCCCCGCCGATGGTCGACCTGGGCGTTTCGCGCCAGCGGGCACTGGACGCCTACCAGTCGCTTTGCTGATCCAGGCCTCAGCCGAGCAGCAGCGGATTCAGGAGCCATACGGCGCAGTTCAACGCCACGGCGAAACTCACCCAGTCCAGGTAGGGCAGCAGCAGCGCGCCGGCCAGCGGGCGCACACGCCAGAAGCCGATCGCGGTGGCCACGATCAGCAGCCACAGCGACACGATGTCGGCGAATGCCAGCGCGCCACGATGCCAGCCGAAGAACAGCCAGCTCCACAGCGCATTGACGGCCAGCTGGAGCACGAACAGCGCGAGCGCCCCGCGCCGCCGTTGCCAGCCGCCTTCGCGCCAGACCAGCCACGCGGCAATGTCCATCAGCACATACAACAGCGACCACACCGGACCGAATACCGAGGCCGGAGGCGCCCACCACGGCTGCGCCAGCCGGCGGTAGAACGCAGCGGCCTGCACAGAGGCCATCGCGCCGATCGCAGCGGCGGCGAAGCTCAGCAGCAACCAGCCGATCAGCCCTGCGGTGCGCTTCAGATCAGGCATGGATGTCTCCCGTTGATGTCAACGTGATACGCATGGAACGCGGTTCCGGATCCCATGCCGGCCGACTCCGTTGGGAAGACAGGCGCTACCGCCCATTTCAGGCTGGGGTGCATCCACGGCGGTGCTTATTACGTATCTGTCATTGAACCGCTGACAGGTATGTTCCCATGGCCACCCCCCGTCCGATCCCGATCACGCCTGCCCTCCAGGTCGGAGCCCCGACTTCCGGCGGAGCGACTCAGACCGCCGCCAGACATTCCTGGCTGATGCGCACGCTGCGGCGCTGGTTCGATACGAGTGCCACGGTGGAGATCGACGAGAGCCGCGAAGACCGGATCGACTGGCTGCGTGCAGCGCCGTTCGTGGCGATGCACCTGGCCTGCCTCGGCGTGATATGGGTGGGCACGTCGTCGATCGCGGTAATCGTTGCCGCCACGCTCTATGTGGTGCGCATGTTTGCCTTGACCGGGTTCTATCACCGCTATTTTTCGCACCGCACCTTCCAGACTTCGCGCGCGGTGCAGTTCCTGTTCGCCTTGATCGGTGCCTCCTGCGTGCAACGCGGCCCGCTGTGGTGGGCTGCACATCACCGCCATCATCATCGTGTGACCGACACGCCGGACGACCCACATTCGCCGGGCATCCATGGCTTCCTGTGGAGTCATGTCGGCTGGTTCCTGACTCCGCGCAACTTTCGCACCGACCTGTCGCGGGTGCCTGATCTGGCCAAGTATCCGGAGCTGCGCTGGCTGGATCGCTTCGACATCGCGATTCCGGTGCTGCTGGCGATCGCACTGTATGGGCTGGGTGCGCTGCTGAATCACGTGGCGCCGCAGCTTGGCACCACAGGTGGACAGATGCTGATCTGGGGCTTCTTCGTCTCGACGATCGTGCTGTTCCACGCCACGGTCACGATCAACTCGCTGGCACACCGTTTCGGCAGGCGCCGCTTCGACACCAAGGACGACAGCCGCAACAACGTGTGGCTGGCATTGCTTACCTTCGGCGAAGGCTGGCACAACAATCATCACTTTTTCCCAGGTTCGAGTCGGCAGGGTTTCCACTGGTGGGAAGTCGATTTGACCTGGTACGGGCTGAAATTGATGTCGGCACTTGGCCTGGTGCGCGGGCTGAAACCGGTCCCCGCATGGGTGCTGACCAAGGCGAGGAGCTGAGCCATGCGGGTTGCCGTGGTGGGATCAGGTATCGCGGGGCTGGCATCGGCATGGCTGTTGTCGCGCAAATACGATGTGACGCTGTTCGAGGCCAACAGCTATTTCGGTGGTCACACACATACGCATGACGTGGTGCAGCACGGGCGCAACTACCGGATCGACAGCGGCTTCATCGTGCACAACCCGAGCCATTACCCTTTGCTGACGCGGATGTTCAAGCAGCTCGGTGTGGAGTCGCAACCCACCACGATGAGCTTCTCGGTGCACAACGAAGCCAGCGGCATGGAATACAACGCGGCCACGCTGGATACATTGTTCTGCCAGCGTCGCAACCTGTGCTCGCCACGCTTCATCGGCATGGTGCGCGACCTGACGCGCTTCTATCGCGAGGCGCCGGCGCTGCTGGATTCGCCCGGGAAAGGCCCCACGCTGGGCGACTATCTCGCCGAGCGCGGATACGGTGCCGCCTTTCGCGATGAGCATCTGGTGCCGATGGCATCGGCGCTGTGGTCCTCGCCGGCCACACAGATCCTCGGCTTCCCTGCCCGTTATCTGGTGCAGTTCATGGCCAATCACCAGATGCTGCAGGTAAGCGACCGCCCGCAATGGCGGGTGGTGCGCGGTGGTTCGTCCAGCTACGTGCAAGCGCTGCGTACACATTGGCCGGTACACGAACGGCTGAATTGCACGGTACGTTCGATCCGCCGCCATGCCGATGGCGCCATCGTGGAGAGTGCCGCAGGCATCGAGCACTTCGACCAGTTGATACTGGCCTGCCACAGCGACCAGGCACTCGCACTGCTTAGCGACGCGAATGAACGCGAGCAAGCCATTCTTGGGGCGATGCCTTACCAGGCCAATGACACCGTGCTGCATACCGACGCCCGCGTGTTGCCGGTACGCCGCAAGGCATGGGCAGCCTGGAATGCCTGGCTGCCGCGCGATCCGAGCGAAGCCTGCACTGTCAGCTACTGCATGAACCTGCTGCAAGGTATCGAATCGCCCGAGCCTTTCGTGGTCACGCTCAACCGCACCGCGGCGATCGACCCGGACAAGATACTCGCACGCATGCAGTACCACCACCCGGTTTACAGCCACGCTTCGGTGGCCGCGCAGATGCACAAGGCCGAGATCCAGGGGCAACGACGCACCTGGTTTGCCGGTGCGTACTGGGGCTGGGGTTTCCACGAGGACGGCATGCGCAGCGCGGTCGAAGTCGCCGAAGCACTCGGCGTGCGCTGGCCGGTGGGAGCGGCGTCCCTCCATCTGGTGAAACCACGTGGGCAGGAGATGGCGGCGTGAACGCCGAAGCGCCCCATGCAACTGCCCCGCTGGCGAGCGCCGTGTACGAAGGCGTGGTGCGCCATCGTCGCCTCGTGCCCCACTCGCATGTCTTCGATTACAAGATGGCCCAGCTTTATCTGGATCTGGACGAAGTCGATCGCGTGTTCAAGCAACGCTGGCTGTGGTCCAGCGAGCACGGCAACATCGCGCAGTTTCGGCGCAAGGATTACCTCGGCCCAGTGGAGCTGTCGCTCGCAGAAGCCGTGCGCCAGCGCGTCGAACAGGCCACCGGCCATCGGCCGGTCGGGCCGATCCGCCTGCTGACCCATCTGCGTTACTTCGGCTACGTGTTCAATCCGGTCAGCTTCTACTACTGCTACGCCGAGGACGGCGTGACCCTGGTCTGCATCGTGGCCGAGATCACCAACATGCCATGGCACGAACGCCATGCCTATGTGCTGCCGGTCGAGACTGCACAGATGCATGGACGCGCCATGCACTGGACCTTCCCCAAGACCTTCCACGTATCGCCCTTCATGCCGATGGCGCGCGAGTACGACTGGCGCTTCACCGTACCGGCTGACGACCTGCATGTGCACATGGACGTGCTGCGCGATGGCCAGCGCGAATTCGACGCCACCCTCACCCTGCAGCGGCAGCCCATGACCAGCGCCGTGCTCGCCCGCGTGCTGTGGCGCTATCCGTTGATGACAGCCCAGATCGTCGGCGCCATTCATTGGCAGGCGCTGCGACTGTGGCTGAAACGCAATCCCATCCACGACCATCCGCAACCGCTTTGAGGCCCGCATGAACGCTATCGTCAAACCCGGTGTGACTGAATCCGTTGATGCCACGGTGCCGTCTGCCGGTGCGCGTTTCCTGCGCCAGCGCCTGCTCGCGCAGATGGCCGGTCTGCGGCATGGCCGTCTCGTGCTTCAGGATGCGCTGGGTACCGTCGAGTTGGGCACGCCAGCGACGCAGCACCCGGATCTCACCGCGCATATCGAGGTGCTCGACCCCGCGTTCTATCGGGCCGTTGCCGCCAATGGCAGCGTCGGTGCCGGTGAGTCCTATATGGATGGGCAATGGCGCTGCACCAATCTGGTCGCCCTGATCCAGTTGCTGGTGCGCAACCGCGATCTGCTCGACGGGATGGAGACCGGGCTGGCCCGGCTCGGCGGCATGGCAATGCGCGCCTGGCATGCCCTGCAGCGCAATACGCGCACGGGCAGCCGTCGCAACATTGCCGCACATTACGATCTCGGCAACGATTTCTTCGAACTGTTCCTGTCGCCGGACCTGATGTATTCCTCGGCGATCTGGGCCGGTGCCGACGACACGCTGGAGGCTGCCTCCGCGCGCAAGCTGGAACGCATCTGCCGCAAGCTCGATCTGCAGCCAACTGATCGCGTGGTCGAGATCGGTACCGGCTGGGGTGGCTTTGCGCTCTACGCGGCACAGCATTACGGCTGCCATGTCACCACCACCACGATCTCGCGCGAACAGCATGCGTTGGCCAGTGAGCGCATCACTGCTGCCGGCATAAGCGACCGCGTTACCTTGTTACTGAAAGACTATCGTGACCTGAGCGGGCAGTACGACAAGCTGGTGTCGATCGAGATGGTCGAGGCGATTGGTGCGCCTTACCTCGATACGTATTTCGGCCAGCTGGGTCAGCTGCTCAAACCCGATGGACTGGCGCTGTTGCAGGCCATCACGATCGAAGACCATCGCTACGCGCAGGCCTTGAAGTCGGTCGACTTCATCAAGCGCCATGTGTTTCCCGGCAGCTTCATTCCGTCGATCAGCACCCTGCTCGCCGCCAAGACGCGCAGCAGCGATCTGGCGCTGGTCCAGCTGGAGGACTTTGGCGAGTCCTATGCGCGCACCCTGCATGCCTGGCGCGAACGTTTCATGGCACGTCTGTCGCAGGTACATGCGCAGGGTTTCGACGAACACTTCATCCGCATGTGGGAGTTCTACCTGGCGTATTGCGAAGGCGGCTTCCGCGAGCGCTCGATCGGTGTGGCGCATCTGCTGCTGGCCAAGCCCGGCAACCGCCGGCCTGCCCCGCTGCCCGAGCTCGGGATCCCTGCATGAAATTCTGGATCAGCCTCATCGGCTATCAGCTGGTCTGGTTCAGTGCCGTGATCGGCGCCGAACACGGACTGGCATGGCCCGGGGTTGTCGGCATGCTGGTATATGCGGCATGTCAGCTGGGTATCGCACGCCACTACAAGGTTGATCTGTCGTTGATGGCGACCGCCATCGTGATGGGCTTCCTGCTCGACGGCGGATTGATCCGTGCAGGACTGGCCAGCTATGCAGCTTCGTGGCCGTCCGCAGCCTTGGCACCGGCATGGATTCTCGCGTTGTGGGCCACCTTTGCGCTGACCTTCACGCAATCGCTGGCCTATCTGCAGACACGCCTCTGGCTGGCGGTATTGCTGGGTGCCGTTGGTGGTCCGCTGGCCTACCTGAGCGCAGCCCGCGGCTGGCATGTAGTGACCTTTGTCGATCCGAGCTGGCGTGGCTTGCTATGCCTGGGAATCGGCTGGGGACTGGCCACGCCGGCACTGGCATGGCTGGCCAGACGCGGGACAGCTACGACGGCTCCTGTATCCGCCTCCCTGCAAGGTCACGCACCATGAATCCATGGATCCAGCTGGTCTGCCTGTGGGTGCTGGCGGCCTTGATGATGAGCTTGGGCTGGCTATGGCAACGCCTACGCGCCAATGCGGGCATCGTCGATGTGCTGTGGGCCAGCGGTGTAGGCGGCGCGGCAGTTTTCCTTGCGGTGTTCGGCGATGGGGCCGCGTGGCCGCGCGCGACCTTGGCCGTGCTCGGTGGCTTGTGGAGTGCGCGGCTCGCTGCGCATTTGTGGACACGCGTTCGTGGCGAGCCGGAGGATGGCCGTTACCAGGATCTACGCGCGCATTGGAACGGCAATCAGTTCAAGTTCTTCCTGTTCTTCCAGTTCCAGGCCTTCCTGATCGTGCTGTTCGCGCTGCCATTCCTTGCGGTGGCACGTAATCCCGACGGCGCTGGTCCGTGGACTCTGGCAGCGATCGCGATCTGGCTGATCAGCGTGATCGGTGAATCGATCGCCGACCGTCAACTCGCGCGCTTTCGGACAAATCCTGCCAACCACGGGCGCACCTGTCGCAATGGCCTGTGGCGTTACTCGCGTCACCCCAACTATTTCTTCGAATGGATCCACTGGTTCGCTTACGTCTGCCTTGCGCTGGGCTCCCCCATCGCGTGGCTGGCCTGGTCGGGGCCGGTGGTGATGTATGTGTTCCTGCGCTGGATCAGCGGCATCCCGTATACCGAGACGCAGGCGCTGCGCAGCCGCGGTGAGGACTACCGCGCCTATCAACGCAGCACATCGATGCTGTTTCCCTGGTTTCCGAAGAGGATCGACCCATGAATGCCTATGCCGCCATCAGCGACGAACTGCCGCAAGAGCACCCCGCCAACGGGTTGCTGGGTCTGGCCGAGCGTGGCCACTTGCCCGACGCCCTCTTGCGGCAGGGCATCCGGCGCATGTGCGCGCAGCGCCTGCGCGAGGAAATGACGGGTGGACTGGATCAGCAGGCCGCCCGCTTTGCCGAGCGCATCGACATGCTGCGGCACAGCCCGGTGGCCATCCATACCGACGCTGCCAATGCGCAGCACTACGAACTCCCGCCGGCCTTCTTCGAGCTGTGCCTCGGCAAGCGCCTGAAGTATTCGGGCTGCTATTACCCGCGTGGTGACGAGTCGCTGGAACAGGCCGAAGAGGCGATGCTCAAGCTGTATGGCGTGCGTGCCGAGCTGGCGGACGGCCAGAAGATCCTCGAACTCGGCTGCGGCTGGGGCTCGCTCACGCTGTGGATGGCCGAACGCTATCCGAACGCGAAGATCGTTGCGGTCTCGAACTCGAACCAGCAACGCGAACACATCGAAGCGCAGTGCCGCCAGCGCGGCCTGTTCAACGTGTGCGTGATCACCCAGGACGTCAACCGGCTCGAACTGGAAGCGGCGCAGTTCGATCGCTGCGTGTCGGTCGAGATGTTCGAGCACATGCGCAACTACGAGATCCTGCTCGGCCGTATCGCAAGCTGGCTGCGGCCTGGCGGCAAGCTGTTCGTGCACATCTTCGCGCACAAGACCTTGATGTACCCGTTCGAGACCGCGGGCGAGGACAACTGGATGGGCCGGCATTTCTTCACCGGCGGCCTGATGCCAGCCTCCGACACCCTGCTCTGGTTCCAGCGCGACCTGCAGATCGAGCAGCGCTGGCACGTCGACGGCACGCATTACCAGCGCAGTGCCAATCATTGGCTCGCCAATCAGGACGCGCGCAAGGATCGGGTAATGGCCACGCTGATCAAGGCCTATGGCACCAAGGCGGCGCCGCTATGGTTCCAGCGCTGGCGCATGTTCTGGATGTCATGCGCGGAGTTGTTCGGCTACGCCGATGGCCAGGAATGGCTGGTCGCGCATTACCGGTTCGTGCGTCCCTGATGGCTCTCGCCATCTTCATTTCCACACATCGGAGTCACCGCATGTACCTGCAAAAAGCACTCATGCTGGCCTGCGGCCTCGTGCTGGCCAGCAGCAGTTACGCCAACGATCTACCACCGATCAAACCCGTCGCGCATGTCGACCTGCCGCGCTTCATGGGCAAGTGGTACGTGATCGCAACCATCCCGACGCGTTTCGAAAAGAATGCCTCCAATGCGGTCGAGACGTACAAACTGCGACCAGACGGAAATGTGTACACCGCATTCCGCTTTCGCAACGGCTCGTTCGACAGCCCGGTAAAGGCGATCCATTCCACCGGCTTCGTGAATACGGGCAGCGGCAACGCCGTGTGGGGCGTGCAGGTGTTCTGGCCGATCAAGGCGCAATACATCGTGGCGTATCTGAAGGATGACTACAGCCAGACCATCGTTGCCCGCGACAAGCGCGACTATGTCTGGGTCATGGCGCGCACCCCGAGCATTCCGCAGACGGACTACGCCGCACTGGTTGCACGCGTGCAGCAGCTGGGCTATTCGCTCGCCGACCTCCGCAAGGTGCCTCAGGCATGGCCTGAAACCGCCAAGTAGCGGAAACCTGCGCTTGGTGGGCGCACATCGCAAGATAACTGCATGATTCGGGCTCCTGCGTCACTACTGCACCCTCAAAGGGGGTTGCAACATAACTGCGACTGAAGTTGCCCATTGGCGGGCACCAGCCTACTCAGCGCAGGCGCCATTTGCCACCGAATTCACGTCGCACGGGACGCTCGCGCGGCCTACTCCGCCGTGATCCGGGGAATCACATTCAATGCGATCGAACTGACGCCTGTGCACTCTTGATCATGGCCAACCAGTCATAGCCATCTTTCAAGGAGATGATGACCGCTTCACCGGCAGCGTCGAATTGCGGCGAGTGCTTCATGTCTCTGGCACCTTCGAATTCGGTGCGTTTGCGTTGCAACAGTGAATTGAGATGACGCTTCATCCTGGCAATCCTGGGGCAAGGTGGGTGATCGGAGCCATAGCTGTCATCAGACAGCGAGCAACCATATGGGGTTCAAAGCGAATATGGGGATCGCGACCGCATGGCCAAAGCGTCATCATGTGATCGCTCTGTCTCTATGAGAAGAACGATCAACGGGGCATCAGTCGTTTGGGTTGACGCAGCCGTGATTGTTCGCACAGGGAAACGGCGTGGTCGTCCAACGACACTTCCGCCGCGACTCGCCAGACCCATATTGCCCACCAGTGCGGTTACTGGTGCTGTGTCATGCGGAAGTCCCTTCTTTCGATGTTTGGTGGCAGCCTGCTGCTGGTGATGACCAGTCTGCCTTTCAGTGGTCGCGCCGCAGGCACTCATGACAGCGACTATGTGAGCATCGGCGTACCCGACCTGGTGCAGGCCACGGCGTTTTTCCGCAACGTCCTGGACTGCGAGCCGATCGGCCCGATCAGCGCGAATGCAACGGCATCCGAGGCAGGATCCCGACATGCTGGTCTGCCCTCATCCCGACTTCTGCTGTGCGACTCCGGGAATGTCGTCGAGCTGTTCGACAATCACGGCGTGAACAACATCTCCGCTTCGCGATATTCAGCGAAGCATGACAACGAACCGATCCCGCTCTTCGCTGACGACGTCACGCATGGCGACCGATGGTTGCGACATGAAGGTGTCCGCGTGATCGGCTCACCCGTGACCGCGACGTCTGGTCCGCATGCAGGTCAGACGGTGGTGAACTTCGTGGCGCCGTGGGGCCTGCGGCTGCAACTGGTTGGTCGGAACACGGGGCGGCTCGCTACTGCACCATGATCTCCTCTGGCAATCCATGCCAACGGATGCCATAACAGCAACATGTCAGGCCTTTCATCCCAGCTGATCGAGGTACAACCGAATACGACGGCGCTGTCCGAATTCGTGGCGGCACACCGGCGTCTGTTCGTGTTGACCGGTGCAGGCTGCAGCACGGATTCGGGCATTCCCGATTACCGCGACGTCAAGGGTGGCTGGAAGCGCCCGCAGCCAGTGACCTATCAGGCCTTCGTCGGCGAACTCGCAACGCGCCAGCGCTACTGGGCACGCAGCCTGATTGGCTGGCGACGCTTCGGGCGGGCGCAGCCGAATGAGACCCATCACGCACTCGCCCGGCTGGAACAACGAGACAAGCTGACCCTGTTGCTGACCCAGAACGTCGATCGGCTGCATCAAGCGGCCGGCAGCGAAAACGTGGTCGACTTGCACGGACGACTGGATCAGGTGCGTTGTCTGGCCTGCGAACAACGCACGCCACGTAGGGATTTCCAGACTGAGTTGTTGCGATTGAATGCAGCCTGGGCGGATCTCAATGCAACGGATGCGCCGGACGGTGACGCGGATCTGGAGGAACAGGATTTCTCCAGCTTCCAGGTGCCGCGCTGCCTGCGTTGCACCGGCATGTTGAAGCCGGACGTGGTGTTCTTCGGGGAAAACGTGCCACGCGAACGTGTGGATGCCGGCATGCAGGCACTGCATGATGCCGATGCAATGCTGGTCGTTGGTTCGTCGCTGATGGTGTATTCCGGCTACCGTTTTGCGAATGCTGCGGCGCGGGCCGGCAAGCCGATCGCTGCAGTGAACATCGGGCATACCCGCGCCGATCCCCTGCTGAGCCTAAAGGTCGAACAATCCTGTGCGCAGGCGCTGGCCTTTTTGTAACGGCGCGACTCAGCGACGAGCGCGGAAGAAATCGCGCAGCAAGCTGGCAGATTCGTCCGCAAGCAGTCCGCCAACCACCTCGATGCGATGGTTGTGACGTTCGTCGATCAGGGTGTTGAACACGCTTCCGGCCGCACCGGTCTTGGGGTCGGGCGCAGCGTAAACCACGCGACCGAGACGGGCGTGGATCATCGCCATCGCACACATCGCGCAAGGCTCCAGCGTGACGTACAGCGTGGCGCCGGACAGACGGTGATTGGTCAATTTTTGGCCAGCCGCGCGCATCGCCATGATCTCGGCATGTGCCGTCGGGTCATGCAGGGTGATGTTGCGGTTCCAGCCCAGGCCGACGATCTCGCCTTCCAGCACCAATACGGCACCGACCGGCACCTCGTTCTCGGCGTCGCGTGCATGTGCGGCGAGCTGCAGCGCGCGCTGCATGCACTGCACGTCGGCGGTCGAGAATTCACTTGAGATTTCGGAAATTTCGTCTTTCATTTCAATGCATTATTGTCTTTACACGAGAAAGCCGGCAACTCGCCGGCTTTCTCGTGTGCATGCAAGTCATTGATTCTGTTATTCCCACTCGATCGTGGCGGGTGGCTTGCCGCTTATGTCATAAACGACACGAGAAATACCACGTAACTCATTGATAATTCTATTTGAAACCTTGCCGAGAAACTCGTACGGCAGGTGTGCCCAGTGCGCGGTCATGAAGTCGATAGTCTCCACGGCGCGCAGCGCGATCACCCACTCGTAGGCGCGCGCATCGCCGACCACGCCGACCGATTTGACCGGCAGGAACACTGCGAACGCCTGGCTGGTCTTGTCGTACAGATCGGCCTTGCGCAGTTCGTCGATGAAGATCGCATCGGCCTGGGCCAGCAGGTCGGCGTACTCGCGCTTCACTTCCCCAAGGATGCGCACACCCAGGCCCGGACCCGGGAACGGATGGCGGTAGACCATCGCGCGCGGCAGGCCGAGTTCCACGCCGATGCGGCGCACCTCGTCCTTGAACAGTTCGCGCAGCGGCTCGACCAGCTTGAGCTTCATGTGCGCCGGCAGGCCGCCAACGTTGTGGTGGCTCTTGATGACGTGCGCCTTGCCGGTCTTGCTGCCGGCCGACTCGATCACGTCGGGATAGATGGTGCCCTGCGCCAGCCACTTCACCTTGCTGCCGTCGGCGGCGATCTTGCCCGACTCCTCGTCGAAGATCTCCACGAACAGGCCGCCGATGATCTTGCGCTTGGCTTCCGGGTCGGCCACGCCTTCGAGTGCCTTGAAGTAGCGGTCCGCGGCGTTGACGCGGATGACCTTGACGCCCATGTGCTCGGCCATGGTGGCCATCACCTGGTCGCCTTCCTGCCAGCGCAGCAGGCCGGTATCGACGAAGACGCAGGTCAGCCGGTCGCCGATCGCCTTGTGCAGCAGCGCGGCGACCACCGAGGAATCGACACCACCGGACAGCCCCAGCAGGACATGGTCGTCGCCGACCAGTTCGCGCACGCGGACGATCTGGTCGTCGATGATGTTGGCGGCGGTCCACAACGTGGCGCAGCCGCAGATTTCGGCGATGAAGCGCTTGAGCAGCGCCCCGCCCTGCTTCGTGTGCGTTACTTCCGGATGGAACTGCACGCCATACCAGCGCTTGGCCTCGTTCTCCATCACCGCGACCGGGATGCGGTCGGTGGTGCCGGTGATCGCGAAGCCAGGGGGCGCCTTGGCGACATGGTCGCCGTGGCTCATCCAGACGTCGAGCTTGTGCGCACCGGCATGATCACTGAGTTTATCGAACAGACGGCTCGTCGCCACGATATCGACTTCGGCGTGACCGAACTCGCGCGCATCGGCAGCCTCGGTGGCGCCCCCGAGCTGGGCGGCCATCGTCTGCATGCCGTAGCAGATGCCGAGGATCGGCACGCCGGAGTCGAACACCTGCTGCGGCGCTTTCGGTGCGCCTTCGAGCGTGGTCGATTCCGGGCCACCCGAGAGGATGATGCCCTTTGCGCCGAACGCGGCGATTTCGGCCGGCTCGTGGTCCCACGCCCAGATTTCGCAATATACGCCAAGCTCGCGGATGCGGCGTGCGATCAGCTGCGTGTACTGCGCGCCGAAATCGAGGATCAGGATCTTGTCGCTATGGATATTGGTCATCGGTCCGGTTTCGCCGCGTGGCCACTCGGCCACATCGGTGCCTTTGATCTTGAAGGAACACGCAACACCGGCTGCCCGGGTCGCTACCTGTAAAACAAGGCGCCGGCCATCAGGCCGGCGCGTCAGTCACGAGTTGAGCCGGTAATTCGGCGCTTCCTTGGTGATCTGGATATCGTGTGGATGTGCCTCGGTTACGCCAGCCGAAGTCACCTTGACGAACTGCGCCTTGTGGCGCACGTCATCGATGGTCGCTGCACCCAGGTAGCCCATCGAGGCGCGCAGGCCGCCGATCAGCTGGTGAATGATGTTGCGCAGCGGACCGCGGTACGGCACGCGACCTTCGATGCCTTCCGGCACCAGCTTGTCGGCATCGGCCTCGTCCTGGAAGTAGCGATCCTTGGAACCGAGCTGCATCGCGCCGATCGAGCCCATGCCGCGGTAGCTCTTGTACGAACGGCCCTGGAACAACTCGACCTCGCCCGGCGATTCCTCGGTACCAGCGAACATCGAGCCGAGCATCACGGTGGACGCACCGGCAGCGAGCGCCTTCGGGATATCGCCGGAATAGCGGATGCCGCCATCGGCGATCAGCGGGATTTCATCCTTCAGCGCGGTAGCGACCATGTCGATCGCGGTGATCTGCGGCACGCCGACACCGGCGACCACGCGCGTGGTGCAGATCGAACCGGGACCCACGCCGACCTTGACGGCATCGACACCGACATCGAGCAGCGCACGCGCGGCTTCACCGGTAACGATGTTGCCTGCGATCACCTGCACCTGCGGGTAATGCTTCTTGACCCAGCCGGCACGTTCGATCACGCCTTGCGAATGACCGTGTGCGGTATCCACCACCAGCACATCCACGCCGGCATCGACCAGCGCGGCGACGCGCTGCTCGGTATCGCCACCGACGCCGACCGCAGCGCCGACCAGCAAGGCTTCGTGGCGATCCTTGGCGGCGTGCGGGTTGTCGCGCGCTTTCTGGATGTCCTTGACGGTGATCAGCCCGCGCAGCTCGAAGTTGTCGTTGACCACCAGCACCTTCTCGATGCGGTGCTTGTGCAACAGCTGCAGCACTTCGTCCTGGCTGGCGCCTTCGCGCACCGTTACCAGCTTGTCCTGGCGGGTCATGATGTTGCGCACCGGGTCGTCGTGCTTGCGCTCGAAGCGCAGGTCACGGCTGGTGACGATGCCGACCAGCTTGCCGCCATCGACCACCGGTACGCCGGAAATGTTGTGCGCATGGGTCAGTCGCAACACTTCGCGGATCGAGGTGTTCGGTTCCACGCTGATCGGGTTGCGGATCACGCCGGCTTCGAACTTCTTCACCAGCCGCACTTCCGCCGCCTGCTGCTCGGCCGTCATGTTCTTGTGGATGATGCCGATGCCGCCGTTCTGGGCCATGGTGATGGCGAGGCGTGCTTCGGTGACCGTGTCCATGGCAGCGGAGACGATCGGGATGTTCAGGCGCAGGTTGCGGGTGAACCGCGTGGAGGTGTCCACATCGCGCGGCAGCACGATGGAGTGGCCCGGAACTAGGTAGACGTCGTCGTAGGTCAGGGCCTCGGCGATGATGCGCATGCGAAAAGTCCCGCTGCAAAGAGGGAATTATACGCGCCTCGCCATGATGCTCGCCAGATGTTGGCTGAACGCTGCCGGTGGATCAGGCGACTTTGTGTGGCGTGGGACGCGCGTCAGCGGCTTCCAGGGTGTTTTCCATCAAGGTGGCCACGGTCATCGGGCCGACGCCGCCTGGGACGGGCGTGATCCAGCTGGCCTGCGCTGCTGCCGCCTCGAAATCCACATCACCGACCAGTCGGCCATCGTCGAGGCGGTTGATGCCTACGTCGATTACCACCGCACCCGGCTTGATCCATTCGCCCTTGACCAGACCCGGTTTGCCGACGGCCACGACCAGGATATCGGCCTGGCGCACGAAGCTTTCCAGATCGCGGGTGAAGCGATGGCAGCAGGTGGTGGTGCAGCCGGCGATCATCAACTCCAGCACCAGCGGACGGCCGACGTGGTTGGACACGCCGACCACTACGGCATGCTGGCCGCGCACCGGACGATCGGTATGTCCGAGCAGGGTCATCACGCCCTTGGGTGTGCACGGACGCAGGCCGAAGCGACGCAGCGCAAGACGCCCCACGTTGACTGCCTGGAAGCCGTCCACGTCCTTGTCGGGATTGATGCGATCGACCAGCGCGTCCTCGTCGATGTGTTCCGGCAACGGCGATTGCACCAGGATGCCGTGCACGGCCGGATCCGCATTGAGGCGGTCGATCAGGGCGAACAGCTCGGCCTGTGTGGTGCTTGACGGCAGGTCATAATCGAACGAGCGAAAGCCGACCTGGTGACAGGCCTTGCGCTTGTTGCGCACATAAACCGACGAGGCGGCATTGTCGCCCACCAGCACTACCGCCAGTCCGGGCTCGGCGAGGCCACGCGCCACGCGATCAGCGACGCGCAGGCGCAAGCGCTCCAGCAACTCCTGTGCGATGCGTTTGCCGTCGAGGATGCGTGCGCTCATGTTGATGCCTGGCAGGAAGTTGCCCATTATCGCGGCTCCACATGACGCGCACAAACTCCGGCTCACATGGACACACCCGAGACTTCCCTGCCCGCGCTGGAGCTCACCGACGGACGGCTCCGACTGCGCCCGTGGGCGGACCACGATGCTGCCGAGCTATATCGCGCCGTCCGTGAGTCGGTACCCAGTGTCGGTCAGTGGTTGCCTTGGTGCCGCGCGGAGTATGGACACGACGATGCGACTGCCTGGGTGGAGCATTGCCGGGCCGGCTTGCACACGGGCGAGCATTTTGCGTTTCCGATTTTCGACGCATCAACTGGCCAGCTGCTGGGTGGTACCGGCCTCAATCAACTTGATCGACTGCATCGCAGCGCCAATCTCGGCTACTGGGTTCGCCAGTCGCGTCAGCGCGAAGGCATTGCCGCGGCAGCAGCTGTGCTGGTGGCGCGCTTCGGATTCGAACAACTGGGCCTGATCCGGATCGAGATCATCATCCAGCCTGACAATCATCCAAGCAGACGCACGGCTGAAAAGGCGGGAGCAAGGTTCGAAGGAATTGCACGCCATCGTCTATGGGTGCATGAGCAACCGCGCGATGCGGCGGTGTATGCGCTGGTGCCGGACGACCTGCGCTAACCCGCCGCCGAGCAAAGCCCGGCGATCCGCTGATATCCCATGAAGGGGGCGTCAGCGGCGCAGCCCGGACAGGTCGGGTCCCGTGGCAGGCGCGTCTCGCGAAAGTGCATGCCGAGCGCATCGAAACTCAGCAGGCGACCGACCAGAGGCTCGCCCAGGCCAAGTATCAGCTTCAATGCCTCGGTTGCCTGCAGCAGCCCGACGATGCCGGGCAGCACACCGAGCACACCGGCCTCGCTGCAATTCGGCGCATCGGCGGCCGCGGGCGGTTCGGGGAACAGGCAGCGGTAACACGGCGAGTCGTCGCGGCGCGGATCGAATACGCTGAGCTGGCCAGTGAAACGCTCGACAGCGCCGTACACCATCGGCAGTTTCAATCGGATTGATGCCGCAGCCAGCAGATAGCGCGCCGGAAAATTGTCGGCACCATCGATCAGCACGTCATGACCCGCGAGCAGCCGTTCGACGCTATCGGGCTGCAGCCGCTCGGTGCGGGTTTCGATGCGGATGCGTGGATTGAGCGCCTGCAGCGCGATCCGTGCCGACTCGGTCTTGGCCATGCCGACGCGGGCATCGGCGTGGACGATCTGGCGATGCAGGTTGGAGCGCTCGACCTTGTCGTCATCGATCAGGGTGAGCTGGCCCACGCCGGCAGCCGCCAGATACAGCGCCGCCGGGGCGCCGAGGCCGCCAGCACCGAGCAGCACCACCTTCGCCGCTGCCAGTCTGGCCTGCCCCGCTTCGCCCACCTGCGGCAGGCGCAACTGGCGCGCGTAGCGTTCGGTGGCATCCGTATCCAGCGCACCGCTGGATATCGGCAGACCCTCAGCCTTCCAGCGGTTGAATCCGCCGGCCACTGAGCACACTTGGCGGTAACCCATACGCTGCAATGCCTCGGCGGCGAGCAGCGAGCGCTGACCGCTGCCGCACAGCATTAGCAGTGGGCGATTGCGATCCGTTTCAAGCTGCTCGATCCGCAGTTCGAGGAAGCCACGCGACAGGCCCAAGGCATTGGCCGGTGTGCCCGTGACACGTTCAGCGTCTTCGCGTACATCGATCAACAGGGCGCCACGGGTCTGCCGTGCCAACGCCTCGGCCGGAGTAATTTCGGGCACACGACAGCGCAGTTCGTCCAGCCATGATTCGCGGTTCAGGGGCTCGCTCATTCGCGTAGCCTAATACGAGATACGGGACTGCCGACGAATCAGCGCGTACGCTTGATCAGGTCGCTGACCCGGCGCCGGGCCTTTTGCTCCTGCTCCTTGGTCAACACCTTCTTGCGACCCGCATACGGGTTTTCGCCTTCGCGGAAGGCAATGCGGACCGGGGTTCCTTCCAGCTTGTAGCGCTTGCGGAAGAAGTTTTCCAGATAGCGCTGATACGCAGGTGCAATATGCTTTGTGCGGGTGCCGTGGATCACGATGGTTGGCGGGTTGTTGCCGCCCGGATGCGCGAAGCGCAGCTTCGGCGAATGGCCATGCACCAATGGTGGCTGGTAGCTTTCGTAGGCCTTTTCCAGCGTCTTGGTGAGGTCGGAAGATACCAACACCTTGGTCGCCGACGCATGTGCACGTACCACGGCGCGCATCAGCTCCCGCAGCCCTGAACCATGCAGTGCCGAGATATGCACCTGCTTGGCCCAATCGACGAACGTCAGTCGGCGATCCAGCGCACGCATGCACTCGTCGCGCTGATACTGGTCCAGGCCATCCCACTTGTTGATGGCGATCACCAGCGCCCTGCCCTCGTCCATCGCGTAACCGATCAGGGTCAGATCCTGGTCGGCCAGGTTCTCGCGGGCATCGATCATCACCACCACAACCTGGGCGGCGGCAATCGACTGCAGCGTCTTGATGACACTGAATTTCTCGACGGCTTCCTCGACTCGCGCCTTGCGACGGATGCCGGCGGTGTCGATCAGCGTGTAACGCTTGCCGTCGCGTTCAAGCGGCACGCGAATCGGATCGCGGGTGGTACCAGCGACGTCAGAAACGATCAGCCGTTCCTCACCAAGCAGGCGATTGATCAGCGTCGACTTGCCGGCATTCGGGCGACCGACGATGGCAACGCGGATGCTGCCATCCTCACCCTCCGCCTCAGTCGTGCTCTCCTCGTCGGCCGGCAGCAACGGCAGAACCATCGCAATCAGGTCGGCCGTGCCGCGATTGTGCGCGGCCGACAAAGGTAGGATCTTGCCGACGCCGAAGGCGGAAAACTCCGCCAGTACGGCCTCTTCTTCCAACCCGTCAGTCTTGTTGACCGCCGCGATGATGGTCTTGCCGCTGCGCCGCAGCTCGTTGAGGATGACGTAGTCCTGCGGCAGCAGGCCATCCCGGGCATCGACCACGAACACCAGCACGTTCGCTTCTTCGATCGCGAGGCGTACCTGTTTCGCGGTCAGGACATCCATCGCCTCCTCGACACCGGACAGACCGCCGGTATCGACCACCACGAAGGGACGCTCGCCAGTACGGCAGACACCGTAGTGGCGGTCGCGGGTGACGCCCGGCATGTCAGCCACCAAGGCGTCACGGCTGCGCGTCAGTACGTTGAAGAGGGTCGACTTACCGACATTGGGACGACCGACCAGGGCGACGACGGGCAACATGAGAAAGCATGATTCCTTGCGATCGACGCAGCGATCATTGGGCCGAAAGACGATAGGCGCCGATGTGGCCCTTCACGTCCTCGACATAGACGATGTCGCCCACGGCCAGCGGCTGGGCGCGAATCGCTTTCTTCGACAAGCGCTGGCGGCCAGCGAGTGCACCGTCGCTGCTCTGCAGCCAGTGCACGAATCCGTACATGTCGCCGACCACGACGTAATTGCCCTGCACGGCGGGCCCAGTGAGCCACCGGTACTTCAGATCGTCGTTCTTCCAGGCGTCGGTGCCGCTGCTCTTGTCGAACGACCAGACCTGCGAGTCCTCATTGATCCCGTACAGCGCATTGCCGTTTAGGGCCAGCGAATCGAAAGTGGAGAACGGATGCCCCCATATCGGGCGGCCGCTGGGACCATCCACGGCCATCAGATTGCCGTGATAGGCCGCGGCATACAGCGTGCTGCCTTCGAGCAGGATCGAGCCATCGGCATCATTCAGCCGTTCGATGTCGGTACGACCGTTGCCGCTGGCCAGCTTCTGTTCCCACAGCTTGGCACCGTTGTCCTGGCGCAGCGCGATCAGCTTGCCATCGTCGCTGCCGAAGAACACCACGCCATTGGCCGCCAGCAGGCCGCCGTTGCCGCGCAGGCTGAGCAGCGGCACGTTGCCCTGGTCATAGACCCAGCGACGCTTGCCGGTCGCCCGGTCCAGCCCATAGACACGACCGTCTTCGGTGCGCACCAGCACGAGGTCACCCGAAATCACCGGCGATGCGAGCACTTGACCAGCCAGTTCGGCATCCCAGCGCGGACTGCCATCTTTGGCGTTCACGGCATACACATGGCCATCCAGCGTACCGACCGCCAGCAGATCGCCCTCGACCGAGGGACCACCTGCATACAAGGCGTCCTTGCGCTTCTTGTCACCCCAGCCGAACCAGCCGTGCGTACGCGTGCTCTTCGACCACAGCGTCTTGCCGCTGGTGGCATCGATCGCCGCCAGCTTGCCATCCGTGCTGTCGGCATAAAGCACGCCATCGACCACAGTCGGGCGCAGACGCACGCCGCTCGTGCCTGCACCACCACCGACGCGGGTACTCCACACCTTGGTGACCTGCACCGTGGGTTTGAAATCCTTGGCCAGCGGAGTCGGTGGCTGGACGTTTTCCTTCTTGAACGAATGGCAGCCGGCAAGCGCCACCAGTGAAGTCAGAGAGATCAGCAAGACGCGTTTCATCATTTCAGGTTTCATGCACCCTGCTTCCCGGCCATGGCCAAATCATCAAGTTTCATCTGCAAGGCACCGCGCTGCGGTGCATCCTCGCTCAGTGCCGACATGGCCGTCTGATAGGCCTTGCGTGCATCAGCTGAACGCCCAAGCTTGACCAGCGCATCGCCACGGAGTTCCTGCGCCAGACCCTGGAAGTTGTTCGCCGGCGTGCGATCGAGCGTGGCCAGCGCCGCGGCACCGTTCCCGCTGGCCAGCTCCACCTGCGCGATACGCAGCTGGGTCAACGACTTCAATGCTGGTGCAACGGCATGACTCTCGGCCCAGGCCAATGAGGATTCTGCCTTGTCCAACTGCTTGTCTTGTACCTGCTGCTTGGCGCGGTCGCTGACGGCGAATACGGCATACGGCGACTCGGCGTAATCAGTCATCAACTTGTCGGTGAACTGCGTGGCCATATCCGGCTTGCCCGACGCCATCGCGATCTGCACCTGCTGATACAGCTGTGCCGCGTCGGCCTCATGGTTTGCCTGGTGATTGCGCCACTTTTGCCAGCCAAAGATGCCGACCAGACCGATGGCTACACCGACGACGATCGACAGACCATTCTCGCGCAGCCATTTCTGAACCAGCTCGCTTTGTTCGTACTTGTCGTATTCTTCAAACGCCATGCAATCACCATTCAGAGGGCCGCGCACCCGCAGGCGCGTGCATAGGCCAACGCGATAAAAGGGAAAAGCCGATCACGTCCGCTCGATACCCGAACGGACAATGGGCAAGCATAACCGAAATGGATTGTCCGGAACGGCCGAAGCAGCAATCAGAGGCTGGCCGCAGAGGCCTTGCCGTCCTGTACCCGCACGCGGAAACGCGCCACGTTGGCACGCCGGAAATCATCCAGCCCGATCGACTGACCATCGATGCTGACCTGTGCGCCGCTGGCATTGCCGATGCGCACATCCAGCGGCTGGTCGCTGTGATAGACCTTGTTGCTGCCTGCGGGCAACAAGCCGTATTCCAGCCGCGAACCATCGGCACCGACCACTTCAACCCAGCTGGCCGCACTCAGGTTCAGGCTCACACTGTGACTGCCGCTGCCGGTATTGACGGCTGGCGCAGACGATGACGCGGCAGCCGGTTGGCTGTTGTTGTCCAGGTTCGGAAACGGCGCCATCGAAGCCATCAGCGATTGTGGCTGCTCCTGCGCAGGAGCCTCGGTCACTTTCGGCGGTGCCGCCACGGCAGCCACGGCACTGCGAGTCGAGCCGGCAGGCGTCGTCGGGCTGGCGACCGCCCCCGGCGCATCCTGCTGGGCCACGGGAGCCGCATCCAGCGGTGCCAGATGACTCAGGTCGCGATCCAGCGTGCTGCGCACACCGAACCAGACCGTCGGCACGGCAATGACCAGCGTGAGGATCACGTAGGTGGCAGCCGTGGCGTAGTGGTCCAGCAGAAAACGCGAGTGCGAAATGCCGCCGGTGGCCACCAGTACGGGCTCGGTCTGCTTGATGCGATCGAGCTCGACCTGGATCGATGCCTGGTCGATACCCAGAAAACTGCCGTACTTGCCGATGTAGCTGGCGAGATAGACCTTCGAATCGATCCCTTCGCCGGAACCCTGCTCAAGCTGGCGCAGCAAGCGCGCCGGCAGCTTGAGCGCATGCGCGCATGCGGCCAGATCCAGCCCACGCGCCTCGCGTGCCGCGCGCAATCGGCTACCAAAACTGGCAGCGTGCGAATCGGCTGGAGACACATCCCTGTCTAGCAGGTTGATACCGAACAGATCGGGCTCACCCGAACCCTGCTCGGACGGGGTTGGCTGCATGGAAGTCATGGGCTGGCAGTGGATGAGTTGAGTGCATGCGCCTGTTCCGAATCCGGGAACTGGCTCTGCAACCGCTGATTGTAGGTCTGGGCACCATCCCGGTCGCCCAAATGGAGTTCGATATCGTAGCCGAGCTTGAGCGATGCTGCAGTTGGCTTGCCCAGCGCGTCGAAACGCTGCAGGAAGGCCCGGGCCCGGAACGCATCATTGTGAAGATAAAGTGTATTCGCGAGCTGGAAGAGTGCCTCTGCATTGCTCGCATTTCGCGCGATGGCGTCACGAAAATTTGCTTCGGCCCCGGCAACATTGCCCGCTTGCAGCTGGCAGACGCCCTCGTTTGTCAGCGCCACGTCCGGGGTCTGGTAGAAGGGGTCGGCAACCGCCTTGCGGAAATACTGGTCGGCTTCGGCAACCTTGCCGGCGTGGCACAGGAACACCCCGAGATTGTTGTTCGGGTCGCCCTTGGCCGGTTCCAGCTCGACTGCCCTGCGGTAATGCACTTCGGCTTCGGGAAGATTGTTGATCTTCTCGTACAACACCGCGATCACGGTGTGCGCAGGTGCGTAGTTGGGATCGAACTTCAACGCCATGTTCAGCTTTTCCAGCGCCGTCTGCATGTCGCCATTGGCCATGTAACGCTGACCCAGTTCGGTATGCACGCGTGCGGCATCCAGTGCCTGCTGACTCTTGCTGGTCTTCGGGATGCTCTTAGTGAGCGAATTGCTGTCGGTATGCGTGGTGACGCAGCCGGCCAACGGCAACAACAAAGAGAAGATCAGTGCACGCTCAAATCGCATGGATGGTTCCTTCGTCCTGGCGCTTGCGGATGTCAGCACTGCGGCGGGTGCGATCGGTCACCTGCCCGGCCAGCTGGCCGCAGGCAGCATCGATATCGTCACCACGGGTACGCCGCAACATGGTCAGCACACCGGCATTGAGCAGCTGCGTCTGAAAGTCGCGAATATCGTTCGCGTTCGAACGCTCGAAGCGGGTGCCGGGGAATGGGTTGAACGGAATCAGGTTGACCTTGCAGGTCGGCAGCTTGCGCATCAGCTTGATCAGCTGGCGGGTGTGCTCGGGCTGGTCGTTGACGCCCTTCATCAAGGTGTATTCGAAGGTGATCGAGGTGCGCGGCTTGCGCGCAACCCAGCGCTGGCAGGCAGCGATCAATTCAGCGATCGGGTAGCGCTTGTTCAGCGGTACCAGCTCGGTGCGCAGGTCGTCGTTGGCCGCGTGCAGCGATACTGCCAGCGACACGTCGATCGCATCCGACAGCTGGTCGATCAGCGGCACCATGCCCGCGGTGGAGAGCGTGACGCGCTTGGCGGCCAGGCCGAACCCGAGGTCGTCTCGCATCAGACGCATCGCCTTGACTACGTTGTCGAAGTTGGCCAGTGGTTCGCCCATGCCCATCATCACCACATTGGTGATGCGACGGTTCTGGTGGGTGACGTTGCCCAGGTACTTCGCCGCCACCCACACCTGTCCGATGATCTCGGCAGTGGACAGGTTGCGGTTGAAGCCCTGCGCGCCGGTCGAACAGAACTGGCAGTTCAGCGCGCAACCGATCTGCGAGGAAACGCACAAGGTGCCGCGGGTCGGCTCGGGGATGTACACGGTCTCGACCGCGTTGCCCTGGTCCATGCCCAGCAGCCACTTGTGCGTACCGTCGTTGGCGGCCTTGTCCAGCAGCGTGTTGGGCCGGCCGATGTAGCAGACCTCGGTGAGCTTGGCGCGCAGCGCCTTGCCCACGTCGGTCATGTTCTCGAAGTCGTCTTCCAGGGCGTGGTAGATCCACTTCATCACCTGCTCGGCGCGATACGGCTTCTCGCCGATCTGCGTGAAGAAATCACGCAGGCCCTGGCGATCGAAGTCGAGCAGATTGACCTTTGCAGGTGGATTCACAACAACCTGGTTCACAACTTTTGCCTCACAACTTGTTTGAATCGCTCAGCGCGACAGCACGTCCGTCGCGGCGAAGAAATACGCAATCTCCACCTTGGCGGTCTCGATCGCATCGGAGCCATGTACGGCATTGGCGTCGATGGAATCGGCGAAGTCGGCGCGGATCGTGCCCGGCGCGGCTTCCTTCGGATTGGTGGCGCCCATCAGGTCACGATGCGCGAGCACGGCGTTCTCGCCTTCCAGTGCCGAGATCATCACCGGGCCGGAGATCATGAACTCGACCAGCGCGTTGAAGAACGGACGCTCGCGATGCACCGCGTAGAAGCCTTCGGCTTCCTTGCGCGACAGCTGCTTCATCTTGGCAGCGATGACCTTCAGGCCAGCCTTCTCGAAGCGGGCGTAGATTTCACCGATGACGTTCTTGGCAACGGCGTCGGGCTTGATGATGGAAAGGGTGCGCTCCAGCGCCATACGGGTCTGCTCCGGGAAAACGGATTTAGGGAAAGGGATCGTGCCAGCCCCCGGCCGGCAGATGAGCTAAACCTGACAAGGATTACGGATTTAGCTCACGAAAGTTTGACAGATTCTAACTCATACGGAAATAACCTGCCGTTTGCAACAAACGATCGTTTGACGGCCGTCGAGCTCTCCGCGTATGCTCAAACGATCGTTTGAACCAGCCTGATGGCCGACGCATGACCCTGCCCGTGAACAGTTCCGGCTCGACCAAGGATCGGATACTCGGCGCCGCCGAGGTCCTGTTCGCCCAGCGCGGCTTCGACGGTGCGTCATTGCGCCAGCTGACTGCCGCCGCCGGGGTCAACCTGGCAGCCGTCAACTACCACTTCGGTTCCAAGGAAAAACTGGTCGAGGAGGTGTTCCGGCGCCGCCTGGACGCGCTGAACGCCCGTCGGCTGGAGGCCCTGGCAAAGATTGCCGGTCTCCCCAATACCACCCTGGAAGACGTGCTGGCGGCCTATATCCGCCCGGCGCTGGACCTGTCGCACGAGGACAACGGCTCCCTGTTCATGCGCGTGCTGGCACGCGCCTTCGCCGAGCACGACGACACCCTGCGCCAGTTCCTGTCCGAGCACTATGGCCATGTAATGCGCCAGTTCACCGCTGAATTCGCCCGCCTGCTGCCGCAACTGAGCAAATCCGAGCTGTATTGGCGGATCGATCTGGTCACCGGCGCGCTGACCCACGCCATGTCCGGCTTCGGCATGATCCAGCGCAAACACGACGTCAGCGAGCAGGTGCACCGTGAGCAGACCGCCCAGCACCTGATCCGCTTCAGCCTCGCCGGCCTGAGCCACCCCTAGTTTCGTGTCACCGGCCGGCAACGGCCGTGCTGTTCCATTCCATCCAAAGTTTTGTGTTCGTACCTCCGGAGAAGCCAATGACCGCTGCATCCTCAACCAAATCAGCGCTACGCATCCGCAAGGCTGCCGTGCTGGGCGCTGGCGTCATGGGCGCGCAGATCGCCGCGCACCTGACCAACGCCGGCGTTGAAACCGTGCTGTTCGACCTGCCCGCGAAGGACGGCCCGAAGAGCGGTATCGCGCTCAAGGCCATCGCGAATCTCCTCAAACTTTCCCCGGCGCCGCTGGCCGACAAGAACCTCGCCGCTGCGATCATCCCGGCGAACTACGACGAGGACATGGCTCATCTGAAGGACGTCGACCTGGTGATCGAGGCGATCGCCGAACGGATGGACTGGAAGCTGGACCTGTACAAGAAGATCGCCCCGCATCTGTCAAAGACCGCGATCCTTGCCTCCAATACCTCGGGCCTGTCGATCAACGGTCTCGCCGAGGCGCTGCCGGAAGAAATGCGCCACCGCTTCACCGGCGTGCATTTCTTCAACCCGCCGCGCTACATGCACCTGGTCGAGCTGATCCCGACCAAACTCACCGATCCGGCCGTGATCGAAGGCCTCGAAGCCTTCCTCGTCACCACCGTCGGCAAGGGCGTGGTGATCGCCAAGGACACCCCGAACTTCATCGGCAACCGCATCGGCGTGTTCTCGATGCTGTCGGCGATGTACCACACCGACCAGTTCAAGCTCGGCTTCGACACCGTCGACGCGCTGACCGGTCCGGCGCTGGGCCGTCCGAAGAGCGCCACCTACCGCACCGCCGACGTGGTCGGGCTGGACACCATGGCGCACGTGATCAAGACCATGGCCGACACCCTGCCGGACGACCCGTGGCACCAGTACTTCAAGGCGCCGGCCTGGTTGCAGGGCCTGATCGACAAGGGCGCGCTCGGCCAGAAGACCGGCGGTGGCTTCTACAAGAAAGCCGGCAAGGACATCGTGGTGCTGGATGTCGCCAAGCAGGATTACCGCGTCTCCGAGCAGAAACCGTCCGACGAAGTCGCCGCGATCCTCGCGATCAAGGACCCGGCCGAGAAGTTCGGCAAGCTGCGCGCGTCGAGCGATCCGCAGGCCCAGTTCCTGTGGGCCAGCTTCCGCGACTTGTTCCACTACACCGCCTACCACCTGGCCGACATTGCCGACACCGCGCGCGACGTGGATTTCGCGATCCGCTGGGGCTACGGCTGGAAGCTCGGTCCGTTCGAGACCTGGCAGGCCGCCGGCTGGCAGCAGATCGCCGGCTGGATCAATGAAGACATCGCCGCTGGCAAGGCGATGAGCAAGGCGCCACTGCCGGCATGGGTTACCGATGGCCGTAAAGGCGTCCATGGCAAGGACGGTTCGTACTCGGCCAGCGCCAATGCCGACAAGCCGCGTTCGCAGCATCCGGTGTACAAGCGCCAGCTGTTCCCCGATCCGTTGCTCGGCGAGAAGTTCGACCAGGGCACCACGGTGTGGGAGAACGAGGGCGTGCGCCTGTGGACGCTGGGCAACGATGGCGTTGGCATCCTCTCGTTCAAGACCAAGATGAACACGGTCAACGACTTCGTGCTCGACGGCGTGCAGCACGCGATCAAGCTGGCCGAAGAGAAGCTCAAGGCCGTGGTGATCTGGCAGACCGGCGAGCCGTTCTCCGCCGGCGCCGATCTCAAGGGTGCGCTTGGCCTGCTCAAGGAAGGCAAGATCGCCGACTTCGAGAAGATGGTGGAGAACTTCCAGCGCACCAGCATGGCGATCAAGTACTCGCTGGTGCCGGTGGTGTCCGCCGTGCGCGGCATGGCGTTCGGCGGCGGCTGCGAGTTCCAGATGCATTCGGCACGCACTGTGGCAGCACTGGAAAGCTATATCGGCCTAGTCGAGGCCGGCGTCGGCCTGCTGCCGGCCGGTGGCGGTCTGCACGAACTGGCCGTGCGCGCCGCCAAGGCGAACCCGGGCGACCCGTTCGAGGAACTGAAGAAGGTGTTCGAGACCGTGGCGATGGCCAAGGTGTCCGCCAGCGCGTTCGAAGCGAAGAACCTGGGCCTGCTGCGCGACAGTGACGTGGTGGTGTTCAACGCCTACGAGCTGCTCTATGTGGCCAAGCAGGTGGCGAACGCATTGGCCGAGAGCGGCTACCGTCCGCCGCTGCCGGCCCGTGCGATTCCGGTCGCCGGTGATGTCGGCACCGCCACGTTCAAGGCCTCGCTGGCCAACCTGCAGGCCGGCTATTTCGCCTCCGAGCACGACGTCGACATCGCCACGCGCATCGCCGACACCTTGTGCGGTGGCGTGATCGAGCGTGGCTCGACGGTCGACGAGGAATGGCTGCTGGCGCTGGAGCGCAAGCATTTCGTGGAACTGGCGCAGACCGAGAAAACCCAAGCCCGCATCGCCCACACCATGACCACCGGCAAACCATTGAGGAACTAGTGAGCGCGCCTCGCGCGCAGAAGTGAGGAGTGAGAGTGAAAGTTCACGCTTTCTCTCACTTCTCACTCTTCTCCACTCTCTTCTCGCTTTTGGAGTTCCACCATGACCAAGCAAGTGCAAGACGCCTACATTGTCGCCGCCACCCGCACCCCGGTCGGCAAGGCGCCGCGCGGCGTGTTCCGCAACACCCGTCCCGACGACATGCTCGCCCACGTGATCCGCAGCGTGATGGCGCAATACCCCGGCATCGACCCGCACCGCATCGGCGACGCCATCATCGGCTGCGCCATGCCCGAGGCCGAGCAAGGCATGAACGTGGCGCGCATCGGCGTGCTGCTGGCCGGCCTGCCCGACACCGTGCCCGGCGTCACCATCAACCGCTTCTGCTCGTCCGGCCTGCAGGCGGTGGCGATGGCCGCCGACCGCATCCGTCTCGGCGAGGATGACCTGATGCTCGCCGGCGGCACCGAGAGCATGAGCATGGTGCCGATGATGGGCCACAAGATCGCGATGAACCCCGCGATCTTCAGCAACGAACACATCGGCATCGCCTACGGCATGGGCATCACCGCCGAGAACGTGGCCAAGCAGTGGAAGGTCAGCCGCGAGCAGCAGGACGCGTTCGCGGTGGAAAGCCACCGCCGCGCACTGGCCGCCCAGGCCGCCGGCGAGTTCAACGACGAGATCAGCCCGATCGCGCTGGACGACCATTACCCCAACCTCGCCACCCGCGGCATCGTCACCGACAGCCGCAGCATCGGCGCCGACGAAGGCCCGCGCGCCGGCACCACGATGGAGGTGCTGAGCAAGCTCAAGACCGTGTTCCGCAACCAGCAGTTCGGTGGCAGTGTCACCGCCGGCAACTCCTCGCAGATGTCCGACGGCGCCGGCGCCGTGCTGCTCGCCAGCGAAAAGGCGATCAAGGAATACAACCTCCAGCCGCTTGCCCGTTTCGTCGGCTTCTCCGTCGCCGGCGTGCGCCCGGAGATCATGGGCATCGGCCCGAAGGAAGCGATCCCCAAGGCGCTCAAGCAGACCGGCATCACCCAGGATCAACTGGACTGGATCGAACTCAACGAAGCGTTCGCCGCCCAGGCCCTCGCCGTAATGGGCGACCTCAAGCTCGACCCGAGCAAGGTCAACCCGCTCGGCGGCGCCATTGCACTTGGCCATCCGCTCGGTGCCACCGGTGCGGTGCGCATCGCCACACTGGTGCACGGCATGCGTCGCAGGAAGCAGAAGTACGGCATGGTGACGATGTGTATCGGCACCGGTATGGGCGCGGCGGGGATTTTCGAAGCGTTGTAATCGCGCACGCAGCTACCAATACTGGAAACAAGAACGGCGCCGTAGGAATACGGCGCCGTTCTTGTATGTGGCTCTGACTTATTTACTTGCTGATACGCTTTACTTGTGCGCGCTGCCCCACGCCTTTTGCAGCGCCTCAAAAACGTGACTCATCTCGTGCTCGAATTGCTCACTCGTAATGTTCGCGCCTACAGCTTTGGCCAGCGTGGTCTTCTCGATGGACTTCATTTGTTTGGCTTCGTCGGCAGTCTTCCGCCAAGGGTCTGGATAGCACTGCTCCAAGGAACCATGAGGCGCCACGATGATGTGCCCCCTTTCGTGCAAGGCACCGTAGGCTTGGCAGAACCTCTCGAAGTCCGCCTGCCTTTGAGCGTTGGGCTTGTCACACAAGACGACCAGTCGATCGTTGTAGATAGGCGTCTGGACCAGAGGTGTGAAAGCCACGTTGATGGCATTCATAGACTCCCGCTGACGCCCATCATCTCCATTGGCCCGAATAATCTTGATCCACGGTCGATCTGAGTAAAACCGTTTGACCAGCAGGCTGATGAGATGATCCTCACAGGTTCCCTCAACAATCAGGAAATTGTTGGGAAAGAGGAGGTCCGAAGGTGACCCGCCAAGCAGCTCGAAAACCAGCTCGGGTTTGTCCTGGCCACCAATCGATGTAATGCCAGTTGCGCCATCCCTCTTGACCACCTTCCATAAAGACTGGCCTTGAGCATCGTCTGCAACTAGCACTGAGGAGTGCGTATTGATGAAGACTTGGTCCCCGTTATCCGCGAGCTGCGCGAGTGCCTCTTTCAGTTGACGCTGCGCAGTTGGATGGAGGTGGAGCTCCGCTTCATCGATGAGGAAGAGGAAGCGCTTGCCCAACTCGTCTTTCTCACGGCGATAATCGGAGTAAGTCTTGATGATGGCGAGCATGAGAGCACGCTGCATCCCATCACCCTTCTCCTCCGCAAGTGTCTCGATGCCATCATCTACAGATGTTTCGAAGCTTTTAAGCAAGTCGTCGAAGATCGGAGCTGTCACACCGAACTCGATTTTCGTGCATTCCGGAAACTGCTGCTCCAAGTGAATGCGGACCTTACCGGCAAGAAAGTCCAGTCCAGTTTTAACTTCTGACGTTTCGCTTGTGAATAACTCATCGAACTTGTCGCGGAACTCGATGTATTGCTTGCTCGTTTCCAATATCGCCGTGAGTACACCCGAGAGCATCTCACCGATCGGTGTCTTCTTCCCATACTTGGAAATCTCGGCTAAGCGGGTCCTAGTAGCCACATACTGCAAACGAGGAAGGCAGTCGTTGAAGGCCTTGTCGAAGCCTGCAAAATTCTTAGCCGTCCACTCCCCCTTGCCCTCATCCCACAGAGCACGTTTTGAAGGATCGGAGCTTCGGCGAATCACCCTGATGACGTCCTTGCCGTCTGCGAACTTGCGAAACTTCTCTCTGGTTCCTTCGTTTTTGACTGCCTCGATACCTGCCTGAATGCCGATATATTCGATTTCGACGGAAACCTCGTTTTCCCGATTGCGCCTGAAAGCAATCTGGGTGAGGTCACCAACTGCGTTGTAAAACCACTCGATGGCTTCGAAGAAATTGGTCTTTCCATGGTTATTCTGGCCAGCGAAAACGTTGAACTCAGTCGGGATAATCTCTGCGTGTTCGATGGAGCGGAAGTTGTAGATAGTGACTTTCGAAATGCGCATGTTTGCTTCCTTTCAAAACAGAGCCAAAACAAAAAAATGTAAGGTTTATTTACCCACTCCCTGCTGCGCCCGAAACACCCGCCTCACCTCCGGATCCAGCGCATCCACCTGCCGCTTCTGCTGAAACATCGCCCGTTCCCCTGCCCCGAGCTGGCAATTCCGCGACAACGTATCCGCGCCTTCCGACGTCGTCGCCATCACGTCCTGCACGTTGACGACCACGCTCAGCGTGTCGCCCAGCGGTTCCAGCGCGAGGCAGACGTTGTCGATGGTGGCCATGCTGCGGTACTGGCCGCCGCCGACCATCACCAACAGGTTGGCGTTGTCGATCCACACGACGGATTGCACGCCTTGCAGCGGACGCACGGCGGCGCTGGCGGCTTCGTGGTCGATGCGGCGCGACGGGTCAGCCAGATGCATGGAACGCATCATGTCCTTGTGCATCGCTTCGATGTGGCCCTGCATGGCGCGTTGATCGCCGCTCAGGCCTGCGACCTCGACGCCGGCGAGATGGCCAGCGGTGATCAGTGGATTCGTCGGGTCAGCCTGTTGCGGCTGGCGTGCGATTTGTGCCGTCTTTCCGTCCGGTGCTTCGCTACAACCTGCAGCGGCGACGCAAGTGACGGCAGCAGCGATAAGCCAGCGTGGCATGGGCATCCCTTTCCCCCGAAAGTCCTTGCGAGCATAGCGCAGCGGGAGCGTTTCAATGCAAACAACTCAAACCGTTCGCCAATAGCCATCCTGGATTGACCCGTCGGCCCTGCACCGCCGCATTCACGCCGGCCAAACCGCACCGATCCTATGGCTCCGTTCCTGCCTGTGCCTGTCAGGCGCTGCGACAGTGAGCTGCCCGGACACTGATGCTGGTTCATCAGCTTCGGCCAGGACTTTAGCGCCGATGAAGGCCTGGTCATGGCGGTAACCCGGAAGGCGCCGCTGGCCAGCACGTTCGGAAGCTCATGCATGGGCTGAAAATTCGGTCAAAAAAAGCGCTGCATGACTGCAGCGCTTTTCCTGTCAACATCAGCCGTCGGGATTACTTGCCATCATCCGCTGTCAGTGTCAGTTCCTGCTTCTGTTCCGCACTGGCTTTGTCCCACTTGTGCATGTAATCCACTTTCTTGGCCTGGACGCTGGCCTCATTTTCCATGTACCACGCCAGTGCCTGCGGGGTCGTGTTGACCCAGGATGTCTCACTCATCCACTTGCCGAAATCCGCCGACTGGGTGCTGTACTTCGCGCGAGCCTGGTTGTGGATGGGAAGCAGCGAGAAGCGCGCCTTCCATACGCCCATGCGTGGGCTGACCAGCACGTAATAGGTCTTGCCCGCATCGAGATGCGCGATCATGAAATCCGCATTCTCGGCAATCACCATGAACAGGTGGTCGCCAGGCTCTGCCTGGTAGGCAACTTTGTCCTTGCTCGATACCACGCCAATGAACGTGTCGGCGCTTTGGTGGGTGTCGTACACCGACGACTGGATCGCGCCACCGAATGACGACGGTCGCATGAACACCACCAGTGATTTGCCGGATTCCGGCACTGGCTCGGCAGTCCCGGCCGGACTCCTCACCATCAACGACGACTGGCAGCCGGTCAAACCAGCCAGCAACAGGATTGCCAAACTCCATCGCATCAAACGCATTTATATTCCCCTGTTTGGATTGCACGAAAATCAAGACTTGATTGTTCTTCACTGCATGGAGTGTCGACGACGAGCGCCTGATGATCCATCGCTGCGACATGCCATGAAGACATCCGACAGCTTTCCAAGCATAGCCACGATGGCTGCATTGTCGAGTCCATCCGGTTGAGAGGCGATAACCTGACAGAGCCCTATCACTCAGATTCATCCCTTTGGCCGCCGACAATGATCCGCGCACTGCGCTGCCAGGTGCAGTACGACCGGGCCCAGTCGAGCATCACCACGAGTCGGTTGCGGAAGCCGATCAGGAACAGGATGTGCGTCATCAGCCAGAACCACCACGCAATCACGCCGGACAGATGGATGCCGCGAAGATCGACCACGGCGGCACCACGACCAATGCTGGCGAGCGTGCCGTAGTCGCTGTAGTGGAAAGCGGACGTCGTGCGTCCGGCCAGACGATTGCGGATCGCCCGCGCGGCATACGTGCCCATCTGCTTGGCTGCCGGTGCGAGACCTGGCACAGGCTTGCTGCCCTGCTCCACGTGCGCCAGGTCGCCGATCACGAACACGTCGGGATGCTGCGGCAGCGACAGGTCGGGTGAGACCAGCACGCGTCCGGCGCGATCACGCGGTGCACCCAGTTGCGCGCCCAGCGACGATGCGGCGACACCGGCAGCCCACAGCAGTGTGCGTGCCTCGATGTGCTGGTCGCCCATCTGCACGCCAGTGTCGCCGACCGCCGTGACCGCTGCGTTCAAATGCACATGCACGCCCATGCATTCGAGCTGGCGTTGCGCTTTCGCGGACAACGCCGGCGGCATCGAGGACAGCACGCGCGTGCCGGCTTCGACCAGATGGATCTGTGCCGCACGCGGATCGGCCACGCGAAACTCGCTGGGCAAGGTGTGGTGGGCGATCTCCGCCAGCGTGCCGGCCAGTTCGACGCCGGTGGGGCCGGCGCCGATCACCACGAAGCTGAGCCATGCCGCGCGCCGTGCGGGATCGGGCTCGCGTTCGGCGGACTCGAACGCGTCGAGGATGTGCCGGCGGATCGCCAGCGCATCGTCCATGGTCTTCATGCCGGGTGCGTGGCGCTCCCATTCGGCATGGCCGAAATAGGCGTGGCTCGAACCGGTTGCCACCAGCAGGTAGTCGTAATCCAGCGTACCGCCGGCCAGCGTCACCTGCCGCTGCTGCACATCGATGCTGCGCGCCTCGTCCATGCGTACGGTGACATTGCGCTGCTTGCGCAGGATGTGGCGCAGCGGCGCCGCGATATCCGGCCCCGACAATCCGGCGGTGGCCACCTGATACAGCAACGGCTGGAACAGATGATGGTTGGTGCGATCCACCAGGGTGATGCGCACCGGTGTCGTACTCAGCGCCCGCGTCGCCCACAGGCCGCCGAAGCCGCCACCGAGGATCACCACATGCGGTATCGCCTGCGTTGTACTCATTGTTGCCTCGTCCTCCATGCACCTGATGATGGGACGCATCGGGCGTCGATCCCGTGACGACTGTGCAAGCCACCTGCCTCGAACAACACGGCAAGCGTCAATGCCAACACTCAGCCCAGCGTCGCCGCGTAGTAATCACCATGCCGACTGACCTGCACCGGCATGCCGAAGGTGGCAGACAGTGCAGCATCGGTGAGGGTGTCGGCCTTGTTGCCCTGCTTCAGCATCTGGCCATCGCGCAGCAGTACCACATGGTCGATCTCCGGCAGGATTTCCTCGACGTGGTGGGTGACCAGCAACAGCGTGGTGCCGGTGCGCGCCAGTTCGCGCAGGCTTTCCAGGAAGTGACGGCGACTGGCCATGTCCAGCCCCGCGCATGGCTCGTCCAGCAATAGCGCGCGTGGACGATGCACCAATGCACGTGCGATCAGCACGCGCCGCGCCTCACCGGTGGAAAGGCTGGCCATGGGGCGGCCCACCAGATGCATCGCATCGACGTGGGCCAGCGCCTCGCGTGCACGTTCGCGCATGGCGTCCGTGACGTGGTGGTTTCGCGCCACGCCGCGGGCGGCAAAGAATCCCGACACCACGGCATCGAAGACTTCCACCGGCGTGTCGCTGGTGTAGTCCAGTTGCACGGCCGGCGACACGATGCCAAGCAGGCGGCGCAGCTCCGACACCGGCCAGCGCTCGCGACCGAAGATGTGCACCGCGCCGCTGCCGTCACTGCGAGCCAGCGGATAGAGCTGGCGCGCGATCAGTTTCACCAGGGTGGACTTGCCCGAACCGTTGGGCCCGAGGATGGCCGTGTGCTGGTGTGCTGCGATGCGCAGGCTCAGCCGGTCGAGCACCAGTCGATCGCCCTGCATGACGCTGGCCTGGTCGATCTCCAGCAAGGCCATGTCGGCGGCGGGGGAATGGGAGGTCATGTCGGTATGCATGACCTCAACCTTGCCTGCAGTCGCCGCGAACGGCAACACGACCACTCATCGCATCCACCGGTACTGCGCGAGCGACCGAGCAGCGCAAGCGTGACCTCCTGCCCTTGCTGTCCGCGGCATAGAGGCGAATAATCCGCATGTTGCGATGCACAACCCCGCGCATCGCTGCCTGAGGCGCCCGTATTCCGACTCGCCAGCCCGTGTCGGAGGCAAGCGTCTGCTCCAGGAAACTGCTCGTGAATTTGTCGAACATCGAGGAAAAGGCGGACGTCGCGGCCATCCCCCAGCCAGCCACGCTCCAACCGGCATTTCCCGACTACCGCGTGACCTCCCTGATCGTGGCCTGCGCCATCTTCATGGAGCAGCTCGACGCCACCGTGCTCGCCACCGCGCTGCCTGCCATGGCACGCGATTTCCATGTCACGGCGCCGGCGATGAGCATCGCGATGACCATCTATCTGCTGGCGCTGGCGATCCTGATCCCGGTCAGCGGCGCGGTGGCCGACCGCTACGGCAGCAAGCGGGTGTACGGCGTCGCGATCGGCGTGTTCGTGCTCGGTTCGATCCTGTGCTCGCTGACCCACAGCTTGCCGATGCTGGTGGCCGCGCGCCTGCTGCAGGGCGCGGGCGGCGCGATGATGGCGCCGATCGGGCGCTTGATCCTGCTGAGCACGGTGGAGCGACGCAACCTGGTTTCGGCCATGTCGTGGAGCCTGGTGCCGGCCTTTCTCGGCCCGATGATCGGGCCGCCGCTGGGCGGCCTCATCGTCACCTACCTGGACTGGCGCTGGATCTTCTACATCAACGTGCCGATCGGGCTGCTCGGCTTCTGGCTGGTGCGCCGGTTCATTCCGGAGATTCCGCGGGCGGCGCAACCGGTGCGCTTCGATCTGCACGGCTTTGCGCTGTGCGGAATCGGTCTGGGTTGCCTGCTGTTCGGCTTCGAGCAGATCGGACAGAACGCCGACCTGGGCCACGCCTTGACCTTGCTGGCCGTGGGCAGCGCTGCCTGCCTGGGCTACCTGTGCCACGCGAAGCATTGTGCGGCGCCACTGCTGGATCTGTCCCTGCTGAAGATCGACTCGTTCCGGCTGTCGGTGATCTCGGGCTCGCTGATGCGGGTGACCCAGGGCGCCCAGCCTTTTCTGCTGCCGCTGATGTTCCAGATCGGCTTTGGCCTGTCCGCGGTCCGCAGCGGCCAGTTGGTCCTCGCCACGTCGCTGGGCGCGGTGCTGACGCGCACCGTGACGCCACGCCTCCTCCGCCGGGTCGGCTTTCGCCGGGGGATGCTCTACAACGGCATCCTGGCCAGCCTGGGCTATGCGGTCTGCGCGCTGTTCCGGCCGGACTGGCCGTTTGCCGTGATGTTCGGGCTGCTGATGTGCTGCGGTGCCTTCATGTCGTTCCAGTTTGCGGCCTACAACACCGTGGCGTATGAGGCCGTGCCGGCAGCGCGCATGAGCTCCGCCAACGGCTTCTACACCACCTTGCAGCAACTGATGCTCTCGGTGGGCGTATGCAGCGGCGCGCTGATCCTCAAGCTCAGCATGGCCGCGGGCCAGCACAGCGAGCCGCAGTTGCACGATTTCTCGCTCGCCTTCCTGATCGTCACCGTGATCTCGCTGAGCTCGACGTACTGGCACTTCGGATTCGCGCACGACGCGGGGCACGAGTTGAGCGGACACCGGAAAAAATAGGCCGGGCCATCCATGTGCCGCCTTGCGGGTTCACCCGCGTGGCATGCCGACGACCCGCTTTATTCCCGCTGCACGGCCGGAACAGGCAAAATACGCGGCTGGCCACGTGCGACACCCTGCCACCGGCATCCCGCACTGCCCTACTCGACCACGGATAACGCTCTTGACCACCACGCCCTTGCCCGATGACACCGACACCACGCTGCTGGAGCGGCTGCGCGCTGCCGCGTCGCTGCTGGAATCGGTCGCCGCTGATCGGCAACTGCTGGATGCGTTGCCGGCGGAAGATCGCCAGCGCCTGCACCAGGCCGTGGCGCAGGTCTATCACCCCGATCCGGGCCAACGACGCATCAAGCTGAAGGCAGCCGAGAAGGCGCGGCATGCGTCGAAGATCCAGGCCGAGGATGCGGTACTCAACCAGACCGGTATCCGCGAGCTGCGCCGCCGACCGGTGTTCACCACGCCTAATGTGCATGCCCCGCTCGGCTTCGAGCCCCACGACATCCATCCGCAGGCCGATGCCGCGCAGCCACGCGAGTCGATCGAGCCGAAACACTGCTATGTGTGCAAGCAGAAGTATTCAGCGATCCACTTCTTCTACGACCAGTTGTGCCCGACCTGCGCGGCATTCAACTACGCCAAGCGCACCGAGCTGGTCGATCTGCATGGACGCGTCGCGCTGCTGACCGGCGGTCGCGTGAAGATCGGCTATCAGGCTGGCCTGAAGCTGCTGCGCGCCGGCGCGGAACTGATCGTCACCACGCGCTTCCCGCGCGACTCGGCGGCGCGCTATGCCGAAGAGCCTGACTTCGGCGAATGGGGCCATCGCCTGCAGGTGTACGGACTCGACCTGCGCCACACGCCGAGTGTGGAAGCGTTCTGCCAGGAGCTGGTCGCCACGCGGCCTCGACTGGATTTCATCATCAACAACGCCTGTCAGACCGTGCGTCGTCCGCCGGACTTCTACGCGCACATGATGGACGGCGAGACGGCCGCGCTGCACGACATGCCGGAGCACGTGCGCAAGCTGGTCGGTCATTACGAGGGCTTGCGCGGTTCGAACATCCTGCCCGAGGCCGGTGCTTCGACGAACCTGCTGGCCGGTCGCACGTCGGAACTGCCTGGCCTGACCCGCGCCGCCGAACTGTCGCAGGTGCCGTTGCTGCCGGAAGAACTGCTGGCACAAAGCCACCTGTTCCCCGAGGGCAAGCTCGACCAGGACCTGCAGCAGATTGACTTGCGCGAGCGCAATTCATGGCGGCTGCTGATGGCCGAGGTGCCGTCGGTGGAATTGCTGGAAGTGCAATTGGTCAACGCGATCGCACCCTTCATCATCAATGCGCGGCTGAAGCCGCTGATGCTGCGCACGCCCGAGCGCGACAAGCACATCGTCAACGTGTCGGCGATGGAAGGCCAGTTCTACCGCAACTTCAAGACCACGCGACATCCGCATACGAACATGGCGAAGGCTGCGTTGAACATGATGACGCGCACCTCAGCCACCGATTACCACAACGACGGCATCCACATGAACAGCGTCGACACCGGCTGGGTGACCGACGAGGATCCGGCGGAGCTCGCCGCGAAGAAAGTTCTGGAGGAACGTTTCCACCCACCGCTGGACATCGTCGACGGCGCCGCGCGCATCGTCGATCCGATCATCAGCGGCATCAACACCGGCGAGCATGTGTGGGGACAGTTCCTGAAGGACTACCGGCCCACCGATTGGTAAACCCGGGCGCCGCCACGGCCATCCACCGGCGGATCACTTCGCTTCGGTGCCTGGACGCGTGAAATCGCTATTGGGCTTCCATTGCGGGAACGGTGTGGTTCCGGTCGAGAGCTTGCTGCCGACCATGTAGAGCAACCGCAGGTCCTGCACCATGCCGCGCAGGTCCCAGTTCGGATCGAAGGCATCGCCGGGCTGGTGATACCGGTTCGCGATGTAGTCGGCATAGGCCTTGCGCCCGGCGCTCACGCCGCCATCGACCAGATCGAGCCCGGAGCGCGCATACAGCACCGGCACGCCGGCCCTGGCGAAATTGAACTGGCCCGAACGCGCGAAGAATCCTTGCGTCGGTGCCGGGCCCGGCGTCAAGGCGCGCCCTTGCGTTCTGGCTGCCTCGGCGAGGTAGCCGTCGAGCTGCGACTGGCCATAGCCGATGACCGCGATATCGCGGCTGGGTCCGATCACCGTCAACGCATCCATGTCGATATCGGCCATGGTCAGGTCGAGCGGCACCACGGGATGGTTGACGTAGTAGTGCGAGCCGAGCAGGCCTGACTCCTCCAGTGTCAGCGCCAGGAACAGGACCGAGCGCACCGGCTTGGGCTTGCGATGCGCAAACGCCTCCGCGATCTTGAGCAGACCGGCCACGCCCGAGGCGTTATCCACGGCGCCGTGATAGATCTTGTTGCCATTTCGGCCGAGATGGTCCCAGTGTGCGGAATAGATGATCGCCTCGTAGGGACGCAAGCTGCCCGGCAGTTCGCCGACCACGTTGTTCGACTGACCATGCGTGATCGTGCTGTCGATCGCGATGCTGGCCTTGGCGTCCAGCTCGACTGGCTTGAAGCCACGCGCGTCGGCACTTTTCTTCTGCGCATCGAAATCGACACCGGCATCGGCGAACAGCTTTCTGGCCGCCGCCGTGGTCAGCCAGCCGGCGATCGGCAATCGTGGCGCCGGATCCTCGCTGGTCGGCAGGCTGAACTCCGGGCCGCTCCAGCCAGTCTGCACCACGTTCCACGGATAACCCGCCGCCTCGGTGTCATGCACGATGAAAGCCGCAGCGGCACCACGGCGTGCAGCAGCCTCGAACTTGCGCGCCCAGTGGCCGTACCAGGTCAGCTCGCGCCCCTTGAACAGCATCGGATCCTGGCTACCCCAGCCCGGATCGTTGACCAGCATCACGACGGTCTTGCCCTTGAGATCCAGTCCTGCGTAATCGTCCCATTGCTGGTCAGGCACATCGACGCCGTAGCCGACGAAGACGATCGGCGAATCCTTGACTTCGGCATGCAGCTGGTTCGCCGGAGAGCCGACCACCATCTCGCTGCCGAAAGCCAGCCCGGATTTGCCCTTGCTGCCGTCAATGGCGAGCGTGGCCTGGTCGGCATGCTGCAGTGTGGCCTGCACGTACGGCACTGGCTGCAGCCAGCTGCCGTGGTTGCCCGGTTGCAGACCGATGCGCTGGAACTGCCGGATCAGGTAATCAATGGTGCGTTGTTCACCCGGGCTGCCGGGCGCACGGCCCTCGAACGCGTCGGAAGCGAGCACCTTCACGTGCGCGCTGACATCTGCTTCGGTGATGCCGGGTGAGAACGTCGCGTCGGACTGGCCAGGGTTTCTGCCGTCGGCCGAATGATGGTGGCAGGCAGCCAGAAGCAGGCTGATGACAGCGGTCAACCACAGGCGATACACAAACGCTTCCCCCGAAGACGAGGGAGCGAATGTACTCAGGTGTCTCTGCTGGCTGCAACAGGCGCGAATACCGCAAGATATTGCGTCAGATCAGGAACCTCGATGCCTTGCGGCAACGACAGTGCCCGACGACCCTGCGCATCCCTCGAACAGGAAAATCCTGCTCAACCGAAGGCCGCAAACAACGGCGCGATATCCGCGGTGCGGGAACGGTCACGACCGCGACGCCAGCCATCCAGGAACGTGCGCAGCTTGCCGCCGACGACGGCCACCACCGGATATGCAGACAACCGGATGGCCGGGAAAGTACCGGGCGACATGGCCAGACCGATCTGGTGCTCGGCGCGCATCCTTGCCGCCTTTGCCGCAAACCAGGCCTTGGGCCCCGCCAGCAACACGCCAGAATCGGATTCCGCCTGGCGCGAGCTCTCGATGCCGCGGCGCAGATGGGCCAGATGGATCTCGTTGAAGGCGTGGCCCAATTCGGCGACCTTGAAGGGCGACGTGACAAATTCGTCGAGCATGCTGCCGAGCATGGCCGCAACGCGCAGCGCAATCCGGCGATTGGCATGCACTACCTGTTGCGTTGCGCCGGCTGGCGTCCGGTAAGCGCCCTCGATGGCGTCGACCAGAGTATGGAATTCCGCCTGGTTGAGCGGACGCTGATCCAGCAAAGTCTTGCGCCGATCGATAAGCCACGCCTGATCGACCGCCGGCAGGGCATGCGATCGATGCGCTGCACGATGGCGCGCATCCTCGATCGACAGGCCGTCAGCCACCAATTGTGCTGCGAGGGCCTCCCGTGTCAGTGGCTCCGCTCGCGCAGAGCCGTCACCGTCATACCAGCGACGATGTTCCAGTGTGCTCGCGTGAAAGAGTGCTCGCGGCGGCCGCACCAAGGCACGTGCCTCGGCGGCGTAATCGAGTGCCGGCGCGATCGGACGCAGCCCGGCAGAATGGGCCGCCAGCACACGTCCGAACAGCACTTCGGCGCTGACCAGGTGCTGGTGATAGGCCGAGTACCGCTCGTTGTCGGCAGCTCCCGGGAAATAGACAAAACGCAACCGGAGGCCGCGTTGGGCGTTGCGTGGCTGTCCGAACCCCTGCTGCTGGACACCCCGGCGCCCGATCGGGGGCGCCCGGTGTGCGGTAGGCAAATCGGCCAGCATCGCGTCGATGGTGGTGCGAGGGAAAAACGGAGACTTGGCCGGCAAGGCCGCTTGCAAACTCACCTCGAATGCTACTGCTCGCACACTGCAACCTTCTTCGCTGATGCGGTTGCGACGCTGGTCTCCGCAAGCGCCACATTTCGCAGGAAACACTCTGGACAACCACCCATTCCGGCTGGTTTCGACGCTACCTTGGCATCCCCCGTGGCCTGAAAGTGTGAACCAGAAAGCAGTATCGAAACCTGGCCGTGGCGGAATGGCGATCTTGGCGAAGGAGGTGCTTGGCTCGATCCGGCAACAGTCCGTTCCGCCATGGCCCCTGTGTTCGCCCGTGCATCGGACCTATCTTGGTGGCTTCAGCCACCATTGCGGAAACCATCACCATGATCGAACGCAGACCCTTTGACAGCCTGGGTGGAGCCGACCACGGCTGGCTCAAGGCGAAACACCATTTTTCGTTTTCCAGCTACCACGACCAGAAACGCATGGGCTGGGGTGCGCTGCGGGTATGGAACGACGACACCATCGCCGCACAGAGCGGCTTTCCGCCGCATTCGCACGCGGACATGGAGATCATCACCTATGTCCGCGAGGGCGCGATCAGCCACCGCGACAGCCTCGGCAACGCCGGTCGCACCGCCGCCGGTGACGTGCAGGTGATGAGTGCGGGCAGTGGCATCACCCACAGCGAATTCAACCTGGAAACGGACACCACCCGCATCTTCCAGATCTGGATCATCCCTGACGAGCAGGGACGCCCACCGTCATGGGGCGAAAGGTCATTCCCGGTCGGCGACCGCTCCGGCCGCTTCGTGGCGCTGGCCAGCGGCTTCAGCGAGGACGCCGATGCCCTGCCCCTGCGCACCGATGCGCGCGTGCTCGGCGCCACGCTCAAGGCTGGCGAAACCACGGAGTACACGATGGCTCCCGGTCGCTACGCCTATCTGGTGCCGGCAAGGGGATCGGTCGAACTCAACGGCGTGAAACTGGATGCCCGCGATGGTGCAGCCATTCATGGTGAAACCGTGCTGCGGGTAACCGCGCTGGACGCCGCCGAACTGGTGCTGGTCGACACGGCGCCCTGATCAACTGACGGTCATGCGACCGCGGAGCCACACCATGTCCACCATGCAAGCGATCGAGATCACCAGGCCCGGCGACGTACATGTGCTGCAGCTGACTCAACGGCCGATTCCGCAGCCAGGCCCGGGCGAGGTGCTGATCAAGGTGGCCGCTGCCGGAGTCAACCGGCCTGACGTGTTCCAGCGCCAGGGCAACTACGCACCGCCGCCAGGCGCATCGGACCTGCCGGGACTGGAGGTGGCGGGTAGCCTGGTCGAGGGCGATCTGACTGGCGACAATCCGTTCGACCTCAAACTTGGTGATGCCGTGTGCGCCCTGCTCGCCGGCGGCGGGTATGCCGAATATGCGGTGGCACCGTTGGCACAATGTCTACCCATTCCGGGCGGATTGTCGCTGGTCGAGGCGGCCGCGCTGCCGGAAAACTACTTCACCGTGTGGAGCAACATGTTCGACCGCGGTCAGCTCGGTCGCGGCGAAGGCGGTGCGCACGAAACCCTGCTTGTACAAGGCGGTTCCAGCGGCATCGGCGTCACTGCGATCCAGCTGGCACGCGCGTTGGGCCATCGTGTGTTCGCCACCGCCGGCAGCACGGAGAAATGCGCGGCATGCGAGAAACTCGGCGCGGAGCTGGCCATCAATTACCGCGAGCAGGATTTCGTCGAGGTGGTGAGGCAGGCCACGGCCGGTCGCGGTGTGGACGTGATCCTCGACATGGTCGCCGGCGATTACATACCGCGCGAGATCGATGCTCTTGCCGATGGCGGCCGGCTGGTCTTCATCGCGACGCTCGGCGGAGGCAAGGCAACCATCGATGCGGCAACGATCATGCGACGGCGGCTCACCCTGACCGGATCAACCCTGCGCGTGCGTCCCATCGCGTTCAAGGCCGCTCTGGCCCGCAAGCTGCACGAAAAGGTCTGGCCACTGCTGGAAGCAGGCAAGCTGCGCCCGGTGATCCATCAGGTGTTTCCTGCCGCCGAAGCCGCCAGTGCACATGCCCTGATGGAAAGCAGTGCACACATCGGCAAGCTCGTGCTGCAATGGTGAACCGAAGCCGCATGTTTTCGGGATTCACGAATTCGAGCGCAAGAGTCGGAGTGTTTCCTGCACCAGCGATGCGTAACTTGGGCAGCACGAGATAAACCGCTGGAAGGAGCACTCATGAAAGCCTCCGTCAAAAATGCCGAACTGGCCACGGCCATCCACAACGATCCACGCTGGGCTGCCGTGCAGAGCCGCGATGCGCGTGCCGATGGCACATTCTTCTATTCGGTCAGGACGACCGGCGTGTATTGCCGTCCGTCCTGCGGGGCACGCCCGGCGCGGCCCGAGAACCTGGCATTCCATGCCACGGCGGCCGAGGCCGAGCGCGCCGGCTTCCGCCCATGCAAGCGCTGCAAACCCGACCAGCCCTCGCTGCCGGAGCAACATGCGGCCATCGTCACTGAAGCATGTCGCTGGATAGAGAATGCCGAGACGGAACCGACGCTGGAGCAATTGGCGAAGCAGGCCGGATTGAGCACGTTCCACTTCCACCGCGTGTTCAGGGCCGTGACCGGACTGACCCCGAAACAGTACGCCGTGGCACACCGCACCCAGCGCGTGCGCAGCGAACTTGACCGCAGCGATACGGTGACCTCGGCGATCTACGATGCCGGTTACAGCTCCAACAGCCGTTTCTACGAAACCGCCAACCAGATGCTTGGCATGACACCGTCCAGCTATCGCGCCGGCGGCATCGACAACGATATCCGCTTTGCCATTGGCGAGTGTTCGCTCGGCGCGATCCTGGTTGCGCAGAGCCAGCGCGGCGTCTGCGCGATCCTGCTGGGTGACGATCCGGAGGCGCTGGCCCGCGACCTGCAGGATCGCTTCCCGAAGGCGAACCTGATTGGTGGCGACCGTGCATTTGAACAGCTGGTGGCGCAGGTGGTCGGCTTCGTGGAAGCCCCCGCGATCGGTCTCGACCTGCCGCTGGACGTGCGTGGCACGGCGTTCCAGCAACGCGTGTGGCAGGCATTGCGTGATATCCCGGCAGGCAGCACCGCGAGCTACAGCGAGATTGCCCGGCGCATCGGCTCACCACGAGCCGTACGTGCCGTGGCCCAGGCCTGTGCGGCGAATGCACTGGCAGTGGCGATCCCGTGCCATCGCGTGGTGCGTAATGACGGTGGCCTGTCCGGCTACCGCTGGGGCGTTCAACGCAAGCGTACCCTGCTGGATCGCGAGGCCTCGCGGTGAATGTACAGCTACACCGCATGCATGCAGCCGCAACCGCTGGCGCCGATGCGCGGCTGCAGGTATTCGACTGGGTCCGCGTCACCGGTGAACTCGACGCGCAGGGCTGCACGATGCTCGAAGCGTTGCTGTCACCGCAGGAGTGCCAGACCCTCGCCAGCCTTTATGCCGATGAGTCGCCGTTCCGCAGCCGCATCGCCATGGAGCGGCATGGTTTCGGGCGCGGCGAGTACAAGTATTTCAGCTATCCGTTGCCGGCATTGATCGCCAGTCTGCGCGAGGCGTTCTATCGGCACCTCGCACCGATCGCAAATCGCTGGAATGCAGCGATGGGCATCGCCGTGCATTATCCGGCCACGCATGCAGAATTCATCGATCGCTGCCATGCAGCCGGCCAGTCACGCCCTACCCCGCTGCTGCTGCAATATGGTGCAGGCGACTACAACTGCCTGCACCAGGATCTGTACGGCGTACATGTATTTCCACTGCAGCTGGCGGTCCTGCTGTCCGAGCCGGGACGCGATTTCAGCGGTGGCGAGTTCGTGCTGACTGAACAGCGTCCGCGCATGCAGTCGCGTCCGGAAGTCGTGCCGCTACGCCAGGGCGATGCCGTGATCTTCGCCGTGCATCATCGTCCGGTGCAGGGCGTGCGCGGCAGCTATCGGGTGAACCTGCGCCACGGCGTGAGTCGTGTGCGCTCTGGCCATCGGCATACCCTCGGCATCATCTTCCACGACGCTGCATGAATACGGCGGACCTGTTCGGCAACGTGACCAGCCCAGTACGCTGGGACGAACCGCTGTGCGATGGCGCGGTGGTGTTGCGCGGCTTTGCACTGGCCGATGAGACTGCGCTGCTGCACGCGCTGGACGCGGTAGTCATGCAAACGCCGTTCCGCCATCTGATCACGCCTGGTGGCTTTCGCATGTCGGTGGGCATGACCAACGCCGGATCGCTCGGCTGGGTCAGCGACCGCCGTGGCTATCGCTACGATCCGGTCGATCCGCTCAGCGGCAAGCCCTGGCCCGGATTGCCGGAGGCATTCCTGCAGCTGGCCACTGCCGCGGCGGCGCACGCCGGGTTTGCCGGCTTTGTGCCGGATGCCTGCCTGATCAACCGCTACGAAGCTGGCACACGGCTGAGCCTGCATCAGGATCGCGACGAGCATGATCTCGGACAACCGATCGTGTCGGTTTCACTGGGCATGCCAGCGGTGTTCCTGTTCGGCGGCAGGCTGCGCAAGGATGCACAGGTCCGCGTGCCGCTGGCACATGGCGACGTGGTGGTCTGGGGTGGTCCGGCGCGATTGCGCTACCACGGCGTGATGCCGCTCAAGCCGGGATATCACGAAGCACTCGGCGGAGTCCGCATCAACCTGACGTTCCGCAAGGCGGGATAGGGCCGGGACAGGCCCGGCTCGACCAAGGCGCAAGTGCTTCCCCCTGCGCGACTTGCTAACCTCGCCGAATCGACTCATCGCGAGGCAGGCATGACCGTCCACGGCATCCACACCATCGACACCGGTTTCGTGCGGCCACGGTTTGATGCGGCGTACCTGATCGTCGAGAACGGCCGTGGCGCATTCATCGACTGCGGCACCAACCATTCCGTGCCACGCATGCTGGCTGCACTGGTGGATGCCGGGATCACCGCTGCCGATGTGGACTGGCTGATCCTTACCCATGTACATCTGGACCATGCCGGCGGCACGGGCGAGCTGATCGCACGGTTGCCGAATGCCCAACTGGTCGTGCATCCGCGCGGCGCGCGACACATGATCGATCCGTCGGTGCTGTGGGCCGGTGCCAGTGCGGTATATGGCGAGGCCGTGATGGAACGGGAATATGGACGGCTGCGACCGGTGCCCGCCGAGCGCGTGGTTGAAGCTCAGGATGGGTACATCGCAAGCCTGGCCGGGCGGCCCCTGCACTGCCTCGACACCCCCGGTCACGCCAAGCACCACATCGCCATCCACGACAAGCAAGCGGATGTGTGCTTCACAGGCGACGTCTTTGGCCTTTCCTATCGCGAATTCGATACCGCAAAGGGGCCGTTCATCCTGCCCACCACCTCGCCGGTGCAGTTCGATCCGGAAGAGCTGCATGCCTCCATCGATCGCCTGCTCGCCTTGCAACCCGTGGCGATGTACCCCACCCACTTCGGCCGTATCGAGGACGTCACCCGACTGGCCGCCGACCTGCACGTGCAGATCGACGCCATGGTGGCGCTTGCGCTGGAGGCGGACGCTGGCCCTGACAGGCACGCCAGACTGGTCGATGGCCTCACCGAGTTGTATGCCGCGCGTGCACATGCACACGGATGGAGCCAGGGGCATGCGGTGCTGGAGCAACTGCTGCACATGGACATCGAGCTGAATGCGCAGGGGCTGGAAGTCTGGCTGGATCGCGTCACTCGTTGAATCGCCGCGTCAGTCACGACAACACCAGCCATCGCAGCCATTACCTGATCATCGGGACACCGGCACCGGCTATTGACCACGATCCCGAAATGGATTCCTCTTGGGCACCGCCTCGACAAGTCAGTGACCTGCGCCATGCCAGACACCGCCGCACCATTCAACGAGCCTGCTGCCGCGCATCGCGCTGGCACGCGGATCGAGGCCGATCCGCCGGTACGCCGGATCGTCGTGGTCGGTGGTGGCACCGCCGGCTGGATGACGGCACTGACGCTGGCCAACACGGCCTATGGATCCAGGCTTGAAGTCACCGTGATCGAGTCGCCGCAAGTCGCCACGATCGGCGTCGGCGAGGGTTCGACACCGTTCCTGCGCCGCTTCTTCGAGGACCTCGGCATCGAGGAAGCCGAATGGATGCCCGCCTGCAACGCGACCTACAAAAACGGCATCACCTTCGACAAGTGGTCGACACGTCCGGGTTTCGAGAGCTACTTCCACGCATTTGCGTCGATGCTCGACAACCTGACCATGACGCAATTCATCAACAACGTGCATTCGCGCCTGAACCATGCCGACGTGTACGCACACCCAGACCGATTCTTCATCGCCAGCCGTCTGGCGCGCGACTGCCGGGCACCCAAACCGGCGCACAGCTTCCCGTTCGACATCTGGCATGGCTACCACTTCGATGCCACCCTGCTTGGCGCCTTTCTGCTCAGGAAAGCGCTGGAGCGCGGCGTGCGCCATGTCGCACGCCACGTGAACGAGGTGATCCTGAAGGACAATGGTGACATCGGTTCCCTGCGCCTCGAGGGCGACGAGATACTGGATGCCGACTTCTTCATCGACTGCACCGGCTTTGCCTCGCTGCTGATCGGCAAGGCACTGAAGACACCGTTCGTTCCCTACGCGGAGAACCTGTTCAACAACGCGGCGATTGCCCTGGCGACGCCCATTGACGGGCCGATCATGTCGCAGACCGTCTCCACCGCGCTCAAGAACGGCTGGGCCTGGAAGATTCCGCTGACCAACCGTTACGGCAATGGCTACGTCTACAGCACCGATTACTGCTCGCCCGAGCAGGCCGAGACGGAATTGCGTGCGCATCTCGGCGTGCTGGATGCGGACGTGCCGGCACGCCACCTGAAGATGCGTGTCGGCCGCGTCGCCGAAAGCTGGAACCGCAACTGCCTCGCGGTAGGCCTGGCGCAGGGGTTCATCGAGCCGCTGGAGGCCACGACCCTGCTGTTCGTCCAGAGGACCGCGTACATGTTCGTCGCGGCGCTGGAAAAGGGCGACCTCGGTGCCGAGGCGCGGGCAAACTTCAACCAGACGATCAACGTCCAGTTCGAGGGTACCCGCGACTACATCGTCACCCACTACAAGACCAACACGCGCACCGACACCGATTACTGGCGCGCAAACGCAGCCAACACCCACTTGTCGCGCCCGCTCCGGCATTTGCTGACCACCTGGCTAGCCAGCAAGCCGATCATTCCGGGACTGAAAAAAGGTGTCTTCGGCCAGGGCTATCCGACGATGTCCTGGTACAGCCTGCTCGCTGGCGTGGGACTGTTCCCGGATCCGCAGCACATGCGCCCGCCCACGTCCGAAGAGGCACAGCATGATCTCGCCCAGATCGACAACCTGCTCGAACGCAGCGCGATGAATTACCCCGACCAGCGCGAGCTGTTGCAGCGGATTCCGCTCAAGTCGAGGGAACCATCGCTGCAGGTCTATCTCTGGTAGGCAACCGTTTCGGCGGCGAACGCCGCGTGCTCAACCCAGCCATGTGCCGTTGGGTACCGGCCGCTTCAACGCGCTGAGCACCACGTCATTAGCTGAGCACCACGTCATTATCCGTGGAAAAACCGACAAGCGGGAACTGCGAGCGAAACGGGCAAGCTGCACCAGCGGATCGAAGCGATGGTGACGAAATGGGTAACGCAGCTGACTCACGCATCAAGCAACTTGGTATAGGCGTGCTGGGTTTTCCGATGGACATAGACCAGACGCTGGTAGAACGGATGCGACTGGAATCGTGTCACATTGGAACGCACCCAAATGGCGTCGAATCCCTGCTGGCGTGCCCAGTGTTCCGCATCGCTCACCAGCACGTGCCCGATACCGCTGCCCCTGGCTGCGGTATCTACCACCAGGCCGACGATCTCGATGCGTTCGCCGGATTCAAGCGTGAGCCGACGCTCGACGGCAATCCAGCCGAGCAACCTGCCGTCGTCAGCTTGCGCAACCATCACATGCTGTTGCGGTTGCGGCAGCAGTGCAGCGAGCCGGACGGTCATGGTCTGTGTCTCGGCCGGATAGCCAAGCTCGCCGGCCAGTCGTGCGATTTCCGCAGCATCCTCGGCACAGGCACGCCGCAAACAGGACGCATCCCGCATGTCAGGCCAACCGGGTACCGTTCGGCACCGCGCGCTCGATCGCCGTGAGCACCACGCCATCATCGGTCGGGAACCCGGTCAGCAGGAATTGCGAGCGGAACGGGCCGATCTGCTTCTCCGGAAAATTGATCACGCCAACGATCTGCCGGCCGAGCAATTGCTCAGCGCTGTACAGCGCCGCAATCTGTGCACTGGTCTTCTTCTCGCCGTAGGGACCGAAATCCACCCAGACCTTCCAGGCTGGCTTGCGCGCTTCCGGAAATGGTTCGACCCGGATCACCGTACCGGCGACGACCAGCACTTTCTCGAAATCCGCCCAGCTTATTTCATCCACTTGCTCACTCATCCTTCCACCCTCGTCTTCAACCAGTCGCGCCCCTGTTGCCACCAGTAACTCGCCTGCGCGCCAAGATAACCGAACGGCCGGTGCGTGCTGTCCAGACCATAGTCGGCGAACTGCTTCCAGCCATCGTCGCCCGCGGCAATCGCTGCCGCCAGCAGTTCACCGGCGGCACACGTCGGCGCCAGGCCATGTCCACCGAATGCCTGTCCCCACCATAGCCCGTCCCCGCTGCTGCCTATTTGCGGCATCTGGTGGCGCGCATAGCTCATCAGGCCCGACCACGCGTAGTCGACCTTCACTCCCTTCAGTTGCGGAAACACCCGCAGAAGGTCCCGCGTCAGCAACCGCTGCACCGCGTTTGGCGAACGATTGCGGATCGATATGCGTCCACCCCACAGCAAGCGCGTATCGGGCAATGCGCGGTAATAGTCAAAAGCGAAGCGACTGTCATAGATCGCCGCGCGGGTGTGCAGGCATTCATCCAGTCGGTGATCCAGCGGTTCGGTCACCATCACGTAAGTGGCGATCGGCAGGATCGCGCGATCGATCGATCGCCGCAGCCCCGCCAGATAGCCGCCACAGGCCAGCACGACCTGATCGGCCAGCAGTTCACCCTGGGCGGTGCGCAGGCGCCATTGCAGGCCTTCGCGGCTCAGGCTGCGCACGCCGCTGTTTTCATGGATGCGTAGACCGTGCGCGCCTGCGGCAGCCGCAAGCCCGATCGCGTAGTTCAGCGGATGCAGATGCAGCGCATCGCGTTCGTACAAACCATCGTGATAACGCTCACTGCGGACGAGCCCGCGCAACTCGTCCTGCGGCAGCCATTGCCATTGCACACCATACTGCTCGGCCAGCAGCTGCTGGCGTTGGCGCAGCACGCCCGGATCGCGGAACCAGTTGGCCCAGATCACGCCCTGATCGACCGCATCGCAGGCAATCGAGTAATCGATAATGCGCTGGCGAATGCGCTGCACTGCTTCGGTGGTGAGCTTGAACAGGGCCTGCGCACGCGCTGGCCCCAATTGCCCGAGCAGCGACTGCTCGCCAAGCGAGTAGCCGCCGAAAACGAAGCCTCCGTTGCGGCCCGAAGCACCGAAGCCGACCTGTTCACGCTCCAGCAACACGACATCGCGCACGCCGCGTTCGGCCAATCCCAGCGCCGTGTTCAATCCCGCATAACCGCCACCTACGATCGCGACGCGCGCATGAGTGCGGCCCTGCAATGGCGCAAAGGGCTCGTACGGCGTGGCCGTGGCGCGGTAATAGGAGCTGGCCGAAGAGGGTTTCATGCAGCCGTTGTGACTCCAGCCTGTAGCTGTTGCCGATCAAGCATGACCGGCTCCCGACCTCACCAACCTTTGCATCGATGCACACGCTGCATGACCGTGCGCATCATGGCGGATGGTGCAGTGATTCAGAGCTGATCGAGGAAAGCGCGTACCGTCGGTGCAAGCTTCGGGTCCTGCATCGCCATGTGCATGGTTGCACGCACCAGACCTGCCTTGTTGCCACAATCGAAACGGATCCCCTCGAAGCGGTAGGCGAGTACCTTGCCCTGCTCCTTCAGCAATGCATCGATGGCATCGGTGAGCTGGATTTCGCCACCTGCACCAGGCGTGGTCTGCTCCAGCAACTGGAAGATGCGGCCAGGCAGCACATAACGGCCGACCACCGCCAGGTTCGACGGCGCATCGGCAGGCTTGGGCTTCTCCACCATATGGCGGATCTGCGCACTGCGTTCGTCGATCTTCTGCGCATCGACGATGCCGTATTTGTCGGTTTCGCTGTGCGGCACTTCTTCGACCGCGATTACGCCAGCATGCTGCGATTCGGCGAGTTCGGCCATCTGCCGCAATGCACCCTTGCCCGTGCCGATCGCGCCGTTCCAGATCAGGTCGTCAGGAAGCACCACGCCGAAGGGTTCGTCGCCGACCACTGGCTTGGCGCACAACACGGCATGGCCAAGGCCGAGTGCCTCGGGCTGGGTCACGAAGATCGCCCGCACGTGCCGTGGCAAGGTGCCCTGCACGAGGGCAAGCAACTCGTCCTTGCCCTTTTCCTGCAGCTTCGCCTCCAGCTCGTAGGCCTTGTCGAAGTAATCGGCGATCGCGTGCTTGTAGCGATTGGTGACGAAGATAAGCGTGTCGGCGCCGGCATCCACCGCCTCGTCCACGGCGTACTGGATCAGCGGCTTGTCGAGTACCGGCAGCATCTCCTTGGCAACGACCTTGGTTGCCGGCAGAAAACGCGTGCCGAGTCCGGCCACGGGAAACACGACCTTGCGCAGAGGCTTGCTCACTTACTGCTCTCCAGTTTCGTTACGACGGATCGACACCACGTTGTCCGGCTGCGCGGACTCGCTCCAGCGGAACGAGGGCAGCAGGCTGGACACGCAGCGTCGAAGCTCTTCTTCATCGAATACGTCGACCGCCTCGGTTGCCTTGTGCAACAGCGCCTGCAACAACTCCCACGATACTTCACGGTACTGTGCCAGAAAGATCTTGGCATGCGCGGTCGCGGTGTAGTTCTCGAGCGGATGAAACAATTCCTCGAACAGTTTTTCACCGGCGCGCAGTCCGGTGTAGACAATCGGAATCTCGCTGCCCGGCTTCTTGCCGGCAAGACGGATCATCTGTTCGGCCAGATCGCGGATCCTCACCGGCTCGCCCATGTCGAGCGCAAAGATCTCGCCACCGTGGCCGATGCTTGCCGCCTGCAGGATCAACTGGCAGGCCTCGGGGATCGTCATGAAGTAGCGCGAGATTTCCGGATGGGTCACGGTCACCGGACCGCCTGCGTGGATCTGCTCACGGAACAGCGGCACCACCGACCCGGCCGAATCCAGCACATTGCCGAATCGCACTGTCATGAAACGGGTGTCGGCATGCGCGTTGAGGTTCTGGCAGTAGATTTCGGCGACGCGCTTGCAGGCACCCATCACGCTGGTCGGATTGACCGCCTTGTCGGTGGAGATCAGCACGAAACAGTCGACCCCGACCTCGCGCGCTGCGTCGGCCACCGTGCATGTGCCCAGTACGTTGTTGCGGAACGCCGCGCGCAGTTGTCCCTGCAACATCGGGACATGCTTGTAGGCCGCTGCATGAAACACCACCTGCGGCCTGGCTTCGGTGAACACCTTGTGCATCGCAGCCTGATCGCCACAGTTGGCAAGGATGCCCTCGAGAATCAACTCGGGGAAATCCGCGCGCAGTTCCTGGGTAATGCGATACAGGTTGTATTCGCTCTGCTCGACCACGATCAGCGAGTTTGCACCCAGCCGGGCCACCTGACGGCACAGTTCCGAACCGATCGAGCCGCCGCCGCCAGTGACCAGTACGCGGCGCATGGTCAGGGTCTCGCGGATGGCGGTCCAGTCCAGTTCCACCGTGTCGCGACCGAGCAGATCCTCAATCGCCACTTCCTTGATCTGGTTGAACTGGGCCCGACCAGCGACGACGTCTTCCAGTCGTGGAACCGTCCGGTACGGCAGATCGGTCGCATCGCACAGCGACACTATCCGGCGCATTTCAGTGGTCGTGGCACCCGGCAGGGCAATCAGCAACATGTCGACCGCAGCTTCACGTGCGATTTCGGGCAACTGCTCGAAACGACCCAGCACCGGATGACCGTTGATGCTGGCACCGCGCAGGCTGGCCTTGTCATCGACGAAGCCGACTACGGCATAGCGGTTGTCGCGACGCAGGTCGCGCGACAGCGCCTCACCTGCTCCATCCGCGCCCACGATCAGGACACGCTTCACGACCTGATTGTGCAACAGGTCGTTGCGACTGTCCTTCCAGTAGCGGTAGATCAGCCTGGGGCCGCCGAGCAGCACTGCCAGCAGCACCGGATAAAGCAGCATGACCGAGCGCGGCACGCCGTCGAGGCGGTTGTACAGGAACAGGGCCAGATAAATCGCCACTCCCCCCATCACCACGGCGCGCAGGATGTTCCAGAGATCCGGCAGGCTGGCAAAACGCCAGACGCTCTTGTATAGCCCGGTCCAGCGAAAAATCAGTCCTTGCACCATCAGCACGATCGGGAGTTCGAACAGCTGATAGCTGACGATCTCCTCGGGTTTCAACGCATAGCGCAACAGCTTGGCTATCCACCACGCCAGCGCCGCCATCGCCAGGTCGTGCAGCACGACCGCGATGCGCGGATGAATGAAACCGACAAGTTTACGCAACGACATGGCGGACCTTGAAGGGAGGGCGTCGCAGACAGCGACGTTTCAGTGAAAGCCACAGCACTGCCGCAGCAAGATAGGCCATCATGGTAATCGGCAGCGCCAGCTGCGGATGACTGCAGGCCAACCAGGTCAATGGCGTGGCGATCAACAGATTCCAGCTCAGGTATGTCACATCCGCACCGGCATGCGTCCCCCCTCGACGCACCAGCCACTGGTACAGATGTTCGCGATGCGCAGTGTACCAGCGGCGCCCGCGCCACATGCGCGTGAACAGGGTCATGCTGGCATCCGTCACGAAGGCCGACGACAACAGCAGCGCAGGCCACAGCAAGGCATGCTCGATCCGCCACAGCATGGCGCTGAACGCAAAGATCAGCAGGCCGACGCTGCCACTGCCGACATCACCCATGAAGATCCGCGCCGGTGGCCAGTTGTAGCACCAGAAACCCAGGGTCGCTGCCGCCAGGGACGCTGCCGCCAGGGCCAGCATCGGCTGTGCCGTGATCCACGCCAGCCACGTCAGACCACAGGCCACGAAAATGACCTGTTGCGCCAGCAGCCCATCGATGCCATCCATGAAATTGTGCAGGTTGATGCTCCAGACCCCACCCGCCAACAGCAATGGCAGCCACCAGAACGACAAGCCCGTGGCCAGCATGGTGGCGGAAAATCCGAATACCGCCAGTAGCTGCATCGCCAGTCGTGGCAGCACCGGCAGCGAGCGGTGATCGTCCCACCAGCCCGCGAGTGCCACGACGGTCAGCGCAGCAAGCAGCCCAACGATCACGCTGGCAGGCCACGTCGCCGGGAGGCTCCACCATATGCCAGGCAGACAGACCAGCATCGCCAGCACGATGCCGATGCCGCCACCGCGTGGCGTCGGCATCGTATGCGAGCGGCGTTGCCCCGGCTGATCGAGCATGCCACGTCGATGCGCATAACCGATCGCGCCGCGTACCAGCAACAGCGTGAACAGAAATGCGAAAAGCAACCATCCAATGGCCATCGCGATCCTCATGTCATTCGCTGGCGACGCCATGGATCGGCCGGATCGTGCTCCAGCTCTTGCAACTGGGACATTGCCAATGATGCGCCTTGGCACCGAAACCGCAGCGGCTGCAGCGGTACATGGCCTGACCCTCCAGCAGCTTGCGCGTCAGGTCGCGCAGGATCAGGAAATTCTCGCGTGCCTCGCCCTCGATCTTGTCCATGGTCGCGTCGATCAGCGCCATCAGACCACGCACGGACGGGCGCAGGCGCAGCTGCGAGGTGAGGAAGTCGATCGAGGCGCGTTCGCCGTCACGTTGCCGGTACAACTGGGTCAACGCCAGTACCGGCGAAACACCGTGATAGCGGCTCAGCATTTCGCGCAGGAAAACTTCGGCACGCTCCATCTGCTGCGAGCGCGCATAGCTGTTGAGCAGCGGCGGCAGGATTTCCGGGGTGAACGCGATATCGGCCTGGATCGCTGCCTCGTACGCAGTCACTGCCTCGACATGCTGGTCATCCTCGGCATGCAGTCGACCGGTCAACATGAAGGCACGCACGCAGTCCGCCTGGCACTTGAACGCCTGACGCAGGTAATCGCGTGCCTCGGCGCGCGCGCCATGCTGGCGCGAACGTTCGGCCAGCTCGCAATAGAACTGGGCAATCATCGGTGCCTCGTCCTCGCTGGTCATCACTTCCAGCCGGCGCGCATGCTCGATCGCCTTGTGCCAGTCGCGTTCGTGCTGGTAGATCGCGATCAGATGGCGCAGTGCCGATGGCGCATGTGCATCCATCGCCACGAGGTCGGAAAAGAGCGCTTCGGCACGATCGAGCAGGCCGGCACGCATGTAGTCCTCGCCCAGCTCCAGCAAGGCCACCGTCTTCATTGCATCGGACAGGCCAGGTCGCGACACCAGATGCTGATGCAGGCGGATCGCGCGGTCCACCTCACCGCGCCGGCGAAAAAGGTTGCCCAGCGCAAGGTGCGTTTCCACCGTGTCGCGGTTGTATTCGGCCAGCTTGAGAAACACCTCGATAGCCTTGTCCTGCTCCTCGTTGAGCAGGTAGTTCAGGCCGCGGAAATAATCCGAGGAAAGTTCGCTGACTTCGGCCCCGGAGCGGCGCGCACCCACCCGGCGCGATGACCACCAGCCAAGGGCAAACGCCGCTGGTACCAGGGGGACCAGCACAGACATGAGATTCATGGTTTCGACGACAGTTTCTTGTCGGCGTGCAGTTGCCGGCGGCGCAGGCGGCGCTGGCCCATGCTCACGCCCAGCCATGCGGTAAGGCCGCCAAGCAGCCAGCCGATTACCAGAGCGCCCAGCAAGGCAGCCCCTTTCGGCAAGTGAACCTGGGCAAACGCGAGGTCGTAACCGACCAGATCGGCGTTGAGCGCACCCAGCACCACGCCGGCCGCGATGAAAATCACAAGGATGAGTATGGCGAGCAGTCGCATGCCGAGACTTTACCCGATTGACCACGACTGGCACAGGCGACGCCGGCAATCAGTGCGACAGCGATTCATGGAAGCACTCTCCGAATCCCAGTTGCGTGGTCAAAAAAAGAGAAGGCAGGCCGACTCGCGTCGCCTGCCTTCGATAAACCTGCAACTGCCGGCTCAGCCGGCTTGCTGATCCAGATCAAGATTGACGCGTTCGCGCAATTCCTTGCCTGGCTTGAAATGCGGCACATGCTTGCCAGGCAACGCCACAGCATCACCTGTCTTCGGGTTGCGACCCATGCGCGGTGGGCGGAAATGCAGCGCGAAGCTGCCAAAACCACGCACTTCGATGCGCTCGCCCTGAGCCAGGGCCTGGCTCATCTGTTCGATGACGCTCTTGACGGCCATCTCGACATCGGCAAACGCAAGATGGGTCTGGCGCCTGGCCAGCGCCTCGATCAATTCGGATTTGGTCATGGGACCCCAATGTCCGTGACATGAAACAGCGGGGCGGCGATATGCCGCCCCGCATCAGTCTGCAACGTGTGATCAGTCAGCCTTGTCGAACTGCTCTTTGAGCAACGCGCCAAGCTTGGTCGTGCCGGTCGATGCCGACGCGTAGTCGACGGCAGCCACCTCAGGCACATCTTCCTCATCCTTAGCGCGGATCGAGAGTGCCAGCTGGCGACCCTTGCGATCCATGCCAGTGAACTTGGCTTCGACCTTGTCGCCCACCTTCAGATGCAGCGTGGCATCCTCGATGCGCTCCTTGGCGATGTCGTTGGCGCGCAGGTAACCCTCGACGCCCTCGCCCAGATCGATCACGGCGCCCTTCGCATCGACTTCCTTGACAGTGCCGTTGACGATGGTGCCGCGCGGATTCGCCGCCATGAACTGGCCGAACGGATCCTGCTCCATCTGCTTGATGCCGAGCGAGATGCGCTCGCGCTCCGGATCAACCGCCAGCACCACGGCCTCGATCTCGTCGCCCTTCTTGAAGTTGCGAACCAGATCTTCGCCGGACATCTGCCAGGAGATGTCGGACAGGTGCACCAGACCGTCGATGCCGCCGTCTAGGCCGATGAACACGCCGAAATCGGTGATCGACTTGATCTGACCGGAGACCTTGTCGCCCTTCTTGTGCATCGCTGCGAAGGCTTCCCACGGGTTCGAGCGGGTCTGCTTGATACCCAGCGAGATGCGGCGACGCTCCTCATCCACGTCCAGCACGGTGACTTCGGTCTCGTCGCCGACCTGAACCACCTTGGCCGGGTTGACGTTCTTGTTGGTCCAGTCCATCTCGGACACGTGCACCAGGCCTTCCACGCCCGGCTCGATCTCGACGAAGCAGCCGTAATCGGTGACGTTGGAGACCTTGCCGAACAGGCGGCTGCCGACCGGATAACGGCGGGCGATCGCGACCCACGGGTCGTCGCCCAGCTGCTTCAGGCCCAGCGAAACGCGGTTGCGCTCCTTGTCGTACTTCAGCACGCGCACGTCCAGCTCGTCGCCGACGTTGACGACTTCGGACGGATGGCGCACACGCTTCCACGCCATGTCGGTGATATGCAGCAGGCCGTCGATACCGCCCAGATCCACGAACGCGCCGTAGTCGGTCAGGTTCTTGACGGTGCCCTTGACCACCGCGCCTTCGGTCAGGCGCTCAAGCAGCTGCTCGCGCTCGGCGGAGAACTCGGTCTCGACGACGGCGCGGCGGCTGACCACCACGTTATTGCGCTTGCGGTCGAGCTTGATGATCTTGAACTCGAGTTCCTTGCCCTCGAGGAACACCGGGTCGCGCACCGGACGCACGTCGACCAGCGAGCCCGGCAGGAATGCGCGGACGTCCTTGATGTCGACCGTGAAGCCGCCCTTGACCTTGCCGGAGATGAGACCAACGATGGTTTCTTCCTTGTCGAACGCGTGCTCGAGGTCGTCCCACACCATCGAGCGCTTGGCTTTCTCGCGCGACAGCTTGGTTTCGCCGAAACCGTCTTCCAAAGCTTCGAGGGCAACCTTCACCTCGTCGCCTACCTGCACCTCCAGTACGCCCTCTTCGCTCTTGAACTGCTCGATCGGGACGATGCCTTCGCTCTTCAGGCCTGCATTGATCACGACGACGTCATTGCGGATTTCCACAACGATGCCGGTGACGATGGCGCCGGGCTTCAGCTTGGAGATGGCCTGCTGGCTCTGTTCAAACAGTTCGGCAAAACTTTCAGTCATGTTGATTCCATAGTGGGAAAAGACCGTTGTACGTTGCGCTTGCTGATGTGTTGCGCACGGACTTTCCGGTCCACCGGTTGGGGGTGTCTTCAGGTGGTTCCTCGGAACCGACCGTCGTCACCGTGGGTCAAAATCCCCTGCCGCGGCAGGAGCGCAGAAACCGCCGTGCAACCCAAACTTAAGGCTGCACGACGGCAAGTACTTTCGCGACGACCTCGTCGATGCCCATCCCGGTGGTATCCACCAGCACGGCATCTTCGGCAGGCTTGAGCGGCGCGACCGCACGCGATGCATCGCGGCTGTCACGCGCCTCAATTTCGCGCTGAAGGCCGGCTAGTGTAACGCTGAGTCCCTTTTCCTTCAACTGCTTATAGCGCCTTTTCGCGCGTTCGGCGGCGCTCGCGGTAAGGAAAACCTTGAACGCGGCATCCGGAAAGATCACCGTGCCCATGTCCCGCCCGTCGGCGACCAGTCCAGGCGACTTGCGGAAGCCCAGCTGCAGCGCCACCAAGGCTTCACGTACCGATGGCATCGAGGCAATCGCTGAGGCCGCCGCGCCGGCGGTTTCGGTGCGCAGTTCGTCGGTGGCATCGTGTCCGTTGACCATGACTCGCGTCGCACTGCCATCCGGGGCCGCGCGAAACTGGATTTTCGTGCCGTGGGCGCAACGGGTCACCGCCTCCACATCGGACAGGTCCAGCCCGGCCATGCCGGCGGCATAGCCCACCGCCCGGTACAGCGCGCCCGAATCCAGCAGCCGCCAGCCCAGATGCTCGGCCACCAGTGCGCTGATGGTGCCCTTGCCCGACCCGGATGGCCCGTCGATGGTGAGTACGGGAACGGGCACGGCATGGCTCATGGCAAGATCCTGGCTGAACGGAAGAATGCGGAAGTTTAACGCGTTGACCCTGCTCGGAACGCGTGCTATCTAGCCGTTCTTCTTACACTGCAAGTCAGCCCGATCCGCCCTATGACCGATCTTCGCCGCGATTTCGAACAAGCCGCCGAGGACATCCAGCGATTGGGTACGCGCCCCGACAACGACACTCTGCTGAAACTGTATGCCCTGTACAAGCAAGGCTCCGAGGGCGACCTGCGCCGGACCCAGCCGGGCTTCTTCGACTTTGTCGGCACCGCCAAGCACGAGGCGTGGGCGCAATTGAATGGCGTGCCCGAAGAGGAAGCCATGCGCCGCTACGTCGCATTGGTGCATCAGCTGCTGGCCTGAGCCGGTTTCTACCCACGGCATGACCGCCACAAGCACGCGGTGCTTGCTTTTGCGCCCCAAACACCGGCACATTCATACGATCGTTTGATCCGGTGCAGGTCGCATGAATTACCCGAAACTGTTCGCCCCGCTCGATCTGGGCCATGTCACTCTGCCCAACCGCATCCTGATGGGGTCGATGCACACCGGGCTGGAGGACAAGGCCAGCGACTACGACAAGCTGGCGGCCTATTTCGCTGAACGTGCGCGTGGCGGCGTCGGTTTGATGGTCACCGGCGGCATCGCGCCGAGCATCCGGGGCTGGCTGAAACCGTTCGGCGGCCGGCTCACGATGCCATGGCACAAGCCCCGGCATCGCAAGCTCACCGACGCTGTACATGCCGAAGGCGGCCGTATCTGCCTGCAGATCCTGCATGCCGGGCGTTACGGCTATCACCCGCTGTCGGTGGCACCGTCGAAGATCAAGTCGCCGATCACGCCGTTCACGCCACAGGCACTCTCTTCGCGCGGGGTGGAGCGCACCATCAGCGACTTCGTGCATTGCGCGAAGCTGGCTCAGGACGCCGGTTACGACGGTGTCGAGGTGATGGGTTCGGAAGGCTATCTGATCAACCAGTTCATCGCTGAACGCACCAACCAACGCAACGACGCCTGGGGCGGCGACACCACCCGCCGCATGCGCTTCGCGATCGAGATCGTGCGGCGCACGCGCGCAGCGGTCGGCCGCAACTTCATCATCATCTACCGGCTGTCGATGCTCGACCTGGTCGAGGGTGGCCAGGACTGGAACGAGATCGTCACGCTGGCCAAGGCAATCGAAGCGGCTGGCGCCTCGATCATCAACACCGGCATCGGCTGGCATGAGGCACGCGTACCAACCATCGTCACCAGCGTGCCGCGTGCGGGTTTTGCCTGGGTCACCAAAAAGCTCAAGGGCGAAGTGGCGATTCCACTGATCACTACCAACCGCATCAACATGCCGGAGGTGGCCGAACGCATCCTGGCCGATGGAGAGGCCGACATGGTCTCGATGGCGCGTCCGCTGCTGGCCGACCCGGCCTGGGCCAACAAGGCCAAAGCCGGGCGCAGCGAACGGATCAACACCTGCATCGCCTGCAATCAGGCCTGCCTCGACCATGTGTTCCAGAACAAACGGGCCAGTTGCCTGGTCAACCCGCGCGCCTGTCACGAGACCGAGCTGAAGATCGAACCAGCCAGTGTGCGCAAGCGCATCGCGGTCATTGGTGCCGGCCCGGCCGGCATGGCTTGCGCCAGCACACTTGGAGAGCGCGGCCATGCCGTAACGCTGATCGATAAAGCCAGCGAAATCGGCGGCCAGTTCAACTATGCCAAGCAGATTCCGGGCAAGGAAGAATTCCACGAGACGCTGCGTTACTTCCGCCATCAACTGGGCGACCGCGGCGTCGATGTGCAACTGGGTCAAACCGCAGACACCGACCTGCTGCGTGCCGGCGGTTATGACGAAGTGGTGATCGCCACCGGCATCACCCCGCGCGCCGTGAGCTTTCCCGGCAGCGACGATCCGCGCGTACTGAGCTATCTGGATGTACTGGCCCGGCATGCGCCGGTAGGCCTGCGGGTAGCCATCATCGGTGCCGGCGGCATCGGCTTCGACGTGGCCGAATTCCTGGCCGAGCATGCGCCCTCACCCACCACCGACGTAACGCGCTGGACCCGCGAATGGGGGGTGGACATGCAGCTCACACAGCGTGGAGGCCTGCAAAAGGCCCAGCCTGAAGCATCCGCCCGCCAGATCTGGCTGCTGCAACGCAGTGAGGGACGTCCCGGTGCGCGCCTGAACAAAACCACCGGCTGGGTGCACCGGGCCACTCTCAAGGCCAAGCAGGTAAGCATGCTGGGCAGCGTCAGCTACCAGCGTTTCGATGATCAGGGCCTGCACATCACGATCGATGGCGCCACGCAAATCCTCCCGGTCGACCACGTCGTGATCTGCGCCGGCCAGGAACCGAATCGGCGACTGGCCGACGAGCTGATTGCCGCAGGCATGAAGGTACATGTCATCGGCGGCGCCGACGTGGCCGCCGAACTCGACGCAAAACGCGCGATCGCCCAAGGCACCCGGCTGGCTACCCAGATCTGAATCCTGTGTTCGAGGTGCCCAGAAACACCGACGCCGCTGCCTTGAAGGTAGCGGCGTCGGTGTACCAAAGAAAAGCGCCCCGCAGGGAAGACGCATCGATATGGGCTCAGGGGGGGAGTTGAACCAGATATCGTATTTAGCGTCGCTGCGGGGCGAGGGCCGCCGCCACTAGGGGGAGGGGGAAGTGGCGGGACGGAAGTGATTTTATGATCGACACGATAAAGTATCAAATATATATTTAGTTAATCATTTATTCGATTTCGCTATATGTTTGATTTCCGCCAATTGCGTTACTTCATTGCCGTTGCCGAGGAACTGAGCTTCACCCGAGCGGCGCTGCGCCTGCATCTCTCCCAACCGCCGCTGTCCCAGCAGATTCAGGCACTTGAGCAGGACCTCGGTGTGCGTCTGCTCGAACGCAACAAGCGCAATGTGGCGCTGACCGAGCCCGGCCGCATCTTCCTGGAGGAAGCGCGGCATATCCTGGCCAGGGCCGACGAGGCTCGCGACCATGTCGCAGCGGCAGCAGCTGGCTTCAGCGGCCGGTTGCGGCTGGCTTACACCGTCTCGGTCTCGTTTCATCCAGCCCTGCCGCAGACCCTGCTCAGCTACCGCCAGATTGCACCGAAAGTACGCATGCAGCTCAGCGAGATGTACACCGAACCCCAGTTCGCTGCGTTGCTGGCGGGTCAGATCGATGTCGGCTTTGTCCGTGACGAGCCAATCCATGCTCAGGACGCACGCAATCTGCGCCTGAGCGTGATAGACCGCGAACCCCTGTTGCTTGCCCTGCCCTCAGGCCACCCACTATCGGGCCGCAGCAGCCTGCGTCTCTCCGAAGTGGCAGGCAGCGCGTTTGTCTCGCAACCACGCGAACTGGCTGCCACGCTCTATGATCGACTGGTGAAATTGGCGAATACAGCGGGTTTTCAGCCGTCGATCGTCCAGCACGCACAACAGATCAACGGCCTGCTGGCCCTGGTTGCGGCAGGTCTGGGGCTGGCGCTGGTGCCGGCCAGCATGCGCGCCGTGCATCTGGTCGGGGTCAGTTACGTGCCGCTGGAAGATGCCGATGCCTATCTGTTGCTTGCCGTGGCCAGTCGCAGCGACGATCGCTCACCGGTGCTGCAGCAGTTCCTGTCCACCGTGGCTGAATCGGCTGTGATACCGAGCTTGTAACACAATGGGCCAACCGATATACTAGCCAGCTTACATTTTCGTTTAGTGTCAGGAGCTGGCCGTGAAGGTGCTTAACTCTTTGAAGTCCGCCAAGGCGCGGCACCGCGATTGCAAGATTGTGCGTCGTCGCGGCAAGGTGTTCGTGATCTGCAAGAGCAATCCCCGTTTCAAGGCTCGTCAGCGCTGATCCCTGCGCAATGAGTCATGAAAAGGCCGCACATGTGCGGCCTTTTTTGTGCCCGGCATTCGGCCCGCATGGAGAAAGTACGTCAGATGTTTAGCGGCGCGATGGTACCGAGCGGCACGACAACCAGAACAGCAATCCGGATATGGACAGTGAAACCCAGTAATCGCTGGGTGCCGGCCCCCACCAGTGGATATGCCATGGAATGTAACGTGGCGCGAAATGTGCGACGCCATAGGCCGGGTTGAACACGAACCACAGAAAGTCCTCGGTGATCCAGAACAGCATGATGCAGGCGAACACACGCGCCTCGGCACGCCAGCTCCAGCGGCCGGTGAAGATCAGTGGGAAATGGAAGAACAGCCCCATGCATGGGAAAAGCCACGCGTGATAACCAGTCATTGGCCGCCCGCCCCAGAAAATATCCAGCAGCCAGTGATGCTCGATGCGCCAGGTCGGCAGGTTTGCTGCCCAACCGGCAGCCCCCTCGATCTGGATCTCCACGTTGGCAAAGAAAAAAGCCAGCAGGATGGTCCAGGCAAGCGTCAGCACCAGTACCAGGGGACGCATGGGGACCTGCGCTTCTCCTGCGCGCAGGTGTCTTTGATCCAGCTGACGCACGCTCAATGACCCACCAACGTAGCCACTGACTGCTGGCCTGCAAGCTGGGCCTGCACGATCTCCAGTACATGCCGCGCCGCCTGCGGCTGTCCCAGACGGCGTGCACATTCACGCATCCGCGCCAGCCGCTGTGGTTCGGCCAGCAATTGACGCACCCGGTACTCAAGCGAGATCAGGTCGATCGCCTTGAGCGCAGCCCCCTGCTCCAGCACATAGTCCGCATTGCGCTCTTCCTGGCCAGGGACGGGCGCATACACCACCATCGGCACGCCCATCGCAAGGCATTCGGATGTGGTCAATCCACCGGGCTTGGTGATCACCAAGTCGGAACAGGCCATCAGCCGTGCCACTTCGTTGGTGAAGCCAAACGAAAACAGCCGCCCCGGATGTTCCGCTGCATGAGTCTTCAGCTTGGCCAGCGCAGCCTCGTTGCGTCCGGCCAGCACGATCAGCTGGAAGTCGTATTCGAGCCGCATAAGCGCAGCCGCCACTTCGTCGAGCTTGCCGACGCCGGCGCCACCGCCCATCAGCATGATGGTCTGCTTGGTCGGATCGAGGCCGAAGCGCTCGGCGCAGGCCTGGCGATCCTGCGGCTGGGTGAACTCCGGCATCACCGGGATGCCGGTGGTATGGACGCGTCGTGCCTCGATGCTATTCGCCTTCATGCGGAAGGCAATTTCATCGCTGGCAGCGAAGAAGCCCGTCATGCGCGGAATCACCCACATGCCATGCAGGTCGAAATCGGTCACCTGGACCCATACCGGCACCGCAAACCGCTCGCGCCGGATCTCATGCATCAGCATTTCGGCGGGAAGGAAGTGGGTACAGACAATGGCGTCGGGCGCGAACGCATTGATCGCCTTGCGCAGATCCCCCGTACCCAGCCGCTCGATGGCCCGTCTCAGCTTCTGCATCGGGCCATCCGGATCGGCGTCCGAGCTACGCTGGTACAGCACGCCCCACAGTGTCGGGTAGCTGCTTATCAGCGTGATATAGAAATCGGTGTATAGCTTGCGGAATGCGGACGGCACGTAGTCCATCGCATCCAGATGCCTGGTTTCGACATGCGGCAAAGCTGCCTCGGCGGTGAGACGCAGCGCTTCGGCAGCACGCATGTGGCCGGCACCGGCCGAGACGCTGAGAAACAGAATTTTCTGCTGAGGCATGTTGCGGACCGTTGTCAGATGCCCGTCGACAGGAGCGGCTACGCCGCTGGCTGGTTACCAGGCTGGTCGCATCAGCGGCCAGCCGTTCCGCACGTACCTTCAACACACACCATTCAGGAATAGCGCACGCCAGTGATTTCGTAATGCTTGACACCATTTGGCGCGGTGAACTCGAAGCTGTCACCCACGCTCTTGCCAATCAGCGCACGTGCAATCGGCGATGACACGGCAATCAGTCGTTGCTTGATGTCCGCTTCGAGGTCGCCAACGATCTGGTAGGTCACGGCGGTGCCGCTGTCCTCGTCTTCCAGATCGACGATCGCACCAAACACCACGCGATTGCCAGGATTTAGCTGGGTGACATCGATCACTTCGGCCGTCGACAACAAGGCTTCCAGCTGACCTATGCGGCCTTCGGTAAAGCTCTGCAGCTCACGTGCAGCGTGATACTCGGCATTTTCCTTGAGATCGCCGTGCGCACGCGCTTCGGCGATAGCCGCAATGATGCGTGGCCGGTCGACCGACTTCAGCCGCTCCAACTCGCCACGCAGGCGTTCCGAACCAGCCTTGGTAATGGGTGCGCGACTCATGCGCTAAGCTCCTTGTGCAGTTCCTGCAGGCTATGCACTTCGCCATCACTGTGGAAATCCAGCGAATGGACAAGCGCACGCGCGCCTGCAACGGTAGTGGAATACGTGACGCGCTGCTGCAGGGCTTCGCGCCGGATCGAGAACGAGTCGGCGATCGCCTGCTTGCCCTCGGTGGTGTTGACGATATAGACGATCTCGCCGTTCTTGATAAGGTCGACCACGTGCGGGCGGCCTTCGAGCACCTTGTTGATGCGCTCGCAGACCACGCCATGTTCGGCCAGGTAACGCGCTGTGCCCTCGGTGGCGACCAGGCTGAAACCACGTGTGAGCACCTCCCTGGCTATCGGCAGCAGGCGATCCTTGTCGGCATCACGCACCGACACGAACACCTTGCCTTTCGGCGGCGTCTTGATGCCGGCGGCATCGTGACCGCGTGCGAACGCTGCGCCGAAGCTGCGGCCCACACCCATCACTTCGCCGGTTGAACGCATCTCGGGGCCAAGGATGGGATCGACGTTCTGGAATTTCAGGAACGGGAAGATCGCCTCCTTCACCGAATAGTACGCCGGGATCACTTCGCGTGTGGTGCCCTGTGCCACCAGCGAACGGCCAGCCATCGCGCGTGCGGCGATCTTCGCCAGCGGCACGCCGGTCGCCTTGGAAACGAATGGCACGGTGCGTGACGCACGCGGATTCACCTCGAGGATGAACACCGTGTCGCCCTGGATCGCGAACTGCGTGTTCATCAGGCCGATGACCTTCAGCTCCTTTGCCATCGCGGCAACCTGGCGACGCATCTCGTCCTGGACTTCCTGCGAAAGCGAATACGGCGGCAACGAGCACGACGAGTCGCCCGAATGCACGCCGGCTTCCTCGATATGCTCCATGATGCCGCCGATCAGCACGTTGCCCTCGGCATCGGCGATGATGTCCACGTCCACTTCGACCGCGTGGTCGAGGAAGCGATCCAGCAACACCGGCGAATCGTTCGACACCTGCACGGCTTCGCGGATGTAGCGCGACAGATCTGCGGCGTCGTAGACCACTTCCATCGCGCGACCACCGAGCACATAGCTCGGGCGCACCACCAGTGGGTAACCGATCTCGCCAGCCAGCGCCAAGGCCTCGTCGGCGTTGCGCGCGGTGCGGTTCGGGGGCTGGATCAGGCCGAGCTTGACGATCATCTGCTGGAAGCGCTCGCGATCCTCGGCCAGATCGATCGAATCCGGCGAAGTACCGATCACCGGCACGCCGTTGGCCTCCAGCGCACGCGCCAGCTTCAGCGGCGTCTGGCCGCCGTACTGCACGATCACGCCCTTCGGCCTCTCCAGATCGACGATCTCCAGCACGTCTTCCAGCGTCAGCGGCTCGAAGTACAGACGGTCGGAGGTGTCGTAATCGGTGGAAACGGTTTCCGGGTTGCAATTGACCATGATGGTCTCGAACCCGTCCTCGCGCAGCGCGAGTGCCGCGTGCACGCAGCAGTAGTCGAACTCGATGCCCTGGCCGATGCGGTTCGGGCCACCGCCGAGCACGATGATCTTGTCGCGATTGGTCGGATTCGCCTCGCACTCTTCCTCGTAGGTCGAGTACATGTAGGCCGTGGTGGTGGCGAACTCGGCTGCGCAGGAGTCCACACGCTTGTACACCGGACGCACACCCAGCGTGTGGCGCATCTGGCGCATCGTCGATTCGTCGGTTGCGGTCAGTTCGGCCAGGCGCGCATCGGCGAAACCCATGCGCTTCAGTTCGCGCATGCGCGGTGCATCGAGCGCGGTCAGCCCTTGCGCGGTCACTTCGCCTTCGGTCAGCACGATGTCTTCGAAGGCAGCAAGGAACCAGGGATCGACGCGGCTGAGGTTGTGCACCTCCCCCAGCGACAAGCCCGCGCGGAACGCGTCGGCCAGATGGAATACACGATCCGGCCGCGGCTCGCGCAGCTCGCGCTTGAGCGTGGCCACGCCCGCTTCGGTGGTGATGTCCAAGCCAGTCGGGTTGAGACCGGTCTTGCCGATTTCCAATCCACGCAGCGCCTTCTGCAACGATTCGTGAAACGTACGGCCCATCGCCATCACCTCGCCCACCGACTTCATCTGGGTGGTGAGGCGCGCGTCGGCAGCCGGGAATTTCTCGAACGCGAAACGCGGGATCTTGGTGACCACGTAATCGATCGACGGCTCGAACGAGGCCGGTGTCAGACCGCCGGTGATGTCGTTCTTCAGCTCGTCCAGCGTATAACCGACCGCCAGCTTGGCGGCGATCTTGGCGATCGGGAAACCGGTCGCCTTCGACGCCAGCGCCGACGAACGCGACACGCGTGGGTTCATCTCGATGACGACGACGCGGCCGTTCTCGGCATTGATGCCGAACTGCACATTGGAGCCACCGGTATCCACCCCGATCTTGCGCAGCACCGCGATCGATGCGTCGCGCAGGCGCTGGTACTCCTTGTCGGTCAGCGTCTGCGCCGGCGCCACGGTGATCGAGTCGCCGGTGTGCACGCCCATCGGATCGAGGTTCTCGATCGAGCAGACGATGATGCAGTTGTCCGCCTTGTCGCGGACCACTTCCATCTCGAACTCCTTCCAGCCAAGCACGGATTCCTCGACCAGCACCTCACCCACTGGCGAGAGTTCCAGGCCGCGCTTGACGATCTCTTCGAACTCCTCACGGTTGTAGGCGATGCCACCACCGGAACCGCCGAGCGTGAAGCTGGGGCGGATGACGGTCGGGAAACCCACCTTGGCCTGGGTCAGCAGCGCCTGCTCGAAGGTGCGTACGACTTCGGCTTTCGGACAATCCAGCCCGATCTCCGCCATCGCCACACGGAACAACTCGCGATCCTCGGCCATGCGGATCGCTTCACGCGAGGCACCGATCAACTCGACGCCGTATTTCTCCAGCACGCCGTGATCGGCCAGATCCAGCGCGCAGTTCAGGCCCGTCTGACCACCCATCGTCGGCAGCACCGCGTCCGGGCGCTCCTTGGCGATGATGCGCTCCACCGTCTGCCAGTTGATCGGCTCGATGTAGACCGCGTCCGCCGTTTCCGGGTCGGTCATGATCGTGGCGGGGTTGGAGTTCACCAGGATCACCCGGTAGCCCTCTTCCTTCAGCGCCTTGCAGGCCTGCGCGCCGGAGTAGTCGAACTCGCAGGCCTGGCCGATCACGATCGGGCCGGCGCCAATGATGAGGATGCTCTTGATATCTGTACGCTTGGCCATCTCAGCGGGCCTCCTGCATCAGCTTGGCAAACCGGTCGAACAGATAACCGATGTCGTGGGGGCCGGGGCTGGCTTCCGGGTGGCCCTGGAAACAGAACGCCGGGCGATCGGTCAACGCGAAGCCCTGCAGCGAGCCGTCGAACAGCGACTGGTGGGTGACCCGCACGTTCGCCGGCAGCGTGGCCGGATCGACCGCGAAGCCATGGTTCTGCGAGGTGATCAGCACGCGACCGTCGTCCAGATCCTTCACCGGGTGGTTCGCGCCGTGGTGGCCGAACTTCATCTTCAGCGTCTTCGCGCCTAGCGCCAGGCCCATGATCTGGTGGCCGAGGCAGATACCGAACAGCGGGATCTTCGCATCGAGGAACTGCCTGGTTGCCTCGATCGCGTAGTCGCAGGCCGCCGGATCGCCAGGGCCGTTGGAAAGGAACACGCCATCGGGCTTCATCGCCAACACCTCGGCGGCGGGCGTTTGCGCTGGTACCACGGTGATGTCGCAGCCTTGCTCAGCCAGCAGGCGCAGGATGTTGTGCTTGGCGCCGTAGTCGTAGGCCACGACCTTGAAGCGCAGCACAGGCTGGTTGAAGGCGGTGCGATCGAGATCGTAGATGCCCTCCTTCCAGCCATATGGCCTGGTGACACTGACCACTTTGGCCAGGTCCATGCCATTCAGGCCCGGGAACGCACGCGCCTTGGCCAGCGCGACATCGGCATCGATCTGCTCACCGGCGACGATACAGCCAGCCAGGGCGCCCTTGTCGCGCAGGATGCGAGTAAGCCGGCGCGTATCGATACCGGCGATCGCCACAATGCCGTGACGCTTGAGGTAATCGGGCAGGCTTTCGCTGCTGCGCCAATTGCTGGCCCGGCGTGGCACGTCGCGCACGATCAGGCCGGCAGCGTGCACGGCGGTGGACTCTGCATCCTCGGCATTGATGCCGGTATTGCCGATATGGGGATAAGTCAGGGTGACGATCTGGCGCGAATAGGAAGGATCCGTGAGGATCTCCTGATAGCCCGTCATCGCCGTGTTGAAGACAACTTCACCAACGGTTTCGCCAGTCGCGCCCACGGCATGACCATGAAACACGCTGCCGTCTTCGAGGGCCAGCAGGGCAGGAGTAGGCATAGGAGGTAACCGCCTTTTGGATGCAGCGAAGTCCGCAAGCCGCTCGATTGCTGGCTTGTGGCGCTTGGGAAAGAGAAGGATCAGGCGGGTGGAAATGATAGGCTGCGGCGCTGTTTCTGTCCACCTTACAGAACATGAATCGTGTGTTTTCCAGCCGCCGCCACCATTCTGCCGGCGCTACACTAGACAACATTTAAACGGAGTTGAATGCCCCATGAGTGCTGCCGTACTGCTCGATCCCGCCCGGCTCGATCGCCCGGATACCACGGTGCAGCAGCAACCCTTCCCGTTCATGGTGGCCCACGGCCAGTTACCGGATGAGGTTCGTGGCGATCTGGACCGCGATTTCCCGAAATACTCCAGCGCCGGTTTCTTTCCCTACGATCCGGGCGACTGCGGCCCGTCGGTCAACGCGCTGATCGCGGATATGACCGCACCGGCATTTGCCCGTGCCATCGGCCAGCGACTGGGCATCGACAATCTCGGCCAGTACCCGACCCTGGTGACCCTGTGCCGCCTGCTCAACAAGCGTCACGGCACCATCCACACCGACAGCAAGTCCAAGGTGGCCACGGCGCTGATTTATCTGAACACGCAGTGGCCGGATACCAGCGATGGCTGCCTGCGCTTCCTGCACAAGATCGACGACATAGACAGTATCGTCGCGCCGGAACTGGCGCCGTTGTACGGTGAGTTCGCCGTGTTCAAGCGCTGCGAGAACTCTTTCCATGGCCATCTGCCCTACGAGGGCGAACGTCGCGTGATCCAGGTCGCGTGGCTCACCAGCGAAGAGGAGAAGCTGCGCAAGACGAAGCGCGGCAAATTCTCGCGGGTCTTCAAGAAGCTGTTCGGCAAACTTGATACCCGACTGGGCGCCGGGCGCGATCGCAACGCGTCGCACCGCGACTGAACCAGCACAGTTTCAACTGCCAGCAAAATGCCAGGCCACATAGGTGGCAAACACGCCGTACAGCAGGCCCACCGGCAGCAGCCAGCAAGCATCGACCCGACCCCGGTGGAACAGCCACCACAGATACACGATGGCGATGGCCGTCACCACGCCAGCCGCGATCAACGGCGCATCGAACAGCCACGGCGTGGCGAACAAAGCCAGTGAACTGGGGATCGTCGCCTGAATCATCATGGCACCGGAAATGTTGGCCAGTGCGAGACGCTCCTTGCCTTGACGCACCCAGATCAGCGCGTTGATGGTTTCGGGCAATTCGGTCGCCACCGGACTCAGCACCAGCGCCACCAGATGCGGTGGCAGTGCGAATGCGATCCCGATCGCCTCGAGCTGGCTCACGAACAACCGTGACGCGGCCGCAATCACCACCAACGCCGCAATCGCCTGGGTCATCACCCAGCGCAGGGCCGGATCGGCCTGCCGTGGGCGCAGCTTCAGGGGTTCGAGAATTTCCTCTTCCGGCACGCTGTCGCTGTTGCGCATCTCGCGCCATACATACATTGCATAAGCCGCCAGGAACAGCACGCCCAGCCACGGCTTGATCGCGAACGCGACCAGTCCCAGGCCGACCTTGACCACAAAGATGGCCAGGAACCACGACTGGTCGTGGGCCAGCCGACGATGGTCAACACGAATGACGCGGTCCGGACGCTTGAGTCGCCGGGAGTTGAACCAGAGCGCGATACCCACCACCGCATAGGCAATCGTCGCCAGCACCAGTGGACCGCCGAGCGCCGCACCGACGCCGATATCGCGGGCTGCAGGCGTCTTGCCGAACATCACCGCCACAAAGGTCACGGCGCTTTCCGGCAAAGCCGTACCGAATGCGGCGAGTACCGTGCCGGTCGCGGTCGCGCCAAGATCGAGCTTGCGCCCGAACCATTCGACACCGTTGACGAAGTACTCGCAGGCGAGATAGATCACGCCGGCGGAGCCGAGGAACAGACAGAGGGTAAGCAACATGGAATGCACGCAAGCCGGGCGAGCGGATGACCGATGGCTCAACGACACCGCTCGCCCGGCCGGGTAAGCATGTCGATGGCCAAAGGTCTCGCCGGGCAAACCCTGCCTGACGGCAGTGGTTGCTGTTTGCACCATGGCGCCGAAAACAGCGGCAACCAAGTCTGTTGATGCAAACGCCTCAGGGGGAACGAGGCTGGCTACTCCCCAATGACAACGGCATGGATGCTAGCGGCAGCCGGCAAGCGACACAAGCGGATCGCAGCATGTCAGTATCCGTTCAATGTGGTTCGGAGATCACGTCATCCAGTTGCCAATGACCTGCGACGCGACCGCTTAGCCAATGTGCAGCCTGCAGCGCACCACGCGCAAAGATCGTGCGATCGGTAGCACGATGGCCCAACTCCAGCCGCTCGCCCTGCCCGACCAGCATGGCTGTGTGCTCGCCGACGATGTCGCCACCGCGCACCACGGCAAAGCCGATACTGCCTTTGGCCCGCTCGCCCGTCTGGCCTTCGCGGCTGTATACCGCAGCGGCATCCAGTGTTGTGTGACGTGCCGCTGCAGCGGCATGACCGAGCGCCAATGCCGTGCCGGAAGGCGCGTCCTGCTTGCGGCCGTGATGTGCTTCCACGATCTCAAGATCCCAGCTCGGCAGGGCTGCGGCAGCTTCGCGCAGCAGCCTGGTCAGCACAGCCACACCCAGGCTGAAATTCGCTGCACGCAGAATCGCGATAAGTTTGCCGGCATCAGCCACCCGCGCCTCCACCGCCGCATCGAGACCGGTGGTGCCGCTCACCAACGGCGTGCCATGCGCCAGACAATAATCGAGCACGGCAGCCATGGCGGCTGGCCCGCTGAAGTCGATGACTACATCGAGCGCCGGTGCGCGACTCCAGTCATGCGTAAAACGCAGTGCGTCTGCACGACCGGCAAATACCGGCAGACCATCGTGTGGTGAATCAGGCGACACTACTGCATGCACCAGCTCGAAACGCGCATCGTTGACCAGCAGGCCCAGCATGGCACTGCCCATGCGTCCGGACGCGCCATTGATGGCGAGACGAAGGGGGCGAGTCATCAGCACACTCCAGTGAATCGGTCAGTACATGCTAGCGCGTGCACGACACGCTTCACGCGGTGACTTTCGACCAGAACTGCTTCACGCCATCGACCCATCCCTTGGCGCGAGGTGTGTGCTTGCCGGCGTCGTTGCTGTCGAAGGTAGCTTCGAGCGATTCGAGCAGCTCGCGCTGCTGTTTGGTCAGGCGTACCGGCGTTTCCACCACAACACGGCAGATCAGATCACCGTGGCGGTTGCTGCGCACGGATTTCACGCCACGCCCGCGCATGCGGAACTGTGCGCCAGTCTGCGTCTCGGGTGGAATGCTGATCGGCACCTCACCTTCCAGCGTCGGCACCGGCAACTCAGCGCCCAACGCGGCCTGCGAGAAACGGATTGGCAGTTCGCAGTACAGATCATTGCCTTCGCGCTGGAAGATCGGGTGCTCGCGGACATGTACTTCCACGTACAGGTCGCCAGCTGGCGTACCGGACGGCCCAGCTTCGCCCTGCCCGGTCAGGCGAATGCGATCGCCGTTGTCGACACCAGCCGGAATCTGCACGGATAACGTACGGGTTTCCTCGATGCGTCCCTCGCCATGGCACTTCTTGCACGGTTTCTCGATCGCCTGGCCGGTGCCACTGCAATGCGGGCAGGCCTGCTGGATCGAGAAGATGCCGTTCTGCATGCGCACCTGGCCGTGGCCGTGACAGGTCTTGCACTTGCTGGTCTTGCCGTCTTCCGAGCCGCTGCCGTTGCAGTGGTGGCAATTGACCTGGCTCGGTACCTCGATCTGCCGGCTTACACCGAACACGGCCTCTTCCAGGTCCAGTTCCATGATGTAGCGCAGGTCGGCACCACGCCGCGGGCGCCCACGACCGCCGCCACTTCTACCAAAGATGTCGCCGAAGATGTCGCCGAAGATGTCGCCTACGTCGCCAAAACCGGCGCCGCCACGACCACCCATGCCATGCTCGAATGCGGCGTGGCCATGCTGGTCGTACATCGCGCGCTTCTGCGCGTCGGACAGCACCTCGTAGGCCTCCTTGGCCTCCTTGAACTTCTCCTGCGCGTGCGGGTCGTCCGGGCAGCGGTCCGGATGGTACTTCATCGCCAGCCGACGGAAGGATTTCTTCAGCTCGACCTCGGTGACGGTACGTTCGACACCCAGTACTTCGTAATAGTCACGCTTGCTCATTCACCCATCCACACTGCTTGTCGCTCCCCTGCATGGAACCAGTCGTTCCATATCCCGCATTCTCTCAACAAACAGCCCACGCCTGGAATTCCGGACGCGGGCTGCCGAATCGACCTTACCAACTGACGCTGTCGATTACTTCTTGTCGTCCTTCACTTCGGTGAACTCCGCGTCGACCACATCGTCCGGCTGGGCCGAGCCGTGCGGTCCCGGCTGCGGACCGGCATCAGCCTGGCCGCCGCCCTGTGCCGCCGCCTGAAGTGCCTGCGCAGCCTGCTCAAGCCTCTCGACCTTGGCTTCGATCGCGGCCTTGTCGTCGCCGTCCTTGACCTTTTCCAGATCGGACAGCGCACCCTCGATCACCGAGAGCTGATCGGCCGGCACCTTGCCGCCGTGTTCCTTCAGCGCGCTGCGGGTGGCATGCACCAGCTGGTCGGCCTTGTTGCGCGTGGCGACCAGTTCGTGGAACTTCTTGTCCTCTTCCTTGTTCGCCTCGGCGTCGGCAACCATCCGCGCGATCTCGTCCTCGGACAGGCCCGAGCCGGCCTTGATCTCGATCTTCTGTTCCTTGCCGGTCTTCTTGTCCTTGGCCGACACGTGCAAGATGCCGTTCGCGTCGATGTCGAAGGTCACTTCGATCTGCGGCTGGCCGCGCGGTGCGGCGTCGATGCCGGACAGGTCGAACTTGCCCAGCGACTTGTTCGCGCTGGCGCGCTCGCGCTCGCCCTGCAGCACGTGCACGGTGACCGCGGTCTGGTTGTCATCGGCGGTGGAGAAGGTCTGCGCGGCCTTGGTCGGCACCGTGGTGTTCTTCTCGATCAGCTTGGTCATCACGCCGCCCATCGTCTCGATGCCTAGCGACAGCGGGGTGACGTCAAGCAACAGCACGTCCTTGACGGTACCGCCCAGCACGCCGCCCTGGATCGCCGCGCCCACGGCGACGGCCTCGTCCGGGTTGACGTCCTTGCGTGGCTCCTTGCCGAAGAAGTCCTTCACCGACTCCTGCACCTTGGGCATGCGGGTCTGGCCACCGACGAGGATCACCTCGTTGATGTCGGACACGCGCAGCCCGGCGTCATTCAGCGCGGTGCGGCACGGATCGATGGTGCGCTTGACCAGGTCCTCCACCAGCGACTCGAGCTTGGCACGGGTCAGCTTGATGTTCAGATGCTTCGGACCAGAGGCGTCCGCGGTCACATACGGCAGGTTCACGTCGGTCTGATGGCTGGAGGACAGCTCGATCTTGGCGCGCTCGGCGGCATCCTTCAGGCGTTGCAGCGCGAGCGGATCCTTGCGCAGGTCGATGCCCTGCTCCTTGTTGAATTCGTCGACGAGGTAGTCGATGACGCGCATGTCGAAGTCTTCGCCACCAAGGAAGGTGTCGCCGTTCGTCGCCAGCACTTCAAACTGCTTCTCGCCGTCCACTTCGGCGATCTCGATGATCGACACATCGAACGTGCCGCCACCGAGGTCGTATACCGCGATCTTGCGGTCGCCACCCTTCTTGTCCAGGCCATACGCCAGCGCAGCCGCGGTCGGCTCGTTGATGATGCGCTTGACGTCGAGGCCAGCGATCTTGCCGGCATCCTTGGTCGCCTGACGCTGGCTGTCGTTGAAGTACGCCGGTACGGTGATCACCGCCTCGGTGATCGTCTCGCCGAGATAATCCTCGGCGGTCTTCTTCATCTTCATCAGCACCTTGGCGGCGATCTCCTGCGGAGCCATCTTCTTGCCGTCGGAGGTCTCGACCCAGGCGTCGCCGTTGTCGTGCGCGACAATCTTGTAGGGGACGATATGCAGGTCTTTCTGCACTTCGGCGTCAGTGAACTTGCGGCCGATCAGGCGCTTCACCGCGTAGAAGGTGTTCTTGGGGTTGGTCACGCTCTGGCGCTTGGCCGAGGCACCCACCAGGACTTCACCGTCCTTGTTGAAGGCCACGATGGACGGCGTGGTGCGATCGCCTTCCGAATTCTCAATGACCTTGGCCGTGCTGCCGTCCATCACGGCGACGCAGGAATTGGTGGTGCCCAGGTCGATACCGATGATCTTGCCCATGTGTATGCTCCGAATCTTTTTGCGGCCCCCGCGGCCGCGACTGGTTTTCAGATGGGGGTCTGGTCCGGCGATTCAATGCCGGCCAAGCCCCGGATGCGATTTCGTGTCGTCTGCCGGCGCGCCATTCAGGCTGGCGCCAGCAAGAAGAACTTCAGTCCTTGGCCACCGCGACCAGGGCCGGGCGCAACAGGCGATCGTTCAGCACGTAGCCCTTCTGCAGCACGCTGACCACCGTGCCTGGCGCCTTGCCCGGCGCCTCGACCATGCTCACCGCATGATGACGGTCCGGATCGAGCGGCTGGCCAAGTGGGTCGACCTGCGACATGCCGTTGTTCTCGGCTACTTTCAGCAGCGACTTCAAGGTGAGACTGATGCCCTCGCGCATCGAGGCGACATCGGCGCGCTCCACGGCCAGACCGCTTTCCAGACCGTCGTAGACCGGCAGCAGCTCGTTCAACAGCTTCTCGTTGGCAAAGCGGCGCGCCTGCTCCAGATCACGATGCAGGCGACGGCGCTGGTTTTCGATCTCGGCCTTCTCGCGCAGCACGGTCTCGCGCAGTTCGGCATTGCTCGCCTCCAGCTCGCCCACCCGCGCCTGCAGTGCCTCGAGTTCAGCGCTCGAAGTTGCATCCGGCGTGGCCTGGACCGGCGCCGCACCCGGCGACTGTGGATCGTTGTTCTGCATGCGTCACTCCAAACGAAGATTCATGGCCAGCACATGGTGCCAGCCGTCAATAATTGCGGGGTATCCCGCCTCCCGGGGCGGTTATAAGGCCGTTGCGGCGCGATTCAAGGCGTCGCTGAGCAATCCGGCCGTGGCCTGCACCACCGGGATCACCCGTTCATAAGCCATCCGGGTCGGTCCGATCACGCCGACCGCACCCAGCACCCGCCCCTGCGCGCCATAGCTGGCGGTGACCACGCTGCAGCCATCCAGCGCGGTAAAGCCCGATTCCTCGCCGATGAACAGCCGCACGCCGGGCGCGCGGGCGCACACTTCCATCAACTGCAGCATTTCATTCTTCTTCTGGAACGCCTCGAACAGCTCGCGCAGCCGCTCCAGGTCGGCCAGCTCGGAGTACGCCATCAGGTTGGTCTGGCCGCTGACCAGCACATCATCGGCCTCGCTGTGCGGAGCGAACGAGGCGGCCGCCAGTTCCATCGAACTGGCCAGCAGGCTGTTCAGCTCGCTGCCGGCCTCGCGCAGCTCGCGCAACAGGTGGGCGCGGATATCGTCCACGCGCAGGCCCGCAAAATGATGGTTGAGGTAATTCGCCGCCTGCTCCAGCTCGCGGCTGTCCAGCGGCTTGGCCAGTTGCACGATGCGGTTCTGCACCTGGTTGTCGCTGAACACCAGGATGACCAGCACGCGCGCGTCCGGCAGCGGCACAAAGTCGATGTGGCGCAGCGGAAAGTCCACCTGCCGCGGCACCGTGACCACGCCGGCGAAATGGGTCATTGCCGACAACAAGGTCGATACATTGCCCAGCAGATCACGGGTCGTGGTCTGCCCCGGCGGCAGCTCCCGTTGCAACCGTGCCATGTCCTCGCGTGGCAGCGGCTGCAGTTCTATCAAGCTGTCCACGAACAGACGCAACCCGCGCGGCGTCGGCACGCGTCCGGCCGAGGTATGCGGCGAGGCCACCAGGCCAGCATCCTCGAGGTCGGCCATGATGTTGCGAATCGTCGCCGGACTGACGTCCAGCCCGGACGAGCGCGACAGCGTGCGCGAGCCCACCGGCTCGCCATCGACCAGATATTGGGCGATCAGCGTGCGCAGCAGGCGTCGGGCGCGGGCATCGAGGTCGTGGGAAAAAGGCATGCGCTGTGGCAATCCGTGAGACTACAAAGAAATAAGGTCTGCGCGCCTCGCATGCAAGCCTTGGCATGATTCTGCCACGTGGCATGCCGTTACAATCGCCCGACTCCACATTGTCCTCATCCATGCTTACTTCGCTCTACGTCCGTCATTTCGCCGTTGTCGAAGAAGCCGAGATCGCGTTCGGCCCGGGACTTACCGTGGTCAGCGGCGAGACCGGCGCCGGCAAGTCGCTGCTGGTCGACGCGCTGATGCTGCTGGCCGGCGCCCGCGCCGACAGCGGCATGGTGCGCGCCGGCAGCGATCGCGCCGAACTGGCCGCCGAGTTCGACCTGGCCGAACTGCCCGAGGCCCGCGCATGGTTGCAGCGCGAGGAGCTGGACGAGGACGGCTCCTGCCAGCTGCGCCGGGTGATCCGTGCCGAAGGCAGCTCGCGTGCCTGGATCAACGGTCGTCCGGCGAACGCCAGCCAGCTTGGCGAACTGGCCACCCTGCTGGTGGAAATCCACGGCCAGCACGAGCATCAGGCGCTGCTGTCGCGCGCCCACCAGCTCAACCTGCTCGATGCCTACGCCGGCAACGAAACGCTGGCTGCGCAGGTGCGCGAGCTGGCCACACAATGGCGCGAGCTCGGCACCCGCATCCGCAAGCTGAGTGGCGGCGACGATCGCGAACGGCGGCTCGAACTGCTGCGCCATGAAGCGGCCGAGCTGGAAAAATGGGCACTGCCCACTGCCGAACTGACCGAGCTGGAGGCCAACCACAAGCGCCTCGCCAATGCCGGCCGGCTCGCCGAAGGCGTCTCCGGCGTGGTCGAACTGCTCGATGGCGACAGCGAATTCGCCCTGCGTCGTGCGCTTGCCCGCGCCCATGCCGAACTGGACAAGCTCGCCGCGCTCGACGACAAGCTCAACCCGCTGCTCGAACTGCTGGACAACGCCACCATCCAGCTCGGCGAGGCCGCCGATGGCCTCGGCCATTACGCGCAGGATGTCGATCTCGACCCGGAACGCTATAACGAAGTCGATACCCACCTCACTCGCCTGCATGAGCTATCACGCCGCCATCGCCTGCCGGTCGCCGAACTGCACGAGAAGCTGGGCTCATTGCAAGCGGAACTGGCCGAACTGGAAGGCGCCGGCGATGCACTGGAACAGCTGGCCGTCCAACGCGAGAAACTGCAGCGCGACTACACCCAAGCCGCCCACACCCTGAGCCACGCCCGCGGCACCGCCGCCGAGCGGCTTGGCACGGAAGTCAGCTCGCTGATGAGCGAGCTGGGCATGGCCGGCGGCGTACTGAAGATCGAGCTGGAGCCTGCCGAAGGCGACGAACCAGATGCGCAGGGTCTCGAACGTTGCGAACTGCTGGTCAGCGCCAACCCGGGCCAGCCGCCGCGACCGTTGCGCAAGGTCGCCTCCGGCGGCGAGCTGGCGCGCATCAGCCTCGCCATCGAAGTCGCCACGCTTGGCAAGGACACCGTCGGCAGCATGATCTTCGACGAGGTCGATACCGGCATCGGTGGCGCGGTGGCCGAGGTGGTCGGGCAGAAGCTGCGCGCCCTAGGCGGTCAGCGCCAGGTGCTATGCGTCACCCATCTGCCGCAGGTGGCTGCGCAAGGGCATGCCCATCTGCGCGTGGCCAAGCACAGCGATGGTGACTCCACCCGTACACAGATCGAGAAGCTGGATAGCAACGGTCGGCGCGACGAACTGGCACGGATGCTTGGCGGCGTCGAGATCACCCGCGAAACCCGTGCACACGCCAAGCAGATGCTGGAGCGGGCTCAGACCGCTTGAGGCGCGATACGGTGCGATGTCGCCCGTTCAACTGTCGGGCGAAAGCAGCCCACGTTCGCTGGCCATGCGGTACAGATCCAGCTCTGAACCAGCACCCAGTTTGCCCATCAGGCTGGCGCGATGGATGTACACCGTCTTCTGGCCAATACCCAGTTCTGCCGCCACCTGTTTCGGCGCACGGCCACCAGCCAGCAGCAGAAATACCTCGCGTTCGCGCGTCGTCAACCGGTTGATCGGATCCAGCGCGGCATTTGGCCGGTCGGCCCGACGCTGACGCACGTCCGAGCTCAGGAAACACTCGCCCTGCATCACCGCACGCAAGCCGGCCACCAGCTCTTCCGGTGCCACACCCTTGGTGACATAACCGCTGGCACCACGGCGCAAGGCCTCGGATACATAAGGCTCACCGTCGTGCATGCTCAGCACCACGATGCGTGTCTCGCCGGACACACTGAGCAGATGTTCTATCAGCGGCAGGCCACTGCCATCGGGCAACGACAGATCCAGTGCCACCAGATGCGGTTGCCACTGGCCAACAGCCTCCACTGCATCGTCGGCGTTGCGGCACTCGGCGACCACGTCAAGATCCGGCTCCATATCGATGAGCCGCTTGAAGCCTTCACGAACGATGGCGTGGTCATCGACCAGGACGATGCTGTACATCCCGCTACTGTACACAGGGACAGACAGTCGCGACAGGTTACATCGCAGTACCCGCACGGAGCCCATGTACCATCTTGCCCATGCGCCTGAAACCATTCCGCCTACCCGACTCCGGCCCGCTGCTCGGCGCCGGATACCTGTTGCTGTGGCTGTTGCTGTGGCCGACCGTGCAACCCTACTGGATGTTGCCGTATGGCCTGCGCTTCGGCGCGCTGCTGCTTACGCCGGTGCGCTACTGGGGCTGGCTGCTTGGTGCCGAACTGGTGGCAACCACCGGTATCAGCATGGCTCACGGTATGCCCACCGGCTGGAGCGGCTTCGCCATCGATGAACTGCCCGAGCCGCTGGTGATGGCTTTGGGTCTGTGGCTGCTGCGGCGATTCAACCTGCATGCCAGCCTGAACAGCCCGCAGGAAGTGACCCAGTTGATGCTTTCCGTGGTGCTGATCGTGACTGCCACCACGGCGGTCGATGCGGCCCTGCTCGGACTGCTCAGCACACCTGGCTCGCCGGATCTCATGTTGAGCGTGCTCGGCGAGGCGTTGCTCAGCCACTACCTTGGCATCCTGCTGATCGTGCCGTTGATGATCATGTTGCTGCGTCCTCGCCCTGCCGATCGCGCACAAGCCAGCCTGCTGCGGGATGGCCTGCTGGTGATGCTGCCCTCCATGGTGATCCTGCTGCTGCTGTCCGAGCAGGCGGCACCGCAACCGCAGTTCGCCCGTGTGCTGTCGCTGGCACCTGTGCTGTTCTTCGCGTTCCGTCATGGCTGGCGTGGCGCCAGCCTGGCAATGATCATCTCCAGTCTGGGCATGACCCTTGTCGAGCAGTATCTGGGGCATGCACCGGCATCTGCTGCCGCCTACCTGTTCCTCGCCGTGGCTGGCACGGGTGCGCTCATGCTGGGCTCGGCCACCGACGCCCTGCGCCGCAGCAGCGAGCGGGTGGCCGAACAGAACATCTATCTGGGCGCGGTAAACCGGCGGCTGGATCAACTCGCCCATCAATTGCGCAGTGCCGCTCGCGGCAACCTGCAGGCAGACGAAAACCAGCGTCGTCATCTGGCCGCCGAACTGCATGACGAACTTGGGCAGAACATCACGGCGATCCAGACCCACGTGAAGCTGGCCCAGACACGCCTGCACCAGGCAGGCATGGAAGACATCAGCACTTCAATCAATGCCATTCTGGCCCATATGCGGCGCGCGCTGCATCGCTTGCTGGACGATCTGCGTCCGGCGGTTCTCGACGAATTCGGGCTACTGCGCGCACTCGATGAAGGTCCAATCCGGGATCTGCTGAACAGTGCCGGCATGAGCTATCACACCGAGCTGCACGGTGACCCGCGCCTGCTCGACGACGATACCCGTACCGCGATCTACCGGCTTGTCCAGGAAAGCGCGACCAACGCGGTCAAGCATGCCCAGGCCAGCGAATTCCGTCTGCGCCTGCGCATCGGGGAACGTCAGGGCATCGCGCTGGCATTGCTGGACCTGCGCGACAACGGTACCGGCCTGCCCAGTCGATTGCCTCGTGGTGGCCGTGGCCTGCAGGGCATGCGCGACCGGGTCACCTCTCTGGGCGGCCAATTTCGCCTGCGCGCGGATCACGCGGGGGTCCACCTGCGCATTTTGTTGCGCAGCAACAATCAACCGATCGACCTGGGGCGGCAGAACTAGGAAATTTTCTGATATCCCTGTCGTGAAGACTTCGTTAGTCTCGTTCCATCGATGTGGGGGAGCCACCATCGCAAGATGGTGGATCCAGAGTCGTCGTGGGGACGGTGGCTCTGGAACAACGGCAGGATGCCGTTTCGCCGTTACCTGGCGATAACTGCGGCAATCGCGAATTCTTTCGTCGTTGCCAGGTCGAGTCAGGTAGGGCTGCAGCCGCAGGTGGACAGGAGTCCTTCTTGCGGCTTTTTTATGCGCGCCATTTATTCATGCGCCCGGATCGGCACCAGCATCGGGCTGATGCCATGGGTCAGCTCAGGACTTTCGTGGCCGCTGCTTCGGCCGCACATACAGCACCAGGCTGTGATCCTCGATCACATAGCCATGCCGCGAGGCAATCTCGTGCTGCAGCTTCTCGATCTCCTCGCTGACGAACTCAATCACCTTTCCGCTGTCCACATCAATCATGTGATCATGATGTTTGCCGCGATCTAGCTCGTAGACAGCCTGGCCGCCCTCGAAGTTGTGCTTGACGACAATGCCGGCCGCCTCGAACTGGGTCAGCACGCGGTATACCGTCGCCAGGCCGATATCCTCCTGGTGGGCAAGCAGATTCTTGTAGACATCTTCGGCGGTGAGGTGCTGTACCCCCTCCTCGTCGAAGATCTGCAGGATGCGCATGCGCGGATGGGTCACTTTCAGACCGACCCGACGCAGCTCTTTGGTTTCCTGTTCCATAGTCCACTCCGACGCACACGGTGCAACGCGACCGGTAGTGTATCATCCGACACCTTTACGATCCGGACGCAACACGCATGCAAAAGCTGATCACCCTGCTGGTTTTCGCCGTGCTGGCGCTTTCCATCGCTGGCTGCCACATCGTCTATACACCCGATGTGCAGCAAGGCAACCTGCTCGACAAGAAAACCGTGGATCAGCTGAAGCCCGGCATGACCAAGCGTCAGGTGCTGGTGCTGATGGGTACACCGTCGGTCAGCACGCCGTTTGACCAGAGCCGTTGGGACTATGTTTCCACCCAGCAGCATCGCGGTGGCCCGATCAAGATCCGCACGTTCACCCTGACCTTCAACAACGACACCCTGGTACGCACCGAAGGCGATTTCTTTGCCGAGGATGCCCAGCAATTGGTGAAGGACGCCAAGAAGTACCACGCCAGCTACCCGGTCAACGAAACCGAGGGCGACAAGAGCAAGAATCCGGACGACAACAAGAATAATGGCGGCTTCGGCAGCGGCAGCAGCGGTGACAATAGCGGTAGCGACAACGGCCATTGATCAATCCACGGCACGATCGGATCGGCGCATGCGTCGTATTCGATCGTGCTCAGCGAGCCCGCCGCCTGCGTGCCTCCATGGGATCAAGCAGCAAGGGCCGGTAGATCTCGATCCGGTCACCATCATGCACAGGCTGATCCGGCGAGACTTTTCGCGCAAAGATACCCAATCGGTGTGGGTCCACACGGTCTGGAAGCACATCGGCAATCCCCGAAGCTTCAATCGCCTGCATCACCGTACTGCCGGCGACCAACTCGACGTGGTGCAGGATCTGTTGATCGGCGCCCGCATGGACCACCATCACCGTGATCGTGTGCTCAGCCATACACGCGCCCGGCCTCAGCACAAAAATCGTCCACCATGCGTCCGGCCAGTCCTTGAAAGCCGAGTCTCAGGGCGCTGCCACCCAGCCTGCCGGCATAGTCGAAATCCAGCGCAAAGGCGACCTTGCAGCCCATCTCTCCCAGTGCGATGAACTCCCACACGCCTTCAAGACTGCGGAAAGGGCCATCCACGAGGCTCATCTGCAGACGCTTGGGTCGGTCGACTGTATTGCGCGTGGTAAAACTCTGGCGCAGGCCGGCAAACTTGAGATCCAGCCGTGCCACCAGCACATCCTCCTGACGCTCGAGAATCTCGGCACCGGCACACCAGGGGAAACGCTTTGGGTATGCTTCGACCTCGTTGACCAGGTCGAACATCTGCGCCGGCGAATACTTCACCAAGGCGCTGCGGCGGATTTCGATCACGGCAGCCTCTTCACATCACGCTTGATCCGGCCCGATATGAGGCCAGACCGGCAGCAGGGCAACAAGGCCCGAGTTTAACGGACATGGCCAAGGCAAAGGACAAAGACAACAAGGGCGGCGGCACCATCGCGCTCAACAAGCGCGCACGTTTCGAGTACCACATCGACCAGCGTTTCGAGGCGGGCGTCGCTTTGCAGGGCTGGGAGCTGAAAGCACTGCGTGCCGGCCGGATCAACTTCGGCGATGGTTACGCGATCGTCCTGCACAACGAGATCTTCCTGGTGGGTGCCTCCATCCCGCCACTGATCAGCGCATCCACTCATGTCATCGCCGAGGACCGGCGCACCCGCAAGCTGCTGCTGCATCGCAAGGAGATCGATCAACTGGTCGGCGCGGTCGAACGCAAAGGCTACACCCTGGTACCCACCGCGATGTACTGGAAAGGCAACAAGGTCAAAGTCGAGATTGGCCTGGCCCGCGGCAAGCAGGAGCACGACAAGCGCGACACTGAGAAGCAGCGCGACTGGCAGATCGAAAAGCAACGCACCATGCGTTCGCACAATCGCGGCGCCTGAGTCCACTCCCATATCGCGCAACAAAAAAGCCCTTGAAATCATCAAGGGCTTTTTTGTTTATTGGTGGAGGTGGCGGGAGTCGAACCCGCGTCCGAAAGCGTTCAATGCCCGGATCTACATGCTTAGCTCACCGTTCGATCTCGTTCCGCGACAAGCACGGTGGGCAAAGCGCACCGCGAAACCAGCCTGATTGATTTGACCTAATACCGCCAGGCGGCAGTCTTTGGCGATCCCGTGATAATGACCCTACACCGACGAGCACGAGCACAAGTGGGTTCGGGGCTTACGCCTTAAGCGGCGAGAGCGTAGTTGTCGTCGTTGGCAACTATGAGTTTGCTGCTGGATTAACGAGGAAAGCTGCCCCCTCGGCATGCACCAAGTCATCTCACTACCCCCGTCGAAGCCAGGACACCCCCGGGGAAAACGATATGACCTGACGAGTATATGGGGCTTATGGCCACGGCATCAATGACATTCGCTATAGCGCGACAGCGAGACCATCACCATGAACGAATGAGCACGCGCGCAACGATGGTAAGTGTGTGCTGCGCAAACATTGACCGCACGAAAGCTGAATGTTGTTCACACGTGAACCCAACGTCTATACTTGGTGAGTTGTATCACCTTGTACCCGTCGCACTCGTGGGAATGATCTCGATGACTCGACTGCAATTGCTTGGCGTGGCCGTGGCCACAGCCCTCTTCGCCACCACCAGCGCGCATGCTGAAGGTGACAAGGCTGCCGGACGCAAACTGATCTACACCTGCGCAGGCTGCCATGGCGTACCTGGTTACACCAACGCCTACCCGCAGTATCCGGTGCCGAAGATCGCCGGCCAGAACGAGCAGTACATCATCAACGCGCTGCATGGTTACCAGAGTGGCGATCGCACGCATCCAACCATGGGTGCACAGGCGCAGAGTCTGTCCGATACGGACATTCAGAATATCGCTGCCTACCTTTCCAGCCTCGCCAAGTAGTTGCCAAGGAACTTCCGCATGAAGCGTGCGCTTACCCTGATTTCATTCGGCGCCATCCTGGTGCTTGCCTCCACCCAGTTGCTGGCCACTGGCAATGCCGAGAACGGCAAGCAGAAGGCTGCCACCTGCTTCGCCTGCCACGGTGTCGACGGCAACGCAGTCGATCCGCAGTACCCGCGCCTGGCTGGCCAATACAACGCCTATCTGCAGCAGGCATTGCACGAGTACAAGGACGGCCAGCGCAACAACCCGATCATGAAAGGTATGGACGCCACCCTGTCCGACCAGGACATCGAGGATATTGCCGCGTACTTCTCCGGCCTGCCGACCAAGCTCGACACTCTTCAGGGTCACATCAGCGGCGACAAGTAAGTTCGCTTGATTCACCGCTTAAAAAAGCAAAGGCCCGCACTTGGCGGGCCTTTGCTTTTGGATGACCGTAGCACCGACTCAGGCAATCGCGGACTTGCCTTCGGCCTTGTTGTAATAAGGTTTCTGACCAGCGGCATGATCGGTCGCATCGCGCACCGCGGTGATTTCAGGCACCCGCTCGCGCAAGGTCTTTTCCACGCCCTGTTTCAGCGTCACGTCGACCATGCCACAGCCGTGGCAACCGCCACCGAACTGCAGCAGCACCGCGCCTTCAGCGTCGATCTCCAGCAAGGTGACCCTGCCGCCATGTGAGGCCAGGCGGGGATTGATTTCCGATTCGAGCACATAACGCACGCGTTCGATCAGGCCAGCCTCCACACCTGGTACGTCGCCCTTGATCCGCGGCGCGCGGATATTGAGCTGACCACCGGTGGCATTCGGTTCGTAATCGATCGTGGCATTGTCCAGCCAACTGGCGCTGTCACCGTCGATGTGGAACAGAAAACCGGTGCACTCGATCGTCCATTCGCCGCCAGCGAGATCGGCTGCCTCACAGAACTCCAACTCACAGTTGGCTGCCGCGGTACCGGCAGCGGTCACCCGCAGGCGGATACCCAGATCATCGATACCCTGTTGTGAAAGAAGCCGCAGGAAGTGCTGCTGCGCGCGTTCGGAAATATCGATCATGCCTGCTCCAGAGTCGCCAGACGGGTGCTGGCAAACCTCGCCAGCGAAACAGCACCATTTTAGTCCTGTTTCAGGTTTGATGCGCACTTTGACTTTTGCGTGCGCAACTTCGACGCTTCGCATCCTCAGACTTTCAGCCCTCATGGAGATTCACATGAACGCCAACGACCTGACCGCCAAGCACTGTCAACCACGCAAGGGCAAGGAAAATGTGCTCGATGCCGCACAGATCAATGACTTGCTGCAACAGGTGCCGGGCTGGCAGCTGCATGCCGATGGCCACGCCATCGTCAAGGATTTCAGGTTCGCCGACTTTCGCCATACGCTGGGTTTCATCAACGCGGTCGGCTTCATGGCCAACCACGAGGATCATCACCCGGATATCGAAGCCGGCTACGGCCATTGCCAGCTACTGTGGTCGACTCATGACGTCGGCGGTCTGTCGCTGAACGATTTCATCTGTGCCGCCAAAGTCGAAGCTCTGCTGGCGCGCTGATCAGAAATCCGTGCGCGACTTGTCCCGCGAGTAGACCAGCCGCTTGCCCTTGACTGAGAGCACATCGAGAAAGTCTTTCAGATCATCCGGCAGCGGCGTGGAGAAGCTGTAGGCGCGTCCGTCCAGCTCGAAACTCATGTGCGAGGCGTGCAGGAACATCCGGTTCAGACCCATCTCGCGGAAACGCTTGTTCATCTCCTTGTCGCCGTACTTCGGATCGCCGGCCAGTGGATGGCCGATGTGCGCCGCATGCACGCGGATCTGGTGGGTACGCCCCGTACCCAAGGTGGCCTGCATCAGGCGGGCGCCGGGGTACTGCTCCATTTCGCGGAAAAACGTCAGCGACGGCTTGCCATTGTCCGCCACCCGCACCATGCGCTCACCGCCCTGCAACACCGATTTCAGCAGCGGCGCATTGACGTCGAACTTGGCCTTGGACGGATGACCTAGCATCAGGCACAGATACTGTTTGGTGACCTCGCCGGCACGGATCGCCGCCTGCAGGCCGGTCAGACCGGCCCGCGTCTTGGCAAACACCAGCACGCCACTGGTATCGCGATCAAGGCGATGCACCAGTTCGAGGTGTTCCTGCGGCCGCGCCGCGCGCAGCAGCTCGATCGCGCCGTGACTGACCCCGCTGCCACCGTGACTGGCCACGCCGGAGGGCTTGTCGATGACCAGGAAGTGCTTGTCTTCGAAAATGATGGCGTCAGCCACCGAAGCAACCAAACCAGTGGCCGGAGCATTGCCTTCGGGCCGTTCAGCTACCCGGACCGGCGGAATACGCAACATATCACCAGCCGTGAGACGGGTATCCGGCTTCGCCCGCTTGCCGTTGACCCGCACCTGACCGGTGCGCAACAGCCGGTAAATCATGCTCTTCGGCACCCCTTTGAGCATGGTGACCAAGGCGTTGTCGATGCGCTGGCCATCCCGCTCGGGGCCGATCTCGACTTGACGTACACCGTGAGGTGCGTCGGGGGAAGTTACCGTCTGCATTGAAAAAAACCTGCTGAAATAGGATACTCGGCGGGCGCTACATTCTGCCCATCGATGTCTGGATCGGGTCGAGTGCCCGCCCGTAACGTCGGCGAGGATTGCGCCGGTTGCCTTGGCGGCCGGTCGCGGCTCCCTTTCATCGTAACGGTTCGGGCTGCCGTTTGTCCGATGCCATTGAGGTATCGGGGCGGCAGACGCAGCTGATCGAATCATCCCGACACCGGTAACGGTGCCGTTTTTTTGCCGCTTTTACCGCAGCGACGCGGTCCCCGGCAGGCCGCCATTGTGGCGCCACCGTGGCACGCGACGCGCGACAAGCCGAGGATTACTAGCATGAAGCGTATGTTGATCAACGCGACTCAGCGTGAAGAGTTGCGCGTGGCCATTGTCGATGGCCAGAACCTGTACGACCTGGACATCGAAATCCCTTCGCGGGAACAGAAAAAGTCCAATATTTACAAGGGTCGAATCACTCGTGTTGAGGCTTCACTTGAAGCCTGCTTCGTCGAGTACGGAGCCGAACGCCATGGCTTCCTGCCGCTTAAGGAAATCTCCCGCGAGTATTTCCTGCCGGGTGCGGATCACCACAAGGCCGGTATCCGCGACCTGCTCAAGGAAGGTCAGGAAGTCGTCGTTCAGGTAGAGAAGGAAGAGCGCGGCAACAAGGGCGCCGCCCTGACCACCTTCATCAGCCTGGCCGGCCGCTACATGGTGCTGATGCCGAACAACCCGAAGGCCGGTGGTGTCTCGCGCCGGATCGAGGGTGAAGACCGGCAGGCGCTGAAGGAAGCGCTTGAACATGTCACCGTGCCCGACGATGTCGGCCTGATCGTGCGCACCGCCGGCCTTGGCCGCGACGCCGAAGAACTGCAGTGGGATCTCGATTACCTGCTGCAGCTGTGGAAATCGATCTCCGAGGCAGCCAGCAAGCAGAAGGCGCCGTTCCTGATCTACCAGGAATCGAAGCTGTTCATCCGCGCCCTGCGCGATTACCTGCGCAGCGACATTGGCGAGATCCTGATCGACGAGGAATCGCTGTACAACGACGCCCGTGATTTCATGCAGCAGGTGATGCCAAACGCGCTGCGCAAACTCAAGCTGTACAAGGACGACACTCCGCTGTTCACGCGTTACCAGATCGAGACGCAGATCGAGAGCGCGTTCGACCGCCAGGTGCGCCTGCCCTCCGGTGGCTCGATCGTGATCGACCAGACCGAAGCGCTGACCGCGATCGACATCAACTCCTCCAAGGCCACCAAGGGCAGCGACATCGAGGAGACCGCGTTCAACACGAATTGCGAGGCCGCGGTGGAAATCGCCCGCCAGGCACGCATCCGTGACGCCGGCGGCCTGATCGTGATCGATTTCATCGACATGGACAGCCCGAAGCACCAGCGCGAAGTGGAAGATCGCCTGAAGGAAGCGCTGAAGCTCGATCGCGCCCGCGTACAGATCGGCCGCATCTCGCGCTTCGGCCTGCTCGAGATGTCGCGCCAGCGTCTGCGCCCGAGTCTCGGCGAAGCTACCCAGATCGTCTGCCCGCGCTGCGAGGGCCATGGCCACATCCGCGGCGTGGAATCGCTGTCGCTGTCGACCCTGCGCCTGATCGAAGAACACGCGATGAAGGACAACACCGGCCAGGTGCTGGTGCAGGCGCCCTCGAGCGTCGTCAATTTCCTGCTCAACGAAAAGCGTGCCAGCGTGGTCGAGATCGAACTGCGCAACAAGGTGCATGTGATGATCGTGGCCGACGAGAAGCTGGAAACACCGCACATCGAGATCCAGCGCATCCGCGAAGCCGACATGGGCGAGCACAGCAAGCCCAGTTACGAGCGATTGACCACGGTGGAAACAGCCGAGTTGCCGAAGATGGGCCAGGCCCTGGGCAGCAGCGAGCAGCCGGCCGTCAGCGGTATCGTGCCATCCAGTCCGGCCCCCCTGCGCGAAGAAATCCCCGCTCCGGCTGCTGCCGCACAGCCGACTGCGCGTCGGCAGCCCGCCACCCAGGCTCCGTCACGTCCAGCCCCTTCCGGCGGCGTCATTTCCCGTCTGCTTGGCTGGTTCCGCAGCACCGAGGCCGTGGCGCCCCCCTCGACCGACAAGCGACCCGCTGGCAATGACAACGCGCGCGATCGCCGCGACGAGCGCACGGGCCGCAACAATGAGCAGAACGCATCGTCGCAACGGCCGCCACGACGCGAACCCTCGGCACAGAGTGCGCCAAAAACCGGTGCCACGCAGCAACCCAGAAACGCACGCCAACGCAATAACGAACAGCCGCAGCGTCAACCGCAGCAACAGGCACAGACTGCCAAGGCCGAACGCCAGCCTCGCCCAGCCGTGAACGGAAACAACCCGGCCCGGCCAGAGCGCAAGCCAAACCCGCAGCAGCCAGTGAAGGCTGAACGCACGCCGCGTCCCGCCACCAGCGAGCGCCCCGTCGCAGCATCGACAAACGAAGCAGCAAAGGAAGCCGAACTGCTGATCGCTCCACTGGCGGACTCGACTGCGCCAGCTCCTGCCGGCAACGACCTCGACACCGATGGCGGTCAGTCGCGTCGCCGCCGTGGCCGCCGTGGCGGCCGTCGACGGAAGCGCCACGACGACGCAGCGCCGAACAGCGCGAATCTGGATGCCGTGCAGGCACTCGACGACGAGGATCGTGACGAGGTTGCCGGCATTCCCGCGGCCAGCAGCAGTGTACAGCCGTCTGCCGTAGTCGCAGGTTCCAGTCCGGAGCACACCGCTGCCACGGCCCAGACGCCAGCGGCCGTTGCACCTGCCGAAGCACACAAACCGGCCACTCCAGCACCAACCGCCGCAGAAAATACGACGCAGGCGGAAAAAGTGGCTGTCGTCAGCCATACCTCGACAGACAGCCAGTCGGAAAAACCGGCCATCGCGCCGGTTGTCACAAGCGTGGCGTCTACCGTGTCGGCTCCAGCAGCATTCAACCTGCCCACCCTGCCACCGATTCCCGAACAGGCAAAACCGGAAGCCGAAGCCGTTCAAACAAGTGACGCTGCCAAGGTTGCGGAACAGACGCCAGCACCAATTCAACAGTCTCTCAGTCGGCCACCGCAGCCAACCACGTCAGCGCCTTCCTCGGTCGGCGATGCCTTGCCTGCAACAGCAGTCATCACGCCGGCAGCCCAGGTGGTTCAGCCGGTGGTTACGGCAACTCCATCCACCTCGGCCAGTCAGCCGGGCAGCACGCCCACATCACCGGTTGTATCCGAGCCTGCCACTGCCATCCCGTTGCCCAAGCAGGGTGACCTGCTGGCTCAGCCCGTCCATCCGATTGCGTCACACGATGAAGTGCTCAAGCCCTCGAATATCGTGACGAGTGAGGAACACGAGGGAGACTCGCACGGCTGAACAGCTGGCGTAGAACTCCAATGACAAAAAAACCGGACTGCGTGTCCGGTTTTTTTTGTCGCTGCAACGGTAAGCGGTAGCTGATGCACAAGACCAGATATCAAGCTGGCCTTATTCTTTCGGCATGCCTGGAACACCTTCCTCACTTAAGTGGTTGATCAATAAGCAGACGCGATTTGCTGGCCAGATACTCCAGAAACAGGATCAGTTGGTCCAGCTGCGTGAACAGATGGCCGTCTGCAAGAAGGAGATTGCTGTGCTACAGGCCAAGCAGCTGCAAATTGAGGCTGTCATGCGGATGCATGAGATCAAGCTCAATGCGCAGGAGCTGCGGCCGATCCGTCCTCATTCCCACCTATCTCTGCTTGGTCATGGCGGGCTTACTCGCCTGATCTATGCGACATTGCGAGGATCTGAAAGCGGTACGGCCACCACGAGGGACTTCGTGGCGGCCGTATTCGATGCATTACCTGTCTGTTTAGACCCGGATGAAATGGAACGGGTGAAAGTGCGTGTCCGAGTGAGGCTCTGCATCATGGCCCAACGCGGAATGCTTACGAGGTCTCCTGACCGGGGGCCTTGCGAGCCGTGCTCCTGGCATCTTGCCACGGGGCGTCCACGGAACCCATGACGATCTCTGGACGCGGCTGCCGCAAGTGACGACGGCGATTCCCGCCGTGATAGCCGCGCCAATAATGAGAGTAGCCAGGGGCCAACAACCATGAGGCGAGTTGTTTGACCTTCTCGCGCTGAGTTCTCCTGCGATGCGTCTCGCGCCAAGCATATTCATGTACATAGAAGGCCATGTACATGGGGCGAAAGCCGTGATGCACGCCGTACTCGCCCCTTCGAACCCGAGAAAAGAAACTCTCTGCGAGGTTTTCGTTGACACCCTCGGGTGTTGAGTACTCCACGCTGTGATTGACAACAAAGTGTTCGAAGCAGCTACCCAGCCCGTTGTAGGCTGGATTTTCGTCGGTGAAGACCCTTGAACCCGGCTCGATGTACTGCTGCGCCAGTGTCATCACATCGCTTGCGTTTTCCGAGCGGCACATGGCGACAACGACGCGTCTGGCTCCTCCCTGCTGAGAGTCGACCTCGACCATCGCGATCGCGACACGCTTGTTCTTTGCGCGCCGTTGATTACCCTTCGATTGAGGGTTGATCGAGCGGATACGGCGCTTGACCTCGGTGGTTCCATGTACTGCAAGGACTGAACCAGAAGTCGCCTTCATGCGCCGATTCGAGCGCCGGAACTTGCCGCACACATGAATGCCGTCTACATGGATAGTGCCCGAAAGCTTCAACTGACCTGGGCTGTCGGCGTTGTCCATGATGGCCTCGCGGATCTTCATGAGGTTTTGCTGGGAGCACTTTTCGACCATGCAGACCGCGTTGGACGTCGCGACCAACGTGCTGCCTTTGGGTGATGCCTCGGCGTGTATGAGGAGACGAATGATCTTCCGGAAGGAGATCTTGTGGCTGTCGAACCGCGTTCCGCTGGTCACACTAAATGTATGACCGCAGCCAACGTGCCGGCACCGCCACTGCCGACGTGAAGCAATGCGATAGTGATGATCCAGAACGCCGCAGCTGGGACAGATTTGCTGATCTGGCGATAGCCACCGAAATTCAGCGAGCATCTGCTCGGCCTCATCCTCGGTGAAATACTGCACTTGACGCGCGAAATCGCGGCGCGCAGCGCCGCGCATAGAATTACAACTCTTCTTAGCCATAGTGGGTTGCCTCTGGGCCACCTGGCTTCGAAGAGGCAAGACCTCTCCTTCCAGCCAGGCAGCTGGTTCAGGTTTCCGGGCAAGGCCTTCCTAACACGCCGCTGGCGTATTGACATTGGATCATGGGAAGGTCACGATGGCGCTGCAGTCCATGAACAGCTGCGCTTTTTCGAAGCCCGTAACCTTGCCAGAGGTGCGGGCTTCGTCGTTTTTGGCCGGGATGGTTTTGTTGCGTTGTTTTGACTCACTGGGTCGTGTAGCACCTCTTCGATGGAACGCTGCGGCATCAGCCGGATACCGCGGGAGCAAATAGATTCAAGGCACTATGGCCTTCGCGTCTGAACTATCAGTTGAGCAGCGACCAGCGCTTAAGATCGTCTCGCGGAACTTAGCGGAACTCGTCTGTAGCCATTGCGCGATTGCTCTTGGTGTCCAAATCCTCTAGGTAGGTGGCGACTGCGCGCGCAGTAGCGAGCCACCCTCGTCTTCCTGGGATCTGGAACATGGGTAGCCCGAGCGCACCACGCAAACGCGCTTTCTGTATCGCCTGGACACTCGGGTACCGCAGCACGCCGGCAAGGTCGGCCAAACTCAATAGTTCGCCATATCGAGCCTTCAGGGCAGATTCCCGCGTTTGGTCCATACCGAAGTGCTGATGAGCTTCGTGCTTCATAGCCTTGATACCGCTCGATTCTGTTCAGTCCTTTGCAGTATCGTTCAGCCTGACGCCTCCGTGGGCTGTCAAGTTCTGGCCGGCATTCGACCTCAAAGTTGACCGATGCAGGAAATCCTTCTTGAGCTGCTTAGCAAACCTTCGGGCAAGCCCTCATCGAGGCAATCGGCCTGGCGGCGACTTCGTGGAGCGGTATGGCTAGACCACGCACACTGGATTAGTGGCGTGGAACTCAAAGCCTTCGCCGAGCGCTTTGTCCATCGCGGCCGAACGGAATCCAATTTGGTGACCAAGTGGAAGGCGGGGAGCACGCTTCCATCACGCTCCTCGGCAGTCATGCTCGAAAAGCATCTGCCCAATACGCTGCATATGTTTGATCTCCCCCTATACGAACTTCTTGGCGATCGGCCGCTGCCTGCGCACCAAGTCGAAGACGTGATCACATCGCTTCGACAGAAGGTCAAAATGGGTTGGGAATGGCGCTTCCCTGGCTCCCCGAACGGCTACTACAACGCTCTTCCAAATGATTCATCGGCGCTTGCTTCGCGCGGCGACCTATGGGGATTTATCGCCATCGTCGCTCTGGTTCGGCAAGCGGAAATCCAGAGCGACGAGCTATCGCATCTGCTGCTCAGCATGGACATGTACCGCGCGCTTCCCGCAGTTCTAAAGCTCTCATGGATCGCACCATCGACCGAGCTCCTACAGAACTGTGTGAACAGCATACGTCGGCGAATGCCAATATCTGCGGTTATGTATGACGTGGACTGGTCAGTGATTGCCCGCCATACAGCAGACCCAGATTACGAGCCGGGCTATGAGCGTCGGATCGATCCCGCCACAGGCAAGACAATCGAGTTCGAAGACCCGATCTTAGAAGCAAGGCTCATGCGAGGATTTCAGGTGCGCGCACAACGACGCTCGAGGGAACGACAAAAAAATCGCGGGCATGTGCGCACTGACGAAGTGCGCGTGCAGGATCACCATGATCGGAGTTCCGGCCGAAAGTGATCACTCCGCTGGTGCTGATCAGTCGTAAAAGGACTCCGCTGAGAGGTGGGTGCCGACCCGAAGCGTATATCTGCATAAGTTCTTAAGCCGCTTCCATAGATCTGAACCTTCCTCGATATCGCGCACATGCCAAAATCCCCAAAACCTAGGGGGCTCCATGGACGAACGCATCACGCGGCTTAAGACATCGAAGGACGCTCGCACGTTTGCGAAAAACGCGCGGGAACGGGGGCATCTGGACTTGGAGACTCAGGCCCTGCAGCGTGCCCGCGAGCTCCAGGCCATCGAGGCCGGCTACACCAGCTCGGCACAGCAGGCCATCGCCGCTGCCCTCTATGCTTATGAAGAACACCAAAGCCGGCTCAAGGGGCGCACCTTCCGCGCCACCCGCACGCGTCAGATGCTAGCCAATCGTGGCGCCTTAGACGCGGCTGAGCGCATGGTGTTGAATCGGCAACCCTCTAAAGGTTACGAAGTACTCGAAGAGGCCGGACTGCAGGAGCTGAGCTTCGAAGCCATCATCGTCCGTTTCCCTGATGAGTTCTCCGAGCGCGCCGTGGAAGCCGCACGTGCGCGACTGGAGGGCAGGCCGCTGCCGTTTCTCGCCGTAGAGGTTGCCTCATCGTCTGATTCATCGACAGATCATGAGGGTATTGATATCTCATCGTCCATCAAGCTGGACGCCGAAGCGCTGGACTTCTTGGAAGGCTTCAAAGACCCCGGCATTTGGCACCGGGCGAGTTGGCTACCGCGCTACCGTAGAACTACTCAGGACATCGCGCAGGCACTCGTCGACGATCAACTGGAAAACCCCTTCGACATACTCTGGAAGCGCGCCCATAACGACATCAGCAATGCAGGGCAAGGCGTGCTTAAGTACGATACCGTAGATGAGATGCGCGATGAATTCGTCCAGGTCATCCGCGACATCTATCAAGATGATAGCCCTGCGAACTTCGAACGCATGGTTGAGCGTTTTGAAGGTTGGAAGGTCGAAGGTCGCATTGGCATGGTGCCACGCCTATTGATCGCACGGGCTTTTGCGGGTGTACATCCGCACCGTTACCACACGACCGTCGATGCGAGCACCCAGAATGAGATGCTGGGTTGGTTCGTCGAACATACTGGCTTTGTCATACCGCGCTCGACCGGTTGGGCGGCGCGTGCGCAGGCGCTGGTGAAGCACCTGGATCGCGCCAACTTGTTTGGCGAGGATTTTCACGCCCGAAACATATTCCCTTGGTTCGTCGTGGACCAACTGCGTGGCCGCAGCATGTCCACCGACATTCCACCCGGGCACGCGCCCCGCCCCGCCTCCGCCTTTGCCGATCTTCCACCGGCCCAGCGATTTATCGAACTCCGACACAACGTCGTGCAGGACGCCTTGTTCGCTCAGCTGAAGGCGGAATTCGGCAAAGACAGGGTATGGACGGAATATCCAACCGGGACTGGCGGCTTTGCCGACGCCCTCGTCCGGCACTCAAATGCATGCTGCCATTTATACGAAATCAAGATCGCCGCCACTGCTACCCAAGTGGTGCGGCAGGCCATGGGGCAGTTGTTGGAGTACAGCTTCCGCGTTGGCGGACTTGAGCCTGTGAAGCTGTTCGCGGTTGGCGAACCCGTCTTGGACGATGTCACCCGACGTTTCCTCGCGCGCTTGCGCGACGACTTCAATCTGGAAATCGACTACTTGCAGATCAAACTGCCGGATGGCCTCGCCTTATCTCCATAGAAGAGTGCACGAAAGTTCGATTCTGGCCGGATCCGGTCCTTCGCTAATGGCAAGCCGCCGGTATTAATCATGAGCAGCACGCTGATCGCGGCCTACCGGAACTGGTGATCAACTTCACCGGAATACGCACTCTCAAACAGCCAGCTGGAGCGTTTGGCTACGCACCCGCTTTTCCGACGTAGCTCAGAAATGGATTAAGGCTTGTGAATTTGCTACAGGCGGCTTTCAGCTCCGGCGCCACGTTGTCCCAAAAAACGACATGTACTATGAAGCCGTTTTCAACCAAATCGTCGACGACGGGGCAAAAGTCCTTATCGCCTGCGACTAATGTAATTTCGTCTGTGCCTTTGTTGATTTTTCCAGTATATGCGTCCTTTGTAATCTGGTGCGCAATAGCAACGTCAACCTTTTTCTCTTTTCCCGCAAAATTTTTCTCGTAGGTCTTTACTTCGAAGCCCTTTCTCCCAACCATCTTCCAGAAAGAATCGCTTGGTGGGGGCGAGCCCCATAACTTGGCGCAGCCGATTTCCGCCTTTTCGCCACAGGCGAATTCATGCAAATGGCCATAGTCAATTTGCCATGTGCGATCAACGACCTTGTTGTTCATGGCGTCGATGTAGGTTTCAGCACCCTGCATCTTCTTAGCGATCGCCGACGCACGGCAGCCTTCGGCGTAGACGTTTGAGTTATCAACGTACGTGAAATTCAATTGAAAAACCTCCCTCTATTGGGTGCATAGCACTGGAGTTAAGTGGCTGCGCCGCCGTCCGCCTTGAGCGAGTAAAAAGAAACTTCCTCTCTCTTACGCCCTCGAAGGCCATGATGGTGTTGCGACACAACCGTCAGCAGACTCGGCATTTCCACCATCGACCACCTCCACCCCACCGCCGGGCAAAGTGCGCACCAACTGCCCCTGTTCGTCTTCGCCCACATAGCCGCCTTCCGCGAACATCTTGGCCACGAACGCCCCGTTCACGTAAGGCTCCAAGAAGTCGCACATACCTGCGCGAGCTTCGCCCTGGTCATCATAATCGTCGGCACGCAGGACGAATTCACCATCAGCTTTGATCACAAATCCCCATCGCCCGTTGGATGCTTGATACAACCTACCGTCATATTCACGCGGCGGGATGAGAGCTTCGTCGGATTCGCTGACGTTCATAACATTCTCCTGCAGGGTCGGCTCATAGTCATTGCGCCGAAAGTTCTCATATTGCAAGCATAAATACATACACATTGCTTGCAAAATTGTTGCTTACGACTTAGAATGCAAGCACAAACTGCGAAAGGTGCTTGCAATGAAAGACGAAAATGATGACCGCAACGAGGTAACAGGCCGCGCCAAAGGCGGTGTGGCAAGATCCGAAAGCCTTTCCCCGACGCGTCGTAGTGATATCGCTCGACAGGCCGCTTTGGCTCGTCATCATCCCGCAGATCCTAAGCCGCCTTTTGATGGGGAGGTTCAGCTTCCCAAAGCGACTCACCAAGGACAAATGGCAATTGGTGAATTGTTGCTCGATTGCTACGTCCTAGAAGATGGGCGCCGAGTATTTCACAAGCGCGGCATGGCGCGAGCGCTGGGGCTGAAATCTGAGGGCGGAAACGCTTTTATGAAAACAATGCAGGGAAAAGGGCTTGGATCCGGCCTGCCTGCGAAACTCCGCGATCAGATTAATAACCCCCTAAATTTCAAGCCTTTAACCGCGGATCTAGCGCACGGCTACGAGGCTGATGTCCTTGCCGACGTGGCCAAAGCAATAGTTGCAGCGGATAGGGATGGCGCTCTAACTAAAGCCCAACACGCCATTGCGGTACGGGCGCAGATGTTACTAAACGCCTTCGCGAAAGTTGGCGTCGTAGCATTGATAGACGAGGCCACTGGCTATCAGCAAATCCGTGACCCCAAGGCGCTGCGACTTTTAGTACAGCAGTACATCGAAGATGAAAAGCGTGAATGGGAAAAGCAATTCCCCGACTCGTACTATGACGAACTCAACCGTATATATGGCAGCAAGAAGTTAACCAAAACGAGTACGGGCGCGGTCATACAAAACAGACCTCAGCACTTCGCCAAATTCACTCGCAGTTATGTCTATCACCCTCTAGAAAACGGTGCCGTTCTCGAAGAACTTGACCGCATCAATCCAAAGATAAATACCAAGGGCACCCGCAGAGCGCGATTCCATCAGCATTTAACGCAGGGATATGGGATTGAAAAACTAAAGCGTCAAGTGCAAGAAGTGCTGACCCTCATCGCGGTATCTGACACCGTTGGACAGTTCAAAAAACTGTTCTCAAAACGCTTTCCGGCAGAAGAAGGAAGTCAAATGGATCTTCTCGACGACTGATGCTTTGCGGCGCTTTTGTGCGCCTTTCGTGCAATCACTGACCTCAATTTTTAGCGCCACGGGGTTAACGCAATTCCATCTAGTGACCTGAACCAGGAAGAGCAGATTTATCGCAACATGGCTCCCCGCACCAAGCTCTCAAGATATTCATGGGGATCATTCGAAGCGACCCACCTCTCGATTTCCTTTGGTCCGATTAGAGCAACGACAATTTGTCCTTGAGCAAGCTTGATCACCTCTAGTTCGGCGTCTTGGGTAAATTTTGACGTCGTGAATAAGAGACCGATTCGCGCAGTGCCCCGTTTAGTTTGTAGTCGTCGAATCAATTGGGAGACCATGGCTTGGCTCGTAGGCTCGACTCTGTTCTTAGCTTCTACCAACAGAAACGGTACGCCTTCCTGAAACCAACACCTATTGTCGACGAACCTCACGACCTGCAGGACCAAGTCGATCTCATCCGTGTCACCCCGATAGTTTCGTTCCACAACTGCTAAGTCGGGCGTTTGGTCAAGAAGAAGGGCGAGAAAAGACTCGAAACGCTTCCCCTTCTCGTGATTGGTTCCGTCGCGCATACGGCCCCAGTTGGCATTAGCAATTGCGCGACGTGCGGCCGGAGTAAGTGCAACACGAGCGGCTGAAATGGCATCCATGTGGTGCTGAGCTACGAAGCCCCTTTCCATGATATGTACGGTGGCATCCGCCTTAGCTAGAACCTCGAGGACTTCGGTGTCGTGTAATGCCGCAGCCGGCAGGACGACGTGGACTGAAATACCGGTGAGTATGCAAGCCGTAATTCGATCAACCACGTAAGAACGGAGCTCTGAAGCAAAGTGCAGATGAGCAATCGCCTTGCCATTGGCACTGACAAGTGCTGGACGCCAGCGTATTCCACCCCTGAGCTCGATTACCTCGCCTTGAAGCCATTCACCATTGGCAATTAGATCCGAGGCTATCTGTTCGATAGCATGCGCTTCATAAACAATCAGGCTTTCGTCGTTGTCGCTTCCGAAATCAGCAGGCTCGCTCATGGGGATGATCAGGCTGCGTCAAGAATCGCTGTCAGACCTCGGACGAAATCTTGGCCTACCTGTTTAATGTAGGCTTTCTCCTCTGAGGTACTCGCTTTCCCAAGCAGTCGATTAAAATTGGCGAGCATCGTTTCCGTCCGGCGGTGAAGCTTGTCGGTTTCAACAGTGATCTGAACGGTGTCTTCGTACGCCTCTTCGATCGTGAATTCGGGATTGGTTACGAGCGATCGCAGAATATTGTCGAGGTTGCTCGTTCCATTGAGGTCAGAAGCTGCATCGGCGGCAGCGAATCCTATGATCGGCCGGACCTTGCGAAGCGAGACGGTATCCGTCCCTGTTACCCCATCGAGTCGCTTGCGAACGAAAGCATTCTGGATTGCTCTCTTTCCGAGCTCATTCGCCAGATCGGGCCGCTCCGTGACCAATGGGCGGATCACATTCTTGTCGAGTTCCCAGAACCAGTTGAGCGGAATTTGACCTTGCGCGATGTACTCCTGCCACTCCGTAGGCAAATCTAAAGCAAATCGTAGCTGCTTTATTCGCTCGATCGACAATCCCGTGAGTTCCCTTAACTCTCGATCCGACGCGTCGCCGCCGGTACCTTTCTTGATTTCGTCAAGTAGTCGGCCGAGAGCTCGAGCTGTGGGAAGATCCCGCCACGGCTCTCGAATTAGATGGATGTTGAACATCTGGACCAGCAGTTCCTGCTCGGTCCGTTCGCCGGTGACTAGAGCTGGAATCTTGTCGAGTCCAAGATCCCTAGCTGATCGGAATCGCCGCTCGCCATCGACGAGAACGTATCGGCCATCTTTAGGAAAAACCACAATCGGAACGAGAACCCCCTCGTGCGAGATCGACTCCATCAACTTGTCGAGTTCCTCTTGGGGGAACACAAGGCGTGGGTTGCCAGGGTTCGGTTCGATTTCATCGATCCGAAGCTCACGCAGTTCACCTGGAGCTCGGGTGTTAGATGGGTTCGCAGACATAAATGTTTTCCGTAGCAAGTTTGGTCTTCTTGCCCTTCGATCCGCCCATAGTCGAATGATCAAACGCGAAACTTTCGTGCTTAACGATCTTCATTCGACCCGCTGCCAATGTCTCAACGCTGGTTCCAGCATCACTCAGCAGACCTGCGGTGGGATAGCTGAGTACGAGCGGAGCACCTAGGGCCGCGACACGCTCGAACATCTGGATAAATGACTCCTCGACTTGAGAAATCAAACAAAATCCCGTGGAAAAACGAGCTTCTGGCGCGACCGAGCGACCCTTCCCAAACACCGTGGGGTAAGAGTATTCGTACAGCGCCTCATAGACGTGGTAGAACCGCGAATATTGGTCCTTGGTGTAAGGCGGGTCGGCATAGATCACCCCGGCTTGAGCCAGTCGCTTGCCTCGCAACAACGTCAGAGCATCCGAAACGAGGACAAGGTTTTCATGGCGCCAAGCGGGCTTCCCAACCTGCTCGATATCGACAAGGCAGAGTTTGAACTCTTCCCAGACCGAGCGGCGCCAGAAGGACTTGATCCTGGACGCGATCGCCAAGGAGTTTGGCTTGAGAAACTGCGCAGTGTGTCCTGGCGAGTTGATCACCTTGGAGCAGGCGGACAGCCAAGCCGCGAGAAGCCAGTCAGAGTACTTCTTGAGGCCTCTCGTGTGTGCAATGGAATAGCGGATCGCATCGATCTCTATTGCTTGGCGTTGGCTGTAGTAACCACCCGCGTAGTACAGACAAGCCATTTGATACCCGCCGGCATCATCTATTTTGCCGCGCGCGATCGCAGCTCGCCGTGCAAAAGACGAATCGTTGGCAGCGTGACGCACCTCACCCATGTGCTGTAGTAAGGCAGCCGAGGTTCCATCGATGACCTTGGCTTCCGTGGCAAGTTCGGCGCGATAGGCTGCAGTCAAGTATCTGGCCTGCGCCCGAAATGCGGGCTTGAGCTTTTCGATCACCTCACTCGGCGCCAAACCGCGCAAAACGCCAGTAAAACGCGCTCTCGCCAATACCGCCGTGAATGCCAGGGCATCATTGGTGATCACGTGCCTGCCATCCGCGTGCTCGGCGGCCACCGAGCCCATCCCACAGAACAAATCGGCCAATGGCCCCTTTCTGGCCGCGGACGCAGCTAGGCGTTTCACATGCTGGGCCAGTTGGCGCTTGGTTCCCATGTATCGGATTGGCACTGGCGTTGTCATGTGCCCTGTCTCAGCGGGGAATAGAGCCATCATGCCCGGCGCGATCTCTCATGGCTAGTCCCCGCGAGAGTGTGGCTAGAGGATCAAGCTTCGGAGCAATGCGAGCCTGACTATTGGCTAGGCAAGTTGGTCGCCGGTTAGCATCAGCGTGTTCAGCGTCGTTGTGCGGAGCGCCTGTCCAAGTTGGTTTGTGCAACAGCTACCGTTTAGCGCGCTGCAAACCCGTCTTTCAGATGATCACTCCCAAGAGTTCCCGGGATCAGTTACCGACTTGATGATTGGGTACATCGATCAGGCCATGCACCGTCATAAGGTGCGCCAGACTGAGTACGTGATCCACATGCAGTTTTTCCATCAAGCGCTGCTTGTAGGTGGATACAGTCTTCGGACTCAGGTTGAGCTGTTCGCCAATGATGGTCAGCGGCTTGCCGCGCACCAGCATCATCGCCACCTCCAGCTCGCGGCTGGACAACACATCGAATGGCGAAGTGCTGCCATCCAGGGTAGCCAGCGCCAACTGCTGCGCAACCGCAGGTGCAAGGTAACGTCGGCCGCCAGCCACCTGCCGCACCGCCGACACCAGCTCCTCCGCACTGCAACCCTTGGTCAGGTAACCAAGCGCGCCGGCATCAAGCAGTCGCTTCGGGAAGCGTGCATCGTCGACCACGGTCACGATCACGATATGGGTAGACATCTTCGAGCGACACACGCGCTCGGTGAGCTCGATACCACTCATTCCGGGCATGTGCACATCGACCAAAGCAATGTCCGGTGACAGCGTACGAATCAACCGGATGCCTTCCTCGGCACTGCTCGCCTCGCCACTGACACAAATGTCCGCCTGCTGCTGCAGGATCATCCGGAAACCTGTACGTACCAACTCGTGATCATCCACCAAGACAACATTGATCACATCACACCCTCCTTGATTGAGCCGCATGAAATCAGTCCGCACCACGGCAAACTGACCGGCACGCAGCAATTCCGCCGTCAGGCGATTTTTCCATCATGGTACTGCGATGCCTGGAGCTTTTCTGTGTCGCGCCGGGCCTTGGCCTAGGCCGCAAGTATGTCTTCGACGCCCGCATAACGGGCCAGCACAATCGCCGAGGTCGGGCCAGGCATTTCCACACTGACCGGTCGGTTCGAGCGTTGATGTTCGTCACGTGCCAGTTCTCTGGCCAGTTTGATGGCAGCCCCTAGCTGCAGATCACCGAAAAGGGCGATATGGGAACGACAGACACTCCAGCCACCGGCAACAGAGGGTTTGAGTGAAATGATTACCAAGTCGTCCACCCCATGCGATGAGGAAATCAACCGTGATACGTCAGGCAAGTGCCCACCGGTATCGTCACCATAGGGTCGCAATGTGCCATGGTGAATACAGTCGATATGTCAGCCGGCGCCTACAAGGCGTGTGCGGGAATCACGGCGCGCCATTCCTATAAGCCACCCTGCGCCGTATTCGTTCGAGTCCCCTCCTGGGCACCGACCATTGGAACCTGCAAGCAGCAAAACCGCTGCTTTATCCAGAAACAAAAAAACCGCCAGTTGGCGGTTTTTTTTGTTTCTTCATGATTCCAGTGAAATTCGCTGAAACCCTTATTGGTGCCAAGGGGGCACCGAATTTCGCATAGGATCGGCATCGCGGAAGCCATTCAAAAAAATATGCCCCCATAAGTGCCCCCAGCTCGAAGCCGTTACGCGCCTCCACCTCAGCGGAATCAACGCTTGCGCCGCGGCGCGAGCAGTTCCGACCGTCCCACGGGCACACGGGAAGGTTCCGCCGGTTCCGGATCCGAGAACCCCGCGGCCTTGATCGCCGCGTCCAGCCCGCGAGACCAGGCATCACGCTTCGGACTGTGCAGTGCGTTCATCCCTTCGTTCCAGGCGTGCACCATCTGCTTGGCGATGCCTCGCCAGTGCGGCTCATTCTTCGCGGCTTCGATGACCTCGCGGCCCACCTCCACCGCCGACTCGCACAGCTGCTCCACCATCTGCGCGTATTCACGCGGCGCGATGCCTAGGCGCGTGTTGAAGAAACGCTCCAGCGACTTGCCCGGCGCCCAAGTCTGACGCCCTTCAATGGACAGGCCCGGCGGGTTGGCGGCATAGCGCGGATAGGCTTGTGTGGTCACCACGTCATAGACCGGCGTATAGGCCACATCGGCCAAGGCGGTGTAGTACAGGGCCACGTTCTTGGCATGGCAGTCCGCATTGCGCACGACATAGTTGACCAGCAGATGCCATCCCAACCGCAGCAGCTGCGCCCGCGCCGTACCCGCGGGCAGATAGGCCCGGGTTGCATTGAGTACTCTTTCCGTCGTAGTGGCGTACTTCTCGTGCGGTGGCAGGCCCAGCAACCCGCACGCATCTTCCAGCCCGTAGAGCGGCAGTCCGTGCGCGTCGACATCGAAACGATCCACGACCAGCACCCGGCCGTCCTGGGACATCTGCGCCTTGACGACCGGCACGACACCCAGGCGCTCCAACACCCGCAGACTGTAGAACTCGTTGAAGCCCAGATACGGGGTGCTGTCGTCCGAGCCCTTGATGATGTGACGGCTGGTCCGCAACGTCCGCTTCCCCAGCGGCATGGCCTCGCCACCGTCCGACTCCGGTGCGATGAACTTGGGCACGGCACCGGAGATGGCTGCCCGCGCATACCGGCGCACGAGCTCGGCAAAGTGCCCGGCCGTGTTGTCCCCCGCCAGCAGTTCCTCGACGTGCAAGGGTTCCAAGTCCGTGCCGGGTGGCACGCCTTCCGGCGTCACCGTCACGCGCCCGATGCCCATGCCACCCACCACGGCCAGCAAGGACAAATCGGTGCCATCAAGCAAGGGACCAAAGGCCTCGCGGATGACCCCGAGCAGGTACCCTTCGGGCAGGTTCTGGCGAAAGAACGGATGCAGGTCGCGCGGCCAGCGCCAGGCCTGTTCGCGCACCGGCATGGTCAGGCTGACGAAATCCGTCGACGCCACACCCGGGTCGTACTGCAAGACGTACTCGTCGCGCTCGCGATAGAGCTGCGCCACCTTGCGCCCCAGCACTTGGACGTCGAGCCTCATGCACCGTCTCCCCGGCGCTGCTCAGCCAGGATGTCTTCGAGCGTTCTGGCATGCCCATGCTTGACCGCCTTCAGGTCGTAGCCGGCCGCGTCCAGCAGCCGCACCAGGGCGGACACACTCATGTCCCCCTTGGCCAGGGTTTCCATGCGCGCCACGGTGGTGCGCGCCACGCCGGCCCGGCTCGCCAGTTCTTCCTGGGAGAGCCCGGCTTCCCGGCGCGCCTGCTTCAGCAATTCAGCCACGTTCGCGAGCATCGTCATTTGTAGCCTCGAGGCATCATGGACGAGAGAACATGGATAAAATGTAGCCTGGGGGACACATAGTGTCAAGCCAGTTTGTAGCCTAGAAGCTACAGAAATCGCGTCAAGCAGCCATTATGTAGCCCATGGGATACAGAATACAGCAATCAGACGGAACCGAAAACCGAGGGAGGAATCAGTTCGATGAAATCCAGTTCATCGAACTCCTGCCCATCGGTGCCCCTGGCATCGGCTCCTCCCGCCCGTACGGCTGAAACCATGGCAGATGCCCGATGTCTCGATCACCACCACAGAGCCGGCTTCTCCGGCTCCGGGGCATCCAAAATGAGATCGGAGACGCGAATCATCGGATCCAGCCAGTCCGCCTTGGTCCTGGCCCAGTCGATCCAGTCCACCAGCTCATCGGTAAGCTCGTCTTCCAATGTCGCCGCGTGTTCGACGGCGTCCACGTAGGCACGAAGGCGCGCTGCCCGCTCCCACTTCGTCGCCTCGGTTTCCAAAGCTTCAAACAGCCCGCGCTCCCGTTTGCGCTGTTCCATGATCCGAGCGTAGTGCTCCTTCGCCAGACGCCGTTGCTCCGCCTCCCTCGCCTGCTTCTCCTCCCGCGCGTGGATTTCCGCGGCAAGAAGAATGAGGCCGGAAACCACCTCAGGGAATCGTCGTTCGAGCGGCGTACGTTCCGTATCGTTCCAGCTCCGGGACGGCCATCGCCCTGCCGTTATGGTGAGGATGCCGGTCGCGAGATAGTCGTGTCTCGGCGTCCCCGGATACTCGCGCCCGGGATAACGAGGCAGCTTCCAATAGCGCTCCTTCGCCTTCGTTTCCTCCGGGGTATCCACATGCTCCTTGCGCCTGACACGCTCAGTGACGCTCAGCTCCACCCGAGTGCCCTCGATGATCAGCACGGTCCACTTCTTCTCCGCGTCCACCTCCACCGTGGATCCGCGCTTGGCGAACTCGAAGATCAACGCATTGAACAAATCGAGCGCACGCTCCAGTGAACCGCGTGTCACCTCGACATGCAGGACTTCGGCCGGTGCGGAGATCAACCCCTTTTCAGACTTGATGTCACCCGTTGCCAGCCGCTTGCAAGCCGCCACCACCAGCGGGTGCCGGTCGGTGGGGCCAACGGAAACCTCAGTCACCTGCCGGATTTCCCGCACGCGACGTTTGGCTTCCTGACGTGCTGAACTGGGATCGACGCCTTGCACTAGCAGCTTGCGAGCTTCCTCACGTCCCTGCCTGGCGCTGGCCAGGGACACCACCGGGTACACGCCCAATGCAAATCGCTTCTCTTTGCCGGTCATCCGATACTTGAGCCGCCAGTATTTCGCACCGGTCGGCATCACTTCCAGGTACATGCCACCCCCGTCCGACAACTTGTATGGCTTGTCGCGCGGGGCAGCCTTGCGAATGGCGGTATCGGTCAGGGCCATGGGGGCATCTCCAAAGTAGAGGTTCAGGCCTTTGGTTCATGTGTCCCCAAATATGCCCCCCAATTTACGTTGGATTCAATCGGACCGCCTCGAATGAAACGGGACGATCGGGCATAAAAAAACCCGCTATATCGCGGGTTTTCCTATGTTCTTTGGACTGTATTGGACGTCCTAGAACAGTGTAATGGTGCCCAAGAGGGGACTCGAACCCCTACGACTTGCGTCGCTACCACCTCAAGGTAGTGCGTCTACCAGTTCCGCCACCTGGGCAGGTGTATTTGCTTAGTGCTTCTTGGCCGGCTCAGTCGCTGCCGGCACCTCGCCCTTGGCTGGGGCGGGGGTTGTTGCAGGTTGTGCAGCTGGTACGGCATTGCCGGTGGCGGCAGGAACAGCCGTTGGCACTTCCGAACCCGCCGGTGCAGCTGGCGCTGCCTGTGTCGTTGCCGGCTTGCTGGTCATCCCTGCCATTACGCCAAGGTCATCGGCCTTGCTGCTGTGCGGCGCACCGTTCACATGCAGGTAGATCCCCATGCCGAGGCTGAGCAGGAAGAACAGCGAAGCCAGCACGCTGGTGGCACGAGTCAGGAACGTGGCCGAGCCACGTGCACCGAATACCGTGGCCGACGCACCGCTGCCGAAACCGGAGCCCGCGTCGGCGCCCGCGCCGTTCTGCAGCAGAATCAGCACGATCATCGCCGCAGCGATCAGGATGTAAAACACGCTGAAAATGACGAACATGATTATTTATTGAGCCTGTAGCGCCTGATGCGCCGCGGCGCAGATTCCAAGGAAGTCGGATGCGACCAGAGAGGCCCCGCCGATCAATCCTCCGTCCACGTCCGCCTGCGCGAACAATTCCGCGGCATTGGCCGCTTTGACGCTACCGCCGTAAAGCAGTCGGGTCAGACGGGAAATTGTAACATCTTCTTTTTCCAGTTGGCTACGAATGAAGGCATGGACCTGCTGCGCCATCTCCGGCGTGGCGGTACGGCCGGTGCCGATGGCCCAGACCGGCTCATAGGCGATCACCGCCGTGTCGAAACCGGCAATGCCATTGAGAGCCAGCACGGCCTGCAGCTGGCGTGCGATGACTGCCTCGGTCTGACCGGCCTCGCGCTGGTCCAGCGTTTCGCCGACGCACAGGATAGGGGTGAGGCCGGCAGCACCGGCCGCAGCGAACTTGCGTGCCACCAGTTCGTCGCTTTCGGCGTGGTACTGACGCCGCTCGGAATGACCGACCAGCACCCATTGCGCCCCGACATCAGCCAGCATCGCCGCGGAAACCTCGCCGGTGTAGGCACCCTGGCCCGCATGTTCGCTGACGTCCTGCGCACCGATGCCCACGGAACCGGCATGTTCAGCAGCAATGGCACCGATATACGGGAACGGCGGAAACACCACCACATCGACACCGGCTGGCTTGCCCCCGGCGATGCCGCCAACCAGTGCCGTAGCCATCGAACGGCTGCCATGCATCTTCCAGTTACCCGCGACGAGTTTCTTGCGCATGCCCTGCTTCCGATGCAAACAATCCGCTAGCTTAGCGAGCGCCTCCGGACTCGGCAACGCGAGCCCCGCTGGCATGCCGCGCGGCGGCCCTGCATGATGGCGCAGGATGCCACCTCGCGAACTGGAACCCGCTCGATGTCGCAAGCTCACCCGTTCACCCTGATCACCGGCGCCTCGGCCGGCATCGGTGCCGCCTTTGCACGTGATCTGGCGGCACGCGGACACGATCTCGTGCTCACCGCACGACGCGTCGAGCGACTCGACGCCATCGCCAACGAAATCCGCCGTCAGCATGGGCGACAGGTGACCGTCATGCCGGCTGATCTGGCCGATCCGGCAGCGCCGCGTGCGCTTTGCGAAGCGCTTGCAAGCCAGGGACTCGCTGTCGACTGGCTGATCAACAATGCCGGTTACGGCGTACCCGGTACCTTCGTGGCGAACGATTGGCCAATCCATGCCGAGTTCCTGCAGGTGCTGCTGACCGCCCCCACCGAACTGGTCTGGCACCTGCTGCCCGGCATGCGCGAGCGCGGCTATGGCCGCATCATCAACGTGGCCTCGCTGGCCGGCCACGTGCCGGGTACCGCCGCACATACGCTGTACGCGGCAAGCAAGGCCTACCTGATCAAGTTTTCGCAATCGCTGGCGCTGGAAAACCAGGCGCAAGGCGTGCATGTTTGTGCGCTGTGTCCGGGCTTCACCCGTTCCGAGTTCCACGACGTCACCGGCACCCGCGCCATGATGAACAAGCTGCCCGACTTCATGTGGCAGCGCGCGGAAGAAGTGGTGCGGCAAGGCATCGACGCCATCGAGCGCGGCGAAGCGGTCCACGTCACGGGTCGCGTCAATCGTGCGATCAAGACGATGTTCAAGCTGATGCCGGATCGCCTGGCCATGAAAATGTCGGCCAGGCAATCCAGGCGATACCGGGCACAGGATCCGGTCTGAACGCAAGTATCCGATCGCAGGCAAGAGCAACCGCTGACATCTCGGTACGGCTGACTCGTTCCACCTCTGCCGACTCTACAGGGCAGCCAGGGGCTGCTTGCAATAGTCCAATAGTCGGGAATCTTCAGGACCGCGCAGGTCGAAGGGATTGGTGCGCCACATGCCAGAGACACTCCTCCATCGAGGTCTCCGATGACCTTGGGCATGCGCCGGCGGTGCGTGATTGCCGCGCCCGCCGGCATCACCCATCAGATCAACTTGATCTCGCGCAACCGCTGCATCAAATACTCATGCGAGTTGATCGACGTGTCGTAGCGACGCGGGTTGTCCGGCGTGATGCAGGAATCAAGCGGATCCAGCACCACGTCGGGATTCGGATGCAGGAAGAACGGCACCGAATAGCGCGGCTTGCGAGCATTCTCGTTCAGCGGATTGACCACCCGGTGCGAGGTAGACGGATACACGTGGTTGCTCAGCCGCTGCAGCATGTCGCCGATGTTCACCACGATCGCATCGCCCTCGGTGGTGATCGGCAGCCATTCGCCGTCGCTCAGCACCTCCAGCCCCTCGGCGCTGGCGCCAACCAGCAAGGTGATGAAGTTGATGTCCTCGTGCGCGCCGGCACGCACGTTGGGAATGTTGTCCTGGGTGATCGGTGGATAGTGGATCGGACGCAGGATCGAATTGCCGACGTCGGTCTTGTCCTCGAAGAAGTTTTCCGGCTGGTCGATATGCAGCGCCAGCGCACGCAATACACGGGTGCCGAGCTGATCCAGCGCCTCGAACAGGCCGTAGCCGTACTGCTTGAAATCCGGCACTTCGACAGGCCAGAGGTTCGGCGGCATTACGTCGGCGAACTTCGAGTCACGAGGGATCTCGCGACCGATGTGCCAGAACTCCTTCAGATCCGCGTACTGGCTGTCCTTGGCGGTTTCCACCTTGAACGGCGTGTAGCCACGCGCACCGCCAGTACCGGCGACGTGATACTTCATCTTCGTTTCGGTCGGCAGCGCGAAGAAGCGCTGGAAGACATCGTAGGACCCGTCGATCAGCTCACGCGGAATGCCGTGACCGCTGATGCAGCAGAAGCCGAATTCACGGTAGGCCGCGCCCAGCTCGGCGACAAAAGCGTCGCGATCGTTGTCGTAACGGCGAATATCGAGGGTAGGAACATTCTTCATGGCTGTAGTCCACTAGGTTGGGCGTGCGGTCGATTCATCCGCCACCGCAGGGGCGGTGCACGTCGGGCCTATCCATGGCGACCCAGTACAACTACAGGTTCACGAGCGTTCGGCTACGGATTTTACAATCCCCGCCAGCTTTTCTGCCAACTGCCGTACTTCCGCAGCATCGGCAGCCTCGATGGTGACTCGCACCAATGGTTCGGTGCCGGAGGCACGCAGTACCACCCGGCCTCGGCCATGCAGGGTCCGCTCAACCTCGGTTAGCGCCTGCTGCACTTCGTCGCTGGCCAGCGCCTCGCGTGCGCCTGCCGCACGCACATTGAGCATCACTTGCGGCAATTTCTTGAGACCCTGACGAGCAGCGGCCAGGTCCTGGCCGGACAGCCCCAACGCCTCCAGCACAGCCAGCGCAGCGACGATGCCGTCGCCGGTGGTGGCACGATCCAGGCACAGGATGTGGCCGGACGTCTCGCCGCCAAGCACGCCGTCGTGGTCCTTCAGTTGCTGCAATACGTAACGGTCACCCACGTTGGCACGGATCAACGGCACATCGAATTCCGCCAGCGCCAGCTGCAGGCCGTAATTGCTCATCAAGGTACCGACGACGGGCCCCTTGAGCAGACCACGTGAGTGCCAGCTACGTGCCAGCACGTAGAGCATGTCGTCACCATCAGCCAGGACGCCATGTCGATCGACCAGCGCCAGCCGATCGCCATCTCCGTCGAACGCCATGCCCAGATCGGCGCCATGTGCCAGCACCGCCTGCTGCAATGCCTGCGGATGGGTGGACCCGACTCCGTGATTGATGTTGAAACCGTCCGGCTTGTCGCCGATAGCGATGACCTCGGCGCCGAGTTCGGCAAATACCTTCGGCGCCACCTGATAGGTGGCGCCATGGGCACAGTCCAGCACCAGCTTCAACCCGCGCAGGCTGAAATCCTCTGCCACGGTTGCCTTGCAGTACTCGGCATAACGCGCCACGGCATCATCAATGCGGGCAGCCTTGCCAAGCCGTTCGGACGGCACCGTGACAAAGTCGGCATCCACTTCCTGCTCGATCGCCAGTTCCACTGCGTCGGACAGCTTCTCGCCATTGGCGGAGAAGAACTTGATGCCGTTGTCGTGATGCGGATTGTGCGAGGCGCTGATGACGATGCCTGCGCTGGCCCGTAGCGAACGGGTCAGGAAGGCGACGGCTGGCGTCGGCATCGGGCCGAGCAGCCTCACATCGGCACCGGCGGCGACCAGGCCCGCTTCGAGTGCCGCTTCGAACATGTAGCCGGAGACGCGGGTGTCCTTGCCGATCAGTACCTTCGGCCTATCCTTGCTGTCACGCGCCAGCACGCTGCCCACGGCGCGGCCCAGACGCAGCATGAAATCCGCACTGATCGGCCATTGCCCGACCATGCCGCGGATACCGTCCGTGCCGAAATACTTGCGCTGATTCATCGTGTGCTGCCTTCGCTGAGGGTTTCCCTGTCCCGGCTGCGAAGCATAATGCTGCATTGCCGTCCCCGGTAAATCGCTCCGCAAGTATTCAGTCGTCGTCCGGCCAGCGCGGTGCAGCGGTTTTTTCATCGCGGCGCGGCACCCTATCGACGGCATGGACAGCGTTCCACACAGCCAGTGCGTCCACCGTGGCCGCCACGTCGTGCACACGCACCATGCGTGCGCCGCGCTGAACGGCAATCAGCGCCGCCGCCGCCGAACCGGCTGCACGCGCGGCCGGTTCGGTGCGGCCGGTCAGTGCACCAATCATCGACTTGCGCGACAGCCCTGCGTACACGCCACTGCCCAGGTTGCTGAATCGCTCCAGCGCAGACAACAACGTCAGATTGTGTTCCAGCGTCTTGCCGAAGCCAAAGCCGACGTCGACCATCACCTTGCGGCGGTCGATTCCGGCCAGCTCACACGCGAACAGCCGGTCGGTCAGGAAGCGGTGTACCTCGCCCACCACGTCGTCGTAATGCGGATCCACCTGCATGCTGCGTGGCTCGCCCTGCATGTGCATCAGGCATACCGGCACGCCCAGTTCGGCGGCGGTGTCCATCGCTCCTTCGCGGCGCAAGGCTTGCACGTCGTTGATCATGCCGGCACCGGCCGCCACCGCGGCCCGCATCACCTCGGGCTTGGAGGTATCGATCGCGATCGGCAGCGTGGTGCGCGCGATCAACTGCTCGATCACCGGCAATACGCGCCGCAGCTCTTCCTCGACCGATACATCGGCCGCGCCCGGACGGGTCGACTCGCCACCGACATCCAGCATGTCGGCGCCCTCTTCCGCCATGCGAAGACCATGCGTCACGGCGGCTTCCACGCTGTCGTGTGCACCACCGTCGGAAAACGAGTCCGGGGTGAGATTGAGGATGCCGACCACCCGCGGGCGATCAAGCCGCAATGGACGCCCGGCACAGTCCAGCACCGGCGCAAACAGATCAATCGACATGTTCAACTCCTCATTGACCCGGCATCACGCAGCGACACCACGGCAGCCTCAGACCTCGGCCGAACCACCCAGTTCGCCCATGTAACCGCGGTAATGACGCAGCTCGGCAATCGAATCGCGGATATCCGACAGGGCCGTGTGCGCCGACTCCTTGCCGAAACTCTTGGCGATGTTCGGCGCCCAGCGCCGGGCCAGTTCCTTGATCGTGGAGACATCCAGGTTGCGGTAGTGGAAGTAGCGCTCCAGCCGCGGCATCTGCCGATGCATGAAGCGCCGGTCCTGACAGATCGAATTGCCGCACATCGGCGACTTGCCTGGCGGCACCCACGCACGCAGAAAATCGACCGTGGCCTGTTCGGCCATCGCGTGATCGGTTTCAGAAATCAGCACCTGTCGCCACAAACCCGACTTGTGGTGCTGGTTGCTGTTCCAGCTGTCCATCGATTCCAGCCTGTCGATCTCGTGGCGGATCGCGAATACCGGACCCTCGGCCAGCACGTTCAGATGCTTGTCGGTGACCACCGTGGCGATCTCAAGGATCGAGTCGTTGTCGGTGTCGAGGCCTGTCATCTCCAGATCGATCCAGATCAGGTTCTCTTCGTTGGCTTGGCTCATGAGCTCTCCTTGTGGACGCGAGTTTATCAGCGTTGCCCCCTGCACTTTTGCGCATGCGATGATTCGACCCATGCAGACCTTCTTCTGGCACGACTACGAGACCTCCGGCGCCGACCCGCGCCGTGACCGGCCGCTGCAGTTCGCCGGCATCCGCACCACGACGGAGCTGGAAATCATCGGCGAGCCGGTGATGTTCTACGGCAAACCGCCGCGCGAGATGCCGCCACATCCCGATGCCTGCATGATCACCGGCATCACTCCGCAGCTGGCCGAGCGCGAAGGCGTCATCGAGGCCGAATTCGCCGCCCGCGTGCACGAACAACTGGCCCAGCCCGGCACCTGCGGCGTCGGTTACAACTCGTTGCGCTTCGACGACGAGTTCACCCGGCAGATGCTGTACCGCAACTTCCATGAGCCCTATGGCCGCGAATGGGAGAACGGCAATTCGCGCTGGGACCTGATCGACCTGGTGCGCATGTGCCAGGCCCTGCGGCCGGAAGGCATCGCCTGGCCGATGCGCGAGGACGGTACACCAAGCTTCAAACTGGAGCAGCTGGCCAGCGCCAACCAGCTCCGGCAGGAACGCGCGCATGACGCCCTGTCCGATGTGTACGCATTGATCGACCTGGCACGGCTGCTGCGGGTGCGCCAGCCGCGGCTGTGGGACTGGTATTACGGCCTGCGCCGCAAGCAGAAGGTATTCGAGCTGCTCGACGTGGTGAACATGACGCCGGTGGTGCATGTATCGTCACGTTATCCAGCCAGCAGGCAGTGCCTGGCGGTGATCGCACCGCTGGCACCCCACCCCAGCCGTGCCGGCGAGGTCATCGTGTACGACCTGGCCATCGACCCGGCTGCATGGCTGGCGCTGGACGAGGACGAGATCGCCGATCGCATCTTCACCGCACGTGCCGATCTGCCCGAAGGCGTCGAACGCATCCCGCTGCGTACGGTGCGTGCGAATCACGCGCCGGCGCTGGCACCGTTGTCGGTACTGCAAGGTGTCGACTTGAGCCGCCTGCAAGTCGATCTGGAACGCTGTGTGGCCCATCGCGACACCCTGCGCGCAGTGGAAGGGCTCGCGGAAAAGCTGCGCCGTGTGTTCCAGCATGCGGCTGAACTACCGCCGCCGGAGGATCCCGAGCTGGCGCTGTACGGCGGCGGCTTCCTGCCGGATGCCGACAAGAAGCTGTTGGCCCAGGTGCGCGCTACCCCGCCAGCGGAACTGGGTCGGCGCGCCTTCCCCTTTCGCGATCCGCGTTACCCGGAATTGCTGTTCCGCTACCGTGCGCGCAATTGGCCGCAGACGCTGGACAGCAACGAGAGTGCGCGTTGGGAAGGTTTTCGCCAGACCCGGCTGAGCCGGCACACGGCGCTGACCGGCCTCACCCTCGATGACTATTTCGCGCGCCTCACTGAATTGCGCAACGACCCGCAGGCACAGGGCAAACTGGCCCTGCTCGATCAGCTGCAGGCCTGGGGCGAACAACTCGCTGCCAGCATCGACACCGTTTGATCCAACCCACCAGACCAGCGACCCGCCATGCCACAAACCTACTTCACTCCCGCGACCTTCCGCTTCCTGCGCGCCCTCGACAAGAACAACAGTCGCGAATGGTTTACCGAACACAAGGACGACTACGAGCGTCACGTGCGTGAACCGTTCCTGCAGTTGATCACCGACCTGCAGGTGCCACTGGCGAAGATCAGTCCGCATTACCGCGCCGACCCGCGCAAGAACGGCGGCTCGCTGTTCCGCATCTATCGCGACACGCGGTTCTCCAACAACAAGCTGCCGTACAAGCCGTGGCAGGGCTCGCGTTTCTTCCATGAGCGTCGGCACGAAATCCCTGCACCGTCGTTCTATGTGCACATCCAGCCGGGCGACTGCTTTGCCGGCGGCGGCATGTGGCATCCGGAACCCGATGCGTTGAAGCACATCCGCGACTTCATCGTCGACAATCCGGCTGCCTGGAAACGTGCCACGCAGGGCAAGCCATTCCGCGAACACCTCACGTTCTGGGGCGAATCGCTGAGTCGGCCGCCGCGTGGCTACGATGCCGCGCACGAACTGATCGAGGATCTGAAACGCAAGGACTTCGCAGTCGGGGAAGGTTTCGACGAGGCGCTTGCCTGCTCCACCGAGTTGCTGCCGTGGCTCGTGACGACATTCAAGCGCGTCGCACCGATGATCGACTACCTGTGTGCAGCCCAGGAACTGGAGTTCTAGTCCACGACATGCGCCGTGTCATGGCCGGCGCGCCGCATCGTCATCGACCAGACTGCCACGGCGCCCCCGACCAGTGCCGTAAACGCCACGTAATGCGCCGGCGCCAGCACGCCAAAGTGCGTCACCAGCAAACCGATCAGTGGCGGCGTGAGTCCGCCGAACAACGCATAGGCCGTGTTGTACGAGAACGACAACCCGGAGAAGCGCACCGCCGGCGGAAACGCCACCACCATCAGCGCCGGTACCACGCCGACCACGCCAACGCTGAAACCGGCCAGTGCGTACAGCGCGATGAAGTGCGCACCGCCAGCTTGCAGGTCGAGATACAACGCATAGCTGCAGACCAGCAGGCCGACCGCCCCGAGCAGCAGCGCACGCGAATAACCGATGCGATCGGCCAGCCAGCCGTAGCACAGGCAGCCCAGCGCCAGCGCGAACGACGCAACGTTGTTGCCAAGGAACGCGCGCGCCGGTTCGATGTGGAACACCGACTGCACCAGCGACGGCGTCATCAGGATCATCACCACGATCGCCGCGGTGAGCATCCAGGTCACCAGCATCGACAGCAACACGCTCGGCAGATGGTGCTCGAACACCTGCCGCAACGGCAACCCGCTGGCCAGTTCCTTGCGTGCGTGCATCGCCTCGAACACCGGTGTCTCGCTGAGCCATTGCCGCAGCCACACCGCGAAGAAGCCGAATACACCGCCAACCAGGAACGGCAAACGCCAGCCCCAGTCGAGCACTTCGGCCGGTGTCATCCGATGGTTGATCGCCGCTGCCACCAGCGAACCGATCAGGATGCCGACGGTAAGTCCCGAGGTAAGACTGGCACAGGCAAAACCGATCCGTTGCACGGGCACGTGCTCGGCCACGAACACCCACGCGCCCGGCACCTCGCCGCCCACCGCGATGCCCTGCACCACCCGCAACAGCAAGAGCAGCAACGGTGCCAGCATGCCGATCTGCGCATACACCGGCAGCAGGCCGATGCCCAGCGTGGGCACCGCCATCAGGAACACGCTGAGCGTGAACATCCGCTTGCGACCCAGCTTGTCGCCGTAATGCGCCATCACGATGCCGCCGAGCGGCCGCGCCAGATAGCCCGAAGCAAAGATGCCATACACCTGCAACTGGCCCAGCCATGCCGGGGTGTCCTTGGGGAAGAACAGATGGCCCAGCGGGATCGCAAAGAACACGAACACCACGAAATCGTAGAACTCCAGTGCGCCGCCCAGGGCGGAAAGGGCCAGCGTGCGCAGATCACGACGGTCGAGCGCACGCGCAGGCGCGTTCGCCAGGGGCAAAATGGCAGCATCGGTCATCAGCGGCTCCATCAGGCGTCGGGGCATGGGTCCGCGCAACATAACGCATCGCCAGCCGACATGGGGGCATCGATACGAGGCTCGTACTGGGCAAAGCCATCGCTTATGCTGCGCCCGTCCGGCAGGGATTCCGGGTGAAGTCGGGATGCGGTAACGCATGTCCAACCGCATGCGCTGCCGCGACCTGTAGCAGTTCCGGGGAAAACGTCTTCGCATGTTGTGACGAGTAGCGCTCGTGGCGTGCACGCGCGCCTGCATTCAACCGACAAGGAGTTTCCTGATGAGCATGAGCAAACGTTTGGCTGCCGAATTCTTCGGCACGTTCTGGCTGGTGATCGGCGGCTGTGGCAGTGCGGTACTGGCGGCAGGCTTTCCCGAACTGGGCATCGGTTTCGCGGGCGTCGCGCTCGCCTTCGGCCTCACCGTGCTGACCATGGTGTACGCGGTAGGGCATATCTCCGGCGGCCATTTCAATCCTGCAGTCACGGTGGGGCTCTGTGCCGGTGGCCGTTTTCCGGCGAAGGACGTGATTCCGTACATCGTGGCGCAGGTGATCGCCGCGATTGCGGCAGCGGCGGTGCTGTATGTGATCGCCAGCGGCAAGACCGGTTTCGACGCCAGCGCCAGCGGCTTCGCCTCGAATGGCTACGGTGCACATTCGCCGGGTGGCTATTCGATGTGCGCGGCATTGGTCTGCGAACTGGTGATGACCGCGTTCTTCCTGATCGTGATTCATGGCGCCACCGACAAGCGTGCGCCTGCCGGCTTCGCTGGTATCGCGATCGGCCTCACCCTGACCCTGATTCACCTGATCAGCATCCCGGTCACCAATACCTCGGTGAACCCGGCACGCTCGACCGGTGTGGCGCTGTTCCAAGGCGGTTGGGCGGTCGAACAGCTGTGGTTCTTCTGGCTGGTACCGCTGATCGGCGGCATCGTCGGTGGTTTGATCTACCGCTTCTTGCTGGAAAGCCGTGACGCCTGATGTCACCCACCCCGCCCGGCAACGGGCGGGGCTCCGGGCCGATCAACCTGCCTCGTAAAGCTCAATCGGCAAACCATCGGGATCGGCGAAAAAGGTGAAGCGTTTGCCGGTAAATTCATCGACCCTTACCGGCTCGCAATTCACTCCGCGCTCGCCCAGCACGCTGACCACCACATCCACATCCAGCACCGAAAAAGCCAGGTGGCGCAGACCCTGCGCCTCCGGTCGTGACGGCCGCGGGGGCGGATCGGGAAAAGAGAACAGCTCCAGCTGCACACCAGGACTGATCAGCAGATCGCATTTCCAGGAATCGCGGGCCTCGCGGTAGACCTCATGCACGATCGGCAATCCCAGCGTCTCGCTATAGAACGCGCGCGAACGCGGATAGTCCGAACAGATCAATGCGACATGGTGGATGGCACCCAGCAGCGGCTTGCTCATGCCCGACTCACGCCTGGTCGAAGGGAAACGTCAGCACGCCGGCGATCGCGTCGGTGCCGGCCAGGCACATCAGCAGGCGTTCCACGCCAAGCGCCACGCCGGCGCAATCGGGCATCGCATCGAGTACGCCGAGCAGACGCTCGTCGATCGGAGTCTCACGCAGGCCACGGCTGCGGCGTACCGCATTGTCGCGCTCGAAACGTGCGCGCTGCTCCGCTGCGTCATTCAATTCGTGGTAGCCGTTGGCCAGTTCGTAGGGTCCCAGATACAGCTCGAAGCGCTCGGCCAGTGGCGGTTCGCCGTGGCGGATCCTGGCCAGTGCGCACTGCGTGGCCGGGTAATCGTGGATCAGCGTGATACGGTCACGCGGGAATGACGGCTGCAGCTTGTGGGTGATCAGCAAGTCGAGCCAGTCATCTCGTCCCAGGCCATCCGGGTTGATGCTGTACTCGTCCAGCGCCGCGCGCAGCTCGTCAATCGGCGCATGCAGCGGGTCGATGCCAAGCTCATCCAGGAACAGTTGCCGGTAACTCTCGATCAGCACTTCGGCGCGCCGCCCGACCATCGCCAGCGCGGCCTCGACCAGCTCGATGGCCTCACCCATCAGGCGGCGGTGATCCCAGCCGACCCGATACCACTCCAGCATGCTGAACTCGGGATTGTGCCGACCACCCGCCTCGCCATTGCGAAACACGCGGCCGAGCTCGTAGCAGTCGCCGACCCCTGCCGCGAGCAGACGCTTCAACGGAAACTCCGGCGACGTGCGCAGCCAGCGTTCGCGTACGCCGGCATCGACATGCCCGCTGAAGTGCGTATGGAAACTCTCGATGTTCGGATCGGTATTGCCGGCCGCGGAGAGGATCGGGGTTTCGACTTCCAGCACATGACGATCGGTGAAGAACGCGCGGATCAACGCATAGAGCCTTGCGCGCAGTTGCAACGAAGCGATCGATGGCGTCTCCCGTCTCATGTCGTGCTCTCGTGCATGGCCAGCAGGGCCAGCAGCTGCGCCTCGTCCCATACCGCCACGCCCAGCTCCTGTGCCTTGTCGAGCTTGGAACCGGCCGCTTCGCCCGCGATCACGAAACTGGTCTTCTTCGAGACCGAGCCGGATACTTTCGCCCCCAGCGCTTCAAGCCGCTGCTTCGCCTCGTCGCGGTTGAGCGTGGGCAGCGTGCCGGTGAGCACGAAAGTCTGCCCCTCGAGTGGAGCCCGCTCCACCGTCACCGTGGCCGGAATGGCCGCAAGCAGGTGCTGGATCGCGGCCTCGCTTTCGCGCAACGCAGCAAGCGCAGCCGGATCGGCCAGGAACCCTTGCAGGCTTGCCGCGGCTGCCTGCGGCAGGCCCGCGGTAATCCAGTGGGCAGTACCGCCACCCAGTAACCGGTCGAGTGTCGGGAAATGCTCGACAAGCAACCGGGTACTCTTCGGACCGAGCTTGCTGATTCGTGCCTGATCCAGCAACACACCCAGATTCAGCCGTTCGCGCAGCTGCGGCGATGGCGCAGCTTCATCGCTGAACACGATGCCGGCGGCGAGCAGCGCATCGACCACCTGCTGGTTGCCCTCCTGTGCGAAGAAACCGGCGATCGAGGATGCCACTTCGTCACCGACGTCCGGCAATACGCGCAGTACCGCTGCCGGCATGCTGCGCACGAATTCCAGCCGGCCCAGCCACAGCGCCAGCGTTTTCGCCGTGCTTTCGCCGATGTGCATGATGCCCAGCCCGAACAGGAAACGCGCCAGCGTCGTGTGTCGGCTGGCATCGATGCCAGCAACCAGGTTCTCGGCCCACTTGGTCGCGACCTTGCCAGCCTTGACGGTTTCCGGCGTGGTGCCATCGCGTTCGTCGATGCGCCGTTTCATGTCGACGAAATCGTCCACACTTAGTCTGTACAGGTCCGCCGGTGTATGCACGATATCGAGTTCCACCAGCGCTTCGGCGAAGCGTTCGCCCAGGCCTTCGATATCCATCGCGCGACGCGACGCGAAATGGATCAGCGCCTCCTTGCGCTGTGCGGCGCAGATCAGTCCGCCGGAACAGCGCCAAGCGGCTGCGCCCTCTTCGCGAATCAGCGCGGAGTTGCACACAGGGCAGTGCGTCGGCATCGTCCACGGCACCGTGCCGGCCGGCCGTTGATCCTCGATCACGCGCACCACTTCCGGAATCACGTCGCCGGCGCGACGCACGATCACCGTGTCACCTACCCGCACGTCCAGCCGCGCAATCTGATCGGCGTTGTGCAGGGTGGCATAGGTCACCGTCACGCCGGCCACCTGCACCGGCTCCATCCGCGCACGCGGCGTGGCGGCACCAGTGCGGCCGATCTGTACTTCGATATCCAGCAGACGCGTGGCCTGTTCCTGCGCCGGAAACTTGTGCGCGATGGCCCAGCGCGGCGCGCGCGAGACGAAGCCCATTTCGCGCTGTCCGGCATAGTCGTCCAGCTTGTAGACCACGCCATCGATGTCGTACGGCAGGCTGTCACGCTTCGCGCCGATGCGCCGGAAATATGCGATCAGCCCATCGAAGCCGCGCGCCGTGTCCACTTCCGGCGATACCGGAAAACCCCACTCGCGTAGTTGCTGCAACGTGGCGGAATGCGTCGATGGCAGCGTGCCATCCTCGACCGCGCCGATCGCGTAGGCGAAGAAACTCAATCGGCGTTTCGCAGTGATCGCCGGATCGAGCTGACGCAGCGAACCCGCCGCACCGTTGCGTGGATTCGCCAGGGGTTTTTCATCGTGCGCACGCGCGTAGGCATTGAACGTCTCGAAATCCCTGCGCAGCATGATCACCTCACCACGCACTTCCAGCACCGCCGGCCAGCCTTCGCCACGCAGCTTCAACGGAATCGCCCGCACCGTGCGCAGGTTCGCCGTGACATCCTCGCCGGTTTCGCCGTCGCCGCGGGTGGCACCCTGCACGAATACACCCTGCTCATAACGCAGGCTGATCGCCAGGCCATCCAGCTTCGGCTCCACCGAAAAAACCGGTTCGCGCCGATCCAGCGTCTGCTCGATGCGCCGCTCGAACTCGACCACTTCGCGGAAGCGTTCGCGCTCCGTCTCACCGTCCTGCTCGAACGCATTGCCCAGCGACAGCATCGGCAACTGATGGCGCACCTCGGCAAAGCCACCATGCGCCCGCGCACCGACCTTGCGCGTCGGTGAATCGTCCGAGGCGAGCGTCGGGTATTCGGCTTCCAGCGCTTCCAGCTCACGCATTCGGCGATCGTAGTCGGCGTCAGTGATCTGCGGCTCGTCGAGCACGTGGTAGCAGTAGTTGGCCTGCTCGATCTGCGCCCGCAGCGCGGCGGCGCGGTCGACGATCTCGACAGGAGCTGGGCGTTCGGTCATGCAGGTCTCCTTGCTACCGCGCAGTTTAGCGACAACCCCGATTTCCAGTCGCCGGAACAAGCAAAATCAAAGATTTCGAGGTCAACCCCTGCAATACCATGTACACAGTGTTCAAACGCATCGGAGGACGACATGATCATGCGTACTCCGCAATATCTGGCTGCTGTCCTCGCCGCCGGCACTGTCCTGGCTGGCTTCATGCATCACCATCAAGTCCTGAGTCCCGGCAATAGCATGGTTCAACGGTGGTAATGTCCCGCCGCTTCCGGCTGATAGCTGATCTCCAGCACGCGCAGGCGCCGCTGACGGCCATCGGGGGTCGGCCAGTCGATCTGCTGATCGCGCGACAACCCGAGCAAGGCGCTGCCTACCGGCGCCAGGATTGATACGGTGCCAGGCGCTCCGGCGGCGGCTGGATAAACCAGGGTCAGGGTGAGTTTCTCGCCATTGCCTTCGTCCTCGAAGCTGACCGTGGAGTTCATCGTCACGATGTCCTTCGGCATCGCAGTGGGCTCGACCACCTCGGCACGATCAAGCTCCGCGCGCAGCGCATCGAAATGCGTGGCCTCGGCAGCTGGCAGGCGCTCCAGCAACGCCTCGATGCGTTCGAGATCGATGCGGGACACGGTGATCGGTGGCTTGGTGCTCATGATGATTCCTCCTGCGCACGGCTCCTGCCGCACAAAAACACGCGCCGAGACGAAACCGCCTCGGCGCGCATGGTCGTTATAGCGCCGTCATGGCCCATTGGGCGTGACGACAGATGAAACAGGACTAACTCTGCAGACGCCACTCACGAAAAGCAAGCTGTCATAACAAGTATCATCTGCGGCAATGTCTCTCCAGACCGCCGCAGATCCCCACGCTGCCGCCTCCGCTGCCTCCTTGCCAGCGACGGTTCCAGCAGCACTGTCCGAGGTTTCCACCCGCGAACGCTTCCGCGGCCTGCTGTGGCTGGTTGCCGCCGCGTTCTTCATGCAATCGCTGGATTCCACCGTGGTCAACACCGCGGTACCGGCAATGGCCGAGGCACTGCACGTCACGCCACTGGGCATGCGCACCGCGCTGACCAGTTACGTGCTGACGCTGGCGATCCTGATTCCCGCAAGTCCGTGGCTGTGCGACCGCTTCGGCACGCGTCGCGTATTCGGTGCCGCGATCATGGTGTTCGGTGCAGGCTCGCTGCTGTGTGGCCTTGCGCAAACCTTGCCGCAACTGGTTGCGGCGCGCGTGCTGCAGGGCGTCGGTGGCGCCTCGCTGATGCCGGTGGGTCGCTACGTACTGGTGCGCAGCATCGCCAAACGCGAGTTCGTCCGCGCGATGAGCACGGTGGCCACCTTCGGACTGCTCGGCTCGGTGCTGGGTCCCCTGCTTGGCGGCGCGCTGGTCGAGTTCACCTCGTGGCGACTGATCTTCCTGATCAATGTACCGGTGGCGATCGCCGGCGTGTGGATGAACCGGCGCGACATGCCCGATTACCGTCTGGAACATGCAAACCGCTTCGACCTGTTCGGCTTCCTGCTGTTTGCCGCGGCCTCGGCATTGCTGCTCACCGCATCGGAACTGGCCGGCAGCAAGCCCGTACCGTGGGAGCACATCGGGCTGTGCAGTGCGATCGCGCTGCTGCTCGGCACAGTGTATGTGTGGCACAGCCGGCGTACGGCGCATCCCGTGGCGGACCTCACCTTGCTGCGTGTACGCAGTGTATGGGTGGCGCTGGCCGGAGGGCTGTTCACGCGTCTCGGCATCTCCGGCATGTTCCTGCTGCTGGTGCTGTTCCTGCAGGTGGGCTGCGGCTGGTCGCCGCTGATGGCCGGCCTGATGATGGTGCCGCAGGCGATGGGTTCAATCGCCGCCAAGTGGGCGGTCAACCGCGCCCTGGTCCACTTCGGCTATCGCCGGCTGCTGCTCGGCAACACACTGATCGTGGCCGTCCTGCTGGCCAGCTTTGCCCTGCTCGGCCCGACCTCACCAGTCTGGGTGATTGCCGCGCTGACCTTCTGCTATGGCAGCTTCACCGGCCTGCAGTACACCACGATGAATACGCTCATCTACAACGACCTGGACATCAAGCACGCCTCGATGGCCTCGTCGATGGCCTCGACCGCGCAGTACCTGGCGATGAGTTTCGGCATTGCGTTGTCCACCCTGCTGATGGAAGGGATGCTGCAGGGTCACGCCCATGAAGACTACGTGGTCGCCTTCCGCTGGACGGTGGTCCTGCTCGGCGTGATCACAGCCGTCGCCAGCCGGGTGTTCGGGCGTTTGCGTCGAGACCGTCCGCTGGCTTCGGTTGCCGCGGCCAAATAAGGCTTTGCTGCACAGCTATCAGTAACATGCCACTGTGGACTGCATGTAGCATGAGTCCTTGCCGACAGCCTGAGTGCGCCGCATGCATCACGCCAGCGACATCCTGTTCACCCTGTTCATCGTGTTCGTCGCCGCACAGATCGGCGGCGAGATCGCGCAACGACTGAAGCTGCCTGGTGTGGTCGGCGAGATCGCCGCCGGTTGCGTGATCGGCCCGTCCTTGCTCGACTGGATCACCCCCGAGCAGACTGCCACCGGGACGCCGCTGGATGTGCTGGCCGAGATCGGCGTGGTACTGCTGCTGTTCTCGGTAGGTCTGGAAACCCGGCTGGAAGACCTGAAAAAAGTCGGCAAAGTAGCGTTCCTGGTCGGCGTGCTCGGTGTGCTGGTGCCGTTCGGCATGGGTAGTGTGTGGGCGCATGGCAGCGGCTTCAGCTGGGACAAGTCGCTGTTCGTGGCAGCAGCCTTCGTGGCCACCTCGGCCGGCATCACCGCACGCGTGCTGCAGGAACTGAATGCACTGCAGCGCACCGAGAGCAAGGTGATCCTCGGCGCCGCGGTGATCGACGACATCCTCGCCATGCTGCTGCTCGGCGTGGTGGTGTCGATGCAGGGTGGTGGTGGCTTCAATCTCTCGCACCTGCTACTGGTGCTGGTCGGCGCGATCGGATTCATCGCCGTGGTCGGCCTGGGCGGTGCGCGGGTGATGCGCTGGAACTCCAGCTGGCTGGAAAAACCGCTGGCGCCACACTCGCCACTGATGATCGTGCTGGCGCTATGCCTAGGGCTGGCTTATCTATCCACCCAGTTCGGGCTGGCCGCGATCATCGGCGCCTTCCTGGCTGGCATGATCGCCTCGGAAACCCGCCAGCAACACACGCTGGAACAGCAGACCATGCCGCTGCTGGCACTGCTCACGCCGTTCTTTTTCGTGATCACCGGCAGCAAGATCGATCTGCACGAACTGGCCAATGCCGACGCCCTGCTGATGCTCGCCGTGGTCACCGTCATCGCCATCATTTCCAAACTCGCCGGTGGTTGGCTCGGCGCGCTGTCGCTGGGCAAACGCAGCGCCACCATCATCGGTTTCGGCATGGTGCCGCGCGGTGAGGTCGGCGTGGTGATCGCCAGCCTGGGCCTCGCTGCCGGCGTATTCAACAACCGCATCTACGCGATCATCGTGGCGATGTCGCTACTCACCGCGATGGTGACGCCGCCGGTGCTGGCGTGGCTGCTGAAACGTAGCGGCAGTGACGAAACCATCGATCGACCACGCGCGACCTGACCGGTTGCACCAGTACGTCCGCGGTTCGCGTGGCACTCCGATATTCACGTCTTCACCGCATCGATGCGCCGATGCTGCAACCTTGGAGAAGTTAATCGTCCCGTGCGCCAACTTCGGCTCGGCACCTTGCGCATAGGGGAAACCGCCATGGTTAGTCGCAGAAACACCGAAGATGGCGGTCTGGAAACACCGCCATGGGCGAACCTGGGTGCAGGCCTGATCACCGGGGCGGCTGACGACGACCCCAGCGGCATCGCCACCTACTCGCAGGTGGGTGCAGCGTTCGGCTATGGCATGTTGTGGTGCATCCTGCTGACCATGCCGCTGATGATCGCGATCCAGGCGATCAGTGCCGGCATCGGGCGGGTCACCGGCCGTGGCCTGATGGAAGGTATCCGCACGCATTACCCCAGGACGCTGGTGTACGGGCTGGTCGCCTCCATCATCGTGGCGAACGTGATCAATCTGGCGGCGGACATCGGCGCCATGGGCGCCGCGCTGAAACTGCTGATCGGTGGGCCGGCGCTGGTCTACGCGGCGGTCTTTGCCTTGCTGTCGCTGGTGCTGCAGATCTTCATCCCGTTCACGCGGTATTCGCCGATCCTCAAGCTGCTCACGCTGAGTCTGTTCGCCTACGTGGCGACCGTGCTGGTGATCCATGTGCCATGGCCGGCAGTACTCAAGAGCATCGTGGTGCCGCCGATCACCTGGAATGCCAAATACGCCGTCGGCCTGGTCGCCCTGCTCGGTACTACCATCAGCCCCTACCTGTTCTGCTGGCAGGCGTCGCAGGAAGTGGAAGAGATCGGTTCGAACAAGCGGCGAAGGTCGCTGCGCAAGGCACCCAGGCAGGCGCCGAGTGCCCTGCGCCGCATCGGCATCGACACCACGATCGGCATGATCTTCTCCAACCTGATCGCCTTCTTCATCATCCTCACCGCTGCTGTGGTGCTGCATGCCCACGGCAAGACCGACATCCAATCCTCGTCCGAGGCCGCCGAAGCGCTGCGGCCGCTGGCCGGCAAGCTGGCCTTTGCCCTCTTCGCCGCCGGCATCATCGGCACCGGCCTGCTGGCCGTGCCGGTACTGGCCGGCGCCACCGCCTATGCCGCATCCGGCGCATTCGGCCAGCGCAGCGGGCTGGAGAACAAGCCGCACGAGGCCAAGTTCTTCTATGGCGTGCTGATCGTTGCCAGCCTCGCCGGCATCGTGCTGAACCTGACCCCGCTCGACCCGATCAAGGCCTTGTACTGGAGCGCGGTGATCAACGGCGTGGCCGCAGTACCGCTGATGATCGTGATGATGCTGATGGGCTCCAGCCGCAAAGTCATGGGCAAGTTCACCATGCCATGGCCGATGAAACTGTTCGGCTGGCTCGCCACCGCGGCGATGGCGGCAGCGGCAGTGGTGATGTTCGTTACCTGGGGGAAATGAGCGGCCGCCCTATCGCCGGCGATGAAGTGAGAGCCCGACTGTCGCTGACTGGGCATATGCTGTGCCATGCTGGGTCGGATGACGACTTAGGGGGTTGGCTGTGGATGCGAATAAAACGGTACTCATCGTCGATGACGATGTGCTGGTGCTGGAATCCATCGACCTGCATCTGTCCGCAGCCGATGGATTTCAGACCATCTGCGCCCAGGGATCAGCCGGCGCCACGAGCCACATGCTGAATGCGCAGGGCATCGATGTCATCGTCGCCGATGTCGTGCTGGCCGGCAGCATGAGCGGCATCGACATCTGCCAGAAGGCCATCGTGCAATATCCCAAAATCGCCGTAGTCGTGATTACCGCCGACCCGGAAGTTCATTGCGCCGAGATTCCCGAGAGGGGCGTCTTTCTGCGCAAACCGTTCGGTGGGGAGCAGCTGCTGGACGCGATCGAGGAAGCCTTGAAGAAGGTAGTGAGGTGATTGCCTATACCAAGTACAGGGACGACGTTTGACCCTGCTGGACTGCTGTTGGCAAATATCTGGCAAGAGCCTCTGAGCCGCGAATGCTATGGCACCGCCGTGGTCAAGCCATACTTGGTGGCATGTGCCTCGATTTCCGGATCAAGTGCTCGCGCAACGACCAGGTCGGCCTTGCCTGCATCCGTCTGACCACTGCGGATTTTGGCCACGCCAAGACCATAGTGTGACCAAGCGTAATGCGGATTTTTCGCAAGCGCCTGATCGTAGGCCTTGATCGATTCGGGATAATGTCCCAACCGCAACTGCACCAGGCCGAGACTGTCGAGATACTCGGACTGTTCGCCATCGCGCTTGATCGCCTTGCGGCAATCCTTCAAGGCATCGTCGAGCATCTGATTGCTCAAGCCACGCGCCCAGCAGCGCTCGTTGAGCTCCAATCCAAGCATCGCGTCGTCGGGATGCAGGCGAATCCAGTCGTCGAGGATGGGCAGTGCCGCAACGGGTTGATCGAGCCGGACAAACAGGTTGGCAATCGTGCTTGCCTGCGTCGATCCGGCAGGCGCCAAGGCGCCTGCCGCCGTCACGTCGGTCGTCGCGCCCGCGCGGTCCTTGTGCGCCAAGCGAAGTTCGGCACGCAGCAGCAACGCGTCGAGATTCTTCGGATCCAGAGCCACCGATTTGTCCAGATCGGCCAGCGCTGCATCGGGTTGTTTGTCTGCCAGGCGAGCCCGCGCACGGGCGGCATAGTAAGCCGTCTTATCGGGCGCCATGCGGATCGCTTCGTCCAGATCGGCCACGGCCGCCTTCAGTTCGCCGCGGGACAGGTGCGCTTCGCCACGCAGGGCGTAATCGGCCGCGGTCTTGGGCGCCTCGTCGTTGCCGTCTGCAGCAGTACCGGCATCCGGTTTGTCGCTGCCGCTCGGCGCCTGGGCCAGGGAAAACACGCGTCCGCCGTTGTAGGTGAAATAGACCTTCTTCTGGCTGTTGGCGATGAACATGTGATGGGCGAGGAGAAAATCCACGCCGAGCAGCATATCGGTTTCGCCGCCACCAATATCTCCGTCGATGACCTGCATCTGGCTGTGCTGGATGGTTTCCGTTCCGACCGAGAACGAATCAATGGATACGGTCCATGACCTGACCGTCCTGGCGCCAATACCGAAGCTGTTGATAGCCCCGGTCTCTGGGACATTCAGGTCGATGCCCACCCGCTCGGCGGCGCGACGGGTGAGCAAGGTGGCCTCCGCGCCCGAATCGAGCACTGCCCGCACCTTCTTGCCATTTATCATCACGTCGAGAAAAGTGCTCCGATCGCTCGCATTCACCGCCGGCACGATATCGGCGACGTTGTAACCGTCCTTGGACCAATACGCCAGCGCCGCCTTGCCACAATGTTCCTCACTGAACAGAGTCAACTTGCCATGGGCCAGATCGATTTCCAGATCGGCCAGATCGAGCAGGTCGGCGCCGAGCAGTCCGTGGCCTGTATCCGTACCACCGACGATGAAGCCGATATGTTTGAGCGTCGCTCCCAGAATGCCGAATTCCTCGACCTGGGCGAACTCGACAGCCGCCGTGCCTCCAATACCGCTGATGCGATAACCAAACGGCGCCGGTCTCAGCTTGAGCCCCAGCGACAATGCGTTGGCACGCGACATGGTGTTGTAGAAGGCCCCGGTATCGATGATGAAGCGCGTGTCGTTCCCGTTGATCTTCACCATGGTCGTGGCCTGGCCGCTGACCATTTCCACCGGCAACGTGCCGTAATCCTTCAACTTGCAGCCCGCAGCCCACGCGTGGCTTGTGAGCAAGGCGCTGATGGCCACGCAGCCCAAACGCAACATCCTTATCATCATCGCCCCCTTGCATGCCAAGGCCGCACAATGCAGGCCCAGTCGTCGAGCGCCGGTTTGTGTGGGCGCTTGAAGCATCATGACGAAAACTCCAAAGCCGCTCAAGGAGTAGCTTGGTAGTAAAGGATGGATAGGCAAAGAATGGCGTCAGGTAAGTGGTTCTGACCCGGACATTCCGCAAGAAGCCGACTTCGCAGCTACCGGCGCGATCACCCGAGTGAAGTCAACGGATTGAGGAATGGTGCCAAGGCACAATCCCTGCGAAATAATCAGGAACTTTCCTCTGACACTTTTCGTCACGGACACGCCTCTCAATCAACAACGAACAGCTTTGCGCCAAGCTCGGTGCACGAGCGGTGGGGTTCGGCGTTATCCGCAACTTGATAGCTCATGCCTGGTCCGAGAACGAATTTTCGACCGTCCTCGAGCTCGGTATGAAGTTCGCCTTGAATGCAAAAAAGGATGTGGCCTTTGATGCACCAATGGTCCGCGACATAGCCCGGCGTGTATTCGATCATGCGCACGCGGATGGCTCCGAAGTCTTGCGTGCGCCAATAGGCCGACCCGCGCTCTCCTTTGTGCTCCGTTCGCTCGATCTTCGACCAGTCGGTGGTACCGAATGGAATGCCTGACATTTTCACCGGTCGCTCCTCTTTAAAGTTGTTCGTGGCCCGTTTTCTGGAGCACCGGGTCAGGCAGCGCGGTAATGCGCGTGCACCTGCACGCCTTTGCCCAAAGCATCGACAACTACCGTGTCCACGACGGCAGCGCCGTTCTCGCGCGAGTAGTAGACGGTATATCCGTTGACGCCTGAGAGAACATCCAGAATCGTGAATCGCACGTTGGCTCCGAACGTTTCAAGCCCCTGGCGGAAATGCTCCCGCAAGGCATGCTTGCCACGGAGCACTCCCGTCGGCTCTCCGTAGCGCGTGACGACACTGGGCGAGAAGAACACCACATCCTCCGCATAGTGGGAGAGGATGCGTTCAAGATCGCGGGTATTCCAGGCTGCAACCCAGTCTTCGGCAATCCGGCGGGCATCGGGAATGCTCAAGATCACGTCGGCCATCATGTACTCCTTCCTGTCGACCAACACTTTCACGAAACCAGCCTGCGCAGTGGATTCGATCTGTCAACCGCCATGGCCGCATGAAGGATATGTCGCTCGTTGCTCGGCCGGCGACGAATCGGCGCACTCCAACCGCGGGCGTGCCCTACACGCCCCAGAGCCTGCGCGCTTCCTCAGCGACAACATCAGGGAACTCTTCCGGGAAGAAAAGTTTTGCCCCGTCGATTCGGCGCACGCCACGGGAATGCGGCAGCGTCTTGTCGAGGTATGCCGCATCGGCCTGCGAAAAAATGGTGTCGCCGGTGCCCCAGATGATGCGGGCAGGCACTTGGCTCTGCCTGAGCAATGGTTCCGTGCCGGCCAGTGGATTCGGTGCGAGGCCGACAGCATAGGCGTTGGTCAATGCCTTGCGTTGCGGCGACTCCACCAGCGGAGTGAGATACATGTCGATGGTTTCATCGGCAAGCCGGTCTGGATAGGTGAATGTCATCCCGCCGAGGCCCTTGTCCGAACGCGCAAGATTCTTGTCGGCTACCCATGGGGCAAGCCATTCGTCAGCAAATCGGCCTTGCTTCGCCAATCCGATGACGGGAATCACGGCTGGCGGCGGGCAGTTGTTCTCCACATCGCAGTTGGTGAGGAGCACGCTGCGCACGCGATCGGGATGCCGCGTAAGGAAGAGCTGCGCGACGGCGCCGCCGCTATCGTTGGCGACGAGGTCCACGTCGCGGATGGCGAGCTGGTCCAACAAGGCCGCAAGCATCTGAACCTGCGTGGCGGGCGTCACGCTCACCCCATCGGCGACCTGGGTGTAACCGAGACCGAGTGAATCGGGTGCGATACAGCGACGATAGGGCGACAGGCGATCGAAAGCACCACGCCACTGGAAGCTGTTGAGCGGAAAGCCGTGCAGAAACAACGCTGCCGGACCGGTCCCGCGATCCGCATAGGCGATGCGGCCGAAACGTGTGCTGATAAACCGCCGCGAAGCATTCCACGCTGCGGCATCCGTGCGCGTGCCGTTCGATCCGGAAGCAAGCATGCGATCGGCGCCGACACGCGATGCGCAGCCGGCAGCCACGCCAGCGGCCAGGGTACCCATGGTAAAACCGAGGAACTGTCTGCGGTGCATCTCGATATCCTTGCGATGTGGTGTTCGATGAACTGCCCGGACCTACCTGAAAGAGGGATGGCAACAGGTGCTTCGTTACTGAATTGACCGAGCATGCTCAGGCTTGTTTCGGCTGCAGCCAAATCCTGCGCCCCAAGGTGGATGAACTTCGCGATCGCGATCTCGTGGACATCGATGCGGCCTTTCAGGCGCGCCGCCAGTACGTCGCCGATCTCGTCGGTGAAAGTGCATGTCGCCCATGCGCTACAGACCTTCCGAAAGCTCATTCCGTACGACGTCGATGATGTCTTCGCAGCGCTTGTAGAACACCCATTGCTTGACCCGCTTGCCGCGTATCAAACCGGCATGGCTGAGGACCTTGAGATGCTGCGTCGCGGTCGCAGCGCTTATGCCCAGCTTGTCGCGAATGAAATCGGCGCATACGCCGTCCTCGACCAGGTCGCCGTCGACCTGCGATGGGAAGTGCGCTACCGGATCTTTCAGGTAGTGCAGGATCAACAGGCGCTTGTCGTTGGCAATGGCCTTGACGGCCTCAAGTTGTCCCACGAGCGATGCCGGCTTTTTCCTTTTCATTTCGTAATTATACGAAATTACAAATTTTGCACAACTTCTTCCCAACGACCGGCCGCGCTGGTCAGCCGGCTTGCTCACGGCTGGGTGCGCGGCGGGCCCTTGAGCAGTTTGCCTGGTCGACGTGAATCCAATGGATGTTCTCCTGGAGCCAAATCGCACCGCGCGCGTCTGCGTGACAATCGGTCAGTCCAACAAAGGGTCATGAGAAGACCCCTCGCGGGCTCGCATCGATTGCGCAGCACAATGACTTCGTCAATCGCATTCAAACTTCGCGCGTCACGGCGCTTCGACACATGCGGGTGCACTTTCGGGTGAACGCAAAATAGATTCGGCGCGCTCACCCCGGAGGAATGACATGCGTATTGATCAAGAAAGCAAGAGTATGGGCAACCAAAAAGGTGGCATTGGGTATGTGCTTCTGTGGCTACTGGGCGTGCCGATCCCCCTTTTGGTCATCATTGCGCTCCTGCGTGGATGTGCTTAGACGTCGGCTGGATACGAAGCGTCCGTATCTTCCACTTTGAAGGAGAAAAACCATGTCCATTCAAGGCCATGTCGTGGCCACTGGCGATGCTGCCGCGATACAACCATTGAGCTTACGCGCCATTTTCGCCGGTTGGCTCATCGCCACCGGAATCGCTGCCCTTCTCTACCTTGGAGGCCTTGCCCTCGGCTTTTCCAGCTTTGACAGCTGGAACGCTGCTAGCAGCGCGAAGGGAATCGGAATCGGCACTGCCATTTGGATGATCATCACGTGGGTTGCATCGCTTTTTCTGGGCGGCATGTTTGCCAGCTGGTTTGATGGCCGTAATGACGACACTTCCGGTGCCGTGTACGGCGTAAGCGTGTGGGGCGTCTCGATGGTCGTTACCAGCATTTGGATTGCATGCGGCTTATCGCATGCGATATCGGGACATGGAATGGTTGCGACGCAACATCCGGGGGCCGCACCGCAGACGCAAGGGCCGGCAATGATGGCTCCGGCTGCAGTCACGGTTCTCGACGCCAACATCGCTCATTTGATCTCACAAGCCGGGGATCATGATCGCGACGCCTCCAGGCCAATCACTGCCGCGCTCATCGCAGATGAAAACGAGACGGCGAGCGCGCTGTTCGCGGCCGACACCGGCGTATCGCAAGCTGATGCCGCTGGTTCACTGGCACGCCTCGCTCCGGAGGTCCAATCCGCACAACGTGAGGCAAAAGCCGCAGCCGACAGGGGGGCGCACTATCTCGCCATGACCCTATGGATCGCGTTTATCAGCGCGTTGCTGGCCTTGCTGGCTTCGGCCATCGGAGGCTGGATGGGTGCCGCACACGTGCACCGTGTCTATCATCTTCGCAACTATCCTGGCCGACTGTAACGCCGGACGAATCCAACGAGGCCTCGTCATTAACCGGTCCATAGCTGTAGAGCATTCCAGGATGCCAGCCGGACAAGGATGTCCCTGGCCAGGGAAGCTTGCCGCAACCGTGTGCAAACTCTCATCGTTCCCGGGTCAGCGGCATCCATGTAGCCATGAAGGGTATGAATACCCACGCCATTGTTTTCTCCCCTACGCTCGGACACGCTTTAGTTTTTCGCCCTTCCATCGCCTGCGACATGGGCTTCCGAAGGGCGAAACGAGACCCAAGTCGACAACCCTCCTCTCGATGGATCGGCTTGGTGTTTTCTCGGCTCCCTCATACGAAAACCCTGAAGCGACCAGCGCGGGGTGCATAACGACCTCGCAGCAGCTCTGGCTCGCAAACCGGAAAGCGGGTTCGCCAAAACCATCGAAATCGATCGACCACCTGGCAGCGGTGATGTGACAACGGCAAAAGGCAGCGCGCGCCCCCTATGCCAGCCGAAGCTGTACGTCGGCTGTGCGGGGTGGGTCATTCCCAAAGTCTTCGCAGGGCAATTTCCGGAGAGCGGCAGCCACCTGCAACGCTATGCCCGGGTGTTCAACGCGGTGGAAATCAACTCATCGTTCTATCGCTCGCATCGGCCCCTCACCTATGCCCGCTGGGCGGCGTCGGTATCGGGCGACTTCCGCTTTGCGGTGAAGATGCCGCGTTCCATCAGCCACCATGCACGGTTGTCCGACTGCATCACGCCGCTGCAGGCCTTCCTGGGCGAGGTTCACCAGCTTGGTTCGAAGCTCGGTTGCCTGCTGCTGCAACTGCCACCCAGTCTCGCCTACACAGCGTCAGTGGCGGTGCCGTTTTTCGGGATGCTGCGTCGCCTGCATCAGGGCCCGGTCGCCTGTGAACCGCGTCATGCCTCGTGGTTTGTACCTGCGGTAGACCGCCAGCTGAAAGACCACGGCATCAGCCGAGTCGCCGCCGATCCCGCATGCCTGCCGAAGGCAGCGGTGCCGGCGGGCGATTCGATCACGCAATACCTCCGCCTGCACGGTTCGCCGCAGATCTACTACGACAGCTATCCCGAAGCGACTCTGCGCCGGATCGCCCTCAAACTGCGCCGACCTGCATCGGACACGACTCAGCGCTGGTGCGTTTTCGACAACACCGCGCTGGGTCATGCCACAGCCAATGCCCTGGACATGCTCGATGACCTGAGGGATGACGAGCCGTCGACCTGACGTTCACTTCCTTCGCCTTCGCACCGCAGGTTGCGCATTGCCGACGACAACGTCGGAGAACACGGTGCCGGAAGGCCTTTCGATTTGGATCCTGCGTGAAGAAGCGGCCGCGTTCGCTGGCCGGACCATGCGCAGCGCCGCCCCGGCACAAACCAAGGCGAAGTCACCTGGCGCCTGCCTCCCGTTCCAGTGTCCGCTTCATGGCCGCAGCGCCCAGATCCATGTTCTGGCCGATGGGTTCGACCAAGGCATCAGGCAGAACGTCGGTGATCCAGACCAGACGTGTGCCGTGCTCGCCATCGGGAAAGACCTGGAAGGACGCGTCGTGATGCACGGCTCGGCCACCGACGGATGCGTAGACGAACCGGCGGGCATCGTGATCGAGCGTGACGATCAGCTCGCGCGCCACCATGCCGTTGGCGAACGTGACGATCCTGGCGTCGCCATCGAGCCTTGCATCCACCAGCACGCCCGGCACGAGGCGTATGTGGGCGGCGCCGACGTCGCTGATGGCCGCCCAGACGTCCGCGGGGTCGGCATCAAGCAGAATTTCCTTGTAGATCGAAGCCATGGCACCTCCTCGTCAAATGGTTGCGTTTGCTCATTGCGATCAGCCACCGAGCGTGTCGGTGGACGTCCAGGTAGGTACCCAGCTCTTGCCTGCGTCCGCGGAAATGGCCCAGTCCTGTTGGCAGGATGTCGCGGTAATGTGCGACCAGACGTTCCGGGTCAACACGGTCTTGCCGTCGATCTCGTCCATGCCGATGAAGCTGCCCACGCCATCTTTGAATTCGCCCACCATCGGCTTTTCCAGCGTGCCGGACTTGCTGTCCGCGAAATAGACGCGCCACTGCTGCGTCTTGCGGTCGTACAGGCGAAGCGCCAGATCCTCGATGTGACCCTTCGGCCCATCGACTTCGAGTTGGCCTACATTGGCCCAGTCGTCCCAGACGCGATACACCTGATGCGTGCCGCTCAAATCGCTCCACGCATTAGGTGAGGACAGCGGATCCAACACGGCCCGTATCCGCGTCGCCCAGTGCCCCAGGTTGAAATCGAAGTCATGTTCCGCTCCCGTGCCCGGCGTGTAGCGTGCAGGGTCATCGGAGCTCTTCTTCAGCCGGGTGAGCTGCGCAACGAAGTGGGTGACCCAGGTCTTGCCGCCATCGGGCGAAGACGCAATCTCGTAATGGTAGGAATCCGGCGTGATGTTCGACCACACGTCGCGCTCGAAAACCCGCTTGCCCGCAGACTCGGTCCAGCCATAAAACACACCGCGTCCATCCTTGAACGAGCCATACGAAGCTTCCTGCATGATGCCATCGCTGCTGCCGGCGAACTGCTCGCTCCATTGCCCGGACTTCGGGTTGTACAGAAACAGCGTCAGGCCCTGGAAGTGACTGCCCGATCCGGAGGCTTCGATCTTTTCCAGATTGGCCCGCCCCTGCCACAAGGGCTGGTCGATCACCGTCCCGCTGAACTTGACCCACTTGTCGACACCCGACGCCGTCACGTCCCGGCTCATGATCTGCGTCGCCCAGGTGCCGAAATGAAAATCGAAGGCATGCTGCTGATCGTCACCCTGGGTGCCCGCGGCCGACGACGACTGCCATCCGGTCGCCAGCAGCACAAGCAGGCCTGCCCGCAAGATCATCTTTGTATGCATCACGATTACCCTCTGGGTTGGAATACGTCACGGAGCAAGGCTCGTTGCCCACGCCGCCACCGAAACACCGACTCGCCGCCTTGCCTGCCCGCCCAAGCCCGAGCGGGCGCGATGTTCTGGCCGGTTTGACGCCCATCAGTGGACATAGTTGATCGCAATGGCCGGCGTCAGCGAACGCGGGGTGTTGTGGCCGCCCGCGATCACGCGCGCGCCCAGCAGCACGCCGAGATTCGGCGTCCAGCTGTATTCGACCGCGGGTGCGTAACCGTAGGCGTCGCTGGCGCCGGTGCGCAGGTTTACCGGCGCAGGCAAGGCATCGAGCGGATCGGTATAGCCGTTCACCCGGCTGGCGCCGTCATGGCTGCGGAACAGATCCAGTGCCAGCACCCAGCGACGAGTGAGGCTGTATTCGAACGAGCTGCCGATGTAGAACGCGTCGCCCGGCCGGGCCGTGCCGCGGAAGCCGGGCGCCGTGCCGTAGACGCTGGCCCCGGTCACCTCGGCATCGCCGGAGAAGGTGCGGGTCAGGTTGAGCCGCATGCGCAGCAGGCGGCCGTTCGGCATCCAGAAATAGCTCTGCGCATTGAGGCCCAGCGCGGTGGCCCAGGCGCCGCCGCCCATGCCGTCGCTGGCGCGCGCCAGTTGGTCGTAGCGACCGGTGGGTACGGTTTCCTGCAATTGCACGGCGAGCGTCGGCAGCCAGCTGCCCTCGTGGAAGTGCGTCAGCCGGTACTGCGCCTGCACGATCTGGTCGCCGGCGCCGATGCCCGAGCTGCTCGGTCCCTGGCTGACCCGGTTGTAGCCGATGATCGGAATCAGGCCCACGGTCAGCCGCTCGGTGAGCCCGTACAGCACGTAGGCGCGCGAGCCGAACGCATCGGCGCCTTTCGAGCTGACGTCGTAGACATAGGGCTCGATCAGCAGGTGTCCGGGCGGCAGCGTCTCGGCGGAATTGGCCAGCATCGGGCCGGTCCACCAGGCGTCGTCCAGCGACTGGCGCGGCGCGGCGGCGTCCTGGGCCGAGGCCGTGCCCATGCCCAGCAGCAGGACCAGCCATGCCGCGAAACGACATGCCGTCCGTTGCGCCTGCCGTGGCTTGCCTGACCGCCATCGCATGACCACCGACACCTCCACCGTTCGCCCGTTGCGAGCAGACTAGGCAGCAAAGTGGCTCGAACGAATAGCCACTTGCTGAGAAAATGAAATGGCCACTTGGAGACCGCCATGAAGCGCCTGCCTACCGGTCTGCTGCCATCGATCGCCCTTGAGGACAGCGGCCCGATCTACCAGCAACTGGCCGACTGGTTTCGCCGCGCCATCGCCGAGGGCCGGCTGCGGCCGGGCCAGCGCGTGCCCTCCACCCGCGCGCTGGCCAGCGAACTGGGCGTGTCGCGCTTGCCGGTGCTGAGCGCCTACGAACTGCTGCATGCCGAGGGTTATCTGGAGAGCTTCAGCGGCGCCGGCACCTGCGTGGCCGCGGCGATTCCGCACGAAGCGCCGCCCGCGCCGACCCGCCGCCTGCCGCGCGCCGTGGCTGCATCCGCGGCGCCGGCGCCGCGCCCGGTCGCTGCGCGCGTGGCAGCCATGGCCTCGCCACCGCAGACCTGGCTGAAAAGCCAGGGCGCGTTTCGCGTGGGCGTGCCCGCGCTTGACTACTTCCCGCACGCCGTGTGGTCGCGCCTGCTGAGCCGGCATGCACGCCATGTCGGCAGCGACGCGCTGATCTACGGCGACACCTCGGGCCATGCACCGCTGCGCGAAGCGATCGTCGAATACCTGGCGACGGTGCGCGCCGTGCATGCCGATACCGATCAGCTCATGATCACCAGCGGCGCGCAGCATGGCTTGCAGATCTGCGCGCACGCCCTGCTCGATCCTGGCGACCACGCCTGGGTGGAAGAACCCGGCTATCCCGGTGTGCACCAGGCGCTGGCGGCGGTCGGCGCCGTCCCCGTGCTGGTGCCGGTGGACGCGGACGGGATGGATGTCGCCACCGGCGTTCGCCGCGCGCCGATGGCGCGGCTGGCCTACGTCACGCCCTCGCACCAGTTTCCGCTGGGCGCCACGATGAGTGCGGCGCGGCGCATCGAGCTGCTGCAGTGGGCCGCACGCGCGGGCAGCTGGATCGTCGAGGACGACTACGACAGCGAATACCGCTACGGCGGCCGACCGATCACCGCGCTGCAAGGCCTGGATACGGACGCGCGGGTGATCTATGTCGGCACCTTCAGCAAGGTACTTTTCCCCGCGCTGCGGCTGGGCTACCTGGTGGTGCCGAAAGACCTGCTGCCGGCCTTCCGCGCCGCCCGCGACGCGCTGGACACCTGCTCGCCGATGCTGCCGCAGCGCGCGCTGCACGACTTCATCCGCGAGGGCCACTTCGCACGACATATCCGCCGCATGCGCATGCTGTACGCAGCGCGACGCGCGGCCCTGCAAACAGCAATCCGCCAGCACCTGCCCGATGCGCTGCACGTGGTGGGCGCCGACGCAGGCATGCAGCTGACCGCCCTGCTGGCGCCGGACGTGGACGACATCGCACTGTCACGGCGGGCGATACAGGCTGGCGTGTCGATACGACCGCTGTCGCCTTGCTATCGCGGCGAAACGCGATGCAGTGGCGTCATTCTGGGGTATGGCAATGTGGATGAGCACGCCATTGACGAGGGTGTGCGGCGGCTTAGGGAGTGCTTGTGAGCCGTCGAATCGGGGCTCGGCTGGCAACGGCTCGGGTGGTTTGTCACCATCGGGCAGAGTGCGCGCGGCCAGGTCGTCGACACCAGCGGCTTCAACGAGCATGGGTTCGCTCTGAGCACGGTCGAAATCTGACCCGACTAGTTTTTCTCGATTTTGTTCAGAGCCTCTGTTCTTGAACCTGATCGAGGACTTCCCGCACGGCGAGGGCCGCGTTGAAGATACCCTCCCCCAGCGACGACACGGTCTGCGGATGCAAGGGCTCGCCACACCCCACCGTGACCATGTCTCCATTGGCAGTGATCGTCCGAAGCAGACCGTCGAGCTGGTCGATCTGGTCGATGGTGACTCCAAAAACTAGGTGCTCGTGCGTCATGGCATCCCTCCTCCGGCGATATCGCGAACACGGCCGTCCGCTCGATAAATTGATCCGTCCACCACAGGGAACGGAGATAACAATCCAAATCCAGTCACCTCAGTCCCTGAGGCTTTCCCACTTGTGCAATGGTCCACATCGGGCCATTCGCCGGTTGATCGTGCCCAAGCGCCCACCTGCGAGCTTGCACGGATTTAGTATAACGTGACTTATAGTCCGTAGATCAATAGTCCACCAAAAGCGATTGTTCACAGGTGGACATCACCCCTTACGTTGGCCCTGCCTTCCGATTGCTGCGCGAGCGTTGCGAGCTCAGCCAAGAAGAACTCGCGTTACGCGCGGGGCTCGACCGCACCTATGTCAGCGGCATCGAACGTGGCCGCCGCAATCCTTCGCTGAAATCCATGCAACGAATCGCTGCGGAGCTCGATGCGGCGCTGGACGAAGTATTCGCACTCGCCCGCGAACTGGCAGAAGGAAACGAGGCCGCATCCAAGCCAAAGCGAGTTCGCCGCAGCAATCGAAGTCTTTAGACGCTGAAATTTCGCGGTAAGGTCTGCACGGCGCACATGGCTTGGAAACAAAGAAGTCAGAGACATTTTTCATAGTCCAAAATGTCTCTGACCCCTTTCCTGCTCCTCACCTTAGTGAAGAGCGGCGTCCAACACATGCTCCTTGAAGAGCCGGTAGACCGGTGTCGGAACAAGTCCGCCCCCGCCATAACCCTGGGTGATGGTGGCCAGTCCCGCAACCAAAGCACTTTGGGCACAATCAGTGTCACTGTGTTTGGTCATGTCACGTTTTTCCAACATTGCCAAGATCTCGTCCACATCACAGACCAGCACCCGTTCAATGACCGCATTCACCCGCATCATTTCCCGCGCAGTGATACGTTCGACGGCATAAGCGCGGAGCGCTTTGGCAACCCAAACGGCTTTCAAGTTGCTGTCCACACGATCAAGCACCGTGATCAAGGCTTCTGCGGCACGCTTCGAATAGGCCGGCTCATTGTCGAGCCGTTGAATGAGAGAAGTGCGCCCCTCCGCTGGCAACGATTTCAAATCAGCCAGAAAGGCGGCCAGCTTCCGCACAAACAAATAATCCCGAATGGTCAGGTAGGACTTGCCAGCAGCCGTCATCCACTTCAACACAGGGATGCCGCTCGCCACATCGGTGATGTTCTCCAACGACATATCACCAGCATCAATTAGCGCATCCGTAAGGTCGGAGCGCTCAATGGTCAGTCGCAAGCTATCCCCCAATCCTTCCTGCTTTTCAGTCATAACCATGCCTAATGTAATGAACAAAACTAAAAAATGGTGTCAGGGACAATTTGAGGAACGTGGTGCTTGTCCGATCTGTCGCACCACGCCGAAACGGCCGGCTTCGGTTTCGACCCATGAGCGGAACCGATCCGTCCGCAGCACCTTTCAGAAATTGTCCCTGACACCTTTTCGTTTTGTTACGTCACAACCAGGCTGAATTGCAACGTCTAGTGGCCACTGTTAAACCTTTTCTATTTCAGTGACTTTTCACCGGTAACGAACACATTTCTTTAGCCCTCCAGACCGGAAAAGGCCAGCAGCACCCAGAGACGGTCGCTGTGCGACCGATGGCCGCCGGGAACAACGTGGACCAGGGTGAAACCTTAGCGCGGGCTGACTGTGAAGCAAACCTAGCCCTTGAAGGCGTATGCCGAGCCGAGGGATACACCATCTGGGCTAAACGCAGAGCATAACTAGGCCGGCTTCAGCATGATGATCAGCTGTAAAGCCATGCTCATGGCATGCTTGACTCGTGGCGCACATTTCAGGGTTCCATTGAATGACTGATCACCCGCTCTCTCCGATGCTGGTCCAGTATCTGGTCGCCCTCTGCTGTCTTAAATGGGATCCGAACGCGGTTGATGTCACCGTGGGCGACATGGTTACCGACATCGCCGCTCAAAAAGCGCGCGACGTGGATGTCACAGTCACAGTCACCGTCACGGAAAACGGCTCGGTTACGCACGCGTTCAAAGCCTACGAGGTCAAACGCGAGAACCAGCCGCTTGATGTGGTGACGGTAGAGCAGCTCTGCTTAAAGCTGCTGGATATGCCCCAAGTGACACACCGAGCCATCGTGTCAGCCTCCGGGTTCACGGATGGGGCCAAATCAAAAGCCGCACGTCACGGCGTTGAACTCTACGTGCTTCAACCTTGGACCCGGCCTCTGAAGGATCAGTTTCCGCTCTTCACCATGGAGGGAACCGTCCAAGAATGCTTCCATGGAAACAAATCGTTGTTGTGCTGGGCAGACGCACAGCTCTCGATCGCTGCGCCAACTGCCACGCAACCATTCCAAGTTCAACCGGAGGATGCGCTCTTTACCGCAAAGGGCAAACCGCATTCCCGCTACAAGAATTTTGAAGATTACAGGCTTGCGATACTTCTCCGATCCACGGGCGTTTTGTTCACCTTGGAACCGGCGCAAACCATTTGGCGAACATTCCCCATCCCCTTCGTCGGTCCCGAGGATCAAATTCCATGCGGTCCTGCTTGGCCACATACGCACACGGTGGACGTGGTAGCAGATGGTGTCTTTGTCGAAACAGGTAGCAGCAAGTGTCGCATCGATACGATCACCATTTCTGGGCATCTTCAGTGGCAACGAGAAAAGAATGCGTTTCACTATTACGTCATCGAACGGGTTCCTGATGGGGAAGTGTTTGCGGGTGCGCTGGTGTCGCCCGACCATCAACCTGGGCATATGACGAGCATGATCTTCTCGCCCAAAACACGAGAAATCCGGATTGAATTTGTTCGCCTTAGCGAGAAGCATCTACGCGCTATCAGAGATTTGAAGCTGCGCACTCAAGATGACCAATCGTGATACGACCTTCCACCCTGGCTTGGCGGTGGCGAGCCGATCAGAATGAAAAATGACCGTCTCAAAGTTCAGCGAATGGCGACGAAAACTCGTCTGCTTATCCAGGAGCTAGGCCTGTTCGTCAGTAGCATGAGATTTTCCGAACCGACGCCGCGCCGACGTCTTTTGTTCCAGACAAATTTGTCGAACCGGTGGGTTCTCATCCCCGTAGTCACCATCAGAAACGCAAAACGCCCCACTCGAGGGCGTTTTGCGTTTCTGGCGGAGAGAGTGGGATTCGAACCCACGGTAGGCTCACACCTACGGCAGTTTTCAAGACTGCTGCCTTAAACCACTCGGCCATCTCTCCAAACTTGTCGCTGATCGGCTTGCGTTGCCAGCGGGCGTCGCAGTTTATCAGGAACCTGTCGGCGGGCTAGCGTTTGCGTCTTTCTTCGACAGCGCCATCAGGCACCCCACCAGGATCGCGATCGGGATCAGTGCGCCGATCAGCGGGAACAGCAGCACCGGTTCGCGGATCACCATCGGCACGATCTGGGTGGCCGTGGCGAAGGCGATGGTCCACAGGCGCCAGCGGCGGCTGTGGCGGCCGAACCAGAAGCTAGCGAGGACCAGCAGCATGGCGATGACCGAGAGGGCGAAGTCGATGGTCGGCAGTTGCCACACGGTGGCGAAGGCCAGTCGGGTGCCGATGAAGGAGATCAGCACCAGCAGCAGGAAGTAGCTGGTGTAGAACTCGACCTTGTCCCACTTCCCGCGGACGGGTGTCGGTGAATTCATGCGATACGGTCCAGCCCAGCCATGTACGGGCGCAGGGCTTCGGGCACGGTGATCGAGCCGTCGGCGTTCTGGTAGTTCTCCATCACCGCGATCAGGGTGCGGCCGATGGCGAGGCCGGAGCCGTTCAAGGTGTGCACGAGTTCGGGCTTGCCGGTGTCGGCGTTGCGCACGCGGGCCTGCAGGCGGCGGGCCTGGAAGTCCTCGCAGTTGGAGCAGCTGGAGATTTCGCGGTAGGTCTGCTGGCTGGGCAGCCACACTTCGAGGTCGTAGGTCTTGGTCGACTGGAAGCCCATGTCGCCGGTGCACAGCAGCAGCTTGCGATACGGCAGGTTGAGTTTCTGCAGCACCTTCTCGGCGTGGCCGACCATTTCCTCGAGTTGCGCGTAGGAGTCGCTGGCGCGGGCGACCTGCACCATCTCGACTTTCTCGAACTGGTGCTGGCGGATCATGCCGCGGGTATCGCGGCCGTAGCTGCCGGCCTCGGCGCGGAAGCACAGCGAGTGCGCGGTGAAGCGCAGCGGCAGTGCGTCGGCGTCCTGGATGGTGTCGCGCACCAGGTTGGTCAGCGAGACTTCGGCGGTGGGAATCAGGTAGCGCTTCGAATCGCCGACCTGGGTGGAGAACAGGTCCTCCTCGAACTTCGGAAGCTGGGTGGTGCCGAGCATGCTGTCGGCGTTGACCAGCACCGGCACATTGCATTCGAGGTAGCCGTGCTCAGCGGTGTGCAGGTCGAGCATGAACTGGCCGATCGCGCGATGCAGGTGCGCGATCTGGCCGCGCAGCACGGTGAAGCGCGCGCCGGAGAGCTTGGCGCCGGCATCGCCGTCGAGCCAGCCGTGACGCTCGCCCAGCACGACGTGGTCCTTCGCCTCGAACTCGAACGTGTTCGGCGTGCCCCAGCGGCTGACTTCGAGGTTGTCGCTCTCGTCCTTGCCGATCGGCACCGACTCGTGCGGGATGTTCGGGATCAGCAGCGCGATGTCGGAAAGCTTCGCCTGCGCCTCGGCCAGTGCCTGCTCGTTGGCCTTGAGCTTGTCGCCGATGCCGGCGACTTCGGCCATCAGCGCGGCGACGTCCTCGCCTTTCGCCTTGGCCTGCCCGATCGCCTTGGAACGCGTGTTGCGCAGGTTCTGCAACTCCTGCGTCTCCATCGCCAGCTGCTTGCGCGTGCTTTCCAGCGCCTCCATCGCAGAGACGTCGAGCGTGAAGCCGCGGGTTTCCTTGAGGCGTGCGGCGGTTTCGGCGAGGCGCGAACGCAGCAGTGCGGGATCCAGCATGATCGGGTCCAGATGAAGGCTTGAACCATGAATTATCGCTGGCCGGTGGCAAACACCGCAATTAGGAGCGCACCCTGTGCGCGAATGGTCTCGCGGGATACAGCAAGAGCCATTCGCGCACAGGGTGCGCTCCTGCACAAAACGGGGACTGTTCGAGGTGCCTGCTAGCTCGCCAGCTTGCGCTCGCCGCGGCCAAGCCACCAGGCCATGGCGGCGCCGGCGATCAGCCAGCCGATGAGTTGCTCGACAAGCGCAGCCAGGGTGAAGTCGAGCGGGAAGCGGTACCAGTTCCAGTACGGCACCATCGTGCTCAGCCAGGCGAATACGGCAGCCGCGGCGGCGATCGCCAGCCGGCGCCGGAAACCCAAGCCAGCCCAACCCATGACGAAGGCAAGTGCCAGCGCGCCCAGCGTATCGGATGCCCACTGGCGCGGAATCTGTTGCTGCATCTGCATCATGTCATCGCCCTGCGGCAGGTAGACCACCCAGGCGTACGGTGCGCGGTCCGCTTTCAGCGAATACGCGCGGACCTTGTAGGGATCGTTCATGTTCTTCGGGTCGAACGACGGCAGCATGTAGACGCCTGCCTGCTCGCCCAGGCCCTCGTGCAAGGTGGCCAGCACGGCATTTTCGTCGGCAGGCTGATGGATGCCCACATTGCCGAGCCCCAGCGCCATGTGCGCCACCACGCCCCACAGAAACATCAGGATGCCGCCGATCAGACCTGCCACGAGTACGCGCATGACTTACCCTCCCCGGTTGATGGCACGAATCTAAGTCGGACGTCGAAAGCCGTGCAAGGGCGCTCGCAGCAGCCGTGCCGGCTGGCCTACTTGCCGCGAGCCTTCTCGCGGGCCGTGCGCAGGGCCAGCAGCTTCTCGCGCAGCTGCAGCTCCAGCCCGCGTTCGACCGGTTCGTAGAACACGCTGCCGACGAGTTCGTCGGGCAGGCATTGCTGGTCGAGCGCGATGCCGCCTTCGGCGGCGTGGTCGTACTGGTAGCCCTTGCCGTAGCCGAGGCCCTTCATCAACTTGGTCGGCGCGTTGCGCAGGTGCATCGGCACCTCCAGCGTGCCGCCCTCGCGGATCGCGGCGCGGGCCTTGTTGTAGGCCGTGTAGGCGGCGTTGCTCTTGGGCGAGATCGCCAGCCAGATCGCCAGCTGGGCCAGGCCAAGCTCGCCTTCGGGACTGCCGAGGCGTTCGTAGGTATCCCATGCGTCCAGCGCCATGCGCCAGGCGCGCGGCTCGGCCAAGCCGACGTCTTCCACCGCCATGCGCGTCATCCGGCGCGCCAGGTACAACGGATCGACGCCGCCATCGAGCATGCGGCACAGCCAGTACACCGCGGCATCGGGATCGGACGAACGCACGGATTTGTGCAGCGCCGAGATCTGGTCGTAGAACTGCTCGCCCTGCTTGTCGAAACGGCGGGTGCGGTCGGCCAATACCTGCGCCAGGGTGACCTCGTCGATCTTCTTGTTTTCGGCGAGCTCGGCGGCGATTTCCAGCAGGGTCAGTGCGCGGCGCACGTCGCCGTCGGCGGCCTGGGCGATCGATTCGAGCGATTCGTCGCTTACCTGCAACTGCAATTCGCCGAGACCGCGTTCGCTGTCGCCCAGTGCACGCTTGAGCGCGGCCACGATGTCGTCGGTGGAGATCGGCTCCAGCACATGCACGCGGCAGCGCGACAGCAGCGCGGAGTTCAGCTCGAACGACGGGTTCTCGGTGGTGGCGCCGATGAAGATGATCACGCCTTTTTCGATATGCGGCAGGAACGCGTCCTGTTGGGTCTTGTTGAAGCGATGCACCTCGTCGACGAACAACACGGTGCGCCGCCCCTGCGCGAAATTCACTTCGGCCTCGGCCAGCGCCTTGCGCACATCCGGCAGGCCGGACAACACGGCGGAGATCGCGCGGAAATCCGCATCGGCATAACGCGCCACCAGCAGCGCCAGCGTGGTCTTGCCGCAACCGGGCGGCCCCCACAGCACCATCGAATGGATCTTGCCGGCCTCCAGCGCGCGGCGCAGCGCCTTGTCGGTGCCGACCAGCCGCTGCTGGCCGACGATCTCGTCGAGGCTGCGCGGACGCATGCGCTCGGCCAGCGGCTTGAGTGCATCGGGCTCGGCGAACAGGCCGGGGGCGCTGGGTGAAACACGGGATGACATGTCCGGATGATAAAACATCCGACCCGCTGCCCGCTGGAACGATCAGCCTGCACGCAGGTCCCAGCATGCGCTGCTTGACCGAGAAGGACGTATCCGAATTGTCTTCGAACCGCATATTCGGCGGCACAAATCAATAATATAAATGGGCCGCAGTAAATATTTTTATTCGAATTGAATTACCAAGCTTAGATTCAGCTTAGCGCATTAACTTTCGATTATGTCGAAAGATTTTCAAATAATATGTTTGTTACCAAATTGTCATGTTGGATAACTAGCTTGGCGCCCCGCACAGCGCCCCTATCCAACAACAACTTTGGGACAACCCATGACGCGGCTGACCTCGACCACCCTGCTCCGCAAACCCGCCCTGCTCGCTTTCTGCATTGCTGCGGCATTATCCACCTCGGCCTTTGCCACCGATTCCACGGTGGCTGGCACCGCGGTCACTTCGAACAATGCCACCTCGAACGATTCGGCCGCGAATAATCCCTCTGCAAACAGCGATGCGGCCACGGGTAACTCAGTACAGAATCCGCAGAACCTCAGCGCTGTCCAGGTCACCGGGAATGCCCTCACGGTAAGCAATATCGCGCCCATGCAGGGCTCGATGGTGGCGATACAGCCGCAGTCGATCATCGGCGAGCTGTATCTGCGCGAAAACATGTCGCCGACCGCCGACTACACCGACGCCATCTCGATCTCGCCCAGCGTATCCACGGTCGCGCCGAACGGCCCCGGCCTGATGGAAGCGGCGAGCGTCACCATGCGCGGCTTCCAGGACGGCCAGTACAACGTCACGTTCGATGGCATCCCCTGGGGCGACTCGAACGACTTCACCCATCACTCGACCTCGTATTACACCAACCAGGATACCGGCAGCATCGTCGTCGATCGCGGTCCCGGCACCGCCAGCACGCTGGGCAATGCCACCTTCGGCGGCACCATTGCGGTGGATTCACGCACGCCTTCCAACACGTTCAGCCTCGAGCCTTCCCTGAGCTTCGGCAGCTGGGATACCCAGGTGCAGGGCCTGCAGTTGAACACCGGCGCGATCGCCCGGACCGGCGGCACCACCGCCTTCATCAACGTGCAGAACTCGACCTCGGATGGTTATCTGACCGACGCCGGACAGCGCCGGCAGAACGTCTTCGCGAAAGTGGTGCAGCCGATCGGCGACAACACCACGCTCACCTTCGTCGGCATGTACAACCAGATCCACCAGTACGTGTCGCTCGGCGAGACGCGTGCGCAGATCGCGCAATATGGCCCGAACTACGGCCTGAGCAGCAACCCGACCCAGCAGAACTATTACGGCTACAACTTCGACCAGATCAGCACCTACATGGGCTATGTCGGGCTGCATTCGGCCTTCGACGGCTGGACCATCGACAACAAGCTGTACACGCTGGCCTACAACCACTTCGGCTACAACGGCGAGGACCCGAACGGCGAAACGCCGAACGGTACGGTCTACGGCCCCGACAACGTGCCCGGCCAGACCATGCGCAACTGGTACCGCTCCTGGGGCGACATCTTCCGCATCAGCAAGGAGCTCGGACCGGGCGAGTTGCGTGCCGGCTTCTGGTACGACGATCAGGACAACCTGCGCTGGCAGAACGAAGTGGATGACACCCTGAATTTCGCGCCGAACGCGATACCTGCATCGGCAGCCGTCGATCGCAACATGACCGACTCGCTGAAGACCTTCCAGCCGTTTGCCGAATACAACTGGAACATCACCGACGCAGTATCGCTGACCGGTGGCGTGAAATACGCCGACTTCCAGCGCGACATCGATGCCATCGTGAACCAGAAAACCGGCAAGCCGTTGAACTACAGCAAGGACTGGAGCAAGCCGCTGCCGTCGCTCGCCCTGCACTGGCAGTTCAGCCCGAACTGGACGGCGTACGCGCAGTGGGCAAAAGGCTTCCTGGCGCCCAACCTCAACACCTTCTACACCACCAATCCGTCGGCCAGCGGCGACCTCAAGCCGGAACAGACGGTCAACCGCCAGATCGGCACGACCTGGAGCGACGACCGCCTGACGCTTTCGGCCGACGTCTACAGCATCGACTTCAACAACCTGATCAACAGCCGCAAGCTCGGTGGGGTCACGTATTTCTACAATGAGGGCGGCGCCACCTATAAAGGCTTCGAGACCGAAGGCACCTATGTCCTCGGCGCAGGCTTCAGCATCTACGCCAATGGCTCGCTCAATCGCGCCAACGACAAGGCGACCGGCGACTGGGTACCCGGCGCACCGCACAAGACTGCCGCGCTGGGCCTGATCTACCACGATGGTCCGTTCCATGCCTCGCTGATCGACAAGTTCGTCGGCCACAGCTATGGCGATACCGGCAACTCCCAGCCGATCGGCGGCTATGCCATCACCAATTTCGCCGCCAGCTACACGTTTGCGCAGGACATGGGTGACCTGAAGGACATCAAGCTCGGCCTGCAGGTGAACAACATCTTCGACAACAAGAGCATCTACGACCTGGCCGGTTACACGGCGCAGGACAACACGCCGCTGTACTACACGATCCCCGAGCGCAACTATTTCGTCACCCTGTCGGCCAAGTTCCAGTGATGCCTCGCGGTTTCCTTTTGCTTGCCGCGCTGCTGCTGCCCGTCGCTCCGGCACTTGCCGGCGACGGCAGCACGACGACGGATAGCGTCGACCTGACCCGGCTGCTGGCGCCGCCGCCGGCAGCCGGGTCGCCGGCCGCGCTTGCCGATCTCCAGGCTGTCCTCGCTGCGCAGGCAGCGCGGACAGCCGCCGGGGACGAGGCCGCCAAGGCCGATTCGGACCGCTCGGTGTTTCGTTTTGCCGATGTGCTCGGCCCCGATCTGACAGCGGCGACGCTGCCGCGCACGGCGGCGTTTTTCAAACGCGTCGAGCAACTCGACAAGGCCAGCGTCAAGCTGGCCAAGTCCGACTGGAAACATCCGCGTCCGAGTGAGGTTTCGGATCAGGTGCATCCGCTGAGCGTGGAAAAGCCCGGCGACTGGAGCTATCCGAGCGGACATGCCACGTTCGGCTACACCACCGCCGTCCTGCTGGCGAACATGCTGCCGGAGAAACGTGCCGCGATCTTCGACCGCGCTGCGCTCTACGCTCATCATCGCGTGGTGATGGGCGTGCACTTCCCGAGCGATGTGGAAGCGGGCCGGATTGCCGGTACCGTCATCGCCGCGCAACTGCTGCAGGATCCTCTCTGGCATGCCGATTTTGTCGCCGCACGGGATGAACTGAGAAAGTCGCTGGCATTGCAGCCGGCCAACGACCGATAAAGTAAGTACGGTCTGACGGGACGCGGCGGCGCTGCCATGCCGATGCGGTTTCGTGGCTGGGTCCAGGCCGGGGTCGTTACTGAACTGCTGGCTAAAAAATAAGCAGCAATACCGGTATCATGTGCCCGATTGCCGGGGGCTGGACGCAGGTGAAGGTGGGGGACGCATATATCGTTTGCATGGGCGACCATGGCGAGAGGATCCGCCAGCGCACGCGTGCGCCGCAGCCGGCAAGCGGCATGAATCACTCGCGCTGCCGTCGCCTTCACCATCGCTGCCTGGGCCTGCTTGCACTCGTTCTGCTGGTGTTCGGCCTGCCGGTATTCGGCGCTGGTATCGCGCATGCGTCGAGCAGTGACCCGTGGGCACCTTTCGACACACCCTGGTTCGACCGGGTGAGCAGCAACGAGGGCGTGCCGCAGTCGATCATCACCTCGCTGGCGCAGGATCAGCGCGGCTTGGTCTGGGTAGGCACCATGGTCGGCCTGGCACGCTATGACGGCTATCGCGCGCAGGTGTTCGACACGCGTGGCAGTGGTGGCCGCCAGGGATTGCCCGACACCTACGTACGCACCCTGTTTGCGCTGCCCGACGGCGGCTTGCTGATCGGCACCAATGCCGGCGGCCTGGTCCGCTTCGATCCCGCGACCAACCATTTTCGAACCTATTCGATCGGCACGAACGGCACCTCGGACCGCAAGATCTACGAGCTCGCCGACGATCATGCCGGCGGCGTCTGGATCGCCACCGATTCGGGGCTGGACCACCTCGATCCGCGCACGGACACGATCACCCGGCTGAAGACCGGCGACGGCACGGCGCCACGCAATTTCAGCGTCTTGCAGGATCGCGGCGGCAACCTGTGGCTGGGCAACAACAACGGGCTGTTCGTCCGTCGCCCGGGTTCGACGACGTTCGTGCGCCCCGATCATCCCGAAGGCACGATCGCCAGCGTACTCGCCAACCAGATCTGGTCCATCCGCGAAGATAGTGCCGGCCGCTTGTGGGTGGGCAGCGGACAGGCCGGCGCCGTCTATCGGGATGCCCATGGCCAATGGCACCCGGTGCCGGGCTTCAGCGGCTACCAGAACGGCAGCCAGCAATCCACGGTGCGCGACTTGCTCGAGGTCGCCGCGAACACGATGTGGATCGCCACCGACGGCAGCGGCATCCTGGCGTATACCGTGGGCGATGCCGGCGTGACCCGGATCGATCACGATGCCGCGGTGGCTTCCTCGTTGCCGGGCGATTCCGTGCGAGGGCTGCTGCAGGACCGCTCGGGCAACATCTGGGCAGCCACCGATCTCGGTCTGGCGCATACCGACCCCAATGCCCGCACAGCCTTCTCGCTGCTGCCTTCGTCGCTGAAACAGAACGCGCTCAGCGACACCAGCGTTCGCGGCATCTATGTCGATACACGCAGCCGCATCTGGCTGGGACTGGGCTCGGGCCGGATCGACATGATCGACCTCGCCGGCGCTCAGATGAAGCATCTGCACCTGGGCGGCGACCAGATCCACCGCGATGTACAGGCCTTCGTCGAGACGTCGGACGGTTCGATCCTGGTCGGCACGCAGGGCCTGGCACGGATCAATCCTGACACGCTCGCGATCCAGCCCTCGATACTGCCGGCCCTGGAAGGCAAGCCGGTGCTGAGCCTGCAACGGGATGGCCCGCGTGTCCTCATCGGCACCTATGACGGCCTGTATCGCTACGACACCCGCACCGGCGGACTCGATCATGTCGAACACGATCCGAAGGATCCGGGCAGCCTCGCCAGCAACACGGTGCGACAGATCGCCCACATCGGTGACAGTTGGTGGTACGGCACCACCAACGGCATCAGCATCGCCAGCAGCACGCTGGCCAATCGCGGCTTCGACACCCTGCGGCACCGGCAAGAGGACCCTGCCAGCCTGCCGCAGAACTACATCAGCTCGACCACGCTGGACCCGCAGGGACGGCTATGGGTCAGCACGTCCGGCGGACTCGGGCTGATCGATCACTATTCAGCCGGGGGCCCGTACCGCTTCCACAGCATAGGCGTCGAGCAAGGTCTGGCAAGCGACAAGGTCAGTGGTGTGCTGGATGACGATCAGGGCAATCTGTGGGTCAGCACATCGAATGGCATATCCAGGATCGATGACGGGACGCATGCCGTGCACAACCTCGGTCCGCGCGACGGGCTGCACATCGCCAGTTACGTCTACGTGGGCGCAGCGCACGCGCCTGGGGGTGAACTGCTGTTTGGCGGCCTCGGCGGCCTCACCGTGATCCGGCCGCACTGGCAACCTCCGGCAACGACCACTGCAGCACTGGCGATTACCGATGCGGTCGCCAACAGCGACGAGATTCCGTTCGGCAAGCTTCCCGTCGACGGCCAGAGCCTCACGCTGGAATCGCACAGTCGCAACCTGCGCGTGGACTTTGCCCTGCTCGACTACCAGGCATCGGTGGAAACCTCCTACAGCTATCGCTGGGAAGGCATCGACGATGGCTGGACCCGGATTCCCAGGGGGAGCGCGCCCAGTGCCGCCTACACCAACCTTCCCCAAGGCAAATACCACCTGCAGCTGCGGGCGGAAACCCATGGCTTGTATCCGCACACGGTCGAGACCCGTATCGGCGTGGTGGTCAAGCCGCGCTGGTACGAGACCCTGCTCAGCCGGTTGCTGGCCGTCCTGTTGCTGGTCGGGCTGGTGGCCCTGCTGGTCCATCTGCGCACGCTCTATCTCAAGCGGCAGGCCGTGCAGTTGCAGCGGCAGATCGACGAGCGCACACGCGACCTGCTGGCGGCCAATCAGCGGCTCGACGAACTCGCCGGCACCGACGGACTGACCGGCGTCTACAACCGCCGCCGCTTCCTCGAGCTGGTCGGCGGCGAGCACGAACTGGCCAGCAACCGCTCCATCTGCATCGCACTGTTCGACCTGGACCACTTCAAGCGGATCAACGACACGCATGGGCATTTGGCCGGCGACGCGGTGATCCGCTGTGCGATCGAGGTGATCCGGCAGCATTGCCGGCAGGCCGATTTCGTCGGCCGCTACGGCGGCGAGGAATTCATCCTGTGTCTCCCCGACACCACCTTGCCGCAGGCACTGGACATCGCCGAGCGCATCCGCGGTGAGCTGGCCACGGCCGTGGTGACCCACGAGGGCCGATCGATCGGGGTGACCGTCAGCATCGGCGTTGCCGCGCTGCGGCCCGGCGAATCCATCGAGCAATGGTTGTCACGCGCCGACAAGGCCCTGTACGAGGCCAAACACGAAGGCCGCAATCGCAGCGTCATGGCAACCTGAGAGTCTGTTCAATTCGCAGCGGCATTCGCCTTGCTGTTGATCATGTACTGGCTGTAGATGCCATAGGCGACGCCGCACAGGCCGGTCAGCGCGGCGGGAATCAGCAGGGTGCGTTCCTGCAGCAGGCGAAACAGCAACGCACCGGCGACGCTGCCGAGCAGAAAGGTGCCGATCACCAGCACGCAGACACGGACACGCAGCGTATCGACCTCCAAGCCGCGCAGGCGCTGGCCGATGTAGATGCCGAGATCGGTGAACATGCCCGAGACGTGGGTGGTGCGGAACACCATGCCGCTGTAGGTACTGACCATGCCGTTCTGCAGACCGGCCCCCATCGAGGCCAGGTACAGACCGATCGCATTGCCGTCATCGAGCAGCGGCACCGCGGCAAACAGCAGCAGCGATTCCAGCACGAGTGCCGCGCCATAACGGCGCCCGAGCTTCAACGCGCTTTGCTGCACGATCAGCCCGCTGAGGATGGCGCCGATCAGAAACGCACCGATCGACAGCGCCCAGTGGATCGCCTCGCCACCGTCGGCCACGCCCAGCGAGACGCCGAGCAGGCTGGTGGAACCGGTGAGGTTGGTGATCGACTGATGGCGAAAACCCATGTAGCCGGCGGCATTGATGATGCCGGCAATGAAGGCGAGCACGCCGCCACCGATCCATGCCCAGCGCGGCAACTGGCGCAGCACGGGCATCGTCGTGTCAGTCTTTCAGCGGCTGGGTGCTGATCACCGGTGCGTCGCCGATCACGTCGGTGCCCTTCGGCGGCACGAAATTGAAGTCGGACGCCGGAATCGGCGCATTGCGCTGCCAGCCGGAGAAACGGATGTCGGTGGTGGAACCGAGCTGGTCGCGGAATACCATGCGCGCCAGGCCGTTCGCGTCGAAGCCGAGGTCGGCATAGTCGAACTGCGGGTCCTTCGCGGTGGAGCTCAGCCGCAGCCAGAGCAGGCCGTCATGCTCGCCCTGCTCGGCGACCTTGAAGTCCTTGTCCATCTGCTTCAGATCGGTCAGCACGGTGAGCGGGCTGTGCGACTCCTCCGTGCTCTGCACGCGCACGGTGACCTGCTCCAGGTCCGGGTCGTACAGCCACACCCGGCTGCCGTCGGCGACGATGGTCTGCTTTTGCGGCTCCAGGGTATCCCAGCGGAACTGCCGCGGTGCCTCCAGTGCCAGCGTGCCGGAACTGGTCTTGCCGACCTTGCCGTTGATGTCGGTCAGCGACTGGGTGAAATGCCCGGTGAGCGAATGCAGGCCGGTGGCGAAGGCATCCAGCCGGGCACGCGCCGGACCGGTGGCTGCCTGTGCAATATCGACCAGGGACAGGGCAAGCAGCGCAGCGGCACAGAGCAAGATACGTGTACGAGTCATGGGATATTCCAGCAAATGGACTGCGAGTTTGAATGCATCTGGCTTAATCGAAGTCGTCTTGACCTTGCAAACGCTCCTCAAGCGGGAACAACGTCGAAGGCAATGGACAGCCGATGCTCACCGGCCTTCCCTTGGAACGGTACGGTGCCATGCCACATCCATGAAGGGAACAGGGTGAGCAGGCCCGGTTCGGGTTTCACATGATGTTCGGCCGAAAATACGGGTTGGATCGGCAAGCTTGGTTCACCGAACTTCAACCAGCCACTGCGGTCGCCATCCGATGCCGATGCAGGCACGACGATGTGGAAAGCTGAGGAAATCCAGCCCTTGCCGTGAAAATGATTGGCGTGGTGCCCCTGTGCTTGCAGCCGTACCGACCAGATGCCGTTGAAACGATAGCGTCCGGTGTGTCGGCGGGAGAAAGCATCAACGCCCGTCGCCATCACCTCCTTCATGTAGCGACGAATCGGGCCATCTGCCGCCATGCGGAACGCCCGAAACGGATGGTCCGAAGCCACAGCATCGGGGCGCAATTGAACCTGCGTTCCACCACGAGCCGACTGTGCCGGTGGATGTGCCCGCAACTGGTTGTGCCGGGCATGCAAACTGATGGAAAGATCATGAAGATAATCATCCAGATTACCCCATCCAGACGGAACATCGATGCGGTATGAACGCACCAGATGCGGATAGTCGCATAGTGTCGTAAAGCGTTTGTCGCCCAATACGCGCCATGCAGCCGCCCGCAATGCCAGGGCGTGTACATCGCAGGCATCGTAGTCAAGCAGACGGGACGCCAGGTCAGCCGCTTCATCGGCGCGCCCGACAGCGAGCAAGGCGACCCCGCGTAGTCCATGAGCGGGCCGATTGCGAGGATTCAACTGCAAGGCGCGCTCGATGAACCACAATGCACGTACTGGTTCAAGGGCAAGCGCGCATTGCGCCGCCAGCATGTGCAATTCGACATGCTGCACATGCGTTTCAAGAGAGGAAGCCAGCTCGGCGCAGGCCCGTTCGGATGCGCCTGCCTCATGCAGCAGGCGCGCCTTGATCATGCGCAACTCGACATTCGCATCGCCGCCACCCGTCGAATTGATCATGGCAACTGCGGCGTCAAGGTCTCCCGTGCGCATCCAGACCAGCTCGGCGAGGCTGCCGTGTGCGGCAGAATGTCTCGGATCAAGGGCCAATACCTGCCGGAACTGCGCTTCGGCTTCCTCGAACTTGTCCTGATCAAACAAGGCGCGTCCAAGCACATAGCGCGTGCCGGGGCGGTCGAACGATTTGGATATGGCGGTGCGCGCTGCCGCTTCTGCTGCTTCGGGTTGACCGTTTTCGCCGTATGCGATGGCAATGCCCAAGTCGATGCTGCCATCGTGAGGAGCAGATGCCATCACTGACCGATACGCGGATATCGCCTGTTCCGGACGCCCCAAAGACATCAACAGTTTTGCTTGCAACCGTTGGGGTTCTGCGGATTTAAAACGTCTATGAGCAGCGAGAAAGGATTCAAGCAGCACCAATCCCGCTGTGACATGACCGGCATTGACCAGACTCAGAACCTTCGCCTGAGTCACCAACCACTCATGACGGGCGGTATCCTGCTCTTTCGATTGACTATCCATAGCCATTGGGTATTTGTGAATGGGGATTGGGGTGGAGCCGACATGCCGTATACGGTGCAAATTCCTCGTCAGTTCCGCGGCGGTGGCGGCGCCAGCACTTCGCGGTTGCCGTTGTGCTGCGGTGCGCTGACTACGCCGTCCTGCTCCATCTGCTCGACCAGCCGGGCGGCGCGGTTGTAGCCGATGCGCAGGTGTCGCTGGACACCGGAGATCGAGGCGCGCCGGGTCTGGGTGACGATCGCCACGGCCTTGTCGTAAAGCTGGGTGTCGGCGTCACCGCCTTCCTCGCCCTCCTGCGGCAGGCCGGCGTCGTTGATGAACTTGCCGTCGCTGGTGGACTGTACTTCTTCCAGCACACCCTCGATGTACTGCGGCGCACCCTGCGATTTCAGCCAGGCAACCACGTGATGCACCTCGTGATCGTCGACGAAGGCGCCGTGTACGCGTTCGGGCGTGGCGGTACCAGGTGGTAGGTAAAGCATGTCGCCGTGACCAAGCAGTGCCTCGGCACCACTCTGATCGAGGATAGTGCGCGAGTCGATCTTGCTGGAGACCTGGAATGCGATGCGGGTCGGGATGTTGGCCTTGATCAGGCCGGTGATCACGTCCACCGACGGACGCTGCGTTGCGAGAACCAAGTGTACGCCGGCGGCACGCGCCTTCTGCGCGAGACGGGCAATCAGCTCCTCGACCTTCTTGCCGACGATCATCATCATGTCGGCGAACTCGTCGATGATGATCACGATGTACGGCAGCGGTTCCAGCGGTTCGGCGGCGAGATTCGGCATGTCGGGGTTCGGCCGGAACAGCGGATCCAGCAGCGGCTGGCCGGCGTTCTCGGCGTCCTTCACCTTCTTGTTGAAGCCGCCGAGGTTGCGCACGCCGACCGCGGCCATCAGCTTGTAGCGGCGCTCCATCTCGGCGACGCACCAGCGCAAGGCGTTGGCCGCCTCCTTCATGTCGGTGACCACCGGCGCCAGCAGGTGCGGGATGCCCTCGTACACCGAGAGCTCCAGCATCTTCGGGTCGATCATGATCATCCGCACGTCTTTCGCGCTGGCCTTGTACAGCAGCGAAAGTACCATCGCGTTGACCGCCACCGATTTGCCGGAGCCCGTCGTGCCGGCGACCAGCAGATGCGGCATCTTGGCCAGGTCGACCACGACGGGTTTCCCGCCGATGTCCTTGCCCAACGCCAGCGCCAGTGGCGACTTCAGCTGGTCGTACTTGTCCGAACGCAGGATCTCGGAGAGATAGACGATCTGCTTCTTGGTATTCGGTATTTCCAGGCCGATCACGTTCTTGCCGGGGATCACGTCGACCACGCGCACGCTGACCACAGACAAGCCGCGCGCGATGTCCTTGTCCAGGCTCGACACCTGCGAACCGCGCACACCGGCCGCCGGCTCCATCTCGAAGCGGGTGATCACCGGGCCCGGATAGGCGCCGACCACCTTGGCGTCGATCTTGAAGTCCTTCAGCTTGAACTCGACCTGGCGCGAGAGCACTTCGAGGGTTTCCTCGGAATAGCCCGGCCCCTGCTCCGGTGCTTCGTCCAGCAGCGACAGCGGCGGCAGCTCACCCGGCGTGGCGGCGCCGACGAACAGCGGAATCTGGGTTTCGAGCTTGGCTCGCTCGCTTTTAGTCACCGGCGCCGGTGGCGCCTCGATACGTACTGGCTCGCGCTTGGCCTGCTTGACGGCATCGGCCTTCTTGACCACCTCGCGTTCCGTACGCGCCTGCCGTGCAGCCAGCGCCTGCGGTGCCTCGCGCAACTTGCCCCTGAGCCAGTCGACCAGTTTCAGTACGCCCTGCCCGGTCCAGTCCGCCACCTTCAGCCACGACAAGCCTGTCGCCAGCGTCACCGCTGCAAGAAACAGCGCCAGCACCAGCAGCGGTGCGCCCTTGTCGAGGGCCTGCGAAAGCGGGCGTCCGACCCACAGGCCGATGATGCCGCCGGCACCCTGCGGGGGTACCAGGTCATCGCCGAATTCGAGATACAGCAGCGCGGGTCCGGTGACAAAGAAAAACACCGAGCCGATCAGCCGCAACGAGGGTTCCCATGCATGCGCGGTCCGCTCGCCATGCTGACGCAACACCTGCACGCCCAGCAGCATGAGCAGCAGCGGGAAGCAGTACGCCACATAGCCGAAGATCCAGCGCAGCAGATCGGCGATATGAGCACCGAAGCTGCCGCCGAAATTCTGCACCAGGTTGATCTGGTTGGCGTTGGTCCAGCTGGGATCGCGCGCGTCGTAGGTGAGCAGGCAGATCAGCAGGTACAGCGCCAGCGGCAGCAGCAGCAGGGCGCCGGCTTCACGCAGCCGGCGCTTCAGCTCCTCGCTGAGGCCTTCCTTCGGTTGTTGCTTGACGTTCGCGCTTCGCGCCACCTTGGAGGGCTTCCCGTTTTTGGACCGGTTCGTTCCGGACAGGATCAGAGCATACCTTGCAATGCCGGATGTACCAGCTTGCCGCCGTCGACATTGATGCCGCCGGCCAGCGGAGCGAACTCGCGCCATTCGTTGCCTGCAGCCAGACGCTGCACATACGGCAGGATCGCAGCGGAGATCGCAACCGACGAAGTCTGTGGCACCGCGCCTGGCATGTTGGTTACGCAGAAGTGCGTCACGCCGTGCACGTCGTAGGTCGGCTCCTTCCAGGTGGTCGGCTTCGAGGTCTCGAAGCAGCCACCCTGGTCGATCGAGATGTCGACCAGTACCGAACCCGGCTCCATCGTCTTGACCATCGCTTCGGTGACCACACGCGGTGCCTTGGCGCTGGGGATCAGCACGGCACCGACCACGATGTCGGCATCGCGCACTTCCTCGGCGACCGAGGATTCATAGGCATACAGCGCAGTGACGTTCGGGCCCATCGCCATCATCTCGGCGAGGCGGTCCTGACGCTTGTCGAACACCACCACATTGGCACCAGCCGCAGCGGCCAGCGCAGCGGCGTTGCCACCGGCGGCGCCGGCGCCCAGCACCACCACCTTGCCACGCGGGGTCGAGGCCATGCCGCCCAGCAGCTTGCCCTTGCCGCCCTGCGGACGATGCAGCAGGGTCGTGCCTATCTGGGTGGCGATGCGGCCGGCAATCACCGACATCGGCAACAGCAGCGGCAACACGCCGTCTTCCTCGACCGACTCGAACGCGATACCGGTCAGGCCGATGTCGAGCAGGCTCTTGGTCAGCGCCGGCTCGGCGGCCAGGTGCAGGTAGCAGAACAGCAGGTGGTGCTTCTTCAGCAGCGCCAGATCACCGGCAACCGGTTCCTTCACCTTGACGATCAGCTCGCCCGCCTCGTACAGCGCCGCAGCATCCGGCACGATCTTGATACCCTGCTTGACGTAGACCTCGTCGGTGAAGCCGCTCTTCAGGCCGGCACCGGCCTGCAGGAACACCTCGTGGCCACGGCGCACCAGGTCGGCGGCGGCGGCGGGAACGAGGGCAACGCGACCTTCAAGGGTCTTGGTTTCGGAGGGGATACCGATACGCATGGGGGCAGTCCTGTGGGTTCTTGGCAGGGGCGACTTTCGTGCACCGAGCATGGTTAATAAAGCATCAAAGGGCTGGAAAGCTTGAATCGGGGTGCTCCCTTCCCCATCCTTGCGGATTCAAAGCCCCGCCTCGTCTCGCGAAACGGCCACATGAAACCGCGGCAGGGGTTGAAGCGAACAACGATCAAAGCCGCCAGCAAACCCAAGGATTATACCCATGAGCGTCACCCCCAAACACTCTCGCCTGCTGATCCTCGGCTCCGGCCCGGCCGGCTACACCGCCGCGGTGTACGCCGCGCGCGCCAACCTGAAGCCGACCATGATCACCGGCCTGCAGCAGGGCGGCCAGCTGATGACCACCACCGACGTGGACAACTGGCCGGGCGACGTCGAGGGGCTGCAGGGACCGGCGTTGATGCAGCGCATGGCCGAACATGCCGAACGCTTCCATACCGAGATGATCTTCGACCACATCCATACGGCGGATCTGAAGCAGCGCCCGTTCCGGCTCAAGGGCGATTCCGGCGAATACACCTGCGATGCGCTGATCATCACCACCGGCGCCACCGCCAAGTACCTCGGCATCGCCAGCGAGGAGAAGTACAAGGGCAAGGGCGTCTCTGCCTGCGCCACCTGCGACGGCTTCTTTTTCCGCGACCAGGACGTGGTGGTGATCGGCGGCGGCAACACCGCGGTCGAGGAAGCGCTGTACCTGGCCAATATCGGCCGCAAGGTCTACCTGGTGCATCGCCGCGACAAGCTGCGCGCCGAGAAGATCATGCAGGACAAACTGTTCGAGAAGGCCGCCGCCGGCAAGATCGAGCTGGTCTGGAACCACAGCATCGACGAGGTGCTCGGCGACGACACCGGCGTCACCGGCGTGCGCGTGAAGGACGTCAACTCCGGCGTCACCCGCGACATCGCCGCGACCGGCTTCTTCGTGGCGATCGGCCACACGCCGAACACCGGCATCTTCGAAAGCCAGCTCGACATGCACGACGGTTACATCAAGATCCACAGCGGCCAGCACGGCATGGCCACGATGACGTCGATCCCGGGCGTGTTCGCCGCCGGCGATGTGGCCGACCATGTGTATCGCCAGGCCGTGACGTCGGCCGGCTTCGGCTGCATGGCTGCACTGGATGCCGAGCGCTGGCTGGATCAGCAGACACCGGCCGGCTGATTGTAGGAGCGCACCCTGTGCGCGATCGCTCTTCGTTACATGACGGAAAGCATCGCGCACAGGGTGCGCTCCTACGCCCAGGGCGCCCCCATCATGCATGACATCCGCTTCCATGCCGCGATCGCCGAACTGCCTGCCGCGGAGTGGGACGCACTGCGCGCCGACCCGAACCCGTTCGTGTCACACGCGTTCCTCGCTGCGCTGGAACAAGGCGGCTGCATTCTTCCCGACTGGGGCTGGCAGGCCCATCACCTGGGCCTGTATGAAGATGGCCGACTGCTCGCTGCCGCGCCGCTCTACCTGAAAGGCAACTCGCACGGCGAATTCGTGTTCGATTTCGGCTGGGCCAGCGCCTGGGAACGCGCCGGCGGCGAGTACTACCCGAAGCTGCTCAACGCCGTGCCCTACTCGCCGGTGCCCGGCCCGCGCCTGCTTGCCGGCAGAGATGCACGGACACCCTTCCTGCAACACACGCTGGTCGAGGCGATGCGCGCTGAAGCCGAGCGGCTGGGACTGTCCTCGGTCCATGCCAACTTCCTGCAGGAAACCGAGCTGACGGCATTCGGCAACGATTGGCTGTGCCGCTCGGACGTGCAGTTCCACTGGCACAACCGCGGCTACCGGCACTTTCCCGACTTCCTTGCCGCGCTCAACCACAAGAAGCGCAAGAACATCCTGCGCGAGCGCAGCCAGGTCGAGGCCAGCGGCGTGGCGATCGAATGGCGCAGTGGCGAGACGCTGAGTCGTGACGAATGGCGCCAGGTGCATGCGCTGTACGAAGCCACGTTCGACATGAAGGGGAACCATGCCGCGCTGACCGCAGCGTTCTTCCAGCGGCTCGGCGAGCTGGGCCCGATCGCGCAGCTGGCATTGGCCCGGCACGGGGAACACATCATCGCGATGGCGCTGTTCGTGCAGAGCGACAGCGCGCTGTATGGCCGCTACTGGGGTGCTTCGATAGACGTGCCGGGACTGCATTTCGAGCTGTGTTATTACCAGGGCATCGAGTACGCCATTGCGCACGGGTTGACCCGCTTCGAGCCCGGTGCACAGGGCGAACACAAGCTGGCGCGCGGCTTTGTGCCGGTACGCACGCATTCGCGGCACTATCTGGTCAACAAGGATTTTCGCGCTGTCGTGGCGATGGCGCTTGCACGCGAAGCACCCGCGGTCGACGCTTATGCCGCCGAGCTGCAGCACCATAACCCGTACGCCAACCGCCCAGAACGATGATCCATCTGCCGTTACTCGATGCCGATGCGCCGGATCGCTTTCCCGATCCGTGCGATGCGTTGACCGAGCCCAACGGATTGCTGGCGTTTGGCGGTGCCCTGTCCGTGGAATGTCTGCTGGCGGCCTACTCGCGCGGCATCTTCCCCTGGTTCGGCGAAGGCGAGCCGATCCTGTGGTGGTCGCCGGATCCGCGTTGTGTGTTTCATACCGATGCGTTGAAGGTCAACCGCAGTCTGCGACGGCAACTTGTCGGCAAGCACTGGCGACTTACCATCGACCACGCCTTCGACCAGGTGATTCGCGCCTGTGCCGCACCACGCACCAGCGAGTCAGGCACGTGGCTGGTGCCAGCGATGATCGACGCCTATGTGCAACTGCACCGGCAGGGACATGCGCACAGCGTCGAAGCATGGGACGGCTCGCGACTGATCGGCGGCATCTATGGCCTCGCGATCGGCCGGTTGTTCTGCGGCGAATCGATGTTCAGTGCCGAAAGCGGTGGCTCGAAGACCGCCCTGGTTGCGCTGGCCCGGCTGCTGCACGAACTGGAATTCCCGTTGATCGATGCCCAGGTGAGCAATCCGCATACGCGATCGCTAGGTGCGATCGAGGTACAGCGCGCGTGGTACCTGCGGGAAGTCGATCGCCTCGTGCGACTACCGGGAGTCGTTGGCAGCTGGGCCGATCTGACCACACAGCTATGGCAGCCGTGTGCGGACCATCGAACCGACTGATCTGCCGCCGCGGGTTCAGCCGCTGGTCGCGTCGCCAAGCCTCGTGATTTCCGCGCGATGCTCAAGAAACAATGCCACCAGGTTCGGATCAAGCTGGCTGCCGGCCGCGTGGCGCAGATAGTCCAGCACCTCGGCCTCCGGCCACGCCGGCTTGTAGACGCGCGCCGTGATCAGCGCATCCCACACATCGACCACGCTGAATATCCGCGCCGCCAGCGGAATCGCCTCGCCGTGCAAACCTTGTGGATAACCGCTGCCGTCCCAGCGCTCGTGATGACTGTATGGAATGTCGGCGGCCCCATGCAGGAAATCCACCCGCTGCAGCAAGTCGTGGCCGATCTGCGGATGCTGGCGCATCAGTGCCATCTCATCCTCATTCAGCCTGCCCGGCTTGACCAGTACCGCGTCCGGCAGCGCCAGTTTGCCGATGTCGTGCAGCAGCGCGCCAAACTCGAGATTGCGCAGTGCATCGCCATGCACACCCGCAAGTCGGGCCAGGCCAGCGGCCATGCGCATCACCCGATCAGAGTGGTCGCCGGTTTCCTTGTGGCGGATGTCCATCGCCGACACCAGCACACGTAGCGACTGCTGATGGCCATCCCGCAAGGTCTGGTTGACGGCTTTCAACCGGCCCAGGTCACGCCCGATCATCCAGTACAGCACGATCCCGGTGAGCAGCACGAACAGGCCACCCTTGATGCTTTGCAGGAAGGTGAGTTCGGCCTGTCCATGCACCATGGCATTCAGTGCGCGATCCGAAAACCAGATCCACAGCACCGAAAGCAGCACATAGAAAAAGGCAATGCGAAATTGGGGACTGATCTTCACGGCAAGGCTCCGGCGAGGGGTCTCGCACGCGGCATTCACGCCACGCTTCGTCGTGGACAGGCGAAAGTGTGAAGCACCGACCACCGATACAGTGTGACAGAAGCCTCAGCCAGCCTGCACCGTGTACTTGCGCGCGACGTAATCGTCGAGGATGCCGACGAATCCGCTGGCGATGTTGTAGCCGCGCAAGATCATCGCCTTCTCGCCGTCAATCAACACCAGCACGACCGGCGCCTCTTGAGCTTGTCCAGCCCTGGCGAACCATCCGGCTCATCTTCCGAAACACTCGTGTCAGCAGCCGCATGACTTGATCGAGCAGCGCACGTGAAGTAAGGCGGCGGCATTGAAGGCAGACGAGGTCACGATGTTCCGTAGTGAGCGACTTCTTGAACTCGCTGTTTCCGCGCAAAAAATCGTAGCGATTCACGCCACGACCAGCCAGCTGCTCCATCAGAAGAAGGTTGGCCAGCGTGCCCGGACTGCGTATGTTGGTTCCCTCAATCGACCCAACACCCAACTGGTATAGATCAAATTTGGCGCACGTCACAAAGCCATACAGCACGACGCAAGCTTTCCCTTGATGAGACAGCCGCGCCAGAATCAGGCGCCCGCCCTTCGTCCACGCCTGCAGCAAGCCTCGATGGAACTGGGTGAACCTTGGGGCGGAAAAGCATCCCGGCTTGCCCTCTGCCGTCCAGCGCGCCTGATGCAACCGGATCAAGTCGTCGAAATACGCTTCACTGTCCGCCTCGGTGGCCAGTTCAAACAGCACCCCGGATTTTTCGGCCTTGCGAATTTCCTGGCGCGCTCGCATGCGCGTCTTGGAAGACAATTGCGTCAGATATCTGTCGAAGCCGCCATCGAGGTTCGCGATAGGGCAACCACCACGCGTGGCAACTCGTGCGCGCCTATGGCGAGGAAAGAATTCCAGCCTGCGCAGCAAGGGCGAACTCTGTGGCAGGTCGAGAAATTCCAGCGTATCCCACTCGATGGCATCAATCGCAAGCCATGTTGCTTCTGCACAAGCCGTGTCTTCCCCCGGCAGATGCAGCAGGTCGAGGTAGTCCGGGCAGATTTCCTCAAATTCTTCTTCACCTGTCGACACGAATCGCAGACAGCGGGCAGCCACCCTGCCCGCGTCGGCGCCAGCGATATAAAGCGGCAGTGCACCGGACAATACGGAGCCACGCCAGAGCGTGATGATGCGCAGGCCACCGGCACCATAGACGGACGCATACACCTGCCACCAGCGCCGCAACCAGACAAAGTCCAACGGTGTCGAAGCCGTGGGACTGGCAGCATAGAGCCGATCCCACTCTTCACGAATAGCATCCCAGGCAGCCACGTCCTGAATGACACGCACGACCAATGGCTCAACCAACGGCGCGTTATCGATGGCGCACTCGCAGTCCAGCGTATCGTGCACTTCGCAAACCGATCGCCGGCAAACGAATGCCGGGTTGCCCTCTACCGTTTGATTTTCCACATCAATGACACCGGACATCCGCTGGTAGCCGCCGGTCATGAGTGAGAGATCCCAGGATGGATTTGCGCTTTTATCATCCGGTATTGCCCCCTGAGCCAGGCGCGAACCTTGTGCGGTAGAAAGCAGGCAAGATAGAACAGCCACGCACGTGGCTGAAAAAATCGGTGCCGCATGCTGAAAATCAGATTCTTTCGCGCATTCGCGTCGTCGTCCATGTCGACCTGCAGCTCGCCGATCCAGAGATAGGCGTCGGCCAACATCACATCGATCATGCTTTGCGGCAAGTTGATTTCTGCACGCGCATTGTCGATAAACGGCTTGACCGTGTTGAGGAAATTGGTCGCCGTGTGGATGTGGTACTCAGCGCGCGTAAGCCGGTCCGGCATGCCCCGCTGATACTGGATTGCCGCCAGGTCGATGAAGCCGACCGGGCCTGCCCGGCAAGTCCTCAGGTGAAAATCGTAATCCTCGCCCGAATAACGCAACGCTTCGTTGAAACCCTTGACCTGATCCAGGCATTCCCGGCGAAGCAGCACGGTCGATGTGTGCACCAGATTGCCCATGATCATCTGGGAAAAGATATAACCCTTATGGAGCTTGGCGCCTTGTACAACCGCCTGCAACGACGGGGCTATCCCTTCAAGCGGGTACGCCTCCGGGAACAAAGTGCCTTCGGGGAAAAACTGGTAGGCGCTGTACATGGTGCGGATATATGCCTTGTCGAATATCCGGCCCGAAGGATCCATGCCCTCCATGTCCGTCCATACCATCACGATCTCGGGAAATGCCTGCATGCACAAAACCTGCAGTTCGATTTTCCACGGCCGCCAAACATCGTCGGAATCCAGCAGTGCAACGAAGGCACCGGTCGCCGCAGCGATTCCCGTATTTCGAGCCTTGGCAACCCCGCCGTTGACTTGGTGGATATATCTGATGCGACTGTCGTTGCGATAGCGAGATTCGATCATCGCCCTCGTGTCGTCCGTGGAGCCATCATCGACAACCAGCACTTCAATCTCGGCGTAAGTCTGTGCCAGCGCGCTATCCAGCGTCCGTGCGAGACAATAGGCCCGATTAAAGGTGGGTACGATAACGCTCACGAGCGGCATAAAGCCTGGCCTTGCAAAGGTTTACCCATACAGACAGGTACGGCGCTCCAAGCCAAGATGATGGCCGAAGCGGCCACCGTAGCCCGGAAAACCAGCACCAGACGCAAACACCCCCAAGCAAGAACAAGGCAGCACGAAATTCATCCAGCCGCACTATTCGTCTTTGCAGCAGGGCGAATTGTCCCCCTCAGCCGATTGCCCCCAACGGTCGGACTCTAGCGCGGTTCAATGCCAGCTTCCAGCAACAGACGACGTAGACCGTTCCGACACTGGCGTGCAACAAGCCGGGCGTACCGCACTTCCTGCCACCGGTCACCCTCGCCGGACTGTCAACCGCGCGGGTCGACGCGTCCGGGTGGAGGGCGCGAAGTGGGATGACGCCGTTCAGTCGGTGCGCGAGGCGTAATGGCTGGCCACGTAGCCATCCAGAATGCCGACAAATTCGCTGGCGATGTTGTCGCCGCGCAAGGTCATCGCCTTCTCGCCATCGATGAAAACCGGCGCTGCTGGCGCCTCGCCGTTGCCGGGCAGCGAGATGCCGATGTTGGCGTGCTTGGATTCGCCCGGTCCGTTGACGATGCAGCCCATCACCGCCAGCGTCAGGTTCTCCACGCCGTCGTACTTGATGCGCCACAGCGGCATCTGTTCGCGCACGTGTTCCTGCACGGTCTTCGCCAGTTCCTGGAAGAACTCGCTGGTGGTGCGCCCGCAACCCGGGCAGGCGGTGACCAGCGGCGTGAACGAGCGCAAGCCCATGGTCTGTAGCAGCTCCTGCGCCACGATCACCTCGCCGGTGCGCGAGGCACCCGGTTCGGGCGTCAACGAGATGCGGATGGTGTCGCCGATGCCTTCCTGCAGAAGCACGGCCAGCGCCGCGCTCGACGCGGTGATGCCCTTGGACCCCATGCCGGCCTCAGTCAGGCCCAGATGCAGCGCGTAGTCGCAGCGTGCGGCGAGGTCGCGATACACCGCGATCAGCTCCTGCACCCCGGACACCTTGCACGACAGGATGATGCGGTCGCGCGCCAGACCGATTTCCTCGGCACGCGCAGCGGAATCCAGCGCCGAGCGGATCAGTGCCTCGCGTGCCACGTGCGAGGCATCCCACGGCTCCGCCCGCTTGTGGTTCTCGTCCATCAGCGTGGTGACCATGCTCTGGTCGAGCGAACCCCAGTTCGCGCCGATGCGCACCGGCTTGTTGTAGCGCAGCGCCATCTCGATGATCGCGCCGAACTGGCTGTCCTTCTTCTTGCCGAAACCGACGTTGCCGGGATTGATGCGGTACTTCGCCAGTGCCTCGGCGCAGGCCGGCTCATGTTCCAGCAGCTGATGCCCGTTGTAGTGGAAGTCGCCGATGATCGGCACGTCCACACCCATCATCGCCAGGCGCTCGGCAATGCGCGGCACCGCTGCAGCAGCAGCCGGCGTGTTCACCGTGATGCGCACCAGTTCGGAACCGGCGCGCGCCAGCTCGGCAATCTGTTTCGCGGTGCTGGCCGGATCCTCGGTGTCGGTGTTGGTCATCGACTGCACCACGATCGGTGCGCCGCCGCCGACCATGACCTTGCCGATCTGCACGGCCACGCTGGGGCGGCGCAGCGCAGGCTCAGCCAGACGCGGGGACGGGGAAGTTTTTTCGTTCATGACAGGCGGGACCGGATCGTACGGCCGCAGCTAAAGGGCGGCGAAGCTGCAAGGATAACCGAACCGATGTGACCGATTCAGCGTCGCAGGGCCGCCTGCAGCAGGCGAAGCTGCAGCCGGTCGGCAAGCGTGCGCGGCGTTGTCAGTCCCATCCGCGCCACTGCTTCGGCCTCCCCTGCAGCCACCGAACCCGGACGACAAACGGCACGCAGCAGGCGAAACCTGCCAAGCCACGTGCTGCTGACGGACTTCAGCCAGTTCAGTGCCGGCAGCAAACGCTGCTCGACTTCGGTGAAATCGCTGCCGAACGGAAAAGTCGGAAACAGGCCTTTCTGCTGCAGCGGCGCCAGCGCTTCATGCAGATGGCGTGGATGATGCCGGCGCCAAGCTTCCGGTATCGCGAAATCGGCCGCCAGCTTGCCGTGTGCCTTCGCCTCGGCGCACAACGCATCGAGAAAACGGGCGTCGCTGATCGACAGCATCGCCTCGACGCACTCGCTGTCGCTCTTGCCGCGCAGGTCGGCGATGCCGTACTCGGTGATGATCAAGTCACGCAGATGGCGCGGAATCGTGGTCTGGCCGTAGTTCCAGCGGATATTGCTCTCGATGCCGCCCCGGCTGCTGCGGGTCGAACGCAGCAACAAGGCCGAGCGGCCATCGGGCAGCTCATGCGCCATCGCCACGAAGTTGTACTGGCCACCGACACCACTGACCACGGCGCCGTCATCCAGCGTGTCGGAAACCGCTGCACCGAGCACGGTCGCCATCATGCAGGTGTTGAAGAAACGCGCACCGCGTCGCTGCAGCATCGCCAATGCCTGATGGTCGCCATACAGCTGGTTGACGTTGGAGACCGGGCACATCGTGATCGCATCCGGATCGGCCGCCTCGGTGGCAGCCAGCCAGCCGTAGAGCTCCTGCGAACCAAGGAAGAACGCGCCACGCAGATAGTGGCCGCCCGGGGTAGCCTGGTTCAGCCGGCCCTCGGCGGAGGCGCGTTCCAGCGCAAGGTTGTCCCAGCTTCGCCGCTTGAGAATGCCGCCACGCTGCAGGTGCATGAAACCATCCATCACCATCTCGCTGGCGCCATAGAGCCCGCCCTGGAATGGCGCCAGGCCACCGATGCGCCCGGCCAGCGCATGGGTGGCTCCACGCGGGTCCAGCGCCACCAATGCACGCCGCCAGTGCACATTGTCCTGGTGGCGCAGCAGCAAGGCCTTGACCAGTGCATCGGACAACGCGCCGATGCCGATCTGCAGGCAGCCGCCGTCCCTGACCAGTGCGCTGGCGTGCATGCCCAACGCATATTCGGCCAGGTCGACCGGCAGCCGCGGCAGCGCGAACAGCCGTGGCGAAGCTTGCGGACGCAGCTCCACGTCGAAGAACGCTTCCGCCACTTCGGCGTCGCCCCCCATATACGGAAGGTCCGGATGCACCACCGCCACGCACAATGGCCGCTGCCGTCCGGCAGCCAGCACCTGCCTGAGGAAATCCAGCGTGAGATCCGGATTGCACGACAAGCTGTAATGCACGCCATCCGGTCCTTCGCGACGGGCCACCAGTTGCACCAGCATGTTGATGTCCTGCACCGCCAGGTCGCGCGCGACGTGGGTGTAGTTCTGGCTGATGTAGCTGCGCTGGGCACTGCCCGAATGCAGCATTGCACCGGACTGCATGTAGAACTCGTGTATCTCGACGTTCGGCGGCAATGCATCGCGTGCCTGATCGAGTGCGTATTGCGGGTCGACCTGGTCGGCCCCGAAATGCCGCTCCAGGAAAGGTCCGAGAAAACGCTTCTCCAGCCCCGGCGCCGGTTGTGGCTGGGTCAGCGACAACGCCGTGTACAGCCGCAACGAACGCGCCGGGTCGGTGCCGGTCAGTCGGTACAACGCATTGAGCAATCCGTGCGGCTTGCCCAGACCCAGTGGCGCAGCGATACGCAGGTCCGGACCCAGCTCGTCGGCGAGGTAGTGCGCACAGGCCTCGGTGTCGCTGTAGCAGTGCTCGATCGGCATGTATGAGATCATGCCAGAAGCCCGCGATGACAGGACGTGGACTGGCCATGGCCTACACTCGGCGCATGCCACTCATGACCGACACGCCCGGCCGCCTGCTGGCGCAGCAGGCGCTCAGCCGAACCGCCGGTGCCCCGCTGCTCGGAGGCAACTCAGCCGAGCTGCTGATCGACGCCGCCGCGCACTACGACGCATGGCTGGCGGCGATTCGTGGCGCGCGACAGCGCGTGCTGCTGGAGAACTACATCATCCGCAACGACGAGGTCGGCCTGGCGTTCCGTGATGCGCTGGTCGAACGGGCGCAGGCCGGCGTCTTCGTCGCGGTGGTGGTCGACTGGGTCGGCTGCCTCGGCCAGTCGCGCAGCGTGTTCTGGGCACCGCTGCGGGCAGCCGGTGGCCACGTGCGCATCTTCAATCCGCCGCAGCTGGGCCAGCCATTCGGCTGGATCAGCCGCGACCACCGCAAGCTGCTGGTGGTCGATGGCACGCTGGGTTTCCTTTCCGGCGTCTGCATCAGCGCGAAATGGCTGGGTGACCCGGCGCGCGGAGTACCGCCGTGGCGCGATACCGGCGTGGCGCTGCGTGGGCCGGTGGTGGCAGAACTGGAAGCCGCGTTCGCGCAAAGCTGGGGCGAGACCGGTACGCCGCTACCGCCATTGGCCTCCGCAACGGCACAGGCCGCAGCAGGGCCGGCCGGCGACGTGTCGCTGCGGTTGATCGCCACCCAGCCAGCCACCGCCGGCATGTACCGGCTCGATCAACTGGTTGCCTCGCTGGCACGCAAGACGCTGTGGCTGACCGATGCCTATTTCGTCGGCCTCGCGCCGTACGTGCAGGCGCTGGTCGCCGCCGCGCGCGACGGCGTCGACGTGCGCCTGCTGGTCCCCGGCAGCAGCGACATTCCGATGGTGGCCGCCATGTCGCGCTCCGGCTACCGGCCATTGCTGAAAGCCGGCATTCGCGTATTCGAGTGGAACGGCTCGATGCTGCATGCCAAGACCGCGGTCGCCGACGGGCAATGGGCACGGGTCGGCTCATCCAATCTCAATATCGCCAGTTGGCTCGGCAATCACGAGCTCGACGTGGCGGTCGAGGATGCCGGTTTTGCCGACAAGCTCGCGGCGCAATACGAACGGGACCTCGGCAACGCCACCGAGATCGTGCTCGCCGCGCCCCGCCGTCGTGGTCGAAGTGAACGGGTACGCAGCAGCCAGGCTCGGCCGCCAAGGGTACGGCGTGGCGGCGGCAGTTCCGGCCGCGCCGCTGCCGGCGCCCTGCGCATCGCCAACAGCGTCGGCGCCGCACTGACCAATCGTCGCGTGCTCGGCAGTACCTCCAGCGGCCCGCTGTTTGTCGGCGCCCTGGCACTGGCCCTGTTGTCCGTCATCACGATCCTGTGGCCGGCATGGATCGGCTGGCCACTCGGCGTACTGGCCGCATGGTTCGCCTTCAACCTGGGCATCCGCAGCTGGCGCGTGCGCAAACGCCGCGGACAGGCGCCGCGCGAAGCAGACGATGACTGAAATGCCCGTGCCCGACGCTTGATGCAATCCCTGCACTTTCTTCCCCAAGCAGATGTTTTCTCACAATTTGATATCACCAGCATGCTAGGCTCGTGCCCCTTATGCACACGCCGTTCGACGACACCACGCCACGCCACGTCCTGACCCCCAGCTCGCTCAACCGGCTGGTGCGCGACCTGCTGGGCGACGTGTTTCCGCTGGTGTGGATCGAGGGTGAACTTTCGAATGTGGCGAAGCCGGCCTCCGGCCATCTGTACTTCACCCTGAAAGACAGCGGCGCCCAGGTGCGTTGCGCGATGTTCAAACCGAAGGCGGCCGCGCTGCGGTTTCGCCCTGTCGATGGCATGCAGGTCATGCTGCGGGCCAAGGTTGGCCTGTACGAGCCGCGGGGTGAATTCCAGCTGGTTGCCGAGAGCATGGAGCCGGCCGGCGAAGGCGCGCTGCAACGCGAGTTCGAGCAGCTCAAGGCACGACTCGACGCCGAGGGCCTGTTCGCGCAGGAACGCAAGCGTCCCCTGCCCCGTTACGCGCGGCGCATCGGCGTGATCACTTCAGCCACCGGTGCGGCGGTGCGCGACGTGTTGAGCGTGCTGGCACGCCGCTGGCCACTGGCCGACGTCGAGGTGCTGCCGGTGCCGGTGCAGGGACGCGAAGCGCCGCCGGCGATCGTTTCCATGCTGCGCAAGGCTTCGGCCAGCAAACGCTACGACGTACTGTTGCTGACCCGCGGCGGCGGCTCGCTGGAAGACCTGTGGGCTTTCAACGACGAGGCGGTGGCAAGGGCGATTCATGCCATTACCGTGCCGGTGGTCTCGGCCATCGGCCACGAGATCGACTTCAGCATCGCCGATTTCGTCGCCGACCTGCGCGCGCCCACACCCTCGGCTGCCGCCGAATTGCTGGTGCCCGATGCAGTGGCAGTCACGCGCCATCTGCAGCAGCTGCAGCAACGCCTGCTCACCTTGCAGCAACGCCAGTTGCAGTCGCACTCGCAACGCGTCGATCACCTGCTGGCGCGCCTGCAGACGCAGCGACCGCAGGCGCGGCTGGCGCGCGACCGTGAGCGGCTGCTGCATCTGCAACACCGCCTGGGTGCCGTGCTGCGCGAACAGAGCCAGCTGCGACAGAGCCGGCTGGAACGGCTGCATGCGCGCCTGCTGGCACAGCATCCTCGCACGCAACTGTCGCTGCTGGCACATCGGCTGGCCGAACAGGATCAGCGCCTGCGCCGCGCGATTACCTACACGCTGGAACGCCGGCAGACCGCACTACGTCATGCCGGCCATGCGCTGCATGCGATCAGCCCGCTGGCCACACTGGAACGCGGCTACGCGATCCTGTTCGACGAGGCAGGCCAGGTCGTGCGCTCTGTCGCCGCGGTCAGCGAGGGCGATAAATTGAGCGCCCGCGTGAGCGATGGCGAACTCAGCCTGCAAGTGCTTGGCAAGTAACCCGGCAATACCTGCCGGTTGTCGCCGGCCACTGACTCACACCCGCTCAATCGTTGCCTCCCGCTGCCTTGTCAGCCAGGCGCACCATCGCGCTGGCCGCGCTGACGAATTCCGACGGCATCATCACGATGGTCATCGTGTTCTGCTCCGCACCGACCTCGGTCAGCATCTGCATGCGGCGCAGCTCCATCGCCATCGGCATATGCGCCATCTTGGCAGCCGCCTCGGTAAGCTTCAGCGCCGCATCGTGCTCGGCTTCGGCCTTGATGATGCGGGCGCGCTTCTCGCGATGCGCCTCGGCTTCCTGCGCCATCGCGCGCTGCATGGACTGCGGAATCTCCACGTCCTTGATCTGCACGCGGTCGACTTCGACGCCCCATGGCTCGGTGACCTTGTCGATGATCTCGCCGAGCATGCTGGAAAGCTTCTCCTGTTCCTTCAGCAACTCGTCCAGCGAATGCTGGCCCATCACGCTGCGCAGGCTGGTCAGCGCGGTCTGGCGCACTGCATCCTCGAAGTTCGCCACCTGCACGATCGCCCGCTCCGGGTTGATCACCTTGTACCACACCACCGCGCGCACCTTCACCGGCACGTTGTCGTTGGTCATGGTTTCCTGCGGCTCGATGTCCTGGGTCATCACGCGCACGTCGACGACCTGCATGCGTTCGATGACGGGAATGATCCAAGTCAGGCCCGGCCCGCGGGTAGCGCTGTAGCGACCCAACCGGAACACCAGACCACGCTGATACTGCTGCAGTACTCGCAGGCCGCTGAGGCCGAGAAAAATCAGTATCACGATGAACGCGAATAAAGGCATGGAAGTCACCTGAAGTGGATCGGGCCGGATCACCAGTGTACGCGGGTGCCTGCGTCACGTTGCATCCCGACTTTCCGCAAAACTCATGGGTGGCCATTTGTCACAAATGCTGAACATGCCGTCCATCTATGCTGTACGGCAACGTGCTCTTTACCGGTCGCCACGATGCTCAAGAAAACCTACCCCTACTACCTCGCCAACCAGCCACAGACGTCCAAAGTCATGCTGGACGTACTGGACAAGTACAGCGGCAAGCTCGCCACACGGGTGGCGCTACCCGACACGAAGACCACCGAAAAGGCGATCGCCGCCGCGGTGAAAGCCGCCGCCCCGATGCGGGACTTCAAGCCGTGGGCACGCCAGGCGGTGCTGCAGCATTGCGCACAACGCTTTGCCGAACGCCGCGACGAACTGGCCGAGGCGCTCTGCATCGAAGCCGGCAAGCCGATCAAGGATGCTGCCGGCGAAGTGACCCGGCTGATCGAAACGTTCCGGATCGCCGCCGAGGAAGCCGTGCGCATCAACGGCGAGACACTGAACCTGGAACTGGCCTCACGCCTGGACGGTTACCACGGCTATACCAGGCGCGTGCCGCTGGGGCCGGTATCGTTCATCACCCCGTTCAACTTCCCGCTGAACCTGGTCGCGCACAAGGTCGCACCCGCGATCGCTGCCGGCTGCCCGTTCGTGCTGAAGCCGTCGGAGAAGACACCGATCGGTGCGCTGATCATCGGCGAGGTGCTGGCCGAGACCGATCTGCCGAAAGGCGCGTTCTCGATCCTCACCCTGGACGGCAAGCATGCCAACCCGCTGGTCGAGGACGAGCGCTTCAGGCTGCTTTCGTTCACCGGCGGCCAGATCGGCTGGGAGCTGAAAGCCCGCGCCGGCCGCAAGAAGGTGGTGCTGGAACTGGGTGGCAACGCCGCCTGCATCGTCGACGCGGACCAGGGTGCGCATCTCGATCGCGTGGTCGAACGGCTGATCTTCGGTGCGTTCTACCAGTCCGGCCAGAGCTGCATCGGCGTGCAGCGCATCTACGCGCATGCCGATGTCTACGATGCACTGAAGAAGAAACTGGTCGCGGCCACGAAGAAACTCAAGGCCGGCGATCCGAGAAAGAAGGACGTGTTTCTCGGCCCGATGATCGACGAGGCCGCCGCCGAACGCCTGCATGGCTGGATCACGGAAGCGAAGCGGGCCGGCGGAAAGGTCCTGTGTGGCGGCAAGCGCCACGGCAACATGCTTGAAGCGACCCTGATGGAAAACGTGCCACACGCTGCCAAGGCCAACCGGATGGAAGCGTTCGGGCCGTTCGCCCTGCTTGCCCCGTTCAAGAAGTTCAGCGAGGCAATCGCACTGGTCAACGATTCCGATTACGGCCTGCAGGCCGGCATTTTCACCGACAGCCTCGACCATGCCATGCGCGCCTGGAACGAACTCGAACAGGGCGGCGTGATCGTCAACGACATTCCCAGCTTCCGCGTGGACAACATGCCTTATGGCGGCGTCAAACTTTCCGGGCTCGGCCGCGAAGGCGTGCGCTACGCGATCGAGGACATGACCGAGATCCGCCTAATGGTGATGCGCGAGCGCTGAGCCGGTATGGCTTGCACTCCAGTCACCGATGCGATGCCGCCATGCTCATCGTACCGCCGGGATGAGTGGTGCAAGCACCGGTGGCGCGTTCCAACCCAGCGCGTTGTACACGTGATACTGGGCAACCCCGAGGTACTCGTGCAGCGCGTCATCGCACAGCGCCAGATTCGACGACTGCGGCCATGCCGTGATCATGGCTGCGATCGTATCACCGTGCGCCGGCACAGGCCTCAGGCCGAAGTGGGTGAAATACAGCATGCTGCGTCGCAGGTGGATGGCAGAGCTCACCAGCACCAGCTTCTGCGGGTCGTAAGCCTGCAGCAATGGGCGGCTGAACTGGGCGTTCTGCCAGGTATTCATGCTGCGCGACTCCAGTTGCAGATCCTGCGCCGACACACCCAATCCGAGCAGCACGGGAGCGTAGACAGCCGCCTCTGCCATGCCGTGATGCTGTGAATCGCCGCCGCTCACCAGCAGCATGCATTGCTGCCCTGATGCCTTGCAGTCGCGATACAGCCTGGCTGCCTGCACGATGCGTCCATAGGCAAACAATGACGGTTCCAGCGTTGCACCTGGCGCGACGCGGGTGGTTCCGGCACCCAGCAGCACGATCGCGTTGCGCGGTGCCCAGCCACCGACTGTGCCCATATACGGAGCCTGCAGGCTGTGCAACAGCCAGCGCGGCAGCGGCCCGCAGCCGACCGCCAGAAACAGCAGCAAGGCCAGCCCTGCCAAACCAGACGCCAACCGGCGCCGACCGGTCCATGCCGCCACCGCGGTCACCAGCAGCAACAGCACAAGCGCGTCTGACGTCATGACAAGGAGATCCGCTTGAAGGAGCCTCCAGCGTAACCCAGCTCATGCCCGTCATTCCTGGGGTGGCGAATTTCGGCAAGCCGCGGCAGGCAGGGTGATCTGGATCGCGGCGGAATGGCGCCCGATCCGCGACGGTGCGCGGCGTTCAATTAGCCAACGGCTCGGTCAACGTGGGCCGTTGCACACTCATGGCTGTGCCGGCCGCCGCAACGATGATCGCCACGATGGCCAGCCACTGCAGCAGGCTGAGCCGTTCGTCCAGCAACGCCACGCCAGCCACCGCCGCGATGGCTGGCTCCAGGCTCAGCAAGGTGCTGAACGTGCGCGCCGGCAGACGGGTCAACACAACCATCTCCAGCGAGTACGGCAACGCCGAACTGAGTACCGCCACGCCCAGCGCGTACGGCAACAGCGTCGGCGACAGCAGTGCGCTGCCGGCATGCGCGACACCGAACGGAATCGCCAGCAATGCACCGATCGAGGTGCCCAGCGTTACCGCGTCCGCACCGTGGGTTGCCCCGGCCTTCTTCCCCAGCACGATATACAGCGCCCAGCCCACACCGGCAGCCAGCGCGTACATCACACCCACCGGATCGAGCGTCTGCACCTGCCGGCGCAGCGGCAGCAGCAGGGCCAGCCCGGCCACCACCAGCGCGATCCAGATGAAGTCGATCAGCCGGCGTGAACCGAACAGCGCCAGTGCCAGCGGCCCGGTGAATTCCAGCGCCACCGCAATGCCCAGCGGGATCGTGCGCAGCGACATGTAGAACACCAGGTTCATCGCTCCCATCGAAAGGCCATAACCCCATAGCGCACGCCAGTCGCGCCCGCTGCCCGATCGACGCCACGGTCGCCGCCACAGCAGCAGGAGCAGCGCGCTCAGTCCCAGCCGATAAGCAGTGGCACCCTGTGCGCCGACCAGCGGGAACAGGTGCTTGGCCAGCGACGCACCACACTGGTACGAGACCATGCTTATCATCAGCATGCCGACCGCGAACGCGACCGGAGCAACGGTGGAACGTGACGACATGGGCGCAGCCGCGGCGAAAGAACAGTCCGCTCATGATGCCTGCAGACATGCGCGAAGCCCACCATGCAGGCTGTCTCGCCTGCCGTCATTGCTGACAGCGTCTGACAGCAATGACGGCACGATTCGCTGGTTGATGCATGGATGCCCAGACGCCATCCCGCGACACTTGCGATCTCGTCCATCGCTCAGCAAGCTCATCGTGTGCGCTCTTCATGCGGATTCAACCGATCGATGCAGCACACGTGTCCACGCGTTCGCCATTGAAGGGGAAAGCCATGACTGCTGGTAAAACGACCATGATCTTCGGATGGCGCGTTTACGGCCTGGGTGTGATGGCGTTGGGCATGCTCTGCCTGGCGTGGGGAACCTTCGACACGGGGCAACCCGTGCCCAGTGACTTTCCCGGGCGCAACGCCCTGGCCCATGCCGTCGCGGCGTTCATGCTCGTCGCAGGCGCGGCCGTCGAGTGGCGTCGAACCGTAGCCTGGGGCGCCGCAGCGCTCACCGCCTACTACACGCTCATCGTCATCGTCCTGATGAATGGTCGCGTGGTGCTTGCCCACTACGCCGAATACGGCACATACGAAGGCATTGCCGAACAGCTCGCAATCGCTGCAGGAGGCCTGATCATCTACGCCGCCAACGCCAGGATCGATGCGACCCTGGCCGCACGCCTCACGCGCCTGGGCCAGCTGGCGTTCGGAATTTGCGCGCTGATATTCGGCGGAGCGCATTTCGTCTACATGAACCTGACCGCCCCGCTGGTTCCCAAATGGCTGCCGCCTTCGCAGGAGTTCTGGGGCTATGCGACCGGGCTGGGGCATATTGCAGCAGGTCTTGCGCTCCTGACGAGCGTACGGGCCCGCCTGGCTGCGATCCTGCTGACCGCCATGTATGCGTCCTTCACTCTGCTGGTGCACGGGCCGATGCTGGTGGCCAATCCCTCAAGCCACTGGATCATGAGCGAGAACGCCCTGAATATTGCCCTGACCGGTGCCGCCTGGGTCGTTGCAGACTCGCTGCGCCCGCGGACGGCGACTTGAATTCGACGTTGGATCCGGCACCGCAAGCCGGCATCAGCCGTTGCCACGCACCCGCATCGTCAGACCCTTCAGGAAATTCCGCAGCAGCTGGTCGCCGCACAACTTGAAATTCTTGTGATCGGCCTGGCGGAAAAGTGCGCTGAGTTCCGGCTTGGAGACCGGGAAACCGGCACTTTCGAGGATCTCGTGCATGTCGACGTCTTTCAGCTCGAACGCCACGCGCAGCTTCTTCAGCACCACGTTGTTGGTGACGCGCTTCTCCACCGGACGTGGCGGCATGCTTTCGTCGCGGCCGCGGCGGTAGAACACCAGGCCGTCGAGAAAGTGCGCCAGCACCTTGTTGCTGCATTCGACGTAACCCGGATCCTCGTCCTTCTTCAGGAACGCCTGCACATCCTCCTTCGCGATCGGGAAGTTCACGTCCGCCAGATGGGTGATCTCCACCACCTTGCCGTCGCTGAGGTCGAGCATGTAGCGGATGGCGCGCAGTACGTCATTGTTGATCATGGCAAGTCCGGCAGGTCCCCTGGAAAGGCGCCATGCTACCGCGTCAGTCAAGCAGGCAACGACAACAAGGCGTTGCGGCATGGGAAACTGAGCAGCATGAGTGAATCGCTGCACACGCTGGCCGGGCCATGCCGGCATCAGGAAGAGATCCGCAAGAGCCGCTTCCTCGCGCTGGCCGCACCGGTCGAATCGAGCGCGCAGGCACTGGCCTTCCTGCGCGAAGTGGGCGACCCCACGGCCACGCACAACTGCTGGGCCTACCGCATCGGCCGAGACTACCGCTTCAACGACGACGGCGAACCCGGCGGCACCGCGGGGCGACCGATCCTGCAGGCGGTCGAAGGCCAAGCGATGGATCGGGTGATGGTGGTGGTGACACGCTGGTACGGCGGGATCAAGCTCGGCGCCGGCGGCCTGGTGCGCGCCTATGGCGGCACCGCGGCGGAATGTCTGCGCCGCGCCGAACGCGTACCGATCGTGGCGATGGCACGACTGGGCCTGCGCTGCGAGTTCGCCGGACTGGCCCTGCTCAAGGCGCGCCTGAAGGATTGGCAGGCCGAGGTGGAAAGCGAAACCTTCGTCGCGGACGGCGTGGAACTTGAACTGCGCCTGCCGGAAAACCGGGTGGCCGAGGCGCAGGCACGCATCGTCGACCTCAGCCGCGGGCGCAGCGAGGCAAGGCGCCTGGATTGACGAACCCGGAGGCTGCCACGTCACATGACGATTCGACGGCATCGCACGGATTGAATCGGCGACCATGTGCCCCACGTTAGATGGCATTGCCTGCGCCTGGTGCGTGGACAGCACCCGCGATCCACCTTGCGAGAACCCATGAGCAACGCCACCAGCAACACCGCCCGCCCTACCCGTCGCATCGGCGCCCTGCGTGGACTGTGGCCGTTCCTGAAACCGCATCGCGCGCTGGCCATCGGCTGGCTGGTCTTCCTGGGCCTGTCGTCGGGCGCCTCGCTGGTGCTGCCGCTGGCATTCCGCCACATCATCGACAAGGGTTTCGGGCATTCAAGCCAGGCGGTGATCAACGAGACCTTCATCGCGTTGTTCGGCGTGGCGCTGGTGCTCGCCGTCGCCACCGCGGCACGCTACTTCTGCATCACCCTGCTCAGCGAACGGGCGCTCGCCTCCCTGCGCAAGACGCTGTACGCGCAGGTGATCCGGCTGGACGTGAGTTTCTTCGAGCGCAGCCGCGTCGGCGAGCTGCTGTCGCGCCTGAGTGCAGACACCGAAGTGGTGCAGGCGCTGATCGGCTCGGGCGTATCGGTGGCGCTGCGCAGTGCAGTGATGCTGATCGGCGCGGCGGTGGCGATGGTGTGGACGGCACCGTCGCTGGCCGGTCTCACTGCCCTGGTGATCCCCGCCGTGATGCTGCCGATCCTGGTGTTCGGCCGGCGGGTGCAGAAGCTCTCGCGCGCCAGCCAGGATCGCCTCGCCGACGCGGCGGCGATCGCCAACGAAACCCTCAACGCTTCCACCGCGGTGAAGGCGTATGCGCGCGAGAACATCGAGAGCGCCCGCTACAGCAACGCGATAATGCGTGCGCTGGCCACCGCGCGGCGACGCATCGGCATGCGCGCGCTGCTGACGATGGCGGTGATCGTGCTGGTGTTCGGCGCGATCACCCTGGTGCTGTGGGCCGGTGCCCGTCATGTGCTGGCCGGTACGCTGGACCCCGGCGTGCTTGGCCAGTTCGTGCTTTATGCGGTGTTCGCGGCCGGCTCGGTTGCCGGCCTGTCCGAAGTGTGGGGCGACGTGCTGCGTGCGGCCGGCGCGATGGAACGCCTGGGCGAACTGCTCGACGAACGTGCCGAGATCGTCGACCCGGCGCAGCCGATGGCGCTGCCGCGGCCGGTCAGTGGCGCGCTGCGCTTCGACGGCGTGAGCTTCCACTATCCCACGCGCCCCGACACCGCCGCGCTGCACGATTTCACGCTCGAGGTGCGCCCCGGTGAAACCGTCGCCCTAGTCGGCCCGTCCGGTGCCGGCAAGAGTACGGTGTTCGCACTGCTGCTGCGCTTCTACGATCCGCAGTCGGGCCGCATCAGCATCGACGGCATCGACCTGCGCGCGGTGAAGCTCGACGACCTGCGCGGCGCGATCGCGCTGGTGCCGCAGGAAACGGTGATCTTCAGCGGCAGCGCCGCCGACAACATCCGCTTCGGCCGCGAAGGCGCCAGCGACGAGGAAGTGCGCGTGGCCGCACGCGCTGCCGAGGCGAACGACTTCATCAGCGCACTCAGCGACGGCTATGAGGCCGAGATGGGCGAACGCGGCGTGCGCCTGTCCGGCGGCCAGCGCCAGCGCATTGCGATCGCCCGCGCGATCCTGCGCGATGCGCCGCTGCTGCTGCTCGACGAAGCCACCTCCGCACTGGATGCGCAATCCGAAGCGGCGATCCAGCAGGCCCTCGAACGCCTCGAAAAAGGCCGTACCACCCTGGTCATCGCCCACCGCCTCGCCACCGTGCAACGCGCCGACCGCATCGTCGTGCTCGACGGTGGTCGCATCGTGGCGCAGGGCACGCACGAAAGCCTGCTGGCCGAAGGTGGCTTGTACGCGGAGCTGGCGCGGCTGCAGTTTGTGGCCTGAACGATCGGCGACACAGCCGCGCGGCATGGCTACGGCTGTACCGCCTGCTGATGCAACGCCGCAATGATTTTCGCAACAACGTCGCCGATGCCGGTGCTGCCATGGACGGTGATGCCGAGGCGCGCGACCACCAGCCGCTCGGACGGCACGATGATGATGTATTGCCCGAATGCGCCACGCGCATAGAACATGTCTTTCGGCAATTGGGGGATGCCCCAGGGAGCATCCCAGACCGGCACGCTGCCTTCGTTCACCAGGTTGGTCCAGAAGCCCGCGCCGTAACCGGTCTTGAGCGTCTGGGAATGGCTGTAGGAGACCCATCCTTCAGGGAGGATGCGCTTTCCGTCGACTACACCGTCATCCAGATAGAGCTGACCGAACCGTGCGAAATCCCGCGCTGATGCATAGACGTGGCTTGAACCGACCGGCGTGCCGGCGAGATCGGTTTCGATGACAGCGTTGCGCATGCCCAGCGGCGCGAACAATGCGTTGCGCACGAAACGCTCGGCGGCTACCGCGTCACCTGCCCCGGCCGCATCCATGGCTATGCGCGAAAGCAACACATAGCCCAGGTTGCTGTACGCCCATGCGGTGCCTGGCGGATGAACCAGCGGTACCGTCGCCGCATAGCCGGCCATGTCGTTCTCCAGGAAAAACATGCGCGACATGGGATTGACCGGATTGTCGGTTTCATCGAAAGGCAGGCCACTCTCCATGCGCAACAACTGATCGATCGTGATCGCATGACGCGGATCATCCGGTGCGCTCCACGCCGCGATCGGTGCTGCCTGATCGATCCGCAATTTGCCTTGACGCACGTTGATGCCGATCAGTGCATTGGTGATCGACTTCGTCAGCGAATGCCCCCAGATCGGCGTCTCCGGCCCGTAACCCGGAGCGTAACGCTCGGCGATAAGCTTGCCGTCGTGCAAAACGACGATGGCCTTGGTCAGTCGGGGTGAGGCCGGGTCAGGCTCCGCAAAGGCAAGATCGAGGGCACGGCGCAAGGCCGGATCGCCGGGTTCCACGACACCCGGCTCGGGGAATGCGCTGGCGATGGGAGCGCCCTTGAAGCCGGCTGCGTCGGGCACGCTGTCGTCGCCATGCACAAGCACGCATCCCAGCCCATCCCTGTATACGGCGCGCGCACCAAAAGCGCCCAGTACCGTGGTACGTACTTCGTGCCTGTCGGGATCGACATGAAAGCGCATGGCCCATCCCACGCTGCGCATGTTGGGCAGTTGTTCTTCCTTGAACATCCGGTCCGGGTCAACGTGCGACACGAATGCTGCCGTGCATAACGAACGGCTGATCGAATTGGTGGCGACATGGAAAAGATCCCTGCCGGACACCACCATGAAAACCGCGAAAACAGCCGACACCGCTGCCAGCGTGCCGATGACGATCTTGATCGTGCGAGAAACCATGCCGACTCCCGTGCGAGTTCGTTGCGCTTAATTTCAGCAGGCGATGCTCACCTTCTCCCTGAAGGGGCCAGCACTGTGGGACACATCTCCGTCCAGCATATCAATGTCGGCATACATGAACCCACCCTTTCCTTCACCTGAAAGTCACGCGTACTTTCACGCCATCGTCCTGAACACGGTGGTCCCATGCTGACTGCGCAAGTCGGCGATGAGTGTCATCCGCAGACCCGTGCATCGGAACGACGCCTGCACAAGCAGGCGACACCGATCCGTTTCAACACTCAAGGAGTCCCCATGATCAAGCGCATGCTTCCCCTGTTGATTGGACTGTCGGTTTGCGGCGCTGCCCTCGCGCAGAACATGCCTGCCACCGCCCGGTCTACCACCAGTACCACGACCACGACGGTGACCATGTTGTGGCCGGCCCAGCCGCCCACCGGCGGGTCGACCGAGGATGCCGTCAAGACATCGATCGCCAACGCCGGCTACAAGGAAGTGAAGGGCCTGAAATTCAAGGACGGTGTATGGCGCAGCGAGGCCCGCGGCGGCAACAAGAAATGGGTCAAGCTTGCGGTTGGGCCGGTCAACGGCAAAGTGTATGCGGCCGATGCACCGTCCAAGCTCAACAAGGACGAGATCAGCGCCAAGCTGGCCACCGCCGGCTACCAGAACATCAAGGATGTGAAGTTCGACGAAGGCTTGTGGGCTGCCGAAGCCAAGACACCGCATGGTGATGATGTCGACCTGCTGGTCGATCCGGACGATGGCAGTGTGGTGGCCAAGTCGCGCGACTGATTTTTGCGTCCTGTCGATCACGGAAGCCCGGCGCGTTGATGCGTCGGGCTTCTTACTTTACTGACAACGGCTCCTTTTGATTGACGGCGTTCCGTATGATGCGAAGGCGGCGGTTTGTCGCCTCATTCATTGGAAGACCGACCGTGTTCAAGTTATCCCGTGTTTGTCTGGCCATGCTGCTGTATGCATTTGCGCAGGCCACGCTCGCCGCGCCGCCTTCCGCCAAGGCAGCGAACGATGCCGGTATCTCACCCGCCTGCGCTTCCGCGAAAGAGGGAAAGCTTGACGAGAAGGGCTTCGTTCAGATCGGTGGCATCGAGCAGTGGATCACGGTCAAGGGCGACAGTTGCGCCAACCCGATCATCCTGTTCATCAGCGGCGGCCCGGGCAATCCGCTCAGTCCCTACTCGGATGCAGTCTATGGCGCCTGGAGCAAGGACTTCACCCTCGTGCAATGGGACCAGCGCGGTGCCGGCATGACCTACGGCCGCAGTCCACCGGCACCCGGCGTGATGCTCACGCTCAAGCAGATGAGCGATGACGGCAACGAGCTAGCAGCCTACCTCACCCACCGCTACGGCAAGAAGAAAGTGATCTTGTGGGGCAGTTCGTGGGGTTCGATCCTCGGCGTGTACATGGCCAAGGCCCATCCCGAACTGTTCTACGCCTACCTCGGCACGTCGCAGGTGGTCAGCTATCGCGAAAACCAGGCAATCAGTTATGCCGGCCTGCTCGCTCTGGCGCATACCACCAACGACAAAACCGCGCTCGCGGTACTGGAAGATGTGGGCACGCCGCCGTGGACCGACCCGCGAAGCTTTGGCAAGGTACGCCGCGTGATGCGCAAGTTCGAGGCCCACCTAACCACACCAGCACCGGCGACATGGTGGAAGCCGGCTGCTGAATATGCGACGCCCAAGGCGCTGGCCGACTACGAGGCTGGGGAGGATTATTCCTTCCTGAGTTTCGTCGGCATGCACGGCGACGGCATGTTCTCGCAGGTCGACCTGCCCAAGCTGGGCACCAACTTCGCGATCCCGATGTTCTTCGTCGAGGGCGCACACGACTTGCTGGCCACGCTCGACGTAGCCCAACGCTACTACGACAGCCTGAAGGCACCGCAGAAGTACATGGTGGTACTCGAACATGCCGGCCACGATCCCAACCAGGATGTCGTGGAGGCCGAATACAAGATGCTCAAGGAGCGCATCCTTCCGTTGACGAAATAGACGTCTGTACGGATGTCGTCTGGTCAGTGTGTCGACTTCTTCGACTCCGCGTCCACCGCACGCTTGACTGCGGCCACGAACTCGCGCCGCGCGGCAACCAGTTCGTCGGAAGTTGCATGCGGCCACGCGCCCACCTGGGCGATCACCAGCTGGCGCGTGGGATCGACGTAGACCATCTGGCCGAAGATGCCGATTGCGGCATAACTGCCGTCGCTCTCGGTCCACCACAGATAGCCGTAGCCGCGATCCGGCTCGTCGACGTTTTCCTGGCGACGCAGCGCCCCCTCAAGCCACGCCTTGGCGACCACCGGCTTGCCGGCGATGCGGCCACCGCCGAGCATGAACTGGCCCAGCCGCGCGTAATCGCCCAGCGTGGCCGACAGCCCGCTGCCGCCGGTGTCGCTGCCATCGCATTCGTCCTTGATCCAGTACGCATCGGCGGCCATGCCGTACGGCTGCCAGATCGTCTGCGAGAGATATGCGGCCAGTGAGCGGTGCGTGGCCCGCTGTACCAGGATGCCGAGCAGGTCGGTTTCCGCGGTGTTGTAGTTCCAGTGCGTGCCGGCCGGCCATTGCCGCGGCTGTTTGCGCAGGAACGTCACGATATGCGCCTGCCTGTCGGCGCAGGCGCCCAGATACATCTGTGCCACGTCCGATTTGGCATCGGCGTAATCCTCGTTCCAGTGCACGCCGGAGGTCATCGTCAGCAGTTGCTGCACGGTGACCTTGTTGTAGGCGCTGTCGCGTAGTTCCGGAATGTACGTGCCCAGCGTGTCGTCCATGCTGTGGATGTCGCCACGCTGCAGTGCAATCCCGAGGAGGGTGGAGGTGACCGACTTGGCCACCGAGAACGACTCCCAGCGCTGCTGGGGCGTGAAACCCAATGCATAGCGCTGCAGGCGGACGCGCCCGTGCTGCAGCACCATCACACCGGCAAGATGGTGTTCGTCCATGTAACTGGCCAACAACCCCGACGTCCCCTGCCCGCCCAGCGCCAGCGGCTTGCCCTGCGGTAGCGCATGCACAGGTGTACCGTGTGCGGCCCGATCACTGGGAAACAGCTCGTACATCCGCCGGAACTGCGCCTCGCGTTGCGCCTGGGGCCAGAACAGTACCGCCTCGCGTTGCCGGCCGATGGATGGTGCAGCCTGTTCGCCGGCGGCCGATGGCGGGGGGAAGACCAGGCCGAATGCAGTCGCAAGCAGGCCGACGCAGATTCTGGAATACATGGCTGATGAGTGCCGGAGCGGTGACGGAACCATCATCTTACCCACCGAACTGAGCCGGGACGCATCGGTTATCGGAAAGCCGCAATTCGTACTCGATCAGGACCTGGTTCGCTGCCTTGCACTCTGACCTGAGTCTCCACGATCAGTACAGGCCATATCGGCCTTACTCCAAGAGCCGGCATGGTCGCGAATGAAATATCCCCTGATACCTTTTCAACGAAAAACCCCGCGCGAGGCGGGGTTTCTCGTTCAATCCGATCCGGCTGTTTATGCAGCCGATGGCATCACGGATCGACGCCGAAGTCGTACAACGAGCCGTGGAGCACACCATACTCACCGGGCTTCAGATCCTTGGTCGGCGTCAGTCGCCACTGGTTGCCATTGTCGATCTGGACCGCGTCATAAGGGATCTGGTTGTCCTTGTCCGGGGCGCCTGCGTTCTTGATGCTGCCGAACCCGCTGTTACCCATCTTCAGCGAACGGTTCTGATCGCCGCTGTTTACATCGAGCGAAGCAATATAGATCGAGCCACGCGGGTTGTTCATCGAGTACACGGTGAACGACGGCCGTCTGTCGTGCGTGCGCACCGTAGCTGCAGTGCCCGGATAGTCCTGAAACTCCAGAACGGTGACGAAGGCATTCCTTGTGCTGATGGTGCCGTTGATGCCGAGCAGGCGCACATTGCCGTCCTTCGTGGCCATCGTGACATCGCCCATTTTCATCGCCGCCATGCCCTCGGCGCCCATCGAACCACTTCTCCCCGGGCCGGCGGCAGAAGCACCGCCACCGCTGGCGCGCTTGAGCATGTCGGAAATCACATCCTGCGGCACCCCAGCGTGCTTCAGGTTCCCGAGGTCATTGATCCCAAGCTTGAAATCGACGGCGGGTGCCTGGTCGATTTTCGACTTGATCACGTCGCTGTCGAAACCCAGCTTGGCCAGCTTGACGACATCCGCATTGGTCATCGGCGCGGCCGAGGCAGCATCCGAGGCCTGTGCAAAAGCATTGGAAACACTGAGCAACGGGAGCGATACGGCGCCCAGCATGACCAGCGATACGGTGACAACGAACCTGATGGAACGAGACTTCATCTGTATATCTCCCTGTTATAGCGGCATAGGTGAATCAACCGCTTTCGATGATGTCCGGAATTATGGCCAACCATGGCGGAGAGCGACCAGATCCCAGAGCCGGCCGATTCACACTTTGCCATCGCAGCCAGCTGCTGATGTCGGTCAGCGACGACCATCAGCACGCGGATCAGCCGGTGAACGTGTGGATCGGCCAGTCCATTACACCATGTCCAGAATCTGGAGGCACTGATTTTGCGGGACGCGCACTGAAGCTGGAGCGCCGCTTTGCACGCAACGCGGGAATGTCAGGCAACGAAAGGCACGCATGCGTGAGAGCCTGTTCAATATCTCCGGGCAGCTGCGCCTCACGCACCGGCTTCCGATCGCTTTTCGCATCGTTCGTACCTGCCCACTCCGGGTTCCTGCCGGTGTCGAACCACCCGGCTGATCATCCCTGGGAATGCTTCGTCATCGTGGATGAAACCCGGGGACCTGGTGACGTGCATCGCGGTCGATCCAAGCTGTCGAACGCTTCGACCCGTCCTCGCGCTCCCGTTCCTGCGACCTGTAAAGCCCGACAAGACCGAATATTTTGCTAAAATGAGGTGTGGATCACACTTTAATGGGCTTTCATGAGGATGCCATCGCACATTGCGACTGCCCGATACTTCGGTAGATGGCATCACTGGGAGGTCAGCCTGCTCGGCATGCTCCTGCTCTGGCTGAGCTGCACTGGCGCTGCATTTGCGCAGGCCGTAGCGACTCCTCCCCCGCTCATGGCCCGTCGAGCCCACGCCGTTACCGAAGTTGTGCTCGGGATCATCAGCTATACGCAATGGCCGATCAGCCTTCAGCAGCTGCAGCTGTGCGTGTTGGCCAAGCCGTTGTATGCCGGTGATCTCTTGAATGGAGCACTGGCGTCCGAGGGATTGAAGATCATCGCGCGACAGATGGATATCGATGATCCCCGCCTCGGCCGCGATTGCAACGTGGTCTATCTCGGTGCAGTCACGGACGCGCAGCGCCTGAAGATATTCGAGCAACTGTCCGGGCACCCCGTGCTCAGCATCAGCGATGCGGATGCTGTCTGCGCGGCGGGTAGCATGTTCTGCCTGTATGTGGAGGATGCGGACACCGTTCGCTTCAAGACCAATCTGGATTCTGTCGCACGCAGCGGCGTGCGGGTGGACCCTCACGTACTCCTGCTGTCCCATCCCGGAACGGGACCAAAGCCATGATGCAGCGACGCGAAACCGGCACAGCGCGACGCAATCTGCGCACCGTCCTGAGACGCACGTATCTGGGCGTGTCGCTGTTCTCGGTGAGCGTTGTCGGCATCTCGCTGACCGTGCTTGCCATGCTGGCGTTGCGCAGCTCAGCCGACTACAGCCTGCACATGATCGCTCGTTCGATGGGCTATACCGTCGAAGCCGCCGTGGTTTTCCACGACCCTGTCGCTGCCTCACAGGCTGTGGCGCGGCAGGCTGGCGACGAACAAAACGAGATCGCCGAAGTTGTCGTCAGCGACAGCCGGGGCGAACCCATGACCGTCTGGCACCGTGACCGGCAGGAAACACCACTGCAATCGCTCGCCGTGCGGAGCACCCGCTGGCTGCTGCCGGCGCCGATCGTCCTGCCGATCATGCACGACCACGTTCGCGTCGGCGAACTGCGCGTGGTCGGCTACGGCGGGCGCCTGAGCGAATTCCTGTTGAACGGGCTGTTCTGGATACTGCTCTGTCTCCTGGTCAGTGCACTTGGTGCCCTCTACCTTTCGCGCAAAATGCTGCGCGAAATCATCCATCCGTTGCGTGGGCTGGCCCAGGTGACGCACGCGATACGCCGGGAACGAGCTTTCGAGCGACGCGTGCCGCACACGCGGATCATCGAACTGAACGAACTGGGCAACGATTTCAACGGGCTGTTGGACGAACTGGAGGCGTGGGAGCGCGGCATGCAACGCGAAAACGCGGAGCTGACCCATCAGGCGACACGCGACGACCTGACCACCTTGCCCAAGCGCACCTTGTTCGACACTTACCTGCGCCAGGTGACCGAAAATGCCGCCCCCAGCGAGCATGTCGCCTTGCTGTTCATCGATCTGGACAGGTTCAAGGTGATCAACGACAGTTTCGGACACGCCGCAGGCGATGCCGCACTGGTCGGCGTGGCATCGCGCATCCGCGCGCAACTGCGCGAAGGCGACATGGCCGCCCGCCTCGGTGGCGACGAATTCGCCGTGCTGCTGGTATCGCTGCGCAGCGTCGACGATGCCGTCGATATAGCCCGGCGCATGCTCGTCGGCATGCAGGCTCCTTTTACGCTGGCCGACGGCCAGCAGATCCCGGTGTCCATAAGCATCGGCATAGCCGTACTGCCCGACCATGCCGACGATGCCGAAACGCTGATGCAGGCCGCCGACGCAGCGATGTACCACGCCAAGCACCAGCTTGGCGGCGATTGGCAGATGGCCCTTGCTGTCCGCACCCCGGCTCTCGACGAGACAACCCACTCTTGAACATTCCGCCATACAAGACAGTGCACCTGATGAAATTATTTCGCGCTTCCATTCTGCTGGCCCTGTTGTACTTCCTGGCAGCTTGCCAGAACGCCCCGACGCGACCACCGGCAAGCGGCCGCTTCACAGCGGCTCAGATTGCCGAGCTGCGACACCAGGGGTTTTACGAAACGCCGGCGGGATGGGAGTTCGACGGGAGCGAAAAGGTACTGTTCGGCATCAATGCGGCCGAACTGAGCCCGGACGGACGGAAAATCATCGAGCGCATCGGTCACGGCTTGCTTGGTGTAGGTATCAAGCATGCGCAGCTCGACGGCTTTACCGACAACACCGGTCAACCCGACTACAACCTCAAGCTTTCACGCCAGCGCGCCCAGGCGGTGGCGGACGGCCTGGTAGCCACCGGCATGCGACTGCAGGACCTGGACATCCAGGGCTTTGGAGAAAACAACCCGGTGACAAGCAACCGCACGTCCGAGGGGCGCGCGCAGAATCGTCGCGTGGCGATCATCATCAGCAGCCCGTGACGGCATGCTGGAATCAGCCATGACTCGTCATCGGCGACCGCCGCCTCTGCAGAATGCCTGCTGGGCCTGGGCTTTTTGAAGATGGATGAAAAGCCAACAGCGAAGGAATACAGGTAATTGAGGTAGCTTAATGGCCTCTCTTCCTTTCGAGCGGGAATGACCATGAGCACCGTTCTGGTAACTGGCGGATCCGGCTTCATCGGCAGCCACGCGATCCTGCAACTGCTAACTGCGGGCCACCAGGTTCGCACCACAGTGCGCAGCTTGAAGCGCGAAGGCGACGTGCGCGCGATGCTGAAGGCAGGTAGCACCGATCCGGGCGACCGCCTGTCATTTGTGGTTGCCGATCTGGAGAGCGACGCCGGCTGGCCGCAAGCCGTCGCCGGCTGCGATTACGTGCTGCACATCGCGTCGCCGTTTCCTGCCACGCTTCCCAAACACGAGGACGAGTTGATCGTGCCGGCGCGCGAAGGCGCGCTGAGGGTCTTGCGTGCCGCACGCGATGCCGGGGTCAAGCGCGTGGTGCTGACTTCCTCGTTCGCTGCGATCGGCTATGGGCAGAAAGCACAGCAGGCACCGTTCAACGAAAGCAACTGGACGGATCCTGCCGGCAACGACGTGCAGCCCTACGCGAAATCGAAAACCCTGGCCGAGCGCGCGGCCTGGGATTTCATCGCCCGCGAAGGTGGCGCCCTCGAACTTTCCGTGGTCAATCCGGTAGGCGTGTTCGGCCCGGTGCTGGGACCGGACTACTCGACCTCGATCCTGCTGGTGCAGCGGCTGATGGACGGCGCCATGCCCGGCTGCCCGCAGCTCAACTTCGGTGCCGTCGACGTGCGCGACGTCGCCGATCTGCACATCCGCGCCATGACCGATCCCGCCGCCAAGGGCGAGCGATTCCTCGCCGTCGCTGGGGATTTCCTCTCGATCCGCGACATCGCCATGATCTTGAAGAACCGCATGGGCGCATCGGCCAAACGGGTACCGACCCGGCAATTGCCAAACTGGCTGGTGCGCCTCGCGGCACTGCGCGACCCGGCGGTCAAACAGATTCTCCCCGAACTCGGCAAGCCGAAGAACGCCACCAGCGAAAAAGCCCAGCGCGTGCTCGGCTGGACACCGCGTTCGAGCGAGGAAGCCATCGTCGCCACCGCCGAAAGCCTGTTGCGGCTCGGGCTCTTGAAGGGAGGTTTGGCTGGTTCGAAGGGCAACTGACGGAGCTGGCAACGGGTATGAACGTATCCGCACTTGACTGCGTGTCGCAGTGGACAACGGAATCTGCCCAGGAGTGAACCCGATGCTGTTTTTCCCTAGAATCCGGCAGGCATGAGCCGCTCACCGTCATCGCTGCGCCCGCGCAAGAAACCCGTGCAACCGCGCGCGGTCGAGACTTACGCATGGATACTGGAGGCGGCGGCACAGATCCTCGAAGCTCAGGGCATCGGCGCCTTCAACACCAACCTTGTCGCCGAACGGGCGGGCGTGAGCATCGGTTCGCTATACCAGTATTTTCCCGGCAAGGATGCGTTGCTGGTCGCGTTGATGCGCCGCGAGAAGGCCCGCTTCGGCGAAGACGCCGCGGCAGCGAGGGACGCGCCCGACGGTCACGCTGCGCTGGCGCACCTGGTCAGCGCAGCCGTCCGTCATCAGTTCGAGCGACCGGAGCTGGCACGACTGATCGATATCGAGGAAGCGCGACCTGAAGTGCAGCAGGAAGTGGAAAGCGCCAGCGACTTCCGCGGACTGCTGCGCGCTGCACTCGACCATGCCGACCTTCCTCCGCAACCGGAACGCGAAATTGCCATCGACGACGTTGCCGCGCTGGTGCGCCTGCTGGTGGATTCCGCCGGCGCGCGCGGCGAATCCGACGCGCAGCGACTGGAACGACGCGTATTGGGCGCGATCCTTGGCTATCTCGGCGCGTTGCCCGGTGCCGACGGGCGTTGAAATGTGAGCAACGGAACAGCGAACTGAAAGGCCGCGGGCCCGAAGGGCTGGCAACGACGCCGGCAAGCGCGAAGCAGCGCATGCGAGTAGGCGGCCACTGGAACGGGAGGGATCATGACGTCTCCCGGATCGCCCGATCCACCTACTCCCGGAGTCCCCATGTCGAACGCGATTTTCCCCATGAAACTCAACCATCTCAGCTTCCCTTCGCACGAGCCGGCGCGCACGGCGGCATTCTTCGAAACCTACCTCGGCTTCACCATCGCGCCAGCCCAGGGACACTGGATACTGAAACGCCCCGGTTTCGACGTGGTCATCGAGGACGTCGAAGCGCAGGCGCCGCATTGGCCGAGTACCTTCCATGTCGGCTTCGAACTGCCGTCACGTGCCGAGGTTGAATCACTCCACGCACGGATGGTGGCGGATGGCGTGCCGATGGAAACGGACGTCATCGACCACGAACGCGGCTCGCGCTTCTTCTGCCACGCGCCCGGCGGAGTGATGTTCGAGCTGAACACCCGCGCCGACGCAGCACCGGAATATCGCGACACGTTCAACTGAGACGTGGCACGCAAGACGCTCTCGTTACTGGCTTCCCGCAGCTCGGCATCAATGCTGTCGATGTACATGACGCCGCCGATCTGCACTTCCAGAAAGCAGCAAAAAAAGGGGCAGGTTCTGAGGTCTCGTACCACCTCGGCCTGACCCTGTTTTGAGGCTCACTTGATCTTGACGACGACCTTGCCCTTCGCGCGGCCTGTTTCGACGTAAGCCAAGGCCTCGTTGGTCGACTCGAATGGAAAGACCCGATCGATCACTGGGCGGATGGCCCCTGCTTCGATCAGTTGGGTGATCTCGCGTAACTGGTATCCGTTGGCCTGCATGAAGAGAAACAAATATTTCAAATCACGACGGCTCGCCTTTTTCCTGACGCCGGAACTCAGCAGGCGGACGATGAGGCGTACAAACCACGGCGCTTTGATTTCCTTTGCGAATGCGGGATCAGGAGGGCCGGAAATCGAGATGAGGGTTCCGCCAGGTTTCAGCACGCGCAAGGATTTCTCAAGCGCTGCCGCATCCTGGCTATGCAGGACCACATCGTGGCTCTGCAGCACTCTCTCGACATCGTCTTTCCTGTAGTCGATGACGAAGTCCGCGCCGAGGCTCTTCACCAGGTCGGTATTCGCGCTGCTCGTGGTGGTGGCTACCGTGGCCCCGAGATACTTGGCCAATTGAATGGCGAAGGTGCCGACGCCACCGGACCCCGCCTGGATGAATATCTTCTGCCCCTTCTTCAGGTGCGCTCGTTCAACCAGAGCCTGCCAGGCCGTCAAGCCGACCAGCGGGATCGATGCCGCTTCTTCCATGGTGAGGTTCCTGGGCTTGGGCGCGACATCGTTTTCATTCACGGCAATGAACTGCGCAAATGTACCGATGCGGTGATCAGGCACTCGCGAATAGACTTCGTCGCCCACTTTGAATTGCCGAACCCGCGGTCCCACTTTAATCACGACGCCGGCCACGTCATGGCCCAGCACAAGCGGCATGCGGTAAGGCAGGATCAGCTTGAACTCGCCGCTTTTGATCTTGGAGTCCAGCAGGTTCAAACCTGCGGCGTGAACCTCGATCAACACATCGTCGTCGCGAAGCTCGGGCTTCGGCATGTCGCCAAGCCGCATCGGATCCTTCTTGCCGTATCGATCAATGATGAAGGCCTTCATGACGTTTTCTCTCTTGCAAATGTATCGAGACGAAGGTCTTTTCTAACCCCCGCATCCAGCACGCAGACAGGTGCAAATCTGCGCAGCCACCGCATGCGGCTCGCCAGCCCCGGGGCATAGCGCAGCTTCGGACGGTCAGCCATGGCCGCCTTCAGCACCATCTCGGCGACGACTTCAGGTCCGTCTGCGCCGACGAGCACTTCTTTCACCCGTTTCTCCACACCCGCGCGAATCTCGCGGTACACGTCGAGGGGAGCGTCGGGTTTCATCAGGTTCGCATCGAACGGTGTATTGATGTACGCAGGCTCGACGACAGAGACGCGGATGCCCAGCGTGCGCAGCTCATGGTCGAGCGCTTCCGAATAGCCCGCGACCGCATGTTTGGTGGCGGAATAGAGCGCCATGTACGGCATCGGCAGGAAACCAAGCACGGAGCCGATGTTGATGATGCGACCGCTACCCTGCTGTCGCATATGCGGGACGACGGCGCGCGTCATCCGGACGATGCCCATGAAGTTGGTATCGAAGATCGCCTGCGCCTGCCCGATCGAGCTTTCTTCCGCACCGGCCGGAGCCACGCCGAAACCGGCGTTGTTCACCAGCAGGTCGATGCGGCCTTCCCGTCGAATCACTTCCCTGACTGCAGCTTCGACCGAATCGTCACAGATCACGTCAGGGACAACATCGCAAAGCGTTGCTGGCTCGCCTGTGCTCCGCGTCTGCTGGTGCCATACACCGTGTAGCCCGCGGTAGTGAGTCGCTCAGCCGTAGCCTTTCCGATGCCTGAGGGCGCTCCCGTGACGAGCGCGACGGATTTTCTGGGTTTCATGGGAATGCCTTTCAGTGAGTGATCGCGGAGTCAGTTGCGGTGATGGCGATACCGATGCTGCTGGATCTGGGCGGCGGTGTCGTTCGTTTTGCGAACTTTATATGATGATCATCATATTCAATTTCAAGTGAAAGCGCCGACACCGACGCGCTCAGGCACTGGCAGGGACGAGGTGTTTCAAGGCTGCCTTCAGCAGCGCATCGGAAAGCTTGGGGTCGTCGACAGCACGTGCCATGACCAAGGCGCCAACCATCGTGGCTGCAGTGACCAACGCGTGCTCATGCGCGCCGGGCTGTCCCCAGTCGGGCGACTGACGGGCCACGACATCGATCATTTCCTTTATGCGGCGCGTGGCGGCTCGCCGCACCTCGGGCGCCTGACGTGGCATCTCCGAACCCAGGGCAGCCACTGGGCAGCCCATTTCCGGGCTTTTGACGTGTTCCTTCGACAAATAAGCGCGCAACAACGACTGTAGCGCTCGCTCCGGCAGCGCGGAAGCGGCTATGCGCGCCGATGTCGCGACTGCCTCCGCGCCGGCACGATCCGCTGCCTCGGCAAGCATCGCCTCGCGCGAAGCGAAGTGAGCATAGAACCCGCCATGCGTCAGGCCGGCCTCCTTCATGAGGTCGGCGACGCTGGTGCCGTCATAACCACTGCGACGAATGGCACGAGCGGCGGCATCGACGATGCGTTCGTGCGTGGCTTCCCTGGATCGGGCGGCAGCTTTTTTCATATGATGCTTATCATATTTTAGTTTTGCGGGAAAAGCAAAACGGCAACCCATGGCCGGGCAACTCTTCGCCTTGACTGTCTCGACACCGCTTCCGATCGGTCCGAGCTTTCGACACGCCGGTTTGGGCAACCGCCAAACTGGCTGGCGCGCCTCGCCGCGCTACGTGACCCGTCAGACGGGATTCGACGTCAGCTTCAGCCCAAAGGCATGGCGCCGTTCCTCATTCCTGATTTTGAACAGCGTGGCCCCGGTAGCCAGTTGTGGCGCCCGCACCGTTGAAGAAACGCGACTGCAGGCGATCGAGCTGCAGGTAGATCACCGGCGTGAGATACAAGGTGAGCAGCTGTGAGACGAGCAATCCTCCGACCACAGCCACGCCAAGCGGACGACGCACCTCCGAGCCGGCACCCACACCCAGGGCGATTGGAAGCGCACCAGCCAGCGCGGCCATGGTAGTCATCATGATCGGCCGGAACCGCACGCCACAGGCCTCGAAAATCGCCGCGGTCGGCGGCATGCCATCATCGCGCTGCCTTGAGAGGGCGAAGTCGATCATCATGATTGCGTTCTTTTTCACGATGCCGATCAACATCACGATGCCGACGAAGCCGAACAGATCCAGCGGGTAATGGCATATCTGCAGGGTGAGCAAAGCCCCGACCGCCGCCGCAGGAAGTCCGGAGAGGATGGTCAGTGGATGGATGAAACTTTCGTACAAGATGCCCAGAACCAGATAGATCGCGAAAACGGCCAGCAACAGCAACATGCCGATCCCTTGCATCGAGGTTTGAAAGGCTTGCGCGGTACCCTGAAGATTGGCGCTGATGCTTGCCGGCATGTTGATTCGTGCCAGCGCGTCGTGAATGCTCGCCAGTGCCTCACCCAGGCTGACGCCGGGCGCGAGCCCGAATGAAACAGTCACCGCAGGCAATTGACCTCGGTGATTCACGGTCATCACCTGCGGCTTGCGCACGAAGCTGGCCACGGTATCCAGCGGGATCAACTTGCCGGTGCTGGAGGTGACGTAGAGCTTCGATAGCACCGTCGGATCGGTTTGCAGGTTGCGCTGGACTTCCATCACCACCCAGTACTGGGTTGCCGTGCCATAGATGGTGGAAAGCTGGTTCTGGCTGAACGATGCGCCCAGCGCCGTTTGCACCTGGGCCATGCTCAGGCCCAGCGGGCCCAGTTTGCTGCGATCCACCTCGACGATAATGGACGGGCTGTTGAGGCTGAGGTCATTGGTCACATCCTGGAAGCCTGGCAGCGCCGCAAAAGCTTGAGTTACCTTGCCGGACCAGTCGTATAGCGCATTCGGATCCACCGACTGCAAGGTGAACTGGTACTGGGCCTTGGAGCGGAGGCCACCGATCTGGATCAGCGGCGGATTCTGCACGTAGGCGCGCATGCCGATCACGTTGGCAAACTTCTTTCGCAGCTCCTGCGCGATCTGGTCTACACGCAAGCTGCGCTGATTCTCGGGTTTCAGTTTAAGCAGCATCTCGCCGTCGTTGATGGTCGATCCTCCTGCTTCGATGGAAGACATCCACGCCTCGATATTGGGATCCTGCGCGACGATCTCCGCCAGCTGTTGCTGCCGCGCCACCATGCCACCGTAGGAAACGTCTTGCGGACCTTCGGTAATGACTTGCAAGCGGCCGCTGTCGCCCGCGGGAATGAAGTCCCTGGGCACGGTGGAAAACAGGAAGGCCGTCGCGAGCAGACTGAGCGCGAACACGCCCAGCACTACCCTTGAATGAGCCATGCACCAGCGCAGGCTGCGCTTATAGCCGCGCTGGGTGGCCTCGAAACCGCGGTTGAAGGCGGCAATCAGCCAACTCTTTCGGTCGTGCCCGGGCCGCTTGACGAAACGGCTGCACAGCATCGGGGTCAGCGTGATCGAGACAAATCCGGAGATAAGAATCGCCACACTGAGAGTCACCACGAATTCGTGGAACAGACGCCCGACGATGCCGCCCATGAAGATCACCGGGATAAACACCGCGATCAGCGACAGCGTCATGGAGAGAATAGTGAAGCCGATTTCGCCTGCGCCCTTGAGCGAGGCCTCGAGGGGATCGAGTCCGGCTTCCACGTGACGCATGATGTTTTCCAGCATCACGATCGCATCATCCACCACGAAGCCAACCGCCAGCGTGAGCGCCAGCAACGACAGGTTGTCCAGACTGTAGTCCAGCAGATACATCGCACCGAATGTGCCCACCACCGAAAGCGGCAGTGCCACTGCCGGAATCAGCGTGGCGGAAAGATTGCCAAGGAACAGATACACCACCAGCACCACCAGCACGCCGGCCGTCAGCAGGGTGAACTGCACGTCCGCGACCGAGGCACGGATCGACTGCGAGCGGTCGTACAGCACGTTGAGCTTCACCGAGGGCGGCAGGCCCGCGATGAAGCCGGGAAGAACCGCCTTGATGCGCTCGATCAGTGCCACCGTGTTTGCACCAGGCTGACGCTGGATCGCCAGCAATACCGAGCGGTCGTGTTTGTACCAGCTGGCGAGCTGGTCGTTCTGCACGCTGTCATAGGCCGACCCGACATCGCCAAGCCGCACGGGCGCACCATTGCGCCATGCCAGAACGATGTCGTTGTAGGGAGCCGCGCGCAGCAGTTGGCCCTGGTTGCGCACCTGGAATTGCTGACTGGGGCCGTACAGCGTGCCGGTCGCCTGATTGACGTTGGCATCTGCGACCGCCTTCTGCACCTGATCGATGCCGATGCCGGCAACCGCCAACCGGTCCGGGTCGATGCTGATTCGCACGGCATATTTGGCCGCGCCATAGGCATACACCTGAGCCACACCGTCGATCGTGGACAGGCGCTGGGCGAGTTGCGTTTCCGCGTACTCGTCCAACTGCGATACCGGCAACGTGGGTGCCGTCATCGCCAGCAGCAGCACCGGTGCGTCTGCCGGGTTGACCTTGCGCAGGATCGGCGGCGTGGGCATGTCAGGGGGCAACTGGCGTTGCGCGGCGGTAATGGCCGATTGCACGTCCTGCGCCGCCGCGTCGATATTGCGGCCCAGCGCAAAACTCAAAACGATGCTGGTCCCACCCGGCGAGCTCGACGAATTCATCGCATCGACGCCGGGGATGGTGGACAGCTGCGCCTCCAGTGGCGCCGCCACCGCCGAGGCCATCACTTCCGGTGAGGCGCCTGGCAGACTGGCGAAGACGCGAATGGTGGGATAGTCGACATTCGGCAGCTCGTTCACCGCCAGCTTCGGATACGCCGAGATACCGAATACCAGCAACGCCAGCATCAACAGCGTCGTCATGACCGGCCGGCGAATGCACAGCGCGGGCAGATTCATCGCTGCGGGCTCATGTGCTGGCAGCCATGCGCACCGCACTGCCGTCACTCAGCAACAGCTGGCCGTCCGTCACCACCCGCTCGCCAGCCTCCAGCCCGTGCTCGATCACGATCCGGCCGGAAGTCGTCGGTCCGATGCCGACGAAACGCTGATGCGCCTTGCCGTCGGCACCAATCACGAATACGAAGTTGCCCTTGTCCGAACTTTGCAGCGCCTGGGCCGGCATGCTCACGACACTCAGCAGATGCACAGTCGGCAGGCTCACCTGCATGAATTGGCCCGGTGTAAGCCTGCCGTCGGTGTTCTCGAAGCGGCCCTTGAGCACGATCGTGCTGGTGTTGACGTCGACCGTGTTGTCGACGAATTCCAGCGTGCCGTGCAACAGCGCGCGGTTATCACCGGGCAGTCTGGCCTGCACGGCCACCGGGCCGCGCGACTGCGCGTCGCGCACGGCGGCCAAACTGGCCTCGGGGATGCTGAAACTGATGCGGATCGGTTCGATCTGGTTGAGCACCACGATGTCGGTGCTGTTGGCCGTCACCTGCGCACCGGGCCAGACGAGAGGCAATCCGGTGACGCCATCGAAGGGGGCGGTGATGCGCGTATAGCCCAGCTGGAGTTGTGCAATCTCCTGCGCGGCCTCGCTGGTCTGCAGGTTGGCGCGTGCCACTTCCACGTTGGTCTGGTACGTGTCGAAACTGGCGCGCGATATGTAGCCCTTGGCCAGCACCTGGCTATAACGCTTCAGGTCAGCCTGCGCCTTGTCCCATTGCGCGCGGGCACTGTCGGCATTGCCACGCGCCTGATCGAGTTGCGCCTTGAACGGCAGCGGATCGAGCTGCGCCAGCAGCCCGCCCTTCTTCACCTTGGTGCCAGGCGCGAAACCCAGCGATTCGAGCTGTCCCGAGCTGCGTGCCTGCATGGTCACGGTCGACCACGCTTCCGTACGGGCCACCACGTTCAGCGACAGGTCGATATCACCGCGCGTCGCCAATGCGCTCGTCACCGGAACAGCAGTCTCTACCGCCGTGTGGCCGGCCTCATCTGGCGCTTGATGTTCACGCGTGAAGTACATCGCTGCGGCGAACACGCCCAGAACCAGGGCAAGGATCCATAGCTTCTTCCACGGCACAATCATGTCGACACTCTTTCGAACTTGTGGATCGCTATCGGGATGAGCGGTCGGCCTGTATCCGGATCAGGCGATGGCCAGGAGTCGCAGATCATCGGCTGCCAGAAATGCCGGAGTGATCGGGATCGCCAGTGCACGACTCGTGCTGACTACCGACGCCGATCAGTCCCCGCCGCTCGGGAAAGATCTTTCCAGCGGCGCATCCGCATGCTCCGAGTCCGTAGGCATGTGCTGCCTTCGAACGACCGATGCGAATCAGCCAGGCTTGCGGAATTTGAGGACAAACTTGTCCGTGCGCCCCTTGATCTCCGGCGCGAAGATGACTTTGTCATGGGCATCCTGCGGATTGCTCAGCAGATCGCTGCGCGCCTCCAGCACAAAGCCAGCCGCCTGTACCTGCGCGATGACCGTGGCGGGATCGATCCGGTGCAGCGTATGGGCGTCCTGTCCGCCCGAACCCGGTTTGGCCGCATGATCCACGACCATGTAAACGCCGCCGGGCTTCAAGGCCTCGAAGGCCGCGGCGTCGAGCTTGGCCGCTTCGTCAGGCCCGCTGATGCCGCTGACGGCGAACACGCTGACCGCTCCGTAGACATCGTGGTAGTTCTGCGACGTCCATACCACGTCGAGCGACGAAGGCGCGCCGAGACGGTCATACGGTTGCACCTCCAGAGTCGTATTGCGATACGCCGCATCGGCAGCTATCGCCTTGATGGGATCCAGTGCCTGGGGTCTGGCTTTCGCGATGCTCTCCGGCACGATGGCGTAGACATGACCTTGCGCCCCGACCACCTTGCTGAAGATGCGCGTGAAATAGCCGCTGCCCGGCATGACATCGGCCACCCTGTCGCCAGGCTTGATGCCGGCAAAGGCAACCAACTCGGCGGGTTTGCGCGTGGCATCGCGCTGCGTATCCGCGGCCGGCCGGGCGCTGTCTGCCACGGCGGTGGACACATAGACTGGAGGCATGGTGCCCGCATGCGCCAGGGCCATCGCGCCGAACAGGACAAAACCGAGCAGGTGTTTTTTCATGATGTCGGGCACTCCGAAAGTTGATGGGTGAGAATTGCCTTGCGGCTTCATGGCAGGCGGCGCCATTCCACTTCGCCGTGAGCGCCCTCAGCCGCGCCGCTGGATGGCTTGGCCACCGTGTATGTCAGCTCGTCATCTTTTAGCGTGTAAGCGGACCCGCCGCTTTTGCCATCCCAGTTGGGAAACGAGGCGTGCTCGATATGTGTATGCAGGGTGGTGTCGTCCGCCCGTATCTGGCCATAGTGCGCATTGCTGTCCAGCGCCGCGGCTCGATACTCCTCGGCCGTGCCCTTGGATTTGTCGTTGGCGGCAAAGCCCGTGCGCGTCGCACGGACCATCTGCATCATGTAGCGCCCATGGGCATCGATAATCCATAGGCCCTCCGGATGCGGGCCATACAGCGCCACGCGATGGCCGTCCGGATAGACGTTGTCGACCCGCACCAGCGTCCAGGCGCCGACCAGCGATGCGGGAACCTCGCTCGAGGTGGCATCCGCCGCCGCGTCGGCACGCCGAACGGCCAGCTCGTATGCCGAGCTGGTCGCCAGTGCACAAGGCGAACCGTGCAACAAGGTCAGTACGCTGAGTAAAAAAACATACGGAAAACGGCCCATGAAAATTGCCCTGCACTCTTGTGATGGGCGCAGCATAGTTCGCTATCATCTATTGATACATCGTATCTTAAGATATTTCAGTCATTGCAAATTGACATGGCTAATTCAATGAAAGCACTCGATCTCGATGCCGTGAAAGCGTTTGTGTTGACCGCCGATCTGCAAAGCTTCACCCGTGCCGCGGAAGCACTGGACAGCACCCAATCAGCGATCAGCCTGAAACTGCGTCGGCTGGAGACCCAACTCGGCCGACGCCTGCTGGAGCGCACGCCACGACAGGTGCGCCTATCCGCCGAGGGCGCCGCTTTTCTCGCTTCGGCACGCGAGCTGATGGGAGCCCATGACCGCGCCGTTGCCTCGTTCAGCATGGAGCAGCGTCGGCTGGTGATCGGCATTAGCCACCAGATCGTCGGCAGTGAGCTGCCTGCCCTGCTGCGCCACATGAACGAACATGATCCGCACTTGCTGATCGAACTGCGTGTGGCCGGCTCGCGCGACGTGGTACAGGCCTATGAGGAAGGCAAACTGGATGCAGCCCTGGTGCTGCAGCCGGTAAGCCGGCAACGAAACGGCGAGAAGTTGTTCAGCGAGAGGTTCGCCTGGATCGCCGCCGCGGACTGGCAGCCGCGCACGGGCCAGCCTCTACCGTTATCCACCCAGGGCGAGACCTGCAGCATACGATCGGACGCCGTACACGCACTCAACCAGGCCGGCATCGCCTGGACCGAAGTATTCGTCGGCAAGGGTGCGGCCGTCGTGGGTGCCGCCGCGGCAGCCGGTATTGCCATCGCCGTCATGGCTCGCCGCAGCGCGCCACCCGGGACCGTCGACATAGGCAAGGCGTTGGCGCTGCCCGTTCTGCCGACCCAGGAAGTCGTGCTGTATTCCGTACTGAACGATGCTCGCTCGCGCAACGCGTTGCGCGCCTTGGGTGCCGCATTCAAGGGGTTCGCCAAAGCCTAGACAATTTTGATCGGGTATCACCACCGTCGAGAGCCCATGGCAGCCATGGGCTCTGAAGAAGAAACCGGCCGGGTGAAGGCAGCGGCCAAGCGGAACCGAGGCAAGCCAGGGCATTCAATTGCCTCCGCCCCTTGGATTCGCAGCGGGAATCATCCCAATCGTACTCATCCATGTCTCGGCCAGGGCTGGCCAGTGCGTGATCGGATTCGACGTTGGTCTCAGCCCGAACGCATGGCCGCCGTGTGCATACAGGTGCATTTCCGTCGGCACGCCGGCCTTCTTCAGCGCTGCGAAATAAACCAGGGATTGCTGGACGCCGTCCACGTTGTCGTCTTCTGCCTGCACCAGAAACGTAGGTGGCGTGTCGCGAGAGACCGGGACATTGGGATTCAACTTGCCATCATCCATCGCAAGATGCCCTGGATAGATGGGCATCGCGAAATCCGGGCGGGCACTTTCCTTGTCAGCGGCGTCAATGGGTGCATAGAGGCGCCGCTTGAAGTTCGTGCTGATCTCCGCCACCAGATAACCACCCGCTGAAAACCCGAGCACGCCAACCTTGTGCGGATCGATCTGCCATTCTGCCGCGTGATGTCGCACCAGCCTCATCGCTCTCTCGGCGTCCTGCAACGAAGGTACCGATATCTGGTAATTGTGCGGACGGCAATCGCACTGCCAGACATAAGGCACACTCGGGACGCGATACTTCAACAACACACAGGTGATGCCCTTCGACGTAAGCCAGTCGCAGACGTCAGTACCCTCAAGATCCATTGCCAAAAAATGGAAGCCGCCGCCCGGAAACACAACGACCGCAGCCCCGGTGTTCTTCCCCGTCGGGGCATAGATCGTCATCGTTGGCTGCGACACATTGTCCACCGTCACCACGGGCTTGCCACCGATCAGCGATTTCGGATTGCTCAAGGCGTACTCCGCCCCCGGCATAGACGTGGCATCCGGTGGCGTGTGTGGCCATAAAGGTATTTGCTTATGCCCGGCCGAGGGCTGCCAAACCGCCGTCGTAGCATGCGTGCTTCCGCATGCAGCCAGCAGGCATAGTGCAATGGTCCAGAACTTCATGACGCTCCTCCGTTTTGGCGCTCGTCAAAGTTGTGCGGTCAAGGCAGGGAATCAGGTCCGCCCATCTTCCCGATGCTGCACGTCCCGTCGGGCCCGTCGCAGCCGCTTCCATGGATTTCTTCGGGCAAGCCTGCTGCACGGGACGACGACAGCCCCCCCGGCAAGCGGGTCAATGTCATCATCGCCGAAGCCATGACGATTCCGACAAGCCACTTGAGAACTGCGGAGATTCCTGTGAACGCAACGAAGGATTTCGCCGACTGCGAAATCGGCTATGACATCCCCGCCCTGCCGGGCATGGACGAGGCGGATATCCAGACGCCCTGCCTGATCCTCGACCTCGATGCGCTGGAGCGCAACATCATCAAGATGGGCAACTACGCGAAAGCGCACGGCATGCGCCTTCGCAGCCACGGCAAGATGCACAAGTCGGTCGATGTGCAGAAGCTGCAGGAACGCCTCGGCGCTGCGGTCGGTGTCTGCTGCCAGAAGGTTTCCGAAGCCGAGGCCTTTGCGCGTGGCGGCATCAGCGACATCCTCGTGTCGAACCAGGTGCGCGACCCAGGCAAGATCGACCGACTCGCCCGCCTGCCGCGCTACGGCTCGCGGATCACCGTCTGCGTCGATGACATGGCGAACGTGGCCGAGCTTTCGGCCACCGCACAAAAACATGGCACAACCATCGAGTGCCTCGTCGAGATCGACTGCGGCGCGGGCCGCTGCGGCGTGGCCACGACCGGCGAAGCGGTGGCGATTGCCAAGGCCATCGACGACGCACCGGCCCTGAAATTCGCCGGCATCCAGGCCTATCAGGGCGCCATGCAACATCTGGAAAACTACGCGGACCGCAAGGCCAAGCTCGACACCGCCATCGCCCTGGTGAAGCCCATCGTCGAAGGTCTGCAAGCAGCTGGGCTTCCACCCGAACTCGTCTCGGGTGGTGGCACCGGCTCCTATTACTTCGAGTCGAACTCGGGCATCTACAACGAATTGCAATGCGGAAGCTACGCCTTCATGGATGCCGACTACGGGCGCATCCGGGACAAGGACGGCCAGCGCATCGACCATGGCGAATGGGAGAATGCGCTGTTCATCCTTACTTCGGTGATGAGCCGCGCGATACCCGGCCAGGCGGTCTGCGACGCGGGCCTAAAGGTGCAGTCGCTCGACAGCGGCCTGCCCGTCATCCACGGTCGCGACGATGTGGCATACATCAACGCCTCGGACGAACACGGCGTGATCGAGGACAAGCACGGCGTGCTGCGCATCAACGAAAAGCTGAAGCTCGTTCCCGGACATTGCGACCCGACCTGCAACCTGCACGACTGGTACGTCGGCGTGCGCAACGGCAAGGTCGAGGTGGTCTGGCCGGTGTCGGCACGTGGCAAGAGCTATTGACGCGCGTCGCGGCAGGGAAGGCAGCGTCGGGCCGGTAGAGCCCCGGTGCAGCCTTCGAAACCTTCAGCCCCGCCGCGCGGGCAAAAACCGGCTGTTACGCAGCAGTCCCGCCGAGACCAGCGACACCAGCACGCCGACCGGGAAGATTTCCGCGAAGGTCATCGGCAGGCGGTACATCGGGTTCGCGTACTGGACCTTGAAGGCCTCCATGTCGGCGGTCAGCTTCGCCAGCGCCTCGGCGCTCGCGCCCTTCGCCTTCTCGCTGGCGATGATCGCGTTCGCATAGGAGGTGGCGAAATCCATGTGCGTCATCGCCTGCACTGCTTCCCACGCGACCACGTAGAAGATCCCGGCGATGAAGCTGACCCCCAGCCCGACCCCGAGCGCCGGCCAGAACCCGAT
>NZ_MUNR01000014.1 GCF_002001045.1 Rhodanobacter sp. C01 | reverse complement strand
CCCCCGGCTCCACCGCCATCATCACCCGGGATGGTTTCGAGCGACTCAAGGCCGAACTCGACCACCTGTGGCATGTCCTGCGACCCGAAGTGGTGAGGGCGCTCGCGGCAGCCGCTGCCGAAGGCGACCGCTCGGAAAACGCCGAATACATCTATCGCAAGAAGCAGCTGGGCGAGATCGACCGTCGCGCACGCTATCTGAGCAAGCGGATTCCCTCGCTGAAAGTGGCAGAAGGTGTTCCCGGCGATCGCGGGCAAGTGTTCTTCGGCGCGCGCATTGAACTGGAGAACGTCGACACCGGCGAGATCGTGCACTACCGCATCGTCGGTCCCGACGAGACCGACGCGAAACGCGGCTGGATCAGCATCGACTCGCCGATGGCGCTGGCGGTACTGAAGAAGCGCGTGGACGACGAATTTATGGCGGAATTGCCGAGCGGCACGGCACAGTTTGCGGTGATGGCCGTCAGCTACGACTAGATTCAACCGCAATCGAGCATCTGCGCATCCACACTCAGTGCCCCAGCAACGCCCGTGAATCCTGCTTGTAATCACTTTCGATCTGCACCAACCGGGCCTGCAAGGCCTGCGGGCTTACCCATTGGCCATGCTCGGCCTCCTGCCGCAACAAGGCGTATTGCATGTCGACGAACGGCTGCAGTACGTGGTTGGTCTGCGGTGCGAAGCCACCGAGATCGGGGATGCGGGCGAGCTGGGCGCGTTCACGCACGCCAGCCTCGCCGACCGCCCTGCCATAGGCGAGGATGAACGCCGTCAGCTGTTCGCGCAGCGGTAGCGGCAATCCGTCGCGCAGCACCAGCACGCCCGACGGGATCAGTGGCGAACGCCAGATCACCTTGAGCTGGGCGGCCTCGCTGGGAAAGTGCCGCCGGAACAGATCCATGTCCGGATTGTTGCTGCTCGCCACGTCCACTTCGCCGTTGACCACGGACAACAGGTTGCCCTGGTGGTCGGCTACCCGCACGCTGGCGAAGAAGGTGTCGGAGTTGAGCCCGCGCGGTGCAAATACATCGGCTTCCGGCGCGGTGTAGCCGGTGACCGAGAGGTGTTCGCTGCGCGCGTAGCGCCAGCGGCCGGGTGTGGCCAGCATATCGGCGAGAGTGTGGATGGGGCTGTCGCTGCGCACCACCAGCATGGCGACATTGCCCACGGCACCATCGCTGCGCACGAACTGGGCGAACACGTGCATGTGCTGATGCGTTACCGCCTCCACCGCGAGCTTGCCGGACAGAAACGCGATATCCACCTGCTGTGCACCGATTGCGTCGGACAGGCCTGCATAGCTGCCCACGGATACCGTGGTCACCGGATGGCCCAGCCGCTTCTGCAGTTCTTCCAGCACCCCCCGCCACTGCTCCAGCGATTCGGCAGCGCTGCCGATCGGCAGGATGCCGAAACGGATGGGCGTCGGCGGCAACGCCTCGTCGCCCGAGGCCAGTGCATCGCCAGCGACAATCAACAGGCCAAGGACCAGCCACTTCATGACGAGATGGATCAGGCGTGCGCTACCGTGTCGACGGCGCAGCCGATACGCGGCGATGTTCAATGACATGACTCCCCTGCACCACCCCTGCTCTCAGGTATATAGCCGCGATCGCGGACCGGAGCAAGGCTCAGGGCAGAGCCGGGTACGCAGGCGGATACTCGCGCCCGGCGCGCCGTGGCTGATAGCAGGCAGTCGCAAGATGAAACGCCTCGTCAACGTTGCCGACGTGCCAACCTGGAATGCCCGCCAACGGCAAGGGCCGCAACTCCAGCGGATCGCGCAGCAGCTGGCCGGCGGCAATCGCCCCCGCACAACGTGCATTCACCTGTCCGGCATCCGTGTTCCCCGTTGCGTGGAACACCAACGCCTTGGCCACCAGCAACTTGTCCGGATTCAACGCATGCTCCAGCAATGCGTGGCCAAACAGTTCCAGCTGGATTGAACCATCAAGCCACGCCTGTCGCCGACGCCAGAACAGGCCATACCAGTCGTGCTCATTCCACATGGCCAGCAACGCAGGATCTTGCAGCGTGACGATGACGCCGGCCTCGTCGAAGTGGGTCATCGCGTATTGCGGGCGTGAACGGTCTTTTGGCCCCATCCGGGCGATCTCGGCCATCTGGCGTTGATTCAACGACTGCTTCAAGGCGGGATAGCGCAACCACATCAGCGCATTGAGCAGATCGTGCCAGTTGCCTTCGCGGGTGGCGATCTCGCCGCGCTCGGCGATGCGCTGCTCGTAGTGCAGGCCATCGGCGAGCAGCTGATGATCCTGCGCCACGAAACGGGTACGCGCATCCGCCGGCCACAAGGCATTGAATGCATCGAGCGTGGGCCAATGCGGCCCCTCAAGCAGGTCGGCATACTCGCGCCACGCCAGCAGCGGCATGCGGCCGAACACCTGCGGATCGACCGTGCCGCGTGCCGGCGCGATGTAGCGCATGACGCTGACTTACATCAGCTTGAGTTTGGGATGGGCCAGCCGCGCGTGCAGGTCATGCTCGCTGGCACCCTCGACCACCACGTCGACGAACTGGCCCGGCTTCAGCGCGTGGCCGTCGGCGATCAACACCGTGCCGTCGATCTCCGGCGCATCCGCCGCCGAACGCGCGACCGCGCCCTCGGCACCGGCCTCGTCGACCAGTACGGTGATGGTGCGACCGATCTTGCGCTGCAGCTTGGCCGCGGAAATTTCCGCCTGCACCGCCATGAACTGTTCGAGGCGGTCTTCCTTCAATTCCTCGGAGACCGGATCCGGCAACTCGTTCGCCTTGGCGCCATCCACCGGCGAATAGGTAAACGCACCGACTCTATCGAGCTCGGCCTCGCGCAGGAAGTCGAGCAGTTCCTCGAACTCGGCATCGGTCTCGCTGGGGAAGCCGACGATGAAGGTGCTGCGGATGGTCAGGTCCGGCACGACCTTTCGCCAGTTCTGGATGCGCTCCAGCGTCTTGTCGATATTGCCCGGGCGCTTCATCAACTTGAGGATGCGTGGGCTGGCGTGCTGGAACGGGATGTCGAGGTACGGCAACAGCTTGCCGGCCGCCATCAGCGGCATCACCTCATCCACATGCGGGTACGGGTAGACGTAGTGCAGGCGCGACCACACGCCCAGCTCGGACAGGCCTCCGCACAGCTCGGTCATGCGCGTGCGGTAGGTCTTGTCGCGCCACTGGCGCTCGGCGTACTTCAGGTCCACGCCGTAGGCGCTGGTGTCCTGCGAAATCACCAGCAGCTCCTTGACGCCACCCTTGACCAGGCGCTCAGCCTCCAGCAGCACTTCGTCGACCGGACGCGAGACCAGGTTGCCACGCATCGACGGGATGATGCAGAAGCTGCAGCGGTGATTGCAGCCTTCGGAAATCTTCAGATAGGCGTAATGCTTCGGGGTCAGTTTGACGCCCGTGTCCGGCACGATGTCGAGAAAACGGTTGCGCTGCGGCGGCAACGCGGTGTGCACCGCGTTCATCACGCTGACGTAGTCCTGCGGGCCGCTGATCGACAGCACGTCCGGGTACGCCTCGCGGATCAGCGCCTCGCGCTTGCCGAGGCAGCCGGTGACGATGACCTTGCCGTTCTCGTGCAGGGCCGTGCCGATCGAATCCAGCGACTCCTGCACCGCCGAGTCGATGAAGCCGCAGGTGTTCACCACCACCGCATCGGCTTCGCCATAGCTGGGCACGATCTGGTACCCCTCGACCTTCAGTTGGGTGAGGATGCGTTCGGAATCGACCAGCGCCTTGGGGCAGCCGAGGCTGACGAAACCGATCTTGTGTGCTGCCTGGGACATGAGCCTGGGTTACCGTGAAAACGTGCGGGGAAACAGGCGATTATACGCGAGCGTGCGAGCGATGCTGCGACAGCTAAGATCACCGCTTCGAAACCGCGAGCATCCAGCCATGGGCCAGCAGATCAACCTACCCACCACACGCACCCAGTGCATCGGTGCCTATCTGGCCCAGCCGCAGGGCAAACCAAAGGGCGGCATCGTGGTGATCCAGGAGATCTTCGGCGTCAACGCGCACATGCGCAGCGTGGTCGATCGCTTCGCAGAACACGGCTATACCGCGATCGCGCCGGCGTTCTTCGACCATCTGGAAACCGGCGTTGAACTGGGCTATGACGAAGCCGGTTATGCCCGCGGCAAGGAGCTGGTAATGGAGTTGGGGCTCGACCGCGCCATCGAGGACGTGGCCAGCGCCGCCGGGGCCATTGCCTCTGCCGGCAAGATTGGCACCGTCGGCTACTGCTGGGGTGGCACGGTCGCCCTGCTCTCCGCACTGCGCCTCGGGCTACCGTCGGTGAGCTACTACGGCGGACGCAACCTGCCGTTCCTCGGCGAAACGCCGAAGGCCCCGGTAATGTTCCACTTCGGCGAGAAAGATACCGGTATCCCGATGGAAACCGTCGCGAAGCATCGCGAGCTGCTACCGCAGATGGAAACCTTCACCTATCCCGCTGGTCACGCGTTCAACCGCGACATCGATCCGCACGCTTATCACGAAGCCAGCGCGAAGCTCGCTCTGCAGCGTACGCTGGCATTCTTCGACAACTATCTGGCTGGCGCATGAGAAAACCCAGCTTCATCCTCGATCCCCGACTGGACGCGGACACGCGTCTGATCACCTCGCTCGCCCTGTGCGACGTGCGACTGATGAACGACGTGCGTTTCCCCTGGCTGGTGTTGGTGCCACGCCATGCTGGATTGGTGGAGATCGCCGACCTGCCTGCCGATGAACAGACGCTGCTGTGGCAGGAAGTGAATTGCGCCTCGGCGGCACTGCGCACCGTCGCTCCATGCGACAAGCTCAACCTCGGCGCGCTCGGCAATATCGTGCGGCAGCTGCATGTACACGTCATCGCACGCTGCGAAGGTGATCCGGCATGGCCCGGCCCGGTGTGGGGTTACGGTTCCGCGCAGCCGTATCTCGAAGCCAGCCTGACTGCACGACTGGATGCGCTGCGGCAGGCACTCGCCAACGCTGTCGGATAACGCCGCGATGCCGCCGATCATCCAGTTCGAAGCACTGGCTGAGGATGCCCTGCTGCTGCGTTTCGGTGAGCGCATCGACATCGAGCTCAATGCGTGCGTGCAAGCTGCGACCGAGTGCTTACGACAGCATCTGCCGCAAGTGGAATGCGTACCCGCCTATGCCAGCGTACTGCTGCGCTTCGACCCACAGCACTGGCCCGGCAACAACCCGCATCAACAAGTACAGGCTGCCGCTGCTGCAGCTCTGAACGAAAACGCTTCAACGATTGCCGCAGCGCAAGAGCTGGTGATTCCGGTTTGCTACGGAAGCGAGTACGGGCCGGATCTGGCCGGGGTTGCCGCACTTTGCCGGCTCGATACGGACACCGTGATCGCCCGTCACACGGCCGCCGACTATCGCGTGGCGATGCTCGGCTTCGCACCCGGATTTCCTTACCTGCTCGGGCTGGATCCGCAACTGGCGGTACCGCGCCGCACCGATCCGCGACTACGCGTGCCGGCCGGCAGCGTGGCGATCGGCGGCAGTCAGACCGGCATCTATCCCGAGGTGCTCCCCGGTGGCTGGCAACTGATCGGACGCACGCCGTTGCGATTGTTCGACATCACGGCGAACACGCCATCGCTGTTCAGCCCAGGCGATCGCGTGCGCTTTCAGGCGATCGACGAAGACCAGTTTCGCGACCTGGCAGCGACCAGCCCGGCATGAACGTCACGGTCATCAAGCCAGGCCTGTTGAGCAGCCTGCAGGACGCCGGGCGCCCTGGCCACGCCGCGCTCGGCGTGGGCCGTGCCGGCGCAATGGATCCGCCCGCGTGGCAACTGGCCAATGCGCTGGTCGGCAACACGCGCGGCGAGGCGGCGATCGAATGCACCCTGGTCGGTCCCAGCCTGCGCTTCGAACAGGCTGCGGTGATCGCGCTGACCGGCGCGACGATCACTGCCCGCGTCAGTGAGCACAGCGTGCCGATGTGGACCACCTGTCGCCTACCCGCCGGCAGTGTGCTGCACCTCGGTGGCATGGCCAGCGGCTGCCGCAGCTATCTCGCCGTGCGTGGCGGCTTCGACGTACCAGCCCTGCTTGGCAGCCGCAGCAGCGACCTGCATGCACGCATCGGCTACGCACACGGCCGACCATTACAGACCGACGACGTGTTGCCGGTTGGTGCCGCTCTCGCCTTACTCGGCTCACCCGCAGACGGTGAAGTGCAGCCACTGGGCTGGAGCCTCGATCCACAACCCTGGTTCGACTTCGCCCAGCGTCCGCTGGCGCTGCTGCGCGGCAGTCACTGGTCGCAGCTGGATGCAGCGTCGCAACAGCTGTTGCTTGATGGAAAATTTTCTCTGAGCAAGGACAGCAACCGCACCGCCAGCCGTCTGGACGGCCCTGCGCTGCAATTGCGGGCACCGCTGGAACTGATTTCCGAGGCAGCGCTGCCCGGCACCGTGCAACTGCCACCGTCCGGCCAGCCGATCGCCCTGCTGGCTGAAGCACCGGTGACCGGCGGCTACCCGCGGATCGGCCAGATCGCCCTGGTGGACCTGCCGCGACTGGCGCAACGGCGCCCGGGCGATACCGTATGCTTCCACGAGACCACGCTGGACGAGGCGTTGACGCGGCTGGCCGCCCACCGGCAGCGGCTGGCACGCCTGCTCGGCACGATCGCACAACGACTGGAACGCACGTGATTGAGTCAACCCGCATGAATCGCATCGACCTCAACGGTGATCTCGGCGAATCGTTTGGCGCCTGGCGCATGGGCGACGACGACGCACTACTGGCCCTGCTCAGTTCGGCCAACATCGCCTGTGGCTTCCATGCCGGCGACCCGGAGATCATGCGCCACACCGTGGCGCAGGCGGTGGCGCACGGTGTCGCGATCGGCGCGCACGTCTCGCTGCCCGACCTGCAGGGTTTCGGCCGCCGCGAAATGAACGTCACACCCGCCGAGGCGCATGCGCTGACGCTGTACCAGATCGGCGCGCTGCACGCGTTCACCTGCGCGGCCGGCACCCGATTGACCCATGTCAAGCCGCATGGTGCGTTGTACAACATGGCGGCGCGTGATGCGGTACTGGCCAATGCGATCGCCCGTGCCGTGCGCGACTTCGATCCACAGCTGCGACTGTTCGGGCTGGCCGGCTCGGCTTTGATTGAGGCCGGCGAGACGCTTGGCCTGGCGGTGGCTTCTGAAGCCTTCGTCGACCGCCGCTATCGCGCCGACGGCTCGTTGCAGCCACGCCGCGAAGCCGGTGCCGTGATCGATGATATGGATCAGGCATTGGCGCAGGCGCTCGGCATCGCCCGAGACGGCGTGGCGCACACGCTGGATGGCCAACGCGTGCCACTGCATGCCGACACGCTGTGCCTGCACGGCGATGGCGCGCATGCCGTGCAGCTCGCCCGCAAGCTGCGCCGCGAGCTTGAAGCAGCCGGCCTGCGGATCGCCGCGCCGGGAGCAGCATGATGTCCCCCCTACACTGCAGCGGAGACCACTCGTGAATTACTGGCCTCTGCTCGGCGTCGCGGTGATCGTGATCGGCTTCCTGCTGCGCTTCAATCCGGTACTGGTGGTGGTCACCGCGGCGATCAGCAGCGCCCTGCTGGCCGGTTTCACGGTCCCTGCCCTGCTTGCCCTGCTCGGCAAGAGCTTCGTGTCCAGCCGCATGCTGCTGATCTTCGTGCTGACCCTGCCGGTGATCGGCCTGCTGGAACGGGCGGGATTGCGCGAGCACGCGCAACGCTGGATAGGGCGCCTGCACGGACTGACCCTGGCCCGACTGCTGATCGGCTACCTGCTGTTGCGCCAGTTGCTGGCCATGCTTGGCCTCACTGGCGTGGCGGGCCCGGCACAGACGGTGCGCCCGCTGCTCGCCCCGATGGGTGAAGCAGCGGCAGAAAAGATCCTGCCCACGCTCGACGATGCCGATCGCGACGAATTGCGTGCGGTGGCCGCCGCCACCGACAACATCGGGCGCTTCTTCGGCGAGGACGTGTTCATCGCGCTCGGCGCGGTGCTGCTGGTCCAGGGCTTCTATGCGCAGCACGGCATCGAGCTGACCCCGTTGTCGATTGCGCTGTGGGCGCTACCCACGGCGATCGCGGCCTTCATCATCCAGTCCGTGCGGGTATGGCTGTACCAGCGCCGGCTGCAGCGCCGCGCGGCATCCGCACGCACCGAAGCGGCGGGCTGAGCATGCTGCGCATCGAATACGCCTATTGGCTGATCGCCGCCTTCCTGCTCTACACCGGCCTGCGCAATCTGCGCGAGCGGCACGGCTGGCATGCCGCGTTCTGGCTGGTGCTCGGCACGCTGTTCGGTAGCGGCGATTACGTACTGGCGCAACAGGCTGCTGGTCAGATACTGCCGGCGCAGATCGCCGGCGCCGGGGTGATCATGCTGGCACTGCTGGCGCCACGTCTGCGCCGCCACGCCCATGTCGAAAGCAATAGCGCCGAGCAACGTCTGCAATCGGCGATCCGGCTCGGTCACAAGCTGTTTGTACCCGCCCTGCTGATCCCCTTGGTGACTCTGCTGGTGGCGTTGTTCGGCGCGCATCTTTTCATTGCTGGACATGCCGTATTCGCCACGCCACAGATGACCCTGACCGGGCTGGCGCTGGCCTGCCTGGTGGCGCTGTTCGCGGCGGCGCACGTAGCGCAGGCACCCATGCACGACGGCGTGGCCGAAGGTCGACGCCTGCTCGACGCGATCGGCTGGGCGGCGCTGCTGCCGCTGCTGCTGGCGGCGCTGGGCGAGGTGTTCACGCAAAGCGGCGTGGGCGCGGCGATCGCCGCATTGGCCGGTACCTTCCTGCCGACCGGCAGCGCCTTTGCCTGCCTGCTCGCCTTCGCACTCGGCATGGTGCTGTTCACCGTGATCATGGGCAATGCGTTCGCGGCGTTTCCGGTGATGATGGCCGGCATCGGGCTGCCGCTGCTGATCCATCAACATGGCGCACACCCGGCGATCCTCGGCTCGATGGGCATGCTGTGCGGCTACTGCGGCACCTTGCTGACACCGATGGCGGCCGACTTCAACCTGGTGCCGGCGGCGCTGCTGGAACTGCGCAATCCCTATGGCGTGATCCGTACGCAGGTATGGAGCGCCTTGTGGATTCTTGCCATCACCTTCATGTTGATGTGGCTGCTGTTATTCCGCTGAATTCGATGAGGCCTGCATGAGCACCGTCCCACGCATTTTGTTGACTGGCTTCGATCCGTTCGGCGGCGAAAGCATCAACCCCTCATGGGAGGCCGTGCGTGCATTGCACGGCAAGCGCATCGGCGGCCACCGGATTGTCTCGCTGCAGTTGCCGACGGAGTTTGCAGGTTCGCTGCGCATGCTCAGGACGGCGGTGCGTGAGCTGACTCCAGCGATCCTGCTTGGCGTCGGCCAGGCCGGCGGCCGCTCACAACTATCGATCGAGCGGGTAGCGATCAACCTGCAGGATGCGCGCATTCCCGACAACGCCAATGCGCTGCCGATCGACGAGCCCGTGATCGCCGGCGCGCCGGCAGCCTACTTCAGCACTCTACCGATCAAGGCAATGCTGGCTGCACTGCACGCACAGGGCTTGCCAGCCGAGATATCGAACAGCGCAGGCACCTATGTCTGCAACCATATCGCCTATGCCATGCTGCATCTGGTCGCCAGGAAACGCGGCGTGCGTGCCGGCTTCATCCATATTCCGTACCTGCCGGCACAGGCAGCGCAGCGACATGGCTCGCCCAGCATGGCACTGGCTGATGTGGCGCGTGGCCTGGAGATAGCGTTGCGTACGGCGATTGCCACGCCGCTGGACCACAAGCTCGGTGCCGGCAAGCTCGACTGACGCCATTGCTCCTCGCCTGCAGCTGCCCCGATTGTCCACGAAAAAGCCCGCGGATCGCTCCGCGGGCCCTCGATGGAAACCGGAGCGTTCAGTTCTGTCCGGATCAGTACTGAGTGCCGGGAGAGGTAGGCATGTGATCCTGTTCCGGCGGGGTTGCCGTCGGTGCCCTTTCATGATGATCCTCAAGTGCCCGCGCCTTGGTGTCCTGCGGATTGATCTCCTTCAGCGTGCCCTTGTCGTCATAGAACGTGCGGAACCCATAGTCGAGTTGCAGGCGTGCCATGTACTGCAGGTGCTGCTTGCGGATCTTCGAATCATCGCTGCCTTCGAGCAATACGGTCTTGGGCAACTTGCCCTGATCCTTCAGGTAGGCGAAATGACTGCCGAGATCGACCGCCGACAACACCGCACCATCGACCAGGAACTGACCTTCCTTGTAGGACTGGATGGTGGCGTCAAACTGACCCTTCATCGAGGCCGTGGTGACGTCGCTCTTGGTGCCGCCAAAATGGCAACCAGCGAGCAGCAACATGCTGCCCAGCATGATCGCGGCGGTAGCACGCGTCAGCCATGTGGAAAAACGGATCATGCAGGTCTCCTGAAGGTCAAACGGTTTGATTCAGCAATCATGTGAAGTGTAACGCCGGATCGTGAAGCAGGCGGCAAACCCGGATGCCGGCCGTTCAGCCGCCCGGATTGGACCCGCATGTCCGGCTCAGGTTCGCGGCAAGGTCACGCCCTGCTGGCCCTGGTATTTGCCGCCGCGATCCTTGTAGCTGGTCTCGCATTCCTCGTCGGATTCGAGGAAAAGCATCTGCGCCACACCTTCGTTGGCGTAGATTTTTGCGGGCAGCGGCGTGGTATTGGAAAACTCCAGCGTCACGTGGCCCTCCCACTCCGGCTCCAGCGGTGTCACGTTGACGATGATGCCGCAGCGCGCGTACGTGCTCTTGCCGAGGCAGATCGTGAGCACCTTGCGCGGGATGCGGAAATACTCGACCGTGCGCGCCAGCGCGAACGAGTTCGGCGGGATGATGCACACGTCCGCCTCGATGTCGACGAAGCTGGTCGGGTCGAATGATTTCGGATCGACGATCGTCGAATTGATGTTCGTGAAGATCTTGAATTCGCGCGCGCAGCGCACGTCGTAGCCGTAGCTGGAGGTGCCGTAGGACACCAGTTTCTGGCCGTCGCGAACCTTGACCTGTCCTGCCTCGAACGGCTCGATCATGCCGTGGCTCTCGGCCATGCGGCGGATCCACTTGTCGGATTTGATGCTCACGCGATCTCCAGTCTCGAATCGGCTGCGACCGCGGCATGCGCCTGGTCAAAGATGTGCAAAATACCACGGCAGCGGCCGCGGAACCCGATCAGCGCATCACGCAGCGAACAACGCCGCGGCCAAGGTTGCCAGCATCGTGCGCAACTCGGCGCAGCGCCCCTCGTTGCCCAGAATCGTCCCGACCTCACAGCCGGCACCCGGCAACGGCACCGTGACGCTGGCCGGATCCAGCAATCGCGCCGACATGGTGAGCAGAATCTCGCGCAGGGCGGCCTGGGCGTGCTGCGAGCCACGCGCGGAGGCATTCAGCAGTGCCACCGGCTTGCCCGGAAACTCCAGGCTGCCGACCAGCCAGTCGAGCAGGTTCTTGAACGCACCGGGCACACCGTGCGCGTACTCGGGACAGGCGATCAGCAACGCATCGCTGCGGCCGACCGCCGCGCGCAACGCCTGCACCATAGCCGGCAACGGCTCGACGTCATCGTCCGGATTGAACAGCGGCAAGCTGCCGAGACCGGCATACAGCTCAAGTTCGAGGGTGCCTGGCGCCAGCTGCCGCGCTGCCTGCAGCACCGCGGTATTCGCCGAGATCCGGCGCAGGCTGCCCGACAGGCACAGCACGCGTCGTTGAATCATGCAGCCGGCGCGCCCTGCACCACGATCTTGCCCAGCCCCAGCGACTTGTTGCGCGGCTGGCGCGACAGGCGGCCCGCCGCATTGCGGGCAATCTCGCGGTAACGGGCCGCCAGATCGGAATCCGGCATCGCCACCACGGTGGGCGTGCCGCCATCGGCCTGCTCGCGGATGCGGATATCCAGCGGCAGCGAACCCAGATACGGCACGCCATATTGCGTCGACATCCGCTCGCCGCCGCCCTCGCCGAAGATGTGCTCCTCATGGCCGCAGTTGGAACAGATATGCGTGGCCATGTTCTCCACCACACCGAGCACCGGCACCTCGACCTTCTCGAACATCTTCAGCGCCTTGCGCGCATCCAGCAGCGCGATGTCCTGCGGCGTGGTGACGATCACTGCGCCCGCCACCGGCACCTTCTGCGACAGTGTGAGCTGGATGTCGCCAGTGCCTGGTGGCAGGTCGATGATCAGATAGTCCAGTTGCTCCCAGCGCGTGTCGGTGAGCAGCTGCATCATCGCCTGCGTCACCATCGGGCCGCGCCAGATCATCGGCGTATCCGTTTCCACCAGAAAGCCGATCGACATCACCGGCATGCCGTGCGCCTGCATCGGGATGATGCTCTTGCCATCGGGCGATTCCGGCTTGCCGCTGACGCCCAGCATGGTCGGCTGGCTGGGGCCGTAAATGTCGGCATCCAGCACGCCAACCTTCGCGCCCTCGGTCTGCAACGCCAGGGCCAGGTTCGCCGACACCGTGGACTTGCCCACGCCGCCCTTGCCGGATGCCACCACGATGATGTTCTTCACGTTCGGCAGCGGCCCCAGCGTGCCCTGCACCTTGTGCACGTGGACGCGGCTGGTGACCGACACGACTGCAGACTCGATCGCCGGATCGCTCTCCAAGGCCTGCCGAATAAGCCCGGTCAGGCTGCCAATCGCACCCGCTGCCGGGTAGCCAAGCTGAATATCCACCGACACGCGAGAACCATCGACGCCAACCGCGCGCAAGGACTCGGCCAGCGGCGCCCCGGTATGGGTGTCGATCAACTCGCCGAGGATACGGCGGACCAGGGCTTCGTTCGCCTGTGTCATGGGAACTCGAATGATAGGGGGACTGCTCATTATGCCAGCCCCCATCGCGCGCTACCGACCGACCCAGGTCAGCCAGCGTGTGCAGCACATGGCGCAATGCAGCTTGACGCTCCCGGCAGGCCCCGGCAGGCTCCAGCCATACGCTTTCGTACGGGAGGTCATCATGAAGCCACTGTTCCGACTCGCCATCGCCGCCAGCCTGTTGCTGGGCGCCAGCGCCGCCTTTGCCGCCACTGACACACCAGTTGGCACGTGGAAACAGGTCGACGATGCGACCGGCAAGCCCACCTCGATCATCCAGATCACAGAAGACAACGGCAAACTGCAGGGCAAGGTGCTGCAGGTGATGAACGCAAGCCCGGCAGACATCGCCCGTGACGGCAACCCGCCGAAGTGCACGCAGTGCAGTGGCGCCAACAAGGATCAGCCGATCATCGGCATGACCATCATGTGGGGTGTCGCCAAGGACGACGACGTGTGGGACGGCGGCAAGATCCTCGACCCCAAGAGTGGCAAGATCTACAAGGTGAAGCTCACGCTCACCGATGGCGGCCAGAAACTCGACGTGCACGGCTACATCGGCTTCGCCCTGCTCGGTCGCAGCCAGACATGGGAGCGGCAGGAATAAGCGCGAGCTCAATCCGTCTTTGCGTGTCGCACCAGACCCCATGCCAGCGCTCCTGGCATGGGGTTTTTCATGGGTGGTGGGCAAGCCTCAGGCGGTGCATGCCCATTTCATGCTGCGGCCGGGTCGGCCCGATGCACGACCAAGCCCTGTGCGCTGAAGCTTGCACGCAGCGCACGGCTGACATCGTGTTCGACCACCAGATGCTGCACTTCGTCGATACCGGCCACCCGATGCGTCGCCACCGTGCCGAGCTTGTCGCTGGTGGCAACAACGACCGTCTCGCCGCCGGCCTCGACCATCGCCCGCTTCAGCAAGGCTTCCTCACTGTCGAACCCCCATAGTCCACCGTCCGCATCAACGGCGCAGGCCCCGGGAAAGCACAGATCGGCACGTACCCGCTGGATCTCCTGCACCGCCTGCGCACCGACGGCAGCGCCAATCCGCACGTCGATCCGACCGCCGATCAGCAGAATCTCGAAGCCTTCGCGTTCCAGCAGGGTCTGCGCGATATCCGGTGCATTGGTCACCACGGTCAGGCCGAAATCCGCTGGCAACGCAGCAGCGATCGCCGCATTGGTCGAGCCGGCATCGATCAGCAACACCTGCCCCTGCCGCACCAGGGTCACCGCCTTGCGGGCGAGCGCCAGCTTGCGGCCGGCGTGTTCCTGGCGTCGCTGCTTGAGCGGTGCAACGGCAGCGGACAAGGGCAACGCCCCGCCGTAGACACGCTTGCACAAGCCCTGAGCAGCCAGCTCGCGCAGATCGCGCCGGACCGAATCCTCGGACACCACGAATTCCGCCGCCAGCTCCACCGCCACCACGCGACCGCGCTGGCGCAGTCGATCGAGTATCCATTGCTGACGCTCCTGCGGCAGCATCTCGCCGGGATTCACCTTAGCCATGCTCACGCACCTGCGGCGACGCGGCGTCGAGCAAACCCAGCGCCACCAGTTCAGCACGCAAAGTCGCGGCATCGCGGAAGTGCAGCGCGTGCATGCCTAGCTTCGCCGCCGCAGCCACATTGCGCGGAGCATCGTCGATAAAGACGGCGCGTTGCGCTTGAACGCCGTAACGATTCAACAGCACGTGGAAGATTGCTGGATCGGGCTTGATCAGCCGTTCCGCCCCGGACACCACGATGCCCTCGAATACCTGCAGGAACGGATAGCGATCGAAGGCCAGTGGAAACGTCTCCTGCGACCAGTTGGTCAAGGCGTACAGGCGCATGCCGCGCGCGCGCAGCTCATGAAGTATCGCCAGACTGTCATGCAGCGGGCCGCGCAGCATCTCGTCCCAGCGCGTGCGGTAGGCGGCGATCAGCGCGGTGTGTTCGGGGAACTCCGCGCTACGCAGCCGGATGGCCTCGTCCCATGGACGCCCGGCGTCCTGTTGCTCGTTCCATGGCGAATTGCACACCTCGGCCAGGAACCGCTCCATCGCCTGCTCGTCATCGAACAGCTGGCGATACAGATGGCGTGGGTTCCATTCGATCAGAACACCGCCGAGATCGAAGATCACCGTGTCCACTGCTGCATGTCCGATTCCACGCTCGCTCATTTCATCATCCTCGTTATGCATGTCATTCAACGCCGCACGATCCGCGCCGAGGCTGCCACCAGCAGCAGCATGCCGGCGACCACGGCCAGCGCCACCGGCAGGTTACTGGCATGGGCCAGGAAACCGATCAGTGCCGGGCCACTGAGCAGACCGGCATAGCCCAGCGTGGTCACCGTGGCGATGGAAATGGCCGGTGGTATACCCGGCAGGCGCCCCGCCGCACTGAACATCACCGGCACGATGTTCGATGCGCCCAGGCCAATCAGCACGAAACCGAACAGCGAAAGCGGTGACCACGACGCCATCGCCGCCAGCAGGAACCCGAGCGCCGCTGTACCGGCACCGATGCGCACCGCCCATACCGGACCCAGCCGCCCGACCACCCGGTCGCCGGCAAGCCGACCGGCTGCCATCGCCACCGAGAAACAGGCGTAGCCGATGCCGGCGGATGCCGCGGAGAACCCGCGGAAATCGCGCAGCAACACGGCGCTCCAGTCGAGCATCGAACCCTCGGCCAGGAAACTCACGAAGCACAGCACGCCGAGCAGCAATACCAGCCCGCGCGGCAGACGAAACACCGCCGTCTGTTCGGCTGCATCGTCCACACGGGAAAGCAGGCTGTTGCGCTGACTGAGCACGATCAACGCCAGCGCCAGCGCGATCACCACGGCGCCAGCCCACAGTGGCAGACCCAACGCAAGCAGTGCACTCATGACGGCGGCACCAGCGAGGCCGCCGATACTGAAAAGCCCATGGAAACCTGACATCAGTGCGCGACCGTCGCGCCGCTCCACCTCGACTGCATGCGCGTTCATTGCCACATCCACCGCACCCAGCATCGCGCCGAAGTACAGCAGTGTCACTGTCAGTGTCAGCGCGCTCGGCACGATCGCGAGCAGCGGAATCGCCACGCACAGCAGCAATCCGGCCACGCTGATCACCGTGCGGTTGCCGTAGCTATGGGTCAGCCAACCGACCAGCGGCATCGACAGCATCGAGCCACCACCGAAGGCCAGCAGCACCAGGCCAAGATCCGCATCGTCCAGCCCCAGCCGCGCCTTGGCGTACGGCACCATCGGTGCCCAGCTGGCCATGCCGATGCCGGATACCAGGAAGATCAGACGGGTGGCGCGGGTGGCCGCCCCGAGCTGCTCGTGCCCCGTTGAAATGGATCCACCAAGCACATTCATTGTCCCGCTCTATCTTTTAAAACACGCATAAATGTATATAAACACGCCAAATCATGCAACAAAGAAACCGTGCGCCTCAGAGACTCGCACACCACGTCGAGCCCATGCCGCCGCATCACACCCGTTGGCACCGATACCTCACGCAAGCCCCGAGATACGGCCAGCGCAGGCTCGCATGCAATAATGCGCAGTCATTCCGGAGTGCCTGTCTGCCATGAGTCGTCGCCTGCTCGTCACCCACGCTTTGCCCTATGCCAATGGCCCGCTGCATCTGGGCCATATGCTTGGCTATATCCAGACGGATATCTGGGTGCGCGCGCAGCGGATGATGGGCAACGAGGTGCATTTCGTCGCCGCCGACGATGCCCATGGCACACCGATCATGCTGGCTGCCGAAAAGGCCGGCATGACACCAGAAGCGTTCATTGCGGAGATTCGCGCAGGCCATGAAGCCGACTTCGCGGATTTCCAATTCAGCTTCGACCACTACCACACCACGCACTCGGACGAGAACCGCGAGCTGGCCTCGCTGATCTACACGCGTCTGCGCGACAGCGGGTACATCGCCAAACGCAGCATCCAGCAGTTGTTCGACCCCGAAAAGCAGATGTTCCTGCCGGATCGCTACATCAAGGGTGTGTGCCCGAACTGCGGTACGCCGGACCAGTATGGCGACAACTGCGAGCACTGTGGCGCCACGTATGCGCCGACCGACCTGATCAACCCCTATTCGGTGATGTCCGGCGCCACGCCCGTGTTGCGAGATTCGGAGCATTACTTCTTCGAGCTGAGCAAGTTCGAGGGCCTGCTGCACGACTGGTTCGCCGGCAAGTTCACCCACGACAAGCCGGTGGCGAACAGCGGTGTCGTGGCGAAGCTGCGGGAGTGGCTGGATGGTGGCCTGAAGGACTGGGACATTTCGCGCGACGCCCCCTACTTCGGCTTCCCGATCCCCGACGCACCGGGCAAGTTCTTCTACGTGTGGCTGGACGCGCCGGTGGGTTACCTGGCCAGCTTCAAGGCGCTGTGCGATCAGACCGGGCTGAAGTTCGACGACTTCCTTGGTCCCGACAGCATCGCCGAGATGCACCACTTCATCGGCAAGGACATCATCAACTTCCACGGACTGTTCTGGCCGGCGATGCTGCGTGGCGCGCAGTTCCGCACGCCGACCGCGCTGCATGTCAACGGTTACCTCACGGTGAACGGCGCCAAGATGTCCAAATCGCGCGGCACCTTCATCCAGGCGCGCACGTATCTCGACGCGGGGCTGCATCCGGAATTCCTGCGCTACTACTTCACCACCATGCTCAGCGATGCGCCGGTCGATGTGGATCTCGACCTCAAGGCATTCGAGGAGCGCGTCAACTCGCACCTGGTCGGCAAGTGGGTGAACATCGCCAGCCGCACGGCCGGCTTCGTGCAGAAATTCTTCGACGGCAAGCTCGCCGATCGCTTCGACGCCGAAGAAGCCGCGCTGTGGCAAATCCTGCTGTCGCATTACGACGGTATCGACCAGCTTTACGAAGACGGTGAATTCGCCGAAGTCACCCGGCGCTTCGTGCTGATGGCGGATCTGGTGAATGGCCACATCGCCGCCAAGGCGCCGTGGCTGATGGCCAAGGACGCAGCAAAGCGCGACGCGCTGCATCAGGTGTGCTCGTTCGCGCTGGCTGCCTTCCGCCTGCTCGCCGGCCTGCTCAAACCGGTCATGCCCGCCACCGTGGCCGCCGCCGAACAATTCCTCGCCGCGCCGATCACCAGTTTCGACAACGCCCGCCTCGAACTGCACGGTCACACCGTCAACGCGTTTGAACCGTTGCTCGCACGCATCGACCCCAAGCGCATCGAGGCAATGGTGGAAGCATCGAAGGAGTCGCTTGGCGGCTCCGCTGCCGAAGCCAAACCCGCGCCTGCCAAGAAATCCAGGGAACCCAGCAAGACCATGAGCGAAGCAAGCCGCATTCCGAATGCCCCCACCAACGGCAATGCCGTCGATGGCGCCGCCATCATTGGCATCGACGATTTCGCCAAACTCGACCTGCGCATCGGCAAGGTCATCGCCTGCGAATTCGTCGAGGGTTCCGACAAGCTGCTGCGCTTCGAACTGGACGCCGGCCCGCTGGGCAAGCGACAGATTTTCTCCGGCATCCGCGCCGCCTACGGCGAACCGGAGAAGCTGGTCGGCCGCAACGTGGTATTCATCGCCAACCTCGCCCCGCGCAAGATGCGCTTTGGCCTGTCCGAGGGCATGATCCTGTCGGCGGGCGACGGCGGTAACGACCTGTTCCTGCTCGACGCCGACCAGGGCGCGACGCCAGGTGCCACCGTCCGCTGAAGTCCTGCCATGACCCTGGTCGACCGCATCGATGCGATCCTGCCCCAGACGCAGTGCGAGCAATGCGGCTACCACGGCTGCCGGCCGTATGCGGAAGCGATCGCGCGTGGCGAGGCGCAGATCAACCAGTGTCCGCCCGGTGGCGTGGCAGGCATCGAGAAGCTGGCCGCGCTGTTGCAGCGACCAGTGCTGCTGCTGAGCCCCGAGCATGGTGTCGAGAAGCCGCGCACGCTGGCACGCATCGTCGAAGCGGACTGCATCGGTTGCACCAAATGCATCCAGGCCTGCCCGGTCGACGCGATCGTCGGTGCATCCAAGCTGATGCACACAGTGATCGCCGACGATTGCACCGGCTGCGAACTATGCGTACCGGCCTGCCCGGTCGACTGCATCGTGCTGCTACCGATGCCGGAAACACAGATCGACACAGTTCATGCCGAGGCAGCGCGCGTGCATTTCCAACGTCGTGAAACACGGCTGGAACATCTGCGTGTGCTACGCGAAGCCGAACTCGCTGCACGCAAGGTGGCAGTGGACGCCACAGCCAACCCGGTCAATCCCGTGCTGGCGGCGCTAGCCCGCGCCAAGGCGAAACAACAGGAGCCGAAGCCGTGAAGCGCGCCGATGTGATCGAACTGTTCACGCGCCTGCGCGAACTCAACCCACACCCGACCACCGAGCTTGTCTACACCACGCCGTTCGAACTACTCGTCGCGGTAGTGTTGTCGGCGCAAGCCACCGATGTGGGCGTGAACAAGGCAACGAAGAAACTCTATCCAGTGGCAAACACGCCGCAAGCGATGCTCGATCTCGGCGAGGAAAATCTGAAGCACTACATCAGCACGATTGGCCTGTTCAACGCGAAGGCGAAGAACGTGATCGCGCTGTGCCGGCTCCTGATCGAGCAACATGATGGCGAAGTGCCACATAACCGCGAAGCGCTGGAAGCGTTGCCGGGCGTAGGTCGCAAGACGGCCAACGTGGTGCTCAATACGGCGTTCGGCGAGCCGACCATCGCGGTGGACACGCATATCTTCCGCGTAGCCAACCGTACTGGCCTCGCGACGGGCAAGGATGTGCGCGCGGTCGAGGACAAGCTGGAGAAGGTAATCCCCACCGAGTTCAAGCAGGACGCCCACCACTGGCTGATCCTGCACGGCCGCTACGTGTGCAAGGCGCGCAAGCCGGACTGCCCGCACTGCGCGATCCGCGACCTGTGCCACTACAAGGACAAGACGGCCGCCGACTGAGCCGTCAGGCCGGCAACTGCGCCCGCTCCAGTGCCGCGATGTGGCGTTCCAGCCGCGGCCCCAGATAGCAGTGCGAACCGCATGGCAGCAGTCCAACCTCACCGAATTCGCGCAGGTACCAAGCCGGCGCGCGCGGCACGAAACCGTGGTGGTCGCCGGCGACATCATCGCGACTGGTGAATACCTCCAGAAACGCGACGCCTTCGAGCATCTCGCCGATGCCCTGCAGGCCGGCGCGGATCTCGGCCGGCTTCAGGTAATGCATCACATCGGTGCATACGATCAGGTCGAAGCGCATATCGAAGCGCAGCTGTTCCAGCTGGCCGAAGCGCGCCAGGCCGATATTGCGACTGCGGCCATAGCGCGCCGCCACGTATTCGCTGGCATCCAGTCCGCGATAAGCGATACCCGGCCGCAGCGCGCGCAGCGGCGCCCGCCAAGTGGCCTCGCCACAACCGACATCGAGCACGTTGCGGATCGGCCGACCCAGGTAGTACTCGGCCTGCGCCACCACCATCGCCACCTTGCGCTTCAGTTCGGTCGGCGAACCGACTGCGTGCCGGGGATCGCGGTACCACTTGTCGAAATAGTCGCGGTCGTAGGTCTTGGGCATGACAGGCTCCGGCGGGAGTCGCATGGTAACCGCCGCGGCACGCGATGGGCACTTCAGCTGAATCGCCCCGGAATATGCGCTATCCGTCACATGGCGACGGTCAGCCGAAGCACGGCCTTTGCGTTAACACTACGCAACACCCCTCATCCGAGTACGGACGCATGCCTGCCACCGCCCCGCTACGCTGCCGTGTTTTGGTTCTCGGCTTGCTGCTGACCCTGGCTCCTGCACTGGCTTGCGCTGGCAATGGGAGGCCATCGGACAGCATGCCAACCACGACAGTTACCGCGAAGGTGGATGGCTTGCGACTGGGCGACATCGCCTGGTTGCGCCGCGACGGCTTCGGCCTCGACAGCATCACGCTGGCGCGCTATCGCGAACTGGGCCGCACGCGCTTCCTCGACGAACAACTTGCCAGCGGTGACGACAGCCTGCCGCCGCAGGTTGCCGCACAGATCCAGAACCTCACCGTCATCAGCACGCCGCTAGGGCAGCAGCTTGCCGAGTACCAGGAGCGCGCGCAGCAGTTCAAGCAGATGTCGGACAGCCCGGCCAAGGAAGCCGCGAAGAAGGCATTCCAGCTGTACCGCCGGGACATCTACCAGCAGGCAGCGCAGGCCGAGATGCTGCATGCGATCTATGGCGGCGACCAGCTGAAGGAACAATTGGTGTGGTTCTGGCTCAATCACTTCAGCGTATATGCGGAGAAGGGGCCTGTACGCCTGTTCACCGCCGACTACGAGGAGCACGTGATCCGTCCGCATGCACTGGGCAAGTTCAAGGATCTGGTCATGGCCACGCTGCAGAGCCCTGCCATGTTGGTATTTCTCGACAACGTGCACAACGTCAAGGACAAGACCAACGAGAACTACGCGCGCGAGCTGATGGAACTGCACACGCTGGGCGTGAACTCCGGCTACAGCCAGCAGGACGTGCAGCAGCTGATGCGCATCCTCACCGGCGCCGGCCTGCTGCCAGCGAAGCCGGCTGCGCGCCGCAACCTGTTCGCCCGTGCGCGCCCTGGCCTGGTGCGCGATGGCCTGTTCGTATTCAACCCAAACCAGCACGATTTCGGCGACAAAAGCTTCCTCGGCCACGCCCTCCAGGGCACTGGCTACGACGAGATCGCCCAGGCCGTGGATCTGATCGTGCGCCAGCCGGCCTGCGCGCACTTCATCTCGCAGCAGCTCGCCACCTACTTCATCGCCGACCAGCCATCGGCGTCGCTGGTCGATGCGATGGCGAGCACGTTCCAGCGCACCGACGGCGACATCGCCGCGGTCATGCGCACGATGCTGCTGTCGCCGGAAGCTGCCGCCGTCGACGGACACAAGTTCAAGGACCCGATGCGTTTCCTGGTCTCGGCGATGCGGCTGACCTACGACGGCCAGCCGATTCCGAACGCGGTGCCGCTGGTGAACTGGCTGCGGCAGATGGGTGAGCCGCTGTATGGCCGCATCACGCCCGACGGCTGGCCGCTGGATTCGGCCAGTTGGACCGGCTCGGGCCAGATGAGCAAACGCTTCGACTTCGCCGGCGTGATCGGCAGCGGACGCAACCGGCTGTTCGTGGATAACAGCGATCCTGTACTGCCGGGCGCTTCGGCGAATCCACCGCGGGATGCTCCCGCATTGCGCGACTCGGCGCTGTATCGCGACGCGATCGCGCAAGGGCTGTCCACTGCCACCAACAACGCCCTTAGCCAAGCCAAATCGCCGATGGAATGGAACACGTTCCTGCTGTCGTCACCCGATTTCAATTACCGCTGACGCAACCCCTGCCTGCATGGACGAGCTTGCTGACCATCACCGAGGTGCACCATGAACCGCCGCGAATTCCTGTTTGCCGCCGCCAGCGCTACCGCTGCGTTGCCAGCCCTGTCGTTCTCCGGAAAGTTGTTCGCCACGCCAACCAGCGCACCGCGCTTCCTGCTGGTGTTCCTGCGCGGCGGCTATGACTGCAACAACCTGCTGGTACCCCACAGCAGCGACTTCTATTACGAGTCGCGGCCCACACTGGCAATCGCCAAGCCTGATGCGGGCAACCCGAACAGCGCCATCGCGCTGGACGCAAACTGGGGCCTCAACCCGGTGCTGCGCGATTCGATCTATCCGCTGTGGCAGCGCAAGCAGATCGCGTTCGTGCCGTTCGCCGGCACCGACGATCTGTCGCGCAGCCATTTCGAGACTCAGGACAATATCGAATCCGGCGAACCAACGGCCCAGCGCGGCAACTTCCGTTCCGGTTTTCTCGCCCGCCTGTCCAGCACGCTGCCCAGCGTTCCACCGATCGCTTTCACAAATACCCTGCCCCTCAGTTTCCAGGGAGCCGGCCATGACATTCCCAATATCTCGCTCAAGGGTGATACCAAGCCACATTTCGACGCGCGCCAGTCGGCGATCCTCACCCAGATGTACCAGGGCACGTCACTCGCCGCCGCCACCGCGGATGGTCTTGCGTTACCGAACACGGTCTCGCAGGATCTGCGCAACGAAATGATCCAGGCCAGCCGTGGCGCACCCAGCGCGAAAGGCTTTGCCGCCGAAACGCAACGCATCGCCACGCTGATGCGCGACCGCTACCGACTCGGCTTCATCGATGTGGGCGGCTGGGACACCCACGTGAACCAGGGCAGCATCACCGGCGGCCTCGCCAACAACCTGCGCAATCTCGGCGAAGGATTGAGTGCCTACGCCGACGCGCTGGGTAACGAATGGAACAACACCGTGGTGGTGGTGGTCTCCGAGTTCGGCCGCACCTTCCGCGAGAACGGCGACAAGGGCACCGACCACGGTCACGGAACCGTGCACTGGGTGCTCGGCGGCAAAGTCAACGGTGGCCGCATCGCTGGCGAGCAGGTCGCCGTGAACCAGCAAAGTTTGCTGCAGAACCGTGACTACCCCGTACTCAACAATTACCGCGACACGCTGGGTGGCCTGATGGGCCGTGTGTGGGGCCTGCATGATAGTCAGCTGCAAACGGTATTCCCGCAGGCAAGACCCAAGGATCTGCGCCTGGTGTGAACGGCGAATTGCCGCGACACTGCATGAATCGCCCCCTCTTTCCGATGGAACATCCCGCATGCGCCCCATGTCTGTTGCCGCCCGCTTCATGACGACGACACGTCGACAGTGCATGGTCGCAGGGCTGCTCCTGCTCATACCGTTGCTGACCAGCGCACGTGGCATCACCAGCCTGGGCAGCGACGATATTGCGTGGCTGCGCCGTGACGGCTTCGGTCTGGACACGATCAGCGTGGATCAATATCGCAGCCTCGGGCGCGAACGTCTCCTGGACGCACAACTCACCGGCCGCGTGGATGGCCAACTGCCACCTGAAATCACCACCCTGATCGGCAGCTTCGAAGCCATCCGCATACCGACCACGCAACAGCTTGTGACGCTTCAAGCCGAGCAGCAGCGCATCAAGGCGCTGCCCGATGGGTCGGATAAAGTCGCCGCGAACAAGGCCCTGCAGGCACAGGGCAACCAATGGTTGCAACAAGCACAACAGGCCGAACTACTGCAGGCGGTGTACGGCCCGAACCAGCTGAAAGAACAACTCGTGTGGTTCTGGCTCAACCATTTCAGCGTGTATGCCGCGAAGGGACGCATCCGCTGGGAGCTGGCCGACTACGTACAGAACACGATTCGCCCGCATGCCCTGGGCAAATTCAAAGACCTGCTGATAGCCACGCTGGAAAGTCCGGCGATGCTCGAGTTTCTCGACAACGCGCAGAACGCGAAAGGCCACGTCAACGAAAACTACGCGCGCGAACTGATGGAGCTGCATACGCTTGGCGTGGACTCCGGCTACACCCAACAGGACGTGCAGCAACTTGCGCTGATCCTCACCGGTGTGGGCATCGCGCCGGTCGACGGCAAGCCGCAGCGTTTCAATCCGAAGTTCGCACCACTGGTCGTCAATCGCGGCTTGTTCCAGTTCAACCCGCAGCGGCACGATTTCAGTGACAAGACTTTCCTCGGCCATGTCATCCATGGCAGTGGCTTCGATGAGGTGAACCAGGCGATCGACATCATCGTGCATCAGCCCGCCTGCGCGCAGTTCATCTCGCAGCAGCTTGCCGAATATTTCGTGGCCGACCAGCCGCCGAAGAAACTGGTGGACAAGATGGCCCGAACTTTCCTGCACAGCGACGGCGATATCGCCAAAGTGATGCGCACGATGTTCGATTCACAAGAGATCGTGACCAGCGCCGGCAAGAAATTCAAGGATCCGACCCAGTTCGTGGTGTCGTCGGTACGACTGGCCTACGACGGCAAACCGCTCGCCAATGCCCTGCCACTGGTCAACTGGCTGAATCAGCTGGATGAACCGCTGTTCGGACGCATTACTCCTGACGGCTGGCCTTTGGATGGCGCCAGCTGGTCCAGCTCGGGGCAGATGGAAAAACGCTTCGACATCGCCAACGCGATAGGCACCGGCAACAACCAGCTGTTCACTCCGGTCGGCAGCAATTCACGCGAGGCCGGATTTCCAATGCTGACCACGCGGCTGTATTACGACGCGATCGAGCCGCGGCTTACGGCACCAACCCGCAACGCACTGGCCAAGGCCAACTCGCAACAGGAATGGAATACCTTCCTGTTGTCATCGCCAGACCTCAACTATCGCTGAGCTGTATTTCCTGGGTGCACTCACGCCTCCGAACTGGGGACCAGCAGATGCTTGGCGATCTGCCCATGCAGGCGGCCGATGCCGCGTACCAGGTGCAGGCTGGCGAACAGCAGCACAATGCCGACGAAGCAGAGCGCAAGGGTGCCAGCCCAGCCAGGGCCGTAATAGCTGTAGCCATCGACGTTCATGTTGATCACGTTGAAACCGAAGGCCTTGAAGAAGGGCGAACCGATGAAGGCCAGCGATACGCTCAACAGCGTCACGGCAACGGTGAAGTAGATGATCCCCAGCGGCAGCATCAGCAGCATGTAGAACAGCGTGCCCCAGGTACGGCCGTCAGTGAACATCGCCCCGATGCGCTTCAACAGCGGCAACCCTTGCTGCGACGGATACGGTGGCCGGCGCGGCATGCGCACACCGAGCATGGTTTCGACGATGCGCCCTTCCAGCAGCGACAACCCGCGCACACTGCCAAGGAACAGCAGGAAGAACGGAATACCGATGATCAGGATCGACAGGCCTGCCGACAACGACAGACCGGTCACCGCCCAGGTGAAATAGAAGATCCCGGTGACCAGCGCCAGCAACAGATAGAACAGCGCGCCGTAGGTATGCGGATCGGCCGCCACGCCAAAGAATTTCCCCAACGTCGAACGGCGTTGCGGCGGCGGCGGCGGCCGGATCGCACGCTGGATTTTTATTTCCTGATCACGATAGATGTCCGCCACCTCGTCCGGCGCACCATAACTGCCGACGACATGCTCGAGCATGGCTGCCTCATCGCGACCAGGTTGTTCCGCCAGCTCCGCGCGCAGGTGTTCCTCGGCGTCGTACAGCGCATCCTGGACCAGGGCTGGATCGGCACCACGCAAAGCGGTACGCAGTTGTTCCAGATATTCGTTGATGGTGCGTGGCGCGTTCATTACACCCCTCCTTGCAAGACGTTATCGACGGAATCGCGGGTCGCAGTCCACGCCGCGACCCACTCGCGCAATACATCGCGCCCCGGTTTGGTGATGCGGTAATAGCGGCGCGGTGGCCCACTGATCGAAGGCTCGACTTCGCTGGCCAGCAATCCGGCCCCTTCCAGATTGCGCAAGACGGGATACAACGCGCTCTGTTTGCCGGCCAGCACACCTTCGCCGACCTCCTCCAGCCGCTTGGCAATCTGGTACCCGTACATCGGCTGGCGCGACTGGCCAAGTACCGCCAGCAGAACCAGCGACACGGTGCCGCTGGAAAGCTCCTTCTGGAACTTCTTCAACTGGCTGGCACTGTCTTCCATTCACTCACCTGCACTGCGGCTTAGGCCTGAGTGAACCATAGTGTTTAGTTATGACTAGCACATGGGCCTGAAGTCATGCATGAGCGATTCCCGCAGCTTGGCATGGCAACTCGCACAATGATGGTTTCGACTCGATTCGAATCGGTGCTGGACACATCATCGTTTCATCAAGTGCCGTATCGGCGGTGGCGAAATCAGGTTCTGTGAAACCTTGCCGCCATGGCCACTACACGCTGATGCTCATACGGACATGCAGCGCACTGGCAGTACCGCCACTCACGCTTTGCAGGGCGCCAAGTCACTCGCTCCAAGCACTATCGCGCAAACAATTTTCGCCAGACCGCGATAAACGCCCGCAGCGGAGCGGTTATTTTCCATGAAGTGGAAGTTCTGTAGTCATTCACGAGATTCTGGCAAGATCGTAGCTGCGCATCCAGCTTATGCAGGCTCGCGTTGCACTCCAGCAACTCCTGTTTCAACCGGAAAGTATCATTGGTGACGGGATTGGGGCGTTGAGCGGTATCGCACATGGCCCGCCAACTTTCGATGCACTTCGACTTATCAAGCGAAGTCTTGAGCGTGCAGAAAAATTCGAGCTGGCCATACGCCGTGTCGATGAAATCCGCGCACATGAAGTGAACCAGGCCTGCTTCCACAAGTTCACCCATGAGCTTGGCAAACGAGTATGGGGTGAACACCCAGCAGTGCACGTCGTGATAGGTGCCATGCGTGATGGCATCCTGCGCAAGCCGCACGGCATCTTCGAACGTGTAATCCCGCGGCAACCGTGTTACGTCGACCTCTCCTCGCCACGCGGCGTCGGTATCCATTTGCGTCTTGTTGACGGCAAAGTCGATGATTTCACGCGACTGCGGGATACGGGCACGTACCAGATTTGCCGTCACCACATCGGCAAGCCGCGTTTCGGAACGCAAATAGTCAAAGGTATACCGCTTGTCGGGTATCGCCAGCCTGACCTCGCCATTGCTTGTCAGGACATGTTCGATTTCGTTCAGCCATGTTATGAGATCGGGAACATGTTCGATGACATGACAGGCAATCACATAGTCAACTTTTCTATTCGTGCCGATGGCCTCTTGCAACGTGTCTTCGCCCCATATCGCATCGATGTCGACGATTTTCGCGACGTCCACATTGGGGTCGTGTTCGTATCGATGACGCAGAAATGCAGCGTCGGCATAGTCGACATAGATCACATCACCCATCTCTCTTGTGACAATTGGACTCGCCAACGGACCAATTTCGAGTGCAGTCTTCTTGGCCAGCGAAACACCATGAAGCAGGAAGTCTTGTCGATTCATATCTTTTCGATGAGAGTGGCCTGGGGTTTCAAGCAAACATCGCCTGGTACGGCAGTTTCCGATGGTTCGACAAGGTAGCAGACATCCAGTTGCGCCATCTGCCCTATCGTTGGCACAGCCGACGCCATGAACGTGAAAACTGATTGACACAGGCATCGTGGATCGCCGGCCGCAGGCTCAGTGTTCAACAGACATGGATCGACTCAGTCGCGGACACATTGACAATGTGTCCGCCCCGGCTCTGCTAAGTTGCGCCTTCCATTGGTCCACAGTCCGAAGGGGAAATGCATGTTTCGTCGCCGCCACCTCGTCGCCGCCACCGCACTGGCCGCCTGTCTGATTGCGGCGCCCGCACTCGCCGATCAGGGCAAATCCACAGCAACACCGACGTCCCAGGAGCTCCTTGCCAAGTCCAGCCCGGCTGAATGGCGCCGGCCCGACCCGAGCAATCTACTGGTCATGCAACTGCCAGCTGGCCGTGTATTGATCGAGCTGGCACCGGACTTCACACCACTGCACGCGGCGAATATCCGTACTCTGGTGCGACAGCACTACTTCGACGACTTGGCCATCGTGCGGGTGCAGGACAACTTCGTGACCCAGTGGGACGATCCAGCTGGCGACGATGGCGGCGACCCGAAAAAAATCCGCTCGCTGGGCAAAGCGAAAACCAAGCTTCCACCGGAATTCACGCGCCCAATCGACCCGAAACTGCCATGGACCGCGCTACCGGATGGCGATGTCTATGCACCCCAGGTCGGCTTCTCCGAAGGTTTCCCGGTGGCACGTGACCCGGCCAGCGGACAGGAATGGCTGACCCACTGCTACGGCATGGTCGGCGTGGGGCGCGACAACGGCCCGGAAACCGGCAACGGCAGCGCGTTGTATGCGGTCATCGGCCAGGCGCCACGTCGGCTGGACCGCAACCTCGCCGTGATCGGCCGCGTACTGGAAGGCATGCCGTTGCTGTCCGGCTTGCCACGCGGCACAGGTCCGATGGGTTTCTATACCGCGCCGGCGCAGCGAACCGCCATCGAATCCGTGCAACTGGCCGTCGATCTGCCGCCAGCTCAGCGGCCCTCACTGGAAGTACTGCGTACCGACAGCCCTACGTTCACCGCCCTGATCGAAGCAAAGCGCAACCGTCGCGATGCGTTCTATGCCGTGCCTGCCGGCAAGGTCGACCTGTGCGATATCGACGTACCGGTACGCACCGCCCAAGCCACCACGTCCGCCAGACCTTGATGGTCGGGACAACGGTTATAACCGCGCCATGAAAACATTCTGTTCAGCCTTGTCGGTTAACTTGTGGGACTGAGCGTGTCCGCACGCTCATTGCCCGTCCCGCTGGAAGCCACGATGCCGCTGAACGATACCTTGACCTTCCTGCGGGCCTGGATGCGAGCCCCGCGCAGCATCGGCGCACTGACACCGTCGGGCCCGTCACTGGCGCGGCTGATGACCACGCACATCAACCATCTTGATGGCCCGGTGATCGAACTGGGCCCTGGCACGGGTGTGTTCACACGTGCCCTGGTTGCCCGCGGCATACCGACCCATCGTCTTGCGTTGATTGAGGCCGACCCGGTTTTTGCCGACGCCCTGGCACATCGCTATCCGGGTGCGCATGTACTGAGCATGGACGCCGCGCGGCTGGGCGATGCGCTTCCCCTGTTCGGCGATGAGCGGGCCAGCGCAGTGATCAGCGGCTTGCCATTGCTGTCGATGCCGGCAAGCCAGGTCGCGGCGATCATCCAGGGCGTATTCGAGCGACAGCTGCACTCCAACGGCGCGTTCTACCAGTTCACCTACGGCCCGCGCTGCCCGTTGCCGCGGCACCTTCTGGAACGGCTCGACCTTGAAGCGGTACGCATCGGCAGCGTGTTGTTCAATCTGCCGCCAGCTGCGGTGTATCGCATAGGTCGACGCCAGCGCAACAGGGTTGCGGCGTGATGCCTGACGCATGAATCCCTGCTGAGTTTCTTGCCGCCTTGCATACATAACCTTGCCATTGGCTACGTTATCAGTACGGGCAAGGCTCGCTGTTGCAGGGCGTAGCGCAGGAAGCAACCGATGAAACGCAGCCGCAAGGTAATGAGCTGGATGGTGGGCACGCTGCTGGTACTGATCGTCGTCGTGGTCATCGTCATCGCCACCTTCGACTGGAACCGGCTCAAGCCCTATCTCAATGAAAAAGTCAGCCAGGCCATCGGCCGACCTTTCGCGATCAATGGCGACCTGAGCGTGGCATGGCAGCGCGAGCCGGCCGATGGCGGACTGGCTGCACTGGTGCCATGGCCCGAGTTCACCGCGCGCGATATCCAAATATCAAATCCGTCCTGGGCAGATCAGCCGCAGTTCGCGCATCTGGATGGGTTGCGCTTTCGTTTGTCGCCGCTGGGGCTGCTCGCCCATCGCATCAGTATTCCATCACTGCAACTGATGCAGCCGAGCATCGACCTCGAACGCAACAAGCAGGGACAGGCCACATGGGACTTCAGTCTGCCGCAGAGCAGTGCGCCGTCGGTGTGGGTGCTTGATCTCGGGGCGATCGGTTTCGATCGCGGCCAGATCGCGCTGGATGACGCCACCAGCAAGGTGAAACTCCAGCTCAGTGTCGAACCGTTGCAACAGGCGATCCCGTACGACCAGATTGTGGTGCAGGAGTCCGCCGATGCCCGTGCGCAGGCCGACAAGACGGCGGGTCCGGCCGCAGGAAAAGCCGTGGCCCGTGCTGAAAACAACGATACGAGCAACGCAAACAGCGCCATTGCCAGCAAGACCAGTTACCAGTTCGCCTGGAAGGCTGATGGCACTTATCAGGGCGTACCGACCAGCGGCAGCGGTCGAATCGGTGCAGTGCTGGCCTTGCAGCAGAACGGCGAGCCATTTCCGGTGCAGGCCCGGTTGCGCATCGGCGACAGCCATATCGCCCTGGTCGGCACACTGACCGATCCGACGCATCTGGCGGCACTCGACCTCAAGCTGTGGTTCGCCGGCTCCAGCATGGCCAAGCTGTATCCGATCATCGGCGTTACCCTGCCGGACACCCCGCCGTATGCCACGGAGGGACGACTCAAGGCCGAGCTCCACCGCAACGGCATTCACTTCAGCTACCAGCACTTCCGTGGCCGTGTCGGCGGCAGCGACCTGGCTGGGGATCTCGATTACACCACCGGTGGCACGCGGCCGAAGTTGAGCGGCACGGTGAAATCGCAACTGCTGCAATTTGCCGATCTGGCCCCACTGATCGGAGCCGACTCCAGCGCCGAAAAGCAGCAACGCGGTGACGCCACCGCGCAACCTGCCGACAAGGTGCTGCCAGTCGAGCCCTTCCGCACCGATCGCTGGGAGGCGATGGATGCGGACGTGCAGTTCAGCGCTGTACGCATCGTGCATGGACCGAGTCTGCCGATCGAGTCGTTGAATACCCATCTGGTCATGACTGGCGGCCTGCTGCAGCTGGACCCACTGAACTTCGGGCTGGCCGGCGGCAGCATCAGCAGCCACATCCGCCTGGATGGCGGCAAGTCGCCGATGCAGGGCACGCTGAAACTGAGCGCACGTCATCTCAAGCTCAAGCAGCTGTTTCCGGAATTCGCGCCGATGCAGACCAGCTTCGGCGAAATCAATGGCGACACCGATCTCCGCGTACGCGGCAACTCGGTGGCCGCGCTGTTGGCCCATGCCAATGGCGAACTGAAGCTGCTGATGAATGACGGTGCGATCAGCAAGACCCTGCTGGAAACCGCCGGCCTCAACGTCGGCAACATCGTCATCGGCAAACTGTTCGGCGACAAGACAGTGAAGATCAACTGTGCCGCTTCGGACCTGATTGCCACCGACGGCCTGTTCGATGCGCGACTGTTCGTGTTCGATACGGAAGATGCCACCATCAATGTCAGTGGCACCGCGAACATGGCCAGCGAACAGCTCAACCTCGATGTCACGCCGCACACCAAGGGTTTCCGCATCTTCTCGCTGCGCTCACCGCTATACGTCAAGGGTACGCTGAAAAACCCCGACGTCGGCGTGCAGAAGGGGCCGTTGTTGATTCGCGGTGCCGGTGCGGTCGCGCTTGGTGTGGTTGCTGCGCCCGCAGCTGCCCTGCTCGCACTGGTCGCGCCCAGTCACGACAACACGAATGCAAACACCTGCAGCACCGTGCTGGAGCAGATGCGCACGCCGGCCAGGGCCGTGCCTACCGGCAGGAAATCACGTTAAAGCACCGTTGAGCAAAGGGTCATGACAGTGTCACTGCATGCGCCTAGCTTCAGTGATCCCGATCCTCCTGTGGATCGGGATCACCTTTGATGAAGGAGCTTTCCATGAGCGACCAGCACGAAATTCATCATCACCATCATGAAGCCGCCAAGCACCTCGACGAGGCCGCCAAACACCATCGCGCAGCAGCCGAACATGCCGAGGCAGGCAATCACGACAAGGCCAGCCACCATGCGCATCTGGCACACGGCCACAAGCTGCACGCGATCGAGCATGCCGAACACGCTGCAAAGAAGCATGCGCACAAGCACGACGTACACTGATTGAGCGACTCCCGCTGGACCCGGTGCGCCCAGCCCGGGCGCATCGTTGGCTTGCCTGCATCGAAGAAATCACACCAAGCGGCCACAGCCCGAGCGGGACAATGCTGCGCTGACAGTTAGAATGTCCGCTGTCACGTCGAAAGAATCCCGCCAATGCCACCGATCACGAAGGCCCGCCTGCAGATTCACTTCTGCGTATTGCTGTGGGGCTTCACCGCGATCCTCGGCAAACTGATCACGTTGCCGGCGTTGCCGCTGGTGTGGTGGCGCATGTTGCTGGTGGTGGCCGCGCTGTTGCTGATGCCGAAGGTCTGGCGCGGCTTGCGCGCAATGCCGGCCCGACTGATCTGGGCGTACGCGGGCATTGGCGTGCTGGTGTCGCTGCACTGGCTGACTTTCTATGCGGCGATCAAGTTGTCGAACGCCTCGGTCGGCGCGACCTGCATTGCACTGGGGCCGGTGTTCCTGGCCTTCATCGAACCGTGGATCGCCAAACGCAAGTTCGACCCGCGCGAGCTGATGATCGGCGTGGCCGTAGTGCCGGGCGTAATGATGGTGGTCGGCGGCGTGCCGCACGGTATGCGGCTGGGTATCGCGGTAGGTGTGCTGTCGGCGCTGTTCGTGGCATTGTTCGGCTCGCTCAACAAGCGGCTGGTCGAGCACGGCGATCCGTTGACGGTGACCTGCATCGAGCTGGGCACCGGCACGCTCTTCCTCACCGCGCTGGCACCACTGCTGCCGCACACCGGGCCGGCCTTCGTGCTGCCGGACCTGCACGATGCACTGCTGCTGCTCGCGCTGTCGTTCGGCTGCACGTTGCTACCTTTCACGCTGGCGCTGGTGGCGCTGCGCCACATGAGCGCGTTCGGCACGCAAATGGTGACGAATCTGGAGCCGGTCTACGCGATCGTGCTGGCGATCGTGCTGCTTGGCGAGCAGCACGAACTGGATCACTGGTTTTACGCCGGCGTGGCGGTGATTCTCGCGGCGGTGTTCGCACATCCACTGCTGAATCGTACGCAGCGCGGCACGAAGCAGCCCGAACTGCTCGGCACCACCGAAAGCCACAGCATCGTCGACTGACCACGGCCGAATGGCTTACTCGCCGGCGAGTCGCCCGCGCAGATGGTCGATAAAGCTGCGCACTTTCGCCGGCGGCTGCCGTCCCGGATAAACCGCATGGATGCCGCCCTCGGGCAACCGGTATTGCGCCAGCAACACCACCAGCCGGCCGGCAAGAATGTCTTCCTCGGCCAGGTAATCCGGCAGCACCGCCACGCCGGCACCAGCCAGCACCATCGCACGTACCGCAGCGGCATTGTTGGCCTGGGCCACCGGCCTCATGCGCACGGTACGCCGGGTGCCACCGCTACTCACGAAGGTCCAGCGCAGCGGCGTGGCCAGCACGGACATCGCAATCCAGCCATGCGCCGCCAGTTGCTCCGGGCGGCGTGGCGTACCGTGAATAGCCAGATACGTCGGCGTAGCCACCACCATCTGGCGGAAACTGCCCAAACGAGTGGCATGCAGGCTGGAGTCGCGCAGCCAGCCCACGCGTATCGCCAGGTCGAAGCGCTCGGCTATCAGGTCGTTGATCCGGTCGCCGATCACCAGATCGACCTGCACCTGCGGATGCAGCTGGCAGAAACTCGCCAGTGCCGGCGCCACCACCGCCATGCCGTAGTCGGTCGAGGTGGTGAGGCGCAAGGTGCCACTGGGCGTATCGCGATTGCCGCCGACCCGCGCGATCGCCGCCTCGGCTTCGGCGAGCAGGCGCACGCAATCGGCATGGAAGACCGTGCCAGCCTCGGTCAACGACATGCGCCGGGTACTGCGCAGCAGCAGCGTGGTGCCCAGTTCCTGTTCCAGCCGGGCCAGATGCTGGCTGACCATCGCCTTGGTCAGCCCCAGCTGCTCGGCCGCCGCGGTGAACGAGCCGGCGCGCACCAGCGCCACGAACACCGTCAGCCGATTGAGATTGACTTCATTCGCCACAGGCTCACCACTGTCAACTATGGATTTACAGTGAATTATGCATTGGGCGGTTTATCAAACCAATCGTGACGCGCATGCTTTGCTCCATCAGCCGCCGACTATCCATTGCGCGGCACCTACCGGAGCCACCCATGAAAATCGCATTGTTCGGCGCCACCGGCCATCTCGGCCAGGGCATCCTCCATGAAGCATTGTCACGCGGTTATGACGTCGTCGCCGTGGTGCGCGACCCGAGCCGCCTCACCCAGCGCAACGACAAGCTGAAGGTCGTCACCGGCGATGTCGCCCAGCCAGCTACCTGGCTCGACGCCGTGCGCGGCGTGGATGCCGTGGTGACCAGCCTGTCCGCGCGTCGCGACGGCAACCCCGACAGCGTGCCTGCGAATGCCGGCGTGTTGCTGAACAACCTGCCGAAGGCCGGTGTGAAGCGCCTGTTGTGGGTCGGCGGTGCCGGCTCGCTGGAAGTGGCGCCGGGCGTCAAGGTGCTCGACGACCCGCACTTCCCCGACGCCTGGAAGCCGGAAGCGAAGGCTCAGGGCCAGGCGCTCGACGTGTTCCGCGACAGCCAGGCCGACGTGGACTGGACCTATGTCAGCCCGGCCGCCCTGATCGAGGACGGCGAGCGCAGCGGCAAGTACCGCGTCGGCGGCGACCAGTTGCTGGTCGATGGCAACGGCGTCAGCCGCATCACCGTTCCCGACTACGCGGCTGCCCTGCTCGATCGCATCGAGAAGCACGACGCGTTGCGCCAGCGCATCACCGTCGCCTACTGAGCGAACCTGCAGGTCATTCAGGTAACTGCGCAGGATCGACAGCATGGGTTCCAGCCCGGCGCCGCTGCGCCTGTCCGCCAGCGGCGCCGGGTTCTTGCCGGATCAATGACCGCAGCAGGACGTCTGCAACTGCACCGGCGGGCACGGCACGGTGCCGTAGGAGCAGAACACGCAGCAGTCACCGGGTTTGGGCCGCAGCAGTTGGCCACACCCTGCGCAGTCGTAAAAGAACTGGCAGGCATTGGTTGGCATCGTCTCGTTGACCTGATGGCCGCAATGCGGACAGGTCAACGTACTCTGCAGGATCATTTCAGTGGCCATGCTGCGTGCCCCCGTTATCGGTGCTGGTATTGCGAGTGGAATCCTTGACGGTCGGCCTGGCGGACATCTGCATGCCCTGCATGTCCGCCGCACCATGCGCATCAACCTCGCCATGGTCACTGGCTTCATCCATATCTTCGTCCGGCGGTGCCCTGGCCACGATGTCCTTGTACTGCGCTGGTGAGAGATCGGGCAACTTCTGCAGGAACGCGACCATGCTCCAGATGGTGGCATCGTCGTGACTGCCGCCCCATGCCGGCATCGCGCTCATCTTGATGCCGTGCTTGATCACCCAGAACGCTTCGCGCGGATCGGATCGGAGCTTCGACAGTTCAGGCGGTTGCGGATACAACCCCGGCCGGATTTCGGAATCGGCCATGCCCGGTGCCAGATGGCAGCCGGTGCACATCGCTGCGTACTGGCCCGCGCCCTTGAGGATCAAGTGCGGATCGTCGAGGTTCGGCACCGTGAGGCCTTTCGAGCGCCACTCGATCGAGCGTTCCCGCAGTGTCTGCATCAGCGCATAGACCGGCCGCGTGTGGTGATCGTCGGCACCGATGTTGTAGATGCCGGAGTAAACGAACGCGCCGACGCCGACGATGCCGATGACAGCCAGGGCCGCCGTGGTCGTGATGATGGTGGTGAAGTGTTTCATGGGCTGTCCTCAGAACCAGATATGCACGCCAGCAACGAATTGCCGATCCATCGACGGCTGGCCATCCAGCCGTGCGTCATCGGCTGCCGCGCCATAGCGATGTAGCCACACGATGCCGATGTAGGGCGCAAACTGCCGATTGACTTCGTAGCGCAGGCGCAGACCAAGCTGGGTATCGGAGAGGCCGCTGCCGACATGGCTGGCCGGATCGTCGCTGCCATAGAGGTTGAGTTCGACCTCCGGCTGCAGGATCAGCCGCTGCGTGAACAGCAGTTCGTACTCCGCGCGGAAGCGTGCGGCGGTACGGCCTGATGGTCCAAGGTAGCCGGTCGCCTCCAGCTCGAACCAGTACGGCGCCAGCCCCTGGATGCCGAAGGCGGCCCACGAGCGATGCGGGCCTTCGCCCACGTCCTGCCGCACGCCGAGCTGGATGTTCCAGAACGCGGCGACAGCATGGCTCCACAACGCCTCGACCTGGCCTTCTTCGATGTGGCCATGCTCAGCATCACCCTCACTACGCAGCCACAGCTTGTCGCTGTCATCGCCGTACCAGCCTTCCACCTCCCACGCCTGGCCGCTGGTGTAACGGCCGTCGGTGAGCTCGAGCTGGTCGATCTTCAACATGCCCAGCGGCTGGTGGTCGAGCATGTCCATGCCCGGCATGTTGCCGCGGACGATGCCATCGGAATAATCCGGGCTGCGCGTATCTTTTGTTGCGGTGGTGCTGGCGTGATCCATGCCCGGCATCGCGGCATGCTCCGTCGCCGGCTTCGTGTCCTGCTCCGTCTCCGGCTTCACCCCATGGCTCATGCCTGGCATGGCCATCTGGTCCATCGGCATCGGCGGATTCGCCGGCGTATCGGCACTTTGCGCCGTCGCAACCAGCGGCCATGCCAGTGACAGGCTGGCTGCCAGCAGCAGGCGACGCCAGCGAAGAGAAGTGGGTGACTGACTGCGCATGCTCATGACACCACCACCTCGCGCATCATGCCCGCCTCCATGTGATAGAGCATGTGACAGTGATACGCCCAGCGCCCCGGCGCGTTGGCGGTCACCGCATAACTGATGCGCTGGGCTGGCTGCACGTTAATGGTGTGCTTGCGTACCTGGAATTCACCGTCGGCATTCTCCAGCTCGCTCCACATGCCGTGCAGGTGGATCGGGTGATTCATCATGGTGTCGTTGACCAGCACGATGCGTAGCCGCTCGCCGGTGTTGAAATGCACAGGTTTGGCATCGGAGAACTTCACTCCGTCGAACGACCACATGTAGCGTTCCATGTTGCCGGTCAGATGCAGCTCGATTTCACGCCCGGGTTCACGCGTATCGATCGAGCCACCGATCGTGTGAAGGTCGGCATAGGTCAGCACACGCCGGCCGTTGTCGCGCAGGCCGACGCCGGGATCGTCGAGATTCGTGCGCGGCGTGTTCACGCGCATGTCGACAGCAGGGCCCACTTCCGTGCGCGCATGGCGCACCACCGGTGCTGCACCCATGTCCATGCCGGCCATGCCCGCCATGTCATCGTGATCCATGCCGGCCATGTCATGCGACACATGCGCGCTACCCATATCGCCCATCATGTCCTGCATCCCGAGCCGGACACGTGCATCCATCGCTGGCACCGCAGCCTGCATGCCCGGCCGCGGCGCCAGCGTGCCGCGTGCATAGCCGCTGCGGTCGATCGACTGGGCGAACAGCGTGTAGGCACGTTCGTCCTGTGGCTCCACGATGACGTCATAGGTCTCGGCGACCGCCATGCGGAATTCGTCGATCGTCACTGGCTCCACGTCCTGGCCATCCGCGCTGATCACGGTCATCTTCAGGCCCGGAATGCGCACGTCGAAGATCGTCGCCGCCGAGCCATTGATGAAGCGCAGGCGGATCTTCTCGCCGGCGCGGAATATCCCGGTCCAGTTGCCGGCCGGCGCGATGCCGTTCATCAGATAGGTATAGGTACCGCCCGACACGTCGCTCAGGTCGGTCGGATTCATGCGCATCGTGTTCCACATGCGCCGCTGCGCCAGCGCCGGCGAGAGTCCCTCGCGATGCACGTCGCGCATGAAATCGGCGACGGTGGGTCGGGCCCGGTTGTAGTAGTCGCTCTGCTTTTTCAGCTTCGCGTAGACATGCTCGGGGTTTTCATCGGTCCAGTCATTGAGCATCACCACGTAGTCGCGATCGGCGGGATGACGCTCGGGACCGTCCGGCTCGACCACCAGCGCACCGTAGAGTCCGGTCTGCTCCTGGAAACCCGAGTGCGAGTGATACCAGTAGGTGCCGGACTGGCGCAGGGTGAACCGGTAGACGAAGGTCTCGCCCGGCGCGATGCCGGGAAAACTGATCCCCGGCACACCGTCCATCTGGAACGGCAGCACGATGCCGTGCCAGTGAATCGAGGTGGGCACGCGCAACCGGTTGGTGACGCGCAGCGTGACGGTCGAGCCCTGGCGCATGCGCAGCACCGGGCCCGGCACGCTGCCGTTCACCGTGGTGGCGAGCCGCGGCGCGCCGGTGTAGTTCACCGGCGCCTCGATCACGTCGAGGGAAAAATCGGTGCCGCCCGACACGGTCGGTTGGCCGGCGCTGGTCAGCGCCCAGACCGGCGACGAGCGCCACAGCCCGATGCCGGCAAACGCGCCGCCCAGCGCCAGACCTTGTACAAAGCGACGGCGGGAGTAGTTCGGCAGCGTGTCTGCCGAGGGCTGAACAGGTTTCATGGTGCAGCTCCACACAGCGTGCCCCGGCAAGGCCGGAGTCGGTCATGGCCGCCGTCGCGCGGCAGCAAACGGCCATGGCCGGAGCGCGCGACGGATCAGGTCAGTTCGGAGATCCGGACCAGCGGAGGTCGCAATGGTGGTGCATGCGCGAGCTTGGGCGCGATCACCCGAAGTGAGGCGACGTGCAAGACAGCAGGCGCCACGGCAGAAAGGAGCGTCATCGCCATGACCGGCAACACCGTGCTGCATGTCGCTGCACAGTGACAGGTATTCATGGTGCCGTGATCTGCATGGTCTTGACCGTCGCAACACTCGGACTTGACCGGCATGGCGTGATGCATGCCATCGGACATATGGGCCTGATGTGCGGCGTGGCCAGCAGCAGGCGCCATATCCGGCATTCCACCCGGTGCCGCATGCACCGGCGCCATCGCCAGCATCAGCCACGCCAGCCATGCCATCACTCGCAGGTGCGGCAAGCGTACGAGATGGCGCAGTGTGCGGGGCATTGGCACAGCTTAGGTGCTGCGCTGTCCTGCCTCAACTCTGGACCTGTATCCATCAGGCTTTCCGCCAGTCACGAAAGCCATGCAACGGGAAGCAGACACCTGCCCGTCTATACTTGGCCACCCTGCCCGCCGTGACCGCCATGAATTATCGCCACGCCTACCACGCCGGCAACTTCGCCGATGTCCTGAAGCACACCGTGCTGCTCGCGCTGATCGAGGCGATGCAGGCCAAGCCGACGCCGTTCTGCTACATCGACACGCATGCCGGCAGTGGCAGCTACGCACTGGACGGTTTCGAGGCAAAGAAGACCGGCGAGCACAAGGACGGCATCACGCGCCTGCATCCGGCCGAAAAGGTGCCGCCGCTGCTGCAACGCTGGCGCAGCCTGATCCTCTCCGGCGAAGGCAACGAGCAGGGCCTGAAATACTACCCCGGCTCGCCGTTGCAGGTCGCTCGCCTGCTGCGCCCGGACGACAGAGCACAGCTGTGCGAACTGCATACGGACGAAGCCGCCAAGCTGCGCGAACTGCTGCATCGCGACCCGCGCATGCATGTGCACCAGCGCGATGGCTACGAGGCTTTGAAGGCCCTCGTACCGCCGAAGGAAAAGCGCGGCCTGGTGCTGATCGATCCGCCGTACGAAGCGCAGGAAGCGGAATACAAGCAGATCGAGAAGGCACTGAAGGAAGCGTTGCTGCGCTGGCCCACCGGTGTCTACGCCGTGTGGTATCCGATCAAGCTGCGCAGCCAGGTGCAGCCCTTCCTGCGCGGCCTGCAACGCAGCAGTGCAAAGCGCGTGCTGCGTGCCGAACTGCTGGTGCACCCGGACGATTCACCGCTGCGCCTCAACGGCTCCGGCATGGTGATCCTCAACGCGCCCTGGAACCTCGACGACGTGCTGCGCGAACCGCTGCGTGCACTGGCCAGCCTGCTGTCGCAGGAGCGCCCAGCCGAATGGAAACTGGACTGGCTGCTGCAGGAAGGTGCCGAGCCTGCTGCGCCCAGCCCGCTGCCGCCGTCGCGTCTGGCGGCGGCACGGCCACCGTTGCGCGGCGGTCCGGTGCGCAACGGTGGCCCGACTCGCAAGCGCTGAAACACCTCGACGCGTAAGCTGCCCATGCAGCTTGTTGTAACGTAATCAACCGTTCATTGCCGTTTCCGTTCAAGCCGTTATCGTTGCAGTTGCCCATTGGAGTCCAACCATGTCCGTCGCTGCCCGCTCCCTTCGCCACCTGTCCACTCCGCTGCTTGCGCTGGCCCTGGCTGCCTGCGCACCGGCGCCGATCTACCAGAACGTACCGAACGCCGTCGTCGTCGTGCCGTCCCAGGTGGCACAGTCACCCGAGCGCTATACCGGCAATGCGGTGATCTGGGGTGGCCGCATCGTGCAGGTGCAGAATTACGCCGATCACAGCGAGGTCGAATTGCTGGCCTATCCGCTGGATTCCTCGCAGCGACCACAAGCGGGCGACAACGGTGGCGGCCGCTTCATCGTGGTAATGCCTGGTTACGTGGAACCGCTCAGCTATCCGCCAGGCGCGCTGATGACGGTCAGCGGCAAGCTCAACGGCAGCCGCGCCGGCAAGGTCGGCGAAGCCGACTATGTATTCCCATTGGTCGTTGCCGCGCAGTCGCACGTATGGACGCCCGCGGAAATGGAAAAGGGCCGCAGCAACATCCACTTCGGTGTCGGCGTCGGAGTCGGCATCCGCTGAAGCCTGGTCGCAAAATTATGCGGCAACGCTAAACTGCGGGATCAACTCCAGGGATCGACGCCGCATGTCTGGTCACGCCAACTCGCTGAAGCCGATCCTGCTCGCCCTCGGCGCGAACTTCGCCATCTTCGTAGCCAAGCTGTTCGCAGCCATCATCACCGGTTCCGGCGCGATGATGGCCGAAGCGGTGCATTCGCTGGCGGACTGCGGCAACCAGGGCCTGCTGCTGCTCGGCATGCGCCAGGCGAAGCGGCCACCGTCGGAGGAATTCCCGCTCGGCTGGGGGCGCGCGCTGTACTTCTGGTCGTTCTTGGTCGCGATCCTGCTGTTCAGCGTCGGCGGCATGTTCTCGGTCTACGAGGGCATCCACAAGCTCACGCATCCCGAGCCGCTGAAGTGGCCGTGGCTGGCACTCGGCGTGCTGGTGTTCGGCATCGTCGCCGAAAGCTTCTCGATGCACGGCTGCCTGCAGGAAGTGAACCAGGCGCGCGGCACGCAAAGCCTGTGGACGTGGTTCCGCGAGACGCGCTCCAGCGAACTGCTGGTGATCTTCGGCGAGGACCTGGCCGCCCTCATCGGCCTGTGCCTGGCCGCGCTGGCGATCGGCGCCACCATGCTCACCGGCAACCTGATGTTCGACGCGCTCGGCACCATCGCGATCGGCGTGCTGCTGGTGGTGGTCGCCGTGCTGGTGGCGATCGAGGTGAAGGCCCTGCTGATCGGCCAGGGCGTCGAACCACGCCGCCGCACCGAACTACTCGACTTCCTCAACAGCCGCCCGGAAGTCGCCGAGGTCCTGAACCTGATCACCCTGCAGATGGGTCCCGACGTAATGGTGGCGGTGAAGGCGCGCATGCAGCCGGCCACCAGCGACCGCACCCTGATCGACGCGATCAACACCGTCGAAGCGGCGATGAAGGCCAAGTTCGATGACGTGCGCTGGAGCTTTTTCGAGCCAGACATCACGAACTGATTGGCCATGCGTATTTTCGACCGACCGCGTCGAAAGGACGCGATGGCATGTCTGTATTGGATATCTTCGCTTGTACCTCGCTGCCCCACCCACTTGAGACTACCTGATGATCCGAACAGCTCGTATGCATCGCCTGTCGTGCTGGGCCCTGGTGGCATGCACAGGATTCGCCCTTGCCACCGTATCGCGAGTGACGCTTGCGGCTGTCGACCACATCGAAGTCCTCGATCGCAAGCCCTACCAGGGGGGCAAGGTATTTCCCGGAGTGGGCGCTTACGAAACGATCCACGGACGCGCGTGGTTCAAGCTCGATCCGGACAACAAGGCGAACGCCCGCATCGTCGATCTCAAGTACGCGCCACGCGACAGCGAAGGGCAGGTCGAGTTCTCCACGGAATTCGTGCTGCTGCGACCGACCAAGGCCGTCGATTCCACTCTGCTCTACGACGTCAACAACCGCGGTGGCCAGATTTCCGGGATGTTGAATTTCGCGATCGACCCGACCAGGACGCCTCCCTTCGTCGATACCGGGTTCCTCCAGCGCAACGGCTTCACGGTGCTTGCCTCCGCCTGGCAATGGGACGTCAAGCCCGAAGGACCGGACGACCATCCGCTGGTGTTCACCCCACCCATCGCCACCGATCATGGCCGCGCGATCACCGGAAAGGTGGCGAACGAATTTACCGTGGACAAGCCGTCAGACACGGCATCCTTCACCGGCATCGACGGGCGCGCCTATCCCCTCGCGATCAAGGATGATCCTCTGGCGGCATTGACCGTCAGAGCGCGGCCCGACGATCCGCGTGTTCCGGTGCAGCGCAGCCTGTGGAGTTTTGTACCGGCGACGGACGGCCAGGCATCTACCCAACTGCGCATGCATGATGGATTCAAGCCGGGCCTGATCTACGAACTCACCTACACCGCGCGCGATCCGTATGTCGTCGCTGCAGGCGTAGCCGGCATCCGTGATCTGCTGTCCTGGTTCCGGGCCCATCCGTTCGAGGGTGCCCCCGCTCGCAAACGCGTGCTGCTGTTCGGAGCCAGCCAGACGGGGCGATTGATCGAGCAGATGCTCTACGACGGCTTCGATCTCGACGAGCAGCAGAAGCTCGTCTTCGATGGCGCGCTCAGTCTCGTGGGCGGCAGTGGCCGAGGCAGCTTCAATCACCGCTTCGCCTTTCCGACGCGCGCTGCCAGCCTGGTGCTGGATCGGGACTATCCGACGGACCTGTTCCCGTTCACCACGGCAGAAGAGCACGACCGCGTGACGGGACAAACCGGCTCCCTGCTGGCACGCGCGCGCGACGCGAAAGGAAGGAGTCCAAAGCTCTTCTTCGTCAACAAGTCCACCGAGTTCTGGGGACGATCGGCATCGCTGCTGCAGACGCTGCCCGATGGCAGCACCGATGTGGCAACAGACCCGAATACACGCCTCTACCTGTTCACCGGCATGCAGCACCTGCTGACACCCGATCCCATGCGGGGCAATACGGTCAACTGTTCCGATCCGATTGACGACCTGCCCAGCCTGCGGGCTCTGCTCATTGATCTGGATCGCTGGGTGCGCGGCGAGGGCATGCCACCTGCGAGCGCGTATCCCACGCTGGCCAGCGGCACCCTGGTATCGGTGGCGCAATACAGGCAGATGTTCCCCAAAGGCATCGGCCTGGCTGCCCCGGACAATCCCTTCGCGCCTGATCGCATGGACTTCGGCCTCCGGTTCGCCGCCCAAGGTCTCATCGACCGACTGCCCCCAACCCACGGTCAGCCATATACGGTTCTGGTACCGGCTCCGGACAAGGACGGCACCGATTTGGCCGGCCTGCGACCCGTCGCCGTGCAAGTCCCCCTCGGCACATATACGGGCTGGAATCAGCAGAGCGACGCTTCCGGCTTCGGCTGGGCGCTCGACCGGTTCGAGGGTTCGTTCCAGCCCTTTGCACGCACGGAAGCCGAACGCAAGTCAGCGGGGGATCCGCGCCCGTCCCTGGAGGCCCGGTATGCATCGCGCGCCGCATTCATCGAGCAGACGCGATCGGCAGCCAACAAGGCCGTCGCAGCGCATGAGCTGTTGCCGGAAGACGTCGATGATGTCGTCGCGATGCAGGCTGCATTCCACGATCGCATCATGGCCCACTCGCCAGCCGACCTGAGTTGCAAATACCTGTGGCCTGATTTCCACCCTTGAAGCTTGATGCGCAAATCAAATTAAGCTGCTTTCCGTGTCCCTGTCGCAGCATCTGTGCCGCAGACTGTCCAAGGCAAGCGAGGTACGCGCATGAAAACATCCGCCACGATCCTTGCCAGCCTGCTGTACGCAGGACTCGCTCTTGCGCAAACCTCCGTGCCTGCACCGGATGCGCTCGCGCAGCGCCTGGCCGCCACCGAGAAACGCGTGGCCGACTGGGCGGAACTGTCGCGTTACCGCGACGACAACGCCCGGCTTCCCGCACCGAAGCGCGGCGAGACGCGCGTGGTCTTCATAGGCGATTCGATCACCGATTTCTGGGGACGCGGCACCGGGGTGTTCTTTCCCGGCAAGCTCTATGTCAACCGCGGCATCAGCGGGCAGACCACGCCGCAGATGCTGGTTCGTTTCCGCGCCGACGTCATCGGTCTGAAACCCCGCGTGGTGGTGATCCTCGCTGGCACCAACGACCTCGCCGGCAATACCGGCCCGTCCACACTCGGCATGATCGAGGACAATCTTGCTTCGATGGCCGAGCTGGCCCGCGCCAACGGCATCAAGGTCGTGCTCGCCTCGGTCACGCCAGTGAACAACTATGTCGACGCCGGCATGACGACGGGGCGGCCGCCGCAGAAGATTGTCGAGCTCAACGCGTGGATCAAGTCCTATGCGCAGCGCGAGCGCTTCGTCTACCTGGATTATTACGATGCGTTGCTCGACAACCGCCACGCACTGAAGAAGGATCTGTCAGCCGACGGGTTGCATCCGAATGCCGCCGGCTATGCGGTAATGGCACCGCTGGCACAGCAGGCCATCGAACAAGCCCTGAAACCCTAGTCGCAACCCGTATGAGGGCGACACGCCGGCCTCATTCACTCTGAGGGCTGACGCTTCAGCTGCAACAGATCCCACGCATTGCCGTACAGATCCTCGAACACCGCCACCGTGCCGTAGGCTTCCTCGCGCGGCTCCTCGCGGAAATTCACGCCAGCGGCGCGCATGCGATGCCAGTCGCGCTGGAAATCATCGGTGTGCAGGAACAGAAAGACGCGGCCACCCGCTTGATGGCCGATCTGTGCAACCTGCTCCGCCCCTTTCGCCTGGGCCAGCAGCAGGCGGGTTTCGCGCGAACCGGGTGGTGCCAGCAGCACCCAGCGCTTGCCGCCGCCCATGTCGGTGTCCTCGATCACGTCGAAGTGCAAGGTCCGCGTATACCAGGCGATCGCCTCGTCGTAATCGGCAACCAGCAGCGCCAGCGCGCCGATATGCTGTTTCATTTCCTGGCCACCTTCAGTGTCGGTATCGGGTTCAATGTCGCCTGCAACTTCCTGGTCAGTTTCGCGCGCACCAGTACGTACGCATCGAGGATGAGCGCCGCCAGCTCATCCGTACCGAACCGCTGCGGCTCGGTGACCGAGATCCAGCGCGAACGTGCCAGATAGGGGGCCGCGATGATGCCGGGCTGATCGGTCAATTCCAGAAAGCGCTCGTCCGCGACCTTGAACGAGAGCCGCCCACCCTCGCTGCCATCCGACGGTGTCACCACGAACATCTTGCCGCCGACGCTGAACACCAGGTCCGCGCCCCATTTGATGTCCCGCGTCACGCCAGGCCACTTGCCGCACAGCGCTTCCAGCTGGATGGCAGTGAGGCCGCCGGCCCGCTTGCTGGTCATTGCCTGATGCTCCATCGGAAACCTATGCCCATTGTGCAGTCCACGGCAAAACCTGTCTGCGCCCTGTCGGTCTTGCCGTTATGCAGCACGAAGGCATTAGACAGCAGGTATCAAGCCTGCTGAGCCTTGGCACCACGCGAAAGCGCCCGTCATTGCAAATTCATGTTGCGTTGCACACAATACGCAAAAGTATGGAGCTGCCATGATACCTGCCATCGACTTCTCGGCCCCCGACCGGTTTGCACCGCTGCCGCCACGCAGCAGCGAGCGCTTTGCCCGCCCCCGTGTGGCGCTGTCCAGCGAGGGCGAACGAGTGCGTACCCATGACGGCCGCGAGCTTGTATTGCGTGCGATCGAGCCGGGCGATGTAGCGGCAATGCAGCGCTGCTTCACCCGGCTGTCGCCGGAGGACATCCGCCGCCGCTTCCTGCATGCCATGTCCGAACTGCCGGCACCGATGGCGCAGCGGTTGTGCCGTATCGACCCGACACTTGAAACCGCCTTTGTGCTGATGGATGAATCGGTCAAGCCGGCGGAGATGCGCGGCGTGGGCCGGATCTTTGTCGACGAAGCCACCGACAGTGCCGAGTTCTCGGTGCTGGTGGAGCAGGACTGGAGCCGCCTCGGCCTTGGCGCATTGCTGATGCAGCGACTGGTCGACGACAGCCGTCGCCGCGGCCTGTATGAGCTGTGGGGCTACGTGCTGCTGGAAAACCGCCCGATGCTGGAGCTGTGCAAGGAGCTGGGCTTCAAGCAGCGCCTGATCCCGGATGAGCCGGGTACGGCGCAGATCACGTTGAAGCTCTGATCGCACCCTCAGCACACGATGAAGACAGCCCCGGCATGCCGGGGCTGTCGCGTTACACTTGCCCGCTTTCCCCGGCGCGGCTCGATGACGGCGCCATGAACCTGCGCCCCCTATGTCCAGCCTGATCAAGCATCCGCCCCTTCCCAGCACCCCCAAGCAACGCCGTTACTGGACGCCGCCCCACGGCTCCGCACGGGCGCTGCTGATTGCCGAGGCGGCACGCACGCACGACGGCCTGCTGGTGGCGGTGACCCGCGACACCCAGCGCGCGCAGGCACTGGAAGCCGAGCTGAAGATCTACGCCGGCGGCCTGCCGGTGCTGCATTTCCCGGACTGGGAAACCCTGCCCTACGACGTGTTCAGCCCGCATCCGGAGATCGTCTCGCAGCGCATCGCCACGCTGTACCAGCTGCCGAGCGTGAAGCGCGGCGTGCTGGTGGTGCCGGTGGCCACGCTGATGCAACGCATCGCGCCGCGCACGCACATCACCGGCTCCGGCCTGGTGCTGGCCAAGCGCCAGAAGCTGGATCTGCTTGCCGAACAGCGCCGGCTGGAAGCCTCCGGCTACCGCAACGTGCCGCAGGTGGCCGAGCCGGGCGACTTCGCGGTACGTGGCGCGCTGCTCGACATCTTCCCGATGGGTACGGCCGAGCCGTATCGCATCGAGCTGTTCGACGACGAAGTGGACTCGATCCGCAGCTTCGATCCGGAAACCCAGCGTTCGCAGCAACAGGTGGAGAAGATCGAGCTGCTGCCCGCACGCGAGTTCCCGCTCACCGACGAGGCGGCGAAGGAATTCCGCGGCAACCTGCGCGAACGCTTCCCGATCGACGTGCGCCGCTGCCCGCTGTACCAGGACATGAAGGAAGGCGTCACGCCCGGCGGCATCGAGTACTACCTGCCGCTGTTCTTCCACGAGACCGCCACGCTGTTCAACTACCTCGCCGACGACGCGCTGTTCGTGCTTGGCGAAGGCGCGGGCGACGCCGCCGACCAGTTCTGGACGCAGACCGCCGAGCGCTACGACCAGCGCGCGCACGACATCGAACGCCCGGTGCTGCCGCCGGCCGAACTCTATCTGCCGCCGGAACAATTGCGCGAACGCCTCAACAAGCGACTGCGCGTGGAAGTGGTCGACAGCGGCCATGAGCATGCCGTCGCCAGCGGCACCCAGCCCGCGCCGGAGCTGCCGCTCAACCGCAAGGGTGAGGAGCCGGGCACGTCGCTCAGGCACTTCCTCGCCAGCTATCCGGGCCGCGTGCTGATCGCCGCGGATTCGGCCGGACGGCGCGAGGCGCTGATCGAAACGCTGGCGGCGGCGGGATTGAAGCCGCAGAACGTGGAGGGTTGGCAGGCCTTCCTGCAGCCGCAACCTCCTGTAGGAGCGGCTTCAGCCGCGACCGGCATCGGCAACAGAAGCATCGCGGCTGAAGCCGCTCCTACAACCGCTCCTACAGGTGCACCGCGCTTCGCCATCACCATCGCCAGCCTGGAACAGGGCTTCGCACTCACCGCGCCGGCGATCACCGTACTCACCGAGCGCGAGCTGTACGGCGAACGCGTGCGCAGCGAGCGCGACCGCAAGCGCCGCCGTGGCACTGCGCGCGATCCGGAAGCGATCATCCGCGATCTCACCGAGCTCACCCTCGGTGCACCAATCGTGCACGTCGATCACGGCGTGGGCCGCTACCAGGGCCTGCTCTCGATGGACGTCGGCGGCATGGATGGCGAGTTCCTCACCATCGAGTACGCCAAGGGCGACAAGCTGTACGTGCCGGTGGCGCAACTCGGCCTGGTCAGCCGCTACTCCGGCACCGCGCCGGAGCTGGCGCCGCTGCATTCGCTGGGCGGCGACGCGTGGGAGCGCGCGCGCAAGAAGGCCGCGGAAAAAGTGCGCGACGTCGCCGCCGAACTGCTGGCGATCTATGCGCAGCGGCAGGCGCGTGGCGGCGAGTCAATGCCGATCGACCGCCAGCTGGTGGAAGAATTCGGCAGCACCTTCCCGTTCGAGGAAACCCCCGACCAGGAAACCGCGATCGAGGCCGTGCTTGCCGACCTGGCCGCACCGCGCGCAATGGATCGTGTGATCTGCGGCGACGTCGGCTTCGGCAAGACCGAGGTCGCACTGCGCGCCGCATTCGCCACCGCCACCGCGGGCAAGCAGGTCGCCGTGCTGGTGCCGACCACCCTGCTCGCCCAGCAGCATTACCGCAACTTCGCCGACCGTTTCGCCGACTGGCCGGTGCGCGTGGACGTGCTGTCGCGCTTCAAGTCGACCAAGGAAGTGAACGAGGCGCTGAAGCGCCTCGCCGACGGCCAGATCGACGTGATCGTGGGCACGCACAAACTGCTGCAGCCGGACATCAAGTTCAAGAATCTCGGCCTGGTGATCGTCGACGAGGAACAGCGCTTCGGCGTGCGCCAGAAGGAGCAGCTGAAAAAGCTGCGCGCCGAAGTCGACCTGCTGACCATGACCGCCACGCCGATCCCGCGCACCTTGAACATGGCGATGGCCGGCCTGCGCGATCTCTCGCTGATCGCCACGCCACCGGCACATCGTTCGGCCGTGCGCACCTTCATCTCGGCGTGGGACCCGGCGACGATCCGCGAGGCGCTGCAACGCGAGCTGTCACGCGGCGGCCAGGTGTATTTTCTGCACAACGAAGTGCAGAGCATCGAGCGCACCGTGCGTGAACTCGAGGAACTGGTCCCCGAGGCGCGCATCCGCATTGCCCACGGCCAGATGCCCGAACGCGAACTGGAAGGCGTGATGGCCGACTTCCACCGCCAGCGCTTCAATGTGCTGGTATGCACCACGATCATCGAAACCGGTATCGACATCCCCAGCGCCAACACCATCATCATCAACCGCGCCGACCGTTTCGGCCTGGCCCAGCTGCATCAGCTGCGCGGCCGCGTCGGCCGCTCGCATCACCGCGCCTATGCCTATCTCGTCGTGCCCGACCGCAAGTCGATCACCGCCGACGCGCAGAAGCGGCTGGAAGCACTCGCGTCGCTGGAAGAGCTCGGCGCCGGCTTCACTCTCGCCACGCACGACCTGGAAATCCGCGGCGCAGGCGAGCTGCTCGGCGACGAACAATCCGGCCAGATCCAGGAGATCGGTTTCGGCCTGTACACCGAGCTGCTCGACCGCGCCGTGCGTGCGCTGAAGTCCGGCAAGATCCCCGACTTCGACCTCAGCAGCGAACACGAAACCGAAGTCGAACTGCACCTGCCCGCGCTGATCCCCGACGACTACCTCGGCGATGTTCATGCGCGCCTGACACTGTACAAGCGCATCGCGAGCGCGCGCAGCGAAGACGACTTGCGCGACCTGCAGGTGGAAATGATCGATAGATTTGGCCTGCTTCCGGAGAGTGCCAAGCAACTGTTCGCCGTGGCCAGTCTGAAACTGATGGCCACCCCGCTCGGCATCCGCAAACTCGACTTCGGCGCCAACGGCGGCCGCATCGTGTTCCGCGAGAAACCCGACGTCGACCCCATGCTGATCATCAAGCTGATCCAGCAGCTGCCACGCGTCTACAAGCTCGATGGCCAGGACAAGCTGAAAATCACACTTGACCTGCCCGGCGCCACCGAACGCATCCGCAGCGCGCAGGAAGTGTTGATCCTACTGGGCGCACGCCGACTGGGCTGATGACATATGTAGGAGCGCACCCTGTGCGCGAATGCTCTGAGGTGATTTTGCGAAAAGCATTCGCGCACAGGGTGCGCTCCTACAGCCGGCGGCGCGAGCCGAACCTCAACGATCCAGCGGACTCAGCACGCCCTGTCCGCCGCGGTTGAGCACATGCGTGTAGATTTGCGTGGTGGCGACATCCTTGTGACCGAGCAACTCCTGCACGGTACGCACGTCATAACCCGCCTCCAGCAAATGCGTGGCGAAGCAGTGGCGCAAGGTGTGTGCACTGACCGGCTTGGCGATATCCGCCAGCACCCTTGCACGCTTCATTGCCCTGGCCAGGATCCGCTCATCGAAGTGATGCCGGCGAAAGGTGCCATCCAGCGGATCACGTGAGCGCTGCAGCGACGGAAACACAAACTGCCAGCCGAGTTCCCGTGCGGCCCTGGGATATTTTCGAGCGAGCGCATGAGGCAATCGCGTCTCACCGAAACCGCCTGCAAGATCCTCCTGATGAAGGCAGCGCGCACGTTCAATCTCGCGCTGCAGCGGTTCGACGAGTGCGCGCGGCAACATGGTGTGACGATCCTTGCCACCCTTGCCGTCTCGTATGGTAATTTCGCCGCGGCGGAAATCGACATCCTTGATGCGCAAGCGCAAACACTCCATCAGGCGCATGCCCGTGCCGTAAAGCAGGCTGGCCAAGAGCCACGGCCGCCCATCCATCGCAGCCAGCAACCGTCGCGTATCTTCCACCGACAGCACCGTCGGCAACCGGCGCGGGCGCTTGGCCCGCACCATGCTGTCCATCCACGGCAAGTCCATGCCAAGCACTTGCCGATATAGAAACAGCAACGCCGACAACGCCTGATTCTGTGTGCTGGCCGCCACATCTCCCTCGACCGCGAGACTGCTCAGAAAACGCTCAACCTCGACCGCGCCCATCTCGCGCGGGTGCCGTTTGTTGTTAGCCAATATGAACCGGCGCATCCAGGCGAGATACACCTTCTCGGTGCGCAAACTGTAATGTTTCAACCGCATGTGGCGCCGAACTTCATCGAAAAGCCGCGGCACGCGCGGCACTTCGCCATCAGCAGATATACCGCTACTTCCAGGGTCATAAGACATATCCAGCCACTCCCTGCTGTTTTCCAGGCAGTCTCCTCGACTAGACCTACCTGACAGAACAGGGCAAGTTGCTGATCGCCTGTAGGAATATGGCTTGACGGCAACGGGTGTGATGCTGAACGATCCGACGCTATACCCCGGATATGGGGTCTACTTAGCGTTAGGCCTCATAGGAGCTAGTTGACGGTCCCATGGCAGCAAACAACGAAGAAATTCTTTCTCATGTCGAAGCCCTCGGCGGTGGTTATGTCTGGGAGCCGGAGATCTTCGCCGTTACCCTTATGAAGGTTCCCGTCACTGATACTCAGGTTGCTGGCCTTCAAGATCTTCGAGGCGTGCAGCAAATTGCGCTCAACGCATCCAATCTCTCTTTTGCTGCTGTTGAGGCAATTGCCCGCATTCCGGCACTAGCATCACTCGTACTTTCCGGCAGTACGTTCTCAACCGAGCAAGTGGCAAAGTTGCAGCTCATTTGTCCAGAGGTTCTGCTGGTCGCAGCCGCGGCCTAACATTTCGTTCAAGGCGGACGGCTTCGCCGCCGCTTAACTCCAGCGTTAGGCCTCATAGGAGCTAGTTGACGGTCCCATGGCAGCAAACAACGAAGAAATTCTTTCTCATGTCGAAGCCCTCGGCGGTGGTTATGTCTGGGAGCCGGAGATCTTCGCCGTTACCCTTATGAAGGTTCCCGTCACTGATACTCAGGTTGCTGGCCTTCAAGATCTTCGAGGCGTGCAGCAAATTGCGCTCAACGCATCCAATCTCTCTTTTGCTGCTGTTGAGGCAATTGCCCGCATTCCGGCACTAGCATCACTCGTACTTTCCGGCAGTACGTTCTCAACCGAGCAAGTGGCAAAGTTGCAGCTCATTTGTCCAGAGGTTCTGCTGGTCGCAGCCGCGGCCTAACATTTCGTTCAAGGCGGACGGCTTCGCCGCCGCTTAACTCCAGCGTTAGAGCTCATCATGGCAAAGGCCGAGATTATTCGAGCACTTCTGAATCAAGGCCACGCGCCAGAACTACGTGACCTCTTGTTCGGCTCGTCTCCGTACACCGACAAAGCCGCAAGAGCGCCAAAAGCAGATCCGCCTCCTCTTACGCACATCAAATTGGTAGCCGCAGCCCGCAATCACCTAGTCTTCGTATGCAAGTTCGGTACGCAAAAAGATCATGTCATCGAAGGCCACATGCACCATTTTTCTCACAAAGAAAAGTTTGAGCACTGGCTGGCTGAGGATGCGCCCGGAGTCACAGAATCAGAGCTAAAGCGGTTGCTCAAAGCAACTTCATGATTACCAATCGATTTGGCAATATGCTCTAACAACTCGTTCAAGGCGGACGGCTTCGCCGCCGCTTAACTCCAGCGTTAGACCGCATGAACTACTCCCTTAGCTATCGCTCATCTCGATCCGAAGTCTGGCGCTTTTACTGGGACGCTTGGAGAGCGCGTCTTTGGCGCGTGCATCTGCTTGTCGCCGCTGTACTCGCGTTTGTGCTGCCCGACATACTTGGTGTTCCTCCTGCAATCCGCTCCTACGTGCTGTACTTCTTTGGTGCTTTGCCAGCTGTAACGCTCTTCTTTGCTCTGTGGCCGCAAGTCATGTTCAAGAGCAAAGAACGCACTCTTCTTGTCGGGCCGGATGGCTGGTCAACCAAAATTGGCAACAAATCTGGCTCACGACGCTGGGCGGAGATTGCATCGGTTCAAGAAGCAAGAGACTCTGTGGTAATCACCAGCACTACGGGCAATGCTCTAATCGTTCCTGCACGCGCGTTCGTGGACGACGCGTTCAAGGGTCAGTTCGTCAAAGACTCGCAAGCATGGCACCGCGCGCATGCGGTCTAACATTTCGTTCAAGGCGGACGGCTACGCCGCCGCTTAACTCCAGCGTTAGGCCCCAAGAACAGGGAGCGAGGGGAAATGAACGACTCGGTAAAGCGATGGTTCCTGATCGTCACTGGCTTGCTGGGCGCAATTTCCAGCGGCGCGTTAATCCTTTCATCACTCAGGTCAGGTGTGACTCCAGGCCCAAGTCTCGCTTGGTGGGTCACCGACACCAACTATTCAAGCGCGGCACATCCTTCGCAGTATGGGTTTATGCTTTTCGCGTACATCGCCGGGCTCATCGGCTTTGCTTGGCTTGCGTGGCACTCATATCGCAACTAGCAATCGCCTAACAGTTCGTTCAAGGCGGACGGCTTCGCCGCCGCTTAACTCCAGCGTTAGGTATCTATGACATCCCTTCAGCGGCTTTCAGCATCATTGCTTCCCTACCGTAAGAAGCTTTTTGCTACAGCCATGATCGGGCTAGCCGTTTCGGTCGCTCTAATTTTTCTTGCTCGTTCCGTCATTGGCTTCGCACTAGCTGGGCCATTGGTGTGCTTGCCATGGGGGCTTATGTGCGTTGCGGGCGCTAAAAATTCACTTCTTACGGCATTCTTTCTCATGCTGGCGCTTGTTGGTATTGCGTGGCCCTTCATTGTTCTTCTAGGTTAGGCACCTAACTAATCATTCAAGCGGACGCCTCCGGCGCCGCTTAACTCAGGCGTTAGAGCCAATGCCGATTCGAGCCGTAAATGATCCACAAGTAATTGCCGCTTGGGCACAAGCGACATCGACGTATCGCAAGCGATACAAACTTGTGCAGCCCTCCATCGGCTTGGCAGCGTTGGCCTGTATAGCTGCCGGCGTCTATCTGCAAAACATCTATATTGTTGCCCTGTTCCTTGTTTTCTTTCTTGCCCTCATGATCGCTCGCGCCGCAGAGAGAGTCAGCTTGGTCTGCCCCCACTGCTCCCAAACTCCAGTCAGTCCATTCGAGCGGGCATCACCCCTAGACATCGACTATTGTCCGCACTGCTTCTATTGGCTTAAATCTCCGTGGTAGGCCCTCGCAAGGGGTCTAACTACTCGTTCAAGGCGGACGGCTACGCCGCCGCTTAACTCAAGCGTTAGGTTTTAAAGCATGGCTGCATGGCTAGCCCAAAACATAGCTGCTCTCAGCGCCTTGGGCGCCGCGATTGCGTTTGTGTGGTCGGCCATTCAGTTCATTCTCGTACGCGGCCGCGAGCAAAGGGCGCAAGAGTTCGAGGCTTACCATCGGCTCATCAAAGAGCTTGTTCAGCCGGATCCTGCCTCCCAAGTCGCATGGATCGACAGGCAGGTGGCCGTTGTTTTCGAGCTGCGGCACTTCAAAAGGTACTACGAGGTCACAGGCCGCATACTCAACAACCTCCGCAACAAATTCTCGGTAGACCCTGAGTTTCAGTGGCCATATTTAATCAACGAAATTGAGTTGACTCTCCAACATATCGGCGAGCAACCTAACCCGTCGTCCAAGCGGACGCGCGAAAAGCCGCGCGCCGCTTAACTCCAGCGTTAGGTGCCTCTGTGAATTCATGGGATCGGGAAAAAATCACAGAGGCTGTCAAATCGGCAGCTGACCGCTATGGATTTCATAACCATCAACAGTGTCAGCAACTTGCAATTGACTGCAGCGATGCACCATCAAGAGAAGTTTTCTTCGGGCTATTCTCATTTTTCTTCGATCCTTCTTTGCAAGAGAACAAATTCGAGCGGCAGCGACTCGCCGGGAAACTTTTGCTCTCGGTTGCTCCACCGTCGCCTCTTGCTCTGGACGGATCTGTTTTCGCTGCGGCAACCATTTGGGATCGCGGCGTCGAAGAGCTCCCATGGTATTGGTGCCGAAACTTTGGCAAACAAGTCGTTGTAGAATTTCTTTCAGACTTAGTTGGCGATTGCGAAGAACCGAACTTGAAGAGCAACGTAGAGACAATGCTTCTCCTGGCTCATGGATATGGAAACGGCACCTAACCAATCATTCGAGGCGGACGGCTTCGCCGCCGCTCAATTCCAGCGTTAGAGCTCATGACCATTACGACTTTTCGCGGGTTAAAGTGCGATGACCTCGATCCAAGTCGATGGGATCATCATCTATGCGTCCACATGCGTCCGCTCATCGACGGCGATGCTGGCTTTGACAAGCTACATATCATCAAGATGTTGGTAGGCTGCAACCGTAGCGCCGAAGTTTTTGCGTTCGTGTCCGGAGAGCTTCCACAAATATCAAAGAGTGCTCTAGCCGCCATTTCGCCACAGTTGCAGCTTGATCAATCAAGCATCTGTTGCAATAGCTGCTGGTGCTACCTGCATCCAGGTAATGCGCTCTAACTACTCGTTCAAGGCGGACGGCTTCGCCGCCGCTTAACTCCAGCGTTAGGCTACATACCAACGGCAATGGCAAATCTCGACTTTTACGCTGCTGCAGACGACCTTCGAGAACTCTTCCGGTTTCTTTTTGGTGAGACAGACATCGTCGTATACGAATCATCGTCCGAGCACAATTTGCCCGTGCGTCAATTCCGCTCTCTGCCTGCTCTGGAGGAGGTCATTGCACTTGGCAACTATCGAGCAGCATATCTCCAACTTTGGTCGCCGTCGGTGATGGTTGAGCCCGTGATTCGTCGCATAGATATGGCTGGGTTGCCCCAAAGCCCGCATCGCTATTCAGTTGAAGGTGCTGGCCTGATGCAGTTGTACCTCAGTGGCATACAAGAAGGCGTCATTCATCACACGCACTTCGGCCACTGGAGCGAAGCTGGTGCGCGGCAAAGCTCCATCCACCCAGCTGGCGATTGCAACTGGCGCGAACTATCAAAACTGTCGGGGCAAGTCCAACGCCATATACGCAACAAAATGGCTTGCGCAAAGCTGCATGCTCGCCCAGTCTTGCGTCATGCGTATACATCTGTCCAAGAAGGGGCAGCGTTATGGTTCGGCCCGGAAGTTCACGGAGCCACGTCCGCAGGCATTGTTCCTAGCTCTGCGGCCTAACCACTCGTTCAAGGCGGACGGCTTCGCCGCCGCTTAACTCCAGCGTTAGGCTTTATGAAATCGAGCACCAAGGACATCGTGCTGCTTCTGACTGGCCTTCTTCCAGCCATCATCATCGTATTTTTGGCGTTCGTTTTGGTTCCAGGTTGTATCGCCTTCTATGCGCCTGTTTCTGGCCAACTTCCACCTCAAGCCAAGGTCGTATTCTCGTTCTACTACCTGTGCTTGGGCTTGCCGGTTTTGGTCGTGTGCGTCTGGTTGTTTTGGCGCAAGCGATTGCAACGTGGCATTGCTGCAGCTGGCTTCGGTATCGTTGGCAGCATCACGCTAGGCTTGTTCGGTTGGTGGGCAACATACCAACCACAACTCATCTTAGAGCTCATTCGGCGGTCGAGCTCCTAGGCCGGCCTAACTACTCGTTCAAGGCGGACGCCTCCGGTACCGCTTAACTCCAGCGTCAGGCATCAGCCAGCCCTCTATGGACGACCCAAAACTCAGCTTCGCAACACAGGCAAAGTGGGAGGCTTGGCTTGAGCGAAGCGGGAGTACCTCGTCAGGTGTGTGGCTCCGCCTGGCGAAGAAAAGTGCAGCCGATGCAACCGTCTCCTACGCCGAAGCGCTGGAAAGTGCCCTGTGCTACGGGTGGGTCGACGGTCAGAAGCAGGCAGAGAGCGCGCACCATTGGCTTCAGCGATTTACGCCTAGAGCCGCCAGGAGCATTTGGTCGAAGATCAACAGGGCGAAGGCGGAAGCTCTGATTGCATCGGGGCGAATGCGCCGGGCCGGCCTGGACGAGATCAATCGAGCCAAGCAGGACGGTCGTTGGGATGCCGCTTATTCATCCGCGAGCAATGCAACCGTCCCAGGTGACTTGCTGGAGGCGCTTGAAGCGAATCCGAAAGCAAAGGCCTTCTTTGCGACGCTCGACAGTCGGAATCGGTACGCTGTCCTGTTCAGGATCCAGAACGTGAAAAAACCGGAGACCCGCGCAAAGAAGATCGCTCAGTTCGTCGAAATGCTCAACAACGGCGAAAAGCTCCACCCATGACTCCGCAGCTGATGCCTGAACCTTCCATTGAGGGAACGTCTCCCCGCAGGCTACATGTCAAGCATCATGTTTCCACCAGCACTGAGATCAAACATGAAATATAGAGAATTGGAAGAATCCGCGCTAAAACTCAACGAGCTTTATGAGGAGCTCGAAATCAAGTTGTATGGTCGAGTTTGGAGCACGGAAGAACTGGCGCTCGGATTCGTAGGAGACATCGGTGATTTGGCAAAACTGATTCAGGCGAATGCAGGTATTCGCAACATCGACGATTTCAAATCAAAACTAGGCCATGAATTATCAGATTGTCTGTGGTCGGTTATCGTTCTTGCCAATAAATGCGGCATTGATCTGGAGGCGGAGTTCTCCAAGAATATTAAAGGACTAATGGAATATGTATCCAAGGAACTCGAAACATAAAAACTGTTGCTGAGCGACCAAGGGGCATTGCCACGACGCTTGCTTGCACGACCACCGCGCCAACTCGCTTTGGCGCCAGAACAAGGCGTTAGCCGTCTTTCATCTCGTCTTGATCTCTCCTGACACCATGTTGTCAGCAGGTCTGCTGGAAACTCTTTGACGGCGCCGCGTCGATGGTGATGCAGCGTGACTCGTCAACAATCGCTTGGGACAAGGCCAACACTCCAATTTGGAGGCCCGAATCTCTCACTTCGACCGGAAGGAAAACGCATGAACACTCTCGATATTGCCAACAAGCTGGTGGACCTCTGCAAGCAAGGAAAGAACGATGAGGCGAAGGCGTTGTACGCTTCCGACGCTGTGAGCGTAGAAGCGATTACGATGCCAGGCGCAGAGCAAGAAACAAGAGGCCTTGCAGCCATCAAGGCGAAGGGCGAATGGTGGCGTGCCAATCACGAAATCCATTCGGCCTCTGTCACGGGTCCGTGGCCCCATGGCAATAGGTTCGTTGTCGGATTTCAATACGACGTAACGAACAAGCCCTCCGGCCGGAGAATGAAGATGGACGAAGTTGGACTCTTCACCATTCAGGATGGAAAGATCGTACGCGAGGAATATTTCTACGCGGGTGGAGCGTGAATGGCAGAATCCATCCGCCTGAAGATCGGCTGTATCTAAGCGCCCGCTGCCCAACCCTTCCTTCAAGCGGACCCGGCTACAGCGGTCCGCTTGATTAGCGCGTTAGGCAGCAGGAGGAAACTTCAAGTCGCCCTAGTCCATTCACTTGCTCTTGCCACCTAACCATTCGCGTCCGCCCAACATCTCGTTCAAGGCGGACGGCTTCGTCATTGCTTGACTCCAGCGTCAGGCATCAATCGAAAGGAAGGCATGAAAATGACACGCGTCCGAGTTGAGAGCTTTACCATCGCGCTTGACGGATACGCGGCTGGTCCGAATCAGGACATCGGGAATCCGCTCGGCGTGGGCGGAACAGATTTGCACCAGTGGTTGGTCCCGACACGCACGTTCCAACAGATCCTGTTTGGCGCCAACGATGGCGCAACGGGAATCGATGACGACTTCGCTGCGCGAGGCTTCAAGAATGTTGGCGCCTGGATTCTCGGAAGAAACATGTTCGGACCGATTCGCGGTTCCTGGCCCGACATGAACTGGAAAGGCTGGTGGGGGGACAACCCGCCCTATCACGTTCCTGCTTTCATCCTGACTCATCACGCGCGCCCGCCCATCCAGATGGAAGGTGGAACGACATTCCACTTCGTCACAGGCGGTATACACGAGGCGCTTGACCGGGCACGCGACGCAGCCAACGGAATGGATGTGCGCATTGGCGGCGGAGTCCACACTATCCAGCAATATCTTCGTACAGGCCTCATCGATGAGTTGCATATCGCTATCTCACCGGTCCTGCTTGGCAGTGGAGAGCGACTGTTCGAGGGGATTGACGTGCGCACCCTGGGATACGAATGCGTTCAGTTCGTCGCGTCGGGGAAAGCCACCCACGTTGTACTCCGGCGCCAAGGGCACAATGACGCCTGACAACCGATATTCGCCATGGTGGATATCAGCAAGACTGCCGCACCGACGGGAGAAATATGAGCGATGACTGTCCCGCGTTCTGCGCCATCTACCGCTGGCGCCTGCATCCTGGGTCCGAAGAGACTTTTGTCCAGGCCTGGTCGCGAATCACTCAGTTACAACTGACCGAGCGAGGTTCGTTGGGTTCGCGCTTGCACCGTGGCCCAGACAACATCTGGTACAGCTATACGCAGTGGCCGTCCGCTGCTGCAAAGGCTGAAGGGCTCGCTCGCACGTCTGTCGATCCTGAAGCCTGGCAGCAGTTGCGCGAATCCATCGCCGAGAGCCTGCCAGAATTGATCCTCGAGCCGATATCGGATTTCCTGGTTCCGCTTCGGGCTGGTGACACCTGACAATTCATTCAAGCCGAACCGATCGTTCCTAGGGCTTGGCGGCCACCCCGCACAGCTTCTCCAGCAACTCGGCCTGCACGTTGCGGGCGGGCTCGCCGCTGGCCACGGGCGCACGCAGGTACTGGCCGTCAGGCTGCAGCAGCAATGCGCTGGTGTTGTCGCCGAGATAGAGATCCAGTGTATTGCGTACGCGCTGCTGCAGTTTCTTGCCTTCAAGCGGGAACGCGGATTCGACGCGGCGATCCAGGTTGCGTTCCATCAGATCGGCACTGGCCAGATACAACTGCGGGTCGCCGTCGTTGGCAAACCAGTAGGCGCGGCTATGTTCGAGGAAGCGTCCGATGATCGAACGCACGCGGATGTTCTCGGAGACGCCTTCCACGCCGGGGCGCAGGCAGCAGACGCCGCGCACGATCAGCTCGACGTGCACGCCGGCGATGCTGGCCTTGTACAACGCACGGATCACTTTCGGTTCGGTCAGCGCGTTGACCTTGATGATGATCTGCGCCGGCTTGCCGGCAGTGGCGTGCGCAGTCTCGCGCGCGATCAGCTCGAGCAGGGCCTTCTTCAGCGTGAACGGTGCATGCAGCAACTTCTTCATGCGCAACACCTTGCCCATGCCGGTGAGCTGGCTGAACAGCTTGTGCACGTCCTCGCACAAGGCCTCGTCGGAGGTGAGCAGACTGTAGTCGGTGTACAGGCGCGCGTTGCCGGTGTGGTAGTTGCCAGTGCCCAGATGCGCGTAGCGCACCAGTTCGGTGCCTTCGCGGCGCTGGATCAGCATCAGCTTGGCGTGCGTCTTGATGCCCACCACGCCATAGATCACCATCGCCCCGGCCTGCTGCAGCCGTGAGGCGAGCGAGAGGTTCGATTCTTCGTCGAAGCGTGCGCGCAACTCGACCACGGCCGTCACTTCCTTGCCGGCGCGCGCCGCGTCGACCAGGGCATCGACGATTTCCGAGTTCGCGTTGGTGCGATACAGCGTCTGCTTGATCGCCAGCACCTGCGGGTCCTTCGCTGCCTGGCGCAGCAAGTCGACCACCGGCGAAAACGATTCGTACGGATGCAGCAGCAGCACGTCCTGCTTGCCGATCACCTGGAACAGGTCTTCGGCGTGCTTGAGCGACTTCGGCAGCGCCGGCGTGAACGAGGGGTATTGCAACTGCGGATAGCCCGCCTCGCTGGCGATGCGGAACAGCCGCGCCAGGTTGACCGGACCGTTCACTTCGTACAATTCCGATTCGTTGAGGCCGAACTGCTTGAGCAGATAATCGGTCAGGTCCTTGGGGCAGTTGTCGGCCACTTCCAGCCGCACCGCGTCGCCGAAGCGACGTGAGTAAAGTTCGCCGCGCAAGGCCAGCGCCAGGTCCTCGACGTCCTCGGGATCGAGCGTGAGGTCGGCGTTGCGGGTCAGCCGGAACTGGTAGCAGCCGAGCACCGTCATGCCGGGAAACAGCTCCTCGGCGTGGGCATGAATCATCGAGGACAACAGCACGTAGTTGTCACCGCCCTCGCAGATTTCCAGCGGCATGCGGATCAGCCGCGGCAGCACGCGCGGCGCCGGCACGATCGCCAGGCCGGAGTCGCGGCCGAACGCATCGATACCATCCAGCCGCACGATGAAGTTCAGACTCTTGTTGACCAGCAGCGGGAATGGATGGGTCGGATCCAGGCCGATCGGCGTGATCAGCGGTGCTACTTCCTCGCGGAAATAGCGGCGCACCCACAGCTTCTGCCGGTGCGTCCACTGCGTGCGGCGGACGATGCGAATGCCCTGCCCGGCCAGCTCCGGCAGGATGCGTTCGTTGAGGATCGCGTACTGCCGTTCGATCTGCTTGTGCGCGATCTCGCTGATCTCGGCCAGCGCGCGGCGCGGCGGAATGCCATCCGGACCGATCAGCTCGTGATCCAGTGCGATCTGGCCTTTCAGCCCGGCCACGCGGATCTCGAAGAACTCGTCCATGTTGCGCGAGAAGATCAGCAGGAACTTCAACCGCTCCAGCAGCGGCGTGCGCTCATCCAGCGCCTGGTCGAGCACGCGGATATTGAACTGCAGCTGGGACAGTTCGCGATGGATGTACAACCGGCTGTCACCCAGATCCACCGTCGGCGGCGTCGCGGATGGCAATGCATCGTTGGCGGCTGGCACGGAGGCGTCTGGCGGCAGGGTCTCGCGGATGATGCGGCTGTTCATTGGTGCAAATCCATGATCCGGTCAGAGAGATCGCGCAGCCCGGGAACTGTCACAAGAATCGACATGGTAACCCCGTGCCGGCATGGCAGTGGGGATGTGACAGGGCCAGACGCGGCCAACCCAGCTTGCCACCCGACTTTGACATACCAGTGACCGTAGCCACGTCATGTGGCGACCAGACAGCCGGTGGTTCATGCATCGACCACGCTGCGATCGATGCGTTCGTGCGATGCCAGATAACGGCTGGGCGCAGCACCGAGCACCCGCCGGAACGCCGCCGTGAACGCGCTGGCGCTGCTGTAGCCCAGATCGACGGCTACCTGGGTGATCGATTCGCCACTGCCCAGCCGGGTCAGTGCCACCAGCAGACAGGCCTGCTGCCGCCATGCGCTGAAACTCATGCCGGTCTGCTGGCGAAACAGCCGGGTAAAGCTGCGCCGACTCATGCCTGCCTTGTGCGCCATCGCGTCGATGTCGATCTCCAGCGCCGGCGCCGCCATCAGGGCGCGGCACAGACGGGTCAGCCTCGGGTCGCGCGGCAACGGCGTGTTCAGCGCCAGTGCGGGCATCGCGGCGATCTCGTCCAGCAGCAATGCCATCACCCGGCCATCGCGGCCGTCCAGCGCGTACTCGGCTGGCAGATCCACCGCTTCAAGCAACAAGGCGTGCAGCAGCAACGACACACCGATCACCCGGCAATGCCGCGGCAACTGCGCCGAAGCCTCGTCCCGCACATAGGCGCTGCGGGTGGATACCACGCCACTCATGTGCACCTCGTGCGCGACGCCGGCCGGAATCCACAGCGCGCGGCGCGGCGGCACCACCCAGCTGCCCTCGTCGGTGATCACCGTAACCACGCCGGTTGCGGCATACAGCAGCTGGCCGCGCTTGTGGGCGTGGCGTGGCAGGACGTAATGCGGCGGATAGTCGTTGCCGGTGGTGACGACATCGCGCGGGGTGTCTTCGTAATGGGTGACACGTGCGTTGCGCATGATGAGCAGCGATTTGGCCCGAATTCGACAGAAGCTGACCCACCAATGCATGCGGGCCGACGCCAGCCACTCTAAAGTGATGCCCTTGGCGATGCAATGCGCCACCCCTTCCCCATCCCCGAGAATTTTCCATGGATACCCGCGTCGACGAGGCGAGCCTGCAGGTTCAGCCGATGGCCCCGCCGGTGACGACTTCTTCGCACCACAACGAAGGCACCGCCTTCGGCGTGCTGGGCGGCATCAGCTTCGCGCACATGCTCAACGACATGATCCAGTCGCTGATCCTGGCGATCTATCCGATCCTGAAAAGCGACTTCCACCTGAGCTTTGCCCAGGTCGGATTGATCACCCTGACCTATCAGCTCACCGCCTCGATGCTGCAGCCGCTGGTCGGCATGGTCACCGACCGCCGGCCGATGCCGTACTCGCTGCCGGTGGGCATGGGCTTCACCCTGTGCGGCCTGTTGTTGCTGGCGGTGGCGCCGAACTTCCCGATCCTGCTGGTCGCCGCTGCACTGGTCGGCACCGGGTCGTCGGTATTCCATCCGGAATCCTCGCGAGTGGCGCGAATGGCGTCGGGCGGCCGGCATGGCCTGGCGCAATCGCTGTTCCAGGTCGGCGGCAACACCGGCTCGTCGCTGGGGCCGTTGCTGGCCGCGTGGATCATCGTGCCGCACGGGCGCGGCAGCGTGGCGTGGTTCTCGCTGGCGGCGCTGCTGGCGATCGTGGTGCTGCTGCAGGTCGGCCGCTGGTATGCGCAGCATCATGTCGCGCGCAGCAAGTCGGCGGCGCGGCACCTGACGGTCGTGGCGCTGTCGCGTCACCAGATCATCGGTGCACTGGCGATCCTCGGCCTGCTGATCTTCTCCAAGTATTTCTATCTGGCCAGTCTCAGCAGCTATTACACCTTCTACCTGATCCACAAGTTCGGCGTGTCGGTGCAGAGCGCGCAGGTACACCTGTTCGTGTTCCTGTTCGCGGTGGCTGCCGGCTCGCTGATCGGTGGCCCGATCGGCGACCGGATCGGGCGCAAGTGGGTGATCTGGGTATCGATCCTCGGCGTAGCACCGTTCACCCTGCTGCTGCCGCACGCGAACCTGATGTGGACTGGCGTGCTGACGGTGATCATTGGTCTGATCCTCGCTTCGGCGTTCTCGGCGATCCTGGTTTACGCGCAGGAGCTGATTCCGGGCCGGGTCGGCATGATCTCGGGGCTGTTCTTCGGCTTCGCGTTTGGCATGGGTGGCATTGGCGCCGCAGTGCTCGGCGGACTGGCCGATGCGCATGGCATCGAGTACGTCTACCGGCTGTGCGCGTATCTGCCGTTGATGGGGTTGATTACGGTGTTTCTGCCGAATATCGAGAAACGGGCTCACGCGTAGCTTCTTTGTTGGAGCGGCTTCAGCCGCGATGATTTGCTCTGGGTTGGGTGATTTGAAGCAGAGCTTTCACCCTCCTTCGAAGGGCGAGGTACTTCTCTTTTGCTTGTCCAAAAGAGAAGTACCCAAGAGAAAACGACACCCCGCTTACGCGCCTTGCGGGCTTTCCTCCACCCGCCCGCCGCTTCAGAGGGGCTCCGGGTAGAGCGACGCGCATCCTGTGCGTACTTTTTAGAAGTGCCAGATCAAAAGCGGAGGAAAACCGAAGCCACGGGAGAGCGATGCTTAGCTCTTGCAGTGGCTTCTGAGCTTTCAGCCTTTCAACGAGTGCGGGCCACGATGGCCCACTGCTCTACCCGGGCCCCTGTGCGGCGATGAGTCGGGGACGACAGGCCCCGCAGGGGGAATCGGCAGGATGCCGATTCCTTTTCGTCTGCACAGGGATGTGCTGTCGAAAAGCCCGGCCCCGGCTCACCGGACTTGCCGGGCATGGATGGCCGGCAAGCGCCAAGCGGGGTGGCCTTCTCTTTTGGTTATTTTTCTCTTGGCCACGCAAGAGAAAAGTAACTCGGGCTCCGCAGGAGCACGAAAGCCCTTTGCTTTGGATCAAGCAAAAACCAAGCTGAGCATTGCGGGTGCGTAATCAGCTCAGCGCAGCAGATTGCTGCGCGCCAGTTCGATCAATTCATCACCGCGCCCATTCATCACCGTCCGCAACGCCCACAGACTGAAACCCTTCATCTGCTCGAGCTGGATCTTCGGCGGCATCGACAACTCCTGTCGATTGGTCACCACGTCGACGAGAGCCGGGCCGTCGTGGGCAAAGGCATCGCGTACTGCCTTTTCCAGATCGCCCGGATCTTCCACGCGCACACCATAGATACCGGCGGCACGCGCCACGGCAGCGAAGTCCGGATTGTCCAGGGACACGCCCACCGGCAGGAAGCCGGAGGCCTTCATCTCCAGTTCCACGAAACCCAGGGTGCCGTTGTTGAACACCACGATCTTCACTGGCAGCTTGTGCTGCACCAGAGTCAGCAGATCCCCCATCAGCATGGTGAAGCCGCCGTCACCGGACAGGCTGACCACTTGTCGCTTGGGATACGCGGTCTGCGCACCGATTGCCTGCGGCATCGCATTGGCCATCGAGCCGTGCACGAACGAACCGAGCAGGCGGCGACGGCCGTTCATCTGCAGATAGCGTGCAGCCCAGATCGTGGGAGTGCCGACGTCACAGGTGAACACGGCATCGTCGCTGGCTGCGTCACTGACCACCTTGGCGACGTACTGCGGGTGAATCGGTTTGTTGCCGGCTTTGCCGGTAGCCAGGTCGTTGAGGCCTTCGCGTGCCTTGCGATAGTTGGCCAGGCTGTTCTTGAGATGGCTATCATCCGTGGCGGGTTTCAGGCGCGGCAACAACGCCTCGATGGTGGCGTTGACGTCACCGACCAGGCCCATGTCGAGGTGACAGCGGCGCCCCAGATTTTCGGCACGCAAGTCGATCTGGCAGATCTTCGCATCGCTGGGAAAGAACTGCCGGTACGGAAAATCGGTGCCGAGCAGCAACAGCGTGTCGCAATCCATCATCGCTTCGTAGCCGGAGCTGAAGCCGATCAGGCCGGTCATGCCGACGTCGTAGGGGTTGTCCCACTCGACGTATTCCTTGCCACCCAACGCGTGCACGACCGGTGCCTTCAGCATTTCCGCCAGACGGATCACCGCATCGTGCGCCCCCGCGCAACCGCGACCGCAGAACAAGGTGACCTTGCGGCCGCTGCCGAGCAACTGAGCCAGCTGATCTAGTTGTGCGGGTGGCGGCGTAACCTGTGGTGCTGGCGCCAGCAGGCCGGCGGTGGAAACCACCGGACCGGAAGCGGCCGACAGGGCGACATCGCCGGGTATCACCAGGACCGCCACGCCACGCTTGGCGATCGCTGTGCGGATCGCGATGGCCGCGGCGCGATGGATCTGCGAAGCGTCGCTGACCAGTTCGCAGTAGTGGCTGCATTCCTGGAAGAGGTTCTGCGGGTGGGTTTCCTGAAAATAGTCGCTGCCGATTTCCACGGAAGGAATATGCGCGGCGATGGCCAGCACCGGGGTACGCGTGCGCTGCGCGTCATACAGCCCGTTGATCAGGTGCAGGTTGCCCGGTCCGCAGGAGCCTGCACAAACGGCCAGCTCGCCGGTCAATTGCGACTCGGCGCTGGCGGCGAAGGCCGCGGCCTCTTCATGCCGATAGTGAAACCAGCTGATGTCCTTGCGCTGACGCAACGATTCGGTGATGCCGTTGAGGCTGTCGCCGACCAGTCCGTGGATGCGCTTCACCCCGGCCTGGACGAGGGTTTCGACCAGTACATCGGCAACGTTGCTGATTCCCATCGCGGCATTCCTTCATGACCGTGGCAAGTCACCCATGCTGGCATGGGCGCTATTTCGGTTGCGTGAAAGGGGTGCCTGAGGCAGCAGGTAATTCAGACGGCGCCGATCACCACCGGTTCCGGCTCCAGCCGCACACCGAACTTTGCCTCGACACCGGCGATCACCCTCTGCGCCAGTGCCCACAGCTCGGGGCCACTGGCCTTGCCGTGGTTGACCAGCACCAGCGCATGCCGATTGGAGATGCCGGCATCGCCTTCTCGGACGCCCTTGAAGCCGGCCGCCTCGATCATCCAGGCTGCGGATATTTTGCAACGGCCGTCCGGCTGCGGCCACACGGCCAGCCCGGGATGTTCGCGCTTGAGCGCATCCGCCAGCGCCGCGTCGATGATCGGGTTCTTGAAGAAGCTGCCGGCGTTGCCGATCACCATCGGATCGGGCAGCTTGCTGGTGCGCAGGTGCACCACCGCTTCGGCCACATGGAACGGCGCGGGCTTGTCCACACCCATCCGCGCCAGCTGTTCGTTGATGCCGGCGTAATCCGTGCGCAGCGGGCGACTGCGCGGCAGCACGAAACGCACGGCAGTGACGATGTAACGCCCCGGCTCATGCTTGAACAACGAGTCGCGATAACCGAATGCGCAGGTCGCATGATCGAGCGTCACCACGCGGCGTTCGCGGATATCCCACGCCTCCACACTTTCGATGAACTCCGCCACCTCGCAGCCGTAGGCGCCGATGTTCTGGATCGGTGCGGCGCCGACGGTGCCGGGAATCAGGATCAGGTTTTCCAGGCCGGCGTAGCCCTGACCCAGGGTCCAGCGCACGAAGTCGTCCCAACGCTCGCCGGCAGCTATTGCGATGCGCGCGCTGTCACCATCACTCTCGACTTGAACGCCGCTTGTGGCAAGCGCTTCAGCATGGACGCCGCGGGTTTCCATCGCCAGCACGGTGCCGTCGAAGTCGCCGGTGAACAGCATGTTGCTGCCCTCGCCCAGCACCAGCAGACGCCCGTTGCGCACGGCCGGGAAATCGAGCAGTTCAGGCAGTTTCGTGGCGTCGCGGATCTCCGCCAGAAGCTTCGCCCGTGCAGCTACGCGCAACGTATTGCGATTGGCCAGCGAGGCATTTTCGATGAGCGTGTAGCCGCCCATGTCCACTCGCTCCGCTGGCATGTCCGTGCGTTCAGGCAACATTTGCAGCCTCGCGCTGACGACGGATTTCATCGACGCATTCGCCGACCAGCTGCGGCCCGCGATAGACCAGGCCCGAATAGACCTGTACCAGCGAGGCACCGGCGTCGAGCTTCTCGGCCGCATCGCTGCCATCGAGGATGCCGCCCACACCGATCAGCGGGATGCGCCCCTGCAGGCGCTTGTGCATGCCGGCAAGCACCCCGGTGGAACGTTCGAACAGCGGCTTCCCGGACAACCCGCCGGTTTCGCCGCCATGCGGATCGTCAGCTACCGCTGCATGGTCGATCGTGGTGTTGCTGCAGATCACTCCGTCGATACCGGTGCGCAGCAGCACCTCGGCGATCGCATCCAGCTCGGTTTCGGTGAGATCCGGCGCGATCTTCAGCAGCATCGGCTTGCGCCGGCCATGTTGCGAGCCCAACCGTTCCTGCGCCGCGCGAAGCAGCGAAATGAACTTGTACAGCGTGGCTTCCTGCTGCAGGTCGCGCAGGCCCTGGGTGTTCGGCGAGGAGATGTTCACCGTGACATAGCTGGCATGCTCGTAGACCTTGTGCAGGCAGGTCAGGTAATCGTTGACCGCCTTCTCGTTCGGCGTGTCCTTGTTCTTGCCGATGTTGATGCCGAGCACGCCGTGGTAGCTGGACTGCTGCACGTTGCGTACCAGCACATCGACGCCGCCGTTGTTGAAGCCGAGCCGGTTGATGATTGCCTCGTGCCGCGGCAGCCGGAACATGCGCGGCTTGTCGTTGCCCGGCTGCGGCAGTGGCGTCACCGTGCCCACCTCGATGAAGCCGAAACCGAGCGCGTTCAACGCGTCGAGATGCTCGGCGTTCTTGTCGAGGCCCGCGGCCAGGCCGACCGGATTGGGAAACGTGATGCCGAATACCGTAGTCGGCAGATCCGCCGGCGGTTGGGCGATCCAGCGCGCGAAGTTGCTGCGCTGGGCCACGCCCAGACCGTACAGGGTGAGGTGATGCGCGGTCTCGGGGTCAAGCTTGAACAGCAGCGGGCGCAGGTAGTCGTACATGGTCAGGCCAGATGTCCGGCAAAGATGCGGGTGTCGTAGTCGAAGCTTATCGTGCCGCGCTCGGCGCAGGCGTCGAACAGTTCGCGCAACGCGTGCAGCATCGGCTCGTGTTTCGGATGGCCGGCCTGGGGCGCATACGACGAGGACATCAACCTGCCCCGCAACGCGTCGAAATCGAGTCGCTGGCCATGCTCGAAACTGGCGCTCCCGCGATACCCCGCACCAAACCAGGCACGCATGCGTGCATCGTCGGCATAGCGCTCTGCGACGCTGGTGTAGTCGGTGCCGTAAGTCTGCAGCAAGGCCTCGTAGCCTTCGAGAAAACGCGTGCCGGTCAGCCGACGCGAATTCCACCAGATTGCCGCCAAACCACGTGGCCGCAGTATGCGCGCGAATTCGTGCCGTGTCGCCTTCTCGTCGAACCAATGGAATGCCTGCGCTACGGTGACCAGGTCCATGCTGGCACCGGCAAGCCCCGTCGCATCCGCGGTGCCGGCCACAGCCTTAAATCCATCGTATGCATGCAACCACTGTTCGGCAGCGGCACGCATCGGCGCATTGGGTTCCACCGCCGTCACGTGATAGCCGGCGTCGAGAAACATCTTCGACGAGATGCCGGTGCCGGCGCCGATGTCGGCAACGCGCCAGCCGGCATCGATGCCCTGCTCGCGCTGCAGCCAGTCGAGCAAGGCCGATGGATAATCCGGCCGGTAGCGCACGTAGTCGTCGACACGATCACTGAAACGCGCGGTAGAGTGCAGATCGTTCATGTCATCGACTCCGTTTCACTCAGCCATTGAGCATCTGGCCGCCATCGACGGCAAGAGTCTGTCCGGTGATCCAGCCGGCCCAGGGCGAAGCGAGGAATAACGCGACATGAGCGACTTCCTCCGGCGTGCCGTAACGGCCGAACGGGATCTTGGCCAGTACGGCGGCGTAGCGCGAGGGATCCTCATGCCTGCAGCGATCCCACATGCCGCCGGCAAACTCGATCGAACCGGGCGCGATGGCGTTGACCCGGATGCGCTGTGAAGCCAGTGCCAGCGCCTGCGACATGGTGTAGTGGCTAAGTGCCGCCTTCATCGCTGCATAGGACGGGCCTGCCGGACGCGGGCGCAGCGCCGCGATCGAACTGGTATGCAGGATGCTGGCATGCGCCGATTTCGCCAGATGCGGCTGCGCCGCCCGTGAGGCACGCACGGCGGCCATCAGGTCGACATTGAAGTCGGCCAGCCACGCTTCATCGTTATCGCCGAAACCGTAACCGCTGGCGTTGTTGACCAGCACGTCGATACCGCCCATGGCAGTGGCTGAAGCTTCCACAAAGTCATTGACGGCTGACGCGTCGGCCAGGTCGCAGCTCTGTACATGGACGTCGGCACCAAGCGCAGTGATTTCACGTGCCACTTCGTCCAGCGCTGCATGGTCGCGCGCACAAACCGATACCGCCGCCCCGGCCGAGGCGAATGCCAGCGCGATACTGCGGCCGATACCCTTGCTGCCGCCGGCGATGACCACACGGTAGCCGTGAAAATCAAACGCCGTGTTCGGCATGAGGGCCGTCATGAAAACACATGCCAGTGCGGCCCAAGATGCAGGAACATGGCACCGAAAAGCAGCATCAGCACGACGACCGCGATGATCGCGATCGCCAGATGGATATAGCCAAGTACCAGCCCGGCGATGGCCATGCCATCACCCTCGATGAGGGTGCCCGCCGGAGCGCGCCGTATTTCGCTGCGTGCCAGGTGACCGCAGATGACGGCCACGATCGCGCCAATGAAGGGCAACAGGCACCAGGAAAGAATGCCGAAAACCAGACTCACCACCGCCAGCGTGCTGGTGCTGGAAGCAGGTCGATACGCAGGCTGATAGCTCATCGTCGCTGCACTCGCTATGGGAACCAGGGAGGACGCCGCACCGCATTGCCACCGATCGCGGGTGGCTTGCCACCCGCGATCGAACACATCACTTACAGATCGAACTTGATGCCCTGGGCCAGCGGCAGCGCGTCCGAATAGTTGATCGTGTTGGTCTGGCGGCGCATGTAGACCTTCCATGCATCCGAGCCGGACTCACGACCACCACCGGTTTCCTTCTCGCCACCGAACGCGCCACCGATTTCCGCACCGGACGTGCCGATGTTGACGTTGGCGATACCGCAATCCGAACCGGCCGCCGACAGGAACTGCTCGCCCGCGCGCAGGTTGTTGGTGAAGATCGACGAGGACAGGCCCTGCGGCACGTCGTTCTGCATGTCGATCGCCTCGTCCAGGGTCTTGAACGGCATCACGTAAAGGATCGGCGCGAACGTCTCGGTCTGCACGACTTCATGCGAGTTCGCGATACCGGTGACGATCGTCGGCAGCACGAAGTTGCCCTTGCGATCGGTCAGCGCCGCGCCACCGGTGGCGATCGTGCCACCGGCCGCCTTGGCCTTCTCGATAGCGCCGAGGTAGGCGCTTACCGCTTCGGCACTGTTGAGCGGACCCATCAAGGTGGTGGACAGGTTCGGATCGCCGATCTTGCCCTCGACCTGCTTGTACGCCTTGACCAGGGTCTCCAGCACGTTCTTGTAGATCGACTCGTGCACGAACAGGCGGCGCGTGGTGGTGCAGCGCTGGCCCGCGGTGCCGACGGCGCCGAACACGATGCCCGGGATCGCCAGCTTCAGGTCGGCGCTCTCGTCGAGGATGATCGCGTTGTTGCCACCCAGCTCCAGCAGCGAGCGGCCCATGCGCTGCGCCACGCGCTCGCCAACCATGCGGCCGACCTTGGTCGAACCGGTGAAGCTGATCAGCGGGATGCGCTTGTCGTCGACGAAGCCCTGCGACAGATCGGTGCCGGCGTCGTTGAACAGGAAGAACAGGTCCGGGAAACCGCCAGCCTTCAACGCCTCGTTGCAGATGCGGATGGTGGCGATCGCCGACAGCGGGGTCTTCGGCGACGGCTTCCAGATGCAGATGTCGCCGGCGATGGTGGCGAGGAACGAGTTCCATGCCCACACCGCGACCGGGAAGTTGAACGCGCTGATGATGCCGACCAGGCCCAGCGGGTGGTACTGGTCGTACATGCGATGACCCGGGCGCTCCGAGTGCATGGTGGCGCCGTACATCATGCGGCTCTGACCCACCGCGAAGTCGGCGATGTCGATCATCTCCTGCACTTCACCGTCGCCTTCGGGCTTGATCTTTCCCATTTCCAGCGCAACCAGCGAACCGAGCGCATCCTTGTGCTTGCGCAGCGCTTCGCCGCACAGGCGCACCGCTTCACCGCGCTGCGGTGCCGGCGTGGTGCGCCACACCTTGAAGGCGGCCTGCGCACGCTTGACGATCACCTCGTAATCGGCAGCGCTGGAGGCATGCACGGTACCGAGCACGTCGCCGGTGGCCGGATTCACCGGCTGCAGCGCGCCGGCGTCGGTGGTCTTCGACCACTCGCCCTGACCGAGGTACGTGCCGGACTGTTCGCCGTGAAGGCCAAGTGCGGTGAGGATTGCGTGGGACATGGATGTCTCCTGGACTTGCGCGCCCGTGGGCGCCGAGGTGATGACGGTTAATTGCCCATTCTAGCAGGCCATCGGTTCTTGCCAGAGCACGGCACGGATCGCACAGGCGCGGGATCCATGCGAAAATCGCCGCCGCTGCCCTCGTAGCTCAGTTGGATAGAGCGGCCCCCTCCTAAGGGGCAGGTCGGACGTTCGAATCGTCTCGAGGGCACCATTTGTGACATCCAAAGGCCGGCGATGCCGGCCTTTGTGCTTTCCGGCTCAGGAACTGCACGACAGCATCGAGCAACCCGCCTTGTGCCGGGCCCAGTCCGGACGCTTCTGTGCGAACGCCTCGCGACCGGGCTGGTCATCGTACGGACGCCGCATCACATCCAGCAATTCCGTAATGCCGCCGGGATCGCCCTGCTCGGCCCGGTCGATCGCCTGCTGGGCCAGATAGTTGCGCAACACGTAGCGTGGGTTGGCCATGCACATGCCCGTTCGACGCTGTTCAACTGATTGAGGGTCGGTAGCAAGCCGTGCGACATAACGCAGCAACCAGTCATTGAGCGCTGGCTCTGCCTCACGCCGTTTCGCCTCGTCGTAAAACGCATCGCGCATCGTCACCAGGGTCGGCGCCTGCTCATCGACGTCGGCCAGCGCACGAAACCACAGCGTCATGTCGATCTCGGCCTGCTGCATCAACGACTGCAGCGACTGCATCAATGCCACGTCGTCATCGCGGCATTCGGCCAGACCGAGTTTGGCGGCGATGTTGGCGCGATCGGCGACGGCATAGGCCGCCGCGTAACGATCCAGCCCGGCCTGCAACGGTTCGACACCCTCAAACAACGGCGCCAGCGCACCGGCCAGGCGGCTCAGGTTCCACCACGCCACGTTCGGCTGCTGGCCGAAGCGGTAGCGGCGACGTTGCGCGTCGGTGGTGTTCGGCGTCCAATCCGGGTCGTAGTTGTCGACCCAGCCATACGGGCCATAGTCGATGGTGAGACCTAGAATCGACATGTTGTCGGTGTTCATCACGCCATGCACGAAACCCACGCGCATCCAGTGCGCGATCATCGTTGCGGTACGCTCGCATACCTGTGCGAACCATTCCGCATACAACGCTTCGCCCTGCCCGCCGAGTTCCGGGAAATCGCGGCGGATGGTGAAGTCGACCAGCTGCTTCAGCAATGAGATATCGCCACGCGAGGCCGGCAATTCGAAATTTCCGAAGCGGATGAATGACGGTGCCACGCGGCAGACGACGGCGCCACGCTCAGATGCGGCGTTGCCGTCATAGAACATGTCGCGCAGTACCGGCTCGCCGGTATCGACCAGGCTCAAGGCGCGCGTGGTCGGCACGCCGAGGTGGTGCATCGCTTCGCTGCACAGGAACTCGCGCACCGACGAACGCAGCACCGCTCGACCGTCTGCGCCGCGCGAATACGGCGTCAGTCCGGCGCCTTTGAGTTGCAGTTCCCAGCGCTCGCCCGCGGCGCTGATGATCTCGCCCAATGAAATCGCCCGCCCGTCACCCAGCTGACCGGCCCAGTTGCCGAACTGGTGCCCGCCATAATTCGCCGCATACGGTTGCATGCCATCCAGCAAGGCATTGCCGCCGAACCACCGCGCAAACTCCGGCGTGGCGACTTCGGCTTCGCTGAAACCCAGCGTCGTCGCCATTTCGAGCGAATGCGCGAGCAGGTGCGGTGCGGCGACCGGCGTGGGATCGACCCGCGAATACAGCGCACCCTCGACTTGGCGCAGGCGTGACCCCTGCTCCGGATCACCGGGCAGTTCGCGGACGAACGCGTTGTCAAAGTGCAGCATGGGCATGGACGAAAGGCCGGGTGACGATACGCACCTTATATCCGGGCACATGACACGCCATGCAATACCTCAACGGCTGCGCGCGTACCCGGCGTGTCGACGAAGCTCAGGCATGCACTGCGGACTGGCGAGCCGCGATCTGCACAGCCCTTCCCGGGCGATACAGGCTCTTGAGCCGCTGATAGACCGCCAGCACGGCCGCGCCGTAATCCCTGGCGAGTTCGGGTGTGTGACTGTGGTAATAGCCGACCCCCAGCACCGGATCGCGCGTTTCATGCATGCCGTCGCGCAGGATCTTCGCTGCCACGGTGATGTTCGTGCGCGGGTCGAGCAGGGTCAACGGGTCGCGAACCGCATCCCTGTGCATCGGGTAGTAGACCTGCATGATGCCGACGTCCTGGACCATGGAGCCGAACTGGCTGGCCACGGCCATCTCCATCTGCACGTGCCGGCGGTCACCGAGCACCAGGTGATCGTTGACCCTGAACAACCATGGCGTCGGCCCGACCTTTCCACCGGGAAGCAGCGCGCGCGACTCGACCAGCGCGACGCTGTAGAGCAGCAGCGGATCCAGACCGGACGACTTGCCTACCTCGGCCCACAGACTGTCCCGGGATGCGATGTCCAGGTCCGGCTCGGCAACCGGCATCATCAGATCCATGGTGCTGACATCCGCCAGCAAGGCATCCGGGGCATTCGACGGCGTTGACGCGGGCGATGACGGCTCCGGTGACGGTGCGGGTGCTGCCTTCACAATGCGCGCTGGTGCGGGCGAGGCAACCGAAACCACTGCCACCGTGGCGAGCGCATGGCTGCCGGTTGGAGCCACCTGGGCACTGGCAAGCGTGGCCAGCCCCGATTGCAGCTTCGGATGCGCCTTCATCATGATGCCTGGCAGGACGAGCATGGCGCCGAGCAAGGCGCACAATGAGACTGCCGCAATCGTCCCGCGCCGGCCTGCCTGGTTCCATCGTGGCCACTGCACTACCCAAGCTCGAACACGGAACACGCGTGCCGCACGAACACCCCGACTCAATGCGGCGCCGCAAAAGCCGCCCGTTTGCTTCATCAGGAGCGTGAGAAAGCCAATCCGGCTCCTGAACGATGGAACAGCGAGCGCGGGAGCTGACACAGGCCGCCGATTCGCCCACTGCGAAGGAGTCCATGCCTGCGCCGACCAGTTCGCGGGCCTGCTGCTGGCGGCCGAGCTGGCGGCCTTCCAGCTCGCCGGCGACATCAGATAGACCCGGCTCGACCTGCGCTGCGTTGCGGCGGGAAGCGGATGGGTCCGCCTGGACCGCACACTCGACGGGGCGTCGAGGGGAGTGCCCTTCGACTGCCCGGCCTCGAAGCCACCGGCAGCCGCGCGCCCAAGGACATCCGGACTTGCAGCATCGGTGAGTCGGTCGATCAAACCATCCACAAGCGAATCCTTGTCAAACAAAATGGACACGGCAACGTGCGATGCACCACAGTCCGGATCCTGCCTTGGCAGCGTCGGCCGAACCGGGAATGCCGGTCGCAACGAAACGCGCCGTTGGATCAACTCCGGGCCTCGGTCATCCGCGTGAGGATCTGCGGGAAGACCCGGGCAACGGTTTGCCGGCGCAAAACACCGGGCAATTCCAAGCAAGTCGCATGCCCTGCATACCCAATAAACTGCGAACAAGATCACCAATCTTATAACCAACACCGCCAATACGCTGGAAATTGCATGAACGACACGCCACGCCTGCCCATGAATTACGATGCGCTGCCCGAGGACAGGCCATACATCGATGCCACCACAAGCTGGCTGGAGCGGGCAGTGATCGGCCTCAATCTCTGCCCGTTTGCCCGCGCACCGCATGTGCAGGGCAAACTGCGCATGCGGGTCAGCCAGGCTCGCGATGCCGATGCGTTGCTGGACGATCTGTGCGGCGAACTGCAATCGCTCAACGCGTTGACGCCGGATGAATGCGAGACCGGCCTGCTGATCCATCCATTCGTGCTGACGGATTTCCTCGACTACAACGATTTCCTCGACGTGGCCGATGCCGCGGTACAGACGCTCGGACTCGAAGGTGAATGGCAGGTGGCCAGCTTCCATCCCGACTACCAGTTTGCCGACAGCGCGAAAGACGACATCGAGAACTTCAGCAACCGCTCGCCCTACCCTACGCTGCATCTGTTGCGCGAAGCCAGCATCGAGCGTGCGATGGATTCGATGAGCGATACCGACAGCATCTACCGGCGCAACATCGAGACGCTGCAACGGCTCGGCATCGATGGCTGGCAGGCGTTGTGGCACGACACGAAGGGCTGAACGCCCCCACGCGCAACGTGCAGTTCACATTCACTCGGGACGAAGCTGTCATGCTGACGAGTGAACAATCTCCCCGATCCCTACGCGGAAAGCGTCGACCCGAGCGTGCAATGCACGACCTGCGAGGCCGTGTGCTGTCGCCTTACCGTGGTACTGATGCCCGAGGATCATGTACCGACCTGGCTGATCCATCGCGACGAGTACGGACTGGAAACCCTGGCCAAGGGCGAGGATGGTTGGTGCTCCGCAGTCAACCCGAATACTTCCGGGTGCACGATCTACGCGGATCGCCCGGTGATCTGCCGCAAGTACGCGATGGGCAGCCCGAGTTGCCGCGACGAACGGCACAAGTGGTTCGGCGACGCGATTCCCACCGCGGTGCACATGCTTTAGCCCTACGCGGCGAAGATCGACGCGATCTCGTCGGCACCAAGCGCACGCCATTCACCCAGCGGCAACTCGCCCAGGGTGAGTCCGCCGACCGAGAGGCGTCGCAGCGTCTCGACGTGATTGCCGGCGGCGGCGAACATGCGGCGTACCTGGTGATAGCGGCCTTCGGTGACGGTGAGCCGCGCATGCCGCGGCCCCAACACCTCGAGCGCCGCTGGCGCCAGCGGCTCCTTCTCGGTTTCCAGCATCACGGTGCCGCTGGCAAACAGTGCACCCTCATCACCACGCAGGTCCTGCCCCAGGGTAGCCTCGTAGACCTTGGTCACCTGCGCCTTCGGCGAGATGATCCGGTGCAGCAGCGCACCATCGTCGGTGAACAGCAGCAGTCCGCTGGTATCGCGATCGAGCCGACCCACGCTCGACAACGCCGGCGTACGCACGTTGTAGCGTGGAGGCAGCAGGTCATACACCACCCGTCCCGGGTCCTTGCGCGAACAGGTGACACCGAGCGGCTTGTTCAACATCAATACCAGGCCAGGCGGCGGATCGAGCGGTTCGTCGTCGACGCGGATGTGCTCGTGGGCCACCACATCGTCGGCGTACAACACTTCGCCATCCGCATCGGTGATGCGCCCCGAACGAAACAATTGGGTGACATCCTTGCGGCTGCCGTAGCCCAGGTTCGCTATGAGTTTGACCAGTTTCATCGCCGTACCCCAGTTGCCTCGATCACCTTGAAACCTTCCTGCACGACCAGCGTGCGCACTTCACTGAAACGCGCGGCAAGTACCGCCTCGTACGGCAGATGCCGGTTCGCCACGATGAACAAGCGTCCTGCCGGCTGCAGTGCATCGGCCGCACTGGCGATGAAAGCCTGCCCCAGCTCCGGCAGATCGGCACGTCCCTGGTGGAATGGCGGATTGCTGACGATGACGTCGTAACGCTGCGGCAGGCCGCGGGTGACATCGCTCCAGTGCACCGTCACCGCCAGTTCGCGTCCGCACTTGTGCTGCGCACTGGCCAGATTGGCCTGTGCCGGCTCCAGCGCACGCGCCTCGGCCTCGTACAGATCGATCGCCTCGACCTTCGGACACCGTGCGACGACCTGGCTGGCCAGATAGCCGTAACCGGCGCCGAGATCGGCCACGCGTCCATGCAGGTCATTCGGCAGGTGGGCTGCCAGCAGCGCCGAGGCATGGTCGATGCGGTCCCACGCGAACAGGCCGGGACGGCTGAGGTAGCCATCGCCGGTCGCACGTGGTGCATCCAGCCCCAGCCATTCGGCCAGCAAGGCCTGGTTGATGTCGGTCGCGTTCGGCGTGCTCCAGAACACCCGGCATTTGTGCTTGGACAGGTGTTGCACGGCGCCGGCCAATTTCGCCAGGTCCGCCTCGCCTGACTTCGCACCTTCGGCATTCGGCATCGACGCCAGCACGACGCCACCGGGTGCCGTGTGCCGAAGCGCACGAGCGAACAAGGCGCGCGCTTCGTCGCGCTGGCGCGGTGGCAGCACCAGCACCAGCGGGAACACTTCGTCGACTGCCGGCTCGCCCACGCGCAGACCGTTGCGGCCCAGCTCGTCGGCAAACGGCATGAAGCTCTGCTCGCACAGCCAGCCGGGCTGCGCCATCTCGCGCAGGCGCCCCCCAGCCCGCGCACGCAGGAACAGCACGCGACCATCCGTCGGCAGTCGCAACTCTGCCGATTCGAACGGAACAAACAGAGCCGCCAGCGCCGCATCCGGCGCGGCCGCGAAAAATCCGCCAGCAGTCACGTCAATTCTTCAATCGTGAAACAGTACCGGCATTGTACGTGGTGAGCATTGCCGGTACCCGTACGTCATGATCCAGCAAGACTGTCGTAGCATGTCCCACGAATTGGACGCCAACCCACAGGGAAAGCCATGAAGCACGGGGAAACTCTACCTATCCTGTTCTGCGCCATGCTGTTCGCATCCACGGCGCAGGCACAGGAATCACCCGCCACGGCCCAGATCCGTTGTGGCTGGTTCGACAATCCGACCCCAGGCAACGCCTCGCTGTACGACCGCGACGGCGAATGGATCATTGGCATCCAGGGCGGTCACCAGGCCGATGGGGACTGGCCCGAATTCAGTGACAGCCAATGGGTCGACACCAACGGACACCATGGACATGGCTGCGCCTGCCTCGATGTCGTGACCTCGACGCACACGCACGAAATCATCCGCATCACGGGCGCCCGTGCGAAGGCCCTCAAGATCTGTCGCAATGATCGTACGTTGAAGGAACCCGACTGACACCCGCGTCGGGTGCTCCGCATGCTGCCTGTCGTCACACTTACACCGAAGGTGACGACATGCCGGCTCAGCTACCGCTGTGTGCGGTTACCGCATCCATCACCCTCGCCGAATACACCATCGCGGCGCCGGCATTCATCGCCACGGCAACACCGAGTGCCTCGGCAATTTCCTCGCGGGTGGCGCCGTGCTTCAGCGCCTCGCCGGTATGCACGGTGATGCAGCCATCGCAGCGGGTGGTGACCGCCACCGCCAGCGAAATCAGTTCGCGGGTCTTGGCGTCCAGGTGTCCGGTCTTCTCGCCAGCACCGGACAGGGTCTGGTAGCCCTTCAGCGTATCGGGGCTCAGCTTGCCGATCTCGCCGATGCGCCCGATCAATTCCTTGCGGTAACCCAGCCAATCCAACATGGAAGTCTCCTCGCTGATATGGCGACCAGACACCGCGCCCGGCCGTGGTCGCCCATAGTGCGCCAGTGGATAGGTGGATGGATATCTGCCATTCAGTGGATGCCGTCGGCCACCGGGGCGGCGGCCGGCAATTCCTGCAGCATCTGCGCGGCCAGCGGCTGATAGCCGCCGTCGAAATGGTGGCCGCCCTTCTTCGCATGAACCGTCACCCAGGGCGGCAGGTCGGGCTCGTCGCAGATGGTGTCGTCGCTGTCGTCCAGGCCGTAGTAACACACCGTCGGCGGCTGGCCATGCAGGGCCTGCAGCGGCGGCATCGTGTCGTAGTGCGTGATCGGATTGATCGACTGCAGCAGCGTCTTGACGTGCTCCTTGAACCAGCCCTGCTTGATCATGTAGCCCTCCAGTTCGATCTCGAAGGTCACATCCCGGCTGGGCGACAGCAGCACCAGCTGGGTAATCCGCGCACGGTTGGCTGGACTGAGCTTGTCGATGATGGTCGGCAACACATCGGCACCGAACGAGAATCCCACCAGCCAGATGCGCTTGCGGCCCCACACACCCAGGTACTTCGTCATCAGCGCATCGAGCTCGCGCGCTGACTCGTCCGCCGTGCGCTCGCGCCAGTAGTACTTGAACGTGTTGACCCCGAGCACCGGAATGCCGCGGTCGATGAAGGCGATGCCCAGGCGTCGGTCCAGATCGGCCCAGCCGCCATCACCGGAATAGATGATCGCCATGACGTCGCCCTTGCCGGCCGGCGGCGCCACGCTGATGCTGCTGACCGGCAGCACCACGCTGGCATCCTCCAGGCTGGTCCGCGTCCACGGACTCCAGACCAGCACGATGCCCAGCAGGCATGCACCCGCCACCGCCAGGATGATTCCACTTCTACGCTTCATCGACGCACCACGCCTGAAAGTCCACCGGAGATCAGGCTGGCCACATTGGTCAGGATCATCGGCAACGCAATGCCGCCGGGCACCGCCATGTAGCGCGGCTCCCATTCCGGCCCGAATTTGTCCTTGTAGCGCTGCAGTCCACGAAAGTTGTAGAAGCGCTCGCCGCGACCAAACACCAGCGCGCCGAAGCGGTTCCACAGCGGCGCCTGCCGTCGGTTGTGCAGACCGGCCAGCGGCGCCATGCCGAGATTGAACCAGCGGTAGCCTTCGCCGCGCGCCCACTGCATCAGCTCCACGAACAGGTAATCCATGATCCCGGGTGGCCCATCGGGCATGTGTCGCATCAGGTCCACCGAGGCTTCCTGTTTCGTTTCATTGAGGAACAGGTTCGCGAACGCTACCAGTTGATCGCCCTGCCACACGGTCGCCATCGGCATGCGCACCAGATAGTGCGGATCGAATGCACCGAGCGAGAAACGCTTCTCGCGTACGTTCTTGTCGCGCATCCATGCATCGGAGATTTCCTTCAGGCGCGGCAACAACGGTGCCACCGCCTCGGCAGGTATGATCTCCAGCCGCAGGCCTTCACGGGTCAGCTTGTTCACCGTGTTGCGCAACACTTTCCTGGACTTGCCGTCGAGATTGAAGCTGTCCAGTTGCACGCGCGCCTCCTCGCCGATCTTCAGCAGGTTCAGGCCCACCTCCAGATACAGGTCCAGATCGGCCGGATTCACCTGGTAGAACACCGGCCAGCCGCCGGCACGTTCGCACTGCTCCAGGAATGCCCATACCAGTTCGCGCCGGGCATTTTCGTCGGCACCCACCGGGTCACCCATCGCCACCCAGCTGCGTCCCTCGGTATCGAACATCAGGAAAGCCTTGTGATCCGGGCCGAACAGCAGGGTCTTGTCGCCCATCAGCGCCAGATGCGCCTGGGCAGAAGGGAACTGCTTGATCAACGGCAACGCCTGCGCCAGCTCCGCCTCGCTCGGCAGCTCGTGCCGCAGCTTGTGCGGACGGATCAGGCTGGCCAGCGCGAACAACATGCCGGCGGCAGCGGCGGCGACCAGTGCGCGCAGTGCACGCGGCGCACCACCCCGGTGAAAACTGAACTCCCACCACAGGTCGGTGCTGTACTCGACGTGCTTGTAACTGAAGAACACCAGCCACGTCGCACAGCCGAGGATCGCCACGATCGCCACGATCCAGCCGACCGAGAAACTGGTACTGAACAACGAGGCGCGCCGATAGAACAGCCGATGCGCAGGCGCCAGCGCCATCGCCAGCAAGGTGAGCAGGGTCGCTTCCTCGTAATCGATGCCTTTCAGCAGCGAGAACACCGCGCCCGCCAGCAGCAACACCAGGGTCAGCCAGTAGGCTGCATCCAGTCGGCGCTGCAGGCCGCGGGCAAGGATCAGCAGCAGCATGCCGATCACGCTGGCCAGCAGGTGCGACACCTCGAGCACCGACAGCGGCAGCACCTCGCTGAGGATCGCCATGCGCAAGGGCAGTGCGCGAGTCGCACCGGAAAACAGCAACACCGCGCCGGAAACCAGGGTCAACCCGGCGAAAAACGATGGCAACAGACCGGTGAACCAGGGCGTCAACAGGGACTTCTCGCGCAGGCCGCGCGCCTCGCGCTGCAGGACCAGCACGGTCGCCGTGCACAGCGGCAGCAGGTAGTAGATGACGCGGAACGCAGCCAATGCACCGAGGATCGGTGCAGCCAGCGCCTGATTGCCGGTGGCGCCGAAGCCGGCCAGCATGACCGCCTCGAACACGCCGAGGCCACCCGGCACATGGCTGATCAGGCCGATGATCTGTGCGATCACGAAGATCGCCAGGAAATGCCCGAAGCCGTTGTTCAGTTCATCCGGCATCAGAATGTAGAGCACGGCCGCCGCCAGCCCCCAGTCGAACGCACCTACCAGGATCTGCTGCAAGGCAATTACCGGCGCTGGCAGCCCGATGCGCCAGCGCCACAAGCGCAGCGGTCGGCGCAGCCGCCAGCCAGCCAGCAGCCATGCCAGCGGCAGCACGGCAAGCAACACCCCGAGCGGGCGGCTGAATTCCGCCAACGGCAGATTCGGCGGCAGCGGCACCAGCAAAAGGGTCACACCAGTCAGTGCCAGCAGGCCAAGCCAGAAACTGGTGGTGCAAAACAGCACCACCCTGGCCACTTCGCCGGTGGACAGCCCGTTCTGGATATAGAAGCGGTAACGGATCGAACCAGACACCAGCAATGACATGCCCACCGCATTGCTGAAGGCATAGCTGATGAACGAAATCAGGGTCACCCGTCGCCACGACAGTCGCCGCCCGATGGAGGCCAGCGCGAAACGGTCGTAGAGCGTCATCACCCCATAACCCAGCAGGGTGAACAGCGCGGCCAGCAGCAGGCGCAGGCGCGAGATGCTCTGCACGTAGGTGCGCACCTGGTGGTAGTTCACTTCCCTGGCCAGCAAATGCAGTGCCCACAACGCAAGGCACAGCATGCCTACCGACAGCAACGGCCCAGCCAGCCTGCGCAGCAATACCGTGCGCTGGCTCGGCGGCGCCAGAATCTCCTCGGCGCTCGGAACCTGCTCGACCTTTTCCTGCTCCACTCGACCACTACCCCTTGTAAAGATCGACTAGGTTGCCACACCGAAGCTGACTGGCAATCTTTTGCGATCCGCCGCATCCGATGATCGTCAGTCCCGACGATATCTCACGCTTCATTGCGGTCGTCATCATCCAGACAGGCGGCCAACCCACGGCCGCCTGTCGTGAAGCATCCCATTGATTCGTCAGGCGTTCGCTGAAGCCTGCCCCAGGCGGCTCACCCAGCGATACAGCAATACCATCAACACGGCGAACGCCACGCCACCAACCCATAGCGCCGGACCATTGGCAAACTCGTCGCCGACCAGGGCAAGCGGGAAGTCCTTGCCGGAAAAGGCGACACAGGCTGCGATCGCTACGCCGAGCAGGCCCTCGCCGACAATCATGCCGGAGGCGAGCAGGACGCCGAGCTGCTTGGTCGCCTCGGGATTCTTCGACGTGCGATCGGCACGACGGTCGAACCACCAGCCTGCGACCGCACCGACCACCACCATCAACGTGCTCTGGGTCGGCAGGTAGATGCCCAGGCCAACCGCGAGCGGCGACAGATGTACCGACTTGGTCGTGCGGCGCAGCACCTCGTCGATCACGATCATGACCACGCCGATCACGCCGCCGATCTCGATCAGGCTCCAGTCGATGTTGTTCTGGATCACGCCCTGTGCGAGCGCCGAAATCAGGCCAGCCTGTGGTGCGGCCAGTGCGTGATCGCGAACAGGGCCCGGTGCACCGACGAAGCCGTAGGCGTGATTGAGCAGATCAAGTATCGGCGGAATGATCGCTGCGCCCGCGAACACACCTACCACCAGCGCCCACTGCTGTTTCGACGGCGTCGCATCGACCAGTTGTCCGGTCTTGAGATCCTGCAGGTTGTTGTTGGCGATCGCCGCGGCAGCGAAAACGATCGAGGTGATGAACAGGGCAAATGCCACCAGCGCGTTCTCGCTGCCTGCAGGCAGCGATGAGCGGATCCCGAACACCAGCAGCAGAGCCGCGCTGATCACGACGATGATGCCGATGCCCGACAGCGGGCTGTTCGACGAACCGATCAGACCAGCCATGTAACCGCACACGGCGGACACAAAGAAACTCATCAGGACGACGAAGATCAACCCGGCGATCACCAGGGTCACGACGTGGTCACCCAGGCCATGACCGGCGGTCAGTGCGAAATTGGCGATCAGCCAGCCGATCGGCACCAGGCAGACCAGCGAGATCAAGGCGACCTGCCCGATCGGGATGTCCTGTTCGGTACGCGGCAGCAACGCGGCATCGCCGGCACTGCGCGCACGCGATGCGGCCATCGCGGAAGTGAGCCCGCTGATGACCGGTTTGACCAGCTTGGCCAGCGTCCACACCGCGGCAACACCGATCGTGCCCGCGCCGACGAAGCGCACCTTGTGGCTCCAGGTTGCGTTGGCGAGTTCCGCTATCGCACCTGCCGAAGGGGCAAGCGCCGAAAAATGCGGAACACCCCAGCCCCAGCCGATCACGGCACCAACCAGCATCGCGATGCCCACCCACAGCCCGACCAGATGACCAATGCCGAACAAGGCAAATGAGAGAAAGAAGTCGAACCCGGTCACACCACCCTTGTCGCCACCCACACGGAAGTAATGCACCACATCGCCCGCGAACACCCGCGTGGCCACCACGACCGCGAAGACGGCAGAAACGATCGAGCCCCACAGCACGGCGAGCAAGCCGGCACGGTTGGACTCGGCCGCCGCCTCGGCACTGATGCCTTCACTACCGCCGGCGCCGACTTTCAATACCTCGGCGCAGGCCACGCCTTCGGGATACGGCAGGTCGGAATTGGTCACCAGCGCGCGGCGCAGCGGGATCGAATACATCACACCGAGGATGCCGCCGAGCGCGCAGATCGCGAATGAAGTCCAGTAATTGAAGCCGGTCCACCAGCCAATCAGGATCAGGCCCGGCAGCACGAAGATGATCGAGGACAAGGTGCCGGCCGCTGACGCGACGGTCTGCACGACATTGTTCTCCTGCATCGTGGAGCCCTTGAAGTAACGCAGCACAGCCATCGAGATCACCGCCGCCGGGATCGAGGTAGCGAAGGTCAGGCCTGCCTTGAGCCCGAAATACACATTCGCTGCAGTGAACACCACGGTAATCAGGATGCCGATGACCAGGCCGCGTACGGTCAATTCTTTGCGCACTGGCGCAATGGATGATGGCTGGGCGCTCACGGATGGTTCTCCCCCGGATGGATGCTGCGGTGGAAGATAGCGTGTAATGGCCATGCGTGGTTACCCTTGACACGGCCCGACAGTTCCCGAACGGAACCATGCGAGGCCATCACAAAGCGAGCTGGCTCTTGAATCGGCGCGGTTTGCCGGATAGCGGATCGACGAACATCAGGCCGTGCGCCAGCAGCTTCAACGGATGCTGGTGGTCGTCTGCGGATTGCGCGGCCAGCACCGGATACAACGTGTCGCCGGCGATTGGCGCACCCAGCGCGGCCATGTGCACGCGCAGCTGGTGTTTCCTGCCCGTGACCGGATGCAGCGCGTAACGCCAATGGCCGTCACCATGCTCGATCGACTCGATCCTCGTCTCACTGTTTGGCTCGCCCTCGACTTCCTGCATGCGAAAGAATGGCTCACCCGCGATGATGCGCGAGCGGCGTTGCAACGGAAACGCCAGCGCCGGCAATGCCGGGGCCAGCGCCTCGTAACGCTTGTCGATCCGGCGTTCACGAAACAATGCCTGGTATGCGGCGCGGCTGGACGGATTGGCCGAGAACAGCACCAGCCCTGCGGTTAGCCGGTCGATCCGGTGCAACGGCACCAAATCGGGATTGTCCAGCCGGCGGATCAATCGCCGCAGCAAGGTCTGCTCGACAAAGCCGCCAGCCGGCGTCACTGGCAGAAAGTGTGGCTTGTCCGCCACCACCAGGTGTGCGTCGACATGCAGCACGTTTTCGACAACCGGAATCGGCACCTCATCCACCACTTCGCGGTAGTAGTGGATGCGCAGCCCGGCCCGGTAAGGCGTATGTGGCGTGATCGTGCCTCCCTGCCCGTCCATTACCCGTCCACGCGCCATGCGATCCAGCCATTGCGCACGACTGATCGTGCCGAATTGCACGCAAAGACCATCGAGCACGGTATCCCATTCACCGGGTGCCAGATGCACCGTGCTGGCATGGACATCGCGAATGAAGGGTGCGGAAGAATTCATGACCGCAGTCTAATGCGCCAGGTCAGACCTGCGGCCAGCGCCAGACTTCTTCGGGTACATTTTTCGCAGCTTTTTTCGACCACCCGTGTGCCGTCCGTCATGTGGAATTGCGCCATCTTTTAAATACACTCGGCGCTGGTGAGGAGATGCTTGAGCAAAAGGGATGTCGACTCGCATCCCGACATCGAAATGCCGAACATGAGGTAGTGCAATGCCCATTGCCAAAGCCCCGGAAAGAATCGCTTTCAGCGTGCGTCTGCTCATCCCGCGACCAGCTTCTGCCTTGCTGCTGATGCTTGTGCTCGCCGTTTGCATCGCCACTCCCGGCATCGCTGCCAGCCTGGATCCAGGCCTGCTGTCGAAAGTGCAGGCAGCCACGTTCGAGGTGGTCATTCCCAAGCCGGTCGATGATCCGCTCAAGTACGAGAAGCCGTTGCCGCTGGACCAGCTGCCCTATCAATTCCGCAACGACAAATATTTCTCGATCGGCACCGCGTTTGCGCTCGGCAACAACCGCTATGTCACTGCAGCACACGTGCTGGACGCTGGCATCGGTAGCCTGATGGGTACACCGGCGTTGCGCGATGCGGGTGGCCATGTGTATGCCATCGACCAGATCACCAGATTTTCGCTGGGCCAGGATTTCGTGGAGTTCTCGCTCGTCAAGGAACCACCAGGCGCAGTGGCGCTCGAGACCGATACCGCACCCGGCCTTAATCAGGTGGTCTACGCCGTCGGCAATGCGCTGGGCACGGGCGTGGTGGTTCGCGACGGCCTGTACACATCCGACACACCGGAAGATCAGGATGGTCGCTGGAAGTGGATACGCTTCTCGGCTGCCGCCTCACCGGGCAACAGCGGCGGCCCGCTGCTGGACAAGGATGGCAAGGTCATCGGCATCGTGGTGATGAAATCGCCGAGCGAAAACCTCAACTACGCACTCCCGATCGGTGAAGTGCTCAAGGCACCCGACAACCTGGCACTGATCAACAAGCGGCTGAACTATCAGCCGGGTTTCTTCGACACCCCTCAGACCGCCATCTTCAAGCAGCAGTTCGCACTGCCGAAAAGCTTTCCAGATTTCAGCACGGCCTATCTGAAATTCGGCGATGCCTTTGCCGATGAGCAACTGAAGACATTGCGCGACAAGAATGCGGACCAGCTGTTTCCGCATGGCAGCGGTTCCCATCGCCTGCTGCATGCCGGTGTCGACCTGCATACGTTCCCGTCGCTGATCCGTCACAACAGCAATGGCATCTGGGTACCTGCGCGGCCGCCGCAAAACCGTGAACCGCTGCCGCACAACGGTTATGTGGCAACCGGCGCAATCGGCAACCTGCTGCTGGTACATCTGCGGAAACCCGACGATCTGTCGGCAAGCCAGCTCTACGGCAATCCCGAAAAATCCATGGATCTGTTGCTGAGCGGCTGGTCGTTCACCCGCGATATCGGCGCGGAGAAAACCCGGATCACCTCGCTGGGCAAACCTGCCGAAGATTCGATCTACACCGATGCCTACCAGCGGCACTGGCAGGTGCGGGCGTGGCCACTGGCCTACGCAAACGCCCGGGTGATCTCCTTCTCGTTGCCGGTGCCGGATGGTTATGTGGCGATCATGCGGCTGGTGCCTGCTGGCGAGACCCATCCGGTCATGATCGACATGCAGGCGACGTGTGACTTTGTCGACGTGTCCTATGGCGGAACGCTCGCACAATGGAAGGACTATCTGACGAATACCGCGTTGCTGCCAGGCGCACTCTCCGGGATCCGGCTCGATTTCGACTACGGCCATCGGCTCGGTTACCACTCGAGCCGTCTTGGCTTCTCCTACACGCCCGAGCTGCAGAAGATCGATCAGGACAGTTATCTCACGCTTGGCTTTGGCTATATCAACGACCACGGCAAGGTGAACTGGGACGTGAGAGACGTCGAGGTCAAAGGAGACGCCCACAGCAAGGCACGGATCAACCTCAATCGGCACATTGCCCCCACCGATGACCTCGACGACAGCTACCGAAGCCGGTGGAAGCAACTCAAGCAGCGCGAGCACCCCGATGACAGCGTCGCTTACAGCAAGAACGACATGACCGAGATCGGCACGGTCGCCGGGCAGCCGGGCGATTCGTCCAGCGTGCTCTATACGGCGTTCTTCGCAGCCGAGGGGTCGGTCCCGCAGGCGGCCATGAAGAGCAAGCTCGACCTGCTGTTGAAAGACCTGCAGGTAAACGAGCACTGAGACTGCCGGAAAACAGCCATGACAAGCCGCGCCGGTGGCTGGCACAGCGTAGAATGGCTGGTTACCGTCTCAAGGCACGTCCATGGCCCTCAACTCCACCATCTACAAGGTCGAACTGCAGGTCAGTGACATGGATCGGCATTACTACGCCACCCATGCGCTGACCCTGGCACGGCACCCGTCGGAAACCGAGGAGCGCCTGATGGTGCGTCTGCTCGCGTTTGCGTTGTACGCGGACGAACGGCTGGAGTTCGGCAAGGGGATCAGCGACGAGGACGAGCCGGCGCTGTGGCGCAAGGCGTATACCGACGAGATCGAACTGTGGATCGAGGTCGGCCAGCCGGACGAGACTCGCATCCGCAAGGCCTGCGGGCGTTCGCGCCAGGTCGTGGTGATCAGTTACGGCGGCAACGCCGCGGAGATCTGGTGGAACAAGATCGGCACCTCACTGAGCCGCAACAGGAACCTCACGGTCCTGGACATTCCGACCAGCACTGTCGCCGGGCTCGCCGCTCTGCTGCAGCGTGGCATGCGCCTGCAATGCCTGATCCAGGACGGCCAGCTGCAGCTGATGAACGATGCCGACTCGGTCGCGGTCGATCCGCTGCGGCGCATGGCACCTGCCGAAACCGTGAGCTGATCCGCGTCGTCGCGAACAACGCGATACCGCCATGCCGTCGTCGTTTGCCGGATAATCGCGCACCCATACCCTGTCTTCACCATGACCCGGAGTCACGCCATGCGCTGGTTGCTGTCCCTGCTTGCCTTGCTTGCCCTCGCCGCCTGTACGGCCGCACCACCCGCGCACGCCACCGGAAGCGTGGACAAGCTCACCGTCATCGACCAGAAAGTCGGCACCGGCGCCGAAGCTAAGGACGGCATGAAGGTAACGGTGCAGTACACCGGCTGGCTGTACGACGACAAGGCGAAGGATCATCACGGCGCGAAATTCGACAGCTCGCTCGATCATGGCGAACCGTTCTCCTTCCTGCTCGGCCAGGGCAGCGTGATCGCCGGCTGGGACCAGGGCGTGGCCGGCATGCATGTCGGCGGCAAGCGCATCCTGCTGATTCCGGCAGCGCTCGGCTATGGTGCCAACGGCGCCGGCGACGACATCCCGCCGAATGCCTCGCTGGTGTTCGAGGTGGAACTGGTCGGCGTCAATACCCCATGACGTTTCGCGGGAGCGCACCCTGTGCGCGATGCTTTTCGGGGACGTGAGAAAAGAGCCCTCGCGCACAAGCTGCGCTCCTGCGGCATCTTGTATCAATCCTGCTGCGCCGCCTCATCGCGGCCCTGCTGGCGAATGATCGCCTCTTCCCGCGCGTCGATGATCGACTGCATCACGCTGTCGACATCGGCGATGCGCTCGTCGAATTCAAAATGGCCGGTGAGCTCGCTGTCCGGATGCAACTCTCCCAGCTCGTACAGCGCCCACATTTCCTCGCCGTAGTAGGTATCCAGCAGTTCCGGCGCGAAACGTGACAGGCTGATCGTGATATTGCCCACGTCTCTTCGCAGCATGGCACGGGCGGCGTTGTTGCCGGAGGCGCTGACCGCCTGCGGCAGATCGATGATCACCGGCCCCTGTGGCCCGACCAGCACGTTGTATTCGGACAGGTCGCCATGGATCAGGCCGACGCACAGCATCCGCGCCACCTGCTGCATCAGGAAACGGTGGTATTCACGGGCGGTGTCCGCCGACAGCTCCACTTCACCCAGCCGCGGGGCCGAATGACCATCCGCATCGGTGACCAGCTCCATCACCAGCACGCCGTTGAAATAGCCGTACGGCTTCGGCACACGCACGCCGGCCGCAGTCAGCTGGTACAGCGCGTCGACTTCGGCATTCTTCCAGGCCGCCTCGGCTTCCTTACGCCCGAACTTCGTCGCCTTGCCCATCGCGCGCGCCTGCCGGCTGCCACGTACCTTGCGACCTTCCTGATACTGCACGCGCTGCTGGAAGCTGCGCTGGGCCATGTCCTTGTAGACCTTGGCGCAACGGATGTCATCACCCGAACGGACGACGTAGACGGAGGCTTCCTTGCCGCTCTTCAGCGGTCGCAGCACCTGGTCGATCACGCCTTCATCGATCAGATCCTGCAGTCCCTTGGGGGTTTTCATGCGTGGGATGGCTTCTGCAATTCCGGGGTAGAACGCCCATTATGGCCGATCGGCCCACATCCCGGCTTTTTTGTCGCTATCGGGTTGCCCACGCCATGACGCAGCGAGCATCAGGCAGCCTCGATCACGCAGATCAACGAAACACCAAAAGGAAGATTGAAATACCTCAGCAAAAATCGCTCGCTGCCAAACACATTCCGGAAAAGGCCGTTGATGAGAGCCGGCGGAACGCCTGCCCCCGTTGCGAATACACTCCGGAACAGCTTGTCCTTGAGTCGAGCAACGACCGCGAGCGGAAACAGGATCGTGTTGAAATGGGACAACCTGACGGGGCGCAATCCTGCGTCTGCAAGCTTCATCCGCAACTGCCTCGACGAATACCTCCTCTTGTGATGAAGAAACCTGTCGTGACTGCCGTAAAGCCACTGACCTGCAGGTATCGTGATCAAGATACGCCCGTCCTTTGCCAACAACGACCTCAGAGCGACCAGCGTCTCCGTATCCTGCTCGATGTGTTCCAGGACATCGAACAGGCAGATCAGATCGAAGCAGCCTTCTTCGTTGAATGGAATTTCATGCGGGCATTGACCCGCCCTGATGTCATAAAGTCCGCCGGTTTTCCTCGATGCTATGTCTCGAGCGACCGCATTCATCTCGAAGGTGCTTACATCACCGAACCTGGCCAGCATCTGCAAGTTGCCGCCGGTGCCACAGCCAACTTCCAATATTCTCGAATTCTTCGGCAAGCGAAGTTGATCCATCGTCGACAAAAGAATCTGCCGGCGGCCTGAAAACCACCAATGCGTGGCTTCGACTTCACCCATTTCCAGATAGGCGGCCGGATTCATCGTTCAGTTCCTCAATTGTCGAACACGTCAGGTTGCTTCTTTATAGGTCGCTTCAGGCAACGCATCCATGCAAACAGCCAGAGAAAACAGGAGCTTCGAGCGAAGGCGGAGGAATGGATTTCTGGCAGACTTGGTACGCGCAACATCTTGCCACGATTGCGCCATCAACTGGCGTGCAGGTTGGAAGCAGCCAATCGCTCCCGAACCGTTGCCGCGATTTCGAAAGAATAACGCCGCGCCGCGTGCTCGAACACGTTGGCCGTGATCAACAGTTCATCCGGCCGATGCCGTGCAATGAAGGCCTCGATACCGTCCTGCACCGTATTCGCAGCACCGACCACTGCACAGGCCAGCGCGCGTTCGACCATCAATTTCTCGGGCGGTGTCCAATATGACTCGATGTCGTCGATCGGCGGCGGAATCAGCCCCGGCCGGCCACGACGCAGATTGATGAAACTTTGCTGCTGGGTGGTGAACAAGCACCGTGCCTCCGCATCGCTGTCGGCGGCAACCACGTTGATGCCGAGCATTGCGTACGGTTGCTGCAGGCGTGTCGAAGGGCGGAAATCGCGTCGGTACAGCGCCAACGCCTCGTCCATCGCATCGGGCGCGAAATGCGATGCAAACGCGAACGGCAGGCCAAGCTGTGCCGACAGCTTGGCGCTGAACAGGCTGGAGCCGAGCAGCCATACCGGCACCTCGATGCCGGCGCCGGGCACGGCGCGCACCTGCTGGCCGGGAACAACCGGTTCGAAGTAGCCGAGCAGTTCGACCACGTCGTGCGGGAACGCGTCGGCGCTGTCGAAGTAGCGACGCAATGCCTTGGCGGTGGGTTGATCGGTACCCGGCGCACGCCCCAGTCCCAGATCGATGCGCCCCGGATACAGCGAGGCCAATGTGCCGAACTGCTCGGCCACCTGCAGCGGTGCATGGTTCGGCAGCATGACGCCCCCGGCACCGACACGAATGGCTGAGGTTCCGCCGGCCACATGACCGATCAGCACCGCCGTCGCCGCACTGGCGATGCCGGGCATGTTGTGATGCTCGGCCAGCCAGTAGCGCCGATAGCCGAGACGCTCGGCCAGTTGCGCCAGATCGAGTGTATTGCGGAATGCGTGGCCGGCATCGCTGCCTTCGGTAACCGGTGCCAGGTCGAGGATGGAAAAGGGAATCATGTCGAAGTCTCGCCATAATGAAGTTCCTGATCTGGGGGCTCCCGCAACAATTGCCACCATCCGGCGCGTTTTTTGTAGGAGCGGCTCCAGCCGCGATCGCTCTTTGCCGCAATGGATAGAAACAGAAGAAGCATCGCGGCTGGAGCCGCTCCTACAGTCGCAGCCATGGGCGGCTACAATGGCCCACCATCGCTCTGTGGCGTCCCGATGAACGAACCCGTCCGCCTCGCCAAACGAGTCGTCGCGCTGACTCAGTGCTCGCGACGCGAGGCCGAGCAATACATCGAAGGCGGCTGGGTGCGTGTCGACGGCATCGTGGTGGAAGAGCCGCAATTCATGGTCGGCATGCAAACCGTCGAACTCGATCCCGCCGCCCAATCGATCGCTACCGAACCGGCCACCCTGGTGCTGCACAAACCGGCCGGTTACGACGCCGGCAGCGGCCCGAACCCAGCCAGCGCGCTGGTCACACCGGAGACGCGTTCACTCGACGATGCCTCCAACGTGCGTCCGCTGAAGCGGCACCTGCAACGGCTGACCACACCGCTACCGATGCCGACCAGCGCCAGTGGCCTGCTGATCTTCAGCCAGGACTGGCGCGTCACCCGCAAACTCACCGAGGACATCGACCGGGTCGAGCAGGAATTCGTCGTCGATGTCGAGGGCACACTGATCCCGAATGGACTGGCCCTGCTCAATCACGGCCTGCGCTTCAACAACTACGCGATGCCACCGATCAAGGTCAGCTGGCAGAGCGAACAGCGACTGCGCTTCGCATTCAAGGTGTTGCAGCCGACCCAGATCGAGCCGATGTGCCAGGCGGTCGGTCTGAAGGTACTGGCGATGAAACGCCTGCGCGTCGGCCGCATCCCCCTGGCCAAACTGGCGCCCGGGCAATGGCGCTATCTGGCTCCCAGCGAACGCATCTGAGCATTCCGCGCAACCGCAGCAACGCCGTACGCGGACCCTGCACAACAGGCAGCGGATCAGCTTAGACTTCCCTGCGCGTCATACGCAGCACACCACCCGACCACACCAAGGAGTATGCCATGAGCAAGGGCATGGATTCAAAGAAAAGCGAGAAGAAAAAACCGGCCAAGACCATGAAGGAAAAAAAGGCCGCCAAGCAGGAAAAGAAAAAGAACAAGTGACCTCCTCGCCTGCTCGGGCCAACACCGTTCAGGCGATTCCATGCCGGGCAGGAACCACTTCCTGCCCGGTATGGAATCGAGGGCCACCCGATCAGTACTGCCCCATGTAATCCCGCTTGCCGATCTCGATGCCGTTATGGCGCAGCAGCGCGTACGCGGTGGTGACATGGAAGAAGAATTGCGGCAGGCCATAACTCAGCAGATAAGCCTGTCCGTTGAAGCGGCGTTCCTTCGGTGTGCCTGGCCGTATCACGATCTCGCGCTCTGCGGCGCCTTCGAACTGCGTCGCGCTGAGACTGCCGATGAAATCGAGACTGCGCGCAATCAGTCCGCGCAGTTCCGCGAACGTCTGCTCGTTGTCCTCGTATTTCGGCACCTCCGCACCAGCCAGCCGCGCCGACACCCCGCGCGCGAAATCACAGGCGATCTGCACCTGCTTGGCCAGGGGAAACATGTCGGGGAACAGGCGCGCCTGAGTCAGCGCCGTTGGTTCTATGCTCTTCTCCGCCACATGCGTCGCAGCCTTGGCCAAGATCGCGTCGAGGCTGCCGAGCATCTGCCTGAATACGGGGATGGAGCTGGTGTAGGTGGCGTCGGTCATGGGCTTTCCTGTGAGGTGTCGACAAGGTATCGACACAGTGTAGCCCTGACCACCGCATTGCCGATGCAGGATTTCGCGCTCGGCTCATTCCTTCGCACGAAAGACCAGGCTGCAGCAAGTCACCGCACCTTCGGCTTTTTGCAGCTCGGTGACGTCGACCGCCGTGACCTCGAAGCCGGCATCGAGCAGCCGCTGCCGCGTGCGCGGGAAACTCGCCGGCATCAGCAGCGCGTCACCTATGCGAAGCACGTTGGCTGCATGCGGTTCGACGGGATCGACCTCGATGATGCGAAACCCGGCAAACTGTTCGCGATCCACCCACGCCGGCTGCAGCAACAGGGTATCGTCGTTGAGCTGTGTCACGGCTGATTTCAGATGCAGGCAACCGCGGGTCGGCACGGCGTGCACGGTATAACCATGGCTGGCCAGCAGCTCGCGCAATTGCCCGATGCCTTGTGCATTGCTGCGGGCCGACTGGCCGACGTACAGGGTACTACCGAGTCGCAGGACATCACCGCCATCCAGAGTTCCAGGTGTCTCGATGGCAAGCACGGGCCGGTAGCTGCGCAATAGCGTGGCGACGCTTGCCACTTCCGCTCGACGGGACAACGCGCCGGGCTGCGTCATGATCGCGACCTCGTCCAGCACGATCGCCACGTCCTCGACGAAGACCGAATCGGGCCATGCTGGTTCGGCCGGTAGCGTCACCAGGTGACAGCCGAGCACTTCCAGTGCACGCTGGTAATCGTGGTGCTGCCGGCCAGCACGCGCGGCATCGATCGGAGTACGCGGGACGTAAGACAACTCGCAGTCGCCGAGGGCGGGGCTGACTTCACGGGTGACTGCAATCCACATGACATTTCCCATCCCGATGATCGGCATGCCAGCGATTCTCAAGGATGCCGGACACGCCACGCGGCCAGTGCCGCTTCATAGCGCTCGAGCGCTTCCTCGTAAACATCGAACACGCAGCGTGCACAACCTTCGCCGCAGCAGTCAGCTGCCTCCGGTTCGATCGGAGGCAGTGGTGGCGGATCATCGATATCGGCTGCCTCGTCGTTCATCGGCGTTTCCTGATGCCAGATGGTGCAGCCTATCGCGATGTGGCTCAAGCGCACCACGCCGATAAAGAGCGGTTCGCCGGTCATTGGCAGATCGTCCCGTGGCTGCGAAGATCCGTCGGCGGTCGCCACCCCGGAGCAGACATGATGCGAATTGACAGCGACTATGCCCTGCGGCAGCTGGCCCCGTGGTGCAGCGCATGGATCGCCATCCTTGCCGGGATGCTCGCTGGCTGCGGCATGCACGATGTACAGCCAGCGCACCACGCCAGACACTATCGCGTGGTGGGATACGACACGGTGAAGAGCGACATCGCCCCGCAGGATGTCGGCAAGATCGACACGCTGATCTTCGCGTTCGCGAGGCTCGTCGACGGCGAGGTCACACTCCCGCCTGCCGATGCCGTGCACCTGCACCGGCTCATCGCCCTGAAAGCCACGCATCCACGGCTAAACGTGGTGGTTTCCGTGGGCGGCTGGACGGTCGACGGTTTCTCGGATGCAGCCAGCACGGCGGCGAGCCGGCAACGATTCGCCGACAGTGCGGCACGGCTGCTGGCAGCGAACGATGCCGACGGACTGGATGTGGACTGGGAATATCCAGGGCACACCGAGGCCCACATCAAGGCCAGCGCGCAGGACCGGGACAACTTCACGCTCCTGCTGAAGGATCTCCGCACGACACTGGATCGCGCTGGCGATGCCCACGGCCGGCACGGTGCCAGCCATTACACATTGAGCATCGCGGCTGCCGACGGCGTATTCGTCAGCAGCATCGACATCCCCGCGGTCGAACCCAGCCTCGACTGGTTGAACCTGATGACCTACGACTTTGTCAATTCGATGACGCCGACGACCGGCCACCACAGCGGCCTGTACAGCTCGACATACGCGCCAGTCGGCGCGCGTAGCACGGACAAGGCGGTGCGGCAGTTTCTCGCCGCTGGCGTGCCATCGCAAAAACTGTTGATCGGCGTAGCGTTCTACGGCCGCGAATTCGCCGATGTACAACCCGCGCACGATGGCCTGTATCAGGCTTACGGGCACTACCAGGGCGAGTATTCGTGGCCGCGGCTGAAAACCGAATTCATCAACCACAGCGGCTACATCCGCTACTGGGATGAAGTGTCCCAAGCGCCATTTCTGTGGAACGCAGCGACACACCGTTTCATCAGCTATGACGATCCGCAGTCGATCGCTGCCAAGGCGGCCTACGTCAAGTCCCATCAGCTTGGCGGCATCATGTACTGGGAGCAAGGCGAGGACCCGCAAGGCGAGCTGCTCGATGCAGTCTGGCGCGGTTTGCAGCCGGAACGCCCCGAATAGATCAAGGCGCCCCGGCTTCGCCGATCATTTCGCAGGTTTGCGGAAGCGGTAGATGAACTGGTCGGTATGGCCGCGTATCGATGGGTCGAATACTTTCTTGTCGTGCGAGTCTGCCGGATTGCGCAGCACCTGGCTCTCGCCATCAAAGACGAAACCGGCTGCCTCCACTTCCTGCTTCACCACGGCTGGATCGATGCGGTGCAAGGTATCGGTGTCGGCAATGCCCGAACCGGTCGGCGCCACGTGATCAATGACCACGAACAGGCCGCCCGGCTTGAGCGCCGCATAGACCTCCTTGTCGAACTTGGCCATGTCGACCGGTCCCATGAACGGGTCGTGATAGTCGTGGTAGTTCTGCGCGGTGAATACCAGGTCCACCGGCTTCGGCGCGTTCAACTGCGCCGCCGGCTGCTTCAGCAGGCTGACATTGGCGTAGTGCGGCGTGGCAACCAGATGCTGCCAGTTGGCGAAGCTCTTGGCGGAATACTTGCCCATTTCATCCGGCCAGACCGTGTAGACATGGCCCTGCGGCCCGACGATGGCGCTGAACACACGCGTCCAGTATCCGCTGCCGGGCACCAGCTCGAGCACGCGCTGCCCCGGCTTGACCTCGGCGAATGCCATCACCTCGGCAATCTTGCGGCGCGCATCGTCGACCGCATCGGCCTGCCGCGCGGGGTCGGCGAGCGCCTTGGTCACTCCGGCAGGGATCGTTCCGTCGTTCATGGATGGGGCCTGGGCCAGGGCCGTGGCGGGAAGCGCGAGGGCCAGCAGCAAAGCAAGGGCAGTCGGACGCATGACGTACTCCTTCATCGGGGGAAGTGTCGATTGTGCTCCTCAATCGAGGCGCTGGCCCTGTGCCGCTTGGCATGGTGCACCGGACCGAATTGAGCCCGATGATGGCTCGCACGACGACCGCAAGTGCACCCCTCACGCGACAGCGTTCGCGCGCACTGGTAAAACAGACACAGTCACGTTGCCGGTCGCAATGAAGGAGGGAACATCCATGGCATCGCTTCGTACAGGAACCACGCTTGGCTGTGCACTGCTACTGGCCAGCGCAGCCACACCAGGCCGCGCCCAGTCGGCCTCGCAATGGCAGGCTCGTCAGATCGAGGCTTCGATCAAATCCGAGCAGATCATGCAGGAGGCCAACAAGCACAAGAGCCTGCTGGCCCAGTACCAGGTAATGCGCTATGCCCATGCCGGCAACAAGGATCCCGCTTTCCATGTCATCTTCGGCCAGTATCTGAGTTGGTACCAGACCTTCATCGGGGACTATCCGGACGCCGCAACCGCTTTCTCCATCAGGCAACCGGCGGCCCCGGACGATCGCCCCTCGCCGCTGGGCAACCCCGATTACACCGCCCGTCCTGCGCTGGAGGCGATCCCCGAACTGGCAAAGAACTACCGTGCCGTGTTCTTCAACGAGGCACACAACATCCCGCTCACCCGCACCCTGACCGTGCAATTGCTCAGCAAGTTGCGCGCGGAAGGCTTCAACTACTTCGCCGCCGAAACGCTTTACCAGACGGATACCAAACTGCAGTCGCGCGGCTACCCGACCAAGGACAGCGGCTTCTACACCCAGGAACCGATCTGTGCCGAAATGGTGCGCACCGCCCTGAAACTTGGCTTCAAGGTGGTCGCCTACGAGGCACTCTCCAATGCCACCGGCGACGCCCGCGAAGCCGAACAGGCACGCAACATCTATCAGCAGGTACTGAAGAAGGACCCTTCGGCACGCTTGGTAGTCGACGCCGGGTACGCGCACATCCAGACATCGGGGGTATTCCTGGGCGGATCGTCCATGGCCGAGCACCTGCACAAGCTCAGCGGCCTCGTTCCGTTTACGGTTGAACAGACCATGCTCTATCCACACCCATCCGCCGGCGACGATCATCCGGACTACGCCCCCATCATGCAGCAGCTGCAACCACAGGTACCGATCGTGTTCGTGGACAAAGCCGGCAAACCGTGGTCCCTGCGCCCGGGTTATGACGTCAGCGTGTTCTTCCCGCCACAGATAATCCGGCGCGGCCGGCCTACCTGGCTGAGCCTGGGTGGCGAACGCAAGCCCAACTTCGTCAGCGGCGAGCGCTGCCAGGGCAGCTATCCCTGCCTGGTCGAGGCGCGCTACGCCGATGAGGCCGACGACGCCATCCCCGCTGACCGCCTGGCACTCGACCCGGTCCCGCTGAATGCCGTACCCATGGATCGCATCAAGTTCATGTCGGGCCCTCCCTTCGGCGAACTCTATTTGCGGCCCGGAAAATACCGACTGACCTATAGCGATACGGAAGCACATTCGCTGTCTGCGCTTAACATCACGATCCCGGAAAATGACGCTGACAAGGCATCTGATCAAGGCGGTCCAGCACAACCCTCGTCACCGGCAAAAACAGGGACTGCCACGGGACCATCCGGCTCATGAGCAGCACCAAAACTTTCCGACTGCCCGATGAGAGTGAAGACCGCGCGATGCCGCTGAAGGCACGACCATTTCCCGAACAGGCTTTCCGGCGGGGCGTATAACAGACCACACATGGTGACAGTCGACCAGCATCCCTGATGCTGGCACCGCCATCCAGACAACGATCAACCGATGGGGAGTGATACCCGAATGACTCGATGGAAAATGCGCCCGTTGCTGACCCTGGCCGGCGTGCTGGCCACCTGCGCGGCTGCCGCTGCCACTGACCAGGCTAGTCACGACGGCGCCATGTTCGGTTTCAGTCCTGCCAATGCCGCTGCCCAGCAAAGTCTGGAACAGCGCTTCGACGCTCAGCTCGATCCTGCCGATCAGCGCAGCTGGCTCAAGCAGATGTCATCCGAACCCAACCAGGTCGGCTCGCCACACGACAAGGCCAACGCCGAGTTCATGCTGGCGAAGTTCCGCGAATGGGGCTGGGACGCGCATATCGAGACCTTCAGCGTGCTGTATCCCACGCCGAAAAAAGAGGCATTGGAACTGTTGGGGCCGCATCCCTACACCGCGTCACTGAAGGAACCGGCGATAGCCGGCGACGCCACCTCCGACCTCTCGGGGGCGCTGCCGCCATACAACGTCTACGGTGGCGATGGCGACGTCACGGCAGAGCTGGTCTATGCCAACTACGGCATGCCGGACGACTACAAGGAACTGGCCCGACGCGGCATCGATGTGCGTGGCAAGATCGTGATCACCCGTTACGGCGGTGGCTGGCGCGGATTGAAACCCAAGCTGGCGCAGGAACACGGTGCAGTCGGCTGCCTGATCTACTCCGATCCCCATGACGACGGCTATGCCCAGGGCGATGTCTATCCGCAGGGCGGCTGGCGTCCGGCACAGGGTGTGCAGCGCGGCTCAGTCGCCGACATGCAGCAGTATCCCGGCGATCCGTTGACCCCTGGCATCGGTTCCACGCCAGGCGCCAAACGGCTGGCGCTGAAGGATGCGAAGACCATCCTGAAGATTCCGGTGCTGCCGATCTCCTATGCGGATGCCACGCCCCTGCTGCGGTCACTGAGCGGCCCGGTGGTGCCGGCTGGTTGGCGCGGATCGTTGCCGCTGACCTACCACGTCGGGCCGAGCGCGGCCAAGGCACATCTCGTCGTACTGTCGGACTGGGGTCAGAAACCGGTCTACGATGTGATCGCCGTACTCAAGGGTTCCACCGCGCCGGACCAGTGGATCGTGCGCGGCAACCACCATGACGGCTGGGTGTTCGGTGCCTGGGATCCGCTTGCCGGCAATGTCGCCCTGATGGCCGAAGCCAAGGCGATCGGCAGTCTGCTCAAACAGGGCTGGCGGCCGCAGCGCACGCTCGTCTATGCCAGCTGGGATGGCGAGGAACCGGGCCTGCTAGGCTCGACCGAATGGGCCGAGACGCATGCGCAGGAGCTGCAGGCCAAGGCGGTGCTGTACGTCAATTCGGACACCAACGGCCGTGGCTTCCTCGATGCCGGCGGCAGCCATTCGCTGCAGCATCTGGTCAATCAGGTCGCCGATGGCGTGACCGATCCGGAGACCCATGTCAGCGTGGGTGAACGCATGCGCGCGCGCATGCTGGTCGACGGCTCCGGCAAGGACGCAAAGCCGGAGGCCAAGGCCGACGCGAAACTGGCAGCGGAAGGCGGCGACCTGCCGATCGAGGCACTGGGCTCGGGCTCCGATTACAGCGCCTTCCTGGAACATCTGGGCATCGCTTCGCTCGATCTCGGCTTCAGTGGCGAGGACGACGACGGTGGCATCTACCACTCGCGCTACGACTCGTTCGACCACTACATCCGCTTCGGTGACCCGACCTTCGAGTACGGCGTGGCGCTGGCCAAGGTCGCCGGTCACATCGTGCTGCGCACCGCCGATGCCAATGTGTTGCCGATGCGCTTCGGCGATTTCAGCAGTACGCTTGATCGTTACGTGGGCGAATTGCACAAGCTGGTCGACGACACCCGCAAGGCCACCGAACAGCAGCATCAATTGCTGGACGCACACGCGTTCACGCTGACCAGCGACCCGACCCGGCCGATCGCACCGCCGGCACGCGACTCCGATGTACCTGAGATCGATCTGGCCCCGCTGGACCAGGCGGCAAAACAGCTCAAGCAGAGTGCCCAGGCGTATCAGGCCGCCTACGCCAAACGTGCCGCCACCGGTTTCAACATGCCGGCAGCCCAGCAGCAGCAACTGAACCAGCTGATGGGCAGCATGGAACAGGGACTGACCGATCCCGCCGGCCTGCCAGGCCGGCCCTGGTTCAAGCACTTCATCTATGCGCCCGGCATGCTCACCGGCTACGGCGTCAAGACCGTACCCGGTGTGCGCGAAGCCATCGAGGCACGCCGCTGGGACGAGGCCAACCACTACACCGTGGTCACCGCGGAAGTACTCGGTCGCTACCGCGCACAACTCGACCGGCTGACCGCATTGTTGAACAAGCCATCATAGATTCCACCACGAGCACCCTCGCCGGCCCGGCTCCATGCAGCGCTGGCAGGGCTAATCTCTCAGGCATGAATTCCCCCACGGATCCATGCCGGCAAGCTCACCTTGGCCAAGGTCATCGAAAGCACTGGTTCCGGCTGGTCGAATCCTTTGGATATTCGTTGCCCGACTCATGCGAAGTACCCGCTGTCACGCATGTCAGCAAGCAAGTGCGGCCTCTGCGTGAACATCCTCCTTCGATGGTTTGATGCAATATGTGGGTCTCCCGATCGACAGATAATCGTGACGTCATACGGGCTTGAACATCCGCAGGCAAAGCATGGCCACCGTGCACGATGACAATCCACTTGGGCAGTATCTGAAAGACCGCCGCACCAGGCTGGACGCCGCACGCCTTGGCTATCCCACTACTCGCAGGCGCACGCCCGGCCTGCGCCGCGAAGAGGTGGCGCAGCGCGCCAACGTCAGCGTCACCTGGTATACGTGGCTCGAGCAGGGGCGTGGCGGTGCGCCATCGGCCGACGTGCTCGACCGGCTCGCCAGCGCGCTCGCCCTGACCGACGTGGAACGCGAGCATCTCTTCCTGCTTGCCCAGAACAGACCACCCGAGGTCCAGCATCAACAGTCTCTGGAAGTCACGCCACCACTGCAACGGATCCTGGACACGCTGGAGTTCAGCCCGGCCTATGTGAAAACGCCGGACTGGGATGTCATCGCATGGAATCGTGCCGCCGAAGTGTTGCTGGCTGGCCTTCTGGTGCTACCCGAAGGGCAGCGCAACATGCTTCGCCTGGTCTTCTGCCAACCACACGTGCGGGAGAAGATGCTCGACTGGGAAAACGTGGCACGCTTTGTCGTCGCGACCTTTCGCACCGAAACCGCCAAGCATGGCGCCGGCGTTCGCACGAGAGCGCTGATCGACGAACTGAGCCAGGTCAGTCCGGAATTTACGGCCATGTGGCTCGAACATGACGTCAGCACGCATGGCGAAGGCACCAAGCTCATTCAGCACCCGACGCTGGGACTGATCACGCTGGAATACTCGGCTTTCGCGGTCGACGGCAAGCCACATCTTGGCATGGTGATCTACAACCCGGTGACGGCCAGGGACAGGGCGGGCGTGCGGGCACTGATCGAAGGCGCAACCCGGGGCGATGAGCGTAATACCCTGCAAGACGGGACCTGAGAACTCATGTGGCCGCGATATTCACCTGCAGGACATCTGAAACATGGACACTGCACGATTTGAACTTCAGGACCTGCAGTGCGATACGGCAACGCTGACGAACATTCTGCTGGCCACGAAAGATGGAGACCCTATCCTCTGTGGGTTGCCCTGTTGCTGGCCATCTGCATCGGATCGGCGCCGAAGGTCCACGCCCGCGACGTCAGGAAGCACGCTGAAAATGTGGGGGCACGCGCCGACACGCTATCCATGCAGGTCAACAATGATCGCCTGACCCTCGCCGTCACCAAGGTTCCGCAGGTTTATCTTTATGGCGTCATCGACGCGGGGGCGCCGCAACGATTCGAGACACTGATGCGGTCGGGAAAGATTCCCGCCGGGTCCGACATCTACCTGAACTCGTCGGACGGCGACCTGGGCGCCGGCATGGCGCTGGGGAGGCTGTTCCGCACCGGCTCGATGGTGACTCACCTGGGCACGCCACGACGCAGCCACTCGTCGGCATACGTGGTCAAGACGGCCATCTGCACGGGAGCATGCAGCTATGCGTATCTGGGCGGCCTTTATCGGTGGGCACCCACGGGTAGCGACCGTATCGGTCTGCCCGCGCATCTCGTGATGGACCCGAAAACAGACGCTCCTGGCCCCATACGACCATCTCCGGATGAGGTTGCTGCGTATCTGAAGGACATGGGCATCAACCTCGATGGGTTTGCGTCGGCATCGACAGCATCACGCGATGACGTGGTGTGGCTCACTGCCGACCAGATGCTCTCCACGGGGCTTGCCAACAATGGACGCCTTCCACTCATGGCAAAGTATCAGCCGTCGCCCCAGACGCCTCACCTGGTACTCAGTCAGGTCGACCGCCAAGGCGAGCACCGGATCACGCTCCAGTGCGGGCCCGGCGGCGTGACGCTCACCGCATACGACCTCGTCGGTGCAGCGCGCGCGGAAGAAATCGTGGCACGCGGAACGCGGTCCTATTTCGAGATCAACGGGGAGGAGACGCTGACGCAGCAGCGCGACGGCGCCCGTGTCGCCAGCGAGTCGGTCATGATCACCCGGCCCTATCCACCGACTCAGTTGGTCAAACTGCTTTTTGCACGCTCCGTCGGCGCCTGGGTCGGTGGCCGCACCAGCGCATTCCGATACGGCTTCAGCTTCGCACTTGGTCCCGTACGAAGCACCCTCAGGGAGTATTACCAGGCCTGCTGGCGTGCCGCGCCGTGGCCGCTCCAGTGAAAGCTCTATTTCGCCTGCAGGTTGTCCAAGGCCTGCTGCGCATCCGCATGCGCACCATCCAGCGTCGTGGCCTTCACGCCATGCTCGGCCCGGAGCAGCGCCGAGTGCAGCCTGGACTCGGCGGCGGCATCGCCTCTGGCATCGACGATCGCGCCCTGCCCCATGCCCTGGCAGGGATTCCCGGCATCGGCATCGAAACCCTTTCCTGACGGCCCGACCAGACAGTTGATGACGTGGTGCAGATGCGTATGCGCCGTCTTCAGATCTGCGGCGCCAAGCGCCATGCCGGCGTGTGCGCTGGCCGTCGCGGCCTGCTTCGATGCCGCATCGTGCGAATCCGCCGCCTGCGCAGCTACGGGCAGTGCGAGCATCAGCAGAAGCACCGGTAACCGCCGAATGAATTTCTTCGCCATGACACATCTCCGGATGTAACGCGGCATTCGCCGCCGTCGCTACAGCATAGGCCTGTGTCGTTCAACGAAAAAGGGGATATCTGCCCCCATTTTGCATTTTGGATGCCGGCTAGAGGATTTAACTAGCCTGTTATCTTCGTCCAAATTTTTCTCTAGAAAGTGGACCCCGATCACGGTTTCCATTCGGAATGGACAAAGTCGGAGGCGGCCGCGCATCTACGGCCAGGAACGGGCAGTTCATTTGATTGCCACTACCCCTTTAAGTCCGTCTTTAATTGAAATGGCATGCAATAACTTACAGCTATCCAATGGTCACGATAACCGCTAGCGTACGGCGGTCACCGTCGCATGGTGATACGGAGATAGGGGCTCCGGGCTCTATTTTGTTTTGGGAATAACGGTGTACTTGGATAATCCAAGTACTACGACCACAACACTTTAGCTACCAATGGGGAACATCAATGCAATCCAAGAAGATTTCTTGCTCGCGTCAACTGCTCAAGATCGCAATCGTTGCAAGTCTGGTTGGTGCCGCGTGGCTTCCATCGGCTTTTGCTGCACCTGCTGTCGAGAACGGCGCTGATCAGGCACAAGTCCCTTCGATGGTGCAGGCTCAGGCCATTCAAAGCTGGCACGAAGACATGGTCCGTATGGCAGCACCTTCGGAAGGCTGTTTCCAGGCCACGTTTCCCAGCATCCTATGGAAACAAGTGGCTTGCACCCAGGTACAGCCATTTTCCCACCCACTGCCGCGGCATAAGGATGCCTTGACGAAGCTTTGGGAGACAGCAGCTACTGGCGGTACGCAGACCACGGGCAATGGCAATGACTATGCCATTGAGGTTTCCGGATTGATCGGCAGCGCCACCGGAACCTTTCCATCGGTCACCGGCGTAACCTCTGAAAAGAGCGTCGGCGTTGCGGCATTCGGCGGTGGCGGCATTCTTGGAGCAAACGAATACACGCTCCAGGTAAATTCGAATTACAACAAGACCACCAGCGCGTGCAAAAGTCATTCGGGCTGCACGGTCTGGCAACAATTCATCTATTCCCCGGACTACAGCACCAAGGGCAAGGCGGCCGTTTTCATCCAGTACTGGCTGATCGGCTACGGCGGTACCAGCTGCCCGAGTGGATTCGGTAGCGACGGCGCCGGTGATTGTTACAAGAACAGCTCCGCCGTAACGGCACCGGACGTACCGGCCACCCAGCTGGCCAACCTCAAGATTTCCGGTAGCGCAACAACTGGCGGCAATGACACCGTGGTGTTTACCAATGGCACCACGGCCTACACGCTGAACGCGAAGGACAGCGTGCTGGATCTCGCGAGCGTATGGGACCAGACGGAGTTCAACGTCGTCGGCAACGCAGGTGGGTCGGAAGCCGAGTTCAACTCCGGGTCATCGATCACGGTGAAGCTGGCCGTAAGTGACGGCAGCACCGCCACGCCGACCTGCGCCGCGAACGCCGGCTCAACTGGTGAGAGCAACAACTTGAATCTGGGCAGTTGCACCGCTACGGGCGGATCATCGCCATCGATTCAGTTCACCGAGTCGAACTGATTACACCAGATCGCCGTAAGCTGAAATCTGGCTGACAAGAGTGGAAGCCGAGGGGCTTGTTTGCCCCTCGGCGTTTGTTCCGATGCCGAGCAGCGCGGATAAGTCGAGCCAGAGTTACTTCCTGTCGCACCTTTTTCCCGGCCACGCAGATTAGCGGCGCGTACGCCCGACAGCGGCCGATGCCAGCCACGACCTCACGTTCGAAACCTGCCAATTCGACGACTCCGGCCACGCAGTGGGTTACGATGCCGCCCCTTCGTCGCGTTGCAGTCTGCGGCCGCTGCTCCAGGAGATTGCCCGTCATGCCGCACTATTCCGGCCCCCTGCTCACGCGCCCGATTGCCGAGGCGCTGCTGGCCGCACGCGATGCCGGTATGGGCGAATGGCTCGGCTCGCTGGACTTGGCCCGCTCGAAAGGCGACACGCAGCTGCAGGCGGATGCCTGGCAGTGGCGAGGTCGGCACTATCCGTACCCGCACGCGCTGAAAGACCGCACGATTTACTACTGGGACGGCAACGAGTTCGCGCCGGTGTCGCGCTATGCCGGCTCGCTGATCAAGCTGATACCGACCGAGTGGGGCGCGCCCACCTTCGAGATCGACGGCATCAAGATGCTGCCTACCTCGAAGGAATCGCCGTTCGAGGATGCACGCCGCAAGGTGGCGCTGGTCGAGCCGCGCGGCAAGGTGGTGCTTGATACTTGCGGTGGTCTGGGCTACTTCGCAGCCTGCTGTCTGGAGGCCGGTGTGACGCGCATCCACTCGTTCGAGAAGAACGCCGACGTGCTGTGGCTGCGCACGCTCAACCCATGGTCACCTGACCCCGATGCAACCGCCAGTGGTGGGCGCCTGCAGCTCGCCCATGCCGACGTGTCGCAGGCAATCGCACAGATCGCCGACGCCTCAGTGGACGCGCTGCTGCACGACCCGCCACGCTTCGGCATCGCCGGCGAGCTGTACTCGCAGGCGCTCTACGACCAGTTTGCGCGCGTGCTGCGCCGGGGTGGACGCCTGTTTCACTACACCGGCAGCCCGAACAAGCTCACCAGCGGGCGCGATGTCCCGCGCGAGGTGGAAAAACGGCTGGACAAAGCCGGCTTCAAGGCGCAACTGGCGCTGGACGGCGTACTGGCGACACGGTGCTAGACAAAGGCCCACGGACCGAGGCGGCCAGCCGCCGACTCATTTGGTTAAATTACTTGACATGATGTTATATATATTTTACATTGAGTGCACATTGTTTAACTCACGAGTCGAATCATGTCATCACTTCAAAAGCGCGCGTGGCTCGCCTTGTGGAGCATGTGTCCCGTCTACTGCATCTACTTCGTGGCCCAGATCGGGCTTCCGTACCTGCAGCCGACCATGCTGGAACGCATCGGTTGCCTGGCCGTGGTGGCCAGTTTCCATGCCGTGGCTTATATCTGCGGCCTGCTGATGATCAAGCGGCATGAAGCTGACGAGCCGCTCCTCCAAGACGAACGCGACCGCACCATCGACGGGCGCGCGACCCGTACGGCTTATTTCATCCTGCTGACGGGCATGATCGTGGTCGGCATGGTCATGCCGTTCAACAATAGTGGGTGGGAGCTCGTCAACGCCGCACTGTTCTTCATCGTGCTGACCGAGACGGCGCGCTATGCACTGATCCTGATCGGCTACCGGCAGCCACGTCTTGCCCACTGAAACGATGACCAACGAGGTCCGCCTTCTGCGCTTCCTCGCGCAGGACATGACGCAGGCCGAGTTGGGCCGGCGCGTCGGCCTCACGCGCCAGACTATCGCCGCGATCGAACAGGGGCGCTATTCGCCGTCGCTGGACGTCGCTTTCCGCATCGCCCATCTCTTCGGCAAGCGGGTCGACGAAGTGTTCCACTGGCAGCCAGGCGGGGATCAGGGAACGCAAACCACGAGCTCCGACATCAGCTAGATGCTCCACGGCCTCTTCCGATCCAGCACAAGCGAGAGCGCTTGCTTTGATATGGTCTCGTGCAGGCAGCATCCGTCCAGACACTTCTGGCGTATAAACAGGCTGACCCATCCGTCTCCCCAGGAGCCACACCCATGAAGTCATTGCTGAAGTTTGCAGCCGTCGCCCTCGTCGGTACCGCCACGCTCGCCACCCCGGCGTTTGCCGCACTGAAGGAAGGCACCCAGGCGCCTGATTTCACTGCGCCCGCCTATCTCGCGGGCCAGCCCTTCACGTTCAAGCTCGCTGATGCGCTGAAGAAAGGACCGGTGGTGGTCTACTTCTTCCCTGCACCGCACACCTCGGGATGCAACGTCGAGGCGCACCTGTTCTCCGAGGCTATTCCTCAATTCACGGCAGCACATGCCACCGTTATCGGCGTCACCGCCGGCAACCTCGACCAGCTGGCCGCGTTCTCGAAGGAAGCTGATCACTGCAGCGGCAAGTTCCCGGTCGCCGCCGACGAAGGCGCGAAGATCGCCAAGCAATATGACGCGCTGCTCATGATGAAGCCGGGCTGGTCGGACCGTACCTCGTACGTGATCGCCCCGTCCGGGAAAATCACCTATGTCTATTCCAGCCTCAGTCCCACCAAGCATGTCGAAGAGACGCTCAATGCGGTGAAGGCGCTCGAGCGACCGGACAGCACTGCGAAGTAATCGCGAGTCCGATGAAAGAACGGGAACCACGCAGAGGTCACTTCTTCGAGAGGTGACCTCTGTACTGCTCTGGTGATTTCGCTACCGGATTCGCCCTACTTGCGCGGCGCGATGATCTCGCTCAGGTAGTCCGGCGTACCTTCAACGCGCACCAGATGCGGGTACTGCAGGCCACCGTGGTAATCCACCGGTACCGTGCGGTACCCACCCTGATACTTGAGCAGCAACTGGATCGGCGTCTTGCTGTCCTTGGCCGCCGCAATCGCGCTCTTCAGCACATCGCTCGAATAGTCTTGCCCATTCACCGCAACCAAGGTGGCGCCGCTGCTGACGCCGGCCTTGAATGCCGGCCCATCCCAGCGCACGTCGTTGACCTCGCCCTTGTCGGTCATCGTCAAGCCGATCGACCAGGCAAAGTTGTACAGATGGCGGGACGGTTCCGGCCGGGTGTTGTACTGCTTTTCGTACCCGCTTTCCTGATCGGTGTAGACCAGCTTCCAGCCGGTCGCCGCGATGCCGTTCTCCAGCGGTGGATTGAGCGCATCGACACGCGCGTGCAGGAAACTCGCCCAGTCGTATGCAGCCACGCCGTTCAGGGCCGCCACCACATCGTCAAAGGTGTAGGTCTTGGTGACGTAACTGCCATTGTCGACACCGAAGAACGTGCGCGCAAAATCGTCCAGCGACTTCTGGTCATGCGTCAGTGCGCGCAGCTTGGCGTCCACTTCCAGCCACATCATCTGGCCACCACTGTAGTAATCCTCGCTCATCTGCCAGCTGCGGTACGGCAGGCTGGAGCGGCGGGCAGCAGTCGCATCATTGGTGGTGTCTTCCAGCGTGCGCCACTGGAAGCCTTCGCGGTTGCGGCTGTAATTGGCCGCCTCCATCGCCAGCGCGTCGCGGAACTCCTGCGCCGTCCACATGCCGGCACGCGCGGTCAGTATGTAACCCCAGTATTGCGTCTGTCCCTCGTACACCCACAGCAGCGAATCTCCCATCGGCACATTGAAGTTGGGCGTCCACAAATCAGCCGGGCGGCGGAATTTGCCGTTCCACGAATGCGTGTACTCGTGGGCCAGCAGGTCGCGACCCGGGGAGTTTTCGCTCCAGGCAGTGAAGTAGTCGGCGCCCATGCCGTCTTCACTGGATTGGTGATGCTCGGTGCCGTTGCCATCCAGCACATCCGACAGCGAGAAGAGGAAGTCGTAGTGGTCGTAATGGTGCGAGCCGAACAGCTTCACTGCCTGCGTCACCAGCGCACGATGCACCTTCAACTGTTCGGGCGTCATCTCCAGGTACTTCGGCGCGTCGGCGACGAGGTTCAGGTGCACCGGCGCGTCACCGCCCGGATTGAGATCGACCCGTTTGAAGTATTGGCCCGCGTAGATCGGCGAATCGACCAGGTTGTTTAACGTCACCGGCTTGAAGGTGGTGGTGTCGCCCGATTGCGAGGCCGTCTCCAATGCGGTGCCGAGCTGCCAGCCATGCGCCAGCGTCACGCTCGGCGCGAAGGTGATGCCGCGCGAGAAATAGCCGGCCGGATACAACGATACCTTGCTCCATTCCATGTCCATCATGCGGTCGGTGATGTCGAAGCCCTGGTTCTCGGTGCGTCCCGACAGATACTGGAATGCCACGTCGAGCGTGGAGACGCCTGCAGGCACGTCGAGATGGAATGCGTACACGTTGTACTTGTCGCGTTTCCACATCAGCCGCTTGCCGTTGGCGCGGAGCTCGAGGCCAGCGAGCATGGCGATAGGTCCCGTCGGCGAGTGATCGCCCGGAATCCACTGCGGGTACAACAGCGTCAACGCACCCGCCCTCACCGGAATCGTTTCATGGACGCGGAAAATGCCCTGCGTCGTATCGCTGGCATCGACATGGATCGGGATCGTGCCGACATAGGGCGTGTCTTGTGGCGGAGGCACCTGGTCGGTTCGCGGTTCCTGCGCGCATACGGCTCCTGTCGCGAAGGCCATCGATATGACTACAGCAAGACGTACAAGCGTGTGGCGCGCGTCAGACGGCGACCGGGAGGGACAGGCAAGGGACATGATGAACTCCGACAGACAGACCCAGGGAATTCGCACAATTTAACATCGCTGCGCAAGCCATGTAGCCCGATTTGTTCTATTCCAGAGCGCGGGCAAGAAACCCGGCCACGGCGAAATGACGCTGCGCCTCACTGTTCGCAGCCGTGCCCCTATTCCACACGCCTGCCGCCGCTGGCCGAGACCAGACGAAGGAAGGTTTCGTGCTGGTAGCGGCTCATGCGCAGTTTCTGGCCGGTATCCATCGTGACCACGTGATGGCCGTTGAACCACGGATGGATGGCTTGGATCCGGCGTATGTTGATGATGGCTGAGCGATGGACGCGTGCAAAATGCCGCGGGTCGAGTCGCGCGGCGAGTGCGCTCATGGTCTCGCGCAGTTCGTGGACACCATCGGCCAGATGAATCTGCACGGTGTTGCCGCTGGCCTTGATCCACACGATGTGGTCGACGTCGATGAAGCTGATGTGCTCGTCGCTGCGCACGGGAATGCGCTGGATGTAGTCATCGCGCTGGCGCAAGGCGTCGAGCGCCTGCAGGATTTGCGCGGAGCCGCCACTGCTTACGCTCTCGCCAGTGGACAACCGCGCCTTCACGCGCCGCAGCGTGTTCGCGAAGCGCTCCCGACTGAACGGCTTCACCAGGTAATCCACCGCGTTTGCCTCGAACGCCCGCACCGCGTATTGCTCGAAGGCGGTGACAAACACCGTCGCCGGCATGCGCTCTGCGCCAATGGTCGCCACCACGTCGATGCCGCTCATCGCAGGCATCTGGATGTCGAGAAAGACCAGGTCCGGCGACTGGCTGCGTATCGCCGCGACTGCCGACAGGCCATCACCACACTCGGCTAGCAGCTCGATGTCGGGGTCGTCGCGCAGCAGGCGCATGATGGCATGGCGCGCGATCGGCTCGTCGTCCACGACCAGGGTCGCAATGTTCATGCGGACGCGACCTCGGGTGCATCGTCCTGTTCGCCGATCTCGCGAAACGGCAGGCGAAGCCGGCAGACCACACCCTCGGGCCAGATCATGTCCAGGCGCACCTGCGCAACATCGCCATACAGCTCACGCAGGCGCAATTCGGTGTTCGACAGGCCGATGCCATGCCCCGACGCGGAGGCAGGACCCGCTTGCAGTGTGCTGTTGCGGTTGCGCACATCGATGCACAGGGTGTCGCCCTCGCGCCGGCTTTCTACCTCTATGCAGTCCATGCCGACCCGCTTGCTGATCCCATGGGCGATGGCGTTCTCAACGATCGGCTGCAGGATCAGGCTGGGCACAGCGCAATCCAGCGTGTCCGGGGCGATGTAGATCTGCGTGGTGAGGCGATCCTTGAAACGGATGCGCTGGATGCCGAGGTAGAGATCCAGCAGCACCAGCTCCCGCCGCAAACTGACTTCTTGCCCATCGTAGTCCTCGAGGAATGCGCGCAGCAAGTCACTCAGGCGCAGCAGCATGTCTTCGGCCGATAACGTGTCTTCATCCAGCAATGTCGCGATCGCGTGCAGCGTGTTGAAAAGGAAATGCGGCTGCAGTTGCGACTTCAGCGCACGCAGGCGCGACTGTGCTAGCTCCGTCGCCAGCCGGCTCGCTTCCACTTCGCGGTGCGTTTTCTCCTCGTAGAACTGCACGGCTCGCTGCACTGCGTACAAGGCCCAATAAGTCAGCAATCCCGTAGCGACATAAAAGCCTAGGAAATAGCGCAGTTGCGTGTCGAAATTACTGGGCTCAAACGCGGTTGAAACAAACGCCCCGATCACCAAAACCAGCAAGGTAACCGCCATGCTCGCGACCAATTGTGCGCCAAGGTCGCGCAGGCGCAGCGACCCATATATGGGATAACGTTCGGCGAGCCTGAACACCAGCGGCGCCAGTGCCGCCCAAGTGTACCAGCGGATACCCGACCAACGCAGATAATCCCACGCCGACCACGTGCGTCCATTCATTGCATCGGCCACAAAATTCTGCATCCCGAATAGCACGACCACCGCCGTCCACAGACCGAGATAGCGGAACAGACCGATCTGCGTGTTGCCGAGGCGAACCATCATCGCGGGATGTCCCGTGGGTTGGAGTGGCCATCCTAGGTGCAGCGCACAGCGCTGAAAAGCAATTTGCGATGCCACTACGATTCGCCACCTCGTCACGACGATTCGTCCCGAACCGCTTTCGCAAGACGCCACCATCGGGCCATATCGCGGTGCCGACCGAGTGCGCACGAGTCACTGGGGGCACCTCACCTCAACCGGAGCATCTCCATGAGTCCGACCCGTGCCACCGTCCTCATCGGCATGTTTGCCGTCGCGCTTGGCAATCTGCTCGTCGTTCCATCGGCGACCAGCGCCAATGCAGTGCGCAGACCCGCTCGGCACTTCGATCTGGTGAATGCCACGTTTGACAGTGTCGTTGCGCTTGCCATCGCCCCTGCCGACCGCGATGCCTTCCAGGACATCGAACTCGGCGAGCCGCTGCAGGGCGGCCTGACGTCGATGACCTTCGATGTCCCCGCCGGCGGATGTCTGCGCGACCTCCGCATCACCTTCCATGGTGGACGCACCCAGCTCTTTCCGCACATCGATGTCTGTCGAAGCAGCGGCCTGCGCCTGACGCCAAGGACGGCAGTCCGAAACCATCCGGACGCATGAGCAAAACCGCGACGCAAACAAATGGACATGATCCAAGCACGGCGCTCGACATAACCACCTTCATCCCCTCTGGCCAGCAGAAGAGTTGTCTCTGTGCTGTCAGGAATTGTCCCTGACACCTTTTTCAATAGCGGGCAGCGCGGCCATTCCCATGACTCGCGAAGTTCGGCAGTTTGGACAAAGTCGATCTTATCGGGGACCGACGCGGGCAAATCCACTACCCTCTCTGTCACGACGTTGCGAAAGTTGCCTTCAGTACACTCGCTTTGAAAAGAAATAGATCTCAGGCCGTTCGCGTGAAGTCGCTGACCCAGTTCAACTCCCAGGTCGCACCGCCGTCCGCCGAACAGGACTGCTCCCAGCGCGCCGAATGCGCGGTGATGCGTGACCAGACCACCCGCGTCTTGATCGAACGGCCGTCCAGTTGGTCATCACCGATGAAGGTAGCGACGTCGCCCATGCGGCGGCCACGCACGGGCGGCTCGATGACCGAAGGCGTCCTGCTGTCGAGCCACCAGCTCAACCACTGCCTGCTCGCGCGGTCGAAGGCACGCAGGCCGATGCCACGGACCGTACCGGAGGGCAATGCCATGACGTTGTCGCCCACGTTGCCATGCCCGCCCAGTACCGGCCAGTTGACCAGCGTACCGCCGAAGCTGTCCCAGTCGTGGTTGCCGACCAGGCGATGGCGTAGGCGACGGTGCCGCACGTTCCACGATCCGACCAGGAAATCGAAGTCGCGCGGCGCATCCGCCAACTTGGGCAGCGGGATCGGCATGGCCGAGGTGCGCGTGAAGTAGTTGCGCCAGTTGACCTCCCAACGGGCGCCGTCGTCGGCGGAGAACGCCTGCTCCCACCATGGCCGCGAGCTGTGGATGTCGCTCCAGCGGAAGCGCATCGTGATCGGACGACCCTTGAACGTGTCGTGGCCGAAGAACAGGCCGGTATCGCCGTGGAAGCCGCCCAGCACGGGTGGATCGATGTGGGTCGGGGTGCGTCCGTCGAGCCACCAGATCGACCATTTGCCGGTGCCTGGGTCGAACGCGCGCATGGTCAATCCACGGTAGGGATCGCCGGGTAGCTCGATCACGTTGTCGTCGATCGTGCCCAGCTCGCCCAAGGTCAGCCACAACGCACTTCGGCCGGCAAATGTCTGCCAATGCGTGTCGCCGACCAGACGTTCCTTCAACCGACGGTGCCACACGTCCCAGTTGCCGACCAGCCAGGCCCAGTCGCGCGCGTGATCGGCGTGTTCCATGACCGTGCCGCTTGCCGCTGCGGGCGAATCAGGCCGCGCGCCAACCCAATCCGGCAGGCCAAGTACGCCGGCCCCGCCGGCCAGCGCCAGGGTTCTGAGGAACGCACGGCGCGAAAACGGGGTGGGAGGATGGGAAGTCATGAGACGGATCCTTGCGGTGCCACGGGGACAGGATCCTGATCATGGCGAATGCGGCGCACGGTTGACCACGCGAGAGTGGACCCTCAGCATAAGGCAGACTTATGGTCGACCCACGCCGCTTCCCGTCCTTATTGGCCATCCGCGCGTTCGAGGCCGCGGCCCGCCTCGGCAGTTTCGCGCGGGCGGCACAGGAACTCGACACCACGGCGGCATCGGTCAGCTACCACGTGCGACGCCTCGAAGAGCAGATCGGTGTACGGCTGTTCGCGCGTCACCCGCAGCGGGTGGAACTGACCGAGCCCGGCCAACTGGTCGCACACGAAGCCATCAATGCCTTCGCCGCCTTGCGTGCCAGCTTCATCCGGGCTGCCGACGTGGACGAGACGCGATTGTCGCTGACGACCCTGCCGACCCTCGGCACCAGCTGGCTGACCCCGAAGCTCGGCCGCTTCCGCGCAAAGCATCCGGAGATCGCGCTCGACCTCGAACTGTCGCCGGACGCCCAGGATCTCAGTACCGGTCATTTCGACGCGGCCATCCGCAACGGCCACGGCCGCTGGGCCGGCCTGCGCACGACCGAACTGCTGCCCAGCATCTTCATGCCGCTGTGCGCACCGGCACTGAAAGACGCCGCCGCGGGCATCGCCGACCCACGACACCCGCTGGACGTCCCACTACTGGGCCGATCCGACTGGTGGGCGCTGTGGTACCGCACACGAGGTTTCGACGACGTCGTCCTGCACGGTCGCTTCGGCACCCATCTGTCCGCCGAATACCTGGACATCGCCGCGGCCATCGCCGGCCACGGCATCGCAATCGGCTCGCCGATCCTGTTCCGCAACGAGATCGAGTCCGGCCGACTGGTGCCGGCGCATGATGCCGTCGCCAGCGATGGCCGCGCGTTCTGGTTCACCTTCCCCATCGCCCGACAATACAGCCGCAAGATCGCCAGCTTTCGCGAATGGCTGTGCGACGAAGCGTCAGACGACCGCGACGCCGCCCGCCACTACATTCGCCGGACAGTCATCGTCGAACCATGACAACGGCAGGCGCTGGACCGGTCGGGATTTTCCGGATAGTTCGGCGCGACAACCGCAACGGTTCCCCTCTAGAACCACGCATCAGGCATTGTCTCTGACAACCTCTTCGCTTCCGGCAGCTCACGCATGATCTCAACCGAAAAGCCCAGCGCTCCCGAAGTCTCGCGTGGCTCCATGGTGATCGCGGCGCTGTCGACGGTGGTGGAGTGGTACGACTTCACGCTCTACCTGTATTTCGCCACGGTGCTGTCGAGGGTGTTCTTCGGTGGCGGCCACAACTCATTGCTGACCACGCTCGCCGGGTTCGCCATTTCCTACGGCATGCGACCGCTGGGCGCAATGGTATTCGGCCATATCGGCGATCGCATCGGGCGGCAACGCACGCTTGTGTTGTCGATGATGCTGATGACGCTGGCCATGCTCGCGATGGCGCTGCTGCCCGACTATGCCGCGATCGGGCCGGCGTCGGGTGGCCTGCTGATGCTGCTGCGCTGTTTCATGGCTTTCTCGGTCGGCGGCGAATATACGGGCGTCGTCGCCTACCTGCTGGAAGGCGCACCTGAGGATCGGCGCGGCTTGATCACCTCGCTGGCCTCCGCCGCCAGCGAGGTTGGCGCGCTGCTGGCCGTGGCGCTCGCCGCCATGACCGTCGGTGCGATGAGTGCAACCCGTCTCGACGCCTGGGGCTGGCGCATTCCGTTCTTTGCGGGTGCCGCACTGGCCAGCTGCGTCTGGTTCGCGCGATCCACCATGGAGGAATCCCCGGATTTCCTGCGACAGGTGAAGCAGCACACCGTGCCTGAGTCCCCGCTGCGCTACACGCTCGTCCATCACCGGCCCGCGCTGCTGCGCACCTTCGCGATCTCGGCGCTGGGCTCGATCACTTATTACGTCGGCATCACCTACGTGCCAGCCTTCCTGAGCTCATCCGGCATCCTCGCCGAAGGCCGTTCGCTGTGGCTGTCTACCGTTGCTTCGGCGGCGGTCATCCTGGTCACGCCGCTGGCGGGTGCGCTATCCGACCGGGTCGGTCGCAAGCCGGTGCTGATCTGGCTGGGTGTCGCCGGCATGCTGCTGCCGTTGTCGATGTTTGGCCTGATGGCTGGCGGCGGCGAGCTGCCCATCGCCGCCGGTGCGATCGTGCTGGCCTGCCTCGCCGGTGGCGTGAGCGCGGTAGGTGCCCCAGCGACCGCCGAGCAGTTTCCCGGCGAAGGCCGACTCAGTGGCCTGGCATTAGGCGTGACCGTTGCGACGGCCATCTTCGGCGGCCTGACGCCCTTCCTTGCCGAGTTGTTCGTCAGAATGACCGGATGGACCGCCGTGCCCGGCGCCATGATCGCCGCCGTCGCGCTGGTCGTGATGCCCGTGCTGCTGACCATGCCGGAAACGCAGCCAGGTCTGGTCAGAGCCCATGCCCGCGAGCGGGCTTCAAAAGAGATCAGAGACATTTAATCAACGAGGAGTTGTCTCAGCCCCTTTAGCTTGCCTTGGACGTATTCAGTGCTACGGCCGCGCGAATCAGCGCCTTCAACGCCTTCTCATCGATCTTGTCGCCTTCATGAAAGTCGATGGCGCGCCGGGTGTTGCCGTCGAGGCTGGAGTTGAAGAGGCCTGAAGGGTCCTCCAGCGAGGCGCCCTTGGCGAAGGTCATCTTCACGGCATTCTTGTACGTCTCGCCGGTGCAGATCATGCCGGCGTGATACCACACCGGCACTCCGCGCCACTTCCATTCCTCGACCACGTCGGGAACGGCCTGCTTGATGAGCGCCCGGACACGGGCGAGCGTCTCGCCCCGCCAATCGCCCAGTTCCTTGATCCTCGCGTCGATCAGCTTGGAGGGGGCATCGCGAGTGCCGGCTTCTTTCGAGCTGATCTTCTCGTTCTTCATGATGGCCGCTCCTGCACGCGCAGCAGGTTGCCCGCAGGATCGCGCACGGCGCAGTCGCGAACGCCATACGGCTGCTGGGTGGGCTCCTCGACGATCTCGGCACCGCTGGCCTGGATCCGCTCGAAGGCGGCATCGAGGTCCTTCGTGGCCAGCAGCATGATGGCGTAGGTACCCTTGGCCATCATCTCGACGATGGTGCGTTTCTCGTCATCGGTGACGCCGGGGCTGGCAGTCGGCGGATACAGCACGATGGACGTGCCGGGCTGGTCGGGCGGCCCGACCGTGATCCAGCGCATCCCGTTGTAGCCGACGTCATTGCGGACCTCGAAGCCGAGGGTATCGCGATAGAACGCCAGCGAGGCGTCCGGATCGGTTTGCGGAAGAAAGCTCGCGTGTATGTTGATATCCATGGCCGTCATGCTCGATGTAGGTGGAGCCGTCATGCTAAATCCGACTCGGGGGCCGCTGCTTCTCCATTCCTGATCAGTTGTGTCCTGATCGGTCGCGTCACCTGCCGTGCCACGCAGGATGGCATCCCCACCGTCGCGGACGCCGCGTCGCGTCTGTAGACGCCGGGCGATACACCAACCAATTCGTTGAAGCGTGTGCTGAAGGTGCCCAGCGATGCGCAGCCGACCGCGAAGCAGACCTCGGTGACGCTGAGGTCGCCACGCCGAAGCAGCGCCATCGCACGCTCGATGCGCCGGGTCATCAGATAGCTGTAAGGCGACTCGCCGAAAGCGAGCTTGAACTGGCGACTGAGGTGCCCACCCGACATGTGCACGCCGCGGGCGAGCGCCTCGACGTCCAGCGGCTGTGCGTATTCCCGATCGATCCGGTCGCGCACACGGCGCAGCCGTGCGAGATCGCGCAGGTGCAGTGTCGTGGCGGAACTGCTGGTCATCGGGAAAATCGTTCCACGTGTCATCAGGATGCTCGGGCGCGTGGAGCAGAATGATGCCAGGGCAAGCTGGCCGTGGCTTGGCGAACGCCTTTTAGCGAACGAGCTCGGCCACGACCGGGAAATGATCGGAAGGATAGCGCGCGCCATCGTGAGTGGTGACCGTCTGGACGGTGATGGCCTTGAAGCCACGAGACAATATCCAGTCGATGCGCTGATCCGGGTTGCCCGTGAAGTTGTGGAACGTCTTCTCCGGACCGGATCGCGAGGTCGCCGTGGTCCAGGCATCGTGCAGTGTTGCAGTCAGCTTCGCGTATACCGGGCTGTCAGGACCGCAATTGAAATCCCCGGCCAAGATCACGCGCGCCGTGGACGGCAGCTTGCCGATCCGCTGCATGATCTCCTTCGCGCTCAGCATCCGCGCGCGGACATCCTCCGGACGGTAGGGGAAATGCGTATTGAAGTAATTGAACGTGCCGCCACCATCGCGCAGGCGAAACTTCGCCCAGGTCACCATGCGCGGATACGGCTGGCCCCAGGTTATGCTGCCTGGCACATCCGGCGTGTCGGAGAGCCAGAAATCGCCAGACCGCAATACCTCGAGGCGATCCGTACGATAGAACACACCCATGTGCTCACCCTTCGTGCCGCCTTCCCTGCCCTGTCCGAACCAGGCATAGCCAGGAAGGTGCGCGGCGATGTACTCGCCCTGCTCCTCGGTCAGCTCCTGGGTGCCGAGCAGGTCCGGATGTTCTGCCTTGATCACGCTTACCATCAGGTCGCGCCGGTTCACCCAGGCATTCATGCCGGTGTCCACCGGCACACGGACGTTGAACGTCATGATCCGAAGCGGTGCATCGGCCGCAACAGCCGGAGCGGCCATGCCCAGCATCAGCACGCAAGCAATTACCGAAGACCAGTGGCGCAGACTCATCACACACACCCTCGGGCGGGACGCGACATCGGAAACTTGAGCCTAGCGCGAAAGGCCATCGCGAAAAAGGTATCGCGTTTTCCCTTTGATCCCACACAGGAAACACGGGGGGGACGCCGGGATCGGAGTAGATTTTCTGCCCGTCAAAAAGCGTCTGCAACAAGCTTGCCCGAAAAAATCCACCGGAGCCGCTGCAACAGGCCCGATGCGGCATGCAGGATCGACAAGAGGGGTTACCTGATTCCCAGCCTTGGTCGTACGAACCTGGGCCGAACACCAAACGGAGAAGTGTCATGAAGCCATGGGCCATTGCCCTGTGTCTGCTGGCGGCAGGTAGCAGCGTGCATGCGAAGACGACGGTCTGGCAACCTGTCGCCGGACACACGCAAATACCGATATGGCCCGGCGCAGCGCCCAATCTGCAGCCGGTACCAGGGCCTGAAACGCAAACGCATAATCCGGACAAGCTGATCGGAGGCCTGCCGATGACGGCAGTGACCAACGTGACCCAGCCGACGATGACGGTTTATGCGCCTCAAGGGAAGAACACCGGAGCCGCTGTCGTGGTGATCCCAGGAGGCGGATTCCAGATCCTCGCCATCGACCTCGAAGGCACCGATGTCTGCGACTGGCTGACTTCCAGGGGCATCACCTGCGTGCTGTTGAAGTACCGCGTGCCGAGCGTGCCGTATGTCTGGCAATCCGATTCCCGTCCGCACAATCTTTCCCTCTCGGTGCCATCGCTGCAGGATGTCCAGCGGACGATGCGGCTGGTGCGCGCTCATGCAACGCAATGGCACATCGATCCGCACAAGGTAGGCGTGCTCGGGTTCTCGGCAGGTGGATTCCTGGTAGCGGAAATCAGCACGAATTTCGAGCGCCGTCTGTATCCACCCGTGGACGATGCCGACAAGGGAAGCAGCCGCCCGGATTTTGCCATGCCCCTCTATCCGGGCCACCTCGCCACCGAAGATGGCAAGTTGAATCCCAATGTGCCGGTCTCCGGCAAGACGCCACCCACGTTTCTGGTGCAGGCAGAAGACGACTACGTGGATGGTGTGGAGCAGTCGCTGGTCTACTACACCGCGCTGGCGAAAGCGCACGTGCCGGTGGAGATGCATCTGTATGCACATGGCGGCCATGCGTTCGGACTGCGGCCAACATCGGATCCGATCACGCACTGGCCTGCCCTGGCCGAGGCATGGCTGAGCACCATCGGCATGATTCCCGTTGCGGGGCGATAAGCATCGAAGCGGGCCGGCGTCTGTTTCAACATCGTGCTGGCCCCGTCACGCACGATGAACGGCACGGACGCCGCCCGAGCCGTTCATCACTTCCATCCCGCGTGGCATTGCGGCGTGCCGGCGTGCCAGCCACGCGTTGTCATTGCCCATGCGCGAATCTTAGTCAAGCGATCATCGTCCAATACCCGTGCTCAAGCCCCTTGCAAATAGCTAACAGGACGTGAACGTGACCCTGCTTTTGCACAATTAAGTGAACCTGACCCGCGTTTTACGCGCCGTTTGAGGGGTACGCTGACCCTCCGCCTGACTGAACCGGAGTCCCCCATGGCCCTGTGGAAAGAACCCGTCAAGACCTCCGCCTCCGAAACGCCCGAAGCCATGGACCTGGCGCGCCCCGCCATCCCGGAGATCAAGCCCGAAGTGCAAACATCTGTGCAACCCGCATTCCGTTCCACGCCCGCGCCGGGCAAGCCCAAAGCCGAATCGCTGATCGCGCCCGACATCACCATCGAGGGCAAGATCGAAGGCGCAGGTCATGTGCGCATCGCCGGCAGCTTCAAGGGCGACGTCAACGTGCTTGGCGACCTCGGCATCGAGCCAGGTGCCAAAGTGACCGGCAGCGTGCGCGCCGAAAAGGTCACCATCGCAGGCGAACTGATCGGCAATATCGAATCAGCGGCGCATGTGGAATTGCAGCAAAGCGGCGCACTGACTGGCGACCTGAAGGCAGGATCGCTCAGCGTGGCAGCCGGTTCGCGCATGCGCGGCCACGCCGAGTTCGGCTGGGACGACGCGAAGGACGGCAACAGCGCGCACAAGACCCATGGGAACAACGGCACAGTTTCGTGACCACCGCATACCCGGGCACGGCCGGAGCAACACGCACCTGTCCGCACTGCAGGGAGACCATCCTGGAAAGTGCCGCCGTGTGCCCATCCTGTCGACACAAGCTGCGATTCAGTGAACCCACCAGCGCGAGCGCAGCGCCCGCGTCCGCGTCTGTACCACTGCGCGTGGAAGGAAGCTTTCGCAACCCCGTCGATAGCGAGGCGTGGGAGTACTCGATGGTGCTGACCATCCGCAACGAACGGGGCGAGGAGATCGCGCGCAAACTGGTTGGCGTCGGTGCCATGCAACCTGGCGAACAACGCACCTTCACTCTGAGCGTCGAGATGAACCCCTCCAGCGCGGGCAGCAAGCGTACGCGGCATTGATACCGCATCGCACTTTTTGAAGCTGCGTCGCGTGGATTTCGGATTACCCATGCGGCATGGCTTTGGGCGAGCCCCCGTTCAGTTTGTCGAGCGTCTCCAGGGGAAGTGCGGAAGCCACAGCCCGATAACCTGCATCATTGGGGTGCAGGTGGTCACCGCTGTCGTAAGCCGGGAGCAGCCGTGCGGGATGGGATGGGTCGCGCAGAATATGGTCGAAATCGAGCACGGCGTCGAATTCGCCACCCTGGCGTATCCACGTGTTGACCTGCCGGCGGATGACATCCTTCGCAGGCGTCGAATAGCCGGGAATGGCCGCGTTTTCGAACGGGGGAATCGTGGTACCGATAATGCCCATGCCATGTTGGTGGGCTAGTCTGACAAGCTGCCGATAGCCGGCGATCAGGTCATGGGCATCCACGGATTCGCCTGACGGCACCAACCCGTGCAAGAAACCGAGGTCATTGCTGCCGATACGCACAATGACGAGCTTTGCGCCTGCCTGATCGAGCACGTCACGGGAGAAACGCGCGAGCCCTGCCTCACCCAGCGCCGTACCGAACGTGCCGCCGCCCGGACTGCCATGCAAAAGGCGATTGCCGATAAGTCCCGCGTTGAGTACCGCCACATTCCGGCCGGTTTGCTGCAGGCGCGCGGCCAAGACATCCGGCCAGCGTCGGTTGGCATCGGCCGTGGAACCGTCCCCGTCCACGGTGGAGTCACCGAAGGCGACCACGGCGAAGGCGCCCGGCGTAGCCACCACGTCCACGCCGGTGAGGAACGGCCACATATCGATGCGCCGAGCGACCGGAAATTTTGCGGCCGCCGTGGCGTCGCCTGGCCGCGATACGTAGCTGATCTGCTGAGCGAGAATGTGGACAGTCGAGGCGGCGACGCCCTTGGGCAAATACAGACTCACGGACAGGTCTGCCAGTGCGGGAATTTCCATCCGCGCGGGATCACTCAGCACCGTCGCATGCGCCGGTATCACGACGGATGTGCGTCCGCCAAAAGTTAGCACGAGATCGTGAGCCGGATCGATATCCGCACCGCTCGTGCGACGGGCGATGTGTGCAGCCCCGATCGTCAGCGGCGCGTCGCCATAGAGGTTCGACAGGCGAATGCGAACCTGCGACCCACCTGCGCTGGCATGCACGATCAGGCGCAGGCTTTGGTCCTGGTAATGATCTAGTGAACCTGGCAATGGCGGTTGCGGGACAGCGACCCAGGTGCTTATCCAGCCTGCCCCAGGGAGGGAGGCATCGGCGCTAGCGACGCCCACCGTCGGGCCGACCACGAGCAGCACCAGTGCAAGTCGCTTTAATGCACGCAACACGCGGCCATAAAAAGTTTCTCCAGCTTGTCTCATTGGCAGCAACTCCGTCAGTCGGATCATCCGTTTTCTCCCAGGCACTGGGTGAAGGCATTCGGGCTCACAGGGCACCTGCAGGCATCGTCCGGATATCGATGTCTGTGCGCATATATCAGATAAATCATGCGGTCCATTGCATGATCCGGTGGGTTATCGCCAGCCATGGCGACGGCGCGGCAAGCATCAGGTATTGCGCAGTCGCCTGGCTGGCGATCATGCACGGCAGCCCGTAGCGATAGACCACGTGGACATGTCGAGCGACCAGCAGGTCGCGTACTACACCCAGCAGAACCAACAGGTCCACACAGGCGTAAAAGGCATTCTCAGGCACCACGTTTTCGGGGAATCGAGCGAACGCCGCACCAGTCAGGCAGCAGGTGGCAATCAGCATCAGGCGTCGGTGAAACTCAAGTCGCCGGCGCCAGTAGAGGGCAAGGCCGAACGCGATCGAGAACGTCACCATGTCGTTGAAGGGAAGGCTCAACCCCGCATTGCCCGCACCATCCTGCGAACCATGCCAGTGCTGCATGACCACGGCGGTCGTTATGCCGAGAAAAGGAAGCAGTCCACCGAGCATGGCGCCGAACATGCCCAGGCTTCGATGCAAAGTGACCCTCGATGTCCGCACCAGGGCGGACTGCGTGATGAACAGCGCGACCCAACCGGAAAAGACGATCGCATGGAAGTGCAGGATCAAGGGCCGCGGCCTGTCGGGATGAAGGAGGTTCGTCCCGATCGTATGGCTAAAGCCGAAGATCACCACGACAGCGACAAGCAGAGACATACCCAAATAAAAGAAGCGACCCAAGAACTTTCGAAAGTGGCCCGCTGTGTCAGCGTTGTAATGCAATGCGTCCACAGGCACCGTTGCGACGGCCCTTTCCCGAACGCTGACGGGTTGCTGGTTACCTGAAGCATGGCCGCCGCTTTCACGCATGATGTAATCTCCGACGAGAGGATGCTGTTGCCTCGACAATGCCGGGGATGGGCTGCGGAAGTCCTGAAACCGTCCTGATTTTCTGCTGAAAAACTCTGAAAACTCCTCAAGTTCAGCCATAGTCGACCGCCGCCGTATGGATCAACCTCGAAATACCATTTTCCGCGTTGGCACATGGTTGATCGATCCGGCATCCGGCCAGATCAGTCGCGACGACGAGGTGGTCCGGCTGGACACCCGTGCGATGCGGTTACTTCAGTGTCTGGCCAGACATGCCGGTGCCGTCGTGAGCATCGATGAGCTGCTCGATCAGGTCTGGTCTGGCGTCATCGTCACCCCGGACTCGGTATATCAGGCGGTGGCGTCGCTGCGTCGCTCGCTGGGAGACGATCCCAAGCAGCCGATTTATATCGCCACGGTGCCGCGACTGGGCTACCGCATGGTGGCCGAGGTTGTCGAAAGTTGGCCTGGCGGCGGCAATTCTCCGACCATGTCGGCATTGCCGCTGGCTGAAATGGAAGACCGCGCCGACGCATCGACTCATCCTGTCGTGCGGAGACGGCATCGAACCTTGCTGGCTATGGGTGGCCTGGCGACGCTGACCCTGATACTGGTGCTCTATCTGGTCGTGAATCCGTTCGGTGCCAGTCCGTTCGCTCCTGCCGCCGAAAAGTGTGTTGGCGTGCTGCCCTTTCGCGATATGACCGACGCGATGGACGAGGAGCCTTTTGCCGACGGCATGACGGAACAGCTGATCGATGCGTTCAGCAAGATCCCCGGCACCCACGTGCCTTCGCTGACCTCCTCGCTTTATTTCAAGGGCAAGCAGACGACGATCGCCGAAGTCTCCAAGAAACTCGGAGTCGCCTATGTGCTCGAAGGTAGTGTGCGCAAATCCGGCAACACCCTGCGCATCACTGCGCAACTGATACGCGCCGACGATGGCTATGTCGTGTGGTCGAACTCCTATGACCGCCCCACTACGGATCTCCTGCAGGTCCAGAGCGACATCGCGACCAAGGTGATGCACGCCCTCGAAGCATCGCTGAAGCATCCTTATAGCGTCGGAGACGCCTGAGCGCGCATGACACCTGAAGGTCATGGAAATTGGTATGGCCGCAGCACGTCATGTGACGTCTTGATTGAATCCCGGCATGCGGAATACTGACAGCCATCCGTGAACCCTGTCTGCAAGGGGCCCTGACCCCGGCCGGGTTGGATGGGCTTGGGGTTTTCTCGTCTTGCTACATCACCGGCGCAGGCGTTCCGTCAGACCACTTGCCGGCCGGAACCATGAATACTTTTATCTTCTCGGGAACCTGAAATTGCGGGTTCAGCATGATCGGAGAACCAGGCAGGTCGGCACCCCAATCCGCTTCAAGTGGCATGTAGAACATCAGGTGAGGCATCCAGTGCCCCGCGCCATCATTCAAGTAGGCCTGCTTTGACATCATGTAGCACATCGCGCCGGGTTCCAGAGGCGGCAACTGCTTCCTGGCGAATGCAGTCTTGATGCCTTCCATGATCTGACTGCTCGATTGCCCGGCGAGTGCCAGCTCGGTCCGCTTGTAGGTTATCGGCAGGATCGATCGTGCCGCCTGCGGATTGAAGCATGTGGGACCACGCAATTTGGGATTCCAGAATTCCGGGAAATCGAACTGCGCCGACCAGGACCGGTCGACCATGCATACAAAGCCGTTCTTGCCCTGGACCGCCGTGACATAACCATGCGGCCCGAGCACCATGATCGTGGCCTCCCCGGAAATTGCCTTGGGCGCCGCGCTTCGCGCCATAGCGATTTCAGCATCGCGGTCCCCCATCAGGTATTGCGACAGGGGCGCCATGCTTGGATAGGCATGTTGTGGATTTTGAGCTGCCGAACATTCGGCAACAGCTGTAGCTAAAAGCATGCTTAGCATCACGCCAATCTTTAAGCGGCCGGCATCTTGCTTCATCTCACTCTCCCCGTCTGATCGCGATGGCTTTACGAAGATCTGACTCTTTCCGGATCGAACCCCGATGGCGCTCAGGCCAAAGCACCAGTGAGCCAACCTCTTCCACGACGAACGAGATAGAGGGAAATCGACATTCGATCAGGACCGCGAGACCGATCAAGGCGGGTCAGAGTCCTGACTTGCCGCCGACTCAGGCAAACAGCGCCTTGGCGCCCGTAACGGCGATCTGCAGGCCCACGCAGAAAATGAAGAAGGCGATCAAGCGGTTGAAAATCCGCTCGCCCTGAGATCCCAGGTAGCGTTCGATGCGTTGGGTGTTGAGAAAGAACACGTACACCAGCACGCACATCACCACGATCGCCAGCATGATCGCCCCCATGTTGAACAGCATCTGGCGCAAATCGGTGTCCGCGCCATGCGCGCTCAGGGTCAGCAGCACCGAGATCGTCCCTGCACCCGTCGTCAGTGGAAAAGTCAGCGGGTAAAACAGCTGATCATCGATGCTGCGTGGTTTCACACCATCCACGTCGCTGCTGCTGTCCGCACTCGAATCCTTGTCGGACGAAAGGAATTCCCAACCCATCTTGCAGATCATGATGCCGCCAGCCAGCTGCACCACGGGAATCGACAGCCCGAACAGCTTCAGGATCCACTGTCCCGCAATCAGCGTCACGGTGCAGACGCAAAACGCATACAGCGTGATCGCGCGCACCGCGCGTTTTTTGCCAGGCCGATCCAGGCGCGCGAAGTAAGGCATCACCACGAAGGCGGTACCGATCGGATTGACCACCGGAAACAGCGCCACCACGCCGATGAAAAGCAAATGGATGAAAGTGTGCAGCTCGGATGTCATGTTCAGCGCCCCTGCTCCAGATGACCCGCTCAAGTATGCTGGAAGGAAACCAGTATCGTCTGCTGGCGCAGATGATGACTTCTTTAGTCCCAGATATTCTCCCGCGCAACCGCGGTTGCAAAATCCCTGCGAACATTCCCATAGTGGCGAACCGCAGCCATCAAGGGTTGCTGATGCCCCCAAGAGGACCCTCTGCACATGAAAAATGCCGCCCTGGCCTCGGCGCTGGTTTCGCTCGCCTGCCTCCTCCCAGTCGCCTCGCTCGCGACACCCGCTCCAGGCTCCGCCGCCTCGAAGGTCACGCCCGACATGATCCAGACCGCGTCGGACATTCCGGCCAACTGGAAGCAACCGCAGGGCAACTTCGACTACGTCAAGCGCGAGGTCATGATCCCGATGCGCGACGGCGTGAAGCTGCACACCGTGCTGCTGATCCCGAAGAATGCGCAGAGCCTGCCGATGCTGCTCGAGCGCACGCCTTACAACACCGACACCTTCATGCCTGACAACAGCCCGCACATGGCCGACGCAGTATGGTCGGGCGACAAGGACTGGGCCGACGGCAGCACCATCCTGGTCTGGCAGGACGTCCGCGGCAAATACGGTTCGGAAGGCCAGTACATCATGACGCGCCCGCCGATGGGGCCGCTCAACCCGACCCAGACCGACGACACCACCGATGCCTGGGACACCATCGACTGGCTGGTGAAGAACATCAAGGAATCGAACGGCAACGTCGGCATGATCGGTTCGTCCTACGACGGCTGGACGGTCGCCATGGCCCTGCTCCACCCGCACCCCGCGCTGAAGGTCGCGGCGCCGGAAAGCCCGATGATCGACGGCTGGATGGGTGACGACTGGTACCACTACGGCGCCCTGCGCCAGGTGAACCTCGACTACTTCAGCGGCCAGACGAGCAAGAAGGGTGAAGGCGAGGGCATCCCGCGCGAGAACTACGACGACTACACCAACTTCCTCGACGCAGGTTCGGCCGGCGCCTATGCCGAGGCCAACGGCTTCAGGCAGCTGCCCTGGTGGAACCGCTTCTCGGCACACCCCGCCTACGACGCCTTCTGGCAGCTCCAGGCGCTGGACAAGCTGCTCGTCGCGCATACCTCCGACGTGCCCACGATGTGGCTGCAAGGCCTGTGGGATCAGGAAGACATCTACGGCGCCGTGCATGCCTGGGAAGCGCTCAAGAAGGCCGGACACGGCGCCAACAATCACCTCGTGATGGGCCCCTGGTGGCACAGCCAGATCAACCGTGACGGCTGGAACATGGGACCGCTCAAGTGGCCGGGCAACACCACCGCGCAATTTCGCCAGAACGTGATGATCCCGTGGTTCAACCACTACCTGCGCGGCACGCCGCTGCCCAAGCCGCTGCCCGAGGCGATGATCTACAACCCGGTCGAGCAGCACTGGGACGGCTTCGCCGACTGGAAGGTGGCAAGCAAGCAGCAGCTCACCCCGCTCTACCTGCAGGCCGATATGGGCCTCGGCTTCGAGCAGCCGAACGGCGGCGGCGACAGCTACGTCGCCGACCCGGCCAAGCCCGTGCCCTACCTGCCACGCCCGATCCCGACCCAGAACGAGGACCGCTGGCGCACCTGGCTGGTCAACGACCAGCGCTTCGTGGTGGACCGGGCCGACGTGCTGACCTACACCACGCCGGTGCTAAGCAAAAGCGTGCGGCTCGAAGGCGCACCGATCGCCGACCTCTTCGCCAGCACCACCGGCACGGACGGCGACTTCGTGGTCAAGCTGATCGACGTCTATCCCGGCACCGATCCGACCGACCCCACCATGGGCGGCTACGAGCTGCCGGTCTCGCTCGACATCTTCCGCGGGCGCTATCGCAAGAGCTTCGCCGACCCATCGCCGATCCCGGCGAACCAGGTGCAGGAATACAAGTTCCGCCTGCCCACGGTGAACTACGAGTTCAAGCCCGGCCACCGGATCATGGTGCAGATCCAGTCGAGCCTGTTCCCGCTCTACGACCGCAACCCGCAGACCTGGGTGCCCAACATCCTGTTCGCCAAACCGTCTGACTACAAAAAGGCGACGGTGACGATCGAGCATGGTGCTGAAGGGCGCAGCGCGGTGCTGCTGCCTGTAGTGGCGGTCGCGACCGGGGACGACTGATGACGATGTTCGGGGCAATGTATCGGCTGTGGCGCGATATGTGTGGCGACGACATCGTGGCCAGCAAGCAGCCACAGATCGCTGCCTGATCCGCGGCATCAGTTCCAGTACGAAGGCAGCCAGGGCTGCCTTCGTCATTCGAGCCGGCTCAGGATTACGCGCAAGGCAACGCAACAACACCATTGCGGCCCTTGGCCTTGGCTTCGTAGAGCGCACGGTCAGCAACCACGATCAGGGATTCCGGTGGCTGTCGCGGATCCGGGCGTGCAGCGCTGACGCCGATGCTAACCGTGACATGGTCTGCCACGATCGACGCGGGATGGTTGAGGGCCAGGGCGTCGATGCGACGACAAAGATCCAGGCCAAGCCGTTTCGCGTCGGCCAGGTTGCAGCCCGGCAGCAACAGCACAAACTCCTCGCCGCCGTAGCGCGAGACATGTGCCTGCGTACCCTGGACGATCTCGGCACACAAGCGCGCCAATACACGCAGGCATTCGTCGCCGAACACATGGCCGCAGGCATCGTTGAGCGCCTTGAAGCAATCGACATCGATCAGCAGCAATGCGAGAAACCCTCCCTCCTTCGCATGCCGCTGCCACTCCTCGGCAAGTCGCTGGTCGAAGCTGCGACGATTGGCAATGCCGGTGAGACCGTCGCTCATCGATAGCTGCTCCAGCTTGCGGTTGGCCAGCTCCAGTTCGCGAACCACGCGCGCGAGGTGGACGGCGCCGGCGATCTGCAGCGCGACGGCATCGAACATCGCACACACTTCTGGCGTGAAGAAATCCGCGGAGGTGCTTTCGAGATTGAGCACACCATGCAGATGCGCGCGATGCCGGATCGGCACCAGGTACTCGGATTTCACCCGGCAATTGCCGGGCACGTAATCCGCATCCGCTTCCACGTCGACGATCAACTGAGGCTCACCGCTGCGCACGCAACGGCCGGAAGCACCGATCGTCACCGGCCATGGCAATTCACCGGGCAGGTCAAGCTCGATGCCCGACCAGACCTCCTGCACGAAATGCGTGCCCTCGTCGTTGAGCAGGATGATGCTGGCAATGGCCACCGGCAGCCTCCGTGCCACACAATCGACTATCCGCTGCAGCATCGCCTCGAGCGTATCGCCCTGCAACGCCTCCATCGACACCTGCGCGAGGATCTCGGTGATCATCGCGCGCCGGTCCGACGCATCACGCTCACTCCAGAGAGAGTGCTGCTCCTGCGCATACTCGTCACTTGCCGTGGAATGCGTCATGCCTGCCAGTCGACCTGGGCGTTCGGCCGAGTCTACGACGGGTCGCGGGGCCAAGGGGTCAAAAGGGCAGCCGGTCAGGGGCCGCCGCGCCGTTCTTCGTGTCAGCCACAGGAAACCAGCCCGTAAAGGAGCCCCTTCACCACTCCCTTTGGCTCGGACGACGGCGTGCTAATGAGGCGCGTGGGCAGTGACGAACTGTATCCAGTAAATCCAGATCAGCACGAATACCGGGCCGAGCACCGCCAGCAGTTTGATGGCCCACTCAGGCGTGGCGGAGTTCTTTTGCCGCGAGCCAAACACACCAAGCTGCTGAAGCTCCCGCACCCTGCGTGCACCATCGGCCAGCATGATCCAGAGGGCATTGGCGACAGCCAGCAGCAACAGGCTGCCATACCAGCAAGTCACATAAGGGTTGTGGTCCTGCGGACGAAAAAAGCTGAATACCGACGGCACACCGCCGAACAGCACACCCCAGCCCATGACCAGCCATGGCACATCCGAAAGCAGGTACAACCGTCCAAACAGACCCAGCGCCTCGCTCTGCTTGATCTCGTCAAGGCCACTTGCAGCAAGGATTCGACGACGGCCGATCACATAGTTGATCAGCGAAAAACCGATGGCAATCGCCCAGAAATAGCGATTGAAGAACGGAAACGGCTCCACAGCTGACTCTCCTTGTTGACTAACCGGACTCCTGGCTGACCGCCCCGGCAAAGCCTAGCGTCAATCGAGGTCGGCGTGCAGCAACCAAGAGGCCAGCTCGTTTCGAGCCTGCTGCCTGACTGACAAGGTTGGAAACAGGCCCTGCCCTTTGCATTTCGGAATCCATATCCCGGATATCACACGCGACTAACGGTCGAAGGTGCAGCCTGACTGCCCCGTTGGTAAAAGTCGGGCTCTCTGGCAGTTCTTGATCCGTGATTGAGGTCTTCGCCGTGAACACTCAAGACGTATCCCGCACCCAATCGTTATGGCATGTCCGCGCATGGCCGGGTTTCATCGCCCATATCGTCCATCGACAGGCGAAGGAACCATCGGGCCAAATACCTGTGCGCATGACAAAACGGCAAATGCTGCTCGCAGCGCAGGAACTCAAGCGGCGAGAACAGCGTGAACTCATCCTGGGGCAACTGCGCTACATCAAGCCGAGAAGCCGCGGCAACTCGTGAGACGCGTTGAGCCGAGTTACCCAAAGCCTGGGGTAATGCGGCTCGTCGTGATCGACGAACAGGCTGTGCCTCATAAGGCTGTGCCTCATATCATCGCGCTATCGTGCGTGGCTTTGCTCGTGGCCGGCAAGACGCAACGGTGAGAAAGGGGGCAGAGCGAGACGGAACCCTGACCCGATTACGGTGATGCCAGCTCTCACAGCAGGCCATCATTGAACAGGCAATGGCGGGATTGCCAGGCTATGTTCGCTGTCACCGGTGGCTCCCGTGAGCATGCTCGGTGGCAGATGCCCGACATCGCCGACACTGATGACCTTGAAGCTGCCGTTGGCCTCGATGCGGATCTTGGTGATGCTGGCATTGCCCACCGACATTTCCAGCCATGCCTTGGTATCCACGCCCAGCGCGCGCGTGACCAGGTAGCGGATGACATCCCCGTGGCATACGAACAGTTCGGTGCGTTCGTGCCCCGTGGCAGGTTTGAAATAGTGGGTGAATACCCGGTCGAGCTGGGCCGTGCAGGCCACCAGGTCCTTCGGCTTTTCGTGGGCCATGATGTCAGCGCGCCGGGTGGGCGGCGTGCATTCGGCGAGATCGTTGACCACCTCGAAATGACGCCCGGGAAAATCGCCGGCGATGATCGCCGCCGTGTCGCGCGCACGTTGCACCGGGCTCACATACATCGCGTCAAAACGCGTCGGCAGGCCGGCCAGACGTGCGCCCACCAGTTGCGCTTGGGCCACGCCGATCGGCGCCAGGTGTGGTCCGGGTTGGTCACCCAAAGCCGGATCCGGCACGTAGTAGCCGTGCCGCACCAGCACGATGGTTCGCGCCGCAGGTGCCTGTGTATCGGCACTGCAGGCAGGGGCGATCAGAAGCAGGCAGCACAGGGGCAGCAGCAATCGGTTCATGGCTACAGTATCGCGCAACAGCGGCAACCGGGCTTCTCACGGATACCGGCTCTGCGCGAGATCGCCCTGAAGGTAGCTCCACGTCTAGAATCGTGGCAGATGGTCAAACCAGAACACATCTCGGGGCATGGGCCACGTGGCGAAGATCTGCATATACGGTGCCGGCTCCATTGGTTGTCACATCGGCGGCCGATTGCTGGCGGCAGGCAGCGAGGTTCGATTCGTCGGGCGCGCGGGCATGGGTACCGTGTTGCGCCAGCATGGCCTGGAGCTTACGACTTATCGCAATGAACGCTGGTCGGTGCTGCCGCAGCGGGTGGACTTCCACGAGCATGCCGATGCTGTTGCCACCGCCGACCTGGTACTCGTGACGGTGAAGTCCGCCGCCACGCCGATCGCCGCAGCGGAAATGGCGCAGGCGCTCAAGCCAGGTGCCATCGTGATCAGCTTCCAGAATGGCATGGGCAATGCCGATGCGCTTCGCACAGCCCTGCCGCAGCACGTGGTGCTGGCGGGCATGGTGCCGTTCAACGTCGTCATGCGCGGGCCGGGCGCTTTTCATCAAGGCTCGGCAGGACAGCTGGAGGTACAGGCAGCTGCCGAGTTGCAACCCTTTCTCGCTGACTTCGGCAACGCAGGCTTGCCCTTGATCCAGCATGCCGACATGCTGCCGGTGCAGTGGGCGAAGCTGCTGTTCAATCTCAACAACGCCATCAATGCACTGTCGAACATGCCGCTGAAAGAGCAGCTCTCCCAGCGGGCCTATCGGCGTTGCCTTGCCCTGGCGCAAGCCGAGGCACTCGCCCTGCTTCGGGAGTCGGACGTGCATCCGGCAAAGCTGACGCCATTGCCGGCTGTCTGGATACCTCGTCTGCTGCGCGTTCCCGATTTCCTGTTCGAGCGACTGGGCAAACGGATGCTTGCCATCGACCCGCTGGCACGCTCGTCCATGTCGGACGATCTGGCCGCTGGACGTGCGACCGAAGTCGACTGGATCAATGGCGAAGTGTTGCGCCTGGCCGACAGGCTCGGGCGGCATGCGCCGGTGAATGCACGGCTGTGTGCGCTGGTGCATGCGGCCGAACAAAGTGTCGAACGCCCCTCGTGGCCCGCAGACGCCCTGCTGAAGGAAATCGAATCGGTACAGCGTCGCTCGCAGTAGAGAGCAGTCCCTTTACGCCCGTTTGGGAATTGATATTCCGGTTGCCGGGCGCAGTGACCTTCGACCATCAACGGCCAAGCAACGTCGCGACCGGCGTTGCTTGGCTGCCTCCTTCGCTACTACGCTGCACTCGCCTTGCGCAGCGGCGCCACGTTGGATGCTTCGCTCTTCCCTGCAAGATCCGGCTCGGCGGAAATGAAGCTGGGCCGCGTCTGCATCACCGCCTGCGCACGCTGCACGTTGGGATATTTGGCCAGCAGCGCCGGGCCTTCCGGCATCTTCGACAATGTGTACAGCAAGGGCGCCGCGAGGTAGTCGGCGATGCATGGCGCGTTGCCCACCAGGAAGTCGCGCTTGCCGTAGCCCGCGTCGAGCGTGGCCAGCACGCGATCGATATCGGGAAGCGCGGCGTCGATGATCGTGCGGTTCAGTTGGCCGCCCTCTCCTGACGGAAACATGTATTGCAATGCGCAGCGCCTGACGATGGCGTCATACCCATAGTCGTCCATCGCGCTGTACCACTGTTCGGCGCGGGCGCGGGAAGTGACGCCACTCGCGGGCATCAGGCTCGGTCCGTCGAAGGCTTCGTCGATGTAACGCAGGATGGCCCGCGTTTCGTAGAACTGCAGCGGGCCGTCGTACATCGCGGGAATGCGACCGAACGGATGGATGGCGTCGATGTCGGGCTTGTGCGGCGCCACCGGCTTCAACGTGTACGCCACGCCCTTCTCCGCCAGCGCGATGCGCACAGCGCGGATGTAGGGGCTGATCGGGCTGCCCACCACCACCACGTTGCCTGCCGTGCCATCGGGATCGATGTAATCCACCAGCCGATTGAAGACCGAGGTCCAACCCTGGTTGTGGTCGTCGCGCACCGCTGCATCGGGGAATCCGGTATGGCGCATGTGGAGTTGCGTGCCGCTGTCCTTCTCGGTCAGCGTGATTTCGATCAGCGTGGTACGCGCCGCCACATCGCCTTCGCCATCCCATGTCCAGGTGTAGGCGAGGAACGAGGGGCGCTCGATCACCTGATAGATGCCGCTCGTTCCGTGCACGGTGCCATCCCTTGTCACCATGGTGATGCGATAGCGGCCGCCGACACGCGCGTCGGCACTGACTTCGCCAACATGGAGACCGCGCGGGCAATGCCAGGCGGCCATGGCGGCCTCGTCGGTGAAGGCCTCGAAGACCTTCTCGCGCGGTGCGCGGATAAAGCGGGTCATTTCCAGTTCGAAGGTTGCGGCTTGGGTGCTCATGGCTTTTTCCTCGGTGCACGCGGTGCGCCTCTGGCGGATTTCCTTGCCTCGGCGCGATGGGTTCGCTCAACAAATTCGACCAGTCGATCCAGGTTGCCTTCCCAATGGCGGCGATACGCCTCCAGCCAATCGTGCGCATCGTGCATGGGTTTGGCCCGGAGACGGCAAATACGCCAGCGAGCATCCACTTCCCGTGCGATCAACCCCGCGCCTTCCAGCACCCGCAGGTGCTTGGAGATGGCTGGTGCGGACATGTCGAACGGTTCACCCAACTCCCCTACCGTGGCCTCGCCCCTGGCCAGGCGAGTCAGGATGGCGCGTCGCGTGGGATCGGCCAGCGCAGCGAAGGTGATTGACAGCAGATCGTCGGTATTTGCCATGCACTCAATTAACCACATGGTTAATCGATAGTCAAGCATCTCCGCATCGCGACGTGGTGAAGGCACGTTGTTCTTCGTAATTTCCATGACCGAACTGATGGCTGCGACCAGACCCTCGGCCGCCGCGCCCGGAGAGTGTCACTGCGGCCCTTGCTTTCGCTACGACTCCCTCCAACTTGTAGCGATGTTCAACAAAATCAGAAACTGGCGCGTGCAGCGCACCGTCGCCCGACACCCGATCGCCGAACCACTCTGGCAAGACGCGTTGCAGCGCTGTCCCGCGGCGCGTCGGCTGGGCGCTTCCGACCAGGCCACGTTGCGCGTGCTGGCTACGCTGTTCCTGGAAAGCAAGTCGCTAGAGCCAACCAAGGGGTTGCAGCTGGACGACGCCGACCGCGTTCTGCTCGCGGCCCATGCCTGCCTGCCCATCCTGAAACTGGGCATGGATTGGTACGACGGTTGGCACAGCATCATCGTGTATCCGGATGCATTCGTTCCACAGCGCCAAAAAATCGATGCGGCGGGGGTGGTGCACCAGACCCATACCGTGATGGCCGGCGAGGCATGGGGGCGTGGGCCGGTCATCCTGTCGTGGACGGAGGTGCTGAATGGCGGCAAGAAACCGGGGCACAACGTGGTCATTCACGAGATGGCGCACAAGCTCGATATGCTCAACGGTGATGCCAACGGTTTTCCGCCATTGCACCGGCGCATGGATCGCCGCGTGTGGTCACGGGTCTTCTCGAGTGCGTGGGATCGCCTGCAGGATGAGCGACGCAACGGGGCGGAGTTGCCGATCGACCCGTATGCTCTCGAAAGCCCGGCCGAGTTCTTTGCGGTGGTCAGCGAGCAATTTTTCGAGGCGCCGGCAAACTTGCGCCAGCATTTGCCGGACGTCTATCGGCAACTCGAGCAGTTTTACCGGCAACACCCGTTCTGAGCACTCGTGTTCAGGAATGAATATCTACAACCGCAAGAGGGCCAGAGACAATTGATTCGATTCAATTTCCTTCGTTCCCACATGTCCACCCTTGATCGACAATCACCAAGTTTTCGGCCGACGCGGGAAATGCAGCGGGTTTTTCGCGCCATCCGCAGCCCCGGCTCACACTGATTTACAATCGAACCACATCTTTCCTATACCAAATCCCTGTCTCCATTTATTGCAAGGATTAGCCATGCGAATCGTCCGACTTCTGCTGGCAATCTTGACCCTGCTCTGTTTCACCGTCCCTGGTTATACGGCTTCAGTCCAGGGACAGGACTACACCCTGCTCTCACCGCCCCAGCCCACCGAGCCGGGCAAGAAGGTGGAGGTCATTGAATTCTTCGCCTACTACTGCCCGCACTGCTATGCGCTCGACCGTCCCCTGACGGAATGGGCCAAGGCGAACGCCAACAGGATCGTGTTCAAGCGCGTGCACGTCTCCTCCAACGGCGAGCCGATGCCGCAGCAGCGCCTCTATTACACGCTCGACGCCATGGGTAAAGCCGAGGAATACCAATCCAAGGTGTTCTATGCCATGCACGTGCAGCACGTGCACCTGAACACCGATGCCGACGTGATCGACTTCATGGTCAAATCCGGCATGGATCGCAACAAATTTACCCAGATCTACAACTCGTTCCCGGTGCAGACCAAGGTGCAACACTCGCTCCAGATGATGTCGAGCTACCAGATCAGTTCCTGGCCAACAATCGTAGTCGACGGCAAATATGTCACCTCGCCTACCCAGGCCGGCTCGCGCATGCCGGTGCACGAGGAAGATGCCGCGATCCCGTTGATGCTCAAGGTCCTGGACGACCTGGTCGACCAACAGGCCAAGACACGTCATTGATCAGAGCCAAAAGGGGCCAGCTCAACCCGCCCCCTTTCGGCTCAGTTTCCCCACTCCGGATAAACAGCAAGTGCGTCCATGTAGTTATGGATGACATCGGTGTGTGCGTCTTCCTGCCAGCCGCCTGGCGCCGCGTTCTTGATGAGGTCGCGTGGGCGCCCTTGTTCATCGATGGCGTATTCCGTGAAGTTCAGCGCTTCGCGCGCTTCCCTGGCAAGTGAAGCAGACTGTGTCGCCTTGGCATACATGGCGAGCACGGCACCATAGGTCGAATTGATGCCGCCCCAGGCATCGTGGTCTTCGTCCTGCTCGTGACACACCGTCACTCCGAATTCCCCGTGGGTGAAATCCCTGCGCACGAATTCAATCAGGGTTGACGCGTCTGCGCGCCATTCCGGATCGATCGCATCGCGTTTTTCCAGCAGGTAACGCGCCAGATTCAGCGGCGCCCAGGCATTGCGGTTGGTCGGTGTGTCGTGATCTTCAAAAAACTGTACGAAGCGCGCGCCATCCGTTTTGGCGCTGGGAATTTGCTGCGTCTTGATCCACTGCCAAAGTGCGGTGCGGGACGGCTTGAATTCCGTGTAGCCGCGTGCAAGCAGCGCATCGTAGAGGCGCAGGACATACGTCATGTCGCTGGAGATGGGGCCGCGCGGGGCGCCGGTGCGATGGTCGGCACGGAAGGGCCACGGCGAATGCGTGGCGTCACCGACTTGCTGATTGGTCATCAGCACGCGGGCGTTGTGCAGTGCCTGTGCGAAGTACTTTGGATCCTTCGTGGCATCGGAGAGCAGCACCAGGGCGTAGCCGGAAATGCCGCCCTTGTCCGGTTCGATTTCGTAGGGATGATCGGACTGCGATCCACTGTTCGTCGGCTGGGGGAACTGGTCACGGCGCCCCGTCGAATGCGGGAAGCGCGGGTATTTCCCGGAGTCGGGCGTAAGACTTTTCTTGAGCAGGTAATCGCCCATCAAGCGAGCGGTCGCCAGAGTCCTCGGATTCTGCTTGCCGCTGAATTCGTAGTACTTCAAGTACGAAATGATGCCCATGCCATTCTGCGTGGCCGGAATCGTATCGTTGCGCTCGGTCGGCTTCCAGTCGCCATCGAGAAACGTGGTCGTGACAAAAACCGGATAGCCATGAACGCTGGGCGCACTTTCGTAAAAGCGCATTTCGCGGTCGAGAGCTGTGCGCCATGAAATCCAGGGAAGCAGGCGACCATCAGCATCACGTTTTGCGATGTGCCCGGCCATGACCTCCGGCTTTGCTGCGTGGCCGTATGCGCCCGGGGCAAATACTGCGAAGGCAGCAAGGACAAGTGGGAGCCCACTGCGAAAACATTTCATGGGTCGATCCGTCGTTCTCTTGATTGGTGGGTCGGGCGTGAGCGGTGCAGACAGGGCACGAGGTCACGTGCGCTTTCTCGTGACGGTTGACATGTCGCGTCGGCGTGGTCAGTCGCCATCCGGAATTCAGGCCCCTACTGTAAGCACAAACGCGACCAGATTGATCGCCGGGTTCAAGCGCGAAGCGGTTCGTCTGATGCAGACATCGGGCAAACCTGCTGCCATGGTGGCTGGTGGGCCCGGTATTTCACTCACGCAGGAGCTGACACATCACGCGTGTTTCAAGACACGCGATGAGATCCAGAGCAAAGTGTTCGACTACATCGGGGTGTTCCAAAACCGGCAACATCTGTACAGCTCTCCTGGCACTTGCTCGCAAGTGGCCTTCGAGCGTCTAAACTGCGTTGCCTGATTCCACTGTCCAGGAATGGCAGCTAGCTCACTTCGTACCAGTTTCCGATCCGGGGAACCCTGAACGAAAGAACCTGTCTACTGGGGTTGGCCGCAACACGCGCTGACGGTATGCGCAGGTTTCGTGTGGGTACTTGGCTTGAATGAGGCAGTGTCATCGAACGTCCCGGGCAAGTCCTACATCCAGAGAAGGATCGTGCACGCGGTCTGGCATTACTCGATAGCGAAACACGCGAGACCTTGGGTCAAAGGCGCTGGCAACAGCCGCCGCTGACGCGCCAGGCGCAGGCGCTCGCGCTGGCTTTGGTCCTGGTACTGCACGCGCTGTTCGCGCTGGCGCTGTGGTACGAGATGCAGCTCAAGCCATCGCATCTGGCGGCGGTGCCTGTCGATAGCAATCCGGTGCTCGTCGTGCGTCTGCTGGATCAGACCAGCACGCCGCACGTCGCACAGCCACCTGCGCCACTCACGCTGCCCAAGCTGGTGCCGCCGCAACAGGTCGTGCCACCCGTTCGCCCCGTGACGCACGAGAAGTCACGCCGTGACGCGATGGTCATGCAGGATCATGAAGCGACACCGGCGCCGGCAGCCTCCGTGGCCACGCCGTCTGCCGCCAGTTTGCGGCTGGCACCCGCCACGGAGACCTATGCGGCAACAAGCGCCAAGGCCACACCGGCCAAGCCCGCGGACGATCGTCAGATCATGCAGCACGACAGCAACCGGATGCAGTACAAGGCCACCCGCTTCGAAAAATATTTCCCGCCGCCGAACGAGACGGCCGGCGGTGCGGTGGGTCGCCATATAGGCGATGCGCTCAAGGCGATGGCCAAAAGCATGTGCGATCCCACCAAGAAAAGTACGTTGTCCAACCCGCTGTGCAGCGCGCCTCCCATACCGCCGTCGCCCAAGGACCGCGACGAGCGCCTCAACCTGCCACCGGCGCCGCTGGCCGACGATCCGAATCCGGCCAAGCCGCCGTCACTATCGAGCTGCATCGCCGAGTACAAGGCAGACAAGCCGCTGTCGGACGGCTGCCCGATCAACACGCCCGATCTCGCCTTCAAAGCCGAGATGCGCGAATGCATCGACCTGTTCCGTGCAGGCAAGCGCCTCAAGACATGGTGTCCGGTCGATACGCCCCAGCGCGCAGCGGCCGAGTCGTCGGCGCCAGCGGCTTCCTCAAGTGCGGGTTTGCACTGAGCCCGGTCGAAACCTGACCCGGTTGGATCTCCCCGTTCTTCTAGCCCGGCAGCCTATTGTCAGAAATCGTCGCCGACACGTCTTGTTCAGTCTCTGTATGCCGATGCCCATGCATTGTTGATGGGCCATCCTGCTCGTGTTTGCAGGGTCATGCCGGGTCCGTGGCATCCCAAAGACTCGAGGCTCGTCAATGATGATTTGTAAACTTGCGATCGCTGCCCTGTTCGTCGCGGGTGTGGCTCTTTCCGGCCCGGTGCTGGCCCAGCAAGCTCAGTCCAACCCGGCTACCGCCACCGCGCCGGCCACGGCGTCGTATGCCAGCCCCAAGCACGCCAACAAAGCGGCCAGCAAGGAGACCAGGGAGGCCGCGAAGGAAGCCGCCAAGGCCAACAAGCAAAAAGCCAAGGCGGCAAAAGCGGCAAGAGCAAAAGCGACATCCAGGGCCGCCAGCAAAGCGGCCGACAAGGCGACCAGGGAAGCGGCCAAGGCCAACAAGCAAAAAGCAAAAGCGGCACGGGCAACAACGACCTCCAAGGCCGCTGACAAGGCGGCCAGCAAGGCAGCCAAGGAAACCACAAAGGCCCAGCAGCAGTCCGCCAAGCAGGCCCGTGAGGCGGCCAAGGAAACCGCCAAGGCCAACAAGCAAGCAAGCAAAGCGGCCAGAGCAAAAACGACTTCACCAAGCCACAAGAAGTCGCACAAGAGTGCGACAGCTGCCAGCGCCCCGGCTCCTGCCAGCGCTCCAGTCAGTGCGCCGGCTTCCAGCAGCTCTGCAGGCGGCGTGAAGTCATCGCAGTAGCCCATCCGTTGTCAGAAATCGACCCAGGCACCTTTCCTCATTTGGTCAGCTCGTCGAACAGCTACCAGTGAACCTGATCACTGCCTTGTTGCGGCAGCCTTGCATAGCCGTTCGAGAAAGCCACTGCCGTGCTGCGCGGCGCTTTCGTCCGAAGGCGCAAACTCGGTGATCGTCAGACCGACCAGATCGGCGGCAACGCTACGCACCAAGGCAAGTCCGACATCGAACGGCAGCCTGCCATCGGGATAGGCCACGTGCGGAAATTCGACAGGATCGAGCGCGTCCAGATCGAAATGAACGTGGATGGGCCCGGAAACGACCCGTTCGGCGATGCGTTGTCCGGGTTCCAGCCACCTCAGGTCATGGGCTCGCTGGAACGCCCAATCGCCCTCATCGCCAACATGTGCCGAGACATAACGGAATTGTGTCGGTGGCAGCGGTGTCGAAAGCAACGCCTGCAGTTCGACCGGAGCGGAACCCAGGATCGCGGCCACCGGCATGCCGTGGAAATTGCCGCTGGGCGTCGTGTTCACCGTGTTCGCGTCGAGATGCGCGTCCACCCAGATCACGGTCAGGTCCGGATATCGTCGATGCAGGTAGTCGATGACGGCAATATCGCAGGCGCAATCCCCGCCAGCGGTCAGGATGCGCCTGGGCTGCCTCGCATCGAGGATCGCCTGGGCCGAACGGAACTGCTCGGCGATCGCTGTCCAGCGCCGGATACCGCCGCTGGCCTCACCCTCGCCAGCCTCCGGGACACACTCGAGTGGCCCGAAGTTGCTGCAGACATCGGCTGCGGCCTGCGCACCCCGACGCAGGTTTTCCGGGCGTCCTGAGCCTTGCCACTGCGAATAGGACAGCACCAGATCGAATGGATGATCGACAGCCTGCACGATTTCGCTCCTAAGGAACGTCGGATCAGCAAATCAAAGCGGAGCCCGTTCCATCTATTTTCCAGCCGCCTCGGCCTCCGCCGCCTTCTGCGCGAGTTCCTTGATCTTGAGAACACGCAACTGTTCGGACTTCTTGAGTCCTTCGCGAGCCTCCTTGATCACTTCGTGGGCCAGATTCTGGCTGGTGTGATGCCGCTTCGCGTCGATGGCGACACCCAGCCGTTGCTGGGCTGCCTTGATCGCTTTGTCGACGCGGTAAAGCGGCGCGTGCGGGTTCGCGGTCAGAGGTGGAGCGTAGCTTTTCGTCATGGCATTTCTTCGTGGTCAGGACGGCACGATAGCCCGGTTGACCCCGCGCTGCTCGTGCATCGTCGTTACCCGCCTGAATAAATGCGGGTCGAAAACCGGGTACCAGAGTGCACTTTCTCAAATAACCCACTCTGACCCCGGCTTTCACGGTTCGGTCTTGCATCGCCGATGCGACTAGAGATCCGCGCCGCTGAAGGCGAACCAGCGGCCATCGTGGAAGGTGTAGCCGTCGACGAAGTGCACCTCCTTCGGATTGCCCGCCTTGTCCGTCGTCTTGAGGATGGAATGCGCCGTCGCGGAATAGCCGTGAATCACGACGATGGTCTCGAGCTTCGGGACATCGCGCGTGTCGTCGGCGACCTGCGGGACGCGATCGATCACGTCCTGCCGCGAGCGGACGAGGCCGGATCGGCTGGAGGTGTGGTAATCAGGCTCCAGGAGGCACGCCAGATATTCCCGGTGGCCGTGGTATTCCGCGGTCAGCCAAGCCTGCTCGATCCGCTGGATCGTCGAGGCATCGTGTTTCTGGTCAGGCGTGGCAATCCCGGCGCACGCCGCGGCGGACGGGTCGGCGGCGTGGGCGTGGAAGGCGATAGCGCAAAGGATCATGGCGCCGGTGAGTGTGGCGAGGGTGGTCCGGCGAAGCAGGAATGAGCGAAGCATTGTTGTCTCCTAGGTTGAAGGCCATGGGTTGATGGCCGCGATCAGGATTGGGCAGACCCGCCCTAGCCGATAAGTGAACGCCGTCATGCCCGTCGCCCATGACACGCGTCATGGGACAGGACGGCGCCGGGGCGTTAATGTCCGGCCCATGCCCTGGCCGCGCACATCGCTCGATCGCATCCGTCTGCTCGTCCAGGCCGCGTGCGTTCTGATGCTGGCGGCGGCCGGCGGACTGGCCCTCGTGACCCGCCTGCTGCGACCGGAAACCTTCGCTGCCCATCCGCACTGGGACCTCCAGTGGACGGTCGCCTACGGCGTGCTGGTCGCGACCTGTGTCGCGGCCGAGCTGGACAGGAGTCCGGGCCTGACACCGCGCAAGGCCGCCCTGTTCTTCCTCGAGGGCTTCGCCGCGCAATACCTGGTCTGGCTCTACCCGAGCTTCCTGGTGACGAGCATGATCGTCGTGATCGCCTGGCAGGTGGCCTGGATCGCTTCCCTGCGCACGGCGCTGCTGGCGGCAGCCGTCTTGACCGCGGCCCTGGTCGCCCAGAAGTGCGCCGTCGGCGGACAGGGCATGTCGGCGGTGATCCTGGTCTCCAGTTGCGCCTTCCAGCTGTTCGCCATCAGCGCCGCCCACCTTGCCCGCAGCGAGGCCGCGGCGCACGAGCGCCTGGCCCGCGCAAATGCCGAGCTGACCGCTGCCCAAGCCCTGCTGACCGAGAGCGCCCGCATGGGCGAGCGGCTGCGCATTTCGCGCGATCTGCACGACGTGCTGGGCCATCACCTAACCAGCTTGCACGTGCACCTCGATGTGGCCGCGCGGCTGGCAGAGGGCCAGTCGGCGTCCCACCTCGGCCAGGCGCGCGAAATCGCCGGCGAGCTGTTGGCCGAAGTCCGCAAGGTCGTGAGGCAGGTGCGTGTCCAGCCCGTGGATTTGCAGGCGACCCTGCTGGCGTTGGCCGAAGGAGCGACCGACCTCGATGTTCGGCTCGTGCTGCCCGAAGCGCTTGGTGCGCTGGATGCGCCTCGGGCGGATGCCCTTTTGCGATGTGTGCAGGAGCTGATCACCAATACCCGGCGCCACGCAGGCGCACGTCAGCTCAGGATAGAACTCGCGCAGGCTGCCAACGGGGAGGTCCGGCTGACGGCGAAGGACGATGGCGTCGGAGCAGACGCAGAGGTTGCCGAGGGCCAGGGCCTCGCCGGCATGCGCGAACGGTTCGAGGCCCTGGGCGGCTGGCTGGCGGTGTTCAGCCACAGCGGCGAAGGCTTCCAGGTCAGCGGCGCGATTCCACCCGTGGGCGCGCACCCGTGATCCGCGTCTGCATCGCCGATGACCAGGCGCTGATCCGCAGTGGCCTCAAAGCCCTGCTCACCCTGTTCGAAGGCATTGTCGTCTGTACCGAGGCTGCCGACGGCGAGGCTGCGGTCGACGTCGTCGCTGCCGATCGGCCGGACGTCCTGCTACTGGATGTGCGCATGCCGAAGCTGACCGGCGTCGAGGTCGTCGAGACCCTCGCCGCGCGAGGCATCCTCCCACCCACGCTCTTGCTCACGACCTTCGAGGACGATGCGGCCCTGGTGGCCGGCGTGCGTGCTGGTGCGCGCGGCTTCCTGCTCAAGGCCGTCACCGCCGAGACCCTCGTGGAGGCGATCCGCACGGTCGCTGGCGGCGGTGCGTATCTGTTCGCCCCGCTGACGGAGGGCCTGGACGCTGCCCGCACCGGCGCGTGGCGCGATGACGCGTTCGAGACGCCCGACGCGCTCACGCCGCGCGAGCGCGAGGTCCTGAAGCTGATGACCAGCGGCATCTCCAACGGCGAGATCGCCGAAGCGCTGCGTCTCAGCGAAGGCACGGTGCGCAACCACGTCTCCAACATTCTGTCGAAGCTCGGCGTGAGCGACCGCACCCGTGCGGTGCTCCGGGCACTGGAACGAAAGCTCGTCTGATCAGACTCGGCGATACTCGAAGCCATCATCCAGAGTCAGGAATACCTCTTGCGGTGAAACGCCCGAGGCTCGGTCATTGCCATGGCAGCCTCTGCGCAAAGCCGACCTGTGACAGCGCGTTCGTGCAGCGACCCGTCGCGCACGCAAGGTCGGCCTTGATGCGCGCAGCGAGTGCGGTTGCCTTCGGCGAGATCGTCTCGGCCGCTGCGAGGGCGCTTGCGAATTGCGGCTCGGCTTCGCTGCTGCGACCAAGCCCCTGCAGGATTTCTCCGAGCAAAAGGCGCGCCCTGATCGCCTTGTCGGAGCCCTGGTCGGCCAGCGCCACATGCATCGCCACAGCCTCTGCCGCCAATGCCGCTGCCCGCTCATGGGCGCCACTCGCTGCCATGAGCTCGGCTTCGACGGTGAGTGCGAATGCAGTATCCGGGTGTGCTTCGCGATGTCGCAGCCGTGCCTCTGCAAGCGCCTCGTCGGCGATCGTTCGAGCTCCGTCCAGATGCCCGCGTGCGATAAGGACTTCGGCCAGGTTGGCGCGGTCATGACTGCGGCCATTGTCGCCATAATCCGCGCCAAGAAGGTGCTGCTTGCGATTGATCGCATCGCGAAAACCCTCCTCGGCCTCTGCGTAAGCGCCCTGCATGAAATGGAGCTGCGCCAGATTGCCGAGGCTCACCGCTTCGCTTAAGGCAGCTTCCGGCGCAAGCGCCCGATCGACCGCGATCGCCTTCGCATAGAACGCACTTGCTTCGTCTACTTTGCCTTCAAACACCAACACGACGGCAAGATCGTTGAGATGCCAGGACATGTGGGCATTCGGATGCGTATACGTACTGGCGTCAATGGCGATGGCATCGCGCATGAGCTGCTCGCTCTCACCGTATCGGCCAAGGGGGGTCAATGCCGAAGCCAGCATCGTCATCGCATCGGCAACATCGGGATGCTGGTCGCCAAGGCGGCGGCGCTTGCGTGCCAGCGCTTCACGCAACAGCGGCGCTGCCCGGCCGGAGTAGCCCGCATCCATAAATATCCAACCGAGATTCGTCACCGCCTCGGTCAGCGCATCGCTGTCCCCCGGCAACACATTGCGTGCGAGGTCGACCGACCGCTGGCCGATATCGATCGCCTTGGCCGATTCACCGATTCGCTCATCCAGGCCGGCGAGCCACGCGAGCGCCTGGACTTCTTCGGGCGAGTCGCGATTCGGGCCTGCCTCGAACGCTTCGAGCGCGCCTTGCAGCCGCAACATCGCGGCGCGAAAGTGACCGAGTTCGTCGGTTTCCTTCGCCAGCAGGTATTCCACGTGCAGCGTGCGCCTGTCCGTCGCGCCGAACTGCACCTTCGCCAGCGCCGCGGCCTCCGCAAGCGGCTTCTGCGCCATGTCCGGATGGCCGCTGCGGCGTTCGAGGTCGCCGAGCAGCGCCAGAATTTCGATGCGCAACGCAGGCTGCATCGCGAAATCGCGATCGGCTCGCTCGCGCCCTTGCGCAAGCAGCTCCACGGCGGTTTCGTCCGCCGCCGTCCCATGCGACGCACTGTCGAACAGGCCTTCGAGGAACGATTTGAGCGCGTCCGCACGCTGCGCCTCGCCCTTGGCGGCGAACGCCTGTGCATGCGCTGTTTGCGCGGCATGGCGCGCAAGGCGCGCCTCGTACAAACCGACGGCCGTCGCACCGGCCAGCGCCATGGCGATCGCGGCACCGACCGAAACAGCCAGCGCATGCCGCTTGGCGAGCGTGAAGACGCGATAGGCGAATGTATCGGGTCGGGCCTGCAGCGTCCTGCCATCGAGATAGCGTTCGATGTCATCGCGCAGCGCCGCGACGCTCGCATAACGGCGAACCGGATCCGGCCGTGTCGCCTGCAGCACGATCGCGTGGAGATCGATGCCGAGTTTCCGGCGCAACGCCTCATCGTCAAATGCGGGCGCTTTCGCCTCGGCGCACGGGTCGACACGGCGTGGCGGCACGCCGCAGAGCAGTTCGGCCAACAGCACGCCGAGCGCGTAGACGTCGATCGCGGTCGTGGCGGCATCGCCGGATAATTGCTCGGGGGCTGCGTAGGAGCGGGTCATCCGCCGCGCCTGGGTATGCGTTTGCTCGCCTTCGCCGGTCAAGAGCTTCGCAATGCCGAAATCGACGAGCTTGACGCAGCCCTCCGTGCTGACCAGCACGTTGCTCGGCTTGAGGTCGCGATGCACGATCAGGCTGCGATGCGCATGTTCGACCGCCGCAGCCACGTCGATGAACAAGGCCAGGCGTTCGCGCACTGCCAGGCCGCGCTGCGTGCAATGGGTGACGATGTCGCTACCGGCGACGAATTCGAGCGCCAGGAACGGCGTACCCGCCGGCGAGAACCCCGCATCGAGCAGCTGGGCGATGTGCGGGTGCTGCAATCGCGCGAGGATGCGCTGTTCGCGCAGGAAGCGTCGGCGCTCATCGGCAGCATGAACGTCGATACGCAACAGCTTGAGCGCGACCGTCTGCGGGCCGCCCGGCAGTTCGCGCTCGGCCTCGAACACGCTGGCCATGCCGCCTGCGCCGACGAAGCGAAGCACGCGGTAACCCGAGATGGCCGGCAGCGCGTCGGGCATGTCGCTGGCGAACTCGGGCAACCATTGCGCCATGCCGCGTTCGAGCGCCTCGATACCCGGCGCATCGTCGAGCGCCTGCGCAACCAGCGCCCGCAGCGTCGGATCCTCACAATGCCTGCGCAGCCAGTCGGCTCGCCCGGCCGCGGGCACCTCGAACAACCGGTCGATCAGCGGTTCGATCTCGTTCCAGCGTTGGGCGAAGTCGGCGATCATCGACAGTGCATGCTCCCGTTCTAGCGTGTCTCTGTAGTCAAAGCGCAATGACGTTCCGATTACCGACATCGCCTCAAGGATCGGGCACCAGGCAGGCGGACAGGAACGTACGCGCTTTCAGCCAGTCGCGCTCGACCGTGCGTGCATTGACGCCGAGAACCTCCGCAATGTCCGGGCTCGACAGGTCAGCAAACAATCGAAGCTCGGCGACGCGCGCAAGGCGCGCGTCGAGGGTCGCGAGCCGGCTCAACGCCTCGTCGATCGCCAGCACGTCGATGATGTCCGAACCCGCCTCGCTTGCCGGCATCTCCGGTGCCTGACGCTTCTGTGCCTTCTTGCGCCTGGCGTGGTCGATCAGGATATGCCGCATCACCTGGCTCATGTACGCGTACAGGTGCGCGCTATCGGCAAACGTGACATTGCCCTGCGTGGCCAGCTTCAGGTAAGCCTCGTTGACCAGTGCGGTCGTTTCGAGCGTATGCGCCACTTCATGCGCCCGCTGGCGACGTGCCAGACGACGCAGCGTTGCATAGATCTTCGGAATCAACGAGTCGATCGCCTGCGTGTCGCCGCGTGCGGCAAGCGCCAGCACTTCCGTGATGTGGGGCTCGGCCATCATGCGCGGCGGCCATTGGGCAGGCGAAAGCTGTGTCGTTGCAGCGGCGATCGCCCCGGGCGTGTCGGTGCGGACGACCCTTTTGCGCTGTAAGGAGTGATGGCATCGCTCGGGACGGCCGCAAGCCATCGGAACACCCTCGCCCGTCTCATCCAATTAGGGATTGAAGTCATGTCAAATCATCGCTCTTCACATGGCCGGCTCACAAGGGCAGCCACACTCTTCGCGCTCGCCCTTGCTTCCACCGGCATCGCCGCGGCAAATGCGGCTACCGATGCGACATCGTCCGCGTTTACCGCCGCTTCCAAGGCCGCCGACGGTCCGGTGACCTACACCTATCAGACTCTCGACTATCCTGGCGCATCATTGACGATCTTTTGGGGGATCAACGATTTCGGCGAACTGGCCGGTCAATACGCCATCGGCAACGGCACGTCGCACGCCATGGTCTATCGCCACGGCCAATTCAAACCGCTCGACCCCAATGCGCTGGGCGACTACTTCAGCGCCGCCGGCGGTCCCAACGATTACGGTGCGACGTTCGGCGGTTATGCCGACGCATCCGGCCAGCAACACGGCTTCCTGATCCAGGGTGGCCGTCTCGCAACGATCGACTTTCCGGGCCACCTCAACTCAAACCTGGACCAGGTCAACATGTTCGGCGCCATCGCCGGCGTTTACTGGGATGCCGACGGCATCTATCACGGCGTCTTGCGCCAGGGCCAAGGATTCGATACGCCGATCAACGTTACTGGAGCTCGGGACACCTACCCGCTCGGCATCAACGACAACGGCGAGATCGTCGGCTACTGGGATACCAACCCGGCCCAGAAACATGGCTTCTATCGCAGCGCGAATGGACAGTACACCACGGTCGACGTCCCAAACGCCGTCAGCACGGTCACTCTCGAAATCAATGATCGCGGCCAAAGCACGGGCAACTATGAAGACGCGTCCGGGGGCGTCCATGGCTTCGTCGAAACGCACGGAAAATTCCAGAATATCGACGTGCCCGGAGCAGTGGCGACCGTCGGAACCGCGATCAACAATCTCGGCGTGATCGCCGGCGAGTACTACGACGCAGCCGGCAACCAGCACGGGTTCACCGCGACTCCCGTCGAGACGTCGCGACATAACTGATGGCAATGAAGGCTCCGCATGGATGCGGAGCCTTCACAAAGAAACCCAAGAACCAGGTCCTGCTTCGTTGGATCAGACGTCCAGACGGCCCGGCGTCGGCGCAGGTACTCTCTCTTTCAACATGGCGCCATGTCGTTTCCCTCATCCCCGAAGCCGCCCCGCTGTCAGAAATTGTTCCTGACACCTTTTTCCTTGGCACTTTTTTCTGACACCTTTTTGGCACTCGGACAGATCAGATAAGCTCGGCCAGCAACATCACACGATCTTTCAGCCAAGGATGCCCAGATGAGAGAACTTCCCGTATTGATGCCCACCCGTGCCCAAGCCGAGACCTTCGGGGGCGTTACATACCATATCGATGGAGAACTGGTGCCGGTGCTCACTGTCGACGTAGCGGATACGGCAGTCTATTTCGAGCACCATATCCTGCTGTGGAAGCATCGGCGGGTGGCGATCAGCCTGAAGAACATGCGTGGCTCGCTGAAGCGGATGATGGCCGGCATGCAAATTTTCGTGACCGAGGCACGGGGCCCCGGCATGATCGCCTTCAGCCGTGACGGCGCCGGCCACATCGTGCCGATGCATCTGGAGAAAGGTCGCGAGCTGCACGTACGCGAGCACCAGTTCCTGGCTGCCACCGACAGCATCGACTACAGCTTCGAGCGGGTGAAGGGCTTTTCCAACATGCTGTTCGGGGGCAGCGGCTTCTTCATCGACAAGTTCCATAGCCACGCCGGCGACGGCATCCTGTGGCTGCATGGTTATGGCAACGTCTTCGAGAAGGTGCTGGCGCCGGGCGAGTCGATCGACATCGAGCCAGGCGGCTGGCTCTACAAGGACGCATCGGTGCAGATGGAGACCACGGTCGACCGCCTCACCAGCGGCTTGCTCGGCGGCATGAACCTGATTCTCAACCGCTTCACCGGCCCAGGTCGTGTCGGAATCCAATCGATGTACATGCATTACCCGGAGTCACGCTGAAGCACAAACCGGGGAGACGTAAGTTAAAGCACGGGCAGAAACAAAACGGGAGCCAGGGTCGACTTCCTACGCTGTCGGAAATGTCCCTGGCACCTTTTTCATCACGTCAGCCGCGACGAACCACGTCTGCGCGGGGTCGTGACCCGTGACGTCGAGAGAGGCGTCCTTGCCTCAAACCCGATCATGGGTTGCGCATCCTTCGCACGTTCCGTTCGGCATGACTGCATCTATCGTTGCAGCGCAGCCGCGATTGCCGCCGCTGCGTCCGCACGGGTGACCTGCGCCTGTGCGTCCCTGAGCACTTCCTTGTTCGACAAGGCGACCCTGCCCGGCGTGGCGATCTGCGCCGGGAATGCCTTTGCCAGTGCCGCATTCAAGTCCTGGGAAGTCATCGTCGCGGACGGTGCGAACGTTGTCGGCGATTGCGGTTGCATGAAGCTGGACTTGACCACGGCAGAGATGGACACCGCATCCATATTGGCCGGAGACACGTCGGTGAAGCCGGTCGCACGCGGTCCCGGCTGCAGGCGTGCCACCTTCGCCAGCATGTAGGCAAAATCGCCGCGGGTCATGGGATCGTTCGGCAAGAATTTGCCGTCACTGCGCGCCGGCAGCCACCCGGCCCGGCCAACGACCCCAATCGCATCGTGTGCGGTGCTGCCACCGGGCACGTCGCTGAAGCGCTGCTTGCCGCGCTCCGCGATGAGCGCGCTTCTCATGGCCACGCGCTGCATCTTCACGGCTTGGCTGCCTGGGCCTGGCGCATAGGCATCCACAAACATGAAGCCGCCGAATTTGCGATCAAGAAATACCGACGCGCTTGGCTTCTTGGGCAACGGCCCGTGTCCACTCGGAAGCTGGCCAAAGAGATTGTCGGCATCGGCCAAGGTGCCGGCGGCCGTAGTGCTGACCGTCTTGGAGATGGCGGTCGAATCGCCGTAGGAAAGCGTGGTATCCAGCTCGGAGGTGGTCTTGTCGGTGGAGCCGATGGTAAAGGCTTCGCTGAGAATCCCTCCCAGGTTGAGCGAAAGGCCGTAACTGGACGAGCTGCCGATCACCGATGTCACGGTCGACGTATATTGCGACGTATCCGCGATGGTGCTCGAGGAGACCGCGGTGTTGGCCAGACTCAGTGCATGGTTCGTCGGGTGATCCCCTGCCTGCGCCCCGTAGGAATAACTGGCGAACGTCGTGGCTCGTTTGGGGTCCATCTCGGCAGCCTGGCCGACACCGTAGAACGGGTCGAGCGCAAGAAGGCGCTTGGCTTCCTTGGTGCTGAGCGTCACCGATTTCTTCTTGCTTTGATATTTGACCTGGGCCGACTGATAGACCGTTGTACTCACATCCGTGTAGTTGAGTGTGCAGGGATCGATACCGGGAATGCCGCCTCTCGTCGCACAGGCCGCAAGATCGGCCACCGTAATTTCCCCGAGTACGGGGACAGCCGCCGTCATCACCGTCATCCGCTTGCCGGCGATCTGTTCCCACACGGCAAATTGCGGGTGAATCAACAGGAGAAAATTGTCCTGCCAGAACGGTTCATTGCTGTACGCGTCGACCGCGGGGATCAACGGCGAGCAGCTGGTCTCCGAAGGACACGTTTCGCCCGATCCGGGAACAAGGCTATGGATGGGGCCGACACCCTGGCTCGCCGTAAACGACGTGGTGATTTGGCTCGAATCGGTCTTGGTTTTCGTGGTGCCAAAGCCATTGGTCGTGCTGTCGTCCCAGTTCTGCCCACCCCCGCCGGTGACTTCAAGGCTGAGCGTGGCGGAGATCTGGCCGGCCAGGTCTGACGTTGTTTTGTTCGTGGTGCCGGAGCTGTCGGTCAAGGTGAAGTTGGTGTTGTATTGGTCGTTCAGCGTAACGGTCGCGGTGCTTTCGTTGCCGGGGGGCTGATACACAATCCCATAGGGGATCACATCCAATTGCACGCGCGCCGTTGGCGCACGCACCGCCGTCATGGTGAGGTAGGAAAAGGCCGTCCGTTCCTGGACGGTGTCGCCATCGCATGGCATGCCCTCTGCACATTGGTCGGCAGTGATTGTGAAGAGCAGCGTTCTGACCAGATGGTCTGCATCGAAAATCTTGTCAGTCTTCACGGACAGATCGAGGCCGTTGGCCTTGTTCGCGTCGGCGCCAGCGACGGCACGACCCTGGGTGGCACCCGAAACCAGTTGCCACGTCCCTTTGTTTCCATCCCAATTCTTGCATTCGGTATTTTTGGGGTCGGTTGATGACGATCCCGAAGGTACGTTGCCCGACTTCAATGTGCACATGTAGACCGAAACAAGAAAATACCCGCCGACGCCATCGACATGCGGCAGAGAGCCAGTGGGGTGGATGGTATAGGGCGCACCCCTGAAGCCAACGCCCAGGTGAAACGTGGGCGAATCGGTATCGACGGTCGCTGCCCCGAGATTGAACGTACGGGTCAGGCTGACACTATTCATGGTTGTGCCGAGCGAGTACGAGCATGCCGTACTTAGTGGCTGTGGTATGCCGGTAATCGTGTATCCGTTTTGGTACCAGAGCGCATCGCAATTGGAGTTCACGTTGGGCATGGGCAACGGAAGTGGCCCGTAGACCTGCGCAGCCGCAATGGGATAGCTGAAACGTTGCGTGGCGGCCCTGGTCTTTCCATCCGTGCCCGTGACGAGAATCGGAACGGTGGTGCCAGCGGCAGGAGCATGGGGGCCGGACTCGCCTGGATCCGGGAGAAATACTTCGGCGGCGATGCTGGTATCCGAACGATGCGTGATATCGATCGGGACAACGCCCACCGCGAGCGATTTCACTTTGGACAAATCCGTTCCGGTGATCGTCAGCGTGGTGTACCCAACGCCGGCATCCTCCGTGGCATCCTTGATGGTCTGGGCATGTATGGCTCCAGGCCAGGCCGTAGTCACAAACCCCATCACAGCCATCGCAGCGCACACGACAGCGGCATGCGCGTGGGTCTTTTCCATGTGAACTTTCCTTGAGTGGCGAATCCTGTGGAATTGCCTCTGGCCCGGCGAACTCGCCTGGCGCCGATTAGCCTGGCGCCGAATGGCCAGGATGCATATCTAGCAAAAGGTGTAGCCCAAATTGTCAGGGCCCATGGGAATGCCCCGGGGGATGGCCGCTCGACAGGATTAGAGCCACTTCCGGTGTACCAGCCATCGCCCCTCATCGCGTCAGCCGCGACGAATCACGTCTGCAAGGGGTTCTGATGGTCAGTTGCAATTAGTTGCCAACGCCCCGGCTTGAGGGTGAACCTAGCTAAGGTTTCCGGCAGGGAGAGAGCAGACATGGAATCACCGGCACTTACGTTCGCAGCACTGGATGAGAAGATCGAGGCGTTACCGCTGCATCCATCCCTTAGGATCTCGTCATCCCGCAAGGCAAAGTGGGGCATCGCATTAGTCGCCATCGCAGGGGCGCTGGTACTCATACTCGGCAAAGTGCTGCCGGCGAAATCCTGGGTATCGGTACTACTCAGCGCACTGCTGATCATCGAAATCGTGGGACTCGTCCTTGTCGCTATCGCAGAGCTGCCCGGCATGAAGTTCACACCCGCCGCCGATCGGCGCGAATTCGCCGAGATCCTGGACTTCGACATGCCACATCACGATGGCTTGGTCGCGTGGCTACGCACCTTCCCACGCGAACGTGTTGAAGCCATGAGCGCCTTCGCCAGCCTCCGCACCTTGCGAATGCAAAGCAAGCTGCCCCTGCTGACTGGCAACCTGGACAAGCTGGGTGCCCTGCCCGTCTTCGCCGCCCTCATTATCCAGTTCAAGGACATGCATTGGCCGCCACAGCCGAGCTGGAGTGAAGTCATCCTGTTCGGTGCGTTGATGATCGTCTATTGGCTAACCCTGCTGCAGGTCGGGGCGCGGCTTCGGTTGGAGCTGTACGACGTGCTGTTGAAAAAAGCACTGACGGCATGACATGGCTGCTATCGCGATCGAAAAAAAATAGGAGCTTACGAGTGCACCTTCCCTTATTCGCTGACGCTATCGCCTATGATCAGTGGCAATAGTTGGAACAGGGACCTATGGTCATGCTTACGATTTCCACCCCATGCTCGCGCTGCTCGCATCCAAAATCCATTCACCATGTCGTCTATGGTGAGCCGCCAGCTAATCAACCGGGAACGGCCCGCCGCGAGGTGTTACTGCAATGCTCGCATTGTGGGAAACACACGATTGCTGTCCTTGAGGCTGTCGCACACATACCTTTGGACCCGAGTCGCACCCCATTTCGAGGCGACATCACACAATACAGCGATCATATAAAACTGCTTAGCATTATTCCTGATATGCCTGTTAACGAAGCCCCAGAGCATGTGGATTTGAGTGTGGCGAAGGCCTTCATAGATGGCCTTGATGTACTCCAAGTAAAAAAATGGACCCTCGCAGCCGGATCTTTCCGCACAGCGCTTGATCGCGCGACCAAAATCCTTTGGGATGAACCGAAAGATGGCGTAAAAGCACCTCAGACCCTTGCCGCACGAATTAAAGAGCTTGGACCGAGGATGGGCATTGCGCAGTCCCTAATCGAATGGGCCAACAATGTTCGCGTCGTAGGCAACGAAATTCACGAACTCGGGGAAGTTAGCGAAGAAGATGCCATGGACGCAGCGCACTTCACGGAGATGTTTCTCATCTACACGTTTACGCTGCCTAGGCAGGTAGCAGACTTCCGTGTGCGACGTAAACCTTAGAAAATCCAGACGTGTTCACTCTGCTGCGCCCTCACTGCTTTCGTCGTGAAACTTGCGAACGCCAACGGCAACCGCGCTGTTTATCTCTGCGAGGTTGATCGAGTCGACCGGGGCTATATGACGAATGATTCCACTCCTCATGCCAATCCGCTCGTTACCTTTGAAGATCACGCATTGCCATCGGGTGTCGGAATCGTTGACGCTATGCGAGGCCCAAACGCGATAGCCGTCGATATATAGCCACCGCTCACTCAATGCGCTATCAAGTTGCGCCTTCAAGTAGCCGGATGCCGTTTCTATCAGAACCGGACGAGCGTCGTCCCATGTTCCCGGCGCATACATATCAGGCAGCAGAATTGATTGCAGATTGCCGGATGGCGTCGCTAGAACGTGCTGGGCAGTGACGTGCCCTAGCTTGCGTGTTGCGGTGAATATCAACCCGAACGTCTCACCGTTGGCTTCTATGCTGGTGCGTTCTTCGTGCTGAACCTCTAATTCGATATGTATATAGTGGACTCCGTGCCGGTATTGGCTCACTAACCACCTGTGGGCGTTGTCCGCATCCTTCAATATGCCGCCCCGGTCTGTCGCGCCCTTTGGCACGACGTCCATCGCTTCGCTTTTGGGTAGCGCCCTGTCCAACGACTGGTCCGCGAGTCGTTGCTCGTTGTCCAACAGCTGGTGAGCGTCGGTGATATCGCCATGTAGCAACGCGCGCAATCCGACCATCCATTGATTAGGCCTGCAGAATCGATCCACCCGTTTGCAGGCCTGTTGATTCATGGTGCGGGCGCCAGCTTCTTGCGGCCCTTAAACCAGGCATCGCTCGGATAGCTGAATAACAAATACATCGCATAGACCAGCACGATCACTCGTACCACGCTTGTCACTGCCATCACGGGGTCATGGCTGAATTCAACCGCCAGACCACGAAGTGTGTACGCGATGCCGAAGAGGAGCAGGATCAAATACGTGGCTCTCGCCCAGCTCCGCCCCTGCGAAATCTTGTAGATGAAGAACGCCGAGAACAGAAAAGTAAGCAGGAATGTCGACCCCAGGATCGCCAGGGGAAGCTGGGTTCCAAATCGAAAGATGTGCGTGATGCTGTTGATCAACCCCAGTGCCAACCCAGCCCAAAGGCAAAGAATGCCGAGGCGAACTTCCCTTGGCTTGGCGGATGCCTGCGTCTCCATTCCCCTACCCCCGATCTGTCCCTTGCTTCGCAGCGAACTGATACGTGCCCACTATCCGACGAAACTCTCTACCTTGCCGAGAAACGACTGACTTACTGCAGCTCACCCGGCTTGAACGAATACCCATGCTTCTTCCAACCCGACGCGATGCCCAAGTCGTAACCGTAGACCAGAGTCACCACGACGACATCCTCGTTGGCGATATCCGGATCGGCCTTCGCCATCAGCTGCGCGATGTGCCTGGCCATGTCGCCGTCTTCGGTCAGCGGCGCATCCAGCCGCAGCGACGACTGCAGGGAGTGTGTGGCGTTGCCGCCATTGATGGATGACCACCCGCGTACGACTTGCGCCGTCATCACGTGGGGTTGGGTGGACAACGTCTGGTACAGCGGCAGGATGCCTGCGAAAGTCGTGGTCTGCGCGAACCGGGTTGCTATCGCTGGCGCGCTCAGGGCGATAACAGCGAGCAGGGCCACCACGACGATATGCCCACGCCACAGGATGGGAAACGGTACGGGCTGCGCCGCACGATCGAAACGCTCCACGTACGAGCCCACCGCCAGGTCGTGCAGGGACTGCCGCGTACGGCGATTGAACAGGTAGAGGTAGATGATGGCGAACATGCCACCGAATACGACGAGGGCGAGCAGGTAACCCATCGGGGTCGACATTGCCAGCTTGGGATCAAGCGGCAGCCCATTCGCAAAGAACGGAACTCCCAGCACCACATAGCGCAGCATCGAGCGCGGCAGCGACAGCAACTGGTCGTGGGCATCGACGACACGCACACCCAGCCAGCGCTTGCCCAGCGTCTGTCCGCCGCCAATGCGGCTGTTGCAGATACCGAAATACGCCAGCGCGATCGCAAAGCCGATCAGCTTCGCATAGGCGCCCATGCGCGCGAACGTATCGAAAAGCAGCGCGCCCAGAATCCAGCCGACCATACCGAGCAGAATCAGGTCGATCACGAAGGCCCCCAGACGGCGCCAGAAGCCGCCAATCTCGCGATTCGGCCCACCTTCCCCATGCAATGCGTCCATGTACTTCCCCCTGAAGTCGGGACATCTTGCCGCAAGAACCGTCGGGAGGCGAGGTGCGCTGCGACAAATGCGCCCATGCCATCGTCCGACAAAAGGCCTCTGCAAGCGGCTTGGGCAAAGGACAGGTAACTCACCTCGTACTACCTGAAGACCGTGGCATTCATGTCGCCGGCCGACGCATGCCGCGCGATACGGCCACACAAATCCGTGCATCGCATTCCAATGAATACGTATGCATCCGCTGGTTGCTGCATTGCGATGCTTCCTACCATGCGACGCAGGGGCTACCGCATTACCCATATCGCACTCACAGACATGCCATGCATGTCGGCTTCGAACATCACCACGGCAATCGCAGGCCGTCAGGGCACACCTGACCGTTCCAGGAATCGCACGCAATCACGTCGCTCTGTTGCACCTGATCATCAACGAAACAGGATGGAGGCAGACCCGAATGAAATGTCCGAAGATCCTCGCCGTGTGGCTGGCCATCGCCGGTCTCACCGTCGCCCCGATCATGCCTGCCCATGCGGCCATCAACAGCATGAGCCTCGGCGCAAGCTACAACGCCCAGAAAACCAGCATCACCTTCCGGGTGTATTCCTCCCAGGCCACCCGCATGGCGCTCTACCTGTATGCGAGCGGTTACGGCGTGCAGGATTCCGCGACTTATGTGCTGAGCCCGGCAGGCAGCGGCGTCTGGGCGGTGACGGTGCCGGTGTCCTCGATCCAGGCCGCCGGCATTACCGGAGCGGTCTATTACGGTTACCGTGCCTGGGGCCCGAACTGGCCGTATAACGCGAGCTGGGGCAAAGGCTCGGCGGCGGGCTTCATTTCGGACGTCGACGCCAGTGGCAACCGCTTCAACCCGAACAAGCTGCTGCTGGACCCCTACGCGCAGGAAATGAGTCAGGACCCGTTGAACACATCGAACCAGAATGCCGATGTGTTCGCGTCGGGCGCCAGTTACCGGACCATCGACAGCGGCACCTATGCACCGAAGGGCATCGTGCTGTCGGCCAGTGGGCAAAGCACCGGCACCAAGCCGACGCGCGCGCAGAAGGACGACGTGATCTATGAGGTGAATGTGCGCGGCCTGACCAAGCAGGACCCGAGCATTCCCACGCAGTACCAGGGCACCTATTACGGCGCCGGACTTAAGGCGAGCTACCTGGCCAGTCTCGGCGTTACCGCGGTCGAGTTCCTGCCCGTGCAGGAAACCCAGAACGATGCGAACGATGTCGTGCCGAATTCGGATGCGAACCAGAACTACTGGGGCTACATGACCGAAGACTACTTCGCGCCGGATCGCCACTATGCCTACAACAAGGCCGCCGGCGGCCCGACCGCCGAGTTCCAGGCGATGGTGCAGGCGTTCCACAACGCCGGCATCAAGGTCTACATGGACGTGGTCTACAACCACACCGGCGAAGGCGGCACCTGGAGCAGCTCCGATCCCACCACGGCGACCATCTATTCCTGGCGCGGCCTGGACAACACCACGTATTACGAACTCACCTCGGGCAACCAGTACTACTACGACAACACCGGCGTCGGCGGCAACTTCAACACCTACAACACCGTCGCGCAGAACCTGATCGTCGACTCCCTCGCCTACTGGACCAACACCATGGGCGTCGACGGCTTCCGCTTCGACCTCGCCTCGGTGCTGGGCAACAGCTGCCTGAATGGCAGCTACGAATCGGCCGCGCCGAACTGCCCCAACGGCGGATACAACTTCGACGCCGCGGATTCCAATGTCGCCATCAACCGCATCCTCAACGAGTTCACCGTGCGCCCGGCCACCGGCGGCAGCGGACTGGATCTGTTTGCCGAGCCCTGGGCGATCGGTGGCAATTCGTACCAGCTGGGCGGATTCCCGAAAGGCTGGTCCGAATGGAACGGTGTCTTCCGCGACAGCCTGCGCCAGGCGCAGAACGAGCTGGGCAACATGACGATCTACATCACCCAGGATGCGAACGATTTCTCCGGCTCATCCAACCTGTTCCAGGCCAGCGGCCGTTCGCCGTGGAACTCCACCAACTTCATCGACGTGCATGACGGCATGACGCTGAAGGACGTCTATTCCTGCAACGGCTCCAGCAACAGCCAGGCATGGCCGTACGGACCGTCCGACGGCGGCACCAGCACCAACTACAGCTGGGACCAGGGCATGTCGGCCGGTACGGGAACGGCTTACGACCAGCGCCGCGCCGCACGTACCGGCATGGCCTTCGAGATGCTGTCGGCCGGCACGCCGCTGATGCAGGGCGGCGACGAATACCTGCGCTCGCTTCAATGCAACAACAACGCCTACAACCTCGACTCGACCGCCAACTGGCTCAACTACAGCTGGAGTACCGACCAGTCGAACTTCTACAACTTCGCCCAGCGCCTCATTGCCTTCCGCAAGGCGCATCCGGCGCTGCGCCCTGCCACCTGGTACACCGCCAGCCAGGTCGTGTGGTACCAGCCGAGTGGTGCGGTCGCCACCAGCAGCTACTGGAACAACACCAGCAACTACGCGCTCGCCTATACCGTCAATGGGTCTTCGTTCGGCGACGCGAACTCGATGTACATCGCCTATAACGGCTGGTCCGGCAGCGTCACTTTCACCTTGCCGGCGCCGCCCACCGGCACCAACTGGTATCGCGTGACCGACACCTGCAACTGGAACGACGGCGCCAACACCTTCGTCACCCCGGGCAACGAAGCGCTTATCGGTGGTGCGGGCACCAATTACAGCCAGTGCGGGCAGTCGCTGTTGCTGCTGATCTCGAAGTAGCTCGCTGGGAAAGCGGTGCTTGTCGCGAGCACCCGTCCTTCACCTTGCCCTCTCTCCCAAGAAGGGGACTATCGTCCGACGGGGAGAGGGTTCAGGCCGCTTCACTCGGAGCGGGCAGCGTCAATTCAAATACGCAGCCCCCACCCGCCCGCGGCAGGCAGCGCACGCTGCCGCGGTGGCGGTCAGCGATCTGCCTGACCAGGGCCAGCCCCAGTCCCCAGCCGCTGCCGGTTTCCGCGGTGTTGGCCGGGCGATAGAACGGTTCGAAGATGCGTTCGCGTTCGGCTTCGGCGATGCCCGGCCCGCGATCGCCGACTTGCAGGATGCGTTGACCGTGATCGTCGATGTCCAGGTGGGCATCCACGCCCTGGCCGCCGTATTTCAGGGCGTTTTCGAGCAGGTTGCGGATCAGCCGGCGCAACAACCGCCCATCGCCGCGGACTTCCGCGGGAACGACCTCAAACGGGATGTCGAGCCGCGAACTCTCTTCCGCCACCAGCGCGGCCAGATCCACCGGGTCCTGCGGCGGCGCGGTCGTGACGGTGTCCAGTTTGCTGGACAGCAGGATCTCCTCGATCTGCTCGCTGATCTCCGCGCAATCCTGGCGCATGCCGTGCAGCAATTCGGCGCGCGGTGCCGTCTCGTACAGCTCCAGCGCCAGCCGCACGCGCGCCAGCGGCGAGCGCAGCTCGTGCGAGGCGTTGACCAGCATGCGGCTGTGCGCTTCAAGCAGGCTCGCGACGCGGTCGGCCATGCCGTTGAAGCTGGCCGCCAGGCTCGACACTTCGTCCTGACCGGATACCGGAGCGCGCACGCTCAAGTCGCCACCGCCGAAACGATCGACATCGCTGGCGAGCGCCTCGAGCCGTCGGGTCAGCCGGCGCACCACCGGATACGTGCCCAGCGCGACGGCCAATGCAATCAAGCCGATCAGGGCGAGTCCACCCAGATGCATTTGCAGCGAGTCCGTATGGGTGCGAGCGACGACCACACGGCCGTCGTCCAGCTTGATCAGCTGGGCCACGAACATGCCGTGACCCGGCTTGCTCTGCGCGATTGCGGCGGGGCTGCTGATCCCGGCCTGATTGCCTGCGCTCGCCAGGCGGACTCCCTGCCGGTCATACAGTGCCAACCCTTCGATCGGCGGCACCACCAGCCCGGCCAGCGAGGTCTGCAATGCGTCGACCGAGCCCCCTGCCGGCAGCGCCTTGCCGATCAGCGCCGCCATGAAGCGGTCGTGGTCCACGTTGGCGGCGCGCTCGGCGGTGAATTGCCACAACACCGCGAAGAGGATGACCACCACCACCAGCGAGGCCAGCGTGGTCAGGTAGATGCGTACGTACAGGCGCTGGATCACAGCGGCGCTCCATCGTCCTGCACCCGGGTGAACAGGTAGCCGACCCCGCGCAGGGTGAGGATGCGCTTGGGCTGCTTGGGTTGATCCTCGATCGCGGCACGGATATTGGAGATATGCACGTCGATGGTGCGGTCGAACGCATCCATCGCGCGCCCCGCCACGCAATCGAGCAGCTGGTTACGGCTGACCACGCGGCCGGCGCGCTCGGCCAGCGCCAGCAGGATGTCGAACTGGTAGCTGGTGAGGTTGCGGCACTGCCCATCCAGGCGCACCTGGCGCGCCTCGCGGTCGATCTCCAGCCGACCGAAGCGCAGGATCGGATTGATCAGCGCGGTACCGCGACGCAGCACGGTGCGCAGCCGGGCCAGCAGTTCGCGCGGGTCGAACGGTTTGGGCAGGTAGTCGTCCGCACCCAGCTCGAGACCGACCACGCGATCGGTGGCTTCGCCGCGCGCGGTGAGCATGATGATCGGCACGCCGGTGGATTCGCGCAGCTGGGTACATACGTCCAGGCCGCTCGCATCAGGCAGCATCAGATCGAGGATGATCGCGTCGGGCGGCGCGCGCCGCTGCTCGGCCAGCGCGGCGCTGGCGGTGTGCCGCGAGGTCACCTGGTAGCCGCTCTGCGACAGGTATTGCTCCAGCATCCCGCACAGGCGCTCGTCGTCGTCGATGATCAGGATGCGTTGGGACACGGCTCGGCTCACTGGATGGTGGATGCAGCTGCCGCCTGTGTGTGGTGGCAGCTGCGGATCATATGGCGACGCGTCACATGGCGTGGTGTTGCGCCATGTGCGAATCCATCATCTGGTCGATCTCGGCACCCAGTTTCACACGTTGCGCGGGGGTCAGGATGCGCGCGATGGCCACCGCGGTGTCCGACAGGCGGTGGCTGGCCGACAGTGCCAGGCGATCCTGCTCGGTGCGCAGCGTCGCGATGGCCGTATCGTCGATCGGGTCGGCGGCGAGCAGCGCCTTCAGGTGGCCGAAGGAGGCGTGGTAGTTCTCCATGTCGGCGTGTTCGGCGGTCATCGCCTGCTTCATGAGGGCGTGGATCTGCTGCTTCTGCGCATCGTTGGCACCGGCCTCGGTCAGCACCTTGTCGAAATGGGCGTGCAGTTCTTCCGGCGACTGGGCGCCGCCATGCATCCGCTGGAAGAAGGAGCCGCCATTGTCGGTGGTGCTTGCACCGACCGCACGCGCCAGGTTCGGCACAGTCAGATATACGGCGGTCGAGCCGACGGCGAGTGCGGCAACCAGCGCGAAGCTGCGCCGCAGCGTGGCTTTCCAGTGCGGGCCACGGGATGAGGCTGGGGTCAATGCGGTTGTTGTCGTGTTTTTCATGACGGCTACCTGTAGTTGGAATGTGGGGAATGGCCGCGACCATCGGATCCGCGGACAGGTACAGGGTGGCCGGCGCTTGTTCAGCCCGAACAAGCGCCTTGTAAAGTTTTATTTAGAAGCCACGCGGCATCGCTGCGACCCGCGCAGCTTGCGCGGACGGTTTGCAAATCTTTACCTGACCCAGACATTCCCCAAAGACGCTGCCGCTAGCTTGTCGGCCAGCATGGCGATCCCCGACATGCACCGCCCATAGGAACGATTGCGATGCACCACGATGCCGCGACACCCACCGACCCGTCCCTGCAGCGCACCCGCACCGCGGGAATCGCCATAGCAGCCGCTACCATCCTCTCGACGATTTTCGTCGCGCTCGATCACGGCGGTGGCGGCAACAATCCACTGGAAATCATGCAAGGCATCGCCCGACTGCAGGGATTGAAGGAACTGGTGCATGCCGTGGCCATTGCCAGCGTGTGCGCCTTCGCGTTCGGCTATGCCACGCTGGCACGACGACTGGGACTGCACCGGCCACTGGTGCTGGCGGGCCTGACCACCTACCTGATCGGCTGCATCGCCATGATCGGCGCGACGATCACGGACGGCTTCGTGACCACGCATATCGCGATGGATGCGATCACCGCCACGCCCGAGCGCGTCGCCTTTGCCTACAACCTGATCCGCTACGCCGGCGTGGCGCTCAACGACATGGCGAAGCTGGGCTGGCTGCTGCAGGCCGTCGGCACGCTGGCCTGGTCGGCTGCACTGGTGCAGGAGCGCGGCTTCCATCGCACCGCCGGTGTGGTCGGCGTGCTGTCGAGCCTGCTGGTCGTCGCCCTGATCGCCGGGTCGGCAACCTACATGACCATGACCTCCCTGCTCAGCATTCTGGTGGCGCAATTGATCTGGAATGTCGCGGCGGCCGTGCTTCTCGTGCGCAAGCCGGCTAACTCCGGATCACTCTCGCGGCAAACAGACCGCGCCGACGCTATGCAGACAATGACGTGAGCCGAGGACGCATGACTCGACCGTGATGAGCGCTCAATTGAAAAGGCCGCCTTTCGGCGGCCTTGTTTATTGCGGAATCGTAAAACGCATGGCTGATCTGCCCCGGCGATATGTCAGTGATGAATACCCACACTTCATGTGCAACGGCTGCAAGCAGAACCACGTGTTCCTCTACCGACAGCAGTGACTGACCCTCTCTACCGTCCGTGTTGTCGGACCATTGCTTTGGGACGCGAATCGGCAAACTCAATACCAGGGCGGTGCCTCTGTACCGTTGAAAAGCGCTCCTACGACCCACCAGCCAACGGGATAACTCCAACCGTTGGTAAGACCCCAACTGCTAGGAGTAATTCCAGTTGGGCCGGGAAATTCAGGAGCATTTCCGGAAAATGCCGCATTATTCCAACCCCCATACAAGCCACCCGTACCTATCATCATGCTATCGATGTTGATGGTGTAGACGCCGGTGTTATTAACTCCATGGCCGGCAATGACATAACCCGCCGATCCAAACTCGTCGACAGCAATCGGGCCGTATACGGGTGTCAGTTGGATGCCGATTTGATTGCCGTTGGCATCAAAGGAACGCGAAAAAAGCGTCCCCGTCCCTTGTAGAAAATCACCCGATGCTGCAGGGGCTTGCTGGTATGCCTGTATACCTATGTTCAAACCTTGGTAGCCGCCACCGATGGAGGCGATGTGGCCAATGTTCGGAAAATACGCGCTCACATTGTAAGCGTTGAAGCCCTGTCCCGTGGAGCCACCGGTGGTGCTTCCTGTGCTATCCCAGATGTACAAGTCGTTGGCTGGACTCGTCCACACTATGCTGAGCCGATTCGACGGCGTGTAGTAGCCAATACTGATCGGGTAATAGCCACAGGCAATGTTGACCGTGTGATAGCCCGTGACTGTGGCGTCGTTCATGGTCCAATAGCCGAACTTGCAATCAGCGGGATCCAGCCAAAGAAGGTCATCATGGCCATCGCCGTCAATATCGCCAGCACCAATAAGCTGCCATTGGCTGGGATAGTCAGTGGTGCCGATCCGGGTAGACGTGAATCCGCCATGCTCATTGTTGGTCCACAACCACAGATCGCGATTGGCACTGGTGAAAACCAGATCCGCATAACCGTCGTTGTTGAAATCACCCACGGCACCGACGAAGTAATTAGGCGTCACGTTGTAGGTAGCGAGTCCCGTCAGATTGACAACACCACTACCAGTGCCCATGGGCGCCATGGCAGTCATGGTCCAATAACCCACCTGGCTTAACGACGGATTGAACCACAACAGATCGGATGTGCCGTCGCCGTTAAAGTCACCAGGAGCATGCATGCTTCCCGGAATTGGAGTAGTAGCCTGTAAGGCAGGTAAAGTGCCAAACGATACGAACGGAGAACTCGCGCCATAACTTGGCGTTTGCTCAGCAAACGGTTGGACTATCACGCTGCCCCAACCACTCGTGTAATCCCAGCCCGGGCCGGCACTACAACACGTTCCAGGACCGAAATTGGAATTTGAGCCGAACACGACGTCGTGAAAGGCGTCGTTGTAGCTGAACTCCGACGCCTGCGCCAATTTGTAGATAACGGGCGACGCAAAACCGAGACTGGTGCCGTCGGCCTGAAGCACATGCGCCCACATGCCTACCGCAAGCGGCGCAGCCAGACTGGTACCGCCGTATTGCTGACCCGGCGTGCCATCGATAGTGATTAAAGCGCCGCTAGCGGGATCGGCCTCGAAAGCGATATCGGGCACACCGCGATGGACCTGATCCGTGATACCGGGAACGCCCTGCTGCCATACAGGTATCGGCTCGTATTGGCTGGGGCTGCCGCCGGTGCCGCCGTGGCCTTGGACGGTATTGTTCCAAACTTGCTCACCTTGCCAGACGGTATTTGAACTCGTGTAAAGGGAAGTACCGCCAACTGCCGTTACGTATTCGGAACTCGACGGCCAGCTCGGTTCTTCCATGCCGTTGTTGCACTCATCCGCTCCGCTGTCGCCATCCGCCACGAAGAATGTCTGACCCTGCGCCACAGCCTGCTTGAACGTTGCATCCATGGAAGCAGCGGAGCCATCCGACTCTGCCTGGGATTCGCATTCGCCCAGCGACACGTCGATGGCCCTCAGCACATTGTCCGACACCACTTGAGCGAAGGCGGTTTCAAGGTCCGCGTCGTTCATTGAGCTGGCAACGTAGAAGTAATACTGCTTCACATGGGTGAAGGCGATGATGCTCTGGCTATCCAGGTCCCACTCGACATCACCATCGTTCGCGCCAGTGCCACTGCCGACACCGGTATTGCCCTTGAGGATGACGGCGACACCCGGGTCCACCGACTTCAGGTCATTCAGAACATTGGTCATCGCCCCCGCAGAAATCGAACCTACGGCCACGGCGCTCACGTTTGGCATGCCACCGACGCCATAGATCAGAGGAAAGTCCGAAGGCTGGTGCCCTGTCGCAGTACCCGTGGCTTCCGTTTGCACAGCCATCGTGTGCGCGGCGAGCGGATCGTAGCGCCGCGCCATTGTGTGAGCGATGTGCACGTTTTGCACACCAAGTACAGCGTGCACCACGCCTTGCAGGTTGCTCGGTATATGTATCGCGCTGCTATTGGCAAATGCATCTCTGCCGTCATGCGTCTTGACGTGCATGAACGAGGTTTTGAATGCGGCCTGTGCCGTGTCGGCGCTTCCGTCGGCCTCGACAAAAGCGTTGTTGCCGGCAATTTTCACATGGCCGAAACCCACCTTGGTCAGGTAATCGGCGACAGCTCGCGCTTGTTCCTTGGTTGGCCCGTAAAGCATTCGAAACTGCCCGGAGGTCAGTGGCCTGAACCCCGGCTTGGCGATGTAATCGTCGAGTTGTTGCTCATTACGCAGTTTCAACGTCACAACCATGTGCATCGGCTGCGAAAAAGCCAGCGGGCCAAGCATCCGATCGCCATCGTGCAATGTCACTGCAGGATGCAGCACTTGCATCGCGGTGCCGCCAGATGTCGCAACGACGTTGTCCGCCGACTGCGCCATGGCAACCAACGAAGTGCCCAGCAAGGCCAGACCTATCACCATTGTTAGTTTCTTTACGCACCGACTTCTGAACATACATCCCCCTGACTTGTCCATGGCTGCCCCATCCTTCAATAAGCTCCCGGTGCGGCTTTTCTCTTGCACAAATTCCCGAACCGAAAATTTGCGTGCAGTCACGATATTGGTCACCCATACCTTCAAGCGCCCGGCGAGCTAACTGGTCCGTCGCGCTTGAAAAAAGCCTTCGAATTTGCCCCTTACCCCATTGCTACTGTGCCCACAACCCACAGTGTCGCACGACACGAGTATCAAAGACCCAAAAGCGCAGACGCCCATTCAAGCCGTAGCGCATAAAAAGCCCATCTTCTGACGGGCTTTTTGTTAGATCTACTGCCATCACATATTCCGGCGATATTCCCCACCCACATCATATAGCGCATGCGAGATCTGCCCCAGCGGGTTGTACTTCACCACCTCGACCAGCTGCTCAAGCACATTGCGCAAATTGCACGCCGTCACCTGCAACACCTTGAGGCCGCCTGAGGCCAACGAGTTGCAAGCCTCGCCGTAACGCTTCACGTTGGCGATCTGCTGGATCTTCTCTTTTTCGGCGGAGCGGATCAGCTCGATCTCGGTGGCGATCTCGCCGCCGTGGTCCCCAGTCGACAAAGCACTTGGGAAGGTGTTGGCGCCGATCAGCGGCAATGAGTCGTCGTGCTTCTTGCAGCCTTGATCGACCACGCTGTAATACATCGACTCTTCCTGGATCTTGCCGTGCTGCTACATGGTGTCCATCGCGCCAAGCACGCTGCCAACGCGGCTGCCCTGCCAAGGGTTCTCGTTGTTGTGAGAGCGCTCATTGTTGATGATCATCCGGACCGCCACCGCGCCATTCCCCCACAGCATTTCCCGAGCAGGCTCACATTTTGCCGCAAAGTGCAGATGATAGGCTTCTCGGCAAAGGATTTCAGGACCCGCCCTTTTAAAAGGAGTACTCATGATCCCCATTTCCACTCGTAATCGACTGCGCCGGTCCCGCAGAGCGCTCTTGCTCGGTGTGCTGGTCGCTGGTCAGATTCTCTGCGTGGCACATGCGGCAGATGCTTCCGACGCCAAGGCCTTTACTGGCGACTGGAAATACAAACAAACCTGCGGCTATCAGCATTCAGCCACGGTAACCCTGACCCAGACAGGCGAAAACGTGACCGGCGACTGGACAGACGGCACACGGCTGAGTGGCTCGGATGGATCACTCAAGGGCAGTATCCGCAACGGCAAGTTGTATGTGCGCTACTGCGGCGGCGACGAACACGCCGGTTACGCCGTGTGCCCCAGCTATGAAACCGAGGAGAGCGACTATTTCGCCCGCCAGGGGAGCGATCTCGTCTGGTACCGAAAGGTCGGCAAGAAGGAGGAAAGCACCTACGAGAAGTACGTGGTACTTCATCCGGTAATCAAGGGAAAACATCTGCCTGTCGACGACCATTGCACCGACGACAAGAACTAATTGCGATAGCTCAGAGTTAAGGAGAACTCCATGCCCACATTGACGGACAACGAAGCCAAATCTCTCATTTATTTTGCCATCGGGGTGAGCTCTGAAGGCCTGGACAAGGCCTACCAATTGAGCTTTGCCGGCAATATCTCGCACGATGCGCAGGGCAACTCCGTGCTGCACCCGGTGGCAGCCAGCGGCTATTCGATCGGCACCTTGCAGAGCGATCTCGGCCAGAGCGGCGGAATGGTCGCCACCCAGTTGACCGACGCCTACCAGACATGGACGACAGCCCATCACGCCGACTGGACCCTGACCGTCGCGCAGCGGACGCAGACGATTGCCGATCTCAGCCGAGACGGCCATCAGATCAATGACCGCGACCATGGCCGCGATTTGGATGCCACCGTCAAATCGCACATGAATGCGTTTCTTGCGAGCGATGACGGCATCACGTTCGTACACAACCGCGACGTGGAGCAAGTGAACAAACTGATGACCCATGTCGTTACACCGCTGCGTACGAGCGAGCTTTATCGGCATGCCTCGGCGGATGATCAGGCGCGAATGATCGCGATCAGCGCCAAGGCCTACAACCAGAGCGAGCGCTGGGGGCAGCGAATCGTGGACCACATCGGCGACGGCACGTATCACAGCGTCACCGATGTCAGCGGTGCCATCGACCATATCCCGGACTATATGCAGACCGGGAGAGACGACGCGCTACGTGGCGCAGGCCTCTTCAACACAATGCAGCATGCAACAACGAACAACGCCATGCACACGCCATGGCAAGACGTGCTGGCCGATCCGCTGGTGAATCCGACTCGGCTAGCTGCCGACACGGCTCACCCGCATCTGAGCCAGACCTACCCCGCGGTGAAGGACATGTTTGTCGATCCGACGCACGGGCGACAGATGGTCGACGCGCTGGAAGCCGGCGGCTCCTATGCCAGGACAGCTAGCGGCCGCGGCTTTTATGCGGAGGGGCGCGATTTCGTCGAATGGGACAAGACCGGGCACGGGCGTGCCTTCATCCACGGGCAGTGGAGCGATGTATCCGGCCGCGACATCACGACAGTGGCCAATCGCGACCATACCCTTGACGTGAACATCCGTCGCAATGGCGCGGATGAGCGGTTGCTGCACGTCACGCATCCGGGCAGTGTTTTGCATCACCAGTCAGGCCCGACCCAGCACACGCCCACCGATCACGTACAACACGCAGGCACCTTGCGTGAACACGACCGTGGCGCTGAGGTCCACGATCTGCAGGCGCAGTTGGCCCAGCTCGGCCTGCATGACGCCCACGGTCGCCCCCTTGTGCCGGACAGCAACTTTGGCCCAGGTACCAAGGCAGCGGTGGAAGAATTTCAACGCAGCCAGAATCTCCATGCAGACGGCATTGCAGGGGCGAAGACGCTGGAAGCCCTGAAACATGCCACGCAATCGCAAGCTGCCCCGACTCTCGTTGATGCCACGCACCCTGGCAACGGGATGTACCTGCAGGCACTCGACGCCGTGCATCGCCTGGATGCGCAACAGGGACGCGCACCCGATCAGCGCAGCGACAACCTCGCGGCGGCACTGGCTGTTGCCGCTCACGGCAACGGCATGAGCCGGGTCGATCATGTCGTGCTCAGCGATGACGCCACTCGTGCATATGCCGTACAGGGCGACATCAACTCCCTGTTCAAGCGCTATACCGACGTCAACGTGGCCCAGTCGATCGGTACGCCTGTCGCACAAAGCAGCGTTCACTGGCAACACGATATTCAACAGTTAGCCCCGGCCCAGACCACGCCACCCATGCAGCAGGTGCAAAACCCGCAACTGGATCAGCCGGCGTTGCAGCGCTCACCTTAGAGGTCTCGCAGAATCCTCACGCTGCAATACGCTCGATCTGCTCGACCCTCTTGCCCAGCACACGATGAGCCTCTTCCAGATCGAAGTCCGCTTGCAGGCCGAGCCAGAATCGCTCGCTGGTGCCCAAGGCAGCAGCGAGACGCACAGCCGTATCCGCCGTAACACCGCGTTTGCCGAGTACGATCTCGTTGATGCGACGCGGCGGCACGCCGGCGGCACGCGCCAGCGCGTTCTGGCTGATGCCCAAGGGAGTAAGGAACTCCTCGAGCAGAATTTCACCGGGATGGATGTTGGGCAGCGTCTTCATGGTTGACTCGTTTGCGTCAGTGGTAATCGACGATTTCCACGTCGTGGGCGTCACCGTCAATCCATCGAAAACAGATGCGCCATTGATCGTTGATGCGGATGCTGTACTGGCCTTTGCGGTTGCCTTTGAGGGTTTCGAGCCGATTGGCCGGCGGAACGCGAAGATCATCCAGCACAGAGGCGTTCGCGAGCATACGCAGCTTGCGACGCGCCACGGGCTGGATGTCGGAAGGCAGACGCCGGGATGGCGTACCGCCCCAGACCTTTTCCGCTTCCTTGTCGGCAAAGTTCCTGATCACGGATAAACCATAACGCTAGTCGTCATATAACGCAAGTCGTCATGGCTGTGCTGCCCGGCACCTTGTCGGTGATCCCCTGGGTCACCACAGCGCCTTTCCCCCACAGCATTTCCCGAGCAGGCTCACACTCTCCTGCGAAGTGCCAATGCTAGGCTTCCTGACAAAGGATTTCGGGATTCGCCTCTCATGGAAACCGCATGTTCCACATCCCCGCTCGTGTCCGTTTGCATCAGCCCCTCGGTGTCCTCCTTTTCGGCACACTGGTCGTCGGCCAGCTTCTCAGCTCGGCGTACGCAAAGGACACCGCATCGAACGCCTTCGATGGCTATTGGACTTACCACAACAATTGTCATTTCGGTCATTACGCTGAAATCAAACTAACGCAGAAAAATACAGACGTCACAGGCGACTGGAGCAATGGCACACGACTGAGGGGATCGGACGGATCACTCAAGGGCCGCATCCGCGGCAACAAGCTGTTTGTACGCTACTGCGGCGGTGACGAACATTCCGGGTACGCCGTGTGCCCCACGTACGAAACCGAAGAGAGCGACTATTTGGTCCGCCAAAGGAGTGATCTGGCCTGGTACCGGGGGGAACGGCAAAGGGACCGCGAGAACCTTTGAGAAGTATGTCGTGCTTCATCCCACCGTCGAAGGGAAACGCGGATCGTTCGACAACGACTGCCCGAACGACAGCAACTGATAGAAAAGCGCCAGATTGGGTGGATGCATCATCTCGCAAGACACACATCGCGCCACGATATCGCACCAGATTCGCACCAGCAGCGGCAAACAGTCCACGAGGTATGCTTAATGAAAGTCCGTTTCTTGACGACCATGGCGTTGGGTGCAGGCGTGATCACATGCGTCGCCGCACCAGCCGGCACCTCCCCAACCACTGTACCCAGCGACGTGCGCGCCCTTGTCAGGCCGACCGACACCCTGCTTGCCTATAAGCCTGCCGACCTCTACAACGACGGCACTCAGGGAGCGGTGATCGTCATTCGCCACCTGGTCATTGGAAAGAGTGATTACGACTTCGACAACAATCCTTGCGAGCTGGTGGTTCTGCGCCAGAAGAACGGCAAGCTCGGCGAAGCCGATCGCAGCACGAAGGCGGTGGATTGCACGTACAACGATGTCGCACGTAACGCCCCCGCCATGTCGTTGAACGACAACCTCACCGTGACACCAGCCAGCATTATCTACATCAACCAGAAGGATAAGGGTGACAGCACCTTCTACTTCGCGTGGTCGAAGCAAAAGAACGCGTGGTATCTGCAGCGCGCGACAGCCTCGAATCCTGATGGCAGCAGCGTCTCTAACGTCAGTGCGTCGTATCCAAAGGACTTCACGTGGACACCGCTGTCGTCCGTTGATCCAGACGCCATGGCCGAGATTCTCGAGAAACACGGAAAGACCAGCAAGTAAAAGGAGTTCACCATGCCACAGTTCAACGAAAGCTCCGCCCTCCTGTTCAAGCGCTGCGTCGAAGCGGGCATCGAATCACCTGCTGAGCTCGCCAACATCATGGGCAATGCCTCGCTCGAAACCAGAGGCTTCAGCACGATGCACGAAGGTCTGCGGTATTCCTCCGTGGACAACGTCGTTGGTGCCGTGAAGAGCGCAGCCGTACGTTACACGCGTGATGAAATTCAGGCTGCGGTCGACAGCCACGATCCGAAAGAAGTCGCCAAGGTGCTGTACGAAGGCCGCTCCGATCTAGGCAATAACACGCCTGGTGATGGCTACAAGTTCCATGGCCGCGGCTATTTTCAATACACCGGCCGCGACAACTACACCACTTTTGGCAACAAGTTTGGCGTCGACCTTGCTAACAATCCCGATCAGGCAGCCGAACCGGAAATGGCCGCAAAACTCGCCATCGCCTACTGGAAAGATAAGGTTCCCGAGAAATACCGCGAAGATGCCAAACATGCGGGTGCCATCATCAATGGTGGTCCGAATGGCGCCAGCGAACGTGTGATTCAGTCGGATCTTTGGAAAGGCACGATCACCCCGAAATTGGTAAAAGGCGTCAAAGACGGAACGATCGACCTGAATCAACTCGCCAGCATGGGCGCGAACGAGCATGGCAAGTCGCATCACGCAGCAGGTGTTGAGCCCAAGCCCGGCGAGACCATGCGCAAGGGCGACCATGGTGCCGGCGTCGCCGAACTCCAAAGCAAACTCGACCAGTTGGGATACAAAGGCCCCCACGGTGAGAGTCTGACCAATCACGGTCACAACTTCGGCCCGATGACACACGACGCCGTACGCACCTTCCAACGCGCGAATCATCTGCATGACGATGGCATTGCTGGTCCTGCAACGCACAAGGCCATCGACACGAAGCTACGCGAAACCGCACAAGTGCAGCTCCCGCCGAATCTCGCCGACACCACGCACCCCGGCAATGGAATGTACCTGCAGGCACTCGACGCCGTGCATCGCCTGGATGCGCAACAGGGACGCGCACCCGATCAGCGCAGCGACAACCTCGCTGCAGCTCTGGCCGTCGCCGCTCACGGCAACGGCATGAACCGGGTCGACCATGTCGTGCTGAGCGATGATGCTACTCACGCGTATGCGGTACAGGGCGACGTCAACTCCCTGTTCAAGCGCTATACCGACGTCAACGTGGCCCAGTCGATCGGTACGCCTGTCGCACAAAGCAGCGTTCACTGGCAACACGATATTCAGCAGCCCGCACCGGCACAGACCACACCATCCATGCAACAGATGCAAAATCCGCAGCTGGATCAGACGGTGATGCAACGCTGACATTCTTGATCCCGTTTTCATTCTTGAAAACGCACTCATTCAAGCTTGGCAGACGCGAAATATGTTTGATGTCGCTGCCCGCTATTGAATCGACGGCGCAATGGCCACGGCCGCTCCGCTGATTGAATCCATCCACCGCATCAAGCAATCGGCGTCATTGCCAAGGAAGGAAATATGAAGACGACAACAGGAAAATGTATCTCGGCGCTTTTCATCGCAGCCGTCCTGGCTGGATGTCAGATGATTCCCCTGCAGAACCGGAGCGTGACGAGTGCAGAGTCGAATGCGCCGCTTTCGGCGAGTGCTGGATGGGCCAGGATCGTTGAAATGGATCGCGAGGCGGTTCGCCGTGGCCTGCTATCGCCGGAAGTTATCCCATACGATCTTCAGATAGCGCAGATGATTCCTGAAGGTGAGGAAATCAGGGCTTCTCGCGACAAGGCAAAGGCCCGTATATGGACGGAGAAACTCAACACCCTCACCGCTGCAAGAAGCACGGCCATGGGAAAGATGACAGCAAGAGAAATGGCTGAAAACGATGCCACATCCAATGCATGGGCTGATCGCAAACCCGATCCTTGCCTTTCGCCGATGGGCAAAAATATTTGCGCCGCGCCGCCAGCGCAACAAGGGGGCGTCAATTATTCGGCGGGTCCTGGCGGCATAGGCGCCACTGTCGGCGGCATATTTGTGGGTCCCGGTGGCATAAGCGGGACCAACGGGCAGTAAGAGACAGCCTGTTTTGTCTGTACGGGGCTTGGGGCGCACTTCTTGTTGCTACGCCATGGCAACGAGCACCCCTCTCGCTGACCCTCTCCCCGGCGATGCCAGGGAAGAGGGAGTTATGCGGCGTCACATATTGCGGCGGTATTCCCCACCCACGTCATACAGCGCATGACTGATCTGTCCCAGCGAGTTGTACTTGACCGCCTCGATCAGCTGCTCGAACACGTTGCGCCGATCGCGCGCCGTCGCCTGCAGCACCTTGAGGCTGTCTGAGGCCAGCGCATTGCGCGCCTCGCCGTAGCGCTTCACGTTGGCGATCTGCTGGCCTTTCTCTTCTTCGGTGGAGCGGATCAGCTCGATCTCGGTGGCGATCTCGCCGCCGTGGTCCTTCGGCAGGAAGGTGTTGACGCCGATCAGCGGCAGCGAGCCGTCGTGCTTCTTGTGCTCGTAGTACATCGACTCTTCCTGGATCTTGCCGCGCTGGTACATGGTGTCCATCGCGCCGAGCACGCCACCGCGCTCGCTGATCGCCTCGAACTCCTTGTACACGGCTTCTTCCACCAGGTCGGTGAGCACGTCGACGACGTAGCTGCCCTGCCACGGGTTCTCGTTGAAATTGAGGCCGAGTTCCTTGTTGATGATCATCTGGATCGCCACCGCGCGGCGCACGCTTTCTTCGGTGGGCGTGGTGATCGCTTCGTCGTAGGCGTTGGTGTGCAGGCTGTTGCAGTTGTCGAACAGCGCGTACATCGCCTGCAGCGTGGTGCGGATGTCGTTGAACTGGATTTCCTGCGCGTGCAGCGAACGGCCGGAGGTCTGGATGTGGTACTTCATCATCTGGCTGCGTGCACTGGCGCCGTAGCGCTCGCGCATGGCACGCGCCCAGATGCGGCGGGCGACGCGGCCGATGACGGTGTACTCCGGGTCCATGCCGTTGGAGAAGAAGAAGCTCAAGTTTGGCGCGAAGTCGTCCACGCTCATGCCGCGCGCGAGGTAGTACTCGACGATGGTGAAGCCGTTGCTCAGCGTGAAGGCGAGCTGGCTGATCGGGTTGGCGCCCGCTTCGGCGATGTGATAACCGGAGATCGACACCGAGTAGAAGTTGCGCACCTTGTGGTCGACGAAGTACTGCTGGATGTCGCCCATCATGCGCAGCGCGAATTCGGTGCTGAAGATGCAGGTGTTCTGCGCCTGGTCTTCCTTGAAGATGTCGGCCTGCACGGTGCCACGCACCGCCTGCAGGGTTTCCGTCTTGATGTGCGCGTAGGTTTCCGCATCCACCAGCTCGTCGCCGGAGACGCCGAGCAGGCCGAGGCCCAGCCCGTTGTTACCCTTGGGCAGCTCGCCGTGGTACTGCGGGCGCGACACGTGCTTGTACAGCTCGGCGATGTGCTTCTCGGCGGCGGCCCAGCGAGCGTCGTCGGCGCGCAGGTACTTTTCGACGTTCTGGTCGATCGCGGTGTTCATGAACATCGCCAGGATCATCGGCGCGGGGCCGTTGATGGTCATGGAGACGGAGGTGCTGGGCGCGCTGAGGTCGAAGCCGGAGTACAGCTTCTTCATGTCGTCCAGGGTGGCGATGTTGACGCCGGAGTTGCCGATCTTGCCGAAGATGTCCGGGCGCGGCGCGGGGTCTTCGCCATACAGCGTGACCGAGTCGAACGCGGTGGACAGGCGCGTGGCGGCACCGCCCTGACTGAGGTAATGGAAGCGGCGGTTGGTGCGCTCGGGCGTGCCCTCGCCGGCGAACATGCGGGTGGGATCCTCACCGCTGCGGCGGTACGGATACACGCCGCCGGTGTACGGGTAATGGCCCGGCAGGTTCTCGCGACCGAGGAAGCTGAGCAGCTCGCCCCAGTCCTTCGACTTCGGCGGTGCCACCTTCGGGATCTTCTGGTGGCTGAGCGAGTCGCGGTAGTTCTCGACGCGGATGACCTTGTCGCGCACCTTGTATTCGTTGACGTCGGCGGTGACCGACTTGTACAGCGCCGGCCACTCGCGCAGCTGGTGGATGGCTTCGTGGCTGAGTTCCTTGAGGGCGGCGTTATAGCGCTGGCGCAGGGTGAGCAGGCTGCGGTCCGGGTGCGGCGCGTCGATGCCGATGTGATCGAGCAGATCGGCGTTGCGATACAGCTCAAGCGGACGAGGCAACTTGTCGTCGCCCAGTTCCTTCAGCGCTTCGTAATAGTGCTGCGCCTTGCTTGCATAGACAGCCTGGTGCTCGATGCTGTTGTTGATGCTGCGGCCCTGCTCGGCGATCTCGGCGAGGTAGCGCACGCGGCTGCCCGGGATCAGCACGGTGGCGCGCGGCGACTTCAGCGTGGTGTCGAGTTGCGGCGACCATTTCTCCTCAGGCAGCTTGAGCTTGTCGCGCATCAGGCGGCACAGGTTCGAGAACATCCAGGTGACGCCCGGATCGTTGAACTGGCTGGCGATGGTGGGATACACCGGCACGTCTTCGTCTTTCAGGGTGAAGGCGGTGCGGTTGCGCTTCCACTGCTTGCGCACGTCGCGCAACGCGTCTTCGGCGCCGCGCTTGTCGAACTTGTTGAGCACCACGAGTTCGGCGAAGTCGATCATGTCGATCTTCTCGAGCTGGCTGGCGGCGCCGTATTCGCTGGTCATCACGTAGACCGGGAAGTCGACCAGGTCGACGATTTCCGAATCGCTCTGGCCGATGCCGGCGGTCTCGACGATCACCAGGTCGTACGGCTGGCTCTTCAGGAAATCGATGCAGTCGTGCAGCACGATGCTGGTGGCGGCGTGCTGGCGACGCGTGGCCATCGAGCGCATGTAGACGCGATGGCTGCGCAGTGAATTCATGCGGATGCGATCGCCGAGCAGCGCGCCACCGGAGCGGCGGCGGGTGGGATCGACCGCGAGCACGGCGATGCGCATCTGCGGGAACGCGTGCAGGAAGCGCAGCAGCAACTCGTCCACCACCGACGACTTGCCGGCGCCGCCGGTGCCGGTGAGGCCAAGCACGGGCGTGTGCTTGCCGGCCAGCTTCCACTGCTTGCGCTGGTGTTCGAGTTCGGCGTCGCTGAGCTTGCCTTCCTCGATCGCCGAGAGCATGTGGCCGATCGAGATCTCGTCGTCGATGTCGACCTTGGGCACGGTGCTCGGATTTGATCCGGCATGTTCGGACTCGGCACGTTTCGTCGCGGCCGAGCCGGCACGATGCATCACGTCCTCGATCATCTCGGTGAGGCCGAGCTTCATGCCGTCGTTCGGGTGATAGATGCGCTCGACGCCGTAGGCCTGCAGCTCCTTGATCTCTTCCGGCGTGATGGTGCCGCCGCCGCCGCCGAACACGCGGATGTGGCCGGCGCCGCGCTCACGCAGCATGTCGACCATGTACTTGAAGTACTCGACGTGGCCACCCTGGTAGGACGACAGCGCGATCGCGTCGGCGTCCTCCTGCAGCGCGGCACGCACGACGTCTTCCACCGAACGGTTGTGGCCGAGGTGGATCACCTCCGCGCCCTGCGACTGGATGATGCGGCGCATGATGTTGATCGCCGCGTCGTGGCCATCGAACAGGCTGGCGGCGGTGACAAAGCGCAGCGGCGTGGCTTCGGCCTGCATGGCGCCGGCGGGGACGTGCTTGGCGGGGGAACTCATGGCAACTCCGACATCGTGTGCTTGAACTGCACGATTCTAGTGGATCGTGGTCAAGCACGCGGCGTCGGGTGCGTACCCCTGCGTACGGCGGCTAGACGCAGAGCGACAGATTCGGGCTGCCGATCACGCGCGTACCAACCTGTTCGCCGCGAATGAAGGCAACCGCCGCATCAATCACCTCCGGCGCATCGAGCACGCGCCGATGGCCGAGTCCCTGCGTGGTGAACAACCGCGCGCCGGGCCAGTATTGGGCATAGCGCTCGCCCTCACCCCATGGCACGTCATCATCGTCGAGATCGTGCACGATCAGGCCGGGCGAACCCAGCGCGGGCAGATGACGATCCACCTGCAACTGCTCCACGCTGACCCCGGTGCGACCCAGCAACCAGGCAAAGAAGGCCTCGCGCAGGTTTTCGCCCAGATGCACGAAACGGAAGAAACGCCCCGCCGCTGCCGCCATGTCGACCGGTGGCGCCACCAGGATCAGCTTGCGTGCGTGCCACGCCTCGTCCTGCGCGAGAGTCACGGCGGTGCCGCCCAGCGAGTGACCGATCGCCAGCGCGGCTTCGCCGTAGTACTGGCCGATGGCATGCACGGTATCGGTGAATTCCGGCAGGGTGCACAACTTGCCGCTGCTGTAGCCATGACCGGGCTGGTCGAAGGTGACCACGGCATAGCCGAGCGCGCGCAGCTTGGCCACCCACGGCAGGAAGCGCAGGCCGAAGCTGGACCAGCCATGGGCCAGCAGTGCATAAGGCTGCAGTACCGGATCGCCCCAGACATAGGTGGCGATGGTCTCGCCGTTGACCTGAAGCTGGCCGCGCTGCATCTCGTCGTCGCCCTGCGCCGCCTGCGCGCGGGTACGGCTGCTGGCGAACGGTGTGGCAAACAGACGGGCAGCGCGGTTCACCGTACGCTGCGGCGCCAGCCGACTGCCAAACGCAAAGCCGGCACGCACAGTACCCAGCTTGAAGCGGGCGGCGAGACTGGGGCGGCTCATCACGGTGGAGGATTTGGAGGACATGGGTGCATTCCTCAGACTTGCCAGCTGCGCCAGAGACGCTCGAAGGCCTGCGCGGCGCGTTGGCCGGCCTCGTCGAACCCGAACAACCCGGCGTCATGGTGCAGGCCGAGCATCAATGCATAGATCTCGAACGCGAGCTGGGCGGTATCGGTGTCGCTGCGCAGGTGCCCTTCCGTCACAGCCTGTGCGATGGCTTTCTGCAATCCGTTGCGCCATTCGGCCTGCTGCGCGACCACCTTATCGTGCAGTGCACCATTTCGTCCATCATATTCGCTGGTCGCGGACAGCAGCACGCACCCGCTCTGGTGTTCGCGGGCCCATTCGGCCCAGTGGGCGACGATGGCGCGCAGGCGCGGCAGGCCACGCGGCTGTTTCAGTGCAGGCAGCAGTACCTTGGTCGCGAATCGCTCGGCACCGGCATCGAGCACCGCCAATTGCAGGTCCTCGCGGGAGCCGAAATGGGCGAACACACCGCTCTTGGACATGTCCACGTCAGCCGCCAGCGTGCCAATGGACAGGCCTTCGAGCCCGTCCTTGCGGGCCAGGGTATAGGCGTGATCGAGGATCAGGTCGCGGGTGGTGGCGCGCTTGCCGGAGTGGGTTGCTGTAGTCATGCGACATAAAATAGCACGATCGTTCGTACATTTCATCAAGTCGGGCCATCCGGCCCGATCTCGATCCATTCGGCTCGATGAAGCATCCGCACGGGTCCGCGCAAGGTAATGCCCTGTGGGCGCAAGGAAAATGCGAAAACCTCCCGGTGGCGTCATCCCAGCCGAAAGCTGAACGGGCATGGCGCCGATGGTCAACACCCCCCGTTCAACGCCGTTATCGTCACCACAGCCGCACGATGCGGTATACGGAGGAGATCGACCATGAACAGCCTGCCCCTGAAATTGGCCTTACTCGCCGGACTCGGCCTGACCAGCGCTGGTGCGCTGTATACACCGCCGGCCGTCGCACAGGTTTCGGTTGGCGTCGGCATCGGCATCGCACCGCCTGCGCCACGCTACGAGCGCGTGCCGCCACCGCGTGCAGGTTACGTCTGGGCACCGGGCTACTGGCGCTGGGATGGCCGTCGCCATGTCTGGGCCGGGGGCTATTGGGTACGTGCCCGCCCGGGCTATCACTATCGCCCGGCCTATTGGGTGCGCGGCCGTGATGGTTGGCGCTTCCACCAGGGTTACTGGGGCCGCTGAACACGCAACAACCTGCGAAGGGCGGACAGCTGTCGTGATGGCTTCCGCCCCGTGACACTACGCAACGCAATGCAACGTTGCGCAACGCCGCGTACCATCCTCAACCTTGATCAGGAAGACCGTTGACCATGTCCATTCGCCTTGTTGCCCTGGCTTCTCTTGTTGCCGTGACCGCCCTCGCCGCTGGCTGCGTGGTGGAGCCGGCACGCCCGGTGGTCTATGCACGCCCCGCCCCGGTCTATGCACCCGGCCCCGCTTATGTCGAAGTGGTGGCGCCACAGCCGCCGCCGCCGATGTTCGAGGAAAACGTCGTGGCACGCCCCGGTTTCATCTGGGCGCGCGGTTACTGGCGCTGGGACGGCCACCGCTATGTGGCAGAACGCGGCCACTGGGAGCATGCGCGCCCTGGCTATCACTATGTGCACCCGCACTGGGAACAGCGTCGCGATGGCTGGCACTGGCGCGTCGGTGTGTGGGTAGCTGGCTGACAACTGCTGCACCTGATTCGTGCAAACGCCCCGCCTGCCGGGGCGTTTGCATATCCGTTGTCGTCATGCGCAGCCGCACCATGTCTGCGCGGTAGACTCTGCTCTCATGTCACCCACCCGATCCATTCCCGATACGGAGCAACAATCCATGGTTCACCGCGTTGTCGCGTCAGCCCTGCTCGTTGGCGTCATTGCTCTTGCCACCGGTTGCGCCGATCAACCAGGGCGGCCGCCGGTTGTGCACCATCCGTTGATGTATCGCACTTATGCGGGTGATGTGGTGGCACCGCGCGCACCACCACCGTTTGTGATCGAGGCGATGAAACCGCGTCCGGGCTATGTCTGGGCGCATAGCTACTCGCGCTGGGATGGTCACGACTATGTGGCGGTTCCGGGCCAGTGGATACCTGAAAAGCCCGACTATCGCTATGTGGACGCCACCTGGGAGCAGCATCGCGATGGCTGGCACTTCCGGCCGGGCCACTGGGTATCCCTCTGAGTCGAATCGGATCCAGCTGTCATCCTCCGTTATCACGCTCCATACGCGAACGACTTGTTGCGTCGCGGCACCACCTTGCAGGGTGACGTATTAAACTTGACGCTTTGATTCATCGCCCCGGCTTCGGTCGGGGCGTTGAGTTTCCGGCTTTCACGCCCTTTGACGGGGCCATCCCCAACCCCGCCAATCCCTTGTAGGTGCCTCCGGCACCGTAAATCATGGAGTCACCGTTCCAATGATCTTTGAAACCATCGCCAAGACCGGCCACGAAGAAGTCGTGTTCTGCCACAACAAGGACGCCGGCCTGAAGGCCATCATCGCGATCCACAACACGGTGCTGGGCCCCGCGCTCGGCGGTCTGCGCATGTGGCCGTACAAGACCGAGCAGGAGGCGGTGAACGACGTGCTGCGCCTGTCGCGCGGCATGACCTTCAAGAACGCCGTGGCCGGCCTGAACCTGGGTGGCGGCAAGGCGGTGATCATCGGCGATCCGAGCAAGGACAAGTCCGAGGCGCTGTTCCGCGCGTTCGGCCGCTTCGTCAACTCGTTGAACGGCCGCTACATCACCGCAGAAGATGTCGGCATCGACGTCAACGACATGGAATACGTGTTCCGCGAAACCGAATACGTGACCGGCGTGCACCAGGTGCATGGCGGCTCAGGCGACCCGTCGCCGTTCACCGCGTTCGGCACCTTGCAGGGCCTGATGGCCGCGCTGCAGTTCAAGCACGGCAACGAGGACGTGGGCAAGTACAGCTATGCAGTGCAGGGCGCCGGCCACGTCGGCAGCGAATTCATCAAGCTGCTGCGCGAACAGGGCGCCAAGGTGTTCGTCACCGACATCAACAAGGATGCGGTGCAGCGCTGCGTCGACGAGCTGGGTTGCGAAGCGGTAGGCCTGGACGAGATCTACGACGTCGACGCCGACGTGTATTCGCCGTGCGCGCTGGGCGGCACCGTCAACGCGCAGACGATCGACCGCATCAAGGCGAAGATCATCTGTGGTGCGGCGAACAACCAGCTGGCCACCGACGAAATCGGCGACGAGCTGGCCCGCCGCGGCGTGCTGTACGCACCGGATTACGCGGTGAACGCCGGTGGCGTGATGAACGTGTCGCTGGAAATCGACGGCTACAACCGCGAGCGCGCCATGCGCATGATGCGCACGATCTACTACAACCTCGGCCGCATCTTCGAGATCAGCAAGACGCAGAGCATCCCGACCTACCTGGCTGCCGACCGTCTCGCTGAAGAGCGCATCGCCGCCATCGGCAAGATCAAGCTGCCGCACATGGGCGCCGGCACCCGCTTCCAGGGCCGCATGCGCGGTCAGTAAGCGAGTTGCCTGTAACCTGTTGACGAAGACGCCGGCCTCTAGCCGGCGTCTTTTTTGGTGCGCGAACACCTGGCCGCCCATGACGCTTTGTGCGAAGCAACATCGTATGCTGGACCGCATGCTGCCCTCCTCGCCGCTCATCCATTACTGGCGCCGCCTGCATGGCTCGAGCCGCTACGCCGAATGCGCGCGGGTGTTGCTCGCCTTCAGCGGCATCATGGTCTATGGCTTGCTGGGAGGATCGTCCGCTGCGGTGATCCCGGCCATGCTCGGCGTGATCGCCTGTGCGCTGGCGGAGACCGAAGATCGCTGGCGCAGTCGCCTCACCACCTTGCTGCTCACCCTGGTCTGCTTCGCGACCGCCGCGTTCGCGATCGAGTGGCTGCTTCCGTATCCCTTGTTGTTCGCCGCCGGCCTGCTGCTGACCACCTTCGCCCTGGTCATGCTCGGGGCGATCAGCGGTCGTTACGCCACCATCGCCGGCGCCACGCTGCTGCTGGCGGTGTATACGATGATCGTCACCGACCAGCCAGGCGGACCGCCGCGGGATCCTGTACACGAGCCACTGCTCCTGCTCGCTGGTGCCGCGTGGTACGGCGTGCTGTCGCTGCTGTGGAGCGCGCTGTCGCCGCAACGTGCCGTGCGCCATGCGCTGGCGCGCCTGTTCGATGCGTTGGCCGATTACCTGGACGGCAAGGCCGCGCTGTTCGCGCCGGTACGCGGGATCGATCAGGATGCATTGCAGCTGGCGCTCGCCATGCGCAACGAACAGGTCGTCGATGCGCTCAACGACGCGCGGCTGATCCTGATCGACCGCATCGGCACGCGACGGCCACGCGGTGCAACGGCCATGCGCCTGCAGCTTTACTTCATGGCACAGGACATCCACGAACGAGTGAGCTCATCGCACTATCCCTACGGGGAGCTGACCGAAGCTTTCTTCCACAGCGATGTACTGTTCCGCTGCGAGCGCCTGCTGCGTCTGGAAGCGCGCAACTGCCGCCAGCGTGCCGAAGCGCTGCGCCTGCACATGACCATCGAAGGGAACAGCGATGCGCGTGCCGCGCTGGACGACGTGCGCGCATCGATCGCCGCGCTATCCGCCCAGCCGCATCCGCCGGCAGCCCCTCTGTTGCGCTCGCTCGAAGCGCTGCTGCGCAACATGACGGCGATCCAGGCCCAACTCGAGAACGAGGCACCGCTGGCCACCACTGCTTATGGTGAGGAACGCGCCTTGCAGGATCCCACGCCGCAATCGCTGGGCGAGGCCTGGGCGCGCATCCGCATCCAGCTCACGCCAAGCTCGGTGCGCTTTCGCCACGCACTGCGCCTCGCCATTGCATTGACGGCGGCCTACGGCGTGTTGCACCTCATACATCCACGCAACGGCTACTGGATCCTGATGACCACCTTGCTGGTCTGCCAACCGGGCTATGACGCCGCCCGGAAACGCATGCTCGAACGTGTAGCCGGCACGGTGCTGGGCCTGGTCCTGGGCTGGGCAACCTTGCGCTTGTTGCCACTCAGCTCGTGGCAGATACCGCTGATCGTCGTCTCCGGCGTGGTCTTCTTCGCCGCCCGCCTGCGCCAGTATCCCTTGGCGACCGCGGCGATCACGGTGTTCGTCATGCTGTCTTTCAACCAGGTCGGCAACGGTTACGACGTGATGTGGCCGCGGCTGCTGGACACCCTGATCGGCACCAGCATCGCCGCACTGGCGATCCACTTCATCCTGCCCGACTGGCAAGGTCGCCAGCTGAGCCAGGTACTGTCGGACACGGCGCGCAACGATGCGCGCTACCTCGACCAGATCATCGCGCAATACGCCAGCGGCAAGCGCGACGACCTCGACTACCGGATCGCCCGTCGTGACGCACACAACGCCAATGCGACGCTGAGCGGCGTGCTGGCGAACATGCTCCGCGAACCCGGACCGCGACGCCAGGGCCATGAGGCCCTGCTACGCTTTCTCGCTGCTGCGCACAGCCTGCTCGGCCACCTCTCCACGCTGGGTGTGCATCGACAGCTGATCGGCCCGGCGCTGGCCCGCGACGCGGTTGTGCATGCCGGCGCATTGATGGCGAACACACTCGAACGCCTCGCCGATGCGTTGGTCAACAACACCCCACTGGCACCCATCGCCGATGACACCGCACTGCCTGCAGCCATTGCGACAGATGGCATCGACGACGAGACGGCACGGCTCGTGCTCGACCAGCTCGCCCTGGTGCTCGGGCAGTGCGACCGTTTGGCGGCAGTGGCTGACGCCATCCGCGCAGGTTGATCGGTGTTCATCGTGTAACCACCTTTCAGGAACTATGCTTTGTGCGACGCGGCAACGCCGATGGCAGCCGGCACGCTACCATTGACCGGTTTTGATTCCCCTGGAGTTCCCTGAGATGCGCCCGTTCCCGCTTGGTGAAGATATCGACCTGCTGCGCGACAGCGTGCATGCGTTCGCGGAAAAAGAGATCGCCCCGCGCGCCACCCAGATCGACCACGACAACCTGTTCCCGGCCGACCTGTGGCGCAAGTTCGGCGAGATGGGCCTGCTCGGCATGACGATTCCTACCGAGTACGGCGGCACCGGCCTGGGCTTCCTCGCGCACATGGTGGCGATGGAGGAGATCTCGCGCGCTTCGGGTTCGGTGGGCCTGTCGTACGGCGCGCATTCCAACCTCGCGGTACAGAACATCTTCCACAACGGCAACGAGGCACAGCGGCGCAAATACATCCCGAAGATGTGCACGGGCGAGTACGTCGGCGCACTGGCGATGAGCGAGCCGGGTGCCGGCTCCGACGTGGTCGGCTCGATGACCTGCAAAGCCGAGAAACAGGGCGACGTGTGGGTCGCCAACGGCTCGAAGATGTGGATCACCAACGGCCCCGACGCCGACGTGCTGCTGGTCTACATGCGCACCGCGCCACGCGTGGCTGGAAGCCGCTGCATGACCGCCTTCATTGTCGAGAAAGGCATGAAGGGTTTCTCCACCGCGCAGAAGCTGGACAAGCTCGGCATGCGTGGCTCCAACACCTGCGAGCTGGTGTTCGAGGATTGCGAGATCCCCGACGAGAACCGCGTGGGCGAAGTCAACGAAGGCGTGCGCGTGCTGATGAGCGGTCTCGACACCGAGCGGCTGGTGTTGTCCGGCGGCCCGCTCGGCCTGATGCAGGCGGCGCTCGACCTCGCGCTGCCCTACGTGCGCGAGCGCAAGCAGTTCAACGCGCCGATCGGCACCTTCGGCGTGATGCAGGCGAAGATCGCCGACATGTATACGCGGCTGCAGTCATCGCGCGGCTTCGCCTACATGGTGGCGCAGCAGTTCGACAACGGCGTGAAGTCGCGCATCGACCCAGCGGCGTGCCTGCTGAATGCCTCGGTCAACGCGGTACAGGTGGCGCTGGAGGCAATCCAGACGCTCGGTGGCAACGGCTACATCAACGAATTCCCGGCTGGCCGCCTGCTGCGCGATGCCAAGCTGTACGAGATCGGCGCCGGCACCAACGAGATCCGCCGCATGCTGATCGGGCGCGAGCTGTTCCACGGGAAGGCCTGATCGAGCTAGGTCTGCAAGGTCGTCGCGCCATGAATCGGTGCGGCGACAGTCTGGTGCTGATCGAAGATCAGCAGTTCGTTGTCGCCGTGGCGCAGCCATGAAGCCGGGCAATACAGCCGTTGCTGCGGACCGAGGTTCCAGTAGCGACCAAGCAGCTGGCCATTGACCCACAGATAGCCCTTGGCCCAACCCGACATGTCGATATAGCTGTCGCCAAGTTGGTCGAGTCGCAAGGTAGCCTTAAAGAAGATGCCCGGGCGCGAAGGTGCCGTGACCACCGGTTTCAGTCGACGGATATAGCCGTCCTCCAGCGGCAGACTGTGGGCATCCCAGTCTTCGAGCTCTTCACCACCGAACCGGACGCTGCTCACGATGCCTTTGCGATCGACCATCGCCTGGCCGTAACCGACGTGACCGAAACTGTCGACGAGAATGTCGAGTTGCGAAGTTGCGCCGTCAACGATAGCTGGCAGATCGACCCGGTTGCCTGCCCGCAGTTTGGCGTGCTGCACGCGCGACACGTAATCGACGTAGTGCCCATCGCGGAACACGGTGGCGTAATCGCGCACGCCATCGAGTATCAGCGCGACGGCGGCCGCGGGGATCTTCCTGCGATACAGCACCAGGCCATGATCCTGCGCGAACAGCAGTTCGTTCGCCTGCGGATTTTTCACGGCCCTGGGTGCCGGCAGGTTGTCCCATAACGAGGCATGCGCCACCGGTGTGATCGCCGCAAAACGGATCGCAGGCGGTGCCACCGGCACATCGGGCAGCGGTCGCGTTGTGTGCGCGGCAAGCAATGCGCGGAACGTGTGATAGTCGGGCGTGGCTTCGCCGCGCTCGTTGATCGGCGCACCGTAATCGTAGCTGGTGATCACCGGTTCGAAGTGCGAGTAGTCGCCGCTGGCGTTCGCGCCCGCACCGAAACCGAAGTTGGTGCCCCCATGTACCACGTACATGTTGAACGAGCGACCTTGCTGCAGCAGCAAACGCAGCGCTCCAGCGAAATCACCGCGCGCGAAATCCTTGTCGCCCCAATGGGTGATCCAGCCGGGATAGCCCTCGCCCATCCACACCGGAAACTCACCCGCGATCGTCTGCGCCGCAGCGAAATCAGTGTCGCCGTCCAGACCCAGAGCGGTGCCGGACAGATAGGCATGTTCCTGGCGCACCTGCTCCAAGCCGTCGGAAATCGAGAACGGACCATGCACGCCGTGCTGCTGCCAGAGCGAACGAATCAGTTTGAGATAGTCGAGGTCATGGCCGAACGAGGCGTACTCGTTCTCCACCTGCACCATCAGGATCGGACCACCGTTGGCAGCCAGCAGTGGCGCGATCACCGGCGCGATGGTGCCGATGTAGCGACGCACTGCCGCCATGTAATCCGGATCGTCCTTGTCGCGCACACGAATCTGCGGATGGCGCAGCAGGTACGGCGGTAGGCCGCCATAATCCCATTCGCCGCAGATGTACGGACCGGGCCGCAGGTACACCCACATGCCTTCGCTCTGGCACAGGCGGATGAAGCGCGCGAAGTCGCGGTTGCCGGTCTTCAGGTCGAACACGCCTGGCTCCGTCTCCAGCGCATTCCACATCAGGTAGATCGAGATGGTGTTGAGCCCCATCGCCTTCGCCATGCGGATGCGCTGTAGCCAGTACTCGGCGGGAATCCGGATCGGATGCATCTCCCCGCTGCGGATCTGGAACGGTCTGTCGTCGAGCAAAAACTGCTGCTGCCCCATCGTGAAGCGATGCGGCTTGCCGTCCGGCCTGCGTTCCACCGCCGCGAGGGGCGTGAAGGGCTCGGCGCCGGCGCGCACGTTCAGTACAGCCAGCGGCGCCAATGCGGTCAGTCGCAGAAAATCCCGTCGCTGCATGACTTTTCCTCGGTCCCATAGTGGTCGGCGACAGGTTCCGTCCGCCGCACAAGGCTACGCTCAAGAGCCGGATTTCGCCGGCGTCAGTTCCAGCGTCAGCACTTCGAAGGGCGCCAGCGTGACGGTATCGGGGTGATCCGCATCCAGTTGTTTCGGTACGCCGGCACTTCCGCTGCCCCACACGTCGCGCACACTGAAGCGGTGCGCCACGCCCGGCGGCAATTGCAGCTCGCGCTGCAGGTCGAGTACCGCGAGTTGCGGCTTGTCGTCCGGATTGCGGAGGGTGAGGATGGCCTTCTTCGGTGACCACGCGGCCCAGCCATAGACGTCCAGGCGACCGGGATCGCCGCCGATCCAGTGCGAGTCACGCAATACGTCGGCGTTCATGCGCGACCACTTCGCCGCGTCGGCCAACGTGTCCCAGTTCTGCTCGCTGAGCAGCGATGGCGTGATGTACATCTCCTGCAGTTCGGTGCCGGTGGCAAAGTAGGAGTGCACTTCGTTGGCGAAGTCGTGGCCCGGATCGGTGTTGAGGCGCGGGTTCTTCTGCGCGTAGATGATGCCGTGAAGCATCAGCGAGTTGATCGGGAACAGCGGGCCTTTCTGCACGATGTTCTGGTAGGTCTGCTGGTCGCGGTAGGTGATCCACTTCTCGCGCATCGTGCCCACGCCGGTATACCAGTCATCCTCGCCATCGCGCCAGATGGTGTCGGCGTAGCGCAGCCAGAACGGCGAGGCCCAGGTACCGGTGGTGAGGTTGATGAAGGTGTTCGGCTTGTCCTTGCGGATGTCGCTGATCAGCTGGATCGCTGCGGCGAAATCACTATCAAAGCGGCTGCCGGGGAACACGCTGCTGACGTTGCCGGTACCGTCGAACTTGAACTGGTTGATGCCCTGCTTGTCGATCATGTCCATCACTACCTGATGGAAGCGCGGGTAGTACTTCGGCCCGGACAGCGCGAGACCGTCGTCGATGATCTCGTAGCCGGCCGCCTTGCCGTTCCTGATGCGTTCGTCGTGTGGCTTGCCGTAGCCACCCCACGGCGACAGCCAGATGCCCGGCGCGGCGCCATACTTTGCCGCCGCTTCGCGCAACGGTACGAAGCCGTGCGGGAAATCCCTGCTGAAATTCCAGGCGCCGCTGCGGTCGTCCCAGCCGTCGTCGAACAGGAACGAATCGAGCTTCACACCGCGCTTGACGCTGAGCTCCTCGCCGAAGGTGTTGATGCGGTCCAGCGCCTCTGCCTCGGTGTACGGGGTGAAGTAGCCAATGTCGTACCAGGAGTTGTAATGCAGGAAGGTGCGGTACGGATGCGCGCGTTCGCGCTCCACATAGCTGTTGAAGTCACGGCGCAACTGGCCGTCGCGCACCACGCCGACCACCGCGGAATAGTCCACCGTTTTTCCGTGTTCCAGCGGCAGCGTACGCGCCAGCGTGAGCTTCGCCAGGTTGTGGTACGCCGTGCTTTCGGAAAGCGGATTCTCGAAGCCGAGATAGACGTCACCATCGACGACCGGCGAACCATTTGCCGTGCCTACCACCTCGGGCGCGTCCACCTGCGATTGCAGCAACGACACCTTGGCGATCTTCTCGTCCTGCTTCAGCGCGGTGATGCTGACTTCCTCGCGCAGGTAGGGCGAGCCGTCGCGTTGCACGAGTTTCCAGTCCACCCGGAATCTGCCGTCCGTATCGCCGAAGCTGGCTTCCACCGCCTTGCCGGGAATCCGCGAGGAGTAGCGCGAAGCCTGTGCATCCAACGGCAGTACCACCACGCGCAGCGGCGACGACTGCAGGTTCATGTCCGAAGCCTTGATCGTGCTGCCGTCGGCCATCACCAGCGCGAACGGCGCAGGCACCGCAAACGTGCGGTTATGCACGCAGTCTGTCACCGTCATGTCGACGAGATGCTTGCCATCCAGTTTCCAGCGTGCCTCGATCGCGGCGTTGCCGAAACTCTCGACGCCCTGCTGATCGGCGAAGGTCGCTACGCCAGGCTCAAGCACCAGCTTGCCGGTAGCCACGCCGTCCTCGGCATGCGCCGTACCAAAACCCGTCAGCACGACGAGCAGGCAGGAAGCCAGCAGATTCAGGCGCGACGAACGAAGGGAATGCGGATGCGATGCTGCCATGGTTGCCTCTCGTTTTGACATGGTTTTCTCTCGTATTGATTCGTGGGCGTCGACCAGCGCGGTTGCGCTCAATGCCCTGTACTCGTGCAGCTTCGCAAGAGCGTGAACATCGGACCCGGCATCCGCAGGGGCGGCAGAGCGCGTTCGGATGCCACGCGCCCAAGGGTATATCCGTCGCTCAATGCCGATAGGGAATGCCGGGACCCCCGTGCGGCACTGAACGACAGGTCGCCCTGCAATGAGCACGCTTACGGCTGCTTTGAGACCCATTGTTGATAGTTGGACGAATTGCAATCTGCCAGATTTACCGTGCTGTTCTGCCCGGCATCGCCGGCAGCGTTCAGACATTGACCGGAGCCTACGTTGAACCAAGCCTCCGAGCCCGGCATGTACAGCCATTCCTGGCTGCTGTCGGCAGCGCAATATGCGGCAAGTACGGCACTGCGGCCATTTGCTTGCAGGCAAACGCTCCGATCGATCAGGTTCAGCCGGTTGTTGACATCGTTCGCCAACAGCTGGTTGGCAACCGCCGAGGTTGATCTGTCGCTGCCCGCACAGATATTGAGGCCCATATGGTTGCCACCCAGCGTATCCGCGCAGTAGTGCTGAACGCGATTCTTGGCGATGAAAGACACACCAAAAGACTGGTTGATGGTGGTAATGGCCGTCTTGTCAGAGTTCATCATCGAACTGGCGATGGACGCGCAATTACCATAGACCTGCGTCGAGGCATTGTTGGTTTGTGCGGCGTTTTTCGCCGGGTCGTACATGATCGGAGCGTAGAACACTGCGGTCGTGGGCGGCACTTGAGAGCAGGAAGAATACTGCTGTGATCCTTGAGTGAAATTTTCGACGAACTGCGGCACGACCCCTTGCAATATGCCGTTGCTCGCTGGCGAATGAATTGTTCCGATAACCGTGGTCGTGCCCGTGCTCGTATCGGTGATCGAGGCCTTCCATAGGTAGTTTTCGCCTGCATCGGCCTCTCCCGCGGGAATGGTTGTCTTTCCCGCGTACTTCACGTGGAAGGTATACCTGGCCCCCTCTTTCCATGCAGGCGCCTCGGTGCCTGTTGTCGTGAACAGGCATTGAGTGCCAGTGCCCTCACCGCCGAATCCCTGGCATACCGCACCAGAGGCTGGCCCTGGTTTGTCGACAGTGGAATCGTAGGTTTGGCCGAAGATCGAAAAGAGAACGGTCTTGGTCTTTTTCGAGTTTTGTTGGATACCGGTATAGCCGCCTTGGTTGACGTTGACCGTCCAGAAAAACTGACTTGCGTAATACGTATTGCCATTGCTGCCCGGCTCATAGGTGATCCGGATGGAAGCATCGAATCCGTTGTAACCATATAGGCCATCGGCATTTGCTGTGGTCGAGTTGGGGTAGTAGTAATGATTTGCCGTCATGCCACCTGCAATCACGGCGTAGGCCGGACTGACCAGGAAGGCTCCAAAACCTGCAAGCCCACAAGCGAGATGCAACAGATATTTTTTCATGAGCCACCTCTGGTGAATGAGCAAGGGAATGCAGCATCCGTGTTGCTTGCCCTCTCCCGCCTCGCCGGGAGAGGATGAAGAAGCGGGAGATCGCATCGATGGTTTGAACAGCGCCCCGCCTGCGCCGATGAGCGCCGGCATTTCGCCGACGCGCATCGGTTACTGGAAGCTGTAGCGGAACACGAGCGTGGTCGTGCGCGGAGCCTGATAAGTCTGGGCGCCGTATTGATAGTTGGGCTGCCAGAAGCCATTGCTTAGCTCCTGACCGTTGTCAAAGGTTTGATCGCTGTCGATCACACCTTTGCGGTTGGTGACGTTCTGTATCTGCAAGTCGAGACTCACGTGGTTCTTCGCTCCGACCAACCAGTCGTAGCCCACGCCCACGTCCCATTGCCAGAAGAACGGCAGGCGGCTTGCCGTACCCGCAGGCTGAGGCACGTTGTTGCAGTAGTGGCTGAGTGGGCCGTCGTCATTCTCCCCGTAGGGATCCGGCATGGGATGACTACCGAGGCAACTAAGCGGACCACCCGTGTGCATCGTCAGGATGCTGCTGAGGCGCAAGCCCGACTTGAAGTAGTAGATGCCGTTGAGCTTCAACGAATGACGAATGTCTTCAGTCAAGTCGCCGTTGCTGTATTGCATCAGGTCGGGGTAGTCCCACAGTGGCGACTCGCCCGCGCCAGTGTAGTAACGGTTGCCTAGATTCAGGTCGCCGTCGGTGTCGCCATACAGATGTGCCCATGTGTAGCTCAAATCGAGCATGTACGGCTGGTCGTCAGTACGCGTGTGCATCAACTCGAAAGTGACGTGCGCATAGTTGCGCTTGGCCGGCGGACCAAAGAAGTCGGCGGGCAAGGTCAGCGACGAGAGCGTCCCATTTCCTGCGTAATCCCGCGTAAACACCTGCGGGTAGCCGGGGTTGATTTCCGTACAGCCGCTTTCGTCCGTGTAGCCTGGGTAGCCATGCGAATTGGCGTAGGCGGTGATGCCATCGTTCCAGCACTCGTCATCGATGAGGCGCTTGAGCTTGCTGAATCCCGCTTCCAGATTGAATGACCAGTTGTTCTTCAATGCCTGCTGCCAGTACACCTGAAGCTCGTACTGGTAAGGCGCCTTGATGTTGGACGAGGCGACGTTGTAGCTGGCAGGTGCCAGACCGTTGATGGCGGTCGATTGCGGGCCAAGCTGGGTCAGGCCCGTCGGCGCCTGCGTCTCCGGATCGCGGCCGGTGTAGGTGTACCAGCGCCACCACGCGTAGGTTGCGCCCGCCGCGCCGGAGTTCACGCTGCTCGGCACCGAAAGGCCGTATTTGCCGAGGTTGGCACCAATCTTGGTGCTGCTGTCGCCATTGACGTCCCACGCCACGCCAAGGCGTGGCGAGAGCAATGGCATGCGCATGAAATTCTGCCCATTGACGTTCTTGTTCGTGTACAAGTCATCACGCGCACCCATGTAAACCACCCAGCGGTCGGCCACCTGCCAGTAGTCCTCGACGAAGGCACCCTTGTTGATCGTGTTGAACGTGCCGCCGCCCTGCGCGAAGTATTGCGTCACATAGGGGGTGTTGCCCGCCAATGCCACGCCATTGGTGAGGATGGTTCCCTGCGGCGGCGCGGCGAGATAATTCCAGACGCCACCCGGCGTCGTCAGCGTGGCGTTGTCGATATTGATGGCGTAGTGCTCGGCACCGAGCGTGATCTGATGATCACCGAGTTGCCAGTTGAATTTGGCGGTGTAACCGCGCTTGGCGTAATCCACGGGGTTCAACGCGTTGGCCGTGTTCGAGATGCCAATGTTGGTTGATTGCTGGGTCACCGGATTCACTTCCGTCACGTAGGGCAGGCCAGAGCCGCTGCTCGACGTCGGCGAAATCGTGTCCTGGCTCAGATAGCCGCCCATGAGCGTGAGGCTCATGGTGTTGTTGATGCGCCAGTTGTAGTTGCCGATCAGGAACTTGTTGGTCGTATTGGTGGCGTTCCAGCCCTTGTAAGCGCCCACTGAACTTGGCGTGTAGTTCTGCGTCAAGCCGTATTGGTTCGTGAAATCGTTGATGACGTCCTTCGAGGCCACCAGGTCGGCTGTCTGATCCGAGGTGATGTTCCAGGTCAAGTTGAGCAAGCCATTCTTGTCACGATCCGTTGTGTCGTATTGGTGGGTAATGTCGTAGGACGTGCTCTGTTGATCCGGCGAGTTGCCGATCATGGCGAAAAAGAACAGCTTGTCCTTGATCAGCGGCCCTGCGCCCCACGCATATTGCGTGACTTCGCCACTGTGCCGGTTGTCGGCGTAGTACTCGAAGTACTGCCGGTCGCCATTGCCATCGACGTAGTACGAGTTGGGCGACGCCGGGTTCAAGCGCGACGTAGCCGGATTGAAATAAAGCGTATAACCCGCCTGGAACTCGTTCGTACCCTGACGCACCGTGCCCGCATACAAGCCACCAGTGACGTTTGTCCAACTGGCAGTGGCGGCGGTGTGAATGGTATCGACGCTCTGCAGGGCCTCTGAAGGCAGGCGATTCGCACCGACACCGGTGAAATCATTGGTCGTATCGAAACCGTTGTAGAAGTAGCGGTTCTCGGCTGGACTCGCACCCCCCATCACCGCCAGATGCGTGGTCTGGTCGTCGTAGATGACGTCCGAACGCAGCAGCGCGATGCTTTCCATGCTCTGCCCGGTCGGCAACTGCTGGACGAGCTTCAAGTCGTAGTGATTGGTGAAAGTGGGCGTGCTCACGTCGATCGGCGCCACATCGAGCGAGGTCTGCGTTCCATTCACCTGCACGGCACCCAAGGTGGTTGCATTGCCGCCCGCGACACTCGTCGCTTGCGCCACGGCCGCGATGGTCGCCACGGGCACACTGCCGTTCGTCGTGACCTGCACGATGCGCGCCCCGACCACCTTGCCATCATGCGACACCGTCACCGTATAAGCGCCCGGATTGAGGCCATCGAGCTTGTAGCGCCCTGACTTGTCGACCTGCACCTCTTTGCGATAACCGGTAGCGCTGCTCGTGACAACGACTGTGCTTCCCGCCGCACTAGGTTCATTGCCATACAAGCCGCCCGTGATGACTTGCGCCATCGCGACATTCGCGCCAAATGCACTCAGTAGCGCCACGGCGAGCATGGTTCGCCTGAAACCACCTGCCTTGCCCCCTACGTTTACCTTGCTTCCGGCTTCTTCATGCACGACAGCGGCCGGCAACTTCGCGCCTTTGCCATCGACGGTAAAACAACCATTCTTTTCAGCACGCATTGAATTGCCCCTCACGTAGTTCGTTATCGCCCCGCGCAGAAATCACCTCTCCCCTCTGCTGCAGGCGGTTGTGGTTGCCCGTGGAAACGCCTCCTGCCCACGAACTTGTTTGCACCTTCATCAAAATTTCGACACAAGCGTCTCCGCCGGACCGGTTGGTGGTCCGGTTTGACTCCCTGCTTTTCAGTCAAGCCAGGCGGTGCACTCGAACCTGAGAGAGCAACGCCTCTACCGCCCGCCGTTCGACGAAACCGGTTTCCTCACCTTGCGCATTGGCGGCGCCACAAGCGACGCCCTGGCGCAAGGTTTCTTCCAAATTCATGTTCCGCGCCATGCCCACGGTCATGCCGGCCAGCAGGCAGTCGCCCGAGCCCACCGTGTTGCGCACATGTGCAAGCTCGATCACGGCATGCCATATGCCACTCGAATCGGCAGCCACCGCGCCCAGCGTGCCCATCGTCACTACCGGCATCGCGACGCCTCGCGCATGCAGCTCGCGGGCAGCATCCGCAGCGTCAGCGAGATCGCTGACCGAGCGCCCGAGCAATTCGGTGATCTCGTCGCGATTGGGTTTGACCAGAAAAGGTTGCGCCTGCACGGCGTGCTGCAGCAGCTCGCCGCCGGCATCGACCAGGCAGCGCTTGCCGGCATCGCGCACATGCGTGGCCAGCTCGGCATAAGTGGTCGGCGCAAAACCGCGCGGCAGGCTGCCGGACAGCACGACCAGATCACTGTCATCGACGCCACGGCGGAACGCCCGCAGCAGGGCTTCCTGTTGCGTACTGTCCAGCAGCGGCCCCTGGCCGAGGATCTCGGTGATCTGGCCGTTCGCATCCTGCAGCGCGATGCAGGTGCGCAGGTTGTCGGTGACCTCGATACCGTGGAACAGCACGCCGCGTTCGCACATCAGCCGACCGATCATGTTGCGATGTGCCGGATCGACCAGGCCGACCAGCTGCACGCGCTCGCCCAGCGCGGCGATGGTCTGCGCCACGTGCAACCCCTTGCCACCGGGATACGCCTGTTCGTCGAGTGCGCGGCTGACTTCGCCAGGGCGCAGCTTGTCCAGCCGGATGAACCGGTCGATCGCGGTGTTGAAACCGATGACGGTGATCACGACGGGTTCGCCAGCAGCGCAACCACTTCCGACACGTTGGCCTGGCCGACCGTTCCGCCCGTGCGTCGCGTGGAGAGGCTGCCGCAGGCACTGCCCCAACGCATGCTGTCATGCAGCGTCTGGCCGCGCAGCCATGCATGCAGAAAACCGGCGTCGAACGAATCGCCGGCGCCGGTACTGTCGACCGGATTGACGGCAAACGCCGGCACTTCGAGCAACTGTCCCTGATCCAGGCTGGCGCAGCCGAGTTGTCCACGTTTCACTACGGTTTGCGTGCGTCCGTTGTGCAACGCATGCAAGCCATCGAGTAGCCGCTCGCGACGCGTGATGGCCGCCAGCTCCATCTCGTTGGGCAGGAACAGGTCGACTTCCTCCAGCGTGCCAAGCAGATCGGATCCCCACGTCTGGTCTGGATCAAAGCCGGGATCGAGCGAAGTGCTCAGACCGGCGGCATGTGCACGTGCGAACAGTGCGCGGCAATCAGGTCGCAGCGCACGCTGCAGGTAGTACGAGGAAACATGCAGGTGATCGGCGCCAGCCAGCAACGCATCGTCCACTTCGTCCACACGCAGCGCGGCGATTGCACCCGGGAACGTCACCAACGCGCGATCCTGCGGCGTCGACAGCGAGACGGTGACGCCGGTGCGCAAGGTCGCGTCCGGCTGCACGGCGGCGACGTCGATGCCCGCGGCACGCAGCGCATCGAGGCAATACGCGCCCCAGCTGTCGGCACCGAGCTTGCCGCGGAAGGCGACGGGATTGCCCAGCCGGGCCAGCCCCATCGCACAGATCATCGAGGAGCTGCCTGGCGTCATGCAGAAATCGTCGGCCAGCACCTCGCGACCCGGCGCGGGCAGCGCATGGCAATGCTTGAAGACCAAGTCGACGTTGATTTCGCCGACGACCAGGATGCGCTTCATGCGCCCTCTCCATGCCCATTTTTCGAGCTGCGCTCGCTGTGCATCGGGAAGTGCTCGACCACGCGCGTGAGCACGCCCTGCGACGGCGTGTCCGGCTTGCCACCCAGCTCCAGGCAACGGAAGAACGCGAGCAGTTGCCCCACCGCCACGTCCGCCAGCAGCGGTAGGGCGTCGTCCATCGCACCCAGGCCCGCCAGCTCTACCGCCACGTCGTGCAGGCCCAGCACATCGTCTGGGATGTGTTCGCCCACCAGCACCCGGGTCATGCCCAGTTGCTTGCGCGACAGTTCGCGCAGCAGATCGAGTTCGTACGCGCGTACCGCCGGATCCGGTGACAGGAAGCCGACGACCAGGGTCTGCTCATCGAGGCTGGACATCGGCCCGTGGCGCAGGCCGAGATAGGTTTCTGCCATCGTGACCACGGCGCCGCCACTCATCTCCAGCATCTTCAGCGCGGACTCGTGGGCCGCGCCGAGCGCACCGCCGCTGCCGAGATAGACGACATTGCTGAATTCACCACGGGCAACCGCGGCGAGCGCATCCGCCTGCTCGTCGAATACGCGCTGGACGCTGCGTGCCAGCTGGTTCACTGCGGCGATGGCATCACGGCCTTCGTGCCGGACCAGACCCGCGCCGGCCAGCAGCAGATTGGTGAAGCTGCTGGTCATCACCAGGCTGCGGTCATTGGTGCGTTCGTCGAGCACCAGCACAGTGACGCGCGGATCGTCGCGATAGCTGGTGGCCAGCTTGCCATGGGCGTTGCAGGTAATGACCAGGTGGCGATAGTCGGGCGCATCCGCCAGCAGGCGATTCACCACGCCGCAGCTCTCCGGGCTGTCGCCCGAACGCGCCAGCGAAATCAGCAAGCCGGTACCGGGTGGGAGCACACTGCGCCAGTGCGTGAGCAAGCTGCCCGCAGCGATCGCCTGCGTCGTGATGCCCAGGCCAAGCTGCAGGGTGGGTGCAAGGCATTCGCCGATATACATCGAGCTGCCCGAACCGGTCAGCACGATATGGCTCGGCGGTGGCGTCAACGCAGCCTGCAACTGCTCCCGCAGTTGCGGACTGCACAGCAAGTCGGCCGTAGCCGCCCATGTCGCCGGTTGCTGCAGAATCTCGCGCAGGGTGTCGGCGTAGCCGCGCTCCTGCTGTTCTGCCAGAGGAGGCGACAGCAGCTCCCCTAGCTCGACCGAATCTTTCGTTTGTTTGTTTAATTTTGACATTTTGCCAAATTCGATTGAATATGAAAGCATATAGCTTCTGAACCGAGAGTATTCGAAATGAAACAAAGCTTGCAAGAGGTTTCGAACACTGGCAGCCAACTTTCCCGGCTCGCCCTGTCCCACGGCAAGCGCACCCGCCTGTGGCGGCTGCTGTACGGCCACGGCCCGCGCAACGGTAGCTTGCTGGTGCTGCCGCTTGACCAGGGACTGGAGCATGGTCCCACCGATTTCTTTCCCCACCCACCGGCCGTCGATCCGGGCTACCAGTTTGAGCTCGCCGCGGCCGGAGGATTTTCCGCCATCGCGCTGGGCATTGGCCTGGCCGAGAAGTACATGACCGATTACTGCGGCAAGGTGCCGCTGATCCTCAAGCTCAATGGCAAGACCAATATCGCCAGCGACGCCGAAGCCACCTCGCCGCTGTTCGCCTCGGTCGAGGATGCGGTGCGCCTCGGTGCCGACGCGGTGGGCTACACCATGTACGTGGGTTCGCCGCGCCAGCACGACGAGTTCCGCCAGTTCGAGAAGGTGCGCCAGGATTGCGAGCGCTTCGGCATGCCGCTGGTCATGTGGGCATACCCGCGTGGCAGCGCCGTCAACGCCAAGGGCGGCACGAATACCCTGTACGCGCAGGATTACGCGGCCCGCGTCGCGCTGGAGCTGGGGGCCGACATCGTCAAATTGCACGAGCCGAACGACAGCGTAGTCAATGTGCCATCGCCCTACGACAAGCTGCAAGAAGATGCCGGTGCTCGCTGCGCGCGCGTGGTGCGTTCGGCGGCCCGCACGATGGTGCTGTTCTCCGGCGGCGAGAAGAACGACGATGACGCAGCGGTGCTGCGCAAGGTCGAGTTCTACATGCAGTCCGGCGCCAATGGCGTGATGTTCGGACGCAACATGTGGCTGCGTCCGTTCGATCAGGCGGTGGCGTTGACGCGGCAGGTGCATGACATCATGGCGAAATATCCGCGCTGATCCACCTTTCGTGGGAGCGCACCCTGTGCGCGATGCTCTCTGTCTGGCACGTGACGAAGAGCATCGCGCACAGGGTGCGCTCCTACATACTCAAGGTCATTGAGCTGGTAATCATCGATGAACCAACACAACGCCTGTCTATGCTGCGCGCCGCCCACCGGCGCCGGCACGGTGCGTATCGAGGGCAGCAGCAAGAATCCGCTGCAGACCCGACCGGATGCCGGCAAGAGCGGCCTGCGGCTGAAGGACTTCCAGCCGCGCAGCATGCTGCGTGTACCGAAGACGCACATCGAACGGCCGCGTTTCCCGGTGATCGACGTGCACGCGCACCTGACCTGGTCCAGCAACGTGCGCAACGGCATTTCGGTGGGTGAAGAGATCACCCTGTTCGCCCGGCCCGAGGACCTGCTGCCGGTGATGGATCGCAAGGGCGTGCGCACCCTGGTGAACCTCACCGGCGGTGTCGGTGCCGGCCTGGAAAAAAGCATCCGCAGCTTCGACCAGGCGGCGCCGGGGCGTTTCCTCACGCTGACCGAGCCGTCGTACGAATATTTCCCCGAACCGAATTACGCGCAGTTGCAGGGCGATGCGATCGAGCATGCCAAGCGTGTAGGCGCACGTGGCTTGAAACTGCTGAAGACGCTCGGGCTGTATCTGCGCGAGCGGATCGACGAGGGCCCGCTGGTGGCGGTGGATGACCATCGCTTCGATCCGATGTGGGAGGCCTGCGCGGCAAACAACATGCCGGTGTTCCTGCATGTGTCCGATCCGGAGGCGTTCTTCCTGCCCACCGACGCGACCAACGAGCGCTACGAGGAACTCGCCAACCATCCGGACTGGTCGTTCTACGGCCCGGAGTTTCCCGGCAACGCGGAGTTGCTCGCCGCGCGCGACCGCATGATCGCGCGCCACCCGAAGACCACCTTCGCGCTGCTGCACGTGGGCAACAACGCGGAGAACCTGGCCGCCGTCGCCGCCTGCCTGGACCGCTACCCGAATACCGTGATCGACATCAGCGCGCGCGTCGGCGAGCTGGGTCGCCAGCCGCGCATCGCGCAGCGTTTCTTCGACCGCTACCAGGACCGCATCCTGTTCGGCACCGATGCGGTGCCCTCGCCTTGGGGCGACGACGTGCCGCAGCAGCTGTTCGGCGACGAGCTGTACGAGATCTACTACCGCTTTCTGGAAACCGAGGACGAGTACTTCGACTACGCGCCGGCACCAACGCCGCCACAAGGTCGCTGGTCGATCTACGGGCTGGGATTGTCGGACACGATTCTCCGCAAGATATACCATGACAACGCCGCCCGACTCCTGCATATCGACCCATGACCCAAGCCCCCATCGTTTCGCGCCGACTGCTGGTTGAAGAACGCCGCCGCCTGATCGTCGAACTGGTGGAACAACAGGGCCGCGCCACGGTGGAAGAACTGGCGACGCACTTCAACACCTCCACCGTGACGATCCGCGGCGATCTGGAGGCGCTCGCACGCAGCTCGGCAATCGCCCGTTCGCATGGTGGCGCGCTGCCGGTCTCGGCAGCCACGAATGACACGCCGCTCAACATCAAGGAAACCCGCTGGCACGCGCAGAAGCTGCGCATCGGCCAGGCCGCGGCGAAGATGATCCAGGATGGCGAAACGATCATCCTCGACTCCGGCTCGACCACGGTGGAGATCGCCCGGCAGATCCGTCAGATGAAGTTCGAATCGCTGACCGTGATCACCAATGCGTTGAACATCGCAATGGAATTGTCCGGACTGCCGCAGATCCGCGTGATGATGCTCGGTGGCCTGCTGCGGCAGACCTCGTATTCGCTGGTCGGCCCGGATGCCGAGCAGGCACTGGCGAAACTTTCCGCAGACCGGCTGTTCCTCGGCGTCGACGGACTCGATCCCGAGGTGGGTGTGACCACGCCGGATCCGCTCGAGGCGGCGCTGAATGCGCTGATGATCCGCGTCTCGCGCCAGACCATCGCCGTGCTCGATGCCAGCAAGCTGGGCCAGCGCAGCCTGTCGGTGATCACCCCGGTGCAGAACCTGCACATGGTGATCAGCGACAGCAGCGCCCCTGCCGAGACGGTCGAAACCCTGCGCGCAGCAGGCGTGCAAGTGCTGCTGGTATAACTTCTGCAGCTGGGTGCAGCAACCGCGCGCTCGGCGCATCGTCGACAGTCTGTCGCGATCAGAACGTCAGCTTGTAACTGACCATGGCCATGTTTCCGTCCTGATACTGGTCGTAGTCCTTTTCGAGATCCAGCTGCAGGCTGGACTTCTGCGAGAAGCTCCAGTTGAGCGACGTGGCTGCCACACCGCCGTAGCGTGACAGGCCGATACCGCCCACTGGCGCCCACTGCGTCAGCCCGGTGAAGCTGGCATCCGGGATCTCTCCGTGCATGGCCAGCGCACGCTGCCACAACAATCGGGTCTGCCACGTCAGCGTGGTGCCTCTATCGAGCAACCAGCGACGCATCGCACGCATGCCCAAACCAGCCTGCCAGCGCTCGATGTTCTGTGCATCGGACATCAGGCCGAAACCATCCGCACCACCCTCGTTGAAGCCATCACTCTGGATCTGCGCATACTGCAGGTTCACGTAGGGAGTCAGTTGCATGCCGCCAAGCATGAGGCGGTAGCCGCTCTCGCCATAGGCCAGACCGTAGCGGCCGTTGCTGTCGCTGAACACCCTGGAAAAATCATTGCCGAGCTCGAGCTCGCGCTGCATGTTCTCGCGATAGCTGCCGATGCCGAAACGCCCCATGGTGTACCAGTTCCCATCGACCACGCCGCCGTAGAGCATGCCTTCCAGCGCATGGCTGTTGCCCTGGTCGCCACTCTCGGCGAGGCGGCCCAGACCCTGACTCTGGCTTATGGCGTAACCCACCACGCCATTCGGGCCGAAGCGACTGTCCGCGCCGACCATAGTGCCACTCAGGTCATAGCCAACATCGCTGTAACCACTGCGTGACATGCTGCCCTCGGAACCCAGGTGCTGGGTCCAGCCACCCAACGTGGGTGCGTCGAGCAGCTGGTCGAAGCGACTGGATAATGCCTGGGTGCCTGCATCGATCGCCTCGAACGTCATCGCCGCGCTGGCTGCGTGCAACTGGCCCGACAAGGTGCTGAGCGAATTCTGCGCAGCAGCCAGGGTGGCCGATTGCTGCAGGCTCGCTGCACCAGCGAAGAAACCGCTTGCGACTGCGCTGGAAGTCGGTGTCAGCGTGCCCTGCGTGAGCTGGCTGTTGAGCTGGCCGAACGCACTCTGCACGCGCTGCGCGGCGCCGTAGGAGGCCGCCGTGTAACTCGCGCCCTGTATCGCGGTGACATTCACCTGTTGCACATCGAGCCACGCATCGTTGGCATCGTAGTTGAGCGTGGAGGTCAGCATCACATTGGACGCCGTGTTCAATGCCGAGAACGTGCCGGTGAGACCCCCGGCAGCGGTCAGCACATTGGTATGCGAGCTGATCACATAACCCGGATTGGTACCGATCACGTACAGATCACCGCCGCTCAGGCTGGCCGTGCCGGTGACGCTCAGCGCCGAACCCAGCGACACCGCCAGCCGGCCATTGCCCTGCTGCACGTAGTTGCCGCCGACGTTGACATTGTTGCCGCTGACGCCCAGCACGCCAGCATTGGTCACGCTGCCGCCGATGGTCTGGGTGCCGCTCAACGTGGCACCGGCGCTGATGCTCACGCTGGAAGCCAGCGAGATGGCAGTGAGCGTGCCACCCTGCACCTGGGTCAGGCCGGCATAGCTCGATGGCTGGGTCAGGTTGAGCGTGCCGGTGCCCTGCTTGATCAAGCCGCCAGCGCCGGAGATCGGGTTGTTCCAGCTGGAGTTGCCGCTGAAGCTGACCGTGACATCGCCCCAGTTGAATTGCTCGGGACCATTCACCGCCTTGCCGACATCCAGCTCGCCGTAACCGAAGGTCGGATTGGGTTGCGAACCACCCAGCGGATCGGCCGTGCCCAACAGGGTTTGGCGCACCAGGTCGTTGGTGAAATACGGGTAGGCCTGCCACACCAAGGCTGCCGCACCGGACACCTGCGGAGCGGCGAAGGAGGTACCCTCCACGATGTAATAGGTCGGATTGGTGGTGCTGGCGAGGGTGTCCTTGTCCAGCACGATCACGTCACCCGGCGCGGCCAGGCAGTAGTTCATCGCGATGCCGCACTTGTTCGAATAACCATCCAGCTGGGTCGGACTGTTGCTGTTGACCGCCACGGCGACCAGCCAGCCCTGCTGCAGCGCGGGATCGTTCGCAATCGAGGGCAGCGACGCGATCGTGCTCGGGTTAGCCGTCGAGTCGTTACCGGCGGCGAATACCACCAGTCCGCCGTGCTGTTCGACGAACGGTGCATACGCCGCATCGAAAGCAGCCGAGGTAACCGTGTCTGTACTGCTCCACGATATGCCACCCCAAGAGTTGTTCATGATCTGCACGCCGACGCTGATCAACTGTTGATTGACCTGCCCCAATGGCACGGCATCGGCTGAAGTTACCGTCGTGGGCGCGGTCGAACCATTATCATCCGGTGCGTTGTCGTCGATGATGCGCGCGGAGACCAGATCGGCGCCCGGCGCGATACCACCGGCAAACTGATCAAACGGGACGCCCGCAGCGATCTCGGACACCCAGGTGCCGTGTCCGACGACATCGGGAATGCTGGTGTTGTTGGTCGATGGATCGACGTCAATGAATTCGTCCAACACCCGTCCAGCGACGGCGGGATTGTTCGGCATGATGCCGCTATCCACGACGCCGATGATGACGCCCGCACCGGTATAACCCTGATTGTGTGCGGCGTAGGTGTTGGTGATCGAGAGCTGGGCATCGATCGGTGGCTGCGGCACCGTCGACGACGGTGGCGTAGTCGATGTGGTCGGCGTGGGCTTGACGTTGCCACCACCTCCACCGCAAGCACCCAAACCAAGTGCCATGGCCACCACCATGGCCACTTCACGACGCCGCAACCCGGAATCGAGCGTTTTCATGATGCACCCCGCTACCGCACCCCGAACCCGGTATCACGCGCATGCCGGACGCACGGGATACCTCCCCGTGCCCATCTTGGCACAACGAAAACGCAATGAAATGCGGCGCAAAACCGTCCGGCACGCCATGCCGCCCGATTTGCCGTGGTTTGCAACGGGCTGCGATAATCGGGAGGTTATCCACCAGGCTTTCACGCCTCTATAGCATTGCAAGCGGAGTTACTCATGTCGGATGTCAGCGTCGTCATCGCCGGAGCCAAGCGCACGGCCATCGGCTCCTTCCTCGGTCAGTTCACCGGCGTCCCCACACCGAAACTTGGCGCCACGGCCATTCGTGCCGCACTGGAACAATCCGGGGTCGCACCCGCCGATGTCAGCGAGGTGATCATGGGCTGCGTGCTGCCGGCCAACCTGGGCCAGGCACCCGCACGCCAGGCCTCGCTGGGCGCTGACCTGCCGGCCAGCGTCGGCTGCACCACGATCAACAAGGTGTGCGGTTCGGGCATGAAGGCGATCATGCTGGGCCACGACCTGATCAAGGCCGGTTCAGCTGCCGTGGTGGTGGCAGGCGGCATGGAATCGATGACCAATGCACCGCACATGGTCAACGCGCGCACTGGCATTCGCTATGGCGACGGCCAACTGGTCGATCACATGGCGTGGGATGGCCTGACCAATCCCTATGACGGCAAGGCGATGGGCGTGTTCGGCGAGCTGTGCGCGGACAAGTACCACTTCAGCCGCGAAGAACAGGATGCGTTCGCGATCGAATCGGTGAACCGGGCCAAGGCCGCGCAACAGAACGGTGCTTTCGCCGGCGAGATCGTGCCGGTCACGGTAAGCGGTCGCAAGGGCGACGTGCAGGTGGATACGGACGAGCAGCCGGGCCGTTCCGACATCGCCAAGATCCCGACGCTGAAACCAGCCTTCCGCAAGGAGAACGGCACCATCACCGCGGCCAGCTCGTCCAGCATCTCCGACGGCGCCGCCGCACTGGTGCTTCTGTCGGCCGACGACGCGAACAAGCGCGGTCTGAAGCCACTGGCCCGGATCGTGGCCCATGCCACCCATTCGCAGGAGCCGGAGTGGTTCACCACCGCGCCGGTCGGCGCCATCCAGAAGGTGCTGGACAAGGCCGGTTGGAAAGTCAGCGATGTCGACCTGTTCGAAGTCAACGAGGCCTTTGCGGTGGTCGCCATGACCCCGATGAAGGAACTCGGCATTGCGCACGACAGGCTCAACGTCAATGGCGGTGCCTGTGCGCTGGGCCACCCGATCGGCGCCAGCGGTGCCCGCCTGGTGGTGACCCTGCTCAACGCCCTGAAAACGCGTGGCCTCAAGCGTGGTGTTGCCAGCCTGTGCATCGGCGGCGGCGAGGCCACCGCCATCGCGGTGGAGTGCCTCGACTGAACCCGGGGGCAGCGCACCATTTGTTGGCCGCATCATGGCCGCTTAAATCGGCATTTAACGTGTACTGAAGCGCCACTATAAAAAATGTGGCGCAATTTCCGCGAAAGCGTTATTAATACACGGCCAAATGGCATTCCACGGCATAGGAGATCCACCATGAAGTTTACGCGTACCCTTCTCGCCTCCGCGCTCGTCGCGTTGCTGGCGGCTTGCAGCAACGGCGCGCAGGATTCCGCGCAGGACGCCCAGAAGTCGGCTGACACCGCTCAGCAGGCTGCTGATACGGCGCAGAAGGCTGCTGCCGCAGCAACCGCTGCTGCTCCGGCCTCCACCGCTGCCGCTCCGGCTGCTGCTCCGGCTTCCACCGCCGCCGCTCCGGCTTCCACCGCTGCTGCTCCGGCTGCCGCCGGCACCGCCCCGAGCGCTGCCGACGCCATGAAGAGCGCTGCCGGCAACGCTGCTGACGCTGCCAGCAAGGCTGCCGACGCTGCCAAGGACGCCGCTGGCGCCGCAAAGGATGCAGCTGCCAAGGCGAAGGACGCCGCGGGTCACTGAACCCGTCAGGCTTCCATGAAAACCGGCCGCCCTGTGCGGCCGGTTTTTTTTCGCCCGCCTTCCGGCACGGCCGCATTTCGGATCCCTCCAAACCACCGCTATCATCGGTGGTTTGTCCATGCCGACAGAGTCAAATCCATGAGCGTCATCACCTCGCAAATCGATTCCCGTTCGCCCGAGTTCCAGGCCAGCAGCGCGCAATTGCGTGCCGTGGTCGACGATCTGCAGCGTGAACTGGCGCGTAGTGCCGAAGGCGGCGGCGCCGGGGCTCGCGAGAAGCACATCGCGCGCGGCAAGCTGCTGCCGCGCGAACGCATCCGCGCCCTGCTCGATCCGGGTTCACCCTTCCTCGAACTGTCTGCACTGGCCGCGCACGGCATGTACGACGATGCGGCACCCTCGGCGGGCGTGATCACCGGCATCGGCCGGGTCAACGGCCTCGAGGTGGTGGTGGTGGCGAACGACGCCACCGTAAAGGGCGGCACGTATTTTCCGATGACGGTGAAGAAACACCTGCGCGCGCAGGAAGTGGCGCTGGAAAACCACCTTCCCTGCATCTACCTGGTCGACTCCGGTGGTGCCTTCCTGCCGCTGCAGGACGAGGTGTTCCCGGACAAGGAACACTTCGGGCGGATCTTCTACAACCAGGCGCGCATGTCAGGGCTCGGCATCCCGCAGATCGCCGTGGTAATGGGTTCGTGCACCGCTGGTGGCGCCTACGTGCCGGCGATGAGCGACGAGACGATCATCGTGCGCGAACAGGGCACGATCTTCCTCGGTGGACCGCCGCTGGTGAAGGCCGCCACCGGCGAGGTGGTCGATGCCGAGACGCTTGGCGGCGCGGACGTGCATACCTCCATCTCGGGCGTGGCCGATCACTACGCGGAGAACGACGCACATGCGCTCAGCATCGCGCGCGACATCGTGGCCAGCCTGAACCGCAAAAAGGACATGCCACTGGCGCTGCGCACGCCGGTCGAGCCGAAGTATCCGGCCGAGGAGCTCTACGGCGTGATCCCGCAGGATACCCGTCGCCCGTTCGATATCCGTGAGGTGATCGCACGCATCGTCGACGGCTCCGAGTTCCACGAGTTCAAGGCACGCTACGGCAAGACCCTGGTCACCGGCTTCGCACATATCCACGGTTATCCGGTGGGCATCATTGCCAACAACGGCATCCTGTTCGCCGAAAGCGCGCTCAAGGGCGCGCACTTCATCGAGCTGTGCAACCAGCGCAACGTGCCGCTGGTGTTCCTGCAGAACATCACCGGCTTCATGGTCGGCAAGAAATACGAGCAGGCTGGCATCGCGAAGGACGGCGCCAAGATGGTCACCGCGGTGGCCTGTTCACACGTGCCGAAATTCACCGTGGTGATCGGCGGCAGCTTCGGCGCCGGCAATTACGCGATGTGCGGCCGCGCGTATGGTGCCCGCTTCCTGTGGATGTGGCCGAACGCGCGCATCAGCGTGATGGGGGGTGAGCAGGCAGCATCAGTGCTTGCCACGGTCAAGCGCGACGGTATCGAGGCAAGTGGGAAGACGTGGAGTGCCGAAGAGGAAGAAGCGTTCAAGGCACCGATCCGCGACCAGTACGAACGCCAGGGCCATCCGTATTACGCCAGCGCAAGGCTGTGGGACGACGGCATCATCGATCCGGCCGATACACGCCGCGTGCTTGGGCTGGCGATCTCGGCGTCGCTCAACGCACCGATCGAACCACAGCGTTACGGCGTGTTCCGCATGTAGGAGAGCGTGAGGTTGCGGGGAATCAATTCACCGCAACCCTGGCTTCACTTCAGGCTCGCGGCTCCTGGCCACGCAAGCGCACGTCGCCGGGCAGCATATCGATCCGCTCCACGCTGGCCTCGCGCTGGGACTCGAAGAAGCGCTGCACCTGCTGACAGACCGCCATGGTGTTCTCGCGGGCGATCGCCGAGACCAGGAACCACGGCTGGGTCCAGCCAAGCTCGGCAACGATCCTTTCCGCGACCGCCGTGCGCTCGTCCTCGGCCAGCATGTCGGCCTTGTTCAGCACCAGCCAGCGCGGACGCTCCAGCAGTTCCGGGTTGAACTTGGCCAGCTCCTGCTCGATCGCCCGTACCTGCCCGGCCGGATCCGTATCGTCGATCGGCGCGATATCGACCAGGTGCAGCAGCAGGCTGGTGCGCGCCACGTGGCGCAGGAACTGGATGCCCAGCCCGGCGCCGTCGGCTGCACCCTCGATCAGGCCGGGGATGTCGGCGATCACGAAGCTCTGGTCGGTGCCGAGGCTGACCACGCCGAGGTTCGGATGCAGCGTGGTGAACGGGTAATCCGCCACCCGCGGGGTCGCCGCGGAAACCGCACGGATGAAGGTGGATTTGCCGGCATTCGGAAAACCGAGCAGTCCCACGTCAGCCAGCAAGCGCAACTCCAGTTTCAGCTCGCGCACTTCGCCCGGCGTACCCGGCGTGGCCTTGCGCGGCGCCCGGTTCACCGACGTCTTGAAATGGATATTACCCAGGCCGCCCTTGCCACCCTGCGCCACCAGCATGCGCTGGCCATGGCCGGTGAGGTCGCCGATCACCTCGTCGGTATCGACATTGGTGATCATGGTGCCGACCGGCACGCGGATGGTCGTGTCTTCGCCGCCCTTGCCGTACATCTGGCTGCCCATGCCGTTCTCACCGCGCTGGGCCTTGAAGCTGCGCTGGTGGCGGAAATCGACCAGGGTGTTGAGGCCTTCGTCGGCCACCAGCCAGACCGAGCCGCCATAGCCGCCATCACCGCCATCGGGGCCACCGAACGGAATGAACTTCTCGCGGCGGAAGCTGATGCAGCCATTGCCACCATCACCGGCCAGGACTTTGATATTGGCTTCGTCGACGAATTTCATGATGGTGGATCCGGCACTATTGAATATCTGCAGAAGGATAGCCGAGTGGCTCCCTCACGAACGACAAATCGGCAGGAGTGCCGATTTGCACGATGCTACGGCCCGACGGGCGAGACACATGGGTGCCGAAACGAAAAGCCCCGCCGAAGCGGGGCCCTCGCTCTCGCATCGCGAAAGGCTTACGCCTGCACGACGTCGACGAAACGGCGGTTCTTGTCGCCGCGAACGGCGAACTGGACGGTACCGTCGACCAGCGCGAACAGCGTGTGGTCACGACCCAGGCCGACGCCGGTACCCGGATGGAACTGGGTGCCGCGCTGACGCACGATGATGTTGCCGGCTTCGATGGCCTGGCCACCGTAGATCTTGACGCCGAGGTATTTCGGGTTCGAATCGCGACCGTTGCGGCTGGAACCTACGCCTTTTTTATGTGCCATGACTCAATGCTCCAGTGCTCAGGCGTTGATGCCTGTGATCTCGATTTCGGTGAAATGCTGACGGTGACCCTGCTGACGCTTGTAATGCTTGCGGCGGCGGAACTTGATGATGCGGATCTTGTCGGCACGGCCGTGCTTGCGGACGGTGGCGCTGACGGTGGCGCCGTCCACGATCGGCGCACCGACGGTGACCGACTCGCCGGAACCGACCAGCAGCACCTGGTCGAAGCTCACGGTGGCGCCTTCTTCGGCGGTCAACAGCTCCACGCGCAGCACGTCGCCCTGCTGCACACGGTACTGCTTGCCACCGGTCTTGATGACTGCATAACTCATGGGAATGCCCTTCTGTCGTTATTCTCTTGGGTATCGCCATGACCAATTCAGGTCTGGCGAACCGCGGATTATAGCGACCCTCCTGTGCACTGGTCAAATACTGACCACTCCTGCCTGAAAACCCCCAGCCTGCAGGCAGGAAGCCAGCTGGCTCAATGCCTGGAAGCCGGTGGCGGTGCCGGCGGTGAGCCGACAGCCGGACAACGTCCCTGCGCATTGAGCGTTCCCTTGAGCTGCAGCTCGCTCATCATCTGCATGCCACGTTCCCGCCCCCACTCCTGACCGCCATGCATGGCCTCGGCCATCGTCACCGGCATCTGGGCGATCACCTTCTGGCCCAGTGGCGACTGGTAGAACCTGAGCAGCCCGGCCACATCCTCCGCCGTGAAGTGGTTCTGATAAATGGGCACCATGCGGGCCATTATCTGCTCCGTGCTGTTGGCGTCCAGGAAGTTCTGCCAGTAGGAAGCAGGCACGCAAGGCAGAACCGTGGACATCTGCTTGGACAATGACTCGCCTATCTGCGCGGCCATCTGGCCGAACGCCTGGCTCAAATGCATCACTTCGAACAACTGGCGTACCTGCTGATCGGTGGGTTGCGCGGCCAGCGCCTGTCCCGTCGTCCCGCATGCCAGCAGCACTGCCGCCGCAAATCCGGCCCACTTGCGCATCACCATCTCTCAATCCCCCGTGAAACCAGCCCCCATGGCCAGAACGGCCATTTAGCCATAGCCGCGTCGGCATGCAAACCCGCGGATTCCGGCTTTCCCATCGGCTTCATTACCTGAATTATCGAAACTCCTTGGTATAGTAAACAATCCTCCCCACATCATGGCGTCATGGACACCATACGCATCCGCGGCGCACGCACGCACAACCTCAAGAACATCGACCTCGACCTGCCACGCGACAAGCTGATCGTGATCACCGGCCTGTCCGGCTCGGGCAAGTCATCGCTGGCGTTCGACACGATTTATGCCGAGGGCCAGCGGCGTTATGTCGAGTCGTTGTCGGCATATGCGCGCCAGTTCCTGTCGATGATGGAAAAACCCGACGTAGACCACATCGAGGGTCTGTCGCCGGCGATATCGATCGAGCAGAAATCCACCTCGCACAACCCACGCTCGACCGTGGGCACGATCACCGAGGTCTACGACTACCTGCGCCTGCTGTACGCCCGCGTCGGCACGCCACGCTGCCCCGATCATGGCATCCCGCTGGAGGCACAGACGGTCAGCCAGATGGTCGACGCCACGCTGGCACAGGATCCGGAAAAGCGCTTCATGCTGCTGGCGCCGGTGATCCGCGAGCGCAAGGGCGAGCACGTGCAGGTGTTCGACCAGCTGCGCGCGCAGGGTTTCGTGCGGGCGCGTGTCGATGGCACGGTGTACGACCTGGACGCCGTGCCACCGCTGACGCTACGCCAGAAGCACACCATCGAGGTGGTGATCGATCGCTTTCGCCCGCGCGACGACATCAAGCAGCGGCTGGCCGAATCGTTCGAGACCGCGCTGCGGCTTGGCGATGGGCTGGTGATCCTGGCCGACATGGATGGCGGCCCCGAGCAGATGCTGTCATCGCGCTACTCCTGTCCCGTATGCGATTACTCGCTGCCCGAACTGGAACCCCGCCTGTTCTCGTTCAACTCGCCGGTTGGCGCCTGCCCTTCGTGCGATGGCCTCGGCGTGACCCAGGTATTCGATGCCGCGCGCGTGGTCGGTCATCCGGAACTGCCGCTATCCGGTGGCGCGGTGCGCGGCTGGGACCGGCGCAATGCGCACTACTTCCAGCTGATCCTGTCGCTGGCGGCGCACTACGGTTTCGACGTCGACACACCGTGGCAGAAACTTCCGGCGGACGTCCAGAAGGCCGTGCTGTACGGCAGCGGCAAGGACAAGATCGCGTTCCGCTACATCACCGAGCGCGGCGGCAAGGTCACCCGCGAGCACCCGTTCGAAGGCATCCTGCCGAACCTGGATCGGCGCTACAAGGAAACCGAATCCCCGGCCGTGCGCGAGGAGCTGGCCAAGTACATCAGCGACCAGCCCTGCCCGACCTGCGAAGGACAGCGCCTGAACCGCTCCGCGCGCAATGTATTCGTTGCCGATCATGCGCTGCCCTCGTTGACCCACCGCTCGATCGATGATGCGCTGGCGTTTTTCGCCGATCTCAAACTGGCTGGCTGGCGCGGCGAGATCGCGGTGAAGATCATCAAGGAGATCCGTGAGCGGCTGACCTTCCTCAACGACGTCGGCCTGAACTACCTCACGCTGGATCGTCAGGCCGATTCGCTCTCCGGTGGCGAGGCGCAACGCATCCGACTGGCTTCGCAGATCGGTGCCGGCCTGGTTGGCGTGATGTACGTGCTGGACGAACCGTCGATCGGCCTGCACCAGCGCGACAACGAACGCCTGCTTGGCACACTCACGCGTCTGCGCGATCTCGGCAACACGGTGATCGTGGTCGAGCACGACGAGGACGCGATCCGCATGGCCGACCATGTGCTCGATATCGGCCCCGGTGCCGGCGTGCACGGTGGCGAGATCGTGGCGCAGGGCTCGGTGCAGGACATGCTCGATTCGCCGCGCTCGATCACCGGCCGGTTCCTGTCCGGCGCACGTGCGATCGAAGTGCCGACCGTGCGCCGCCAGCCCGCCGACGCCGATGCATGGCTGCACCTGAAAGGCGCCAGCGGCAACAACCTGAAAAATGTCGACCTGGCAATTCCGGCTGGTCTGTTCACCTGCATCACCGGCGTCTCCGGCTCGGGCAAATCGACCCTGGTCAACGATACCTTGTTCCGCCTCGCCGCCACCGAACTGAACGGCGCCAGCACGCAGCCGGCCGCGTACAAGTCGGTTACTGGCATGGATCTGTTCGACAAGGTGGTCGACATCGACCAGTCGCCGATCGGCCGCACGCCACGCTCCAACCCGGCCACCTATACCGGCCTGTTCACCCCGCTGCGCGACATGTTCTCGCAGGTGCCGGAAGCGCGTTCGCGCGGCTACACACCGGGCCGCTTCAGCTTCAACGTGCGCGGCGGTCGCTGCGAGGCTTGCGAAGGCGACGGCATGATCAAGGTGGAGATGCATTTCCTGCCCGACGTCTACGTGCCCTGCGACCTCTGCCACGGCAAGCGCTACAACCGCGAGACGCTGGAGATCCACTACAAGGGCCATACGATTGCCGACGTGCTCGACATGACGGTGGAGGACTCGCTGAAGCTTTTCGAGAATGTGCCGACCATCGCGCGCAAGCTCGATACGCTGCGCGCCGTGGGCCTCGATTACATCAAGCTCGGCCAGAGCGCGACCACGCTCTCGGGTGGTGAAGCGCAACGCGTGAAGCTGTCCAAGGAGCTGTCCAAGCGTGATACCGGGCGCACCCTGTACATCCTCGACGAGCCGACCACCGGGCTGCACTTCCACGACATCGAGCAACTGCTCGACGTGCTGCATCAACTGGTCGATCAGGGCAACACGGTCGTGGTTATCGAGCACAATCTCGACGTGATCAAGACCGCCGACTGGGTCGTCGATCTCGGCCCCGAAGGTGGCGCTGGCGGCGGTCGCATCCTGGTTGCCGGTACCCCGGAAACCGTGGCGGCCAGCGCCGAATCACATACCGGTCATTTCCTGGCGCCACACCTGAAACCGGCCAAGCCGAAAAAGCCCGACGCCGCCAAGCGCGTCAAGGCCGCCACCAAGCACATCGCCTCGGCCGACAAGTACAAGCCGATGCGCGGAAAGAAGAAGAGTTCATGAGTCCACGCAAGTCCACCACGCAAGCCAAGCTTGCTGAAGCCCCCGTAGCGAACGAAGCCACCGGAACCGCTGATGCCACGTCGAAAGGCGGCAGCGATGCCGCTTTGTTCGTCGCTACACTCGACGTGCGCTGGCGCGACCTGGATGCCTTCAACCACGTCAACAATGCCAACTACCTCACTTACCTGGAAGAGGCGCGACTGCAGTGGCTGAAGGGTGTACGCGAGTGGTTCAGCGAGACCGCGATGCCAGTGCTGGCCGCCAGCACGCTCAATTACCGCCAGTCAATCGCATGGCCGGCCTCGCTGCACATCGAACTGCGCCGCGAGCGGCTGGGCAACAGCTCGATCACGCTTGCCCATCGCATCGTCGATGCGGATGACACCAGCCGCCTCTACTGCGACGGCCACGTGGTGCTGGTGTGGATGAATCCGATAACCGGCAAGCCGGTGAGCCTGCCGGAGGCGATTCGCGTGGCAGCCAACGAACACAAGAGCGACTGAACGCGGTCAGTGAAGGTGGAAACCTGCGCTGGAACCATCGACATACTGCGTGCACGTGTCGTCGCTATGATGGCTACCAGCCCTCACGATGGAGTTCGCCCGATGACGACATCACATTGCTCCGCCCTGGCCTTCGCCTGTGTTGCTGCTTTTGCAGGCATGTCACCGGCGCATGCCGCCGACGGCACTGCAGTCACCCTTTATCGGAGCGACAGCGCCGCGCTGTATGCCAGCACTGGCGAAGGCAACGTCGCCGAAGGCTACGCGGTGGTGCGCGAACAGCGTGCGCTGACCCTGGCTGCTGGCATCCATGATGTGGTGATTGGTGACCTTCCGATCTTTCTCGATCCCGAATCGCTCGCACTCGGCTTTCCCGGCGGGAATGCCACGGTCATCTCGCAGCGCCTGCTACTGGCGCAGGGACAGAACGCTGCGCTGACCGGTCTGGTTGGCCACACGGTCGACGTGCTCGGCGACAATGGCCAGCCGCTGGCCAGCGGTACCCTCCTGCGTGCCGGCGATGGACTGCTGGTGCGCGACCATGATGGCAACACCTCGCTGGTCCGACAATTTGCCGCCGTGCGCACTCCAGGCGGTGACTTCCCCACCGGCGCCAGCCTGAGCCTGCGGGTGGATGCAATGCACTCCGGCCTGACGCCTGCCGTGCTCAGCTACCCCACCTCCGGCCTCGGCTGGCGCGCCGCCTATGTGGCGACACTGCAGCCAGGCACAACCTGCCGCATGCAGTTCGAATCCCGTGCCAGCATCGCCAATCGCAGTGGTCGCGACTGGCGTGACACGAAGCTGACCCTGGTTGCCGGCGAGCCGAATTTTGCCAAGGCATCGGGACCGCGCCCAGTCATGATGACGTTTGCAGCCAAGGCGGCCCCAGCGCTGCCTGAGCAATCCACGTTGGCCGACTATCGCACCTATGCTCTGCCCGCCACGGTCGACCTGCCCGACGGCAGCGTCAGTCAGGTGCCGCTGTACGCCACCCGCACATTGGATTGCGAGCGCACGGCGCTGTACGAAAACGGCGGCAGCTTCCAGCCGCAGCAACCGATGCTGGAGCGGGATTTCAACGTGGGTGGTAGCAGCGCCATCATCAGCACCCTGAAGCTGCAGGCGTTCGACAGCCTGCCGGCCGGCTATCTGCGTGTGCTGACCGCCGACAAAAACGGTACGCCACAATTCATCGGCGAAGGTCGCATCGACGACACGCCCAAAGGCAACGACGCAAGCATCACCCTGGGTACCGCGTTCGACCTGCGCGCCGAGCGCACGCGCACCGGCTTCAGCGTGGACAAGTCTGGTCGCACGCTGGACGAAGCCTTCCGCATCGACCTGAGCAATGCGGGCGACCATCCACGCACGGTGACCGTGCGCGAACACCCCAGCCGCTGGCGCCAGTGGACGCTGGTGTCATCCAGCAACAAGCCCAGCCAGCAGACACCGGACACACTGGAGTTCCGCATCGAGGTGCCAGCCAACGGCAAGACCACGCTGGACTATGCAGTGCGTTACAGCTGGACTGCCGACGAACAACCGCAATGACCACACCCCGGAGTTCATCATGCTCAACCTGACCAACCACGACGGCATCCGCGAGATCCAGCTGGCACGGCCACCGGTCAACGCCTTGAACCTGGAGTTGCTGCGCGCTCTGCGCGCCGCAGTGGACGACAGCGTCCGCGATGGCGTGCGCGGCATCGTGCTGTCCGGCGCGCAAGGCCTGTTCTCGGCCGGCGTCGACGTACCGTCCCTGCTCGGTCGCGACCGGGCAGGCGTCCGCGAATACTGGCGCGAATTCTTTGCCGTGTGCGCCACCCTCGCGCGTGCACCGATTCCGCTGGTGGCCGCGATCACCGGTCACAGCCCGGCCGGCGGCGCCGTGCTGGCCTTGTTCTGCGACTATCGGGTGATGGCCGAAGGCCCGTACCGGATCGGCCTCAATGAGGTGCAGGTTGGCCTGATCGTGCCCGAAGCGATCCAGCTGGCGCTGCGCCGCGTGGTCGGCACCTATCGTGCCGAACGGTTGCTGGTCGCCGGTGCCATGATCGAGTCGGCAGAAGCTCTTGCCTGTGGCTTTGTGGACGAACTCACCAGCGTCGACCAGGTCAGCACGCGCGCGCTGCACTGGCTGGGTGAACTGCTGGCGCTGCCATCCCACGCGATGCTCGCTACCCGCACTCTGGCGCGTGCCGATCTCGCCGCTGCCTATGCCAATCCCGATGCATTGCCGCTGGACGATTTCGTCGAGGCGTTCTTCCATCCGCAGACACAGGCTGTATTGCAGAAGTTGGTGGCACGACTCAAGAGCAAGGGTTGATGCGTGCCACGCGTCAGCCCTTCGCCACCGGTCGTGACGGATCGTTGACCCAGCCACTCCACGACGGCGCGTACAGCCGCGAACCATGCAGCCCAGCATGTTCCATCGCCAGCAGGTTGTGACAGGCAGTTACGCCGGAACCGCACATGTGCACCACCTGCGTGGGCGCAGTCGAACCCAGCACCGCGACGAACTCGTCGCGAAGTTGTGTCGCCGGCTTGAAGCGGCCGTCACTGCCCAGGTTGTCGGCGAACGGTCGGTTCAATGCGCCAGGCACATGACCGCCGATCCGATCCAGCGGCTCGACATCGCCGCGGTAACGCGGTGCCGCGCGGGCATCCAGCAATTGGCCGGCAGCACCATCCAGCAACGTGGCGTGATCCAGCAGCAACTGGCTCGCGTCATAGCGCAGGGACACCTGGCTTGCCGGCCGTGCAACCGGCTCGCCGGTCTCGACCGGCAGGCCTGCCGCCAACCACGCAGCATAACCACCATCCAGCACGGCGACCCGGTGCACGCCGATCAGCCGCAGCAGCCACCACAGTCGCGCCGCGGCCAGCGCGCCAGCGGCCGTGTCATAGCAGACAACCTGCAAGCCCGGATGCCAGCCCCAGCGCGACAACAGCGCGTTGAATGCCGACTCCAGCGGCAACGGGTGCCGGCCCAGTCCTTCGGCTTGGCGCGACAGATCGGACAGGTCGTGATCGAGGCTGGCGTAGACCGCACCGGGGATATGTCCCTCCAGATAGTCACGCCCACCGTTGCCCGGATCGACCAGGTCGAAACGGCAATCGACGATGAGCACGTCGTGCGTCGCCAAGGTAGCCAGCTCTGATGCGTCAATCAGGGTGGTTTTAAGTGTCATGTCCGTCCCATCCTCTGCAGCAGGTTGAACAGCATCGCCGCGGTGGCGCCCCAGATGCGATGGCCGCCGTGGACGAACTCCACCATGGGTCGGTGATGGCCGCGGAATTCCATCGTGTAGCGGCGCAGGTTCGCAGGCTCCAGGAAAAACGCCAGCGGCACCTCGAACACTTCAGCCACCTCATCCGGTGCCGGATACAGCTGCGCTTCGGTGGCGATGTTCGCCACCACCGGGGTAATGCAATAGCCGCTGATCGTCTCGAAGCTGTCCAGATAACCCAGCGGCGTCACCAGCGCAGGATCAAGGCCGATTTCCTCCTTGCTCTCGCGCAAGGCCGTGGTCAGCGCATCACCGCCATCGGCCGGATCGCTGCGACCACCCGGAAACGCCACCTGACCGGCATGCGACTGCAGCTGATCGGTACGCACGGTGAGCACCAGCCTAGGCTGCACACCCTCGCGAAATCCGACCAGCACGGCAGCCGGCTGGCGCTGCGTATTGCCGAGCAGCTCGATCATGTCCGCGTGATTCCAGCCCGGTGCCGTCGGTGGCGACGACAGCGGACGCAATGCCTTGACCAGCGCCTCCATCATGCAGGTTCACGCGTTGGCAGGATCACCTGCATGACGTAGCGCCGCTCTGCATCGCTCATCACGCGCCAGCGACCGATCTCCTCGCCGGTGCGCAGGCAGCCCACACAATAACCGCGATCATCCAACCGGCAGATGCCAATGCAAGGGGTCAGCGGGGGAGTTTCAGAAAGGTTTGGCTCGTTCGGCATGCCTGGTCATGTTACCACCGGCATGCATCAGGGCCTGGCCGGATTCGACTGGATCTCGAGCAACTGGATCTCGAACAGCAGTGCCTCGTTCGGGCCGATTCGTGGAAGCTGACCTTCTGCGCCATAGGCCAGTTGCGGCGGAATCACCACCTTCCAGCGATCGCCCACATGCATGCGCGGGATCACGTCGCGCCAACCGGGAATGACTCCGTCCACCTCGAAACTCACTGGCGCGCCATGCGCCCAGGTGCTGTCAAACTCGGTACCGTCGATCAGCATGCCGCGATAGTTCACCACCACCCTGCTCGTCACGGTCGGGCTGACCGTGCCGGAGCCCTTGCTCAGCACTGCGTACTGGATACCCGAGGGCAGTTGCACCACGCCCGGCTGTAGCCGGTTGCGCGCCATGAAGTCGGCACTCTTGCGCGCGTTGGCCTCGGCGATACGCTTGAATTCGGCCAGCGCATCGGCATGCATCTGGTGCTCGAGACTCCGCAGCTGCTCATGCATGTCCTGCATCGACACGCTGGGATTGCGCTTGGCATACGCATCCTGGATCGCCCGAAGCAGGACAGGTATGTCCACATCCGGCCGGCCATCGGCGAACTGGCTGCCGATCTGGTAGCCGATCGCGTATGAAAGCTTGTTCTTGTCCAGCTTCACCGGTGCGTCAGCCGGTGCGCGATCCTGTGCATGCGCCACACCGCCCAGCAGCAACAGGCCGAGCAGTACGCAACGCAGATGTGTCATGCCTGTCTCCATCGAGTCCTACTCTATCGCAACTGTCGATCCGGACGGTCCATCCTAAGCGGTTCGCCGGATTCCTGCAGCGGTGGCCGCACGTGGCATGAGAAACCCGCTGGCGACAAAGGTTCCCGCTGCTACCATCGCGTCCTTGCAATCATCGGGAGCCGTTCATGGCCTATCGCAACCTCGAAACCAGCAACCGTGAGGCAGTACGCACGATTACCGTCAATCGCCCGGACAAGCTCAACGCACTTGACCGCGACACGCTCAATGAGCTGACCCTCGCCTTCGCGCAGGCCGCACAGGACGACAGCGTGCGTGTGGTGGTGCTGGCAGGTGCCGGCGAGAAGGCGTTTGTCGCCGGTGCCGATATTGCCGAGATGAACGGTTACACGCCGGTGCAGGCGCAGGGCTTTTCGCGTACCGGCCAACGCCTGATGAGTTCGATCGAACGCCTGGGCAAGCCGGTGATCGCACGCATCCAGGGTTTTGCACTTGGCGGCGGCATGGAACTGGCGATGGCCTGCCATCTGCGCGTGGCCAGCGAGAAGGCGAAGTTCGGCCAGCCCGAAATCAATCTCGGCCTGATCCCGGGCTTCGGCGGCACCCAGCGCCTGCTGCGCCTGGCAGGGCGCGGTGCGGCGCTGGAGCTGTGCCTGACCGGGGCCGTGATCAATGCACAGCGTGCCTACGAACTGGGTGTTGTCACCCGAGTGGTCGCAGCCGATGTGCTGGACGAGACAGTCAACGCCCTAGCCGACCAGCTCGCCGCGGCTGCACCACTGGCTGCTGCCGGCATTCTGGATGCCGTGCTGCAGGGCGGCGAGACCGGTATCGATCAGGGGCTGGAGTTCGAGACCCAGGGTTTTGCGCTGGCGTTCTCGACCGAGGATATGCGCGAGGGAACCTCGGCATTTCTGGAAAAGCGCAAGGCCGCATTCAAGGGAAACTGAGTCGCACCATGCATGACAAGCAAGAGCAGCGCGTTTGATTTGATCGCGGCGAGACGCCGCGATCAGGCGATCAATGCTCCCCGCGATACTTCTTCTCGCCCGCCGTGATGCGCAGGTCCAGCCGATTCTCCGGCGGTGCCAGCGGGCAGGTGGCAAACGGTGTGAACGCGCATGGCGGGTTGTAGGCCTCGTTGAAATCGAGGATCACCTTGCCGTCCTTCGGCAACGCCGCATAAAGGAAACGCGCCGCGCCATAGGTCTCCTTGCCTGAAGTGCGATCGGCGATCACGAAGAACAGATCGCCACCCGGCTCTTCCTGATAGGGCAGCAATTCATAGGTGTGGCCGTCGTGCTGGAACACCGCCTTGCCCGGCACGTCGACCTTGTCGATCGTGCCGATCACCGAGCCGATCTCCAGTTTGTGCGGCGGATCGAACGGCACCCAGGTGGCGACGATGTGCCAGGACGGATCGATCGGAAAGTAATCGATACCGAGGAAATTCCTGCGTGTGGCCGCATCGCTGTCCTTGACGCGCAGCGCCTTGCGGCCGTCGCGGTCGATCACGTAGAAGTTCGCCGCACCGAAACTCACCAGGGTCGGTGACGCATCTCCGGTAGCATGTGCATCGTCGATCAGGACCGCCTCGGTCGCAGTCTTGCCGTCAATCGTGGCTGCACTGTCCTTCGCCAGCACAATGTGCAGATCGCCATTCTTCGCCCACGTCACCGTACCGAGGTGCGCCGGCCCTGCCTTGAGCACGATGTCGTTGTCGGCCGCACTGCCAACGCGATTGACGCCTTCCTTCAGCCACTCCAGACCGATCAGGCTCAACCATCCGTCCGGTGCAGTGAGCCGATCCAAACGGCCATTGCGCCATTGCTGGATCTGCTGTTCATAGGTCGCCACGGGGGCTGGTGCAGGTGTGTCTGCGTGCACGGCTACAACTCCGGAAAACAGGGCAAGAACGACAATCGCGTGACGCAACATGGGAAGGATCCGCGCATGGCAGGAGCCCCGAGTATCGCCGTCCGTTTGCTCACAGGGCAAGCAGCAGCGTCAGCGGCCACGCATGAACAGTCTGTCGAGTTCGGCCACGCTCAGCTGCACCCAGGTCGGACGGCCGTGGTTGCATTGTCCGGAGCGCTCGGTCACTTCCATCTCGCGCAGCAAGGCATTCATTTCGGGGATCGTCAGGCGTCGTCCGGCACGAACCGAACCGTGGCACGCCATGGTCGAAAGCAGCTCGTTCTCCAGCTCCTGCAGGCGGCGCGAACTACCGTGCTGGGCCAGCTCGGACAGCACGTCGCGGCTGAGCTGGCCCACGTCGGCGCCTTCCAGCAGCGCCGGAATACGTCGTACCACGATCGTCGCCGGGCCGCTGCGCGACAGCTCCAGACCCCACTCGGCCAGCGCTTCGGCATGTTCTTCAGCCGCAGCGGCCTCCTTGGCACTGACCGCGATGCTGAGCGGTACCAGCAGCATCTGCGAACGCAGGTTGCTGCAGGCGCGGCCGGATTTCAGTTTCTCGTAGGTGATCCGCTCATGCGCCGCATGCATGTCCACCAGCACCAGGCCGTGCGCATTCTCGGCCAGCACGAAGATGCTTTTCAGCTGGGCGATTGCGAAACCGAGCGGTGGCGTCTCGCCCTCTTCCGTCGCCGGCAGCGGCACATGCGTAACCGATGATCCCGACGATTCACCAAGCAGAGCGGCATAACCGGCCAGCGGCGCTTCGCGGACGCCCAGGCTCAGCCGGCTCTGGCTGAACGGACCGGGCCATGCCGGCGCGCTGGATGACGCAGGTGCCGTAGCGGCGTACGACTCGTGCGAAGCGAGTGTCGGCTCGGTCGTCGGCAGGGTGTTCGAGCCTGCGCGCGTCTGCGCCAGCGCTTCATGCAGGGTACGGAACAGGAAATCGTGCACCAGCCGTTGCTCGCGGAAACGCACCTCGTGCTTGGCCGGATGCACGTTCACGTCGACACCGGCCGGATCAAGTTCCAGATACAGCACGAAGGCTGCGTGGCGTCCATGGAACAGCACGTCGGTATAGGCTTGGCGCACCGCGTGGGCGACGATGCGATCGCGCACCAGCCGGCCGTTGACATAGAAATACTGTGAGTCGGCCTGCGCGCGCGACGCGGTCGGCAGACCGACCCAGCCGGACAGATGCAGGCCGGCCATGGCGTGATCGATGCGCAGGCTCTGCGCCGGAAATTCCTCGCCAAGCACCTCGGCCACCCGTTGCAACTCTGCCTGCTCGTCGCGGGCAGCCTTCCACACGCGTACCGGTTTGCCGTTGTGGCTGAGCCGAAATTCCACCGAGCCGCGCGCCAGCGCCAGCGATTTCAGCAGATCGTCAATATGCGCGAATTCGGTGCGCTCGGCGCGCATGAATTTCCGCCGAGCCGGCACGTTGTAGAACAGATCGCGCACTTCCACGCTGGTGCCCCGTGGATGCTGTGCCGGGCGTGCTGCCTGCACCTTGCCGCTGTCGACCTCGATGCGGAACGCGGCATCCTGCCCGGGTGTCCGTGAGGTCAGCACGAAGCGCGACACCGACGATACCGAGGCCAGTGCCTCACCGCGGAAGCCCATGCTGGCGACGTGTTCCAGGTCGTCGAAGCTGCCGATCTTGCTGGTCGCGTGCGAGGCAACCGCCAGCGGCAGTTCATCGACATGGATGCCGCCGCCATCGTCGCGTACGCGGATCAGCCGCGCGCCGCCGGCCTCGATATCCACCTCGATCCGGCTCGCGCCCGCATCGAGGCTGTTCTCGACCAGTTCTTTCACCACTGACGACGGACGCTCGATGACCTCGCCGGCGGCGATCTGGTTGATGAGTTCGGGAGGGAGTACGCGGATCACAGTCATCCGCGAACTTTAGCAGCAGCGAACACCGACCACTCTGCTGCGGACGCGGTCAGCTCGCCGGAATGGTCAGTACGGTACCGGCATGCACCGTATCGTTGTTCAGCTGGTTGGCGTCCCTCAGTGCGCTGATGCTGATGCCATACTGCCGCGCGATGCTGCGCAGGCTTTCGCCACGCTCCACCCGATGCAGGTCACGTACGCCTGCGTCCGCAGACGGCGATGCATCGCTGGCCAGCGAAGCTCCACCCGCCTTGGCGGCCGTGGTACTGGTGTTGTCGCTGCCCGACTTGCCCGACGCCACCTGAATGCCGTTGCGACGCGCCGCCTGTGCCGCAAACCAGGTGCCGGGCGGCGGGGTGGATTCGAAATAATTCTTCACACCGTCCATCACCGCCGCAGCGAGCTGCTTCTGGTGCTCCGGGTCGCGCAACTTGCGTTCTTCGTCCGGATTGCTGATGAACGCCGTCTCGACCAGGATCGACGGTACATCCGGCGAACGCAGCACGACGAAGTTCGCGCGCTCGACATAGCCGCGATGAGTCGGGCCAAGCTGCCCAAGTGCCCTGAGCACGTTGCCGGCGACGACGTCGCTGGCCTGCATCGCCCAGCCCTGCTGCAGATCGAGCAGCACCTTGGCGAGCCCATCGTCCTTGTCGTCCAGCGTGGTGCCACCGATCAGGTCCGCACGGTTTTCACGATCGGCCAGCCAGCGTGCCGCCTCGTTGGTCTTGCCGCGCGGCGAAAGCACCCATACCGACGAGCCTCGGGCGTCATCGCTGGTGAAGGAATCCGCGTGAATCGCCACAAACAAGTCAGCGTTGTTCTCGCGGGCAATCTGGTAGCGCTGGGTCAGCGGGATGAAATAATCGCCGTCACGCGTCAGCACGGCCTTCATGCCGGGCTGGCGATTGATCTCGGCCGCCAAGTCACGGGCCACGGCCAGCGTCACATTCTTCTCCAGCGTGCCGCCGGGGCCATGTGCGCCCTGATCCTTGCCACCGTGACCGGCATCGACCGCCACAATCACCTGACGCTGGCCGTTGAGCAGCGCCGCTGCCTGTTCGGTGGCTGCACGACTGCTGTGCGAGGTGTTGTTGCGCCGCGAGGGTTGATCTGCTGCGACCGGGCTGGGTGAGGCAGGCTGAGCAGTGACAACAGGTGCCGTGGGGGATGTCGCGGGCTGCTCGGGTGCATCCGGCCTGGTGACCGCCACGGCTTGGCTGGCATTGCCATCACCCGGATAGAGATCGAGCACCAGCCGGTAATCCGAGCCCACACCGCCAGCCGGCTTCAACACGAAGCTCTTCATGCGACTGCCTGGGGCAACTTTCGCGGTCAGTTGCAGCCGGTCACCGGCACGGGCATGGCTCAGGCCGCGCAGCAGTCCCTGGGCAGCTGGATCGGAAAAACCGGGGGTTGCCTGACTGCCGGGCAGATCCACCACGATCCGGTCGCCGCTCTGGCTGATCGTGTACTGCAGGGGGCCGCTGGCATCGAGTACCAGGCGGGTGTATTCCGGGCCGGCCCATACGCGCGCGCGCTGCATGTCGGCCGCCTGCGCCGCACACAGCGGCATCGCCGCCAGCGACGCGACGACGACCAACCCACTCAAGCTGTTCAGGAAACCCCTCATGCGTCGCATTGAAGCGCAGTCATCTGCCGAATGCAAGGCTGTTTTTCCTTCAATATCCATGACCTGCACATCATTTATCAGGTCATATCAAGTTATCGACCGCAAGTCACGCATTCCGAACAGATCACAGCCCCGCGGCTGACCGGCAATTTTTCAAGGTGGAATCGGCACTTAGGTCCGATCAACGCAACCGCGCAAGCAGTTCCGCGCCACGTACCGTGAAAGCCCGCAACTGGGCATGGCGACCATGCCCTGCGTAGTCGAGGCTCAACTCCAGATCAGCCGCCGGCAGCGCACCTGCACCGCGTTCGGGCCACTCCACCAGCACCACGGCGGCGGGATCAGCCAGTGCGTCGAGCCCCAGCCACTCCAGTTCGCCGGGGTCGGCAATCCGGTACAGGTCCAGATGCCAGGCAGGCCGCACGCCGGCCGCATAACCCTCGATCAGGCTGTAGGTTGGGCTCTTGATGCGTTCGCCCACGCCCAGCGCGGTCAGCAGTGCCCGGGCAAAGCTGGTCTTGCCGGCACCCAGCGGCCCGTGCAGATACAGCACCATGCCGTCGTCCAGCGCCAGCGCCACTCGCGTGCCCAGCCCGGCCGTGGCGGCTTCGTCGGGCAACGGCCACTGCCGCTCCGAACCGAAATGATCACTCATGTCTATCCGTCCGGCTCGACAGCCCGTTGCCCAGAGCACGCAACGGCGCCAACAGATCGCTGGCCAGCAATCCGCGCTCACCACGTTGCGCAGCCAGATCGCCTGCACGTGCATGCAGTCCGACACCGAGGCACGCGGCCTGCCATGCCGTGCAACCTTGCGCCATCAGTGCCGCGACAACCCCGGTAAGCAGATCGCCCATCCCACCCGAAGCCATCCCGGGATTGCCCCACGGACAGACGTCCAGACGTCCATCCGGATCGGCGATCAGACTGCCTGAACCTTTCAGCACCACCGTGGCCGCATAACAGCGAGCCAGTTCACGCACGGCAGAGAAACGATCACGCTCGACATCCGCAATCGACACGCCAAGCAAGCGAGCCGCCTCGCCGGGATGCGGGGTCAGCACGGCCGGCATAGTGAACGTGCACGGCTTGCGCGCCAGCAGGTTCAGGCCGTCGGCATCGAGCACCAGCGGCTTGTCCGCGTCCAGCGCGGCCTGCCACAGCAGATGCGCCCAGTCGCCCTGCCCCAGCCCCGGACCCAGCGCAAGCACATTCGCGCGCTCGAGCAGCGGAACCAGCGCCTGCACTCCATCGATCGCGTGCACCATCAATTCCGGACGACCGACATTCAGTGCAAGCGCGTGTTCGGCACGGGTAGCCACGCTGACCAGCCCGGCGCCGGCACGCAGGGCGGACTCGCCTGCCAGGCGCACGGCACCCGCCATGCCGTGCTCGCCACCGATCACCAGCACATGGCCGTTGGAACCCTTGTTTGCATAACGGGCACGCGGCGGCATTGCCCCGGCAAGCAAAAGTTGTGCATCCGGATGCACATGCGCGTGAGCCCCCTCGGGCACACCCAAGCTGGCCAGCTCCAACTGGCCAACCTGATCGGCGGCGCGTCCGGTATGCAACCCGCGCTTGCCGACAATGAACGTCACGGTGACGTCGGCACGGACCACGGCACCAGGACAATGGCCACTGTCCGCATCCAGACCGGAAGGTACATCCAGTGCCAGCAACGGCTTGCCGCTGGCATGCAGGGCATCGATCAACCGTGCGGCCGAGGGCTCGGGTGCGCGACTGAGGCCAATACCGTACAGCGCGTCAACGAGCACGTCCGTCACCGGCAAGCGGGATTCCCCTTCCCACAGGCGTATCCGACCACCGCCGGCCTCCCACTCGCTTCGTGCCAGGTTCGCGTCGCCATGCGAGGTCGTACCCAGCGCCACCAACTCGACCTGCAAGCCGGCTTCGCGCGCCAGCACGCCGAGAAGAAACCCGTCGCCACCGTTGTTGCCCGGTCCGCAACAAATGCAGACACTCCGGGCCTGCGGCCAATGCCGGCGCAGACTGCCCAGCGCCGCGCTGGCTGCACGACGCATCAGGTCATGACCGGAGATCCGCATGGCCGCGATTACCGCGCGTTCGACCTCACGCACTTGTTCGACGGTATAGAGCGTGCTGCTGTGCGGATGGGCTGGCATGCGCGAATTATAGGCATGGCCCACGTCTACAATAGAACGATGTCCATGGCTGATGCCCGCACCTCTCCCGATTACTCTGCGCTCGCGCGCGACATCAAGCGCTGGGCCGTCGAACTCGGCTTTGCCGAAGCCGGCATCAGCGGCACCGATCTGGGCGAGGACGAACAGCATCTGCAGCGCTGGCTCGACGATGGCCACCACGGCGAGATGGAATACATGGCCCGCCATGGCACCCGGCGCAGCCGTCCAGCCGAACTGGAACCGGGCACGCAGCGCGTGATTTCCGTGCGCATGGATTACATCCCGCCCGGTACGGCGAACGCCTGGAGCGTGCTGGAGGATGGCGAAGCCGGCTACGTGTCGCGCTATGCATTGGGCCGCGACTACCACAAGCTGATGCGCAACCGGCTGCAGAAGCTGGCCGAGCGTATCCATGCCGTGGTCGGCGACTTCGGCTACCGCGCCTATGTGGATTCCGCGCCGGTGCTGGAGAAGGCACTGGCACGCAACGCGGGACTGGGCTGGATCGGCAAGCACACCGTGCTGATCAACCGCCGCGCGGGTTCGTATTTCTTCCTCGGCGAGCTGTACACCGACCTGCCGCTACCGATCGACGAACCGGCCAGCGCACATTGCGGCAGTTGCGCCCGCTGCATCGAGATCTGCCCGACCCAGGCGATCCTCGGACCGTACCGGCTGGACGCAAAACGCTGCATCTCCTACCTCACGATCGAACTCAATGGCAGCATTCCCGAGGAGCTGCGTACGCCGATGGGCAACCGCATCTTCGGCTGCGACGACTGCCAGCTGATCTGCCCGTGGAACAAGTTCGCACAGGAAACCAGCGAGCCCGATTTCGCCCCACGCCACAGTCTCGACGGCGCGAAGCTGGTCGAATTGTTCGCGTGGAGCGAGGAGGAATTCCTGCGGCGCACGGAAGGCATGGCTATCCGCCGCACCGGTTACGAAGGCTGGTTGCGCAATATCGCGGTCGCGCTGGGCAATGCGCCACCCTCGTCCAGCGTACGCGATGCACTCAACGCCCGCGCCGGGCATCCTTCGGCGATCGTGCGCGAACATGTGACATGGGCGCTGGGGCGTCAGGCTGACGCCATCGCGGGCTGAATCAGGCAGCCGCCATCTGCGTGGGGATCGAGCGGTTGGTGTGGCTGATGCGATTGTTCCCGTCGACGTAGACGCAGGTGGGCTGGAACTTCTCCAGCTCGGCCTCGCTAAGCTGGGCGAATGCGGCGATGATGATCAGATCACCCACCTGCACGCTGCGTGCGGCGCTGCCGTTCACCGAGATGATGCCCGAGCCTTCCTCGGCGCGCAGCGCGTAGGTGACAAAGCGCTCGCCATTGTCGATGTCCCAGGCGTGGATCTGCTCGTACTCGCGGATGCCCGCAGCATCCAGCAGGTTGCCGTCGATCGCGATCGAGCCTTCGTAGTGCAGCTCGGCATGGGTGACCGTGGCACGATGGATCTTCGACTTGAACATGTTCAGTTGCATGACGTTCTTTCCCGCAGGGACAGCCTGCAAAGTCCGCAATTATCGAACCGATGACGTTGCGCTGCAACATCATCGGTATCGGCGCCAATATGGGTCCGGGTCAGTCAAACAGCAAGTTGTCGATCAGGCGGGTCGAACCGAGGCGTGCCGCGATCAGGGCGATCAGGCCATCGCGCTGGCCTTCGGTCGGTTCGGCCAGATCCTCGGCACGCCGGATCACCGTGTAATCGGGCACGAACCCGGCACGCGTCAAACGTGCCGCGGCCACCTGCTCCAGCGCACGCCAGGCATGGCCCTTGCCTAGCAATTCACGCATCTTCAGCAAGGTGTCGTGGATCAGCGGCGCGCGCGCGCGCTCCTCGGTGGACAGGTACTGGTTGCGCGAACTCAGCGCCAGGCCGTCGTCGGCACGCAGTGTGGGCGCGGACATCACCATCACCGGCAACGACAGATCGCGCACCATCCGCTCGATCACCTTCAGTTGCTGGAAATCCTTCTGGCCGAACACCGCCAGATCCGGCTGCGCCAGGTTGAACAGCTTGCAGACCACGGTCGCGACGCCATCGAAATGACCAGGCCGGTGCGCGCCTTCCAGCACCTCGGTGATCTGCGGCACGCGCAGGCTGACGCTGTGTTCGGCGCCAAACGGATAAATCGTGGCCACTTCGGGTGCAAACAGCAGGTCACAATCCTGCTCGGCAAGCGCGGCCTGATCCTGCGCCAGCGTGCGCGGGTAGCGCTCGAAGTCCTCGTTCGGCCCGAACTGTGTGGGATTGACGAACACGCTGGCCACCACCCGGTCGGTACGTGCCCGCGCCAGCTTGATCAGCGACTGGTGGCCGGCATGCAGGTTGCCCATGGTCGGCACGAAACCCACCGTCTGGCCCTTGGAGCGCCAGCCGCGGATCGCGGCGCGCAGGGCGGGTGCATCCTGGACGGTCTGCATGGTGCGTTAACTCACTGCGTTCAGTTGAAACAATGTTCGGCTGCGGGAAACGCCCCGCTGCGCACATCCTCGGCATACGCAGCGATCGCCGCCGCCACCGAATCACGCCCGGCCAGGAAATCCTTGCTGAATTTCGGGCGCTTGCCCGGCGTGATGCCGAGCATGTCATGGATCACCAGCACCTGTCCGTCGCAATGCGGACCAGCACCGATGCCGATGACCGGAATATTCAATGCAGCAGTCACCCGTTCGCCCAGGCTGGTCGGCACGCCTTCCAGCACCAGCAGGTCCGCGCCTGCCTCCTGCACTGCCAGCGCCTCGGCCAGCACGTGATCGGCGGCGGCCTGTTCACGCCCCTGGATGCGGAAGCCACCAAATTTGTGCACCGATTGCGGCGTCAGTCCCAGATGTGCGCAGACCGGAATCGCACGCATGGTCAGGGCGGCAATCGCCTCCAGGATGTGCGGCGCTGCGCCTTCGATCTTCACCATCGCGGCGCCGGCTTCGCCGACCAGTCGCGCACCAGCCTCCAGCGCATGTGCGACATCGCGATCGGCCATGAACGGCATGTCCGCGATCAGCAAGGTGGAGGAAAGCCCGCGGGCGACCGCGGCCGTGTGATAGACCATGTGATCGAGCGTGACTGGCAATGTGCTGGCATGGCCCTGCACCACCATGCCAAGCGAGTCGCCGACCAGTGCAACGTCGACTCCGGCCGACTCCAGCTGCCAGGCAAAGCTGGCGTCATAGGCGGTCAGCATGACGATGCGCCGCCCCTGCGCCTTCATCGCGCGCAGACCGGGCACGGTCACCGGCTTGCGTTCGGGGGTACTGGCGTTTTGCACGTACACGGCAATTCCTGGGTAGTTGCAGGCGCCGATTATCCGGCGCGCCGCGAGAAGGGCTCAAGGCAATTTTTCACAGCCGGCAAGATCAAGCCGCGCCAGCAATTCCGCCACCACGCCCTGTCCGGGCAAGTGCAGTGCCGGCGCGATGTCATGCAGCGGCAGCAGCACGAACGCACGCTCGGCCATGCGCGGGTGCGGCAGGGTCAGTCGCGCATCGTCAAGCTGCACGCCATCGACATGCAGCAGGTCCAGATCCAGCATGCGCGGCCCGTTGCGTTCGGCACGTACGCGACCAGCACGCTGTTCGATGTCCAGCAGCGCATCCAGCAGCCCATGCGGCGACAGCGCAGTATCCATTTGCACCGCGGCATTGACGAACGGCGGCTGCTCCAGGATGCCCCATGGCGGCGTGCGGTACAGCGACGAGCGCTTCAACAGGCGCGTGTCCGGCAACCTCGCCAGCGCACGCATGGCATCGATCACCTGCCACTGCGAATCACCCAGATTGCTGCCCAGCGCGATATAAGCGAGCGTCACACGGAACCCGACTTGTCACCCGGCTTGCGTCGCCGCCGGCGTGGGCGCGGTTTGCCTGCCACGGGCGCCACGACGTGGTCGCTGGCGCTGCCTCCACCTGCCGGCAGCGCCGCAGCCAGTACATCCTGCGGCAGCTGCTGCGCATGCGCCCACCACTGACCCAGTTCATGCATGGCCGGCGATTCGGCCGCGCGCAGCAGCAGGAAATCGAAGGCTGCGCGAAAGCGTGGATGGGTCATCAGGCGGAACACCCGCTTGCGCTGCACCTGCTCGAAACGCGGCTGCAGCGACCAGATCTCCTCCATGGTGAAGGTGAACCGGCGCGGGATCGCAACCCGCTGGCACTGCTCCCCGACCACCTGTGCGGCTGCACGTGCCCAGGCCTCGTTGCTGTCCTGGCCCCGCGCAATCCAGTGATGCGCCACATCGCGCACCTCACCCCACAGCAGTACTGCAAACAGGAACGCCGGCGTGACCGATTTGCCTTCCGCAACCCGCGCGTCGGTATTGGCCAGCCCCTGCTCGACCAGCGAACGCAGGGCCTCGTCGCCACGCTTGAGTGCACGTGCGGTGACCGGAAACAGGAATTTCAGCAGTCCGCATTGTTCCAGCATGCGGAAGCTCTTCAAGCCGTTGCCGCTGAGGAACATCTTCAGCGATTCGTCGAACAGCCGTGCCGGCGCGGCCTCGGCCAGCAACGGCCCGAGACTCTCGAACGGCGCCATGGCAGCCGCATCGATGCGCATGTCGAGCTTGGCCGCGAGCCGAGCGGCGCGCAGCATGCGCACCGGATCTTCGCGGTAACGGGTGACCGGGTCGCCGATCAATCGCAGCACGCGATCATCGAGATCCTGCATGCCGCCGACGTAGTCGCGCACCGAGAAATCGCTGATGTCGTAGTACAACGCGTTGACGCGGAAGTCGCGGCGTATCGCGTCCTCCTCGATGGTGCCCCAGATGTTGTCGCGCACGATGCGGCCATCGACGATGTGACGATCACCTTCGCCGCCCTCTTCGCCGAGCCCGCGGAACGTCGCCACCTCGATGATCTCCGGCCCGAATACCACATGGGCCAGCCGGAAGCGCCGACCGATCAGGCGACAGTTGCGGAACAGCTTTTTCACCTCGTCCGGCGTCGCGTCGGTGGCGACGTCGAAGTCTTTCGGCTGCAGACCCAGCAGCAGGTCGCGAACGGCCCCACCCACCAGATACGCGGCATAACCAGCCTCGTTCAGGCGATACAGCACGCGCAGCGCCGCCTTGCTGATGTTCTTGCGGGAAATGCAGTGCTGATCGCGTGGAATGATCCGCAGCGCCGGTGTGGTGTCGATCCCTGGTTCGAGGTTCAAGCGGTCAGAATCCTTGTGCGGCAAAGCCGCCCTGGTGTTCAGCGAGTCGCACTGCCCGCCATGGCGGGAGCATGCACGGACAACACGGGTGCGAACGGTAGATGCCGGTGCGCGCCAAGCATTGCCGGGCGAAACAATTCCGTTATACTAGCGCGCCTCGCAGGATAACGCTCCCTTCGTCTAGTGGCCTAGGACACTGCCCTCTCAAGGCGGGAACACGAGTTCGAGTCTCGTAGGGAGCACCACTGCTTTTGCAATCATCCGTGATTGCTGTTGCCTGGAAGGGTCCCGGCAACTTGCGCTGTTTGGCTGTTGGCCAGACCAAAAGCGGCCATCCATGGCCGCACTCTTCACCAGAGCCTTTCGACCGCACCCTTAGAGCTGAATTGCTTCCATGACTTTCGTCGTCATCGACAACTGCATCAAGTGCAAATACACCGATTGCGTCGAGGTCTGCCCGGTCGATGCCTTCCATGAAGGCCCCAACTTCCTCGTGATCGATCCGGACGAGTGCATCGACTGCACCTTGTGCGAACCCGAATGCCCGATCAACGCGATCTATCCGGAAGACGACGTGCCGGCCGGCCAGGAAGCCTTTGTCGCATTGAACGCCGAACTGGCGAAGGACTGGCCGGTGATCACCGAGCGCAAGGACAGCCCGGCCGACGCCAAGGACTGGGAAGGCAAGCCGGACAAGCTGAAACTGCTGCAACGCTGATTTCCAGCCATCCATAAACAAACACGCCGCCCTTGAGGCGGCGTGTTTGTTTAGTCGATCAACCGACTGGTCAATCGACTGCCATACTCACTTCTTGCCCAGGCCCGACTTCAGCGCGTCGATCACCTTGCCCACCGCCGCGATCGAGTCGCTTTGCGCGCGGATTTCGCTGGCCGTCGTGCCACTGCTGTCGATGTTGATCTGCACCTGATGCGGGGTTTCCGCCGTACTGGCGGAGTCACTCTTGTCACTGCCGAACATGCGCGAGAAGAAACCCTTCTTCTTCTGCCGCATCGCCGCCGCACTGACCGTGACTACATAGCTGTGCGCAGCATCATCATGGCTGACCACCTGCCCGAGGGTACCGGCGGCAAGCACCTGGCCTACCCGGCTGTAAATGCTGTCAACGCTGCCCACGTGCACAAAACCGTCGGAGACCTGGCCCATCTGGCCGGGAGTACCGTCGACGCTGGCAGTCGCACCGTTGGAGGTCGGCCGATTGGCACCCGGTGGCGGGATCACCAGCGCATCACTGGTCGTGGGACGATCCAGTGTCGGTGGAATCTCAAGTGGCGATTGCTGCTGCGCGGTCTCCCAGGCCTTGTGCGAGCGGAACATGCCGCAGCCGGAAAGCAGCAGGCCACTGAAGGCCACAGCCGACAAGGCCACGAGGAGCGAGGTTTTCTTCATGTAATGAGATTCCGTGAGTAAGTCAGGCAACCGTTTCAGCCGGCCGCAGTCGCTAAGGATGCCAGACTGGACAGCGCTTGGTGCAATCGGGCGCGATCCGGACCGTCGTTCAGTTCAACCAGAGGCAATCTCGGCAACGCCAATCCCAGCCCCAGCCATGGCAGGGCCGCCTTGACCGCGATCGGGTTCGGCGCGCAGTTGAGCGCCTGAACCAGCGGCTCAAGTGTCGCATGACACCGCGCCGTGGCGGCCTGATCACCGCCCACAGCCGCATCACACAATGCCCGGAAGACCCCTGGAACCAGGTTGGCCACCACCGAAATGGTGCCGGCAGCGCCGGCCAGCATGGCCTCGCCGGCGCTGCCGTCGTCGCCGGACAGATAGACGAAATCCGGGCGCACAAGTTCCGCAAGGGCCAAAATTCGCTCGCGATCGCCACGAGCTTCCTTGATGCCGACGATGGCCGGATGATCACGCAATCCGGCAACGGTCTCCGGCAGCAGATCGCAGCCGGTGCGGCCGGGCACGTTGTACAGCACGACCGGGAGGCCGCCCTGCTCGGCCACATCGATGAAATGCCGGCGCAGACCCTCTTGGGTCGGGCGCACGTAATACGGCGTCACCACCAGCGCCGCGTCGGCGCCCAGCGCCTTGGCACGACGGGTCAGTGCGATGGTCTTGGCGGTGCCGGCCTCGCCGGTACCTGCGATCACCGGCACCCGTCCCGCCACGTGCTTCACCGCAAAAGCCAGCAGCCGATCGAACTCATCGGACTCCAGCATGTGCGCTTCGCCGGTGGAACCAGCCACCACGAGTGCCTGCGTGCCACCGGCAAGCTGATGGTCGAGCAGGCGGGCAAACGCCGGCAGGTCGAGTGTGCCATCGGCTGCGAACGGGGTCGCCAGCGCGCAGATGCTACCGCGTATGTTCAAGACTCGATTCCGCTCCGGATCAAGCCGTGCATGTTACTTGCCGCCTCGCGAGACGGGCAAGTAAGCTCGATCGGAGTAATCTCGGCGTTCCCGCATCACGCGGCATGACGCCACAGGTAGAACCCTTGAAACCTACTTCCGTCCCTTCTGCCCCGACTGCACGTGCAGGCAACGACAACCAGTTGCTGATTCAGGCGCTCACACCGGCAAGCAAGTCACCCCTGCTGGCCCTGGCCAGGCGAATCGCCGATGCCGGCTGCAACCTGTCCGAATCCCGCGTGTCGACCATCGGCACGGAAATCTCGCTGATGCTGCTGGCCAGCGGCGCGTGGGATGCGCTGGCCAAGCTGGAAACAGCGCTGACCAAGCTGGCTCGCGACGAGAGCCTGCGACTGGTGCACTACCGCACCGGCCCGCGCGAGAACAGCTCGCATCTGCTGCCGTACCTGGTGGAAGTGGTGGCGGCCGACCGGCCCGGCATCGTGTCACGCATCGTGGAGTTCTTCACCCAGCACGACATCAGCGTGGAGCAGCTGAATTCCACCCGCTACCAGGCGATGCAGACCGGCGCGGAGATGTTCCAGGCCCAGTTCACCATCGGTATCCCGGCGGAGATCCACATTGCCGCGTTGCGCGACGATTTCCTCGAGCTGTGCGACGGCCTGAATCTGGACGCGATCATGGATCCGGTGAAGTTCTGAGGATCGCGCGATCTGCGGCATCTGGCAAGGACTGTTATCGACGGGTACGCACGCGCTAGTCTTGGTCCCGGACTACCGAGGAACCCTGCATTGCCGTCAGTGTGTCGATCCAATCCGATCGCCTTCTGCGCACCGCCCGCAGTGTGCACCGTCAGCCGGCTCCCGAACCTTCCTTCTCATCTGCGCGCGCAGCGGCTTGCCGCTGTGCAGGAATAGTCATGCCCGAAATCGGCAAGAAAGTACCTTCGCTCCACGGTGCAACCAACGACGGCAGTGAATTGAAGCTGGGCAGCCTTAAAGGCCAGTGGGTGGTGGTGTATTTCTATCCCAAGGACAGTACGCCAGGCTGCACCAATGAGGCCAGGGATTTTCGCGACCTTTATCCGAAATTCCGCCAGCGCCATGCACAAGTCATCGGCGTGTCACGCGATTCCGTAAAATCGCACGCTAATTTTGCCGGGAAACAGGAGCTGCCGTTCCCGCTGGTTTCCGATCCCGACGAGACATGGTGCCAGGCATTCGATGTGATCCATGAAAAAGTGCTTTACGGAAAGCGTCATTTGGGCATCGTGCGCAGCACCTTCCTGATCGATCCCGCAGGGAAGCTGGCCCACGAATGGCGCGGAGTGAAAGTGCCGGGTCATGCCCAAGACGTGCTCGACACCATTCCTGCCAAGTGATCGCACTCCCGTTCATGGCCTCCACCGACACGGGCTACCGGCAACCGGCAGGTGTCTCGTGCCGTCATCATCACGCTCCCGCGGCGCACCTTGCATCGCGGCTCTTTCATCTCCCCACCAGCGAGGACACTTCCGCATGACCGGAAGCAAGCGCATCTACGCTCTCGATACCAACGTCCTGCTGCATGACCCGACCTCGCTGTTCCGCTTCGAGGAACACGACGTCTTCATCCCGATGACCGTGCTGGAGGAGCTCGACGAAAAAAAGAAAGGCGCCTCGGAAGTCTCGCGCAACGGCCGCCAGGTCAGCCGCTTCCTCAACGAACTGATCGAGCTGGGCAAACAGCGCGACCTCGGCGAGGGACTGGAACTGAGCAATCCGCAGGGCATCAAGCTCAAGCGTGGCGGCTCGGTGGGCCGGCTGTACTTCCAGCACCGCACCAGCAGCAATGGCCACACCAAGGCCGACAACCAGATCCTCTCGGCAGTGATCGAGCTGCGCGACCAGAATCCCGATCGTGCGGTGATCCTGGTCACCAAGGACATCAACCTGCGGATCAAGGCCAGTATCAACGGCATCGTCGCCGAGGACTACGAGAACGATCGCGCGCTGGATGATTTCTCCCTGCTCTACACCGGATCGACCGAGCTGAGCGAGGACTTCTGGGACAAGCATCCGGAAGTGCAGTCGTGGACCGAGCGCGGACGCACCTTCTACAAGGTGGATCGTCACGAGGAGGAAGACTGGCATCCCAATGAATGCCTGTTCCTGCCCGGCGAGAACAACGTCGAATTGCGCGTACTGCACCTCGACGACACCCACGCCACGCTGGTACTGCTGGATGACCATTCGCACGCCAACCATCACGTGTGGGGCATCGGCGCGCGCAACCGCGAGCAGAATTTCGCGCTCAACGCACTGATGGACCCGGATGTCGATTTCGTCACCCTGCTCGGCAACGCCGGCACCGGCAAGACCTTGCTGGCACTGGCAGCTGGCCTGGCCCAGGTGATGGACCAGCAACGCTACCGCGAGATCATCATGACCCGCGCCACCGTCTCGGTCGGCGAGGACATCGGCTTCCTGCCCGGCACCGAGGAAGAGAAGATGACGCCGTGGATGGGCGCGCTGACCGACAACCTCGAAGTGCTCGCCAATCCCGAGGACGGCGGCAGTTGGGGCCGCCAGGCGACCAACGACCTGCTTGCCTCGCGCATCAAGATCCGCTCGCTCAACTTCATGCGCGGGCGCACCTTCCTCAGCCGCTACCTGATCATCGACGAGGCGCAGAACCTCACGCCGAAGCAGATGAAGACCCTGATCACCCGTGCCGGCCCCGGTACCAAGATCGTCTGCCTCGGCAACGTCGAGCAGATCGACACGCCCTACCTGACCGAGACCACCTCCGGCCTCACCTACGCGGTGGATCGCTTCAAGCAGTGGGAGCATTCGGCGCACATCACCCTGCGTCGTGGCGAGCGCTCGCGGCTGGCAGACTTCGCAGCGGAGGCGCTCTAGCGTTCGACCGCATGCCAGGCTCGCAACCACCGATTGCTCTCACCATCGCCGGCTCCGATTCCGGCGGTGGTGCGGGCATCCAGGCTGACCTTAAAACCTTCCATGCACGAGGCGTGCACGGGCTGTCCACGATCACGGCCATTACTTCGCAAAACACCCGCGGCGTCAGCGCCGTGCACACGGTGCCGCTGACGCATATCCGCAGCCAGCTCGACGCGTTGTTCGACGATTTTCCGATCGCTGCGGTCAAGACCGGCATGCTTGGCAGCGCAGCGATCACCCGGTTGGTGGCGCGTGAGATGGCTGCGCGCAAGCCGGCCTGGCTGGTGGTCGACCCGGTGATGATTGCCACCAGTGGCGCACGCCTGCTGGATGAACATGCGGTCGACGCGCTGACCGAAGAACTGATCCCGCTGGCTGACATCCTCACCCCGAACCTGCCCGAAGCCGAGGCACTCCTCGGCCACCCGATCAAGACCGCTGCGCAATGCCATGCTGCGGGTGAAGCACTGCTGGCGCTAGGCGCCGGCGCCGTGCTGCTCAAGGGTGGCCACGGTCGAGGCAGCGAGGTGGTCGATCGCTATTACGATGCGCGCGGCATGCTGGAACTGTGCCATCCGCGCCTGCCGCTGGAAGGTCATGGCACTGGTTGTACCCTGGCCGCGGCGATCGCCGCCGGACTCGCCCGCGACAGTTCGCCACGCTCAGCCGTGCGGCGCGCAGTTGCCTACGTGCATCGCGCGCTGCAACGAGGCTACCGGCCCGGCAGCGGCAGCGCCCATGTCATGCGACACTGAACGCTGGCATCCCTTCCGGACGCAGTGGCCCAAGGCAAACGAGTAGAATGAAGCAATGACTGCCCTGCCATGGTTGCTCCTGTCTGCATGATCCTTGCTCCCCGCCTTGTTCTGCTGCTCCTGTTCGTCTTCTTCGCGCTGTGCGTGCTGCTGGTGCACCTGCGCGGGCGTGTGCGGCTGCGTTTCGATCGCCAGCTGGTCGACCACTCGGCGATTTTTGCGCCGTACAACTTGTTGATGTACGCGTTCTCGGCAGTGCCGGCGCGGCCAATCCTGGACCGCCGTGGCTTCCCCCAGCTGGACCTGCTGCAGGCGAACTGGCAGGCGATCCGTGACGAGGCGACGCATCTGTTCGACGAGGGTTACATCCGCGCCGCCGCCAAGAACAACGACGCCAGCTTCAACAGTTTCTTCAAGCAGGGCTGGAAGCGTTTCTACCTGAAGTGGTACGGCGAACCGCTGGCCTCGGCCGAGGCGTTGTGCCCGCAGACGGTCGCCTTGCTGAAATCGATCCCCAGCGTGAAGGCCGCGATGTTCGCGCTGCTGCCACCGGGCAGCAAACTCAATCCGCACCGCGATCCATTCGCTGGTTCGCTGCGCTATCACCTGGGTCTGATCACACCCAATTCGAGGAGTTGCCGGATCTTCGTCGACGGCGAGGAGCACGCATGGGGTGACGGCAAGGACGTCGTGTTCGACGAGACCTATGTGCACTGGGCCGAAAATACCAGCGAGCAGACCCGCGTGATCCTGTTCGCCGACGTCGAGCGACCACTGCGTACGCGCTGGATGAATGCGATCAACCACCGCGTTGGCGCGTTCATGGGCAAGATCACCGCGTCGCCGAACACCGAAGGCGAGGTTGAGGAGACCGGTTTCGTGAACCGCCTGTTTGCGTTGAGTCAGCGCAGGCGCGGCGCCAGCCATGCGTTCAAGGTTGCGTTCAAGAGCCGCCACAAGAAGCTTTACAAGGCCTGCAAATACCTCGGCATCCTGCTGCTGATCTGGCTGATCTTCCTGGCGCCTTGGCCGCTGCTTCGATAAACGATGCTCCGCTGAGCTGTCACATCGAATGATTCTCGTGCGTCCTTGATGCGTACCTCGTCGGAGAACGCCATGGATTCGCCTGCTGACCTGTTCCAGCAACACCGCCCCCGCCTGTTCGGGCTGGCCTACCGCATGCTCGGTACACCGACCGATGCCGAGGACGTGCTGCATGACGCGTGGCTGCGCTTGCATGCGCAGGATATCGAGGCGTTGGACGATGCCGAGGCATGGCTGGTCACCGTGACCACGCGCATCGCACTGGATCGCCTGCGCCGCGCCAAGACCGAACGTGCGCACTATCCCGGCCCCTGGCTGCCGGAGCCACTGATCGCGGAGTCCGAACAGCCCGAGGCACAACTGGAGCGTGCCGAGAGTCTGACCCTGAGCTTTCTGCTATTGCTGGAACGGTTGAGCGCGGAAGAACGCGCCGCCTTCCTGCTGCGCGAAGTATTCGATTACAGCCACGCCGAGACGGCCGCGATGCTCGACATTGGCGAGGATGCCTGCCGCCAGCGCGTGCACCGCGCGAAGCAACGGCTGCGCGAGGATCGTCCGCGCCAGGCGATGCCGAACATCGCCACCCAGCGGCGTCTGCTCGAACGCTTCATGCAGGCGCTGCAGCAGCCTGACATACCCACCCTTCGAGCCCTGTTTGCCGAGGATGCCATGAGCGTTGCCGACGGCGGCGGCCTGGCAAGAGCCACCCTGCATCCGTTGCACGGAGCCGAGCGGCTGACCCGCCTTTACATGCAGATTGCGCTGCAACAGCAGCGCTACGGCGTGCGCCACGAGATCCGCCAGCTCAATGGCATGCCGGCCCTGTTCGGCTGGCATGGCGACACGCTGATCACGGCCAGCTGGATCGACGACGACGGCGAGCGCATCACCGCCGTGCACTCCCTGCGCCACCCCGACAAGCTCGCCCGGCTGGCGGCTGTCACGAAACCGGCAGCATCGGCGTCCTTGCATTGAGTGGCCAATCCCGGCCGTACACTGCAAGGAAATCCCCATGCCCCGTTTCAATGCCACCAGGCACACCGAAGCCCTGAAGCCGCTTTTTGCCCTGGGCGAATACGTCAGAAACTGCGGCCTCGAACAAGGCCTGATCGAACTGGTGCTGATGCGTGCCTCGCAACTCAACGGCTGCGCCTATTGCCTGGATATGCACAGCAAGGACGCCCGCGCCGCCGGCGAAACCGAACAGCGCCTGTACCTGCTGCAGGCCTGGCGCGAGGCGCCGTTCTACAGCGCACGCGAACGCGCTGCACTGGCCTGGTGCGAAGCAGTGACCCGACTCGATCCGGTCCACGGCATATCCGACGAGGTATACGGGGAGGCTCGCGCCCAGTTCAGCGAAAAGGAGCTGGTCGACCTCGACCTGGCGGTGATCCTTATCAACAGCTGGAACCGCATCGCCATCCCGTCGCAGGCCGACGTGGGCAACTACAAGCCGGCATCGCACTGAATCGCCGGCCATGAAAAAGCCGCGGCTGATCGCCGCGGCTTTTGCATTATCTATATCGAGCCTGTTTGAGGCTCAGCCTTTGACGTGCTTCACGATGGCGTCAGCAAAGCTGTCGGTGCTGCCCTTGCCACCGATATCGGGGGTCACGCTGGCGCGGTCGTCGGTCATGGTGGCGCGAATCGCCTGACGCAGCTGATCGCCCTTGGCCACCATGTCCAGATGGTCGAGCATGTCGGCAGCAGCCAGCAGCAAGGCGCACGGGTTGGCGATGCCCTTGCCGGCAATGTCCGGGGCCGAACCGTGCACGGCTTCGAAGATCGCCGCGGTGGTGCCGATATTGTCGCCCGGCGCCAGACCGAGACCGCCGACCAGACCGGCACAGAGGTCGGACAGGATGTCGCCGAACAGGTTGGTGGTGACGATCACGTCGAACTGCTCGGGCTTCATCACCAGCTGCATGCAGGTGTTGTCCACGATCATTTCGTTGAACTCGATCTGCGGATATTCCTTGGCGATCTCGCGCGCCACGTTGAGGAACAGGCCCGAACTGGTCTTCAGGATGTTCGCCTTGTGCACGGCGGTGACCTTCTTGCGGCCTTTCTTCACCGCCAGCTCGAACGCGTAGCGCACGATGCGGGTGCTGCCGGTGCGGGTGTTGCGGGCAACCGACTCGGCGATCTCGCCGTCGGCGGACAGGGTCTGTCCCTCGGAGCGATAGGCGCCCTCGGTGTTCTCGCGCACCGTGATGATGTCGATGTTTTCGTAGCGCGACTTGGTACCCGGGAAACTGATGGCCGGACGCACATTCGCGTACAGATCGAAATGCCGGCGCAGGGTCACGTTGATGGAAGTGAAGCCGTCGCCGATCGGCGTGGTCAGCGGACCTTTCAGCGCCACCTTGTGCTTGCCGATCACGTCCAGCGTGGACTGCGGCAACAGCTCGCCGTGCTTCTCGAACGCGACCATGCCGGCGTCGACGAAGTCATAGGTCAGGCCGCAGTCAAGCGCGTCGAGCACGCGCAGCGTGGCAGTCATGATCTCCGGGCCGATGCCATCGCCCGGGATCACGGCAATTGTCTTGCTCATGGGGAAACTCCTTGAACGGAAAACGTCGAGCGGCCGGTGCAGTGGGGATGCAGGCACGGGCCGTAGCCGTTCAATTATCGCCGATGCCGTGCCATGCGAACAGTGCAGGCACCCCGCAAGGCGTTGAAAATACTCGTACGCTGCGTGGCAAAAAAGCGCATGACCCGCGCAATACCCAAGCGGTTGCCGCAGACTTTCACGTCCGGGCGACGCTGGCCCGACCGGCTTTCGTCAGGCGTGATCGTTGCAGCACGCCGCATCAGTGGTGGCGCCTGATTCCAGCTGATCGAGCAGATCCACCGCACGACGCAGATGCGGGATCACGATCGAGCCACCCACCACCAGCCCCACGCTGAACACCTCGAAGAACGCATCGCGTTCGACGCCGGCTTCCTTGCACTGTGCCACGTGGTAGCTGATGCAGTCATCGCAGCGCAGTACCAGCGAGGCGACCAGGCCAAGCATCTCCTTGGTCCTCACGTCCAGCGCACCGGCCTTGTAGGTTTGCGTGTCCAGCGCGAAGAAGCGCCGCACGACCTGGTTGTCCTCGGCCAGGATGCGCTCGTTCATGCGCTGGCGGAACGCGGTGAATTCGGCAAGCTTGTCGCTCATGCAACCTGCTCCAGCAATTGCGCCAGCTTGCCGCTGCGATCGGCCGCCACCAGCTCGTCATAGCCACCCACGAACTGGTCGTTGATGAAGATCTGCGGCACTGTGCGGTGTCCACCGCTACGCGCCAGCATGGCGTCGCGCTGAGCCGGATCCGTATCGACGCGCACCTCGTTCCACTCCAGTCCCTTGGACTTGAGCAGGTTCTTGGCGGCCACGCAGTACGGGCATACGGCGGTGGAATAGACCTCGATCTTCGACATCACGACAACTCCGCAACAGCAGGAAAAGACCACCCGAATATGGGGCGCGCCAGCCGGCAACTCAAGCACTGAACCCGTGCCGCCGCTTGCGGCACGCACTGAACCCACACTGCTTCCGGCGGTCACAGTGGTATTGTCGCCTACCCATGACCATGACACCACGACGCCCTGTACCGCGCCTGCTTGCGGCCCTGATTGCCGCCGCGCTGTGCTGTACCGCGAGCGCCCAGCAGGACGTGCGCCTGCCGGACCTGGGCAGTTCCGCGAACGCGCTGATCTCGCCGCAGGACGCGCAGGATTACGGCGATGCCATGCTGCGCCAGATGCGCGCGCTGGACATGGTGGTGGACGACCCGCTGCTGGACGATTATATCAACGACCTCGGTTTCCGGCTGGTCGCCAACAGCGACAAGCCGAAGGACCACTTCGCGTTCTTCATCGTGAAGGATCCCGAGATCAACGCGTTCGCCGCGCCCGGCGGCTATATCGGGGTGAACTCGGGACTCATCACGATCACCGACAACGAAAGCGAGCTGGCTGGCGTGATCGCCCACGAGATCGGCCATATCACGCAGAACCACCTGCAGCGCGCATTCGAGGACGCCAAGAAGGATGCGCCGCTGATGGCACTGGTGGTGCTGGGGGCGATCGCCGCCTCGGCGGCTGGCGGCGGCGATGCGCCGATGGCGGTACTGGCCGGCGGCCAGGGCCTGATCGCGCAGAAATCGATCAATTTCACCCGCCATGACGAGATCGAGGCCGATCGCGTCGGTATCCAGACGCTGGCCAATGCCGGCTACGACCCGAACGCGATGGCCGGCTTCTTCCAGCGCATGGAGGACGTGATGAGCACTGGTGCAGGCGGTGAGAACATCCCCGCCCTGTTGCAGGACCATCCGGTGACCACCGCGCGCATCAGCGACGCCAAGGCGCGCGCTGGTGCCCTGATCGCCGCCCAGAAGCAGCGTCCTTCGGGCGACATCACGGATCACGGCCAGTGGGAAAAAAGCACGGCGCCAATCCCCTTCGTCAAGAATCCTGCCGCCCTGGGCCAGGCACTGGCCGCGGCGGATCGCAGGGATACCTGGGCATTCATGCGCGAACGCGTCCGCGTGCTGGCGGGTGATGCGCCCAAGCTGGCCATCTCCTATGCATCGAGCCTGCAGAACGAACCGGGTTTCGACACCGTCGCAAATCGTTACGGCTATGCCCTGGCGCTCACCCGCAGCGGCCGCGGCACCCAGGCGATCGAACAACTGCAGCCGCTGCTGAAGTCGCGGCCGGACAACCTGATCCTGCGGCTTGCGCTGGCCGACGCCCACCTGCAGGCGGGCCAGCGTGCCGTTGCCATGGCCATCTACAGCGGCATCAATGCCCAGTCACCACGCAACCGTGCCGTGGCGCTGGCTTATGCCGAAGCGCTCACCAACGGCGGCGACACCACCCAGGCCAGTCAGGCGGCGGATCTGTTGCGTCCCCTGCTGAACAACGCCAGCGAGCCGGAGATCTACACCGCCTACGCCCGCGCCAGCGACAAGGCCGGCGACAAGATCCGCGCCGGCGAAGCCTTTGCCGACGCCAGCTACTACTCCGGCCGCCCGTTCGACGCCATGGAGCAGCTCAAGCGGCTACTGCAACGCGACGATCTGGACTATTACGCCCGGGTGCGTATCCAGGCACGCATCGCCGAACTGACTCCACTGGTACTCGAACTGCACAAGCGCAGGATCAGGACCGACGACCGCCCGGATGGCCAGCAGTGGCAGCAACCGGGAGCCTGCAGCGGACGGCTCTGCTTCGGCCTGGACGCCGGACCAGCCGCGGCCGGCCTGACGCATCCGTGACATCACGCTTGCATGGGTGTCATCGACGCGTAACATTAGTGCGCTGCAATATCTTCGTCACAAGCCACCGATGGACCACGGCGTGCACAAACGCATCCTGATCGTTGAAGACGAAGCATCGATACGCGAAATGATCGCCTTCGCCCTGCGCAAAGCCGGCATGGACGCGATGCAGGCCGCCGACGCCCGCGCCGCCCAGCTGGCCATTGCCGAGCAGGTACCCGACCTGATCCTGCTCGACTGGATGCTGCCCGGCACCAGCGGACTGGAGCTGGCACGGCGCCTGCGCAAGGAGGAACTCAGCCGCGAGATCCCGATCATCATGCTCACCGCGCGCGGCGAGGAGATGGATCGCGTCAACGGCCTGGAGGCCGGCGTCGATGATTACGTGGTGAAACCTTTCTCCACCCGCGAACTGATCGCGCGGATCAAGGCCGTGCTGCGGCGCAGCCAGGGCGACGACGGTTCTGGCATGGTCGAGCTGGGCAGGTTGCGCATCGACGGCCCGGCGCATCGGGTGTTCGCCGGCGACGAGGCGGTGCCGATCGGCCCCACCGAATATCGCCTGCTGTATTTCTTCATGACCCACCCCGAGCGCGTCTATTCACGCACGCAATTGCTCGATCACGTGTGGGGCGGCAGCGTCTACGTGGAAGAGCGCACCGTCGACGTGCATATCCGCCGCCTGCGCAAGACGCTGGAGCCGTGGAAGCTGGAAGACATGGTGCAGACCGTGCGCGGCACCGGTTACCGCTTCTCGCTGAGTGCCTGATCTGCGCAACAGGCTTGCGGTGGCACGGGCTTTTGCCGATGCTGGGTTCCCGTCACCGTGAGCCCACCGGCACCTCGTCCGCATGGCCCAAGCTGAGACAGCTCCGTGGAAACTGCCTGCCGCCCTCGTGGCGGCACTGGTCGTGGGCGGACTGCTGGGTTGGCTCGTGCATGGACACATCGCCAGCGGAATTGCCCTGGTCGCCATGGCGGAAGTCGTCTTGCTGCTGACCCGAATCCGTCATCAAGTGCAGCCCATCATGGCAGCACCGGCTTCCGCCAGCCCTCTCCAGCATGACCGTTTCATGACGCGTTCCCGCCGAATCGCCTCCAGCCTGCGCGACCTGCGCAATGCCGCCAGCCAGTTGCCCGACGCCGTGGTACTGCTGGATCAGGACCAGCATGTCCGCTGGTTCAATCACGCGGCCGAGGATCTGCTCGGACTGCGTCGACCGAAGGACCGTGGTGTCGTCCTGCAACAGCGACTGGCCACCTCGGATCTGTCCGACTGGCTGCGCGATGGCACCAGGGAACCGCTCAACGACGTGGCAGCTCCGGGCCACGCGAACAGCCAGCTCAACGTCAGCATGCTTCCGTTCGGACGCCGCCAGCAGCTGCTGCTGGCGCGCGACATCAGCCATCTGAACCGGCTCGAACAGGTCCGGCGCGACTTCGTGGCCAACGTGTCGCACGAGCTGCGTACACCGCTCACCGTGATCCATGGCTACCTCGAACTGATCGACCCGGAAGATGTCCCCGAGCTGGCACCGGTGCTTGGCGAGATGCGCGCGCAGTCGAAACGTATGGGCCAGATCGTCGAGGACCTGCTCGCCCTGTCCCGGCTGGAGACCCAGCACCAGATCGTCGACGAGCGCGTTCCGATGGCACCGCTGCTGGCCACCGTACGCAAGGAAGCCGAGGCGCTCAGCCAGGGACGCCACAAGATCACGCTCGAATCCACCGCCGAGGCGGATCTGCTCGGCTCACCGAAGGATCTGCACAGCGCGCTGTCGAACCTGGTCAGCAATGCCGTGCGCTATACCCCGACTGGCGGCAGCATCACCATCCGCTGGCAGCGCACGCCCGATGGTGCGGTGTACTCGGTCATCGACACCGGTTTCGGCATCCCGGCCACGCACCTGGCCCGGCTCACCGAACGCTTCTACCGGATTTCTTCCAGCCGCTCGCGCGACAGCGGCGGCACCGGGCTCGGATTGTCGATCGTGAAGCATGTGCTGAACCTGCATCAGGCACAGCTGCGTATCGAGAGTGCGCCCGGTGCTGGCTCGACGTTCACCTGCCATTTCGGTCACGCGCGGCTGCTGCCGCCGGACAGTGGTGACGAGAGCTGAACATCGTGGCGTTTCCTTGGCCTGCGCTTCAGAGCCTGCTCAATGTCTCCACGTGACCCGCGCCGGGAGCTGTTTGTGCGCAGGCCAAGGAAGAAGGAGGGAGTGGACGTCCGTCCACGACCGAGTGATGACGCTGGCATGTGTGCAAACAGACCCGGCCCATCGGGTTGCATTCGCCTGGGCGCCATGCGCCCGCGCGCAGCTTGAGCTACCGGCCAGGTAGCTGCTGCGCCACGTACGACCACCTGGCGCCCAGGCGAGTGCAACGCGAGCCACGTGGAGACATTGAACAGGCTCTTAAGCCAGAATGAACCATGCATCGCCCATCCCCTGCCTCGCCCAGCCAACCTGACCTGACCGCTCCAGGGCTTTACTTCAGCCGCGAACTGGCCGCGCTGGAATTCAATTTCCGCGTACTGGCGATGGCGCGCGACACGACCGTGCCATTGCTGGAGCGGCTGCGCTACCTGAGCATCGTGGCGAACAACCTCGACGAATTCTTCGAGGTGCGGGTGGCGATGCTCAAGCACCACCATGCCTACGGTTCGGCTGCGCCAGGGCCCGATGGCCTGCCTTCCGGCGAGCTGCTCGCACGCATTCGCAGCCGTGCGCTGGATCTGGTCGCCGCGCAATACGCCTGCTGGCAGGAACTTGGCCCGCAACTCGATGCCGAACGCATCCATGTGCTCAACCGCAAACGCTGGAATCCACGCCAGCGGCGCTGGCTGCAGGGCTATTTCGAGCATGAGGTGCTGCCGGTGCTGTCGCCGCTGGGGCTGGACCCGGCGCATCCGTTCCCGCGCATCCTCAACAAGACGCTGAACATCGCCGTGGTACTGAAGGGGCGCGACGCGTTCGGCCACGAGGGCCACATGGCGCTGGTACGCGCACCGCGTTCGCTGCCACGGATCATCCGCGTGCCCGCGGAGGTCAGCGGGCCGGGGGAGCATTTCGTCTTTCTGGCCGAGCTGCTGCAGGCCTTCGTCGACCTGATGTTTCCGGGCTTCAAGGTGGTCGGCTCGTACCAGTTCCGGGTCACCCGCAACAGCGAGCTGATCGTCGAGGAGGCCGAAGTCGAAAACCTGGCGCTCGCGCTCAGCGAAGAGCTGGTCGGCCGCGGCTATGCGCGGCCGGTACGACTGGAGATCGCCAACGATTGCCCGCAGGCGATCACCGCGATGCTGATCCAGAATTTCCAGCTTGAAGAATCGGACGTCTATCGCTGCGACGGTCCGGTCAACATCATCCGTGCAGGCCTGATCTACGACTGGCTGGACCGGCCCGAATTGAAGTTTCCGCGCTTCAATCCGCAGCTGCCGGCAGCGCTGGAAAGCGGCAAGAACAAGTTCGACCTGATCAGCCAGCGCGACGTGCTGCTGCACCACCCGTACCAGAGTTTCGCCGCGGTGATCGACCTGCTGCGCCAGGCCACTGCCGACCCGCAGGTGCTGGCGATCAAGCAGACGCTGTATCGCGCCGGCGAGGACACCCCGCTGGTCGACCTGCTGGTGGAAGCCGCGCGCCACGGCAAGGACGTGACCGTGGTGATCGAGCTGCGTGCACGCTTCGACGAGGAAGCCAACATCCGCCTGGCGACCCGCTTGCAGGAAGCTGGTGTGCAGGTGGTCTACGGCGTGGTCGGCTACAAGACCCACGCCAAGATGATGCTGATCGTGCGCCGCGAGGGCGAGGTGCTGCGTCGCTACGCCCACCTGTCCACCGGCAACTACCATCAGGTCAACAGCCGGATGTACACCGATATCGGCCTGATGACGGCCAACGAGGAGATCGGCGAGGATCTGCACAAGGTGTTCCAGCAGCTCTCCGGCCTCGGTCCACGGATCGAGCTCAAGCGCCTGCTGCACTCACCGTTCACCCTGTACACCGGCGTGATGGCGAAGATCGAACGCGAGACCGCGCATGCGCTGGCCGGCCGTCCCGCGCGCATCGTGGCCAAGCTCAATGCACTGAACGAAGCGCATGTGATCGAGGCACTGTACCGCGCCTCGCAGGCCGGCGTGGAGATCGACCTGATCGTGCGCGGCGCCTGCACCCTGCGGCCGGGCCTGTCGGGCATCTCCGAGCGCATCCGCGTGCGTTCGATCGTCGGCCGATTCCTCGAGCACAGCCGGGTGTACTGGTTCGCCAACGACGGCGAATCCGAGTTGTACTGTGCCAGTGCCGACTGGATGGAGCGCAACCTGATGCGGCGGATCGAGGTGGCCTTCCCCATCCTCGATCCCGAACTGGCGGCGCGCGTGTTCGAGGAAACCCTCGCCAACGGACTGGCCGACAACACCCAGGCGTGGCTGCTCGACTGCGACGGCCGCTATATCCGTGCGCAGCCCGGCGACAATCCGCCGTACAGCGCGCAGCTGGGCCTGCTCGAACGGTTCTGCCAATGATCCGGCCCACACTGACAGAGCCTTTCATCCATTTCACGCGTGCGTGCAAGAATCCGCACCTCGCAATCCCGGGAGTGTGGGCGTGAGTCCAGCCGAACAGACACCGATCCGCGATGGCGAGCTGATCGCCGCGGTGGACATGGGCTCGAACAGCTTCCACATGGTGGTGGCGCGCATGGAACACGGCGAACCGCGCGTGATCGATCGCCTGCGCGATACCGTGCGGATGGCCGCCGGCCTGCGCTCCGACGGCACCCTGGATGCCGAGCGGCGTGCCCGCGCGTTGAACTGCCTGGCCCGTTTCGGCCAACGCATCGCCGGCCTGCCGTCGATCCGCGTGCGCGCCGTGGCGACCAATACGGTGCGCCGGCTGGCATCCCCGCATGTATTCCTGACTGCCGCGGAAACCGCACTTGGCCATCCGATCGAGGTCGTGTCGGGTCGCGAGGAAGGCCGCCTGATCTTCCTCGGCGCTGCGCACGACCTGCCCGCTTCGCGTGAACCACGGCTGGTGATCGACGTCGGCGGTGGCAGTACCGAATTCATCATCGGTCGCGGCCTGGCACCGCTGCACACCGAAAGCGTGCAGGCCGGCTGCATCGCCTCGACCCTGCGCTTCTTCCCCGGCGGCAAGCTCAACCGCAAGCGCTGGCAACGCGCGCGCAGCGAGATCGGCGTGCTGCTGCAGCAGTTCGCCGAGGACTACCGCGAGTCAGGCTGGCAGGATGCCTTTGGTTCGTCCGGCACCGCCAAGTCGATCGGCGCGGTGGTACAGGCGATGAAGTTCTCCGATGATGGCATCACCCCGGCATCGCTTGCGTCGCTGCGCGACGTGCTGATCGAGCACGGCCAGGTCGACACGCTCAAGTTGCCCGGCCTGGCCGAGGATCGTGCACCGGTGATCGCCGGTGGCGTGGTGATCTTCGAGGCAGCGTTCGCCGCGCTCGGTATCGAGCGCATGCGCGTTTGCGAAAGCTCGATGCGCGAGGGCCTGCTATGGGACCTGCTCGGCCGTGCCGGTGGCAGCGACCCGCGTACCGCCAGCATCGATGCACTGGCTACCCGCTACGGCGTCGATCGTGCGCAGGCACGCCGGGTGGAGTCGACCGCATTGATGCTTTTCGACCAGGTCGCCAAGTCCTGGAAACTGGACGCCGATGCGCGCGAGTGGCTGTCGTGGGCATCGCGCGTGCACGAGATCGGCCTGGCCATCGCGCACAGCCAGCACCACCACCACGGCGCCTATATCCTGCGCCACGCCGACCTGGCCGGCTTCTCGCGGCAGGAACAGCAGCTGCTGGCCGCCGTGGTCGAAATGCACCGGCGCAAACCGGATCGGGCAGCGATCATGGCGTTGCCACAGCGCTATCGCCAGCTGGCACGCTACACCACCGCGCTGCTGCGCCTGGCGGTACTGTTCCGTCGCGCCCGCCGGGCCGAGTCGTTGCCGCCGATGCGTCTGGCCGCCAACAGCAAGTCCCTGCGGCTGAAACTGCCGATCGCCTGGCTGGAGCAGCACCCGCTCAGCGAGGCCGACTTGCAGCAGGAACAGGCGCCGATGGCCGAGTTGGGGCTGCGGCTGGAACTATCTGCCAGCTGATCGACGCGTCGCATTCCGAGCCATACCACGCCGCAGCCGCGTATCATGGCCGGATATCCAGACTGTCCGATGCCCATGCTCAAGTCCCTGCTCGCCACCCTCCTGCTGATCCTGCCGCTGACCCTCGCGGCACAAGCCATCAAGCCGGCCACCGCGTCGACGCCCCAGGTGCTGCTGCATACCTCGCAAGGCGACATCACGCTGGAACTGTATCCGGACAAGGCGCCGAAAAGCGTGGCCAATTTCCTGCAATACGTGCGCGACGGCTTCTACGACGGCACCTTGATGCACCGGGCGATTCCCGGCTATCTGCTGCAGGGCGGCCTGTATACACGCGACCTGCAGCCGAAACGCACGCGTCCAGCCATTGCCAGCGAGGCCGATAACGGCCTGTCCAACGTGCGCGGCACGGTAGCAGTCGCCCGCGGTGCCGACCCGAATTCCGGCACTGCACAGTTCTTCTTCAACCTGGTCGACAATCGCCGCCTCGATTTTGCCGGCAACCAGAGCGGCCTGACCTGGGGCTATGCCGTGTTCGGCAAGGTGATCAAGGGCATGGACGTGGTCGACAAGATCGCCGCCATGCCCACCCACGCACTTGGCCCGTTTGCCGGCGACGTACCCAATCCGCTGGTGCTGATCGAAAGCGCGCATGTGGTTGGCGAGGAGACACCGGCTGCAGCCGCCAGCGCAGGGACACCTGCTGCAACAGCACCCGCCACGGTCAAACCGGCGACCAAGATCGGCCGGAAACCCGCCAAGCCCAGCGACAACGGTTGATCGTCACGATGGCGACATTGTTCATCTCCGACCTGCACATGGATCCGGCCCGGCCACAGATCACCACCCTGTTCGAAAACTATCTGGCCGGCGACGAGGTCCGCCACGCGGATGCGCTGTATATCCTCGGTGATCTGGTCGAAGCCTGGATCGGCGACGATGACGACGCCGATCTGCCGCGGCGCATCGCCGATGCCACCCGTGCCGTGCGCGATGCCGGCGTGCCGGTGTACTTCATGGTCGGCAACCGCGACTTCCTGCTCGGCGAAGCATTCGCCCGGCGTGCCGGCATGACCCTGCTTGATGACGGCACCGTGCACGACGTCCAGGGTCAACACACCCTGCTGATGCATGGCGACGTGCTGTGCACCGACGACATCGCCTACCAGGCTGCGCGCCGGCAACTGCGCTCGCCCGCATGGCAGGCGCAGGTGCTGGCAATGCCGCTGGAGGCGCGCCGCGCACTCGCCGTCAGGGCACGCGAGGAAAGCCGCCAGCACACCGGCAGCACGATGGAAAGCATCATGGACGTGAATGCCGATGCAGTGACCGAGGCGATGCGTCAGGCCGGCGTGACACGGCTGATCCACGGGCATACGCACCGACCTGCCGTGCACGCGTTCGAGCTGGACGGCCGACCGGCCCAGCGCATCGTGCTCGGCGACTGGTACGAACATGGCTCGGTGTTGCGGGTAACCGCAGACGACGTAGATCTACGCGGACTGGCCGTCGTCTGAGCAAGCTGCGGGACCGGGTCGAATCGCGGCCGCAGCATCCGGTTACATCACGGTTACATCAGCAGCTTGCGCACCTTGAGCAGCGCGACGATGAACGCGTCGATTTCCTCGCGCGTGTTGTAGAACGCGAGCGAGGCACGCAGCGTGGCGGGTACGTCGTAGAACTGCATCAACGGATGTGCGCAATGGTGACCCGAGCGCACGGCGATGCCCTGCAGGTCGAGCAGAGTCGCCATGTCGGTGGCCTGCGCGCCGTCGAGCAGGAACGAGATCACCGGCTCCTTCTCCGGCGCCTCGCCGAAGATGCGCAGGCCAGGAATCTCGCGCAGACGCTCGGTCGCATAACCGAGCAGTTGCTGCTCCCACGCGTGAATCGCCTCGAAACCGATCGATTCGTAATAATCGATCGCCGCGGCCAGGCCGACGAAGCCGGCGATGTTCGGCGTGCCGGCCTCGAACTTGTGCGGCGGCGCGGCGAACGTGGTGCCGCTGAAACGCACCTCGCGGATCATCTCACCGCCACCGAAGAACGGCGGCATCGCCTCCAGGTGCTCGCGCTTCGCCCACAGCGCGCCGGTGCCGGTCGGCCCGAGCATCTTGTGGCCGGTGATCGCGTAGAAATCGCAGCCCAGCGCCTGCACGTCGACTGGCCGGTGCGGCACGGCTTGCGAGCCGTCGACCAGCAGCGCGATGCCGCGCTTCCTGCACTCACGTGCAATCTCGCGCACCGGATTGACCGTGCCAAGCACGTTCGAGACATGGGTGACGCAGGCCAGCTTCACCTCGGGCGTCAGCATCTCGAGGTACTTGTCGACGATCAGCTCGCCGCGCTCGTTGATCGGTGCTGCCTTGACCGTGGCGCCGCTGCGCGCGGCAACCAGCTGCCACGGCACGATGTTCGCGTGATGTTCCATCACCGTGGTGAGGATCGCATCACCCGCTTTCAGGCGTGGCAGTGCGTAGCTGTAGGCGACCAGGTTGATCGACTGGGTGGTGCCGGACGTGAGGATCAGCTCATTGCGCGACGGCGCATTGATGAAACGCGCCAGCTTGTCGCGCGCGCCCTCGTAACCGGCGGTGGCTTCCTCGCCAAGCTGATGCACCGCGCGCGCCACGTTGGCATTGCGTTCGCGGTAGTGCGCGTTCACTGCCTCGATCACCGACGCCGGCTTCTGGCTGGTATTGGCATTGTCGAGATACACCAGCGGCTTGCCATGCACGCTGCGCGACAGCAGCGGAAAGTCTGCGCGGATACGCTGGACGTCGAAGACTGTGGGAGTGCTGGCCGTGACGTTCATCAAGAGGGTCCAAAGGGCTCCCTGCCCTGTTTGCGGGAAAGGAATTCAGGCAGGCAGATGCGCTGTCAGCAACGCAGACAGATGCTCGCGCAGCACCTCGTTCGGCAGATCGTCCAGCACCGCGCGACAGAACGCAGCCGTCAGAAGCGCGCGCGCTTCCGCCAGCGGGATGCCACGCGAACGCAGATAGAACAGCGAGCGCTCATCGAGCTGGCCAACGGTGGCTCCATGCGCGGCCTTGACCTCGTCGGCATAGATCTCCAGCTCAGGTTTGGTGTCGATCTCGGCGCTGGGCGACAGCAACAGATTCTTGTTGCCGAGGCTGGCGTCGCTGCCGTCGGCACCGGGTTCCACCACGATCGCGCCGCGGAACACGCCACGCGCGCGGTCATTGGCGACACCGCGCCAGGTCGACGTAGACGTGGTGCTCAACGCCTGGTGACGAATCGCCAACTGCGTGTCGATATGCTGGCGGCCGTGCGGCATGAACACGCCGCGGGTATCGAACCGCGCCCCGTCGCCGACCAGCTCCGCGCGCAGGTCGTGGCGCACCAGAGCACCGCCAAGCTCGAGAACATGCAGCATTGCCTGTGCATGCGCATGCAGGCGGACGCTGCTGCGACGAATCAGGCTGGCAATGACCGCGACGTTCTGCAGCACGGTATGGTGAAGTTGAGCGCCTTCGCGCAGTTCGATATCGCTGACCACGGTGGCCAGCTGCGTCGGCTCGGCGTCGGAAACATGCTGCTCGATCAGGCCCAGCTCGGCACCTTCGCCCAGCTCGATCACGTTGCGCAGATGCCAGGCGAGTTCGACGTGCGTAGCCGCACCGACGAATACCAGCTGGACCGGTGCAATGACCTTCACGCCGGCGGCAACGCGCAGCACCACGCCATCGACGGCGCTGGCAGCATTGATGCTGACAAACGCATCGTCCACTTCGCGGTAATGTCGCGACAACACGAAACGCAACGGTTCCGCATCACCATGCAACGCTTGCGACAACGGCTGCAAGGTCAGCCCTTCCGGCAATGCATCGAGTGCCGACAGATCGGCACGGAACACGCCATTGACGAAGACCAGTCGCGGCCCATCGACGCCGGGCAACGCGAACGTCGACGCAGCTACCGCACGCGAAGTTGCAGCGGCATCGCCACGCGCAAAGCTGCGCTTGCCAAGCGCACGCAGCGCGGTGTACTTCCACGCTTCCACTCGCGTATCGGGCAATCCGCCGGCCGCAAATGCCTCGCGATTCTCCTGTCGTGCCGCATCCAGCCACGCGATGCCGCTGGCAGGCAGCGGCATATCGAGCAGGGACGCGACCAACGGCAGCGGCGCCGCCTGGCTCATGCCGCAGCCCCCTCGCCGAGGCCGGCGTAGCCGTGTTCTTCCAGCTTCAACGCCAGCGACTTGTCGCCACTCTCGACAATGCGGCCATCGGCCAGGACGTGCACAAAATCCGGCACCACGTAATCAAGCAAGCGCTGATAGTGGGTGATCATCAGGAACGCGCGATCGGGCGAGCGCAAAGCGTTGACGCCATCGGCGACATGCTTGAGCGCGTCGATATCCAGGCCTGAATCGGTTTCATCAAGAATCGCCAGCTGCGGCTCCAGCACCGCCATCTGGAAAATCTCGTTGCGCTTCTTCTCGCCGCCGGAGAAGCCTTCGTTGACCGCGCGGTGCAGCAGTTCGTCGGAGATCTGCATCACCTTGAGCTTCTCGCGCACCAGCTTGAGGAACTGCATCGAGTCGAACTCTTTCTCGCCACGCGCCTTGCGCTGCGCATTGAAGGCCGCGCGCAGGAAGTAGGTGTTGTTGACGCCGGGAATCTCCACCGGATACTGGAACGCCAGGAACACGCCGGCGGCGGCGCGCACTTCCGGCTCCAGCGCCAGCAGGTCGATGCCGTTGTAGGTCACGCTGCCGGCAGTCACCTCGTAACCGTCACGGCCGGAAAGCACGTTCCCGAGCGTCGACTTGCCGGCGCCGTTCGGACCCATGATCGCGTGCACCTCACCCGCATTCACGCTGAGGCTGAGCCCCTTGAGGATTTCCTTGCCCTCGACGCGGGCGTGCAGGTTTTCTATTTTCAGCATGTTCACTTCTTCTTTTTCACGATCAATTGCAGGATGCACGGGCCGTTGCCCATGACTGCAAGGTCACCATCGACCGCGCTGGACTTGCTGTCCACCGAGAGGTCACACATGGCGGAAATCGGCGCTTTCGGCACGTCGCCCAGCATGGTCGGGTCCGAAAGCCATCCCGCATGCCATTTTTTGTCGTCGGCGGACAGGCGCAAACCCCACGGCACGGTATGCAGGTCAACGTTCACCAGTGGTATCGAGGCCTTCTTCTTCGTCACGCGATAGAGCGGACCGACGGTGAAATGTCCCTGCTCGTCCGTCACCGCATCATCTTTGAGCGCATCGGGCGTGGGGACGCCGTTGTCATCGAGCACATCAGCCAGCTGCACGTGCATGCCCGACACAGGCACACCGGCGCGAGTCACCGTACCGCTGATTTGCGGGGCGGTGAGATCGTGGTGCTTGACGGGAATGCAGCCCGAAAGCGCTGCTGCCGTGGCAACCATCAATACGCTGGAAAACAATTTCATGCTGTGCTTCCTTGAGTTTGCCCGATTTGAATTTACGTTGGCATGAAGGGGGTGGACATGGGCAAGTGATGACGTCATCCGGCCCGGAAAGTGCTCGCCACGATGCCATGACGCGCCGGCTGCGCCGGCCGTTGACATGCATTAGCCCACCGCACCTTCCAGCGATACTTCCAGCAGTTTCTTCGCTTCCACCGCGAATTCCATCGGCAGTTCGCGGAAAACCTGCTTGCAGAAGCCGTCGACGATCATCGACACCGCGTCCTCTTCGCCGATACCGCGCGAACGGCAATAGAACATCTGGTCGTCGGAGATCTTCGAGGTCGTTGCCTCGTGCTCGACGATCGCGGTGGGATTCTTCACTTCCATGTACGGGAAGGTATGCGCGCCGCACTTCTTGCCGATCAACAGCGAGTCGCACTGGGTGTAGTTGCGCGCGCCCTCGGCACCCTTCTCCATCTTGACCAGGCCGCGATAACTGTTTGAGCTGCGCCCTGCGCTGATGCCCTTGGCGACGATCTTCGACTTGGTGTGCTTGCCGAGGTGGATCATCTTGGTGCCGGTGTCAGCCTGCTGGTAGTGGTGGGTCAGCGCGACCGAGTAGAACTCGCCCACCGAACGGTCACCGCGCAGCAGCACGCTGGGGTATTTCCAGGTGATCGCCGAACCGGTTTCGACCTGGGTCCAGCTGATCTTCGAGTCATCGCCACGGCAGTCGCCGCGCTTGGTGACGAAGTTGTAGATGCCGCCGACGCCGTTCTCGTCGCCCGGATACCAGTTCTGCACGGTGGAGTACTTGATCTGCGCTTTTTCCAGCGCCACGAGTTCCACCACCGCCGCGTGCAGCTGGTTCTCGTCGCGCTTCGGCGCGGTGCAGCCTTCGAGGTAGGAGACGTGGGCGCCTTCCTCGGCCACGATCAGGGTGCGTTCGAACTGACCGGTGTTCTGCGCGTTGATGCGGAAATAGGTCGACAGTTCCATCGGGCAGCGCACGCCCTTCGGGATGAACACGAAGCTGCCGTCCGAGAACACCGCCGAGTTCAATGCAGCAAAGAAGTTGTCGCCAGTCGGCACCACGCTGCCGAGATACTTCTGCACCAGCTCGGGGTATTCGCGGATCGCCTCGCTCATCGAGCAGAACAGCACGCCGGCCTCGGCCAGCTGCTTGCGGAAGGTGGTGCCGACCGAGACCGAATCGAACACCGCATCCACCGCCACGCCCGCCAGCGCCGCACGTTCGTGCAGCGGAATGCCCAGCTTCTCGTAGGTTTCCAGCAACGTCGGATCGACCTCGGCCAGCGACTTCGGGCCGGCCTTGGGCGCGGCGTAGTAGCTGATCGCCTGGTAATCGATCGGATCGATCTTGAGCTTGGCCCAATCGGGTTTGGGCATGGTCAGCCAGTGGCGATAGGCCTCAAGCCGCCACTCGGTCATCCACGCCGGTTCCTGCTTGATCGCGGAAATCTGGCGGACGGTTTCCTCATCCAGGCCCGGCGGCAGGCCGGTCATCTCAATCTCGGTGACGAAGCCGGCCGCATAGCTGCGGCCCAGCGCCTCGGCCACCCCGGCGTTGTCGCGCAGCGTGGCGGCGGCAGTGATGCTTTCGCGGGTCATGGTGTCATTCATTCGGTGGTGGCCTCGCCGGTCTTCACGGTCACCGCGATGCGTCGGTTCGGCAACGGTTTGAGCATTTCGGCCAGGCTGACGGCGCGCAGGGTGTTGTCCAGCACGCTGCTGATCCGTTGCCAGCTGCCGCGCACGCCACATTGCGATTCACGATCGCACTGGCCTTCCGCCACGCTGCATTCGGTCATGCCGATCGGGCCCTCCAGCGCCTCGACGATCTCGGCCAGCGAAATCTCGCTGGCCGACCGGGCCAGCCGGTAACCGCCATTGACGCCACGGAACGACTCGACCAGATCGGCATGACCCAACGCCTTCAGCAACTTGCTCACGGTCGGCAGCTCGAGATGCGCCTCCTCGGCAATCTGCACCGCGCTGAGCACGTCATCCGGATGCGCGGCGATGCAGGTCATCACCACGGTGGCGTAGTCGGTCAGTCGGCTGACACGGAGCATGAGCTGATCGGAATGGAGGCGATTTGAATCGGGACTAAAATGGTACTGATTACAAGCATCGTGGTCAATCCGGACTCATGCACCAATGAAGTGCAATCATCCAGGTAACTGCCCAGTTTCCGTGCGTTACGCTGCCTGGAATCAGAACAAATCATTGAAATTTCAAACCATTTTCCGCCACATCGTGATGGCACGCATCGTGCTGCAATGCAATACCAGCAACCACGAGGAGCCTGCCATGAAGTGGATCACGGCCATCATCAAGCCGTTCACGCTGGACGACGTACGCGAGGCGCTGGCCGAAGCCGGCGTGCAGGGGATGACAGTGACCGAGGTGAAGGGTTTCGGTCGCCAGCACGGCCATACCGAGCTGTATCGCGGCGCCGAGTACGTCGTCGACTTCCTGCCCAAGCTGAAGATCGAGGTGGCAGTGAGCGACGACCGCCTCGACCACGCGATCGAGGCGATCAGCGGCGCAGCCCGCACCGGCAAGATCGGCGACGGCAAGATCTTCATTGGCGAGCTCGATCAGGTGATCCGCATCCGCACGCAGGAGGTCGATGCCGATGCGCTCTAAGCGAGTCATGTTCATACTCGGCGCCAGTTTCGCCGCACCACTGTCCGCCGTCGCCCAGACCTTGCCTGCCCCAGCCACACCTGCGCCGGTGCTGAACAGCGGAGATACCGCCTGGATGATCGTCGCCAGCATGCTCGTGCTGATGATGACGATACCCGGCGCCGCGCTGTTCTATGGCGGCATGGTGCGTTCCAAGAACCTGCTGTCGGTCATGATGCAGTGCTTCGCGATCACCGCACTGGTCACCGTGCTGTGGATGCTCTACGGCTACTCGCTGGCCTTCAGTACGCAGGGCATGCACGCCGGCGTGACGAACTGGCATTCGGTCATCGGTGGCCTGGATCGGGCCATGCTCGCCGGGTTGAAGCCGGACACGCTCTACCAGACCGTGCCGGAAAGCGTGTTCGTGATGTTCCAGCTGACCTTCGCGATCATCACGCCGGTGCTGATCATCGGTGCCTATGCGGAGCGCATGAAATTCAGCGCGATGCTGTGGTTCAGCGGACTGTGGCTGACCTTCGTCTACCTGCCGGTGGCGCACATGGTGTGGAGCGGTCCCGGCTCGCTGCTCGGCGACCTCGGCGTACTCGATTTTGCCGGCGGCACCGTAGTGCACATCAATGCCGGCATCGCTGGCCTGGTGGCCTGCCTGGTGATCGGCAAGCGTCGTGGCTGGCCACAGACGCACATGCCACCACACAACCTCGGCTATACCGTGATCGGCGCCAGCCTGCTGTGGCTGGGTTGGTTCGGCTTCAACGCCGGCTCGGCGGTGGCGGCGAACGGCAGTGCCGGCATGGCCATGTTGGTAACCCAGATCGCCACTGCCGCGGCCGCGATCGGCTGGACAGCCGTGGAATGGGCGATCCACAAGCGCGCCAGCGTGCTGGGCATCGCCTCGGGCGCAGTGGCCGGCCTCGTGGCGATCACGCCTGCAGCCGGCACGGCGGGACCTGGCGGTGCCCTGCTGATCGGATTTGTTGCGGGCACGGTGTGCTTCTTCACCGCCACCCGACTCAAGCACAAGCTCGGTTACGACGACTCGCTGGACGTGTTCGGCGTACATGCCATCGCCGGCATCATCGGCGCCCTGCTCACCGGTCCGTTCGCCGCACCGAAGCTGGGCGGCTTCGGCACGGTGACCTCGCCGCTGCTTCAGCTTTGGATTCAGGCCAAGGGCGTGGGCTTCACCATCGTCTGGAGCGCGTTGCTCAGCTGGGGCATCCTGAAACTGCTCGACCGCACCATCGGCCTGCGTGTCGATGCCGAGCAGGAGCAGATGGGCCTGGATATCGCCGAGCACGAGGAGCGCGCCTACAACCTGACCTGAGACCGACGCCCTGCGGTGCGTGCCGCGCAGAAATCACGAACAGGCTCTAAGCTGTTCGTGATTTTCCAGCGATCGACCTCATGGACAGCAGCACCCAAGACCGCGCCACCGCCCGCCTTGCCTGGACCCGCCGGGCCCTCGGGGATCCCACCCTCACGCTGGCATCCGCCTCCGCCGATGCCAGCTTCCGCAGCTACTGGCGTGCGCAGCATCAAGGCCAGAGCTGGATCGTGATGGACTCGCCGCCGACGCAGGAGGATCCGCGTCCATGGCTGGCGATCGGTGCGCGGCTGGCTGCCGCTGGTCTGCATGTGCCGGCCGTGCACGCGCAGGATCTCGAACAGGGCTTTCTGCTGATCGAGGATCTCGGCTCGCGCCTCTACCTGCCGGCCTTGAACGAGCAGAGTGCCGATGCGCTCTACAGCGATGCGATGGATGCGCTGCTACGCATGCAGACCCGGATGGACTGCAGCGGGTTGCCGCCATTCGACCATGCCATGCTGGTGAGCGGACTAGAGGTCATGCCGGAATGGTTCCTCAGCCGGCACCTGGGCCATACGCCGAGCTGCGGCGAATGGGACGTTCTGGAAGCGGCCTTCGATGTGGTGATCAGGAATGCGCTGCAGCAGCCGCGCTGTTTCGTGCATCGCGATTTCCACAGCCGCAACCTGCTGATCGTGGAAAGCAATAATCCCGGCATTATAGATTTTCAGGGCGCGCTGGCAGGCCCGATCACCTACGACCTCGCGTCACTGCTGCGCGATGCCTACATCGTCTGGCCGCGTGAACGCGTGGAGATCTGGGTGGAGTCCTATCGGCGGCTACTCGTCGATGCAGGCCTGATCGACCGCGAAATCGACCGTGCGCATTTCCTGCGCTGGTTCGACCTGACCGGCCTGCATCGCCACATCCGTGTGCTGGGGCAGTTCTACCGCCTGTGGTATCGCGACGGCAAACCCGGCTATCTCGCCGACGTGCCGCGCGTTTATCACTATGTGGTTTCGGTGGCGCGCAGTTATCCGGAGCTGGCCGATTTCGTCGCCCTGCTCGAACGGCACACCCAAGGCCGCGACCTGACCAAGGCGGCTGCCGCATGAGGCACGCGCTGATCTTCGCCGCCGGTCTTGGCGAGCGGATGCGTCCGCTCACCGACCACACGCCCAAGCCGTTGCTGGAAGTTGGCGGCAAGCCGCTGATCGTGTGGCATCTGGAAAAACTCGCCGCGATCGACGTGAACTACGTGGTGATCAACACCTCGCACCTGGCCGAACAGTTCCCCGGCACACTTGGCGACGGTTCGCGCTGGGGTCTGCGCATCCGCTATGCCTACGAAGGCGTGACACCACTGGAAACCGGCGGCGGCATGTTGAACGCGCTGCCGCTGCTCGGCTCCGAACCGTTCCTCGTGGCAAGTGGCGACGTGTGGTGCAATGCCGACTTCAGCGTGTTGCCAGCCGAACCCGAGGGCCTCGCTCACCTGCTGATGGCGGACAACCCCGCGCATCATCCGCGTGGCGATTTCCGGCTGGACACCGAGGGATGCCTGCACGACGACGGCGAACCCCGGCTCACCTACAGCGGCATCGGCGTATTCCGCCGTGAACTGCTGGATGGCTGGCGCGAAGCTGTCCGCGATGCGTCCGGTGTCGATGCGAAACCGCCGCGCTTCAAGCTGCGGCCATTGCTGGAGATGGCGATGGCATGTGGAAAGGTCGATGGCTCACATCATCGCGGCGCATGGACGGATGTCGGAACGCCGGAACGGCTGGCACAGCTGGAATCCGAACTGCGCGGGTAACGCAAGCACACCACGCCCGCACCAACGAAAACGGCCCGGTATAAACCGGGCCGTTTCTACTTCTGATCAGGCTTCCCCTTGTGCCCTTCAGGCATCCTCCCCCGCAGCAGGGGAAGAAAGATGGAATCACTCGCTGCGCGAGCGATCGCGTCTTCAGGGACGCCGCGCCAGTTCAGGGTTCTCCTTGGTCACCGGCATCAGGTCCGTCTTCGACACGCCCAGCCACAGCAGGATCGGGCTGGCGACGAAGATCGACGACAACGTGCCGACCAGGATGCCGATCAGCATGGTCACGGCGAAACCGTGCACCACCGGGCCGCCGAAGATGTACAGCGCGCCCATGGTGATCGCGGTGAACAGCGAGGTGATGATAGTTCGCGACAGCGTGTTGTTGATCGAGCGGTTGAGGATTTCCTCCGGTTCGGCCTTGCGCGCCAGACGGAACAGCTCGCGGATGCGGTCGAACACCACCACCTTGTCGTTGATCGAATAACCGATCACCGCCAGCACCGAGGCCAGCACGGTCATGTCGAACTCGCGCTGCACCAGCGCCAGGATGCCCAGCGTCACCAGCACGTCGTGCACTTCGGTGGCCACCGCCGCAATCGCGAAGCGGCGCTCGAAGCGAATCCACAGGTAGGCCATGATGCCAAGGATCACGAACACCGCGGCCACGGTGCCGTCGCTGCGCAACTCCGCGCCGACTTCCGAACCGACGTAATCGCGGCTCTTCAACTTGGCATCGGGACGCGCCGCCTGCAACATCTTGAGGACATCGGCAGAAATAGTGTCCAGGTTGACCTTGCCATCAGTCTGCGTGGCGGTCTTGTCGTCCTTCGGCTGCATGCGGATCGACACCTCGCGGGTACCGCCCAGGCTCTGCACCACGGCGTGGTCGAGACCGCCCTTGTCCAGCGCCGCACGCACGTCGGCAATCTGCACCGACTGGTCGTAGTCGACCACCATCGAGACGCCGCCGGTAAAATCCAGGCCGTAGTTGAGGCTCTTGGTCGCAATTAGCACGACCGAAGCGATCATCAGGAAGATGGCGATGGCGATGCTGTATTTGCGCATTCCCAGGAACGGGATGTTGCTGTCGTGATTGAAAATTTCCATGATGGTTCCTTAGACCGACAGCGTCTTGAGCTTGCGGTTGCCGTGGATCAGCGCAGTGAACGCGTGGGTCAGCGTCACCGAGGTGAACAGCGAGGTCAGGATGCCGATCATCAGCGTCACACCGAAGCCCTTGATCGCACCGGTGCCCATCGTGGTCAACGCCAGCGCGGCGATCAGGTGGGTGACGTTGGCGTCGAGAATCGTCGACCACGCTTTCTCGTAACCGGCGCGGATCGCCGCGTGTGGCGTCGAGCCGTTGCGCAGTTCCTCGCGCACGCGTTCGCAGATCAGCACGTTCGCGTCGATCGCCATGCCCAGCGTCAGCACGATACCGGCGACACCCGGCATGGTCAGGGTTACCCCGATCAGCGACATCACCGCCACCAGGATCACCAGGTTGAAGAACAGCGCGATGTCGGCGACCAGGCCAAACAGCTTGTAGTAGATCGCCGCCGCCAGCAGCACCAGGGCCAGGCCGAGCATCACCGCCTTGAAGCCCTGATCGATATTGTCCTGGCCGAGGCTGGCGCCGATCACGCGCTCCTCCACGATGTCGACCGGCGCGGCCAGTGCACCACCCTTGAGCAGCAGGGCCAGATCGGACGCCTCCTTCGGGCTGGCCAAGCCGGTGGTCTGGAACTGCTTGCTGAAAGCGCTCTGGATGGTGGCGTCGTTGATCACCGATTCGGTGATCTTCGGTGTACGCACTTCCTTGCCGTCGACCATCTTGGTCTCGGTGACGCGCTCGACGTACACCACCGCCATCGGCTTGCCGACGTTGGCATTGGTGAAGTCGCCCATCTTCTTGGCGCCCGCCGCATTCAGGGTGACGTCAACCTTCGGCGTGCCGCTCTGCTGGTCGATGCCCGAGGCGGCATCCACCAGCTCGTTGCCGGTGACGATGATGCGCTTGCTCACCAGCACCGGCACCGGCGGGTTGCTGCCACGCATGTAGAACAAGTTGGCATCCGGCGGAATATTGCCCGTGCTCGCGGCTTCCTGCGCTGCCGGGTCACCGGCCTGGCCAATGCCGGCACGGTACTGCAGCGTGGCGGTGGCACCGATCAGGCGCTTGGCCTCGGCCGGATCCTGCACACCGGCCAGCTCGACCACGATGCGGCTGTCACCCTGCTGCTGGATCAACGGCTCCGACACGCCCAGTGCATTGATGCGGTTGCGCAGCGTGCCCAGGTTCTGGGTGATCGTGCTGCGCGACAGGTCGCGCAACTTCTCCGGTTTCACCGTGGCATTGAGCACGAAGCGGTCGCCGGTGCTGGCACCATTCGCCACCAGCAGGTCGGTGTATTCGTTGGCGATCGCGTCGGACGCCTTGGCGCGGTCATCGGCAGAACGCAGGATCACCGCGATGCCCTGTCCGCGCACGGCATTGCGCGCCACCGATTCGTAACGGATGTTCTTGTCGCGCAGCAGGCTGCGGATATCGTCCGCGTAGCTGTTTTCCTGCTTGTCGATGACGTCGTTCTCGTCGACCTGCATCAGGAAGTGCACGCCGCCCTGCAAGTCGAGGCCCAACGGCATCGAACGCGCACCGATCGCGCGCAGCCAGCCCGGCACGGTCGACTGCAGCTTGAACGCCACCGTGTAACCGTCCCCCAGCGCCGCCTTCATGGCATCCGCGCCGCTCTTCTGCACGTCGCTATTGGCGAAGGTCGCCAGCAGATGGTCGCCCTGCACGCTCACTTCGCCGGCAGCGATGTGCTGCGCAGCCAGTGCCGTCGTGACCTTCTGCTGTATGGACTGGTCAATCGGCGGCGCATCGCGATTGGCGGTGACCTGCACGGCCGGCAGAGGGATAAATGCATTCGGCAAGGCGTAGATGATGCCGAACAGCATCACCAGCGCGACCAGCGCGTACTTCCAGCGGGGAAAATCACTCATGCCCTGAATCCATCAAGGCCGCGGCAGCAGCCCGCGGCGGTAGCAAAATTGGTAGTGGTCGCATGCCAAGAGCCGCCGGGCGACGCCTGGCATCAGTCGATCAGACGGATTTCAGCGAGCCCTTGGGCAACACCTGCTGGACCGCGCCCTTCTGCACCTTGACCTTCACGTTGGCAGCAATTTCGACCGTGATGAACGTCTCGCCCACTTCGTCCACGCGCCCGGCGATGCCACCGTTGGTGACCACCTCGTCACCCTTGGCCAGACCGGCAACCAACTCGCGATGTTCCTTCTGCCGCTTCATCTGCGGGCGGATCATCATGAAATACATCAGGCCGAACAGCACCACCATCATGATGATCATGGATATGCCGCCACCGGCGGGCTGCGCAGCAGCCTGGGCGATCACGGGGGAGATCGGAAAACTCATCGGTCTGTCTCGCAAGTTATGGCGCCAGCAGGGATTTCAGCTGAACGCCCGATAAAAGATCTTTGATTATGCCATGCACCCTCAGTGCATGCACGGCAACTCATGGCACCCCGAACCATGTACCCCTGCCCTACTGAGGGCAGAACGAGCCATTGCAAGCCCGGCCGGCGGGATGATGCGCTGGTCGCGGGTCGCGCAATGGCCATCCTGCACCGTCCTCTCTTGCGTATCGAGCCCGTGCCGAACTCCTATGGAGTTACCGCACTCTGGCGCTGCGCGTAGAACTCCGCCACAAAGGTATCCAGCGCACGACCCGCAATCGCCTCGCGCAGACCCGCCATCAGGCGCTGGTAATAGCGCAGGTTATGGATAGTGGCGAGCTGGCTGCCGAGGATCTCGTTGCAGCGATCGAGATGGCGCAGGTAGGCGCGGCTGAAGCCGTTGCTGCAGGCGTAGCAGTCGCAGCCCTCCTCGATCACGCGGGTGTCCAGCGCGTACTTCGCATTGCGGATGCGCAGTGTGCCCTCGGCAGTGAACAGGAAGCCATTGCGCGCGTTGCGGGTCGGCATCACGCAGTCAAACATGTCGATGCCGCGACGCACCGCCTCGACGATGTCCTCCGGGCGTCCCACGCCCATCAGGTAACGCGGCTTGTCCTGCGGCAGCAACGGCACGGTGAAATCCAGCGCATGATTGCGTTCGGCTTCCGGTTCGCCCACGGCCAGGCCACCAACCGCATAGCCGTCGAAGCCGATGTTCACCAGCCCTGCCGCGGAGCGCTGACGCAGGTTCTCGTACACGCTGCCCTGCACGATGCCGAACAGCGCGTTCGGCGGCTTTGAATCGACACGCTGCAGGTCGTCGAACGCACGGCGCGAGCGCTCGGCCCAGCGCAGCGAAAGTTCCATCGAATCGCTGGCAACTTTCTCGGTGGCGGGATACGGCGTGCACTCATCGAAGATCATCGCGATGTCCGAATCCAGCGTCTTCTGGATCTGCATCGACACTTCCGGCGACAGGAACACCTTCGAACCGTCGACCGGCGAGGCGAAGGTCACACCTTCCTCGGTGATCTTGCGCTTGTGCGCCAGCGAGAACACCTGGAAGCCGCCCGAATCCGTAAGGATCGGCCTGTCCCAGCCGATGAACTTGTGCAGACCGCCGAACTGCTCGACGATCTCCAGCCCCGGCCGCAGGAACAGGTGGAACGTGTTGCCGAGGATGATCTCGGCACCGATCTCGGTGACGTCGCGCGGCGTCATCGCCTTGACCGAGCCATAGGTACCCACCGGCATGAACGCCGGCGTTTCCACCGTACCGCGGGCAAAGGTGAGGCGACCGCGGCGCGCGGCACCGTCGGTGGCGAAGAGATCGAAATTCATGGCAGTCATCCGCCCAGTTTAACCGCGGCCACCGCTCAGCTGCCCTCCGGCAGGATCAGCATCGCGTCGCCATAGGAGAAAAACCGGTAACCCTGTTCGACCGCATGGCGATACGCGTCGAGCATGTACTCGCGTCCGGCCAGGGCCGATACCAGCATCAGCAACGTCGATTGCGGCAGATGGAAGTTGGTGAGCAACCCGTCAATGCTGCTGAAGCGGTAACCGGGAAAGATGAAAATCTGCGTCTCGCCCGAGAACGGGTGCAGCTCGCCATCCTTGCTGGCGCTTTCCAGCGCACGCACCACCGTGGTGCCGACAGCAATCACCCGGCCGCCATTCGCGCGCACGCGCCGAATCTGCCCGATCAGGTGGGCACCCACGTTGAGCCATTCGCGGTGCATGTGATGATCCTTCAGATCATCCGCACGCACCGGTTGGAACGTACCCGCACCCACGTGCAGGGTGATGTAGCCGAACTCGACGCCGCGTTCGCGCAGAGTGGCCAGCATGGCCTCGTCGAAATGCAGGCCAGCGGTCGGGGCAGCCACGGCGCCTGGCTCGCGCGCGAATACGGTCTGGTAACGCTCCATGTCGCTGGCGTCGGCGTGTCGCTCGATATACGGTGGCAGCGGCATTTCGCCAAGCTTGAGCAGCAGCTTCTCCAGCGGTTCCGGCGCCTCGAAACGCAATCGAAAGAAACCCTCGTCGCGCCCCAGCACCACCGCATGGCTGCCATCAGCCAACTCGATCCGGCCACCCTCCTTCGGCTTCTTGCTCACCCCGAGCTGCACGGTCGCCTCATGCGCACCGGTAACCCGCTCGATCAGGATCTCCACGGCACCGCCGGTATCCTTGCGCCCGTACAGTCGCGCCGGCAGCACGCGCGTGTCATTGAACACCAGCAGATCGCCCGGCCGCAGAAAGTCGGGCAGCTCGCGGAACATGCGGTCCTGCCGTGACTGCCCATGCACGTCGAGCAGCAGCAGGCGACTGGCCGAACGCTCGGGCAACGGCGCCTGCGCGATCAGTTCGGGGGGCAACTCAAAATCGAAATCGGACTTCTTCAAGGGGGTTCGGCCAGCACGCGGAAATGGGTCATTATCCCGCAGCGCGCCGGGCGATGCGCGCAGGACTACAGCCAGCCCTTCTGCCGCGCCAGCCGGTACGCCTCAATGCGGTTGGCGACACCGAGCTTGCCGATCGCCTCGGACAGATAATTGCGCACGGTGCCATGCGACAGGTTCAACTGCGTGGCGATGTCGCCGGCCGACTGGCCTTCACCGGCCAAGCGCAGTACCTGGCGCTCGCGGTCGTTCAACGGGTCGGCTTCCGACCACGCTTCCAGTGCCAACTGCGGATCGATCGCGCGACCGCCGCGATGCACAGTGCGCAACGCCTCGGCGAGATTCTCGGCGGGCGCGTCCTTCAACAGATAACCGGACACGCCAGCATCCAGCGCGCGACGCAGGAAACCAGGCCGCGCGAAGGTCGTGACGATGACTACCTTCATCGGCAGCTCCTGGCGCTGGATGCGCTGCGCCAGTTCCAGTCCGGTCAATCCCGGCATCTCGATATCGGTGACTAACACGTCGGGCTTCAGGCGTTGCAGCTCGCGCCACGCGGCCTCGCCATCGGCGGCCGACCCGAGTACCTCGATGTCCGACTCCAGATTCAGCAGTGCCGACAGTGCGCCGCGCACCATCGCCTGATCTTCGGCCAAAAGAACTCGGATCATGTGATGGCTTCCTGGTGTCCACAGCGGCGAAAGAATGGTGTCGTGGCTAGTGCCGACATGAGCGCGGATCGACTCACGCGACAGGTTGGCCCGGAATCGTGTGCGTCAACGAATCGGCAGGCGCCGGATCCAGCGATGATCGGGATGTTTCAACAAGACGCATGATCGGCAGCGGTATCGCCACCCGCAGGCGCGATCCCTGACCACGCGGCGACTCGAAAGTCAGCGTACCGCCGAGCGCATGCACCCGCTCGCGCATGCCGCACAGGCCATTGCCGTCAATCTCGATGCCACCGCGACCATTGTCGCTGATCTGCATGCAGACGCTGGCCCGCTCGCGCGTCATCTCGATGCGGGCCTGACTGGCATCGGCATGGCGCGCAATATTGGTCACCGCTTCGCGCAATATCAGCGACAGGCCGCGCTCGACGTGGCCCGGCAGGTCGGCGGGCAGCGCGCCGTAATCCAGATGCACCCGCGAGGATTCCAGCAGCAGCCGCGCCGAGGCCAATTCGGCAGCGAGATCGGTGGCGCGGATGCCGGTGACTGCGCTGCGTACTTCGGCCAACGCATGACGTGCCACCTTTTCCGCTTCCTCAACCTCGCGCCGGGCGGCGTCGACATCGCGGTCGAACAACTTGCGCGACAGTTCGAGCTTGAGCGTGATCAGCGACAGGGTATGGCCAAGCAAGTCGTGCAGATCGCGGCCGATCCGTTCACGCTCTGCCGTGGCGGCGAGCCGGCGCACCTCGTCGTGCGAAAGACTGAGGGCGACATCCTTTTCCTTGTGGATCTGTTCAACCATGACAATGGTGCAGATGACGAAGATCGTAACCGGCATGATCACCAGCAACGACGCCGGGTAGCCGATCCGCCAGGCCAGTCCCACGAATATGGCGTTGATCAGCAACACCTGGACCACATAGCTGCGGAAGTGCCGCCTGTCGCAATGGCTCAACATCACGCAGGCGTACACGTAATAGCTCAGACCGCTGTAATACCAGGGCAGCAAGCTGAAACACAGTATCGCCATACCCCACGCGTAGAGATACGCAGTCCGCCGCGGAGCCAGCTGAGTCATGGCGAACAGCAGCAGAAACACCGGATACGAACCCAGCGTGCACAGCAGCCACGTCAGGGTGTAGCCATGCAAGCCGCGATCGAACAGCGGCGTGATGAAGATCCACAGCGACCACAGCAAGTGCACGCTGTCGGCCCATGGCGATTTGCCGCGGCGAAGGTCATCGGCCACGTCGGAATCCGGCGCCGGCGCGAACCATCGGGCAATGAAGGCTGGGATCATGGCAGGGCTTTCCGCGGGTGGCTCGGACTGGACGACATGCTACTTCAACCGTTCCGCCGCAGGCGTCGCGCCGCCAGCAGCAGAAAGCCGACGGCAATGCCGAGCAGCACCAGCACATGCATCAGGATTGCCTCCTTGTTGAGGCCGACTGCCGCCATCGCCACCATGTCGAGGTGATAGCTCGGCCAGATCGGCGCGATCTGCTGCAGGAACTTCGGCAGCATCGGCAGCGGAAACCACAGGCCGGACAGGATCGACATCGGCAGATAGATCAGCTGCAGCACACCGGGTGCACCCTGACCCTTGATCAGGGTGCCGACGAACATGCCCAGCGCGCAGAACGGCAGCACGCCGAGCATGCCAGTGAGCAACAACGCACCGGCATGCAACGGACTCAGCGCTACATGCCCTAGCAACACCGCCATGGTCAGCAGCAACAGGATGACCACCGCGGCGGCGGCCATCGCCATCAGCATCTTGCCCAGCAGATAGGCACCCGGCGGCATCGGCAATGCGCGCTTGAACGTCAGCAGGCCACCATCGCGCTCCAGTGCCAGCGACACGCCGAAACCGAACAGGCCCGGACTCATCACGCCGAACACGCCGTAACTGGCCAACAAATAGCGCGCCGCATCGGCGCCTTCAGACTTCCCCATCAGCACCCCGAAGAACAGGTAGAACATCCCGGGGAACAGCATGATCGGCAGCATGAAGGCTGGCGCGCGCATATAACGCAGACACTCGCTGCGCGCCTCTTCCAGATAGGCGCCGATGACGCGACTGCGCGGCATCGCATTCGTTGTTGCCAGTTCGGTGACAGGGAAAAAGGTTTCCATCTCAGGCGGCCTCGCGCTGGTCGTTATCCGATGCCTCGTCGGCATCGCGGGTGAGTTCGGTGAACGCTTCGGCCAGGCCAGCACGGTGTACCTCCAGTTCGCGCAGATGATGGTCGGCATCAAGCAACCGGCGCACCACGAGTTCGGCATCGGCGGTGGCGATGTACAGGCGTTCCTCGTCCCTACGTACTTCACTGACTTCAGGCCAACCCCTCACTACCTCGAGTGGCAACGCGCTCAGGCAACGGATACGCTTCATTGCTACCCGTGCACGCAGCTCATCGACCGTGCCCTCATGGATCATCCGCCCATGCGCCATCACGCAGACGCGGTCGGCGAGCGCCTCGGCCTCTTCCAGGTAATGCGTGGTCAGCAGCACCGAGCAACCCTCGGCAATCAGCTGGCGGATCGCAGCCCACAGCTTCTGTCGCGCCTCGATGTCCATGCCCACGGTGGGCTCGTCCAGGAACAGCAGTTCGGGTCGACCGCACAGCGCCAGTGCAAATTGCACGCGCCGCTGCTGGCCGCCGGAAAGTTTCGCGTAGGGTCGCTTGAGCAGGTCGGCAATGCCGGCCAGTTCGGCGGTCTCCGCCTGGGTGCGTGGCGCCGGCGGTCAGCCGCAGCAGCTCACCTACCCGCAGGGTTGGCGGCAGCTCGGCGCTCTGCAGCATCACGCCGATGCGCCGACGCGCCTCGATCCGCTGCGGATCCTGGCCGAACAACTCGACCGTACCGGCATCGGCACGGATCAGCCCCAGCAGCAGGCCGATCGCGGTGGTCTTGCCGGCACCGTTGGGACCGAGCAATGCGAGCAATTCGCCGTGCTGCAGGCGCAGGTCGGCGCCATCCAGCGCGATGAGTGGGCCATAGCGTTTGACGGCTCCGTCGAGACGTGCAATCGAATCATGGGAATGCGGCATGCGGGCTCCTCCAGTGCCATCCATCCTGCTCTGGACAAGGCATGGCAGTCAGTCGCCGGCGTCAGTCATCGGGGGTGACAGCCGTCACCCATGGCATTGGCACGGGGTTACGGCCGCAAGCGCCACAAGGTATCCTGTGAGGGATAAGGCTACCTGGAAGGCACTGATTGGGCGGCCCTAAATCTCTGAAAGCATTCAGGAAGCACCCTCTTCGTGCGTTCCGGCATGCATTCACTAATGTCTGCCAGCCCGGCGCTGCATGCCGCCCGGCGAAGCTACGGAGGATTCATCATGGGCGTGATCAACCAGCTGCGCGAACTGCGCGAATTCGGCGGCAAGCCGCGGACCACCGGTCTGGACGATGCCAGCATCGAGCGCATGGCGGCGAACGATCCCCTGCTGGTCCGGGCGATTGCCGAAGCCGTGGCGCGCCATCACGAGTTGCGCGCCGATCTCGGCGATTTCCTCAAGCTGGATGAAGCCGAGCAGTTGAGCCAGGTCCAGTCCGGCTTCGTCAACTTCTACCCGGACGATGCGATCAACCCATATCTCGCTGCGGCGGCGCGCGGTCCGTGGATCGTCACCCTGAAGGGCGCCGTGGTGCACGACAACGGCGGCTACGGCATGCTCGGCTTCGGCCACAACGACCCGGCGATCCTCGAAGCGCTGAGCCGTCCGCAGGTGATGGCCAACGTGATGGCGCCCAGCGTGTCGCAGCTGCGCTTTACCATGGCGCTCGACAAGGAGCTGGGACGCACCCGCGGTGGCAGTCCGTACACGAATTACCTGTGCCTGAATTCCGGCTCCGAATCGGTCTCGCTGGCCTGCCGCATTGCCGACGTCAATGCCAAACTGATGACCGATATCGGTGGTCGCTACGCTGGCCGCACGATCAAGCGCCTCGCGGTAAAAGGTGCCTTCCACGGTCGCACCGACAAGCCGGCGTTGTATTCCGACTCCAGCCGCAAGACCTATCAGCAACACCTGGCCAGCTACCGTCACGAAGACAGCGTGCTCACCGTGGCACCGTATGACATCGCACAGCTGGAAGCAGCGTTCGCCGACGCCGACAAGCACGGCTGGTTCATCGAGGCGATGTTCCTTGAGCCGGTGATGGGCGAAGGCGATCCGGGCCGCGCGGTGACTCCGGAGTTCTACAAGGCGGCGCGCGCGCTGACCGAAGCCCACGGCACCCTGCTGCTGATCGACTCGATCCAGGCTGGCCTGCGCGCACATGGCGTGCTGTCGATCACCGATTACCCCGGCTTCGAGAAGCTGCCGGCACCGGACATGGAAACCTTCTCCAAGGCGCTCAACGCCGGCCAGTATCCGCTGTCGGTGCTGGCGGTCAGCGCGCGTACCGCCGGGCTGTACCGCAAGGGTATCTACGGCAACACCATGACCGCGAACCCACGCGCGCTGGACGTGGCGCTGGCCACGCTGGGCGAGTTGACCGACGACGTGCGCGCCAACATCCGCGAGCGCGGCAAGGAATTCGTCGACAAGCTCAACGCGCTGAAGAACGAGCTCGGCGGCCTGATCACCAAGGTGCAGGGCACCGGCCTGCTGTTCTCCTGCGAGTTGGCCCCGGAGTACAAGTGCTACGGCGCCGATTCCACCGAGGAATACATGCGCGAACACGGCGTCGGCGTTATCCACGGCGGCGTCAACTCGCTGCGATTCACCCCGCACTTCAACGTCACCAGTGCCGAAATCGACCTGGTCGTGGCGCATGTGCGCAAGGCACTCCTGGAAGGACCGCGTAAGGCCAAGGCCGAGGCGGCCTGACCGGTTGGCTCTGCTCCGGCAAACTTAGCAGAGGCTTTACCCGGACCTTGTCCATGGCAATTGCAGTCAGGCTGCGTTGCCATAGATGAATACCGTGTACATCCGATATCCGCCGACCTTCCACGACAGTCGCCAGCCGGCATAGACTTGCCACGCCGGCAGCTGCCGGTCACCTAGGGAGGACTCCACGATGTCGATGTCAGTACGCATGCTGGTCATCAGTGCCGCTTTCGCCTTTGCGGGCACCGCGTTCGCAGCTACGCCGCAGACCAGCGCAGCCGCTCCTGCCGCCAAGACGCTCAGCTCGTCGCAGCAGCGCATGTCTGACTGCAGCAGTGCCGCGAAGGGCAAAAAGGGGGCCGACTACAAGAGCGCGGTAAGCACCTGCATGAAGGGTGGTAGCACGGCCGCGGCAACGCCCGCTGCAGCAGCGCCTGCCGCAGCCGCACCGATGACCGCCAAGCAGACCCAGCAGGAAAAGATGAAGAGCTGCAATGCCCAGGCCAAGACCCAGGCACCGACTGGTGCGGCCCACAAGACCTTCATGAGCAGCTGTCTGAAGGGCAGCGCGGCAGCCGCCGCCACGCCGTAACCCTCGCGTCACCACGTCCTGTACACGCACACATGATCATGCGTGCGTGTACAGGGCTGCTTCGCTAAGCTCCTCGACTGTCGCGCACCATGCGCTGCCTTTGAAGACAGTCACCATGAAGATCGTCGAAGTTCGTCATCCACTGATCCGGCACAAGCTCGGCCTGATGCGTCGCGCCGGCATCAGCACCAAGGAATTCCGCGAGCTGGCCTCCGAGGTCGCCGCGCTGCTCACCTACGAAGCCACCAAGGATCTGGACACCGTCGAGGAACAGATCGCCGGCTGGGCCGGCCCGCTGCAGGTGCACCGGATCAAGGGCAAGAAGATCACCATCGTGCCGATCCTGCGTGCCGGCTTGGGCATGTTGCCTGGCGTGCTCGACATGATCCCGTCGGCCAAGGTCAGCGTGGTCGGCGTGCAGCGTGACGAACACACCTTGCAACCGGTCGCCTATTACGAAAAGCTCAGCGGCCGCATGGACGAGCGCATCGCGCTGATCGTCGACCCGATGCTGGCCACCGCCGGCACCCTGATCGCCGCTGTCGACATGCTGAAAGCGGCCGGCTGCAAACGCATCAAGGGACTGTTTCTGGTCGCCGCACCGGAAGGCCTCCAGCGTATCGAGGCCGCGCATCCGGACATCGAGATCTATACCGCCTCGATCGACGAACGCCTGAACGAGCACGGCTACATCCTGCCCGGCCTCGGCGATGCCGGCGACAAGATCTTCGGCACCAAGCAACTGTCGGCCAATGAATGATGGGAGAGCCGCTCTTGCACGAGCGGCTTGAAGAACTCAGCGGCCGAAACGGTCCGTGGCTTCCACCAGCTCGTGCAGGATGCCCGGCTCGAATGCCGAATGCCCTGCATCCTGAACGATGTGCAGGTCGGCCTCGGGCCACGCACGATGCAGATCCCACGCGCTGCGCAGCGGGCATACCACGTCGTAGCGGCCCTGCACGATCACCGCCGGAATCTTGCGGATGCGATCGACATTGCGCAGCAACTGGTCGTCGTGTTCGAAAAAACCGCCGTTGACGAAGTAATGGCATTCGATGCGCGCGAACGCCAGCGCGAATTCGTCTTCGGCACTGGATTCGATATGCGCCGGATCCTGCCACAGGAAGCTGGTGGCACCCTCCCATACGGACCACGCACGGGCAGCGTCGGTACGCGTCTTCGCGTCGGCGCTGGTCAGCCGCCGATGGTAGGCGCTCATCAGGTCGCCGCGCTCGACTTCCGGAATCGCATCGAGATAGGTCTCCCAGGCATCCGGATACAGCGCATCGCAACCCTTCTGATAGAACCACTCCAGTTCCCAGCGGCGCAACATGAAGATGCCGCGCAGCACCAGCTCGGTCACCTTGTCCGGATGTGTCTGCGCATACGCCAGCGCCAGCGTGGAACCCCACGAACCACCGAACACCTGCCAGCGGTCGATCGCCAGATGCCCGCGCAGACGCTCGATGTCGGCGACCAGATCCCAGGTGGTGTTGTCGGTCAGCTCCGCATGCGGCGTGGACTTGCCGCAACCACGCTGGTCGAACAGCACGATGCGGTAGATCGCCGGATCGAAGAAACGCCGGCACTTCGGATTGGTACCACCACCCGGGCCACCGTGCAGGAACACCACCGGCTTGCCGTTTGGATTGCCGCTCTGCTCGTAATACAGGGTATGCAGCTCGGAAACCTTGAGCATGCCACTGTCAAACGGCTCGATCTCGGGATACAGCGAACGAAGCGGCGGCGACATGACGGCTCCTCAAAACGAACGGACAAGCCGTGCAGATTAACATGGGCCTCGTTTGGAGGCCCTCAGGCGTCAGCAAAAAAGCTTACCCGGATTGAAGATGCCGTTCGGGTCGAACACCTTGCGCACGCCCTGCATCAGCGCGATTTCCGCCGCACTGCGGGTGCTCTCCAGGTAGGCCCGCTTGACCAGCCCGATGCCATGCTCGGCCGAGATGCTGCCACCATGTCGCTGCAGGGTCTCCGCCAGCAACTTGGTGACATGCTCGCATTGCGCAATGAACGCCACTTCGGGCAAGTCTTCCGGCCGCAGCACGTTGATGTGCAGGTTGCCGTCACCGATATGGCCGAACCAGACCACCTCGATCTGCGGATACTCGTGTGCCAGCAACGCCTGCATCTCGTGCAGGAACGCCGGCACTGCGCTGATCCGCACCGACACGTCGTTCTTGTACGGGCGTCGCGATGCCAGGCTCTCCGTGACGCCTTCGCGCAACCGCCAGAGCGCAGCCGCCTGCGCTTCACTTTGCGCGATCACGCCATCGCTGACCCAGCCCTGCTCCAGGGCATGTTCGAATGCCGCCAGTGCGGCGTCCTGCGCTGGTTCGTCATCGGCATCGAACTCGGTCACCACGTAATACGGATAGTCGCCGTCGATGGCCCGCTGTGCCCCGTGCGCCAGCACGTGCTTAAGCGCCACTTCGGTGAAGAACTCGAACGCCTGCAGCTGCAGCCGTTCGCGGAACAGTGCAAACACCCGCATCAAGGCATCCATATCCGGCAACGCCAGCAGCATCACCTGTGACGACGGCGGTGGGTCGGTGAGCTTCAACGTGGCTTCCACCACGATCCCCAGCGTGCCTTCCGAACCGATCATCAGCTGGCGGAAATCGTAGCCGCTGGAGTTCTTGATCAGGCCGCGGTTGAGTTCCAGCAGCTCGCCGTTGCCGGCCACAACCTTCAACCCGACGATCCATTCGCGCGTGTTGCCGTAGCGGATCACCCGGATGCCACCCGCATTGGTGGCGATATTGCCGCCGATCGAGCACGAACCGCGGGCGGCGAAATCGACCGGATAGATCAGGCCATGTGTGTGCGCGGCTTCGTGCACAGTCTGCAGGATGATGCCCGGCTGCACGACAAGCGTGCGATCGACCGCATCGAAATCGAGTACGCGGTTCATGCGCTCCAGGCTGAGCACCAGCTCGCCATTCGCGGCAACCGCCCCGCCGGACAAACCCGTACGGCCGCCCGAGGGTACGATGGCCACGTCTTGCTCGTTGGCCCAGCGCACGATCGCCTGCACCTCGTCGATGCTCGTCGGCAACGCGATGGCCAGTGGTGCTGGCGTCCAGCGCCTGGTCCAGTCACGGCCGTAATGCTCCAGATCCCCCGCTGCCGTGAGCAGGCGCAGATCGGGCAGCCGGCGGGACAGGACGGCAAGGCGGGCGTCAGACATGCAGGACTCCAGAGTGTTCGTACAGCCTGCCAGCCACCTCGCGCCACGTCCAGTGTTGCAGCGCCGCAAATCGTCTCCGGCTCTGGCATAGTAGGAACTCCTTCCTGCCCGGGCCGACGCATGCAAACCTCCTACCCCCGCCAAGACATCAAGGTGTTGCTGCTGGAGGGCGTCAGCGCCAGCGCGGTCGAGAGCTTTCACCGCGCCGGTTACAGTCAGGTCGAACTGCATGCGAAATCGTTGCCGGAGGCCGAGTTGCGGCAGCGCATCGCCGACGCACATATCGTCGGCATCCGTTCGCGCACCCAGCTCAGCGAAGATGTGCTGGCGCAGGCCAAGCGGCTGCTTGCGGTGGGCTGCTTCTGCATCGGAACCAATCAGGTGGATCTGGCCGCTGCCAGAAAGCTCGGCGTGCCGGTGTTCAATGCGCCCTACTCCAATACGCGCAGCGTGGCCGAGCTGGTGATCGCCGAAGCGATCATGCTGTTGCGCGGCATCCCGCAGAAAAATGCACTGTGCCATCGCGGCGGCTGGACCAAGTCCGCCGCCGGCAGCTTCGAAACGCGTGACAAGGTGCTCGGCATCGTCGGCTACGGCCACATCGGCACCCAGATCGGCGTACTGGCCGAGAGCCTTGGCATGCGGGTGATCTTCCACGACATCGAAACCAAGCTTTCGCTGGGCAATGCCCGCGCGGTCTCCAGTCTCGACGAACTGCTCGAACGCGCCGACGTGGTCACCCTGCACGTGCCGGAAACTCCCGCCACGCAGCTGATGATCAGGCGCGAACAACTGGCGAAGATGCGCGCCGGCGCGATGCTGATCAACGCCTCGCGCGGCAGCGTGGTGGACATCGACGCATTGGCCGCGGCGCTGCGTGATGGTCACCTGGCAGGCGCCGCGGTGGATGTCTTCCCGCTCGAACCGAAAGGCAACGACGATGCCTTCGTCTCGCCGCTGGTCGGCATGGACAACGTCATCCTCACCCCGCACATCGGCGGCAGCACGCTGGAGGCGCAGGACAACATCGGCATCGAGGTTGCCAGCAAGCTGATCCGTTACAGCGACAACGGCTCCACCCTGTCGGCGGTGAATTTCCCCGAAGTCACCCTGCCCGAACACCCGCACAGTCGCCGCCTGCTGCACATCCACCGCAACGTGCCAGGCACGCTTTCACGCATCAACGAGCTGTTCTCGGCCGGCAACATCAACATCGATGCACAGTTCCTGCAGACCGACAGCGAGGTCGGCTACGTGGTGATCGATGTCAGTGCCGACGCGCAGCAGGCCAGCGAACTCAAGGGCCAACTGGCGGCGATCCCCGGCACCCTGCGCAGCCGCGTTCTGTATTGATCGCGTGCGGCAGTCCGTGCGCTCGCACGGCTGCCGCACGACCATCCGCATCAAGTGGTGGACGGACGAGGCTTGCCGGGCGAGGCAGGCGTTCTTGCGGCTACCACCTTCTTCGCCGGGGTTTTCGTGGCTGCACGCTTGCCGCCATTCCCGCTCGCTGCAGCTGCCTTGGCTGAGGGCTTTCCAGCCGCCGCATGACGCTGCTCCAGCCGGTGCTGCTCGCGGAACGCCGCGGCATATTCCTTCAGCTCATTGCGCAACTTCGCACTGGTACCAGGCGTGCGATCAATATGCTGCGCCATCCGCTGCATCAGGTCGTAATCGTGATAGTCGCGGTATGGCTTCAGATCGAGATCCGCAGGGACCTTGACCAGGTGTTCGTCGCCGATCGATTTCACGTATTTCTGCATGAAGCGGTCATACGCCTTCCAGGTGATGCGCTCGGCATTCACCGCCGCTTCCTCGGCGCGGGTGGCGATCTGGTGGGCATGCAGATAGTGCAGGCCGAGCTGGTCGATCAGGGTCTTCTCCACTTCCTCATGCAGGATCAGGAAGCGATCCACTTCGACCGTACGGCCACGGAAGGTGAAGCTCTTCGGCAAATGACGGTCGATGTAGATCGTCTTGCCGTCCTGGCTGTAACCAGCGAGGTAGGGAATGTCATGCTCGCGGTCCAGCTTCTTGAGCCGGCGCAGGATCGCGTCCAGCGCACGATCAAGCATCAGCGCCGAGACATACCAGTCAGGCGCCTTCAACTTGATGTGCGGGGCATCCGGATGACAGCTGTTCAACGGCATACGCAACCTCCTGGCTGGACGGATTCCGGCACAGCCTAGCGCGATTGCCTGTGTTGTCGCCTGCGTACAAACGACAACGGCGCCCAAGGGCGCCGTCACGTGATGCTTGCGAATTGGTCGGGGCGGCCGGATTTGAACCGACGACCCTCTGCCCCCCAGGCAGATGCGCTACCAGGCTGCGCTACGCCCCGACTGATCAGCAAGTCCGCAAGTCTAGCAGCTCACCGGGCCATGCCGGAAGCCACGACGAGCAACTGCTTTCAGCGACGCAGCAGCGTCAGCACTTCCTCCAGCTCCAGTCGCACCTGGTGCACGATCTGATGCGACATGCTCGCCTCCAGCCGCGCCTGCGGGCCTTCCAGCCGCGCGCGCGCGCCGGTGATGGTGAAGCCCTCGTCGTAGAGCAGTGAGCGGATCTGGCGGATCATCAGCACGTCATGGCGCTGGTAATAACGTCGGTTGCCGCGGCGCTTGACCGGATTGAGCGCAGGAAATTCCTGCTCCCAGTAACGCAGCACATGGGGCTTCACACCGCAAAGCTCGCCAACCTCACCGATGGTGAAGTAGCGCTTGGCCGGAATGGCGGGCAGTTCTGTGTTATTCCCTTGATCCAGCATAGCCCTCGACTCTTACCTTGAGTTTCTGTCCCGGCCGGAACGTCACCACGCGCCGCGCGGAGATCGGAATCTCCTCGCCGGTTTTCGGGTTGCGCCCCGGTCGCTGGTTCTTCAGCCGCAGATCGAAGTTGCCGAAACCGGACAACTTCACCTGCTCCCCATTTTCCAACGCCTCGCGGACTACCTCGAAGTAGGCGTCCACGAATTCCTTCGCCTCACGCTTGTTGAGGCCTACATCGAGGAACAGCCGCTCGGCCATTTCCGCCTTGGTCAGCGCCATTTCATCCTCGCAGCTTTGCCTTGCATGTCCGCTCCAACGCAGCTATCGCTTCTCGTACGCAACGATCCGCGTCGTCGTCAGTAAGGGTGCGTGAAGCGTCCTGTAAAATCAAGCCCATAGCGAGACTTTTTCGGCCTGCTTCGACCCCTTTGCCGCTGTAGCGATCGAACAGCCGCAGTTCCTGCAGGCGCGCACCCACACTGCCGCGAACGGTTTGCTCGATCTGTGACCAGCTGATTTCTTCCGGCAGATCCATCGCGATGTCCCGGCGCACCGCAGGAAATCGCGGAACCGGTTGCGCCAGCGGCAGGCGCCGAGCCAGCAGCGGCTCCAGCGCCAGCTCCAGCACATGCACGTCGGCGCCCAGATCGAGCGCCTTGGCCAGCTGGGGATGCAGCGCACCGAGATAGCCCACCGTGGCGCCATCGCGCGTCACCCGCGCGCCGCGGCCAGGATGCAGCCAGCCCGGCACATCGGCATGCACCGACCAGCGCTGCGGCTCGCCGCCCCAGGCAATCAGGGCATCCAAGTCACCCTTGAGATCGTGGAAATCGAGCTGACGGGACGGCTCGCCCCATTGTTCGCCACGCGCGTTGCCACAGGCAACGATCGCCAGGCTCGGGGTCTCCACCGGCGGATCACCCGCCGCAAATACCCGGGCCACCTCGAACAGTCGCACGCGCTCCTGCTGGCGAGCCCGGTTATGCCGCAACGCCTCGATCAGGCCCGGCAACAGCGACGGACGCATGATCGCCAGATCCGCGGACAGCGGGTTGGCCAGCGGCACCAATCGTTCGGTGAAGCCCCAGCGCGCCAGCAGCTCGGCGGGAACGAAGGACAGGTTCACCGCCTCGTAGTACCCCCGTGCGGCCAGCTGTTCGCGCAACGCCAACTCGTTGATGCGTGCTTCCGGCTCGATCGCCAGCGCCAGCGCACCGGCCGGCGAATGCGTGGGGATATTGTCGTAGCCGAAGATGCGCGCCACTTCCTCGATGAGGTCTTCCTCGCGCTCGATGTCGAAGCGGCTGCTGGGCGCGGTGATCTGCCATCCCTCGGCATGCACCTCGACCTGCATGCCCAGCGCAGTGAAAATGCGCGCCACTTCGGCATCGGCCACGTCCACGCCCAGCACGCGCTTGAGGCGCGTACGGCGCAGCACCACGGTCGCCGGCTTCGGCAGGTCAGCCAGATTCTCGGCGACCAGCACCGGGCCGGCATGGCCACCGGCGATCGACAGCAACAGCTCGGTGGCACGCTCCAGCGCACGGCGCGGCAACTCCGGATCGACGCCACGCTCGAAACGGTGCGAGGCATCGGTATGCATGCCGAGCTTGCGTGCACGCCCCATGATCGCGGCCGGTGCGAAGTGTGCGGATTCCAAGAAAATGTTGCGGGTGCCATCGGTGACACGCGAGTCGTACCCGCCCATCACGCCAGCCACCGCGAGCGCCTTGTGCTCGTCGGCGATCAACACGAAGCCGGCATCGAGCTTCGCAGCCGATCCATCGAGCAGCTTCAGCGTTTCGCCAGCGTGCGCATGACGCACCACGATGTCGCCTTCGAGCGTGTCGTTGTCGAACGCATGCAGCGGCTGACCCAGTTCCAGCATCACGTAGTTGGTGATGTCGACCACCGCGCTGATCGGGCGCAGACCGGAACGGCGCAGGCGCTCGGCCAGCCACAGCGGGGTCCGCGCAGCCGGGTCGATGCCTTCGACGATGCGGCCCAGATAGCGTGGTGCATCCTTGCCGGCTTCGAGCCGGATGCCACGATGTGCTTCGCTGGTAACTGCTGCGGCAGCCTGTGCGGGCACTTTCACTGCGCTGCCAAACAGCGCTGCAACATCGTGCGCCAGCCCCACTAAGCCCAGGCAGTCGGGACGATTCGGCGTCAGCTTCAGCTCGATGCTGGCATCGGGCAGGCCCAGATATTCAGCGAGCGACTGACCTACTGGCGCATCGAGCGGCAGCTCAAGCAGGCCTGAGGCATCGGCGTCGATGCCCAGCTCCTTCGACGAGCACAGCATGCCGAACGATTCCACACCACGCAGCTTGGCCGCCTTGATCGACATGCCGCCGGGCAGGCTTGCGCCCACCATCGCCAGCGGCACCTTGATGCCGACGCGCGCATTCGGCGCGCCGCAGACGATCTGCAGGAACTCGCCCTGCCCCGCGTCCACCTTGCACACCTGCAGGCGATCGGCTTCGGGATGCTTCTCGGCGGCGACGATCTCGGCCACCACCACGCCGGCCAGGCCTTCGCCCAGCACGGTCAGTTCTTCCACTTCCAGTCCCGCCATGGTCAACGCATGGGCCAGTGCGGCGCGATCGGCCTTGATCTCGACCAGCTCGCGCAGCCAATTCTCGGAAAATTTCATCGTGTCGTTTCCTGCTGACGCTTAGGCGAACTGCTTGAGGAAGCGCAGATCGTTCTCGAAGAACGCGCGCAGATCGGAGACGCCGTAACGCAACATCGCAAAGCGCTCCACGCCCAAGCCGAAGGCAAAGCCGGTGTAGCGCTCCGGATCGATGCCGCAGTTCGCCAGCACGGTCGGATGCACCATGCCGCAGCCCAGCACCTCCAGCCAGCGCGTGCCGCCGTCTGAGCCGCTTTGATCAGGCTCGGTCCAGCGGATATCCACCTCGGCCGATGGCTCGGTGAAGGGGAAATAGCTGGGGCGAAAACGCATCTCGAAATCGCGCTCGAAGAACGCACGGATAAACTCGGCCAGCGTGCCCTTGAGGTCGGCAAAGCTCGAAGTCTCATCGACCAGCAGGCCTTCGATCTGATGGAACATCGGCGAATGGGTCTGATCCGAATCGCTGCGATAGACCTTGCCCGGCGCGATGATGCGGATCGGCGGCTGGCGCCCCTTCATCGAGCGGATCTGCACCGGCGAGGTATGCGTGCGCAACAGACGCCCGTCGCCGAAGTAGAAGGTGTCGTGCATGGCGCGCGCCGGGTGGTGCGGCGGGAAATTCAGCGCCTCGAAGTTGTGCCAATCGTCCTCGATCTCCGGACCGTCGGCACGCTGGTAGCCGAGTCGCGCAAAAATCGCGCTGATGCGCTCCAGCGCACGCGTGATCGGGTGGATGCCGCCGCGTTCACCGTCACGCCCTGGCAGGCTGATGTCGAGTTTCTCGGATGCCAGCCGACGATCCAGCTCGGCCTGCTCCAGCACCTGTTTGCGTGCGGTCAGCGCATCGGCGAGGCGATCCTTGACCTTGTTCACCTCGGCACCACGCGCCTTGCGCTCGTCAGGCGCCAACGCACCCAGCGCCCTCAATGCGGCGGTGACAATGCCGCTCTTGCCCAGCAGGCTGACGCGCAGTGCATCAAGCGCCTCCAGCGTGTCGGCCCTGTCTATTTCGGCCAGCGCCTGCGCGGCGCGGCTGTCCAGATCATCCATCGATGCGATTCCGGCTTGAGGATCCACAGAAACGAAAACGGGGAGGAGACCATGGCCTCCTCCCCGCTTGCTTTACATCATATCGCGCTGACGCAGGAGCGTCCGACGATCAAGCGGCCAGACTGGCCTTCGCTTTCTCGGCAATCACGCCAAATGCCTTGATGTCGTGCACGGCGATGTCGGCCAGCACCTTGCGGTCAACCGTGATCCCGGCCTTGCTCAGGCCATTGATCAGGCGGCTGTAGGACAGGCCGAACATGCGCGCAGCGGCGTTGATACGGACGATCCACAGGGCACGGAACTGACGCTTGCGCTGCTTGCGGCCGATATAGGCGTACTGACCAGCCTTGATGACGGCCTGGTTGGCAACGCGGAAGACCTTGCGGCGGGCGTTGTAATAGCCCTTGGCACGACCGATGATTTTCTTGTGACGACGACGGGCGGTAACGCCACGCTTTACACGAGCCATGGTTTATCTCCTCGCCTTACAAGTACGGCAACATGCGTGCTACACCCTTGGTGTCGCAAGCCTTGACGTGGTTGGTGGCACGGAGACCGCGCTTACGCTTGGTCGACTTTTTGGTCAGGATGTGCGACTTGAACGCGTGGCCTGCCTTGAACTTGCCCGACGCGGTCTTGCGAAAACGCTTCGCCGCCGCCCGGTTGGTCTTGATCTTGGGCATCAGAATGCTCCGTATCTGGTTTCTGACTGATCAGGCGGTGACCATTCCCGAAGGAATCGAGCCACACTTTCCGTCCTGCCACGATCGGTTCACGACCCTTCCATGCGGGTCGAACCGGTGATTATACGGATTAAACCTGCCGGATACCAGAGAGGAGATGCAAAACGGCGACCTGGAGGTCGCCGTTCGCCTTACTGCTTCTTCTTGGGGCCGATCATCATGACCATCTGGCGCCCTTCGAGCCGTGGAAACGACTCGATCTGGCCGTTCTCGCCAACGTCTTCCTGGATCTTCTTGGCCAGGTTCTGGCCCAGATCCTGATGTGACATCTCGCGACCGCGGAAGCGGATGGTGACCTTGACCTTGTCGCCTTCCTCGAGGAAGCGAAGCATGTTGCGCAGCTTGATCTGGTAGTCGCCCACGTCCGTGACCGGGCGGAACTTCACTTCCTTGATTTCGACCTGCTTCTGCTTCTTCTTGGCGGCCTGCGCCTTCTTCTGGGCTTCGAACTTGAACTTGCCGTAATCCATGATGCGGCAGACCGGCGGGTCGCCGTTCGGCTGGATCTCGACCAGATCCATGCCCGCTTCCTGCGCCAGTGCCAGCGCTTCGTCACGGGTCAGGATACCTAGCTGCTCGGCATCGGCGCCGATTACACGCACCCGCGGAACGCGGATTTCCAGGTTACGACGATTGCCCTTGTTGTCGGTGGTAGCGATACCACGATCCTCCAGAAGAAGTAATGAAACTGACCGCTCGGCGCTCAGCGCCGGGTTTCGGTCACCAGTCGCTCAACGAAATCGGCCAGCGGCATGCTGCCCAGATCCTCACCCGAGCGGGTACGCACGGAAACCGCACCTGTCTCTTTCTCGCGGTCACCGACCACGAGGAGATAAGGCACTTTCTGCATCGTATGCTCGCGGATTTTATAGCCGACTTTCTCGTTGCGCAAATCCGATTGTACCCGGAAACCTTTGTCGACAAGGGTTTGCGTCACCTGACTGACGTAATCGCCCTGTGCATCGGTAATATTCAGCACCACTGCCTGTACCGGGGCCAGCCAAGGCGGCAGCAGGCCGGCGTGATGCTCGATCAGGATGCCGATGAAGCGCTCCATCGAGCCCACGATGGCCCGGTGCAGCATCACCGGATGCTGTTTCTGCGAGTGCTCGTCCACATATTCGGCGTCCAGGCGCTCGGGCATCATGAAATCGACCTGCATGGTGCCGACCTGCCAGGCGCGGCCGATCGAGTCCTTCAGGTGGTACTCGATCTTGGGGGCGTAGAACGCGCCCTCACCCGGCAACTCTTCCCATTCGACGCCAGCCGCGCGCAGGGCGCGACGCAGCATTTCCTCGGTGCGATCCCAGAACTCGTCGGAACCGATGCGCTTCTCCGGCCGCAATGCAAGCTTGATCGCCAGATCGGTGAAGCCGAAGTCGGCATAGACCTTCATCGCCTGCAGATGGAACGCGGTAACTTCCGCCTCGACCTGATCCGGCGTGCAGAAGATGTGGCCATCGTCCTGGGTGAATGCGCGCACGCGCATGATGCCGTGCAGCGCGCCGGACGGCTCGTTGCGGTGGCAGCCGCCGAACTCGCCATAACGGATCGGCAACTCGCGGTAACTGTGCAGGCCGGTGTTGAACACCTGCACGTGGCCCGGGCAGTTCATCGGCTTCAGTGCGAACGTGTGCTTCTCCGACTCGGTGAAGAACATGTTTTCGGCATAGTTGTCCCAGTGCCCGGACTTCTTCCACAACGACACGTCCAGCACCATCGGGCAACGCACTTCCTGGTAGCCGCTCTTACGGTACACGCCGCGCATGTACTGCTCGACCTGCTGCCAGATCGCCCAGCCGTTCGGGTGCCAGAACACCATGCCCGGGCTTTCCTCCTGCTGGTGGAACAGGTCGAGCTGCTTGCCGATCTTGCGGTGGTCGCGCTTCTCGGCCTCCTCCAGTTGGTACAGGTAGGCCTTCAGATCTTTCTCGTTCAGCCACGCCGTGCCGTAGATGCGCGACAACATCGCGTTGTTGGAATCGCCGCGCCAATAGGCGCCGGCCACCTTCATCAGCTTGAACGCGCGCAGCTTGCCGGTGTTCGGCACGTGCGGACCGCGGCACAGGTCGGTGAACTCGCCCTGCGAATACAGCGACAACGGTTCGCCGGACGGAATCGACTCGATGATCTCGGCCTTGTAGTTCTCGCCCATCCCGTGGAAGAACGCCACCGCCTCGTCGCGTGATTTCACGCTGCGCGTAACCGGCAACTGCTCGGCGACGATCTTCTCCATCTCTGCCTCGATCTTCGGCAGGTCCTCTGGCGTGAACGGACGTTCGTAGGCAAAGTCGTAGTAGAAGCCGTTGTCGATCACCGGACCGATCGTCACCTGCGCGCCGGGGAACAGGCGCTGTACCGCCTGGCCCATCAGGTGCGCGGTGGAATGGCGCAAGATCTCCAGCGCCTCGGGGCTCTTGTCGGTGATGATCTGCAGGCTGGCGTCATGCTCGATCGGGAAGCTGGCATCTACCAGCTGGCCATCGACCTTGCCAGCCAGGGTTGCCTTGGCCAGACCGGCGCCAATCGAGGCGGCCACGTCCTGCACGGTAACGGGGTGCTCGAACGGCCGCTTGCTGCCGTCGGGTAGCGTGATTTCAATCATGGGAACCATTCTCTGAAAAGCAAAAAAGGGCCTGACGCCCTTTCTCGGAAAAACACGAAGGCGTGGTGGATTCAGCAATAAGCGTGAGTAGTTGCCATGTCACACACTCGGCCGGCGCAAGACGCGGACCACCTCGTCATGGATGGATATCGTTGAAACGCTAGTTTAGCTCAAATTGCCTGTCAATCCTCACGCCGGCAGCCGCTCGGGCTGTGCTTGGGCGATAGAATGGATCCGACATCTCAAGGACAGTCCATGCGCATCCTGGTCACCGGCACCGCCGGCTTCATTGGCGCCGCCCTGGCGCAGCGCCTGCTGGGTCGCGGCGATGTGGTCCACGGCTTCGACAATCACAACAACTACTACGATCCGGCGTTGAAGGAAGCACGACTGGCGCGCTTTGCCGATCATCCGAACTACACCCATCAGCGCGCCGATCTGGCCGATGCTGCCGCGGTGGACCACGCGTTCGCCACATTCAAGCCGCAGCGGGTGGTGAATCTCGCCGCGCAGGCTGGCGTGCGCTATTCGCTGCAGAATCCGCGCGCCTACGTGCAGAGCAATCTGGCCGGCTTCGTCAACATCCTCGAAGGCTGCCGGCATGGCAAGGTCGAGCATCTGGTCTATGCCTCCTCCAGTTCCGTCTACGGCGCCAATCGCAAACTGCCATTCGCAGTGGAGGACGCAGTCGATCACCCGGTCAGCCTCTACGCCGCCAGCAAGAAGGCGAATGAGCTGATGGCCCATACCTATAGCCATCTGTACGGCCTGCCCACCACCGGTTTGCGCTTCTTCACCGTCTACGGACCATGGGGCCGACCCGATATGTCGCCGATCCTGTTCGCCGACCGGATCAGTCGGGGTGAGCCGATCGACGTGTTCAACCACGGCAACCACAGCCGTGACTTCACCTATATCGACGACATCGTCGAGGGCGTGATCCGCGCGCTCGATCATCCAGCCGAACCCGATCCTGCGTACAACGCGGAGCTGCCGAACCCGGGCACATCGAGTGCGCCGTACCGCGTCTACAACATCGGCAACGACCAGCCCGTGCAGCTGCTGCGCTTCATCGAGCTGCTGGAACAGAACCTCGGCCGTACCGTCGAAAAGCGTCTGCTGCCGATGCAGCCAGGTGATGTACCCGATACCTGGGCCGATGTGTCTGCGTTGCGCCGGGATGTCGGCTATGCGCCGAATACCAGTATCGAGCAAGGCGTCGCGAACTTCGTCGCGTGGTACCGCGAGTATCACGCCAAGGCTTGATGGCGCCGTCGAGGCAAGCCTCAGAACGGCTTGGCGATCACCAGGTAGATCACGCCGAGCAAGAGCAGCACAGGCAACTCGTTGAACCAGCGCAAGGTACGTGACGAGGGCAGTGCACCGCCCTTCTCGCTGCGCTTGAGCATGCGTCCGGCCCATATGAAGTACGCCAGCAGCACCACCACCAGGGTCAACTTGGCCTCGATCCAGTGCATCGAGGTGGTGACGTTCGGCAATGCCTGCGGAAAAACCCGCCAGCCCTGCCACAGCGTCAAGCCGAACAGGAACGCGAGGCCGAACATGTTGTGGCCGAACTTGTACAGCCGCCGCCCCATCAGCTGCAGCCGCGCCTGCACGGCCGGCTCACCGGCCGACTCGGCCAGGTTCACCAGGATGCGGGGCAGGTAGAACACCGTCGCCATCCAGGCAATGACGAACAACAGGTGCAACGATTTGATCAGCAGATAGGTCACAACGGGATCGCCAGCGGGAGCTGCCCAAGCGCAGCATCGGCGATGATAACGTGAGTCATCCCGCTCACACCGGTACTGCGGCACTCAGTCCCTGCCCGGCCCGATCCGTTCCAGCAAGGCCTGCAGCAGGCGCTCCTGCTGCGCGATACCGAGCGGTGCATTGTGGCGATCAGTCAGCTGGAAGAAATCCTCCACGCGCTCGCCGAATGTCGCAATGCGCGCATCGTGTACGCGAACCTCGGTTTGCAGCATGACCAACGCCACCGCGGCGAGCAGACCCGGACGGTCGGCGCCGACCAGTGCCAGCTGGGTGCGATCGCCAGCGGCATGGAAGCTGATCTGCGGGGTCATCTGGAAGTGTTTCTGATGGCGCGACATGCCGCGCTTGCTCGGCTGTACACCGCTGGACTGCACCAGAGCGCGCTGCAGACGCTGCTGCAGTTCCTCGGCACGCGCGGCACCGATCGATTGCTGGGTATCCGCATCGAGCAGCAGGAAAGTGTCCAATGCCATTCCGGTCGGCGAGCTGAGCACGCGCGACTCCACCACCGACAGGCGCAACCGGTCCAGCACCGCCGTAACGGTGGCGAACAGACCATCGCGATCGGGCGTATAGACGAACAATTCCGTGCTGCCGCGCACTGACAGCGGATGCACCGCAACCAACGGCACCGCACCACCTGCACGCAGGATCGCGTCGGTCTGCCAGGCGATCTGCTCGGGCCGATGGCGCAGGAAGCTGAGCTGCGGAAAATCAGCCCACACACGCACCACATCAGCTTCGGCGTAGCCCTCGTTCATCAACAGGGCCAGCGCATGGTCGGAACACTCGCGCACGCGTTCGCCGATGTCGCGCGGCAATTCGACGTCACTGCGCATGGCGTAGCGGGTGGCGATGCACAGGTCGGACAGCAGGCGATCCTTCCAGCCGTTCCACAGCCGCGGGCTGGTGCCGATGATGTCGGCAATGGTCAGCAGGTACAGCTGGCCAAGCCGCTCGCGATTGTCGACCTGCTCGGCAAACCGATGAACCACGTCCGGATCAGTGATGTCCTGGCGCTGCGCGGTGGTGCTCATCAGCAGGTGCCAGCGCACCAGCCACGCAACCCGCTCGACATCGCTGTGCGGCAGGTCAAGTCGCGTGCAGAATGCGCGCGCATCCTCCTCGCCCAGCACAGAGTGATCGCCGCCGCGCCCTTTCGCGATGTCATGGAACAACGCGGCCAGCAGCAGCACCTCCGGCGCGGGCAAACCAGCCCAAATCTCGCAGCCCAAAGGAAACTCGCGCCGCGCTGCGGGATCGGCAAACCGCGCCATGTTGCGCAGCACGCGCAAGGTGTGCTCGTCGACCGTGTAGACATGGAACAGGTCGTATTGCATGCGCCCGAACACTTTGCCGAAAGCCGGCAGGATTGCTGCCAGCAGACCGTGCCGGTTCATCCGCCACAGCGCCTCCACTGCAGGCGCCCCGCGCCGCAACAGTCGAAGGAAGGCTGCCAGCACATCCCCGTCATTCGCCAGCACGTCGCCGAGTTCGGCGGTCGCCTGGTGAATGCGGCGCATGGTGTCGGCGCTGAAGCCGACCACGCCCGGCTGATCCAGTCGCGCGATGAAGATCTCCACCAGCGCGGCGGGTCGCTGCATGAACAATTGCGGATCCCGGGCCGCCAGGCGCTTGCCGTAACGCACGAAATCGGTGCCGACCGGTTCCGCCTCGCCCGGCGACTCCAGCATTTCCTCGAAACGCTCCGCCACCTGCACGCCCAGCCGCTCGACCTGGCTGGCTGCGCGGTAATAACCCTGCATGAACTGTTCGACCCCGAGATTCTTCGCGTGCTCGTCCTCGAACCCCAGCCGTGCGGCCAGCGCGCGCTGGTAGTCGAACAGCAGTCTTTCTTCGGGACGACCGGCCTCCAGATGCAGTGCATAGCGATAACGGCGCAAGGTGGCTTCGGACTGCTCCAGCGCAGCCTGCTCGGCGGGATCGAGCAAACCTTCGGTCACCATGGCAGACAGATCGTCCGCATGCGCCAGCCGCTGGCCTATCCAGCGCAGCGAATCGAGCGTACGCAGTCCGCCGGGACCATCCTTGAGGTTTGGTTCGAGGTTGTAGGCAGTATCGTCATAGCGGGCATGCCGTGCGTCGCGCTCGGCCAGCCTTGCAGCCAGATACATGCGTGGCGGCCACAAGGCTGAGTCGTCGACGATGGCACGCAAACGGGCATCAAGTGCCGGATCACCAGCCAGCCGGCGCGCATCCAGCAGACTGGTGAAAACACTGGCGTCCTGTGCCGCCAGCGCGCGGCATTGCGCCGGATCGCGCACGGCATGCCCAACCTTCAGGCCGACATCCCAAAGCGTGGCAAAGAACTGCTCGAGTGCGCGCAGAAGCGCCGGCTCGGGCATTTCCACCAGCGCCAGCAAATCCACATCCGAATACGGAAACAGCAGGCCACGACCGAAACCACCGACCGCGAACAGCGCCGTCCCACTGACCTCGCCGAGACATGCCATCCACACATGTGCCACCACCCGCTCGACCGACTCGCCACGGCGTCGCGCCAGGACACTGGCATCGGCGCCATCCCTGAACGCAGTAGCCAGTGCACGGTCGACGTCGCCCAGCAACTGGCGCAACGCGCGACGCGCTTCGGCAGAAACACCGGAGCGCGGCACCGCCACGGGCAGGCGCGGCAGCGGCGGCAACACAATGGGGCCTGGTGTCGGCAACATGGTCAGCTGGAACTCCGCAAACGCCTGTCGGCCTGCATGGGCCTCTGATTCCGCCTCGCGCTTATGGCTGCGTCATCAGGCGTCCGGCCACGCCGTGAGTATCTCGAAACCGTTGTCGGTCACCGCAATGGTGTGTTCCCACTGCGCCGACAGCGAATGATCCTTGGTCACTACGGTCCAGCCATCCGGCAACTGCTTGGTCTGCGGCTTGCCGGCGTTGATCATCGGCTCGATGGTGAAGGTCATGCCCTTCTTGAGTTCGACCCCGGTCCCGGGCTTGCCGTAGTGCAGCACCTGCGGTTCGTCGTGATAGACCTTGCCGATGCCATGGCCGCAGTACTCGCGCACCACGCTGAAGCCGGCCGCCTCGGCGTGCTGCTGGATCGCATGACCAACGTCGCCCAGGGTGGCGCCCGGGCGCACGGCCTGGATGCCGCGCATCATCGCCTCGAACGTGGTATCGACCAGCCGTTTGGCCAGCACGCCAGGCGTACCGACGAAATACATGCGACTGGTGTCCCCGTGCCAGCCATCCTTGATCACGGTAACGTCGAGATTGACGATGTCGCCTTCCTTGAGCACCTTGCCGGGGCTGGGAATGCCATGGCAGATCACGTGGTTGACCGAGCTGCACAGCGTCTTGGGGAAGCCGTGGTAGCCGACATTGGCAGGGATCGCCTGCTGCACGTTGACGATGTGTTCGTAGGCGAGACGGTCCAGCTCTTCCGTGGTCACCCCGGGCTTGACGTGTTCCTTCAGCATCGCCAGCACTTCGGCTGCCAGCTTGCCGGCAATGCGCATGCCTTCGAGGTCTTCGGGGGATTTCAGGGTAATGGCCATGGATTCCACTTCATATGGCGACAGAAGCCCAGAAAATCCGGCGACTTGCCGCTCCGCCGGCGGACCGGCTACAATTTCGGAGTTTTGCTGACCTGACACGACCGTTTGGACGATCGTTGCAGCGCAAAGCGAACCGGGATTGTAACCGCCCCGCGGTACAACACCCAACCAACGCCACACACGTATCGGCACCGCCTTCGGGGTGCTGCGGCCTGCCCACCAATGAGAATCGGGCAAGTCGCGGTCGAAGCCGGGGATGCGTGGAGGTCCCAACCCCCAGGTCCTTCAAGGACCAATGCAAGGAGTTACACCCATGGCACAAGTCACCATGCGTCAAATGCTCGAAGCCGGCGTCCATTTCGGTCATCAGACCCGTTACTGGAACCCCAAGATGGCCCCGTACATCTTCGGCGCGCGCGGCAAGATCCACATCATCAATCTCGAAAAGACCCTGCCCCTGTTCACCGACGCGATGAATTTCCTGTCGGGTCTGGCACAGAAGCGCGGCACCATCCTGTTCGTCGGCACCAAGCGTTCGGCCCGCGAGCCGTTGGCCGAAGAGGCTGCACGCGCCGGCATGCCGTTCGTCACCTCGCGCTGGCTCGGCGGCATGCTCACCAACTTCCGCACCGTGAAGCAGTCCGTATCGCGCCTGAAGGAACTGGAAGCGGCCGAAACCGATGGCAGTTTCGAGAAGCTGGTCAAGCACGAAGTGCTGGCCCGTCGCCGTGAGCGCGACAAGCTGCAGGCCTCGCTGGGTGGCATCAAGGACATGAACCGTCTGCCCGACGCGCTGTTCGTGATCGATATCGGCCACGAAGACATCGCCGTGCAGGAAGCCAAGAAGCTCGGCATCCCGGTGATCGCCGTGGTCGACACCAACTACAACCCGGAACTGGTCGATTACGCCATCCCGGGCAATGACGACGCGATCCGCGCGATCCAGCTGTACGCCCGCGCCGCCGCCGACTCGATCCTCGAAGGCAAGGCTGCCGCGCCGGCCGCCGCCCAGGGCGATGCCAACGACTTCGTCGAACTGGACGAGGAAGGCAACCCGGTCGCCAAGATCGATCGCAAGCCGGCCCCGCGCCGTGACGCTGCGCCGAAGAAGGGTGCTGGCGCCCCGCGCCGCGACGGCGGCCGTGATGGTGGCCGTGGCCCGCGCAACGATGGCGCGCCCGCCAAGTAAGCATGGCCACGGCGCTGCGGCACCGGATCAACAAGCGATAACGCGCCGCGGCATGCATAGCCGCGGCGCCATCAAAGCATCAGAGGAATACCGATGAGCAATATTTCCGCCCAACTGGTCAAGGAGCTGCGCGAGCGGTCCGGCGCCGGCATGATGGAATGCAAGAAGGCACTGGTCGAGAACAACGGCGACATCGACGTGGCGATGGAATGGCTGCGCAAGTCCGGTCTGGCCAAGGCTGACAAGAAGGCCAGCCGCATTGCCGCCGAAGGCCGCATCGTGGCCGCCCAGGCACCGGGCAAGGCCGTGCTGGTCGAGATCAACTGCGAAACCGACTTCGTCGGCAAGGACGCCAGCTTCCTGAAGTTCAGCGACACCGTCGCCGACGTCGCGCTGAATTCCGGCGCCGCCGATATCGACACGCTGAAGGCCGCCGCCTACCCTGGCGCCAGCAATGTCGAGGAAGCCGCCAAGGCCCTGATCGCCACCATTGGCGAGAAGATCGACGTGCGCCGCATGGCCGTCGTCAAGTCCGACGGCGTGATCGGCAGCTACATCCACGGCGGCCGCATCGGCGTGCTGGTGGCCCTCAAGGGCGGCTCCGAGGAACTGGCCAAGGGTGTCGCGATGCACGTGGCGGCAATGAATCCGCCACATGTCCGCGCCGAGGATGTTCCGGCCGAGTTCATCGCCAAGGAAAAGGAGATCGCGCTGAGCCAGATGACCGACAAGGACAAGGCCAAGCCGGCCGACATCCTGGAGAAGATCATCTCCGGCAAGATCAACAAGATCGTTTCCGAGGTCACCCTGCTCGGCCAGCCCTACGTGCTGGACACCAATGTGACCGTGGCCGATGCGCTGAAGAAGGAAGGCGCCGATGTCGTCTCGGTGGTCCGTCTGGCCGTTGGCGAAGGCATCGAGAAGGTGCAGGAAGACTATCTGGCCGAAGTGGCCAAGGCGATGCAGGGCTAAGCAACCTCCAGGCCATCAGCCCACAAAAAAGCCGCGGGCAACCGCGGCTTTTTTGTGGGCGCGCCTTTCACGAATCACGTCAGCACAGGATTCGACACAACTGAAAGCCGTCGCGCGTGCGTCGCGAATGCAACGACGACCCGACGCCGGCGTTCCCGGCAGCGGCCCACTGCCACTACAATGACGCGGTTTGCCCCACACAATCCGGAGATTCCATGAGCGACCAGCCCAAGTACCACCGCATTCTGCTCAAGCTCTCCGGTGAGGCCCTGATGGGCGAGGCCGATTATGGCATCGACCCGAAGGTGATCGGCCGGCTCGCCGACGAGATCATCGAGGTGCAGCGTGCCGGCATCCAGATCGGCGTGGTGATCGGCGGCGGCAACATCTTCCGTGGCGCCGGCCTGGCCGCAGCCGGCATGGATCGCGTCACCGGCGACCACATGGGCATGCTCGCCACGGTGATGAATGCATTGGCCATGCAGGACGCGATCGAACGCCGTGGCGGCTTCGCCCGTGTGATGAGCGCGATCCAGATCCACGACGTAGCCGAGGATTTCATCCGCCGTCGTGCGATCCGCCACATCGAGAAGGGCCGCATCGTGCTGTTCGCGGCAGGCACCGGCAATCCGTTCTTCACCACCGACTCGGCTGCCGCACTGCGTGCCGTGGAAGTGGGCGCGGAGCTGCTGCTGAAGGCCACCAAGGTCGATGGCGTGTATACCGCCGACCCGGCCAAACACAGCGACGCCACCCGCTACGAGCGGCTCGGCTACGACGATGTGATCGAGCGCAAGCTGGCGGTAATGGACACGGCTGCCATCGCGCTGTGCCGCGATCACCAGATGCCACTGCGCATCTACGACATGACCGTGCCTGGCAGCCTGATGCGGATCATGCATGGCGAAGCGATCGGCACCCTGGTCGACGGCGGCTGAACCAGCCCCGCTGCTATACTTCGCGGCTAGCCAGATCCACCGGGAAACCTCACATGCTCAATGACATCAAGACCGATGCCCAGACCCGCATGGGCAAGAGCATCGACTCGCTCAAGCACGATCTCACCCGCATCCGTACCGGTCGCGCCAGCACCGCGCTGGTGGACCACATCAAGGTGTCCTACTACGGCGCCGACATGCCATTGAGCCAGGTCGCCTCGGTGTCGCTGGCCGATGGCCGCACGATCCTCATCACGCCATGGGAAAAGACCATGGTGGCACCGATCGAGAAGGCACTGATGGCCTCGGACATCGGTATCACGCCGACTACCGCCGGTACCGTGATCCGCCTGAACATGCCAGCGCTCACCGAGGAGCGCCGCCGGGAACTGGCCAAGCACGTCGGTCACGAGGGCGAAAACGCCAAGATCGCGATCCGCAATGTGCGCCGCGATGCCCTACAGCAGGTCAAGGATCTGCTCAAGGAAAAGCTGATCACGGAGGACGATGATCGTCGCGTCGACGACGAGATCCAGAAACTGACCGACCGCGCCGTGAAGGACGTCGATGCCGTGGTGAAGGCCAAGGAAGAGGAGCTGATGGCCCTCTGACGAGGCCATCGCCCTGCTTCACTCCATGACCAAGGCCAAAGCTCGACAGGTTCCGGCTCCGCAGGTTCCGCGCCATATCGCCATCGTGATGGACGGCAACGGTCGCTGGGCCAAGGCTCGCCATCGCCCACGCAGCTTCGGCCATAACGCTGGCCGCAAGGCCGTGCGCGCGGCGATCGAGGCCTGCATGCGCGAAGGCGTGCAGGCACTGACCCTGTTCGCGTTCTCCAGCGAAAACTGGCAACGCCCGCAGGACGAGGTTGGCGCCCTGATGGGCCTGTTCGTGCGTGCGCTGGACAAGGAAGTCGACGAGTTGCACGCCAATGGCGTGCGCCTGCGCTTCATCGGCGATCTGAGCGCATTCGACGAGCCGTTGCGCCAGCGCATGCAGGCGTCCATGACCCGTACCGCGGACAACGACCGGCTGCACGTGAACATTGCGGTGAACTACGGTGGTCGCTGGGACATCGTGCAGGCCGCCCGCCAGGCTGCCGAGGCGGTGGTCCGCGGTGAACTGCGCCCCGACCAGATCGACGAGGCCACGCTGAATCAGTGGATGAGCCTGGCCGGACTGCCACCACTGGACCTGTTCATCCGCACCGGTGGCGAATGCCGCATCAGCAATTTCCTGTTATGGCAGGCGGCCTACGCCGAGCTGTACTTTACCGATACCCTGTGGCCGGACTTCGACCAGGCCTGCCTGCGTCAGGCCATCGAGGACTATGCCCGTCGTGAGCGCCGTTACGGTCGCACCGGCGAGCAAGTCGCCGCCACTTCCTGAAGGATTTCCATGCTGCTTCAGCGCACCCTTACTGCCTTGGTGCTCGCGCCACTGGTGATCCTGATCATCCTGCTGTCGTCGAGCACGGTATTTGCGCTGATCTCGGCGACGGCGTTCCTCGCAGCGCTGTGGGAATGGGCCGAGCTCAGCGGACTGAAGAATCAGTCTGCACGGATCGGCCTGCTGGTCGCCGCCACTCTCGTGTTCATCTTGCTGTGGTGCGGGCATGCCGGCATGACGGCGGCGCTACTGCTGGCTGCCGGCGTGGCGTGGTGGCTGCTGGCCTGCCTGTGGCTGCGCCATTTCGCGTTCGCCGCCGCTCCGACCGAGGAGAACCGCACGCTGAAACTGCTGGCCGGCGCGTTCGTGATCTTCCCGGCATGGATCGCCTTGGTGAGCATCCATGAGCGCCTGCCGCACGGCCACTGGTGGACCCTGTTGGCACTGGTGATTGTCTGGGCCGCCGACATCGGCGCCTATTTCAGTGGTCGCACCTTTGGCAAGCGCAAGCTGGCGCCGCAGATCAGTCCGGGCAAGACCTGGGCCGGCGCCTACGGCGCCATGGTCGCAGGGGTGCTGGTGACCATGCTCGGTGGCTGGCTGCTCGATGTGCGAGGCGCGCAATTGCTTGGTCTGGCCGCACTGGCACTGCTCACCGTGGCGGCATCGATTGTCGGCGACCTGATCGAGAGCCTGATGAAGCGGCATGCCCAGGTCAAAGACTCGGGCACCATCTTTCCCGGCCATGGCGGCCTGATGGATCGACTCGACAGCGTGTTTGCCGCGCTGCCGGTATTCGCCGCCGGCCTGTTGCTGCTGGGCCTCTGAAATGAAGAATGTCGCCGTTCTTGGCGCCACTGGCTCGATCGGCGGCAACACGCTCGACGTTATCGCGCGTCACCCGGAGCGCTTCCGCGCCACCGTGCTGACTGCGCACCGCCAGGTCGAGGCGCTGGTCGAGCTGTGCATACGGCATCGACCGCAGCTGGCGGTGATCGCCGACCCCACGCTGGAGGCCGAACTGGCGCGTCGTCTTGCCGCCGTCGGTGTGCGCTGCGAGGTGGCCAGCGGCCATGCTGCGCTGACGGCCGCCGCCGCCGGCGAGCTGTGCGACACCGTGGTGGCCGCGATCGTCGGTGCCGCCGGGCTGGACTCCACCCTGGCCGCGGCACGTGCCGGCAAGCATCTGCTGCTGGCCAACAAGGAGTCCATCGTGATGGCCGGGCCGCTGCTGCTGGCCGCCGTCGCTGCGGGCGGCGGCGCACTGATCCCGGTGGACTCCGAGCACAACGCGATCTTCCAGTGCCTGCCGGGTGGACGGCCGGATCTGCGCGCGAGCGGCGTACGCCGGCTGATCCTGACGGCGTCCGGTGGCCCGTTCCGTGGCCATACGCGATCGGAGCTGGCCGACATCACGCCCGATCAGGCCTGCAAGCATCCGAACTGGGTGATGGGCCGCAAGATCTCGGTCGATTCGGCCACCCTGATGAACAAGGGGCTGGAGGTAATCGAGGCACATCACCTGTTCGGCGCGCCGGCCGAGGCCATCGACGTGCTGGTCCATCCGCAGAGCCTGGTGCATTCGCTGGTCGAATACGTCGACGGCTCGGTACTGGCCCAGCTCGGCAACCCGGACATGCGTACGGCGATCGCCCACGCGCTGGCATGGCCGGAGCGGGTCGAAGCCGGCGTGGCGCCCTTGAATCTGGCCGCCTGCGCACCGCTGCAGTTCGAGCCACCGGATCTGACCACCTTCCGCTGCCTGGCGCTGGCGTTCCAGGCCTTGTGCGCTGGCGGCGACGCCCCGGCCGTGCTGAATGCCGCCAACGAAGTCGCCGTGGAAGCATTTCTGGCCGGCGCCCTGCCGTTCCTGTCGATCGCCGATGTAGTCGAGGCCGTACTTGCGGAACTGCCGCCGCAAGTCGTGGTCGATGTTGGGACCCTTGCTGAACGCGATCGGGTCGCCCGCGAGGCGGCCCGCCGTATTCTGCGCAATGCTTGCTGATATCCTTGGTTCGATGACTTTCCCTTACGGCACTTGATGACTTCCTTTTTCGGTTCGGTGTTCTGGTTGCTGGTCACGCTGGGCGTGCTGGTGACCTTTCATGAATTCGGCCACTACTGGGTCGCGCGCCGCTGCGGCGTGAAGGTGCTGCGTTTCTCGGTCGGCTTCGGCAACGCGATCTGGAAGCGCATCGGCCGAGACGGCACCGAATACCAGATTGCCGCGATTCCGCTGGGCGGTTACGTCAAGATGCTGGATGCACGCGAGGGCGAGGTCGATCCCGCCTTGCGCGACCAGGAGTTCACCGGCAAGTCGGTGTGGAAGCGCATCGCCATCGTGGCCGCGGGACCCGGTTTCAACTTGATCTTCACCATCGCAGCGTTCTGGTTGATGTTCATGCTGGGCCGCCCGGATGTTGCGCCACTGATCACCGCCGCGCCGCAAAGCATCGCGGCCAAGGCCGGCGTCCAGCCTGGCGACCGCATTCTCAGCATCGACGGCGAGGAAATGGCCACGTGGAGTGATTCTCTCGACGCCCTGGCCAATGCTTTACTCGGGCGTGCGCCGCTCCCCCTGACGGTGCGCGGAGCCGATGGTCACGTGCGGCAGCTCGTGCTGCCGCTGGATCAGCTGCCGCCGGGGCAGACGGTGGATACCTATTTCGACAAACTGGGCCTGCAGCCCGCACCGCCACCTGCGATCGCCGCGACCGTCAAACCGGGCCAGCCGGCGGCGCTGGCAGGCATGCAAGCCGGCGATCGCCTGATCAGCATAAACAGCCAACCTGCCGGTGATTTCATCGCCTTCAGCAAACAGGTGCAAACCGATGCAGCAAGGTCGCCGACGCTATCGGTCGTGGTCGACCGTGACGGCAAATCGCAAACGCTGACCGTCGCTGCGCGGTGGGAGTCGCTGGAAGGTCAGCCCGCAAAATGGGTGATGGGCATTGGCGCACCGGCGCCGGAGAAAACCCTGCTGCGCTATGGACCGGTAAAGGCCTTCAGGGCATCGTTGCAGACCACCTGGCTCGGTACCACGCAGAAATTCAGCATGCTCGGCAAGTTGATCTCCGGCCAGGCTTCGACTCAGAACCTGTCGGGCGTCGTGGGCATCGCACAGGTAGCGAATGCGTCGGCCAGCATGGGCCCCTCATGGTTTCTGCAGTTCCTGGCCATCATCTCGCTGAATCTTGCGATCATCAACCTGCTGCCGGTTCCTGTCCTGGATGGCGGGCACCTGCTGTATTATCTTGTGGAGTTGGTCAAGGGCAGCCCGGTCAGCGAGCAGACGATGATCGTTGGCCAGTACATCGGGCTTGCATTGATAACTGCCTTGATGGGACTGGCCTTTTTCAACGACATTCACCGCATTTTGCTGTCCTGAGAGATGGTAGGCAGAGTGCACTTGCTATCCATTACCCGCCGTCCGCCGTTGCTGTGCGGTCGAATGGGCATGTTTCAGACGCCCCCGTTTCGGGTGCGTGTTTTCTTTTCGGGGTGGGGTCAGTTCCCGTCTCTTGCATTGATCGGGGCGGCCATGCTGGCCACCCCATCGAAATAACCCAACGGAACCGACGATGAAGCGTATCGCCGCGCTGATCCTGCTTGCCTCCCTCTCCGCCAATGCGTTTGCGTTCGACCCGTTTGTGGTGTCTGACATCCGCATCGACGGCCTCAGCCGCATCTCCGCCGGTACCGTGTACAACTACCTGCCGATCAACAAGGGTGATCGGCTGACCAACGACGAGGCCCAACAGGCCATTCGTGCGTTGTACAACACCAAGTTCTTCAGTGAAGTCACGCTCGACCGCGACGGCAGCATCCTGGTGATCAAGGTGGTCGAGCGGCCGTCAATCGCCAAGCTGACCATCCGCGGCAACCATGACATCAAGACCGATGACTTGAAGAAGGGACTGAAGCAGACCGGTATCGCCGAAGGCGAGACCTTCGATCGCCAGTCCATCGATGGCGTGCAGCAGGAGCTGGTGCGTCAGTACTACAACCGCGGCAAGTACAACGTGTCGGTGATCCCGCACGTGACCCCGCTCGATCGCAACCGTGTTTCGATCGACCTCGAGATTCGTGAGGGCAAGGCGGCCAAGATCGAGGAGATCAAGATTCTCGGCAACCACGCCTTCACCGACGGGGAGATCCGCAAGGGTTTCGAGTCGAATACGCCCAACCTGATGTCGTGGTATTCGAAGGACGACCAGTATTCGCGCGAAAAGCTCTCCGGTGACCTGGAGAAGCTGCAGTCCTATTACATGGATCGCGGCTATGCAGATTTCGGCGTCGACTCCACCGAGGTGTCGATCTCGCCCGACAAGCGCGCCATGTACATCGACGCGAGCGTGAAGGAAGGCGATATCTACAAGGTCACCGACGTCAAGCTGCTCGGCACGCTGATCCTGCCGGAGGAAACCCTGCGCAAGGTGATCTTCGTCAAGCCGGGCGATACCTTCAACCGGGCCGCGATCGAGTCCAGCACGAAGTCGATCAAGGCCATCCTGGCCAATATCGGTTACGCCTTTGCCAAGGTGACGCCGATCCCCAAGCTGGACAAGGACAAGCGCACCGTCGACCTGACCCTTTACATCGAGCCGGGTCAACGCGTCTATGTGCGCCGTGTCATCTTCCAGGGCAACACGCGTACCGAGGACGAGGTGCTGCGTCGCGAGATGCGCCAGCTCGAGGGCTCCTGGTATTCGCAGGCGGCGATCGACCGCTCCAAGATCCGCCTGCAGCGGCTGGGTTTCTTCAAGACGGTCGACATCGACAAGAAGCTGGTGGCAGGTACGCAGGATCAGGTCGATATCAGCGTCAAGGTTGAGGAGCAGTCCGCCGGCAGCCTGCAGTTCGGCGTCGGCTATTCGCAGCTCGAAGGCATCATCCTGAATGCCTCGGTGACGCAGAACAACCTGTTCGGCACCGGCGACAGCGTCTCGGTGAGCGGTTCACGCAGCTATTACACCACCAGTTATGGCGTCAACTACTACAACCCGTACCTGACCGACAATGGCGTCGGTATCGGTTACAACGCGACCTATTCCAAGACCGACTACGGCAATACCGATTTTGCCGACTACTCGACCAGTCAGAAGGCGTTCTCCAGCTATCTGGGCATTCCGATCACCGAGACCGATGCCGTACGCGTGGGCTTGGGCATCAGCAGCAACAAGGTCAACCTGATTCCGGGCTACAGCCCGCAGATGCTGATCGACTACCAGAACGAAATCGGCTACCAGACCATCCATTCCTGGACCGGCACACTGGGCTGGAACCACGATACCCGCAATGGTTATTGGGCACCGACCCGCGGCGGCCTGATCTCCGTGTCGACCGATGTCGCCCTGCCCGGCTCGACCGTGCAGTACTACAAGGTGACGGCGGAAGCCAATCACTACTGGCCGATCGGCAAGGGCTTCGTGTTGTACCTGGATGGTCAGGCAGGCTACGGCAAGACCTACGGCAGCAATGGCATCAGCGACCAGGCCTACGACGCGTTGAAGGCCGTCTATGCTGCTGCCGGTCAGACCGCTCCGGCAGACATGCGCCAGGACTTCCCGTTCTGGGCGAATTTCTACTCGGGCGGCGTGCGCGACGTGCGCGGCTTCCAGGACAACACGCTGGGACCACGCGTCTGCATCGATGGCACCACTCCGGCCAAGAACGGCTACTGTGACAACGGCAGCTATTACGCACAGCCGATCGGCGGCGCGTTCAAGGTGCTCGGCACCGCCGAGCTGTACCTGCCACTGCCGTTCCTGAAGGACACCAACACTGCGCGCGTATCGTTGTTCACGGACGTCGGCAATGCCTACCAGAACATCCAGAGCTTCAATGCCAGCACCCTGCGTGCGTCGGCCGGTATCTCGCTGCACTGGCAGGCACCGATCGGCCCGCTGATCATCAGCCTGGCCGTGCCGTTCCGCACCCAGGCTGACGACAGCCATTACGAAGAACGCATCCAGTTCACCTTTGGCAGCACGTTCTAAGAACCCCGGCAACAGCGGGGTACAGGGAAAGCGCGGCGATGCCGCGCTTTCTGCTTTGCGGAGCCGCAGATCCCGCAGGCAGATCCCGCAGGATGGCTGGCTGTCGATACAATGACTGCAGTGTCACGGAGAGCATCTTGAGCGCGCACAGTACCTATTCCCTCGCCGAACTCGCCGAACGGTTCGGCCTGACCAGCCACGGCGATCCCGGCATCCGCCTCGACGGTGTCGGCACGCTGGCCGGTGCCGGCCCCACCCAGCTGAGCTTTCTCTCCAACAGCAAATACACCGCGCAACTGGCCGTCACCCGTGCCGGAGTAGTCGTACTGCGCGAAGAGGATTTGGCCAATTGTTCCGTGGCTGCACTGGTCGCAGCGGACCCTTACGTGGCTTACGCGAAAATCGCCGCACTGTTCGAACGCCTGCCGCTCGCACCGCCAGGCATCCATTCCAGCGCGGTGGTTGCCGCCAGCGCGAAGGTCAGCAGCAGTGCCAGCATCGGCCCTTGCTGCGTGATCGGTGACGGTACCGTGATCGGTGACGGTGCCGTACTGGGTCCGCATTGCATCATCGGCGAGGACTGCACCGTGGGCGCACAGTCGCGGCTGGTCGCCCGGGTGACCCTGGTGACCCGCGTGACCCTGGGCAGGCGTGTGCTGGTGCATCCTGGTGCGGTGATCGGTTCGGATGGGTTCGGCCTGGCCTTCGACCGCAGCGCCTCCGACCACGGCGGCTGGGTCAAGTTGCCGCAGCTCGGCGGCGTGCGCATCGGCGACGACTGCGAGATCGGTGCAAACACCACGATCGACCGCGGCGCGCTGGACGACACCGTCTTGGAAGAGGACGTGCGGCTGGACAACCAGATCCAGATCGCCCACAACGTCCATGTCGGCGCGCACACCGCGATGGCCGGCTGTGCGGCAGTGGCCGGCAGCGCAAGAATCGGCCGATACTGCATGATCGGCGGCAACGCCGGCGTGCTGGGTCATCTCGAACTGGCCGACCGGGTTACCATTACCGCCAAAAGCCTGGTCACGCACTCGATCCGCGAGGCGGGTGAATATTCTTCCGGCGTGCCACTGCAGGAAAACCGCCAATGGCGGAAGAACGCGGCGCGCTTCAAGCATCTGGACGAGTACGCGCGCCGGTTGTCGGCGCTGGAGAAGGACAGCAACAATGAGTGAGAAAACCGGGTCCCTGTCGTTGCCGATCAATGTGGAGCAGATCCAGCAATTGCTGCCGCATCGCTACCCGTTCCTGCTGGTCGACCGCGTGATCGAGATCGTGCCCGATACCAGCGTGGTCGCACTGAAGAACGTAACCATCAACGAGCCGTTCTTCCAGGGACATTTCCCCGGCCATCCGGTCATGCCCGGCGTGCTGATCGTCGAGGCGATGGCCCAGACCGCCGGCCTGCTGACCCAGATCAGCCGGCACCTCAAGGGCGACCAGGGCAACCCGCTGTTCTATCTGGTCAAGGTCGACAACGCGCGCTTCAATGCGCCGGTGGTGCCGGGTGACCAGTTGCGCATGGAGGTGACGCTGAAGCGGCTGATGCGCGGCATGGGCCTGTTCGTGGCACGCACCCTGGTCGATGGCAAGGAAGTGGCCAGTTGCGAACTGATGTGTGCCGCGAGGTCCGACAAATGATCCATGCCACCGCGTTGATCGATCCATCCGCCGTGATCGGCGCCAACGTCAGCATCGGTGCGTACAGCGTGATCGGTGCCGAGGTGGTCATTGGCGATGGCACGGTGATCGGCCCGCATGTGGTGATCGAGGGGCCGACGCGAATCGGTCGTGACAACCGCATCGCCCAGTTCGCCTCGCTCGGCGGCGCTCCGCAGGACAAGAAATTTGCCGGCGAGCGTACCGAGCTGGTCATCGGTGATCGCAACCTGATCCGCGAATTCGTCACCATCAATCGCGGTACTGGCGACGGCGGCGGCGCCACCCGCATCGGCGACGACAACTGGCTGCTTGCCTACGTGCACATTGCGCACGACTGCCAGCTTGGCAACCACGTGGTGTTCTCCAATTACGCCGCGCTGGCCGGACACGTGGAAGTCGGCGACTGGACAGTCTTTGCCGGTTATTCCGGCGCACATCAATTCTGCAAGATCGGTGCGCACGCGTTCATCGGCATGGGCTGCCTGGTCGGCCATGACGTGCCACCCTTCGTGACGATGGCGAACGAGCAGCAGGGCCGTCCGCGCGGCATCAACAGCGAAGGCCTGAAACGACGCGGCTTCGATGCCACGCGCATCGCCGCGATCAAGCGTGCCTACCGCACCCTCTACATGGCTGGCCTGTCGCTGCCGGAAGCGCGCGAGAAGCTGGTCGAACAGGCACAGCAGAGCGACGACGTCCGCGCGATGCTGGAGTTTCTCGACCACAGCGAGCGAGCGCTCGCCCGCTGATATGCGCCCCGACAAGCGTGAAACGCTTATCGGAAAATCAAAAGCACGCTCTGGTTTTCGCTTTACGAAGGAGACGAAATGCAAAACATTGACGTCTCCAGCCCAGCTCCCCTCATCGCCATTCTCGCTGGCGAGGATTCCGGTGACCAGCTCGGTGCCGACCTGATCATCGCCTTGCGCCAACGTTACCCGCAGGCCCGTTTCGTCGGCATCGGTGGCACCCGCATGCAGGCGCAAGGCTTCGAATCCTGGTACGACATCCACGAGCTTTCGCTGTTCGGCTTCAGCGAAGTGGTCAGTCACCTGCCGCGGTTGCTGCGGTTGCGCAAGGCACTCGTGGCGCGCCTGCTGGCGGTACGCCCGGTCGTGGTGATCGGCATCGACGCACCCGACTTCAACCTCGGCGTGGAGCAACGGCTGAAACAGGCCGGCCTGCTGACCGTGCACTACGTGAGTCCGTCAGTGTGGGCCTGGCGCGAGAAACGCGCGGAGAAGATCGGCCGCAGCGCGAACCGGGTGCTGTGCCTGTTCCCGATGGAGCCGGCGATTTATGCAAAGCACGGTATCGACGCATGCTTCGTCGGCCATCCGCTGGCCGATCGCTTCGCCCTGGTGTCCGACCGTGTCGGTGCGCGCGATGTGCTGCAACTGCCACAGCAGGCCCCTGTGCTGGCCGTACTTCCCGGCAGTCGACTGTCCGAGCTGTCCCGACTGGGACAGATCTTCATCGATGCTGCCACCCAAGTAGCCGCCGCCATTCCGGGGCTGCGAATCGTGATTCCGGCAGCCAATCCGCAGGTTCATGCCAGGCTCGGGGAGTTGCTGGCGAAGGGCCAGCACGACGAGACTGCGCCGCTCCTGCTGGATGGCCACGCGCACGAGGCAATGCTGGCTGCCGACGTGGTGCTGCTGGCCTCCGGCACAGCCACACTCGAGGCGATGCTGGCGAAACGTCCGATGGTCGTGGGCTATCGCGTCGCTCCATTGAGCTATCGCATCGCGCGTGCCATGAAGATGCTGAAAACCGACATCTATTCGCTGCCCAACATCCTGGCGCGTGCGAATGGCCTCGGTGATGACCTGCTGGTACCTGAGCTGATGCAGGACGACTGCACGGCCGCGAATCTGGCTGCCTCGACCCTGGCACTGTTCAGGGACAGCGAACGCCGCGGCCATGTCGTCGCCGCGTTCGAACAATTGCATCAGGCATTGCGCGGCGACATGCAAGATCATGCCGGGGACCGCGCGGCAGCGGCGATTGCGGAATTGGTCGACGAAAGGCTTGCCGGTGGATAGGGTTTTCGTAAGCACGCACCCCTCACCTCAAACCGCTCCCCATGAGGGAGCGGATACGAACACAAACAGCAGGCTTGTGGCCGGGGTGGACGAAGCAGGTCGCGGGCCATTGGCCGGCCCGCTGGCGGTCGCGGCCGTGATCCTGAACCCGGATCATCCGATTGCCGGTCTCGACGATTCGAAGAAACTCACCGAGGCAAGACGCGAGGCGCTGTATCCGCTGATCATCGAACACGCACTGGCTTATTGCGTGGTGCTGATCGAGCCGGACGAAATCGATCACCTGAACATCTTCCAGGCCACCATGGCCGGCATGAGCCGTGCCGTGGCCGGCCTGGTGCCAACCGCGCATGAGGCGCTGATCGACGGCAACAAGCTGCCGAAGGATCTGCCGTGCCCCGGTCGTGCCATCGTCGGCGGCGACGCACTGGAGCCTGCCATCAGCGCAGCCTCGATTCTGGCCAAGGTCACCCGCGACCGCCTGATGGTGGCACTCGATGCCACCCACCCAGGTTATGGCTTTGCTGTGCACAAGGGTTACCCGACCCCGGCGCATCTGGCTTCGTTGCAATTACTCGGGCCATGCGTACAGCACCGCCGAAGCTTTGCCCCGGTGCGACTGTTACTGGATCAGGCGAACCTGTTCTGATCGGGCATGCCCTGATCGGATATGTTCTGATCGGGCCAGTTCTGAATCCGTTGCAACAAGATCGGGGGCAACGGGCATTCAGCAGGTGCAGACGTATCCTCCCGCCGTCGCTGAGATTGATCCGTATAGCCCATTCGTCTATGCAACTTTTTCCTGTGCAGGCGCATCCTTCACTACAGGAATCCCCGCCTGCACGGACGCGCCAGCAACTTCGGCCTGTCCAGCCCTTGCATGCCGACCAGCTGCTGCCATGGGCGCCTTCATCAGCGCCCCAACAGATCGCAGGACTCATGCCATGACACTTCCAAGCAACCACCCATCGCCACCATCGGCGAATATCCCGGTGCCAGTGCCACTCATCACCCCCTCGGCTTTGGCCATGCCTGACCTGGATGATCCGCTGCATGCCGACTACGACCTGCATCCGTTGCTGGTGCGCAGCCTCGACCATTACGTAGAAGAGCACGGCGACGGCGAGCGCTTTCACGTCCGCTAGGACGGAATACTGAGCGCATGAGGCCACCCCGGCCCGCACCGGCAGTTGCTATGCTGGCTGGCATCCATGGGGGGAATGAGATGCGCAGGATCGCTTTCGCACTGCTCGGGTTGATGTTCTGTGTTGCCGCAAGGGCACAGGTGCGTCCCGGTGATACGCCACCGGATGCGCTGGGCTCGACATTGGGGGGACCCGCTGTCACCGTATCGTCTCTGCACGGCAAGGTCGTGGTGATCAGCTTCTGGGCAACCTGGTGCGGCTACTGCATGAAGGAGATGCCGGTATTGGCAGGTCTGCAGACGCTGGCCACCCAGCGGGGTCTGTCGCTGCAAGTCGTGGCGGTCGACTCCAAGGAAGACCACGACACATTTGCGCACAGCGCCCGTGTGCTCAGAAAGCGATTGCCGGGATTGTTGATCACCTGGGATCGAACCGGTGCGATCGGCAAGCCCTATAGCAGCGACAAGGGTATCCCGGTGATGGTGATGCTGCATCGCGATGGCACGGTGGCACATGTCCATGTCGGCTACGGCGAAGACATGCTCGACAGCCTGGTGAGCGAGATCAATGATCTGCTCGTTGAACCGCTCCCGACCGTCGCCGGAATCACCGGTAACCATTGATCATCGACACCAGTCGGCGGTCTGATTCCAGCTGCCGCAATGCATGGCGCAAACCGCACGGAAGTCAATCTTGCCGCTGGGCCAAGCGCCGGGTAGCCTGCATGGACTCACCGCGCAAACCGGCATGACCGTCCGCTATACCCACCTGCACCTGCACAGCGAATATTCGCTGGTCGATTCGACCATCCGCATCAAGGCGCTGGTCGCCGCGTGCGTGCGCGATGGCATCCCGGCGGTGGCGCTCACCGACGAATGCAACATGTTCGCGCTGGTGAAGTTCTACAAGGCGTGCAGCGCCGCCGGCATCAAGCCGATCGGCGGTTGCGACCTGTGGATCAGCGCACTGGACGACCCGCGCCCGTGGCGACTCACTCTGCTGTGCCAGAACCGCGATGGCTATCTCAACCTGTCACGACTGGTCTCGCGTGCATGGCAGGAAGGGCAGCACAGCGGTCGTGCGCTGGTCGAGGCTGGCTGGCTGAGTGCCGACGCCACTCGCGGCCTGATCGCCCTGCTCGGTCGCGAGAGCGAGGTCGGCCGCATCGCGCTGAACCAGGGTGTCGAGGCGGCACTGGTGAAGCTGCGTCCGCTGCTGCGGCTGTTCCCCGCGCGGCTGTATCTGGAGCTGACCCGCTGCGGCCGCGACGGCGAGGAAAACTGGAATACCGCAGCGCTGGCGCTGGCGGCCGAACTCGGCCTGCCGGTACTGGCCAGCAACGATGTGCGCTTCCTGAAGCAGGACGACTTCAGCGCGCATGAAGCCCGCGTATGCATCAACCAGGGCCGCGTGCTGGCCGATCCGAAGCGCCCACGCGACTACAGCGACCAGCAATACCTGAAGACGCCCGTGGAGATGGCTGCGCTGTTCGCCGACCTCCCCGAGGCGCTGGAAAACAGCGTCGAGTTGGCCAAACGCTGCAATGTGGAACTGGAGTTCGGCAAGTACTACCTACCCGATTTTCCGGTACCTGCGGGTTACAACCTCGACAGCCACATCCGCGAACTGTCGCGGCAAGGCCTGAAGGAGCGCCTCGCGCTGGCGCCGCTCGCCGCCGGCCAGACGCTGGCCGACTACGAGACACGGCTGGAACGCGAGCTGGACGTCATCATCAAGATGGGCTTCCCCGGCTACTTCCTGATCGTTTCGGACTTCATCCGCTGGGGCAAGGACAACGGCATTCCGGTCGGCCCGGGCCGTGGTTCCGGTGCCGGCTCGCTGGTCGCCTGGGCGCTGAAGATCACCGATCTGGATCCGCTGCAGTTCAACCTGCTGTTCGAGCGCTTCCTCAATCCCGAACGCGTGTCGATGCCCGACTTCGACATCGACTTCTGCATGGATCGCCGCGACGAGGTGATCGACTACGTGTCGCGCAAGTACGGCCGCGACCGCGTCAGCCAGATCATCACCTACGGCTCGATGGCGGCCAAGGCCGTGCTGCGCGACTCCGGTCGCGTGCTGAGCATGCCGTACGGCCAAGTCGACCGGCTGGCCAAGATGGTGCCGCCGCGGCCGCTCGATCTCACCTTGTCCGATGCGCTCGGCCGCTCGGAGAAGTCGAAGAAAGAGACCGACCGCGTCGTCAAGGAATTCTGCGACGCCTACGATCAGGACGAGGATGCCCGCGCCCTGATCGACCTGGCCTTGAGCCTGGAAAACCTCACCCGCAACGCCGGCAAGCACGCCGGTGGCGTGGTGATCGCGCCGACCCCGTTGACCGACTTTGCGCCGCTGTACTGCGAAGCGGGCGGAGGTGGCGTGGTGACCCAGTACGACAAGGACGACGTGGAGGCGGTCGGCCTGGTCAAGTTCGACTTCCTTGGCCTGCGCACGCTCACCATCATCGACTGGGCGGTGAAGGCGATCAATGCACGCCGCGCGAAAATCGGCGAAGCACCGCTGGATATTTCGCAACTGCCGCTGGACGATCCGAAGCCATATGAGCTGCTGAAAAAGGCGCAGACCGTCGCGGTATTCCAGCTCGAATCCTCCGGCATGCAGCGCATGCTGAAGGATGCCAAGCCCGACCGCTTCGAGGACATCATCGCGCTGGTGGCGCTGTACCGTCCCGGCCCGATGGACCTGATCCCCAGCTTCATCGCGCGCAAGCATGGCCGCGAGGACGTGGAATATCCCGACCCGCGCGTCGAGCCGATCCTGCAAGAGACCTACGGCATCATGGTCTACCAGGAGCAGGTGATGCAGATGGCGCAGATCGTCGGCGGCTACTCGCTCGGCGGCGCCGATCTGCTGCGCCGCGCGATGGGCAAGAAAGACGTCGAGAAGATGGCGAAGGAGCGCGCCAAGTTCCGCGAGGGCGCCGCAAAGGATGGCTTGACCGGCGACAAGGCCGACACCATCTTCGACCTGATGGAAAAATTCGCCGGCTACGGCTTCAACAAGTCGCACGCTGCCGCCTACGCGCTGGTGTCGTACCAGACCGCATGGCTGAAGGCGCATTATCCAGCCGAGTTCATGGCCGCGACGATCTCGTCCGACATGGACAACACCGACAAGGCAGTGACCTTCCTCGATGAATCGCGCGCGCTCGGCATCACCGTGCAGCCGCCGGATGTCAACGCGTCCGAGTACATGTTCGTCGCGGTCGAACCGAAGACCATCCAGTACGGCCTAGGCGCGATCAAGGGCGTCGGCCAGGGTGCCTGCGAAGCGATCGTCGCCGAGCGTACTCATGGCGCGTATACCGACCTGGCCAATTTCTGCCGTCGCGTCGACCCGACCAAGCTCAACCGCCGCGTACTGGAAGCGCTGATCTATTCCGGGGCGCTGGATGCGCTGGCGCCCACCCGCGCCAGCCTGATGCTGCAGCTGCCTGATGCGATCAAGGCGGCCGAGCAGCATCTGCGCGACAAGCAGTCTGGCCAGAACGACATGTTCGGTGCCGCGACCGGGGCGGCGACACCGGTGGTACACATCGATCTGCCGACGGCGCCGGAATGGCCGCTGGAGCAGAAGCTGCAAGGCGAGCGCGACACGCTCGGCCATTACCTGTCCGGCCATCCCACCGACCCGTGGAAGGACGAATTGGCGCAGCTCTCCACCTGCCCGCTCGGCGAGATTGGCGATCGCTACCAGCCACCGAAGCCGCGCAAGAACGATGACGGCGACAACAACCGCTTCCGCCGCGGGCCGGACACGCCGTGGACCGTCGCCGGCATGGTCACCGCCGTGCGCAAGCGTGGCGACAGCGATGCCTTCGTACGGCTGGAAGATGGCAGCGGCATCATCGAGGTGAGCTTCTTCGGCGAGCTGTACCAGCAGATCGCGCCCCTGCTCACCCGCGACCAGATGCTGATCGTCGAGGGTGGCCTGCGCATCGACGATTTCTCCGGCGGCGGCTTCCAACTGCGCGCGCGCAGCGCCATCTCGCTCGCCGATGCCTGCCGCAAGCACGCCCGGCTGCTGCAGCTGAAATTGAACGGCATCGGCCCCGGCTTCGTCGAACAGCTGCAGCATGCGCTGGCCGGTTATCGCGGTGGCCGCGCCAGTGTGACCCTGCATGGCTACCGCAACCACGGCGCCCAGGCCGACCTCGAATTGGGCGAGAACTGGCGCGTCGAGGCGATCCCGGAACTGTTGCGCGCCGTGCGTGCACTACCTGGCGTGCAAGCGGCACGACTACGTATCGTCAAGCAGCAGGATTGACCCACCGCCGTTGGCTGTAGGAGCACACCCTGTGTGCGAGGCTTTTACGGTTTCGCGAGAGAGCAATCGCGCACAGGGTGCGCTCCTACCGATCGAGCCAGTGCGCCCTTACTTCTTGCCCCGCTCCAGCATCGCCTTCAGATCCGCGAACGGATTGCCGGTAGCCGGCGGCGCATCCTCGACTTCCATTACGCCCCCACGCACATGGTCGATATGCCGCGAGTGTTCGTTGTCGTGGCAATACACGCACAGCAACTCCCAGTTGCCGCCATCCGGCGGGTTGAAATCGTGATCATGATTGCGATGGTGCACGGTCAATTCCTGCAGGTTCGCGCGGGTGAACTCGCGCGCGCAGCGGCCGCAGACCCACGGATACATCTTCAGCGCGCGCTCGCGGTAACCCAGCTCGCGCTGCTCGGCGTTGCGCCGGGCCTCGGCCACGATGCGGTCGAGCTTGGCATTGTCGATGGGCGGTTTGATCGGCATGCTCGAATCCGGCTGTGCAGTTCTTGATGGGGACGATAGCGCAATCCACCGGGGTCCGGCATGCATCTGTCGGGTCCGTCACAGCCATACGGGGGCGTTCTCGCGTTTTCCTGCGTGACGGTATACTGGGCCGCTTCAGTGCCATGAAATGCAACGAATGAACCCAAACTTCCTCGATTTCGAACAACCGATCGCCGAACTGGACGCGAAGATCGAAGAGCTTCGCCATGCCAGCCACGGCCAGGCGTTCAATATTGACGAGGAAGTCGGCCGGCTGCGCGAGAAGCTGAAGCTCAAGACGAATGAGATCTTCCGCAACCTCAACTCCTGGCAGACCACCCAACTGTCGCGCCACCCAGCTCGTCCGTATACGCTCGACTACATCGGCGTGATCTGCGAGGAATTCCACGAACTGGCCGGCGACCGCATGTACGCGGATGACGCGGCCATCGTCGGCGGCCTCGGCCGCATCAACGGTCGGCCAGTGGTCATCATCGGCCACCAGAAGGGCCGCAACACCAAGGACAAGGTACGCCGCAACTTCGGCATGCCGCGCCCCGAGGGTTACCGCAAGGCACTGCGCCTGATGAAGATGGCCGAGCGCTTCGGCCTGCCGCTGCTGACCCTGATCGACACCCCCGGAGCCTATCCCGGCGTCGGCGCCGAGGAGCGCGGCCAGAGCGAGGCGATCGCACGCAACCTGCTGGAAATGGCCGAACTGAAGGTGCCGATCATCTGCACCGTGATCGGTGAAGGTGGCTCCGGCGGCGCACTGGCGATCGGCGTCGGCGACCGCACCCTGATGCTGCAGTACTCGACCTATTCGGTGATCTCGCCGGAAGGCTGCGCCTCGATCCTGTGGAAGAGCCCCGACAAGGTGAAAGACGCCGCCGAGGCCCTCGGCATGACCGCGCCGCGCCTGCTGGAACTGGGTCTGATCGACAAGCTGGTGCGTGAACCGCTCGGCGGCGCCCATCGCAACCCGCGCTCGATGGCAGTACGCCTGAAAGCCGTGCTGCTGAACCAGCTCGATGAACTGGAGGCGATGCCGCTACCCGACCTGCTCGAACAGCGCTACAAGCGTCTGCGCAGCTACGGCGCGTACCAGGAATAACCGCGCCCCGTAGGAGCCCACCCTGTGAGCGATGCTTTTTACCGAATCCCGAGCGAAGAGCATCGCCCACAGGGTGGGCTCCTACAATCTAGGCTGCGCCCGGCGCTACCATCGGCACATCCTTTCCCGACGGATCCCCGCCATGGCCCACGACACCACCAAGCTCGCTGTCCTGATCGATGCCGATAACGCGCGCCCGGCGATCGTCGAAGGCCTGCTCGCGGAGATCGCCAAGTACGGCACCGCGCACGTCAAGCGCATCTACGGCGACTGGACCAAACCCGACCTCAATGGCTGGAAGGAAGCGCTGCTGCGCCATTCGATCCAGCCGATCCAGCAGTTTCGCTACACCGTCGGCAAGAACGCCACCGACTCGGCGATGATCATCGACGCGATGGACCTGCTCTACGCCGAACGCTTCGACGGTTTCTGCATCGTTTCGAGCGACAGCGACTTCACACGGCTGGCCTCGCGCATCCGCGAGTCCGGTCGCATTGTCTACGGGTTCGGCGAGCGCAAGACGCCGGAGCCGTTCCGCACCGCCTGCGACAAGTTCATCTACACCGAGGTACTGGCCGGCTCGACCGCCGCCGAGGCCGAAGCCGCACCGAAGCAGCGTTCGGCGAAGGAACTGCGTGGTGACAGCCACCTGATGAACATGCTGCGCCATGCCATCGAGGCGGCGTCGGATGACACCGGCTGGGCCGGCCTCGGTGCAATCGGCAGCATCATCAACAAGCAGTCACCCGATTTCGACTCGCGCAACTACGGCTTCGCCAAGCTCAGCGGACTGATCAAGGGCGTCGGCCTGTTCGATACCGAGGAACGCCAGATCGGCAACGGCAAGCACATCTACGTGCGACCCCGCGTCCCAAAGAAATGAGCGATTCGAAGTGAGCGAACTGCCGCACCAGCATCTGCTCTCTGCTCTGGCGACCGCGCCGGCGACGGAGTTGTGCGTGGCCTTCAGTGGCGGCCCGGATTCCACCGCACTGCTCCACGCGCTGACGCAACTCCCCGTCGCACGGGCGCGCGGCTTGCGCGCCTTGCATGTCGATCATGGCCTGCACGCCGACAGCGCTGCCTGGGCCGAGCATTGCCGACGTTTCTGCGCCACGCTGGGGCTGCCGTGCGAGGTGCTTAGCGTGCAAGTCCACGCGAACAAGGGTGACGGCCTGGAAGCGGCCGCGCGCCGCGCGCGTTACGACGCGCTCGCGACGCACTTGCACGAAGGCGAATGGCTGCTGCTCGGCCATCACCGCGATGACCAGGTCGAGACGGTCCTGCTCAAGCTGCTGCGCGGCGCCGGCCCCGACGGCCTGGGCGGCATGCGCGCCTTGCGCCCGTTTGGCCCCGGCCAGCTATGGCGGCCACTGCTGGGCCTGTCACGACGGCAGTTGCGGGATTATGTAGAGGCATATGAGCTTGACTGCATCGACGACCCTTCCAACGCCGACACCCGGCTCGCACGCAACCATCTGCGTCACGAGATACTGCCGCAACTGACGCGGCACTGGCCGCAGGCAGCCGATTCGATCCTGCATAGCGCCGCGCTCTGCCATGCCGCCGCCGACGCCCTGCGGACGCAATGGCTGGCGGTGTTCGATGTGCTGCACGATCCCGCCACCGGCAGCCTGGATGCCGCCGGTTGGCTGGCGCTGGATTCCGCCTTGCGCGAACCGCTGCTCGACCATTGGCTGCATGCACGCAACCTTCCCGCACCCACCACCGCGCAGCGGCGGCAGATCGAACGCCAGTGCAGCGCGCGTGCCGGCCAGCTGCCATGCATCCGCTGGGCCGGTGCCGAACTGCATATCTGGAAGGATCGGTTGTGGGCACTGCCGCCGGCACAAGCTGTTGATCCCGACTGGCAGGCCTCCTGGCATGGCGAGGCCTTGCCGTTACCCGACGGCGGCCAGCTATCGCTCGCCGAGGCCGGTGCCCATCTGGCCGAGCCGCTGACCGTGCGCCTGCGCCAGGGTGGCGAGCGCATCAAGCCGGCCGGCGATGCACACACCCGCGAGCTGCGCCACCTGTTCCAGCAGAGGCAGTTACCACCCTGGCAGCGCAACGTCTGCCCGCTGCTGTATGCCGGTGACGAGCTGGTCGCGGTGGCCGACCGCTGGATCACCAGCCGTGGCGTCGTGATCTTCCAGCAGGCCGGCGGCGTACCGCGCTGGCTGCCGGCACGTTGATCCAGGTCACGCCAATAGCCCTCCTGCGATCTTGCGCCGATTGATTCCGCGCGGCCGCTGCGCTAGCGTTGCGGGCCATGGCCAAGACCGCTCCCGCATCCGGCAAGACCCCTCCCGTCGCCGACTTCGAACACTCCCTCGACGAGCTGGAGCAGCTGGTCGCGAAGATGGAAGGCGGCGAGATGAGCCTCGACGAATCACTCACCTCGTTCGAGCGCGGCATCGGCCTCTATCGTCATTGCCAGCAGTCGCTGCAGCAGGCCGAATTGCGCGTCCGTCTGCTGCTTGACCCCGATGCTCCCGAAAACGCCGAACCGTTTGAACCCGAACTCTGAATCAGCCGAGCTCGGCCCTGCCCTGCAAGCCTTGATCATCCGTGCCGAACAGGCGCTGGACTGCAGCCTGCCGCCGGCCGAACAATCCCCTGTCGAACTGCATCACGCGATGCGCTACGCCGTACTCGGCGGAGGCAAGCGGCTGCGCCCCTTGCTGGTCTATGCCGCAGCCCACGCCCTCGGCACGGATAAAGCGGCACTCGATGCAGCTGCCTGCGCGGTCGAGCTGATCCACGCCTACTCGCTGGTACACGACGACCTGCCGGCGATGGACGACGATGCCCTGCGTCGCGGCCGGCCGACCTGCCACATCGTCTACGGCGAGGCGATGGCGATCCTCGCTGGCGATGCGCTGCAGGCGCTGGCGTTCGAGCTTCTCGCGAACGACACAACACAGCAGGTCGATACGGCAACCGTCGTGGCCATGCTGCACGCGCTCGGTCGCGCCTGCGGCGCCGAAGGCATGGCCGGCGGCCAGGCGCTCGACCTGACCGCGGTCGGCCGCAAGCTGACCCTGGTCGAGCTTGAGCACATGCATGCCTGCAAGACAGGCGCGCTGATTCGCGCCTCGGTGCAGCTGGGTGCGCTTATCGCCGGCGCCGATGCGGACACGCTGGATGCGCTGGACCGCTATGCCCACGCCGTCGGCCTGGCATTCCAGGTACGCGATGACATCCTCGATGTGGAAGGCGAATCGGCGGTGATCGGCAAGACCGCCGGCAAGGACGCCGCTGCCGACAAGCCGACCTTCCCCTCGATCATCGGCGTTGATTCTTCGCGCGCCCGGTTGACGGAATTGACCGAGACTGCGCTGGCCGCGATCGCGTCATTCGGTGAGCAAGGGTCGCTGCTGGCCGAGCTGGCGCGTTACGCCGCCCACCGCGCGCATTGAAAAGGGCGGCTTGCGCCGCCCCATTCAAACCGGAGTTCCAACCTGATCAGACCTTCAGGCCACGCCCTCTTTCGGGTCGGCGCCGTACTGGTTAGAACCCTGATCCCCGTTGGTGGCAAGCAACACGATGATCCAGATCCAGCCGATCACCGGGATCAGCGCAATCAGCAACCACCAGCCCGTGCGCCCTGTGTCATGCAGGCGACGCACAGCCACCGCAATGTGTGGCACCAGCACCGCCAAGCCATACAACGTGCTGAGCACCTGAGATCCCATAGCCCTTGAGATGAGTGCCAGCACGATCACGATGATCAGGTTGACTAGATAGAACATCCAGTATTCGGTACGTCGGGCGCGCCCATCGAGATCCGCGTAATGGTTCTTGATGCACTTCAGATACCAGTCAAAGAAACCCATGAATATTTCCCCTTGCCTATGGATTGGTGCCCACTCCCGCGAACGGGATCCCCTTGCCTTCGTCTACACCCCTGAATTCATGCGCGGTCGCCGGGTTGGTCGACCAGTGAAAACCAGCCGAGTCTATTGGAAAGAGGCTGCGTTATGCCATCCAATGCCTGTGCTATTGGATGGCCTCAATGACCAGTCCTGCAGATGCCCGTGCCGCTCCGACAACCCGCTGGTTTGCCCAACAGAAAAGCAGCCGAATGGCTGCTTTTCTGTTGGGCGGAAAACGCCGGACTACTTGATCAGTCGCAACGTGAACGGATAGCGGTAACGCACTCCCTCATTCGCCTTGATCGCCGCGATGATGGTGAGTACCAGCCAAGCGATACCGATGATCACCCATAGCGGAATCGCGATGAACAGGCCGATGCCGAACGTCACGACCGACAACAGCAGCAGTGCCAGGAACGCGATCGCCACCGTGATGTTGAAGTTCAACGCCTCCTTGCCCTGGTCATCGACGAACGGCATGGTGTCCTTCTTCACCAGCCAGATGATCAGTGGGCCGATGAAGCAACCCCAGCCATGACCGAATGGACCGGTAAGAATGGCACCGAGCAACGCGGACAGATGCGCGAACATCGCCCACTGGCGCTGGTCAGCCGGAGCAAGCCCGGCCTGCGCAGGTTCGTCGGGCGAAGGCGGAATGACGGACTCGGGTGGAACGCTCATGCGCATCTCCTCAAAGTCGACAGCTTGTCAATTGACGGCTGGCCGGCCTGGCGCCGGTGAGATGGATGCTAGCAAGCCTTTGGCGACTTGCCGAGTGAACTTGCGGCAGGGGTGGAAACTTGCAGCAGCTTACTCGCCGGCCACCGTCATCCGCTCCAGCAGGATCGAGCCGGTCAGCAGGTGCGAGCGCGGATCGACGTCGGTACCCACCGCCACGATCTCGCTGAACATCTCGCGCAGGTTTGCGGCAATGGTTATCCCTTCCACCGGATACGCGATCTGTCCGTTCTCGACCCAGAAGCCGGCCGCGCCGCGCGAATAATCGCCGGTGATGGTGGACACGCCCTGCCCCATTACCTCGGTCACCAGCAGGCCGGTGCCCATCCGGCGCAGCATGCCGGCAAAGTCGTCCCGCGCATGATCGGCACTGCCCGGTTCGACAATCAGGTTGTGGATGCCGCCGGCGTTGCCGGTCGATTCCAGCCCCAGCTTGCGCGCCGAATAGCTGCCCAGCACGTAGCGCGCCAGCACGCCGCCGTCGATCAAGGTGCTGTCGCGGGTAGCCACGCCTTCGGCGTCGAAATTGCCGGAGCCCTGGCCGCGCTGCAGATGCGGCCGCTCATGGATGTTGAGCCACGCCGGCATCACCGGCTTGCCAATGTGGTCGAGCAGAAAGCTGGCCTGGCGATACAGTGCACCGCCACTGACCGCGCTGAGCAGATGGCCGATCAAGCCACGCGCCAGCTCCGGTACAAACAGCACCGGGCACTGCCGCGTCGACAGGCCGCGCGCGCCCATGCGCGCCAGCGTGCGTTCGGCGGCCCTGTCGCCCAGCGCCTTCGCACTGATGAAATCACCGGCCGCGCGCACACTGTCGTACCAGTAGTCGCGCTGCATGCCGTCCTCGTCACCGGCGATCAGCGCCAGTGACAACGAATGCCGCGTGCCACGCTCGCGCCCGACGAAACCGTGCGAGTTCGCGTAGACCGACACGCCCTGCCCAGCCTGCACACTGGCGCCGTCGGAATTGCTGATGCCGGCATGCGCGCGGCCGGCATCCTCGATCTCGATGCCCAGCTCGATCGCACGCGTGGTGTCGATGTCCCACGGATGCCACAGGTCGAGATCGGGAAACGATGTCGCCATGCGCGAAGCGTCGGCCAGACCCGCTGCCGGATCGGCCTCGGTATAGCGCGCGATCGCGCAGGCCTGATTCAGCGTGGCCTGAATCGAATCCGGGTGCAGGTCGGCGGTGCTGGCCGAGCCCTTGCGCTGGCCGAAATACACGGTAAGCCCGAAACCGCGGTCGCGGGTATGCTCGACCGTCTCCACTTCGCCCATCCGCACGTTGACGCTCAGCCCGGTGTCGATGCTGGCGGCCACCTCGGCCTGGCTGGCCCCGGCGGCTCGCGCGCGGCGGATCACGTCCTCGGCCAGCTCGGCCAGCCGGTCAAGTTCGTACAGGCTGCGGTCCTGGCTGATGGCGACTTCGCTCACGTTGGGCTTTCCTGGGGGTTAGGCGGGTAGAATAGGCGGTTCGCGACCGCTGGACCTCCGACATGGGGCCGCGGCGATGAAATGCAAAGAGCTGCGGAGTACGCCATGCAACCCACCGCCGGCATCTATCGTCACTACAAGGGCCAGCGCTACCGCGTGCTGGGCACCGCCCATCACAGCGAAACGCTGGAACCGCTGGTGGTCTACCAGGCGCTCTACGGCGATCGCGGCTTGTGGGTACGCCCTGCAGCGATGTTCAGCGAAACCATCGAGCTGGATGGCGAACCGATCGCCCGTTTCGCGCTGGAACAAGCTGATCACGAGCCGGCCGAACCGGCCAATGACGACGACCACACCTGATCCACGATCCATCTTCTGGAATTGAAACCGTGAGCCCGAGCCGCAGCCGCAACCAGACCGAACTCGACGAGGCGGACTACGGTCCCAGCCGTACCCAGCAGCGCCGGGAGGCACTCGCCATGCTGGCGCTGGCGCACCAGCTGATCGAACTACAGCCAAGCCGGCTGGCCAAGCTCGACTTGCCGGAAGACGTTCGCCGCGAAATCGACGTGACCCGCCGCATCACCGCGCACATCGCGCGCAAGCGCCAGATGGCTTTCCTGGCCAAGGTGATGCGCCGCTACGGCGAGGAAGACTTCGCCTCGGTGCGCGCCGAACTCGGCGAGAACCGTGAAAAGCAGCGCCAGGAAACCGCCGCGATGCACCGCCTTGAAGCGATGCGTGACCGGTTGGTCGCCGAAGACGAAAGCGCACTTTCTGAACTGATTGCCGAGCATCCGCAGGTCGATCGCCAGCACCTGCGTTCGCTGGTACGGCAGGCACGCGTCGAGAAGGACACGCCGAACAAGCCGCCGAGGGCGTATCGGGAGATTTTTCAGTTGTTGAAAGATCTGAATCAGAAAGACGGTTCGATCGAGGCGTAATCAGGCGTCAACTATCGCCCCACGCCGGACATCCCGGCGTCTGCCAGCACGCACTGGCCGGACGTCCGCAAACCTGTCCGCGGACGCGGACACGTATGCCCAGCCAGTCATCAAACTCTTGCATTGACTGGCGTCAACCACGCATCTCCCGTTGGCATATGGCTTGCTCCATCTGGATACAACGACATCGTGTTCGCATGCGCGCATGAGTTGTCGTCACTCCCACTTTCGCCGGTTTCGATGGGCACGGTGGGTTACCAGATATCCACACAAGGAGAACTTCGTTGGCCATGTTCCGCACGCATCTTCTTTTCATACTGGCTGTGGCCATCGGAATGGCCTCGTACCATGCCTCTTCTGCCACAGCACCCGCTGCTGCATCCAGTGCGGCGGCGCCGACCCAGGACAAATCGCCCCTGATGTCGCACGACGAGGTCACCCGGATCCTCGAGAGCAATCGCAAGATCGTCTCGCCGAATGGTGTCGATGAAAGGATCAAGGTGCGCATCAATGGCATCGACCAATGGCTGTCGATTCGCGGCAAGGATCGGCGCAATCCGATCCTCCTGTTCCTGCACGGTGGTCCAGCTTCCCCAGCCATGCCGGAGGCCTATACATTCCAGACGCCCTGGGAGGATTACTTCACCGTGGTGCAGTGGGATCAGCGAGGCGCCGGCAAAACCTATGCAGCCAATTCAGAGCAGGCGATGGCGCCCGGCATGACCGTCGATGGCATGACGGATGATGCTGCACAGGTCGTGCAATACCTGCGTCAGCACTATGGCAAGCGGAAAATCTTCCTGCTGGGTCATTCCTGGGGCACCGTGCTTGGCGTCCATCTGGCCCAGCTGCATCCGGATTGGTTCTACGCGTATATCTCGGTCGGGCAGGTCGTGAATGGACGCCACAACGAAGAGGTTGGCTACTCCTTCGCCCTGCGTGAGGCGCTGGCACATGGCAACGCACAGGCGGTGCGCGAGCTGAAAGCCATGGCCCCCTACCCGGGCCCGAAGCTGACCCTCGACAACATCGGCGTGCGCAGCAAATGGGAGATGTATTACGGCGGCCTCGCCTATGGCCGTCAGGACTATCAGTTCGAAGACGATGCCGAGTCGTTATCGCCCGATTACAGCCACGCGGACCTCGTCGCGATCGGCAAGGGCAGTCTGTTTTCGCTTAATCATTTGCTGCAGCCGCTGCTGGCTGTCGACTTCGATCACACCACACGGTTCGATTGCCCGGTGATCGTATTCGTGGGACAGCACGACTACACCACGGCACACGATCTGACGGAAAAGTGGTTCGGGGATATCCATGCACCGTCGAAGCGACTGGTGACGTTTGCCGACTCGGCCCACATGATCATGCAGGAACAACCAGGCCGCTTCTTGATGCATCTGGTAACCGACGCGTTGCCGCTGGCTCAGAAAGCAGGGGACGCGGCGCCAGCAGAAGTTGCGCGCGATCAGTAACGCAGAGCACGGCGGCATCGGGACGTCCCCGGACATCCCGATGCCTGGATCCATCTTGTGCGTGTTCGCTATCAGCCGAAAGCGAATGTTGCGGCTGAGGGCTGGGGCGTCCGCTTTATGTGGACGTGTGTAGAAGCACCCCTGTGCGCGATGCTTTTGCCGCATTCGGAGCAAGAGCTTTCGTCCTCCTGCGGAGGCCGAGTTGCTTTCTCTTTGCGGTTGCCAAAGAGAAAGCTAGCCGAAGAGATAGAGGCTACCCCACTTGGCACCTGCCGATCGGCTCCAGGGCCATACGGCTCATTTGTCCATATAACGCGACGCGGCCTACATGACACGCGGACAAGCATCCATGTGCAAGTAGGTCATCAGTCATGGCCTGTTCCTCGTTGATCTCGCTCGATGTGGTGTTATGGTTCACTACAACACAGCATCACGGATCCCGACGCATGGGACCAGTGTCGACCATGGGACACAGGGCCGAGATGACCCAATCGGTTGGCGATTGGTTGGAGGCTGCCGGCGCCGATCCATCTGACGCCTGTTCGATCCACGCACATCCATGGATCCACATGCGTCTCATGTCACCCCAGGTCGCGCTGCAATTTGGAGCGGCTTGGTAGACCTGGCGCTGGCCGGGTCACGCAAGCATCTGACCCGCGGGCTACAGGGCTTTAACCCCTCGACGCGCAACACAACAGGTCATATACGGGCCGCCGCTCGGGGTTCCGTGTGCCCGCAACCGCACGCCACTCAAACAAGAGGAGATCGTTATGCTGAAACGTATCGCACTGCTTGCCTGTGTTCTCGCCTCGTCGCTGGCACACGCTGAGGTCTTGTCTGTTGACGTTACCAGCCGGCAGCCTTGGGTCGGTGGAAAGACCTTCGGGCAGGTGGGCGCATACGAAGTTCTGCGCGGAACCGTCCATTACGCCATCGATCCACGCAGCAAAGCTGCGCGTGATGTCACCGATATTCGTTTTGCACCGGTCAATGCGCGCGGGCTGGTCGAGTATGCCGGCCCATTCGTGATCATTCGTCCTGTCGATGCCGCGCGCAGCAATCACACGGCGCTGATCGAAGTGGCAAACCGTGGACGCACGGAGATGGACGGCGTTTTCTTCGAAACCAAGGACGGGCTGGACTTGATGTCGCCGGAGAAGGTGCAAGAGCTGACGGATCCCACCTTCTTCAAACTTGGCTATACGCTGGCGTGGGTGGGTTGGCAGGCCAGAGAGGAACCCGATCAGTTCGGCCTCCAGGTTCCCGTTGCGCACGTGCACAGTGCTGCGCGCGCAACCTTTGCCGCCGAGGACATGACGCCAGACCGCAAGACATTCGATTTGGCATACAACGGCTTTTACTGCGCGCACGATGCAAAACAGCGCAAAGCGGAGCTTCGTTTGCTGGCCGATTTCCACGATCCAGGCATCGTGGTGCCGCGCAAGTCGTGGCATTTTGCGGCAGTGTCGGTAGAAAAGAAAAACGACGCTCGTTGCGCCATCGTGCTGGACAAACCTGCGGCAGCGGATACGTATTTCAGCCTCGTCTACGAGGGTGAGGATGCGGCGGTGATGGGCTTGGGTGAGGCGGCTTTTCGCGATTTCGCGATGTATCTGAAGACCCGGCGCATTGCTGCCGGGATTAACGATCGCTCCGGCGATGCCGTCGCGGTCTTCGCATTCGGCTATTCGCAAGGCGGACGCTTCCTGCGCGACTTCGTCTACCGTGGCTTCAACACGGGCCCGGACGGCCAGCGCGTGTTCGACGGCATGCTCATTACTACCGCCGGAGCGGGCCGCGGCTCGTTCAATCACCGTTACGCACTGCCTGGCGAGGCGGGCAACTCGGTGATGAGCGACGCGCGCGCAGTGGACCTGTATCCATTCGCCGATGTTCCGACGCCGGATATCGATGGCAAAGGCGACTCCGGCCTGCTGGACCGTGCAATGCAGGACAACACCGTACCCAAGATCATGTACATCATCAGCAGCTCCGAATACTGGGCGCGCAACGCGTCGCTGCTGCAGACGACTACCGATGGCAAGCGGCGGATCGCGCTGGGAGCGGACAGCCGGCTTTATTACTTTGCTGGCGTGCCGCATGCGCTGAAGTTTCCAGGCCAGTTCACCGAAGCCGGCAAAGAAGCGGCCTATCCCTACAATGCCAATGTCGATCTGGCCGATGGCATGAATGCCCAGCTTGAGAACCTTCGCCGGTGGGTGGTCGACAAGATCGCGCCGCCGCCGACGATTGCACCGGTGCTGGGCTCCACGCTCGTCGCCGCGGCCGACTTGAAATTCCCGGCGATTCCGGGGATCCGTGTGCCGGCCAATCCGCCGCCGTTGTGGCAGCTTGGCATGGGCCACGACTACGCGCGCGAAGGCATCATCACCGAGCCGGTGCATGTCGGCGCAAGATATCCGCTGCTCGTGCCTGCGGTCGATGACGACGGCAACGAACTGGGCGGCTGGCGTGGCGCCATGTCCTCGGTACCGCTGGGCACCTACACTGCCTGGAACTGGAAGTCGCCGGAACTCGCACGTTTTGGTTTCATTTCCGGCCTCAACGGCGCTTTTATCCCGTTCGCCCATACGCGTGACGAACGCTTGGCCGTACACGACCCCAGACTGTCGATTGAAGAACGTTACGGCAACCGGGATGGCTTCATGAAAGCCGCTGCTGCGTCCATCGACAACGCGATTGCGAAGCGATTCCTGTTGCCGATCCAGCGCGAAGACCTTCTCGCGAAGATGGGAAGGAACTGGGACGATACGATGAAGCTCGACTGGTATCTGGGCAAACGGGAAGGTGCGACGAAATAGCACCTTCCGGCCTTGCATCGGCATGGCGGATTCCATGCGATTCTCCGGGCGCAATGCCGCAGGTGTAGGGATGAATAGCGATCCGCCCAAGAATTAGTGGTAAAGGGCGTCCCTCGTCCACGGAGGCGGTTGTCCGCTTCTGACCGTTTGTAGATATAGAAACTCACACGTCGAATCGAAAAGCTTGGCTTTGCAGGCTTTTCCGCTCCGGCCCCGGCTCACGGACTTGCCGCCCATGGATGGGCGGCAAGCGCCAAGCGGGGTGGCCTTCTCTTTTGGTCACTTTTCTCCTGGCCACGCAAGAGAAAAGTGACTCGGCTGCCGCAGGCAGACGAAAGCCATTGATTCTCGGCGGCCACAAAAACTGGAAGAGCGTCGCGACTGAAGTCGCTCCTACAGTGGGTGCTGGCGCAGGCTCGCCGCGTGGCGACTCCGCGGTTACGAAGCCGTCCCGCCCACCGTCATCGAATCAATCTTCAATGTCGGCTGGCCCACACCGACCGGCACGCTTTGCCCATCCTTGCCGCACACACCTACGCCTTCATCCAGTGCCAGATCATTACCGATCATCGAAACGCGATTGAGCACTTCCGGGCCGGAACCAATCAACGTGGCACCCTTCACCGGCCGCGTGATCCGACCGTCCTCGATCAGATACGCCTCACTGGCAGAGAAGGTGAACTTGCCGTTGGTAATGTCGACCTGGCCACCACCGAAGTTGGGCGCATACAAACCCTTCTTGACCGAGCGGATGATCTCCTGCGGATCATGCGAACCGGCCAGCATGTAGGTGTTGGTCATGCGCGGCATCGGCAGCGACGTGAACGATTCGCGCCGGCCGTTGCCGGTCGGCGCCATGCCCATCAAGCGCGCGTTGAGCTTGTCCTGCATGTAGCCCTTGAGGATGCCGTCCTCGATCAGCGTGGTGCACGCGGTCGGCGTGCCTTCGTCGTCGATGCTGAGCGAGCCACGGCGACCCCGCAACGTGCCATCGTCGACAATGGTGACGCCCTTGGCGGCAACACGCTGGCCGATGCGACCGGAAAACGCCGAGCTGCCCTTGCGGTTGAAATCACCTTCCAGGCCGTGGCCGATCGCCTCGTGCAGCAGCACGCCGGGCCAGCCCGGACCGAGTACCACGGTCATGCTGCCGGCGGGCGCATCGACAGCGTCGAGGTTCACGAGTGCCTGTCGCACTGCTTCGTCAGCGAACGCCAGTGCGCGGCCGTTCTCGATCAGCTCGCGATAACCGTAGCGGCCACCACCGCCGGAATTGCCCTGCTCGCGCCGACCATTCTGCTCGGCGATCACCTGCACGCTGAGCCGCACCAGCGGACGCACGTCGGCTGCCAGCGTGCCGTCGGAAGCGGCGATCAGGATCGTGTCGATAGTCGCGGCCAGACTCACGATCACCTGCTTGACGCGCGGGTCGCGCGAACGCGCATACGCATCGACCTCGCGCAGCAGCGCGATCTTGTCCGGGTTCGGCAGGCTCTCGACCGGGTCGATTGCAGGATACAGCTGGCGCGCGCCGTTAAGTGCCAGCGGCTTGCCTGCACCGTTGCCGTCATGCGCGATCGCGCGCGCGGCTTTGGAGGCTTCCAGCAGCTGCGGCAGCACGATCTCGTCGGAATAGGCGAAGCCGGTCTTCTCACCGCTGATCGCACGCACGCCGACGCCCTGCTCGATCGAATGGCTGCCGTCCTTGACGATGCCCTCCTCTAGCAACCATGACTCGCTGCGCGAATGCTGGAAATAGAGATCCGCCGCATCGATCGACGGGCCCATCAGCTGGGTGAACACGCGGTCGAGGTCGCCGGTGGCGATGCCGCCAGGGGTAAGCAGCTTGCTCTGTGCCAGTGCGATCAGGGAATCCATGGGGCTCGTCGTTTACGTTCGATCAGGAACTATGCCACATGGGGCTGGCCGGGCCTGCTTTAAACCCGGGCTGCTTCAATGCGGCGAACGCGATGTCTGGGCTACCATCCACGGTGACGCCGGCCGGCGTTCAAGGGGAAGCCACAGGATGAGCGAGCATTCCAGGCGCGGTGTGACCCGCAAAGCCATCAGCCACGCGGTGAGGGCACCGGTCACGGAAACCCGCGCACTGCTGCACGACGATGGCGAGATGAAACCGGGCCTGGGCTGGATCAGCAGCACGATCGCGCTGTCGCTGGGCTTCCTGTGCCTGCTGGCGGTGCTGGCGTTTCACTTTCCGCAATACCTGACCACGCCGGATCTGCGCCACAAGTACTCGGTCGACGTGCTGCGCCAGCTGCTGCTGGTCGGGTTGCTGGTCGCCGGCGGCATCTCGCTGGGCAACCTGGTCCTCAACCGCCAGCGCAATCTCAATATCGTGTCGTTCCTGCTTGTATTCGCTGCGGTCGCACTGGGCGGCTCGCGCGTGCCGGTGGGCAACTTTCCCGATCACACGCCATATATCGGGCTGGACTGGTTCATCCTCGACCTGCTCGGCTCGACGCTGATCTTCGTGGTGATCGAGAAGCTGTTCCCGCTGTACAAGGGTCAGGCGATCTTCCGCAGGGAATGGCAGACCGACCTGAAGCATTTCGCGGTGAACCATTTCATCGTCGGCCTCGCGCTGCTGACGGTGAACTTTCTGCTGCATCACCTGTTCGGCTGGCTGGTCAGCAGCCACTTCCAGCAGGCCGTGCGGGATATCCCGTTTCTGCCGCAGTTGCTGCTGTGCGTACTGGTGGCGGACATGGCGCAGTACTGGACCCATCGCGCGTACCACGAGGTGCCGTTTCTCTGGCGCTTCCATTCGGTGCACCACAGCGTGAAGACGATGGACTGGCTGGCCGGCTCGCGCCAGCACATGCTGGAGCTGATCTTCACCCGCGTCTGCGTGCTGGCGCCGTTGTACATCCTCGGTTTCAGCGAGGCGGCGATGAACGGCTACATCCTGATCGTCGGCTTCCAGGCGGTGTTCAACCACGCCAACGTGCATCTGCCGTGGGAGCCGCTGAAGTACGTGCTGGTGACGCCGGATTTCCACCATTGGCACCACGCCTCCGACGACGAGGCGATCGACCGGAACTACGCCGCGCACTATGCGTTTCTCGATTACCTGTTTGGCACCGCGGTGAAATCGAAGAACAAGTTCCCGGAACGCTATGGCGTGGTCGGCGACTACATGCCCGACGGCTTCGTGAAGCAGCAGATGTTTCCGTTCCGTCGCAAGCAGGAGACAACTGAATCCTGAGCATCGCCTCAGTGGCTGCCCACGCTGCTGGCCGGTGCGGGAGTGGCCAGCGGCGGTGACACGCTCGACGCCTGCGCCGGCAACAGTGAGGGTGTGACCAATGGGGGCTTGAGCGGAATATCGCGCTTCTCCACCAGGGTCATCACGGGTTTGTCCCAGCTGCCAGTCACGTGATAGCGCCGTATCGCCGCATGATTCAGGCCCTTGCCGAGCAGCCCCTGCACAGCCAGACCGGCAGCGGCACCGACCGGGCCACCTACCACTGCGCCGACCAGCGGCAGGCTGTTGCCGAGATGCGGCACCACCGTCATCTGCTGATCGTAATCCTTCGCCCGCAGGCCGGTGCGGCCGGTGACGCTGATGTTGGCTGCCGGCCCGTTAATCCTCAGGTTGCTGGTGGTGGCATTGCCATCGGCCAGATGGAAGTCGCCGGCAATCGAATCGAACGCCAGTCCCTTGCCGAATACATCGCCGAAATCCAGGCCGAGCCGGCGCGGCAATTCGGCCAGCGAGACCAGCCCAAGCAACCGCCCCACACCCGGTGACGACGCTTCGGGAATCCGGCCGTCGTTGACCTTGATACTGAGCGTACCGTTCATGGTGGCCAGTGACAGTGCGCTTGGCGAACCCGGCCAGCTGGCATCGAGCTGATCGTTGGTCTTGCCGCCGTTCACCAGGCCGTCGTAGCCCAACGCCCCCAGCATTGCGCCAAGATCGTCGGCCGCGAAACTGATCTTCATGTGCGTGTGGCTATTGGTGGCACCGCCATTCCAGTCGCCGCTGGCATTGATCTGCACCCGGCTGGATAGCGCCCGCAGTTGCTCGATGTGCAAACCGTTCGGGGTGGGCCAGGTTTCCAGGCGGGCCTCGCCGAGCTTCGCATCGCCCAGACGCAGATCGCCTACCCACATGTGAAACGGCGGCAAGGCGGCCGGATTGACGCCGGTATTGGCCGGATCGACTGCCGGCATGGCGGCGGCGCCGGTCGTGGCCGCCGGCGACGTCTCCGCAGTCGGACTCTTCGGCCAGTACAGCCGCTGCAGGCGCACCGTGACGCCGCGCTTGTCCAGTTCCTGCGTCGGCACGCTGAAATTGCCGGTCATCGCGACGCCGCTTATGTCCGCACTCAGTACGTCGCCTTGCGGCTTCACCTGGATCGTCATCGCGCCGAGCGGATGATCGAACCATTCAGCCTGGTCGGTGCTGACGTCGATGCTTTCCAGACCCGGGCCGTTGCCACCGCTGCCGCCCGCCGCCAGTTGCACCCAGCCGGTGACATCGAGTTGGCTCGCATGGCCACGGATGCGCAGACCTTTCGACGGCAGCGCATCCGGCATCTGGTCGCCGAACGCCAGCGTGCCCGCTACCGGCTGCTTCGGATCGGCGGGCAGGCGGAGACGCTCCCGCATCACCTGGCCCAACGCTACCTGCACATCGCTGCCGCCGACCGGCAGGCCCAAGGTCAGATGCAGCGGCAGGCTGGCCTCCGCCGACTTGTGCACCGGCGCCGGCAGGTCAAGCGCAGTGCCGAGCAGCGGCGAATCGACGCTGAGGGTTTGGTTGAGCGCATCGCGGCCCGGCGTCTTGGCAAGCGTATACCCGATCGTGAAATCGCTGCGGCCGTGAGCCAGCTCCCCCAGCCAGCCCAGTGACGGATAGTCCTTCACCAGCTCGGCAACCAGATAGCTGCCTTGCAGTTGCGCCGACAGCACGGTGGCGGGATCGCTATTGGCACCGGCTACTGCCAGTTGCAACCTGGATGGCTGGCCGTGATAGCTGGCGACCAGCGGGCCGGCCTGCATGCCATGCAGATCGAAATTCAAGGGTCCGTTGAGCTTGTCCAGCTGGAGGTTCCATTCCGCCGCACTGAGGTCGGCATCCTGCAATTGCGCGGTGCCGCTGAGCTGGGCATCCTCGATCTTTTTCAGCGGCAGGCTCAGATGGAAATCGAACGTGCCCGTACCACCAAGGGTCAGCTTGGCCAAGGTGTCGGCCTGGCGCCGTGCGATCGGACTATTGCGCACGAAGTTCATCAGGCTGGCGCCACTGCCATTGCCCTGCACATTGAGATCGAGCAGCCCCTCGCCGAAATCCGGAATCAACGCAACCGCCTTGTCCGCCTTCACGCCAAGCGACTGGCCGCTGCTGGCCTCGATCAGCATGCCACTGTTGACGAAGCTGGCCACGGCACTGACGCCTTCGGCGTGGGGCCAGTCATCCCCGTAGTCGAACGTCAGATCGCTGATCTGCGCACGTGCCTCGAAACGCCCCTCATTGTGATGGAATGGCCAGTCGGCCAGATCGCCGCGCACCAGCACCTGTGCCTGGTCGACCTGGCCAGCCACCAGCGCACGATCGAGCCAGGCGACCGTCGCCGGCGGCATCGTGCTCACCGGCCAGAACAGCTTGGCCGCCTGCACGTCGGCGCGATCCACCATGGCGTACAGGTCGAGGAACGGCGCCCCGCCCGCGGCCGGCAAGGTCGCCTCGCCGCGTGCCTGACCGGCATAGCCGGCACCGGTGAAATCGAGAGGATCGGCACCGATGTGCCAGCCGTCGTCCTCGCGCCAGAATGCCAGCGTGCCGGCCAGCTTCGACAGCACGAACGGCTGGCGAAACAAATGGGAAAACTGCAGCGTGGCAGCCTGCTCCGGCAACTCCAGCGACAGCGCCTCGGCATCGCCGCGCATCTCGCCGTGCAGATCGCTCAGCCCCGGCAAGCCGCCGACCGGGTCGATGCCCAGATCCCTGAAGGTCAGATCCAGCGTGCTCAGGCCACTGGCGCGATTCCACTGCAACGCGACCTTGCTCAAGTCACCATGCGGATGCCCGCTTCCCAGCCACTGGGCCACGCCATGCGGCAGGTCCGGCGCCAGCGCCAGCCACGGCAGCAGCGGACCCAGCTGCAACTCGCGCGCGGCAACGCCGACGCTCGCCTGCGGGCCGCCCGGCTGATGCAGGCCAAGCGCCAGCGCACTGCGGTCATCACCTGCCCAGCGCGCATCGTAGCCATCGTCGGTCTGACGCAGGCCGACCAGCCCATGCAGGGCCGGCACGCTGGCGGTGGCTCCCGCGGGCGAGGTCACTGCCAGCGCGTCCAGGTCGAAACGGATCAGGCTGCTGGTCAACCGGCCCTTGTGCCAGTCAAGCCATGCCGACACCTGTCCATGGCCCTGATCGGCCGTATAGCCGCCCAGGTCGATGCCTTCCAGCAGTGGCTTCAGCTGGACATCCTTCGCACCCAGCCAGATCCGGCCACTGCTGCCGTCCTGACGAAAACGCCCGGCAGTGCGCAGGGCCGTATCCACGCCGCCGCGCTGCAACAGGCCACCGAAGCGGATCTGGCTGCCCTGCCGGCTCAGCCGCAGTTGTGGAGCCAGCAGGGTGTAATGCTTGCCGAGCACGGCGTCGGTGACATCCACCCGCAGGTCTTCCAGCCACAGATCCAGCGACATCCGCCCGGGTGTGAACGATTGCCGGTTGGCGCCACCGGCGACGCCGATGCCATTGATATGCCAGCCGGCGGCATCGTGCGACAAATCCAGTTGCATGCCACGCACATGCAGATTGAGCAGATGCCGCGACGGCAACAGCCAGCCGCCAAAGTCGAGCTTCAATTCGGACTCGGGCAACTGCAGCATGTTGTCCTGCTCGCCGGCCGCGGGCCCGACCGTCACATCGTGCATGACGAACAACGGGCCGGACGGCGTCCAGCGCCCTTCCAGCGAGGCAAAACTGACTGGCCGCTCTATGCGCTGGCTGAGCTGTGCGGCCACCCAGGCCGGGTGCCGCGCCAGCAGCGGCAACAACAGCTGCGCCAGCGCCGCTGTCACGGCGAGCATGATCACGCCGACCCCGGCCACCCAGCCCAGCGCGCGCGCGCAACCATGCAGCCATCGCTGCCACAACGCGTTCACGCGCGGCGATCCCGCTCGGATTTGCAGCAGCCGGATTTACAGCAAGACGACATCAAACTGTTCCTGCGAATAATGCTCTTCGGCCTGAAAGCGTATGCTCTTGGAGATGAACTCTTCCAGTTCGGCCACCGCATTGGACTCTTCTTCGAGGATGCGGTTCACCACCAGCGGATTGGCCATCACCAGCAGTTGCTGGGCGTTGAACTGGCGCACCGCGCGGGTAATCTCGCGGAAGATCTCGTAGGTCACCGTCTCGGCGGTCTTCAGTACGCCGCGCCCGTTGCAGGCCGGGCACGGTTCGCATAACTGGCGCGCCAGGCTTTCGGTGGTGCGCTTGCGGGTCATCTCGACCAGCCCCAGTGCCGACATCGGGTACACCGTGGTCTTGGCATGGTCGCGCGCCAGACCCTTGCCGAGCATGCGCAGCACCTGGCGCTTGTGCTCCTCATCGTTCATGTCGATGAAGTCGATGATGATGATGCCGCCCAGGTTGCGCAGCCGCAGCTGGCGCGCCGCCGCCTGTGCCGCCTCCAGGTTGGTGCGGTAGACCGTCTCCTCCAGGTTGCGTGAACCGAGATAGGCGCCGGTGTTGACGTCGATCGTGGTCATCGCCTCGGTCTGGTCGACGATCAGGTAGCCGCCGGACTTCAACGGCACCTCCTTCTTCAGCGCGCGCTGCATCTCGTCCTCGACGCCGTACAGGTCGAAGATCGGCCGCTCGCCGTCGTAGTGCTCGATGCGGTCGTCCAGATGCGGCATGAACTTGTGCACGAACTTGGCGACCTTCTCGAAGGTCTCGCGCGAATCCACCCGCACCTTCTCGATGTCGTCGTTGAGCATGTCGCGCAGGCTGCGCAGCGGCAGCGAGAGTTCCTCGTAGACGCGCTCGCCGACCTTCGCCTTCGCGATGTTCTCCTGCACCACCCGCCACACCTTGCCGAGGTAGGCCACATCGAACGCCAGCGATTCGGCGCTCTGACCCTCGGCATTGGTGCGCACGATATAGCCCAGAGGGGTTTCGCCGATCAGCGGCGTCAGCACGTCCTTCAGTCGCTGGCGCTCGGTCTCGTCCTCGATGCGCGCCGAAATGCCCAGCGTGCGCGCGTAGGGCAGCAGCACCAGATAACGCGAAGGGATCGACAAGTGCGCCGACAACCGCGCGCCCTTGGTGCTGATCGGGTCCTTCACCACCTGCACCACGATTTCCTGACCCTCGTGCACCAGTTCGCTGATGGACGGGATGTGGCCATTGCCGTTGCCGCTCGACTCCGTCCCGTCTGCAGCCAGCGCGGTACGCACGATATCCGAGGCATGCAGGAACGCCGCACGCTCCAGCCCGATCTCCACGAACACCGCCTGCATGCCGGGCATCACCCGCTGCACCCGGCCCTTGTAGACGTTCCCTACATAACCCCGTTTGGAGGCCCGCTCGATGTGCACTTCCTGCAACATGCCGTTCTCGACCACGCCGACCCGCGTCTCGCGCGGCGTCACGTTGATCAGTATTTCTTCGCTCACCGCATACTCCCCCGGACAGGTGATCTTTATAGCGGCTGCAACCACGAACTGTCGATGAACCATTGCGGCGAATCGGTATTCGCGTGCCGGATGCCGCAAAATAAGCTGTTGCACGCTAGATATGCCGCTGGCGGACGTACCGGCCGCGCCGTTGCAGTCCAGAAGAAAACTCGGGAGTTCAGGAATCATGGGCACGCCCAAGACAACGCCGATCCTGCTGGCCTGGAGCGGCGGCAAGGACTGCCTGCTGGCACTGCAGCGGCTGCTCGCCGATCCGCAATGGCAGGTAGTCGGCCTGCTCACCACGGTCAACCGCAACTACCAGCGCATCGCCATGCACGGCGTGCAACGCGAAGTGCTGCTGGCGCAGGCCACCGCGCTGGGCCAGCCGCTGCTCGAAGTCATGCTGGACTGGCCCGGCAGCAACGAGGCTTACGAACAGGCCCATGCGCAAGCACTGGTCGAGGCGCGCATGCGCTGGCCCGGCATCCGCCATTGCGCGTTCGGCGATCTGTTCCTCGAAGATGTGCGCGACTACCGCGTGCGCCAGCTCGGCCGCGACAACTGGCGCGCGGTGTTTCCGCTGTGGGGCGAGGACACCGCCAGGCTGTCGCGGCGTTTCGTTCGCGAAGGTCACCGCGCGATGCTGTGCTGTGTCGACACCCAGCAGCTCGACGCCGCCTTTTGCGGCCGCCATTACGATGCCACCCTGCTCGACACGTTGCCAGCTGGCGTCGATCCATGCGGCGAGCGTGGCGAATTCCATACTCTGAGTTACGCCGGCCCGTTGTTCCGCCAACCGCTCAAACTGCGCCGCGGCGAATCGGTGCTGCGCGACGGACGTTTCCAGTTCACCGATTTCATACTTGATAACAGCCGACCCGCCAACAACCAGCTCGATGGTCATGCCGAAGTCGACTGAAAGCCATATCCTGCCCGACGTGCTGCGCCCGGGCCTGAAGCTGGTGTTCTGCGGTACCGCCGCCAGCAAACGTTCTGCCGCCGAACACGCCTACTACGCCCATCCAGGCAACCTGTTCTGGAGCGCATTGTTCGAGGCCGGCCTGACCCCGCGTCGGCTGGCACCATCGGAATTTCCGCTGCTGCCCGAGTACGGCATCGGTCTCACCGATCTGGCCAAGCGCCACAGCGGCAACGACGACGAGCTGCCACGCGATGCGTTCGATGTGCCCGCCCTGCTCGCCAAGATCGAACGCCACCAGCCACGTCTGCTCGCGTTCACCAGCAAGAATGCGGCACGTGCGGCACTCGGACATGCGGTGGATCACGGCCTGCAAAGCGAGAGCATCGGCAGCACAAGGTTATTCGTGCTGCCGTCGCCATCTGGACAGGCGCGTGGCCATTGGGATCTGACACCGTGGCAGGTGTTGGCAGACCGCGTTGATCTTTCAGCCGCTGAAGCGATCCGATCGATGCAAACAACTGCAATCGATCGAAAGCGTTGAAAACCCGGGACAAGCGAATCCCGGCAGCCGAAAATCCCAAGGACACCTCAACGCTGCCAATTCAGCGCAGACATCACGTGCAATAACGGATGTCGCCGTAGCGTCATCTCCAGCCATCACAATGGTCGATCAATATTGTGAGACAGGGGGCTATATGCGGCATGTAGTGAAGTTGGTGATGTTTCCCATTTGGTCGCTCATAGGCGGGATTGTCTTCATCATCTTCGGCGGCATCGCCGTGATCGATTATCTTGCCGATTCAGGCAAGTCATGAAGTATCAACCACGACTCAAGCAGCGGTAACGCTGGAACATGCCCAAGGTTACCGGTCTGCAGCATGCGGAAGATGCCCCCTGACGAGACCACATGCCGTAAGTGCTGAGCGACGACTGCCGATCTGCCGGAAGTCCATTTTTGATGCCGCAATGATGTCAACGCGACCCGTTGGTGGACCAGCAATCAATCCATCGGTGTCTGCCGATACTTGCTGACATCACGCTCCATCACCGCCGGTGTGCTGTTGTTCCACGTATGCCGGATATAGCTGACCACCGCCGCGACATCGGCGTCGCTCAATTGCTGGGCGAATGGCGGCATCGAGTACGGTCGCGGGTTGGTGGTGGTCAGCGGCGCAAAGCCGCCCAGCAGAACTGCACGGGTCGCATTGATACCGCTTGGTTCGGTGACCGAAGAGTTGCCGTTGAGCGGTGGGTAGATGCCGGCCACGCCGTTGCCATCCTTGCCGTGGCAATCCGCGCAACGCTGCGTGTAGACCTTTTCACCCTGCACCACGAGTGCATTGGCATTGAACGCCGACGGTTCCTCCGGCGACGGTGCCCGCGCAGGCAGCGAATCCAGATAGATCGCCACCGCGCGCAGGTCGTCGTCGCTCATGTGCTGGGTACTGCTCGCCACCACGTCGGCCATCGGACCAAACGCAGTGCCTTTGGCAGACTGGCCGGTTTTCAGCAGGTCGACGACGTCCTGTTCGCTCCAGCCCTGCAGGCCGCCGTTCTGCCTCGTGCTCAGATCCAGCGCGTACCAGTTCTGTTGCGGGATCTGGCCGCCGGTCAGATGCACGTCCTGCGGTGTGCCGCCGAGCGAATCGCGCGCCGCATGGCATTCGTTGCAGTGACCCAGCCCCTGCACCAGATAGGCGCCACGGTTCCATCGCGCCGACTGCTTCGGATCCGGCTGGAACACGCCCTCCTTGAAGTAGAGTGCGCGCCACGCCGTCAGGCTGTTGCGCACGCTGTAGGGAAATTCCAGCGTCGATGCGGTGGGTGGCCTATGTACCGGCGGCAACGATTGCAGGTACGCGTACATGGCCAGCGCATCGTCGTGCGTCACCTTGGTATACGAGGTGTACGAGAACGCCGGATACAGCAGTTCACCATGCCGTCCTTTGCCATTGTGCAACGCCTGCCAGAAATCCTCGAAGCTCCAATGTCCCAGACCGGTGCCGCCATCCGGCGTGATGTTGGGTACCGCGATATTGCCGAACGGTGTAGCCAGCGCGCGGCCTCCGGCAAAGGCAGCACCGCCCTGCGCGGTATGACAACCGGCGCAGTCACCGACCGTGACCAGATATTGGCCGCGCGCGATCAAGGCTGGATCATGCAGCGTTGCAGCAGTCACCTTGCTCATGGCCGGTGATGTCGGCTGATGACCTCCACCGAAGAAAAACCAGCCCAGCAGCAACACGATCAACACCACGATCAGCAACAACAGTCGACGCAACCATTTCATGTGCCGTCTCCCGTCGCACCAAGCACACCGCACGGCAACGGCGGCGTCACCGAGCCGGCCATCTGTGCATGCGTGTCGGCCGGCAACTGGCGACTGGCCAGCGCAGCCGCCACTGCGGTGATATCCGAATCACTCAGCCGGTTGGCCACCACCGCCATGCAGTCCGGCGCCACCGTGCCGCGGGTGCGCGTGCGCCAGGAGCCCAGCTGCGCACTGATGTAGTCATACGGCAAACCCACCAGTCCCGGCGTGGACGGCTGCACGCCGGTCAACTGGCTGCCGTGGCAACTGGCGCACGCGGGGATCTTGTTCGCAGGATCGCCCTTGCTGACCAGCTGTTCGCCCCGCTGCAGGGTGGCCGCGGAAACCGGCGGCAACGGTGAACGGCTGTAGGGCACCTGCTGCGCCGCAAAGTATTCGGCGATCTCCTGCATGTACGCCGGGCTCAGCTGGCGCACGGTGTATTCCATCGGCGCGTACTTGCGCAGGCCGTTCCGGAAATCCTGCATCTGGCGCGCCAAGTAAGCCGCCGGTTTGCCGGCCAGGCGCGGGAAATAGCCGCTGCCCGGCGTGCCTTCGCCATGCACGCCATGGCAGGTGGTGCAGGCGGCGATGCGTTGCTGCAAGGTATCTGGAATCGGTGGCGCATCGGCAGCTCGGAGTGGAGCGCCGAACAGCATGGCGGCCACAAGCAGGACCACAGCACCGAATGGCTTGGCAGGACACAGGCTGGCATTCGTGTTCATCGTGCGATTGTACGCGCGCGGCAGCTGATGATCGGTCACGCGTGGCGCTAAGCTGGTGCTTCGCGACAACATGCCGCATTCGTCGAACCCGGGGGTTACCGTGAGCCGTCCAGCCGTCTGTCTAGCCGCACTCGTCACTGCCCTGCTCGCCGCCCCGGCCAGCGCCGCCGCGGCCACACCGCCCACGGCCACCTACGCATCGATCGCGCAACTGCAGCAGCGCATGGATGCCGGCACGCTCGACAGCCGTCAGCTGACCCGGCAATTTCTCGAACGCATCCGGCAGATCGATCAGTCCGGCCCTGCCCTGCATGCGGTGCTCGCGACGAACCCCGACGCACTGCAGCTTGCCGCGGCGCTCGACACGGCACGGCGTAGCAAGACACGCAGTCCGCTGTATGGCATTCCGGTACTGCTCAAGGACAATATCGACACCGGCGATCGCATGCTCACCACGGCCGGCTCGCTTGCGCTCACCGATGCATCTGCACCCCACGACGCCGCACTGGTGGAACGCCTGCGCAAGTCGGGCGCACTGGTCATGGGCAAGACCAATCTCAGCGAATGGGCAAATTACCGTTCCAGCAATGCCAGTAGTGGCTGGAGCGGAGTCGGCGGACAAACACGCAATCCGTACGCGCTCGACCGCAACCCATGCGGCTCGAGTGCAGGCTCGGCGGCAGCCGTGGCGGCCGGACTCGTCACGGTGGCGATCGGCACCGAAACCGACGGCTCGATCATCTGCCCGGCCTCGATGAACGGCATCGTCGGGATCAAACCCACCCTGGGGCTGGTCAGCCGCAACGGCATCGTGCCGATCAGCCACAACCAGGACACCGCCGGTCCGCTGGCACGCAACGTGGCTGATGCCGCCGCGCTGCTGAGCGTGATCGCCGGCAGCGACCCGCGTGACCCGGCTACCGCGGACGCCGACAAACATGCCACTGACTACACCCGTTCGCTCGATCCGAATGGCCTGAAGGGCAAGCGTATCGGCGTGGTGCGTCAGCTGGCCGGCGCCGAGCCGAACGCGGACCGCGTGCTTGAGCAGGCGATTGCGACGATGAAGGCGCAAGGCGCGATCATCGTCGATCCGGTAACGCTGCCACACCTCAGCGAATTGGGCGCGCAGGAATCGACAGTGCTGCAGTACGACTTCAAGCACGATATCAACGCTTACCTCGCCACCCGCACCGGCTTGAAGGTGCATACGCTGGCCGACCTGATCGCGTTCGACCAGCGCGAGGCCGCACGCGAGATGCACTGGTTCGGGCAGGAACTGTTCGAGCGGGCCGAGGCGAAGGGGCCGCTTACGGAAAAGGCATACACCGATGCATTGACGAAGGCGAAGCAGCTGGCCGGCCCGGACGGCATCGACGCCGCGCTGGCAAAGGATCATCTGGACGCGTTGCTGGCGCCGTCGCAAGGGCCAGCCTTCGTCACGGATCCGATCCTCGGCGACCATATCCTCAGCGGTGACCCGACCATTGGTGGAGCCTCACAACCTGCCGCGGTGGCCGGTTATCCCTCGATCACCGTGTCGGCTGGCTGGACCCACGGCCTGCCGATCGGCATTGTGCTGTTCGGCGCGAAATGGAGCGAGCCGACGCTGATCTCGATCGCCTACGGTTTCGAGCAGCACAGCCAAGCATGGCAGCCACCGAAGTTTCTCGACACCGTGGAAGGCACGCCGCAACTCGCCGGCAGTCCGTAAATCTCCCCAAATCGGCCACACGTCTGACCGGCACGTCACCCTGTTCAGCCTCGTGGACACGACAGACTGCGGAAGTCGTTGGCGCAAATGGCTCCAAGCGTCGTCACGACCAACTCCTTCCCTCGACCCACGGGCCATCCGCATGGATAACTGCATGAAACGATCCGTTTGCCGTCTGCTGATCGGCGTAGCTGCGATCACCGCATTGTCAGCCCACGCCGAAGAACCCAGCTGGCACCAGCCACACAAGCCATTCCGGGTTTACGGCAACACCTACTACGTCGGCACCGAGGGCCTCAGTGCCGTCCTGATCACCTCGCCACAGGGAAACATCCTGATCGACGGCACCCTGCAGCGTAATGCGCCACTGATCGAAGCGAATATCCGTGCGCTTGGATTCCGTGTCGAGGATATTCGCGTGATTCTGAACTCGCATGCGCATTCAGATCATGCGGGCGCCATCGCCGAACTGGCGCGTGTCAGCGGCGCCCAGGTACGTGCCAGTTCGGCGGGTGCGCGCGCGCTGATGGCCGGTGGCAACGATCCGGAAGATCCGCTATTCGGCGAAGCAATACCCTATCCACCCGTCACCCATGTTGGCGTGGTGCCCGACGGCGGCACGGTACGTGTGGGCAACATCACCCTGACGGCGCACTACACGCCGGGGCACACTACGGGCAGTACCTCATGGACCTGGCGTTCGTGCGAACAGGGTCGCTGCCTGTCCATGGTCTATGCCGACAGTCTCACTGCCATCAGCGCGGGCGGTTTCCGTTTCAGCGACGATGCCACGCATACACATCGCGTGGAGGATTTCCGTCACTCCCTGGCGACGGTTACCGCGCTGCCTTGCGACATCCTGATGGTTCCGCATCCCGACGCCATCGACTTCATGGACAAGGTGGCGGCACGCGATCGGGGACAGCAGCCGGATCCGCTGATCGACCCGCAGGCCTGTCAGGCGTATGCCGCCGCAGCAGGTCTCAAGCTCGAAGCGCGCCTGGCCCGGGAGCAACAGCAGACGCATGCCGCGCATTAGACATGCGGCGCAGCTGCCTTCGCACCATGCACGTCAGGCCATCCCGCCCGACTTGCGCACGATCAGCATCGCCAGCTCCAGCGACTGCTCGTAGTTGAGGCGTGGATCGACCATCGACTTGTAGGCACGATCGAGATCCGTCTCGGACAGATCACGCGCGCCGCCCATGCACTCGGTGACGTCTTCGCCAGTCAGCTCCAGGTGCACGCCACCCAATCGCGTACCGGCGGCGGCATGGATATCGAACGCCTGGTCAAGTTCGCCGCGGATATTGTCGAAGCGCCGCGTCTTGTAACCGTTCGAGGTGCTCTCGGTGTTGCCGTGCATCGGATCGGCGACCCACAGCACGCGGCGACCCTCGCGCTTCACCGCCTCCAGCAGCGGCGGCAGTGCGCTGGCGATCTTTGCATTGCCCATGCGGTGGATCAGGGTCAACCGCCCCGGTTCGTCCTGCGGGTTCAATGCATCGATCAGCGGCAGCAGCTGCGCCGGCGTTACCGAGGGTCCAACTTTCACTGCGATCGGATTGCGGATGCCACGGAAATATTCCACGTGCGCGCCGTCCAGCGCGGCGGTGCGCATGCCGATCCAGGGAAAATGCGTGGACAGGTTGAAGAAGCCGGGATGACGTGGCACCTGCCGCGTCAACGCTTGCTCGTAATGCAGCAGCAGCGCCTCGTGCGAGGTGAAGAAATCCACCTTGGAGAACCCGGCGATCGGTCCGGCCAGTGTCTCCATGAAGCGCAGCGAATCGCCGATGCCGGCGACCATCTGGCGGTATTCGGCAGCCAGCGGCGAATGCTCGACCCAGGCCAGGTCCCAGTATTCCGGGTGATGCAGATCCGCGAAGCCGCCGTCGATCAGCGCGCGCACGAAGTTCATGGTCAGTGCCGAATGCGCATGCGCCTGGATCAGCCGCTGCGGATCGGGACGACGAGCCGCCGCGGTGAACTCGGGGCCGTTGACCACGTCGCCGCGAAAACTGGGCAGTGTCTGTCCGTCGCGAGTCTCACTGTCGGTCGAGCGTGGCTTGGCGTACTGGCCGGCAAAGCGGCCCACGCGCAACACCGGCTTCTTCAGCCCGTGCACCAGCACCAGGCTCATCTGCAGCAGCACTTTCAGCCGGTTGGAAATGATCGGGCTGGTGCAGTCGGCAAAGCTTTCCGCGCAATCACCGCCCTGCAGCAGGAAGCGCTGCCCCTCTTGTGCCTCGGCCAGCGACTGCTTCAGCGCCAGCACCTCCCAGGAAGTCACCAGTGGTGGCAGCTGGGCCAGCTGGGCACCGGCCGCAGCCAGCTCGGCCGCATCCTCATACTGCGGTTGCTGCAACGCCACGTGCCGCTGCCACGAATCGGGAGCCCACTGGCTGGGAACGGAGATGTTGGGCAAACCGGCGTTCATGGGTACGGCCTTGATCACGGTGGAAGCATTCATTTCTTCTGGACCTGGCGACGCGTGGCCACGATCGCCAGCACGGCCAGCACAATGAACCAGAGCAGGGTCCAGGCCGGCATCGGCAGGCCAAGGATTGGCTCAACCTTCGCGCATTCGCCGGAACCGGTGAACACCAGCTGCAGCACCTTGGCGAATGGAAACGCGCTGAACAGATAGTCCAGCGGTGGCCCGCAGGAAGGGATCTGATCAGCTGGCAGTGACTGGATCCACAGATGCCGCCCCGCCACGGCGATGCCGAACAGCGATCCAAGCAGCGCACCACCGGCATACACCCAGCGCAAGCCGCCACGCGGCGCGTGCAACGCGCCCAGCAGAAAGAAAAATGCCATCACGATGAAGGCCACGCGCTGGAAGATGCACAGCGGACACGGAAACATGCTCCAGTGATATTCGGCAAACAGCGCAAAGCCCAGCAGGCTTGCACAGATCAGGAAGCCTGCGAAAAAACTGACGCGGTACGACCAGCGAAATGGATTCATAACGTTTTGCTGCGTTGCGGAACAATGACATTACCTGTTCATCGACGCGCTGTCAGCAGGATTGCGGGATTCATCGGAAAATTTGCGGTCGATTGCCGCCACAAAGCAAGAACCCGGCAGGTTGCCCGGCCGGGTTCTTGTGCATGGACGTCTGAACGCCTGTGCGAGCGGGTCTCCCCGAACGGCTTATTCGGCGTCGACTGCCTCGACCTGCGGGCGACCGACCAGCTCGACATAAGCCATCGGCGCATTGTCGCCGGGACGGAAACCGCACTTGAGGATGCGCAGGTAGCCGCCGGGACGCTCGCTGTAACGCGGGCCCAGCTCGACGAACAGCTTGCCGACCGCTTCCTTGTCACGCAGGCGCGAGAAAGCCAGGCGGCGGTTTGCAACGCCGTCGGTCTTGGCGAGCGTGATCAGCGGTTCGGCGACGCGGCGAAGTTCCTTCGCCTTCGGCAAGGTGGTACGGATCAGCTCATGCTTGATCAGCGACGAGGCCATGTTCTTGAACATCGCTTCGCGGTGGCTGCTGGTGCGGTTGAGCTTGCGACCGGATTTTTGGTGGCGCATGGCAATAACTCTCTATCTGTTGTTATGAAAAGCCGGCACTCAGGTCCGACTTCCCGCGGTTACCCGCTATTAGGAGCCTCTGTGGAACGGGCTCTCATGAGAAGTGCGGCCATGGATGGCCGCTTCTGGCACCTGGCGAGAGAGCTAAGCCCAAACTCGCCAGTGCGCCGGTATCGCTGCGATCATGCTTGACCGCAAAAACAACTCATCAACCCAACTGCATACCGTGCGAAAGGCCCGGCGGCGGCCAATTTTCGAGCTTCATGCCGAGTGCGAGGCCACGACCGCCAAGGACGTCCTTGATTTCGGTCAGCGACTTCTTGCCCAGGTTCGGCGTCTTCAGCAGCTCGACTTCGGTCTTCTGTACCAGATCGCCGATGTAGTAGATGCTCTCGGCCTTCAGGCAGTTAGCCGAACGCACGGTGAGCTCCAGATCGTCGATCGGACGCAGCAGCAGCGGATCGAAACCGCTCTTCTCGGCCTTGTCGGTGGCACTCTCGCGACGCGAGAAATCACCGAACACCGACAGCTGGTCGTTGATGATTTCGGCGGCCTTGCGAACCGCGTCTTCCGCACCAATCGTTCCATTGGTCTCGATATCGAGAACCAGCTTGTCGAGGTTGGTGCGCTGCTCGACACGAGCGGCGTCCACTTCGTAAGCCACACGCAGCACCGGCGCGAACGACGCGTCCAGCTGCAGGCGACCGATCGGACGTGCCTCATCATCCGGATGCTGGCGCGTACTGGCCGGCTGGTAGCCGACGCCACGGCGCACCTTCAGGCGCATGTTGAGCGCGATGTCCTTGGTCAGGTGGCAGATCACGTGCTCGGGGTTGATGATTTCCACCGAGTGGTCGACGACGATGTCGCCAGCCGTGACCACGCCCTTGCCCTTCTTGGACAAGGTCAGGGTGACTTCATCGCCGGTATGCTGACGAATCGCCACATCCTTGAGGTTGAGCAGGACTTCAATGACGTCCTCCTGCAGGCCTTCCAGGGTGGTGTATTCGTGCAGCACGCCATCGATTTCGACCTCGACGATGGCACTGCCAGGGATCGAGGAGAGCAGCACGCGACGCAGCGCGTTGCCCAGGGTATGGCCGAAGCCACGCTCGAGCGGCTCGACCACCACCTTGGCGCGGTTGGCTCCGAGCTGTTCGACGCTGAGGCCTCGTGGCCGCAGCACACTAGTTGACGAAACTGCCATGCAGAGCTCCGGTAATTACTTCGAGTAAAGCTCGACGATCAATGCTTCATTGATGTCGGACGGCAGATCACCGCGATCCGGCACCGACTTGAACGTGCCTTCAAATTTCTTGGCATCGACTTCGACCCAGATCGGACGCAGGTCCATGGTGTCGAAAACGGTCGCCGCTTCCTGCACGCGCAGCTGGGTGCGCGCCTTTTCGGTCAATGCGATCGCATCGCCCGGGCGGACCTGGTACGAAGGAATGTTCACCTTCTTGCCGTTCACCAGGATCGCCTTGTGGGCAACCAGCTGGCGGGCCTGGGCGCGGGTCACCGCGAAGCCCATGCGATAGACGACGTTGTCCAGACGGCTTTCGAGCAGGCGCAGCAGGTTCTCACCGGTGTTGCCCTTGAGGGTCGACGCCTTGGTGTAGTAGTTGCTGAACTGACGCTCAAGCACACCGTAGATGCGCTTGACCTTCTGCTTCTCACGCAGCTGCACGGCATAGTCGGACATGCGCATGCGCTTGTTCGCGCCATGCTGGCCGGGCTTGTTTTCCAGTTTGCACTTGGAGTCCAGCGCGCGCGCCGGGCTCTTCAGGCTGAGATCTGCACCCTCACGACGGGCGAGTTTGCAGGTAGCTCCACGATAACGGGCCATGGGTATGCTCCTTAGACTCGACGCTTCTTGGGGGGACGGCAGCCGTTATGCGGAATCGGCGTGACATCGATGATGTTGAGCACCTTGTAGCCCAACGCGTTCAGCGAACGCACCGCCGACTCGCGACCCGGGCCTGGGCCCTTGATGCGCACTTCGACAGTCTTCACGCCGTAGTCGCCAGCAGCACGGCCAGCCTTTTCGGCGGCAACCTGCGCAGCGAACGGGGTCGACTTGCGCGAGCCACGGAAACCGGCGCCGCCGGCAGTAGCCCACGACAAGGCATTGCCCTGGCGATCGGTGATGGTAACGATGGTGTTGTTGAAGGAGGCCTGCACGTGGGCCACGGCATCCGTGACAACGCGCTTGATCTTCTTCTTGGTCTTGACCGGCTTAGCCATATTCGGAATCCGTTACTTCTTGATCGCGCGACGGGGACCCTTGCGGGTACGTGCGTTGGTACGCGTGCGCTGGCCGCGCACCGGCAGGCCGCGACGGTGGCGCAGGCCACGGTAGCAACCCAGGTCCATCAGACGTTTGATGGCCATGCCCACCTCACGGCGCAGATCGCCTTCGACGGTGTACTTGGCGATTTCGTGGCGGATCTTCTCCACCTCGCCTTCACTGAGGGACTTGATCTGGGTGGTGGGAACCACGCCAGCATCCACGCAGACCTTCTTGGCTCGGCTGCGGCCGATACCGTAAATGCTCTGCAGACCAACCCAGACATGCTTCTGGACCGGCAAATTGACACCCGCGATGCGCGCCATGATGTACTTTCTCCGATGCTTTCGTGCGCGGTAAACGCGCAATTCTAACCTGAATTACCCTGACTGGAAAGCCCTGCGACACCGCGGTGCCGCCACTTCCCCACTATGACCAACCCGTTGGCAGCCTCAGCTGCGGCGCAGGTTGGCCTTCTTGAGCAGACTCTCGTACTGGTGACTGACCAGATGCGCCTGCACCTGAGCCGTGAAATCCATCACCACCACCACCACGATCAGCAGCGACGTGCCACCGAAATAGAACGGCACATGCCAGGCCTGCTGCATGAACGATGGCACCAGACATACCAGTACCAGATACAACGCGCCGACACCCGTGAGGCGAGTCATCACCGCATCGATGTAGCTGGCCGTCGCCTTGCCCGGACGAATGCCCGGAATCAGCGCACCCGACCGCTTGAGGTTGTCGGCCGTCTCGTCGGCGTTGAACACGATCGCCGTGTAGAAAAACGCAAAACCGATCACCAGCACCGCAAAGATAATGTCGTACAGCGGATTGCCCGGGCTCAGCGACTGCGTCAGATCCTGCAACCAGCGCGATTGCTGTCCGGTACTGAACCAGCTGACCGCCGTTGCCGGGAACATCAGCAGACTCGAGGCGAAGATCGGCGGAATCACGCCTGCCATGTTGATCTTGAGCGGCAAACTCGAACTCTGGTTCATGTAGGCCTTCTGCCCACCCGAACGCCGCGCGTAGTTCACCGTAATGCGCCGCTGCGCACGCTCCATGAACACCACGAAAGCGGTCACACCGAGCACCAGGACAAGCACCGAGAGCAGCATGATCAGCGTCAGCTCACCGTTGTTGGCCATGCCCAGCGTATGCACCACTGCGCCCGGCAGACCGGCGACGATGCCCGCGAAGATCAGCAGCGAAATACCGTTGCCGATGCCGCGCTCGGTCATCTGCTCACCCAGCCACATCAGGAACATCGTGCCGGCAGTAAGCCCGACCACGGACGACATGATGAAACCGAAGCCCGGCGTATAGACCACCGGCGCGCCACCCGCCGCCACCTGGTTCTGCAACGCCACCGCGATGCCGAACGACTGGAACGCTGCCAGACCCACCGTGGCATAACGCGTATACATCGTCATCTTGCGCTTGCCGGCCTCGCCTTCCTTGCGCAGTCCCTGCAATCCGGGAAGCACCGAGCCCATCATCTGGAACACGATCGACGCCGAAATGTACGGCACCACGCCGAGCGCGAATACCGAGAACCGCGCCAGCGCACCACCCGAGAACATGTTGAACATGTCCATCAGGCCGTTGCCGTTGACCAGGCTGGTCATCGCTTCCGGATTGACGCCCGGAACCGGAATGAACGAGCCGAGGCGGAACACCATCAACGCACCGATCACGAAGAAGATGCGCTGACGAAGCTCCGTCAGCTTGCCGAGCTTGCCGAGTGCATTGCCCTTGGCTGCAGCCACCGTCGATTACTCCACGCTGCCGCCGGCCGCCTCGATGGCTGCCTTGGCGCCGGCAGTAGCCAGCAGACCAGACAACTTCACCGCACGACCGATTTCACCCTTGAGAACCACCTTGACCTTCTTCGCGCGGCTGCTGATCAGGCCAGCCTGATGCAGCGCGACGACGTCGATCACGTCAGCCTTGAGATGGGCCAGCTGATACAGGAACACTTCCTGGCTCTCGGCCTTCTTCAGCGAGCGGAAGCCGACCTTCGGCAACCGGCGCTGCAGCGGCATCTGGCCGCCTTCGAAACCATACTTGTGGGTACCACCGGCGCGGGCGTGCTGACCCTTGTGTCCGCGACCGGCGGTCTTGCCCATGCCCGAACCGATGCCGCGACCGACGCGCAGGCGCGTCTTGTGCGAACCGGCGGCCGGCTGAATGTCATTCAAACGCATGATGCTTACTCCTCGACCCGGACCAGGTAATAGACCGTGTTGATCAGGCCACGCACCTGCGGGCTGTCCTTCAGTTCACGGACGTCGTTGATCTTGCCCAGACCCAGAGCTTTCACGCTCAGGCGATGGCGTGCCTGCACGCCGCGCAGGCCCTTGACCAGGCGCACGCGCACGGTCTTCTCGGCGGTTTGTTGAGACTTAGCCATTGCCCAGCACCTCATCCAGAGTCTTGCCACGCTTGGCGGCGATCTTCTTGGGCGAGGCCACTGCCTGCAGGCCCTTGATGGTGGCGCGCACCAGATTGATCGGGTTGCGCGAACCGACGGCCTTGGCCAGCACGTTCTTCACACCGACCACTTCCAGCACGGCGCGCATGGCGCCACCGGCGATCACGCCAGTACCTTCCGAAGCGGGCTGCATGTACACGCGGGCTGCACCATGGTTGGCCTTGATGGCGTACCACAGGGTGCCGTTGTTCAGTTCGATGTTCACCATCTGGCGGCGGGCACGCTCCATCGCCTTGGAGATGGCGACAGGCACTTCACGCGCCTTGCCATAACCGAAGCCAACCTTGCCCTCGCCGTCGCCGACCACGGTCAGCGCGGTGAAGCTCATCTGGCGGCCACCCTTGACGGTCTTGGCCACGCGGTTGACGGCAATCAGCTTTTCGAGCAAGCCGTCCGAATTTTCGCGATCGTTAGAAGACATGTTCTTTTCCATGTGCCCGGCAAGGCCAGGACTTTTGCTTGCGGCTGAGCCGCTTGGAGTTGTAGGTAGTGCAGCGGGAATCAAGACTCGCCCGATTCCCAGGTAGTGCTTTTAGAACTTGAGGCCCGCTTCGCGCGCCGCATCGGCCAGCGCCTTGATGCGACCGTGAAAGCGGAAGCCGGAGCGATCAAATGCCACCGACTCGATGCCTGCAGCCATGGCGCGCTCGGCGACAGCCTTGCCCACCGCAGCAGCAGCAGTCAGGTTCTTGGTGCCCTTGAGGCCCTCGGCAACCGACTTCTGCACGGTGGAGGCCGCAGCCACCACGTTCACGCCGGAAGCGTCGAACACCTGCGCATAAATGTGCTGACCGGTGCGATGCACCGACAAGCGGGCCACAGCCAGCTTGCGGATATGGCTACGCGTGGACTTGGCGCGACGCAGGCGATTTTCGTTCTTGTTCATCTTGATATCTCCAGAAAGCGGATCGACTTGATTTCGCAGCTCTTGTGAGGAGTGCGGCCATGGATGGCCGCTTCCACACGCAGGGACTGCGTACTTAAGCCTTCTTGGCTTCCTTCAGCGTGATCTTCTCACCGGCATAACGCACACCCTTGCCCTTGTAGGGCTCCGGCGGGCGGAAGCCGCGAATCTTGGCCGCCACCTGGCCCACGACCTGCTTGTCGGCGCCCTTGATCAGGACTTCCGTCTGCGTCGGGGTTTCGATGCTGATGCCTTCCGGCGCCTCGAACACCACCGGGTGCGAAAAGCCCAGGCTCAGGCTCAGCGACTTGCCCTGCATGGCGACGCGGTAACCCACGCCGACCAGCTCGAGCTTGCGCTCATAACCGCTGGAAACACCGGTGACCATGTTGGCCAGCAGAGCACGCGCGGTACCGCCGAACTTGTCGTCGGTGCCCTCGGCGAGGCTGATGGTGGCAATGCCGTTGTCCACGGCGACGGTAACGCCCGGCAGGTGGTGCACGGACAGCGTGCCCTTCGGGCCCTTCACGGAGATCGCATCGGCAGCGACGGTCAGCTCCACGCCCTTCGGCAGGGAAATCGGTTGCTTGGCTACACGTGACATTGAATGACTCCTTATGCCACTTGGCCGATGACTTCGCCGCCCAGACCCTTGGCACGGGCCTGCGCATCGGTCAACAGACCAGCGGAAGTCGAGATGATCGAGATACCCAAGCCACCGAGGACCTTCGGCAGCTCGTCCTTGCCGCGGTACACACGCAGGCCGGAGCGGCTGACACGGGAAATGGTCTCGATGGCCGGCTGGCCCTCGAAATACTTGAGCTTGAGCTCGAGCACCGGCTTGCCTTCCTCGCTGGAAGTCTTGGCGTCGAGGATGTAGCCCTCGTTCTTGAGAAGATTGGCGATGGCCAACTTCAGTTTCGACGACGGCATACGAACGGCCGGCTTGCCCATAGCCTGGGCATTGCGGACGCGCGTGAACAGATCGGCGATGGGATCAGTCATGCTCATGAAAACATCCTTCAGAGTGCACCGATATCCGATAAAACCGGAAATCAATCAAATTGTGAGCCGACAAGACGCCGGCCTGCTTTGCGCAGACCGCCGACTATATCAGCATTTCCAGGTTTTGGCGAATTTCGATGCGGTAGTCGCATCAACGGCTGCACAAACAAGCAGCCGGGTGAGCCAGTCGCGGAACCTTGGCTCCGCAAACCGGCCCGTCTTTGGGTATTACCAGCTGGCCTTGCGCAGACCCGGCACGTCGCCGCGCATGGTCGCTTCACGCAGCTTGTTGCGGCCGAGACCGAACTTGGCGTATACGGCACGCGGGCGACCGGTCAATGCACAGCGGGTGCGCTGACGCACCGGGCTGGCATCGCGCGGCAGCTTCTGCAGCTTGGACTGGGCTTCCATCTTCTCCTCGTAGGAGGCCTTGGGGCTCAGCACAATCGCCTTCAGTTCAGCGCGCTTGGCAGCGAACTTCTGCGTGAGTTTGGTCCGCTTGATATCGCGGTTGACCATCGAGGTCTTTGCCATGGGTATCTCTCGCGTCTATCAGTTACGGAACGGGAAGCTGAACGCAGCCAGCAGGGCTTTCGCTTCTTCGTCGGTCTTGGCCGTGGTGGTGATGGAGATATCCATGCCACGCAGTGCATCGACCTGGTCGAAGTCGATCTCAGGGAAGATGATCTGTTCCTTGATACCGAAGTTGTAGTTGCCACGGCCGTCGAACGCCTTGCCCGAGACACCGCGGAAGTCACGCACGCGTGGCAGCGAGATGTTGATCAGGCGATCCATGAACTCCCACATCTGGGCGCGGCGCAAGGTCACCTTGCAGCCGATCGGCCAGCCATCGCGGATCTTGAACGAGGCCACGGAGACGCGAGCCTTGGTCGTGATCGGCTTCTGGCCGGAGATCTTGGCCATGTCGGCCACGGCGTTCTCCAGCACCTTCTTGTTGCCGGCGGCTTCGCCCACGCCCATGTTCAGCGTGATCTTGGTGATGCGGGGAACCTGCATCACGTTCTGGTAGCCGAACTGCTCAGTGAGCTTGGCAACTACCTTCTCTTTGTAGAAATTTTCGAGGCGGGTCATGATCGTGTTCCTTACGCGTCCACGACCTCGCCAGTCGAACGGAACACGCGGACCTTGCGCCCATCTTCGAGCGTTTTGGTGCCGACGCGTTCACCCTTGTTCGTGGCGGGGTTGAACAGCTGCACATTGGAGAGATGGATCGAGGCCTCACGCTCGACGATGCCACCAGCCTGGTTGGCCTGTGGATTCGGCTTGGTGTGGCGCTTGACCAGGTTCACGTTGGAGACGAACACACGCTCGCCTGCAACACGCAGCACATCGCCGCGCTGGCCCTTGTTCTTGCCGGTGATCACGAGGACCTGATCACCCTTGCGGATACGGTTCATTTCTTGACTCCGCTCAGAGCACTTCGGGAGCAAGCGAGACGATCTTCATGAACTTCTCGCTGCGCAGCTCGCGGGTGACCGGCCCGAAAATACGGGTGCCGATCGGCTCGAGCTTGTTGTTGAGGAGGACCGCTGCATTGCCGTCGAAACGGATCAGCGAACCATCGGGACGGCGCACACCCTTGGCAGTACGAACCACCACGGCGTTGTACACCTCGCCCTTCTTTACCTTGCCACGGGGAATCGCATCCTTCACGGTGACCTTGATGACATCACCGATCGCGGCGTAACGGCGCTTGGAGCCGCCGAGCACCTTGATGCACATCAATTCCTTTGCGCCGCTGTTATCCGCTGCGGAAAGCGTGCTTTGCATCTGGATCATGGCTGCACCCCCCCCTTAGACTTTGGCGCGCGTGATGATTTCAACCACGCGGTGATGTTTGGTCTTGGACAATGGACGGCACTCGGCGATACGCACGAGGTCACCCTCGTTTGCACCGAGATCGTCCTGCGCATGCAGCTTGGTCGAACGGCGGATGATCTTGCCGAGCAGCCAGTGCTGAACCTGACGCTCGACCAGCACGGTGACCGTCTTGTCCATCTTGTTGCTGGTGACCCGACCCTCGAGGGTACGCGTCTGCTTATCTGATTGAACCTGTGCTTCTTGAATCTGGTTAGCGCTCATGTCGGCCGTCCCTTACTTCTTGCTGCCGAGCACGAACTTCGTGCGGGCGATGTCACGCCGAACGCGGCGAAGCTGGTGCGGCTGAGTGAGCTGGCCGGAGCCCTTCTGCATGCGCAGATTGAACTGCTCCTTGCGCAGATCCAGCAGATGCTGGTTCAGCTCTTCGGCCGACTGGTTCTTGGTTTCTTTGGTGGCCATCACATCACCGCCCGGGTAACAAACTGGGTCTGCACAGACAGCTTCGCTGCCGCCAGACGGAACGCCTCGCGCGCCGTCAACTCGTCGACGCCCTCGATTTCATAGAGCATGCGACCAGGCTGGATCGGGGCGACCCAGAACTCGACGCTGCCCTTGCCGGCGCCCATTCGCACTTCGATCGGCTTCTTGGTGATCGGCTTGTCCGGGAACACGCGGATCCACAGCTTGCCGCCACGCTTGACGAAACGAGTGATGCAACGACGAGCGGCTTCGATCTGGCGTGCGGTTAGCGCGCCGTGGGTCGTTGCCTTCAGGCCGTACTCGCCGAAGCTGACGAGGTTGGAGCACTGTGCCAGACCGTCGTTACGGCCCTTGAACTGCTTGCGGTACTTGGTTCGCTTGGGTTGCAACATGGCAACTCTCCTTACTTCGCAGACCGCTCGCGGCGGCCGTCACCGGCCTCGCGACGCGAATCGTTACGACGACCTTCGCCACCTTCGCGGCGCGGCTGCGAGGACGGCTCGTCCTTCGACTCCTGGCCCACCTGGCTCAGGTCGAAGACCTCGCCCTTGTAGACCCACACCTTGATGCCGATGATGCCGTAGGTGGTCTTCGCCTCGGCGGTGCCGTAGTCGATGTCGGCGCGCAGCGTATGCAGCGGCACGCGACCCTCGCGGCTCCACTCGGAACGGGCGATCTCGGCACCGTTCAGACGACCGGACACGTTGATCTTGATGCCCAGCGCACCAAGGCGCATCGCGTTGCCGACCGAGCGCTTCATCGCGCGGCGGAACATGATGCGGCGCTCGAGCTGCTGCGCGATCGACTCGGCCACCAGCTGGGCGTCCAGCTCGGGCTTGCGCACTTCATTGACGTTGATGTGCGTCGGGACGCCCATCATGTCGCTGACTTCCTTGCGCAGCTTCTCGATATCCTCGCCCTTCTTGCCGATCACCACGCCCGGGCGGGCGGTGTGGATCGTCACGCGTGCGGTCTTGGCCGGACGCTCGATCTGGATCTTCGAGATGCCGGCAGCAGCCAGCTTCTTCTTCAGCATGTCGCGGACCTTGATATCGGCCACGAGATACTTGGCGTAATCGCCCTTGTTGGCGAACCACTTCGAGTTCCAGTCCTTGGCAATGCCGAGGCGGATACCGGTGGGATGAACTTTATGACCCATCGTCTATATCCTCGGTCAGTTACCAACAACCACAGTGATGTGGCTGGTGCGCTTGAGAATGCGCGAACCGCGGCCTTTGGCGCGGGCGTGCATGCGTTTCATCGCCGGACCTTCATCAACGAAGATGCTGGCCACTTTCAGCTCGTCGACGTCAGCACCGAGGTTGTTCTCGGCGTTGGCGACGGCCGACAGCAGCACCTTGCGGACAAGGTGCGCAGCCTTCTTGTTGGTGTAGGTGAGCACGTCGCTGGCCCGGCCCACGGGAAGCCCGCGGACGAGGTCAGCCACCAGGCGTGCCTTTTGCGCCGAAATGCGGGCGCCACGCAGGATCGCTTTGGCTTCAGTGCTCATCACTTGCCCTTCTTGTCGCCGACATGGCCCTTGAACGTACGGGTCACCGCGAACTCGCCGAGCTTGTGCCCGACCATGTTCTCGTTGATCAGTACGGGTACGTGCTGACGGCCGTTGTGAATAGCGATGGTCAAGCCAACCATTTCCGGCAGGATCATCGAGCGGCGCGACCAGGTCTTGATCGGGCGCTTGTTGTTGGCGGAAACCGCAGCTTCCACCTTCTTGACGAGGTGAAGGTCGACGAACGGACCTTTCTTCAGAGAGCGAGGCATGTCGGTTTCCTGTTACTTCGTACGACGACGCACGATGAACTGCTGCGTGCGCTTGTTGTTACGGGTCTTGTAGCCCTTGGCCGGCGTGCCCCACGGGCTGACCGGATGACGACCACCTGAAGTCTTGCCTTCACCACCACCGTGCGGATGGTCGACCGGGTTCATCACCACACCGCGAACGGTCGGGCGAATACCCAACCAGCGCTTCGCGCCAGCCTTGCCGAGCTTCTTCAGGCTGTGCTCGCCGTTGCCGACTTCACCGATCGTGGCGCGGCAGTCGACCGAGACGCGACGCATCTCGCCAGAGCGCAGACGCAACGTGGCGTAACCGGATTCGCGGGCCACCAGCTGCACCGAGGCACCGGCGCTGCGGGCGATCTGCGCACCCTTGCCCGGACGCAGCTCGATGCAATGGATCGTGCTGCCCATCGGGATGTTGCGCAGCTGCAGGCAGTTGCCGGCCTTGATCGGAGCTTCGCGACCCGACACCAGACGATCGTCCACCTGCACGCCCTTCGGCGCGATGATGTAACGACGCTCGCCATCGGCGTAGCACAGCAACGCGATGTGCGCGGTGCGGTTCGGATCGTATTCAATGCGCTCGACGCGGGCGGCGATGCCTTCCTTGTCACGCTTGAAATCGATGATGCGGTATTGCTGCTTGTGACCGCCGCCACGGTGACGCACCGTGATGCGACCGTGATGATTGCGACCGCCCGTCTTGGACTGCGACTCGGTCAACGCCGCGTACGGCGCGCCCTTGTGCAAGCCTTCCGTCTTGACGCTGACTGCGTCACGACGGCCCGGCGAGGTCGGCTTGTGGTTGATTAGTGCCATCTCACAAAACTCCTGGCTCAGGCCTTGGCGGACACGTCGATGGTCTGGCCATCGGCAAGACGCACGTAGGCCTTGCGCTTGCCCTGGCGGCTGCCAGCGCGGAAACGGAAGGACTTGACCTTGCCCTTGGTGTTGACGAGGTTCACCTGCTCGACCTTGACGTCGAACAGTTTTTCCACGGCAGCGCGGACATCGGCCTTGGTTGCCGTCGGGGCAACCACGAATACGTACTGGTTGTGCTCGGCCAGACGCGCCGATTTCTCGGAGATGTGCGGCGCGCGCAGCGTATCGAGAATGCGTTCGTTGTTCATGCCAGCCACTCCTCGATCTTCTTCACCGCCTCAACCGTGACCACCACGTGGTCGGAACCGACCAGGCTGACCGGGTTCAGGCCCATCACATCCAGTACATGGATATAGGGAATGTTGCGGGCGGCCAGGAACACTGACTCGGAGACATCTTCCGACACCAGCAGCACGCGACCGGAAACTTCCAGCTCGGCCAGCTTGGCCACCATCGCGGAGGTCTTCGGCGTCTCGACGCCAAAGCTCTCGACGACCTTCAGGCGACCCTGACGGACCAGTTCGGAAAAGATCGAACGGATCGCGACACGGTAAGCCTTGCGGTTGACCTTCTGCTCATAGCTGCGCGGCTTGGCAGCGAACGTGCGGCCACCACCGACAAAGATCGGCGCACGGTAATCACCGTGACGGGCGCCGCCGCCCTTCTGCTTCTTGAATTTCTTGGTGGTACCGGACATCTCGCCGCGCGACAGCTGCGACTGGGTACCGGCACGGCCGGCCGCCTGGTAGGCGATCACGACCTGATGAACCAGGGCCTTCTTGTACTCACCGCCGAACACTTCGTCCGACACGCTGAGCGCTTGCTTGGTAGGCGATGACGCGCCAATAACATTGAGTTCCATGGCGTCTCTCCTCAGCTCTTCGTCGTCGGGCGGATGATGACGTCGCCACCGGTTGCACCCGGTACCGCACCCTTCACCGCGATCAGATGACGCTCGGCGTCGACCTTGACCACTTCCAGACCCTGCTGTGTGCGGTTCACTGCACCCATGTGGCCGGACATCTTCTTGCCCGGGAACACGCGGCCCGGCGTCTGGCGCTGACCGATGGAGCCCGGCGCGCGATGCGACAGCGAGTTACCGTGGGTGGCGTCACCCATCTTGAAGTTCCAGCGCTTGATCGTGCCCTGGAAGCCCTTGCCCTTCGACACGCCTGCAACGTCGACGATCTGGCCGACGGTGAACACGTCGTCTGCCTTGATCTCGCTGCCCACGGTGTACTTGCCGAGATCGTCGGCAGACACGCGGAATTCCCACAAGCCACGACCCGGCTCAACCTTGGCCTTCGCGTAATGACCCTTCAGCGGCTGCGTCAGCAGGTTCGCGCGCTTGCTGCCCGCGGAAACCTGGACGGCGCTGTAGCCATCGTTATCGTCCGTCTTCAACTGGGTCACGCGGTTCGGCGTCGCTTCAATCAGCGTCACCGGAATCGAGCGGCCATCTTCAGTGAAGAGTCGGCTCATGCCGCATTTGCGGCCAACCAATCCGATACTCATCTTCGTATCCTGTCTGTCGCTCAACCGAGCTTGATCTGAACATCGACGCCAGCGGCGAGATCAAGCTTCATGAGCGCGTCCACGGTTTTGTCGTTCGGGTCGACGATGTCGAGCACACGCTTGTGCGTACGGGTCTCGTACTGGTCGCGTGCATCCTTGTCGACGTGCGGCGACGTCAGAATGGTGTAACGCTCGATCTTGGTCGGAAGCGGGATCGGGCCGAGTACCGTGGCACCCGTGCGCTTTGCCGTCTCGACGATCTCGCTGGCCGAACGATCGATCAGACGATGATCGTACGCTTTCAGCCGAATCCGAATCTTCTGGTTCGCCATAACCGTGTCCTGTTGTCGAAAGAACGTAATGTGAAACGAAACGGCTTCTCACCGCCTCGCACAACCCTTTAGCACCACATCGGTAGCCGCGTACAAAACGCACAGCCCCAATTCGAAAAGCCCAAGCGAGCGCCAGGCGGCTCACTTGGACAAAATTGCGTATCACGCAAAAAAACGTAATCAGCAGGGCTGCACCCTGTGATTACATTGAATTGCGAGGGCCATCCCGGCCTGCGAACTCGAAGCGCATCCTGCGCCTCATTTCGCGGTAGATCGACCGAGGATTAACCTCTATCGATAAGCAAGCTGCGAAGTATACATGCAAATTTCGGCTTAGTGAAGTACCTCGATGAAAAACATCGCAGGCCGTCTCACTTACCCGACGTTATCCGACCAGTTGGTCGGATCACAACGTCGGGAATTATCCCGGCAGCCAGCTGCCGGGATAACAGAACTTACTTGATGACCTTGGCCACCACACCGGCGCCGACGGTGCGGCCGCCTTCGCGAATGGCGAAACGCAGGCCTTCGTCCATCGCGATCGGGTGGATCAGGCTCACCACCATCTTCACGTTGTCGCCCGGCATCACCATCTCCACGCCTTCCGGCAACTGGCAAGCGCCGGTCACGTCGGTCGTGCGGAAGTAGAACTGCGGACGGTAGCCCTTGAAGAACGGCGTATGACGGCCACCCTCGTCCTTCGACAGCACATACACCTCAGCCTCGAAGTCCGTGTGCGGGGTGATCGTGCCCGGCTTGGCCAGCACCTGGCCACGCTCCACGTCGTCACGCTTCAGGCCGCGCAGCAGCAGACCGGCGTTGTCGCCTGCCTGACCCTGATCCAGCAGCTTGCGGAACATTTCCACGCCGGTGACCGTGGTCTTCTGCGTGTCGCGGATACCGACCACTTCGATTTCGTCGCCGACCTTGATGATGCCGCGCTCGATACGACCGGTCACCACGGTGCCGCGGCCCGAGATCGAGAACACGTCTTCCACCGGCATCAGGAACGGCTTGTCGATCGTGCGCACCGGCTCCGGGATATAGCTGTCCAGCGCATCGACCAGCTTGATGATCGCCGGCACGCCAATCTCGCTCTGGTCGCCTTCCAGCGCCAGCTTGGCCGAACCCTGGATGATCGGGGTGTCGTCGCCCGGGAACTCGTACTTGGAGAGCAGCTCGCGCACTTCCATCTCGACCAGCTCGAGCAGCTCGGCGTCGTCCACCATGTCCGCCTTGTTCAGGAAGACCACGATGTACGGCACGCCCACCTGACGGCTCAGCAGAATGTGTTCGCGCGTCTGCGGCATCGGGCCGTCCGCGGCCGAGCACACCAGGATCGCACCGTCCATCTGCGCCGCACCCGTGATCATGTTCTTCACGTAGTCGGCATGGCCCGGGCAGTCCACATGCGCGTAATGGCGCACCGGCGACTCGTATTCCACGTGGGCGGTCGAGATCGTGATGCCGCGCGCCTTCTCTTCCGGCGCTGCGTCGATCGAGCTGTAATCCTTGAACTCGCCACCAAACCGTTCCGCACCGACCTTCGTCAGCGCCGCCGTCAGCGTCGTCTTGCCGTGGTCCACGTGACCAATCGTGCCCACGTTCACGTGCGGCTTGGTGCGTTCGAATTTACCCTTTGCCATGACTCAGACCTCTATAAAAGAACGTTGTATGTGGAAGCGTAGCCTTATCAGGCCTTCTTCATGACCTGTTCGGCGACATTGGTCGGTGCTTCGGCGTAATGGTCGAATTCCATCGTGAAGGTGGCACGACCCTGGGTCAGCGAACGAATGGTCGTCGCATAACCAAACATCTCACCCAGCGGAACCTCGGCATTGATCGTCTTGCCCGACGGCGTGTCTTCCTGGCCGGTGAGCATGCCGCGGCGCTTGCTGATGTCACCCATCACGTCGCCCATGTAATCTTCGGGCGTCACGATTTCGACCTTCATGATCGGCTCGAGCAAGACCGGGCTCGCCTTCGCGAAGCCCTGCTTGAATGCCATGGACGCAGCGAGCTTGAACGCCATTTCCGAAGAGTCGACGTCATGGTAGGAACCGAAGACCAGCTTGGCCTTCACGTTGACCACCGGGAAACCGGCGAGCGGGCCGCTGGTGATGGTTTCGCGCAAGCCCTTTTCGATCGACGGGATGAATTCCTTCGGAATCACGCCGCCGGTGATGTCATTGATGAACAAGAAGTCATCCTTGATGCCCGCAGCGATCTTCTCGTCAGCACGATCAGCCGCGGAAATCGGAGACATCTCGATCACGACGTGACCGTACTGACCTTTACCGCCAGACTGCTTGGCATGCTTGTAGTCCGACTTGACGTCGCTGGTGCGGATCGTTTCGCGATAAGCCACCTGCGGCTTGCCGACATTGGCCTCGACGTTGAACTCGCGGCGCATGCGGTCCACCAGGATATCCAGGTGCAGCTCGCCCATGCCCGAGATGATCGTCTGGCCTGATTCCTCGTCGGTACGCACACGGAACGACGGATCTTCCGCGGCCAGGCGGCCGAGGGCGATGCCCATCTTTTCCTGGTCCGACTTGGTCTTCGGCTCGACCGCCATCGAGATCACCGGCTCCGGGAACGTCATGCGCTCCAGGGTGATGATGTGATCCTGTGCGCACAGCGTATCGCCGGTCGTCACGTCCTTCAGGCCAACCGCGGCGGCGATGTCGCCCGCGCGGACTTCTTTCAGTTCGTGACGCTCGTTCGCGTGCATCTGCAGGATGCGGCCCACGCGCTCTTTCTTGCTCTTGACCGGGTTGTACACGGCATCGCCGGAGTTCAGCGTGCCCGAATAGACGCGGAAGAACGTCAGCGAGCCGACAAACGGGTCGGTCATGATCTTGAACGCGAGCGCGGAGAACGGTGCCGCATCGTCAGCCTTGCGGGTGGCTTCGTTGTCGTCTTCGTCGATGCCAGCAACCGGCGGACGGTCGCCCGGCGACGGCAACAACTGCACCACCGCGTCAAGCATCGCCTGGACGCCCTTGTTCTTGAACGCCGTACCGCAGAAGGCCGGGATGATTTCGTTGGCGAGCGTGCGTTGACGAAGGCCCGCGATGATCTCGCTCTCGGTGAGGTCACCCTCTTCGAGATACTTGTTCATCAGCTCTTCGGTCGCCTCGGCAGCGGACTCCACCATGAAGCTGCGCGCCTCGGCAGCCTGCTCGACCAGATGCGCCGGAATCTCCCGATACTCGAACTTCATGCCCTGGGATTCCATGTCCCAGATGACCGCCTTCATCTTGAGCAGGTCGACCACGCCCTCGAAACCGTCTTCGGCGCCGATTGGCACCTGCATCGGCACCGGATGCGCACCCAGGCGCGCCTTCAGCTGCTCGATAACCTTGTTGAAATTGGCACCGGTGCGATCCATCTTGTTGACGAACGCAAGACGCGGCACCCGATATTTGTTGGCCTGGCGCCACACCGTCTCGGACTGCGGCTGCACGCCACCAACGGCACACAGCACGAACACCGCCCCATCGAGCACACGCAGCGAACGCTCGACTTCGATGGTGAAGTCGACGTGTCCAGGGGTGTCGATGATGTTGAAGCGGTGCTGCTCCATCGAGCCGTCCATGCCCTTCCAGAACGCCGTCGTTGCCGCCGACGTAATGGTGATGCCGCGCTCCTGCTCCTGCTCCATCCAGTCCATCGTGGCTGCACCGTCGTGCACCTCGCCAATCTTGTGACTGACACCGGTGTAGAACAGGATGCGCTCCGTGGTCGTGGTCTTGCCGGCATCGATGTGGGCCATGATGCCGAAGTTGCGGTAGCGCTCGATGGGAGTGGTGCGTGCCATTGCTATTTACCTGTGCCGGGCCTGATTGCCCCGATTCAAAGCAGCCGTCCGGGCCGCACTTCTCATGAAAAATCCGGCAGGAATGCCGGCTTGTTCAAGCCATCAGAGAAGACGGCTTGAACCTCAGGAATCCGCCATGGATGGCGGGTTTGTTTTACCGTCATCGAGGACGGCAAAACAAAACAATTACCAGCGGTAGTGCGAGAAGGCCTTGTTGGCTTCCGCCATACGATGCGTCTCTTCGCGCTTCTTGGCCGCGCCACCGCGGCTTTCCGAAGCCTCGAGCAGCTCGGCGGCCAGCTTGCGCGGCATCGAGGTCTCGCCACGCTTGCGGGCGGCATCGATGACCCAGCGCATCGCCAGCGCCATGCGGCGACCCGGACGAACTTCCACCGGCACCTGATAGGTGGCGCCACCGACACGACGCGACTTGACTTCGACCGCCGGAGCGATGTTGTTGAGCGCCTTCTCGACCAGAGCCACCGGCTCGGCATTCTTTTCGCCAATGTGCTGCAGCGCACCGTAAACGATGCTCTCGGCCACGGACTTCTTGCCGCTCTTCATCACCATGTTGATGAAGCGGGCGATCAGCTGGCTGCCATGCTTGGGATCCGGCAGAACCAGACGGGCGGGATGTGAACCTTTACGCGACATGTTTCGAGTCCTTTACTTCTTCGGGCGCTTGGCGCCGTACTTCGAGCGCGATTGACGGCGCTTGGTGACACCAGCGCAGTCGAGGCTGCCGCGCACCGTGTGGTAACGCACACCGGGCAGATCCTTGACGCGACCGCCGCGGATCAGCACCACCGAGTGCTCCTGCAGGTTGTGGCCTTCACCACCGATGTAGCTGATGATCTCGTAGCCATTGGTCAGGCGCACCTTGGCAACCTTGCGCAATGCCGAGTTCGGCTTCTTCGGAGTGGTCGTGTAAACGCGCGTGCAGACGCCGCGGCGCTGCGGGCTGCTCTGCAAGGCCGGCGACGCACTCTTGTACGTCTTCGGGCTGCGGGATTTGCGCACCAATTGGTTGACTGTCGTCATGCGAAGCTGTTCCTGAAAACATAAAGGCAGCCCGAATAAGCTCGGTCTGCCAAGAAGCGGGAATTTAACATGAGCAGCCTGCCATAGGCAAGCCAACGCTCTGTCATCCTGGACCCGAACACGAGGTGCATCCATGCACCTCATTTCGTATGTCAGCGAGCGGAGTCCGGAACGGACCTACTCGACACCGTTATCACTACCGACCGGAGCCTCGGCAAACGAAGCTGCAGGCGCGGAACCGGAGAGAGTCTCCAGCTCCGAAGCGGACAAACCGCCTTGGCGACGACGCGATGCGTGGTACGCCAGACCTGTACCTGCCGGAATAAGACGGCCGACAATAACATTTTCCTTCAGACCACGCAAGCCGTCGCGCGTACCACGAACCGCCGCCTCGGTAAGGACGCGGGTGGTTTCCTGGAACGAGGCCGCCGAAATGAAAGACTCGGTGGCCAGCGATGCCTTGGTGATGCCCAGCAGCACTGACTGGTACTCCGCCGGACGCTCGCCCTTGGCCACCGCACGATCGTTCTCGCGGTTGATCCGCACGCGCTCGACCTGCTCGCCACGCAGATAATGGCTGTCGCCCGGCTCGACGATCTCGATCTTGCGCAGCATCTGGCGAATGATCGCTTCGATGTGCTTGTCGTTGATCTTCACGCCCTGCAGGCGATACACGTCCTGGATTTCCTTGACCAGGTACGAGGCCAGCGGCTCCACGCCCAGCAGGCGCAGGATGTCATGCGGGCTCGGCTCGCCGTCGACGACGGTTTCGCCCTTCTCCACATGCTCGCCTTCGAACACGATGACCTGGCGCCACTTCGGAATCAGCTCTTCGTGCTCGTTGCCGTCGACGTCCTTGATGATCAGACGCTGCTTGCCCTTGGTGTCCTTGCCGAAGCTGATGATGCCGGAGCGCTCGGCGAGGATCGCCGGCTCCTTCGGCTTGCGTGCCTCGAACAGATCGGCCACGCGCGGCAGACCACCGGTGATGTCGCGAGTCTTCGAGGTTTCCTGCGGGATACGGGCAACCACGTCGCCTACGCCCACTTCGGCACCGTTCTGGATCGACACGATCGCACCGGCCGGCAGGAAGTACTGCGCGGCAATGTCGGTACCCGGCAGCTTGAGTTCGCGACCCTTGCTGTCTTCCAGACGCACGATCGGGCGCAGATCCTTTGCCTGCGTGCCACGACGCTTCGGATCGGTAACCACCGCCGACTCCAGGCCGGTCAGCTCATCGGTCTGGCTCTGCACGGTGACGCCATCGAGGAAGTCGATGAAGCGCACCACACCGGCCACTTCGGTGACGATCGGATGGGTATGCGGATCCCAGTTCGCCACGGTCTGGCCGGGCTTGACCGGGTTGCCGTCCTTGACTGCGATGGTGGCACCGTAAGGCACCTTGTAACGCTCGCGCTCACGACCGCTGGAGTCGATGACGCTCAACTCGCCCGAGCGCGACACCGCCACCAGATGGCCCTGCTTGTGCTGCACCGACTTCAGGTTGTTGTACTTCAGCGAGCCGGTGGTCTTCACCGTCACGTTGTCCACGGCCGCCGCACGCGAAGCCGCACCACCGATGTGGAACGTACGCATGGTGAGCTGGGTACCCGGCTCACCGATCGACTGCGCGGCGACCACTCCCACGGCCTCGCCCATGTTGACCAGGTGGCCACGGGCCAGATCGCGGCCGTAGCACAGCTTGCACACGCCGTGCTCGGCGACGCAGGTGATCGGCGAACGCACCTTGATGATCTGCACGCCAGCCTTGTCGAGCTTCTCGACCAAGGCTTCGTTGAGCAGGGTATCGCGGGTGACGATCGGCTGATCGTCGTCGCCTGGTGCGTAGACGTCCTCGACCACCACGCGGCCCAGCACGCGCTCGCGCAACGGCTCGACCACATCGCCGCCTTCGACGATCGGCTGCATGATGACGCCTTCCTCGGTACCGCAGTCATCCATGGTGATGACCACGTCCTGCGCCACGTCGACGAGACGACGGGTCAGGTAACCGGAGTTCGCGGTCTTCAACGCCGTATCCGCCAGGCCCTTACGAGCACCGTGGGTGGAGTTGAAGTACTGCAGCACATTCAGGCCTTCGCGGAAGTTGGCCTTGATGGGCGTCTCGATGATCGAGCCGTCCGGGCGTGCCATCAGGCCACGCATACCGGCCAGCTGACGAATCTGCGCCACGGAACCACGGGCGCCGGAGTCAGCCATGATGTACAGCGAGTTCATCGACTTCTGGTTGACCATCTTGCCGTCGGCATCCTTCACCTTCTCGGTGCCGATGCCGTCGATCATGGCCTTCGCCACCAGTTCGCTGGTGCGCGACCAGATGTCGACCACCTTGTTGTAGCGCTCGCCGGCGGTGACCAGACCCGACTGGTACTGCTGCTGGATCTCGACGACTTCCTTCTCGGCTTCCTCGAGGATGGGCTTTTTCTCGGCCGGGATCAGCATGTCGTCGATGCCGATCGAGATGCCGGCACGCGTGGCGAACCGGTAACCGGTGTACATCAGCTTGTCGGCGAAGATCACGGTTTCCTTCAAGCCCAGCAAACGGTAGCTGGAGTTGATCAGGCGCGAGATGGCCTTCTTGGTCAGTTCGGTGTTGGCCAGCTCGAACGGCAGGCCTTCCGGCAGGATTTCCGCCAGCAGCGCGCGGCCCACGGTGGTCTCGACGATCTTGGTTTCATGCGTGCGGGTGCCATCCTCGGCGACGTGCACCAGCTTCAGGCGCACCTTGACCTTGGCGTGCAGCTCGACCGCGCGGTTGTCATAGGCACGACGGGCCTCGGCAATGCCGGAGAACACCATGCCGGAACCCTTGACGTTGATCAGCTCGCGGGTCATGTAGTACAGACCCAGCACCACGTCCTGGGTCGGCACGATGATCGGCTCGCCGTTGGCGGGGCTGAGGATGTTGTTGGACGACATCATCAGCGTGCGCGCTTCCAGCTGCGCCTCGATCGACAGCGGCACATGGACGGCCATCTGATCGCCGTCGAAGTCGGCGTTGAATGCCGTACAGACGAGCGGATGCAGCTGGATCGCCTTGCCTTCGATCAGCTTCGGCTCGAACGCCTGGATGCCCAGGCGATGCAGGGTCGGCGCACGGTTCAGCAGCACCGGATGCTCGCGGATCACCTCTTCGAGGATGTCCCACACCTGGGCCTCTTCGCGCTCGACCAGCTTCTTCGCCGCCTTGATGGTGGTGGCTTCGCCACGCGCCTGCAGCTTGGCGAAGATGAACGGCTTGAACAGCTCAAGCGCCATCTTCTTCGGCAGACCGCACTGGTGCAGGCGCAGGGTCGGACCGACCACGATCACCGAACGACCGGAGTAATCCACGCGCTTGCCGAGCAGGTTCTGGCGGAAGCGGCCCTGCTTGCCCTTGATCATGTCGGCGAGCGACTTCAGCGCGCGCTTGTTGGTGCCGGTGATGGCACGACCACGGCGACCGTTGTCGAGCAGCGCATCGACCGATTCCTGCAGCATGCGCTTCTCGTTGCGCACGATGATGTCGGGCGCATTGAGCTCGAGCAGACGCTTCAGGCGGTTGTTGCGGTTGATCACGCGACGGTACAGATCGTTCAGGTCGGAGGTGGCGAAACGGCCACCGTCCAGCGGCACCAGCGGACGCAGGTCCGGCGGCAGCACGGGAAGAACGGTCAGCACCATCCACTCCGGCTTGTTGCCGGATTCCAGGAACGCCTCGATCAGCTTGACGCGCTTGGTGAGGCGCTTGAGCTTGGTCTCGGAGTTGGTGGAGGTGATCTCTTCCTTCAGGCGGATCACTTCGCCCGGCAGGTCGAGCGATTTCAGCAGCTCGTAGACGGCCTCGGCACCCATGCGGGCGTCGAACTCGTCGCCGTGCTCTTCGGTCGCTTCCAGGTACTGGTCCTCGCTGAGCAGCTGGCCGCGCTCCAGCGCGGTCATGCCCGGATCGATCACCACGAACGCCTCGAAGTACAGGATGCGCTCGATGTCACGCAGGGTCATGTCCAGCATCAGGCCGATGCGCGAGGGCAGCGACTTGAGGAACCAGATATGCGCGGTCGGGCTGGCCAGCTCGATGTGGCCCATGCGCTCGCGACGCACCTTGGCCAGCGTCACTTCCGTGCCGCACTTCTCGCAGACCACGCCGCGATGCTTCATGCGCTTGTACTTGCCGCACAGGCACTCGTAGTCCTTCACCGGTCCGAAGATGGCGGCGCAGAACAGGCCGTCACGCTCCGGCTTGAAGGTGCGGTAGTTGATGGTTTCCGGCTTCTTCACTTCGCCGTACGACCACGAACGGATCAGCTCCGGCGAGGCCAGCGCGATCTTGATCGCGTCGAAATCCGGCGTCGCGCGTTGCTGATTGAACAGATTGAGCAAGTCTTTCATTCGAAATCTCCGGTGACTGCGCGGATCACTTGATCTCTTCCAGATCGATGTTGATGGCAAGCGAGCGGATTTCCTTCACCAGCACGTTGAAGGATTCCGGCATGCCGGCCGACATCTCGTGGTTGCCGTCGACAATGTTCTTGTACATCTGGTTGCGGCCCTGCACGTCATCGGACTTCACCGTCAGCATTTCCTGCAGGGTGTAAGCCGCGCCGTAGGCTTCCAGCGCCCACACTTCCATCTCGCCGAAGCGCTGACCACCGAACTGCGCCTTGCCGCCCAACGGCTGCTGGGTGACCAGCGAGTACGGACCGGTGGAACGCGCATGCATCTTGTCGTCGACCAGATGATTGAGCTTGAGGTAGTGCATGTAGCCCACGGTGACCGGGCGATCGAACGCCTCGCCGGTGCGACCGTCATACAGCATGGTCTGACCCGACTCGGGCAGATCCGCCAGCTTCAGCATCGCCTTGATCTCGGTCTCTTCCGCACCGTCGAACACCGGCGTCGCCATCGGCACGCCTTCCTGCAGATTGGTGGCGAGGGTGAAGATCTCCTTGTCGGTAAGCGACTTCAGGTCGACGTGCTGCACGGCACCGGCCACGTGGCTGTTGTAGATCTGGTCGAGGAACTCGCGGATCTTGGCGACCTTCTCCTGCGCCTCGAGCATCTTCTGGATCTTCTTGCCCAGGCCCTTGGCGGCCCAGCCCAGATGCACTTCCAGAATCTGCCCGATGTTCATGCGCGAAGGCACGCCCAGCGGGTTCAGCACGATGTCGACCGGCACACCGTCAGCGGAGTACGGCATGTCTTCCACCGGCACCACGTTCGAGACCACACCCTTGTTGCCGTGACGACCAGCCATCTTGTCGCCCGGCTGGATGCGGCGCTTCACGGCCAGGAACACCTTGACCATCTTGAGCACGCCCGGTGCAAGATCGTCGCCCTGGGTGATCTTGCCCTGCTTCTCCTTGAAACGCTTGTCGAACTCCTCCTTGTGGCGCTTGACCTGATCGGCCGCGCGCTCAAGGAACTCGGTGACTTCCTCGTCCTTGACGTTGATCTTGAACCAATCGTCCTTCTTCAGGCCGTCGAGGTAGGCATCGGTGATTTCCGTGCCACGCTTCAGGCCGCCCGGACCGCTCATCGCGGACTTGCCGAGCAACTGGGTGCGCATGCGGCTGTAGATCGCGCCTTCGAGGATGCGGAACTGGTCGTCCAGATCCTTGCGGATCCGCTTGACCTCGGTTTCCTCGATCTGCTTGGCGCGCTTGTCCTTCTCGATGCCGTCGCGGGTGAACACCTGCACGTCGATGACGGTGCCGTCCATACCCGGCGGCACGCGCAGCGAGCTGTCCTTAACATCGGACGCCTTCTCGCCGAAGATCGCACGCAGCAGCTTCTCTTCCGGCGTAAGCTGGCTCTCGCCCTTCGGCGTGACCTTGCCGACCATGATGTCGCCGGCCTTCACTTCCGCACCGATGTACACGATGCCGGATTCGTCCAGACGCGCCAGCGCCTGCTCGCCCACGTTCGGGATGTCGGCGGTGATTTCCTCGGCGCCCAGCTTGGTGTCACGCGCGATGCAGGACAGCTCCTCGATGTGGATCGAGGTGTAGCGGTCTTCCTGCACAACGCGCTCGGAGAGCAGGATCGAGTCTTCGAAGTTGTAGCCGTTCCACGGCATGAACGCGATCAGCATGTTCTGGCCGAGCGCGAGCTCACCCAGATCGGTCGACGAACCGTCGGCCAGCGTGTCGCCCTTTGCAACCACGTCACCGACGTTCACCAGCGGACGCTGGTTGAGGTTGGTGTTCTGGTTGGAGCGGGTGTACTTGGTCAGCGTGTAGATATCGACGCCGGCATCGTTGTCGCCGACCTCTTCCTCGTTCACGCGCACCACGATACGCGCCGCATCGACCTGGTCGATCACGCCGCCGCGCTTGGCGGAGACGATGACGCCGGAGTCACGCGCCACCGCGCGCTCGATGCCGGTACCCACCAGCGGGGTCTGCGAACGCAGGGTCGGCACGGCCTGGCGCTGCATGTTCGCGCCCATCAGGGCGCGGTTCGCATCGTCGTGCTCGAGGAACGGCACCAGCGCCGCGGCGACCGACACGGTCTGCATCGGCGACACGTCCATGTAGTCGACTTCGGACGCCGGACGCAGCTCGGATTCGCCACGGAAACGGCAGGACACGAAGTCCTCGATGAAGCCGCCGTGCTTGTCGAGCGGCGAGTTCGCCTGCGCGATCACGTGGTCGCCTTCCTCGATCGCCGACAGGTAATCGACCTTGTCGGTGACCTTGCTGTTGGCGACCTTGCGGTACGGCGTCTCGAGGAAGCCATACGAATTCGTGCGCGCGTACACGGCGAGCGAGTTGATCAGGCCGATGTTCGGGCCTTCCGGCGTTTCGATGGTGCAGACGCGGCCGTAATGGGTCGGATGCACGTCACGCACTTCGAAGCCGGCGCGTTCGCGGGTCAGGCCGCCCGGTCCAAGTGCCGAAACACGGCGCTTGTGGGTGACTTCCGACAGCGGATTGTTCTGATCCATGAACTGGGACAGCTGCGAGGAGCCAAAGAACTCCTTCACTGCCGCCGCCACCGGCTTGGCATTGATCAGATCCTGCGGGGTCAGGCCATCAGCCTCGGCCAGCGACAGGCGCTCGCGCACCGCGCGCTCGACGCGCACCAGACCGATGCGGAAGGTGTTTTCGGCCATCTCGCCCACCGAACGCACGCGACGGTTGCCCAGGTGGTCGATGTCGTCGACGGTGCCATGGCCGTTCTTGATGTCGATCAGCACCTTCAGCACGTCGAGGATATCGGACGTCACGCCCTGTTCCTGGACCAGCCGCTGCGACTCCTCTTCCTTGCGCTCGCTGAAGTACTTGTGGTCGTACAGCACGCCCGGACCGAGGATTTCCTTGCGGCCCACGCGGCGGTTGAACTTCATCCGGCCCACGCTCGACAGGTCGTAGCGGTCGAAGGTGAAGAACAGGTTGAAGAACAGGTTCTGTGCGGCATCCTTGGTCGGCGGCTCGCCCGGACGCATCATGCGATAGATTTCCACCAGCGCCTCGAGCGGCGTCTTGGTGTTGTCAATGCGCAGGGTGTGCGAGATGTAGGCGCCGCGATCGAGATCGTTGACGTACAGCGTCGGCACCGTCTCGATACCGGCCTTGCGGAAGTTCTCCAGCTGTTCGGCAGTGATCTCGTCATTCGCCGAGGCCAGCAGTTCGCCGGTCTTCGCATCGACGATGTCGGTGGCGAGGATGCGGCCGACCGGGTAGTCGTCCGGCACTTCCAGCGCGGTGATGTTCTCGGCCGCGAGCTGGCGCACGTGACGCGCGGTGATGCGCTTGCCGGCTTCCACCAGCACCGTACCGCCAATCGCCAGGTCGAAGCTCAGCGTCTCGCCGCGCAGGCGTTCGGCCACCAGCTCCAGCGTGGTGCCGCCCTTCTTGCCCAGGTGGAACACGTTGTGCTCGAAGAAGATGCCCAGCATCTCTTCGTTGTTGTAGCCGAGCGCGCGCAGCAGCACGGTGACCGGCAGTTTGCGGCGACGATCGATACGGGTGAACAGCGCGTCCTTCGGGTCGAACTCGAAATCGAGCCACGAACCACGGTAAGGAATCACGCGCGCCGAGAACAGCAACTTGCCCGAGCTGTGCGTCTTGCCGCGGTCGTGATCGAAGAACACGCCCGGCGAACGATGCAGCTGCGAGACGATCACGCGCTCGGTGCCGTTGATGATGAAGGTGCCGGTGTCGGTCATGAGCGGAATCTCGCCCATGTAGACCTCCTGCTCCTTGATGTACTTGACCACCTTCTTCGAGGCCGGGCTGTCCTTGTCATAGATGACCAGGCGCACGGTGGTGCGCAGCGGCGCACCGTAGGTCATGCCGCGGTTGCGGCATTCGCGCTCGTCGAACGCCGGCTCGCCGAGACGGTAGTCGACATACTCCAGTGCGGCATTGCCCGAATAGCTGGTAATCGGGAATACCGACTTCAGCGCCGCATGCAAACCCTTCTCGCCGCGCTGTTTGGGCGCGACATGCTCCTGCAGAAACTCCCGGTAGGAATCAGTCTGGATGGTCAGCAGGTTCGGCACACCCAGTACGGGCGGACGCTTGCCAAAATCCTTGCGGATGCGTTTCTTCTCGGTAAACGAGTAGGCCATGATCGGTAGCGCCTCGGTTCGCAGTGACGCCGGTGGTGCACACACCGGCTGAATGAAAAATCAGATGTTCACAAATCCGGGGATTTGGGAATCGAGAATGTGGAATCGCCTGACGATTCCCAATTCTCCATTCCCCTCCTCGCTCAACTCTTTCGCGCCTAAGCAGGCAAAGCCCGGGGGCTCACGCCCCCAGGCTTGCTTGACGCTAGATCAAACTGACGACGCGCAAGGGCGCCAATTACTTCAGTTCGACCGTGGCGCCGGCAGCTTCGAGTTCCTTCTTGAACTTGTCGGCGTCTTCCTTCGACACGGCTTCCTTCAGGACGCCGCCGGCCTCGGTGAGGTCCTTGGCTTCCTTCAGGCCCAGGCCGGTGATGGCGCGGACGGCCTTGATCACGTCGACCTTCTTGGCGCCGGCGTTCTTCAGGATCACGTCGAACTCGGTCTGCGCTTCGGCAACCGGGGCAGCAGCGGCCGGGCCGGCCACGGCAACCGGGGCAGCAGCGGTCACGCCAAACTTCTCTTCGATGGCCTTCACCAGGTCCATCACTTCCATGAGCGATTTGGCGGCGACAGCTTCAACGATCTGTTCGTTGGTCAGGGACATTTTCATTTACCTCTGGAAATTGGATTCGGTTTGAATAGACGGTGAACTTAGGCGGGCTCGGCTTCGGCCGGGGCTTCGGCAGCGACTTCGCCACCACCCTGCTTGTCGGCCACAGCCTTGACGACACGGGCGAACATCGTGGCCGGCTCGGCCAGCACGCGGGCCAGCATGGCCAGCGCCTGTTCGCGGGTCGGCAGCGAGGCCAGCACGTCGACATGCGCAGCCGGCAGCAGCTTGCCTTCCACCGAGACGACTTTCGCCTTCAGCTTGTCGTTGCCCTTGGCAAATTCCTTGATCAGACGCCCGGCTGCGCCGGGCTCTTCCGTCGAGAATGCGTACAGCAGCGGACCGACCAGGGCGTCCTTGACGACCTCGAATTCGGTACCGGCCACGGCGCGCGATGCCAGCGTGTTCTTGACAACTCTCAAGTACACACCGGTTTCGCGAGCCTTCTTGCGCATCGCGGTCATCTGTTCGACCGTGGTGCCCGCATACTCGGCAGCGACCAGGGAGTGAGCCTTTGCGGCAACCTCTGCCAGTTCGGCGACTACTTCTTTCTTCTGAGACAGATTGAGAGCCATTGCACTCCTCCAAATGAACTCCGCTCACGGCTCCTGCCGCTTGCGGTCCTGGGCGACGCCTTCCGTGACGTCGGGGACACAAGGTGTCCCGGGTGGTGGCCTTTCCAGAACAAATCGAACAATTCCAGAAGGGGCTACACCATCTGCGCAGGCCGGATTTGCGAGAAATCCGATTAAGCGATCCCGCTGGCGGCGACGGCGATTCCTTGCCGAACACGAGCTCCCTGCCCGTCGTCGTCGCGCGCTGAACGCGCCTGCGGTCTTTGACGGCGGTCCCGGAAACCTTCAAGCGTTGCCGGGACTGCCTTCAAAAACTGCCCGCACCGGCATTTCGCCAGCGCGGGACTTGAGCCTTACTTGGTCGCGATGGTCAGCGACGAGGTATCGACGGCAACGCCGACACCCATCGTGCTGGACAGTGCAACCTTCTGCAGAAACACGCCCTTGGCCGTCGACGGCTTTGCCTTGACCAGATCGGCGATCAGCGTATTGAGGTTATCGGCAAGCTGCGAGGCTTCGAACCCGACCTTGCCGATGGTGGCGTGGACGATGCCCGCCTTGTCGTTGCGGAACTTCACCTGGCCGGCCTTGGCGTTCTTGACGGCCGTGGCGACGTCGGCGGTGACCGAGCCGTCCTTGGGATTCGGCATCAGGCCGCGCGGGCCGAGCAGCTGACCGAGCTTGCCGACCACGCGCATCGCGTCCGGCGTGGCGATCACCCGACCGAAGTCGAGATCACCCGCCTGCATGCGCTCGGCCAGATCGTCCATGCCGACCGCGTCGGCACCGGCGGCCTTGGCGGCCTCAGCCTTCTCGCCCGGCGGGCAGAACACGGCAACCTTGACGGTCTTGCCGGTGCCGTGCGGCAGCAGCGAGGAACCACGCACGCCCTGGTCGGACTTCTTCGCGTCGATGCCCAGACGCACAGCCACGTCCACCGACTCGGCGAACTTTGCCTTGGCGTTGTCCTTGACGATCTTCAAGGCTTCTTCCAGGCCATAGAACTTGCCCGGCTGCACTGCGGCCTGAGCCGACTTCATACGCTTCGTGAGCTTTGCCATGTCTTAACCCTCCACCACAAGGCCCATGCTGCGGGCGCTACCGGCAATGGTGCGCACCGCGGCGTCGAGATCGGCAGCCGTCAGATCAGGCTCCTTCTGCTTCGCAATATCTTCCAGCTGCTTGCGGGTGACCTTGCCGACCTTGTCGGTATTCGGCTTCTGCGAACCCTTGGTGACACCGGTAGCCTTCTTCAGAAGGATCGTGGCGGGCGGGGTCTTGGTGATGAAGGTGAAGCTGCGATCGGAGTACGCGGTGATGATGGTCGGAATCGGCAGACCCGGCTCCAGCTTCTGCGTGGCGGCATTGAACGCCTTGCAGAACTCCATGATGTTCAGACCGCGCTGACCCAGCGCCGGACCTACCGGCGGCGACGGGTTGGCCTGACCGGCCTTGACCTGCAGCTTGATGTAACCGACAACTTTCTTTGCCATTGGATTTTTCCTCGCGAGTCCAGGCGCCTTGCGGCTCCTCGCTGTTCACCAGTCCGTGGATGGAAGGAAGGATCCACCTCTTGCGGATCCTGAAACGCGGGCACGCCGGATCGAAAATGATCCAGCGTGAACCGCGCAGTATAGAGATTTGCCAGCCGGACAGCAATCCCCGTGCCAGGATGCCCTGCGGCAGGGGGTCAGGCTTTCTCGACCTGACCGAATTCCAGCTCGACCGGGGTCGACCGACCGAAGATCAGCACCGCGACGCGCAGGCGGCTCTTCTCGTAGTTGACTTCCTCGACCACGCCGTTGAAATCGTTGAACGGCCCTTCGGTAACACGAACCATCTCGCCCGGCTCGAACAACACCTTGGGCCTCGGCTTCTCGACACCCTCGCGTACACGACTGAGAATGGCATCGGCTTCGCTGTCCTTGATTGGCAGCGGACGATCGGCGGTGCCACCGATGAAACCCATGACTTTCGGGGTTTCCTTGATCAGGTGCCAGCACTCGTCGTCGATCCGCGGCGCCTTGCCCTCGGTATTCGTCTCGATCTGCACCAGCACGTAGCCGGGAAAGAACTTGCGATCGCTGCGGCGCTTCTGGCCACCGCGCATCTCGATCACTTCCTCGGTCGGCACCAGCACTTCGCCGAATTTCTCTTCCATCTCGGCGCGCTTGATACGCTCCTCGAGAGAACGCTTCACCTGATTCTCGAAGCCCGAATAGGCGTGCACCACATACCAGCGCTTGCTCATGCTCACCTCAGGCACCCAGCTTCAGAAGCCAGTCGAGAATGACTGACTTCAGGATCAGGTCGATCAGACCCAGCAGCAGCGACAAGACAATCACCACCACGATGATGATACCGGTCGTCTTGATCGTTTCGTCGCGGGTCGGCCAGACCACCTTGCGCATTTCGAACTGCGATTCGCCGACGAAGTTCCGCACCCGGCGTCCCAACGCGGTAAACGCCGCAATCGTCAGCGCGATGATCAGTGCGGCCAGCACGCCAAGCAGGCGCACCGACGCGGATATGCTGCCGTCCCTGCCGAACCAGGAATAGGCGACGATACCGGCAATCAGCACCAGCCCCGCCAGTACCAGCTTGCCGATGTCGGCGGCGTTCGTGCCCTTGGGCTGTTCTGCCTTGGTATTCATGCACTAAGTGATCGGATGCCAGCAGCATGCCGTGCCTTGCGGTCGGCGTTGCCATCGTCACCCGTCTCGATCCTCGGGGAGTGGCACGCCAGGAGGGACTTGAACCCCCAACCTGCGGTTTTGGAGACCGCTGCTCTGCCAATTGAGCTACTGGCGTACATGACTTGAACTTCAAACACGATGGCGAGCGGCATTGAGTCCGCTCGCCCCGTGAACTTTTGCTTTAGCCGTCCTCCATGACGACAAGGGTCAAACCGGCATCCATGCCGGACTTTTCATGAGAGCAGTTTACTTGATGACCTTGGCCACCACACCGGCGCCGACGGTGCGGCCGCCTTCGCGAATGGCGAAACGCAGGCCTTCGTCCATCGCGATCGGGTGGATCAGGCTCACCACCATCTTCACGTTGTCGCCCGGCATCACCATCTCCACGCCTTCCGGCAACTGGCAAGCGCCGGTCACGTCGGTCGTGCGGAAGTAGAACTGCGGACGGTAGCCCTTGAAGAACGGCGTATGACGGCCACCCTCGTCCTTCGACAGCACATACACCTCAGCCTCGAAGTCCGTGTGCGGGGTGATCGTGCCCGGCTTGGCCAGCACCTGGCCACGCTCCACGTCGTCACGCTTCAGGCCGCGCAGCAGCAGACCGGCGTTGTCGCCTGCCTGACCCTGGTCCAGCAGCTTGCGGAACATTTCCACGCCGGTGACCGTGGTCTTCTGCGTGTCGCGGATACCGACCACTTCGATTTCGTCGCCAACCTTGATGATGCCGCGCTCGATACGACCGGTCACCACGGTGCCGCGGCCCGAGATCGAGAACACGTCTTCCACCGGCATCAGGAACGGCTTGTCGATCGTGCGCACCGGCTCCGGGATGTAGCTGTCCAGCGCATCGACCAGCTTGATGATCGCCGGCACGCCAATCTCGCTCTGGTCGCCTTCCAGCGCCAGCTTGGCCGAACCCTGGATGATCGGGGTGTCGTCGCCCGGGAACTCGTACTTGGAGAGCAACTCGCGCACTTCCATCTCGACCAGCTCGAGCAGCTCGGCGTCGTCCACCATGTCCGCCTTGTTCAGGAAGACCACGATGTACGGCACGCCCACCTGACGGCTCAGCAGGATGTGTTCGCGCGTCTGCGGCATCGGGCCGTCCGCGGCCGAGCACACCAGGATCGCACCGTCCATCTGCGCCGCACCCGTGATCATGTTCTTCACGTAGTCGGCATGGCCCGGGCAGTCCACATGCGCGTAATGGCGCACCGGCGACTCGTATTCCACGTGGGCGGTCGAGATCGTGATGCCGCGCGCCTTCTCTTCCGGCGCTGCGTCGATCGAGCTGTAATCCTTGAACTCGCCACCAAACCGTTCCGCACCGACCTTCGTCAGCGCCGCCGTCAGCGTCGTCTTGCCGTGGTCCACGTGACCAATCGTGCCCACGTTCACGTGCGGCTTGGTGCGTTCGAATTTACCCTTTGCCATGCGCGCTAAATCCCGATGGAGTCAATCAATTGGAAGAAACCCGCCCTTGCGGGGCTGACCATCCATCATGATGGCCGAATGAAATGGTGCTCATAACAGGAATCGAACCTGTGACCTCTTCCTTACCAAGGAAGTGCTCTACCGACTGAGCTACATGAGCAAAGTTTTAGCCATCCTCCATGATGGCAAAGAACGAACCAGCATCCATGCCGGACAATTCAAAAAGCGTCGATCTATGCAGCAATTGCTTCGATCAACAGCACCTGGCACTTGCAGCGCAATGGAGCGGAAGGCGGGAATCGAACCCGCGTAATCAGTTTGGAAAACTGATGTTCTACCATTGAACTACTCCCGCCCGGCGCGGAACTCTTGCTGGTGGAGGGAGGTGGATTCGAACCACCGAAGGCGTAAGCCAGCAGATTTACAGTCTGCCCCCGTTGGCCGCTTGGGTATCCCTCCAACAAAGAACGCGTATTGTGTGGATCGGGCCCCAAACTGTCAACACCTAACGACGTCAAATCGGCAGGTCGGAGTGAATTTCCGGCACCCATTTCAGCCCAATGATGCGGCGCGCAGGTCGACCAGCTTCTCCATTCCCTTGGACAGCTCAAGCAACTGTTTCGCCTGCGCCTGCAGTTGCCGCTCGCCGTCGTCGCGTGGCTCCCAGTGCGGCACCGGGGTGGGCTTGCCGTCCGGACGGTCCAGCGCCACGAACACCATCACGCAACTGGTGGCCAGCCGATGCTCGTCATTGCGCAGATCGCGCGCCAGCACGTCGACCGCCATGTGCATGCTGCTGGTGCCGGTATGGATCAGCCGCGCACGTACCGTGACCAGATCGCCGATCAGGATCGGCGCCACGAACTGGATGCCGCTGACCGAGGCAGTAACGCAATACGCCCCGCTCCAGCCCACCGCACAGGCATAGCCGGCCTGGTCGATCCACTTCATCACCATGCCGCCATGCACCTTGCCACCAAAATTGACGTCGGTGGGCTCGGCGAGAAACCGAAAGGTCACTTCGCTCTGCTGACCTGGCATGTGGACTCCGGCGGATTCATCAGGATGGAACCGTCATTATGCCCGCTTGCGCCACGTTGACGGCAGGAAAACTTCCAGCCGCGCCCGAGACCAACCCATGTGCCGATCCAGGGTGCCAGCGACGCGTGCATCGCCAGCATCGACGCGCAAACGCGTAATCCGGGCCGAGGCAAGTCATTTCTTGTTGCAAGTTTCCAGTTCCTGCAAGTCTGGTCGGGATTTCCATGAAAAAGCCCCGTCATGGCGGGGCTTTCGGACATCTCGCTTGAAAGTGCTCAGACGTTGAACAGGAAGTGCAGCACGTCACCATCCTTGACGATGTAATCCTTGCCTTCCTTGCGCAGCCGGCCCGCCGCGCCAGCACCGGCTTCGCCCTTGTACTGGATGAAGTCGTCGTAGCTGATCGTCTCGGCGCGGATGAAGCCGCGCTCGAAGTCGGTATGGATCACGCCAGCAGCCTGCGGCCCGGTGAAGCCGCGCTTGATCGTCCAGGCGCGCACTTCCTTGACGCCCGCGGTGAAGTAGGTCTGCAGGTCGAGCAGCTTGTAGCCGGCGCGGATCACCCGGTTCAGGCCCGGTTCGTCGAGACCCATGTCCTTCAGGAACTCGTCGCGGTCGGCGTCTTCCAGCTGCGCCATTTCCTCTTCGATCGCAGCGCACACCGGTACCACCTCGGCGCCCTCGGTGACAGCGCGGGCGCGCACCGCGTCAAGCAGCGGATTGTTCTCGAAACCATCGTCGGCGACGTTGGCGATGTACATCAGCGGCTTCAGGGTGAGCAGGAACAGGTCGCGCACCAGCGCCCTTTCCTCCTCGTCGAGACCGAGGCTGCGCGCGGACTTGCCCTCGTTGAGACCGGCCGACAGTTTCTGCAGCACTGGCTTCCTGGCCAGCGCCTCCTTGTCGTTCGCCTTGGCTGCACGCTCGGCGCGGTTCAGCGCCTTGTCCACCGACTCAAGGTCAGCAAGCGCCAGTTCGGTGTCGATCGTCTCGATGTCGGCGATCGGGTCGATCTTGCCGGCGACATGGATCACGTCGCCCTCGAAGCAGCGCACCACATGGGCAATCGCATCCACCTCGCGGATATGCGCCAGGAATTTGTTGCCCAGCCCCTCGCCCTTCGACGCACCGGCCACCAGGCCGGCGATGTCGACGAACTCCACCGCGGTCGGAATCACCTTCTGCGGATTGACGATGGCGGCCAGCGCGCCGAGGCGCGGATCCGGCACAGGCACCACGCCGACGTTCGGCTCGATCGTGCAGAACGGGAAGTTCGCCGCGGCGATGCCTGCCTTGGTCAGCGCATTGAACAGGGTGGACTTGCCGACGTTAGGCAGACCGACGATGCCGCATTTGATGCCCATGGCTTTGAATCCGGAAAATATAGCGTGAGTGGAAAATCGGAACAGCAGTGCGGGCTCAACGACTCCCGCAGTCCTATTCCCGACTTCCCGTCGTGTGCAGCTGCTGCATCGCCTTGTCGAACTGGCCAGCCACCGCCAGCGGCAGCACGTCCAGTGCGCGCGCAATGCCGTCGAGGATCGCGCCCTCGTCCTGCGCGGATGGGCGACCGAGCACCCACGGCGTGACCTGATCGCGATGGCCGGGATGGCCAATGCCCATGCGCAGGCGATGGAACTTGCCATGACCCAGATGCGCCATGGTGTCGCGCAGGCCGTTCTGACCGCCGTGGCCGCCGTCGAACTTCATCCGCACGGTACCGGCCGGCAGGTCCAGATCGTCATGCGCGATAAGGCATTCATCCGGTTCGATCTTGTAATAGCGCAGCGCCGAAACCACGGCGATGCCGCTCTTGTTCATGAAAGTGGCCGGCTTGAGCAGCCATACCGGTTCGCCGCCGATGCGCACCTTGCAGGTTTCGCCGTGCAATTTGCCGTCGAAACCGAAGCGCTCGCCCTGCCCGCTGGCCAATGCATCCACAAACCAGAACCCGGCGTTGTGCCGGGTTCTGAGATATTCGGCACCGGGATTGCCCAGCCCGACAATGAGTCGCAAACCAGCCATGCGGACAAGCAGCAGTGGCGGCCCGCACTCGGTGGGAGCGCGGGCCGTCGCGGCTTACTTCTTGTCGTCCTTCTTGGCCGGCGCGGCTGCCGGAGCAGCAGCTGCCGGAGCAGCCTCACCCTCGGCCGGAGCAGCATCGACTTCTTCCTGCACGGTGTTCGCCGTAACCACGGCAATGTCGTGGCTCTCACCCAGGTGCAGGGCAACGATCTCGACGTTCGCCGGCAGCTTCAGCTGCGACAGGTGGACGATGTCGCCCGGCTTCAGATCAGCCAGATCCAGCTCGATGAACTCGGGCAGATCCTTCGGCAGGCAGGAGATTTCCACTTCCGTCAGGTTGTGCGAGATCACCACGCCGGAGGTCTTGCCGGCAGCCGATTTCTCCTGGTTCAGGAAGTGCAGCGGCACGCTGACGCGGATCGCCTCGTTCTCGTTCACGCGCAGGAAGTCCATGTGCATCATCAGCTGCTTGAACGGATGCTTCTGCCAGTCGCGCACCAACACCTTCTGCACGCTGCCATCGACGTTCAGGTCGAGCACCGAGGAGAAGAACCACTCGTGCTTGGCGGCGAGCAGGATGGTGTTGTGCTCGATCTGGATGCTCTGCGGAGCCTGACCGGCACCGTAGACAACGGCAGGCACGAAGCTCGCATGACGCAGGCGGCGGCTCGCACCTTTCCCCTCGTCCTTGCGGCTCTGCGCCTTGATTTCATGAGTCTTGATCATTTCAGTACTGCCTTAGGTTGGTAGTAACCGCTTCGCAGCGGTCGAATGACTTTCCCGCGACCAGAAAAGTCCGTTACTTCCACGCAGCATCCATGCCGCGAAAAGCTGAACATCAAAACCGCCCGTCCTGGGCGGACTTTCAAAATCAATCCACGTACAGCGAACTCACCGACTCGCCGAAGGCGATCCGGCGAATGGTTTCCGCCAGCAGCTCGGCGACGGACAGCTGGCGGATTTTCGCACAGGCCAACGCTTCCGGACGCAGCGGCAAGGTGTTGGTGACCACCAGCTGGTCGAGCTGGGAGCCTTCGATATTGCTGATCGCCGCGCCCGACAGCACCGGGTGCACGCAGTAGGCGACCACCTTGCGTGCGCCGCGTTCCTTCAGCGCCGCCGCTGCCGCACACAACGTACCGGCGGTGTCGACGATGTCGTCGACCATCACGCAGGTCTTGCCGTCCACGTCACCGATGATGTTCATCACGGTGGACACGTTCGCGCGCGGCCGGCGCTTGTCGATGATCGCCAGATCGGCATCATCCAGCCGCTTGGCGATCGCCCGCGCGCGCACCACGCCACCCACGTCCGGACTCACCACGATCAGGTCGTCCATGCTGTGGTTGCGCCAGATGTCGGCCAGCAACACCGGCGACGCATACACGTTGTCGACCGGAAGATCGAAGAAACCCTGGATCTGGTCGGCGTGCAGGTCGACCGTCAGCACCCGGTCGACACCGGCGGCACCGATCATCCTCGCAGCCAGCTTGGCGGTGATCGGCACGCGCGCCGAACGCGGGCGACGATCCTGCCGGGCATAACCGAAGTACGGAATCACCGCCGTGACGCTGGCGGCCGAGGCACGCTTGAGCGCATCGGTCAGCGCCAGCAGCTCGAACAGGTTGACCGCGCTCGGCGCCCCGGTCGGCTGCAGCACGAACACTTCCTGGCGGCGGACGTTTTCCTCGATCTCGATCTGTACTTCGCCGTCGCTGAACGTGCCGACCAGCGCCTTGCCGAGCGGCACGCCCAGGCGGTGGGCGACATCCTCGGCCAGAACGCGATGGGCGTTACCGGTAAACAACATCATCGGGGTGGACGTGTCCACGGTGATTTCCTCGAAACCAATGACCAGCATGAGTGGCTGGGGCGGCAGGATTCGAACCTGCGTATGCGGGAATCAAAATCCCGTGCCTTAACCAGCTTGGCGACGCCCCAGTATCTTGTTCGCTTGTACCTGTATCTGCCGACCGCTGCCATGCAACCAGCAGCTGTCGCTTTTCAGTATGCCGTCCGTATTGCCCGATTCATGCCGTGTGGCGCGCCAGTGCGTCCTGCAAGGGTGAAACATCGACACCCGCGGCGGTCCATGCCGTGAATGCGGCCGGACATTGTGCGGCTATCGCCACTGCCCGATCGAATGATTTCGCTTCCAGAAACACGCAGCCACCGCTGCCGGACAACCGCGCCTCTCCGAAGCGACCCAGCCAGTCCAGCGCAGCGGCCACCCGCGGATGCCGCGCGCGCGCCACCGGCGCGAAGGCGTTTTCCGTTGTTTCGCCTGAAGCAAAGGATGAAATTGTCGCCCGCGGAGCATTTCGTGTCAATTCAGCGGCTTGAAAAAGTGCGGCGGTAGGCACCGCTTCGTGCGGATCAAGCACCACATAATGTCGCCGCGGCAGGTCCATCGGCATGAGTCTCTCGCCGATGCCCTCGGCCCAGGCCGAGCGGCCGCGCACGAACACCGGCACGTCAGCACCCAGCTGACGCCCGAGTTCAGCCAGCACATCCTCGGTCAGATCCAGCCGCCACAGCCGGTTCAATGCCACCAGCACGGTCGCCGCATCGGAACTGCCGCCACCCAGGCCACCGCCCATCGGGATGCGCTTGTCCACTTCGATCTCGGCTCCCGCTGCGACACCCGCATGCGCCTGCAGCAGGCGCGCTGCCCGCACCACCAGATCGCTCGATTCGGGTACGCCGGGCATATCAAGGGTTCGCCTGATTTCACCGTCGTCGCGCACGCGCAAGCGAAGTTCGTCGCCCCAGTCGAGCAGGCGGAACACTGTCTGCAGCTCGTGATAGCCGTCCGGCCGGCGTCCGACAATGCGCAGGAACAGGTTCAGTTTCGCTGGTGCCGGCCATACCGTCCATTCGCCACGGCCCTGCGGTGTCAGCGGCCGGCTCATGAACACCCGCAGCTGATCGGGAAAGCCATTCTCCCGGTCGCGCTGGCGCGCAAACGCAAACGTCGGATCGTTCTTGTCGACCACCGCAAAGCCGTGTTTCACGTAAAACGGCGCATTCCACGGCACGTCGGCCAGGGTGCCCAGATCGACGCGCCGGTAACCCGCCGCACGCGCCCATTCGCAGGCATGTTCCAGCAGCGCCGCGCCGATGCCGCACCGGCCATGTTCCGGCAGCACATCGATTTCGGCGATGCCGATGCCACCGCTGCCTACATCGGTATCCAGCCAGACGAAGCCGACCGGTACGGCCGCCGCATCCAGCGCCACCCATACCAGCCCGCGGCTGATTGCCCTTTGCAGCAGCTCCGGCGGGATCGATACCGCCGCGTAGGACGCCCAGGCTGCATGTCCCCGGAACAGTTGCACGGCCGCGCGCTCGATCGCACACAGCGCATCGGCATGCCCCGGGCTCGCCCGTTCAATGGAAAACGTCATGCGCTTGGCGTCAATTGAATTGCCACGACTCGACCGACAGGCGCACCGAGTACGGTGGCTTGCCGGCGAACACCACCTTGGGCAACGGCGGCTGATGCGCCGCGTCCCACCGGCGATAGTCGACCGTCCAGCCATCCTGCTGCAGCAGCGACGGCAACCGGTCTGCGCCGAAGCTCAGTTCGGCCGGACCGCTGTCGGCACGCAGCCCGAGCACCCATGCACGCAAGTCGTGCAATGGCACGTGCCAGCCCACTGCCCGCTGCATCAGCTCCTCGGCATCGGAACCATGCAGCGGACCGCCATCCATCCCTTCGAGCAGAGCGCCATCCGGACCGCCGCTGAGGCGGAACAGACTCTTGCCGGTAATCGGTGCACGCACCACGAAGTCGTAGTGGTCACCATCCTGGGTCCAGGTGAGACTGCCGCTGCCACCGCCGCCATGGCCATCGGAAACACCGAGCTGGCCCTGGAGGGTCCAGTGGTTCGCGTCGGCAAGCTGATGTTCCCGGGCCTGTTGTTGACCCAGCAGTGCCGCATCACCCTTCACGCGCACGGTTTGCGGTACACAGGCGGCCAGCAGCAGCGGCAGGGCCACTGCGAGAATGCGTCGGGAAAATTTCATGGATTGAGCCGCTTAAGGGTATTCTGCAGGCTGCTGTTGCGCGGATCGAGCTTGCGCACCTCGTCGAAGATCCGCTGTGCATCCTGTCGATGGCCCTGCTTCCACAGCACCTCGCCCAGATGCACGCCGACATCGGCATCCTTGCCTGCCTGCCAGGCGCTGCGCAATGTCTGCGCCGCCTGGTCCAGATGACCGAGCCGGTATTGCAGCCAGCCCCAGGAATCGGCAATCGCCGGATCGGCCGGCTTGGCGGCGCGGGCAACCTGCAGAAGCTTTTCCGCCTCGGGCAGGTCGCGATCGGCATCGGCCAGGGTGAACCCGAGCGCGTTGCTGGCATCGACATCGCCCGGCTTGATCTTCAGCAGGTGCTGGAAATCCTGTACCGCCTGATCGATCTGGCCCGCCTCGGCATAGGCCAGGCCGCGGCTGTACAGCAACCCCGGGTCGTCCGGCACCACCTGCAACGCGCGGCTGAACGCCTGCTCGGCCTGCACATACTTCTGCTCGCGCAGGTACAGCTCGGCATCGACTTGATAGGCCTGGCGCAGCTGTTCGGGCTGATCGAGATAATCCATCTGCAGCTGATCGAGCAGTTGATGCGCGTCGGCCACCTTGCCCTGTGTGTGCAGGATCAGCGCGCTGCGCACGTCCGCGTCGAAGGCATGCGGATCGTCATCGCCGACCTGGCCGTACCAGCTCAGTGCCTCGGCGTCGCGATGCTGCATCTCGGCGAGCTGGCCAAGCAGGTAGGTGCTCCGTGTGCGTACATCCTCGGGTGCCTGCTGCAGTTGCTGGTACAGCGCAGCGAGCGCCTTCTCATCGTTGTTGCGCGCAGCCAGCGCCGCACGCAGGGAAAAGATGTCGGCATTCTGCGGGCCATGCTCGAGCACCTTCGCGGCGCCGGCGTAGTCGCCGGCCTGGCTGAGCATGCTGGCGTAGGTCAGGCGCAACTGGGCATTCTGCGGCGCCTTGACGAGCGCCTTCTGCAACAGCGCGCGCGCGCCATCGTGATCACCGTCGTTGAACTTCATCTGCGCCGCCCAGGCGTAGGTTTCGACACTCTTGAAACGTTGCATCGCCGCTTCGGCGATCTGCATGGCGTAGGCATGCCGGCCGAACTTGTCGCCCAGTTCGCTCATCGCCAGCCATGCCTGGGCATCGGCAGGCAGTCGCTGCGGCGTGGCCAGGGTTTCCAGCAGGCGGGCCGCCTGGGCTTGATCGCGGGCACCTACCAGCACGCGGCCAAACTGCCGCCATGCATCCTTGTCACCGCTGCCGATCAGCAATTCCAGCTGTCGACGCGCCTCGTCGGCATCGCCGTGATCCAGTGCCAATTCGGCGCGCGCCTCGGCCATCGCCGCCGGCTTCGCGCCCAGCGCCTGCCAGCGGCCGATTGCGCGTTGCGCAGCGTCGCTGTCATGCACGGCGATCGCCAGTCTGGCCGCACGCTCGGCCACCTGCGGATCGTTGCTCAGCAACATCGCCTTGTTGTAGTAGCCGGAGGCCGCCTTGAGGTCGGTGCGGCCCAGCGCCATCTCACCAGCCAGCAGTTGCGCCAGTACATCGTGGTCGGCATCCGGAGTGGCCACGACCAGTCGCGCCAACGGCTGCGCCGAGGCTGCACCAGTCTGTGCCTGGCGCGAAGGCGCGCTGGCGCACGCAACCAGACCCAGCGCGAGCGCCGTGACTGCCGTAAAATGCCGCAGTTGCTTGAACTTGGCCGCACTGCTCCGCACACTACTCTCCAATCTGTTCGCCTGTTTTGGCGCCGCCGACCACCGTATCGGTCGCTTCATCAAGCTTAGCCTACGCCGCCGACTACTGCCGCCGGGATGTTCCTTCTCACGCCATGCCGCTGATCGCCCTCGGGCTCAATCACCTCACCGCGCCGGTCAGCCTGCGCGAACAAGTGGCGTTCGATGCGGATGCCGCAGGCACTGCCTTGCACGAACTGACCAGCGAGCCCGGCGTCGAGGAGGCAATGATCCTCTCTACCTGCAATCGCACCGAGCTTTACGTCGGAGTGAGCGCCGGTGCCGAGAACATCCCGCAAGCGTGGCTCAGCCGTCACCACCATCTGACCCCTGGCAAGCTGGACGAGTTCCTGTACCGGCACGACGAACAGGATGCCGTGCGCCACATGTTCCGCGTCGCCACCGGACTGGATTCGATGGTGTTGGGCGAGCCGCAGATCCTCGGCCAGGTGAAGGATGCCTACCAGCAGGCACGCGAGGCGCAGGCGCTGAAGGCGCCACTGGACCGCCTGCTGCAACACACCTTTGCGGTCGCCAAGCGCGTGCGCACGGATACCCGCATCGGTGCGCACACGGTCTCGGTCGCATATACCGCGGTACGACTGGCCGAGCAGGTGTTCGCCGACATCCAGCAGGCCTGCGTCCTGCTGATCGGCGCCGGCGACACGATCGAACTGGCCGCGCGGCACCTGGCGGAGAAGCAGGCACGCCGGCTGATCGTCGCCAACCGCACGCCGGAAGCCGCGCAGGAACTGGCCGGCCGTTACGGCGGCTATGCCATCGCACTGGCCGACCTGCCCCAGCATCTGGCCGAAGCCGACATCGTGATCTCATCGACCGCTGCGCGGCAGCCGATCGTCACCCGCAGCATGGTCGAACAGGCCATGGCGACGCGCCGGCGCAAGCCGATGTTCATGGTCGACATCGCTGTACCGCGTGACATCGAGGCCGCCGTCGGCGAGCTGCCCGACGTATACCTGTATGGCATCGACGACCTGCGTCAGGTGATCGACGACAACCGCCGTTTGCGCGCAGTCGCTGCCAACGAAGCCGAGGCGATCATCAACCTGCAAGTGGATCGCTACATGGCCTGGCGCCGCGCGCTCACCCTGAAGAATCCCGCACTCGACATGCGCCAGCACGCGGAGATCTACCGCGACGAGGTGCTGGACAAGGCCCGTTCAATGATCGCGCGCGGCAAGCCGGCGGATGAGGCGCTGGCGTTCCTCGCCAACACGCTGACCAACAAGCTGCTGCACCACCCCAGCGCCCGCCTGCGCGAGGCCGCCCTGAGCGGTGACCTCGACCTGCTGCATGCCGCCGGTCGGTTGTACGGGCTGGATGAAGAACCTGGATCGAGAGACGAGACACGCGACTGGGACAGGTCCCCAAACGGGGACAAATAGCGAGAGCGGCTGGCTGCCGCCGCTCACTCCACGTCGTCCACAACGATGAAGGCTACAGGCCTCATTCCGTCCCTCGCCATCCAGTCCTGCCGCCATGACCCCATCGATCCGCCGCAAGCTCGAAGCACTGGCCGAGCGCCACGAGGAAATCGGCCTGCTGCTGTCGCAGCCCGATGTGCTTGCCGACAACACCCGCTTTCGCGAACTCTCGCAGGAGTATGCCCAGCTCGAACCGATTGCCGCCTCGCTGCGCGAACACGATCAGGCCGAGCGCGAGCTGGCCGAAACACGCGCCATGCTCGACGACCCCGAGCTGCGCGAGATGGCCGCCGACGACGTGCACCAGCTGGAGCAGCGCCTGCTCGACCTGGATGGCGAACTGCAGTTGCTGCTGTTGCCGAAGGATCCACGCGACGAGGCGAATCTCTATCTCGAAGTGCGCGCGGGCACCGGTGGCGACGAGGCGGCGATCTTCGCCGGCGACCTGTTCCGCATGTACCTGCGCTACGCGGAAAGCCGCCGCTGGCACGTCGAGGTGCTCAGCGAGCACGCAGGCGAGCATGGCGGCTACAAGGAAATCGTCGCCCGCGTCGAGGGCAAGGGTGCGTATTCAAAGTTGAAGTTCGAATCCGGCACCCATCGCGTGCAACGCGTGCCGGAAACCGAATCGCAGGGGCGCATCCACACCTCGGCCGCGACCGTGGCGATCCTTCCGGAGCTGGATGAAATCGACGAGATCGAGATCAATCCCGCGGACCTGAAGACCGATACCTTCCGCGCCTCCGGTGCCGGCGGCCAGCACGTCAACAAGACCGACTCGGCGATCCGCATCACCCACCTGCCTACCGGCACCGTGGTGGAATGCCAGGAAGAGCGCAGCCAGCACAAGAACCGCGCCCGCGCGATGAGCCTGCTCAAGGCACGCCTGCTCGACGAGGCACAGGGCAAACAGGCCGCCGCGCAGGCACAGGAACGCCGCCTGCAAGTCGGCTCAGGCGACCGCAGCCAGCGCATCCGCACCTACAATTTCCCGCAGGGCCGGGTCACCGATCATCGCATCAATCTCACCCTGTACCGACTGCCCGACGTGCTGCAGGGTGATCTTGCAGAGCTGATCGACACGCTCACCCGCGAACACCAGGCGGACGAACTCAAATCCCTCGCCGCCACGTGAGATTGGCAGGCACCACAACGTCGGTTAGTTTCTGCAGATGAATACCACCTTTCCCCGGGGAATCGACGCCGTACTGAACCAGCTGATCGAGCTGCTGCAGCACGATGCCAATGCCGATGCCGTAGTTCTTGCCGTCCAGGCACGCGCGCAATTCCCGCACGACCACGAACTGGCTCGCCTGCACGGTATCGCCCTGCTTCGCTCGGGGCTCCGCAATGAAGCACTGGCTATCCTGAAGCAGGCAGAGGAGCTGTCACCGGACAGCATTGAAGTGCAATGCAACCTGGCCAGCATCGAAGTAGGAAACGATGACGCCGACGCCGCGATCGAACGCCTGCGCGCTGCGCTGCGCCGCGCACCCGGCCACCCCGCGGTTCTGCACGGTCTGGGCATCGCGCTGATGGCCGCCGCGCGCCATGCGCAGGCACGCGAATCCTTCGCGATGGCCACGCATGGCATGTCGGAGCACCCCGGGCTGCGCCTGAACCTCGCGGCGGCGGAACTCGAGCTGGGCCACGCGGAACAAGTAGAGGTACATGTACACGAAGCCCTGCAGCTGATGCCGTCGTTCGATGCTGCCTATGCCATGCTTGGTCGTGTGCGATACGCACAAGGTCGCCCGCGCGATGCCGCACAAGCGTGGCTGCAGGCCGAAAAGCTGGCACCGGCAAACGCCGAATATCCCTGCCAGACTGGTCTCATGCTGGATGAGGCTGGCGACCTTGCTGACGCCACCGATGCCTATGCACGTGCGCTCGCTCTGGACTCCCGCTCTGGCGTGGCCCTGAGCCGACTGCAGTTCGCCAGGCGCCGCCTGTGCGACTGGCGTGGGCTGGATGAATCAAGCAGACGCCTGCAGGACGCCGTAACGGAACAATGGCCCGGCATCAGCCCTTTCCATTTTCTCGCCGAGGATGCGGACGCCGCTGCACAACGGCTCTGCGCCACCACGTTCGCCGCAATGATCGAGAAGCAGATGGCGCCATTGCGCCGACAGCTGGCCATCAGCCATGCCACGCCGTCGCCGGAAACGCCGATCCGCGTGGGTTTCGTCGCCGATGGCTTCGGCGAACACGCCGTCGGCCGGCAGGTGGTGGCGCTGCTCGAAGCGATGAGTGGCAGCGGACTGGAGCTGCACCTGTTCGCCACCACACCCGATGACGGTGACCGTATCCGCCAGCGGCTTGGCGCAGCAGCCACGCTGCGCGATGTCTCTACGCTCAATCATGCCGGGACTGCGCTGTGCATCCACGAAACCGGCATCGAGATCCTGTTCGACCTCAACGGCTACCGCGGCAAGGACAACTCCAGACTGTTCGCATTGCGCCCGGCGCCGATACAGGTGAACTGGCTGGGTTATCCCGGTACATCCGGAGCACCATGGATGGACTACCTGTTGGCAGACGCGGTGGTGCTGCCTGACGAGCTGCGTGCCCACGTCAGCGAAAAACTGCTGAGGCTGCCGCGCTGCTACCAGCCGAACGACACCACCCGCGTTCTCGCGCCAACGCCTTCACGCACCGATTGCGGGTTACCCGAAAGCGGCACAGTGTTCGCCTGCTTCAACAGCAGTTACAGACTCAATCCGGCCGCATTCGCGCGCATGATGCTGATCCTGCAGCAGGTGCCCGACAGCATCCTGTGGCTGCTGGCCGATCCGGAAAGCGTCGAAGATCGCCTGCGCGCTGCCGCCAGTGCACTCGACATCGCTCCGCAGCGACTGATCTTCATGCCACGCCTGCCCCACGCCGATTATCTGGCGCGCTATGCCCACGTCGACTTGTTCCTCGACACACTGCCGTACGGTGCCCACACCACGGCGTCCGATGCGTTGTGGGCGGGTTGCCCATTGCTCACCTGCAGCGGCAGTACGTTCCCGGGCCGCGTCGCCGCCAGCCTGCTGCATCATCTCGGCCTGCCGGAACTGGTGACCAGCGACGAAGACGCCTTCATTGCCATGGCCACGCACCTGGGCAACAACCACGAGGCACTCGTCACCTTGCGCAGGCATCTGACCCGGCAACATGCACACGGCTCGCCATTCGACATGCAGGACTTCGCTGCGGACTTTCAACGCGCGGCAAGGGCCATGAGCGCCCGTTACCGCATCGGCCGTCCGCCAGCCGATATCGACTTCTGAACCGGAGAGGGTTGCCATGCCCAAGCAGGACAAGCACTACCGCAAGGCGATGGATGAGCTGCAACTGGAACTGGTGCGATTGCAGTATTTCCTGAAAAGCAGCGGCAAGCGACTGCTGGTGATCTTCGAAGGACGCGACACCGCCGGCAAGGGCGGCACCATCAAGCACATCACCGAAGTGCTGGATACACGCAGCTATCGCATCGTCGCGCTTGGAAAGCCCAGCGAGGAAGAAACCACACAGTGGTACTTCCAGCGTTACGTGGCGCACCTGCCGTCGGCCGGCGAATTCGCACTGTTCGACCGCAGCTGGTACAACCGCGCCGTGGTGGAACCGGCAATGGGTTTCTGCAGCACGGCCCAGTACAAGGCCTTTCTCGATAGTGTGCCTGCGTTCGAGAAACTGCTCACCGACGACGGCATCATCCTGCTCAAGTACTGGCTTGCGGTGGATCAGGCCGAGCAGGAGGAGCGCTTCAGCGAGCGTGCCAACAACCCGCTCAAGCGCTGGAAACTGTCGCCGGTGGATATGGCAGCACGGCAGAAATATGCCGAGATCGGCAAGCTGCGCGACACGATGATCAGGCGCACGCACAGCAAGACCGCACCGTGGTTCGTGGTCGATTTCAACGACCAGAAGCGGGGCCGGATCAACCTGATCCGGCATCTGTTGCAACAACTGCCGCTGCAGGATCAGCCGATCGCCAAGGTGAAGCTGCCCGCACTCAAGGGAAAACCACTGCTCGAGCACGTCACCCACAAGGCGCTGTGGGTGCCGGATACGTTGTAAGAGCCCGTTCGCAGGCTGCAGGCTTCCTGCACAGCGAGCTGCTTGCGCTCAACCGGTGTGGAACCCGCGCAGCTCCTGCTCCGGCAGATCTTCGCGATTTACGGCTTCCACCTGGGCTGCCGGCGGCCCTCGCCGCAGCCAGCGTTCCAGGGTATCCAGCGCATCCGCCGACCCGCTGGCCAGTACTTCGACGCGGCCATCCGGCAGATTCCGCGCATGGCCGGCCACTACCAGGACCAATGCCTGCTCACGGGTGCTGGCGCGATAGAACACACCCTGCACGCGGCCGCTGACGATGAACCGTGCCGTCGGCATCAACGCATGCTCATCACGGCTGACTGATGGCCGCACTCAGCGAGGCGGCAGTGACCGGACCGACGAACGGCTTGGCCACCCTGCCGTCGGGACGGATCAGATACGTCGTGGGCAGACCGCGCGGCTCGTCGAAATCCTGCGGCGGCTTGTCCAGCGTGACCTGGGCGATCGGATACACCACCGGATGCTTGGCGACGAAGGCCTTGATATCGGCCAGCTCGCTGTCGTCGTACGCCAATCCGATCGCGGTGACGTTCTTGTGGGTGGCGACGAAATGCGAGATGTCCGGCATCTCCTTGATGCACGGCACGCACCAGGTCGCCCAGAAATTGACGATCACCCACTTGCCGCGCTGCGCAGCAAGGTCGAAGGTCTTGCCGTCCAGCGTGGTGATCTTGAGCGAAGGCTGCACCGGCATCGCGGCATGCGCAGGCGCTGCAAGAGCCAGCACGAAGGCCAGCGCGGTGAACGGTTTCAACAGGGTCATGCCGTTTCCTCGGATTCTATGGTTGTCGGTGCCGGAAACGCCCGGTGTAATCGCATGCCCAACTGGGCGCGCAATGTCTCGGCGGCCCGGGCAAGCAGGTCGATCAGTTCGGCAGGAAGATCAAGGCCCAGCTGCGTCGCTTCCTCGACAGGCTGCAGCGGCAGACGATAACCGGCATGGGCGTAGACGCGCAGCAGATCGGTACTGTCGAGACTGCGGCAGAGCAGCCAGCCGCAGCCCTCGCCACGCCGGATCAGCTCGGCACGCTGCAGGTCATCGAAGCAGGCAGCAATCAGACTGCTGCGTAGATAGGGTTCGCGCACGCGCACGACCGACGGATCGACGCTGGTGCCAGCGCGCTGGGCTTCGACGAAGTGCCGCAGTACCACCATCAGGCCGAGGAATTCCGACCCTTCCTGCAGAGTACGGTTCGGCGCCTGGTATTCGAAGGAGGAAATCGACGCGGCGATCGAGGCGCCAAGGATCACGATGATCCACGACAGGTAGATCCACAGCAGGAAGATCGGCAACGCCGCCAATGCACCGTAGATCTGCTGGTAGGTATGTGCGCTGTGCACGAACCAGCGAAAGCCCCAGCGCGCGAACTCGAACAACACCGCACCGAGCAGCGCGCCGATCGTGGCGTCACGCTTCGACACGCGCCGATTCGGCACCACCACATACAACAGCCACAAGGTGACGAAGGTGACCACGAACGGCAGCACGCGCAGCAGGCGCCCGCCCAGGCCGAGCTGCACCGTCGTGCCCTGCAGCAACGGCAGCGCCGTGATGTAGGAACTCACCGCGAGTCCACCAACCACCAGGATCGGCCCCAGTGTCAGCGCTGCCCAATACAGCAGCAGGCGCGAAACCCAGCCTCGTGCGCGCTGCACGCGCCAGATCCGGTTCATCCGGTCCTCGATGCTGACCATCATCGAGATGGCGCTGAACAGCATCACCAGGATGCTGATGCCGGTCAGCCCGCTGGCATTGCTGGCGAATACCTTCAGTGCCTCCTGGATATGGTGGCCGGCGGCCGGCACGAAGCTGCGGAACACGAAATCAAGCAAGGTATCGCGCGCACTCTCGAATACCGGAAACACCGAGAACATCGCCAGCGCCGCCACCATCAGCGGCACCAGCGAGACCAGGGTGGTGTACGACAGCGCGCCAGCCGTCTCGAAGCACTTGTCGTCGACGAAGCGCTGCCACAGGAACCGGCTGAAGCTCGATGTGCGATCGCGGTCGTAACGCAAGGCCATGAATATCCCTCGTGGATCGCCGCCGTGCAGATGGCGGGCAATATCGGCGGCATCACTCGTTACACTAGCGCATCGCCACTGAACGCCCCAAATGCATGGACATCCTCGTTCTGTACTACAGCCGCAGCGGTCATACCGCCCAGATGGCGCGCCTGATCGCCCGTGGCATCGAGGAAGTGCCCGGCATGCGTGCACGCCTGCGCCAGGTGCCACCGGTGGCGCCGGTGACTGAAGTGGCGCAACCGCCCGAGCCAGAGGATGGTGCCCCGTACGTGCAGAAACAGGACCTGCTTGACTGCGCCGGATTGGCGATGGGTAGCCCCACCCGCTTCGGCAACATGGCTGCACCGCTGAAATATTTCCTCGACTCGACCGGCGCCGAATGGGCCAGCGGCGCGCTGGTCGGCAAGCCAGCCGTCCTGTTCACTTCCACCAGCACCATGCACGGCGGCCAGGAATCCACCCTGCTGACAATGGCATTGCCGCTGCTGCATCACGGCATGCTGCTGCTCGGCGTGCCGTATACCGAGCCGGCTCTGACCACTACGCAGAGCGGCGGCACGCCGTACGGCGCCAGCCATGTCGCCGGCGCCAAGGGCGACAACCCGATCAGCGAACACGAACGCGAGCTGGCGCGTGCATTGGGGCGCCGGCTGGCTGACACTGCACGCAAACTGGCAGCCGGCGCATGAGTGCACGCGCTGCCCTGCCAACGGAACAACGCGTGGGGCTGCTTGCCTGGATCGCACTGGTCGTGCTGCAACTGGTCTGGCACCTGTGGCTGTTTCCACCGCAGCAGATGCCGCTATCGCTGGTGCTGGCGATCACGGTGATTCCACTGCTGCTGCCTTTGCTGGCGATCCGCGACCCGCGCCGCGCCCTGCTGTGGGTCGGCATCCTCAGCCTGTTCTACTTCTGCCACGGCATCGCCGAAGGCTGGAGTTCGTCCAGCGAACGCTGGCTGGCCCTGGTCGAGATCGTGCTGACCTTGCTTCTGATCGGAACGCTCGGTGCTGGCGTGAAGCGCAAACAGCGCAGTTAGCCTGCTGCCGTAGCGGCAAAGCTAAAGTCCCTTGCGCACCGTCATCCGGCTGCCTTCACCCAAAAACCACCATGCTCTGCCGACTCAAGGCTACGGGCTCACCGTGCGGCCCCCACAGCATCACGCTCTGATTGGTGTAGCCGTCGCGCGCGGCGATCAATTGGGCGTCGACACGCCAGTCATCCATGCCCAGATCGTCGTAACGGTCACGCAGCAGCTCGATCATCCAGGTGAGCGAACTGCCAGGGGTTGGCACGCCGAACATCGACAGTGCGATCGGCGGAATAAAGTCGGCGAAGGCGAGCACATGGGTTTCGTCGGGCTGGCCGTCATCGCGCAGGGAAAGTTGCAGCACGCTGTCGCGCTGGTGGCCGCCGCTGAATGGCAGGTCGCCACGCAGCCAGCGCGCGCCGAAGTGCTGGGTGAAGGCAGGCATCTGGCCTACGACATAGCGCAGCTCCTTCGATGTCGCGGCCACGATGGGCGGTTGCTCAGGCTGGAAGGCAAGCGCCGAAGGACGCGCGCTGCCGAATACGCCCACCAGACGACACAACGTCTGTTCGCCATCGCACAGGCTTGCCTCGACCTGGATCGCACTGCGGCCTTCGCGCAGACGTTGCGCGCGAATGGCCACGCTGCCGGGCGGCACCGGCGCGATGAAAGTCACCTGCAGGGTGCGCAGCGGCATGTCCGCCGGCACCAGTTCACGCATTGCGCGCAGGGCGAGTGCCGCCTGCAGTCCGCCAAACGCGCTGCGTCCCTGCAGCCAGTCCTCGCTTACCCTGGCTTGCCAGTGATTGCCGTGGCGCGTCACCGTCTGCATCGCTTCGGAGAATCGCATCGTTCGTCCTGCACTGATCGGATAGCCTGCGATGATGCCAGCGCGACGAGCCGAATGCGCGCGTGTCTATACTCGACACCTTGAATCTGGATGGAGATCGCCATGGCCTTCCTGCAGGATCCACCACAATTGCCTCACCCCTATCGCGGTGACCGGTCGCTGCTGGCCTTGCTGGACCGTGCACTTCCTGCCGGGCGCCGCGCGGCGCTGAATGCCGATCTCGAAGCGCTGGGTGATTACGCACAGATGGCATGGCGCCGGGCGTGCACGACGACGCGGCGCAAACCGTTGCTGACGCAATGGGATGCCTGGGGGCAGCGCGTCGACCGGATCGAGTTGACTACCGCATGGCAGGAAGGCCCGCAGCTCACCACGCGGCATGCCGTACTCGCTGCCGGTCACGGCGGCAGCGAGCATGCGCGACTGGAAGAATTTTCCCGCGTGTATCTGTATCACCTGGCCAGCGAGTTCTACACCTGCCCGCTGGCGATGACCGATGGCGCCACCACCGCGATCAGGGCGTCCGGCAATCGCGAGCTGATCGATCGAGCGCTGCCGCATTTCCTCAGCCGCGACGCGGCGACCTTCTGGCTCAGCGGCCAGTGGATGACCGAGAACACCGGCGGCTCCGACGTGGGCAGCACCGAAACCACGGCACGGCAGGATGCCAGTGGCCAATGGCGACTGTTCGGCCGCAAGTGGTTCAGCTCGGCGGTGGTCGGCGAGGCTGCATTGGCGCTGGCACGGCCTGAAGGCGCAGGAGCCGGCACCGCCGCGCTGGCGCTGTTCTATGTCGAGACGATGGACGGCGAACAACGCAAGCCGGAGCTGGTGATCGACCGCCTGAAGGACAAGCTCGGCACGCACGAGCTGCCCACCGCGGAAATCCATCTGGACGGTCTGCCCGCATGGCCACTGGGCGAACTCGCCCACGGCGTGCGCCAGGTGGCACCGATGCTCAATGTCACGCGCACCTGGAACGCGATCTGTGCGATCGCCAGCATGGCGCGCGCGATCAGCCTGGCACGCGATTACGCCACGCGCCGACAGGCGTTTGGCCGTCCGTTGATCGATCAGCCATTGCACGCACAGACACTGGCCGACATGCAGGCCGAGTTCGAGGGTGCGTTTGCGCTGGCTTTCGAGGTCGCCCACCTGCTCGGCCGGGTCGAGCATGGCGCCGCCGCACCGCATGAAGCCGCATTGCTGCGTCTACTCACGCCGCTGGCCAAGCTGTGGACCGGCAAGCTGGCGGTGAAGTTGTGCTCGGAAGCGCTGGAGTGCTTCGGCGGCGCCGGCTACATCGAGGACACCGGCCTGCCGCAGCTGCTGCGCGATGCGCAGGTGTATGCGATCTGGGAAGGCACCACCAACGTGCTGTCGCTGGACAGCCTGCGCGCGCTGGCAGGCGACGGCCTCGGCGCGCTGCGCACGGCCAGTGCCAGCTGGCTGGACGGCAACGATGACATGCATGCGGCGGCCACGATCCGGCAGACGCTCGATGCCGCGACACGCTGGCTCGATCAACATGCAGCCGCGCGCGACACGCTCGAAGCGGGCGCGCGGGCCCTCGCCATCACCCTGGCCCGCTGTGCCGCAGCTGCCCTGCTGGCGCGGCAGGCCACCTGGTCCAACCCGCATGGCGACCGGCGACCGGCTGCCGCATTGCGCCGCTTCATCAGCCACGGCCTCGACCGGCTGGTCACCCCCGAGACGGACAACAGCACCTTGCTGCTCAGCTAGCAGGGGCGCCTTGGGCGCGCTGCATCCCGCAAACAAGGGGCGGCGCAACCCGTGTCATGGCTGCACAGGCTAAAATGCCGCGACTTCCTCCACGGCCCATCGACATGCAGCATCTGACCATCGTCACCACCGGCGGCACCATCGACAAGATCTACTTCGACGACAAGTCGGACTACAAGATCGGCGCACCGCAGATCGGCGAGATCCTCGGCCAGCTCGGTGTGGCGTTCCAGTTCGACGTGATCCCGATCCTGCGCAAGGACAGCCTGCACATGGCCGCCGAGGATCGCGCGCTGGTACGTTCCACGATCGAGGCACAGCCGCATCGCCATGTGCTGGTCACCCACGGCACCGACACGATGGTCGATACCGCGCGCGAACTGGCGAACATCAAGGGCAAGGTGATCGTGCTGACCGGCGCACTGAACCCGGCGCGTTTCCAGGGCTCCGACGCGGTGTTCAACATCGGCTGCGCCGTGGCCGCAGTGCAAACGCTGCCTGATGGCGTCTACATCACCATGAACGGTCGCGTGTGGGATCCGGCCAAGGTGCGCAAGAACCGCGACGCCAACCGCTTCGAGGAAGCGGCTGGCTGAGAACTATCGCAAGACTGTCCCCTCACCCTGGCCCCCTCCCCGACGGGGAGAGGACGAAACTCACAGCATGCCGGTTTCCAGCTTGGCCGCGTCGGACATCATCGAGTGGCTCCATGGCGGATCGAACACCAGATCCACGTCCGCTTCGGTGACCGTGGGAATCATCTCCAGCTTGGTGCGCGCATCGTCCACCAGGATGTCGCCCATGCCGCAGCCAGGTGCGGTCAGCGTCAGCTTCACGTAGACCTTGCGCTCGCCCGTGGCAGTCTGTTCCAGGCTCAGGTCGTAGACCAGCCCCAGCTCGACCACATTGACCGGGATCTCCGGATCGAACACGGTGCGCAACTGGTCCCACGCGAGTTTTTCCACATCCGCGTCGGTGGCATCGGCAGCAACCTCGATCGGCGCAGGCGGCTCCTTGCCCAGCGCATCGGCATCCTTGCCGGCGATGCGGAACAGGTTGCCCTCCACGTATACGGTGAAACTGCCACCCAAGGCCTGGGTGATGTAGCCGATCTGGCCAGCCGGCAGGCTCACCACGTCACCCTGCGGCACCATCACAGCCGCGCAATCACGCAACAGGGTGAAGGGTTCACTGCTCAGACTGAAACCACTCATGCCACTCGCCAATCCCGTATCTGCGGATGCGACCATGCGTCGAACCCAGGTTGTCTATTATGCCGCCCGTTGGACGGCCCTGCCTGTCCCAGATCAGGCCGGAACCTCTGAACACAAGGGTTCACGGCAACGGCACTCGGCTGCTGCGGACCGCCAGCACGCTATGATGGCCGCTTTGCCCATGGACAAACGCATGTTTCCAGCTGTCTTGCCGTACGGTTACCGATGAGCCCGCGCGCCGTGTTGCTGTTTGTGTTCGCCCTGTTCAGTACCGCCATGCTTGGGCTCGCCGCCGGCGCAATCTGGATGGTCGTGACGCTGTATCTCGGCCATCCGCTGCCGTGGCTGGCACTGCTGATCGGTGCCCTGCTGGCATGGGCGATACGTCATGGCGTGCGTCGACCAGGTACTGCCGCCGCCGTGCTGGCAGCTCTGGCCACCGCGTTGGCAGCGGTCTACGTCAACATGCTGATCGCTGCCGTGCAGATTGCCGGCAACATGGGCATGGGCCTGATCGACGCGCTGCGCACGGCCGGTTTCGGCATGTTGTGGCAACTGGCGCGACTGGCGCTGGTACGGGCCGATCTCGTCTGGACGGGACTGGCCATGTTGCTGGCGGCATGGCTGGCGTGGCGGCCAGCAGGCAAGCGCGCCCGCACCATCAACGCTGATCGATAGGTCAGGTGTCGAGCGTCTTAATTTCCGTCACCAGCTGGCCAGCTGCGGCCTGACCATCACCATAGAGCATGCGGGTGTTGTCCGCATAGAACAGCGCATTCTCGATACCGGCGAAACCGGTGCCCTTGCCGCGCTTGACCACGATCACGTGTCTGGCCGCGCTTACGTCGAGGATCGGCATGCCGTAGATCGGTGAGGCCGGATCGGTCTTCGCCAGCGGGTTGACCACATCGTTGGCACCGATCACCAGCGCCACGTCGGTGGTCGGGAACTCGGGATTGATGTCGTCCATGTCGGCAATCAGGTCGTACGGCACGCCGGCCTCGGCCAGCAGCACGTTCATGTGGCCGGGCATGCGACCGGCCACCGGATGGATCGCGAACTTCACCTTCACCCCGCGCTCGATCAGCAGCTTGGCGAATTCCCACACCTTGTGCTGTGCCTGCGCCACCGCCATGCCGTAGCCGGGCACGATCACCACGCGCTCGGCGTAGGCCATCATCACCGCCGCATCGCTGGCCTCGATCGGTTTCTGGCTGCCGCCGATTTCCTGCGCTGCCGCGCCTGCCGCCGCGCCAAAGCTGCCGAACAGCACATTGCCGATCGAACGGTTCATCGCCTTCGCCATCAACTGGGTCAGCAAGGTGCCCGCTGCGCCGACCACGGTGCCGGCGATGATCATCGCCTCGTTGCCCAGCACGAAGCCCTCGAACGCCACCGCCAGGCCGGTGAAGGCGTTGTACAGCGAGATCACCACCGGCATGTCGGCGCCACCGATCGGCAAGGTCATCATCAGCCCGAACAGCAGTGCCAGCGCAAAGAACGCCACGATCAGCACCAGACTGGCGTGACCGCTGGCCAGCGCGATGCCCGCCACTACTGCGGCCGCCAGCAACAGCATGTTGACCATGCGCTGCCCGGGAAACACGAAGCGCTTGTCCAACCAGCCCTGCAACTTGGCGAACGCGATCAGCGAGCCGGAAAAACTCACCGCGCCGATCAGCGCGCCCAGCACGCCCAGCAACAGTTCGATCGGCGACAGCACCGCGACCGTCGGTATCGGGGGCAGCGCGTTGATCGCCCAGCTTTCCGGACGCAGCGGTGACGTGTCCGGGATGCCCGGCGGATGCAGCAGCGCCAGCTTGCGCACGTAGCCGATCAGCTCGACCGCACCGATCGCCGCCGCCGCCCCGCCGCCCATGCCGTTGTACAGCGCCACCATCTGCGGCATCGCGGTCATCGCCACGCGCCGACCGCTCCACCAGGCCGCACTGACACCGATCAACACCGCCGCGACAATCAATGAAAGGTGGTGCATGTCCGGCAGGAAGAACGTGGCAAGCACCGCCAGCAGCATGCCGTAGCCCGCCCAGACGATGCCGCCGCGCGCCGTGCGTGGCGAACTCATGCGTTTCAGGCCCAGGATGAACAGCAGGGCAGCGAGGAAGTAACAGGCCTTGATGAGGTCCGGCAGCCAGCTCATCACCTGCTCCCCTTGCCGGTGTCCGGCTTGCTGGACTTGAACATCTCCAGCATCCGCTCGGTCACCACGTAACCGCCGGCTGCGTTGCCTGCCCCCAGCAGCACGCCGATGAAGCCGATCGCGATCTCGAACGGGGTTTCGGCGTGGCCTAGCGCGATCATCGCCCCAACCAGCACAATACCGTGCACGAAGTTGGAACCGGACATCAACGGCGTATGCAGGATCACCGGCACCCGCGCAATGATTTCATAGCCGGTAAATGCGGCCAGCATGAAGATATACAGCGCCAGGAAACCGTCGATCATGACCCCACCCCTATGAGAGCTGCCCGCCAGGACGTTGTGTTTGCATCATACGGGTGCCAGTCAACCCGTGCGAGTCTGCCGCGTTGAACACGGGAACCGAACCGATGGAGCCCCAGGATGCGTCAATTGACGATGCGGACGCGGCAGCCATGAACAGCGTGGCCGGCACGCTCGAAGCGGAACTGTTCAGCGACACCCGCGAAACGCCCGCCACGCTGGACGCATTCCTGGCCCAGGTGGAGCGCCGTGCGTTCCGCATGGCCGAAATGCAGCTGCGCCAGCGCGAGGACGCCATGGACGCCGTGCAGGACGCCATGCTGCGACTGGTCAAGCATTACCGCGAGCGACCCGCTATGGAGTGGCCCCCGCTGTTCTGGGGCATCCTGCGCCGACGCATCGTCGATCTGCAGCGCCGTCGCAAGGTGCGCTCGATCGTGGTGGGCTGGCTCGGCGGCGGCCATGATGACAACGGCGACGAGCTGCCCACCTGGGAGCCTGCAGATCATGGCCCCGGTCCGCTCGACCGCCTGCAGGACGCGCAGTCCTATGCGGACATGGCTGTCGCGGTGAAGCAGTTGCCGCAACGCCAGCGCGAGGCATTCATGTTGCGCATGCTGGAAGGGCTGGACGTGGCGGAGACCGCGCAGGCCATGGGCTGCTCCGAAGGCAGCGTGAAAACCCATCTGTCACGCGCCATGCATCATCTGCGCGATCAACTGGAGGACTGGCGATGACCTCGTCCGATAAAGAACGGCCGGACAACCGGCAACACAAGGCACTCGAACAGCGCGCCCGCGAGCTTTATCACGAAGCCGCACAGCGCATCGACCCGGTCACTGCCGGCCGCTTGCGCGCAGCCCGAAGGGAGGTGTTGGCCGTCGCACAGGCACCGCAACGCCACACGGCCCGCTGGCTGATTCCGACTGGCGCATTCGCGGCCATCGCGCTGGCCGCGCTGATGGTGTGGCAACCGTTGCCACGCCACTCGGTGAGTCATGCACCGCAAATGGCCACTGCGGCCGACCAGAACGCCGACCTTGACAACGAGTTGCCGCCCGACGCCGACAAGACCGACCCGAACCTCTACCAGAACCTCGACTTCTACGGCTGGCTGGCCGCCAACGACAGCCAGCCGGCAAACCGCTGAGCCATGATCCGACACCCTCATTCAAGCCTGCTCCTGCTGTTCGCTGCACTGCTCGGCGGCATCCTTGCCACCCCGCTGCGCGCGCAGGACATGCCGCCTCCCCCGCCGCCGCGTGGCGACATGCCACCTCCGCCGCCGCGCCCGTGGAGCAGTCTCGATCCCGCACAACGCGAAATGCTTGCACCGCTGCGGCAGCAATGGAACACGCTGCCGCCACGGCGGCAGGCACGCATGCTGGAGAAGGCCGAACACTGGGTCACCCTGCCGCCGGACGAACGCGAGCAGATTCGCGAACGCATCGCCAACTGGCAGCAGATGACTCCGGAACAGCGCCGGCAGGCACGAGCCAACGAACTCAAGTTCCACGAACTTTCGCCCGAGCAGCGCAAACAGTTGCACGCCACCTTCGAGCGCTTCCAGCAATTGCCGCCGCAACAACGCGAGAGGCTCATGCGGGAATGGCAGGACCTGCCACCGGCGCAACGCGAGCGCTGGATGCATCAACCCGGCCATGCCGGCCTGCCGCCTCCACCACCCGGTGATCATCCGCCAGGGCCTAGGTCACCCTCGCCATCTGACGGCATCTGACTCAAGCAACCACCCCGCCTTGCGCGGGGTGGTTCGTTTCATGCCAGGCGTTCAGCCGTCGAAACGGGCCTCACCTGCGTGGCTCAGGCAACTCTTCGCGACCAGTTCGTCATTGAAATCCGGCTGAAGCGTACCGTCGCCAACCAGCAACTCGACGAAATTGAAGACATTGCGCGCGTACATCTCCGACGCATGCAAGGGTGCGCCGGCCGGCAGGTTGAGCGGACCTAGAATCACCACGCCGCCATGCTCGACCCGCTGGCCCGGCTGGGTCAGCTCGCAATTGCCACCGCCTTCGGCAGCCAGATCGACGATCAGCGCGCCCGGCTTCATGCCTTCCACCATCGCGGCGCTGAGGATTTTTGGTGCCGGCCGTCCGGGCACTGCCGCCGTGGTGACGATGACGTCGATCGACTTCAGATGCTCGGCCAGCGCCTGCTGCTGCGCCGCACGCTCTTCCGCCGACAGCTCGCGTGCATAACCACCGCTGCCGGCCGCACTGACACCGAGCTCGAGAAACTTCGCGCCAAGCGATTCGACCTGTTCGCGTGTCTCCGGACGCACGTCGTAGCCTTCGGTCTGCGCACCGAGCCGGCGTGCGGTGGCAATCGCCTGCAACCCGGCCACGCCGGCGCCGATCACCAGCACCTTCGATGGCCGAATCGTGCCAGCCGCCGTGGTCAGCATCGGGAAAAACTTCGGCGAGGCCTCGGCGGCGATCAGCATGGCGCGGTAACCGGCCACGGCCGCCTGCGAGCTCAATACGTCCATCGCCTGTGCACGGGTGGTACGCGGCAGCAGCTCCAGCGAAAACGCCGTCAGCTTGCGTGCGGCCAGTACGGCCACTCGCCCGGCCGCGCCATACGGACGCAGCTGACCGACCACCACGCTGCCCTCGCGCAAGCCGGCAAACACCGCATCGTCCGGCGGCAGCACGCAAGCCAGCAGGTCGGCCTGCGCCAGCACGCCGGCAACATCGGCAAACTCGACCTCCGCATAGCTGCTGTCGGGAAACCCGGCGGCCCGGCCTGCGTCGTGTTCCAGCAGCACGCGCAATCCCTTGCCGCGCAGCTTCTTCGCCATCTCCGGCGTGATCGCCACGCGCCGTTCCCCGGCAGCGGTCTCGCGCAAAGCGGCAACGGTGATCGGCATGGTCAATCCCCTCGACAATGGTTCGGACATCTTAGCGGCACTTGGCCAGCACTTGGGACCGGCAGGCTTTGATTCGGTCGAGGCCAGAAGAGTAAGCTGGCCCGCCGGCTCACGCGGCTCATGCCGTCCGGGGTCATTGCTGGAGATCCCGATGTCCGTATCACCCCATACTATCGATGGCATGGCGTTCGACGACTTGCTGGCACTCGCGCGCAGTGCGCGCGAACACGCGTATGCACCGTATTCGCACTTCCAGGTCGGTGCCGCCCTGCTGACTCGGGACGGTCGCCGGTTCAACGGCTGCAACGTGGAGAACGCAGCTTACGGTTTGTGCAACTGCGCCGAACGTACCGCCCTGTTTGGCGCAGTCGCCGCCGGCTGCCGACCCGGCGATTTCGTCGCACTGGCGGTGATCGCCGATACCGACGACCCGGTCAGCCCCTGCGGCGCCTGCCGCCAGGTGATGGCCGAGCTATGCAACGACACCATGCCGGTGCTTCTCGCCAACCTGCACGGGAACACCCAGGAAACCACCGTGGGAGCACTACTGCCTGGTTCTTTCAAGCTGCCGCTTACCGCGTGATCTTGAGTGTGGCCGATTCAGGCGGCCGCACCGAACGCCGGATAGACCGCAACGCAGTTGCGTCCATCTGACTTGGCGCGGTACAGCGCGGCGTCAGCCTGCTCGATCAACTGTTCGGGCGAATCCTGCCCTGCGCCCGCGAAACCGGAGACGCCCAGACTGACGGTCAACCTGACTGTCTCGCCACCAGCCTGGAACGGATCGGACTCGACACGGCGGCGTATGCGTTCGCCGATGGCTTCTGCTTCCTGCCGCCCGGTATGGAGCAGCAACACCACGAACTCCTCGCCGCCCCAGCGCGCCAGAATGTCGCCCGGCCGCAGCTCGTACTGAATGCGTTCGGCCACGATTCGCAGGCAGGCGTCGCCGACAAGATGCCCGTGATGATCATTGACCACCTTGAAGTGATCGAGATCGAGAAAGATCAACGACAGCGATTGCCGCGCCTGCCGCGCTGCGGCCAGCGCCTCGGCCATGCGCACCATCAAGGCCCGGCGATTGTGCAGCCCGGTCAGCGCATCGTGCTGTGCTTCGTCGCGTGCATGATCGCGCTCACGGCGTATTTGCAGCGTGGACACTCCCAGTCCGAGTGTCAGTACCAGACTGGACAACGACAGCGACGCCGGCAGGGTAAATTCAAGCCAGCCGGGCAGCGGGGTCGCCAACAGCAATTGCGCGGCACGCAGTGCGGTGAATACCGATTGCGGGCTCCATGCGAGCAAAAAGATGCCGGCCGCCACGCTACCGCGACGCCATGCCACGACCACCGCGAGAATCGCAACCGCCCCGCAGATCAGGAACAGCATATTGCCGATATCCGGCTGCAGGCTGTTCCCATCGTGAAAGCTCATCGGCAGCAGCGAGGTCAGCGTCAACACTACCCACGGCGCCCGCAACCAGGACAGCACGCGCGCAAAATGCGGCGCGATGCGACGCATATCGCAGAACTCGATGAGAAACGACAGCGCGAATGGCGTACTCAGGGCCGCCACAAACCACAGCACACGGATGCCCAATGGTTCCAGCCACCGGCCGCCCGGCAATAAATAAAGGTCGCCGGTAGACACCAGCAGATAGAAAAACTGCGGTGTCAGGTAACCGACAAAAAATCCGTACAGCTTCTCGCGCAAGGCAAGCCAGAGTGTCAGCCCGACCAGGATCATGGTGAGTTGCACGGCCTCGAAGAATGTCATCAACCGCGCCCAGCGGATATCGGCGGCCTGATAGCCCTCCTCTGGATAGACTTTCGCGCTGAACGGCATGCGCTTGCTCGAAGCGGATACACGGAGATAGGCACTCTGGGCAGCACCGAGATTCTGGGGCAGCTCGAAAACCAGGGCGCGACGCGAGAAACGCGGATCGCGGCCGCTCTGCGCGTGGTATTCGACCATTGGCCGGAACTCCGGCGCAACGAACAGTGTCACCGGCTGAAAGCGTGCGTTCTGTATCACCAGCAATGGCGGGCTGTGCTCGTGCCAGTCTGCCAGGAGCTGCAGGCGATACCAGCGTGCAACTCCCTTGTCGAATACCAGCACATCGCTCTTGACGGGCTGAAAGGCGGTATCCCATGCACCCGCCGTCACCGTAGCTGCGGCAGGGTCAACCCCCTCCGGCAGCGCAGCCACACGCAGGCTCACCGGAATGGGTTCGGCATCGGCATACGCGGCTTCTGGCTGTGCAAAAGCCAGCAGGCTGAATGCGGCCACGCAGATCAGCAATCGCATCATGGGAAGCCCCCGGATGCGCATATCGTACGCCTGATTTGTGGCATGCCAAAGTCCCGCCTGTATGCGAAACCGGAGGTGACGGTGCTTCCGAGCTCATCGCACAACATTCGCTTGCCGGCTAGCATGGGCCACTCCACCCATTCGGTTTTCTCCATGTCCGGCTCGTTATCCCTGCTCCAGCAACGCCATTCCGTGCCCTCGCGCCAGCTCGGCGAACCGGCACCGGACGAGGCGACCCTGCACGCCTTGCTGGAGGCAGCGATCCGCGTGCCCGACCATGGCAAGCTGGTGCCGTTTCGGCTGATCCGCTTGCAAGAAGAGGCGAAACTTCGCTTCGGCGAGCGACTGACTGCCATCGCGATCCGCAACAGCCCCGACATGTCCGAGGCCAAGCTGGAGAAGGAGCGCCTGCGCTATACCTTCGCCCCGCTGGTGATGGTGGTAGTCGCCTGCCTGCACGCCGACAGCAAGGTGCCGGAGATCGAGCAGAAGCTGTGCGCCGGCAACGTCGCCTACAACATCCTGCTCGGTGCGTACGCACTCGGCTACGGTGCGCAATGGCTGACCGGCTGGGCTGCCTACGACCGCGAAGTGGCGACAATCCTCGGTCTGGCGGAAGACGAGCACGTAATCGGCTTCATCCACCTGGGCACGCCACAGCTCGAAGTGCCTGACCGTGACCGCCCGGTGCTGGCCGATCTGCTCGGCACGTGGACGCCGTGAACACACCGGCAAGCGGACTTCCAGCCGTCCATCTGATCGACGGAAGCCTGTATGTGTTCCGCGCCTGGCATTCGATGCCGGACGAGTTCTTCGATGCGGACGGCCATCCGGTCAACGCGGTGCACGGCTACACCCGCTTCCTGTGCGAATTGCTGGAGCGCACGCAACCCGAGCACATCGCGGTGGCGTTCGATGCCTCGCTGACCAGTTCGTTCCGCAACGCGATCTACCCGCCCTACAAGGCCAATCGCGAACTGCCGCCACCGGACCTCGAACGACAGTTCGTGCAATGCCGCGCCGTCACCGAGGCACTCGGCATCCACGTGATGATCGACCACAGTTTCGAGGCGGACGACCTGATCGGCAGCACGGTGTGGCATTTGCGCGCGCAGGGCTGGCGCAGCGTGATCGTCTCCGCCGACAAGGACTTCGGCCAGTTGCTGGGCGAACACGACGAACAATGGGACTACGCCCGCAGCCAGCGCTGGGGCCCCGCCGGCGTGCACGAGAAGCTCGGCGTGCATCCGCAGCAGGTGGCCGACTATCTCGCCCTGTGCGGCGATGCAGTGGACAACATCCCTGGCGTGCCGGGCGTCGGCGCCAAGACCGCTGCCGCCCTGCTCAGCCACTTCGGCAGCCTGGACAACCTGCTCGACCGCATCGACGAAGTGCCCTTCCTGCGCCTGCGCGGTGCCGCTACCTGCGCTGCGAAATTGCGCGAACACGCCGAACAGGCGCGGCTTTACCGCAGGCTCACCCGCATCGCACTGGATGCACCGGGCGCCAGTGCCACCGACATGCTGCTGCGCCGGCGCAGCGAACCCGGAACGCTCGACGCGCTGTGCGAGCAATTGCGCTTCGGCGCCTTCACCCGCAGCAGGCTGCGCGCGCTGCTGCGCTGAGCGTGCCCCACCGGTTGTCGTCATCGACCGGGCACGTCACCATGTGGGCTGCCCTCGGAGCCATGGCCACACATGAACGATCACGCAAGCCGCATTCCCGTCGACGCCGATGCCCCGGTGGAAACCCTGTGCGAAGGCCGCTGGCTGAGCCTGCGCAAACGCGGCCGCTGGGAATACGCCGAACGCAACAATCCCGGCGGTGCGGTGATCATCCTGGCGGTGACGCCGGACGACAAGGTGCTGTTCGTCGAGCAATATCGCGTGTCGATCCTGCAGAACACCATCGAGATGCCGGCCGGCCTGGTCGGCGACATGGCCGATCAGGCCGACGAAAGTGCTCTGGTGGCCGCACAGCGCGAACTGGAGGAGGAAACCGGTTATCGCTGCCAGCGCGTCGACTTCATCCACCGCGGGCCATCATCCTCCGGCATGAGCACCGAGATGATCGCGTTCGTGCGTGCCTGGGATCTGCAGAAAGTTGGCCCGGGCGGCGGTGACGAAACGGAAAACATCGTGGTGCACGAAGTGCCGCGCCTGGAGGCCGGCGCGTGGCTGTTCGCCCGCGCCGCCGAAGGCTATTCGATCGACCCGAAACTGTTTGCCGGACTGTGGTTCATCGAGCACGCCGGCAGACAGTGAACCGCTGCGAGTGCTAGTCAATCGGACGCTTGTGGATAATCACTGGTCCGGCAACGAGTGATGGCGTTGCACGCGCCAGACTGCAACAGCAAAGCCGCAAAGCGTGACCGCCAGCCACACGCACAGCATGAGCGCATCGCGTCCCAGCCACAGCACGCTGGCCACCGTGCCCACGGCCAGTGCGCCCAGCGCCAGCGCCAGCAGTACATCGCCCCGATGGCGATGCGTCACCAGCAGCAGGAAAGCACCCAGCACGGCCAGCAGCATGGCCAGAATCCAGCTGCCCATGACGTACGCCGGTGGCACCGGCAGATCGGGAAACACGTCGAGCAGGGGCACGTTGCCCACCTCCACGTCATAGCCCTTGCCGTCGGCGGCATCGGCTGCCTCGACGAGCCGGTCACCATCCACGCGCGCGACGATCGTCATTTCCTGCAACGGCACGGCGTTCCAGCTCACCCGCAGGTCGCCCAGCCGCGGGTCGCCCGGATGTGCACTGGTCACCAAGTAATCCTGGTACGGCGTGAAACTCGCGGCGAGGTTTTCCGGCAGCACTTTCGGATCCGGTGCAACCTGCTCCGAGCCGGGCAACGCGTGCAGCAGTTGCGGCGACAGCCTGAATCCACTCAGCCGCACCAGGCCGGCATCGAACTGCTTGCCGCTGAGCGGAAAACTGGTTGGATTGGCGTGCCCGGCCGGCTCCTTGAAGTGACTGGCATTGAGTGGCCGATCCACCCAGTCGAGTTCGTAGTGCACGCTGTCGCCGATGCGTATCTCGCGCCACTGGAACATTTCGACGTGGCGCACCAGCACCGGCGTGCTGACCTGCAGATTGAAATCCGGATCGAGCGGTGCCTCCACCACCCGCGGCGTCCCGACCAGTCGCACCATGGCACCGTGCTGGCCTGCCTGCGGGCCCGCATCATCGGCCAGACTGGTCACTTCGCCGCCATGCCGGTCGACCGCCGCCTGATAGTTGAGCTGGCCACGTATCGTCATCGCGATCAGTCCGATACCGGCAAGCATCAGCAAGGCTCCGGCGACATTGCACGCCATGCCACGCAACGACATGGCACCAACCATCTTCTTCATGCGGCCGCCTCCGTCATGAACGGCTGCACGCCACGCAGCTCGCGCAATTCGTCGGCTGTCCCGAAACGCCCACGCTCATCACGTATCACCCGCGCCAGCGCACAATCATGATCGTGCGTGAAGAACAACTGCACCTCACGCGCCAGCTTGTCGTCCAGGAACACCTGTTTCTCGTCGATCAGTTTCTCCGGGAAACGGTCGTAGCCCATGGTGATCGGCAGATGCACCCAGAATCGGCCCGGAATGAGATCCGCACAGAACACCACACCAGCAACCTCGGCCAGCATCAGGCCCGGCGTATGGCCGTCTGAAAAGCTGAAACGCACCGCGTTGCCCAGCGTCTGCGAATATTCGCCCTCGACCAGCTCCAGCCGTCCGCTGGCCTGCAGCAGCGGCTGCAGTTCGGGAATGAATGAGGCGCGGTCGCGCGGATGCGGCTTGAGCGCACGCCGCCAATGCTCGGCACCCACCACAAAACGTGCGCGTGGAAACAGCAGCCGCGGCGGCTGGCCTTGTTCCCACGCCGCCAGCAGACCACCGGCATGGTCGAAATGCAGGTGCGACAGCACCACCACGTCGATGTCTTCATGGCTCAGGCCGACTGCGACCAGCGAATCAAGCAGCACATGCTGCGGCTCGACCACACCGTAACGCTCGCGCAACGCAGGCTCGAAAAACGCGCCGATGCCGGTCTCGAACAGCACGTTCCGCCCGTCCAGATCCTTCACCAGCAGGCAGCGACAGGCCAGCGGAATCCGGTTCTCGGCATCCGGTTTGATCCAGCGCGACCACAGCGCTTTTGGAGCGTTGCCAAACATGGCGCCGCCATCGAGCTGCTGAGAGTTGCCCTGGATCGAGAACAGCTCCATCACCCGACCCTACTGCACCTTGCCCAGGCCCGAAGGGCGGCGCGGGTCGCTGGCTGCGTCGAGCTGGTTGGTCTTGCGATCCCAGGTGACCACATTCATGAAACCCCACGATTCGCGTTGCTTCAGCGCGTAGCCCATCTTTGTCAGTGCGTCGCTGGTGGCCGGGTCGAATGTGCCGTCCTCGACCATCACCTCATCGGGCATGTACTGATGATGGAATCGTTTATGCGCGGCGATCTGCTGTGCGCTTTCGCCATCGATGAAATGCAGGATGCCCTCCAGCACCTGGGTGATGATGGTCGAACCACCGGGCGAACCGATCACCGCGGTGCGGTCGGCGCCGATCACGATGCTCGGCGACATCGACGACAGCATGCGCTTGCCTGGCGCCGGCGCGTTTGCCGCGCTGCCGAGCAGGCCGTAGACGTTCGGCTTGTTCGGCACCAGTGCGAAATCATCCATCTCGTCGTTCAGCAGTACGCCAGTGCCTGCCGCGACGAAGGTGGAACCCATCACGTAGTTCACCGTCGAGGTGATCGCCGCCATGTTGCCATCGGCATCGATAATCGAGAAATGCGTGGTGTGCATGCCCGGCTCGGGCGCCTCGGCTCGCGGCAGCATCGATGACGGCGTGGCCCGGTCGGGCAGGATGCTCTGGCGCAGGCCGTCGGCGTAGTACGGCGACAGCAGCATGTCCAGCGGCATCTTCACGAAATCCGGATCGCCCAGATAGTCGTTGTGGTCGCGGAATGCGCGGCGCATCGCTTCGACGATGTAATGCACGCGCTGTGCCTGGTCCATCTTCGACAGATCGAAGCCGGACAGGATGTTGAGGATCTCGGCAATCGCTACGCCACCGGACGACGGTGGTGGCGCAGTGACGATGCGATAACCTCGATAATTCACCACGATCGGCGTGCGCTCCTTCGCCTGGTAGCCGGCCAGATCGGCCAGCGTCCAGTTGCCACCGGCCGCACGCACAGCAGCAACCAGCTTCTGCGCAGTCTCGCCACGATAGAAGCCGTCATCGCCATGCGCAGCAATCAGCTCCCAGGTGCGCGCCTGATCCGGATCGCGCCAAATCGCACCGTCGGCGGGCGGTTTGCCATCCGGCAAATACTTGGCGACCGAGGCCGGCCAGCGCTGGATGTTCTGCTGTTCTTCGGCGATCGAGTGACGCAGGCGCGCATCCGGCTGGAAACCATCGCGGGCGGTGCGGATTGCCGGGGCCAGCGACTGCTGCAAGGGAAGCCTGCCGTAACGTTTCGCGATCAACACCAGGCCAGCCGGTTCGCCCGGGATGCCGGCGGAAAGCGGCCCCTTGAGGGCCGTGTCGCGGTTCGGGCTGCCATCGGGGTTGAGGTAGTCCCTGGGGTTTACCGCGGCCGGCGCGGTCTCGCGCGCGTCGATGAACACATCGTGGTCATCCTTCGCCCGATGCAGCACGGCCATGAAGCCGCCGCCGATGCCGGAGCTTTCCGGCTCCACCACCGACAGTGTGGACGCAACCGCAACCGCTGCATCGAACGCATTGCCACCCTTGGCCAGCACTTCGAGACCGGCGTTGGTGGCGAGATAATTCGCACTGGCAATCGCCGCATGACCCGGACGTTGCTGCAACTGTGCCGACTGCACCTGCGCGGCATTGCCCGTAGCGGTTTTCGGCGAGCCATCAGCCGCGAACGCTGCGGTGCCAGTAAGCAACAGGCTCAGAACCAGTACTCGTCCATGCAGGGAAACACTCATGCTACAGACTCCTTGGCCATCAGGTGACGGTATTTGAGATCGAGCTGCTCGTGCGACTCGACGTGTGCGGGGTCGACGATGATGCATTCGACCGGGCACACCTCGATGCATTGCGGTTCGTCATGATGTCCGATGCACTCGGTGCACAGTGCCGGGTCGATCACGTAGAACTCCTCGCCCAGCGAGATCGCCTTGTTCGGGCAAACCGGTTCGCAGACATCGCAATTGACGCAGGTGTCGAGGATTTTCAAGGACATGGCAGTCGATATTACAGGTCGGGCGCATATGGCCCGTGACACACGAACAGGCAGGCATCCCGATGCGGCAATGCCACGGGCGGAACGCCCAACCCTGCCCCTCTCCGCAGGAGAGCAGCCGGGAAGGATGGCCGCGCCAGGCACGGCCATCCCCTTGGCTCTTACATGGCGACGAAGCGGACGGTCGCGCCGGTCGGCTTCAGGGCATCCGTGACGCGCTGCTCGTCGGCCTTGTCACCGATGAACAGGATGATCACGTCCTTGAACGAACCCGGCTTGGCATCCTTGAAGGCGGCCACGACCAGGTCGGCAGTGGTGGCGGAAACCGGGCCACCAAAGGCCAGCAGATTGCCCGGCAGCACGCCGCGGGCGACGGTGTCCTGCACGCTCTGCAGCTGACGGTCATTCTGCGCCTTGGCGTCGTCGGTGGTACCCGCAGTCACCATGTAGGCGTACGGCTGGTTGGCCGTCATGCCCTGCATGTTCTTCTGCACGATCTGGCCGAGGTAGCTGTTCCACCCCTTGGAGTCGCTGGGATCGGTCGGCTTCGGCGCCTGCTGCACCTGCTGCTGGGCATCCTGCTGATCATCCTGCTTGTTGCAGGCGCTCAGGCCCAGGCTGGCGGTCAGCGCGATGGCGGCAATGAGAGCGAATTTACGCATGGTTATCACCTTCTGTTTCGGGTTGCTTGTTGAAGCCGGTGCGGCTTTTCTGCCAGCGCTGACGCATGGCCTGTTGTACCGCGGGATGCACGAAACCGGAGATATCGCCGCCCAGGCGACCGATCTCGCGCACCAGCGACGAGGAAATGAAACTGTATTGTTCGGCCGGCGTCAGGAACAGTGTTTCCGCTTGCGGAATCAGATGCCGGTTCATGCTGGCCAGCTGGAATTCGTATTCGAAATCCGACACCGCGCGCAGGCCGCGGATGATCACCCCGGCACCTACCTCCTCGATGAAGGTGGCCAGCAGGCAGTCGAAGCCGCGCACCTCCACGTTCGGCAGGTCGGCCAGCGCCAGCCGGGCCAGGGTGATGCGCTCGCTGATGCTGAAGCCCGGCCCCTTGCTGGAGCTGTCCGCCACCGCCACGATCACTCGCTCGAACAATGGCGCGGCACGCGTCACCAGATCGGTATGACCGTTGGTGATCGGATCGAAGGTGCCCGGATAGATGGCCAGGCGCGGGTTGCCCAATGGTTTGCTCACGAGACGGAAGCGGCAGCTGAATTGACCCTAGCTTAACGGAAGCGCACGCCGATAGAGCGCAAAACGCACCTCGCCGGCATGACCTTCGCGATGCAGCTGCCAGTTCGGCGGCAGTCCCGGTACACCGTGGCGCGGCGATTCCACATAGATCCACGCCCGTGCCGCCAGCCAGCCGCCCGCCTCCAGCCGCTGCCCCAGGGCAGCCCACAAGCCCAGCGCGAATGGCGGGTCCAGGAACACCAGGTCGTACGGCTGCGGCGCTCCCTGCAGGAACGCCCCTGCCTCTACGGCAGTCACCTTGCCGGCGCCGACCTTGAGCCGTCCCAGGTTGTCGCGCAATGCCTGCGCCGCTTGTGCATCGCGCTCGACGAACTGCACGCTGGCCGCGCCACGGGAGAGTGCCTCGACGCCCAGCGCGCCGGTACCGGCACACAGGTCGAGGCAACGCGTACCTTCCACCACCGGCGCCAGCCAGTTGAACAGGGTCTCGCGCACCCGCTCGGCGGTGGGCCGCAGGCCCGGCAGATCCGGCACGTCGAGCCGCGAATTGCGCAGGCTGCCGCCGATGACGCGGACCCGCCCCGGCGCGGCATTGCGCCCGCGGCTCAAGACACCGGGCCCTCAGCGGCCAGTACGGATGGGAGTGTTAGCATGCCGCCCATTGTCTTTGAATCACGGCCGCAATGCTCAAGTTCTGGAAGAAGAAACCCGCCGAGACGACTGCGGAGCCACCGGCCGCCAAGGTGCCTGCCGACACCGCTGCGCCGGAAAGTAGTGATCCGCTGTTGCACGAGGCATTGGTGGAAATCCCCGCACCCGCCGAAATCCGGCCCGATTCCGAACGATTCGTGGCGCCCGCCGACGAACCCGCGCCAGCCGCCGAGGCACCTCCCAAACGAAGCTGGCGCGAGCGCCTGTCCGGCAATGCCTTCGCGCGCGGCCTCAGCTCGCTGTTCGTGCGCCATCCGAGGCTCGACGACGATCTGCTGGACGAGCTGGAAACCACCCTGATCACCGCCGATGTCGGCATCGAGGCCAGCACCGAGCTGGTCGAAAGCCTGCGCAAGCGCATGCACAAGCGTGAATTCGCCGACGCCCCGGCATTGCTGGCCGCGTTGCGTGAGGCGCTGGTCGCCCTGCTGAAACCGGTCGAGCAGCCACTGGACGTTCGCGGCCACCACCCGTTCGTGGTGCTCACGGTCGGCATCAACGGCGCCGGCAAGACCACCACCATCGGCAAGCTGGCGCGCAGGTGGCGCGACGAACGCTATGCGGTGATGCTGGCCGCCGGCGACACCTTCCGCGCTGCCGCGGTCGAGCAACTCAAGACCTGGGGCGAACGCAACCAGGTGCCGGTGATCTCGCAGGGCCAGGACGCCGATGCCGCCAGCGTGATCTTCGATGCGCTGCAGGCGGCCCGTTCGCGCGGCATCGACGTCCTGATCGCCGACACCGCCGGCCGCCTGCATACCCAGGGCGGCCTGATGGACGAGCTGGGCAAGATCGCCCGCGTGCTGAAGAAGCTCGATGCCGACGCACCGCATGAGGTGCTGATGGTGATCGACGGCACCACCGGACAGAACGCGGTCAATCAGGTGCGCCAGTTCCGCCAGATCGTCGGCGTCACCGGCCTGGTCGTCACCAAGCTCGACGGTACCGCCAAGGGTGGCGTGGTGTTTGCGCTGGCACGCGAGTTCGGCTTGCCGATCCGTTTCGTCGGCCTCGGCGAAACCGCCACCGACCTGCGCGTGTTCGAGGCCGAGGCGTTTGTCGACGGCCTGCTGCCCGCCAGCCTCGGTGTTGGGCATGGCCATGACTGAAGCGCGGGGCTGAACCGATGTCACGCCGGCTGCGGCTGATCCTGCTGGTGTTTGGTGGCCTTGCGCTGGCCGCCGCGCTCGCCGTGGTCACCGCCGTCTACCTGCTGCTGCAGCCGGAACGCTTCACCGCGATGCTGCAGACCCAGGCACGCGACGTCGGGCTCGAGTTGAACCTGGCCAGCCCGGCCAGCCCCACCCTGTTTCCGCGTCCGGCACTGGTGCTGTCCGGCATCACGCTCAACGCACAGGGCAACAACGCACCGATCCTGCTTGCCTCACGCGGTCGGCTGGCACTCCCATGGCAAACCCTGCTCGGCGGCCCACCGGTAATTACCCAGCTGGAGATCGACTCCCCGCGCGTCGACCTCGATGCGCTGCAAGGCTGGCTGATTGCGCTGCCCGCGCGACCAGCCGGTACGCCGCCGAATATCCCGCGCATCGACACCGGCATCAGCATCAGTCGTGGCAGCGTGGTGCGCGGCGACCAGTTGCTGCTCGGCGATGTCGCACTCGAAGCCGGCAGCCTGAACTCGGGACGACCGTTCTCCGTCAGCATGTCCGCCACCACCTCTGCGCGAACACCGCTGCAGTTGCGCCTGTCCGCCACGCCGCGCATCGAGGGCAACACGCTGCAGCTGGACAACATCGAACTGCATCTGTCGCAGGGCAGCACGCTGACCCTGGCATTGAACGGCAGCGCGCACTGGCACGGCGCTGCCGACGCTGCCGCCAGCCTTGCCGGCAAGCTGGACCATGCAGATGGCGGGCAGTACGACATCTCGCTGCATCTGACGCCGGCCAACCAGGACAGTCCACTGCTGCTCGCACTGAAACTGGATGGCCCCGACAACCACGCCGACCTGCGCCTGCCACCGCTGGAACTCGCGCACTGGTGGGGCCAGCTCGGCAACGAACAGGGACCGCAGCTGACCTTGCCGCCGGGCAACGGCCATGCGGAAATCGCACGGCTCGACGCGGGCAGCATCAGCATCGAGGGACTGACCCTGCAGGCCGGTGACGACGTGGCCGTGCCCGCAGCCAGCACCGCCGCGCCGACAGCGCCTGCCAAGCCAGCCGTCCGCAAGCTGCCATGACGGCAACCTTCGCCACCCGCCTGCTGCGCTGGTTCGACCGGCACGGCCGCAAGGACCTGCCCTGGCAACACCCTCGCGATGCCTATCGCGTGTGGCTGTCCGAAGTGATGCTGCAGCAGACCCAGGTCGCCACCGTGGCCGGCTACTTCGAGCGCTTCGTCGGCGCGCTGTCCACCCTGCGCGATCTTGCCGCTGCCGACGAGGACACCGTGCTGGCGCTGTGGTCCGGGCTCGGCTACTACCGCCGCGCACGCTTCCTGCATCGCGCTGCGCAGATCTGCGTCGAGCAGCATGGTGGCGAACTGCCGCGTGACTTCGATGCCCTGCATGCATTGCCCGGCATCGGCCGCTCCACCGCCGGCGCGATCCTGGCGCAGGCATACGGGCTGCGCTTCGCGATACTCGATGGCAACGTCAAGCGCGTGCTCGCGCGCTATCACGGCATCCACGGTCATCCTGCCGAATCCGCAGTGGAGAAGCAGCTGTGGCAACACGCCGAAGCGCACACGCCGGCCACGCGCGTCGCCGACTACACACAGGCGATCATGGATCTGGGCGCCACCGTCTGCGTGCGCTCGCGCCCACGCTGCGAGTCGTGCCCACTGGCCAGCGATTGCATCGCCCATCGCGATGACCTCACCGCGCAGCTGCCCACCAGCAAGCCGGGCAAGCGCATCCCCACCCGCAGCACCGTGATGCTGATCCTGCGCGACCGGCATGGCCGCGTGCTGCTGGAAAGACGCGGTCCGCAAGGCGTGTGGTCGGGCCTGTGGAGCCTGCCCGAAGCGACCGATCCTGACGGCGCCTGGCGCATCGCGCAGCAGCACGCGCAGATCGACGACGCGCAGACACTTACACCCTTCACCCACGTGTTCAGCCACTATCGACTGGACATCGAACCGTTGCTGTTCGATCGCGCGACAGTGCAGCACGGCATCGCCGACAATCCGCATTTGCGCTGGTGCACCCTCGACGAACTGGGTGCTCTCGGCCTGCCCGCGCCCGTGCGCACGCTCCTGTTGAGTATCGCCAGCCAACCCGTGTAAGCGCGGCTTCAGCCGCGACGCTTCTGCCACGACACTTCAAGAACCCTGTTCCACTGCAGCAGGCAAAGACACAAGGAACACCACCATGAGCCACATCATCCATTGCGCCAAGCTCGACATCGACGCCGAAGGCCTCGACTTCGCCCCATGGCCCGGCCCGCTCGGCCAGCGCATCTACAACGAAATCTCCAAGTCCGCATGGCAGCAGTGGCTGGCCCACCAGACCACGCTGATCAACGAATACCGGCTCAACCCGCTCGACCCGAAGGCACGCAAGTTCCTCGCGGAAGAGATGGAGAAATTCCTGTTCGGCGGCGACTTCGCCAAGGCCGCCGGTTTCACCGCGCCTGACAGCGAGTCTTGACGAAAAGCCGCCCGTTCGGTCTAATACGCGGCTCCACGCAACATCAGCAACCATCGCGGTTGTGCCGAAGTGGCCAGATTCCGGCCGGGTAGCTCAGTTGGTAGAGCAGGGGATTGAAAATCCCCGTGTCGGCGGTTCGATTCCGTCCCCGGCCACCATGTATGCAAACGGCCTGCAGCGATGCAGGCCGTTTTCGTTTGTGCAGTCAGTTGTCCCGGAGCGCACTCACACTTCCAGCCGATCATCCGGCCGCGCAACCAATGCATACAGCGCCGGCATCAGGAAGATGCTGATCAGCAATCGCGTGAACAGGCCGCTGACGATGACCAGGGCGAATGGTTTTTGCGTGTCGGTGCCGACGCCTGTGGCCAGTGCAGCCGGCAGCAATCCCAGTGCCGCCACCAGCGCGGTCATCATGATCGGGCGCAGTCGCAGGATCGCGCCTTCGCGGATCGCCTCGTCGATGGTGGTGCCACCGCGTCGCAGTTCGTTGACGTAGGAGATGTAGACGACGGCCGTCTGCACCGAAACGCCGAACAGGGCCAGGAAGCCGATGCCGGACGAGACGGAGAACGGCGTCCCGGTGAGCCACAGCGCCACGATGCCGCCCATCGGCGCCGACAGCAGCACGCCGAGCACGGTGATCAGCGGGAACTTGAAGTTGCTGTACAGGGTGAACAGCAACAGGAAGATCAGCGCAATGGTCAGCGGCAGGATGACATTGAGCTGCGCGCGCGACGCGGTGTATTCCGTATATTCCCCGCCCCAGTCCAGATGGTAGCCCTGCGGCATCACGACCTTCTTGTTGACCTGCTGCATGGCGTCTTCCACCGCGCCAGCCAGGTCACGACCCTGCACCGAGAACTGCACGCCGATGTAGCGTGAATTGTGCTGGCGGTAGATGAACGAGGCGCCGTTGGTCACCTGGATATCGGCGAACTCCTTGAGCGGGAGCTGCTGCCCGCCCGGTGTCGCCACCGGGATATTGCCGATCTCCTCGGGAGTATCCCGATACGGGCGATCGAGGCGGACGACCAGATCGAACTGCTTCTCCTGCTGCACCACCTGGGTGGCCACGTCGCCGCCGATGGCGGTGGTAATCAGCGCATTGATGTCGTCGACGTTCAGGCCATAACGGGCAATCGCGGCGCGATTGATCTTGATGGTCAGGCTGGGCTGGCCGAGTTCCTTCACCAGGGTGACATCGCGGATGCCACGCACATTCTCGAGGATCTGCTTGATCGCCTTGCCCTTCTGCTGGAGCGTATCCAGATTGGCGCCGAACACCTTGACCGCCAGCGCGCTCTTCAGACCGGATTCCGCCTCGTCCACCGCATCCTCTGCCGGCTGGGTGTAGTTGAAGATGATGCCGGGGAACGACTGCAGCTTCTGGTTGATGGCTTCGGTCAGCTCGGCCTTGGTGCGGTAGCGGCCGGTCCATTCCGAGTAGGGTTTCAGGCCGACGTAGAATTCGACGTTGAAGAAGCCGGTCGAATCGGTGCCGTCGTCGGGGCGACCCAGCTCCGAGGCAACCGTGGTGACCTCGGGAAAGGAGCGCAGGATGCCCCTGATCTGGGGCGTGATCTTCGCGGATTCGTCGAACGAAATCGTGTAAGGCATCGTGGCACGCACCCACAGCGCGCCTTCGTCCAGCTGCGGCATGAACTCGCCGCCGATGAAGGGAATCAGCAGCAGCGAACCCGCCAGCAGAATGGTCGCGATGCCGGTCGTCCACCAGGGACGGGCGAGGCAGAGATCGAGCCCCTTGGTGTAGGCCGATTTGATGGCTTCGAAAATGGCATTGCGCCGCTCACGCACGCCATTGCGCATGAAGTGCGCGCACAGCACCGGCAGCAGGACCAGGGTGACGATCAGCGAACCGACCAGGGCAAACACCATGGTATCCGCCATCGGTTTGAACAGCGTGCCCGACGGTCCGGACAGGACATAGATCGGCAGGAAACTGGCCACGATCACCGCGACCGCGTAGAACAGCGGACGATCCACTTCTGCTGCCGCCTCCAGGATAACTTCCTTGATGCTCGGCGATGTCCCTTTTCGTTCCGCCAGCTGTCGGTAGATGTTTTCCACCATCACCACCGCGCCATCCACCAGGATGCCGAAATCGATCGCGCCGATGGAAAGCAGGTTGGCCGAGGCCTGCTGCAAATCGAGACAGACAAACGCGAACAGCAGCGCCAGCGGGATGGTGGTGGCGACGATCAGTCCGGCACGAAAATCGTAGAGGAAGAAGATCAGGACCACGACGACCAGCACCATGCCGCGCAGCAGGTTGTCTTCCACCACCTTGGTGGTCAGCGCGATAAGGTCGCTGCGGTCGTAGAACGGAACGACTTTCACGTCCTTGGGCAGGATCTGTTCGTTGAGCTCCTTCGTCTTTGCCTCGACACCCTTGAGGACGTCCTGCGCCTTTTCGCCCGTGCGCAACAGGATGACGCCCTCGACCGCGTCGTCCTGCTTCTCGAAACCGAACTCGCCCAGCCGCGGCGCGATGCCGATGGCCACACGACCGACATCCTTGAGCAGGACTGGCGTGCCGTTGTGCACGGCCAGCACCACGTTGCCGATGTCCTCGAGCGTTTCCATGCGTCCCAGGCCGCGCACGTAATAGAACTGGCCACCCTGCGAATAGAAACCGCCACCGGCATTGCTGTTGTTGGCCGTCAGCGAGGCTTCCACCTGCTGCACCGAGAGGCCGACTCCGGCAACTTTCACCGGATCGAGCAGCACCTGGTACTGCATGGTGCCGCCGCCGAATCCCGAATCGTCCGCCACGCCGGGAACGGACTTGTACTGCGGCTCGATGGTCCAAGCCTCGAGCGTCTTGAGTTCCATCGGCGAGCGGTCGGAACTCTGCAGCACGTAGCGATAGATCAGGCCCGACGGTGAGGACAGCGGCGACACCGACGGGGTCACCCCACTCGGCAGACTGACGCCAGACAGCAGGTTGAACACCTGCTGGCGCGTGTAGTCGTCACCCGCTCCCTCGTGGAACGTGATGATGACGTCGGACAATCCGTACAGCGAGATCGAGCGGACATTGTCCGTCTTCGGAATGCCGGTCATGCCGATTTCCATCGGCACCGTGATCAGCCGCTCCACTTCCTCGGCCGTATGCCCGGGCCATTGCGTGATGATCTCGACGATCGGCGGCGACAGGTCCGGATAGGCGTCCACCGGCAGGCGCTGCAGCGATCGGGCCCCCGCACCGATCAGCACGAGTATCAGCAGGATGACGAGGAAGGGCTGACCCAGTGAAGCGGCCACGACCCGGTTCATGATCGACACCGCCCGCGGCGGCGGTGATGGCAATTGGTCGCTCATTGGCTTTGCATGAACTGGACGAAGATCGCGCCATCGACCACGACCCGGTCGCCGCTCTTGACCCCTTCCGGAATCACGTACTGGTCGCCGGTACGCGAGCCCAGCGTCACATGCTGCCGTGCGAAACTGCCGTCGGGCTGGACGGCATAGACGAACGGCAGGTTCTCGTCGTCACGCAGGATCGCCGACACCGGAACCAGCAACCCGCTGCTTGGCTGGCGCGCCCGGATCCGTACGTGGACGTACATCTGTTTCTTCAGCAACCCCTTGGGATTTTCGACGACCACGCGCGCGATCACCGCACGGGTATCGGGATCCACCAACGCCGAAATGTTGTCCACGGTTCCGTCAAGGCTGGTGGAAGCGATGCCGGTCTCCACCTGGGCGGGGTCGCCCACGCTGACCGAGGCCAGGTCGGAGGCGGAAATCTGTGCCATGACCCAGACCCGCGAAAGATCGGCCACGGTGAAGCACGGCGTGGTGCCCGCCTGCAGCAGTTGCCCTGGCGTGATCAGTTTTTCCGCCACCGTGCCGGTGATCGGCGAGCGAATGATGCCTTCGATGCGCTGCACCGTTCGGCCAGCCTCGATGTCCCGGATGACCTGCGGATCCACGTCCAGCGAAACGAGCGCCTGCCGGGCCGCATCACGGTCGGCCTCGGCATTGGCCGCATCGGTCTGCGCCTGCTCTGCTTCGCGCATCGAGACGCCGTTGTGCTGGACGAGGTCCTTGTCCGCATCGGCAAGCCGGCGCGCATTCCTTGCGGTGACGATGGCCTTGACGTAGGTGCTGACGGCCGCCGCAAAATCCGGCGAATCCACTTCTGCCAGCGGCTCGCCCTTCTTCACGTGCTGGCCGGGGGAAACGAGCAGTCGCGACACCGGGCCGGAAAAAGGTGCCAGCACGCTGGTGGCCTGGTCGTTGTCGAAATCCACCGCGCCGGTGGCGTCGACCGCCTTGCGGAAGCGGAATGATGCGACGGTGTAGATGTGGATGCTCTTGCTCTGCTCGGCCGTCAAGGTGACATTCGCGGGTTTCGGTGTGGCTGTCTGCGCATCGTTGTCCGTCTTGCCGGAGCAGCCCGGGGTCAGCGCAAGCGCCGCCAACAGCGCGCCGGCAGCGGCAACTGAGCGCAACCATCCACCGCGGCGTCCGGCACCCGGCATCGCGTAAAGAAGTCTATTTTTCATCTTTGTTCCGGATTGGATCTGCCTGGTCCGAGCCTGCCTGCTGCAGTTCGGCGCGATGCCACCAGCCACCACCGAGCGCCTGGAACAGCGCCGCGGTGTCGGCATAACGATTGGCCTGGGCCTGCACCAGATTGATCCGGGCCTGTAGATCGGCCTGCTCCGCACCCAGCAGCGAGAGATAGCTGGCATAACCGTCCTTCCATTGCCGCTGCGACAGGTCCAGGGTGACTTTGGCGGCATCGGCGGCGGCGGCGGCGGACTTCAGGCCAGCAGCATCCTGATCGAGTGCCACCAGGGTATCGGCGACATTCTGGAAAGCGATGAGCACGGTGCTGCGGTATTGCTCGGCTGCTTCGACATAGGCTGCCTTCGCGGCACGCTGCTGGTGCAGCAAGGTACCGCCCTCGAAAATCGGTGCGGTGATGGCCGCACCCAAATCCCAGAAACCGGTACCCGCCTTGAACACCTGGCCGATCGCCAGCGCCGTGCTGCCGGCGTCCGCGGTCAACTGGATATTCGGCAGCCGGTTCGCCGTGGCAATGCCGACCTGGGCGCTGGCCACATGCAGATTGGCCTCGGCCTGACGTACATCCGGCCGCTGCGCCACCAGTGCCGATGGAAGGCTGACCGGCAGTTCCTGCGGCAACTGCAGACTTGAAAGATCGAATTTCTCAACGGGTGCCTGACTCGGAAAGCGACCGGTCAGCACGGCGATCAGGTCGTGCTGCTGCGCCAGTTGCTTGAGCAGCGGCGGCAAGGTGGCGGTGACTTGCGCAAGCTGCGATTCCTGCGCGGCAACATCGAGTCGACCGGCGTACCCCTTGGCGAACTGGTAGCGAAGGATCTGCAGCATCTTGCCGTTGATGTCGATCATCTGGCGGGTCGAATCGACCTGCGCCTGCAGCGATGCCTCCTGCACCGCGGCGACGACGACATTGCTGCTCAGCGTGACGTGCGTGGCAATCAACTGGAAACGGACCGCCTGCTCCTGCGCCTTCACCGACTCCACGGTGCGGCGATTCAGGCCGAAAAGATCGGGCGCATACGAAATGCTGACCTGCGGGGTGAACACGTTGTACAGCAGAGCATTGTTGCTCGGCGTGGGCGAGATGGTCCCTGGCGTCTTCTGGCGACTGGCTGAAAAGCTCGCCGAAACACTGGGGTAGTAGGTGCCCCGTTGCGCCAGCACGTTTTCCCTGGCCTCGGCCAACGCCGCCTGCGCGGCCTTCAGGTCGGGATTGCTGGCAAGCGACTGTTCGATCAGCGCATTGAGCTGCCTGGAATGGAACAGCGTCCACCAGTCGCCGGGAATGTCGCCACCCTCGGCAAAGCGCTGGGCCTCGCCACCGGCAACATCCGGAATAGCTGCCGTGGTCGAGAGCGGGTGGCCGGTATAGTCGCCGACATCGGGGGCGGCCGGCTTCTTGAAGTCGGGACCGACCGCGCAACCGGCGATCAGCAGGCAAGTCGCGATCGCCAGGAAAATCGGTGGCCGCGACAGGGACGCGCTGGCGAAGGACGAAATCTTTCCTGTAACCCCACTGTCTGCCTTGCAGGATCGGGCAAACACGTCAGCCCACGGTTTTTTCATGCGAGCGCTTCGAGAGTGAGGGGGATTGACGGGAAAAGCCGATGAAACGCTATAACGTATCAAACAATAGCGAAAGCCCTGCCGAAAGTCATGACTTCCAGACAGACTGTCTGACCGGCCAGTGCACGCAGGCGGACGCCGTCAGAACTGGCGCTGCGGTATTTCATCTGTCGCCGAACTGCACGCTGCCAGAATCGCCCAGCGGCTCAATCCAACCCGGATCCGGCAGCCGTGGTGCAGCGATGCTGGTGCGCCGCGCCGAGCATCACCACGGCGGTGTCGTCGACCAGGGAAAGACTGTAAAACCGCGCGTTGCGAGTGGGCGGTGCCTGGCAGGCTCTCGCCAGCAGCGATGTCTGTCTCTGCAGGTCCGCAGCGCTCGGCTCGTAGCGCATGTCGACAAGATCCGGGACGTAGTACATGAGGAACATGTGGGTGTGGAATACGTCGTCCACCTGCAGGTACGGAATGATCAGTGTGCGGACCAGGGGAAATTGTTCGGCAACATGTGCGGTGATGGGTGAATAACCGATGCTGCCGTCGAGCAGCAACGCCCGGATGGGATGATCCACCTTCAGTTCTGCCAGATCTTCGGCAAGATGCGAAGCGATCCGGTCCTCGTAATTTTTCTGCTCACCCAGGGCATTGCCATAGGCGCTGGCGAAGGTAGCCATGCCCAGCGCAAGCATCCACGCCGCCGCCAGCGTCCACTTGTCGGACTGGTGCCACTGCCGCAGCGCTGCCTGCATGACGATCAGCGCCGCCGCCAGCAGCGCGCCCGCTCCCATGAGTACACGCGGCTCGATCTCCGGCTTGAGCAGCAGCAGCATCGGGCCGAACACGCAGGCGAGTGCTGCCAGCGGCAGCAGCAGGCTGACTGCGAAAAGGATCACGCTGACCCAGACCGGTTGCGTGAGACGCGCCTTCAGCACATGGCGGATGCCGATGATCACGGGGAACAACGCCAGCAGAATCAGCACGGGAGCGGAGTACCGCCACCACTGCGCATTGAAACTGCTGTCGATGAAAGCAAGGAAATCGACGAAGTTGGCCTTCACCACCGGCAGGTCATGCAGCCCCTGGATCTTTGCGCTTTGCTGCCTTACCCAGCCGTGGATGTGGATGCCGACAAGGACCTGGTAGATGAGCATGGCCACGCCGACCTGCAGCGCGCGCGACAGGAACCGCATCGCCAGCCGGCGCGCTCCCCTGCCGTGCAGCTGGGCCAGCACCAGCTCCAGCAGGATGAAGATCAGGCAGGCATTGATGGCCGGTTGATAGAAACAGAGGCTTGCAAAAAGTGCGCAAACTCCCAGCCACCAGCTCCACCGGGTACTCCTGAGCGCGATCATCGGCAACAGGGCCAGAAACACCGCCACGCTCATGCTCAAGGCATCGAACTTGTAGGAAAGACTTTCCATGTAGAACGGCTGTGCGCCGATTGGGAAGGCCACCAGCGCAGCCATCCAGGGCGAGCGGATGGCGTAGCGACGCGCGATCAGCACGCCGGCCCAGGCGAGGATGGCGATGGCCCCGATCTGGGTCAGCGGCGAGATGTCCACCATGGCGGAGTCGTAGTACTGAAGCAGCCGCATCAGCAGGGTCGTCAGCGGCCGGCCGTTGGAATCCCAGCCGGTGCGGCCGACCAGCGCGCGCTTGAGGTCGTCGTCGAAATAGCGGTTTGCACGCAGGATGGGATACAGGATCAGGGAATACAGCGCGAGAAGGATGGCGAAGACGCTGCGATCGGTGCTCGCGGGAGCGTCACCGGCAGCGATCGAGGCATCGTGCGGAATCGACGGATTCACGTATCGGGGTCCCCTGGACAAACGAGTGCGTCGATCATCACGGTCTGCATCGACGGAACAGAATCGTGTCATGCGCTCTACTGGCCAGCGAATCTATGGCTAATCCCGGCGAGCGGCCAGTGCAACCAGACCGCTGCACCATCGCCGGCACAGGCTGGGTTCAGACTGGCTTGAACCCTGCTGGCATCGGACGTCGCGAGGCAAAGCCGACATGTCGATACGCCGGATCGCCTGCAAGAACTGCCGCACCCTGCCCCTCGTTCATCAGAGGTTGATTCGGACCCGCCAAGACTCAGCATTCCTGCAAGCTGACGAGGAGTCGTCCATGAAGAGCAAGATCACTTCACTGACTTTCACGCTCGCGCTTGGTGCGCTTGCACTCGGATCATCCGGTGCAGTCATCGCGCAACAGGCCATGACCGAGCCGCAGGTACGCAGCGCGCTCACCGAGCATGGCTACACCAAGGTGCACGACCTCAAGTTTCGCGATGGCATGTGGTACGCCCACGCCAGGAGTGCCAATGGCGAAAGCGTGGACATCCATGTCGATGCAAGGACCGGTCAGATGTATCCGGACAAGCAGGTATCGCAGCTGAGCGAGCGCGATGTGCGGGCATCGCTGGAAACCCAGGGCTATACGCACGTCCGCGACGTGGACTTCAAGGACGGGCTGTGGAACGCGAAGGCGGAGAACCCGGCTGGCAATCACGTCCGGCTGAAGATCGATGCCGGCAGCGGCAAGGTGGTTGGCGTCGAGTAGCACCGGCACGCGACCCGTTGCTCTCGGGTGCAACGGGTCGCGCGGCAGCATCCCCGGGCTGGCCCATCGGTTGGGTGGACCGATCTGCGGCCGGTTACTAGTATCGGCGGTTCCCTCCCCGCGACAGGTATCGCCCGTGAAGCGACTGATGCTATCCACCCTTGCCCTGGCCGTATCGTCGGCCCTGATGGCAGCCACTGTGCCTGCACCCACGTTCGATCCGCACCGCCTGTCCGACGAAGTGAAGACCTTGTCCTCGGACGCCTTCGAGGGCCGCGGCCCGGCAACGCCAGCCGAGACCAAGACCATCGATTACATGGTCGCGCAGATGAAAGCGGCAGGCCTGCAGCCGGGCGGTGACCTCAAGGACGGCAAGCGCAGCTGGACCCAGGCGGTACCGCTGTTGCGCACCGAGATCATCGGCACGCCGACGCTGACGCTTGCCCTCGACGGCAAGAACCAGGCGTTGACCCAGGGCAACGAGATTGCCGTGCGCGCCCCGCTGGACGGCTCGACCGCGGTGGCGATCGCCGACGCGCCGCTGGTCTTCGTCGGCTATGGCGTCAAGGCGCCCGAGCGTCACTGGGACGATTTCAAGGGTGTCGACCTGCACGGCAAGATCGCCGTGGTGCTGATCAACGATCCGGATTTCGAGACCGGCGTGGGCGACTTCGGCGGCAAGGCGATGACCTACTACGGCCGCTGGACCTACAAGTACGAGGAAGCTGCGCGACAGTGTGCCCTCGGCGTCCTGATCGTGCACGAGACTGCTCCGGCCTCGTACGGCTGGGCCACGGTGAAGAACTCGAACACCAACACCATGTTCGACATCGTGCGCGACAAGCCCGCTGCCGTGCATCCACAGCTGGAGGCATGGATCCAGCGCGACCTCGCAGTCAGCATGTTCAAGCAGGCCGGGCTGGATTTCGACGCGCTGAAGAAGCAGGCGCAGACGCGCGACTTCAAGCCGGTGACACTGCGGGGTGAAAGCCTGTCGGCCAGCTTCAAGGTCGACAAGAGCGTGATCACCTCGCACAACATCGTCGGCCGCATCGAGGGCAGCAAGCGCCCGGACGAGACGGTGATCTACAGCGCTCACTGGGATCACCTAGGCATCGGCCAGCCCGACGCGAAGGGCGATCGCATCTACAACGGCGCGGTCGACAACGCCACCGGTACGGCGGCGCTGATCGAGCTGGGACGCGCGTTCGCGCATGCGCCACGGCCCGAGCGGTCGGTGGTGTTCCTCAACGTCACTGCCGAGGAGAAGGGTCTGCTCGGCTCCGAGTACTACGCGGCGAATCCGCTGTATCCGCTGGCCAAGACCGCCGGCGTGCTCAACATGGACGCACTCGACCCGCATGGTCCGGCACGCAACTTCACCATCTCCGGCAGTGCGAAGCTCGGTTTGCTCGACGACCTGATCGCCGACGCGAAGCAATACGGCATGGCCTACACACCGGACTCGCATCCGGAAGCCGGCTATTTCTTCCGCTCCGACCACTTCTCGTTCGCCAAGCGCGGCGTACCGGCGATCTCGTTCGGCTCGGGCAACGACTGGGTCGATGGTGGCCTCGCTGCGGGCAACGCAGCGGAGAAGGAATACACCGCCAAGCACTATCACCAGCCATCCGACGAATGGCAGGCAAGCTGGCCGTTCACAGGCATGGCGCGCGACCTACAACTGCTCTACACCGTGGGCAGCCAGCTCGCCAACTCCGACCAGTGGCCGGACTGGAGCAAGGATTCGGAATTCCGCGCCACCCGCGACGCGACAGCCGCCGAACGCAAGTGACGCAACCCTTGTAGGAGCGGCCTCAGCCGCGATCGCTTTGCTGATGGCACCAAAGCATCCAGAGCATCGCGGCTGAAGCCGCTCCTACATTGGATGTTGGCCGTAGGCCCACAACAGGAACAGCGGCAGCATCTGTCCCCACGCCGCCTGGCTGTGGTGGCCACCCTGCAACAAGAACAGCGAGACATCGGCCGTGCGCGATGCATGCTTCGCGTAGTCCATGTCGATCGAGTAGCCCAGCTGTTTCAGACCGCTCGCATGGAAGCCGTCGGTGCCGTTATAGCCTTCGATGACATCCTGCACGTCGTTGACCGCATCGATGACGCCGTTGCCGTCGCGATCGCTGGCTTCCTCGGCGGTACCCACCGCGAACCACATCTTCAATCCGTCGCGCCACGGACCACGGTCGACCATGCCCTGCACCAGTCGCGTGTGCTCGATCGCCGTCGCGCTGCTGCGGTCGGCAGCCAGCCAGAACGAAGGCGAGAACGCGCCGATCCGACCGAACACATCCGGATACTCCCAGCCAAGGTTGAACGCATTCAGCGCACCGAGCGACCAGCCAAGCATGGTGCGGTCGTGAACGGACTGACGTGTCCGGTAATGCGCATCGATATACGGCACCAGTATGGTGGCGATCCAGGCAGAGTAGTCCTGCGCCCGCGTTCCGATCGGCCCGATCTGCGAACCGCCGGTCACACTGCGCGCCATTGCGCGATTGGACAACCCATAGCCGCTGGCGCGATCGGCCAGCATGTCGATCGCGACCACGATGATCGGCTCGATCGCATGTTCGAGGTAGAGCTTCGCCAGTGTCGGCTGCAATCCCACGGCAGGCATGTCCTGGCCATCGTTCGCATACAGCACGGGATAATGTCGGCGCGCCGCGGCAGCGCTGTCATACCCTGGCGGCAGATAGACCGCCACCTTGATACGCTCTGGTGCAAAGGCCGGCGCGTCGAGTTGCAGGCGTACCACGACGGCATCGGTAGCGGTGACTGCGGTGACTGCGGTCGCTGCATGCACGACTGCAGCCGGGGCAACGCCAATGCAGCACGCCAGCAGCAAACATGCGATGGGCAGGTGGCGATGCATCGCGCGCATCAAGCCACGTGTGCAAACCACACGCCGTGACCCGGCAAATGCAGCTGCCCGCCATCAAGGTGACCTTGCAGCAGACCATGGCCATCCACGACCACCGACTTGCCAAGTGCGGCTGGCAGGGTCAGCTCGGCAGCCGTATCGGCGAGGTTGAACACCACCAGCATGGTCTGTCCCGCGAGATGGCGGGTAAACGCCAGTACCGGCTCGGCAGTGTCGAGGAAATGGATGTCGCCCCAGCGCAGCACCGATTGCAACTGGCGCCAGTGCATGAAGGTACGAAAGCCATTCAGCACCGAATGCGGATCGGCATCCTGGCGTGCCACTGCCAGCGAACGATGCTCGTGCGGCACCGGCAGCCACGGCATGCCTCGGCTGAATCCGGCCTGCGCATCGTCACTCCACGGCATCGGCGTACGGCAGCCATCACGCCCCTTGAACTGCGGCCAGAACGCGATGCCATAGGGATCCTGCAGGGATTCAAAGGGGACCTCGGCTTCGGTCAGGCCGAGTTCCTCGCCCTGATAGACACAGACCGAGCCACGCAATGAACAGACCATCGCGGTGAGCAGGTTGGCCAGTTGCGGCGACGGCTTGCCGTTGCCCCAACGCGTCAGCACGCGCTCGACATCATGGTTGGAGATGGCCCAGCACGGCCAGCCCTCGCTCATCTGCGCTTCCAGCGTCTGCACCGTGCCGCGAATGTGTGCAGCACTGAAATCGTCGGTCAGCAGTTCGAAGCTGTAACCCATGTGCAGGCGGCCATCGCGGGTGTACTCGGCCATCGTCGCCAGCGAATCCTCGGAGGAGATTTCGCCGAGCGCAGCGACATCCGGATAGCGATCCATCAGTGCGCGCAGCTCGCCGAGGAAGGCCAGATTTTCCGGCTGCGTGTTGTTGTAGTAGTGGTACTGGAACGCGTAGGGATTGTCCGGGCTGAAACCGCGGCCGACGCGCTTCTCCTTCGGCTTGGGCGGGTTGTCGCGCAGCCGGCGGTCGTGGAAGCAGAAATTGATCGCATCCAGACGTACACCGTCCACGCCCTTGTCCAGCCAGAAGCGCACGCTGTCGAGGATCGCTGCGCGCACTTCCTGACTGTGGAAATTCAGATCCGGCTGCGAAGTCAGGAAATTGTGCAGGTAGTACTGGCTGCGCCGCGGCTCCCACTGCCATGCCGAACCACCGAACAGCGACAGCCAGTTGTTTGGCGCGCTGCCGTCCTCACGGGCATCGGCCCACACATACCAGTCGGCCTTCGGATTGTTGCGGCTCTGCCTGCTTTCGTGGAACCACTCATGCTCGACCGAGGTATGGCTGAGCACCTGGTCGATCATCACCTTCAGACCCAGGCCGTGCGCCTTCGTCAGCAGGCGGTCGAAATCGGCCAGCGTGCCGAACAACGGGTCGACGTTGCGGTAGTCGGCAATGTCATAGCCGAAATCGGCCATCGGTGACTTGAAGAACGGCGCGATCCAGATCGCGTCGACACCCAGGCTGGCTACGTAATCGAGCCGTTCGACAATGCCCGGCAGATCGCCCACGCCGTCGCCGTCGGTGTCCTGGAAACTGCGCGGATAGATCTGGTAGGTGACGGCGCCGCGCCACCAGGGTGCATCACTCATTGCGTATATCCCTTGGGTTCCTGCCCTGATTGCAGCGACACACCCCGAGGGCGGTCCCTACCGCGGCCTGTCAGGGAGCTTAATGGCTGCATGCAACGGCAGCCCCGACAGTGCATACGTATTCATGGATGCCAATGATCGCAATGCAGCATTTCATGCGTCGCGATGGTTTGGACGTCCATATGAAAATGAAACGAATCCTGCGGAATGAGCCTGGCATCTGGTTTCCACGCATTTTCCGCACATGGACGCGCACGGGATCGCCGCGCATGGCGCCGCACCCCAAGGGAAGCAACATGTCTGTTTGCGATGCATAGCAGCAGAATGAATACGTATGCAGTAAACCGCCGGGTTGCAAAACACCGCCCTAACATGATCGCCACGTTGACGGGTCATCGGCACATGTGGCCGCGCTGTCCACCGAAAACGTTGGGGCAACGACCGCAACCAAAACAAAATGATGTGCAACCCTGGGAGGGGATAACGGTGATATTCAAACGTAATGTGCTTGCCTTGGCACTGGCATCGGTCGGCTTCTGCGCGACCTCCGCCGCTTATGCGGCCGCCCCACTGAATGACCAGCCAGCCGGCCCGCAAGCGGCCAGTCAGAACGCCTCGCCGGCGCAGGACACCTCCACCACGGACGGCACCACCAAGTCGAGCGCCGGAGCCCGCGCCCAAGCGCAGAAAGATGCCAAGGCCAAGGATCTGCAGGCCATCACGGTCACCGGCTACAACAAGAGCGTCGAGACCGCGGTCGACATCCAGCGCTATGCCGACACCATCCAGAACGTGGTGACCGCCGCGGATATCGGTGGCCTGCCCGACCAGTCGATCGCCGATGCACTGACCCGCCTGCCCGGCGTCACCGCCGAGCGCATCGGTGGCGAAGCCTCGCAGATCAACTGCGGCGGTCTCTCGGGCAACTTCATCCAGACCACACTGAATGGGCGCGTACAGCCAACCACCAGCGGCACCAATTACGTGCAGTTCGACCAGTACCCGTCCGAGCTGATCAACCAGGCGACCGTGTACAAGTCCTCGCAGGCTTCGCTGATCGAGGGCGGCGTAGGCTGCACGATCGCCATGCAGACAGCCAACCCGCTCGATGCCAAGCAGGAGCAGACCGTCAACGTCGATTTCCGCGGCAGCTACAACGACCAGGCCAGCGACGTCTACGGCGCCAACTCGATGGGTTACCGTTTCAGTGCCGCCTGGCAGGGCAAGTTCCTTGAGGACACCCTGGGCGTGGGCCTGGGCTTCGCGCGCATGGTGCAGCCGCATGTCTCCGAGCAGTTCGTGGGCGAGGCTTTCGATGGCCTGCAGACGCTGAACTCCACCAGCTCGCAGCAGGCTTATCCATCCCAAGGCATCCAGGTGCAACAGAACGGAGGCAGCGAGCAACGCAACGGCTACGTGGCGACCATTGTCTGGAAACCCACCGACAGCCTGCAGATAAGCGGCGACGGCTTCTACTCGCAGTACGACGATGGATCGTTCGGCCGCGGCTTCCGCACTCAGCTGTTCGACCAGAATCAGGCCCAGATCACCAACCCGATCCTGCTGCCGAATGGGGCGGTCATCGGCGGCACGGTGAGCAGCAACCCGGCAACGGGTACCGATCCGCGAACCGGTAACCCGTACACCCACAATTTCTCCGTCGAAACCACCGCCGACGACTACACCACCCATTCCACCGTGTTGTCCGGCGGCCTGAATGCGAAATGGACCAGCGGCCCGTGGACGGTGGTGGCAGATGCCTCGCTGTCGCGCGCCTCCAGTTCCGAAGTCAATCTCGACACGACTGCCGATCCCTACAACGGGCTGGGCACTGCCAACCCCACGCTGATGTCCCAGTCGCTCACCTATGGGTTGAACGGCCTCAACGTCGGTTCGCTCGCAGTGCAGAATCCGGGCATCTACACCAACCTCGGCGACATGGCGCTGTCGCGCTATGGCATCTACCCCTACGTCTATCACGACAAGGACCAGGGCCTTCGCCTCGAGACGACCTACGAGTTGAACGACAACCCGGTGGTCTCCGCCATCGAGGGCGGCGTCTATATCAACAACCACACCTACAATGCCGATCGCAGTGCCTATGTATACGGCTCGGAATGGGGAACCTCATCCGGCAGCGAACTGCCGCTTGCGCTCAACAGCAGCGATGCGGTCACCACCTGCTGGCGCGGTGATTTCGGAAACTTCCCGTGCTTCCTCGCACTCAACGGCGCGGCGATCCTGGCCGCCAACGGCATCACAGGCACGACGCCGCTGAAGAGCTGGGCCAACAACTGGACGTATATCCAGAGCGGCCAGGTCGATGTCAAATCGCGCGATGCGTACCTGATGGCCGACATCGACACCAATCTGTTCGACCACAGCGTGACCGGCAACATCGGTGTGCGCGTGGTCCGCACCTCGCAATACAGCAGCGGACTGCAGGAAGTCGACAACAACGCCGGTATCCCGCTCACCGACCAGACCGGTGTGACCAGCAGCAACTACATCCCGGTCACCCAGGGCGTGACCTATACCGACTGGCTGCCGTCGATCAACCTGGTCTACCACTTCGACGATGCCGACCAGCTGCGCCTCTCTGCCGCCAAGACGATGGCACCGCCGCCGATCAACGAGCTGCTGGCTGGTCATGGCGCATGGGAAGCCAGCGGGCAGTACAACCTGTGGAGCAACACCAGCCCGCTGCTCAAGCCGATGTACGCGAACACGTTCGATGCCAGCTTCGAGCACTATTTCCCGGAGTCGAGCGGCGCCTTCACCGCGCACGTGTTCACCAAGCATGTCGAGTCGTTCGTGCAGCAGGTCACCTACAACGACTTCGACTTCGCTGGCGCCGGCATCACGGTGCCGATCGATCCGACCACCGGCAGGCCGTATCTGAACGGGCAATACCAGACTGCATACAACAACACCCAGGGCGGTACGGTCCATGGTCTCGACCTGTTCGTCCAGAAGACCCACTTCCTGCCCGGTGCCTGGTCTGGCCTGGGTGTGAGCGCGGGCTTCTCGCTGACCCAGAGCGCAGTGAAATCGGAATCGACGCTCAGCGGGCCGCCGCAGAATCAGGGGCTGCCGGGCCTGTCGAAGAAGTCGGCCACCGCCGCCCTGTTCTACGACAACGGCACCTTCTCGGCCCAGCTGTCCGGCACCTACCGATCGTCGTTCGTGTCCGATTCGCAGATGTCGGTGAACAACCAGATCGTCTACTTCGGTCCCGAGACGGTGTTCAACTTCCAGACCGCTTACAACTTCACCAAGAACTTCAGCCTGCTTGTCCAGTTCCTCAACCTCACCAACCAGCCGACCCGTACCTATTTCGGCAACACGCAGCAGACCGGCACGATCCAGTATTTCGGCCGGACGACATACCTCGGCTTCAACCTCAAGTTCTAACGACCATGCCGGACATCGCCCTCACGATGTCCGGCCTCTCTCCCTTCGCCGGTTCCGCCTCTCCCGGCGGAGCCGGTTTTTTTAGCTTGTTCGCCGTGACATGATCGAGGGATGATCGCCGTCTGCCTGATGGCCGTACGCATCGAGTCGATGATCATCTGCCGATCGATTCGCACCTGTGCCCGATGCATGCGCCTGCACAACAGGGGCGCGACCATACAAGGCAGACCGACATGCCCAGATTCCCATTGCTCGCTTGCACCATCGCCACGGCCATCGCCCTGCTCTCGCCGATGCCGGCCTGCAGCCAACCGGATGCCGCGCAATCCTCGTCTGCATCAGCAGCCTCGCAGCAGGCGCCGTCGGATGTGTGGTACGAGATCTTCGTGCGCTCGTTCTACGACACCAACGGCGACGGCATCGGCGATCTCAATGGCGTCACCGCGAAGCTCGACTATCTGAAATCGCTCGGCGTCAGCGGCATCTGGCTGATGCCGATCAACCCCTCGCCGAGCTATCACGGATACGACATCACCGACTATGACGGCATCAATCCGCAGTACGGCACGATGGCGGATTTCCGGCGCCTGCTGGACGAGGCGCACAAGCGCGGCATCAAGGTGATCATCGACATGGTGATCAACCATTCCAGCAACGAGCATCCGTGGTTCAAGGCGGCACTGGATCCGCACAGTCCGTATCACGACTGGTACAGCTGGGCCGACAAATACACCGACCTGGACACGCTCAGCGCCACCGGCGTCACCGCCTGGCATGCCGACGGCGCGCAGAACTATCTGGGCATCTTCGCGCCGACGATGCCGGATCTGAACTACGACAACCGGGCCGTGCGCGCCGCGATGATCAAGGTAGGCCAGTTCTGGCTGAAGCAGGGCGTCGACGGGTTCCGCCTCGATGCGGCCCAGCACATCTACGACAACCTGCAGTCGGACATGGACGACCCCGCTGCACTGGCGAAGAACCTCGCATGGTGGAACGAATACCGGCATGGCCTCGACGCGGTGAATCCGCACGCCTACCTGGTCGGCGAAGTGACGCGGCCGGTCGCCACCGAACTGGCGCCGTACTTCAAGCCACTGGATGCGGTGTTCAATTTCCCGCTGGCGGTCCAGCTGATCACCGCCGCAAAGGACGAACGCAACCTCGACCTCGCCACCACGCTGGAACACACCTACGCCAGCTATCGCGCCGCCGATGGCGGCCAACTGCGGGATGCACCATTCCTGTCCAACCACGACCAGGAACGCGTGATGAGCCAGCTCGGCGACAATCCGCAGCACATGCGCATGGCCGCGGCGATGCTGCTCACCCTGCCGGGCCAGCCATACATCTATTACGGCGAGGAACTTGGCATGCGCGGACGCAAGCCTGACGAGGCCCTGCGCGAGCCGATGCGCTGGCAGCGCTCGCCACGTGCGCAGGGTACGGCCACCTGGGAGCCACCGACCTCGGGAGACGGCCTGGCGGTTTCGGTCGAGGCCGAGCAGGCCGATCCGCATTCGCTGCTGCACTACTACACGACACTGATCCACTGGCGCAGCGAGATCGGCGCACTACGCGACGGCGGCTTCCGCGCCTACCCGGAGGCGAACGACCAGCTGGTGGCGTGGCAGCGTACCGGCACACAGGACACCGTGCTGGTGGTGCACAACCTCTCCGGCCAGAACCAGTCGATGCCGCTGGACGTGCCCGGCGAGCCGCATTTCGGCAAACTGCTGCGTCAGACCGGCAACGGTGCCGCAGTGCACGGCGACATGCTGGAACTCCCTCCCTACAGCAGCGTGATCCTGCAATGAGCCTGCGCTGTGGGTCGACCTTTTTATGCACTGCGCTGGCCCTGGGCGGATTGCTCGCTACGGGACCCGCGAGCGCGGACTTCATCGAGCCTCCGTCCATGACCATCCATCTCGATGCCGACGGAATGACCATCTCCAACGGAGCGGGGACGACCGGAATACCGCTCATCATCCGCTTCGACGGCGCCGGCATCGTGCATGTGCGAAGCGGCGTGGCCACCGTGCCATCCGCGCTGGTGCTCGATCCGCACAGCGAGCGAACGCATGCCCCGGTGAAGGTGCACGAGGATGCCCTCCTCGTGACGATGACATCCAGCAAGCTCAGCGCGACCTGGCACAAGGACAGCGGCAGCCTCAGTGTGGATGATGCCGATGGCCGGTACCTGCTGACCCTTTACCCCGCGATGCTGGGCGACGGAAAAATCGCGCTGACGCATGCACGGGGTGACGCCCTGTACGGTATCCACGGCTTCGATGCCACCGCATCAGCCAGGACCGGCCTGTTGCGGGAACGGAGTCAGGTGGCCAGTGCCGGCGAACAGGGCAACGCCGGTGCGCCCTTCGTGTGGAGCACGACGGGCTACGGCGTACTGGTCGACAGCGACAGCAAGGTGGATTTCCAGGAGGTGGTGGCTCACCCCATACCGCCCGGCAACGACCGTCAGGCAGGCCCGGACCAGCAGCTCGCACGTCTCGATATCCAGCCGGTAAAGTCGACCACGACCACGAAACCGGCGATGGACTTCTACATCCTCGTCGGCCAGCCGCGCGAGCTGTTCGGTGAACTTGCCGGGCTCAGCGGCCGCAGCCCGCTGTTTCCCAAATGGGCGATGGGCTTCACCAACAGCCAGTGGGGCATCGACCAGCAGGAACTGCTGCAGATCGTCGATACCTACCGCGCGAAGCACATCCCGATCGACAACATCACGCTCGACTTCGACTGGAAGGCGTGGGGCGAGGACTGGGGCGAGTTCCGCTGGAACGCCACGAAATTTCCCGGCGGACCCGACGGCAGGCTGAAAACCGAGCTGGACCAGCGCGGCGTCCATCTCACCGGCATCATGAAACCGCGCGTGCATGTCGATACCGTCGAAGGCCGCTACGCCACCGCGCACGACCTGTGGCGCCCCGACGAAAAGGCCACGCCGGACTACTTCTCGCACAAGCCGGTGAAGGACATCGACTTCGACAAGCCGGCGGCGCGCGGCTGGTTCTTCAACGATGCGCTGAAGCATTCGTTCGCCACCGGCATCATCGGCTGGTGGAACGACGAGGCCGACAATACGCCCAGCAACACGCAATTCCTCAACATGCAGCGTGCGCTCTACGACGGCCAGCGTGCCATCTCCAACCAGCGCGTGTGGTCGATCAACCGCAACTTCTGGCTCGGCTCGCAACGCTATGCCTACGGCCTGTGGTCGGGCGACATCCCCACCGGCTTCGCCAGCATGGCCGGTCAGCGCGCACGCATGCTGAGTGCGATCAACGTGGGCGCGATGCAGTGGGGCATGGACGGCGGCGGCTTCAAGGACGGCACGCCGACGCCGGAGAACTACGCGCGCTGGATCGAGTTCGGTGCGTTCACTCCGATCTTCCGCGTACATGGCGACTTCGGCCAGAAGCGCCAGCCATGGGTCTACGGCCCGGTTGCCGAGAAGGCTGCCACCGACGCGATCCGCCTGCGCTACACGCTGATCCCGTACATCTACAGTTACGAATACCAGCGCCGCGTCAGCGGCGTCGGCCTGGTGCGCCCGCTGCTGTTCGACTGGCCCGGCGATCCACAGGTGCGCAACGACATCGGCGCATGGATGTTCGGCGACTACCTGCTGGTTTCGCCGGTGGTCGAGCCCGGGCAAGCATCGAAAGACATCTACCTGCCCGCCGGTCGCTGGACCGACTGGTCCAGCGGCAAGGTCTATCAGGGTGGCCAGACGATCCATCTCGCGATCGACAGCAGGACGTGGAGCGACATCCCGCTGTTCATCCGCGACGGCGCGATCATCCCGAACCGGCCGGCCGAGGATTACGTCGGCCAGCATCCGCTCACCCAGCTCGATGTCGAGGTGTTCCCTGCCGCACAACGCAACACGTTCGACTACTACGACGACGACGGCAGCACCTACGACTACGAGCACGGGCAGGACTATCGCCAGACCCTGGCCGTACAGCGCAACGGCGACACGGTGCAGTTCGACCTCGGCGCCGCAGCTGGCAGCTTCAAGCCGGCGCTGCAGTTCTACCTGCTGAAGATTCATGGCGGCACGGCTGCGACCGTCAGCGGCCACCTGAAATCCTTCGACAACCTCAACGCCTTGCAGCACAGCGCTGATGAGGGTTGGGCCCGTGGTCACGACCGCTATGGCGATGTCACCTACGTGCGGGTGACGGCCGCGCAGGCAGCAAGCATCACGCTCGACATGAAGCGATAGCCGGAATGCCGGCAATCCGTCCGGGAGACGTTCCAGCCAAAACGCCCATGGCTGCACTGCAAGCAACGACATTGGGGAGGCCTGAATAGCCCGTCATTCCAGCTTTCGCTGGAATGACGGGCAAAAGCTTAATCAGAGGTTCCTCAAGGGCTCAAACCTCTCCCCACAAGACTGGTTGCCCTGGAGGATCCGGGCGCGCGTTCGCATGTGACGCAGCGCAGGATTCATCTGCAAATGGCTGGACGCACCACCTGCCGATGTTGCAGACTGTGTCTCGATGTAAACGTTTACATCCTGATGGCTGCTGGCTTTGCCGGCCCCTCCGCGCCCACCCCACGCGTCGAACAGGATCCGCCATGACTCTTCCTCTTTCGCTCCGAAACCTGGCCCTGGGCACCTGTATCGCGGCCCTGCTGATCGCTGGCACCGTCAACGCCGCGACACCCGCACCGGCCACGACCACCCTGCATGTCGACGCCACCGCGAAGGGCACGGCCTTTCCGCATTTCTGGGAACAGATGTTCGGCTCCGGCCGTGCCTCGCTCGCGCTGCGCGACGACTACCGCAAGGACCTCGATGCGGTACATCAGGCCACCGGTTTCGGCTACATCCGTTTCCACGGCATCTTCGATCACGATGTCGGTCTGGTACGGCGTGGCCCTGATGGCAGGATCAGCTACAACTTCTCCTACGTCGACCAGATCTACGACGGCCTGCTCGAGCACGGCGTGAAACCCTTCGTCGAACTCAGCTTCATGCCCGAGGAACTGACCTCCGATCCGAAGGCGATCCAGGAATTCTGGTATCACCCGAACATCGCGCCACCGAAGGACTACGCCGAGTGGGACGCGATGATCGGCGCCTTCGCGCAGCACCTGATCGCCCGTTACGGCATCGATGAAGTGGCCAGCTGGTACTTCGAGGTGTGGAACGAGCCGAACATCGGCTTCTGGGCAGGCACGCCACCGCAGCCCACCTACTTCGCCCTGTACGACCACACCGTGCGCGCGCTCAAGGCGGCGAGCCCGCGCCTGCGCGTCGGCGGCCCCAGCACGGCGCAGGCCGCATGGGTGCCTGACTTCCTCAAGCACGCGCATGACGCCAAGGTGCCGGTGGATTTCGTCAGCACCCATGTCTACGGCGACGACACCGCCGACAACGTGTTCAAGACCAAGGAGAACATCCCGCGCGCGGACATGGTCTGCCGCTCGGTGGACAAGGTGCACAAGGAGATCGCCGCGTCACCGTACCCGCACATGCCGCTGATCTTCAGCGAGTACAACGCCTCCTACGCGAACCTGCCCAATGTCACCGACACCGTGTTCATGGGCCCGTGGATGGCCAACACCATCCGCGAATGCGCCGGCAAGGTCGAGATCATGAGCTACTGGTCGTTCTCCGACGTGTTCGAGGAACAGGGCGTGGTGCAGAACCCGTTCTATGGCGGCTTTGGCCTGATCGCTGCCGATCGCATCAACAAGCCCGCGTTCAACGCGTTCGCGATGCTGCACAAGCTTGGCGATACCCGACTCGTGCTTGACTCGGACTCCGCCCTGGCCACTCGACGCGATGACGGCACCGTCGTCCTTGCGCTGTGGAACTACGCGCCGCCAGTCGGTGACAAGGCCACCTACACACCGGGCGAACCGAGCGGCGCACCCAGGCACTTCAGCATCGACGTGAAGCATCTCGCCGCCGGCGCCCACGCCACCCTGTGGCGCCTCGACGGGACCCACGGCAATGCTGTCGCCAGCTTCGACCAGATGGGTCGCCCGGACACACCCAGCCGCGAACAGATCGCCCAGCTGCGCGCCGCGGGCAAGTTGTCTGCGCCGGAACAGGTGGAACTGCGCAATGGCAAGCTGGATATCACCATCCCGCCGCAAGGGCTCGTGGTGGTCGAGCTGCACTGAGTCGGCACTCCCATTCCACCGAGACGAAGGCCGCGCTCAACGCGGTCTTCGTCGTTCTGCAGGTACGACACGTCAGTAATTCAGATGCAGGTTCAACAGGTGCAGACCGAAGGTGAACCACAGCATGGCCACGCAGGCCAGCGCCAGGACCGTGCTGTTCGCCTTGCGCCACCAGCGGCCCGGCTCATGCCATGCATGGCGCGCGTTCATGAAGGCGCCGATGCTGCCGATGACTGCCAGCAAGCCGATCAGCTGGATCAGCCGCAGCGTCACGTCCAGGCCGTTGCCGAGATTCACGAAGCTGTCGTCCGCCAGCTTAAGCACGTACACCCAGCCGGCGGCGAACAAGAGGTAGAGCAACGCCGCAACACGACTCCAGCGATACCAGCGCGTCGCCGGCGACGACAGCAGCGACGGTTGACGATAGTGCCGGCGCACCAGCGCCGCGATCGGCCACAGCAACGCAACCAGCAGGAGAACCGCCAGCGAACCGAACAGCAACGGCAGGTTCCATGCGGCGGACTGCAAGCCATGCACCGGCAGGAAGACCATCACTGGCGCTGCCTCGTCATACGAGATCCAGCGCAACCTGCCATCCTGGATCAGTGCCGCGAGATGACTGCCGCTGGCGTCGTCCAGCCAGACGTAAGGCTTCACCTCGCGCCAGTGTCGTGGCTGTCCAGCCATGTCCTGGAAATCGTGGGTGACCAGGGTGCCGTCCTTGTCCATCGTGATGCGCGACTGTGCAAACCAGTTCGCCATGCTCATGAAATTGGACATCGAGGTGCGGCTGGCGATGTAGCGGCCCACCAGCACGGCGCCGTGTCCATGCGCCGTGGTCAGCGTCGGCTGCGGCAGCTCAGGCAGTGCCGGAAAATAGCGGTCGGTGAAACCGTTCAACAGCTGCCGGCGCAGGCCACCATCGTCATCGCCGTCGATGGAGACGAACACGCCCACGTTCTGGTGCACGAACAGCATCATGTCGCTGTGGAACAGTTCGGTGTCGCCGCCATGGCCGATGATGTCCTGGCCGTTGCGATCCATGTGGTAGAAGCCCAATGCGATCGGCAACAGACCGGGCACCGAGTAGTGCGTGTAGCCGTGCATCTGCTGCGCGGTCTGCGGCTGCAGGATCTGTGCATCCCCGTCATGGCCGTCCTGCAGCTGGGCGATCATGAAGCGCGCCATGTCGCCACCACTGACCGACATGGCGCCGGCCGCCGCCGCATTCACCAGCTCGAACGGCCGTGCCGGCTCGCTGGCCTTGGCATAGCTCTTCGCCATGTACGGCGCGAGCGACGCCGGCAGCGGCTGGCGGAACGTGGCGTGCTGCATGCCCAGCGGCTGCAGGATGTGCTGCTCGATGTAGTCATCGAACGGCTGGCCGGAGACGCGTTGCACGATGTAGCCGGCCAGCGCGGCACCGTAGTTGGAATAGGCCGAGACTTCGCCAGACGGATAGATGCGCTCGGGCACCCATTCCTTGACCCAGGCTTCGTTGCTCATCAGCCGCGCCGGATCGTTGCCGCCGAGGTTCTTGATGGTTTCCTCGAAACCCGGCGTGTGCGTCATCAGCTCGCGCAACGTGACCGGTTTGCCATCAAGCGGAGGAATGCTGAAGTCCAGGTACTTGTTGACGTCCGCATCGAGATCGAGCTTGCCCTGCTCGACCAGCTGCATCACCGCCGTCCAGGTGAACGTCTTGGAGATCGAGCCGATGCGGAACAGCGTCGTCATCGGGTCGACCGGTTTCTTCGCCGCCACATCCGCGTAGCCGTAACCCTTCGCCAGCAGGACCTGGCCGTCCTTCACCACGACCACCACGGCACCAGCGAGGTTATTCTTCTTCAATCCATAGGGAAACAGCCCATCCAGCCAGGCGCCGGCATCCGCAGCGGTCAGCTCATTCGCCCCGATCGGCCTCGCCACCACCGGCTTTTCCTCCGGCAGCGGGTTGATCTGGATCTGCGCGACACCAAGCGTTGCGGACATCGAAAGGCCGGCGAACACCAGAACACGCAGCAGCTTTTTCATCAGCTCGAATCCCGGATGGCAAGGAAGTGAAGAATGCAGGCAAGACCCGTCGACGCAAGGTCAATGACCGCAGGCAACGCGGATCCATCGATGCAGGTTACCCAATACAACCATTCGCCTGCATGAATACGTATGCAGAGGCTCGCTGCTGCACTCCGACCCTCCCTACCATGCAGGATTGCCGCGGATAGCCACGCACACCGATGCTGCGCCCGCAACATGCGAAGCATGCCGCACCATGACATAACAGCAGCAGGAGGGGCACGCCAATGAAACAGCCGATCCATAACCGCGCACATGGGCTGCACACGTGCTGAGCATGCTGCTGGCCGCAGCCATGGCGACGAGTGCAAACGCACCGACCTGGCAGGACGGGCTGGACTGGCACGGCGTGCACGTGAGCATGAGCCGCGACGCACAGGATGCCTACACACTGGCATGGCCGTACGGGCAGCGCATGATACCGGCGCAGCCGCTGCACGCGGATACCGCCAGCGTCCTGTTCGACGGCTTGTTCGCGATGGCCCAGGACGACCTGAAACAGGATTCGGTCACGGCGATCCGCGACGGCGCGTTCGACCATGGCCAGCCGATTCCCTGCCAGTGTTTCGAGACCGGCCTGAAGTGGCCGTACGTGTGGACACGTGACCTGTCGTACTCGATCGATCTCGGCCTGTGGCGCTTCGATGCCGCGCGTTCGCGCAACGGGCTGCAATTCAAGCTGTCCGACGTGCGCGCGCCGTCTGCGCCACCGGGCCTGTACGTAATGCAGGACACCGGCTCCGGCGGCAGCTGGCCGATCAGCACCGACCGCGTGGTGTGGTTCCTCGGCGCGCAGCACCTGCTCGACGACAAGGCGTTCGCCGAGGACGTCTACCACGCGCTGGGCAACACGCTGGCGCAGGATCGGCAATACGCGTTCGACGCCGTGTTCGGGCTGTACCGTGGCGAAACCTCATTCCTCGACTGGCGCGAGCAAACCTACCCGGCGTGGACCGCGAACAACGTCGTCGCCATCGGGCAGTCGTTCGCCCTGTCCACCAATGTGTTGCACTACCAGGCACTGCAACTGGCTGCCACACAGGCCGACGCACACCACGATGCGAAGGCCGCAAGCGATTACCGTGCGCAAGCCGCCGCGCTGAAGACGGCGATCAACACACATTTCTGGCGCGCCGACCGCGGTCTCTACATGAGCTATATCGGCGGTGACGGAACGCCGTACGACACTTACGACCTGCTCGGCATCGCGCTGGCGATCACCAGCGGCGTGGCCGACGGCGAGCGTGCACGGCAAACGCTGGCGAACTACCCGACCTGGCCAGCCGGCAGTCCCGTGATCTGGCCCGAGCGCGCCGATCAGCCGATCTATCACAACCGCGCAATCTGGCCGTTCGTCAGCGCCTATGCATTGCGTGCCGCGCGCGTGTTGAACCAGCCAGCGCGCATCGAACACGAGATCGAATCGGTGATGCGCGGCGCCGCGCTGTATGGCTCCAACATGGAGAACTACGAGCTGCTGACCCAGGGCCAGCACGTCGACGAGGGCAAGCTTAGTGGCCCGGTAGTCAATTCGCCTCGACAGGTGTGGTCTGTAGCGGCCTATTTCGCGGTGGTGACCGAAGGCGTGTTCGGCCTCACCGAAGACGGTCGTGTCGAACCGAAACTCCCCACCACGCTGGTGCCGATGCTGTTCGGCCAGCGCACGTCGATCACGCTGGAGCTGCCGGATCGACACATCACGCTGCAGCTTCCCGCACATGTCGATGGCAACCTGCTGGTCGCCGACCGCACCGACACGCACGGCACCAACACGGTTGTCACGCTCAAGGCGATCCATGTGCAAGACCCACCGCTGCGTAACGATGCCCCGTTGTACGCGCCGGCCGCCCCGCCCGCACCAGCGCTGACCGCCGATGCCGACGGTTGGCACGTGCAGGTCGATGGCAACGTGATGCTCTACCTCAACGGCCAGCGCCACGGCAGCATCGACGGCAACGGCCAGCTCGCACATCAGCCGGGACTGACCTGCGCAAGCGCCACGCGCATCGATGCACAAGGCGTCGAATCGCTGCACAGCCCCGACACCTGCGTAGGCGATGTGATGAAGGTGGTTGGCAACTGGCCGCGCATGTGGGCGGCGCCGACCACCGGTGGTTATCGCGTTTCACTCGACTACGCCAACGAGCATGGCCCGATCAACACCGGCGTCACCGCCGCCGTGAAGATGCTGGTGATCCGCTGCGAAGGCAGCGACGAACAGCACCTGCCTATCGTGATGCCGCACAGCACCGGCGTGCAGCGCTCGACCTGGGGCCGCTTCGCCGCGAAAGCCGGCGCCCGTTGCCACTTTGCGCTCGATGACGGCTTCAACATGAGCTATCTCACCCACTTCGCCCACTACACCGGCGGCGCCGGCGGCAGTGACGGCCCGTTGAACAGCGCCAGCATCGGCGATCTGCTGATTGCGCCGCTGAGCGGCGGGATCGCCTCGCCATGACAAGCTGATCCTGCCCACCCTCCTTCAACGCAGGAGAACACGGCAGGCAGGATCGGCAGTTCAACCGCTGGCGGCTGCGACCATATCTGCATCTGGCCGGATGCGCTGCAGATGTTCGCGACACAACTGTTCGACCAGCGCACGATGATCCGGCAGGTCATCGAGTGCGTGACTGGCTGCCTGCCGGATCATCGCGAACTCCCGGCGCGCCGCTTCCATCTGCGGGTAGGCACTGCGCATGGATTCGAGATCGGTCCGGAACTCCATGCCGTACAGCACGTACTGCCAGCTGGCGGTCATGAACATTTCCAGGTCGCCGACGAAATCCAGCCGGTGCGGTGGCCGATGCTTCCACTTCGCAAGCTTTTCCTGCAGGGTTTGCGGGATGCTGGCAGCGTCGGCGTTATCGATCCAGAACTGCGAGTCGCGCCGCTGGCTCAGGCAGTAGTGCATCTTGATGAAGTCGATGATGCGGTCGTAGCGTGCAACCATCATCTCGTTGAAATGATGCGCAGCACTTTCCATGTCGTCGGTGTCGCCTGGCAACAGATGAGTTAGCAGATACGTAGCCAGTTCGATCAACGCGATCCCGGTCGATTCCAGTGGCTCCACGAAGCCACCCGCGAGGCCGACCGCAACGCAGTTCTTGCGCCAGTGCTCTGGGCGGTAACCGGTTTCGAACTTGATGTGCATCGCCGTCAGCCCTGCGCCGGCCGCACCCAGGTAACGGCGGAACATTTCTTCCGCACGCTCGTCGTCGGTATGGCGCGATGAATAGACATAGCCGACACCGCGGCGCTTCTGCAAACCGATGTCCCAGATCCAGCCGGCCTCCTGCGCGGTGGAGATGGTGTAAGGCGGGATCGGTGTATCCGGCTTCGCATAAGGCACCTGCATCGCCACCGCGCGGTCGGCGAACAGGACGTCCCGGCGACTGTGAAACGGCGACTGCATGATGCCGCCGATCAAGGTGCTGCGCAGGCCGGTGCAATCCACGTAGAGGTCTGCAGTCAGTTCCCCGAGTTCCTTGGTCACTACACATGCGATGGCGCCGTGCTCGTCCAGCACGGTGCGCTCGACCGTCGCGACGTGTCGCTTCACGCCCAGCGCTTCCTGACCGTGTTCCGCCAGCACCTTGGCGAAGCAGGCGGCATCGAAATGGAATGCATGATTCATCGGCCCCTGGTAATCAGGATCGGTCGGCCGTCTGGGGCCACGTCCGTGATCGACCAGCGTGCTTTGCATGGTCACCGCCTCGGCGAATGGCACCCCCGCTGGAGCGGCTCCCAACAGCCAGTACGGCAACAGCTCGGGGCCGCCAGGCCGCTGGCTCGGCTGGCTGAAAGGGTGGAAGAAATGGTCGCTGCCGGGCGTGCCCGGCGGCCTGACCCAATGGCGATAATGGATGCCTTGCTTGTAGGTTGCCGTGGCGCCCGCCAGGAAGCGGCGCTCGTCCAGTCCAATCGCCGACAACGTGCCGCGGATCGAAGGAAACGTGGCCTCGCCTACACCGAGCAGGCCGATATGGTCCGACTCGACCAGATGCACCTGGACACTGTCCGGATGAACCGCATTCATGGCCTTCGCCAGGTAGCACGCGGCCAGCCAGCCGGCCGTGCCGCCACCCACCACAAGCACTTTCTTCAATCGCGGCATGTCCTGCTCCTTTCGCAGACGTGCAGACGTCACTTCGGGCTTGGCACTCGATCGAGGCACGGTCCGTTTTCACCGCGACAACATGTTCTCGTCGCGCCCCCGAAAGAAAGGCCGGACCCCCACGAGGGTCCGGCCAAAGTGCCATTCAGGGGAGGGTTGAAGACATCCTCGTCGTGATGCCTTCAGAACGGCAACGGTGTTGCATGACAAGCCACACGGACTCGACCATCAGAACCAGAAGCCGAGCTGGACACCGTAGGTGCGCGGCGGCAGGTACTGCGAGATGTACACCAGGTCGCCATTGACCAAGCTGCTGCCTGCGCTGGTCTTGATGCGGTCGTCGGAGACGTTCTGTACATACAGATTGACGTACCAGCGATCGCCCGGCTCGCTGTAACGCAGCGACAGGTCGCCCCGTACATACGCCTTCTGTTGGTCCGGCGCACCCAGGTTGAACCAGCTCAGCCATTGCGCGCTCTGGTACTGGGCACTCAGGCGTGGCGTCAGGCGGGCGCCATTGCCCAGGTGGAAGTCATGCTCGTAGATGCCGGTCAACGAGACGTTCGGTGCGTGCGGCAGGTCGTTGCCGGTGACATTCAGGCAGTTGCCCACGCCCAATGGTGCGGTCGGCGGGCATGCCGGGAAACCGGCGTAATCGTTGCTGCCGGCATAAAGCAGCGTGCCGAGCTTCTTCTTGGGGATGGCCGAGAAGATCAGGTTGACGCGGTCATCCTGTTGCTGGAAAGCCAGCTCCGACTCGAAGCCGATCACTTCGGTATTGCCCTGCACGTTCGAGAAGCCCAGGCCATGCGCGCCATTGGCATAAGTGATCGGCGCGGACAGCTGGAAATTCTTGAAGTCTTCGTAGTAGGCGGCACTGTTCCAGGTCAGATGCCCGTTGAAGAACGCGAACTTCGTGCCGATTTCGTAGTTGGTCAGCGACTCGGGCTTGTACAGCGCACCACCGTCCTGGGTGCCGCCGGACTTGTAGCCGGTGGAGACACTGGCATAGGCCAGGCCATGCTCACCGAGATCGGTGTCCACACGGGTCAGCCAGGTGATCTTGCTCTTGCTGTACGTGGCCGTGTTGTACTGGCCCGCGCTGAAGCCGGTCGCCGGGCCCGGCAGGACGCCAGGAGAAATCGGCAGCTGCGGCACAGTCGGATCGTAGTCCCAGTCCCAGTTGATGCCGCCGTCGTTGGCCTTGTCGTCATGCGACCAGCGCGCACCGGCAGTCAGGCGCCAGTGATCGGACATATGCCAGGTAGCCTGGCCAAACACCGCCTTGGACTCGACCGTTTCCTTCGGCTGGATGAACGAACCCTGCCAGCTGACGGTGCCTTGCTGGGTGCCGTTCATGATCGGAATGTCGAAACGGATGTTGTTGTCTTCGTATTCGTAATAGGCACCGACGATCCAGTCGATCGCCTGCTGGCCCTTCGACTTCAGGTCGATTTCGCTGCTGTAGCTTTCGTAGTTCGAATAGTTGGTGCGGTCTTCCTGGTACACGCCACCGGTGGTGAAGCTGGTGGGTACGGCCACGCCGACATCCTGGTCGAAATCGCTCTTGCCGGAATAGCGGTTGTAGCCGGCGATATAGCTGAGCTCCATGCCGTCGTTGATCTCCCAGTCCATCCGGCTACGCACGGTCTTGGAGGTCCGGTCCAGATACGGCGCGGTGTCGATCAATGCCGACCAGAAATCCTGGCCCGGGCGCGGCTGCTGCATCAGGCTCAGACTGGGCGTGCCGCGATCAAGGAAATACTCGTACGACAGATTCCACTTGAACGCATCGCTGGGTTGCCACAGCGCGCTCACGCGGGCAGCGGTCTGATCCTGCGCGTCGTATTTCTTGCCGCTCTGGACGAACTGGTTGAGGTTGATCGGCTGGAAGCTTGCCGGGTTGCCGCCGGAGGCGAGATAGGTCGCCTGCTGCTGCGCCACCGACGGGATCTCGCTGGCCGGGTTCTGGTAATTGACGTAGCCATCATGCTGCTCGTGCACCACGGCCACGCGCATCGCGAAGGTGCTGCTGATCGGCAAGTTGATCGCGGCACGCGTACCCATCTGGCTGTAATTGCCTGCTTCTATCTGCCCATTGCCGTAGAAGCCGCCATTGATGTCGGGCTTGGCAGTCTGGAAGCTGATCGCGCCGGCGGTGGAATTGCGACCCCACAACGTGCCCTGCGGGCCGCGCAGCGCTTCGACGCTGTCCATGTCCAGCAGCAGTCCCGAAGCAGCCTCGGCGCGAGGCGCATACACGCCATCAACGAAGGTCGCGACTTCAGGATCGGCATACTCGGTCTTGGCGCTGTCGTTGCCGATGCCGCGCATGGTCAACGTCACCACATCATGATCGCCCTCCGACGTACCCTGCAGGCCCGGCACCAGCTTGGTCAGGTCCTGCACGGTCATCACGCGCTCCTTGTCGAGCGTGTCCGCCGTGATCGCCGTGACTGCCACCGGCGTTTTCTGCAGCGGCGTCTCGCGCTTGGTCGCGGTTACGGAGATGGCCCCCAGATCCTTGACCTTCTTGTCAGCTGCGATCGGATTCTGGGATGACGGGTTTTGCGATGTCGCGTCCTGACCTGCCGCAAGCAGCGTGCCCGGAGCGAGCACGAGTGCCATGGCGACATACAACAACTTGTGGTGCAGATTCATCTGGCTCTCCCTCTAAATCGTTCGGATGGTTGTTGGCCGCCGCGAATACCGGCCAAGACAAAGATTTCCCCGCTCCCCATGCCACGCCGTTGATCCTGAAATGACAGCGCTGTCATTGATTGATCATAGAGCGCCCTTGCGATGAATGCTTGCCGCATGGCAACAAGCCATCAAGGCATTCACAAACTCATGCTTTACGGCCCCTCACGCCGCTTGCCCGGCCTTCCAACATCTTGTTATTGATGCAACGCAAATAGACGTCTTGGCGTCCAATCCCGCGAAGACGGCATCCACCTGTCGACTTGCGCCCGCTGAAAGTGGAGCAGCCGATTCCGAAGTCGCGCCGGCGCAACGACCCGGCCAACATCGCGAAACCCGCGGTGGGCACCATTGGCATCGCCACTGCGAACAGCGGCTCGACATTCATGGCTTGTCCCCGTGGGCCGGACACGCCAGCGTCCGGTCCGCCACCGTGCCGAGCGACACGTCGGTGATGGCGACCTGCTCACCGGCATGGCTGGACCATTCGAATGGCCGGTCCAGCCTGCTCATGTTGGCGCCGGCATCGCGGAAGCATTTCAGCGGCATGCCCAGGCGCAACCACTGGCCGCGAGGCAACGCAGCAAGCTGTCGACCGACTGGCACTTCACCGCTGCAGCCGGTACCGCAACCGACACCGATCGAAGTTTCTCCGGGCGACACCGCATCGACCCGCAACGTGGTCACCAGCAACACATCGCCATTGGTTTCACGTTCCACGTCCAGCGACGCGGGTGCCACCAGCGCAACACTTGCTGCATTGGAGCCGGACCAGCTCAGGCTGCGCGCGTCTTCCTGCGCCTTGTAATCGAACGCGCCGATGCGCAGGCTGCCGTCGGTCGTGGCGGCAGGAGTGGCGGCGACATTCATGGTCGCGCCGTTTGCGCCGGTCAGGCGCAGCGTGAAACCCTGCGCCGGCTTGCCATGGGTGAAGTAGACGCCAGCCCGCACAGCGCTTAGTGCAATCCCGGCATCCTCGGACAACGGGCCAGTGTTGCCGCGATCGGCATAGGTCAGGCCGAAGCCGTAGGGGAACTGCGGATGCTCGCCTCGCGCGGCGGCGGCGACGGGAATCTGTACCGCGCTGCGCGGCCATGCATAGGCCAGCTTGCCGTGGAAATCGTGCGCGATGCGGTCGTCACGGGTGCGCAGCAGCACGTCGGCAATGCCCTCGCCTTCGCTGCCCGGCAGCCATGCCACCACGAAGGCATCGGCGGCGTTGATCTCGCGATTCATCCACAGCGGCCGCCCGGTCAGGAACACCGCCACCACCGGCACGCCCTGCCCATGCAGGCGGCGCAACAGGTCGAGGTCGTGGTCGTTGCCTGGACGGTAAGCCAGGTTCGGCAGGTCACCCTGGAATTCGGCGTAGGGATCCTCGCCGAACACCACGATGGCGACATCGGGCTTCTGCTCGTAGTCGCCATCCACCGACAGCTCGGCGCTGCCGCCGGCCGCCCGCACCTGCGCGCTTAGGCCGGCCCAGATCGAGGTGGCCCCGGGGAAATTCGCATTGGTCAGGCCGGTGCCCTGCCAGGTCAGCGTCCAGCCACCGTTCTGCTTGGAGATGTTGTCGGCGCCATCACCGGCGACCAGGATGTGCTTGCGCGGATCGATCGGCAGCACGCCGTCATTGTTCTTCAGCAGCACCAGCGACTCGCGTACCGCCCGGCGTGCCAGAGCGCGATGCGCTGGACTGCCGATCACCTGCGCCGACCGGGTCACCATCGGGTTGGTCGACGGCGGGCCAGCCTCGAACATGTCCAGGCGCATCTTTACCCGCAGGATGCGAGTCACCGCATCGTCGACGCGGCTCATCGGGATCACCCCGGCCTTCACCTCGGCCAGGGTGTTCTCGTACAGGCCCTTCCAGGAATCGGGCGCCTCCAGCATGTCCAGCCCGGCGTTGTACGCCACCGGGCAATCCTCGTTGGTGCAGCCGGGTACCTGGCCGTGCGCGTTCCAGTCGCCCAGCACGATACCGTCGAAGCCCATGCGTCCCTTCAGCACATCGGTGATCAGCGCCTTGTTGCCGGCCATCTTCACCCCGTTCCAGCTGGAGAACGAGACCATCACCACCTGCACGCCGGCCTTGATCGCGGGCGGATAGCCGGCCGCGTGCACGTCGCGCAACACTGCCTCGCTGACCTCGGCATCGCCCTGGTCCTTGCCATCGCGGGTACCGCCGTCGCCGACGAAGTGCTTGGCCGTGGCGATCACGTGTTCGGCATCCAGAAACTGCGGCGTGCCCGGCTTGCCTTCCAGCCCTTCCACCACGGCGGATGCGTATTGCGCGACCAGTGCCGGGTTCTGCGAATAGCCCTCGTAGGAACGACCCCAGCGCACGTCCTGTGGCACGGTGAGGGTGGGCGCGAAAGTCCAGTTGATGCCGCTGGCGCGCAGTTCCTTCGCGGTGGCCTCGCCGATTTCGCGAATCAGCTGCGGATCGCGCGTGGCGCCCAGTGCGGAGTTCTGCGGAAACAGCGTGCTTCCGACCAGGTTGTTGTGGCCATGCACGGCGTCGATGCCGAACAGCACTGGAATCGCCAGCCCCCCGCCTGAGGTATCCATCGAGGCGCGGTAGAACACATCGGACAACTGCTGCCACTGCGTCGCCGTAGCGGTCTGCTGCCCGTTCGGCTTGGAGTTGCCACCGGCCAGGATCGAGCCCAGACGGTACTTGCGCACATCGTCCGGGGTCACGTACTTGATGTCGGCCTGGATCATCTGTCCGACCTTGTCTGCCACCGACATCTTCGCCAGCAATGCCTGCACCCGCGACTCGAGTGCGGGATCGGGCGTCAGCGGCGAGCTGCCTTTCGGCCACAGTTCGGGGTGGACAGTGGCCGCGTCGCCGGCCATGGCAGGAACGGTCATGAGCAGTACGCCAGCGAGTGACAAGACCATGGAGAGGCGTTGCAACAACGGACTCGATGGGGGCGACAGTGGCACGACAGGACTCCAGGCTGGCGCACCGGCGGTGCGCGTCTGAGTCGCAGGGTGGCATAAATGACAGCGCTGTCAATTTGCTCTGCAACATGGCCTCCAGGCCACGCGGCGGAGCGCCGTCGTTAGGGTACGGCGGCAGTGGAACCGCGGATCTGCAGGACGAAGGGCACCTGCACCAGCTGGCCAGCGCCGTGGCCGCGCAATGCACCAAGCAATTGCTCAGCCGCGATTTTGCCCATCTCGCGACTCGGTTGCTGGATGGTGGTGAGCGCCGGCCACAGCTGGCGCGACAGCGGTGTATCGTCGAAGCCACAGACCGACAGATCGTGCGGCACCTTCAAGCCGTACTCGCCGGCGGCCCACATCACACCAGTGGCCATGTCGTCGTTGGCGGCGAACACCGCCGTCGGCCGTTTGGCCAGCGCAAACAACTTCCGCGCCGCCTCCACGCCGGAGCCGAAGGTGAAGGCGCCCTGCACCACCAGAGCCGGATCCTCCGGCAGGCCCGCAGCGGCCATCGCCTCGCGGTAACCAGCCAGACGCCAGCGGCTGGCACCGTGGTCGGCGATGCCGATCACGTGGGCAATCCGCCGATGCCCCAGTTCCAGCAGATGTTCCACGATCGCCCGTGCGGCCCGCTGCTCGTCCATCGTCACGCCGATGACTTTACCACGCCGCTGCGGCGACACGCTGGCATACGGCACGTTGGACTCGCGCAGGCGTTTCAGCAGCGGCGCATAGTCGGTAATCGGTGGCGTCAGCACGACGCCATCGGGGTGATGATCGGAAATCAGCGCATCGAAGCGACGGATGAAATCACCGCCGCGCATGCGCAACGGGCGCACCATCATGCTGTAGCGATGCGCGTCGCAAGCCTCGAGCACGCCATCCTGGATCTCGGCCAGATAGGTCGAGGCCGGGTTGTCGTTGTTGTCGTACAACATCGCCACCAGGAACGAGCGGTTGCCCGCCAGGCTGCGCGCCGATGGATGCGGGCGATAGTCCATCGCCTCCATGGCAGCACGTACGCGCTCACGCGTGGCATCGGTCACGTTGGCCTCGTCATTGAGCACGCGCGACACCGTCTTGGGCGATACATTCGCCGCGCGCGCCACATCTTCGAGGCGTACCCGCATGGATTCTCCGTGGTCGTCACACTGTCGATCGACTATGCCGCCAGAGCCCTCCGCTTTACAAGGACGCTTTACGGGGACGAGTGGCATTGCGGGCAGCTAGGCCGCTACGCGGCGTACCGATGCAGCCATGAATACGTATGCAGGCGCTGGTTGCTGCATTGCGACGCTACCTACCATGCAGGGCTGTCGCCCGGCAGCAGGCTACGCCGATGCTGCGCCCGCAGCATGCGGGATGCGCCACGCCGTGACATAACTGCTGCCTGAGGGAGAGGTGCCAATGATCCAGATCGACCATAGCTCAGCACCCACGGTGCACGCGTGCTGAGCGTGCCGCCAGCGAACGCGGACGCACCGCGCGACATCACCTGCAACAAGGATAGCCACCGATGACGTCGAAACCCGCACTGTCGTTCTGGCAGATCTGGAACATGTGCTTCGGCTTTCTCGGCCTCCAGTTCGGCTTTGCGCTGCAGAACGCGAACGTCAGCCGGATCTTCCAGACGCTGGGCGCGAACGTGAACGACATCCCGGCGCTGTGGATCGCCGCGCCACTAACCGGACTGATCGTGCAACCGATCATCGGTCACTACTCCGACCGCACATGGAACCGCCTGGGCCGGCGCCGGCCGTACTTCCTGGTCGGTGCGGCGTTCGCCTCGCTGGCGCTGCTGTGGATGCCGAACGCGCCGATGCTGTGGGTGGCCGCCGGCCTGCTGTGGATCCTGGACGCGTCGATCAACGTGTCGATGGAGCCGTTCCGCGCCTTCGTCGGCGATCAACTGCCCACGCAGCAACGACCAGCCGGTTATGCGATGCAGAGTTTCTTCATCGGCGCCGGCGCGGTGATCGCCTCCATCCTGCCGTGGATCCTGGCGCAGTTCGGGGTCGCCAACGTGGCGCCGGACGGGGGCATCCCCGATACGGTGAAGTACGCGTTCTACGCCGGCGGCGCGGTGCTGCTTGGCGCGGTGCTCTGGACCATCCTGAGCACGCGCGAATACCCGCCTGCACAACTGCAGGCGTTCACCGACAACGTGGCGGATGAACCGGAAGTGGAGGCCTCGCGCGCCTGGCGACCGGGCGTACTGCTATTGCTGGTCGGTATCGCAGTGCTGTTCGCGATCAGGCATTTCGCGCTGGAGAAAGAGGTCTACCTGTTGGCAGGCGGCCTGATCGTGTTCGGCCTGCTGTTCGCATGGCTGAGCCGTACCCGCAGCCACGGCATGCTGCGCGAGGTGATGGGCGACCTCTACGGCATGCCCACCTCGATGCGGCAGCTGGCCTGGGTGCAGCTGTTCTCCTGGTTCGCGCTGTTCGCGATGTGGATCTACACCACCTCGGGCGTGACGCAGGCGATCTATGGCACCACCGACACCGGCTCGTCCGCCTACAACGAGGGCGCCAACTGGGTCGGCGTGCTGTTCGCGGCGTACAACGGGTTTGCTGCGCTGGCCGCCGTGGTGATCCCGCTGATGGTGCGCCGGTGGGGCCTGCGCGTCAGCCATGTGGTGAACCTGTGCCTGGGGGGCGCAGGCCTGCTGTCGTTCCTGTACATCCGCGATCCACACTGGCTGCTCGCCTCGATGGTTGGCGTCGGCTTTGCGTGGGCCTCGATCCTGTCGCTGCCTTATGCGTTGCTGTCGGACAACCTGCCCACCGCGAAGATGGGCGTCTACATGGGCATCTTCAATTTCTTCATCGTCATCCCGCAACTGCTCGCCGCCAGCGTGCTCGGCCTGCTGCTGCGACTGTGCTTCCACAACCAGCCGATCTGGGCACTGGGCCTGGGCGGCGCCAGCCTGCTCATCGCCGGCCTGTGCACGCTGCGCGTGTCCGAGCCTGAGACCTGAGCAGATACGCCCCCGTCCGACCCATGTAACCGGAACCGTATCCAAGCTGGTGCTGCTCAATAAAAGCAACCAGCCGGTCGACTTCATTATCAGCGACGACTTGCAGCAAGCACAGCCGCCTTCGGCGACAGTGTGATCGATGTGACCAACAGTGGCAGCCTGCGCGCAGGCGTTGGCGCACTTGACATGCAGGTCTATCTGCTCAAAGCAGACACGACACGTACCGATCTTGTTCCTGAACTGAAGCGACTGATGCAGGAACGTGTACATCTTGCCCAACTCAACATGGCAAGATTAGGTTGCAGTATTAGGCCGCGCTCAGCGAACCAAGCCGTTGATCTTCATGGGCTGACGTCTCGAAAACAGCACCCATCGCGCGGGATAGATTGCAGGATTACACTGCACTTTGAAATCTACTAAGCGTTAGACCGCAGACCATGAGCACTCCAGTCAAACCATAGAGCGAACAAGGTTGGCCAAAACTATTGATCCTTGTACGTTGCGGTGTCAGCCAGTGGTGTTGCGTTCAAACCCTATCGAAACAGGCGATCTCAAAACATGGCTATTAATAATGAATAGAGCAATTATCGCGGTTATTGCCGGATGTGCTTTTTTCATCGCAGCGTCATTTTGCATATTCTTGATCTTGGCCATAGCAAGCATAATTACTGGCGCCAGCTTTCATAAGGTATTGCCATATATCGTTCAACATAGTTTGCGTAGTGGTGGCTTCGTTGGTATCGTCGCAATGATATTGTTTTCATTCAAGGGTGTGCGTAAGAGCTAACTCATAGCTGGTTGCTCGTGGTTCGGCGCTCATCCAAACCACAGCTCGCTTGGCGCATCTCGTCGCAGCTGTCTAACATTTCGTTCAAGGCGGACGGCTACGCCGCCGCTTAACTCCAGCGTTAGGCGCCTAATGAGCCTCGTCGTCATTGCACAGCCATGGTCCGAGTCAGAGCTCTCCGTCATGCTTTGCACTCTCGAGGCACATCGCATTCCTGCGTTTGTACAGGGCGCTGGTTTTGGCTCTCTCAAACCTGGGCCACAGATTGATTTTTACAATGCTCGTCGCATCATGGTCTCCAGCTCATTGGCCGCCGAGGCTCGTCAAGCACTGGAAGTCTTCACGCGCCAAGACGAGCCTGCTACGTTCCATCGGCCGAGCATTCTTAACGTGGTTCGCGCCATCCTTGAGCTTGTTTGTTTCGGGTGGTTTGTTCCGGGCAACCGGCGTCGCGTGGCAGCGGCGCCTAACCCGTCGTCCAAGCGGACGCGCGAAAAGCCGCGCGCCGCTTAACTCCAGCGTTAGGTCGCACATGAAAGTTTACGTGTCTCGTAGCAGCGTGGCGGCCGGCGACGATGTCAGCGCCCCGAACGCAGATTCGTTCTCGGTTCCAGACGGAACACCTCTAGAAGCGATAATTAAGGGTATCGCTCAATCCGGATACTTGCCGAGCATTTCGGGAGGCCAAGCGAGTTGGTCAGTCGCCTCCAGCATTCCGTTGGCTGTGGTCGCCCAACAATGGTCAGAGCCGCGCATGCTTCCTTCATTGGCACGCCTAGACGACCTAGACAGCGAGCACGGCGTTCTTCGGCTCTACTTCAACTACCATTCCCAGATCGACCCCGAGATCGTGTACAAAGTCTTCTGGGGCTACCGGCTAAATGCAACCTAACTACTCGTTCAAGGCGGACGGCTACGCCGCCGCTTAACTCCAGCGTTAGGCCGCAGGCATGCCCTTAAAGAATCCCGTCATCTTTACGATTCTGGTGATTATTGTTCTGCTTTGTGCGGCAATCGCCACGTATCTCTATGGGTTGCCGTTGTTGCAGGGAGCACAGATGGGTTGCGGGTTCGGCGGCGGCACCAAAACACTTGGTTGTTCTACGTCGTTTGGCCTGTTCATGACTTGGGTTACATTCGTTGTTGGCGTTGCAATTTTCGCGATCTGGAGCAAATTTGGTCGGCAGTAAACAGCCGTTCTGCCTGCCAAGTCTGGCGTTGCGGCCTAACATCTCGTTCAAGGCGGACGCCTCCGGCGCCGCTTAACTCCAGCGTTAGCGCCCTATGACCTTGGCTCGAATACCAACTTGGTTTTTCACCGTAACCTCAGTGACGCTTGGTTTCATCGCATCACTCATGGTGGTAGTCGCATTCAGCACTGCGTCACTGCATTTTGCTCATTGCGGCCCTAGCGACCTTTCATCACCAGAGCAGTATTGTCGTGGCGCTTCGCAACTTCTTATTGCCGGCTACGTCGTATTCTTGGCTTCGGTAGTGTTTGCTGCTGCGGCGGTCTGGCTTTGGGTTATGCGTCGTGGCAGGCTCTAACTACTCGTCCAAGCGGACGCGCGTACCGCGCGCCGCTTAACTCAGGCGTTAGGCCGCAGAAAAGCCCGCGATGATCGAATATCGAGTCACAAAGTACGACCCAGCCAACCGCAATGTCGGAGGAGCGTCCACTCTCCCCGAGTGGACCTCGTTTAGCGACATCGGCTGCATGTTCAATGGATCACCGCTGTCTGAAGCCGAGTATCTGCAGGTTGAAAACGCCTACATCGTTTCCGCTCTTGAATTCCTTCGTGAGTCTGGTATTTCTTCACTGGCGGTTCGCGAACTGGAGAACCATCGCGGGGCGCCGCTGACATTTGGCGAGGGTTCAAACCTATCGCTAGATCAACTCAAAACTGCACTTTCACGCATACTAAGAGAGGAATTCTGGTGCAAGCTTGAGGGGCGAGATTCGTTCATCCACATTGGGTACGACTACTATATGTACGTTGGCGTGCCGGCGTGTTGCTCCAGGGCAGAGCAAGTTGCTAGCGGCCTCGGTCTGTTCGTAGAGCCATTCCAGTCGCCATACGGTGGCATGGGTGCGGCCTAACAATTCGTTCAAGGCGGACGGCTATGCCGCCGCTTAACTCCAGCGTTAGGCCTCCCATAGCGCATGTACTGCACACAATCGGCGAAAACCCTTGGCCACTTTCACTCCACACACCATGAAACAAGTTTTCACCCTTGTCGCAAAAACCATTTGCATATTGTTGCTTGGCCTCGCGCTTGAAGGTTGCTTGCAGCTGGGCTTCAACAAAAGCGGTTTCTATTGCACTGAAGGTCCGACTGATGTGGCACCTTCTTGCTTTGGACACTCTGCACCAAAATCGCCAACCAGCGCTTCGGCAGCAAAGGCAACTTCACCCAAGCAGGTTGGTCCAACTGAGCCCTAACATCTCGTTCAAGGCGGACGGCTTCGCCGCCGCTTAACTCCAGCGTTAGAGCCTATGGAGCTTATGTACATGGAACGGACCAAAGCAGCAAATCTGGCTTTGCTTTTAGTTGCCCTAGGTTGGCTGCTCGCGTTCTACGGCGTCATGTCGCAAGTCGGCGATCCTGGCCCCACCATTTCGCCCGCACAGATCGACGCCAATCGACTACGATCATTTGCAATCCTACTTGTTGGCATCGTGTGTCTTCTAAGTTCGTTATGGCTATCTGGTTATAGTTTTATGGTGGCCAAAGTGCGCTCTATCGTGTCAGCGGCTGCAGTAGTGTTGCCTTCAATCGGTGTTGTCTTGAGCTTGCTGTAGTGGCAGTACGCTCTAACTACTCGTTCAAGGCGGACGGCTACGCCGCCGCTTAACTCAAGCGTTAGGCACCATAAGAAATGATTTCGCACGCCGAACTTGTCGAGTCCATCTTTGGCTACTGGCCCGAATTTTCGGACGGCCGTATCGAGTTTTTCTCGTTCGAACAGCCTGGCATCGTCTGTCTCAGAATTTTCTACATCGACTCCAATATCCAAAAAGCAGCTGCCGTCAGCCTTCGGTTCACCGGCGTTATCGACATAGATCTTTCTGAGGTTCTCTCGGAGAACGTAATCGACGTTCTAAGCGTCTCTTCTACATCTCCTGCTATCGTTACCATTGAGGGGTGTTACGGTCTGTGCGGCACGTTCAAATGCACCTCGGCAGAGGTCACGAGTGTGGTGCCTAACAATTCGTTCAAGGCGGACGGCTACGCCGCCGCTTAACTCAAGCGTTAGGTGCCATGGAAACTTTGAGGCTGTCATTAACGCAAGAAGACTTGGAGCGTTTCTTCGGTGCAGCTCCATCCAAGTCCGATGCCGATGTTCCATGGCCATACAACGGGCTCACTTTCAATTTCTCTGGCGACCCATATCAGGTCATCTTCTACATCATGCCGTCGTACAGGCACGTAGAGCTGTCCATTCGTTGCGCCAACGAACTTACCTATCAACTCACTGCCTCTGCAGTTAGCGACCTCCGTGTGCTCGGCGGCCCGACTCATGACACACTGGAAATCGTCATCTCGTCCAAAGACAGCGTCTTCATTCGCTTACTTCCATCGGTGCTCGTCGCTCAGCAAGTCGGCGGTGGCACCTAACTACTCGTTCAAGGCGGACGCCTCCGGCGCCGCTTAACTCAAGCGTTAGGCGCTCGTTTCATGACAGAGATCGAGTTCATTCGAGAGATGGATTGCCGTTTCCCATACGAGGATTGGGAGAAGTGCCTTTCGCTTATGGAGCTGGGCGCCAGCATCTCGGCGAATTCGGCATTCATGGTGCTTCATGAGATTTGCCGTCCGCCGCGTTCAAAGAAGATCAAAGTTCATCTCCTCAAGGCGTTGCTTGACGCTTGGCAGGAGCGCTTCACTCACCCCTTGGTGCAAGTTGTTCTTCCCGCAGCAGAAGCACTCATGCACCGTAAAACCATTTCGGTTATAGATGCTCTCAACACAATGAGGTCAGTGGCGCGCTACCAGGATCAGTACAACGCTTTGGCGCTTCCATACTTTGCTAGCGATGACGACGTGGACGAAACAGTCGAAGCCTTATACAAAGAGACAATTCTTAGGTGGCAGACGCCTAACAACTCGTTCAAGGCGGACGCCTCCGGCGCCGCTTAACTCCAGCGTTAGGGGGCAAAGTGTCGCAGCAATACTTCGTGATTGTCCTTGAGCCTGAGTTTGCAGAGCAACGCGGCCGGCTGCTGCAAGAACTCATCCGCTCCGGTGTGCCAGTAGACGCACCTGAAACAAAATTTCTGCTCTGCTCAAAGTGTGATGTATCGGGGCGAATGGTCGAGCTTGAGGTTGAGCCTCATAGTCACGGCGAGAAACACATGCTATTTGTGCATCACAAAGATATTTCACTTGTACTTCAAATCCACGATCCTAAAAAACCACTCGGTTTCCTATCGTCTAATGAGCCGCGGGAGTAACTGCCGTGTTGCCCCCTAACATTTCGTTCAAGGCGGACAGCTTCGCCGCCGCTTAACTCCAGCGTTAGGGGGCAGGATGAAGATCACGGTATTTGCGTTTCTTTTAGCCGCAGCCTTACCCGCCGTCGCGGGTGGCTTTGGTCCATGGTCCTTCGGCATGACCGCTGACCAGATCCGCGCGGTAACCGCTTCCGGTCCCTACCGCTCGTTCTCCAACGGAGACCTCGAAACCTATAACGGTGAATTTGGAGGCAAGAAAGAGAACGTCCAGTTCTTCCTAAAGGACAGCCTGCTTGCGCGGGTTGGTGTCTACACCTACGAAGGAACAGATCTTTCCGCCGCTACTCAGGCTTGGGCCCACACCTACTCAACGTTGCAAGCCGAGTACGGTCAGATTGAGACACCCAACTATCAAGGCCAAACCGCCGAAACGCTCGGAAAGGCGGCAGGCGCTATCGTTGCAGCTGGCGGTAAGGCGCAAATGGCACCGGTAGTCCAGCCCAAGGATGCTTTCGTGTTCAGCTCCTTTGCCAGTTATGCGCACGATGGCATTACCTATTACACGGTCACGGTCAACTATGACCAGCCAGCCCCCTAACAATGCATTCAAGCCGAACTCGTGTCGCTCCACAAACAGCATGGCAGGTAGAGCTTGCCATGCTGTTTGCTCCGCCACACGAGTCGGCTTAATTTAAGCGTTAGCCGTCAGGAGAAGGAATGCCTCGCTTTAGAGTGATCGTTACCGGAACAGGTATGGATATTCCGCCGGAAGGTTACACTGGCTTCGCCACGACACGGTTCGTGAGAACGACGTCGGCAAAGGACGCTGCTCGGCAAGCGCTGTCTTTAGTAGCGGAGTCTGTGCGGGTCGAGCCAGCATTCAACTTATCTCCATCTCCGTCGCTTTCTGTCCATGCGGTCATCCCTGTTCGCAGCCCACTTAAACGCTCTCGACCCAACAGCGGTTATACGTTCGTCGGCTCCGATGCCGAACTGGCGGATGCTCTAGACATCGAGCGCAAGGCAGGAGCCGGGTGGTTGCTGTAATGGGCTGCACGGCTAACAATTCGTCCAAGCGGACGCGCGTACCGCGCGCCACTTAACTCAGGCATTAGGTGGCCATGACAGATCACAGCTACTACGTGTACGTCTATATCGATCCTCGAAATTACGAGGAGTTCTACTATGGCAAGGGCAAAGGTTCTCGGCGCTTTGCTCACCTCGCCGACGACAGTGATTCCGAGAAAGTCACGCGCATTCGTGCCATAAGGGCCGAAGGGCTCTCACCCATCATTCGTACAGTGGCTGCCGGCCTTACCGAGGCAGAAGCGCATTTAATTGAAACAACGCTTATCTGGAAGCTCGGAAAGAGCCTCACCAACAAAGCAGCGGGGCACTTCGTCTCACTTTTCCGACCTCATAACACCTTGCATCGAGAGTTGTCAGCCTTCGACTTCCAGAATGGCATCTACTACGTCAATGTTGGTGAGGGAGCTCACCGCAACTGGGATGACTGTCACCGGCTTGGGTTCCTTTCTGCGGGTCAAGGACCGCAGTGGAGAGACCAGATACTCGACCTCGCCGAGGGCGATATCGTTGTTCCTTATCTAAAGCGCAAGGGTTACGTCGGTGTTGGCAAGGTTCTAGCTCGTGCCGTGCCGTATCTTGACTTCCGCCATGAAGGCCGTTTGCTTGGAGACTTCAATCTCGCCGCACCACATATGTCGGAAAACTCTGATGATCTAGCCAACTCGGAGTACATCTTGCGGGTGGAGTGGGTTGCTGCTGTTCCTAGATCGGAGGCCAAGTGGCAGTCCAACTCAGGGCTTTTCACCACTCAACTCGTGCGTGCCTCGCTTGATCGTCAGCCGACCACCGTGGCCTTCATAGAAAAAGCATTCGGTGTCCGTCTTCAAGAGCTGGCCACCTAACAATTCGTTCAAGGCGGACGGCTTCGCCGCCGCTTAACTCCAGCGTCAGGCCTCATCAGGAGGAATCAGCAGTGCTCAAGGAAGTTGGCGGAGTCGCCATACAACCCAAGCATCGGGCTACTTGCCATTGCGGCTCAGTGGAGCTGGAATTAGACCTTCCGGATGGCATCGTCGATCCGAGACGTTGCGACTGCTCCATTTGCAGGCGCAAAGGTGCTGTCGTTGCGTCCGTACCGTTGAGCGGCATCCGCATCGTCAAGGGAGCCGAGTACCTCAAGCTCTATCAATTCAACACTCTCACGGCCAAGCACTACTTTTGCTCGAACTGCGGCATCTACACGCATCATCAACGCCGTTCAAACCCGGAGCAATATGGCTACAACGTTGGCTGCCTTGAGGGTGTCAATCCCTTCGCCATTCCAGATGTTCCCACAAATGACGGCGTCAACCATCCAGCGGATCGGCATGAGGCCTGACATCTCGTTCAAGGCGGACGGCTTCGCCGCCGCTTGACTCCAGCGTCAAACCCCAGGTGCAACGATGTCGCCATTGAGCAATGCATTTGCGTTTCAAGGTGGCTGTCACTGCGGCCAGCTTCGCATGACCTTTTCAACCGCCTTGGACCCGGCAAGCATTATTCCTCGAGCCTGCGACTGCTCGTTCTGTCAAAAGCACGGTGCCGCCTACGTTTCAGATCCAGCCGGGCAATTGTCCGTCGTCATGCAGAGCCCAAATGCGCTGCGTCGATATCGGCAGGGATCAAATACCGCTGAATTCCTGCTCTGCGATCGATGCGGCGTACTGGTTGCCGTCGTCTTTGAGCACAACGCCTGCATGTACGGAGCTGTGAACGCACGCTCCCTCGAAGAGCCTACCGGCTTTGCGAGTGCAGTCCCGGCTTCACCGCAATCGCTGGCGCCTGCTGAAAAGGTCGCACGATGGTCGCAACTGTGGATTCCGGATGTTGAGCTGGTCACGTCCGGCACCTGACAATTCGTTCGAGGCGCATAGCTTCGCCACCACTTGATTCCAGCGTTCGGCGAAAATCAGCGCGCAAGACACCAGGGCAAGTCGAAGGACGATCGAGCAGATGCAACGTGAAGAAGTAGAAGCCATCGATAACCAAGGGCTGCCCCAGAGCATGCAGGCATTCGCATTGAAGGCCTACGGTGGCCCTGAATGCACGAGCCTGACGCAAGTAGCGCTACCTGAGCCTGCCTCACGACAGTTGCTCGTCAGGGTGCGTGCCGCGGGCCTGAACCCGGTGGACTTCAAGACTCGCCGGGGCGACTTGCGGCCTGTGCAACGCTATCGACTGCCAGTCGTTCTTGGCAACGAGCTGGCGGGTGAGGTGGTCGCGTGCGGCGAACAGGTACAGCGTTTTCGTGTCGGTGACCGGGTGTTCGCACGCGTCGACAAAAGCGCCATGGGCGCATTCGCCCAGTTCGCAGTCGTCGAGGACGACCATGCCGCCGTGATGCCCGCGAACCTCGACTTCGCAACGGCCGCCGCCATTCCCCTCGCCGGACTCACCGCACTGCAAGCCCTGCGCGACGAACTGCGCGTTGCGAGCGGGCAGCGCATCTTCATCTCCGGCGGCGCCGGCGGCGTGGGCACCTTCGCCATACAGATCGCCAAGCACCTTGGCGCCCAGATTGCGACGACCGCTTCGCCACGGGGCGAAGCACTGGTGCGACAGCTTGGCGCCGACACGGTCGTGGACTACACGAAAGAATCGCCCGGAACAGTACTCTCGGGATTCGACGGTGCATTTGATCTTGTCGGCGGCCACGCTCTCGAGCAGGCGTTCGCCATGGTGCGCCCGGGCGCCACCGTCGTCAGCGTCGCCGGCATGCCCGAGCCACAAACAGCATCGAAGGACCTGGGACGCGGGCTGGGGTTGCAGGCGCTGTTCTGGGCAGCGAGCCTCCCGCTCAGACTCCGCGCCCGCCAGCACGGGGTGCGCTACCGCTATCTCTTCATGCACCCGAGCGGCGAGGACTTGTCCGAGCTCGGGCGCCTTGTTGATGCCGGTGCGCTCAAGGTGATTGTCGACAGCGTATATCCCTTCGAGCGCATTGCCGAGGCGATGTCCAGGCTTGAAGCGGGACATGCCAAGGGCAAGATTGTCGTCACCATGCCCGGGTAATCAAAGCGCACTGCGCTCATCAGATCACTGACCGCACCACGCCGCCATCCACGCGCATCGCCGCACCGGTGGTGGCCGAGGCCTGTTCCGAGGCGAGATACACCGCTAGATTCGCGACTTCCTCGACGGTGGCCAGACGTTTGATCAGCGATGACGGGCGATGGGTGGCGATGAAGTCGCGTTCGACCTGCTCCAGCGGCACGCCCTGCTCCGCCGCGATCTTGCCGAAGAAATCGCCGACGCCTTCCGAACGCGTCGGGCCGGGCAGGATCGCGTTGACGGTGACGCCGGTGCCGGCCAGCGATTCGGCGAGGCCGCGCGACACCGCAAGCTGGGCGGTCTTGGTGGTGCCGTAGTGAACCATCTCGGCGGGAATCTGCACGCCCGACTCGCTGGAGATGAATTGCACGCGACCCCAGCCGCGCTGTGCCATGCCCTGCGCGTAATGCCGCGCCAGCCGCACGCCACTCATCACGTTGACCTCGAAGAAGCGCAGCCAGTCCTCGTCGGTGATATCGAAGAATGCCTTCGGCTCGAAGATGCCGAGGTTGTTGACCAGGATGTCGGTCTGCGGCACCTGCGCAATCAAATGCTCTGCACCTTCGCGGGTGCCGAGATCACCGGCTACGCCGCTGAGGCGCGCACCACTGACGTTCTTCGTGATGCTGGCAATGGCTTCGTCAACACGCGCCGATGTGCGCCCGGTGATGACGACGTGCGCACCCGCCGCCGCGAGGCCACTGGCGATCGCCAGGCCGATGCCGGCAGTGGAACCCGTGACGATTGCGTGGCGATTGCTCAAGTCGATATGCATGAAAGTTCTCCGGCAAAAATGACGACGCGACGCAAGGTCACGTACTGCAATGCTCCGTGTTGAGGGCGCAACGCTGAAGAATCAAGTCAGGACACGACGGGTGCGAATCCAGCATGCTCATGAAACGAAGATGGCCGCTACCGGCAACACCGCTAGTACGTCTTCTGCGGCATGTCGAAAAACCCTTCAGCTTCGTGCGCCGGCAACGCCGTACCCAGATGATTGCCCTGCAATTCGTCGCAACCCATCTGGGCAAGAAAGGACGCCTGCGCCGACGTCTCCACGCCTTCGGCGGCCACCGTCATGTGCAACTGATGAGCGAGTTCGATGATGGTTTGCGCAATCGCACCGTCATCGGTATCCGCTGGCAGGCCACGCACGAAGCTCTGGTCGATCTTGAGCTTGTCGATCGGGAACTGCTTGAGATAGGCCAGGCTGGAATAGCCGGTGCCGAAATCATCGAGCGACAGCCGCGTGCCGAGTGCCTTGAGCTCAGTCAGCACGCGTCGGATCATCACGACGTTTTCCATCAGCGAGCTCTCGGTCATCTCGATGTGCAGCATCGATGCCGGCACGGCATGGCGTCGCAGTGCCGCAGCCACCTTCTCGACCAGACCGGGGCGCTGCAGCTGTTGTGCCGAGATGTTCACCGCCAGGCTGAAATTGCGATGACCTCGATCCAGCCATGTGCGCACTTGTCGACAGGCGGCATCGAGTACCCATTCGCCGATCTCCGGCATCAGGCCAAGCGCCTCGGCCACCGGGATGAAGTCGCCCGGCGTCACCAGGCCGAGCTGCCGGCTGTTCCAGCGCAGCAGCGCCTCAAAACCGCTCAACACACGATCGCCGGCCCGGTGCTGCGGTTGGTAGTAGAGCTCGAGTTCGCCATCGCGGATGGCATCGCGCAGATGGCTGCCGAGGACGAGCCGTTCTTCGAGCGCGCGCATCTGTCCGATGGAAAATTCGGACACCCGGTCGCGGCCGTCCCGCTTGGCCTGTCTCATCGCGCCATCGGCACTGCGCAGCAGGCTCCTGGGCGTATTACCGTGATCGGGCGAATGGCTGATGCCGACGCTTGCGGTAAGCAACAGCCGGTAATCGCGACCTTCGATCGGCACAGCCACCTTCGCGCGCAACCGTTCGGCCAGTTCTAGCACTGCTTGCCGTGACATGCCGCGAACCGCGACGACGAACTTGTCGCCGGCAAAACGGGCGACCTGCCCCTGCCCGTCCAGGCTTGCCTGCAGGCGCTCACCCAGCTGCTTCAGCACATCGTCGCCGGTCGCGTAACCGACGGACTCGTTGACCACCTGGAAACGATCCGGTCCAACGATCAACACCCAGACCGGCGCCGCCTTATCCTGCAGCATCACGGCGAGGGCACGCTCCAGTATCAGGTGATGCGGCAGGCCGGTGACCGCATCGTGGCTGGTGGCATAGGCCAGCTCTGCCTCGGCACGACGACGTTCGGTGATGTCGCGAGCGACGGCGTAGAGCATGCCGTCCGGGGCAGCGAATGAAACCCATTCCAGCCAGAGCTCGCTGTCGTCCTTGCAGACGCAGCGAGTGACGAATTCATGTACCAGCTGCCCCGGCGCACCCAGCGCCGGCAACGGATCCTGATGGCCTGAACCATCCTCGGGCCACAGGAATTCGCGATAACTCCTCGACGTCAGCTCCTCGGCGCTGTAGCCGGTGACGCGTGGCAGCGACGGGTTGAACTGGACGATACGCTCGCGTTTCGGATCGAGGATGCAGAAGATCTCCAGCGACAGCTCGAAGAAACGGTTGCGCTCGCGCAGACGTCCGACCAGACGCGCACTCTCGATCGCGATGCTGGTGACCGGCAGCATGCGGTCGATGTCGTGCAGCTCGTCCAGACGCGGCTCGCGCTGCTCGCGGTAATACACGGCAAACGTGCCGAGTATCTCGCCATGACTGCCGAACACCGGCGTCGACCAGCAGGCTTTCAGCCCATGAGCCAGCGCTGGCGCCTTGTAGTTCTTCCAGTAGGGATGCGTGGCGATGTCCGCCACCACGACACGCTCGCCACGCCACACGGCGGTACCGCACGAGCCATGCGCCTCGCCGACTTCCTGCCCGTGCACGGCCCGGTTGTATGCCTCGGGCAGGCTCGGCCCGGCACCGTGCAACACGTGCCGTCCATCGCCATCGAGCAGCAACAGCGAGCACAACGCCCCGGGATTGAGTGTCTCGTGCAGGCGTGCGATGTGTTCCAGACTCTCCAGCAGTGGCCGATGTGCCGCAATTCCGACCAGGATCTCGTGCTGACCGGCACCCAGTTGCTCCGCACGCTTGCGCTCGGTGATGTCCCGGCACGCCCCCAGCATGCGCACGGGGCGACCGGCTTCGTCGACATCCACGGTACCGCGGCTCAGCAGGGTGCGCTCGACGCCGTCCGGGCGCACGATGCGTTCCTCGAACTCGAACGGTTGCTGATCTCTGGCCGCCTGCTCGATGATCTGCTGCACGCGCGTGCGGTCCAGCGGATGCACCCGTTCGAGATAGGCTTCGAACGTGGCAGCATGGCGCTCCGGCACCGGCAGCACACCGTAGATGCGGTACAGCTCGGCCGACCAGGTCACCTTGTTGCTGGCGATATCCCATTCCCAGCTGCCGATATGCGCCACCTGCTGCGCCTGATCGAGCATGCGCTGGTGCTGCTGCAGCGCCTGCTCGGCCTGCTTGCGCTCGGTGATGTCGAGGAAGCAGATGGTCAGGCCGTCCGCCGACGGGTAGACATGACTCTCGAACCAGCGGTTGTCCCGCGGGTAGAACGCCTCCAGCCGGACCGGGCGCTGCTCGGCCATCGCCTGCTCATACGCGCGGCGAAGCGGCTGTTCGAAACCCTCGGGAAATTCCGTCCAGACAGGTGTGCCGATCAGCTCCGCGGCCGGACGACCGAAGAATTCGCAGGCCCGCGCATTCAGACAGATGCAGCGCCAGTCTCGGTCCAGCGCCACGCAGGCGTCCGTGATGCGCTCGAACACCTGATGAAACTCCAACTCGGGCTGGGTACGTTCCATGGGGTGCGTGATCCTGCCGGAGGATGACCGGAAAGCCGCGGCAGGTTAAGCGAAGCGACGCATGTGCCGCAATGCGGATTTTCCCCAGGTCATCGCGGAGTGCTGTGCAGCGCCGGCGCTCAACGCAGGCTGGATCGCCGCACCATCAACTTCACCGGCAAAACCTGGCTTTCCACCGGCTCACTGCGGATCAGGCTGAGCAGGCTGCCGACGAGGGCCTCGCCAGCCAAACGGGTGTCCTGCAGGATCGTGGTCAATGGCGGATTGACGAAGCTGGCCATGGCGATGTCGTCGAAGCCGACCAGAGCCACATCCTGCGGCACACGCAGGCCGTGGTCGCTGAGCGCGTGCATGGCGCCGATCGCGATCAGGTCGCTGGCGGCGAACACCGCGTCGAAACCGGTCTCGCGCATGATCAGCGCGCGCATCGCCTCGTAGCCGGAGCGCTCGGTGCTCTCGGCGTTCTCCTGCAAATCCGCATCGAGTTCCACGCCAGCCTGCTGCAGGGCATCGGCATAACCGCGATAGCGCGCGAAGAATTCCGGATAGTGACTGGAAGCATCGCCGAGGAAGGCGATGCGGCGGCAACCACGCTCCAGCAGGTGCTCGGCCACGGCTTGGCCGCCACGGAAGTTGTCGCAGCCGATCGAGACCCCCGGCTGATCGGGCAGCACCGCCCCCCACCGAACGAAGCGGGTGCCCTGGGCGACCAGTTTCTCCAGCTTGTCGCAGTAGGCCAGGTAGTCGCCATAGCCGAGCAGAATCAGGCCATCAGCCTTCTTGCTGTCGGCGAAGTCGGCATGCCAGTCGCGCGAGAACTGCTGGAACGAGATCAGCAGATCGTAGCCATGCAGCGCGCAAGCGCGGGTGATCGAGCCGAGCATCGACAGGAAGAACGGGTTGATGTGCGACTCGTCGGCGGTAGGGTCCTCGAAGAACAGCAGCGCCAGCGTGCCGGTATGCATACGGCGCAGGTTGGAGGCGTTCTTGTCGAGCTTGTAGTTGAGCTGCTCGGCGGCGACTTCGATGCGTCGCCGGGTTTCCTCATTGACCAGCGGGCTGCCGCGCAACGCACGCGACACCGTGGCCTGGGAGACCCCGGCCAGATGGGCGATATCGATGGAAGTCGCTTTTCCCTTCATGCGCAGCCTTCGGAGCGGCTTGCAAACGGATTGCCGGCCGTTCCGAATCCTAGCTGCTTTTCCAGCGACCTGCCCCTTTCGCCCGACACCGGCCGTGACAGGAGTGCTCAGGGCCGGCCGCGGCTCAGGCGTGCATGTCCTCCAGCTCGATACCCTTGGTTTCGCGCACTGCATACATCACGAACAGGAATGAGAGCAAGGCAAAACCGGCATACAGGCCATAGGCGAAGGTCAGGCCGATCTCGGCCAGCGCCGGGAAGCTGCTGGTAATCACGAAGTTGGCCAGCCACTGTGCCGCGGCGGCCACCGCCAGCGCAGTGGCGCGGATGCGGTTGGGGAACATCTCGCCCAGCAACACCCATACCACGGGCCCCCAGCTCACCCCGAAGAACACCACATAGGCATTCGCCGCGACCAGGGCGACCACGCCGGTCGAGCCGGGCAGGCTCAACGCCGCGCCGCTGCCGGTGGCCTGCGAGAAACACCAGGCCATCATCCCCAGGGTAATGGCCATGCCGGCCGAACCGATCGCCAGCAGCGGCTTGCGGCCGATCTTGTCGACCAGGGCAATCGCCACCAGGGTCACCAGCACGTTGACGATCGAGGTGGCCACGGTGATCGCGAAGGAATCGGTCTCGCTGAATCCGACCGAATGCCACAGCGTCGACGAGTAGTAGAAGATCACATTGATGCCGACGAACTGCTGGAAGACCGACAGTAGGATGCCAACCCAGACCACCGGCAGCAGGCCGGCAGCCTTGCCGCGCAGATCGCTCAGGCGAGGTTTGTGTTCCGAACGCAAGCTGTTCTCGATATCGCGCAGCTTGCCGTCCAGCGCTGCGTCGTTGTGCATGTTCAGCACGCTCTGCAACACCACGCGCGCCTCGGCCAGTCGACCTTTGGCGACTAGGTGACGAGGCGATTCCGGTACGCCCAGCACCAGGGTGCCGTAGATCAGCGCCGGCAGCACTGCTGCCAGGAACATCCAGCGCCAGGCCGACAATCCCAGCCACAAGTCATGCGACGCGCCGCCGGCAGCGCCAGCCAGCCACGCATCACTGAGCAACGCAGCGAAGATGCCGAGCACGATCGCCAGCTGCTGCATCGAACCCAGCCGACCGCGGATGTAGGCGGGGGACACTTCGGCGATATAGGTCGGTGCAATCACCGAGGCCACGCCAACGCCGATGCCGCCGACCAGTCGCCACAGGATCAGGTCCCATACCGCTGTCGCCAGGCCCGAGCCCAGCGCGGCCGCCACCAGCAGGACAGCCGCCACCTGCATGGTGCGTACACGCCCCCAGCGGTTCGCCAGCATGCCGGCATACCACGCGCCCAGTGCCGAACCCAGCAAGGCGCAGGACACGGCAAATCCGATCTGCGCCGCATCGAGCGAGAAGCTGCCCCGGATCGCATCGACCGCGCCGTTGATCACCGCCGTGTCGAAACCGAACAGGAATCCACCAAGTGCTGCCGCCGCCGAGATCAATACCACCCGCGCAGTCGCGCGCTGTCCCAATCCATCTGTCGCGTCCACTGTGCTCATCGCGTCTCCCCAACGTTCATGGCATCAAGAATGTGCGCCGAGTCTGCACCGTGGCCCCTGGCGTGTCCGGCTGAATACGTATGCAGTGTCGGCCGCAGGCGGTCGTGCATGGAGTTCAGGCAAGGCCCGGTGCCGACTCACCCGCGCGCAGATGTTCGAGCATGCAGCGCGCCAGTTCGGGTTCGGCCAGCACAACCAAGGTAGCACCCTGCTGCTGCAGATGTTCCATGCAGGCATCGGAATCGGCACGGGCGATGATCTGCAGCTGCGGATTCGCCAGGCGTGCCACCCGTACCACTTCGCCGCTCTCGAAGGCATCGGGCAGCGTCACCACCAGCGCGCGTGCGTGGGCGAGATTGGCAGCTTCAAGCACATCGTCCCGCGCTGCGTTGCCGACGATCGTCTCGATGTCTTGCTGGCGCAGCATCGCGACCCGCTCCTTTTCCTCTTCCAGCACAAGCACCGCATCGCCCTGCTCCTGCAGTGCCTCGCCTACCAGACGCCCCACCCGGCCGTAGCCGGCCACCACCACATGCCCGCTCAACGCACTGGTGACGAGGATTTCCGATGCCGGTTCGATGCTCGCAGGCACAACCACATCACCGTGTTGCCGTACTTCACGCGCATCCAGCCAGGGCTTGGCGCGATCGAGCAGCTTGAACAGCAACGGGTTGATCAGGATCGACAGGATCGCGGCGGCCAGCAACACATCCTGCGCTTCCTTCGATACCAGGTTCTGCGCCACGCCCACGCCAATCAGGATGAACGAGAACTCGCCGATCTGCGCCAGGCTGGTAGCAATCGTCAGTGCGGTGCGCAACGGCCGTCCCGACATCAGCACGATGCCGAACGCCGCCAGCGACTTGCCGATCACGATGATCGCCAGCGCCGCCAGTACCACCAGCGGTTCGGTCAGCACTACGTGATAGTTGAACAGCATGCCGATCGAGACGAAGAACAGCACCGCGAACGCATCGCGCAACGGCAGGGTTTCCTCGGCGGCACGCTGGGCCAGTTTCGATTCGCCCATCATCATGCCGGCGAAGAACGCACCCAGCTCGAACGACACACCGAACAGGCCAGCCGCGCCGAACGCGACACCCAGTGCGATCGCCAGCACGGCGAGGCGAAACAGTTCGCGCGAACCGGTATATGCGACGACCTTGAGGATCCACGGGATAAGTCGCTTGCCGACTACCAGCATCAGCGCGACGAACAGCACGACCTTGCCGATGGTCAGCGCGACCGTACCGGCGATCGCTGCAAACGACAGGGTTGTACCACCCTGCTCGCCACCACCCAAGGCCGTTCCGATCGCCGGCAGCAGCACCAGCGCCAGCACCATCGCGAGATCCTCGACGATCAGCCAGCCGATCGCGATGCGTCCGCGTTCGGTTTCCATCAGGCGACGCTCTTCCATCGCGCGCAACAACACCACGGTGCTGGCCACCGACAACGCCAGACCGAACACGAAACTTTGCGCAAACGGCCAGCCCAGACCCCAGCCAAGCAACATGCCGAGCACGGTGGCCACTGCCATCTGGCCGAGCGCACCAGGGATCGCGATGTTCTTGACCGACAGCAGATCCTTCAGAGAAAAGTGCAGGCCCACGCCAAACATCAACAGCACCACGCCCAGTTCGGCCAGCTGGTGCGCCAGATGGCCGTCGGCAACATAGCCCGGCGTGAATGGTCCAACCACCACGCCAGCCATCAGATAGCCGGCCAGCGGCGGCAGCTTCAGCTTGTGCGCGAGAGCCGCGAAAACGAATGCCAGCACGATGCCGCTGACAAGGGTGGCAATGAGTGGGGCGTCATGCATGCGCGATCCTTATCACAGTACAACCATGTCACAGTACAACCATGGAAACCGCACGACATGGCAGCCGTGCGGCATGCAAATGCGTGCGTCGCCATCGCGACGACGCTGGGCTGCACGTGCAAGTTCCTTCAGTTGTAAGGGCGATCCGTGGCCAGCGCAAGCGCCACGAACACTTATTCCTGCGCGTTGATCACCGCGAGGAAATCACGGCCATAGCGCTTGAGCTTGGCTTCGCCGACACCACTGATGGTGGCGAGCTCGTCTTCATTCGCCGGCAATGCGCGCAGCATCGCCAGCAAGGTGGCATCGTGGAATACCACGTACGGGGGTACGCCCTGCTGCTTGGCCAGCTGCGTGCGCAACGCGCGCAGCTCGTCCCACATCGACTGCTCGTAGGCCTCGATGCCGAGGCTGCCGCCGGTGACGAGCTTGCTGTCGCGACGACGGCGACCGCCACGTTCGGGGCGCGCATCCTCGCGCAGCTTCACCGACTGGCCGCCGCTGAGCACGGCGCGGCTGGCGGTGGTCAACCGCAGCGTGCCATAGCCTTCGGCATCCGCCTCCAGCAAACCCGCGGCAAGCAACTGCCGGAACACCGAACGCCACTGCTTTTCGTCCATCTCCGCACCGATGCCGAACGTGCTCAGCCGGTGGTGGTCGAGGCTCAGCACGCGCTCGGTTTCCTCGCCGCGCAACACGTCGATCACGTGGCCGGAGCCGAAACGCTGGCCCGTGCGATACACCGCCGACAACGCCTTCTGCGCCGGCACCGTGGCGTCCCAGGTTTTCGGCGGCGCGATGCAGTTGTCGCAATGGCCGCAGGGGCCCGGATAGCTTTCGCCGAACGTGCCCAGCAGCAGCTGGCGCCGGCAACCGGTGGCCTCGGCATAGGCCAGCAACGACTCCAGCTTCTGCCGCTCGACCCGCTTGCGCTCGTCGGCCGACTCGGACTGCGCGATCATCTGGCTCATCGTCACCACGTCGGACAGGCCGTAGATCATCCACGCCTCGGCCGACAGGCTGTCGCGGCCGGCACGGCCGGTTTCCTGGTAATAGCCCTCGATGCTGCGCGGCAGATCCAGGTGCGCCACGAAGCGCACGTCGGGCTTGTCGATGCCCATGCCGAACGCGACGGTGGCGACCATCACCACGCCGTCCTCGCGCAGGAAGCGCTGCTGGTTCTTCGCGCGCGTGGCTGCATCCAGCCCCGCGTGATACGGCAATGCCTCCACGCCGAGTTCGGCAAGCCACTCGGCGGTGTTGTCCACCTTCTTGCGGCTGAGGCAGTAGACGATGCCTGATTCCCCCTCGTGCCCCTGCAGGAACTCGGTGAGCTGGCGCTTCGCGTTGTGGCGCAGGCCAACCCGATAGCCAATGTTCGGCCGGTCGAAGCTGGACACGAATTGCCGCGCCTGCTGCAACGACAGGCGCTCGACGATCTCCTCGCGCGTGCGCGGATCGGCAGTGGCAGTGAGTGCGATCCGCGGCACCTCGGGGAAGCGCTGATGCAGGATCGCCAGCTCGCGATATTCCGGACGAAAATCGTGACCCCACTGCGATACGCAGTGCGCTTCGTCGATCGCGAACAACGCCACTTCGGTGCGTTCGAGTTGGCCGAGAAAACGCGGCGTGAGCAACCGTTCCGGTGCCACGTAGAGCAGGTTGAGCTCACCTGCCAGCAGTTGCCGTTCGACCTCGCGCTGCTCGTCCGCACCAAGACTGGAGTTGAGATAGGCAGCCGAAACGCCCGCCTCGCGCAGCGCGTCGACCTGGTCCTGCATCAACGCGATCAGCGGCGACACCACGATGCCGGTGCCCTGCCGCAGCAGCGCGGGAATCTGGTAGCACAGCGACTTGCCGCCGCCAGTCGGCATCAGCACCAGCGCGTCGCCCCCCTCACTCAGGTGTTCGACGACAGCCTGTTGCTGGCCGCGGAAACTGGGATAACCGAAAACGCTTTGAAGCAGGTCGAGGGCAGAGGCATTCATCGGTGACATGCTAGCAAACCGGGCCAGCCGACCCGACGGCAAAGCCTGCGATGGATCGTCAGAACCACCACCATTCAGGCGTCCGGCATGCCCCACAACGCATGATCGAGATTGCCGTCCAGTCCAAACCGCGACAGCGGCACGCGGCCGTTCTTCACCTCGACGCCTTCGGCCCGCAACCGCCGGGATTGTTCGCGAAAACCACGACTGCCTGGCGGCATCGCAATATGCCCGCTGGAGCGCAACACCCGGTACCACGGCAGTTCCATCCCGTCGGGAACCTCGCCGAGCAGCCGACCGACCAGACGTGCCCGTCCGGGCAGGCCGGCGCGGGCGGCAATGGCGCCATAACTGGCCACGCGACCGGCCGGAATCGCGGCGATGGCGGCGTAGATGCGGGTGGCAACATCATTCATGCGGATTGACTCGAACTTGACGCGACGCGGGCGGGCAGACGTGGCAGAGTAGCAGCGCCTCTCGCCAGCGGAAGTCGCACCATGCGCCACTTCGAAGCCGTGCGTTCCCACATCGGCAGCCAGCACGAGCTGCGCCACAACGATCCCTACCTGATCAGCTTCGACCTGAAACTGGCCCACGATCGCCATCAAGGCATCTATCTGGCCGAGCTTGAGGATGAATCAGGCCGGCGCTACCTGCGCATCTCCACCCCGATCGGGCCGCTGGCCGGCACCGATCCCAGCCGGTGCCTGCGCTTCAACTGGCAGCAGCGCACCGGCTTTCTGGCGGTCGCCGACCTGGATGGCTCACCGTATCTGCATCTATGCGAAAACCGCCCCTACGAATTTCTCGACGGCGCCGAGCTGCAACGTGTCGTTGCCGAACTGGGCACGCTGGGCGACCAGCTGGAACAGATCGTCGTCAGTGGCGGCGACGCACTCTGAACTTGTACTTACATCTCCGTCGCGATTAGCCGCACCAGCCAGTAGGCCAGCAGTGCCGTGACCGGCAGGGTCAGGATCCACGCCCACACCATGCGCTCCACCACCGACCAGCGGATTGCGTTGAAGCGCTTGGCTGCGCCCACGCCCATGATCGAGGCCGACACGTTATGGGTGGTCGACACCGGGATGCCGAACACCGAGGCCGTCAGGATCACCGCCGCCGAGCTGGTTTCGGCGGCGAAGCCGTTGATCGGATGCAGCTTGACCATCTTGTGACCCAGCGTCTTGATGATGCGCCAGCCACCACCGGCGGTACCGGCAGCCATGGTCAGCGCGCACACCACCTTCACCCAGACCGGGATGGCGAAGCCGCCGGCGGTATCCTCGGCGATCCGAATGAATCCCAGCCACTGTGGCAACTGGTCGAACTGGTGCGCCGCGGTGCCGCCGGCCAGCGCCAGCGCGATGATGCCCATGCTCTTCTGCGCGTCGTTCATGCCGTGCGCCACGCCCATCGCCGTGGCGGAGACAATCTGTGCCTTGCCGAAAAAGCTGTTGACGAACGGTGTGCGGCCGAGCCGGTGCAGCCAGCCACGCCGATGGGCAAACCAGGCCAGCAGTGCATACAGGCCGCCCATCAACGCGAAGCTGATGATGAAGCCACCCAGCGGCGACAGCACCATCGGGATGATCACCTTGGGGATCACACCATGCCCGGTGATCCAGTTGCCCTGCACCCAGATCACCGAACCGAAGTTGTTGCTTGACGCAGCCAGCGCGGCACCAATCAGCGAACCGACCAGCGCGTGGCTGGAACTGGACGGCAGGCCCAGCCACCAGGTGATCAGGTTCCACACGATCGCCGCCAGCAAGGCGCAGATCACCAGTTGCGGACCCACCGCGATCACCCCGCTGTTGATCAGCCCCGAAGCGATCGTGGCTGCCACGGCGGTGCCCAGCAACGCGCCGATCAAGTTGGTCACCGCCGCCAGCAGCACCGCCTGGCCGGGCGTGAGCACCTTGGTCGCCACCACCGTGGCGATCGAATTGGCGGTGTCGTGAAAACCGTTGATATAGGTAAAGGCCAGTGCAATCAGCACTTCCGCCACGACCAGGCTGAGGCTCATGCGTGATCTCCGGTGGCGCTCGGCTCAGCCCCCTGGAGCCTCCCGGCCACGACCGGGCAACATGCGAGAGTGGGGTTCACGATGGAGCCCTCAGGAATTCTTCAGCACGATCGAATAGACGATGTTGCCGACGTCGCGGCACTTGTCGATGGCCTTCTCGATCAGCTCGAACAGATCCTTCGCCAGCACTGCGCGCATCACGTCGCCACCCTCGACATACAAGGTGCGATAGGGCGACAACAGCATGCGGTCACCTTCCGACTCGAGCGCCTGCAGGCGATCCTGCAATTTCTTCACCGGATCGATGCGCAGGCCGCGGCGCAGCTCGCCGATCATCTCGGCAACCACTTCGCTGGAACGCTCCAGCACCAAAGCACGCTGGGCAAAGTCCACCCCCGCCAGACGCTCGGCGACGATTTCGTAGCGTTCGGCGAATTTCTCGATCGTCTTGGGAATTTTGTACAGCGCCGAATTCAGCGCTTCGATGTCCTCGCGGTCCAGCGCGGTGACGAAGGTGTTCACCAGTCCCTCGCTGATCTGCGCGGCCAACTCTTTTTCGCGCGCACGGGTCGCCGTGAAGGCAGCCATCACCGAGCCCTGACCCGGCTTGTTCAAAAGTTCATGCAGGGCCTTGGCGCTTTCGCAGACGGTGGCTGCGCTTTGTTCGAGCAAGCCATAGAACTTGTCGCCTTTGCCGAAAATCGTCTGCAGTGAAAACATGCTGGCCATGCCTGAGGGGTACGGAATGACAGGCATGTTACAGGACTGCCATGCTGCCCCGCACCACTGCAGGCCGCGTGCCCTTACACTGTGGCGCATGACACCCCTATCATTGCCGCGATGCTGACCGAAATCGCGCTCGTCCTCGTCCTGGCCCTGTGCAACGGCTTTTTCGCGCTGTCGGAAATGGCGCTGGTCGCTTCGCGCAAGAGCCGGCTCAAGCAGATGGCGAAAACCAGTCGTCGTGCCGCCCTGGCCCTGCGCCACGCCGAAGCCCCCGAGCACTTCCTGTCCACCATCCAGGTCGGCATCACCCTGCTGATGCTGGCTACCGGTGCAATCGCCGGCGACGCGCTGGGCAGCCACATCGCCGAGGCCCTTCAGGCTGAAGGACTGGCGTGGCTGGCACCGTACACGCGGATCCTCGGCATCCTGCTGGGATTCGTGCTGATCTCGTTCATCCAGATCGTGGTCGGTGAGCTGGTACCGAAGCGGCTGGCCCTGTCGGCGCCTGAGCGCTTCTCGTCCTATGCAGCGATTCCGATGCTGCTGCTGTCGCGGCTGACCGCGCCGTTCGTGTGGTTGCTGAACATATCGAGCAACGGACTGCTGCAGCTCTTGCGGGTCAAGCAGCATGGCCAGGGTGTGGTGACCGAGGAGGAGATCCGCCTGCTGGTGGCCGAGAGCGCTGAACAGGGCGTGCTCGACCCGGACGAGCACAACATGGTCAATCGCGTGCTGCGCCTGGGCGACCGCACGGTGGACAGCGTGATGACGCCGCGCATGCGCATCGCCTGGCTGGACATGGCAGCGCCACGCGAGGAGAACATCGCGGTGCTGCGGCAGACACCGTATTCGCGCTACCCGGTGTACCGGAATGACGAAAGCGACGTGGTCGGCGTGGTCGAGGTCAAACGCCTGCTGCACGGTTTTGCCGACGGCAGGCTGGAGATGTTCGAGCACCTGTCCAAGCCGCTGTTTGTGCCTGCGACGGCGCGCGCGCTGGATCTGCTGGAAGAGTTTCGCGACGCCGAGACGCCACTGGCGCTGGTGGTCGACGAATATGGCGACATCGAAGGCGTGGTCACCGTCAACGACCTGCTGGCCGCCGTGGTCGGCGCCAGCCAGATCGGCCATGCCGGCGACGCCGAGGACGCTCCGATCGTGCAGCGCGCGGATGGCAGCTGGCTGATCGACGGCAGCCTGTCCACCGACGATCTGCGCGAATTGCTGCAGGTCGGCGAATTGCCCGGCGAGCAGGAGCACGACTTCCGCACCGTCGCCGGCATGGTCATGACCGCGCTCGGGCATATCCCGCAGACCGGCGAGGTATTCGCATGGCATGGCATCCGGTTCGAAGTGGTCGACCTCGACGGTGCGCGCATCGACAAGCTGCTGGTCACCCCGGCGCCGTCACGCGAACCGTCGGACGACGAGCAGTAGGTTCCAGCCTGTTCGCTACCGCTTGAACCACAACTACCGGAAACCTCGAAAAACCTCCCGAGGCCGTCATTCCCGTGAAAACGGGAATGACGGCAAAAAAGCAGGCTATTCGAGGCTTCCATACGAGGGCGGGAGTGCCTGAAGCACCGGCGCCGCCTGCGCCGTGCGCCCAAGCATGCCGGCCAGTGCGTCCAGCCGTGCTGCCAACTGCACCGCGTCGGGTGCGCATAATGTGGCATGGCCTACCTTGCGCCCAGGCCGTGCCTGCTTGCCGTAATCGTGCCAATGCGCATCGACAGCCTGCAGCACCGGCGCTGCCGCGGGCAGATCACCGATCCAGTTGAACATTGCCGCCATCCCGCGCGCACCGGTGTCACCCAGCGGCAGGTCGAGCACGGCCCGCACATGGTTTTCGAACTGGCTGGTGTGCGCACCCTCGATCGTCCAGTGACCGGAATTGTGCACGCGCGGCGCCATCTCGTTGCCCAGCAGTTCGCCATCCTTCACGAACAGCTCCAGCGCGAACACGCCCACGTAATCCAGCCGCTCAGCCAGCGTACGTGCCAGCGCGGTGGCGCGCTGCTGCAGCTCCTCGATATCCAGTGCCGGCGCCAGGCTCATGGCCAGCACGCCGTCGGTATGCCAGTTGCGGGTCAGCGGCCAAGTGCGGAAATCGCCATCCCTGCCACGCACCGCGATCACCGACAACTCGCGCTCAAACGGCACGAATGCCTCAAGGATCAGCCCATGCCTGGATGCCTGCGCGCCCAGCGCGGCCCATGCAGCATCGGCATCGGCCACGCTTTTCAGGCGGAACTGGCCCTTGCCGTCGTAGCCCAGCCGGCGTGTCTTGAGGATCGCCGGCGCACCGATCGCGGCCAGTGCCTGATCCAGTTCCTCGCGCGTATCCACCGCCATGAATTCGGGTGTCGGCAAGCCGCACTCGCGGAACAGGGTCTTCTCGGCCAACCGGTCCTGCGCCACGGCCAGCGCCTGCGGCGCAGGTGACACCATCACCCGTGCGGCCAGCCATTGTGCCGTCTCGGCCGGCACGTTCTCGAAATCGAAAGTGACCACATCGACCTGTGCGGCGAACGCTTCAAGCGCTGCATAGTCCACCCAGTCGGCCACCACCAGCGGTGCGACCTGTCCCGCACAGGCATCGGCCGCGCTGTCCACCACCAGGGTCTTCACGCCCAGTGGTGCCGCGGCCAGCGCCAGCATGCGCGCCAACTGGCCGCCGCCAAGGATGCCCAGCACGGGTTGTCGCCGGTTGCTCATTGGCGCGGATCCGGCTGCTCCAGCACCGCCTGGGTCTGACGTGCCCGCCAGCTATCCAGTGCGGCGGCCAGCGCAGGGTCATGCAAGGCCAGCACGGCAGCCGCGAGCAAACCCGCGTTTACCGCTCCGGCCCGGCCGATCGCCAGCGTGCCCACCGGAATGCCGGCCGGCATCTGTGCGATCGACAGCAGCGAATCCATCCCGTTCAGCGCCTTCGACTGCACCGGCACACCGAACACCGGCAACCGCGTCTTGGCCGCCAGCATGCCGGGCAGATGCGCGGCACCCCCGGCACCGGCGATGACCACCTGGATGCCGCGGGCAACGGCCTGTTCGGCATAGCTGAACAACAGGTCCGGTGTGCGGTGCGCGGAGACCACCTGCACCTCGTGCGGCACGCCCAGCTCGGTCAGCACATCGGCCGCGTGCTGCATGGTTTCCCAGTCCGAACGCGAACCCATCACCACGCCGACACAAGGCGGTCTGCTTGTTCCTGTCATGGCCGAGCCATCCAAAAACGGCTATTGTACGGGCTTTCCGGCACCCCGACACCTTCCAGAAAACCATCATGGACAAGCGCCTACTCGACATCCTGTGCTGCCCGGTGAGCAAGACGCCGGTGCGCCCGCTGAGCAAGCACGAACTCGATGCGCTCAATGAGGCGATCGCAGCCGGACAGGTCGACTCGGTCGCCGGCACGGGGGTGCGCGAGCGGATCAGCGAAGCGCTGATCACCACCGATCGCAAGGTGATCTACCGGGTCGAGGATGGCATTCCCGTCATGCTGCCGGAAGAAGGTATCGGCACCATGCAGCTGACCGCCTTTCCCTCTGCACCGTAGGATTCTGCGATACAGAAGCCGCATGCGATCCGCGCATGACACGGACACCTGCTTTGGCTTATCGTCATCATCCTTGCGGAACATCCGGATTCCGGCCGCATCTTGCTGCAATGCTTCAGGGGATTGGCGATGAACGAAGCCAGTGATCCATCCAGAGTCGTCAATCTGAGCCAGCGGATGGACCCCGCCAGCGAGCGGGTGGGCGAGCTGCTCAACGCCGTGCGGAGCATCGCCAACCGACGACTGCAGCAGTGGGTCGGCAATGCCTTCGAGCATGTCGACGATGCATTGTTCGACTTGGCCGAGAAGGCCGAGAACAATGCCGCCCAGATGCACTATTTCGACGGCATGCGCGAAGTGCGCAAGCGCCGCCCATCGGTGGAACGACACTTCCTGAATGCCATCAACCGCAGCCTCGGCGAGCTGACCCACCCGATGCAGCAAAGCGCGGCACCGCCACCCTCGCCTGGAACGGTCGAGCTGTCGCTGGTGGCCGACAACGAGCTGGAGGAATCGCTGGCGATCACCAGCATGACCGGCAAGCACGAATCGCGGCTGGCGCGCGACCTGTTTGCCGTCAACCAGCGGCTGTCGGTGATCTGCGGTGGTCACAAGGTCGACGACGCCAGCAACCCGGTGGCGCCGGCGATCCTGGCACAGACATTTCGCCAGGCGCTGCATGAGCTCAGCGCGGACATGCGGGTCAAGCTGATCATCTACAAGCTGTTCGATCGCTACGTGCTGTCGTCGCTGGAAGAGCTCTATCAGGAAATCAATACCGAACTGGCCCGTGCCGGCGTACTGCCACAGCTGCGGCACACCGTGGTGCGCAGCAACGGCACCCCTGCAGGCGCCACTGGCCATGCAGGCGTTGCGCCGGCCGGCGAGGCCGTGCAGGCAGCTGCCGAGGAATCCAGCGATATCCCGAGCGACCTGCTGCAGACCCTGCATGCCCTGTTCAGTGCGCGCCGCAGTTCCACGGCTCCCTTTGCTGCAGGCAGTGGGGTGATTCCTGGAGCGGCGCCAAGCGGCCCGCTGCCTTCGGCCAACGAGCTGCTCGGCGCGCTCAGCGTGCTGCAGAGTCAGATCGCCACCGCCGGCCCGTTGCCGCTCGCCCAGCCTGATGATGCTGCGGCACTGAGCCGCGAAGTGATGCAGCTGAAGGGACAGCTGCTGAGCCAGATTGGCGCGCTTCGCGGCGAGCGTCCCAGCCATGTCGCCACGATCGACGAGGACACCATCGATCTGGTCGGCATGCTGTTCGAGTTCATCCTGGAAGACCGCAACCTGCCTGCCGAAATGCAGGTCATGCTGGCGCGCCTGCAGATTCCCTACCTCAAGGCGGCGATCCTCGACCGCAAGCTGTTCGCACACCGCCAGCATCCGGCACGCCGGCTGCTGGACTGCCTGGCCGAACAAGCCAAGGGCTGGTCGGAGGAATCCGACCGTGATCACCGATTGCACGACAAGGTGAAATCGGTCGTCGATCATCTGCTGCACGACTTCGACGATGACATGGGCATCTTCGAGCGGTTGCTGGTCGACCTGCAGCAGTTCCAGGATGTCAACAAGCGCCGCTCCGAACTGGCCGAGCAGCGTGTGGCCGAATCCACCCGCGGTCGCGAGAAACTCGAGCAGGCACGCCGGCGTGCCGCCCGAGAAATCATCGATCGGATCGGCGAGCGGAAACTGCCGGCGCTGGTTCATGGCGTGCTGGCCCGGGCGTGGGCCAACCATCTCGTGCTTACCTTGCTGCGTCAGGGCGAGGCCTCGCCGGAGTTTCGCAGTGGCTTGCACTTCGTCGACGACTTCATCGCCAGCACCCGTCCCGTGACCGATCCGGAAAGCCGGCAGGCGTTGCGGCAGATGCTGCCCGGCATCGAACGATCACTGCGCCTGGGCCTGGCCAATGTGGCGTTCCAGGAACACGACGTCGAGCGCCTGCTGGGCCAGCTGCATGCCTACTACCGGCAACAGCTTGGCGAGGCTGTCGAGCCAGCCGAAGTCATCGCCGTCGAGGAGGACGCCACGATGCTGGCGATCCCCGACAGCATCCAGCCGGTCATCGAGCGAAATGCCGAACCGGAGGAAAGCACCGTCGACGACAGCATCGCCGTGCCGCCGGACAGCCCCGAATGGCAACAGGTCCAGGCCTTGCAGCCAGGTGCCTGGCTGGAGTTCAACAACATCGAAGAAGCCATGACCCGCGCGAAGCTGTCGTGGATCAGTCCGATGAGCGGACGCTACCTGTTCGTCAATCGGCGCGGCCTGAAGGTGGCCGATTACTCGCCACATGAACTGGCCATCCTGCTGATCGATGGTCATGCCCGCATATTGGCTGCCAATGCGCTGTTCGATCGCGCATTGAGCGCGATTGTCGGCCGCCTGAGCCAGCCGGACACTCCGTCGGCACCCGCCACAGACACCGAATGACAGCATCGACCCGACCGGCGGCACCCGATACCGCCCAGATCACCTCCGATGTCGAGCACGCCCTGACCGAAGATCTGGGTCAGGGCGATGCCACCGCCGAGCTGCTGCCAGCCAACGCTGACGCGCATGCCGAGTTGACCTGCCGCGACGCGGCGGTGATCGCCGGCACGGCATGGTTCGATGGCTGCTTTCGCCGACTCGATCCGTCCGTGCAGATCGACTGGCACGTCCATGACGGACAGCAGACCAGTCCAGGCACGGTCATCTGCCGCCTGTCCGGCAACGCCCGTGCGCTGGTCAGTGCCGAACGTTCGGCGCTGAACTTCCTGCAGCTGCTGTCCGGTACTGCCACGGTGACCGCCGAGTATGTGACGGCCGTCACTGGCACTGCCGTGCGCATCCTCGATACCCGCAAGACCGTACCGGGCCTGCGCCTTGCCCAGAAATACGCCGTGCGCTGCGGCGGCGGCCACAATCACCGCATCGGTCTGTACGACGCGATCCTGGTCAAGGAAAACCACATCATCGCCGCCGGCAGCATTGCCGCCGCGGTGCAGGCGGCGCGGCAGCTGCATCCGGACCTGTTGCTCGAGGTCGAGGTGGAAAACCTCGACGAACTGACACAGGCAATCGACGCCGGCGTGGACCGGATCATGCTGGACAACTTCAGCCTGCCCCAGATGACGGCAGCCGTGCAGTACACCGCCGGCCGCGTGCCGCTGGAAGTATCCGGCAATGTCGACTTGCACACGATCGGCGAATTCGCGCGTACCGGCGTGGACTTCATCTCGGTCGGCGCCTTGACCAAGCACGTGCGAGCCATCGACCTCTCGCTGCGACTGCAACTGGCCTGATTGCGTCTGGCCTGATCGCGTCCGACGCGGCTTGCACGCGAGTGCGGCCGCCCACACACTGCAGGGATGAGTGATCTATCCAACCTGCTGTTGTTGCTGGTACTCGCAGCCATCGTCGGCCTGTGGCTGAAACTCAGCGTGGCACGTGAGCGCGCCGTTCGGGAAGCTCGGCGGCAGTGCCAGCAACATGGACTGCAACTGCTGGATGAAACGGTCGGCCTGCGCGGCGTACGCCTGCGCCGCATCAACGGTCTGCGCCGGCTCGAACGCTGCTATGGCTTCGAGGTAAGCATCGACGGGCACGACCGCGAGCCGGGGCGCCTGTGGATGTTGGATGACACGATGAGCAGCCTGAGCCTGCCGACGATCGAACTTCTGCCGCCACACGAAGCCCATGACGGATCCACGCCACATGGACCCGCGCTGCCTGCAACAGGCAGCAACGTCGTGCCGTTGCATCCACGCCCGCATGCGGGCGACCGGCTGCATTGAACATGCCTGCGCCTCGCAGGCGGGTGGATCTCGCGGTTACTTGACCACGCGCAGATGCGGTGCGCCACGCTTGGGCTTCTCGGTCCCCTCGTCGGCAGCGGGAGCCGGCGGCGTGTCATCAGGCTCCGGCGTGGACGGTGGCGGAGTATCGCCGCCCTCTTCGTCGGCAGGAAACATCATGCCCTGCCCGTTTTCCTGCGCATACAACGCCAGAATGGCCTTCACCGGAATCTGGATGGACTGGCTGGCGCCCGAAAAACGCGCCTGGAAGCTGACCCATTCGTTGCCCAGGTCCAGGTTCGCCACCGCACGCATGGCCAGGTTCAGCACCACCTGGCCATTCTTGATCACCTGCGGCGGCACCCGCACACCCTGGATGGTGGCATCGACCAACACGTAGGGCGTGAGATTGTTGTCGCTGATCCAGTCGTAGATCGCCCGCAGCAGGTACGGACGATTGGAGCTCATTGCCGCAGTGTCATTCTTACTCATGGGGTTGCCGCATCATCTTTTCCTGATCGGTCATGCTGCGCGCAAAACCCTGGCTATGGAACAGACGCTCGCCGTAATCAATGATCGGCTTGCCGTCACGACCCAGTTCGACCCCCAGCCAGGGCAGTCGCCAGATCACCGGCGCCACCAGACAGTCGACCAGGCTCATTTCCGGATTGAGGAAGAATTTCGACGCCTTGAACAGCGGCAGCGTGGAAAGCAGCTGTTCGCGCAAGCGCTTGCGTGCCGCCTCGGCCGGCCGGCCGCCGGCACGGATGGTATCCACTTCAGGCAACCAGTCCTTCTCGATCCGCACGGCCGCCACGCGCAGGCCCGCACGCGATTGCGGGTCGATCGGCATCAGCGGCGGATGCGGGTAACGCTCGTCGAGGTACTCGCAAACCACCGACGTGTCGAACAGGGTCAGATCACGGTCGACTAGGGTCGGCGTGCTCGCATAGGGGTTGAGGTCGATCAGGTCTTCCGGCGGCCTGGCAGGATCCACCAGCACCCGTTCATAGCTGACTCCCTTGGCGGCCAGCACCAGCCTCGCACGATGACACTGGATGTCATCTGCCGTGGTGTAGAGCGTCAGTACGGTACGCGAGCGAACACTTTGAACCATGCTCGATTCCCCATCAATGAGACGACTGCGGCGGCTCTTGGCCGCCGCAGTCGGATAGTGCCACCCGACTTCAGTGGACGTCCTTCCAGTATTCCTTCTTGAGCATGGCAGCCAGCAAGGTGAAGAACGCCAGGAACAGCAGCACCCAGATGCCGTAGTGGTGGCGCTGCAGCGCGGCCGGCTCGGAAGCGTATTCCAGGAAGCTGGTCAGGTCGCGGGTGGCCTGCTGGAACTGCGCCGGCGTCAGCTTGCCCGGCTTGCTCAGTTCCAGCTTCTCCACCTCATCAGTGCCTGGCTTCATCACCGCCGTCTGCAAGCCCTGCAGCTCCCACAACGGGAACGGCATGGCGGCATTCGGCAACGCGGTGTTGTTCCAGCCGATCGGGCTGTGCGGGTCCAGGTAGAACGAGTTGAGATAGGTATAGACCCAGTCCGAACTCTTCGCACTCACTTCCAGCGAGAGATCCGGCGGAGCCTTGCCGAACCACTTGCCGGCCGATTCGGCGGGCATGTGCGAGATCACCGGGTCGTCGAACCTGGCCCCGGTGAAGTTGAGGTTCTGCATTACCTCCTGTTCGGAAAGGCCCAGGTCCTCGGCGATGCGCGAGTAGCGCACATACTTCAGCGAGTGGCAGCCGACGCAGTAGTTGAAGAACAGCCTGGCGCCGCGCTGCAGCGAGGCCTGGTCGCGCACGTCGGCACCGGACTTGAGCAGCCCGCCTTCGCCTTCGGCATGTGCCGGCACGCCGCCGACCAGCAGACCGAGTGCCAGCGCAGCCGCGGAGAGGAAATGCTTCATCGTGATCTGCCGCTTAGTCATGCATCGTCACCCGATCCGGAACCGGCTTGGTCTTTTCCCAGCCGAAATGCGTGTAGGCCCAAAGGAATGCGAAGAAGCCGAAGTAAAGCAGCGTCATCAGGCGACCGAACGCGTTTTCCCAGGTCGTCAGGTCGACGTTGCCGAACCACTCGGGGATCACTTCCGCGGTGATGCCGGCACCAACCGAACCGAGGCCCAGGAAGGCGATCACGAACACACCCAGCGCCACCTTGTAGCCGGTGCCGCGGTAGCGGATCGACTTGACCTGGCCACGATCGAACCACGGTAGCAGGAACAGCACCGCAATCGCGCCGAACATGGCCAGCACGCCCCACACGGCCGTGCCCGCGAACGACGGGATCATCCGCACGATCGCGTAGAACGGAGTGAAGTACCACACCGGCTTGATTTCGGCCGGGGTGACCAGGTTGTTGGCCATGATCGAGTTGTCGTGCTCGAGGAACCAGCCGCCGAAGGTCGGCGCGAAGAAGATGATGAACGCCGCGATCAGCAGGAAGAAGCCCACGCCGACCAGGTCCTTCACCGTGTAGTACGGATGGAACGGAATGCCGTCAGTCGGCTTCAGCGCGTCCCAGCGGTTGCCCTTGGGCCCCTTCTTGATCTCGACGCCATCGGGATTGTTCGAACCCACTTCGTGCAACGCGGCCAGGTGCAGCACCACCAGCAGCAGCAGCACGATCGGCAACGCGATCACGTGCAATGCGAAGAAGCGGTTCAGCGTGGCATCGGCCGGCAGGAAGTCGCCCATGATCCATTCGACCAGGGTGCCGCCGATCACCGGGATGGTGCCGAACAGCGACACGATCACCTTGGCACCCCAGAACGACATGTTGCCCCACGGCAGCACGTAGCCCATGAAGGCTTCGGCCATCAGCACCAGGAAGATCAGCATGCCGAGCAGCCACACCAGCTCGCGCGGCTTCTTGTACGAGCCGTACATGATGCCGCGGAACATGTGCAGGAACACCACCACGAAGAACAGCGAGGCACCGGTGGAGTGCATGTAGCGGATCAGCCAACCCCACTCCACGTCACGCATGATGTACTGCACCGAGTCGAAGGCTCCCGCCGCGCTCGGGTTGTAGTTCATGGTGAGGAAGATGCCGGTGACGATCTGGTTGATCAGCACCACCAACGCCAGCGAGCCGAAGTAGTACCAGAGATTGAAGTTCTTCGGCGCGTAGTACTCGGTCATGTGCTTGCGGTAGGTCGGCGCAAGGTTCGGCGCACGCTCGTTGACCCAGTCGCCGATGCTCGTGAATACGTTGGCCATTACGCAGCCCCCTTCGGATCCACGCCAATCTGGATGGTGGTGTCGTCAATGAAGTTGTAAGGCGGGATTTCCATGTTCTTCGGCGCCGGCACACCCTGGTACACGCGACCGGCCATGTCGTAGCGCGAATGGTGGCACGGGCAGTAGTAGCCGCCCTGCCAGTTCGGATCGAACGGCTCGGGCTTCATCTCGCCCACGTAGTTCGGCACGCAACCAAGGTGGGTGCAGATGCCGACCATCACCAGCCACTCGGGCTTGATCGAGCGGGTTTCGTTCTGTGCGTATTTCGGCTGCTGGGCGGCCGAGCTGCCATCCGACTTCGGATCGACCAGTCGCGGCGCCTGCTGCGGCAACGCGGCCAGCTGCGCCGGCGTGCGATTGACGATGAAGACCGGCAGACTGCGCCAGCCCACGATCAGCTGCTGACCGGACTCGATCTTTTTCAGTGACTGGGTGACCGGAGCACCAGCGGCCTTGGCACGTGCGCTGGGTTCCCACGACTTGATGAAGGGCACAGCTGCCGACACGATCCCGATGCCACCAACCACCGCGGTGGTTGCTGTCAGGAAGCGGCGGCGGCCATGATCGACGACTTCGTTCGCCATCAGGCTCTCCGGTACTTGCATGGTAGGGTTTTGGGCCCCGCAAAAATCGCGTTAGTGTAGCGTCAGCCCCAGCCCCGTACAATAAAACCACATCCCGGCGAAAGTCGATCCGCCGTGACCCTCGCCATGATTTGCCGGAACACCTTCTCCTCGACATGAAACATGCCGCCGGCACGCTCGCCTTCATCGCACGCTGCGTCATCCTCGGTCTGGCGATGGCGTTCGTGGTCGGCCTGTTCTGGCCGGGCAGCGGCGAGCGCATGCGCGCGCGTTTTGGCCTGACCGCGACCAAGCCACCGGTAGCTGCCACCGCACCCGCCGTCAGCGGCCCGGTCTCGTACGCAAATGCCGTGGCGATCGCCGCCCCCTCGGTGGTGAACATCTACGCGAACAAGATCGTCACCGAACCGGCGGTGAAGATGTACGACAACCCGGTCCTGCAGCAGTTGCTCGGCGGCCAGCCCACGACCTACAAGCACAGCGAACAGACTCTCGGCTCTGGCGTCATTGTCAGCGCGCAGGGCCAGGGTTACGTGCTGACCAACAACCACGTGATTGCCCACGCCTCCGACATCCAGGTGTTGCTCTACGACGGTCGCATCGCCCAAGCCACCCTGGTAGGGGCGGATGAGGAAACCGATCTTGCTGTCCTGAAGATCGAAGCCGTCAACCTGCCGGTAATCCGCATGGCCGATCAGCAGTCGTTGCGCGCCGGCGACGTGGTGCTGGCGATCGGCAACCCGCTCGGCCTCAACCAGACCGTGACCATGGGCATCGTCAGCGCCGTGGGGCGCCAGCTGAACAGCTCGAGCGCCGAGGATTTCATCCAGACCGACGCCGCGATCAATCCGGGCAACTCCGGCGGTGCGCTGATCAATACCGAGGGTGAACTGATCGGCATCAACACCTTGCTGATCGGCAATGCGGCCGGTGCCGAGGGCATCGGTTTCGCGATCCCGGTCGCCACCGCCCGCAAGGTGCTGGATCAGCTGATCACCACCGGCCACGTCGTGCGCGGCTGGCTGGGCGCCGATTATGCGTTCGTGCCGCTGGCCGCCAACGGCGGCCTGCCGGCTGCGGCGCGCGGCGTCCAGGTCAGCGAAGTCTATCCCGGCGGTCCGGCGGCGCAGGCCGGCATCAAGCCACGCGACATCCTGCTTCAGATCGGCGACACCGACATTCTCGACCCATCCGACCTGCGCCGGCGCGAAGCCGCGATCAAGCCGGGCAGCAAGGTCGAGGTCTCGGGCCTGCGCGATGGTGTCCCGTTCCACATCGAAGTCACCCTGGCGCAACGGCCAACGACCAGCACCAGTCCATCTTTGGGCAATTGATTCAACCCGCGCCGCGCGCGGCGAGCGTCGGATGGATGGCCGCGCCATAGCGCTTGCGCAGGGTTTCCACACGCTCCACATACACCTGGGTTTCCGCATACGGCGGTACGCCGCTGTAGCGCTGCACGGCACCGGGCCCGGCGTTGTAGGCAGCGGCAGCCAGTCGCTCGCTGCCGTTGAAGTTGTGCAGCAGCAGGCTCAGGTAACGCGCACCGCCACGAATGTTCTGCTCGGTATTGAAGGCGTCGAGCACACCCATGTCGCTGGCCGTGGCCGGCATCAGCTGCATCAGTCCCTGCGCTCCCTTCAGTGACAGCGCACGCGGGTTGAATGCGCTCTCGGCGTGGATGATCGCGCGCAGGAACGCCTCGTCGACTCCATATTCCACGCTGGCTGCGCGGATCGTATCGGCATAGGCGGTCAGATTGAGCGAGACACTGCCCCAGCGGATCGTCGAATGCAGGTCGCAGGCAACACAGGTCGCGAGATAGCTGAAGAGCATGGTCACGGTACGTCCCTTCTGGCCGTCCGGACGCAGGTTGGTGTACTCCACGCTGCCATCGGCACGCACGATGCGGTAGACCGCGCCACGCAGAATGCGGCTGCCGGGGTCTTCCGCCACGGCAGCCAGCGGAGCCTCGGCACCATGCGATTCGTGATAACTCCATTGTCCAGGCGTGCCGGCGGCAACGGCTGCAAGCGGGAGCTTGGCCGTGGTCTCGACCGAGCCATGCACTGCCGCCAGCGAGGCGCGCTGCACCTGTGCCTCGCCGAGATGGCGCGCACTGCTTTCGACTGAACCTTGCACATTGGCAAGCGAAGTCGACTCCAGACTCTCAGCCACCAGAGGGCGTGCCGTGGTCTCGACCGAACCGGTCACCCCGGTCAGCCCGACACGTGGCGGGGGTACCAGGCGAGCAGGTGCCGGCGTGGCATAAGTGCTGATCGCCTTGCAACCGTGGTAACCCACCTTGCTGCTGCTGTATGCCACCTCGCCGCTGGCACCAGTGCACTGGTACAGCGTGCCGGCCCGTGCCCCGGCGCTCCAGCAGCCGATCCACAGCAGCGCACAGCCCATCACGACCCTTGAAAGGATCGCGTTTGATGGGAAGCCCCTGGCAGGCCGATCGACGCTTCCCCCGTGACTTGCAACGTCGAGCATGGGCGCAGTGTGCCGCCATGCACTGCCAACGCCAAGTGCGCGGTCGCCATTTCGTGCGTCGTGCAGCATTCGCCGAACGCCTGGACCACACAACACTCGGGACGGCCGCCCGGCGCCGCGCCAGTTGCCGCAAGTGCTTGATCTGACATGCCTGATCGACTGGCAGGCCTGCTTGCAGACAGGTAAACTGCGGAGTTCAGCGGATTGCACCTACTGCTTCACGAACCACGGTATTCCCACGTCATGAGCGGCAAGCTTTTCATCAAGACCCACGGCTGCCAGATGAACGAGTACGACTCGGCCAAGATGGCCGACGTGCTCAAGGCGTCGCATGGCATGGAATTGACCCAGGACGAGTCCGAGGCCGACGTGATCCTGATCAACACCTGCTCGATCCGCGAGAAGGCGCAGGAAAAGGTGTTCAGCCAGCTCGGCCGTTGGAAACATCACAAGAAGGATGGCAAGCCGGTGCTGATCGGTGTGGGCGGCTGCGTGGCCTCGCAGGAGGGCGACGCGATCGTCAAGCGCGCGCCGTATGTGGACTTGGTGTTCGGCCCGCAGACCCTGCATCGCCTGCCCGAGCTGATCGAGAAGCAACGCATCAGCGGCAAGCCGCAGGTCGACATCAGCTTTCCCGAGATCGAGAAGTTCGACCGCCTGCCCGAGCCGCGCGCCGAAGGCCCGACCGCGTTCGTCTCGATCATGGAAGGTTGCTCGAAATACTGCAGCTACTGCGTGGTGCCGTACACCCGTGGCGAGGAGCTCAGCCGTCCGTTCGACGACGTGATTGTCGAGGTGGCCCAGCTCGCCGCGCAGGGCGTGCGCGAGGTCAACCTGCTCGGCCAGAACGTCAACGCCTATCGCGGTCCGACCCACGATGGCGGCATCGCGGACCTCGCCGTGCTGATCCACGCGATCGCGCAGATCGACGGCATCGGTCGCATCCGCTTCACCACCTCGCATCCGCTGGAATTTTCCGACTCGCTGATCGAGGCGTATGCCAACGTGCCGCAGCTGGCGAACTACCTGCACTTGCCGGTGCAGGCCGGCTCCGACCGCATCCTCAGCGCTATGAAGCGCGGCTACACCGCGCTGGAGTTCAAGCAGAAGATCCGCAAGCTGCGTGCAGTGCGCCCGGATATCTGCGTGTCCTCCGACTTCATCGTCGGCTTCCCCGGCGAGACTGCCGAGGATTTCGAGAAGACCATGAAGCTGATCGACGACATCGGCTTCGACCAGAGCTTCTCCTTCATCTTCTCCTCGCGCCCCGGCACGCCGGCGGCGAATCTGGCTGACGATACGCCCGCGACGGAGAAGCATGCGCGACTGACCCGACTGCAGGCGACCATCAACGCGAACGCGAAGAAGATCAGCCAGGCGATGATCGGCAGCGTGCAGCGCGTGCTGGTGGAGAAGCCCAGCACCCGCGATGCAAGCGAATTGACCGGACGCACCGAGAACATGCGCTTCGTCAACTTCCCGGGCCATCCGCGGCTGATCGGCCAGTTCGTCGACGTGGTGATCACCGAGGCGATGAGCAACTCGCTGCGTGGTCGCCTGCAGCTGACTGACGACGTGGCTGCCTGATACGTTCTTCGCACGACACCCCGCGCCCTCCTGCCAAGGCTCCCGTCGCATGCATCGCACCGGTCACACCCTGCTGCTGTTCGTGCTGTTGTTGTTCGGCATGTTTCCCAACGCCCATGCCAGTGTCGCCAATGCTCCCGGTGCCAACCTTGAAGTGTCGCTGATCACCTATGGTCCCGGCGCCACCTATTGGGAACGCTTCGGCCACGATGCGATCGAGTTGCGCGACAGCGCCTCGGGCGAAGCGGTCGACTTCAACTACGGCGTGTTCGATTTCAACGAGTCGAACTTCTTCCTCAACTTCGCCCGCGGTCGCATGCATTACCTGATGGATGCGGGGTACAGCGAACTCGAGCAGGCCAGTTATATGCAGGACGGTCGTTCGGTGACGCGCCAGCGGCTGGCACTGAACGCCGACCAGGCCGCTGCGCTGCGCGACTTTCTGCTGTGGAACCTGCGCCCCGAAAACGCCGGTTACAACTACGACTACTACGCCGACAATTGCACTACCCGCGTGCGCGACGCGTTGAACCATGTGCTTGGCGGAGCGCTGAAAGCACAGCTCGCGGCACGTGCTGGCGGCATGACCTATCGCCAGCAGACCGCCCGCCTGATGAGCGCGCAACCGTGGCTTATGCTGGTGATGGATCTTGGCCTGGGGCCGTATGCCGACCAGCCGCTCAACGCCTGGCAGGAAAGTTTCCTGCCGATGGTGCTGCAGGCGCAATTGCGCGACGTGCACCTCGACAACGGCCAGCCATTGCTGCTGGGCGAACATCTGCTGTCACCCAACCGGCTCGAAGTGCCTCCAGCCACCGCGCCCGACCTGCGCCTGCCACTGGCATTCGCCGGGCTGTTGATCGCCGCACTGATCGTCACGGCACGACGCTGGTGGCCTACCGGTTACGCGCTGCTCGGCACGCTGTACCTGCTCGCGGCCGGCCTCGTCGGTATTCTGCTGCTGGTGCTGTGGACGCTGACTGCGCACCACTCGGCCTGGGCCAACGCCAACCTGCTGCTGTTCAATCCGCTGGCGTTCCTGCTGCTGCCGACATTGTGGCGGTCACGTCGCGGGCTTGCCGCGTCACGCTTCATCGATGGCGTACTCGCATTGCAACTGCTCGCCGCGCTGGTCGCGATTCTGCTGCATCTGTTGCCCGGCGTCGTGCAGCAGAACCAGCCGTGGCTGCTGCTCGCGCTGCCCTGCTGGCTGGCGCTGGCGTGGAGTCTTCGACGCAATAACTGACTTCAGAGGGCCTCGGCACCATTCCTGGAGCCGAAGCTCTGCAAGCGGATCGACTAATTCGGCAGACGGCGGATCTTCGCACCAAGCACACCGAGCTTCTCCTCGATGTTCTCGTAGCCGCGGTCGATGTGATAGACGCGGTCGACGATGGTATCGCCCTTCGCCACCAGGCCGGCCAGCACCAGGCAGGCCGAGGCGCGCAGGTCGGTGGCCATGATCGGTGCGCCGCTCATCTGCGCGACGCCCTGCACCACAGCGGTATTGCCTTCAAGTCTGATGTCTGCGCCGAGCCGCTGCAGTTCCTGCGCGTGCATGAAACGGTTCTCGAACACGGTTTCGGTCACCACGCCGGTACCTTCGGCGACACAGTTGAGCGCGGTGAACTGTGCCTGCATGTCGGTCGGGAACGCCGGATACGGCGCCGTGCTGATGTTGACCGCCTTCGGCCGGCGACCACCCATGTCCAGCTCGATCCAGTCGTCGCCGGTCGATATATGCGCACCGGATTCTTCCAGCTTGGCCAGCACCGCGTCCAGCGTGTCGGCGCGGGCATGCCGCGCACGCACCTTGCCGCCGGTCATCGCCGCACCGACCAGGTAAGTACCGGTCTCGATGCGGTCGGGTAGTACCTCGTGTTCGGCGCCATGCAGGCGCTCGACGCCATGGATCACCATGGTCGACGTGCCAACACCCTCGATCTGCGCACCCATCGCGATCAGGCAATGCGCCAGATCGACCACCTCCGGTTCCTGCGCAGCGTTCTCGATCACCGTGGTGCCCTGCGCCAGGGTCGCCGCCATCATGATGTTCTCGGTGCCGGTGACGGTGACCATGTCCATCACGATGCGCGCGCCCTTCAGCCGCGAAGCCTTCGCCTTGATATAGCCGTTCTCGACCGTGATGTCGGCGCCCAGCGCCTGCAGGCCGCGAATGTGCTGGTCGACCGGGCGCGAACCGATCGCGCAACCACCAGGCAGGGAGACCTCGGCCTGGCCGAAGCGCGCCACCAGCGGACCCAGCACCAGGATCGAGGCACGCATCGTGCGCACCAGATCGTACGGTGCGACGCAGGTGCTGGTGGTGCGCGGATCGACGTGCATCTTCATGCGGTCGTCCAGCACCAGTTGCACACCCATCTGGCCCAGCAGCTCGATGAAGGTGGTGACGTCATGCAGATGCGGCACGTTGCCGATGCTGACCGGTTCATCAGCCAGCAGGCAGGCGGCAAGAATCGGCAACACGGCGTTCTTGGCGCCGGAAATGCCGACCTCGCCTTGAAGCGGCACGCCGCCACTGATCAGGATCTTGGCCATTGTTTTCCTATACTTGTGCGCTCCTCCATGAGCGCAAAGAAGAACCGGCATCCATGCCGGACTTTTCAATTCGAGCGGAGATCACCCTCGGCGCGCCGCGACTTCCTCGGGTGTCAGGGTTTTCAACGCCAGCGCGTGGATCGCGCCACCCATCAGGTCGCCCAGGGTGGCGTAGACCAGCCGATGCCTTGCCAGCGGCAGCTTGCCGGCAAACTGGCCGGCCACCACGGTCGCCTCGAAATGCACACCATCAGCACCACTGACCTCGACCTGTGCTCCGGGCAAGCCGTTTTCGATCATTGCCTGGATGCTGGCTGGGTCCATCGAGGGTGTTCCATGCGTAAGTCTGGGTCGGCACGGCACGGATTGCGGCGATTGCCCAATCCAACGCGCGTACTTATGACGTTAAAATGCGAATATGCCATGGTAATGGAAATCCACTGGCACAGAAACGACGGTGTCAGCAGATCGACATGATCCGATGCCCGCCGTCAGGCATTTCCGGCATCAGCCCTCCTTTCCCGAGCCTCCATGAACGCACGCATCGCACCAGCCACCCCGATCGACCTGAACCCGGATGCCATCGCCCGCAGCGCCCGCGCGGTGATCGCCACCGAGGCGGAGGCAGTGCAGGCATTGGAGTCACGGATCGGAACGGACTTTGTCGAGGCCTGCCGGCTGATCCTGGCCTGCAAGGGCCGCGTGATCGTCAGCGGCATGGGCAAATCCGGGCATGTGGCGCGCAAGATTGCCGCCACCCTGGCCTCCACCGGCACGCCGGCGTTCTTCGTGCACCCGGGCGAGGCCAGCCACGGCGACCTCGGCATGATCCTGCCGCAGGACGTGGTACTGGCGCTGTCCTATTCCGGCGAGACCGACGAGCTGCTGTTCATCCTGCCGGTGATCAAGCGGCAGGGCATCCCGCTGATCGCAATCACCGGCAAGCCGAACTCCTCGCTGGCGACCCAGGCCGATGTGCATCTGGACGGCAGCATTTCCAGCGAAGCCTGTCCGCTGGGCCTCGCGCCGACCACCAGCACCACCGTTGCACTGGTGCTAGGCGACGCGCTGGCGATCGCGCTGCTGGAAGCACGCGGCTTCACCTCCGACGATTTCGCCCGCTCGCATCCCGCCGGCAGCCTGGGCCGGCGCCTGCTGCTGCACATCAGCGACGTGATGCACACCGGTGACGACGTGCCACGGGTGTCGCCGGACGCCAGTCTGACCGCCGCGCTGGTCGAGATGACCCGCAAACACCTCGGCATGACCGCCGTGGTCGATGCCGGACAGCGCCTGCTCGGCGTATTCACCGACGGCGATCTGCGCCGCGCGCTGGACGATGTGGGTGTGGACCTGCGCGGTGCCACCGTGGCGGAACTGATGACCCGTGGCCCGAAGACGATCGGTGCCGACAAGCTGGCAGCCGAAGCCGCACAGCTGATGGAGAAGCACCAGATCCATGCACTGCTGGTGGTGGATGACGAGCAACGCGTGGTCGGCGCGCTGAACATTCATGATCTGCTCCGTGCACGTGTGGTCTGATCACACGTTCCCGTCCATAACCCCAGCACGAGCCCATCACATCCCATGTACCTGGCCGACCTTCCCGCCGACATCCTCGCCCGCGCTGTCAAGGTTCGTCTGGCCGTGTTCGACGTCGACGGCACCCTGACCGACGGACGCCTGTGGTACGGCGAGGACGGGCGCGAAACCAAGGTGTTCCACGTGCATGACGGCTTTGGCCTGAAACGGCTGCAGGCCAACGGCGTGCAGGTGGCACTGATCACCGCCCGGATCAGCCATCCGGTCGCGCTGCGTGCCGAAGAACTGGATATCGCCCATGTCTACCAGGGCCAGGGCGACAAGCGGGCCTGCCTGCTGGAACTGCTCGACGCGCTGCATCTCGCGCCGGAACAGGCTGCCTTCATTGGCGACGACCTGCCCGACCTGCCGCCGATGCGGATGGCCGGCCTGGCGGTAGCGGTGGCCAATGGTCACCCGTGGGTGGCCGAACAGGCGCACTGGCATACCTCCAAGAGCGGCGGACAGGGCGCCGCGCGCGAGGTGTGCGACCTGATCCTGCATGCACAGGGCAAGAGCGCGGCCGAACGGGAGCACTGGCAGTGACCTTGCGGCTCTGGCTGCGCGACCGGCGCGTGCCGGCCGCGATCATCGTGATCGGGCTTGCTGTCGGCGTCCTTCAGCTGCTGCTGTGGTGGACGCAAGGAGCGCCTGCAGAGCACGATTTTGTCGGGCCGCCACGCTCCGGCTATACGCTGATCAATTCCCGCGTGACCGAATACGATGTCGACGGCCTGCCCGGCTTGCGGGTGCAGTCGCCGCACCTGGAGCGGCGCGAAGGCGACGAATCGCTGTATCTCAACTCACCGACCTTCCAGATGCCGGCCAAGCAACCCGGCGTTCCGGACTGGGATGGGAAATCACAATACGGCTGGGTCAACCAGCAAGGCACCCTGCTCAAGCTGCAGGGGCCGGTGTATATCCATCGCCCGCCCTATACCGACGCCCACGGGGTCGCGCAAGCCGAAACCACCATGCACACCTCCGAAATAACCGCGTGGCCGAAAGAAAACCGCATGGAAACCGCGGAGCCAGCGCACATCGTGCAAGGCGAACGTACAATGACCGGGATAGGCATGCGTGCCAACCTCAACGATAACCATCTGGAGCTGCTTGATGCCTCCCACATCACTTTTCCGCCGCGCACGCCCAAACCGTCTTCGGCTCGGCCTGCTAGTCCTGGGACTGTTCGTGCTGCAACCGGCACTGGCCAAGCAAAGTGACCGCAGCCAGCCGATGGATCTGCACGCCACCAAAACAGACGGCTTCAATGCACCCAACACCATCACCACGCTGACCGGCCACGTCATCGCCACTCAGGGCACGCTCAAGGCCACCGGTGACAAGGCACTCGTCTATATAGATGGCGACACCCAGATCAGCCGCATCGTGATCACGGTCGACAAGGGCAAGCTGGCGCACATCGAGCAGGTTGACGATGCCGGAAACCTGATGACGGGCGATGCCGACAAACTGGACTATGACAATATCAACGGCATTGCGGTGCTGACCGGCCACGCGGTGGTTCATCAGCAGGGTCGCGGCGAGGCGCATGGCGACAAGCTCACCTACAACACGCAGACCGCTTACATGACCGGTGACAGCCAGGGCGACGGCCAGGTGCACATGATCTTCCTGCCGAAGCCGAAACCGGCTACCGCCAGCCCAGCTCCGGCGAAGACTGCCAGCCCGGCCAATGCCAAAGCGACACCATCCACCGCCAAGCCTGCTTCCGCTTCAAGTACCCCGGCCACGCCGAGTACGGTGTCGGCACCGGCCAGCAGCAGCTCGACTCCAGCGAAGGGACAACCGTAACCCATGCTCTCCGCCGAAGGTCTGCAGAAAAGTTTCAAGGCGCGCATGGTGGTGCGGGACTTTGCCTTCTCGATCCGCGAAGGCGAGGTGGTCGGGTTGCTCGGGCCCAATGGTGCCGGCAAGACCACCTGCTTCTACATGATCGTTGGCCTGATCGAGGCCGACGCCGGCAGCATCAAGCTGGACAAGCAGGACATCACCGGCCTGCCGATGCACGCGCGTGCCAAGCTCGGCATCGGCTACCTGCCGCAGGAGGCCTCGGTGTTCCGCCGGCTGAGCGTGGCGGACAACATCATGGCGGTACTGGAGCTGCGTACCGGCCTCACCGAACAGCAGCGCAGCAGTGAACTGGAAAGCCTGCTGGACGAACTCAAGATCGCGCATATCGCCGATCAGCGCGGTATCAGCCTGTCCGGTGGCGAGCGCCGTCGCGTGGAAATCGCCCGCGCGCTGGCCGCGCAACCGCGCTACATGCTGCTGGACGAACCGTTTGCCGGCGTCGACCCGATCTCGGTCGGCGAAATCCAGCGCATCGTGCGGCACCTGAAGGAACGCGGCATCGGCGTGTTGATCACCGACCACAACGTGCGCGAGACACTGGGCATCTGTGACCGCGCCTACATCATGAACGACGGCGAGGTACTGTCCCGCGGTACCCCTGCGCACATCCTGGCCGACGAGAAGGTCCGCGAGGTCTATCTGGGTCGCGAGTTCCGCCTCTGACCCTCCCCTTCGGCCTCCTGCCTGTGGGCTATGGCCGCGTCTGCGGGCAAGCGCTAGGATGGCCGCGAGTTCATTCGACCCGGCCGGCATGAAACCCGCACTGCAGTTTCGCCTCCACCAGCAGTTGACCCTGACGCCGCAACTGCAGCAGGCGATCCGCTTGTTGCAGCTGTCGCAGCTGGAGCTGGAAGCCGAACTGCGACAGATCGCCGAGGGCAATCCGCTGCTCGAATTCGCCGAAGAGGCCGAGGACGAGGAAACGGCCGATCGCGAAAGCGCCGAAAGCGAATACCCGAGCGCCGAAAGTGTCGCTACCGCGGGCAGCCAGAACGACGGCGATGATGGTACCGAATGGGCCGATGGCGCCGTAGCCGAATCACCGATGGATTTTTCCAGCAGCAGCGTCGGCAGCTCCGGCAGTCCCGGTTCGCGCGGCGATGATGATTTCGAGCCGCAGAACGCAGCTCCCGAGACTTTGCAGCAGCATCTGCTGTGGCAGCTCAACATGGCTTCGTTCAACCCGCGCCAGCATCTGATCGCGACCGTGCTGATCGACTCACTGGATGCCTCCGGCTACCTGTCCGAGGGCATCGAGGCCGTGCTGGCGATACTGCCGCCCGACCTGAAGGTCAGCCCCGGTGAAATCGACGCCGTGCGGCGTCGATTGCAGGGTTTCGACCCCGCCGGCGTCGGCAGCCTGGATCTGCGCGACTGCCTGCGCGTGCAACTGGAACAGTTCGACTCGGACACGCCGCAGCGCGAGCTGGCTCTGCGCCTGGTCGACAGCGAGCTGGAATTGCTCGCGCGCAACGACATCGCACGGCTGGCCCGGCGCCTGCATGCTGGCGAGGACGATGTGGCCGCCGCCGCCGTGTTGATCCGCAGCCTCGACCCGCGCCCCGGCGCCGCCCTCGATGCCACCCCTGTGGAATACGTGGCACCGGATGTCTACGCCCTGCGCGACGGCAGCCGCTGGCGGGTCAGCCTGAATCCGGACGTGCAGCCGCGACTGGGGCTGAACCAGCACTACTGCGGCCTGATCGCGCAGGCGCGCGGCGAGGATGCCAGCTGGATGCGCGGCCAGCTGCAGGAGGCGCGCTGGCTGATCAAGAGTCTGGAATCGCGCGCCGAAACCCTGATCAAGGTGGCCGAAGCCATCGTGCGCCGGCAGAGCGCCTTCCTCGATTACGGTCCCGAGGCGATGCACCCGTTGGTGCTGCGCGAGGTGGCCGAGGAAGTGGGCATGCATGAATCGACCATCTCGCGTGTCACCACCCGCAAGTACATCCATACCCCGCGCGGCACGTTCGAACTGAAATATTTCTTTTCCAGCGGAGTATCCACCGAGGACGGCGGCAGCGCCTCGGCCACCGCCATCCAGGCCATGTTGCGCAAGCTGATCGATGCCGAGGATGCGCGCAGGCCGCTGTCCGACCAGGCCATTGCCGAGGAACTGCAACGCAAGGGTATCCAGGTCGCCCGCCGTACCGTCGCCAAATACCGCGAAGGGCTGCGCATCCCCAGCTCCAGCGAACGACAGCGTGCCGGCTGACCCGCATGAAAAACCGTGCGGGAACTTGGTTACCGGAGAGCGTTCCCATACCTTACGAAGAGAATGATTGACGATGTACCGCCGCCATACCAGCCACGGTACGTCAAACCCGCCGCGAAACGCGGCACTGCACCACCAGAGGAGGCGACCCATGCAATTCCAACTCAGCGGCCAGCAGATTGAAGTCACCCCGGCCTTGCGCGACCACGCCACCGCCAAGCTTGACCGCCTCACCCGCCTCGACGAAAAACTGACCAGCCTCGCCATCGTGCTGTCGGTCGACAAGCTCCGACAATGTGCCGAGGGCACGCTGCGCGTCACCGGCGTCACCCTGCATGCCGAAGCCGCCGAGGCCGACATGTACGCCTCCATCGACATCCTGTTCGACAAGCTGGTCATCCAGCTGCGCAAGCATCGCGAGAAAGTCAGCGACAAGCATCAGCACGAAGCGCGCGAAGCGCGCCAGTACGGCTGATTCCGCCAGCGGTCCGCCTTTCCGGCGGGCCGCTTTCATTCCGACCGAAGGCGCATAACCGTCCAAGCTGGCACAATGGTCACGTTGCCGCACAAGCCCACCGGGCTGTCCATGCGGCACAAGGGATCTTCGCTTGGACCGGATCAGCGCGCGACAACTCTACGATGGCGTCCACGAACGCATGGCCCTCCGCTGGCTGTCGGGCATGCGCGGGGAAACGCGCGTGATCGAACCCGGGGCTGCACAGTCGCGCCGGCCGTCGCAGATCGGCTACCTCAACGTCATCTACCCGAACAAGATCCAGATCATCGGCACCGAGGAGCTGAACTTCCTCGATGCGCTGGATTCGCGCCAGCGCTGGGAAGTGATGCACAAGATCGCCGCCTACCAGCCGGTGGCACTGATCGTGACCAAGGACCAGACGGTACCGGCCGACCTGCGCGAAGTCGCCGAGGAAACCAACACGCCGCTGTGGATCAGCCCCAAGCGCGGCCACGAGCTGCTGACCTACCTGCAGTACCATCTGGCGCGCATGCTGGCGGCGAAAACCACCCTGCACGGGGTGTTCCTGGAAGTGTTCTCGATCGGCGTGCTGATCACCGGCGAAGCCGGTTCCGGCAAGAGCGAGCTGGCGCTGGAACTGATCAGCCGCGGCCATCGATTGGTCGCCGATGACGCCACCGAGTTCACCCTGATTGCACCGGACGTGATCGACGGCAGCTGCCCCGAACTGCTGCAGGACCTGCTGGAAGTGCGCGGTCTGGGGGTGCTCAACGTGCGCGAGATGTTCGGCCACATGTCGGTCAAGCCATCCAAGTACCTGCGCCTGGTGATCCACCTCAAGCCGTTGCGCGATGGCGAAGATACGGACGCGCTGACCCGTCTCACCGGCGATATCGGCCATCGCGAGATCTTCGACGTGCCGGTGCCGATGATCACCATCCCGGTGGCACCGGGACGCAACCTCTCCGTACTGGTCGAAGCCGCCGTGCGCAGTCACGCGCTGAAGAGCAAGGGCATCGATCCGGCCCAGACTTTCATCGACCGTCAGGCGCACCAGTTGCGCCGGCTGCCGCCGTGGTGAACTCATGAACGAAACCGATACGCCCCTGCTCAACACCTTGGTCGATCCGCGCGAGATCCACCTCATCGTGCTCACCGGCATGTCCGGTGGCGGCAAGACGGTGGCGCTGCGGGCGCTGGAGGATCTGGAGTTCTACTGCGTCGACAACTTGCCCTCGGCGCTGCTGCCCCAGTTGGTCAATGCCGCCACCAGCGGTGAACGCCGCGGCCGGCCGCGACGCATCGCGGTCGGCGTCGACGTGCGCAACCGCGGCGCGGATTTCGAGCTGATGCCCACGGTGCTGTCGGAACTGGCCGCCGCCGGCGTGCAGGTGCATCTGATCTTCCTCGATTGCAGCGATGCGGTGCTGATCAAGCGTTACTCGGAGACCCGCCGTCGCCACCCGCTGGCCACCCGCGGGGTGTCGCTGGCCGACGCGATCGTGGAAGAGCGTCGGCTGTTGCGCCCGTTGATGGCGATCGCCGAAAAAGTGATCGATTCCAGCGAGCTGAACGTGCACCAGCTGCGCCGGCTGGTCGCCACCGGTTACGCGCAGGCGACCGAAGGACTCACCCTGATGTTCCAGTCGTTCGCGTTCCGCCGCGGCCTGCCGCTGGATGCGGACTTCGTATTCGACGCACGCTGCCTGCCCAACCCGCACTGGCATGCACACCTGCGCCCGCTGTCCGGCAAGGACGCGCCGGTACGCGACTTCCTCGATGCCGAACCACTGGTCGCCGAATACTTCGCCGACACCGCGCGCTGGCTGGATGCCTGGCTGCCGCGTTTCGAGCAGGACGACCGCAGCTATGTGACGATTTCAGTCGGCTGTACCGGCGGCCGACACCGCTCGGTCTACCTGGTCGAGAAGCTCGCCGCCCATTACCGCACCCTTCGCGAAGGCGTGCTTACCTTCCACCGCGAGCTGGAGTGAAGACCATGCCGTCTGCAGATATCACGGACAGCCAGCCATGAATGTCGGCGTGCTGTTGATGACCCACGAGGCAGTCGGCCAGGCATTGATCTCCGCCGCACACCACGTGATGCCGAAACTGCCGCTGCAGGTGGCTGCGGTGGAGATTCCGCCGCAGTCCGATCCGGACGTGATGCGCACGCTCACCGTGCGCCACGCACGCGAGCTGGACCAGGGCGACGGTGTGCTGGTGCTGGCCGATCTCTACGGCGCCACACCGTGCAATATCGGGTTGTCACTCGGTGCGCTTGGCGTGCATCTGCGCTGCGTTTCCGGTCTCAACCTGCCGATGCTGTTGCGCGTACTCAACTATGCGGAAAAACCACTGGACGAACTCGCCGAGATCGCGGCCAGCGGTGGCCGTGGGGGGATTTTCATCGATCATGCTTGAACAAGAAATCGTGGTTTCCAACAAGCTCGGCCTGCACGCGCGCGCCTCCGCCAAACTGGTACAGCTGGTGCAGGGTTTCAAATCCACCGTGTGGCTGGTCAGCAAGGGACGCGAGATCAACGCGCAAAGCATCATGGGTGTGATGATGCTGGCCGCCGGCATCGGCACGCCACTGACCATCCGCGTCGATGGCCCGGATGAGCAGCCCGCGCTGACTGCCGTGGTCGAGTTGTTCAATCGCAAGTTCGACGAGGGAGCATGAATGGGTAGTGCGTCTGCCAAGCGGATGATCCTCGTTCCCATGCCGATCCGGCATGGGAGGTGGTGCGCATGAGGCATGTGCTCAGTGGCACCATCGCCGCCCATGGCATGGCGCTGGGCCGGGCACGGTTGGTGCAGCCCAGCCGATATACCGTCGACACCCGGCCGTTGGCCGAGGACGAGATCGAGGCCGAGCTGGAGCATTTGCATCGCGCGCTGGATACGGCACGGCAGGAGCTGCGCGAACTGCGCGGCAAACTGAATGGCGCGCTGGCCCGCGAGGTCAACGAGTTCATCGACGCACACAGTCTGCTGCTGGATGACGCCGAGTTGCTGCGCGGCCTGGATGACCTGGTGCGGATCGGCCACTACCGCCCCGGCGCTGCGCTGAAGAAGCAGCGCGACCGCCTGTCCGCCGTGTTCGAGGCGATGGACGATCCCTACCTGCGCAGCCGCAAGGAGGATGTCGAGCAGGTAATCAACCGGGTGATCTCCGCCCTGCAACGGCAGACCAGTCCGGAAGAACGCAAGCTGGCCGCGCGCGTGGGCGAGATCCTGATCGCCGACAGCATCGCGCCGGCGGACATGGCGCAACTGGCTGGCAATGGCCTGCTCGGCGTGGTCGGCAGTTCCGGCAGCCCGTATTCGCACAGTGCGATCCTGGCGCGCAGCCTCGGCCTGCCGATGCTGGTCGGCACTCGCGATGCACTGTCCAACATCCACGACGACGATCTGATCCTGCTCGACGCAGAGCGCGGCGAGGCGGTGGTGCATCCCACTGCGCAAGACCTGTCGCGCTATCGCGCCTGGCAACGCGAGGCAGCGATCGAGGGACGCCGCCTGGCCAAGCTGGCGAATGCGCCCACGCGCACCCGCGACGATGTCGAAATCTGCCTGTACGCCAACGCCGAAACCCCTGCCGACGTGGCCAACGCACGTGCTCGCGGCGCCGACGGCGTCGGTCTGTACCGCACCGAATTTCTGTTCCTCAAACACAAGGGACTGCCATCGGAAGACGAACAGTTCATCGCCTACCGCGATCTGGTGATGGGCATGGGTGGTCTGCCCGTGACCATCCGCACGCTGGATCTCGGTGCCGACAAGGCCGATGCCGCCGGACTGGTGTTGCGCGGTGAGGAGAACCCCGCCTTGGGCGTGCGTGGCGTGCGTCTGTCATTGCGCTACCCGGCCGTGTTCTCCACCCAGATCCGCGCGATCCTGCGCGCCGCCTGCTATGGCCCGGTACGCGTGCTGGTGCCGATGGTGACTCAGCCAGACGAGCTCATCGCGGTGCGCACGCTGTTCAAACTGGCCCGGCAGGAGTTGAAGCGCGAGAACATCGACCTGCCGGAGAAGCTGCCACTGGGCGCGATGATCGAGGTGCCGGCCGCAGCGATCAACGTGCGTGCCCTGCTGGAGCACGCCGATTTCCTTGCGATCGGCACCAACGACCTGGCCCAGTACGTGCTCGCTGCCGACCGTGGCAACGACGCACTGGAAAACATCTACAACCCGCTGCAACCGGCACTATTGCGGTTGCTCTCGCACGTGATCAGTGCGGGCCGCCGCGCGAAGAAGCCGGTCAGCCTGTGCGGCGAGATCGCTGGCGACGTGAACTTCACCGCGCTGCTGCTGCTGCTGGGGCTGCACGAATTCAGCATGCATCCGGGCCAGATCCTGCAGGTACGCGACCGCCTCGCCACCCTGGATCATGCCCACCTGCGCCGCCACGCGGCCCGGCTGCTGCGGGCACATACACATGAACAGGCCGAGACGCTGCTCAACGAAATCATGAGCGCAGCAGCCCTGGCCTGAAGAGGCGCTCAAGCTGTTTGCAAGAAAGCGTCACTGGCCGTGCAAACAGGTCCGACCTCGTTTCAGCCCGGTTCGGATGGCCAGTGCGATTGACGCATTCCCGGCATCCGCCATTCCCGATTCGTCACGAATTGTTTCGGCAGCTTTTACATATCCCGGCGCACTGTGTCTGGTCAGGGGAAGCAGCTGCGTGCCCAGGCGGATCAACCGGATTCTCAGCGCGGCCACGCCGCCGACATCGCGCATCCGATCAACAGCGTTGGGGGAGGACCCATCATGAAGAAGTTACTGCTCGCCGGGTTGCTTGGAGGGTTGCTGGTAGCGTGGCTGATGCCCGCACCGGCGATGGCACAGAATGCCTTCGACGGTACCTGGAAGGTCGATTTGAGCAAGGCTCACATGCCTAAGAAACCGGACGTCCTGCTTTTGCAGAACGGGATATATGAGTGCAAGACGTGTGCGCCAGCCATCAGCGTCAAGGCAGATGGTGAAGATCACAAGGTTACTGGCCACCCCTATTTCGACATGATGGCGGTCAAGGCCGCCGATGATCACTCCATCCAGGAGACCGACAAGCGCGACGGCAAGGTCGTCGCGACGTCAACCATGACCGTTGCTCCCGACGGGAAAACCGCGACCTTCGAATTCACCGACAGCAGCAACACCAATGCCGACCCGGTGACAGGCAAGGGCAGCATGACCCGCGTGACCATGGGCCCAAAGGGAGCCCATGCCATTTCCGGCTCCTGGCGAACGACGAGCTACAGCAGCGTTTCCGACAACGGACTGACCTTCGCCTACAAGGTCGACGGTGACAACCTGAGCATGACCAGCCCGACCGGCCAGTCCTACACCGCCAGGATGGACGGCACGGACGCGCCCTACAAGGGTGATCCGGGTACCACCAGCGTCTCGATCAGGAAGCTCGGCAAGAACAGCCTGCAGGAAACCGACAAGCGCAACGGCAAGGTGATCAGCATTTCCAAAATGACCATCGCGGCCGATGGCACGACGATGAACATCGCCGTCGACGACAAGCTGCGCGGGACCAGCATGTCGTTTGTGGCGACAAGACAATAACTCCGCAAGCGGCCATGCACCTGGACGAATTCTCTGCATGACCGCGGATTGCGCAGGCCATGGACGGCCTGCCGCGGGTCAGCCGTGACACGGACTCAACGGCCAAAACTGGTGCTGTCGAGGAATGCGTCCAGCAACGCACCGCGATACTTCTGCCGATGCAGCAACAGCGAGAGCTTGCGCCGCAGATCGAGGAACGGGGTTTTCAGTGCCTTCAACCGTCCCGTCGCAAGCGCGTCGGTAACCGCCACCGCCGGCAGGCAGGCGATGCCCAGTCCGGCGACCACGACCTGCTTGATCGCCTCGATCTGATCGAGTTCAAGCACGGTTTCGCCAGGAGGAAGTTGCGCCAGCACCCGCTCGCTGATCGCGCGCGTCGCCGAACCAGGCTCGCGCAATACCCAGCGCGCACCGGCGAAATCCGTCGGCTTCAGGCTGCGCTTGCGTGCCAGCGGATGCTCGGGTGAAGCGCAGACCACCAGCAGGTCGTCGCGCCACGGCAACACTTCCAGCAGGGGATGGGTCACCGGCCCTTCGACACAGCCGATGTCCAGGCCGTGATCCAGCACGCCTGCGGCAATCGTCTCGGTATTCGCCACACGCAGGCGGATCGCTACCTGGGGATGCGCACGCACGAACGTGCCAAGCAGTTCGTCCACGCGGTAATTGCCCACCGTGTTGCTGGCGCCGATGCGCAGCTCGCCCCCCAGCGCCGAGCCATCCTCACTGCCACGTCGGCCGAATTCGGCATGCCGCTCCAGCAGCTCCTGCGCCAGCGGCAGCAGTTCGCGGCCACGCGCATTGAGACGCAGGCGGCCGCGTTCGCGTGCAAACACCGGCGCATCCAGCTGCCGCTCCATCTCGGCCAGTGCCATGCTGGCAGCTGGCTGGGTCAGGTGCAGCCGCTCGGCGGCGGCACGTACGCTGCCATGCAACGCGATCTGCACGAACACTTCAAGCTGGCGCGGGCTGATGTTGATCATCAGCCTATCTTATACGTCTTATCAGATATTCCAAATTTTCCTGATTGATGCGGACGCGGACAATGGCGCAACTTCCGGAGTCCATGCATGAACGCGTCATCCATCGCCACCCTTGTCCACCCCACGTTGCGCAGCCGCGCACCCGGCCTGTTGCTGGCCATCGTGATCGCGCTGGTGGCTTGGCAGCTGGGCCGGTTCGCGCCACTGATCGGCGGTCCGGTGTTCGGCATCGTGCTGGGTATTCTGGTGCGCAACCTGTTCGCTCCCGGTGCACAGTTCGCGCACGGCATCGCCTTCGCCGGCAAGCAGGTGCTGCAGTGGTCGATCATCACGCTGGGCTTCGGCCTCAGCCTGAGCCAGGTAGCGAAGACCGGCCTCGAATCGCTGTCGGTGACCCTGGTGACGATGACCGTGGCGTTCCTCGCCGCGCGACTGCTTGGCCGCTGGCTTGGCGTGCACGACAAGCTGAAGATCCTGATTGGCGTGGGCACCGCAATCTGCGGTGGCTCGGCAATTGCCGCGGTGACACCGATCATTCGGCCCGACGACCACGACACCGCGTTCGCGATCTCCACCATCTTCCTGTTCAACCTGGTCGCGGTGCTGCTGTTTCCGCTGCTCGGCCACCTGATGCACATGTCCGACATGGGTTTTGGCCTGTGGGCCGGCACCGCGATCAACGACACCTCGTCGGTAGTTGCCGCCGGCTACAGCTACAGCCATGCCGCCGGCGACTACGCCACCATCGTCAAGCTGACCCGTGCCACCCTGATCATCCCGGTCTGCCTGGTCCTTGCCCTTGTGGTCGCCGCGCGCGAAAAGCGCCGACACAAGCAGGAAGGCAGCGTCGGCCATTTCAGCCTCGCCAGTATCTTCCCGTGGTTCATCCTGTGGTTTCTGGTCGCCTCGGCGGTACGCACCGCAGGTCTGGTTCCTGTAGCGATCCAGCCTGCCATCCATCTGCTGGCAGAGTTCCTGATCATCGTGGCGCTGACCGCGATTGGCCTGTCAGCAGATTTGCGCAGGATGATTGCCAGCGGTGCGCGGCCGATCCTGCTTGGTCTGGGCGTGTGGATCGCCGTGTCGGTGAGCAGCCTGATGGTGCAATTGGTGATCGGAAAGCTCTGATATCCAGCTCTGACACCTCACTTTTTGCGCGCATCTTGCGCAAGTTCTTGCACACGTGCATCCGTCATGCGGTTCTGCAATGCTCACGCACTCGGAGAAATTGTCCGGGAAAACCGAACCTGTCCGGGGACCCTTTATTCAGCCATTCGATCCATGGGCTGGGATGCAGGGACGGATTTGTGCTTCGAGATTGGCCGTAGCCGGGGGGTCGGGGAAATCCAAGGTTGTATCGCATACCAACGCGTGACGTTGCCGGCTATTGCCGCCGTGCAACGCGGTGATGATCGATCTATCCAAAGGGGATTAAAAATGCACAACAAACACTTCATGTGGCTTGCCACATGCGGGCTGGTGGTTGTCGGCGGTCTACCCGCTGTACAGGCCACGGCACCGAAGGCTGCACCAAATATTCCAATGACGGCCGCCGCGCCGCTCATCACGAGCGCCGTGGACAGCAGCCAGCTCGTCGCGGTCAAAGGCAGCGTGCTGCCGGCAGCGAGCGCCAAGTTCGATACCGGCGCGCTTACCTCAAGCAAGCAACTCAAGGGCATGACACTCCTGCTCAAACGCAGCCCGGATGTCCAAGCCCGTTATGAGTCCTATCTCACCCAGCTGACTACTCCGCATTCGCCCTACTTTCACAAGTGGCTGACGGCGCAGCAGCTCGGCGACAAATTCGGCCCGTCCAAGCAGGACATCGCCAAGGTCAGCCAGTGGCTGAGGTCACAGGGCCTGAGCGTCGGCAGCCTGTCCAAGTCCGGCATGCGTCTGCATTTCTCCGGCAATGTCGCCGCCGTGCAAAGTGCATTCCATACCCAGTTGCACAGCTATACCGTCAATGGCGAGAAGCATTTTGCCAATGCCAGTGCCCAGCAAATTCCTGCGGCGCTGTCCCAGGTTGTCGCTGGCGTCGCCTCGCTGAACGACTTCTTCCCGAAGTCGCAAAAGAAGGATGTGGGCACGGTCAAGAAGGGCAGCACCGGCCACTGGACCAAGGTCGCCAATGCACCAGGCTTCACGAATCCTCCGGGTGACGTTAATCCCAACACGCAATACGACGTCGTTCCGGCGGACTTCAACACCATCTACAACGTCAATTCGTTGTGGGCGGGCACCGCCATCGCTGGCTCGACCACACCGATTCGTGGTGCCGGCCAGACCATCGCCGTGCTCGAGCGCACCGATGTGCTGCCCGCTGACATCGCCACGTTCCGTTCGGCGTTCCTGCCAGGCAATGCGGCTGGTGTCGTGAGCTATACCAGCGTCGACGACGGTGGTGGCTCCTGCGTCGATCCAGGCACTAACGGTGATGAGGGTGAAGCCGCTTTGGACGCCGAGTGGGCGGGTGCGGCGGCACCGGATGCCAACATCACGTTTGCCGCTTGTGCCGACAGCGATACCGACTTTGGTCCGTTTATCGCCGCCGAAAATCTGCTGGACAACAATCCTCCGCAGGTCATGAGTCTGAGCTACGGCGGCTGCGAAGTTGCGCAGGGTCCGGGGGAAGAAGAGGTCGTGGAACTCTGGGGCGAAGCGGTGGCCGAAGGCACCACCGTCTTCGTTGCATCGGACGATGCTGGCGCCGCAGGGTGTGATCAGAATGAGGCTGCCGCTTCATACGGCGTAGCGGTCAATGGTCTCGCCTCCACTCCGTACGATACCGCTGTGGGTGGTACCGACTTCTACGACATCGGCAAGGCCGCCACCTACTGGAGCAGCACCAATGCTGCCAATGGCGGATCGGCGCTGGGCTATGTGCCGGAGCAGACCTGGAATGACTCCTGCGCAAGCAATGTGCTGTTTACCCTGGAAGCCGGCAACGGGCATTCGGGGACCGGCGATGGCGAGGCGTTCTGCAACACCAGCTTCGGTCAGAATTTCCTGGATACAGCCGGTGGTGGTGGCGGTGCCAGTGCAGACTTCTACAAGCCCAGCTGGCAGGTAGGCGTGTACGGTTCAGCTGCACAAAATGTTCGCATGCTTCCGGACGTATCCCTGTTTGCCGCCAATGGCCTGTATGGTCATGCGCTGCTGTACTGCATGTCGGATGCGAACGAAGGCGGCACGACCTGTGACTACACCAACCCGGATGACGTGGTCTACAACTCGGCCGGCGGTACCTCGTTCGCTTCACCGGCCATGGCCGGTATCCAGGCCTTGGTGGATCAGGCCATGGCTGTCTCGCTGGGTAATTCGGGTGAGAGCTTTTCCCTGGGCAACGTGAATCCGGCGATGTACCTGTTCGGTACGCGCGAATACGGCACCCAGGGGGCACCCAACACCGCTTCCGTGGCCGCCTGCAATTCGTCGACTACCCCGCTTGCGGGCAATAAGTGTGTATTCAACAACGTCACCGTGGGCAATATCGATGTTCCGTGCTATGCAGGTACGCCGAGTTGCTATAGCCGTGGGCTCGATGCCTATGGCGTGCTCAGCCTCGGCGGCAGCGTCAGCCTGGTGCCCGCCTATGCCACGAATGCCGGTTACAGCTACGCCACCGGCCTGGGCTCGGTGAATGCCGCCAACTTGGCCAGTGCTTCGGTCAACTACAACAAGGTGGGATTCGATGGGGGAAGCTATGAATTTTTCCCCATGGCTCCCAGCGACTTCCTCACTTCCAACTCCACTCAGTTCCCGGGTGACGAAGGTCAGCTTCCGTTCCAGGTCGATGGACGTACCGACGTGGCGCTGGTCAACCCCACCACGGGCACCTTGACCGAACTCGGCATGGTCGGCAGCACGGTCAATGCAACCATCAATGAGACCGGCCTGCTCAAGGGCTACACGATCGCCGCCATTGGCGACTTCAATGGCGATGGCATTGCCGACTTTGCCTTTACCAACCCTGCCACCAACGAGCTGTATATCCTGCTCAATGACGGCAATGGGCACACGGCCGCCTATGATGCCGGCAGTTACCCGACCGGATGGACCATCGTCGGTGCCGCTCGTATCACCAGTGGTCAGATGCAGCTCGTATGGCGCAACAATGCGTCGGGTCAGGTTGGCTGGTGGACGTTCAACACCTTCACAGCCGGTGCCACCACGGGAGCCGTCGGTACCGTGACGCATACGATGTCGCCACTCATCACGGCAGCCAGTGGCTACAAACTCACCCTGGCCAACGTCAGCGGCAATTACTACGCCGATTTTGTCTGGATGGGCCCGAGCAACGACTTGTATATCTGGACCAACGACGGGGGCCCGCTGGGTGGCGTGTTTACCTCGCACTTCATCGAGAATGTCCCGGCAGGCTGGACCCTGCAGGGGGCCGGCGACGTCAATGGCGATGGCGACAGCGACCTGCTCTGGACCAACACCAGCACCAACCAGTTCGGTTGGTGGCTCATGAACGGAACATCGATCGTCCAGACCCAGACGCGTGCGCTCGCACCGGGATACTCGATCGCGACAATCGGCGACTTCAACGGTGATGGCCTCGTGGATATCCTGTTCACCAACGCCGCAGGCAACGCTTATCTGTGGACCAGCCTGGGCAACGGCTTCCAGTCGTTCATGCTCACCGATCCGACGGGGGCGGCCATAACCGTCCCGGCAGGTGCGCAAGTGGCTCCCAATCGCCTGCAGGGTTATCCTGCTGACAATGGAATTTTCCCGGACTTTTTTTAACACGTCCTACTGATTCCATATAAACCTGAGCCGGGCGAAAGCCCGGCTCTTTTTTTGTGCAGGGAACCACCGCAGGCCTAGCCTGTTTGGGCCGTTAAGCGACGCGCGGCTGAGTAAAGCGAAAAGGCGTCATCCATGTCCGTGCGTCGAAGAAAAGCCGGCAGGACAGCAGGTCTCGGGGTACCAGAGCTATTTTGAATTGTTGACAGAAATTGGGTTAACCTGATTTCAGCAATACAGAGCTTCGTGAAAATAGCATTCCACAGCTCAGCAAATAGGTAGCTCAGGCCTTGCCCTGTTCCACCAGCGTCAACGCCACCTTGTCGCGCAGATACACCGGCAATGCCAGCTCCGGTGCCTGCATACGGCCAGCCCTGAATTCGCGCAGCGCCAACTCGGCGACATGCGCAGCCTGCGGATAGCGCAGGCCATCGGCCGAATGCAGGGTGCCGGTAAGGCGCTCGCACAGTACCGTGGCATAGGTGGCCCAGCCGCTGCCGACGACCTGCCACGCGGCGGCTTGCGGCAACTGCAGGGTCTCGGCGGTGCAGATGCGTTCGTCGTCCAGCGCGATCAATCCGCCGTTGTCATCGCGGCGGTAACAGGCGGCGTAGATATCGCCCATGCGCGCGTCGATCACGGCGAGGATCGCCGTGCCTTCCTCTTCCGGAGCTTCCAGCGCCAGCGCAGCCAGCGACGAAATGGTGATCACCGGCAGGTCCAGCGCCAGCGCCACACCTTGCGCCAGCGATACGCCGAGCCGCACACCGGTGAAGGCACCGGGACCGCGACCCACGGCGATGGCGTCCAGCGCATGGCGGCCGATGCCAGCTTCGGCGAGCAACGCATCGGCCATCGGCAATACCAGCTCGGTATGCCGGCGTGGCGCGATCTCGCTGCGCGCGATCAGTTCGTCGCCGTGGATCAGGGCAACGGAGCAGGCTTCGGTGGCGGTTTCGATCGCGAGCAGGTTCATGGCTGCACCATGATAGCGGCTGGCGGCGCCGGTGGCGGCACAGCGGGTTCCGACGTCATCGGTACGTAGGCGTACCAGTCGATGCGGCGTGTCAGGTACATCATCAGCGCGACCATCACCAAGAGCACCAGCGCACCGATCAGCAGTGCATACTGCTCGGCGGCGATCAGCCCGTACAGCATCGCGTAGATCAACGCGATCACGCCGCCCAGTAGCAGGCCAGCCCGTCGCGCGCGCAGCACCGCCGTCGCGTAGCCGCCGATGATCAGCACCACGGCCGCTGCGGCCGCCGCATACGCCGCGCCGAAACCGATCTGCTCGGACAGTGCCAGCAGCACCACGTAGAACGTGGCCAGTGCCGCGCCGACCAGCAGGTACTGCACCGGATGCACACGCAGCCGCTTGAGTACCTCGAACAGGAAGAACGCGACGAAAGTCATCGCGATGAACAGCAGCCCGTATTTCCCCGCACGCTCATTGCGCTGGTAGACGTCGACCGGCTGGTACAGCTGCACGCCGAACGTCGATGCCTGCAGCGACTTGTCCATGCCATCTCCGCCATCTGTCCAGTGCTGGCCGTAGCTGCGATTGAGATCGAGCAGGTGCCAGTGCGCGCTGAATCCTTTCGCATCGAGCTGATGTTCCAGCGGCAGTGCCGCGCCGACGAAGCTGGGATCGCGCCACGGAGCACGCATCGTCACGTCGGTGCTGCGCGCCAGTGGCAGCAACTGCAGCGACTCGGTGCCCGCCAGCTTGAGGCTGATCTCTACATGGATCGGCTGGTTGCCCAATGCGTCCAGATCGATCGGCACCACCACGTTCGACCACGGGCCGAGACGGTCGGCCGACGAATCGAAACGTGCCGGCTTGCCATTGATGCGCAACTCGCCGACTTCCTGCAACCCGCGCAGATCGCCGATCGGCAGCCGCAGCTCGGCCTTGCTGCCCTGCCACTGGACATTGCTGGCCTGCTTGAACTGTGCCAGATCCTCCGCCCGGAAACTGCCATCCAGTTTCACCGTGGCGACGAACACGGGCGCGTCGTAGATGCCGTAGCGCCGCGTCTGCACGGCCAACGCCACGTCCGTGGTCAGCGTGTCGGCCAGGATGCTTTCGCTGCCGGCACGCCATTGCGGCGGCTGGTTGTCCGCCACCGTCGCCTGATGCAATGTCGGCACCGTCAACACCGGGCCACCCAGCACCTGTGCCCCACCCCAGCCTTGCGCGATCTGCGCAATCGCTGTTTCGCGCAACAGCTGGCGCTCGTGCACCAGTCCGCTCACCTGCAGCAGCGGTATCGTCATCAGCAGCGCCAGCACGCCGATGCCCAGCACCTTGGCCGTCACCGTCTGTGTCCATGCACTCATCGAATCGCACTCCCTGGATTGGAGCCTCGATCACAACAGCCACCACGGTAAGCCGGCGGGCAACGCCGGCCTGGCTGCGGGCCGGAAGGTGGCATGGCGATGGCCGTGAAACTTCGCGTTGCCCATGCGGTCATCCAGTAACAGGCATTCAGCCGCAGATATCCGGCTCGCCATTCCACCAAGAAACAGGGGGTTCCATGCACGCGATCGCGAGGTTCCTGGGACGCAACAAGGGTTTCATCACCTTCATGCTGTGCATGGTCATGTTCCGTAGCGCAGTGGCCGACTGGAACGTGGTGCCGACCGGCTCGATGCAACCCACCATCAAGATCGGCGACCGCATCTTCGTCGACAAGGCGGCCTATGACATCCGCCTGCCGCTGACCCACATCTCGTTGATCCATCTGGCCGACCCGCAGCGCGGCGACATCGTGGTGCTGGACTCGCACGCCGCCAACGAGCGGCTGGTGAAACGGGTGATCGGCCTGCCTGGCGATGAAGTCGCGATGCGCGGCAACGTGCTCTATATCAACGGCCATGCCGCCAGCTATGCCGTCGGCAACTACAGCGGCATCCACGACGACCTGCAGAATCCGGCGCATTACGAAATCGAGCGCTATGGCGACATGCACCACGCGATACGGCTGTCGGTGAACCGGCCGAGCCCAGCCAGCAATTTCGGACCGGTGAAGGTACCCGCCGGCCAGTACCTGCTGCTCGGCGACGATCGCGACAACAGCATGGATTCACGCTATTTCGGCTTCTTTCCGCGTGGCGAGATTGTCGGTCGCTCGCGCTATGTAGTCGCTTCGCTGGATCCGCAGCATCACTATCTGCCGCGCAATGATCGCTTCGGCGCGGCCCTGGATTGACGGCTCAGCTTCCTGCTACTTCGGTACCCTGATGGAACACGATCTTCCAGCCGTCCGGCGTATGCCGCCAGACAGTGGCGCGCCGGGTCAGCCGTGAGCCCTGTCGCAACGTGTAGGTGAGCAGGTAAAGATCCGTGGCGAGCGCGCTACAGTGAAACCCGGAGGTTTCCCATATATCCGGCTCGGGAGAGTCGCGCCGTGCATCGAGCACGTCCAGGACATACTGTCGGCTATAGCGCCGACCGGATGCGCCCACTTCCCAGAAGTCCGCCTCGGTCATACGCTCGAAATCGGCGCGGCTGGTGCCGAACTCGGGACGATGAAAGATCGGTTCGCGTTGACGCAGTGCTTCCAGCACGCCCAGAAGTTCAGGCGCGGTGGACAGATCGGGCTCCATCTCGGCCGTCATCTATCGGACTGTCACATCAGTAGCCAGACACGGATATACAGATTCACGCCGGTGGCTGCCACAGCTCGATCCGCGTACCGTCCGGATCCATGATCCAGCCGAAGCTGCCAAGTTCGTTGGTGTCCGTGCGCTCGTCCACCGTGACACCGGCGGTGCGCAGTTGCGCCAGCAGCGCAGCAAGGTCGTCCACGCGAAAGTTGATCATGTACGGCTGCATGCTTGGCGCGAAGTAACCGGTATCGGCGGCGAACGGCGCCCATAGCGTGGAGCCGGGACGCGCAGCGTCCTCGTCGAAGCGCACACCGCCCCAGTCTTCGAGAGGCAGGCCAAGGTGCTTCGCGTACCAGGCGCTGAGTGCGGCCGGGTCGCGTGACTTGAAGAAGATTCCACCGAGTCCGATTGCCTTGGCCATGTCCCGTCTCCTCAGCCCGTGGCTGCTGTCGTGTTTTCCGTATCGTCAAAGAATGCCCGCACATCCGCCAGCTCGCGCGTGCGTGGCATCGGCGGCAGGCTGGCCAGGAACAGCTTGCCATAACCCTTGGTAGTCAGTCGCGGATCGCACAGAACCAGCACGCCGCGATCATGCACGTCGCGGATCAGCCGGCCGGCGCCCTGCTTCAGTGCGATCACCGCGCTGGGTACCTGCCAGCCCATGAACGGGTTGATGCCGGATTGTTCCAGTGCCTCCAGCCGTGCCATCAGCACCGGATCGTCCGGTGCTGCGAATGGCAGCTTGTCGATCACCACCACGCTGAGCGCCTCGCCGACCACGTCGACACCTTCCCAGAAACTCGCCGCACCCAGCAACACGCCATGGCCGCTGGCGCGAAATTCCTCCAGCAGGCGTGGCCGCGGCGCGGTGCCCTGCACGAACAATGGCCACGGCACCTTGTCCTGCAGCAGTTCGGCCGCCCTACGCAGGGCGCGATGCGAGGTGAACAGCAGGAATGCGCGACCGTTCGAGGCGTGCAGCGCCGGCAACACGGTCTCGATCACTTGCTCGGTGTAATCGCGTGCATTGGGATCAGGCAGGCCGGACGGCAGATAACACAGCGCCTGTCGCGCGTAGTCGAACGGGCTTTCCAGGCTAAGCGTCTGCGGATCATCCAGCCCGAGCTGACGTGCGAAATGATCGAAGTTGCCGGCCACCGACAGCGTGGCCGACGTGTGGATCCACGCCGCATGGGTACGCTCGCGCAGGCCGCGCATCGGTACCGCCAGATCCAGCGGCGTGGCGTACAGGGCGAAGCCGCGTGGAAGGGTTTCGTACCAGCGCACATCATGATCGCCGTGCGACTCGACGATGCGGTCAAGCCGTTCGATGAACAGGTCAGCGCGCTCATGCAAGTTCGCGAAACCACGCGAGCGCTCGGCCTGCGAGGCGAGCAGTTCAGCCAGCGTGGCGAGTAGTTCGCGCAAATCATGCAACCCCTCGCGCACACCGGCGCGATCCTCCAGTTGCTGGAACGAACCACGCGATGGCAACGCATCCATCGCCAGCCGCAGCTTGCGCAATGCATCCTGCAGCGCTTCGACCGGCTCCAGCAGCAGGCCGATCGCGCCGGTAATGCCGTTGCATTCGGTCAGCGCATCCTGTGCCAGCTCGGTCAGCTGGCGCGCGCTGATGCTCTGCGAGAAGAACTGGCCGGCCAGCTCGGGAATCTGGTGTGCCTCGTCCAGGATGAAGGCTGCCGCGCCCGGCAGGATCTCGCCGAAGCCATCCTGCTTCAGCGCCAGATCGGCAAACAGCAGATGGTGGTTGACCACCACCACGTCCGCCTCCATGGCCTCACGGCGCGCCTTCACCACATGGCAATCGTCAAAGAACGGACACTCCACGCCGAGGCAGTTTTCCGGCGTGGAGGTGACCCGCGGCCACAGCGGCGACTCCTCCGGTACTTCGGCCAGTTCCATCCGGTCGCCGCGGCGCGTGCGCGCGGACCACGCGCGGATCGTCGCCAGTTGCGCTGCCTGCGTGCGCTCGAACGTGGCACCCTCGCGCACGGTCTGGTCGAGCCGGTACAGGCACAGGTAATTTGCGCGACCTTTCAGCAACGCGGTCTTCAGGCGCGCACTGAGCACCGAACGCACCTTCGGCAGATCGCGGAAATACAGCTGGTCCTGCAGCGTCTTGGTGCCGGTGGAGATGATCACGCGCTCGCCGGAGAGCAGCGCAGGCACCAGGTACGCAAACGTCTTGCCGGTACCGGTACCGGCCTCGGCGATCAACGTGTCGCGTCCGGCAATGGCATGTTGCACCGCGCGCGCCATCGCCTGCTGCGCCAGTCGCGGTGCGAAGTTCGGCAACTCGCGCGCGAACGGGCCATCGGCGCCGAGCAGGGTGCCGATGACATCGGCAGGCGGGTCATCCGGCCGCGTATAGTCAGAATCGATCATCGCTGAAGTATGGCCCAGCACTGGCATGCGGCAAACCGGTTCCAGATGAGAACGCCGGCGACAGTGAGGGCCCGCGCCTTCCTGGCGATCGCTCTTCAGGTCAGTTCCACTGTTTGCCTGCGTTCCTTCGCATACCATTCCAAATCACCGCAGTGGACAAGCGCTGCGAATGATTCGCGGCGGCCTATCCGTGACCGTACCAGCCAAGTGCTTCATCACGCGTTGCCATTAATCGTCCGTTTAACGCCACTGATGGTTTCCGTCGAAACCGGCCCGTTCGTCACAGATCAAACTCCCCGAAGGGATAATCCACGCCCAAGGTATAGGCCGGGAAAACATCTTCCCGGGCCTCTATAACGGGAGGAACCACTCCCTTGACGCGAAGATCGACGCCAACTGTCGAAGTACAACCACACAATTTCGGCAAACCGACCGTTTGTCCAAAAACAAGCGATGGATAGATCAGAAGATATTTATCGTTATGCATAGCCATTCTTATCCTGAAACGGATTGTTGAATCGACGGGCGATTCATGCGTTCCCTGAAAGCCACGAGCTGTTCGCTCACAACCTCCAGGTGAAGCCGTCCTTGAACCCGTCATCCACAGCACGGTGCGTGATCTGCCCGTCGTATGACAGGCGGGTCTCAACCATGACCTTTTGCTTCCACCTTGCTACGACGTTTGTCGGTCGCGAAATTGAAATGGCCGACGTGGGCGGCCGCGCAACGGAAGGGCGGGGAGCTCCAGGCGACTGTCATCGCCTGCGCTGGGCGCTCTATTGCATCCAGCACCCCCGGGATGAGGTGCCGCGCGGGTTGGCAAATATGCGCTAGCCAGAGGTGCGCAAAGTCAGCACTGGCAGCCGTAACGAAGGAGGTCCACGATACCGTGACCATGAAGGAGACGCGTCATGAGCATCGAGTTGCGCATGCTGGCTTGGAGTGTCGTACTAGGGTTGGTGCAGATCGCGCTTGCCGCGATCTTTTCGGTCAGTCAACGCGGACTGGGCTGGGCCGCCGGTGCACGCGACGGCGTCACGCCAGCGCTGACCGGCGTCGCCGCCCGGCTGGATCGTGCCCGTGCCAATTTCCTGGAGACTTTCCCGTTCTTCATCGCCGTGGTACTTGTCGCCTGCCTGCTGCCGCGCCACAGCGGCATGACCGTGCTGGGTGCGCAACTCTACTTCTGGGCGCGCCTGGTTTATGTGCCGGTCTATGCGGCAGGCATCCCCTATTTGCGCACCCTGATCTGGGCGGCAAGCATCGTCGGCATCGTGTTGCTGCTGACAGCACTGTTCTGAAAAGCTTGTGCCGATGCGTCGAAGCTGCTCGCGATCTGCTGCCATCCCATCATCACATTCAATACCGCTGCACGCCTGCCTTGTGACACTGCGGCACCCACTTGCGCGCGGTGTCGGCACCGGCCTCATCGCCAGCCTGCAAGCGCATCTCCACGATGGTCTGCCAGTTGCGTGCGCACAGCGGACCAAGCTTGGGACCAAGCGACCACGACTGGTGGGCGAACCTTTCGGCACCGGCAAAATCCTTCAGGCGTATCGCGATCTCGGCGCGATCCTGCAGCAGGTCGGGTGAGTCCGGGCTGAGCTTGAGCGCCTGGTCGAGATTGACTGCCGCGTCTGCGTAGCGGCCAGCCTGCTCATCCTTCTTTGCCGCGTCCTGCAATGCGCTGACACCGGGATCGCGCAACGGGTTGACGTCGATGACCGACTTTTCGCGATCACCCGCGGCATGGATCGCACCGATCATGTCGTGATCCGGCACCACGATCGGCGTGACCGGCGCCTGCGTCCGTTCAAATAGATTACAACCGGCGAGCAAGCTGACGGCCAGCAGGATGGGAAGTACGAATAATTGCTTCGAGGAATGCAGCATGGTTAATTCCGGATGGGTGTGTCGGTTGCGGCCGGTGCAGCGCTGGCGGCAGAGGCTGGATGGTCACCGCCACTGAACAGGCTCTGCACACCTTGCCAGAAACAGCCCTCGGTATCACTGGATAGTGTGCCGGCAATCACCGGCACCTGCAGTGCACCTTCGCACTGCGACTCTGTGCGCTTGCCGTCGGCCGGATTGATCCAGGCCATTTCCAGTCCGGCGGCCGGAGCAGCGGACAGCGGCCCGGTCGGCAGCTTCGCGAACAGTTCGCGCCATGCGCGCAAGGCACCGGTGGCGCCGAACAGACCGGTCGACTTGTTGTCGTCGCGGCCCATCCAGAAAATCGCCAGATGCTCGCCAGTGAAGCCGGCGAACCAGCTGTCGCGGGTATCGTTGCTGGTGCCGGTCTTGCCCGCCGCATGCAACCACGCCAGCCCGGAATTGCCGATCGCACTCGCCGTCCCGCGCAGCGCGACCTGCTGCATCGCCCAGGTAGTCAGATGCACCGCGTCCTGGTACTCGCCCTTGCCTCCCTGCACCTGGTAACGCTTGATGGTGATGCCGTTGCCGTCGACCACGCCACGTACCGCCACCAGCGGCAATGCATGACCGTCGGCAGCCAGATACTGGTACAACTGGGTCAGTTGCAGCGGCGCCAGATCAAGCGCGCCAATCAGCAGCGACGGACCCGGATTGACGTTGCTGAGGCCGAACGATTCGAGGAACGACTTGATCCGCGGCAGACCCACCGCCAGACCAAGACGGATGCTGGCGAGATTCCACGACTGCTCCAGTGCCTCGACCATCGGCACCTGACCGTGGCTCTGGTTGTCGTCGTTCTGCGGCGTCCACATGCTGCCGTCGGACTGGCGCATGCTGATCGGGCTGTCGTCGAGCAGACTGGCCAGATTCCAGCGTTCCGGATCGGTCAACGCCACCAGGTAAACAAACGGTTTGACCGTCGAGCCGATCGGGCGACGTGCATCCAGCGCGCGATTGAAGCCCTGGTCGCCCGGGATCTTGCTGCCAACCACGGCCAGCACACTGCCGGTCTGCGCATCGGTCACCACCGCCGCAGCCTGCAACGTATCGGCCCGCTTGCCGAGCGACTTCATGGTGCTGGTGATCGCCTGCTCGGTGTAGAGCTGGGCAGCCGGATCGAGCGTGGTGAAGATCGACAGATTGCCCTGGCGCAGCGTGTCGTCATCGAAATCGGCGGTGATCTGCGTGCGCACCAGCTGCATGAACGCGGGGAAGCGGTTGTGCGGCAGCTGGCCGTTGCTGACGATGTCCAGCGGTGCCGCCTGCGCGGCACTGGCCTGCGCGGCGGTGAGCAGACCGGTATTGGTGAACTCCTGCAGTACCAGGTTGCGACGGGTCAACGCCCGTGCCGGTGCACGACGCGGGTCGTAATAGCTTGGCCCCTTCACCATGCCGACCAGCAAGGCGATCTCCTGCGGCCGCAGATCCTCCAGCCGACGACCGAAGTAGAACTCCGCGCCCGCGGCAAACCCGTGGATGGCCTGATCACCCTGCTGACCAAGGAACACATCGTTGACGTAGGCCTCGAGGATCCGATCCTTGCCGTAATGCGCCTCCAGCAGCATCGACATCAATGCTTCATTGATCTTGCGCGTGAAGTTCTGGTCGCGGCTCAGGAACAGGTTGCGCACCAGCTGCTGGGTCAGCGTGGAACCACCCTGCACGGTATGCCCGGCCCGCAGGTTGGCGAATGCCGCACGCAGGATCGCGCTGAAGTCGACGCCGATGTGATGCTTGAAGTCGCGGTCCTCGACGGCCTGCAGCCCACCGACCAATAGCGGCGGGACATCGGCGAGTCGCACGAAGCGCCGCTCTTCCTGGCTGGCACCGTACAACGTGGCGATGCGCGCCGGATCCAGGTGGGTCAGTGCGATGCTCTTGCCACTCCCTGCATCCTGCACCGACTGCACGTTCCCCTTGCCCAAGGTCACACGGATGCGCTTGGGCAATTCGCCGCCATCCGGGCCGGCGTAGCCGCGCGAGGAGATGGTGTAGCGCGTACCCTGTCTCATCCAGCTGCCGGCCACCTCGCCGTGACCATCGTCGCTGTAGCCGGCAAAGGTCAGCTCCAGCTCCAGCGCAGCCGGTGTCATCGGTGTGTCGGCCGCCAGCGGCAATGGACGCGCATACACGCGCGTGGGCACGGCGAACACCAGATCGTTGAAGCGATCCTGCACGCGTTTGTTCAGCACCAGCGTGTACGGCAGCACGAAGCCGAACAACAGGCCCATGCCGATCCAGAACGGGATGCGCAGCCAGGGCCAGCAGGCGCGCGCGATCGAACGTGTACGGGTCAGTAGATCCAACGTGAGGAAATCCGGCGGCAGAGTAAGTCGATCATAGGGCCTGCATCCCGGCGCGCAAATGAACGCCGCGGCCGGTTTCGGGGCAAGACGGGGGCAAAGTGACGGGTCGCCTTATACCGGCGGTATCCACATCGACGAGTCGGGACGGAACGGCCGCGGGTTGATGCCGAGCAATCGGCGCAATTCGTCGTTGTCGGCGATCAGGTCGGCGTCCAGCCGATTCAGCGGCCCCCGCAGTGGCGGCAACGCATGTTGCCCCAGCCGCAGCAACCACGCCGGCAGCGGCAGCGGCACGGTGGTCCGTGTCAGGCTGCTGCGCACCCGCGCAAACATTTCCGTGGCCGGCAGGCGTTCACCGCCGCCGATCGACAGGATGCGCCCGGCCGCTGCCGGGCACTCCAGCGCCGCCAGCACGGCCTGGGCGATGTCGTCCGCATGCACCGGCTGACGCAGGCCGTGCCCGGCCGGCAGCGGAAACAGCCGCAGGCGCATCGCACGACGGGCAATCGGGGTCAGGCTCTTGTCCAGGCCGGCACCGTAGATCAGGGTCGGTCGCAGCACCGTCCATGCACAACCGTGACGGGCGCAGGCGGCAGCCAGTGCCGCCTCGCCCTCGCGCAACTGGCGCGAGATGTCGCGCTCGGCCGCCACGCTGGAATCGCGCTTGGTCTCGGCACTCATCGAACTGGTGGCGATCACGCGCGGTGCATCACTCAACGGGACATTCGACAACCACTCCGCCAGCGCCCACAGCGGGCCGAAGCTGATGATCGCCGACAACGGCGGCAGCGCCGGCACGGCTGCCGGGAATGAGCCCTGCAACCACTCCACGCCGCCCTGCGCAGGTCGCGCCCGCTCCGATCGTGGATGTCTGCTCAGCGCCAGCACTTGCTCGCCGCTGGCACACAGGCGCGACAACAGGAAATGACCGATCTGACTGCTGCCACCGAGAACCAGTATCGTCATGCCGCGCTCATTGGCTGGCTTGCAACCGCGCGCTGAGATCCAGCAGGCGGGGATGATTCGGCGCCAGCTTGCGGGCCTGATCCAGCGATTGCGCAGCACCTGCGCGATCACCGCTGGACAGCTGCTGCTCAGCCTGGTCGAGCCACGCCGACGCCAGCCGGTTGCCCAGCGGGCCCTGCGCGGCATCGCCCGGCGCCAGATCGGCGAGGTTCGCCAGCATGTCGCCGGCCCGCTTCAGCTGGCCGCTGGCCAGATCCTGGTTGAACTGCTGTTCGACCTGGCCCGGCAGTCCCTGCAACCCCTGCAGTGCGGCGGCATTGTTGCCGTCGATCGCCAGTGCACTGCGATACAGGTCATACGCGCTGTCGCCCGGCGGCATCATGATATTGCCGTTGCGGGTGGCTACCTGCGCGCGCTGCACCAGCTGCGTCACCGCTGCGCCTTGCTGCGGCGACAGCGGTGCCTGCGCGGGAGGGGCCACACCATCATCGTCTGATGGTGCTGCCGCGGCGCCCTGCACCTGCAAGGCATTGGCCAGGCGTGCACGCGCTGCGGCAAGGTCGGCCGATTTCGGTGCCAGCGCAGCCGCCTGGTCAAGCAGTTTGCCGGCCTGCGTGATGTCACTCGCATCAATGGCTGCATTCGCCTGCACGGTCAGCGCCTCCGCCACATCACCAAGGCCGCCCTTGGCCTGGGCATTGTCCGGATCAAGCGCAAGCGCCGCCTTGAAATAGGCCAGCGCGGTATCGTCGCCGGGACCGCCGATGCGGCCCGCACGCAGCGCATCCCTGCCCTGCTTGAGGGCAGTATCCAGCGCACTGTTGTCCTGCTGCTGCACCTGCGCCTGCAGTGCGCGCAGCGCTGGCAGCGCGCCATTGTTCGGCTGCAACGCGGCGAGCTGCTCGATGTTCGCGTTGGCCTGCGCGCTGTCGTGCGCGTCGAAGGCCTTGCGTGCCTGCACGGCCAGCGCATCACCCACCTGGTCCAGTCCGTGTGCGGCCACCGCATTGCCGGGGTCGGCCTGCAACAGTTGGCGATACAGCGCACCGGCGCCCTGCGGACCATCCAGTTGCCCAGCAGCCAGTGCCTGCTGGGCACGATCGACCAGGTCCACCGTCGTTACCTGTGTGGCATGCGCTCTGGCGATCGACTGGTCGAGCCGATCGATGTCGCTGCCGCCACCGAGCAATTCGCGAGCTGCTGCGGCCTGCTGCGTGGCCTGCGCCAGCTGGCCGGCCTGCAGGGCAGCATCAGCCTTCGACAACTCGGCCTGTCCGACCTGACGCAAGCCAGCGCGGGCACGGTCGTTGTCCGGTTCCAGCGCCAGCGCCTGTTGGAACAGCTCACGCGCGCTGGTGCCGTCCTGACCGTCCAGATGGCCGGCCTGCAAGGCCTGCTGCGCCTGTCCCAGCACGTTGTTGAAATCGGTGCGCGGCACCTTGCTGCTCAACCAGTCCCGGTTGAGCCACAGCGCGGTAACCAGCCCGATCACCAGCAGGAGCAGCAGCGGAACCAGCCAGCCGCGCCGACCACCACGCCGTGGCGGCGACACCGTTCGTGCACGCGTATGACGCGGCTCGACCTTTACCTCTGGCAAACCGTCACCGGAGGACGCGCGCGGTTCGTCCAGGTGATCGAGATCACCCAGGGTGGGTTCGGTGCGACGGGGCGCATCCGCGTCGTGCTGGTCTCGGCGTCCGCTCATGATCCATGTCTGTCGAAACAACGGCTGCAGCTTAGCATCGGGCTGTCGACGCGCCTCGTACCGCCACCACGGGCGTTCAGCTTGCAACGTGCGTAGCTCGGCGAACCCGGCAATCGTGGCAGCCTCTACTGAGACTCGCGGAGATATCCGCTAGTTCAACCGGTGCCGACACGCCGCACGTCGACTACGTTCGGTAGCGCCAGCAGCTTGCCAAGCAGAGTCGACAGCTGGTCGAAATCGCGCACGCGCAAGGTGAAGCGCATCTCCGCCTCACCGGCGTTCGCGATCAGCCGGCTGGACGACGCGATGATGTGCACGCTGGCATTGCTGATGACGCCGGTGACGTCCTTCTGCAGGCCCTTGCGGTCATAGCCGCGCAACTCGATGTCGACCTCATAGGCCTGGCTCGCAGCACGCCCCCAGCTGACCTCGATCACCCGGTCCGGATCACGCCGCGCCAGTCGCGCCAGGCTGCCGCAATCGGCGCGATGCACCGACACGCCACGGCCGCGGGTGATGAAGCCGCGGACGGCATCACCCGGCAGCGGCTGGCAGCAGCGCGCCAGTGTCGTCAGCAGGTTGCCGATGCCCTCGATGCTGAGCGCGCCATGATCGGGCGCGTTCGTCCGCGCGCTGACTGGTGCAGGCACCGGTGCCACCGGCTGCGCGGCCTCCTGCAGCACACGGGCGATCTGGCCCGGCGTGATCTCGCCCAGCGCCAATGCGATCAGCAATTCATCGTGGTTCTTCAGGTGAAAGTGCGCCGGCAGCTTCGCCACATCCGCGGTCGACAGCGCCAGCCGCTTCATCTCGCGTTCGAACATGCCACGGCCGACCGCGAGATTGGTGTCGTGGGCGATCCGGTGGAACCACGCGCGCACCTTGTCTTTCGCCCGCGACGTATTGAGATAGCCATGGTGCGGCGACAGCCAGTCGCGACTGGGATCGGCCACCTTGGCGGTGAGGATCTCCACCCGATCGCCACTCTGCGGCTGGAACGTCAGCGGCACGATACGGCCGTTGACCTTGGCGCCGCGGCAACGATGACCGACCTCGGTGTGTACCAGATAGGCAAAGTCCAGCACGGTCGCGCCGCGCGCCAGATCGAACACCTCGCCCTTGGGCGTCAGCAGGTAGACACGATCCTCCAGCAGTTCGGTATGCAGGTCGGCGGCCAGTGCATTGTCGTCCTCGCCACGCGGCTCCAGCAGCTTGCGCATCCAGGCGATCTTCGCCTCGAACTCGGCGTCGGCACTCCCACCCTCCTTGTAACGCCAGTGTGCAGCCACACCGAGTTCGTTCGCGCGATGCATCTCGTGGGTGCGGATCTGCACTTCCAGCGTGCGTGCGGCGGGCCCCAGCACGGCAGTGTGCAGCGACTGGTAGCCGTTGCTCTTGGGGCGCGCGATGTAGTCGTCGAACTCGCCCGGAAGATGCGGCCAGCGCGAGTGAACCACGCCCAGCGCGGCATAGCAGTCGGTGACGTTGTCGACCAGCACGCGCACCGCGCGGATGTCGTACAGATCGGAAAATTCCAGCGCCTTGCGCTGCATCTTCTTCCAGATCGAGTAGATGTGCTTCGGCCGTCCAGCCAGGTCGGCACGGATGCCGGCTGCGGTCAGCGCCTGCTGCAATTCGGCCAGCGAGTCACGAATGAAGCCCTCGCGATCGGCACGACGCTCGTCCAGCAGCCTGGCAATGCGCTGATAGGTCTCCGGCTGCAGGAACCGGAAAGCAAGATCTTCCAGCTCCCACTTCAATTGCCAGATACCCAACCGGTTCGCCAGCGGCGCATGAATGTCACGGGTCAGCCGCGCCAGCGCAGCACCCTGTTCCGGCGACAATGCCGCCGCGGCACGCATCCGCGCCAGCTGGCGCGCCAGCAGCACGAACACCACGCGCAGGTCGCGCACGATCGCCAGCAGCAACCGGCGCAACCCTTCGGAACCGCCTTCCGGTGACCGCTGCGCGTGCAACGCCCACACCTGCTCAGCAGCCTGCTGGCCGGCGACCAGCCGCTGCAACTCTGCCGGCAACTTGCTGCCCTGCGTGGCCCACAACGCCGGATCGACTCGCGCCAGCTCGAACCACAACGCTGCCGCCTGAGTCTGGGCATCGCAGCCCAGCATGCCGAGCAGGTCCAGCACGTCGCAGCACTCGGCCTCCGGCACCGGCTCCGAGCTGCAGGCCTGCAGCGCCTCGGCCAGCAGCGGTGACAGGTTCTGGGCGCGCTCGCGCCATTGCAGAAGACTGGGTTTTTTGGCGTCTCGGGCCATGGGAAAGATTATCCGTTGCTGACGGTGATAGTAGCCGCAGCCGGCCGATGTCAGCGGCCACCGTGATGAACGCGATGACGGTCGCAAAGGCAATACTTGGCTTGACCATGGTTTCCCGCGCAGAATCGTCCATCCTTCCGCCCCGCGATCCATTGCACCCAGAGGATTCACCCATGCTGATCCGCCCACGTCGCCTGATCCAGACCATGCTGCTGGCATTGCCGTTGTGCTGTCTGTCCGTGCACGCCCAGCAGGCCAATGGCCTGCAGCAGCGCATGAGCAGTGCCGAGTTCAAGGCTGCCGGACTGGACAAGCTGTCGCCGCAGGAGCTGGCCAATCTCGACAACTGGCTGAGCAGCCATGGCAAGGTCACCACCAAGCTGGTCGATTCGAGCGGCAAGCCTGTGTTCTATGCCGACAAGACCACGCGCATCAAGATCAACGCGCATATCGTCGGTCACTTCGGCGGCTGGCATGGCAACGACCAGCTCACCCTGGACAACGGCCAGGTGTGGAAGCAGGTCAGCTCGGACGCACCGTCCTGCATGACTGGCAACAATCCCGCAGTCAAGGTCAAGCCATCGCTGATGAACAGCTGGCTGATGTACGTGGACGGCTGCAATGGCGACGTGCACGTCGAACGTGTGCGCTGACCGCACGATTCACGACAGCGCGTCCAGTGCCCTCGCCAACCGCTTGGCCGAGACCGGCTCGGCGGTTTTCAGCTCCTGGGCGAACAGCGACACACGCCATTCCTCGATCAACCAGCGGAGCTCGGTCAGATCCGCCCCTGCAGTACCGGTAGCACGGTGCTGCAGCCACGCCCGCCAGTACGGCATCACCTGCAGCATGCGCTGCTGATCCTTCGCCGGATCCTGGCGCAGCCGCTCGCCGCGCAGGCGCATGGCCTTCAGGTAGCGCGGAAATTGCGCCAACCGCGACTGCGACAGCTCGCACAGAAACCCAGGCACGAGCAGCGCGTCCAACTGTTCGCGCAGGTCGTCGTAACTGGCGCGGGCGAAACCCAGCAGAGGTGGCTGCAGCCAGGGTTTCAGTTCAGCCTGCGCCTCGATGATGGGTTCAGCCAATTTCAGACGTTCCATCGCCGCCGCGAACAGCTCGCGCGAAGCCTGGGTACCCAAGGCTTCGAACGCACCGGCCGTGCGAACGTCCAGATCATGCTGCTCCAGCAGGTCGGCAAAACCGCCTTCGACCAGATCTTCGCGCAGGCTGTCGACGCTGCCCATAGGCGCGTATTTCAGCGACAACGGATTGGCAATCGGCAAGCGCCGTCGAGCCTGTTTCTGGTCGCTGGCCAGCGCGTTGCGCAGCAGACGCACCACACCCTGGCGGTGTGCTGCACGTGCCTCGTCGGCCCGCTCGAAGACGCGCAAGGCCACTGTCTCGCCCAGATCGACCAGCGCCGGGAAAGCCAGCAGACCACCGTCGGAGCGAACCTGCGCGGGAATCTCCTCGAAATCCCAGCTGGCGACATCTTCGCGGGTCAACTCGAGATCGGTCTTGCGCGAGAATGCCTCGCGCGCCTGCCCCTCCCACTGTGCGCGCAAGGCGGCAAGGTCGCGGCCACTGGCCAGGGTTTTGCCCGGCCTCGACGAGGTATCGCCGTCGTGCAAGCGGTAGCGCATGCGGAAATGCACCGGCAAGTCGACACCGGCAAACTCGGCGGCACTCACCTCGACACCAGTAGTGCGCTTCAGGAAAGCAGCCAGTGTTTTCACCAGAGACTCGTCGCGCGGCGATTCCGCCTCGACAAAGGCACGGGCGAAATCCGGCGCCGGCACGAAGTTGCGACGCAAAGCTTTCGGCAGTCCGCGGATCAGTTCGGCCACCTTTTCGCCGAGCAGGCCCGGCACCAGCCATTCGCAGCGCGCTGTCGGCAGTGCATTCAACATCGCCAGCGGCAGGTGCAGGGTAACGCCATCGGCTTCGTCGCCGGGCACGAAGCGGTATTCGAGTTTGTAGCGTTGTGATCCCATGTCCAACGTTGCCGGGAAAGCCTTCGCATCCAGCCCGGCGCCACCGGCCATAACGTCGTCCAGCGACCAGCGCAACGCCGCCTGCTCCGCCGGACGTGCCTTGCGATACCACGCGTCCAGCGCGCGACTGCTGGCGATCTCTTCGGGCAGCTTGCCCTCGAAGAACGCGACCAACTCATCCTCATGACGGATCAACCCTTCGCGACGCTGCTTCGCCTCGATGCCCAACGCTTCCTCCAGCACACGCTGGTTGGCGCGCACGAAATCCGCGTTGCTGTCGAGGTCGCCACGCACCAGTGCCTCACGCAGGAAGATCGCGTGCGCCAGCGCCGGATCCTGCACCTGGAACGTCACCGGCCGTTTCTCCACCAGCACCAGGCCGAACAGGCTGACCTGCTCATAGGCAACCACGCAGCCACGTTTCCTCGACCAATGCGCGTCACGACAACTGGCACGCAGCAGATGTGCCGCCTGCTGCTCGATCCACAGCGGCTCGACCCGTGCATTCGCCATACCCCATACACGGCCACCGACATCGAGAATCTGCGCGGAGAAGATCCAGTTCAGTGGCACCTTGGACAAGGCCGAACCGGGGAATGCCTGAAACTTGCGCTCGCGGGTGCTCTGGTAGATGCCCTTCTCGTCCTTGCGGCCGACCTGGGTGGGCAGGCCAGCGAGCAGAGAACGATGTACCGACTCGTAAAGTCGATCAGCTGAATCACCGTCCCGGCTTTCCCCTCCGCCTGCAGAGCCTGTTCCAGGCTTGATCCGGGATGAAGATTGGGGAAGAATGCTCTTGGCCTTGAGAGCCTCACCCCTGCCGATTTGCCCCCTGCGTGCCCCAAAGGGACTTCCTTCGGTCGCATGGAGAGAAGCAGAACGCGCAGGCTGCGCTACAGGCGGTTCCAGATGCGCCCCGCCATCCAGCTTCCAGCCCAGCTCCTGCACCACCAGCAGCAATTGCCGGTGCAGCTCGCGCCATTCGCGCATGCGCATGAAACTGAGGAAATGCCGTGAGCACCAGTCGCGCAATTTCGACTGGGTCAGCTCCTCGTGCGCATCGTGATAGGCCTTCCACAAGTTCAGCACACCGATGAAATCGGACTTCGGATCGGCGAATGCAGCATGCGCGGCATCGGCCTGCTGGCGCGCATCGGAGGGACGCTCGCGCGGATCCTGGATGCTGAGGAAGGACACGATGGTGAGCAGTTCGCGCAACGAATGCAGCTTCTCGCCTTCCACCAGCATGCGCGCCAGTTGCACATCGATCGGCAGCTTTGCCAGCGTGCGACCGATCGCAGTGAGCTTGCGTGCATCGTCGATCGCAGAAATTTCCGCGAGGCGGCGATAGCCGTCCGCCACCACGCGCGGGTCCGGCGCCTCGAGGAACGGAAACTCGTCGACGTCGCCCAGCTGCAGCGCCAGCATGCGCAGGATCACGTTGGCCAGCGACGAGCGCAGCAGCTCCGGATCGGTGAACGCGGCACGACTGGCGTAATCAGCCTCGTCATAGAGGCGATAGCAGATACCAGGCCCGACACGGCCGCAACGACCCTTGCGCTGGTCGGCAGCGGCCTGCGAGACCGGCTCCACATGCAACCGTTCAAGCTGGCTGCGCTGGCTGTAACGCTTCACCCGCGCAGTGCCGGTGTCGATCACATAACGGATGCGCGGCACGGTCAGCGACGTCTCGGCCACGTTGGTGGCCAGCACCACGCGGCGTTTGATGCCTGGCTTGAATACACGATCCTGGTCACCCGCGGACAGCCGCGCGTACAGCGGCATGATCTCGGTTTCGCGGTATTGCCGGCGCGACAGCAGCAGGTGTGCGTCGCGGATTTCGCGTTCGCCGGGCAGAAACACCAATACATCGCCGCGCGGGTCGTCGTGGGTGATTTCATCGAGCACCGCGGCGACATGTTCGGCGCTGCCCTGCTGCATGTCCTTGCTGCGCCCCTGCCGGACTGCGATTTCATCCAGCGAGCGCCAACGCAGCTCGACCGGATACGCGCGCCCTTCCACTTCCACCACGGGCGCGCCGTCGAAATGCTCGGCGAAGCGTGCGGTGTCGATCGTTGCCGAGGTGACGATGATCTTCAGCTCCGGTCGCTTCAATGCCAGCCGCTTCAGATAGCCGAGCAAGAAGTCGATGTTGAGGCTGCGCTCGTGCGCCTCGTCGATGATGATGGTGTCGTAGGCACTCAGCCACGGATCGCCCTGTGTCTCGGCAAGGAGGATGCCATCGGTCATGAACTTGATCAGGCTGCGCTCGGACACCTGGTCGTTGAAGCGCACCTGGAAACCCACCTGTTCGCCCAACGGGGTATCGAGTTCCTCGGCCACGCGACGCGCGACCGAACGCGCGGCCAGCCGGCGTGGCTGGGTGCAGCCGATCATGCCGGCTTCGCCACAACCGGCGGCGAGGCACAGCTTCGGCAGCTGGGTGGTCTTGCCCGAGCCGGTCTCGCCGGCGATCACCACCACCTGGTGCTTGCGGATCAGCTCGATGATGTCGTCGGCACGTGCGGTGATCGGCAGCGATTCGTCCAGTCGAATCGCCGGCTTGGATGCCTTGCGCGCGGCACGCTTCGCGGCGGAGCGCTCGATATCGGCGGCCAGCGCATCGAGCCTGCTCGCGTCTCGTTTGCGCGAAAGTCCGCGCCAGCGACCCAGCAGCCGGCCGAAGTCGCGGCTGCATACGCTGTCGAGCGCCTTGCGCAAGATGCGCAGACGGCTATCGGAAGAAACAGGGGATACGGGCGGAGTGGCGTCATTCATGGGACTGCACATGATAGCCGCTGGCTATCGTCGATATCGAAAGCATTCATTTCCCGGCAAGCGGACCAGCGACTAACCTCGTTTGCAGGTTTCTACTCAAAGGTAAGGAGCAAGTGCATATGGCCATGAACATCGGTATCGCCAGGAAGGATCGCGAGGCAGTCGCCAAACACCTGTCCAAGCTGCTTGCGGACACCTACTCGCTGTACCTGAAGACGCACAGCTTCCACTGGAACATCACCGGGCCGCAGTTCAACAGCCTGCACACCATGTTCGAGACCCAGTACAACGAGTTGTGGCTGGCCGCCGACGAAGTGGCCGAGCGCATCCGCACACTGGATGTGTTCGCGCCGGGTTCGTACAGCCAGTTCGGCAAGCTCACCTTGATCAGGGAGGAATCCGGCGTGCCGGAGTGGAAGGACATGGTCGGCCAGCTGGTCGAGGGGCACGAGATCGCCGCGCATACCGCGCGCGAGACGATCAAGATCGCTGACGCCGCCGGCGACGAGGGCACCGCCGACCTGGTTACCGGTCGCCTGAAGGAACACGAGAAGACCGCGTGGATGCTGCGTTCGCTGCTGAAATAACCGTCGCCACAGCACATATGTCATTGGAAAGGGCCGATCGATGACCGGCCCTTTCTGGTTCCCGAAACAGCAGCGTGTCCGCGCGCCAACTCACTACCGGCGATCGATTCAGCCCTTCGGCATCGGCCCCTTCACGGCGGTAACCAGCGCGTCGGGCCGCACGTGCTTCACAAACGCCTGCTGCACCTGCGGCGCGGTCAGTTCGAGGTAGTGCTGGCCTGCAGTCGTCATCGCGTCCAGCGGCTTGCCTTCCAGCGAAAGGGTCAGCAGCTGCCCTCCTATCGCGTCGAAACTTGATTCACCGAGCGGAATGCGGCGCAACATGATGCCCTTGGCCTGCTGCAACTCGTCGGCTGTCACCGGTTGTTGCTGCATCTGCTTCAGGTCCTGTACCACCATCGCGCTGGCCGCACCGACCTTGTCGGGATCGCAGCCGAAAGACACCTTGTAGATGCCGCGATGCTTGTCCGGCTCAAGACTCACGCCGACGGTGTAGACCAGTCCGTGCTTCTCGCGCAGGTCACGCACCAGTCGCGAAGCGTAGAAGCCGCCGCCCAGCACTTCATTGCCAAGGTTGAGGGCAAATCGCGCCGGGTCGTCGTAGGTGACGTCGATGGTCTGCGCCATGTCCACGCTGTCCTGCACTGCACTGGCATCGGGCACGTGCAGTTGGCCCGGCTTGTTCGCCGGCACCGCGACGTAGTCCGTGTCAGGCTTGGCACCTGCCGCCTTCCAGTCGCCGAAGGCCTGCTCCACCACCTGCTTCGCCTGGGCCGGATCGACCTTGCCGACGATCACGATCGTGGTCATGTCCGGGCGATAGGTCTGCGCGTAGTACGCCTTTACCTTGTCCAGCGTCAGCCCCATCACCTCCTTCGGCGTGGCATGACGCAGTTGCAGATCGCCAGCCGGCAGCAGTGCCTTGTCGAGGCCGAGTTGCGCCAGGAAGGCGGGCGACTGGATTTCACCGGCGACCATGCCAGCCTCGCGCTGCTGCACCACCGCGAAAGCCTGCTCCGGCAGCGCGGGATGCAGTTCGTTGTCGGCCAGCAGTTTCACGCCATCGGCGAAATGCGCGGACGGCACTTCCAGCGAGAAGCTGGACCCGGCGCTTTCGTTTGCGCTGATCGCATCCAGCGCCTGCTGGAACTGCAGACGATCCAGGCTGGCCGTGCCGAACGGGAACAGTCCGTCCAGCAGATCGGCCACGCCCTCCTCGCCCTGGGGCGATTGCAGATCCTCGTTGGTCTTGATGCGACCGCCCAGCCACACCGTGTCGCTGATCGATTCAGGCTGCACGATCAGGCGGATGCCATTGGGCAGCACGCTCGACACCGGCTTGAGCGATGACGGCGGCACCGCGAGTTTCGCGAATGCCTCGCTCGCCCATGCGGGCAGCGTCACCGGTTTGTCCGGGCTGGCGGCGAAGCTCTCGGTACCACCGAAGCCCTTGCCCGCCACCGGCTTGCCGGAGCTCTCGGGCGTCAGGATCGCAGTGACCGCATGGGCCGGATCGAAGGTGTTTCTGGCCAGCGCGTTCACTGCCGCCGGCGTCACCGCCGCGATCGCCTCCTTCATCGCATCGGGTGAATCCAGCTGCTGGAACGCCAGCGCGTGCGACCAGGCATTGGCCAGCCCATCCACCGAGTTCTTCTTGAATTCCAGTGCGGCGATCGCCTTTCGCTTGGCAGCCTCCACCAGCGCCGGGTCGATGCCGTGACTTGCCGCAGCAGCAAGAATGGATTGCATCTTTGCCAGCACCGGTTGCGGATTGCCCCCCTTGGGGAAGATGCCCACCGCCATGCCCACGCCTGACTGCGGCATGGCATCATCGAAGAAGCCGCCAAACATCGCGGTGCCATCCATGCCCATGCCGAACAGTGCGGCGCGCTGCGAACCCAGCGCCTCGCTCAGCACCCGCGCAGTGGCGTAATTGTTTGAGGTGAGACCCGGCATGCGGTAACCCAGGTACACCGAGCCATACGGGCTGTCGGTAGGCAACTCCACGGTCTTTGCCGTCACCGGCTTGAACGCGAACGCGGGCCGCTTCGGCAATGTCCTGCGCGCGATGTCGCCAAACTCGCTCTTCACCTTCGCCAGTGTGGCGACCGGATCGACGTCACCAGCGATCACCAGGATCGCGTTGTTCGGCGCATACCAGCTGTCGTGGAAGTCCTTCAGCATCACCGCCCTGGTCTTGTCGAACGAAGGACGCGTGCCCAGCGGCGTGTGCGCGTACGGCGTGCCGGAGAACATCTGCTCCAGCATCTGCGTGTAGAACTTGAAGTCCGGGCTCGACAGGTCGCGCGATACCTCCTGCTCGATCGCGCCACGCTCCTTGCCCCATTCCGCGTCGCTCATGTCCACGCCGCGCATGCGCAAACTTTCCACATGCAGCGCCACGCCCAGATCCTGTACAGGCGCCACGAAGTAATACTGCGTCACGCTCTGCGTGGTATCCGCGTTGAACGCACCACCCATGTTTGCCGCGATCGCCGCCAGCTGATCTTTCGACAGGCCGGGGCTGCCGCGAAACATCATGTGCTCCACCGCATGCGCAGTCCCCGGAAAACCCTCAGGCACTTCGTCCGAGCCGGCGAGATAGTTCATCTCGGTCGCCACCACCGGCGCCAGCGTATCGCGCACGATCACAACGCGCAGGCCGTTGTCGAGAGTGGCGCGGGTGACGTCCGCGTCGTTCGCTTTCGCGGTGGCCGTACCCGCCAGTGCCACGGCGATCATTGCAGCCAGGTACTTCATCGGTTTGTTCACTCGATACCCTTCTGGTTGACGGCAAGGCTTCCAGCATCCACCCAACCGGCGGACAAGCCAAGCCACCGATGCGGCACCATGCCATCGGTCACGGCGTCGTCTGATTGATGACCCTGGCCAACGAAGCAGGGCATCGCGCGGAGAACCGTGCCGGCGCACACCATCCCACCGTCGCCGGAGGAGCTTCCGATGGCCTCGCCAGGCTGGCGGCCTCCACTCCCCTGAATGTGCTTCGCAGGCAGAAATTCCCGCCGCTCCTGACCTTGTGCTGACCACGACCCACGATGTTTGTTGAGCCGATGGGCATGCATTGGTTAAGCTCCCTAGGCTTCACCGCCTGTTGCGCAGGCTTCGCCGGGGATTTTTTTGAGCGCCACTGCAGTAAACCACGACAGCCGCTACCCCCTGCTCACAGCCCTGGTGCTCGCCTTGGTCGTGGCTGCGATGAATGTGGCGCTGTGGTGGTACGGCAACCTGCCGCACGGTCCGCAGGACTGGCACGGCAAGATCAGCGGGTTTTCGCTGTCGGTGTTCCAGCGCTACCAGAGTCCGTTCAAGCAGGACTACCCCAGCGACGACGACATCGCCGCCGACCTGAAGCTGCTGCACCGCTATACCGACAACGTGCGCACCTACACGATGCAGCAGAGTCCGCAGCTGTACCAGCTGGCACAGAAGGAAGGCCTGAAGGTGATGGCCGGCGCCGAGATCGACAAGCGCCTGGACAACAACGAGCGCGAAATCGCGCTGCTGATCGCCAAGGCCAGGGCCTATCCCGACACGATCACCCGCGTCATCGTCGGCAACGAGGTGCTGTTCCGCAACGACCTCACGCCAGAACAGATGATGGCCTATCTGGATCGCGTGCGTGCCGCCGTGCACCAGCCGGTGTCGATCGCCGAACCGGACTACATCTGGCTGAAGTATCCCGAGCTGGCCGACCATGTCGATTTCATCACCATCCATATCTTTCCGTTCTGGAATGGCGTGACGGTCGGCAGCCCATCCATCAGGGACTCGCACCCTGCCCTTGATGCTGCGCTTGGCGCTTACAGCGCCGTCCGGCAGCGCTTTCCCTACAAGTCCGTCGTGGTCGGCGAAATCGGCTGGCCATCCAACGGCGACCGCCATGAGCATGCCGATCCATCGATATCGAACGAGGCGATCTTCATCCGCGAATGGCTGCTCGCGGCTAAGCAGGAGAACATTGATTACTACCTGCTCGAGGCCTTCGACCAGCCGTGGAAGGAAAACCTCGGCGAGGGTCGTACCGGCGCGTACTGGGGCATCTTCAATGCCGACCGCCAGCCGAAATTCCCGTTCACCGGCCCGGTGACCGAGGACACCGCGTGGCCGTGGAAGGCGATCGCCGCCAGCCTGCTGGCCCTGCTGCCGATGATCTTCTTTGCGCGCCGATTCAGCCGATTCAAGCTGATGGGGCGGTTTTTCTTCGCCGCGCTGATCCAGCTCGCCTGCGGCCTGATCGTGTGGTCGGCCACGCTGCCGTTCAACTTCTACCTGAGCTGGATCGACTGGACCATGCTGGTGCTGTTGTTCCCGGCACAGATCGCGATCCTGGCGATCCTGCTGATCAACGGCTTCGAGTTCACCGAGGTTCTGTGGCGGCCCAAGTGGATGCGCCACGCCGGCATGCTGACGCCCGATCCGCCGGAAAAGCAGCCGTTCGTGTCGATCCACCTGGCCTGCTACAACGAGCCGCCGGAAATGGTGATCGTCACGCTCGATTCGCTCGCTGCGCTCGACTACCAGAACTACGAAGTGCTGGTGATCGACAACAACACCAAGGATCCGGCCGTCTGGAAGCCGGTGCAGGAATACTGCGAAAAGCTCGGCAAGCGCTTCCGCTTCTTCCATCTGGAACCGTGGCCCGGCTACAAGGCTGGCGCGCTGAACTTCGGCCTGAAGGAAACCGACCCGCAGGCCGACGTGGTGGCGGTTATCGATGCCGACTACGAGGTGCGCGCCGACTGGCTGGCCACCCTCACCGGCCACTTCCATGATCCGAAGGTGGCCGTGGTGCAGTGTCCGCAGGCGCATCGCGAGTTCGAGCACAACACGTTCCGCCGCATGACCGCGTGGGAATACGACGGCTTCTTCCGCATCGGCATGCACCATCGCAACGAGCGCAACGCGATCATCCAGCACGGCACCATGACGATGGTCCGGCGCAACGCGCTGGAAGGCACCGGCGGCTGGTCCGAGTGGACGATCTGCGAGGACGCCGAACTGGGCCTGCGCCTGATGCATGCCGGCTACGACCTGGTCTATGTCGACGAACTGATGGGCAAGGGCCTGACCCCGGCCGACTTCAAGGCGTACAAGAGCCAGCGCTACCGCTGGGCGTTCGGCGCGATGCAGATTCTCAAGGGGCGCTGGAGCTGGATGACCCAGCGCGGTCCGCTCAGCGCCGGCCAACGCTTCCACTTCCTCACCGGCTGGTTCAGCTGGTTCGCCGATGCGCTGCACCTGATCTTCACCCTGATGGCGCTGTTCTGGACTGCCGGCATGGTGGCGTACCCGCAGTACTTCAGCCTGCCGATGCAGCTGTTCCTGATCCCGGTGATCGGTTTCTTCTTCGCCAAGGCGATCTTCGGCATCGTGCTGTACCGCGCCCGCGTACCGTGCAGTTGGTACGACACCTTGATGGCCTCGCTGGCCAGCATGGGCCTGAGTCACGCGATCGCTCGCGGCATCCTGCATGGCCTGACCCGCGAGAAGACCTCGTTCGTGGTTACCGCCAAGAGCCGTCGCCTGGGTGGCAGCAACTTCGCCGCGTTCGCACCCGTACGCGAGGAAGGCCTGATGGCGATTGCGCTGGCGCTGTGCATCGTCGGCATGGCGCTGGGCTACGGCACCCGCTACATCGAAGGCACCTTGTGGATGTTCATCCTCGCCGCGCAGTCGATCCCGTATGTGTCGGCGGTTGTCGGTGCGTGGATTGCACACAAGGCCGGCGACAAGGCGGGTTGATACGGGCTACGCCCGTATCAACAAAATCAAAAACGCGCTCTGGCTCCAATGCCGCAATGACGTGGCAGATGTTCATACGAAGCCAACACCAACTTCGGTAAGCTGGCCTTACCCGTGAAGACGCCATCGAGGACGGAACCCCGCGAATGCGCCGAATCCCCCGACGCCTGAGCCTGCTGTTGCTGCCGCTGGTGCTGTTATCGACACAGGCACATGCCGGCGTGCAACTGGTGGTGGACGGCGTGGCCGATCCGTTGAAGAGTGCTGTGGTCGCGGGCACGGGGCTGACTCAATACGCGACCCGCCAGGTCAGCGAGGCGCAGGTGCATCGCCTGTATGCGCGCGCCCCCGATCAGGCAAAGTCTGCCCTGGAGCCCTACGGCTACTACGACGCCACGGTCACCGGCGACCTGCAGCAGGTCGGTCAGGACTGGCGGATGACCTTGCATGTGACGCCCGGGGAACCGGTGCAGGTCACGGCCGTCGATGTGCAGCTGGACCCGGCTGCGGCCGAGATCGCACCGGTCCGTCGTGCAAAGCGCGCGATCGAACGGCTGCAGGGCAAGCCGCTGAACCACGGCAGCTACGACGCCGCCCGCGACGCACTGAGTGCCCAGCTCACCGCCAATGGCTTTCTCGATGCAAAACTGCTCACCCATCGGGTCGAAGTGACGCGTGCCAATCGCAGCGCCCGCATCAGGCTGGCCTGGCAGGTCGGGCCGCGCTATCGCTACGGCAAGGTGCGGTTCGAGGGTTCGCAGTTCAACGACGGCTTTCTGGATCGCTACGTGCCCTTCAAGTCTGGCGACTACTTTTCCCAGAGCCAGCTGTTGCAGCTGCAGCAGGCGCTGAATGGTGCCGACTATTTCGCGGTGGTCAACGTGTTGCCAGACGTCGACGAGGCCAAGGCGGGGGTGGTCGACATCGACGTGCAGCTGGCCCCGGCGAAACGCACGATCTACACCGGTGGTCCGTTCATCGGTACCGATACCGGCCTCGGTCTGCGCGGCGGCATCGAGCGACGCTGGGTCAATCGGCGCGGGCACAAGTGGAAGAACGAGCTGGTCGTGGCACAGCGGCTGAAGACGCTGTCCACGCTGTATTCGATCCCGATGCCCGGCGACAACCAGCGCAGTTTCAATTTCGGCGCGAACTATCGCGACGCGAATACCGATACCTCGCAATCGCGCACACTGGAACTGGTCGCCAACGAGAGCCGACTGTGGCACGGCTGGACGCGCACCCTTGGCCTGCATGCGCTGGACGGCACGTTCACCGTCGGCAAGATCGGCAACGAGCCGGACAACACCCCCGGCATCGAGCACGGCCGCAGCACGGAGGTGTTCGCCGAAGCCTCGCTGTCGCGCAAGCAGGCCGACAACTTCGACTTCGTGCATCAGGGCTGGTCAGTCAACCTGACCGCACGCAGCACGGCAGGCAGCCTGTTGTCCGATGCCCGCTTCAGCCAATTGACCGCCGATGCAAAGTGGATCCATGCATTCGGGGCGAATCAGCGCAACCGGCTGATCCTGCGCGGCAGTGCAGGTCACACCTGGACCAATGACTTCACCGCACTGCCACCGCTGCTGCGCTTCTTCGCCGGCGGCGACCGCTCGGTGCGCGGCTACGGCTACCAGACGATCGGTCCGCTCAACAGCGAGGGCCGCGTGATCGGCGGTGACAGCCTGTTGGTGGCCAGCACCGAAGTCGAGCATTACTTCACTCGAAACTGGGGCATGGCGGCGTTCGTCGATGCCGGCAACGCCTTCAGCGGCGTCGACTACCGGGCGAAGATCGGCGCCGGCCTCGGCGTGCGCTGGCGCTCGCCGGTCGGCATGATTCGCCTCGACCTGGGCACGCCGATCCACGACTCGCAGGCGCACGGCATCGAGCTGCACCTGGTCATCGGACCGGATCTGTAAGCATGGCCACGATGGGCACGCCAGCTGGCTCCTCCACCCCGCCTCGCCGCCGACGCTGGTTGCGTCGGGTAGGCATCGCGCTGGCATGCCTGCTGGTGCTTCTCGCAATCTTGACCAGCTGGCTGCTCGGCACGGCATCCGGCCTGCGCTTCGCGCTCGCGCGCGTGCAAGCCGCCACGCATGGCGCACTTCATGTCGGACAGGCGCAAGGCCGCCTGATCGGGCCGCTGGATCTGGCCGGTGTGCGCTACGACGATGGCCGGGGCACCGTGGTGATGGTGGCGAAGGCGCATCTGGACCTGCGCTTCTGGCCGCTGCTGAACAAGCGCGTGCATGTGCTGATGCTGGACGCCGACGGCATCGACGTGGCGCTGCAGCCCCCGATACCGGACAACACCTCCTCCAGCTTCTCGCTGCAGCCACCGGTCGACCTGCTGTTCGACCGGGTCCATATCGGTACGGTGAAGCTGACGCAGAATGGCCAGCCACTGTTCGTCTCCGACCGTCTCGACCTTGTCGGTGAATGGACCCATCGCGGCATCACGCTCCGACGACTCGCCCTGCGGGCACCCGACGGTCATATCGACCTCACCGGCACCCTGGGCATTGGTCAGCGTTACCAGGGTGACGGCAATGCCAGCTTCGCATGGAAGGTCGGCGACACCGACTATGCCGGCAACCTTGTCACGCATGGCGACGGCCGCAGTGCCCATGCCGATCTCGCTCTCACCGCACCGGCCGTCGCACGACTGCGAGTGGACCTGAGCCAGGGCAATGACTACACGTGGACAGCCACGCTGGATGTGCCGCGTTTCGACCCAAAACCACTGCTCGGCGACAGCTCGCTCACGGCACTGGCAATCGCCGTGCAGGGCCATGGCAACCACTACGGCGGCACGCTCCAGGGCCGGATCGACATCAACGACCATCAACTGTTGATACAACCGTTGCGTGCGCAGTTCAGCCGCGACTTCAATACGCTCACGCTGCAACAGCTCGATCTCGCCTCGCCGCAGATCAAGGGCAGCCTCGCCGCCAGCGGCACGCTGCAACTCGACGCCAATCCGCTCAGCGCCGAACTGGATATCCGCTGGAGCGATCTGCTGCTGACACCTGAACTTGCCGGCCAGGCACTGGCCAGCCGCGGCGATCTGAAGGTCCATGGCAGCAGCGCGAAATATCACGCCGAAGGCAGCGTCGCCATCGGCCCACCCGGCAAGCTCGCCGCACTGGATCTGAATCTCGACGGCACGCCGCAACAGATTACTCTGCACTCGCTGGCATTGAAGCAACCGCAGGGGAGCTTTCAGGCGAACGGTGTACTGACCCTGCAACCAACGCTGGCGTGGCAGGCCGAAGCGAGTGCCAGCCGATTCGATCCCGGGCAACTGTTCGCCGGCTGGAATGGCGCGCTCGACTTCAACCTGGCCAGCAACGGCAGCTTGCCAAGGCAACGCCCCGACGCCACCCTGGAGATCCGCAAACTCGCCGGGACCTTGCGCGATCGCACCATCGGCGGCAACGGGAAACTGCACCTGTCGTCGAACGATGTGATCGACGGCCAGCTTTCGTTGAACTCGGGCGGCAGTACGATGCAACTGCAGGCGACACCCGGAAGCAGCAACAGTGCGAGCTTGAAACTGGAGATCGCTTCGCTGGGCGACTGGCTGCCGGATGCCGGTGGCCGTCTGGATGGCCATTTCGACATCGGCGGTCGGATGCCGAAGCTCAGCGTCAACGGTCAGCTGCGAGGCCAGTCGCTGTACTGGCAGCAACAACGGGTCGACACTCTGCACCTGATCGCCGGTGTCCCGGACATCAGCCAGCTGGCCGGCAAGCTGGATCTGCAGATGGCCGGCGTGCATCTGCAAGGGCTGACCTTCCAGCACATCAACCTGCTGGCCGAAGGCAGTCAGGGCAATCATCGCCTGACCGTCGACGCACGCGGCAGCCAGCTATCCGGAGCGCTCTCCGTGCATGGCGCACTGAAGGGATCGGCCTGGAACGGCACGTTGTCGACGCTCGATCTCGATCCGCAGGGCATGCCTGGCTGGCGCCTGCAACAACCCTCGCAGCTCAGCTACAACAATGGCACGGCAATCCTGTCCGAGCTGTGCCTGACGGCCGGCGATCCACGGTTGTGCGTGGCCGCGAAGCAGGACAGCAGCGGCAACCTCGATGCCGGTTATCGGCTGCAGGCATTACCGCTGGCGCTGCTGCTGAACGCGAGCGGCAATGCCGACCTGCCGATACGCGCCGACGGCAGCATCGACGGCAGCGGCAAGATCCGCCGCAGTGCTGCCGGCGCACTGAGCGGCAACGCATCGATCAGCTCCGCGCAGGGCAGCATCACCCATGTCGACCACGCCGACGCGCCGCTGCTGCGCTACAACCAGTTCCGTCTGAACGCCGAACTCTTGCCGACGGGCCAGCGCATCGAGGTGCATGGCGGCCTCGACGACGGCGGCCGCGTGGACGGCCAGGTCACGATCACTGGCGCGCAGCAATCGCTCGGCGGCCAGCTCGACCTGCACGTGAACAGCGTTGCCTTCATCGAGCTGTTCAGCAGCGAAGTGGCCAACGTCAAGGGGAATGCCGATGGCAGCTTCCGCTTCGCCGGCACGCTGAAACAGCCAGCGGTCACCGGGCAGGCCAACATGCGCGGTCTTGCCGCCGAAGTACCTTCGGCAGGCCTCAAGTTGAGCGAGGGATCGCTCTCGGTCAGCACCACCGATACCCGGCAATTCCTGATCCGCGGCAGCGTGCAATCGGGCAAGGGCAGCATTGCGATCAACGGCAATGCGGGCATCGGTACCCAGACCAGTCTCACCCTCAAGGGCAGCCAGTTCACCGCCGCCGACATTCCCGCTGCCAAGGTGGTGATCTCACCCGATCTGACCGTGAAGCAGGACGCCAGCGGCATCGACATCGGCGGCGCACTGGGTATCGACTCCGCCGACGTGAATGCCGACAAGCTGCCCGGCGCCGGCGCCACCCAGGCATCGCCCGACGTGGTGGTGGTGGACCAGAAGCAGCAGCAACAGGCCGCCGGCAAGCTGCCGATCAATGCACTGGTCAAGGTCGACCTCGGCCGCAAGACACATGTCGTCGGCATGGGGCTGGATGGTCGCGTCAGCGGTGTGCTGACGGTGATCGAACGTCCCGGTCGCGCCACTACCGGCCAGGGCCAGCTGACGGTCGACGGCACCTACAAAGCCTATGGCCAGCAGCTGCAGATCCAGCGCGGCCAGCTGCTGTTCGCCAGCACACCGATCGACAACCCGGGCCTGAACATCCGAGCCGTGCGCAAGCTCAATCCCACCGCCACCATCGACGAAGGCCAGGAAGTCGGTCTGCTGGTGGCCGGCACCGCGCAACGACCCGTCCTCACCGTGTTCTCCAATCCGGCGATGGAGCAGTCCGATGCACTGTCCTACCTGGTCACCGGCAAGCCGCTATCGCAGGTGAAGGGCGGCGAAGGCGACATGGTCGGCGCTGCCGCGCAGGCCCTCGGTTCGGCCGCCGGCGATCTGCTGGCCAAGGGCATCGGCTCGAAACTGGGTGTGGACGACATCGGCGTGTCCAGCAACGAGGCGCTCGGCGGCAGCTCTGCCTTCACTGTAGGAAAGTACCTCTCGCCAAGACTTTATCTCAGCTACGGCGTCGGCCTGTTCGAACCGGGCGAAGTCGTCACCCTGCGCTACCGGCTCAGTCATCGCTGGAACTTCGAGGCGCAGAACGCCACCGATTTCACCCGCGCCAGCCTGAACTACCGGTTCGAGAAATAGCCCTGCGACAGCGGCCGTTCAAATCGCGCACTGATAATCCGTTCTTGCGCATTCTCACACTCGAAACCTGCCCGGCATCCGCATGATCCTGCGAATCCCGGGCAGTCTTGGCGGGGCCGTTCCCGCCAGTTTTCCAGCACCCGCGGAGGTCACCGTGATTCGCAAGTCCCTTGCACGGAACATCATGTACACCCTGCTCAGCACGGCCATCGCAACCCTGGCCGGCTGCAATCAGGCCGCCGCACCCACACAGACACCTGCCGCAGCGGGCACGGCGCCGGCACCGGCGCAGAGCACGGCTGGTGCCCAAGCCGCCTACACCCCGCCCACGGCCGACCAGCTCTACCAGATGGTGGCGCCGATCGCGCTGTTCCCCGACAAGCTGGTCGCGCAGGTTCTGGCCGGCGCGACCTATCCGGACCAGATCACTGCTGCCGACAACGAAGTAACGCAGAACCCCAACCTGACCGGTGCGTCCCTGCAGACGGCCATCGCCCAGCAACCCTGGGATGCCAGCGTCAAGGGATTGACCGCGTTTCCTTCCGTGCTTGACCAGATGGCGAAGAACATCGAATGGACCACGGCGCTGGGCGACGCCTACGTCAACGACCCGACCGACGTGATGAATGCCATCCAGGTGATGCGCCAGCGCGCCTCGAAAAAAGGCAATCTGCGCAGCTCGGCACAGCTCAACGTCACCACCCAGGCCGAATCGGCGCCACCGCCCAGCTATGCCGACACCAGCGAAGGGGGCTATCCCGTCTATTCCGGGCAGGCGGTGGTGCCGCCGCCTGAGCAGATCATCGAGATCGCGCCTGCACAGCCGGATACGGTCTACGTGCCGCAGTACGACCCGCAGACTGTCTACGGTCAGGATGTACCGTATTACCCCGGCTACAGCTACGCATCCCCGCAGGGATACAGCACCGGCGAGGTAGTCGCGGTCGGTGCCTTGAGCTTCGGTGCCGCCATCCTGATCGGCAACCTGTTCGAGCATCACCACGACGACCATCAGAATTACGGCTGGAACAACTGGGGCATGAACTGGGGCGGTGGCCGTGGCGGCAATGGCAACTACGACGGCAATCGTGGCTGGCAGCGCCCGGCGGTGGTGTACAACAACAACACTTATGTCTCGCGGTCGACCACCGTGGTGAACCATTACGTCACCAACAACCGCACGACCATCAACAACATCAACAACAGCAGCAACCGGATCGTGCAGAACCGCTACGCGGGCCAGCCCGCCGCGAACCAGCCGATGAACCGTGCGGCCGTTGGCCCCATGAATGGTCGCCCTGGAGAAGCCGCCCCACGTGGTGCGGCTTCGCTGCCGCATTTTGGTCCTGGCGGGACGGAGCGTGCCCTGCCTGCTGCGGGTGTCGCCGCGGGGGCCGCAGCAGCCGCTGCCGCGGCAAGGGCCCATGCGCCGGGCAACGCCGGTGTACCCATGAGCATGCCGCACTTTGCCGCCAATCCGCAACGCGGCGAACCACCCGCGCACGCGCCGAACAATCCCGAACGTGGACCGGCAGCCCATGCACCTGCGGCGGAAAAACCGGCGCGTCCAATGGAGGCGCCGCGCCAGCAGCCGGTACAACATCCGATGGAAGCAGCACATCCGCAACCTGCAGCAGCACGTCGGATGGAAGCCCCGCGCCAGCAGCCTGCAGCACCGCACCCGATCGAAGCCCCACGCGCGCAGCCCGCAGCACCGCGTCCAATGCAAGCACCGCGTCCGCAGCCGCAGCCGCAGCCGCAGCAACGACCTGCAGCGGCGCCACATCCACAACCCGCCAGCCACAAACCTGCGCCGGCTCACCCGAACGACAAGAAAGACAAGGATCATCAGTGAAGTGAATCCACCACACGGCCATGCGCATCGACGATGCGCATGGCCGTGCCGGAACCGGACCAGCGCCACGCATGACACTGGTCCGGACATCAAGGTTCGCCATTGGGCGTGACACGCAGCCGCCGGGACGCATGTGGCATGACCAGACCCCAGCGTGCGCATCGATGGCGCCCATCTAGCCCATTGGTCATGCCCACAAGCAGGCACGCGGAGATTATCTTGGGCGTTGACCCCTCTGCCGGACAGCACCCATGCAACCCACACGATGGATATTCACCGCCGCGATGATTTGCGCGACGGGTAGCCTGTCTGCCGCCCAACTCGAAGCATCACTCGACGTGTCCGGCATCGATTCGGCCGGCATCGACCACAGTGTGAAGCCGGGCGACGACTTCTTCCGCTACGCCAACGGCGACTGGCTGAAGACCGCGCAGATTCCTGCCGACCGTTCCAGCACCGGCACCTTCCTCAAGGTGTTCGAGCAGGCCGAGAAGGACACCGCTGCGCTGATCCGAAACGCCGGTGCCGACCATTCCGCTGCCGGCAGCAGTGCACGCAAGATCGCCGACTACTACTCGGCCTGGATGGACACCGCCGCGATCGAGAAGCATGGCCTGGCGCCACTCAAGCGGGAACTGGCGCAGATCGACGCGATCGCCTCGCGTCGGGATCTTGCCCGCGTGCTCGGCAGCCGCCTGCGTGCCGACGTCGACCCGATCAACGCCACCAACTTCTACACCGAGAACCTCTTTGGCCTGTTCGTGGCGCAGGGCCTGGAAGATCCCTCGCGCAACACCGCCTACTTGCTGAAGGGTGGGCTGGGCATGCCCAGTCGCGACTACTACCTGTCGAACGACCCGCACATGACGGCGTTTCGCGCCAAGTACCAGACCTATGTCACTGCGTTGCTGAAGCAGGCCGGCATCGTGGATGCGGAAGCGAGTGCCGCGACCATCCTCGACCTGGAAACGAAGATCGCCAAGGCACAGAGCAGCCTGATCGACAGCCAGGACGTGCACAAGGCGAACAACCTGTGGCACGCCAGTGATTTCGCGCAGAAGGCACCGGGCCTCGACTGGGCTGTCTACTTCAAGGCTGCCGGCCTCGATGGCCAGCCGCAGATCGACGCCTGGCAACCTGCCGCCATCACCGGCCTGTCCGCGCTGACTGCCAGCGAGCCGCTGCAAGCATGGAAGGAGCTGCTGATCTTCCACACACTCGACCACAACGCCGGCCTGCTGCCACAGGCTTATGCCGACCTCAGCTTCGATTTCCACGGACGCACCCTGCAGGGCACGCCGGCACAGCAGCCGCGCTGGAAGCGCGCCGTGGGCGCCACCAATACCGACCTCGGCGACGCGGTGGGTCAGCTCTACGTCAAGCACTACTTCCCGGCTTCGTCCAAGGTCGCGGTGCAACAGCTGGTGAGGAACCTGATCGCCGCCTTCAACGACCGCATCGACACCTTGAGCTGGATGACGCCGGCTACCCGGCAGAAGGCGAAGGCCAAGCTGGTCACACTGCGCGTCGGCGTCGGCTACCCGGAAACCTGGCGCGATTACGGTTCACTGGATATTCGCGCCGACGATGCGCTCGGCAACCATCTGCGCGCCGAGCGGTTCGAGTATGCGCATCAGCTGGCCAAGCTGGGCCAGCCGGTCGACCGTGGCGAATGGTGGATGACCCCGCAGACCGTCAACGCAGTGAACCTGCCGCTGCAGAACGCGCTGAACTTCCCTGCCGCGATCCTGCAACCGCCATTCTTCGACCCGAAGGCGGATGCGGCAGCCAACTACGGGGCGATCGGCGCGATCATCGGTCACGAGATCAGCCACAGCTTCGACAACACCGGCGCCGAATTCGATGCACGGGGCAAGCTGGAGAACTGGTGGACACCGGCCGACCTCGACCACTTCAAGGCCGCCGGTCAGCAGCTGGTAAAGCAGTTCGACCAATACCAGGCGTTGCCGGGCCTGCACGTCAACGGCGAACAGACCCTGGGCGAGAACATCGCCGACGTGTCCGGCCTCACCATCGCATATCTGGCCTACCACAAATCGCTCGGCGACAAGCCCGCACCGGTGATCGACGGCCTCACCGGCGACCAGCGCTTCTTCCTCGCCTTCGGTCAGGCCTGGCGTTCGAAGATCCGCGACGATGCCCTGCGCCAGCGCCTCAACACCGACGTGCACGCCCCCGCCGATTTCCGTGCACAGACCGTGCGCAACCTCGACGCCTGGTATCCCGCGTTCGAGGTGAAGCCCGGCGAGAAGCTGTACCTCGATCCGCAGGAGCGGGTGAAGATCTGGTAAGGCGACAATCCCCGCACTAAAGGAAGAACAGCCACGTCTCGCAAGAGGCGTGGCTGTTTCGCTTGATGGGTCATGCGCCGGTGGCGCTCCCGTAGTGGCGCCATCGAAACGCTGCGCTCGGCCTCATGAACCTCACTGCAGCTCGTGTGTCATGAACACACTGTGCGGGTCATCGAGGTATTCCGCGAACGGACCGCAGGGCCGAAAGCCGAATCGCACATAAAGCTGCCGTGCCGGCTCGAACGCACTGGCCGAACCTGTTTCAAGACTCAGCCGCCGATAACCACGACGCAAAGCCTCATCCAGAATGTGCTGCAGCATCGCCGCCGCCACACCTCTGCGCCGATGCCGCCTCGATGTACGCATGGACTTGATTTCGGCATGGGCTGCGTCAATCTCCCTGATCGCTCCGCAGCCCAGCAGTTCACTGTTCTGCCAAACCGTCCAGAACGTGATTTCCGGCTGCCGCAGTCGGTCCAGATCCAGCGCGTGAATGCTCTCGGGCGGCGAATGCAGCTTCATGTCCTGCAGGTGTTCCTGCAACAGCGCGGCGACTTCCGGCCCGCGCAAGTCGTCCAGACGGATATCAAAGGGCATGTCGTCGAAGGGCATGTGAGGAACAGACTCCTGATGCGTGCAACGTGCGAAACACCTTCGGTGCGTCAATGCCGGATATCAGCCACGCATCCATCGTCCACGCATGCAGGCGTGAAAAGGCGATGCTTCAACTGACTCCCAGCCCCTCGATGCCGGTGATCTCGTGCCCTTCGAAGCCAGCCAGCTCGGCAAAGCGCCGTCCGCGTTCGGCGTAATCATGAAACTGGTCGAAACTCGGAGCACCCGGCGACAGCAGGACGACGCCACCGACAGGAGTCAGCACCTTGGCGCGGGCAATCGCGGAGGCCAGATCGACGGTTTCCTCCAGCACGACAGGCACACCGGCCTCACGCAAAGCGCGCGCAATGCGCGGGCCATTGGCACCCTGCGCCACGATGGCGTGGGGCGCATGCCGCTTCATGCCGAGCACGAAGTCCGTCCAGTCGAGGCCACGATCGTGCCCACCAACAATGACGGTGACCTCGCGCCCTTCGACGCTGTCGAGTGCCGCCAGCGTGGCCAGCGGTGTGGTGCTGATCGAGTCATTGATCCAATGCCGCCCGCCGTGCTCGCCAAGCGGTTGCAGGCGATGCGGCAGCGGGCGGAAACGCGCGAGAGCCGGCGCGGCAGCCTGCGCGTCCATGCCAACGGCAGCCAGCGCCGCCAACGCGGCGCAGGCATTGAGCGCGTTGTGCAGACCTGGCGCAGCCAATTGTTCAACCGGAAATACTTCGTGGCTGCCGCGACGAATGAAGCCATCGACGACATGCCAGCCCTCCGGCTGACCGAACAACAGACGATGCGGATGTGCCTGCGTGCGCTCCAGCAGAGACGTCTGCAATGCACAGACCAGCAGCTGCCGGGAGACGTCGGCCAGGCGCAGCTTGTCCACCACATAACGCTCGCGCGAACCGTGCCAGTCCAGGTGCTCCTCGTACAGGCTGGTGACCACCCCGAGTTCCAGCGGGGCGGCCTCACCCGTCTGGAAACTGGACAGCTCGATCACCCACAGGTCGGCCGGCTGCGAAACAACCTGGGAATCGAGCAGTTCCAGCAGCGGCAAGCCGATGTTTCCCGCCAGCGCCGTGCGCAGACCGAGTGCACGCGCCAGGTGCGCGATCAGCGCGCTGGTGGTGCTCTTGCCCTTGGTGCCGGTGACGGCAATCACGCGTGCATCAGGATTCTCGCCAAACCATAGCGCCGTACCGGACGTGAACTGCGTGCCCTGCGCCTGTGCCGCGAGCAACGCGGGCTTGTATGCCGAGATGCCCGGCGACTTCACCACCACATCGAAAGCGCCCAGCATGGGTGCATCCGGATCGCCCGCGACAATGTCCAGCGCAGCATCGAACGCACGTGCTGATTTGACTTCAGTCGCGCCGCAGAACAGTGTCAGCGGCTGCAGCGGCAGACGCTGGCGCAGCGCTGCAATGGCCGCACGGCCCTCGCGACCGAAACCCCAGATCGCGACACGACGGCCAGCCAGATCGGCGATGCGCATCAGCCGATCGTCTTTAACGCAGGCTGCAATCGCGCCGGCACGCGTTGTTCGGCGGACGGTTCCAGCCACGGCTCCAGGGCCAGTTGCGCGGGATCGAGCTGCGGCAGGATTTCGCTGCGGAAGCGCTCGATCAAGGCGTCCTCCTGCCACTCCGGCCGCTGGCTCAGCGCGTACATCGCGGCACGTGCCTCGGCACCCTCGCCCACGCATTCGAACGGCTTGTGATCCTGATACTCCAGCAATGCATCGAAGCCGGCTGCCTGGTTTTCGTCGTCCAGCAGGTTGCGGCCGAAGATCGAAAGCAGGCGCGGCTTGGGCAGGAACGGTCCCAGCGCAAGAAACACGAAATGGCACTTCGGGCACTGTCCGCACCAGCGGTCCGCCGGCTTCGGGCCGAGGATTCTGAAGTTGCGGTTGCAGCTGGAAAACACATCGAAGTACGGCGTCAGCTTCGCGAATGCGCGGGTGATGGCCAGCTCCGAATACGGCCGCAACAGCGAGCAATAATCAAGATCGCTGGCCACGTGGGTATGCAGCCAGTCACCGAGCAGTTGCTCGAACGCGTAACCCTTGCTCCACTGGTGGTTCACCTGCTGGCCTTCGTATTCCAGCGTAGCCGCCGAGGCGGAACGCTCGTTGGCGAACGTGATGGAGTCGTAGCCATACAGGATGGCAGCCACCGCGAGGATCGCCGAATTCACTGCGGTGACCGGGATATGCCCGTTCCACGCACCGAGCCGGTTCAGCTCGAACAATTCCGGTGCCAGCTCGCGCTGGATGTTCAACGTGGGCAGCCCGGTGCGTTCGGCGCAGGCAGCGATCAAGGCGGAATTGCCCACCCACACCGCAGTCGCTTCGCCACCGATCGCCTTGATCGCTTCCACGGCCACCAGCGAATCCTTGCCGCCGCCGATCGGCACCAGCGTGCGTTTCGGCAAACCCGCGGCCTTTGCCACCGATGGCGCCGTACCGCCACGTGGGAATGCTATGCGCCCACGCAAGTCCAGTCCGTTGCGATAGGCAAATTCAGCCAGCCCATGCAGGTACAACTGATCCAGCAACTCAGCGGTGGCCTCGTCGAGCGGCCCCGTCGCCACATCGATCTTCGGCGGTATGCCGGCCTTGTAATAGCTGACTCCGGCAATCAGGTGCAGCAGCTTCAACGCGGCATCAAACGCCGAGGCATGTTGCGCAGGCGCCGTTGGCGCCTGCGGAAAACGGATCCGCTCGACCAGCTCCTCACCGTCGTCGAACGCGTACACCAGCTCGGCCACGCCATCGGCGTAGCTGCAGCGCACGAAGCGGAAGACCTGGGTCAGGCGGGGTTGCATCACGGTACTCACCAATACTTTCTCCAGCGCCATGGCGCCTATTCGATCACGATCTCGTCGGCTTCGTCGCGCAGGTTGTAGTGCGAGGACATCACCTTGCCGTAGGCCCCGGCCTGGGCAATCAGAATCACGTCGCCCTCCTGCGCCTCGGGCAGGCGGCGGTCGGTGCCGAGGACGTCGCCGCTTTCGCAGATCGGACCGACCACCTGATACAGCGCGGTGGCCGGTTCGTCGAGCCGCGTGAGATTCACGATCTCGTGCCACGCCTCGTACAAGGCAGGGCGGATCAGGCTGTTCATGCCGGTGTCGATGCCGAGGTAGCGGAACGCGCCCTTGCCTTTCTGCTGGGTCACCCGCGCCAGCAACACGCCGGCGTCGGCCACCAGGTAGCGCCCCGGCTCCATCCACAACTGGTAGTGCGGATAAGCCGCCTTGACCTCGCGCAACACGCGGTCGAGCGCCGCGACATCCAGCCGCGCCTCGCCCGGATGCGACGGCACGCCGAGGCCGCCGCCGATATCGATGAAGCTGACGCTGCCGATGCGCTCGGCCAAGCTGGCCAGCTGGCCATAGACCTCGCCCCAATGAGCGTCATCCAGGATGCCCGAGCCCAGATGTGCATGCAGGCCGCGCACGATCACGCCATGCGCATCAGCCAGTCGCAGGAAGGCATCGATCAGCTCCACCGGCAAGCCGAACTTGCTGCCGCTGCCCCCGGTGCGCACCTTTTCGTGATGGCCGAGACCGCGACCAAGATCTACCCGAAGGACGATCTCGCGGCCCCGGAACAACTCGCCCCAATGCTCCAGCGGGTACAAGGCATCGAGCGAGACAGTGGCCCGAGTATCCAGTGCACGCGCGTAGTCTTCGCGTGGCGCGAAATTCGGCGTGAACAGCAGCGGCGCCGCTTCAGGCACCACCGCGCTCACTGCCTTCAGCTCGCCGGGTGAAACGCATTCAAAACCGAAACCTTCCTCGGCCAGCGCGCGCAGGATCGCCGGATGGGTATTCGCCTTTACCGCGTAGTGCAGGCGATCCACCGCCGCGAGCGTCTTCAGCTCGCGCGCCTGCTGGCGCACCGTAGGCAGGTGGTAGACGTAGCGTGGCGTGGCTTCCACGGCCAGTTTCAACAGGTGTTCCCGCTGCGACTCGCGCCACCACGCTGCAGGTGCATCCACCATATCGCCACTGCCGTACAGCGTCTGCCAGCTGGGACCGAACAATGCGCTGTCGTCGGTGCGCAGCGCGCCGGCGGCGATCAGCAGGTCATGCAGATGCGGCAGCAAGGAGTCGACCACTTCCTCGTCCACCACGAAGGTGAGGTTGAGGTTGTTCGACGATTGCGAGATCAGGTGCACGCGCAACTGGCCGAACTCGGCCAGCACGCCGGACAGCGTATGCAACAGCGAGCGCATGCCACGACCGACCAGGGTGATCGCCGCGCACGGCGCGATCACCTTGACCCGGCATACCTTCGCCAGGTCGCTCGCCAGCGCGGCGATGGCATCCGAATCGAGCAGGTTTTCGGTGGGATCGAGCGATACGGTGACGTTGGTCTCGGCCGAACCGATCAGGTCCACCGACAACCCATGCCGCTTGAACTGGGCGAACACGTCGGCGAGAAAGCCGACCTGCTGCCACATGCCGACCGACTCCATCGACACCAGGGTAATGCCCTTGCGTGCGCTGATCGCCTTGACGCTGGGCGCGTGTGCGCGGACCTCGGGGCCGATCACCGTGCCATCCAGCTCGGGTCGGTTGGTGTCCTTGATCAGCAGCGGCACGCGCGGCTCGCGCAGCGGCGACAGGCAGCGTGGATGCAGCACCTTGGCGCCGGTGGAGGCGATTTCCTGCGCCTCCTCGTAATCCAGCCGCTGCAGCAGGCGCGCACCCGGCACCTGACGCGGATTGGCGGTGAACATGCCGGCCACGTCGGTCCAGATCTCCACCCGCGTCGCCTTCAACAACGCACCGAAGTACGCGGCCGAGGTATCCGAACCGCCACGGCCGAGCAGCACCGTGCGACCTTCGCTTTCGCGCGCGATGAAGCCTTGGGTGATGAACACCTCGCCCAGCGTGGCCAGCTGCGCGTTCAAGGCCGGATCGGGCTTTGCCTCGACCATCGCCGAGAGCAGCCGGGTGCGTTCGTTCTGGTTCGGCAGCGCCACCGCGGCGAGGCACTCGCGCGCATCCAGCCATTGCGTGGGCAAGCCACTGTGACTCAGGAAGGCGGCACCCAGAGCGCTGGACATCAGCTCGCCATGTGCCTGGACTTTCGCTGTCCAGGCCAGCTCGCCATGCACGACCGCACCCTGCGCAGCCAGCTGCGCCAGATCGGTCAGGCGGGCACCCAGCGTATCCGGCAAAGCCAGCTGCATGTGTTCCAGCAGATCGTAGTGACGTTGCGCGATCGCGCCGGCCGCCGCCTTGCGTTTGTCCTGGTCGCCTTCGCCGCACACCTGTTTCAGCGCATCGGTGATGCCGGTCAGCGCGGAGACGACCACCAGCACGCGCGCGCCTTCGGCGCGGCGGCTGGCAACCAGCTCACGGATATTCTGCCAACGGGGCAGCGTGGCGACACTGGTGCCGCCGAACTTCATCACGATCCAGGGGGCGTCCGCGGGCAGCGGCACGGAATTTGGCGGAGTCACAGGCATTCGCTATGGGCGGTTGGGAAGAAAGGCATCCCGTCAGTGTTGCGCTGCGGCAAGACAATTGCAATGGCCCTGCCGAATTCCATGTTTGGACGTCTAGACTTCCATATCATCCGCGCACGTCATGCATGCAGCTTACTGGACAACCACGGGAATCCGGCCGATCCGTGCCTGCCACTCCTTCGGACCCGTCTGGTGCACCGAGCTGCCAACCGAATCCACCGCCACGGTGACCGGCATGTCCTGCACGGTGAACTCGTAGATCGCCTCCATGCCGAGGTCGGCGAAGCCGACCACGCGCGAGGCCTTGATCGCCTTGGACACCAGATAAGCAGCACCGCCGACCGCCATCAGGTACACCGACTGGTGCTTCTTGATCGCCTCGATCGCCGCGGGACCGCGCTCGGCCTTGCCGACCATGCCCAGCAGGCCGGTCTGCGCCAGCACCTGTTCGGTGAACTTGTCCATGCGCGTGGCGGTGGTGGGGCCAGCCGGGCCGACCACCTCGTCACGCACCGGGTCCACCGGGCCGACGTAGTAAATGAAGCGGCCCTTGAAGTCGACCGGCAGCGGTTCGCCCTTGTTGAGCATCTCGACCATGCGCTTGTGCGCGGCGTCGCGACCGGTCAGCAGCTTGCCGTTGAGCAGCAACACTTCGCCGGGCTTCCAGTTGGCTACGTCTTCCTTCGTCACCGTGTCGAGATTCACCCGACGCCCTTTCGAGGTGTCGTAAGTCAGTTTCGGCCAGTCTTCCAGTGACGGCGGGTCGAGCATCACCGGGCCGGAACCGTCCAGCGTGAAATGCGCATGGCGCGTGGCGGCGCAGTTCGGGATCAGCGCCACCGGCAGGTTGGCCGCGTGGGTCGGATAATCCTTGATCTTGATGTCGAGCACAGTGGTCAGGCCACCCAGACCCTGCGCACCGATACCGAGCGCATTGACCTTGTCGTACAGCTCGATGCGCAGTTCCTCGGCGCGATTGGCCGGGCCACGCGCGATCAGCTCCTGGATGTCGATCGGCTCCATCAGCGCTTCCTTCGCCATCAGCATCGCCTTCTCGGCGGTGCCACCAATGCCCAGACCCAGCATGCCCGGCGGGCACCAACCGGCGCCCATCGTCGGCATGGTCTTCAGCACCCAGTCGACGATCGAATCGGACGGGTTGAGCATCACGAACTTCGACTTCGCCTCGGAACCGCCACCCTTTGCCGCCACGATCACGTCGACCTTGTTGCCCGGCACGATCGACACATTGATGACGGCCGGCGTGTTGTCCTTCGTGTTGACGCGCTTGCCGGCCGGATCGGCCAGGATGCTGGCACGCAGCTTGTTGTCCGGGTCGTTGTAGGCGCGGCGCACGCCCTCGTTGATCATGTCTTCCAGCGACAGTGTGGCGTCCCACTGCACGCCCATGCCGACCTTGATGAACACGGTGACGATGCCGGTGTCCTGGCACAACGGGCGATGCCCCTCTGCAGCCATCCGAGAATTGATCAGGATCTGCGCCATCGCGTCCTTCGCGGCCGTGCTTTCCTCGCGTTCGTACGCGGCGGCGAGGCCCCTGATGTAGTCGACCGGGTGGTAATAGCTGATGTACTGCAGCGCGTCGGCAACGGACTGGATCAGATCGTCTTGCTTGATGGTGGTCATGGGGCGGCTTTGTAATGAGTGGGGAGCTGGCATCAGCGAACAATCATCCGCTGCACACAGCTTCTCTATTGTGCCGCAACCTGGCCATTCGCATCTGGCAGCCGCATGGCGAATACATGTCTGCCGACCGCCGCAGCGTTGCCATGCATGCACTTCGCAGGCCATTTCCGGCACTGGCCCGAGCCGCCCAATATCGCAATAAGTTTCGTCCTGACAAGCACTTCCAGCCACCTGGTGAGTGCGTTACGTTCGCCTGACAAGCGCCAGGACCATCTGCAGGGGGATGTGCTCCGTTGCCGCTTGGGGATCGCGTTATCTGAACCACCGCCCACGGTCTGGCCACAGAACGGGACTTCGACGCACCGCCGCGTCCACAGCCAGCATCACCGCTTCGTGCCAGCTTTCTCGCCTCCGGAGAAACCATCATGCTCGCGCACCTTCATCGCAAGACCATTGCAGCATCCCTGACGCTGATACTTGCCGGCTTCGCCAGCACCGCATTCGCCGGCACCGCACAGCCCAACATCGACATGGGCGTGGCGACCTCCACCCAGCCGGTGCATGTCACGCTGATACTGAAACTGCATAACCAGGCAGCACTGGAGCAGTACATCCAGCAGACCGTGACCCAGGGCAGTCCGAATTACCACCAGTTTCTGAGCACCAGCCAGTTCGCCGGCCAGTACGGCGCCACCGATGCAGAAATCGCCAAGGTCCAGGCCTATCTGCAGAAGCAGGGGCTGGGCAGTCAGGTGATGGCGAACCACATGGCGATCCAGACCAGCGGCACTCTCGACCAATTAGGCAAAGCCTTCCAGACGTCCATCCACACCTACGTCTCGCGCAGCACCGGCCAGTCCTTCCATCGTCCTGCCAGCGTGCTGGTGCTGCCATCCGCGCTGGCCGATACCGTAGCGTTCGCCAGCGGACTCAGCAACGAACGGAAGTATCTTTCGCATCGCCTGGGTGCACCGGCATTCGCCGTCAGCCCGAAGTCGCTGCCGCTCGGGCCAACCACCTTGAGCAAGACCACCTCGGGCAATCCGACCGCCACCGGTGAACCAGGCGAATACACCGTCGGCGACGTTGCAAACTTCTACAACATCAACCCGCTTTACCAGCACGGCATTACCGGCAAGGGCTCAACGGTCGGCATCGTCACGCTGTCCAATTTCTATCCGGCGGACGCAGTCACCTACTGGAACGACATCGGGTTGGCCACAAAGCCCAATCGCATCACCCAGATCCATGTGGACGGCGGCGGTGCCATCGATGGCGGCAGTGGCGAGACCTCGCTCGACGTGGAGCAGTCCGGCGGCCTCGCGCCTTTCGCGAACGTACTGGTCTATGACGCTCCCAACTCCGGCAACGGTTTCACGGATGCCTTCCTGCGTGCAGTGTCCGACAACAAGGCCGACAGCATCTCGACCAGTTGGGGACTGCCGGAAATCTTCAATTTCGCCGCGCTGAACGTTACCGGCGCCAGCGACACCGACACGAGCGATGCCGGTGACCTGCAGGCGTTCCACCAGATCTTCATGGAGGCCGCCGCACAGGGGCAGTCGGTCTTTGTCGCCGCCGGCGATTCGGGTGCCTACGACACCGTCCGCGACCTGGGCCTCCCGGGCACGGCAGCCGGCGATTACAGCGCCCCCCTGACAGTCGATTCGCCAGCGTCCGACCCCTACGCCACCGCCGCAGGCGGCACCACCGTACCGGTCACCTTCTACAACGCGGCCAACGTTCCGGTCATCTCCATCACCCAGGAAAACGTCTGGGGATGGGACTATCTGCAGAACTACTTCAACAAGGTTGCCCCCGGCGAGTACGACCTCTTCTCGACTGGCGGCGGCGGCGGCGTGAGCGTGTACTGGCACCAGCCGCTGTATCAGCTGCTGACCCAGGGCATTCGTACCAGTGAACCGAAACAATCGCTTGTCTACATCGACCCGCAGGCCGGCCCGACCACCCTGCTGCAGCTGCCTTCCCGCTTTGTCGGCCGCAACATGCCGGATCTCGCGCTGAATGCGGACCCCGAAACCGGCTACATCGTCATATCAACCTACGATGGCGGGCTGATCAGCGGCTACGGCGGCACCAGTTTCGTGGCACCGCAACTCAACGGCATCAGTGCGTTGCTGACGCAGAATTCCGGACATCGCATCGGCTTCTGGAATCCGCAGATCTACCTGTTGCAGGACATCTTCGGCTCCGGCACGTATTCCGGGTTCAGGGATATCCGTGCCGGCGACAACTGGTTCTATTACGGCACCCCCGGTTATGACCAGGGTTCCGGCATCGGTGCGCTCAACGTGGCGAACCTTGCCCAATTCCTGAAGCTCGGCTTCTAGACACGACCTGAATCTGTCTGACTCGCCGCCGCTGGCCGGGATCCCTCGGGGGTCTCCCGGTCAGCGGCACGGCAACGCTTGTCGCCATGCGAAGCAGCCGGCATGCTCGCTGCCATTTCCCGCAGCGACTCCCTTGCATGAGTGATTCCTCGCCTTCCGGCGGCTACACACGCAGCCTGCGCCCGTGGGATGCTGCCCTGATCGTGGTCGGCGGCATCATCGGCGGCGGCATCTTCCTCAATCCCGGCATAGCCGCACAACGCACCGAATCAGGCCTGGCGCTGTTGCTGGTGTGGGTCAGTGCCGGCGTACTCACCCTGATCGGCGCGCTGTGCTATGCGGAACTGGGCGCGCGGCGACCGCAGGCGGGCGGCATCTACGTTTATCTGCGCGAGGCGTTCGGATCGCTGGCCGGGTTTCTGTTCGGCTGGACCATGCTGCTGGTGATCTATTCTGGCTCCAGCGCTGCGGTAGCGACGATCTTTGCCAGTTACGCGTCGGCCGTGTTCGATCTGCCCGCGACGATGACCTTGCCGCTTGCCGTGGGCGCACTGATATTCGTGGCCGGCATCAATCTGTTTGGCCTGCGTCTGGGCGCAAACGTGCAGAACCTGTTCACCCTGCTCAAGTTGCTGGCGGTGGCTGCGCTGGTGGTGTGCGGACTGTTTCTCGCCGGTGCGCACGGGGCGGACGTACTGGCGGTCGATGCCAGCCGCACGCATGCCGGGTTCATGGGCGCGGCGCTGCCGGTGCTGTTTGCCTACTCGGGTTTCACCTACCTCAACAATCTCGCCGGCGAGGTGCGCGAGCCGCAACGCACGCTGCCCCGCGCGCTGTTGCTGGGCATGCTGCTGGTGATCATCGCATACACGCTGGTGAACGTGGCTTACCTGGCCGTACTCGGCCATGACGGACTCGCGGCCAGCAGCACGCCGGCTGCCGATGTGATGAACCGCGTATTCGGCCCGCTTGGGGGCAGGCTGATCGCCATCGGCATCGCCATCTCCACGCTGGGCTTCTGCAACATCACCCTGGTGTCCGGAGCGCGGGTGCTGCAGGTGATGGGTGAGGACGGCCTGTTCTTCCGCAGCGTGGCACGGTTGCATCCGCGTCATCGCACGCCGAATGTCGCCCTGTTGCTGCTTTCGGGCTGGGCGATCGCACTGGCGATGTCATTCAATTACGGCCAGCTGCTGGACTACGCCACGTTCGGTGACTGGCTGGCCTGCGCGGTCGGCGTGCTCACGCTGTTCTGGTATCGCCATCGCGAGGGTACGCAAACCAGTTTCCGCGTGCCGGGTTACCCGCTGTTGCCGCTGATCTTTGTCGGCGTGGTGGCCTGGGTGGTGACGCAAACCCTGCTCGACAAACCGCTCCAGGCCGGTATCGTCCTGCTGATCATGGTCGTCGGCGTACCGGTTTATTTTGCCTGGCGTTGCCTGTTCAGCCGCACACATCCCTAAGTCGGCGGCAGCAATGCCACAATGTGCGGATCGAACTCAAGGAGATCCTGGATGGCGCCCGCGCAAGACCTGGCCACGCCGGCAAGCACCATCGTGCCCGAGAAGGCGCGTGACGGTATCGATCTCGAGGTCAATGGCGAACACTTCCGCCACACCGGCGACCCGCAGATGCCGCTGCTGTGGTATCTGCGCGATGTGCTGCGGCTGACCGGCACCAAGTACGCCGGCATGCATGGCGAAACCGGCGCCGACCTGGTGCTGCTGGACGGGAAGATGGTTTCCGCCGTCACCCAGCCGATGGCCAAGCTGGCCGGCAAGTCGGTCGTCACGGTGGAAGGACTGGCCGCCAATGACGGCAGCCTGCACCCGGTGCAGCAGGCCTTCGTTGACGAAGACGCGATCGGCTGCGGCTATTGCACGCCCGGCTGGCTGATTGCGGCCGTCGACCTGCTCAGGCGCAAACCGAAACCCGGCGACGACGATCTCGACCAGTTGCCGAACCTGTGCCGCTGCGGCTGCCAGACCCGCGTGCGCAGCGCCATCAAGCGTGTCGCCGCCGGCAAGGCGGGCCAGGCATGAACGATCGTGTCACTCCCAGTCGCACCGCCCCTGATTGCATCAGGCTCTCGCGCCGCCGCTTCCTGCAGGTGCTGGCCGCCGGCACCGGCGTCCTGATGGTCGGCATCCGTACCGCCAGCGCGGGTGATGCGCCGCTGCCGCTCGCGATGCTCGGCGACAACTTCAACGACCTCGGTGCCTATGTACGCATCGACAGCGAAGGCAACGTGCTGATTGGCGCGCGCGACCCGGACACCGGTACCGGTGTGGCCACCTCGCTGCCGCGGATCATCGCCGACGAGCTCGATGCCGACTGGAACCGCGTCAGCGTGGTGCCGCTCGGCCTCGGCGTGACCGACAACAACGGTCAGCCGCGCTGGACCTATGGCCGTCAGATCGGCGGTGTCGGTGGTTCGATTCCCGCCGCCTGGAACGACCTGCGCCAGGCCGGGGCACTGGCACGCTGGCTGCTGCTGCAGGCTGCGGCCCGTCAACTCGGTGTGCCCGCCGACAAGCTGCACACCGACTCCGGCATGGTGATCGCTCCGGACGGTCGCCGCTTCAGCTATGCCAGCCTCGCCGGCGATGCCAGCAAGATCACCCTGCCGAGCAATCTGCCGGCGCCGAAGACACCGGACCGCTACCGCCTGATCGGTCAGCCTGCCGGTGACGTGGACGCACGCGGAATCGTCACTGGCCTGACCCCGTTCGCGATCGACAACTACTACGCCGACACCCTGGTCGCCGTGCTGGCGCATTGCCCGTGGCCGGATGGCACCCTGGCACACTCCGACTTCGCCGATACCATGGCCGTCAAGGGCGTGGTCAAGGTGGTGCAACTGAAACCCGAAGCCGGTCAGCCATGGGGCAGCACCGTGATTGCCCCGGCGGTCGCGGTGCTCGCCGAAGACACCTGGTCGGCCCTGCAGGGTCGACAGAAACTCAAGCTCGAATGGAAACCAGGCGCCAGCGGCAGCGAAAGCAGCACGGCGCTGGAGCAGCAGGCCGACATCCTGCTCAACGGCAAGACCGATCCCACGGCACGCGTGCGCAACGACGGCGATGTCGATGCCGCCGGCAAGAAGGCGGCGCGCCGGCTGCAGGCCACCTACTACCAGCCGTGGCTGGCGCATGCCACGGCCGAACCGATGAACTGCCTGGTGCGGCTGGACAAGGATCACGCCAGCCTGGTCGTGCCGACCCAGGCACCGCAGCAGGCCTGCGCCGTGGTGCAGCGCCTGACCGGACTCAGCCCCGCACAGATCGAGATCAGCGTGCCGCGTGTCGGCGGCGGTTACGGACGCCGGCTCGATCATGACTACGTCGCCGAAGCAGTGATGCTGGCCAAGGCAGTCGACAAGCCGGTGCGCCTGCTGTGGACCCACGGACAGGACCTCGACCACGACTACTACCGTTCCGGCAGCGTGCACCAGCTCAGCGCAACCCTCGACCGCAAGCGCGCGCTGATCGGCTGGAACCAGCGCATGGCCAGCGCCTCGGCGCTGGTCCGTCGCGGCATGCCGGACAACCGCTTGTGGACATCCGAGCTCGAAGCCGACCAGTTGCCGGCCGCCCTGGTGCCGAACTACCGCAGCGACTGGTATGCGCTCAATTCATCGATCCCGCGCGGACCGATGCGCGGCATGCCGCAGCTGAGCAACGCGTTCGCGGTGGAAAGCTTCATCGACGAAATCGCGCACAGCATGAAGGAGGACCCGCTCGACACCCACCTGCGCCTGCTTGGTACATCACGCCAGCTGCCGCTGGGCGCCGGCGGCGTGCTGGACACCGGCCGACTGACCAACGTGCTGAAGCTGGTCGCCGACCGCATCGGCTGGAAGAACTGGCTGCACAGCGTGAACGGCCTCGGCATCGCCTGCTGGCATGTCAACGGCGCCTATGTGGCGCATGCGATCGAAGTGGCGATGCAGGGCGAGAAGCTGGTCATCCAGCGCGTCGTCTGCGCTGTCGACGTCGGCCGCGTGATCAATCCGCAGGGGCTGGAAGGGCAGATCGCCGGGGCCACGCTCGATGCCCTGTCCACCGCGCTCAACCTTGCGATCACCTTCAAGGATGGCCAGATCCAGCAGCACAATTTCAAGGACTACCCGCTGGCCAGCATGACCCAGCTGCCCGACGCAGTGGAAGTGATCACGGTGCCGCGCGATGACCTGCCGCCCGCCGGCGCCAGCTTCCTCGCCATGCCCACCGCCGCCCCGGCCCTGGCCAACGCGGTGTTCCGCGCTACCGCCGTGCGCGTTCGTCGACTGCCGTTGATGAAGGAGTTGCTGCGGCTGCTGTGAGCTGCAGTTCTGACAACCGCGCCCTTGGATTCCACCCCGTTCTTGAAGCCCATTGAGTCAAAGCCGGAAGGCCAGACCACGCAATGTTTCTCAGTGGAACTGATCGCTCGCCGGCACCCATGAGGTGGACGACGATGCGGCGGGATGGGCCCGCTTGACCGGCAGCGTGATTCCCTCGCAACCGGGCGGCGGCGGACCGCCGGCGACGCGGGCTTCGGCGCATTGCACGCTGTTGTCGAGACGAACCGGGGCAGCCGCTGCCACGGTGCTGGCAGCCGGTGACGGCGTGGGTGTCGCCACAGGATTGGCCGGTGCCAGATGCAGGCGGTCGTAGACCTTGGCAGCGACAGGTGCAGGCGGCGGATCGGGGTTCCCGCAGCCGAGCAGCGCCATCGGCAGCAGCGGCACGACCTTGCATTCGACGCGTATGCCGCGTGGCAGATGGAAGGTATGCGCAACCGTGGTCTTTTCCACGGCGTGGCGCAAGGCGGTATCGACCGAGCTTTCGTCCGCCGGCGTCCAGTCGCCGTCGAAGCGGGTCGGTTTGTAGCCGATGTTCGGCGTGCCATGCTGCATGATCTGGGTGTCACCGCTCGGCTTCAGCTGCACGTAGCCTTCGGCTGAGCCCTGTTCGGATGAGCCCTGTGGCGTTCCTTCGGCGGCACCGGGCTGGTTGCCACCGATCTGGCCGGGCCCCGGTTCCCTGCCACCGACACCCTTGCCGCTACCCTTCCCTTGCGTGGGCTGCGGGCCATTGGCATGGCTGCCCTGGTTTTCCGGCGCGGCGGCCACGCCATTGGGTTCACCGGGCACGGCGGTATCGCTGCCCTGCGGCGTGGCGTTGGGTGCCGTGCTGACATCACGTTCCGTACCGGCCTGCCCTGGGCTGGAGGCGACTGCCGGCTGCGCGTTCGCGGCCGGTGCTGGCGACTCGGTCGGTGTGTTTGCCGTCGACGGCGACGGTACAGCGGCAGCGACAGGCGGCGCATTGAGCTGGGGTCGCTCGATCGGCGCTGGCTCGACCGGTACCTGCATGATCGAGGCAGAAGTCTTTTGCGCGTTCTCGATTTTCACCGCCGGCACATGCACCTGCACTTGCGCCGGAGCCACCGGTGCTGGCGGCACCACGGCCAGTTCCGGATCGGCCACATCGATCTTCGCTGCCTGAAGCTTCGGCTGTGCGCGCGGAACGCTCGCCGCCGGCACGCTCAGCCGGGCCTGCAGGTTTACCGTAGGCAACGGCTGCGCCGGCAGCGTGATCGGCTGCAGCTCGGGTACCGGTGGTGCTGTCGGCTGTTCGGCACGAGCCGGCGTCACGCTGGCGGGCGCATCGGATTTCGGCACTGTGGTGTTCAACGCGATGTTCGATACGGTGATCGGCGGCATTGCCGGCACTGCCGGCGTTGGCAGTGCCAACGATGGCGGTGGCGGCAGCGGGCGTGTGCCCTCGAGCTGCGGTCGGCGCACCGGCTCGGGCTGGAACTTCGGCGGTACCGGTGGCTGCAATACCGGGGTCGGCAGGCTCACCGCCGGCGGCACGCCGGCCTGTGTGATCGGTTGCAGCGAGGGCGCCGGTGCCGGCCGCGGCAAGCTGACCGACGGTGGCGGTGAAGCCACCGGTTTCGATACCGGCGCACTGGATTTCACTGCCTGCGCAATCACCGGCGATGCTGCAACCGGCACCGGCCGCGCCGCGGCAACAGCCTGTGTGCTCGTGCTGTGTGTGCTGGTGGATGCGACTTGAGCGGCATGGCCCTCATGACGCGGCCCCAGCTCTTTCGGTGGCGTGCCCAGCGGAGGCGGAGGCGGCTCGGGGGCCTCGATCAGGCGCACGTGCAGGAACTGCTCCTTCGACTCGCGCGGCGGTTTCACCTCATACGCCGGCCCGAGCACAAAGCTGAGCAGGAAGACCAGATGCACCAGCAACGCGCCCACGGCTGCCGCCACGCGCAGGCCGCGTTCATGCGGACGCTCGCGGCGGCGCCGGCGATACACCGCGGCACGGGCGGCAGCGGCCCGCGGCGAATTCAGGATGGTCCGCGAAGGGTGGCTGGCAGGAGGGCCGGCGGCAGGTTGGTCCGTGGGCGGCAGTGGCATGCAGCCAGTGTAACGGGCAGCGTGACGATTCCGTATGACGCTCAGGGATGCGTGGCAGCACCGGCGGCGCGATCATGCATTTCGGCATCCACCGCACGATTCGGCGTATCGACCGGACAACCCGCTGCCAGTGGTTTGCCCGCGCGATACATGGCGATGCACGCCTCCACGCTGGGCGGCTTGGGTGCATGCGGATCAACCGCCAGTGGCGTGGCCGCCATGCTCAGCCGCTCGTCGCCATCCTTCGCGGAAGGCGGAGGCGGTGGATCACCGCCGCAGCCACCGGCCAGCATCGCAAGGGAAACGCCGCAGTGGATGCGCAGACCACCGGGCAGGTTGATGGTTTTCTTGACCGTGGTCTTGTCCACCAGCTTCTGCAGTGCGTTGTCGACCACGTTGCCCTTGCCGTTCCAGTCGTCCTCGAAACGCGTGGCCTGGTACTTGATCGGACTGTCGTGCTGCATGACCTGCGTGTCGCCCTGCGGCAGGTTCTGCACATAGCCGGGCGTCGGTGCACTGGCCGCAGCCGCCGGCAGTCGAGGCTGGCCATGGCTGTCGAACAGCCGCGACGTATCGGCCGGTTTCGGCGTCGGCGGCAGCTGCACGGTCATCGCTCCCTTCGACACCGGTTCATGCGGCTTCGGCAGTGCGCGCGGCATTGCCGGTGGCTGTGGCGGCGGCACCGGTGGCTGCATCGCGGGTGGCGGCGCGGGCGTGATGAAGCGTACCTGCAGCACTTCCTCCGGATGCACCGGCGGTGGCACCACTGCCGGCGGATGCATCTCCCCCCAGATCACCAACAGGAACAGCACGTGCAGCAGCATCGCCACGACCAGCGCCAGCACATGCCAGCGCCGCTCCTGCCACGGCACGCGCCGGCGCAGTTGCCGCAGCCTTGCCCTGCTCGGGGCATCCAGCGGCATCAGTCCACGCCGCGGGCCGCCATCGTCCGGCGACGGCGGGCCGCGCTGTTCGACCTGCAGCGAATGAGCGATGACGACACCTCGGCGAAACGGATGATGGTCGGCAGAATGCCGGATGGCGCTTGAACGCGGGAGGACTCGTGGATTCACGCGGTTTCACGTGCCCATGACAGACCATCGCAACACCGCGTCGGTTCCCCGCACTGCAGCTTGACCACGCCCCGCATTCGCTCAAGTCTAGGCGGGCGGCGCCAGCCGCTGCCCCGCCATGACCGCCCTCGTCCCGAACCTGCGATGGACGACCATGACGGCCCGTCACTTCAGTCGCCATCGCGCGGCTTCGTGCGGCGCCGTTGTCCATGCCGGCACGATCCGCGCCCAGTCATGGGAGGGTCGCATCGTGTCGTACAACACGGAAAGCATCCGCAACATCGCGCTAACCGGTCATGCCGGCGTGGGCAAGACCACGTTGTTCGAAGCCCTGCTGCTGGCCGGCGGCGCGATCCAGACAGCCGGCTCGATCGAGCGCGGCACCACCGTGTCGGATACCGACAGCCAGGAAAAGGCACGCGCGCATTCCATCGACAGCTGCGTCGCGCACATCGACCACGGCGGCTGCCATCTCAACCTGATCGACACCGCCGGCTACGCCGATTACCGCGGCGCCACGCTGTCCGCGCTGGCGGCAGTGGAAACCGTGGCGGTCGTGGTCAATGCGATCAACGGCATCGAGCACGGCACCCGCCGCATGATGGCGCATGCCAAAGCGCGCGGGCTGGCACGCATGCTGGTGATCAACAAGATCGACTTCGACGGCGCCAACCTCGCCGCACTGGTGGATGCGCTGCGCGAGGAGTTCGGCAGCGAATGCCTGCCGGTGAACCTGCCCGCCGGTCACGGCAAGCGCGTGCTGGATTGCTTCTTCCACAGCGAGGGCGCCACCGATTTCTCCTCGCTGGCCGAGGCGCACCAGCGCATTCTCGATCAGGTGGTCGAGATCAACGAGACGATGATGGGCGCCTACCTCGACGCCGGCGAAGGCGCACTGACGCCGCAGCAGCTGCACGATGCGTTCGAGCAATGCCTGCGCGAAGGTCATCTGGTGCCGATCTGCTTCGTCAGCGCGCGCACCGGCATTGGCGTGCGCGAATGGCTGGAAGTCGCCGAACGGCTGCTACCGAATCCGGCCGAGGGCAATCCGCCACCGTTCGTGCGCGGCGATGGCGAGCCGCTGGCGGTCAGCGCCGATCCGGCCAGCCACGTGATCGCCGACGTGTTCAAGATCGTCAACGATCCCTTCGTCGGCAAGCTCGGCGTGTTCCGCGTATGGCAGGGCACGATCCGTCGCGACAGCCAGCTGCTGATCGACGACGGCCGCAAGCCGTTCAAGGTCGGCCACCTGTTTCGCGTGCAGGGCAAGACGCACGTGGAGATCGCGGCAGCCATTCCCGGCGACATCGCCGCAGTGGCGAAGATCGAGGACATCCATTTTGACGCGGTGCTGCACGACTCGCATGACGAGGATCGCATTGCGCTGGCGCCGCTGGCCTTTCCGTCGCCCATGTATGGGCTCGCACTTGAACCGAAGCACAAGGGCCAGGAACAGAAACTCTCCAACGCGCTGGCACGGCTGGCCGAGGAAGATCCGTGCTTCCGCGTCGAGCATCACAAGGAATTGAACGAGACGGTCGTGCGCGGCCTCTCCGACCTGCATCTGAAAGTGATGCTGGAACGCATGCGCGAACGCTACGGTGTCGAGGTAGTGACCCACCCGCCACGCATCGCCTATCGCGAAACCATCGCCGCCCATGCCGAGGGCCATCACCGGCACAAGAAGCAGACCGGCGGCGCCGGCCAGTTCGGCGAGGTGTTCCTGCGTGTGGAGCCGCTGGAGCGCGGTGCCGGCTTCGAGTTCGTCGATGCCGTGAAGGGTGGCGTGATTCCGGGCCAGTTCCTGCCGGCGATCGAAAAAGGCGTGCGCCAGGCGATGGAGCACGGTGCGATCGCCGGCTATCCGCTGCAGGATCTGCGCGTGACCGTGTACGACGGCAAGTACCATCCGGTCGACTCGAAGGAGGTTGCCTTCGTCAGCGCCGGCAAGAAGGCGTTTCTCGATGCCGTCGGCAAGGCGAGACCGACCGTGCTCGAGCCGATCGTCAACGTCGAGGTGGCGATTCCCGAGCACAATGTCGGCGACGTCACCGGTGGCCTCGCCGGCAAGCGCGCGCGCATCATGGGCACCGACACCCAGCGCGGCGGCGAGCTGGTCATCAAGGCGCAGGCGCCACTGGCCGAATTGATCGACTATCCCACCGAACTGAAGTCGATGACTGGCGGCCGCGGCCGCTACAGCCTCGACCTCAGCCACTATGAGGCGGTACCTTCGAGCGTGCAGAAGCAGCTCAGCGAGGCATGGAAGCCGCATGTGGAGGAAGATTGATGCGCAGCAGTTCCTTGAGCGCCGCTCCAATGCGGCATGCACAAGCCGGCCCCGAAGCTCGCACGGGCGGAGAGTCATGATGATTCCGATCTTCCGCACCGTGATCCGCTGCCTGCTGGTCTGCACCACGACGTGGCTTGGTGCCGGCGTGGTGCGTGCCGATACCGGGCGGGATCAACCCATGCACGATGCCGGCATCACCCTGCAGCGCAGCACCTGCTTCGGCAATTGCCCCGGCTACTCCGTGACCGTGACGCAGGATGGCCGGGTCAGCTTCGAAGGCCATGCGCACGTGCAGACCGACAACGCTGATGGCCGCGTCACACCGATGCAGGTGGCGAACATTCTCGCAGCCGTCGACCAGGCCGGGTTCCGCTCGATGCGGGACAGCTATGTCTCACACGACGATGGCTGCGAGATGGTGATGAGCGACCAGTCCGGCGTGAAGATCACCATTGTCGATGCAGCCGGCAGCAAGACAGTGGATTTCTACAACGGTTGCACCGGTGCCACGGCCGATGCAGTGCGATCACGGATCGAACAACTTGCCCGCATCATCGATCAGCAACTCGGTACTGCCCGCTGGATCGGCAAGCCGGTCGCACCCGGCAACGTCGTGCGCTGACAGGGTCACCGCCAGATGCATCCCGCAGGAGAGCATTGATGAGCCGAGCCTTCACCAAGGAATCCGACGACGGCGACGCCCCGGCGTTGCCGGACCTGCCGCTGAGCGAACACCCCAACTACGTCACGCCCCGCGGCCTGGCCCAGTTGCGGGCCCGGCTGCTGCTAGCCACCACGCGGCGCGATGCATTGAAGACCTCAAGCGATACGCTGATGCAGCAGAACGAACTGGCACCGTTGGAACGGGAACTGCGCTGGCTCCATGCACGGGTGAACAGTGCGATCGAAGTGGATCTGCTGTCGCAGCCGCAGGATCGCGTCGCATTCGGCGCGATCGTCACGGTGCACAGCGTCGAGGGCGAACAGCGCTACTGCATCGTCGGCGAGGACGAGGCCGATGCGGAACAGCACCGGGTCAGTTATCTCTCGCCACTGGCGCAGGCGCTGCTCGGTGCACGGATCGATGACGAGGTGATCTGGAAACGCCCGGCCGGCGATTTGTCAATCGAGGTCGTTGCGATCGATTACGACGGCGAAACGCAGGTTTGAAAACCCAGGCATTCTCCTGCGGCAGAATCGGCAGGAGCGCGACCCTTTCGCGGCTGCCTACCGTTTCGGCTTGAGCAACGTACCGGTGCACTTCGGCGAGCCGCACAGGCACTTCCACAATTTTTTCAGCCGCGCGGTATGCGGCACCTCGAGCACGATGCCGTAATCGTAGGTGAGCTCCTCGCCGGGCTTGATCGCGCGGATCGTCTCGATCACCACCCGGTCCTTGCGCGGATCGCCGCTGGCGCTTTCCTCGACCACGGCGCGGCAGTTCGGCGCACAGCTGTGGTTGATCCAGCGCGCGCTGTTGCCGTGCCGGTTCGCGTCAATGATGTAGTCGTCATTGAGCGTGAACAGGAACGTGTGGCCGGTCTCGCCGCCATCTCCGTACAGATCGTCGGCTTGGGCATGGGTCAGCAACGTGCCCTTGTACTCGATGATCTCCTCGCCTTTGGGGATCGGGGCAGTGGCGAATACGCCATTGCCGTGGATCGGCGAGCGGCGGGCGGCGATGCGACGGGTCATGAAGAAGTCTGCAGACGGGGAAAGGCCCACGATGATGCCCGCTGTACCTCGCAATGGGAACCGCCGCTGACTTTGTCATGCCGGCTGGGCTAAGATTCAAACAATCGTTTGAGGAGTGCCCATGAAACGACTGTTGCGCGGTTTTCTGCTGGCCTTCGTGGCTGCCGGTCTGATCGCCTGTGGACCGGCGAAGAAGAGCGTCTACCCGCCTACGGTAAGCATCCAGCAACTGGTCGTCCTGCCGAACGGCCAGTGGCGGCTGACCGTGCGCATCCAGAACAACAGCTATGGCGAGATGGATTTCAACTCGATCGACGGTCAGTTGCAGATCGCCGCCCTGATGCCGATCCGCCTGCATGCGAATTTCGAGCTGGACGTGCCGCCGCTGAACGGTGACGTGATCGATCTAGACGTGCTGCCCACGGATCCGATGACGGTTGCGCTCCATGCCATCGCCGGCAAGGGCAGCGCCGGTTCGCTCGGCTACCGCGTCAACGGCAGTGCCAGCGCCAAACCCGAACAGGAAAAGCAGCCGCGCGATTTCGACTTCAGCGGCAACGACTGGCTCTCGCCCGTACCGGGCATCCCCAACACCTACCGCTGACACCCCACACACGACGCCAGCTTCCACCCAAGGAATCATCATGACTGCCTACAAGGCCCCGCTCGACGATCTGCGTTTCACCCTGTTCGATGTACTCGGCGCCGAAAAGACCCTGACCTCGCTGAACGGTGGCGAGGCACACAGCCGCGACCTGCTTGATGCGGTGCTGGAGGAGGCCGGCCGCCTCAGCGAACAGTTGCTGGCACCTACCAACGGCCCCGCCGACGAGGAAGGCTGCCACTTCGACAAGGCTACCCAGACGGTGACCACACCGAAGGGTTTCAAGGAGGCCTTCAAGCAGTTTGCCGAAGGCGGCTGGACCGGCCTGACCAATCCCGAGAAATACAGTGGCCAGGCGTTGCCCAACGTGCTTGGCACCGCCACCACCGAAATCTTCCAGTCCGGCAACCTGGCGTGGAGCCTGTATCCGCTGCTGTCCGAAGGCGCCACCCATGCGATGGAAATGCACGGTGAGGAATGGCAGCGCGAGCGCTACATGAAACCGATCGTCGAAGGTCGCTGGACCGGCACCATGTGCCTGACCGAACCGCAGGCCGGCTCCGACCTCGGTCTGCTGAAGACCCGTGCCGAGCCGGGCGCGGCGGACGCGAGCGGCCACGACACCTACCGGATCACCGGCACCAAGATCTTCATCAGCGCCGGTGAGCACGATCTCACCGAGAACATCGTGCACCTGGTACTGGCGCGCCTGCCCGATGCGCCGGAAGGCAGCCGTGGCATCTCGATGTTCATCGTGCCGAAGTTCAAGGTCAACGAAGATGGTTCGCTCGGCGCGCGCAACACGGTCGCCGCCGGCGCGATCGAACACAAGATGGGCATCCACGCCTGCTCCACCTGCGTGATGAACCTCGACGGCGCCGAAGGTTATCTGATCGGCAAGCCGCACAAGGGCCTGATGGCGATGTTCACCATGATGAATGCGGCGCGTTTGTCGGTTGGCGTGCAAGGCCTGGCGCTGTCCGAGCGCGCACTGCAGAACAGCCTCAACTACGCCCGCGAACGGCTGCAGTCGCGCTCGCTGTCCGGCGCGAAATTCCCCGACAAGCCGGCTGACAACCTGCTGGTGCAGCCGGACGTGCGGCGCATGTTGCTGACCCAGCGCGCTTTCGTCGAAGGTTCACGCGCATTGCTGCTGTACACCTCGCTGCAGACCGACATCGAAGCACGCGCCACCGACGAAGCCGCACGCAAGGCCGCCGGCGAACTGGTCGCGTTCCTGATCCCGATCGCCAAGGGCGTGGTCACCGAACTGGCGCAGGAATGCACCAAGGAAGCCCTGCAGGTCTATGGCGGCCACGGCTACATCGCCGAGAACGGGATGGAGCAGTTCGTGCGCGATGCCCGCATCATCACCCTGTATGAAGGCACCACCGGCATCCAGGCCGCCGACCTGCTCGGCCGCAAGATCCTCCAGTTGCAGGGCGTCGGCGCCAAGCATTTCCTGCAGGAGATCAGCACGTTCTGCCAGCAGCACAGCACCAACGAAGCACTACGCAATCTGATCGGCCCGCTCGCCATCGCCACCAAGGAATGGAGCGACCTCACCGTGAAGCTCGCCCAGCGTGCGCAGGCCAATCCGGAAGAGCTGGGTGCCGCGGCCACCGACTACCTCTACTACTCCGGCTACCTCACCCTGGCCTACCTGTGGGCACGCAGCGTGGTAGCTGCCGAGGCCAGCCATCAGTCGGCCGCGTTCAAGCAGGCCAAGCAGGATACGGCCAGGTTCTACTTCGCCCGCCTGCTGCCGCGTACGCTGGTGCACAAGGCAGCCATCGAGGCCGGCGTCGATACCTTGCCCGCGATCGTGTAAGCATCTCTGGAGTATCAGCAAAGAGCCCGGGCATGCCCGGGCTCTTTTTTTGGATCTTGCACTGACCGACCTGCAAGGATGTGCCCAGCTTGGTCACCTATGGCGCAAGAGCGACATCATTCACGGCCCCTCGCAGCACATCAATACCTGGAGCTGTCCTGAAGCGTGTCGCCGCCCATCCGCAGGTACTGCCTGATCAGCTCTTCATGGGCATCTGCGGCCTGCAGCAGTTCACGCGCCATGGCTTCCTGCGTATCGGCGAGGCTCGGCTTTCGCGGGGCGGCAGGCGCCGCCTTCATCACGCGCTGAACCGGTGCCTCGGCCACGACCGATTCGGACTCGAGCAGGTAGGAGATGTCATAGGCATGATCGTTCATGCCTTGGACGAAGCAATATGCTTGCCAACCCGGACAGAAGCACGCGATACCTTGGCGAGGCTGTCGCCCGGCAAGATCCCCATCCGCAAGGAGGGAGCCGAATCCGGGTGCCATCCAGCCGGATCGCGGAAACGCTTGATCGCCTACCGCCGAATCCAGTCCGCCCGCTATCCGGCAAGCTCGAAACACGTGGTGCGCGTGGCCGGATCCGCTTCGACCAGCCTGACCTCGACATCGGCGCCCAATGGCAATGCAGATGCCCCGGAAACACTGGCCTCGATGGCCGGGTCACGCACGATGACGACACCTTTCCTGGGATCGCTGGGTGCGACCTCGACGATGGCACCGGCGAAGGTCTCACCTATGCGTCCGGCCAGTACTTCTGCCTCGGCAAGATCGAGCACAGCCTTCTCATACTGGCGTGCACGATGGCCGGAGGCCTGCATCGTCGCAGGCAGGCCCGGCAACGCAGCCAGCGCCCAGGCCGGCACCGGCTGCTTCGCACACAGCGCCACACAGACTTCGCCGTTGTAGCGATCGACCAGACGGCGCAGTGGCGCCGTGGCATGGGTATATTCCGCCGCCAGCGCCCACTGTTTCGGCTGCGCGGGCAGCTCGCCATTGAACGCCACATAGCCTGCGCCACGCAGCACCGTGGTGCAGGCGGTCAGCATCGCGACATGGATGTCTTTCGCCGGGTCAAGCGAACGGATGAAATCCGGATAACTCTGTGCAAGCGGCCAGTCGATGCCGAGTGCCTTCGCGGTGATGCGCAACCGCTGCAATGACTGCGGCTCGGGCTCGGGCAAGGTACGCAACAGGCCGACCTTCGCCTGCACCATCAACCGCGCGGCGGCCATGCCGGTCAGCAGCGAGATCTGCTCATTCCAGTCCTCGACTGCCAGTCGCGCACGGAATGCCAGCGTCCACTGACCGTCGACCACGTCGATTTCCTGCTCGGGCAGCGGCAGGCTGATGCCGCCGCGGGCGAATTCGCGCTGTCGGCGCAATTCGCCGATCTCACGCAGCACCGCCCACATCGGGTCGGCCGTGCCGGCGTCAATCAGCCGCTGCACACCCGCATAGTCAAGCCTGGCGCGGCTGCTGACGCGGGCGCGCCGCACGTCGATGGCGGTGATCTCGCCACCCTTGTCCAGCCCGATCGTCCACAACAAGGCGGGCCGCAGCTGGCCCGGCAACAACGAGGCAGCACCTTCGGACAACACTTTCGGGTGCAGCGGGATCGTGGTATCCCCGCCATACATCGTCTCGCCGCGTCGGTTCGCTTCGAGGTCCACCGGATCGCCGGCCGTGACGAATGCGGCAACATCGGCGATCGCGTAGCAGACGCGATAACCATCGTCGGTACGCTCGACGTACATTGCCTGGTCCAGGTCCATCGAACCCGGCGGATCGATCGTGATCAGCGCAAGGTCGGTGCGGTCCAGCTCCGGCAGCCGTGGATTGGCGGCAGCCTGCGCGGCAGCGGCCTCGACTTCCGGCGGAAACGAGAGTGGCAGCTTCAGTGCGGCCTGAATGTCGCGCATGCCCTGCGCGAGTGCATCGTCGTCGGCCTGGATACGGATGCGGCGGGTGGTCGACACGGGCGATCTTCCTGACATGGTGGTTGGCGACGATCCGGAGCCAGCATATCGCCCGGCGCGTGGTTGCACCGCCCGGAATATACATGCGCCGTCCGGGACTTTCGCAGTCACTGCCTCAGGTGTAGAAACGAAGGGGTCATCCCCGCATCTGTCGACTGCATCATGACCCCTACTCCCCTGCTGATCCGTCTGGCCGAAGACGACGACGACTTCATCCTCTCACTAGTGCCACGCTTCGTGGATTTCACGCTGCCACCGTGGCGCCGCCGACACGAATGTGTCGAGGGCATCCGCAACGACCTGCTGCGGCATCTGGAAGACCAGCCGGCGAACAGCTACCTGTTCGTGGCCGAGGATGCGGATGGCAGCCGCGTTGGCTTCATCCATCTGCAGCGCACTGCCGACTTCTTCACCGGCCGCAGCAATTGCCACATCTCCGACCTGGCGGTGGCGCCACAACATGAAGGCAACGGAGTCGGCCAGGCACTGCTGGCACACGCCGAGGGCTGGGCGCGCGAACATCAATGCCAGCTGGTGACGCTGGCGGTGTTTCCCGGCAACGAGCGTGCCCGCGCGCTGTACGAGGCGACCGGTTATGCGCCGGATCTGCTGCGACTGGCCAAGCCGGTACGCTGAGCACAGCGGCCTGCAAGAAGCGAAGCATAAAAAAAGATGGTGCATGGGCACCATCTTTCTTCAGACACCGAACGGCATGTTTCCGATTCCATCGCAGCGGTCAGGCCTTGCTGCGATGGCTCGAACCAGGTTCAGTTCGTGATCGCGCTACGGGCCGCTTCAGCCTGCTCACGCACACTGAGACGCTGTGTCAGGCGGTCGATGTTGGCCAACGACATGATGTGCGCGTAGATCCAGCCAAACACGCCTTCGCGCGCGAATTCGTGGGTGGTCTTTTCGTCGAGAGCACGCAGCTTGTCCTCGTTGACCACGAACAGGCCGTTGAGGTTGATCGAGCGACCTTCCGCACCGTCCTTGCCGTCCTTCTGCAGCCGGATGTTGCGTGGCTCCAGCAGGTCGTGCTTCCGCAGCTGCTCCATGAACCAGCGGGTACGCTGGATGTTCTGCTGGAACTCGCCGAGAAATCTCACCGCATTGGTCAGCAGCTCGGTGTCCGTACCGTCCTCCTTGAACAGACGCTCGCCCTCGACCGTGCCGAAGCCCTCGTAGTGCTCGTCGAGGAATACGGTGAGTTCCTCACCCTCCTGACCGGCCGGCTTCTCGGCAAGCACGAACGGGTAACGCCGCACAAATGCCGGAACATAGCTGTTCGGCGCCCACTGGCCATCGGCATCGACGAACAGGTTTTCATTTTCGCGCAGGCCCAGCAGCGCGATCGGGCCGGCATCGTTGACGTCATTGCCGGCAAACACGATCAGCAGATCGCGCGCAGCGAGACCGAACTCGGCACCAGTGAGCGGCACCGAATGCACGTTCATCGCAAACTTCAGGGTCGGCAGACCCTTCAGGCGCAGATCCTTGTGTGCGGTGCGGTTGAGCGGCACGGGACGCTCGTAGAAAAGAACTTCAGCCACGTTGACTACCTCTGCCCCCGCCGTGCCGGGTCACCACCAAAGCGCCCCTACCAAACCCGGCGTCGGGTCTGTGTTGACTTCTGATCATATCAGCGCGACAGCGTGGGGGCGACTGTACCGCGGAGGCCACCCGTCCCATTTGCATGCGTTTTGCAATGAAATTGGTCTATGCTGGCTCCAGACAAGCATTCTGCATCGCTGACACGCTCTCAAAGCCCTGGCTGAAGGACGATCTACATGCTGATGGAAGTGCCAAGTCGGGCCGATCTCAACGCGACCCGTGTGCTCTCGCTGGACTCTGCCGGCCGCATCCTCGACTGGATCAGCTGGCAGGAGGCGGTTTGCCTGTATGTCCGCGACGCCGTGGCCTGGACCCTGGGTGACCCTTGCCTGACCGTGCATGGCGGCATCAACCGCCTGCATGGCGTGCAGAGCTTGATGGAACTGCATCCGATCATCGCCAGCACCGGCCGCTGCCGCGACCATGCCGTGGACCCCGCGCCGGCGTTGACGAATACCGCGCTGTTCGCCCGTGATCGCCACCTCTGCCTCTACTGCGGCGACCATTTCACCCGCGGCGAACTGACCCGCGACCACGTACTGCCCATTTCGAAGCATGGCAAGGACGAATGGGAGAACGTGGTCAGCGCCTGCCTCGCCTGCAACCTGAAGAAGAGCAACCGCACCCCGCAACAGGCCAACATGCCGCTGCTGGCGGTGCCGTACCGGCCGAGCTGGGTCGAGCATCTGATCCTGTCCAACCGCAATATCCTGGCCGATCAGATGGACTTTCTGGTCAGCCATCTGCCGCGCGACCGGCGTCCGCACGCCGCCTGAAAACGTGCGCTGGCGCCCACGCGCCCGGGTTCCGCCCAGTGCCGCCCTTGCCCCGCCTCCCCGCTGGGCCAACAATACGCAAATGAACGACCTTTCCCACTATCCCCATCTGGCTCCCATCGAGACGCCGGCCGACCTGCGCCGCGTACCCGACGACGAGCTGCCAGCCGTCGCCGACGAGTTGCGCCAATACCTGATCGAGGCCGTGGCCAGCTCCGGCGGCCACTTCGGCGCAGGCCTGGGCGTGGTCGAGTTGACCGTGGCGCTGCACCACGAATTCGATACACCGCACGACCGTCTGGTGTGGGACGTCGGCCACCAGTGCTATCCACACAAGATCCTAACCGGCCGGCGTGAACGGATTACCACGATCAAGAAGAAGGACGGCCTGGCACCGTTCCCGCGTCGCGAGGAGAGCGAGTACGACACCTTCGGCGTCGGTCACTCATCCACCTCGATCTCCGCCGCGCTGGGCATGGCGATCGCCGCGCAGCGCAAGGGTGACCATCGCAAGGTCGTTGCGGTGATCGGCGATGGCGCGATGACCGCCGGCATGGCGTTCGAGGCGCTGAATCACGGCGGCGACGTCGAGCCCGACATGCTGGTGGTGTTCAACGACAACGGCATGTCGATCAGCGAAAACGTCGGCGCGATGACCAAGATGATGGCGCGCGCGATGGCCAGCCGTCGCCTCAACCAGTTGCGCGAGCGGGCCAAGCGGGCGATTCCGAAGCAGTCTTTCATGGGCCGCTTCTTCAAGCGCTGGGAGGAGCACGCCAAGGGCATGTTCGTGCCCTCCACCCTGTTCGAGGAACTCGGCTTCCACTACACCGGCCCGATCGACGGTCACAACATCCCGCAGCTGCTGCAGGCGCTGCGCACGGTGAAGAACCTGCCCGGCCCGCAGCTGCTGCACGTGATCACCACCAAGGGCAAGGGCTACGCGCCGGCCGAACAGGCGCAGATCGAATACCACGCGGTCGGACCATTCGACCCGCAGGCTGGCCTGACCAAGAAAAACGCGCCAGCCAAGCCGACCTATACCGATATCTTCAGCGACTGGCTGTGCGACCAGGCCGCCGCCGACGAACGGCTGCTCGGCATCACCCCGGCCATGCGCGAAGGCTCCGGCCTGGTGCGTTTCTCGAAGGAATATCCACAGCGCTATTTCGACGTGGCGATCGCCGAGCAGCATGCAGTGACGCTGGCCGCCGGCATGGCGTGTGAGGGCGCAAAGCCTGTCGTGGCGATCTACTCCACCTTCCTGCAGCGTGCCTACGACCAGGCGATCCACGACGTGGCGTTGCAGAACCTCGATGTCACCTTCGCGATCGACCGCGCCGGCGTGGTCGGCCCGGATGGTGCGACTCACTCGGGCAGCTTCGACTTGTCGTTCCTGCGTTGCCTGCCGAACATGCTGATCATGGCGCCTGCCGACGAGAACGAATGCCGCATGATGCTGAGCACCGGCTTCCAGTATCACGGTCCCGCCGCAGTGCGTTACCCACGCGGTACAGGGCCAGGCGCTGCCATCCACCAGTCGCTCGATACGTTGCCGATCGGCAAGGCGGAGTTGCGTCGCCGTGGCCGCGGCTTGGCCCTGCTGAGTTTCGGCACGATGCTGGCACCTGCCGCCACGATCGCCGCCGAACTGGATGCCACCCTGGTCAACATGCGCTTCGTGAAGCCGCTGGACGAGGCGATGCTGCTGGAGCTGGCCAAGAGCCACGATGCCTTTGTCACGCTGGAAGACAATGCGATCGCCGGTGGCGCCGGCTCGGCAGTGGCCGAGTGTCTTGCCGCGCATGGCGTCAACTTGCCGATCCTGCATCTGGGCCTGCCGGACATCTATCTGGAGCACGGCAGCCGCGAGGAGGTGCTGAGCATGGCCGGACTCGACCTGCCTGGCATCCGCAACGCGATACGTGCCCGTTTCCCGCAAGTGGGCATGCTCAACCAGGCCAACGCCTGAGCCGGTCGCCGCCGCGGCCGGCCGGTGAGGTGACTCGCGGGATGTAGATTGCGCCAGCCTGTGGGCTGGCGCAGTTGCGATCGTGAGGAGCTTCGCAATCCATGACTGGATGGCTGATCCGTATTGTCGATGCGAGCCGGCAACATGCCATGGCCGTGGTGCTGGCCTTCACCGCGCTGACTGCCGTCTGCACCTGCTACGCAGCAGGTCATCTCGGTATCGATTCGGATACCGACCACATGTTCGCCACCGGCCTGCCGTGGCGACAGCACCAGCTGGCCTTCGATCGCGAGTTTCCGCAGTTCGATGACCTGCTGGTTGCGGTCGTGCGTGGTGCGACGCCGGAGGAAACCGATCAGGCCGCCGCTGCGCTGGCCACAACGCTGCGCGCCGATCGGCAGCACTTCCATGACGTGACGCGACCGGACGCCGATCCGTTCTTCCGGCATGAAGGGCTGCTCCTGCTCGACCCGGACGACCTGGCCAAGCTGCTGGATTCGCTGATGGCGGCGCAGCCACTGCTCGGCCCGCTGGCCAGCGACCCATCGGCGCGGGGGCTGCTGCAGGGCGTGTCGCTGATGGCCGAAGGCGTGCGCATCGAACATGCGGATCTGAGTGCCTATAGCGCTGCGCTACGAGAGCTCCAGCAGGTACTCGAGCACGCCGCTGCCGGACAGCCACAGCCGTTGTCGTGGCAATCGCTGCTGGGCTCGGATGTCACCCGGCAGACCGACAATATGCGCCTGCTGCTGATGCATCCCGTGCTCGAAGCGAACTCGCTGCAACCTGGCCTTGCCGCCACGCAGTCACTGGAGCACGCCAGTGCGGCGCTGCCGGGCGTGCGCAGCGGCCGCGTACGGGTGAACTACACCGGCTCGGTGGCGCTGTCGGACGTGCAGTTCGGTGCACTGACCGAGGGCATCGTCGGCAGCACCCTGGTCAGCCTGGCGCTGCTCGCCCTGTGGCTTTATCTTGCGCTGCGCTCATGGCGGCTGATCGCGCCGGTGCTGCTTACCCTGCTGGCCGGTCTGGCGTTGACCCTCGGGTTCGCCGCGCTGGCCATCGGCACGCTGAACCTGATCTCGGTGGCGTTTGCCGTGCTGTTCGTCGGTCTCGCGGTGGACTTCGCGATCCAGTTCGCGGTGCGCCTGCGCGACGAACGACTGCATCAACCTGCCCTGGCCGACGCATTGAACGGCACCACCCGCGCGGCAGGCGCCCAGATTGCGGTGGCCGCCGTGGCGATCGCCTGCGGCTTTCTCGCCTTCGCGCCGACCGCCTTCGTCGGCGTGGCCGAACTGGGCCTGATCGCTGGCGTGGGCATGGGCCTGGCCCTGCTTTGCACGCTGACCTTGCTGCCGGCGCTGCTGTGGCTGTTCCAGCCGCGCGACCAGCAGCGCGAGCTTGCGCTGCCGTTTGGCAAAACCTGCGATGCGCTGCTGCAGCGGCATCGCCGCATCGTGCTCGCTGTGTTTGCCGTGCTTGCCGTGACCGGCACAGTCGCTACGGTGCGCATGCCGTTCGATGCAAATCCGCTGCACACGCAGGATCCCGACTCCGAACCGATGCGCACATTGCGCAGCCTCGCCGACAACCCGGTCACCAACCCGTTCAACATCGACATCATGGCGACCGACCTGGCCCGCGCGCGCGAACTCGGTGACCGTCTTGCGCATCTGCCGGAAGTGGCCAGCGTGATCTCTGGCGCCACCTTCGTGCCAGCAAAGCAGCAGGCACAACTCGACCAGCTGGAGCAGGCGCAGGACCTGCTGTTGCCTTCACTCGACCCGGAAGGGAATGCACCTCCGGTGACACCCGCCGCATTGCGCGAAGCGGTCGCCGACACTCATGACGCCATTGTCCGCGCCGGCGCGAACCTGCCTGCCGATTCGCCGCTTCGCGGCATCGACCATGCGCTGCAACAGCTGGGCAACGCTCCGGACGCGCGTCTGCTGGCAATGAACGAGGCGGTGACCCGCTTCCTGCCCGACGAGCTGGCCAGCTTGCGCGATGCATTGAATGCCGCTCCGATCACCCGGCAAAACCTGCCTGCCTCGATCCGTCGCGACTGGTTTGCTGCGGATGGACAGGTCCACCTGCAGGTATCGCCGACCGCCGCTGCGCACGACACCGCAGGCTTGCGCCGCTTCGTCGACGCCGTGCAGGCGATCGCGCCTGACGCCGGCGGCTCCGCGGTCACCACCATCACCTCGGCCGACACCATCATGCACGCCTTCCGCCAGGCCGCGGTGCTGGCCACGCTGGCGATCGCCGTGGTGCTGCTGATCGCACTACGCCACCTGCGCGATACCGGCATCGTGCTGCTCACGCTGTCGATGTCGGCGCTGCTCACCGCGCTGCTGGCGCTGCTCGCCGGCATGGCGATCAACTACGCCAACATCATCGCACTGCCATTGCTGCTCGGTGTCGGGGTCTCGTTCAACGTCTACTTCGTGATGAACTGGCGCGCCGGCATGCGCAGCTTCGTCGGCTCCGCCTCGGCGCGTGCCGTGCTGTTCTCCGCGCTCACCACCGGCACCGCGTTCGGCTCGCTGGCGCTGTCGCACGATCGCGGCATGGCCAGCATGGGCAGCCTGCTGCTGCTCAGCCTGGTCGCCGTGCTGCTTGCGACGTTCGTATTCCTGCCCGCCCTGCTCTACACGGTGAAGCCGACATCAGCGCGGGCCGCGCTCACTTGAACGGCACATTGAACGAGACGCCGATCGTGCGCGGCGTGGACATCTGCACCAGCATCGGGCCGCCCACGCTGGCGAGGAAATTGATCGCCTCGTCGTTGAGCGTGCCGATCGGGAAGCGGCGATCGAGCGCATTGCGCAGGTATATATCCACGCTGGTACCGCTGCCGAAGGTCATGCCAGTGTCGAAATCGAGCAGGCCGAAACCCGGCAACTTGAAGTTGGGATCGCTGGAGTCGTTGTCGAAACCGGCGTTGCGCTTGGTCGACAGGCGCAGATTGGCGCCGACGTAGGCAGCATTACCGGCCAACCTGAAGTTGTACTTCGCTGCCAGGGTGGCGGTGCCCTTGGCCGAATACGGCAGCTGCGCGCCACCGGCGATGCCAAGCTGCGGATTGCTCTGCAGCGTGCGCGCGTCGGTGTACGCCGCCGCCGCCGTGAACAGCCAGTTTCCCGGCGTGTAACTGGACTGCAGTTCCAGGCCGTCGATCCGCGCGTCGCCGGCGTTCTGGATGATCGTGTTGCCCAGCGTATAGGTGTACAGCTGCAGGTTGTGCCACTCGATGTCGTAGGCATCGATGCCGATGTTCAATTGGCCATCCAGATGGCTGCCCTTGTAACCCAGCTCGTAGCTGGTCAGCGCATCGGAGCCGAAGGTGTCCTTCGCGTTCGGGTTGGCGCCGAAGATCGTGCTCTCCAGCGGCGCCTGCAAGCCACCCGGGCGGTAGCCGGTCGATGCGCGCAAGTAGTAGCTGTGGGTCTTGTCCGGCCGGTAACTGGCGGTGAGCATCTTGGTGATGTCGTCGCTGATCATGTGCTCGCTGAAGCCACCCGGACTGCCCGCGACCGGACCGTCCTCGAAGTTCGACAGGTGCTGCGAATTGCCACTGGCACGTACGCCTGCCGCCAGATCCCATTTCGACGAGATGTGCCAGGTGATGTCGCCGTAGCCGGCATATTCGCGAAAGCCGGCATTCACCCGCTGCCCCAGCAGGCTGGTGATGCCCGGCGGAGGAAGGTTGGCGCCCTCCAGAGCGTACTGCTCCCACACGTTCTCGCGGTTGAACCACATGCCGGCCAGCCAGTCGAAGTGCTCGCCCTTGCGCGAGGTCAGGCGGATCTCCTGCGATGTCTTGTGCACGTCATACGCGGAATCGACATAGAGCGAGCCGAGCTGGTTGTCGACTCCAAGCGCTGGTCCGACCACGTTGAGCAGGTCCAGGAACTTGTCCGGATAGTCCTGCACGCTGTGGTTGACGAAATCCTGGTACGAACTGATCCAGTCCAGGTTGGCCCAGCCAAAGTCGTAGCCGGCGTGGAACGCATACAGCTGCAGGGTCTGCGTGAACGGCTCGCGATGGTTGAGCTGGCGGTTGTAGGGGCCACCGGAGATGGGCTGGCCAGTGGCCAGGCTGTAGTCGGCCATCGACAGGCCGTCGGCGGCGATCTGCTGCGCCATCGCCGTGACATTGAAGCTGAGTCTGTCGGTCGGATCGACCTCCAGTTGCACGCGGGCCCCCTTGGTATGTGTGCGATCGTCGCCATTGGACGGCGTCTCCCCTACCGCGCGATAGAGGCCTGCCGTGTGCTGGTCGAACACCGACACGCGCACGGCGGCCTTGTCCTGCACCAGCGGAATATTCAGCGTGGCCCGCTCGGTGTAGTTCATGCCGGCCTGCTGGGTATGCGAGACATCGAAACCCGTCGAGCCGGAAAAGCCGCTGGTATCGGGCTTGTTGGTGACGTACTTGACCAGGCCGCCCATCGAGCCGGCGCCGTACAGCGTGCCCTGCGGGCCGTACAGGAACTCGATGTGGTCCAGATCCATCAGCGCAGCGTCGAACACGAAGGTGGCCGCCGAGGCATACACCGTGCTGCCACCCACCGGTACGTCATCGATATACACCGATACGGTCGGGCTGGTCTGGTTGCCGGTGGAGACGCCGCGCATGACCAGTTCGCCCTCACCGGCGCCACCCGAACTGGCGAAGAACACTCCGGGCTGGTACGAGACGTAATCGCTCAGCGTGCGCGCACCGATCTTCTGCAGGTCGGCCGCCTGCACCGTGTCCACATGCATCGGCACCTCACGCGACGGCTCGCGCCGACGATTCGCGGTGACGATGATCTCACCGAGTGTCGTCGCCTGCTTCGCATTTGCCGCACGACTCTCAGCAGGTGGTGGCGTGGAACTGGCGCCGGCAGGATCCGGAGGCGGTTGCGCGGCGGCCAGCGCCGGAATACAGCACAGCGATGCACCGATCAGGTGATACCAGCGATGACTTCTGGCGGCATGAAGCCTTCCACCCGCACGGCCCGAGACACTACCCGAATGAAACTGCATGAGTCTGCATCCTCATCTGGCACCGATAATCCCGATGCGGATGGCAGCAGATCAAGGCCTGCCGGGATCCGACCGAGAACGACATGCGGACATCAGCTTAGCGCGGCCATCGACAACGCACCATGACGACTGTCCTTGCGATCAGCAACAGCCACCGCTGACGCGATCACGCTGCTCCAGATCCGTGGCCGTGAACACACTGGCATAGCCGGCGTCGACGAGAAGTGTGCGAATGGCGGCGCCCTGATTCCAGCCATGCTCGAACAGCAGCCAGCCGCCAGGTTGCAGGTGCGCACGCGCATCGCACACGATGCGGCGGATGTCGTCGAGACCATCCCGGCCGGAAGCCAGTGCACTGACCGGCTCGAAACGCAGATCACCTTGCGCCAGATGAGGATCGTCAGCCTCGATGTACGGCGGGTTGGAGACGATCAAGTCGAAACGCTGGCCGGCGAGCGGTGCGAACCAGTCACCGTTTGCGAATGCAACGTTGCCGATATCGAGGTTCCAGGCGTTGTGCCGGGCGACCTCCAGCGCTTCGGCGCTGGCGTCGGTAGCGGTGATGCGGGCCAACGGGCGCTCGCGCGCAATCGCCAGCGCGATCGCACCGCTGCCGGTACCGAGATCCGCCACGCTGCATGCCGTGTCGCGTGGCAGTCGCTGCAATGCCAGCTCGACCAGCAGTTCGGTCTCCGGCCGTGGAATCAGCGTGGCCGGACTCACCTCCAGCTCCAGTGACCAGAAGCCGCGACGACCGGTGATATACGCCACCGGCTCGCCGGCTGTGCGGCGTTCGAGCAGTGCCACGTACGAGGCTTCGACATCCTTGTCCAGCACGTCATCGACATGCGAGTACAACCAGCTGCGCGGCCTGGCGAGCACGTGCAACAGCAATGCCTCGGCATCGGCGCGCTCGCCGAGCCGTAGCGTCGCCGCAGCAAGCGTGCTTCGGATATCAGGCATCGTGCGACTGCTCCGCTGGCGAGACCGGCAATTCCGGAGGCACCGCCGGCGTCGGCTCGGCTTTGCGCCAATATCCGCCATGCGTCCATGCGTCGAAAGCCCAGCGCAGCCAGCCGATCAAGGCATTGGCCAGCCACAGCGCCCAGGCCAGCATGGCGATCTTGTAGACCCAGAGCGAAACGCTGAACACGCCGCCACCGGGCAACACGCCGGCACTCTGGTCGGCAAACCAGCGCAGGCTCCACGCACTGGAGTCGTTGCCGGCCACATGCATGTCCGGCAGACCGAGCAACCCTTTCGGCACGGCAGCGATCAGCACCACCAGCGCCAGCAACGTAAGCGCGGCAAGACCCAGCTGCAGCAGGTTGAACTTCGTCGTACCCAACGATGCCGATGGCGTGTGGCGCGCGCGCAGCCCAAGCAGGATCAGCCAGACCACCACCAGTGCATACGCGCTCCACGCGAAGGCCGAAAAACCCAGCCCGAGCAGCAGCCAATGCCGGAAGCGCAGCGGCGTCGGCGCATAGCGTGCCAACAGCCACGCCGCGAGCAGCAGCACGATCAGCTGCGACCAGTACAGCACCGCTGGACCCACTGTCGGACCCCATGCCCACAACACCCAGCGATCCTGCGGCAATTGCAGCGAGAGGTCGATGTTTGCCATCGGCGCATGCAGGTCGAATACCGGTGTGTGCACGCGGGCGGCAATACCATCCGGTTCGCGCAGGCGCAGCGCATAAGCATGCTCGCCCGGCAACAGCGGCAGGCCAAGTTTGCCGTCACGCACGGCGAGATTGATCGACTCGTCATCGCGCTTCGCATCCAGCAATTCGCTGCCGGCAGGCAGGCTGATCGCATGCTCGCCACCGCGTGTGCTGCGTGCCTGCAGGTTCAGCGTGACTTCGCTGGCACGCTCGCCCGTCGCGCTGGTCAACTGCACGCTGTCGAAGGCCAGGCTGTCGCCCGCCACAGCCACCGGCTGGCTGAGGGCGAGCTGCAGGCTCTCGCCGGGCAACGGCTGGAAACGCAGACCGTCGTTGCTGGCACTGGTCGGCACGCCCCTGGCCTCGACATGCCACATCGGCGCCGCATGCACTTCCCATACTTCGGCACGCTCACCCAGCGCCGGAGCCTGCAGCGACAGTTGCGCCGTGTGATCGAGTCGGCTGCTCCAGCGCACCACATTGCTGTTCGCGTTGAAGGTGATATTGATGTGGCCGTCCTTGACCAGCGCATCATCACCGAGCGGATGCTCGCCGGGCAGCAGCGGCAGCGTGGTACTGAAGCCACCTTCCTGTGGCGCAATCCGCTCGACCTGGTTCTCCACGACCCAATCGACACCGAGCGCCAGGCTTCGGGTTAGTCGCACATACGGCGGGAAGCTCTGCACAGCCGGCAGGCTCTTGCCATCACTGGCGGTACGCACACGATGCAGTGCGATGCTGTCGCCCAGTGGGTGCCCATCATCGACACCATCCAGCGACCAACCCTGACCGCCGAACACGATGCGCTGTGGTCGCACCGTGAAGCGCAGGCTGGCACTGTCCGCCGCACCGATGCGGTAGTGCAGGCTGATTCGATGTACGCCGCGGTCCAGCCGCACCAGCAGCTGATCGTTATTGCGCGTGAGTGCAGCGTCGGCATGACCATCCACGCTGACGTCGGACAGTTGCAGCGCGTCGTCACCCTGCGGCAACGGCAGCGCGATCGGTGCACCGACATGCGCCTCCAGTTCCACATCGAGCAGATCGCCACTGGCCTGCAGCTGGGCCTGCGCGATCGCGGCGCACGCCGGCACACACTTCGGCACCTCGGTGAGCCGGTTGCGCAACTGGTTCAGCAACTCCGGACTCGGCAAGCTTTGCGCATGGACGCCATGCGGCAGCAGCGTCAGAGCAAGCAAGGCAGCGCCCATCGCACCGCTGCCGCGCCAGTCGCGCCAGCGACCACGCAAGGGCAACAGCAGCGTAGTTGCCAGCTTCGCCAGCAGGGCAGCCAGCAGGGCGACCATCGCCACACGCAGCAGGCGCACCAGCCACGCCGGCGCGATCACCAGGCGCGTACTCTGCTCCGGCGTCACCGGTCCGGACCAGCCGAGGCGATAGTTGTTGCCTTCGTCCCAGTGCGGCGCGCCGGCGCCGGCCTGGATCAGCGCCCGGTTGTCCTGCTCCGAGCTCACCAGATCGGATGCCGATACCCTGGAACCTGTCACAACCACACTCTCAAGTCTTCCCGACGCAGCCATGTCCGCCGACTCCACCGCCGATGATGCCATGGCATTGCTGCTGATTTCTTCGACGGGCGCTGGTGGCGCTGGGGCCGCTGCAGGCGGTGCGACCCGCTGCTTCATCGCCTTGCTCGCATAACCATGGTCCTGCGCTGCCGGCTCGATGAAACTTGCCGAGACAATCCGGTTCTGATTTGCCCCTTCCAGTTGCGGATGCAGGGCGTACTGCAGCTGGGCCGCGACGAAGGGCAAGGTCCACAGCAGCGCCAGCGCAAAGACGATCACCGCACCGATGCGTGTTGACGAGCGCAGGCGTCCATCCGGCAGCGCACGCAAGAGCAGCGTCAACGCCAGCACGATCGCCAGCGTCCATAGCGGCGCAGCGCTTTCGTGCTGCGCCAGTGCGAGATAGGCAGCGACCAGAACAGCCCAGGGCCAGCCGAGCAGGCGTCCAGCCAGCAGTGCGATCAACGCCACCACAAACAGGTCGAGCAGGCTCCACTGCGCCACCCATGAATCGGGCGAGCGATCGACACCGCCTGCCCCGAGCAGGCGGTAGCCATAGGGCAGATGCAAGATGGCGTCGATCCCTTCCAGCGGAAGTTTCCATCCCGAACTGGGCATCACGCCACCATGCGCCGGCAGACGCAGGCCAGCATTGAGGTCGAGCTGCTGGCCACGCAGCTCAACTCCACTCAGGCCATCCGCACCCCTGGTGACCAGCAGCGGATTGTCGTTCTGTGCCGCGCGCTGGAGCTGCCACGGCGCAACCACATCCAGCCGCTGATGATGGTGCAGCTCGCCGCTGAGATGATCGGCGACGCTGAGGCCACCACCGTCGAAGTCCAGCCACAACTGGCGCTCCAGATGCAGCTGATCGCCCTGGCCACCCTCATCCCCGCGGTTGCCCTGCTCGATCGCCAGCCCGGAGGCATCATCCAGTACATAGGCAGGAAGATCGGCCCAGTCACCCGGCACACCTGCTTGAGCTGCATCGGTCGCATTGCCTTCCACGCGCGTGCCGCGCAACGCGGTATCGTCGGCATAACTCCAGACTTCCTGCCGCGGCCAAGGGGCCGCCGGCAGCTTCAACGCAACCTTGCTCAGCGGGTCGATGCTGCGCGAAGCCAGCGTGACCGTCCATTGCCCCGGACGCAGTTGCACGCGTAGCTGACCATCGTTCTCCAGTCGCGCCGGCAGATCGCCCGACAAGGCCGTCGCGACGAAGCCAGCTGGCAATACCGGGCCCAACAGCTGCTCGCGCGCACTACCGGTAACGTTGAACTGCAACCGCGTCTCCAGCATGGCGGGCAGACCGTCTTCGAGATGTCGGTACACGCGCAGCGACAAGGCATCGGCAGCGCGCTGTGCCGCGGCGGCTTCACCTAGGGTGAGCTGGTCACCGTTGCGCTCGATCCGCGTCACCGCAGCCCCATCGACACTCAGCGTGACCAGTCCGATCGTCGCCGGTACGTGCAGCCGTGCCGGGCGCGCTGTCCACGGCAAGCTGCCGCGTAGCTGATAGTCGCCAGGCGTGAGCCATACCATCGGCTGGCCACCTCGCTGCAGCACGGTGGCCGGCTGGTCGTTCGCGCTCACCTGCTGCGGCCAGTTCTTGTCATCACCCGGCAGCGCCACCCAACTCGGTGCGTCCACGTGCACGTTCAGGCTGAAGTGTCCGCCGTCCTGGCTGGCGTCGAGTGTCAAACGGCCGAGCCACGCACACTGATAGCTGGCTTCATAGGAAGATGGCATCTGGTTGGCGAGGAACGGGCAATCATGCCGTGGCACCTCGTGCAGCACCCAGGCCTGCCAGTCGCGCAATGGCGGCGGCACGTCCTGCGCCAGCAAGGGCACGGCAAGCAACAGCCACAAACCCAGCAACCCCAACGATCGACGAAGCATGCGTTTCTCCCTGTGTGCCCGTGAGGCCAGCACAGTGTAAGTGGTACACGGCAGGCACACAGCAGCAACTGCATCCTGAAGGAGTCGTTGCTCGTATCTGCATGCATGCCACATCAACCTCTGATGAAACGCAGTCTGCTGCGTAACGGGGTTAACCGGCCAGACACATCGGTCAAACCCAAGGACCATCCAAAGGAAACCGCATGCCGACCAGTACACCAAGCGCCACCCGCGGCCCGCTTCGTCGAGGCCTTCTTGCCACAGCGCTGATGCTGCTCGGCGGCGCCCTGCTCACCGGCTGCCAGGCCGTGCTTTTCAGCGGGCTCAACACCGTAACCAACAAGACAGGGGTGGTCGTGCAGCGTGACGTGGTGTTCGATCCGGTGCACCAGCTGGCACTCGACGTCTATCGGCCGAGCGATGCCAGCCATGCGCCGGTGGTGGTGTTCTTCTTTGGCGGCAGTTGGAAGTCCGGCAAACGGTCGTGGTACGCGTGGGTGGGCGAGACACTGGCCAGACGGGGTTTGGTGGTGGTGATTCCTGATTACCGACTGTGGCCGAAGGTGAAACTGGACGGCTTCATGCAGGACGCCGCACGCGCAGTGGTGTGGACGCATGCACACGCCAGCGAATACGGCGGCAACCCGGACGATCTGTTCGTGATGGGTCACTCGGCCGGCGCGCATATCGGTGCGCTGCTAGCTACGGACGCGCACTGGTTGAATGACGTCGGCATGCAGCCGCGGCAACTGGCCGGCTTCATCGGCCTGGCCGGGCCTTACGATTTTCTGCCGCTGAAGGATCCGGATTTCATCGACATGTTCGGTACCACGCACGAAGCACAGCTGCGCTCGCAGCCGGTGCACTTCGTCAATGGCGATGAGCCGCCGATGCTGCTGATGCAGGGCAGCACCGACAAGATCGTCTGGCCACGCAATGCCGAATCACTGGCACGTGCCCTGCGCAAGGAAAACGAACTAGTCGAGCTCAAGCTCTATCCGGATATCGGCCACTTCGCGATCCTGTTCTCGATCTCGAAGCCTCTGCGCGACAAGGCGCCGGTGATCGACGACACCATGGCGTTCATTCGCTCCCACCCCGTCGTCAACACAGCGACCGGAGCTACCGCCATCTCGCACTGACAGGAAAAAACCGGTAGCGTCGCCCTTCGCAAGAAACAGCCGATGTCGTTATCCTGTGTCAATGGCGCCTGGCTACAGCGGTTCGACCGAACGCTCCGGGCATTCACCGACCGGTAGTGCCCTGCATGAAAAAAGCCAAAACTGGGACGGTCATCGCCTGCACGTTCTTTGGGTTCGCCATCCTCGCGGCCGTCTATGCCGCGTGGTCTCCCAATTCCGTACAGGAAAATCTAGAGGGCTCGGTCGAATCCTGCCAGGTCACCGCTTACAGTCGTTCGAGCAGAGCCTATACCTGCCAGGTACGACTGGATCCGCCGCGCTCCACCGTCACCGCCAGTGCCTTCAGCAACGCCAGCGGCAGAGTCACGGTCTCCTACATGAGAGATGCGCTTAGCGGCCATGCCAGTTACATGATCGTTGGCTCGCCATGAGGCAATGAACCACGCCACTGGCACACACCTGTCGATACCGCGTGCCGGTATCGACCATTTCGCCATTCTGTTCTCAATGTCAGGACCGCTACGCGGCAAGCAGACCGAGCATGTCGCGATCAGCGGCGCACCGGCTCGATCGCCTGGGTGATCGCCTCGAACACCCATTGTCGAAACCAGGTATGCGCGCGGTCGTCGTCTTTCGACGCGTGCCAGTAGGCCAGAATCGGAAATGCCTTCAGCCGTATAGGCAAGGGCTGCACGGCAATCGGCAACAGCGTGGCCAGATGGTTGGCATACGAGCGCGGCACGGTCAGCAGCATTTGCGTGGCCGCCGCAATCTGGCAGGCGGAGAAGTAGTGTTGGCAGACCAGCTGCACGTGACGGAACATGCCGTTCTGGCCGAGCAGCATATCCAGTGCATTGGCCTCACCCAACGCCGACACGGCGACATGCCGGGCGCTCATATAGTCGCTGCGCCGGAGTTGTGTGGCACACGGATGACCGGCACGCATCACCACGACCAGTGATTCGTCGAGCAGACGCTTGCTGGAAATGTGCGCACCGGCCCGCAGTGGCCGATCCACCACCAGATCCACCGTGCCCGCCGCCAGCTCCCGCTCCACGTCATCGGCCGCAACGCGACGACTGACCACGCGCAACTGCGGCGCATGCTGCTCGATCCGTGCCAGCAGCGAAGGCAACGCGATCGATTCGAGGATGTCGCGAAAACCCACAGTCAACTCGAGATCCAGTTGCGCCGGATCGAAGCGCGGCTGCGCGTGCGCGCTGGCATGCAGGCCTTTCAGATGCAGCTGCACCGCCGGCATCATCGTGCGTACCTTTTCGGTGGGAAGCAGGCGGTTGCCCTGGCGCACGAACAGCGGATCACCGAGCTGGTCGCGCAAGCGCTGCAAGGCATGCGTGACCGCCGGCTGGGTCAGGTGCAGCACCCGTGCGGCAGCACTGACGCCGCCATGGCTGTAGATCGCGTCGAGTACGCGGAACAGGTTCAGGTCGATGCGGTTGTCGGTGCGGTCCATGTCCTGCTCCCTACCGTGCGCGTGCCGAAGACATCGGCACCAAAGTCATCAGCCATGTTAATGGATAGTCATAAAGCATATTCATTTCACTAATTATATGGACGAGGCGTAGGCTGGCTGCTGGTCAGGAGGAAACCTCGTGGACTTCGCCGCTTCCGAACGTACGCAGGCTCTCGTCGAACGCCTCTCCACCTTCATGCGCGATGAAGTGGTTCCTGCCGAACGCGTCTACGCCACGCAGTTGACTGGCAGTAGCGACCATCGCCAGTGGCGGCAACCGGCGGTGATGGAAAGCCTGAAGGCGAAGGCACGCGCCTCCGGACTGTGGAACCTGTTCCTTCCCGACGCCGAACACGGTGCCGGCCTCAGCCATGTGGATTACGCGCCACTGGCGGAAATCATGGGGCATTCCTTCATCGCGCCCGAGGTGTTCAACTGCAGCGCGCCCGACAGCGGCAACATGGAAGTGCTGCACCGCTATGGCACGCCGGAACAACGGGAGCGCTGGTTGCAGCCCTTGCTGGACGGCCGGATCCGCTCGGCCTTCGGCATGACCGAGCCGGATGTGGCCTCTTCCGACGCCACCAATATGCAGGCCACCGCCACCATCGAAGGCGACCAGGTCGTGTTGAACGGGCGCAAGTGGTGGACCACCGGCACTGGCCACCCGCATTGCCGCTTCGTGATCTTCATGGGGCTGAGCGACCCGCAGGCCGAACCACACCGGCGCCACAGCATGGTGATCTGCCCGCTCGACAGTCCGGGCGTCGCCATCGAACGCATGCTGCCGGTGTTTCATCACTTCGACGAACCCAGCGGTCATGGCGAGTTGAGCTTTGCCCATGTGCGGTTGCCGGTGGAGAACGTGATCCTCGGTGCGGGCCGCGGCTTCGAAATCGCCCAGGGTCGGCTGGGGCCCGGGCGCGTGCACCACTGCATGCGCGCGATCGGCGCGGCGGAACGCGCGCTGACCCTGCTGTGTGCACGTGCTCGTTCACGCATCGCGTTCGGCAAGCCGTTGTCCGAGCTCGGCGGCAATCCGGACATCATCGCCAACCTGCGCATGGCGATCGAGCAGGCGCGCCTGCTGACGCTGAAAACTGCCTGGACATTGGACACGCAGGGCACCAAGGCTGCGCTCAGCCTGATCTCGCAGATCAAAGTGGTCGTGCCGGCCGTGGCACAGCAGACAGCCGACGCAGCGATCCAGATCCACGGCGGCGCCGGTCTGTCCGACGATTTTCCGCTGGCGCAGCTGTACGCCTATGCGCGCGTGCTGCGTCTGGCCGACGGCCCGGACGAAGTCCATCGCGGCGTGATCGCGCGGCTGGAAATGAAAGCGCAAGGCGCACAGGAGCCGGCACGATGACCACGCCGCTGGATCAACCGCGTGCGGTGCGCGACGAGGATGCGCTCGACCTGCAGCGCGTCGATGCGTTCCTGAAGCAACATGTCGATGGTCTCGATGGCACACCAACAATCGCGCAATTTCCCGACGGCGCCTCCAACCTCACCTATCTGATTGCCTATAGCGATCGCGAACTGGTGCTGCGCCGTCCACCGGCCGGCGCCAAGGCCAAATCCGCGCACGACATGCTGCGCGAAGCGCAGGTGATGGCCGCGCTGAAGCCGCACTATCCATATGTGCCGGCAATCCTCGCCACCTGCGACGACGCATCGGTGATCGGCCATGACTTCTACGTGATGGAGCGGCTGCGCGGCAGCATCCTGCGCCGCGAGCTGCCGCCTGAGCTGGGTCTCGATGTGGACGGCGCACGCCAGCTCTGTCTGGGCTTCATCGATCGCCTGATCGAGCTGCATCAGGTGGATGCTTCGCTGCCCGAGCTGCAACACATCGGCAAGGGTGGCGGCTATATCGCGCGACAAGTCGCTGGCTGGAGCGATCGCTGGCAAAAAGCAGCCACCGAGGACACCGATGCCTGCGCCGATGTCATGGCGTGGCTGGCGGCGAAACAGCCGGCGCACGACAGCGCCAGCTGCGTGATCCATAACGACTACCGCTTTGACAATGTGGTGCTCGATCCCGAGCATCCGCTCGAGATCATCGGCGTGCTGGACTGGGAGATGGCCACCATCGGCGATCCGTTGATGGATCTGGGCGGCTCGCTCGCGTACTGGGTGCAGGCCGACGACGATGCCACGTTCCAGTCGTTCCGCCGGCAGCCCACGCATGTACCCGGCATGCTGACGCGGCACGAGGTGATCGATTACTACGGCCAGCGCAGCGGCCTGCATGTGGACAACTTCGATTTCTACGAAGTGTTCGGACTGTTTCGGCTGATGGTAATCATCCAACAGATCTACCGTCGCTTCGCGCTCGGCCAGACCAGCAACCCGCAGTTCGCCGGTTTCGGTCAGGCCGCTCGCTACATGGGTGGGCGCTGCCGCCGCATCATCGGTCGTTCGACGCTGTGAGCGCGCGCAGCCTGCTGCTGATCCGTCATGGTCAGGCCAGTTTCAGCGCCGATGAATACGATCGCTTGTCGCCGCTTGGCGAAGAACAATCACGCCGACTGGGTGCGTGGCTGGCGGCATGTGGATCGACCCCGGACCTGATCGCGATCGGACCACGCGAACGGCATCGACGCACCGCCGAGCTATGTCTCGAAGCCGCAGGCATCGATCGTGAACCACTGATGTTGGACGGCCTGGACGAAGTCGATCACCACGATCTGCTCGCACGGCTTCGACCCGATCTGAACGGGTCCGGCGCACTGCGTGCGGAATTGAAGCAGACGCCCGACCCTCACCGCGCTTTCCATCACCTGTTCGCCGATGCCATCGCACGCTGGGTCGACGGCGCGCACGACGCTGAGTACCAGCTCACCTGGCCGACCTTTCGCGGCAACGTCATGCATGCACTGCAGACGCTGACCGAGCATCCGGCACGCACGACATGGGCGTTCACCTCGGGCGGCCCGATCGCAGTGGTCGCCAACGCACTGCTCGACGCGCCTCTGGCGCAGGCCTTCAAACTCAGCTGGCCGCTGGTAAACACCGGCCTCACGCGGCTGCGACTCGGCCAGCGCGGCGCGACGCTGATCACCTACAACGCATGGCCTCACCTGGAACACGCAAACGGCCACCACCTCGTCACGCTGCGCTGACTCCCTCCCACTTTCGCCAAGAGACCTCGCCATGAGCACCACTCCGAACTTCGATCTCAAGGGCAAGATCGCCATCGTCACCGGTGCCAGCCGCGGCATCGGCGCCGAAATCGCCAAGCTGCTGGCTGCACACGGTGCGCATGCCATCGTCTCGAGCCGACGCGAGGCCGATTGCCAGTTGGTGGTCGACGAGATAGTCGCGGCCGGCGGTTCGGCCGAGGCCTTCGCCTGCCACATCGGCGAGCTGGCGCAGATCGAGGCGCTGTTCGCACACGTGACGCAACGCCACGGCCGGCTCGACATCCTGGTCAACAACGCGGCCACCAATCCCTACTTCGGCAGCATCCTGGATACCGATCCGGGCATCTTCCAGAAGACCGTCGACGTCAACATCCGCGGCTACTTCTACATGTCCACGCATGGCGCGAAGCTGATGGCCGCCAACGGCGGCGGCGCGATCGTCAACGTGGCCTCGGTCAACGGCGTGGTGCCGGGCTTCCAGCAGGGCATCTACTCGATCACCAAGGCGGCGGTGATCTCGATGACCAAGGCGTTCGCGGTGGAATGCGCCTCGGCCGGCGTGCGCTGCAACGCATTGCTGCCGGGACTTACCGACACCAAGTTCGCCTCGGTGCTGGTGAATACGCCAGCGATCCTCAAGCAGGCGCTGGCGCACGTGCCGATGCGTCGTGTAGCGCAGCCGTCGGAGATGGCCGGCGCCGCGCTCTACCTCGCCTCCGATGCATCGTCGTACACCACCGGCGCGGTGCTTAACGTCGATGGCGGTTATCTCTGTGTCTGATTCGATCAACATCACAAGGAACACGCCATGACCGAACCTTCCGCACACCGCGTCGCCGGCAAGCGCGCCTTCGTCACCGGCGCCGCCGGCGGTCTCGGCGCCGCGATCGCACGCATGCTCGCGCGACACGGCGCGAATGTCTTTCTTACCGATATCGACGAAGCCGGCGTGCGTGCCGTGGCTGACGAGATCAACCGCGAACGCGGTCGGCAAGTTGCCTGGTCCGCCGCGCAGGACGTGCGCGACGAGGAGCGCTGGCACGCGCTGCTGGCCGAAGCGAATGAGGCCATGGGTGGCCTCTCGGTGCTGGTCAACAATGCCGGCATCGGTTCACTCGGCACGGTGGAGCAGATCGAGCTGAAGGAGTGGCGCCGCGTGATGAGCGTCAACGTCGAGAGCATCATGCTCGGCTGCAAACATGCGCTGCCGCTGTTGCGTGCGCATCAGCCCGCGTCGATCGTCAATATCTCCTCGCTGGCCGCATTCAAGGTGGGCCCCGATTACACCGCCTACAACACCTCCAAGGCCGCGGTGGCGATGCTGACCAAATCGGTCGCGATCGACTGCACAAGGCAAAAGATCGACGTGCGCTGCAACTCGATCCACCCGGCCTTCATCCGCACCGGCATCGTGGCGCCATTCTTCGACGCGCTGGGCGAGGAGGAAGCCACCCGCAAGCTCACCCACGGCATCCCCATGCACCGCCTCGGTGAGCCGGACGATGTCGCCTATGCCGTGTTGTATCTCGCTTCCGACGAAAGCCGCTACGTCACCGCCGCCGAAATGGTGATCGACGGCGGCGCCTGCGCCGTATAGTCGAACGCACCCACTCCCCTTCCTGCATCACGGTGAATCCCATGTCCTACGTCAATCGCCAACTGCTCCTGAAGACCCGCCCCGAAGGCCTGGTCAAGCGCGAGAACTTCGACCTGGTCGAACAGCCCGTACCCGAGCTGAAAGATGGTGAGGTGCTGCTGCGCGTGCTGTACCTCTCGATGGATCCGACCAACCGCGTGTGGATGCGCGACATCCCGCAATACCTGCCGCCGGTGGCGATCGGCGAAGTGATGCGCGCGCTCGGCCTTGGCCGCGTGGTGCAGTCGCGCTCTGCGCAATATCAGGTCGGCGACCTGGTGCAAGGCATCACCGGCTGGCAGGACTATCTGGTGCTGCACGACAGCGCCAAGGGCTACGTGCGCCTGCCCGCCGATCCCGGCATTCCACTACCCACCCTGCTCGGCGCTTGCGGCATGAGCGGTATCACCGCCTACTACGGCCTCACCGACATCGCCCCGGTGCAACCCGGCGAAACCCTGGTGGTCTCCGCCGCCGCCGGCTCGGTCGGCTCCATCGCCGGCCAGATCGGCAAGATCCACGGCGCGCGCGTAGTCGGCATCGCCGGCGGCGCCGACAAGTGCCGCTACCTCACCGACGAACTCGGCTTCGACGCCGCCGTCGACTACAAGGCCGAAGACTTCAAACAACAACTCAAGGCCGCCACCCCCGACGGCGTCCACGTCAACTTCGAGAACGTCGGCGGCGAAGTGATGCGCGCGGTGCTCTCACGCATGGTCATCGGCGGCCGCATCGCCCTGTGTGGCCTGATCTCCGGCTACAACAGCGGCGAACGTCCCAGCGACGACTACGGCGTGTTCGTGATGAAGCGCCTTAGCATGCGGGGGTTCTTGATTCTTGATTACACGAAGACGCGTGAGGCGGTGCAGGCGCTGGGTGGGTGGATTCGCGAGGGGAAGTTGAAGGTAGAGGAGACGGTGGCGGAGGGGTTGGAGACTGCGCCCGAGGCGCTGAATCGGTTGTTTGATGGGAGTCATCGGGGGAAGTTGGTGTTGCGGGTGGATCCGCAGGCGTAAGGCGTGATTGTCCTGTAATGTCCGCTTCCTCCCAAAGCGGATATTACAAGCCTGCTGAATTGGGCATTTTTTTCGTTAGCATTCGAGTATCAGTGTAGGTTTGGGGAACCACATGCAAGCACTTTTCTACGTCTACGCCGTGCTCTCACAGCCGGAAGATAAGGGTGAGAGTCACCAGTATTTCAATGCCAGCATCATGACTACATTGATTTTCGCGATCCTGATCTCATCAATGCTCAGAATTTTTGAGAATCAGGTTTTTGATATCGGAGGCGTTCTCGCTGATTGCTGTTCGTTCGGGCCATTGAATCCGAAAAATCCCTTCTCCAGCACAGCGATTGCCTTTACATACGTGGCCTTACCCCTAGCCTTGATCGCGAATTACATCTTCCAGATGTTTGCTAAGCGGCATGTCGTCGAACTAGAGGTGCAATACAAATTTTCCAAGTGGTTGCCATACTTGTTTATTTTTGCACTTGTCATGGTTACGCCGATCGGTGTGCAAGGTAATGGGGCCGTGCCTTGGGTTGTCTTAGCTGTTCAGGGCCTGATGTACGCTTTGTTTTCCGTTTGGGTTCGATGTCAGAAGAAGCCACAATAGCTAGGATCGACACGCCTAGCCTTTTGAATGTATGTCGGGACTTTCGAGTATTTCGCAGAAGCAAGAGCTTTCGTGCGCCTGCGGCGCCCGAGTTACTTTCTCTTTGCGTGGCCAAAGAGAAAGGTAACCAAAGAGAAAGGCCACCCCACTTGGCGCTTGCCGGGCATCCTGCCCGGCAAGTCCGTGAGCCGGGGCCGGGCTTTTCGACAGGACTCCTGTCCTGACGAAAAGGCATCGGCATCCATGCCGATGCCCCTGCGGGCCTGTCGTCCCCGACTCACCGCCGCACAGGGGCCCCAGTAGAGCAGCGGGCCATCGTGGCCCGCACTCGGTGAAAAGCTGAAAGCGAAGAAGCAGACGCGACAGCAAGAGCAAAGCATCGCTCTGCCTTGTTCTACTGTTGCTCTGCATTTGATCCGGCTCTTCTGAAAAGTACGCGCAGGATGCGCGTCGCTCTACCCGGGGCCACTCTGCAGCGGCGTGCGAGGTGGCCTTCTCTTTTGGTTACTTTTCTCTTGGCCACGCAAGAGAAAAGTGACTCGGTCGCCGAAGGCGATCGACCGCTCTGCACTTGAACTTTGCTTCGAGGCAGATTGGGCAAGCGAGAGAAAGTGACTCGCCTTTCGCAGACGCGCGAAATCCTGCTTGAAAAAACCAGCGGCCGAAACCACGCACGGTCCATCTACAGCGGCCGTCACGCGCAGAAAAATCCGCAAGGTGCGCAAGTCGCAACGCGATCCACAGTACAATTTTCATCTTGAGATGAGCGTTCCATACTCATCATTCCCATCACTACTCTCACCTTGTCTTTCAGGCATCGCATGACTGAACCCGCTGCCAGCATCCCCTATCCCTTCCTTGGCAGCGGCTCCAAAACCGGCGAACTGATCCGTGCCTACGACTGGCAGAAAACCTCACTGGGCAAACTGGACCAGTGGCCCGCGTGCTTGCGGACAGCGGTGTCACTGATCCTGCGCAGCGATGTACCTATGACCATCCAGTGGGGGCCTGAGGGTTACATGCTCTACAACGATGCGTACCGTGAAATCGCCGGCTCCCGTCATCCCGGGCTGCTCGGCCAGACGATTCACGACAGCTGGTCGGAGATAGCGGATTTCAGGGCACAGGTAGTGAGCGATGTGCTCAAGGGAAACACCCTCAACTACCGCAATGAACATTTCGTATTGCTGCGCGATGGCGAGCCGGAGGACATCTGGCTCGACATCAACTACAGCCCCATCGTCGACGAAACCGGGACACCTGCAGGGGTGTTCGCGGTCGTCAAGAACACCACCAGGCGATTTCAATCCGAGGAGCGCCTTCGCATTGCCCAGCAAGCCGGCGGCGTGGGCATCTTCGAGGTGTATCCGGAAACCGGCCGCCTCGAGGTTTCCGATCAATTCCGGCGCATATGGGGGCTGGACGCCGATGTTGCCGTCACGGTCGAACTGCTGGCCAGTCTGGTACACCCGGATGACCAGCAGGCAGTGGCGCATCGACATTCCACGCTGGCCGATCCACTCGCATATGCGGAGTACCGGCGCGTCGACCCGGCCACGGGCGAAATCCGGTGGATCGCACGCAGAGGCGAAGTCATTTCCACCAAGGGTGCCGCGGAGCGTTACGTCGGTATCGTCATGGACATTACCGACCGGAAAAAATCCGAAGCCGCTCTGGCCGAAAGCGAGGCGCGGTGGCGCCTTCTGATCGAGCAGATGGATGTCAAGGAGATCCGGCACCGCAATGTCCGCGCACTTGTCAGGGAGCTCGAGCGCAATGCGGGACGCGACGGAAAGCGTACCGGCGGCCTGACCATGCTGGCCGGGATGCTGGGCAAGTCGGCGGCCCAGGTCAGCCGATTCGCATCCGAAAAACCCTCCACGCACATCGGCGACCGGATCGCCCGTGAAATCGAGGATGTTTTCGAAAAAGAACATGGATGGATGGATCATGTGCAGTGGAGCGCCAACGTGGATGACGTCGAGTCTGGTCACACCAGTTGATATCCGACCTGAGATGTCCGCTTGCCACTCGCAACAGCCATAGCCTCACACTGCGTGACGGCGACAGGTGAAAAAACCATTGAATGTCAGTCGCCCGGACGACGGATCCGTGCCGAGCTTTTCGGGGCTGGCAATGTCTCCAGAGTGAAGCATGCTGCCGTCGTAGAAGATCATGCGGTTCCATCGCGCCGGTACACTGCCGATTTGCGTGAAATAGCTGTTCGATGCATGGATATAGCCTGGCTGGATTCCATAGCGCCGAGTGAAGGCTTCGCCGGACAACGCAGTCGAATCGGCGAACAGTTGTGAAGTGTCAGCAGGCGACCCGGTGGGCTCATAGAAGCTCGTGCCGCCGAGGCTCTGATCCTTGAACAGATACAACACCGAAGCTTGGATGCTGAACGCACGATCGAGATTGAAATTGTCGCTATGACACAGCCATTGATAGGGTTGCAGTGACTCTGGCGCCAGAGTCACCATCGACAGTCGGCAGTGCATCTGCAACAGGCGGCGAGCATCGAACAGACTGCGCATCCGATGGATAAAGAACTCCCTCAACGCATCGTTGACCGACGCCGACGCCATCAGGTAGTTACCCGGATAGGCGCTGAAGTCGATGCGACGAAACGCGTCACTGCGCGCTGCGGTCCATGCAACGAATCGTTCCGGCTCCAGCAGCGCATCGTCGACGACATAACACGTGCTGCCGTTCGCCAGCGGCACCCGATCGATCAGGGCCTGTGGATTGAACACCTGGATGGGTTGCGTCTCCATGAGATTCGCCGTCCGAAATGCGCGCTTGGGAAATTCGCCAAACCCAAGTCGGTCCAGCCATCACACCTTGTCGCCAGGATGGCGGCTTGGCCCCGACTTTATATCGGCTTCCGGTCAATGGTTGATCTTATGGACCTGATCAGCTGTGCAGCCATCTCAGGCGACCTGCTTTGTCCGAAGGCCCAAATGCAATTCGGCGCGGGAAATGACTGTACCTCGCACCGGATTGCATGAAGACCTGAGCCATCGTCAGCGCACGATCGCCGCCGGATCCTGCTTCGCCTTCAACGCGCTGCACAGCTGGATCGACTCGCCGGTCTGCGCCAGGCCGCGTTCGATGCCAGCCGCGTCGTTCAGACGTGGCTTGAAGAAGGCCTGCACGCGATCGGCTTCCGCCTGCGAACAACCGCCACCGGCGGCCAGTCGTGGCAGGAAACCGCCCGCGAAACTGCCGGTACGCGCCAGGATCTGCGGGTAGTGCGCAGTGAACCACTGCCACATCGCATCGCGCTGGGCGGTCGTGTCGCGACCACTCATCAGCAGCATGGTCATCTCGCCAACCTTGACCTGCTTGTCCAGAGCGAAGTTACGTACCTGCTCGGTCAGCGCCGGATCTTCCACGCTGGACAGACCACCGAGGATGCCATTGCGCAATGCAGCGTCACTGGTCTTCGGCAGCTCGGCGATCAGCGCATCGACAGCGGGCTTGCCCTGCTCCTGCACCGCGATGCCGAGCGCATCACCCAGCAGATCCGGATCGGCCGCATCCAGGTCCAGACGGCCATCCGCCTTTGGCTTCAGTGCTGCCTCACCCTGTTTGAGCAGTGCGGCACGCACTTCGGGCAGCTTGAAGTCGAACGCCAGGCTGCTGGCCAGAGTGCTGCGCAGCAGCGAGTCGTCCTCGGATTCGCCAGCCTTGCGCTGGTAGCCAAGCTGTTCCAGGCGTGGCAGGTAGGCATCCTTCACCCACTCAGCCAGACGCGCGCGCTGGGCATCGGTGGTGGCTTCGTGCTGGTAGATCCAGCCGAGCTGGCCGAGTGGCGCGGTGGCAACCTCGCGGATCTTCGAGCCGGTCAGCGGCTTCAGCGCAGCCAGCACGTCGCCGGCATCCAGATCGCCATGGCGGAAGCTGGCATCGATCGCATCGGCATAAGCCAGTTGCTCGGCATCGCTGAGCTTGCCTGCTGCATGGGTCAGGCTGGCCAGATCCTGCTTGCCCAGACTGAAGCGGTAGTAGCCGCCGGCATTCGCATTCGGCATCACCCAGGTCGGGTTGCTGGCACCCGCCAGTACCATCGAGCCGGTCGTCTTGTCGAGCATCTCGCAACTGACCTTGCTACCGTCGGTAGTGCCATAGCGCACGCATACCGGCACGCCCCAGATGCGCTGCGCATCGCCGGTGCTGCCGAGCGGCAGGTAGCGACTCTGGCTGAGCTGCAGCACGGTCTTGCCGTCCTTCTGCTCGAGTTTGGTCTGCACGTACGGCACGCCGGACTGGTCCAGGAAGCTGTTGAACGCATGCTTGAACGCATCGCCCTTGCCGGCAGCGGTGGCGATCGCCGAAACCAGATCGTCGGCTACTGCATTGCCGAACTTGTGCTGCTGGATATACGCACGCATGCCCTTCTGGAAGGTCTTCTCGCCGACATAGCTCTCGAACATGCCAATGACGCTGGCGCCCTTCTGGTACGTGATGCCGTCGAACGCGGTCATGATGTCGCCATTGCCGGTGATCGGCTGGCGAATGCGCCGTGCGCTGACCAGACTGTCGTTCGCCATCGCGCCCTGCCCGCCGCGTACACGGTCGAGATCGGCGCGGTATTCAGGGTGCACTTCCATCGTCACCTTCTGCTGCATCCAGGTAGCGAAGGCTTCGTTGAGCCAGATGTCGTTCCACCATTCCAGCGTCACCGTGTCGCCGGTCCACTGGTGCGCCAGCTCATGCGCGGTGACGTTGAACGAACCACGCACGTTGCGCGCCGGCGAATCCTTGTCGAGCAGCAGCAGCCAGTCACGGAAGGTGACCAGGCCGGCGTTTTCCATGGCGCCAGCGGAGAAGTCCGGTGCAGCGAGCACGTCGAGCTTGTCCCACGGGTAGCCGAAGCCGTAATAATTCTCCAGCGCGTGGATGATGCTCGGTGTCTCGCCCAGCACATGCGACATCCGATGCGCCTCGCCGGCGGAGGCGATGCCACGCAGCGGCAGCGGCGTGTTGCGATAGGCATCGGGCGAAATGTCCGGTGCCGTGGCAATGCTCCACGGGCCGACACCAAAGGCAACCAGGTAGGTCGGCAGCGGCAGCGTCTGCGCAAAGGTCAGCGTCTTCCAGCCCTTGCCCGCCGGTACCTCCTTCACCTGCTGCGTGTTGGCCACCGCGGTCTGGCTATCGGGGATGGTCAGGCTGATGTCGAACGGGGTCTTGAAGCCCGGCTCGTCGAAGCTGGGGAAGGCAAAGCGCGCGCTGATCGGCTCCATCTGCGTCATCGCATACGGCTGGCCCTTGGCGCTGACCTTGTACAGCCCCTGCAATTGCGCGTTGAGCGGTGCGGTGTAATCGAAGCTAAGCGTCAACTCCTGCGGCTTCAGCGTGCTGCCGAAATCGATCCGCACCACGCCGGCCTTCGGATCCACCGCGACGTACTTGCCCGCGTGCACCTTGTCGGCTGCGTCGGTGACGGTCACCTTCGACACGGTCAGTTCGCTGCCGTCGAGCCACAGGTGATCAGATGCCTGGGTGAGCTTGACCTTGATCGTGGTGGTGCCGGAGAAGTCCTGCTGCGCCGGATCGACCTTGAACGAGAGCCGGTACGACTGCGGCACCGCCCAGCGCGGCAAGCGGCCCTGCGGCGCCTGTTCGGCGGTGCCGGCAAATGCGGCGCCACAGCAGGCCGCAAGCGCGGTCAGCAGAAGAGGGCGAACGAAACGACGCATGGACTTTCCCCTGGCAGATGCAGAACGCCCACGCTAAGGCGCGCCATGACTTTCGACCCAGTGCCAGAAGGCATGGCCTGCTCCCGCCGGAAGCTGACCACTGGAACGCAAAAAAAACCGGCGGTGAAGCGAGCTTCACCGCCGGTGGGGAGCCTGCGCGTCAGCGGGGGAGGGAGGGACTCCTGACGCGCAGGTGGTTCAAGCCGGTGGATCGGGGCCGGTATCCGGCTGATCCCGACAGACGCAAGATAGAACCCGCGCTTGCATCGTTCAAATTGATTGTTACCATCGCTGTCATAGGTTGAATCTATGGCTTCAGCGAGGCGCACGATGAACCTGCGGGATCTGCAGTACCTGGTAGCGCTGGCCGAGCATCGGCACTTCGGTCGCGCCGCCGATGCCTGCTTCGTCAGCCAGCCGACCTTGTCGACCCAGATCAAGAAGCTGGAAGACGAACTCGGCGTGCCGCTGGTCGAGCGTACGCCGCGCAAGGTGCTGCTGACCGAAGTCGGCCGCGACATCGCCACGCGTGCCCGCGACGTGCTCAACGAGATCGAGCAGATCCGCGGCGTGGCCCGGCGCACGCTCGACCCGGAATCGGGCACGGTCCGGCTGGGAATCTTCCCCACCCTGGGTCCGTATCTGCTGCCGCATGCGCTGCCGCTGGTGCGCGCGGCGTTTCCACGACTGGAACTGTTGCTGGTCGAGGAAAAAACAGAAGTGGTGCTGCGCCTGCTGCGCGAAGGCAAGCTGGACGCCGGCATCCTGGCGCTGCCATTGCACGAAGAAAGCCTGCATACCGAGTTCCTGTTCGAGGAGCCCTTTCTTCTGGCCGTGTCGGGCGAGCACCCGTTGGCACACAAGCAGGGGCAGCTGAAGCTGGCCGACCTCTCCAGCCAGAACCTGTTGCTGCTGGAAGATGGCCATTGCCTGCGCGATCAGGCGCTGGAGGTGTGCCACATGGCCGGTGCCGGAGAACATGCCGGTTTCCGTGCCACCAGCCTGGAAACCCTGCGACAGATGGTGGCAGCCAACGTCGGCATCACCCTGCTGCCGGTGACGGCGGTGAAGCGGCCGGTGGCGCCGGTGGCGAATCTGCACCTGATCGAGTTCAAGGGGCACCCGCCGAGCCGACGCATCGCCATGGTCTGGCGCAAGAGCTCGGCCATGGCTGGTTTCCTGCAGCGGCTGGCCGCGATCTTCCAGCGCCTGCCGCCTGACCTGCTTGACGCGCATACCGCCGCCACGTCGCCTGTCACGGAGATCAAGTCTGCAGTGAAACGTCGGACGGCAAGCCGATAGCTGCAAGCTATCCGTTCCATCGACACAATCAATTTCATCCCCTGCCCGCCGGGCGCTACGCTCGGCAGGTCACGACCGCAAGGCCGGCTCACATTTCCCTCCCAGCCCAACGCCACGAGGTGATGTCATGAGTAACCTGAAAGGCTCCAAGACCGAGCAGAACCTGAAAGACGCCTTTGCCGGCGAATCGATGGCCAACCGCCGCTACCTCTACTTCGCCGCCAAGGCCGACGTGGAAGGCTTCAACGATGTTTCCGCGGTGTTCCGCTCCACCGCCGAAGGTGAGACCGGTCACGCGCACGGCCACCTGGAATACCTCGAAGCCGTGGGTGATCCCGCCACCGGCCTCCCGTTCGGCGAAACCCACCTGAACCTGAAAAGCGCCATCGCCGGCGAGACCCACGAGTACACCGACATGTACCCGGGCATGCACAAGGCCGCACGCGAGGAAGGCTTCGACGAGATCGCCGACTGGTTCGAGACCCTGGCCAAGGCCGAGCGTTCGCACGCCAACCGCTTCACCAAGGCGCTGGGCGACCTGGGCTAATCGCGTATCCGGATCGGGGCAAGAGCGCTTTTTCCGATTAGGCGAAAAAGCACTCTTGCTTTTTCCAGCGCAGCGGAGGCCAACGATGGACCTGATCCACGAAAAGGGCGAAGGCAATCTGCAAGCACCAACCCGGCACCCGCTGGACTGGCTCAATCCCGAATTCATGGACCAGCAGGCGCTGGATGCCGAGCTGGAGCGCGTGTTCAACATCTGCCACGGCTGTCGCCGCTGCGTCAGCCTGTGCCACGCCTTCCCCACCCTGTTCGACCTGATCGACGAATCGAAGACGATGGAGATCGACGGCGTCGACAAGGCCGACTATCCCAAGGTCACCGAGCAGTGCTACCTGTGCGACCTGTGCTACCAGACCAAATGTCCGTACACACCGCCGCATCCGTGGAACGTGGATTTTCCGCACCTGATGCTGCGTGCCAAGGCGGTGGCGTTCGAGCGTGATGGCGCCCCGCTATCGGCGAAGATTCTTTCCAACACCCGCGCCGTCGGCAAGCTCGCCTCGATCCCGGTGGTGGTGCAGGTGATCAATGCTGCCAACCACCATCCCGGCGCGCGCAAACTGCTGGAAAAAACCATGGGCGTCGATGCCGACGCACGGGTACCCGAGTACCACACGCCACCCGCGCGCAAGCGCTTGCACGACCTCAATGGCAGCGGTACGGCGACGTCGGCTGGCCGCACCCGCGGCAAGATTGCCATCTTCGCCACCTGCTATTGCGACCACTCCGACCCGGTAGTGGTCGAGGATCTTGCCGCGGTGCTGACGCACAATGCGATCCCGACGAAACTCGTCGAACAGGAAAGCTGCTGCGGCATGCCCAAGCTGGAATTGGGCGATCTGCAGACGGTGAAGAAATACAAGGAGCGCAACATTCCGGTGCTGGCGAAGATGGCGCGCGAAGGCTGGGACTTCACTGCCGCGATTCCGTCCTGCGTGCTGATGTTCAAGCAGGAGCTTCCGCTGATGTTCCCGGATGATCCTGATGTGGCGCTAGTACGCGAGCGATTCTTCGATCCATTCGAATACCTCGCCGAACGGCACAAGGCCGGCCTGCTGCAGACCGACTTCGAACAGTCGCTGGGCAAGGTCGCCTGGCAGGTGCCGTGCCACCAGCGCGTGCAGAAGATCGGCCCGAAAACCCGTGACATCCTGCAACTGGTGCCCGACACCGAAGTCGTCACGATCGAGCGGTGCTCCGGCCACGACGGCACCTATGGCGTGAAGCATGCGACCTATGCGCTCTCGCGCAAGCTGGCCAAACCGGTGGAGAATCGCGTGGCGCAGGCCGAAGCCGACCACTTCACCAGCGACTGCCCGATGGCCGGCGGCCATATCGCCCACGGCCTCGACGACAAGCCGGTGGCGGAACATCCGCTGAGCCTGCTGCGCAAGGCCTACGGAATCTGATGATGGACAAACTGACCCGCGCCGATCTGCTCACCCTCGAAGCCTATGCGCAGCAACGCGGCGAGTTCCGCAGCAGTGTGATCGCACACAAGAAAAAACGCAGTGTGCATCTTGGTGCACACCTCACGCTGATCTTCGAGGATCGCCTGAGCGTGCAGTACCAGGTGCAGGAAATGCTGCGCATCGAACGCATCTTCGAGGGCGCCGGCATCCAGGATGAACTCGATGCCTACAATCCGCTGATCCCGGATGGTGGCAACCTCAAGGCGACCCTGCTGATCGAGTATCCCGATGTCGAGCAACGCAAGCTGGAGCTGGTGCGCCTGCGCCACATCGAGCACGCCATCGTGTTGAACGTGCACGGCCATGCCCCGGTCACCGCGATTGCCGACGAAGACATGGAGCGCAGCAACGACGAAAAGACCGCCGCCGTGCATTTCCTGCGCTTCGAGCTCGATGCGGCGATGATCGCGGACTGGAACGCGGGCGCCGCGGTCACGCTGGCATCGACCCTGCCAGCGATGCCGGTCGAAGTGGCCCTCACGCCCGAACAGCGCTGCATGCTTGCGGCTGATTTCGCCTGAGCATGCGCAAGCTCCTCGTTGCCGCTGCCCTGCTGCTAGTGTTGTGGGGCGGCGCGTCGTGGTGGCACCACCGCCCGTTGCAGCAGCCACCCGGCGTGCTGGCGCCGGACGAACCCGAGCAGGACAACATCGACGATGGCGCGAAGCTGCAGCAAGGCGACGTGACCCTCACCACCCGCGCCCGCTTCATCCTTACCGCCCGCGTGCTGTCGCGCGCCGATTACTCCTGGGGCGCCGACGGCAAACTGATTCCCGAGGACCTCGCGCTCGGCTGGGGCCGCATGTCCGACAGCGCCGTGCTGGCGAACATCGACATCAGCCAGTCCGACCGTTTCTACTACTGGCACGTGAAGCAATTCCCGATCCCGCGTCGCGAGATCGAGACGCATAGCGCCAACATGCACATGATTCCCGCCGATGCCGGCGTGCTGCACAACCTCAGGGAAGTGCGTCCGGGCGAAGTCGTGCACATCGAAGGTTTCCTGGTTGACGCCAGCCGACCCGGCGGCTGGCACTGGAACACCTCGATGACCCGCGACGATGTCGGTGCTGGAGCATGCGAGCTGGTCTACGTGGAAAGCCTTGAACTGGTGACGCCACGCTGACTGGATGACTGCTGCGGCAAACCACCATGTCCGTTTGTTCTAGCCGATACGGGATATTCCCGCCAATCCCCGGCTGCTGCAGCATGATCTTGCGATGCTCGCCTGCACCAGGGAGGCTCCGACATGAATACTTGCACGCCGGCTGCAGAGCATGCCTTTGTACCTGCCCTAACCAGTGGTGGTAGCGATAACCCCGGCTCGCGGGGCGATGGGACCTGAATTTGTCGGACCGGCATGTCGATGTATTCGCGCGATCCGCGTTTCGAGTGAAAGCTCTTGCATGGCGAAGGCATGCTCCGCATTGCCTCGACAGGGGGGAACAAGCATATGAATGCGACAGTTGCCGGGGTCGGCGCGATACGTGCCGAAAGCCGATATTTCTACGTATGGATGGCTGGCGCGTTCATTCTGGTCGCCTTTGGCGGCTTTGTACCGACCTACTGGGCGCCCGTGGCGGCCGGCACCTTCCACGCGCCCCCGATCATCCATATCCACGGCGTACTGATGTTCACCTGGACCTGCTTTTACTTTGTCCAGACGGCACTGGTCGCCTCAGGGCGCACGATTGATCACCGTGCATGGGGACTGGCCGGCATCGCGCTGTTCACCGTCATTGCCTGCGTCATCCTGGTGGGCGAAATGGCCGTGATCAAGCGGGACGAGGCCGCTGGCGTGGGCGATGCCGCGCGCCGCTTCGCCGCCGTCACGTTATGCGCATGGCCGTTGCTGGTCGGCCTGTTTGTCCTGGCGATCGTCAACATTCGGCGTCCGCAGGTACACAAACGCCTGATGACGCTGCTGATGGCCACGATGATGACCCCGGCCATCGCGCGCGTGTTCCTGACGATGCTTGCTCCTCCCGGTGCGGCAGCAGGTCCGCCACCGCCGTACGTGTCGATACCACCTGGGCTCGTCGCAGATCTTTTCATTGTTGTCGCCATCGTGTTCGACTGGCGCACGCGCGGACGGCCTCATCCGGTGTATCTCTACGGCGGTGCTGCCGTCGTTGCCCAGCAGGTGCTCACGGTGGTGTTTGCCGCCACGCCGGCCTGGATGCGCATCGCCCTGGCTTTTGAAAGCCTTGCCGGATGACTCCGACCTCACGGGCAGCTTCTATCGATGCAGAAAAGCAGATAGGGGTCAGCAAGATGTAAGACACCAAACGACGACTGCTCTGGCATGGAATGCTGCTGTTCCTGATCGGCCTTCTCACCGGCCTCGTCGAGCAGCGCTTCACCAATCCGCGCATGGGCCTCGCCGCCCATCTGGAAGGGGGCATGAATGGAACCTTCCTTGTCGCGCTGGGCGCCATCTGGACGGAAGTGCGACTGTCTCCGCGACTGACGACTGCAGCCTATTGGAGTGCGCTGTATGGCACGTATGCGAATTGGGCAATAACCACCTTGGCGGCGATATTGGGTACGGCGGCCATGTCTCCGATTAACGCCGCGGGTCGCAGCGCACAGCCGTGGCAGGAGAGTTTCGTGACGCTTGGTTTCATGAGCGTCGGGATAGCAATCGTTGCCTCCAGCATCCTTATTCTTCGGGGACTGCGGCGCGCTGCGGCACGCTGACGACCAACCCTTCCTTACAAGCGTTGACTGCACACGCCAAAGCCCGGCAACACCGAGCTGCACCACGTCAGAAACACCGATTGAGCTGTAGCGCGTTACGCCACCGCGCCGGCATATGAGGCTGACGCGCCTGGCTCGACCAGTGCGGCATGCGATGTCATGTGCATGCGCAGGTGCTCGGCAAGACGCAGGCTAAGGGCGACGATGGTGAAGGTCGGAAACGCCCAGCCACCGGTCGGAAAGACCGAGCTGCCCGCGACATGCAGGTTGTCGATGCCATGCACGCGACAGTGGCGATCGACGACGCCTTGCCGCGGGTCATCGGACATCCGCGTCGTTCCCAGATGATGGGCGGTGCCGCGGACTTGCGGGACTGCGCTGTCCTCGTCGCCAATCCACTGCTCGGGCTGGAAACGGCCGCCACATGCACGCGTGAGTTCCGCGCCGAACAAGGCCGCAGCGGTGCGGTACGTATGCCGGTCGAGCGCGCTGAGTCGCCAGTCGACACAGGCCTTGCGCTGACCGAGGGCGTCGCGTTCCGTAGCCAGCACGATCCGGCTGTCGGGATTGGGCGCCTGCTCGAAATAGCCGATCAGGTCGACGTGGGCGCTCTTCACCGCAGGCTGGTCGGCCAGCTTGCGCACGTAGGCCCTGGCGACATCTCCCGCACCCAGGCCCAGGCGCAGGGCCAGCCTGCCGAGTCCCGCCGGAGGTTCGGCAGTCACATCCGGATTGATGCGCGAACCGTTTTTCAGTGCGGCGCAAAGCCGCTCCTCCAGCGCCGAGCTCTCGTCCTGCCTGGGTGGGTGAAGTGTGGCGCGCAGCTCGCGCAAGGCGCGTATCCCCTTCGGGATCGGACCTTCCACGGCGACCGGGCGGACGCGTCCATTCAACAGGCGGTAAGCCTTCAGCGCCTCGTCCGACAAGCCGATTTCAGGAAATGAAGGCGCGGAACCTTTCCCTCCCGTGCGGTCGTAGGGCCGTGTGAGGCGATCCGGAGCATCCGTGAAAAACGTGCCGAGCTTGCCGGTGGGATGGTCCATGAAGTAGCGCCCGACCAGGTCATGGTCATTGCCCAGTCCATGCCGCGCCACGGAATCCGACGACAACAGCAGCCGTGCATTCTCGATGCCGCCACAGGCAAGCACGTAGTGCCGTGCATGTACGACGCCCTGCCGTCCACCAAGCGATCCGATGCGGGCCTGACGTACGGAGGTACCGGAAAGACTGGCCTCGAGTTCGAGCAGATTGGCATGCAGCAGGACCGTGATGTTCGGGGCCTGCTCCAGCTCGGACCGATACGCCGCGCCGAACAGGATCGGGCTGCGCACAAAGATCTGGTTGACCAGTTTGCTGGCGTCGAAGGAAACCGGCGCACGCGCTGGCGGAGTCAGGAACGAACCGTCCACGAAATCGTGGGATCCGATCTGGCAAAACGCCTGTGCGCGAACGTAGTACGGCTCGAGCTCGGCATACGAGAGCGGCCAGCCGCTGTGCGGGACCCAGTCACGCTCTGCCAGGTCCGAACTGCTCAACGGAATGCAGCCACCACCCCAGAGATTGCAGCTGCCGCCGAATGCACGCAATCGGGAGATGCCCGCATCGAACTCCGGGGATCCGATGGAGAGGCCTTCGTAGAGTGCCTGGCTACTTTCTTCGCCGGCCAATCCGCCGCTTTCGATCACGCATACGCTCAGTGCGGTGCCAATGAACGTCCGGGCCATGGCGATTCCTGCAGGACCCGCCCCGATGATGCAGATATCCGCCTCGACATCGGTCGGAGCGGTCCCGTCAAGGTAGTCGATCGTCATTCACCCTCCCCCGAAGCGCGTCATGTACATGCCCCCAGTCGCACCGTCTCAGCCATGCCGGGCACTGAAAATCTCCCGCAGCGCGCTGAAAACCTCTCGCTTTGCCCCCACACTTGGCCCGTTCCTGCCAGGGCCGTTGCGGAACCCGGGTGGAGGGCGCGCCGGCGGATTATGCGCCGATAGTGTGAATGTCTGTGGCACACATTGCCTCAGATCGAACGGCCTACCCCGATCGGACAACGCATCCGCATGCTTCAGTAACGCAACAGGCTGTGCAACCGTTGATCGCCTGACCAACGCTCCCGTCCGTGCAGTCCGGTCAATTCGATAACCACCCCGGCCCCCACCAGTTCGCCACCAAGGCGCTCGATCAAGGCCCTGGCCGCTGCCAGCGTGCCACCGGTGGCCAGTACGTCATCGACCAGCAACACGCGCTCACCGGGCTTGAGCGCATCGCGCTGCGCTTCCAGTCGATCACTGCCGTATTCCAGCTGATAGTCCACCGTCACGACCGGTGGTGGCAGCTTGCCGGGTTTGCGCAGCGGCACGAAGCCGGCGTGCAGCTTCTGCGCCAGCGCGGCGCCGAAGATGAAGCCGCGGGCCTCGATGCCGCACACGGCTTGCACGCCGCTGCCCTGCCATGGCTCGGCCAGCGCGTCGATGCAGCGGGCGAAGCCGTCGGCATCGGCGAGCAGCGGGGTGACGTCGCGAAACATCACACCGGGCGTGGGGAAATCCGGCACGGCACGGATCAGTGCGGCGAGGTCTCGCATGGAGCTTCCTTGGGAATGATGCGATCGCGAAAACGTGTTGGCTGACCCTGTTCAGCAGGGCATGAGCAACGGACCGTCGGGCTGATCGCCGACCTCGTCGATCGCCAGCCGCGCTTCGCTAAGCTGGGCTTCGACCTCGCTCACGATGCCGCTGGCGAGCGCCAGGCTCGACTCGGGCACCCGCACCTCGATGAAGTTCATTGCCGGCAGCTGGCCTACGGCGCCGGTGAGGTATTCGCCGGCAATGAAGGCCGGAATGCCACCGGCCTCCAGCGCATCCTTGACCAGGTGGGCATCGAACAGGTTTTCGGCGCGATAGACGGTGTGCATGGCCTGCACGCTACGCCCCGGCATGGGCGCGAGGCAAGCGAGGCCTTGTCCCGCCTCGTCTCCGGGGCGATCTGCGCCCGGTAGCGCCGACAGGGTAAACTTGGGTGTTTCCACCACCGCACGCGAGTTTTGCCCGATGTCGATTGAAAATCCCGTTGCCGCTCCCGCTACATCGACTGCGGCCGTTCCCCAGGATTTCATCCGGCAGATCGTGCGCGACGACCTCGCCACGGGCAAGCACCATGTGGTGCACACGCGCTTTCCGCCGGAACCGAACGGCTACCTGCATATCGGTCACGCCAAGGCGATCTGCCTGAGCTTCGGCATCGCGGGCGAGTTCAGGGGCTGGTGCAACCTGCGCCTGGACGACACCAACCCGGGCAAGGAAGACCCGGAGTTCGTCGAGGGCATCAAGGACGACGTGCGCTGGCTCGGCTTCGAGTGGCATTCGCTGCGCCATGCCTCGGATTATTTCGAGGTGTTCTACCGCTCGGCGATCAAGCTGATCGAAGACGGCGTCGCGTATGTGGATGATCTCAACGCCGAGGAGATGCGCGAATACCGCGGCTCGCTGACCGCGCCCGGTCGCCACTCGCCGTACCGCGACCGTTCGGTGACGGAGAACCTCGACCTGTTCCGCCGCATGCGCGCGGGCGAGTTCGCCGACGGCAGCAAGACGCTGCGCGCGAAGATCGATATGAGTGCCGGCAACATCAATATGCGCGACCCGGCGATCTACCGCATCCGCAAGGTCACCCACCAGAACACCGGCGACGCGTGGCCGATCTACCCGATGTACGACTATGCGCACTGCCTGTCCGATGCGATGGAAGGCATCACCCATTCGCTGTGCACGCTGGAGTTCGAGGATCACCGGCCGCTGTATGACTGGTTCGTCGACAAGGTCGATCTGCCGAACCATCCCGAGTTGTGGCAGTCGGTGGTCGCCGCCGGTCTGGAGGCGAAGCCGGCCAAGCCGCGCCAAATCGAGTTCTCGCGCCTCAACCTCAGCTACTGCATCACCAGCAAGCGCAAGCTGGCGCAGCTGGTCAGCGAAGGCTATGTCGACGGCTGGGACGATCCGCGCATGAACACGTTGCGCGGCTTGCGCCGGCGCGGCTTCACGCCGGCCGGTTTGCGCCTGCTGATCGAACGCGTCGGCGTCAGCAAGCAGAACAGCGTGATCGACTATGCGGTGCTGGAAGGCTGCATTCGCGAGGATCTAGACGCCACTGCGGCACGCCGCATGGCCGTGCTCGATCCACTCAAGCTGGTACTGACCAATCTGCCGGAAGGCCACGAGGAAACGCTGGGCTTTGCCAATCATCCGAAGGATGAAAGCTTCGGCACCCGCGAAGTCCCGTTCTCCCGCGAGGTGTGGATCGAGCGCGAGGATTTCGCCGAGGTGCCGCCGAAGGGCTTCCACCGCCTGAAACCCGAGGGCGAGGTGCGCCTGCGCGGCGTCGGCATCGTCAAGTGCGAGCAGGTCATCAAGGACGCCGACGGCAACGTGACCGAGCTGCGCGGCACGCTCGATCCGGAAACGCGCCACGGCCTTCCCGGTGCGGATCGCAAGGTGAAGGGCACGATCCACTGGGTCAGCGCGCAGCACGCGGTGGCCGCCGAGGTGCGCCTGTACGACCGCCAGTTCAACGTGGCCGCGCCGGAGAACGAGGAAGATGGCAAGAGCTGGCTCGAACACGTCAATCCGGACGCCAAGCGCGTGGTACAGGCATGGCTGGAACCGGCTGCCGCCCATGTCGAGCCGGAGCAGCGCTTCCAGTTCGAGCGGCTGGGCTACTTCGTGGCCGATCGCGTCGATCATCGCGCCACGGCACCGGTGTTCAACCGCACCGTGACCTTGCGCGATGTATGGGCGAAACCGGCCGGCCAGTAAGCGGAGAGAATCATGCTGCCTCTGCAGATCCACCTGACCCTGCCGCCATGGATTGGTGACGTGGCCGACGAGAGCCGGGCCTATCTCAGCGACGAGGACAGGGTCGGCTTGGCGATCGAGTTGTCGAAACACAATGTCGAACGCAGTCATGGTGGCCCGTTCGGCGCGGCAGTCTTCAACGAAACGGGCCGATTGATCTCGGTCGGCGTGAACCGCGTGGTGCCGCAGACCTGCTCGGTGGCGCACGCGGAAATGATGGCGTACATGACCGCGCAGCAGCGGCTCGCGGCCTTTCGGCTCAACGAACAGGGCGGCCGCTACATTCTGGCCACCAGCGCGCAACCGTGCTGCCAGTGTTACGGCGCCACGATCTGGGCCGGTGTCGACGAGCTGCTGATCGGCGCGCGTGCGGAAGATGTCGAGGAGCTCACCGAATTCGACGAAGGCCCGCTGCCGACTGACTGGCTCGGCGAACTGCAGCGCCGCAACATCACCGTCCGGCGCGACATCCTGCGTGACCAGGCACGCGCCGTGCTGGCCATCTTCGGCGCCAACGGTACATCGTATTGAGCCGCCTGCGCGCCGCGCTGCCCCTGATTCTGCTGGTACTGGCCGGCGTCGTGCTATTCGCGTCCGGCATGCTCGACCGACTGAGCCCGGAAAACCTGGTGGCGCACCAGCAACAGCTGCACGCACGGATTGCTGAACATCCCTGGCTGACCCGGCTGATCTTCATCGGCCTGCTGACTCTCGCCACCTCCACCGGCATCCCCGGCACGATCGTGGTGATCCTGGCCGGCGGCTTCGCGTTCGGCACGGTCGACGGCACGCTGTGTTCATCCGTCGGCCTGACCCTGGGCTCACTGATTCTCTATCTGGCCAGTCGCTACGCGTTCGGGGTCGGCAGCAAGCATCCACCCGTGATCGTTGCCAAGCTGCACCACAGCTTCGAACGCCACCCGGTGAGCTACACGCTGTTCCTGCGCTTCGTGCCGATCGTGCCGTTCGGCATGGTCACGGTGAGCCTGGCATGGCTGCGCTGCCCGTTGTGGCTGTTCCTTGGCGCCACCTGGCTCGGAGGCACCGTGATGCTGATCTTCGAGAGCCAGATCGGCGCCGGCATCGGTGAGGCCCTGAGCCATGGCGACAGCATGGGCCTGAGCCTGCTGCTGTACCGTCCGGTCTGGTTGCCGCTGTGTGGCGTCACCCTGCTCTCGCTGTTGCCGCTCCTGGTCGAACGGCTGCTGCTGAAATACCGGCATCCCCGGGCCGAACCGGCCCCGACAAACGACGACAACTGACCTGGCCGTCCAGCCGACGTCTTTTGGTCGGGCTGTCGAACGTCGCATTTCGCGCTAGGCTCGGTACCGACGGGAACCATGTCGGGGATCGGATAGACGAGATGGCCAGGTTCTGGATGAAACGGCTCTGGCGTCGTGCCTCGCTGATGCAGCGACTGGCCTTCGTCGCGCTGGTACCAACCCTGGTCACGGCATCCTTGCTGGTGGCCATCCTGACCCATTATCAGTTGATTACTCTGCGCAGCATGGGCCAGAACACGGCCGATGCCGTCGCCACCCAGGCAGCGTCGATCACCGCGGGCCCGCTGCACGACATGCAGCGACGTGAGCTGATACGCATTGCGCAGTCCATCGCCAATCTTCCGCATGTGGCCCATGTGCAGATCCGTGCCGCCAACGGGGAGATCCTCGCTGACAGGCATGGCCGCAGCGAAACCCATCCGCAGGAAAACCTGACCGTGGTGCGCGACGTGCTCGACAGCGACCAGCCACAGGCTGCGCCGCTGGGATCGGTGATGATCGACGTGAGCGTGGGCGATGCGATTGCCGCGCAACATGCCAGCCTGCGCGTCGCGCTGCTGGCGTTGGCGACAAGCCTGCTGGTCGCGACGGTGATTGCATGGCAGGCCGCAAGCTGGATCAGCGCGCCGCTGCGGCATCTGGCACGTGCGGTGCACGAACTCGGGCATGGTGATCATCCGGTAGCCGTCCGCGTAACGGACCAGACCGAAATCGGCGAACTGCAACACGGCTTCAACAGCGCCGCCGCAGCCTTGTTCGACATGCACCGTGGCATGGCGCAGGAGATTGAACAGGCCACCCTGGAACTCGCGCGCAAGAATGCTGCGCTCGAGGCAGCCAGCGTGGCCAAGGCGCGCTTCCTCGCTTCCGCTTCGCATGACCTGCGCCAGCCGCTGTATGCGTTGACCCTGTTCTCTTCTGCACTCGCGGTCGACGAACACGATCCGGTCCGGCTGGACCGCATCGCGCACATCCAGGAATGCGTGGAGGCGCTCGACCACCTCTTCAGCGAGCTGCTCGACCTGTCGCGGCTGGAAACCGGCGCGATGCAGATCGAGATCAGCGAATTCCCGCTGGACCCGGTGTTCGAGGAAGTCAGCCGCAACTTCCGCATGATCGCCGAGCAGCAGGATCTGCGCCTGACCGTGCGCACCACCGACCTGTGGGTGCGCAGCGACCGCACCATGCTTGCGCGCATCCTCAACAACCTGGTCAGCAATGCGCTGCGCTATACCCAGGAGGGCGGTGTGCTGGTTGGCGCGCGCCGGCGTCTGGACGGCACCGTGCGGATTGATGTGTGGGATACCGGCAGTGGCATCGCACCCGAACACCGGGAACGCGTCTTCGACGAGTTTTACCGGGTGGACAATCCAGGCAGCACAGACCACTCAGGCGGTCGCCAGCACCGCGGCCTCGGCCTCGGCCTGGCCACGGTGCAGCGTCTGGCCGAACTGCTGGATACCCGTGTCCTGCTGAAGTCCCATGCGGGGCGCGGCAGCGTGTTCAGCTTCCACGTATGCGAAGCACCGGCCCGCCCGATCCATACCCAGCAGATCGACGCAGCGCCACTGGACGTATCCGGCATGCGCGTGCTGGTGATCGATGACGAACCGGCGATTCTTTCCGGCATCCGTTATCTGCTGCGCAGTTGGGGTTGCGACGTGGCGACCGCCGAAGATCGCTCGCAGGCGCTGGAAGCTGCCGAAGACTGGCCGGAGCAACCTGACATCGTGATCTCCGACCTGCATCTGCGCGACGGCAAAAGCGGCCTGGACGCGCTGGCGGCGCTGGATCACTACTACATGCGCGATGGCACGCCGCCTTTTCCACGCCTGCTGATCACCGGTGAAACGCGCAGTGACCGCCTGCATGAAATCAAGGCGGCGAGGATTCCGGTGCTCTACAAACCAGTGTCACCGGAACAGTTGCGCGAGGCCATGATGGCCGTCTGGACGTCCTCGCACCATGTGGCCTGACATGACCCTTGTTTCGACAAGTTGCTGCGGGCATGTGGCGAGGGTATGTTGCTGCGGACGATGGGCAGCGGCCGGAATGCCACGATACCGCCACGAGGAACGGATATGCGGATACTGATCGCGGACGATCATCGGCTGATCGTCGAAGGTGTCAAAATCAAACTCGCCGAACTCGGTGCAGATACCGAATTCTCGGTGGCGATGGATGTCGACCAGCTGCGCCATTCGCTGCAACACGATCCCGCGCCCGACCTGGCGCTGATCGACCTGGCCATGCCCGGTGGTGATGGCCACGCACATCTGGCTGAAACCATACGCCAGTTGCCCGGCGTACCGGTGATCGTGCTCTCGGGATCGGAAGATCCGGCGCTGATGAAGGCATTGCTGGCGATGGGCGTGCAGGGGTTCATCCCGAAGGCCTATTCACCCGAGGTGATGCTGTCGGCGGTGCGATTGGTGCTGTGCGGTGGCGTCTACGTGCCCCCCATGCTGCTGCAGGATCTGGATGACGCCACCAGGACTGCCTCGCAGGATGAGGCGGCAGCCTCGATGGAGGAACGGCTGCGCAAGCTGCTCACCGAACGCCAGGTCGACGTATTGCGGCTGTTGTCGCAAGGCAAGCCGAACAAGGTCATTGCCCATAATCTCGGCATCAGCGAAGGCACCGTCAAGATCCACCTGGCGGCGATCTTCCGCGCGCTCAAGGTACGCAACCGGGTCGAGGCCGCGGTAGCCTCCCGACGCATCAGCGGACTCTAGAAAGCAGTATCTTATGTGTGATGCCTGTCACGGCAGGCGTAACATGCCGTGCATCGGCACGGCGTATGCTGATCGGCAAGGATGGGGGGAGATGACCCCGTGCGCATGGCTGCGATGCTGTGATCAACCACAAGGGAGTGGTTCCGTGCCGGGAAAACGCAGCGCTGACAGATCAAAGCCTCGCAGATCACAGGTCGCAGTTTGGCTTGCCGCACTGCTGGTTCTGGCCTGCCTGCCCCTGTACGCCACCGATGCCATCAAGCCATCGTCGTCTCTGACATTCGGCATTCTGCCGATCGGCGGCCCGTCCGAATCACTGGACGCATGGCGACCGATGCTGGACGACATGGGCAACGCATTGCAACGCCCCATCCACAGTATCTCGGTGAGTACCTATGAAGGCCTGGCGCAGGCGATGTCGGAAGATCGCGTGGACGTCGCCTTTGTCTCCGGTGTGATCGCCCTCGATGCAGTCACTCGCGACCGCATGCAAGTCATCGCCCAGCTCACCCGCGGCGACGGTTCGCATGGCTATTATTCGGTCCTGCTGGTACTGAAGGACTCGCCGATCCGTACCCTGGATGACCTGTACAGCCACCCGGGCCACTGGCGTTTCGCACGCGGGGAGTCACTGTCGACGTCGGGCTACCTGGTGCCCGAGACCCAGTTGTTCGCCAGCCACAAGCTCGATTCGGACACGTTCTTCGCCAGCGTCCAGGTCAACAACCACCAGAACAATGCACTGTCGGTGGCCAACGGCGAAGTGGACGTGGCCACCAACAACACCGCCGACCTGGAACGCTTCGCCCAACACTTCCCGGAGCAGTACGCGCGCCTGCGCATCTTGTGGAAATCCACCCTGATCCCCCATGCCGTCATCATCGTGCGCAGCGACCTGTCGCCACAGCTGCGGGCATCCATTGCGGACTTCATCACCCACTATGCAAAGGTCGGCCCGAATGTGGCGGCCGAGCGTGCCAAGCTGAAACTGATCCACGACATCAGCGGTTTTGCGCCAGCCGACGACGCTACCCTGGTACCGTTTGCCGATATCAACTACTCGCTGGAACGCCGCCGCGCGCTCAGCGCGCAATGGGTCAATGACGCAGCGATGCAGGCACGCCTGCAGAAAATCGAGAGCGATCACCAGCACCTGGTGCGGCTGCTCAAGGCGAACCAGCCTATGGATCTGCCATATCGAGGTGATGGGCCCTGACTGTCTGCGGCCGAAGGGAATGAAGCCCGCGCGTCATCTTGACTGGACCGCCTCCGAAACCGCATTGCACCGAAACCATTCCGGCAAAGAAAACCCGCATAATCATGGATCGTGCGGGTTTCTTGATTGGTGGGTCGTCCGGGATTCGAACCCGGGACCAATAGATTAAAAGTCTACTGCTCTACCAACTGAGCTAACGACCCATTTGCAAAACTCAAGCAGACAATTTTACGGGCTGGACGGCAACCGCACAAGCAACGACATGCTCAGACGTAGCGAGTGGGGTCGGCCAGACCTGCCTCGCGGAAGCCCAGCGCACGCAACCGGCAGGCATCGCAATGGCCGCAGGCACGCCCCTCGTCGTCGGCCTGGTAGCAGCTCACCGTCGCCGAGAAATCGATGCCGAGGCGCTGGCCCTCACGGGCGATGTCCGCCTTGCTCATGCGCATCAGCGGGGCGTGGATGCGGATGCTGCCCCCCTCGACCCCGGCCTTGGTGGCGACATTCGCCAGTGCTTCGAAGGCTTCGATGAAAGCGGGACGGCAATCCGGATAACCCGAGTAGTCAACCGCGTTTACGCCGCACCAGATATCGCTGGAACCGAGCACCTCGGCCCAGCCGAGCGCAATCGACAACATGATGGTGTTGCGCGCAGGCACATAGGTCACCGGAATGTGCCCGTCACCATCATGTGCACCGTCGTCCAGCGGCACATCGATGTCGGCGGTCAGCGCGGAACCACCGATGCTGCGCAAGTCGACGCTGACCGTTTTGTGTTCCACCGCACCGAGCATGTGCGAAACCCGCTCGGAGGCAGCCAGCTCAGAGTTGTGGCGCTGGCCGTAGGCCACGCTCAACGCATGCACCTGGTAACCCTGCTCACGTGCGATCGCAATGGTGACCGCCGAGTCCATGCCACCGGAAACCAGCACGACGGCCTTGCGCAATGAATTTTGAGACATGATGTATTCCACACAGAAGTGACCGGTCACCGGCCGCGAACGCCACCGGCAACACAGGCCGGCGCGCGGGTTTTCTTGCCGCTTGCAACAACATGGCCACAGCGCGGATTTTTTTGAAGAGTGCGACCATGGATGGCCGCTTTTTGATCTTTGCGCTCATGGATGAACGCACAAATCTAATGTCCCGCCGCGTCGTTCCACAGCAGCTTGTGCAGCTGCAACTGAAATCTTACCGGCAGCCTGTCGGCGATGATCCACTCGGCCAGCTCGCGCGGCTGCACCGCACCGTGCACCGGCGAGAACAGCACCATGCAGCGATCCGCCAGCGCATGCTCGCCCAGCATCGCACGCGCCCACTCGTAGTCGACGCGACTGGCGATCACGATCTTGATCTGGTCGTGCGGCAGCAGGTGATCGAGGTTCGACCACAGGTTGCGCTTGCTCTCACCCGAATCGGGCGCCTTCAGGTCCATCACCTTGTGCACGCGTGGATCGACCGCGGCGACATCGAGCGCACCGGAGGTTTCCAGCGACACTTCGTAACCGGCATCGCACAGTTTCTGCAGCAGGATCAGGCAACGCTTCTGCGCCAGCGGCTCGCCGCCAGTCACGCAGACATGCTTGGCACCATGCGAGGCCACCTCGGCCAGGATGTCGTCGATCGCGTGCCAGTCACCGCCGTAGAACGAATACTCGGTGTCGCACCAGACGCAGCGCAGCGGGCAGCCGGTGAGCCGCACGAACACGGTGCGCCAGCCGATCGCGTCGGCCTCGCCCTGGATCGAGTGGAAGATCTCGGTGATGCGCAGCCGATCGGGGACCGCCGCGACAGGCGTGGAAGCGTCCACGCTTGCGCTGTTGTCGTTCATTGCAGCGACCTCAGTTGGCCGACTGCGCCTGGATGCGCTGCAGGCGTTCCTTGGCCAGACTGGCAGCCTTGGAGCCCGGATACTTGGTAGTCACCTGGGTCAGCGTGGCCTTGGCGGCCGCATCCTGCTTCAGCTCAAGCTGGCTGTACCCAACCTTGAGCAGCGCATCGGGTGCCTTCTCGCTCTGCGGAAACTGGCTGAGCAGCTGCTGGAAGGATTGCAGCGCCACCGGGTAATTGGTGGTGACGTAGTAGGACTCGCCCAGCCAGTACCAGGCGTTGGGCGTGAGCGGGTGATTCGGATATTGCTTGATGAAGCTGCGGAACTCGCGCGATGCCTGCACATAATCACCGGCACGGATCGCCTTGAAGGCCACGTCGTAGGCACCCTGGGCGGCAGCCGGATCGGCGCCCTCCGCATTGCCCGCGCTAGCTGCAGCAGCGGGCTGCGCAGCCGGGGCGTTGCCGACGACTGCAGCCGCGGCGGCCGCCGGAACTGCCGGATTGGCGTTCGTCGGGGCTTGTGAGCCACCCGCGGCAGCGCCAGCGGCGCCGCCCCCGTTCTCGATACGGCCCAGACGGGCGTCGAGATCGGTGTACTGGGCCTTGTTCTTGTCTTCGAGTTCCTGCAGGTGATGCTGCAATTCCTCGATCTGTCCCTGCAGCTGCTGCACCTGCGATTGCAGCTGCTGCATCTGGTTGACCATGCCGATGCCGGACTGGTCCTTGTTCTGTGCCTGCTGTTCCAGCGCTGCGACGCGATCGGCCAGACTCAGCCGTGAACTCTGCGCACATACCGGTAACGCGAACAGCACGGCGGACGCAATTGCGCCCGCCATGCCGATCCTGGCTGAAAGGCTCTTAGCCAGTCGCTTCATCATTACTGAGCCGTGTAGACGATCTCGACGCGGCGGTTCTTGCTCCAGCAATCCTCGTTGTGCTCACGGCACACCGGCTTCTCTTTGCCGTAGCTGATCACTTCGAGCTGGCTGGCCGAACCACCGGCCGACTGCAGCGCGCTGGACACGGCATTGCCACGACGCTCGCCGAGGCCCAGGTTGTACTCACGCGTACCGCGCTCGTCGGTGTTGCCTTCGAGACGGATGTGCGACATCGGGCGATCCTGCAGGTACTTGGCGTGGCACGCCATGATCTGCTGGAACTCCGGCTTGATTTCGGTCTTGTCGAAATCGAAGTACACGACGCGCTGACGCAGGCAGGCATCGGTATCGAGATCGGCGGGGGTGTACTTGCCATTGGACTGGTTGCTCTCAGTCTGAGCAACCGGCTCTGGAGCCTGCGCCTGCGGCTTGACTTCCTGCTTCTTGGAACAGGCGGCCGCGCCAACACACAGCAGGGCGACCAGGGCGACGCGAACGGTCTTATTCATGGTGACGTTCCTTACGAGTTGAGTTCCGACAAACGATGACGATCGAGGTTACGGGACAACGACGCCGGTTAACCGGCTGTTATTTTGACACGTGTAAGACCGTTCGTGCGCGATAACGCACATCGATCCGACTGGTAGCGACGCGGCAAAGCGTCGCGACCGGAAACCGAAACGCGCCGGAGGCGCTGTTCGGGCCCAATCCCTGGGCATCATGATGCCACACATGGTGCGTAGCAACATGGAAAATCAGCGTTGCCGGTAGGGTCCCCAGGCAGGTTCCTGCACGTTGCCATCGGCAAGTGCTAGCCGCTGCCGAACCATTCCGTCATTGGATACCGAATACAGAACTCCGCGACTACCCTCGGTGGAGGAGTACAGCAGCATGCTTGCGTTGGGCGCAAAGCTGACAGCGTCGTCAAGCGGACCAGGCGAGACGTAACGCACCTGCCCACCCAGGCTGCGATCCACGATCGCGATACGATACACGTTCCCGTTGCCCTGCACCATTGCGATCTGCTTGCCGTCGTAGCTTACCGAGGCCTTGAGATTGTTCTGGCCCTGGAAGCTGATCCGTTCGGGGGTGCCGCCCGAGGCAGGAATCTGATAGATCTGCGGCCGACCGGAACGGTCGGAGGTGAAATAGATGCTCTGCCCATCCGGCGCCCAGGTCGGCTCGGTATCGATCGCCAGATTGGTGGTCAGCCGGGTTTCCTGGCGGCTGCCCAGATCCAGCACGTAGATTTCCGGGTTGCCGACATAAGACAGGGAGAGCGCCAGCTTGCTGCCGTCCGGCGAAAAGGCCGGCGCGCCGTTGATGCCCTTGTGCGACGAAACCAGCTGGCGCGAGCCGGTGGTGATGTCCTGGATGTAGATGTTCGAGTTGCCGCTCTCGAACGATACATAGGCGATCTTGCGGCCGTCCGGCGACCATGCCGGCGACAGCAGCGACTCCTTGGAGCGGGCAACGACCTGTGGGTTGTAGCCATCCGAGTCGGCCACGATCAGCGAATAGGTGGTGGCGTTGCCCAGGCCAACCGCGGTGATATAGGCGATCCGCGTCCAGAACGCGCCGCGCACGCCGGTGATCTTCTCGTAGATCTGGTCGGCGATCTGGTGGGCGACGCCACGCAGGTCGCCGGCCGGCACAGTGAACGCCTGCGCCAGCAGGCTCTGCTGCTTGTTGACGTCCCACAGCTCGTACTCGACCTTCAGCATGCCGCCACCGGCATCGCTGATGCGGCCGACGGTGATGTAGTCCTGCTTGAGCAAGCGCCAAGTGGCGAACTTGATGTCGGAGCCCTGCGACGGGGTCTCCACGATGTCGCTCTTGGCCAGCGAGCGGAACTTGCCTGAGCGGTTGAAATCGTTGCGCATCACGTCGGCAATGTCGGTCGACAGCGGCGCCCCACCCTGCTGGGCGAATGGCACCACCACGATCGGCGTGGCGGTCTTGACGCCGCCGACGATGTCGACATTAAGCGACTGGGCACTGACCGGGCCGACGAACAGCGCCGCGATGGCCAGCAGGACGAGGGCGAAGCTTGGGCTGAATTTGCGCATGGGCTTGATCATTGCGGCCTGAAGGTGAAGGTTAGGTTGCGCTGGAACACGCTCTCAAAACCCTTGTATGGCAAGGTCTTGGTGCGCAGCACGGCATTTTCGACCGAACGCCGGCCGGCATCGTCGTAGGGGCAGCTGGAATCCACGGTGGCACTCAGCACGTCGCCACCAGGTGATTGCACGATATGAACCTGGCACGGAACACTCGGCATGTTATCCGGCCGCAGCCAGTTCGGCGTGACCGCATTCTGAATGGCTGCTGCATACTCACTGCTGAGGTCGCTGTTCGGACTGTTGTTGCCGGTCTGGCGCTGGGCTGCATCCGGCAGATCGGCTTGGGCATCATCCTGGGCATTCTTCAGATCGTCCATCTGCTGCTTGGCCTGCTTCGCCTTGTTGTCCAGTTTCTTCGTCTGCTGGGCAGCCGCGTCCATCTTGGCGAACAAGGCATCGATCTGCTTCTGCTTTTCCTCTTTCTGCTTGGCTGCCTGCGCGTCCAGTTCGGACTGGCGCTGCCGCTCCTTCTCTTCCTGCAGCTGCTTGGCATCGGCCTGCTGCGCCGCGTCCTCGACCACCTTTTCCTGATCCTTGACGTCCGGATGCTCGGGCGGCGGCGGCAGGGCTTTCACCTGCGGCGTCTGCGGCGGCGGGACGGGCGGCGGCGGGACCGTGGGTGGTGGTGGCACGGTATTGGGCACCGGCTTGACCTTGACCGCCTTCGGCGGCGGACTGCCGGTCGTGCCGATCAGGGTCGCCTCGATGACCTGGCCCTGCAGCTGCAGCGGCGCAGAACAGGTGATCGGATTCATCCAGGCCGGCAGGCCCAGGGCATTGAAGACATTCTCGTAGCTTGAGCACGGCAGGATCGCGAGGAACAGAAACCCCACGATGCCGATGTGCAGAATGGCGGAAAGTACGACCGCCTTGGGCGTCGCCTTACTTTCGTCCATCGGACGCGCTCTTGCCCTGTTCGGGTTGACCCATCAAGCCGACCTTGGCGACGCCGGCCTGCTGCAGGTCGGCCAGCACCTTGAACACGCCGCCGTAGCTGCCGCGTTCGTCGCCGCCCACCAGCACGCTGACTTCGGGGTTCTCGCGCACGAAAGCGCCCACCTTGACCTGCAGCGTGTTCTCGTCGACCAGTTCCTTCTTCTCGCCGCTGAGGGTGAGATAGAGCTGGCCGTCCTGCAGCACCGAGACCAGCACCGGGTCCTTCTTCTGCTGCAGCGACTTGGCATTGGCCTGCGGCAACTGCACGTCGACGCTGGAATTCATCATCGGCGTGGTGACCATGAAGATGATCAGCAACACCAGCATCACGTCGATGTACGGCACGACGTTGATTTCGGATTTGAGCTTGTAGCGCTTCTGGCGCCGGGAAGTGGCCATGACTGCTGCTCCGCTCAGGCCACGTCGTCGGTCTGGATCTGCCGCTGCAGCACGGAGGAGAACTCTTCCTGGAACACGTCATAGCGCGAGGCAATGCGTTCGACCTTCGTGGCATAGCGGTTGTACGCCCACTGTGCCGGGATCGCCGCGAACAGACCCATCGCAGTGGCGATCAGCGCCTCGGAGATGTGCGGCGCGACCACCGCGATGGTGACGTCCTTCATCTCGCCCAGGCCCTGGAATGCACCCATGATGCCCCACACGGTACCGAACAGACCCACGTAAGGGCTGATCGAACCGACGTTGGCGAGGAACTCCAGGTTGCGTTCGAGCAGGCCGATCTCGCGCGTGCCAGCCACCTGCATGGCGCGCTCGGAGCCCTCGATCACGCTGCGCGTGTCGTGGGTCTTGCGCTGGCGCTGGCGGGCGAATTCGCGGAAGCCCGATTCGAAGATGTTCTCGATGCCACCGTTGCCGCCGCGGTTGCTGACCTCGCGGAACAACTGGGCCAGGTCACCACCGGACCAGAAGCGCTCCTCGAACGCCTCGGCGTCCTGCAGCGCCGCCTTGGTCTGGGTGTATTTGCGGATGATGATCACCCACGACAGGAACGAGAACACCAACAGCACCAGCAGCACCAGCTGCACCGGCACGCTCGAATCCGCGATCAGCGAGAAAATGTTCAGTCCACCGTTCATTGCTTGAAGGTTCTCCGCCAGTCGGCTTGGTTGTCAGGGGATGGATTCGAAAATCAGGTCGGTCGGGATCGGTGCCGCGCGCATGCGCAGGATATCCACGCAAGCCACCCGCACCTGCGCGCGGATCAGGCTGCTGCCGTCCGCCCGCGCGATCGTCTGGGCGAACAGGATACTGGCTGCGCGTCGTTCTTTGACTTCCACCGTCACCAACAGTTCATCATCCAGCAGGGCTGGCTTGAGGAAGTCGATCTGCATGTCGCGCACCATGAAGGCCAGCCCGGTGGCCTGCTTGAACGCGAACTGGTCGACGCCGAGCGCCCGCATCCATTCGCTGCGGGCCCGCTCCATGAAGCGCAGATAGCCTGCGTGATAGACCACGCCGCCAGCATCGGTGTCTTCCCAGTACACCCGCACCGGCCAGCTGAAAGGCGGCTTCTGCATGGGCTCAGACATCGCCAGCCCCGGCACTGAACAGGTCGGCCGCCTGCGCCTGGCGCGGCGGCGGCGTGAAGCCCAGGTGGCGCCAACCCTTGGCGCTGACCATGCGGCCACGCGCCGTGCGGATCAGGTAACCCTGCTGGATCAGGTACGGCTCGACCACATCCTCCAGCGTGCCGCGATCCTCACTCAATGCGGCAGCCAGCGACTCGACACCGACCGGGCCACCGTCGAAATTCTCGATGATCAGGCCGAGCAGGCGCCGATCCAGTTCGTCGAAACCTTCCGGGTCGATCTTCAGCATGTCCAGCGCGGCTTGCGCCGCCGCGAGGGTGATCTCGCCACCGGCGCGCACCTCGGCGTAATCGCGCACGCGGCGCAGCAGGCGGTTGGCGATGCGCGGGGTGCCACGCGAACGGCGAGCGATCTCCTGGGCACCCTCCGGCACGCAGACGATACCGAGGATGCGCGCAGCACGGCGGACGATCGCGGTGAGCTCCTCGGTGGTATAGAACTCCAGTCGCTGCACGATGCCGAAGCGGTCCCGCAAGGGCGCGGTGAGCATGCCTGCACGGGTGGTCGCGCCGATCAGGGTGAACGGCGGCAGGTCCAGCTTGATCGAGCGTGCGGCAGGACCCTCGCCGATCATGATGTCGATCTGGAAGTCCTCCATCGCCGGATACAGCACTTCCTCGACCACCGGTGACAGGCGATGGATCTCGTCGACGAACAGCACGTCGTTCGCCTCGAGGTTGGTCAGCAGCGCTGCAAGGTCGCCGGCGCGCTCCAGCACCGGGCCGGAGGTCGCGCGCACGTTGACGCCAAGCTCGTTGGCGATGACATGGCTCAGCGTGGTCTTGCCCAGCCCGGGCGGCCCGAAGATCAGCACGTGATCCAGCGCCCCACCGCGTTTCCTGGCTGCCTCGATGTAGATCGACAGTTGCTCGCGCACCGGCTGCTGGCCGAGATACTCGGTCAGCCGTTTCGGGCGGATGGTGGCCTCAAGCGCTTCGTCGTCGAGCTGCGCGGCGGCGGTGATGATGCGATGCTCGGTCATGCCGCGAATTATGGCAGGAACCGAGCGTGGCTGACCGGTTCAGGGAACCCGTATGCACCACGCGCGCCGCCCTAGATCTCCACCTGCGCACCCAGCTCGATCAGCCGGTTGCCCGGAATCTGGAAGAACGCCGTGGCCGGGACCGCATTGCGGGCCATGAAGGCGAACAGCTTGTCGCGCCAAAGCACCATGCCGGGACGGCGCTTGTCGGCGACGATGTTCTCCCGCGAGAGGAAGAACGTGGTGTCCATCAGGTCGAAAGGCAGGCCGGTGCGCGCGCACAGCGACAATGCCAGTGGAATGTTCGGATCCTCGGCGAAGCCGAAACGCAGCTCCAGGCCGAAGAATTCGTTGCCCATCGCCGTGATCTGGATCCGTTCGCTGGCGTCGGCGACCGGCGTCTCCAGCATGTCCACCGTCAGCATTACGTTGCGCTCGTGCAGCACCTTGTTGTGCTTGAGGTTGTGCAGCAGCGCATGCGGCACTGCATTCTGGTTCGCGGTGAGGAACACCGCCGTACCCGGCACCCGCAGCGGCGGGTGCTCGGAAATGTTCGCGATGAACGGCGCCAGTGCCAGGCCGCCCTGCTTGATCTCGCGAACCACCAGTTCGCGACCACGTCGCCAGGTCGTCATCAGCACGAATACGCCAAGGCCCAGCACCAGCGGGAACCAGCCGCCGAACTCGACCTTGATCAGGTTCGCGCCGAGGAAGGACAGGTCGATCGTCAGCAGCAGCACACCGGCCACAATCACAGCAAAGCGACTCCAGCCCCACTGGTGCCGTGCCACCACCAGAGCCAGCATGGTGGTGATCGTCATGGTGCCGGTCACCGCAATGCCGTAGGCCGCGCTGAGGCTGTCGGAGCTGCGGAAGCCGAACACCGCCACCAGCACCATCACCAGCAGGAAGCTGTTGACCCAGGGCACGAAGATCTGCCCGGACATCTCGCGCGAGGTGTGCACCACCTGCATGCGCATCGAGTAGCCCAGCGACATTGCCTCACGGGTCATCGAGAACGCACCGGAAATAACCGCCTGCGAGGCGATCACGGTGGCGATGCAGGCCAGACCGATCATTGGATACAGCAGGACCTGCGGCACCATCTTGAAGAACGGGTTGTCGATTGCCTCAGGGTGGGCGAGCAGCAACGCACCTTGCCCGAAATAATTGAGCACGAGTGCCGGCAGCACAAAGCTGAACCAGGCCAGCCGTATCGGCCGCTTGCCGAAGTGCCCCATATCGGCATAGAGCGCCTCGGCACCCGTCAGCGCCAGCACCACACCACCAAGCGCGATGAACGCCTGCATCCCATGGGTAAAGAAGAAATGCACGCCATGCATCGGATTGATCGCCCACAATACCTGCGGATTTTTCGCGATCAGATGTATGCCAAGCAACGCAATCACGATGAACCAGACCACCATTACCGGCCCGAACACGTTGCCCACGCGTGCGGTGCCGTGACGCTGCATCGCAAACAGGAAGAACAGGATCACCGCCGTCACCGGCACCACCCAATGTGCCAGACCGGGCGCTGCCACCTTCACACCCTCCACCGCCGACAACACGGAAATTGCCGGGGTGATCACGCCGTCGCCATAGAACAGCGAGGCACCGAAGATGCCGAGGATGGCCAGCACCCAGCGCAACTTCGGTTGCTCGCGCACGCTACGCTGCGCCAGCGCCATCAGCGCCATGATGCCGCCTTCGCCCTTGTTGTCGGCGCGCATGATGAACACGACATATTTCAGCGACACCACCACGATCTGCGCCCAGAAGATCAGCGAGAGCACGCCATAGATGCTTTCCGGCGTAGGCCTCATGCCGTCGTGGCTGAGCGTGGTCTGCAAGGTGTACAGCGGGCTGGTGCCGATATCGCCGTAGACCACGCCGATCGCGCCCAGCGCGAGCGCCGCCAGGCGCCGCTTGGTTTCCGACTCGTTTGTTGCGGACATGCTTGCGTGACTCACGGATTCAACCTCCGAGCGCGGCGCGCAGCGCCTTGCGGATGATGGCTTCGGCGTTGTCGCCCTCGGCGGCGACCTTCTGTACCAGCCGGGTGACTTCAGCCGGCTTGTAGCCAAGTTGCTGCAATGCCACGGTGGCTTCGCCGGCCGCATCAAGCGGCGCGCCTGCACTTTGCGTGACGCCACCAGGCGGGCCGGACAGCCCGTCAAGACGATCGCGCAATTCGACCACGATGCGTTCGGCGGTCTTCTTGCCGATACCGGGAATCTTGGTCAATGCGACTACATCGCCGGCATGTACCAGCCGCGCAAAGTGGTCGGTGGCGACGCCGGACAGCACGGCCAGCGCGATCTTCGCGCCGATCCCGCTGACTTTCAGCAGATTGCGGAACAGAGCGCGCTCGGCCTCATGCAGGAAGCCGTACAGCGTCACGCTGTCCTCCTTCACCGCATGATGGGTAAGCAGGACCACTTCCTTGCCGATACTCGGCAAGTCGTAGATCGTCGACATCGGCGCCTCGATCTCGTACCCGATGCCACCGACCTCGACAAGCAGCAGGGGCGGCTGCTTAGAAATCAGGATGCCACGCAGACGACCGATCATCGGCGCCGCCTCCAGGCCGTACGCGGAATACCCACACGAACCACGCTGGCGCGGGTATGCGCATGCGTCACCGCGATGGCAAGCGCGTCGGCAGCATCGGCCTGCAACGGACCCTTGAGACCAAGCAGGATGCCGATCATGTGTTGTACCTGGGTCTTGTCGCTGCGGCCGCTGCCAACCACGGACTGCTTCACTTCGGTTGCTGCATATTCGTGCACCACGATCCCCTGACTGACCACCGCGCAGATCGCGGCGCCACGCGCCTGCCCCAGCTTCAGCGCCGAATCCGGGTTGCGTGCCATGAAGACGCGCTCGATCCCGCACTCGCTCGGCTGATGCGCGGCGATGATGTCACACAGTTCGTCAAAGATGCGTTTCAGGCGCAACGGGAACGTGGCCTCGCCAGCCACCGCCAGCGCCGCATGAAAAACATGTGACAGCTTGCCGGTCGCGTCGACATCGATAATGCCCACGCCGGTGCGCTGGCTACCCGGGTCGATGCCGATGATTCTGGTCATGAAACGCGGCCCGGCGCGTCGGCAGGGTCACCTGCCGACTGGCGCTTACGGATGGATCCCGGCCGTCACAGCGGCGTTGTGATAGATCTCGTGCACATCGTCGAGTTCTTCCAGCCAGTCGATCAGGTCAAGCAGGGTTTCCTGCGCCTCGGCGGGAATCGCCACGCGATTGGCCGGGCGCATCACCACGTCGGCGCGCGCCGGCTTGAGGCCGGCCGCAGCCAGCGCCTGCTGCACTGCCTCGAAACTTTCCGGTGCGCACAGCACGCTGCTCTCGCCCGCCTCGTTCACCACGTCGTCGGCCCCCGCCTCGAGTGCGGCCTCCAGGATTTTCTCTTCCTGTTCGGCATCACCAGCCGTCTCGAACACCAGCTCGCCACAACGACTGAACTGGAACGCCACCGAGCCGCTCGTGCCGAGGTTGCCGCCGTGCTTGGTCAGCGCATGGCGCACATCGGCGACCGTGCGTACCGGATTGTCGGTGACGCAATCGATGATCAGCGCAATGCCGGCCGGGCCGTAGCCCTCGTAACGCAGCTCCTGCATGTCGGCGCCGCCATCGGCACCGGAGCCGCGCTTGATCGCGCGCTCGATGGTGTCCTTGGTCATGTTCGCCGACAGCGCCTTGTCGACCGCCGCACGCAGGCGCGGATTACCCGCCGGATCGGCGACACCGGCGCGGGTGGCGACGGTGATTTCGCGAATCAGCTTGGTGAATACCTTGGCGCGCTTGGCGTCCTCGGCATTCTTGCGACCTTCGATGGACGGGCCTCTACCCATGACAGTGCCTGCACTCGGATCAGATGAACGAACCGGGAATTTTACCTGATTTCGGATCGGGTGCCGGGATTCCGGCAAAAAGGCAGCCTGCAGGCAAACCGCTCAGGCCGCCTCGAAACGGCCCTGATGCAGGAATCGCGCTACGCGCTGCGCCACTTCGGCCGAGAACAGCAGTCCCGTATGGTTGGCCTCGACCACACAGTGGGAGGTCAGCCCGTCCAGCCGGGTTTCCTCCACCGCCACGGTGCCATCGTGCTCGCCGGCGAAATGACCCAGCATCGCGCCAAGCCCGAGCGGCATGCGACCGGCGATCATGCCCACCTCGCGCGGCCCGTCCCAGCGCTCGAAGCCCTGTTGCAGCAACTCGCGGTTGTGCCCCAGCAGCACTTCGCCACCACGGCCCCATGCGGCGAATCCGCGTGCCGCCGCACTGCCCTTCAAGGGCGAGCCCAGGCAGACGATGCGACCAGGCGGCAGCTCGCCGTCGAGACAGGCACGCAAGGCCAGCAGACCGCCGAGGCTGTGCCCGACCAGATGTACCGCATCGGCCTCCGCCGCCAATCCGATCATGCGCGCCTGCAGCCGGTCGAGGATGCGTTGCTGGGTGGCCGCCACGCTGAGGTAATCGAAGCGGTGCACGCGAAAGCCCGCTTCGATCAGCCGGCGATGCAACATGGACAGCGCGAAGCCGCGCATCCACAGGCCGTGCAGCAGGATCACATGATCAGACATGGCACAAACGAAGCCTGACGCGTAGTGAAGGCAACGACAACGCCGCCGCACACAGCTGCGTCAGCATGATCGCTCTGACACCAGCCGCCTGCCTTGGCGCACAGACTCAAGCGCTGGATACCTCGCCAGAGAGCACCTGCACATGCAACTCCTTCAGCTGCACCGCTGCGATCGGCGAAGGCGCATCGGTCATCAGGCATTGCGCGCTGGTGGTCTTGGGGAATGCGATCACGTCGCGGATCGACTCGGTGCCGGCCATCAAGGCAGCGATGCGGTCGATGCCGAACGCGAGGCCACCATGCGGCGGCGCGCCGAACTTCAGCGCCTTCAGCAGGAAGCCGAACTTCGCCTCGGCCTCGGCCGCACCGATGCCGAGCAACTCGAACACCGCGCTCTGCATCTCCGGCCGATGGATGCGGATCGAACCACCGCCGATCTCGTTGCCGTTGAGCACCATGTCGTAACCGCGGCTCACCGCGGTGGCCGCGTTCGCGCGCAAGTCGCCGATATCGTCGACCTTGGGTGCGGTGAACGGGTGATGCAGGGCGACGTAACGCTGCTCTTCCGCGTCGTACTCGAACATCGGGAAATCGGTGACCCACAGCGGCTTCCAGCTGTTTTCCACCAGCCCGCGATCCTTGCCCACCTTCAGACGCAAGGCGCCCATGAAGTCGGTGACCGCCTTCCAGCTGCCAGCGCCGAAGAACACGATGTCGCCCGACTGCGCGCCGGTGGCCTTGAGCACCCCGTCCAGCGCCACGTCGTCAAGGAACTTCGCCACCGTCGAATTGATGCCATCGCGACCCTTGGCCAGATCCTCGACCTTCAGCCACGCCAGACCCTTCGCGCCGTACCGCGACACGTATTCGGTCAGGACGTCGATCTCCTTGCGGCTCAGGACAGCACCGCCCGGCACACGCAGCGCGGCGACACGGCCGCCAGCATCGTTGGCCGGCTCGGCGAATACCTTGAACTCGACGTGCTTGACCGCGTCGGCGATGTCGACCAGCTCCAGCGCAATGCGCAGGTCCGGCTTGTCCGAGCCGAAACGACGCATCGCCTCAGCCCAGGTCATGCGCGGGAAGCTCGCATCGAGCTCCACACCCTGTACGTCGCGGAACACGTGGCGGATCAATTCTTCCACGAAGTCCTGCACGTCCTTTTCCTCGACGAAGGCGAACTCCAAGTCGAGCTGGGTGAATTCCGGCTGACGGTCGGCGCGCAGGTCCTCGTCGCGGAAGCATCGCGCGATCTGGTAGTAGCGATCGAAGCCGGCCATCATCAGTATCTGCTTGAACAGCTGCGGCGACTGCGGCAGCGCGTAGAACTGGCCCGGATGCACGCGGCTCGGCACCAGGTAGTCACGCGCGCCTTCCGGCGTGGCCTTGGTCAGGATCGGCGTCTCGACGTCCTGGAAGCCGCGCTCGTCGAGATAGCGGCGCAGCGCCTGCACCAGCTTGATGCGCTTGCGCATCATCGCCTGCATTTCCGGACGGCGCAGATCGAGGTAGCGGTAAGTCATCCGCATGTCCTCGTTCGGATTCTCGTGCAGCGCGAACGGCAGGTCCTTCGCGGCGTTGAGAATCTCGACGGTATCGGCGAGCAGCTCGACCGTGCCGGTCTTCAGCTTGTCGTTGACGGCGAGGCGCTTGCGCAGGGTGCCGGTGACGCGCAGGCAGTATTCATTGCCGATCTCGTTCGCCACCGCAAAGGCCGCCGCGTTGTCGCGCTCGATCACCACTTGGGCCAGGCCTTCGTGATCGCGCAGATCGACGAAGGCGACATGGCTCTGCAGGCGCAGGGTGTTGACCCAGCCGCACAGGGTGACGGTCTGGCCGTCGAGTGACTCGTCGATGAGGCCGCAGTAATGCGTGCGCATGCGCTTGGAACTCCGGGCCGCAGGGCGGCAAAACAGATGGAAAAGACCCGGAATCTTACCACTGCACCGCATCGCCGGGCGGCCTGCGGCCCGGCGATGCAGTGTCGACGTGGCTTACCAGCGTCGATCCACCACGAACACACCACGGCAACCGTGATCGGCCCAGACCCCGGCGCGATTCCAGCCCCAGCTGTAACCCTCGCTGCAGCGGGTGTCCGACAGCTGCTTCACCAGCCGCACGCGACCATGCCCACCGACATCAACCTGGCAGAAGCTGTAGCGCTTGCCATTGCTGTCGCACTGCAACTGGATCTGCCGATCCCAGCCGGGTCCGGGCTGCCAGCCGCCATTGCCCGGGCCATGCTCGTCCCAGCCGGGACGACCGCCACGGCCCACTTCGGCAAACTGGCCACGGCAGCCGCGATCGACCCACAGACCCTGACGGTCCACACCCCAACTCTGGCCACGGATGCATGCGCCCTTCGACTCCTGCCGAACCAGCTGGGCATCGCGCCACGGCACCATGCAGCGGTTGAACTGGCCATTGCTGCTTTCGCAACGGATCACCCGGTTTACCTGTTGCGCCCGTGCCACCGGCGCAACGACCGTCAGGGACAGTGCAGCAACCAGGCTCGCTGCGATGCCGCCAGAAATTCCACGTAACAGGTGCATGGACGTCTCCCTGAAGAATCCGCCACGCCAATCGCGTGACATGCCAACCGTACTGGAACAGCGACCGGTTTCACCACTCCGATCGTGATGACCGGACGACGCTCACTCGCTACCGGCGACCTTGCTGGCTGGCGTTGCCGGCGCGGGCGCCACGGCCGCAACACTGTCGCCACTCGAGGCAGGCTTCTCGCTGCCTGCTGTGTCGACCAGATTGCGCTTCTTGTCGCCGTCTTTCTTGAAATCGGTCTCGTACCAGCCACTGCCTGCCAGCCGGAAGGAAGGCGCACTGACCCGGCGATGCAATTGCGGCGCGTCGCAGGCCGGGCAGATCGAGGGATCGGTGTCGGACAACTTCTGCAGGCGATCGAAGCGATGACCGCAGTGGTTGCATTCGAATTCGTAGATGGGCACGGGTTTCCTCAGCTTGCCAGCACTACCTCAAGGCGGGCAGCGAGCCATTATCGACCCATCTGCCAGGATTTCAATGTGTGATCGGTCGCATGGATACCTGCGCCAGCATCCGCCAGTCTGCAAGGCACGCAAAGCAATCCCGCACTTCCCTCATTGCCAAAGGGAATAATCACATGACCTCATGTTTGGACGTCTAAACGTCTATTGACACACGCGAAGTGCGCCACTAGGCTGAATTTGTCGCATCGCAACAAATCATCTTTCGAGGGGAACACCCATGAGCAAGCGTTTTCAGACCATCCTTCCGGCTTCCCTGGCAGTCACCGTGCTGTTTGCATTGGCGAGCACGGCCAGCGCACAGGACGCCACCCCGTCAGCCACGCCTGCCGCCCCCACCAAGACAAAAGATCTGAGCGCCGTGATCGTCACCGGCACACGCGCAAGCGACCGCACCGAAAGCAGCTCACTGACGCCGATCGACGTGGTCTCCGCCAAGGTGCTGCAGCAGACCGGCACCAACGACCTGCCGACGGCGCTTGCCCGGATCATTCCGTCACTCAACTTCCCGCGGCCAGCGGCAGCCGACACGGCCGACACCCAGCGCCCGGCACAGCTGCGCGGCCTGTCGCCGGATCAGGTACTGGTGCTGGTGGACGGCAAGCGCTGGCATGCCGGTGCGATGGTACTGACCAACGGCGTGCTCGGCCGCGGTGCGCAGGCGGTGGACCTCAACACCATTCCCGTCGATGCCATCGACCACATCGAGGTGCTGCGTGATGGCGCTTCCGCACAATACGGCTCCGACGCCATCGCCGGCGTGATCAACATCATCCTGAAGAAGGGCGCGCAGGGCGGCGAGGTGCAGGTCACCGGCGGCCAATACTCCGCCGGCGATGGGCGTCAGTGGCAGGGTTCGGCCAACTTCGGCATTCCACTTGCCGGCGACAAGGGCTGGATCCGTTTCACCCTGCAGGATGGCAACGAGGACTACACCAACCGTGCCCGGCCGGACAACCGCTCACCGGCCTGGGAGGCACTCGGCGTGAACTACCGACAGGGCGATCCCGCGGTGCACGACCAGAACCTGTTTATCAACTCGCAGTATGACATCACGCCAGATGTGCAGTTCTACGCCTTCGGCCATTACGGCCACCGCGACAGCACGTCACCGGCGTTCTTCCGATATGGCACCAATGCGCCCACGCCGAACAACGCACTGATCGGCGAGGTCTACCCGAACGGCTTCCTGCCGCTGGAGAACGCCAATTCCACCGACCAGGCGCTGGTCGCCGGCTTCCGCGGCACGCTCGACGGCTGGCGCTGGGATCTGAGCGGCAACTATGGTGGCAACCGCGTCTCCTACGAGACCCAGCACAGCCTCAACTATGCGTATCTGCACGATTTCGGCAGCACGCCGACCACCTTCGACGATGGCCTCCTGCGCGCCGCGCAGGAGGCATTGGATCTGGATATCGCCAAGGACGTATCCACCAGCTGGCTGCCCAATCCGGTGACCGTGGCGTTCGGCGCCGAATACCTGCGCCAGACCTACGAGATCGACGCCGGCGCGCTACCGTCCTGGTACGTCGGCACGTCCGGCGTCTCCGGTGGCGCGCAGGGTTTCGCCGGCTGGCAGCCAGTGAACGCGGTGGATGCCTCGCGCCAGGATGTGGCCGAATACTTGGACCTGGAAACCAACCTCACCGACAAGCTCGGCGTATCCGCGGCCGTGCGGCACGAGCATTACAACGACTTCGGCAACACCACGTCCGGTTCACTGGCGGGCCGCTTCGACTTCACCGACACGTTCGCGCTGCGCGCCAGCGTCTCGACCGGCTTCCGCGCACCGTCGCTGGGCCAGCAGTATTTCTCGCAGACGTCGTCGCTGTTCTACGCCACCGGCAACTCCGCCGGCCTGCCGTCGGGCATTTACAACTCCGGCCTGGTCTCGGTGAACAGCCCGATCGCCCAACTGCTCGGCGCTGAAGCGCTCAAGCCGGAGAAATCCGAAAACTTCACCTTCGGCGCGGTGTGGAACCCCATCGATGCATTGAACCTGAGCCTTGACGTCTACCAGATCGATATCCAGAACCGCATCGCACTGTCCGGCGCCATCTCCACCACAGCACCGGTGGTAGTGGATTACCTGGCCGCGAACGGCATCAGCAACCTCAACTACAGCAGCATTTCCTACTTCACCAATGCGGCCGATACGCGTACACGCGGCGTCGATTTCGTCGGCACCTATGTGGCCAGCCTGGGCGACGCCGGCACGCTGACCTCGACCCTGAGCGCCAACTACAACCAGAACGTGGTGACCCAGGTAAAACCGAATCCGGCGGTGCTTACCAACCTGGGCGTCGCCTACACGCGTCTGAGCCGGCAGGACATCAAGGGCTATCTGGCCAACAGCGCGCCACAGAGCAAGCTCATCCTCAGCGAACAGTACGCCGTCGGTCCGTGGAGCCTCACCGGGACACTGACCCGCTACGGCCGCTACACCAGTTACGTCAGCAGCCTGGCTGCTTACAACGTGGCCACCGGCGTGGTGGACCAGACCTTCACGCCGAAATGGGTGCTGGACCTGGCCGCCAGTTACCGCCTGAACAACTGGACCTTCACGGTCGGCGTCGACGACGCGACGGATACCTACCCCGACGTGAACATCGCCAACAACAGCAACCACGGCACGCTGCCCTACTCAACGTTCTCGCCATTCGGCTACAACGGCGCCTACGTCTACGGCAAGGTGCGCTACAGCTGGTAGGCAAGAGCTCGCATTTGCGACAAGAAAAAATCCCGGCCTTCGCCGGGATTTTTTCTTGGAATCAAGCCGCCCGGAATCGCAGGTGGCCGCCTTCGGCATCGACCTGTATCCGCGCGCCGGCCGGATAACGCCCTTCCAGGATCTCCTTCGCCAGCGGATTCTCCAGCTGTTGCTGGATCGCCCGTTTCAGCGGCCGCGCACCGTAAACCGGATCGAAACCGGTATTGCCAAGCAGCGCCAGCGCGGCATCGCTTATCTCCAGCTTCAATTGACGCTCGGTCAGACGCTTCTCGAGATTCACCAGCTGGATGCGTGCGATCGCGCGGATCTGCGTCTTGTCCAGTGGGCGAAACACCACGATCTCGTCCAGCCGGTTGATGAACTCGGGGCGGAAGTGCGCCTGCACCACGCCGAGCACCGAGGCCTTCATCTGCGTGTACTGCTCCTCCGCGTCGCTGCCCTCGCTGTTCTCGGCCACGTCCTGGATCATCTGCGAGCCAAGGTTCGAGGTCATCACGATCACAGTGTTGCGGAAGTCCACCGTGCGCCCCTGTCCGTCGGTGAGGCGACCGTCATCGAGCACCTGCAGCAGGATGTTGAACACATCCGGATGCGCCTTCTCCACCTCGTCGAGCAGGATCACGCTGTACGGGCGACGACGCACGGCTTCAGTGAGATAGCCGCCTTCCTCGTAACCGACGTAACCGGGCGGCGCGCCAACCAGCCGGCTGACCGAGTGCTTCTCCATGAACTCGCTCATGTCGATGCGCACCATCGCGTCGGTGGTGTCGAACATGAACTCGGCCAGCGCCTTGCACAGCTCGGTCTTGCCCACACCGGTCGGACCCAGGAACAGGAACGAGCCGTTCGGCCGGTTCGGATCGGACAGGCCCGCACGCGAACGACGGATCGCATCGGACACGGCGCGCACCGCCTCGTCCTGGCCGACCACCCGACGGTGCAGATCATCTTCCATGTGCAGCAGCTTTTCGCGCTCGCCTTCGAGCATCTTGGCGACCGGAATGCCGGTCCAGCGCGCGACAACTTCAGCGATCTCCTCGGCGGTGACCTTGTCCTGCAACAGCTTGAAGTCCTGCGTCTCGGCGGCCTGCGCCGCGGCGAGCTGCTTCTCCAGCTCCGGCAGACGGCCATATTGGATCTCGCTCATCTTCGCGTAATCCTGCCGGCGCTGCGCCGCGTCCAGCTCCTGTCGTGCCTGCTCGATCTGCTCCTTCACCTTGGTCGCGCCCTGCAGCGCGGCCTTCTCTGATTTCCAGATCTCGTTGAGATCGGAGAACTCGCGCTCCAGCTTCTCGATGTCGGTTTCCAGATCAGCGAGGCGCTGCTTCGATTCGCTGTCCTTCTCCTTTTTCAGCATCTCGCGCTGGATCTTCAGCTGGATCAGCCGGCGCTCGAGGCGATCGAGTTCTTCCGGCTTGGAATCGATCTCCATGCGGATGCGCGAGGCCGCCTCGTCCATCAGGTCGATCGCCTTGTCCGGCAGCTGGCGGTCGGCGATATAGCGGTTCGACAGCGTGGCCGCGGCCACGATCGCCGGGTCGGTGATCTCTACACCGTGGTGCACCGCGTAGCGCTCCTTCAGCCCGCGCAGGATCGCGATGGTGTCTTCGACACTTGGCTCGCCCACGAACACTTTCTGGAAGCGGCGCTCCAGCGCGGCATCCTTCTCGATGTACTTGCGGTACTCGTCCAGCGTGGTGGCACCGATGCAATGCAGCTCGCCGCGCGCCAGCGCGGGCTTGAGCATGTTGCCCGCATCCATCGCACCATCGGCCTTGCCCGCGCCAACCATGGTGTGCAGTTCGTCGATAAACAGGATCACCCGGCCTTCCTGCCTGGACAGGTCGCTGAGTACGGCCTTCAGGCGCTCCTCGAACTCACCGCGGAATTTCGCACCGGCGATCAGCGCACCCATGTCCAGCGCCAGCACGCGGCGACCGCGCAGACCTTCCGGTACTTCGTCCTTGATGATGCGCTGGGCCAGCCCTTCGACGATCGCGGTCTTGCCCACGCCAGGCTCGCCGATCAGCACCGGGTTGTTCTTGGTGCGCCGCTGCAGCACCTGGATGGTGCGGCGGATTTCCTCGTCACGACCGATCACCGGATCAAGCTTGCCGCTCTCTGCGCGTGCGGTCAGGTCGATGCAGTATTTCTCCAGGGCCTGACGCTGTTCCTCGGCGTTCTCGCTCTGCACCTTCTCGCCACCGCGCAGCTTCTCGATTGCTGCTTCGAGGTTCGGCTTGGTCGCACCTGCCGCCTTCAGCGCCGCGCCCAGCTCGCCCTTGTCGTCCAGCGCCGCCAGCACGAACAGTTCGCTGGCGATGAACTGGTCCCCGCGCTGCTGCGCCAGCTTGTCGGTGAGGTTGAGCAACCGGGTCAGCTCGTTGCCCGCATGGATATTGCCTTCCTGCCCGCTGACCTTCGGCAAGCGCTCCAGCATGTCGTTGACGCGTTGCTGCAGCGCCGGCACGTTGACCTGGGCCTGGGTCAGCAGCGGCCCGGTCGAGCCGCCCTGCTGGTTGAGCAGTGCCGCCATCACATGGGCCGGCTCCAGCATGTTGTTGTCGCGGCCCACGGCCAGCGACTGCGCGTCCGCCAGCGCCTGCTGGAAACGCGAGGTGAGTTTGTCCATCCGCATATCGAGATCCCCTGCAAGAGGTGAAAGGATTTGGCGGACCCGCCGCCACTGCCCGCAAAGATGCGGACAACGGCAGACGATTCAAGCAGACGGAGTGAGCACGCGGCGTCAAGGCTTCCGCAAGTAGCAGGCTGGATAGCCTCAGCTGTCGGCAAGCCAGATCAGGCTGGCGAAACGGCCAGTGCGGGCACCGTCGCGGCGGTACGAATAGAAGCGTGCATCGCTGAACGTGTCGAAGCCACCTCCGTGGACTCGCGTCACTCCGGCCGCAGCCAGCCGGCGCCGCGCCAACCCCACCAGATCACATGACCAGTGACCCGGCCGAGTCGGCACAAAGCAACTCTCCGCCTCCGGATCATGCGCGACGAAGGCTGCGCGCACTTCCTCGCCCACCTCGTACGAGGCGGCGCCGATACACGGCCCCAGCCATGCCAGCAACCGCTCGGGCGGTGAGTGCAGCTGGGTCAGCGTTGCCTCCAGCACCCCGGCCGCCAGCCCGCGCCAGCCAGCATGCGCCGCGCCGATCTCGCTGCCCTCGTCGGCACAGAACAGTACTGGCAGGCAGTCGGCGGTGAGAATCGACAGCACGGTACCGGGGATATGCGACACCGCCGCATCCGCCTGCGGCTCGTCAGGACTGGGCAATGGCCCCAACTCGGCCACACTGGTGCCGTGCACCTGACGCAACCAGCGGGGCGCGGCAGGCAGCGCCAGCACCTGTTGCAACGCGCTGCGGTTGGTCGCCACCGCATCGGCCAGGTCACCGCTGCGCAAGCCCAGATTGAAACGCTCGAATGGCACGGCCGAGATGCCAGGTCCATGGCGGGTGGTGACAGCGGCATGGACACGCGACGGCGCCGGCCAGTCGGGGAAGATCCAGGTGTCGGTCATGGTTTCCGGGAACGGGGAACGCGGGGAACACCAAGCATTGCACATACTCCAGGTTCCGTGCCCCGCCTCCCGTGCCCTCAATAGTCGTCCGAACCGTGCTCCAGCAGATCCGCGCGCAGCGCCTCGATCAACGCCAGCTGGTCAGCCGGCCGCTCGGCACTGAACGACAATGCCTCGCCACTGATGGGATGGATGAACGACAGTTTCTCGGCATGCAGTGCCTGCCGCCGGAAGCCGCGCAGCATGGCGATCAGCTCCGCGCTGGCACCCTTGGGCAGCTTCAGGCCGCCGCCGTACAACGGGTCGCCGATCAACGGATGATGGATGTGCGCCAGATGCACGCGGATCTGATGGGTGCGCCCGGTTTCAAGCTGGCACTGCAAGAGGCTATGCGCACGGAAGCGCTCGCGCAGCCGGTAATGGGTCACCGCGCGTTTGCCATCCTCTTCGTCACGCACTGCCTGCCGCAGGCGGTCGCCCATGCTGCGGCCGATCGGCTCATCCACCGTGCCGCCGGCCACCATCGTGCCCAGCACCACGGCTTCGTATTGCCGCTCCACCTCGTGGCGCGACAGCAGGTCGACCAGCGCGGTATACGTCGGCAACGTCTTCGCCACCACCATCAGACCGGAGGTGTCCTTGTCCAGCCGGTGCACGATGCCGGCGCGCGGCAGCTCGGCGAGCTTAGGATCGTGATGCAGCAACGCGTTGAGCAGGGTGCCGGCCGGATTGCCCGCGCCCGGATGCACCACCAGCCCGGCCGGCTTGTCCAGCACCAGCAGATGCTCGTCCTCATGGACGATGACCAGCGCAATAGCCTCTGGCGCGCTAGTGACCTCGTTCTCCAGCTCGACCTGCAGCCGCACCAGCTCGCCGCCGCGCAGCAGCTGGCGAGGCGCCGCCGTTGCGCCATCGAGGGTCACCGCCCCCGACTTGATCCAGCCCGCGAGCCGCGAACGCGAATAATCGGGGAACATCCCGGCCAAAGCCTGGTCGAACCTGCTTCCGGCCGCATCCAGCGGTACCGTTGCTTCATGACGGATGGTGGTCATGCCGGCACCCGCGGGCGGCGGCCGGTTTCGGCTATCATGCCTTTTCGATCAAACATCTGAATCCTGTCCTCATGCGCGTAATCAAGTTGCCGATGTCCCCATTGTCTGCCCTGAAGGTGCTCGTCGTGCTCGCGCTCGCCGTGTCGTTGGGCGCCTGCTCGATGTTCCATCACAAGAAGCGCGACAGCATCGACACGATGCCGGTGGATGCGCTCTACAACAACGCGCACACCTCGCTGGAAAACGCCGACTATGCGGCATCGACCAGGGCCTTCCAGCGCCTGGTCGCCCGTTTCCCGTCGGGTCCCTACACGGAACAGGCCCAGCTCGAGCTGGCCTATTCCCAGTACAAGGACAACCAGCCGGATGATGCCATGTCGACCGTCAACGGCTTCATCAAGACGAATCCGACCAGCAAACACGTTGATTATGCCTATTACCTGCGCGGTCTGATCAATTTTGACCGCACCACCGGATTTCTCGAGCGCCATACCAAGCACAGCGACAGCCAGACCCGCCGTGACCAGGGCTACAACCTGCAGTCGTTCGACGACTTTTCCGAGCTGTCGCGGCGATTCCCGGACAGCGCCTACACCGCCGACGCGCGCCAGCGCATGATCTACCTGCGCAACGTGCTGGCCCAGTACGAGATCAACGTGGCCGAGTTCTATCTGCAGCACAAGGCCTATGTCGGCTCGGCCGATCGCGCGCAGTACGTGGTCGAGCATTATCAGCAGGCGCCACAGACCGGTGATGCCCTGGCCATCCTCACCCGCAGCTACCTTGCGCTGGGCCACAAGGAACTGGCCGACCAGACCCGCCAGGTGCTGGCGCTGAATTACCCGAACCACCCCTACCTGACCGATCCGAAGTGGCCGCATGCGCCATCCACGCTGCGCAAGATGGTGCCGTTCTCCGGGCACCACTGAGTTTCATTTTCCGAGTCGCATGAGCCGGCGAGCCATCGCCGGCTTTTTTGTGTCCGGCGGTCCAGCATCGGCCTGCGGCAGGACGCACCTGCAGGCGCACGCCGTTGCCGACCGCTCCACCGCGACAACGCGCCATCCATTGCCCGTCAGGCAACTGACCATCCTCGCAACGCTGGACCGGCATCCCGAGTACTTCCGGAAAGCCAGTGCCTGTGGCCCCTGGTCCAGGACGCCTGCCGTGCCGACCAGCCCCCTGCTGGCCGCCGACTCCGCATCGGCAGTCACGACGGGGGACAGCAGGCGTGTGTGCGTCACGCGCAGGCAGATGCCATCGAGCCCTGTGATCAGGGCTGCGCCGTGCTGTCGGCCGGCGCCGGCGGCTCGGCCGTGCCATCGTCTTCGTCCCCGTAGATCGCCACATGTGGCACGCCATCGGCGCCGATCCAGCCGCGATACATGCCGTCGGTGTTGAATGGAATCGCGATATGGCCCTCCGCATCCAGCGCGATCGCACCGCCGTTGCCGCCCATCGACGGGATCTCCTGGTTGACCACCTGCGCGGCGGCACGCTTCAACGGCACGCGCATCTGGGTCACCATCATGCAGATCTCGTGTGCGGCGACGGTGCGGATGTAGTACTCGCCCCAGCCGGTACCGGACACCGCACAACCGCTGTTGGCATAAGTACCTGCGCCGATGATCGGCGAATCGCCGATGCGTCCCCAGCGCTTGTCGGTCATGCCGCCGGTGGAGGTGCCGGCAGCGAGATGGCCTTCGACATCCAGCGCCACCGCACCGACCGTGCCGAAGTGTTTCGCCGTATCGACGTCCGCATGCGGCTGCTTCGCCGCATCTTCCTTCAAGGCTTTCTGCAGCTGCTGCCAGCGCTCCTCGGTGCGAAAGTACGAAGGGTCGACCAAGGTGATGCCCTGCTCCTTGGCAAACTCCTCGGCCCCGTCGCCGGCCAGCATCACATGCGGTGAATGCTCCATCACCGCCTGCGCCAGCAGGATCGGGTTCTTCACCCGTTGAACGTCGGCTACGGAACCGGCACTCAGGGTATTGCCGTCCATGATCGCCGCGTCCATTTCGTTCTTGCCGTCATGGGTGAACACCGCGCCCTTGCCGGCGTTGAAGTTCGGATCGTCCTCCAGAACGGTGATCGCTGCCGTCACCGCATCCAGCGCCGGCTTGCCCGCCTTGAGCTTGGCGTAGCCGTTCTGCAATGCCAGCGTCATCGCCGCGCGGATGGCCTTCTCCCTCGCCGGCGTCATCTCGCGCTTGACCACGCCAGCGCCGCCGTGGATCACCAATACGGGCGAGACGGCGGCATGGCTCATGCTTGCGATTCCGAGTATGGAAACGGTAACGAATAAATGGAGCGGCTTCACTTCACTCTCCCCATGGGGTGGGATGAGTATAGCCAGCTGCACTACCGCTACTGGAGCAACTCAATGGATCAGCAACCGGTACTGGGAGTCAGATCAACCTTGATGCTCTGTTCGCCACCAGTGACTTCCATTTCGCCCGGCTTCCCGGAGACGCGGGTGCCAAACAGGATCGTGGCCAACTGACCGGGCTTGGTTCGCACGATTGGGTGTGATGCCTCGTGCAAGGTACCCCCAACCATTTCGCCATGTATTTCGATCTGCCCACCCACCGTCGACATGACTGCGAACCGCCCCTTCCATGGCGGCACACCAGTACTAACCCCGCTCACATGGACGTACTCGCCGGGCTTGAGGCACTGGGTGAAATGCATTTCGGCAGGCTTGCCATCGAAAGCAACATCCATCTTCAACGTGTATCGATCCGAGGCGGCACCAAGGCTTGTCTTGCCTGGTGGCACAGCGGCGTATACCGCTCCAGCAAAACCGGCAATCAGCAATATCATTGTAAAACCGCTGGCGAGACGCCGAAATGCATTTGGTGGGTTCTGTTTCAACATGGCAATACGCTCCATAAGTGGATGACGAGGTGACCAGCTACAACCAATCGGCAACGCGAACGTGGCCGATTGGGTTTTCAACATGGCATTCACATAGCTGCGCCGCCGCGTGCCGTGCTCGCGCAGCACAGCGGCGTCACAGGCCAGTTCCTGATCGTGGCGCAACGCCGAAAGCAGCCACCACGCCAATGGATGGAACCAGAACACGGCAACAACTGCCTGTGCGAGCAGGCACCACCAGCCATCGTGACGACGCGCATGCATCGTTTCGTGGGCGAGGATCAGTGCACGTTCAGTGGCATCGTAGCGGTGTTCGAAATCGGCCGGCAGCACGATGCGGATTCGCCAGGCACCGACCAGGGCAGGTCCGACATCCGTCCCGGCTGCTCGCCAAACCGGCCAGCGCAGCGACAGGTCGACCACTCTCGTGGCTCCATGCAGGCGATCGCGATAACGCGACTGTGCGATGGCAGCCAGTGTCACGCTGACTAACATGCCAGCCAGCCAGAGCAGTGCCATCCATGTCCGCCAGTCAAGACCATTCGACTCCGCGACATGCGCCGGCAGCGTGGTGGCCGCCGAGGTGATCGTGAACACAACCGCTGGCAGCGCGACCACTTGTGCCATGGGCGCATGCGACAACTGACTGGCCACCATCGCCAGTGGTGGCAGCAGCCACAGCTGGAACGCGCGCTCGGCACCGAACAGACGGCAGCATGGTTTGCGTAGCGCCGCAACGACAAGCACCGCTGCGGTGAACGCGAGGATCAGCAGCCAGCCATGCCCGATCCAGTCGACACTTGCCGACTCAATGCTGTTCATCGTCGAGCTCCTGCAGCAGCTTCCGCAGTTCGGCAATGTCCTTCTTCGACAGCTTGCGCTGCTCGGAGAAATGCGCGACCAGCGGCGCCACTCGGCCGCCGAAGAGACGGTCGAGCAGGCCCTTGCTCTCCTGCTGGACGTACTGCTCACGAGTGAGCAGCGGTGTGTACAAGTAACGGCGACCGTCGCGCTCGGCGTGCACGGCCTTTTTCCGCAGCAGGCGATTGAGCAGGGACTTCACTGTGCCCTCCTGCCAGTCCTGCGCCGGGCCGACTTCGGCGAGGATGTCCTCGGCTGTGCGTGGTGCTTCGCGCCACAGCACGTCCATCACCACTGCTTCCGCTTCGCTGATTGCCATGGGTCACCGTTTACACGTGTAAGTGACATGATGTTTACACGCGTAAATGATCGCGTCAAGGCCCGAAATTCCGGCCCGCCACGTGGCATGCGACCTTGGTACGAGGCCGCCCCGAGCCAAACCGTCGTATCCTTGGCAGCTGACTCTCCCTGCAGGAAGGCAAGGCAATGGACAAGGTTTACCCAAGCGCAGCCAAGGCTCTCGACGGACTGCTGTTCGACGACATGACCCTCGCTGCCGGCGGCTTCGGCCTGTGCGGCATCCCCGAGAATCTGATCGGCGCGCTGCTGGAAGCCGGCACCAAGGGCCTGACCATCGTCGGCAACAATGCAGGCGTGGATGATTTCGGCATGGGTCCGCTGCTGAAGACGCATCAGGTGAAGCGCGTGTACGCCTCCTACGTGGGCGAGAACAAGGAATTCGAGCGCCAGGTGCTGGCCGGCGAGCTGGAACTGCACCTGACCCCGCAGGGCACGCTGGCCGAGAAGCTGCGCGCCGGTGGCGCCGGCATCCCCGGTTTCTATACGCGCACGGGCTATGGCACCAAGCTGGCCGAAGGCAAGGAGACCAAGGTCTTTGGCGACAAGGAATATGTGCTGGAGGAAGCCATCCACGCCGACGTCTCGATCGTGAAGGCATGGAAGGGCGACCGCCTCGGCAACCTGGTATTCCGCGAGACCGCGCGCAACTTCAACCCGATGATCGCCACCTGCGGCAAGATCTGCGTGGCCGAGGTCGAGGAGCTGGTCGAGGTCGGCACGCTCGATCCGGACAACATCCACGTACCTGGCATCTACGTCGACCGCATCATCCAGGGTGCCAACTACGAGAAGCGCATCGAGTTCCGCACCATCGCCGGCGCCAACACCGGCAAGGAAAGTCCGATCCGTACCGCGATGGCGCAGCGCGCAGCGAAGGAACTGCGCGACGGCTTCTACGTCAACCTCGGCATCGGCATCCCGACCCTGGTGGCAAACTTCATTCCCGCAGGCATGGACGTGATCCTGCAATCGGAGAACGGCCTGCTCGGCATCGGCCCGTTCCCCGCCGAGGACCAGATCGATCCGGACCTGATCAATGCCGGCAAGCAGACCATCACCACCTTGCCCGGTTCGAGCTTCTTTTCCAGCGCCGAGTCGTTCGCGATGATCCGCGGCGGCCATATCGATCTCTCGATCCTCGGCGGCCTGGAAGTCTCCGCGCATGGCGATCTTGCGAATTGGATGGTGCCGGGCAAGATGGTCAAGGGTCCGGGCGGCGCGATGGATCTGGTCAGCGGCGTCAGGCGCGTGGTGGTGCTGATGGAGCACAACGCGAAAGACGGCTCGCCGAAGATCAAGGACTCCTGCGACCTGCCGCTGACCGGCAAGCAAGTGGTCGACCTGATCATCACCGACCTGTGCGTGTTCGAGGTCGAGAAAGGCAAGGGCCTGACCCTGATCGAGCTGCAGGCTGGCGTGACATTGGCCGACGTGAAAGCGAAGACCGGTTGCGCGTTTACGGTGGCCGCTTCACTGGGCAGCTGACCGGCACCACACCCATCGACGCCTTGTAGGAGCGCACCCTGTGCGCGAATGCTCATCGCTCCGATCAACATCAGAGCATTCGCGCACAGGGTGCGCTCCTACGCAAGAAACGCGCGTACCGCTACCGCATCGAACGGCCAGTCCAGCTCGCGCCCATCACGCGCATCGCGCAGCACCGGCACCCGCGTGCCATAGCGCTGTTCCAGTTCGACCGCGTCATCCACCCACACGCTGTCGAACTCCGGCGCACGCGCCTCGGCCAGCACGGCCAGCGCCAGGTCGCACAGGTGGCAATAATCGCGCTGGTACAGGATCAGGTTGGACATGCGCTTGCGAATGGACTGCCAAAGGCGGACACGCCGCGTAGAATAGCCGGTTCACTCCCTTCCCCAGCAGCAAACCCATGGCCGTCAGCGTATTCGACCTGTTCAAGATCGGCATTGGCCCGTCCTCCTCGCATACGGTCGGACCGATGCGCGCGGCGGCACGTTTCGCCGAACGCTGGCTGGAAGAGAAAGGCGTGCTCGACCGGGTAACCCGTGTGCGCGCCGAACTGTACGGCTCGCTGGCGATGACCGGCCGTGGTCACGGCACCGACAAGGCCGTGCTGCTCGGTTTCGAGGGCGAACATCCGGATACCGTCGACCCTGACAAGATCCCGGAAATCCTCAAGCGCATCCGCACCTCGCACCACATTCGCGTGCTCGGCAAGCACGAGATCGAGTTTGACGAAAAACGCGACCTGGTCTTCAACAAGCGCCAGAAGCTGCCGTTCCACACCAATGGCATGCGCTTCAGCGCGTATGACGCCGACGGCAACGAACTGGCCACGCGCGATTACTACTCGGTCGGCGGCGGCTTCGTGGTGAACCACGACGAAGCGGCGGAAGACCGCATCGTCGCCGACACCACCGAGCAGCCCTACCCGTTCTCCACCGGCGACCAGATGCTGGCGCTGTGCAAGCAGCACGGCATGACGATAGCCCGGCTGATGATGGCGAACGAGAGCGTGTGGCGTCCCGAAGCGGAAACCCGCGCCGGCCTGCTGACGATCTGGAAGGCGATGCAGGACTGCGTCGACCGCGGCCTGCGCTCGCCCGGCACGTTGCCCGGTGGCCTGAAAGTGGCCCGTCGCGCCCCGGCGATGGCCGAAGAGTTGCGCACCCAGCCGGAAGCCGCACTGCGCGATCCGCTGACCATCCTCGACTGGGTGAACCTCTACGCACTGGCGGTGAACGAGGAGAACGCCGCCGGCGGTCGCGTGGTCACTGCGCCGACGAATGGTGCGGCAGGCATCGTGCCGGCGGTGGGCCACTACTACCTGCGCTTCTGCCCCAAGGCGAACGACGACGGCATCGTCGACTATCTGTTGACCGCCGCCGCAATCGGCATCCTGTACAAGGAAAACGCCTCGATCTCGGGCGCCGAAGTGGGTTGTCAGGGCGAGGTCGGCGTGGCCTGCTCGATGGCTGCCGGCGGCCTCACCGCCGCACTCGGCGGCAGCGTGATGCAGGTGGAGAACGCCGCTGAAATCGGCATGGAACACAACCTCGGACTCACCTGCGATCCGATCGGCGGCCTCGTGCAGATCCCCTGCATCGAACGCAACGCGATGGGTTCGGTCAAGGCGATCAACGCCAGCCGCATGGCGCTGAAGAGCGATGGCAAGCACCGCGTTTCGCTCGATAAGGTGATCAAGACCATGCGCGATACCGGCCGCGATATGAAGGACAAGTATAAAGAGACCTCGCGCGGTGGCCTCGCAGTCAACGTGATCGAGTGCTAGACGCACGAGGCCGATGACACCATTTCACCGCTCGCCGGTTCACGGCTCGCTCTCAACACCGGCAACGTGAAAAACAACGACTCCGCCCGGCCTTGATCGCCGTGGAGCGCGTGTCGCCAGTCAGTGTTTTCCAAGCAGCGTTTCGATCACCTGCTCCGCCATCGCCTCGGCAGTGTGCTCGGCGGCCCGCAGATGTATCTCGGCATGCTCCGGCGGCTCATAGGGCGAGTCGATGCCGGTGAAATTGCGGATCTCGCCGGCACGTGCCTTCGCATAGAGCCCCTTGACGTCGCGCCGTTCGCACAGCTCCAGTGGCGCGTCCATGAAGACTTCCCTGAACTCGCCTTCGCCAAAAAGATCCCGTGCCATGCGTCGCTCGCTGCGGAACGGGCTGATGAACGAGACCAGCACGATCAGGCCGGCATCCACCATCAGTTTCGCCACTTCGGCCACGCGGCGGATGTTCTCGACGCGGTCCTCATCGGTGAAGCCCAGATCACGGTTGAGGCCATGGCGCACGTTGTCGCCGTCCAGCATGTAGGTGTGATAGCCGCGTGCGTGCAGACGCTTCTCCGCCAGATTGGCCACAGTCGATTTGCCCGAGCCGGACAGGCCGGTGAACCACAGGCAGGCAGGCGCCTGCCCCTTGATCCGTGCCCTCGCCGCACGGTCGACATCGGTGTGCTGCCAGTGGATATTGTCGGCACGACGCAGGGCGAAGTTCAGCGTTCCGGCAGCCACCGTGCCGTTGCTCTGTCGGTCGATCAGGATGAACGCGCCCATCTCGCGGCAGTGTGCATACGCCTCGAACGCGATGGCGTGATCCAGGCTGAGGTTGCAATAACCCACCTCGTTCAACTCCAGCCGCTTGGCGGCCAGTGCTTCCTGCGTGTTGACGTCGACCTTGTGCTTGATCTCGGTGACCTGCGCACTGACCGTGCGTGCGCCGATCTTCAGCCAGTAGGATCGCCCAGGCAGCAGCGGCGCCTCACCCATCCACAGCAGGTGCGCGGCGAACTGATCGGCCACCTGTGGTGGTTGCGTGGCCGCGGCGATGACGTCGCCACGACTGATGTCGCGCTCGTCGGTCAGCGTCAGCGTGACTGCATCGCCAGACCTGGCGCGCGGCAGATCGCCGTCGGCCGTGACGATGCGTGCCACCCGTGAACGGGCGCCACTCGGCAGCACCACCACTTCATCGCCCGGCACAATCTGACCGGCGACGACATGGCCTGCGTAGCCGCGGAAATTCTGATCGGGCCGGCATACCCACTGTACCGGCAGGCGGAAGCCGACATCGTCGGCCACATGCGCGACCTGCACCGTCTCCAGATGCTCCAGCAGGCTGGGACCGTCGTACCAGTCGATGCGGTCCGAACGACTGCTGACATTTTCGCCACGCAGTGCCGACAGCGGCACCGCGCTGACCTGTGTGATGTCCATCGAGGCAGCCAGCTCGCGATAGTCCGCCTCGATCGTGCGGAACACGTCCTCGGAGTAATCGATCAGATCCATCTTGTTCACGGCCAGCAGCACATGGCGGATGCCGAGCAGCGCGCAGATATAGGTATGCCGGCGCGTCTGCGTCAGCAGGCCCTTGCGTGCGTCGACCAGCACCACCGCGAGATCGGCAGTGGAAGCACCAGTGGCCATGTTGCGCGTGTACTGCTCGTGGCCGGGGCAGTCGGCGACGATGAACTTGCGCCGCTCGGTGCCGAAGAAACGGTAGGCAACGTCGATCGTGATGCCCTGCTCGCGCTCGGCGGAGAGGCCATCGACCAACAAGGCGAAATCCAGCTCGCCGTTCTGCGTGCCGTGGCGCAGGCTGTCGCCTTTCAGCGCGGCCAGCTGGTCGTCGAACAGCAGCTTGCTGTCGTACAGCAGGCGCCCGAGCAGGGTGCTCTTGCCATCGTCCACGCTGCCGCAGGTGATGAAACGCAGCAGGCTCTTGGTTTCGTGCTGCTGCAGGTAGGCGTCGATCGCCGTGCTCGCGTCATGCTCCGTGCGCATCAGAAATAACCCTCCTGCTTCTTCTTCTCCATCGACGCGGACGGATCATGGTCGATTACCCGACCCTGGCGCTCGGAGGTGCGTGCCACCAGCATTTCCTGGATGACGGCCGGCAAGGTATCGGCCTCGGACTCGATCGCGCCTGTCAGGGGATAGCAACCCAGTGTGCGGAAACGCACCTTGCGCATTTGCGGGATCTCGCCCGGGCGCAGCGGCATGCGCTCGTCGTCGACCATGATCAGCGTGCCGTCGCGCTCGACCACCGGCCGCTCGGCGGCGAGGTACAGCGACGGCACCTCGATCTTCTCGCGGTAGATGTATAGCCAGATGTCCAGCTCCGTCCAGTTCGACAGCGGGAACACGCGCACGCTCTCGCCCTTGGCGATGCGCGCGTTGTAGAGGTTCCACAGCTCCGGCCGCTGGCTCTTCGGATCCCAGCGATGCTGTGCATTGCGGAACGAGAACACGCGCTCCTTGGCGCGCGACTTCTCCTCGTCGCGGCGTGCGCCGCCGATCGCGGCGTCGAACTGGTACTTGTCCAGCGCCTGCTTCAGCGCCTGGGTCTTCATCACGTCGGTATGCACGGTCGCACCATGACTGAATGGGCCGATGCCCTGCGCCACGCCATCCTGATTGATATGCACGATCAACCGGCAGCCGGTTTCCTGCGCGCGGCGATCGCGGAACGCGATCATCTCGCGGAATTTCCACGTCGTGTCCACGTGCAGCAGCGGGATCGGCGGCGGCGCCGGATAAAACGCCTTCTGAAGCAGGTGCAGCAGCACCGAGGAGTCCTTGCCGATCGAATACATCATCACCGGGTTGCGGAACTCGGCCGCCACCTCGCGCAGGATGTGGATGCTTTCCGACTCCAGCTGATTCAGGTGCGATGCGTGCGCAAGCGTGTCGATGTTGGTCATGTTGCTGCCGTTGATATTCGCAGGGATTCTAGTCGGGGCGGTGTCGTTTGAGTAATGACCAGCGGATTTATCCATATGCGGCACACGCAACGGACATCTGCGGCATTGCACACGAGGTTGCCGGCGTCGATGGCGAAGGCCGCTACGAGGAGGTGGTCAGGTGAACGGCATCGCCCTCCACCCGCAGGGCAACTTCGCGCAGGTGTTCACCGCGACAAGGACCAGCGACACACAGTCCATCGGCCTGGTTGAAAGTGGCACCGTGCACGGCGCAGATCAGTGTGTCGCTCTTCAGCAGGAACTTGCCCGGCGCGTAATCCAGTCGACGTCCCGCATGCGGACAGATGTTGAGATAGCCGCGTACCTGTCCCCCCTTTCGCAACAGGATCAGACTTTCTACGCCCTCGGGAAGCAGTGCATCGACAGCAATGGCCCCGCCGTCCGGAATTTCGTCCAGGTTGCACAACGGGGGGACGGTGGTCACTGTATCCATCGGCACTTGTCTCGCGGGCTCGACAGCCCCATGGTTGCACGCGTAAGTCATTGATTTTAACACACGGATTTTTAACACATGTACTTCTCCATGCCCTCCATGCGCCGTTCCCGTCATCCGCTGCTTCGTGCGCTGTCGCTGCTGGTTGGTATCGCACTGATTGGCGTGCTGCTGGTGTTCGGCCTGGTGGTGGCAGGTGTACTGCTGGTTGGCGGAGGCCTGTTGCTCGCCTGGCGCCAGTGGAAGCATGGCCGCAAGCTGGCCGCGCAGCCCGCTGCCACTCATGGCCAGCATCAACCTGACGTACTGGAAGGCGAGTTCGTGGTGATCCGGCAGGGCCGTCCCGTCGCCCACTGAGCCGTCGCCGATCGAACAGGCGATACGGCAATCACGATTCGGACAGCGCGGCGCCCGCAGTCGCGCTCACAAAATCCGGTGGGCTCGCGGATAATGCGCCGTCCCCACACGATCCGCTCCCATGTCCAACCACCCTGCGGCCGACACGCCGCATCGCCTGAGTGACCCCCACGTACTGATTCCACTGGCGCTGTTTGCGCTTTACGTGATCTGGGGCTCGACCTATCTGGGCATCCGTTACGCGCTGGAAAGCTACCCGCCATTCCTGCTTGCCGGCGTGCGCTTCGTCTGCGCCGGCACCGCGCTCTACGCCTTCCTGCGCCTGCGCGGCATCGCGCCGCCGACGCGCTTGCAATGGCGCAACGCGGCGTTCACCGGCGTGCTGCTGCTCGGCTTCGGCAACGGCTTGGTCTGTTTTGCCGAAGAGCGGGTGAGCTCCGGGATTGCCGCCGTGGCGGTGGCCAGCATGCCGCTGTTCGCCGCGCTGTTCTCCGGCATGTATGGCGAGTGGCCGAACCGGCGCGAGAGCATCGGTCTGGCGATCGGCTTTGCCGGCGTGATCGTGCTGAACCTGGGCAGCAGCCTGTCCGGCTCACGACTCGGCGCGATGGCGCTGCTGGTGGCTGCCATGTGCTGGGCGTTCGGCTCGGCCTGGAGTCGCCGGCGCGACATGCCACCGGGGCCGATGAACACCGCCGCACAGATGCTCTGCGCCAGCGTCGCCTTGCTGATCTTCGGCTTCGCCAGCGGCGAGCACCTGCCCGCACATCCGACCACACGCGCCACCCTGGCGGTGGTCTATCTGGCTGTGTTCGGTTCGCTGATCGCGTTCAGCGCCTATCTGTATGTGCTGAAACATGCGCGACCGGCACTGAGCACCAGCTATGCATATGTGAATCCGCCCGTAGCCGTGTTGTTCGGCGTATTGCTGGCCGGCGAGCACATCGGTCCGTACGATCTTGCCGGGATGGCGGTCATCCTGATCGGCGTGGTGGTGATCACCCTGGCGAAACAGAAAAGGGCGCGCTGACGCCGCCCGCCACACCGCCGAAAACCCTGCCTCAACGCCAGCCGGAAGTGATCGGATAACGCCGCTCACGACCGAACGCCCGCGTAGTCACACGCGGCCCCGGCGCCGACTGCCTGCGCTTGAACTCGTTCAGCAGCACCAGTCGCACCACCCTGCGCACAGTGTCCGCGTGAAAGCCTTGCGCGGCGATTTCGGCCTGCGATTGCTCGCCCTCGATGAAGCGCTCGAGAATCGCATCCAGCTCGTCATAGGGCGGCAGTGAATCCTGGTCGGTCTGGTTGTCGCGCAGCTCGGCGGACGGCGGACGCTCGATCACCGCCGACGGAATGCACTCCGGCTCGCCCTGCCGTGCGGCATGCGCGTTGCGCCAGCGCGACAGCTTGTACACCACGGTCTTGTAGACATCCTTCAACGGCGCGTAGGCACCGCACATGTCGCCGTACAGCGTGGCATAACCCACCGCCATCTCGCTCTTGTTGCCGGTCGCCAGCAGCAAGCGACCATGCTTGTTCGACAGTGCCATCAGCATCACGCCGCGGGTGCGCGACTGCAGGTTTTCCTCGGTGGTGTCGGCACCCTTGCCGGCAAAGGCAGGCGTCAATGCGTCGACGAAGGACTGGTAGGTCTGTTCGATGTCGATCACGTGATAGTCGACGCCCAACTGCACAGCTTGCGCACGCGCGCCATCCAGCGACAGCTGCGAGGTGTAGCGGGTCGGCATCATCACCGCGGTGACCCGCTGCGCGCCCAGCGCATCGACCGCCAGCGCCAGGGTCAGCGCAGAATCGATGCCGCCGGACAGGCCGAGCAGCACGCCGCCGAAACCGTTCTTGTCGATGTAGTCGCGGGTACCGCGTACCAAGGCGGCGTAAAGCGTGGCCTCGATGCATGTATCGGCGGGTACCGGCCAGCCCTCGGCGTGCAGCGTGCGTGTCGCCGGATCGAACTCGGCCCACAGCAGCGCGTCGACGAAGGCCGGTGCACGTGCAGCGATCGAACCGTCGCCGTTGACCAGCAGCGAAGCACCGTCATAGACCACTTCGTCCTGGCCGCCGACCAGGTTCAGATAGACGATCGCACAACCGGTTTCGCGTGCGCGCTCAATCAGCACCCTCTCGCGTTCTGTCTGCTTGGCGTTGTCCCATGGCGAGGCATTTATCACCACGATCAGCTCGGCACCGGCTGCCGCGGCCTGTGCCGCCGGTTCGGGCTGCCAGATGTCTTCGCAGACCAGCAATCCGATGCACACACCGTCGATCACCGAGGTGGCCGTTGTGTGGCCCGGACGGAAATAGCGCTTGTCGTCGAACACACCGTAATTCGGCAGCGCCTGCTTGTGGGCGGTGACCTCGACACGGCCGCCGCGCAGCAGGCTGGCAGCGTTGTATACCTCACCCTCGCTGTGCGGATGGCCGACCAGCGCCGCGACGCCATTGGTCGCGGTGGCCAATGCAGCCAACTCGCTGTCGCAGGCCGCCAGGAAACTCGGCCGCAACAACAGGTCCTCCGGTGGATAGCCGCTCAGGGTGAGCTCGGGAAACACCACCAGTTCGGCACCGCCGGTGCGTGCCTGTGCGATCAGGTCGCCCACCTTCGCGGCATTCGCCGCCACCGCACCCACCGGGAAATCGTGTTGGGCCAGTGCCAGTCGCAGCCTTGCCATGATCGTGCTCCAGAATGACGAAGGCCGCGATCCTGAGAATCGCGGCCTTCGTATTTTACGCGCTGCGGCTGACTTACTTCATCAGCTTCGCGAGCGTCTTGCCCAGATCGGCCGGCGACTTCACCGTGGTGACGCCAGCCTTCTCCAGCGCAGCGAACTTCGCCGCTGCCGTGCCCTTGCCACCGGAGATGATCGCACCGGCATGGCCCATGCGCTTGCCCGGAGGGGCCGAGGCACCGGCGATGAACGACACCACCGGCTTGGTCACGTACTCGGCAATGAACTCGGCCGCGTCTTCCTCGGCGCTGCCACCGATCTCGCCGACCATGATGATGCCTTCGGTCTGCGGGTCGTCCTGGAACAGCTTGAGGCAGTCGATGAAGCTCAGGCCATTGATCGGGTCGCCGCCGATGCCGATGCAGGTGGACTGGCCCAGGCCTTCGTTGGTGGTCTGGAACACGGCCTCGTAGGTCAGCGTGCCGGAACGCGACACGATGCCGACCTTGCCCGGCATGTGGATGTGGCCCGGCATGATGCCGATCTTGCACTCGCCCGGGGTGATGATGCCGGGGCAGTTCGGCCCGATCAGCACGGTTTCCGGATGCTGTGCGAGCACATTCTTCACGCGCAGCATGTCCAGCACCGGGATGCCCTCGGTGATCGCCACGATCACCTTGATGCCGGCGTCGATCGCTTCCAGGATCGAGTCGGCCGCGAACGGCGGCGGCACGAAGATCACCGACGCGTCGGCGCCGGTTTCCAGTACGGCTTCATCCACCGAATTGAAGACCGGCAAGCCGATGTGCTCGGAACCGCCCTTGCCCGGGGTCACGCCACCGACCACCTTGGTGCCGTAGTCGATCGCCTGTTCGGCGTGGAAGGTGCCCTGCTGGCCGGTGAAACCCTGCACGATCACCTTGGTGTTCTTGTTGACGAGAACGCTCATTCGATTACTCCTCAGCCCTTGGCCGCAGCCACGGCTTTCTGCGCCGCGTCGTTGAGATCATCGGCCGGCGTGATCGCCAGGCCGGAGTTGGCCAGCAGTTCGCGGCCCTTCTCGACATTGGTGCCCTGCAGACGCACCACCACGGGGATTTTCAGGCCCACTTCCTTCACCGCGGCGATGATGCCCTCGGCGATCAGGTCGCAGCGCACGATGCCGCCGAAGATGTTGACCAGGATGCAGCGCACCTTGTCCGAGGACAGGATCAGCTTGAACGCCTCGGTGACGCGCTCCTTGGTGGCACCGCCGCCAACGTCGAGAAAGTTGGCCGGCTCACCGCCTGCCAGCTTGATCACGTCCATCGTGGCCATCGCCAGGCCGGCACCGTTGACCATGCAGCCGATCGAGCCATCCATCGTCACGTAGTTGAGGTTGTTCTGTACCGCGGCGGCTTCGGCGGCGTCTTCCTGGGTCAGGTCGCGCATCGCAGCCAGATCGGGGTGACGGAACTCGGCGTTGTCGTCGGAGTTGACCTTGCCATCGAGCGCGGCGAGGTTGCCGTCTTCCAGCACGGCGAGCGGGTTCAGCTCGACCAGCGCCAGATCCTTCTCGTTGAACAGCTTGTACAGGCCCAGCATGATCTTGGTCAGCTGGTTCACCTGCTTGGCGGTGAGATCCATCGCGAAACCGAGCTGGCGGCACTGGTACGGCTGCAGGCCTTCGACGAAGTCCACCACGATCGTGTGGATGTCTTCCGGCGTGTCCTTGGCGACCTGCTCGATGTCCACGCCGCCATGCTTGGAGGCGATGAAGGACACCGACTTGCTGTCGCGGTCGACCAGGATCGACAGGTACAGCTCACGGGCGATATTGGTGGCATCGGTCACCAGCACCAGGTTCACCGGCAGCGCACGGCCGGCGGACTGGTAGGTTTCCATGTGGGTGCCGAGCATGCCCTTGGCGGCGGCACGCACATCATCAAGACTGCGGCAGAACTTGACGCCACCGGACTTGCCGCGGCCACCGGCATGGATCTGCGCCTTGACCATCCATTGCGTACCGCCAAGGTGCTTGGCGGCATCGACGGCGGCGTCGGGAGAGTTGGCAACTTTGCCCGGCGGCACGGCAATGCCGTACTGCGCGAACAGTTCTTTGGCCTGGTATTCGTGGAAATTCATTCGATACCTCGAGCGAACGGGAAAACATGACGGCCGCACGCTTGAACAGGACGTGGGTCAGGAAGGTCGCACAGCGGTGTGTCGCGCTGCCGGATGCAGTACGCATGCCAGTGAATCGGCAAAACCGCGCAATACGGCCGCCTATTTTCGCGGAAGCGGGCTGCAATGGAAAGGGCCGCGTGCGCAGACCGCCCCGCAGGCCTGTTTTCTGGCGCTTCAGGGCCCCGTTCCAACGCCGATCAGCCCGTCTATACTGGTCCGGTACAGCCATGGAGTGCCCGCCACGTGTCCAGCGCGCCACCCTTCTCCGCCACCCGCACGGGGGGCGGTATCACGACCATCCGCCATGAGCTGACCTTCCTCAACACGTTCCGGTTGGTGCAGGCGCTGGTTTATGTCGGCCTGGCTTTCAGTCCGGCGGGCATCGGTTGGCCCAAGCTGGCCTCTCCCCAGCTTGCCCACGGTGTGGCCGCGGCGTATCTGATCTTTGCGCTGGTCGCCCTGCTGTTCAACCGGCGCAGCATGGCCTACGCCAGCATGGCGGTTTCGGTGACCCTGGCGGTGGATATCTTCGCCGCCGTGCTGGCGATTGCCGCGATGCACGATGCGCGCATCGGCATCGCGATGATGCTGGCGGTGAACCTGAGCGCCGGTGCGCTGATCCTGCCGCTGCGACTGTCCAGCTTCTTCGCCGCTCTGGCCACGCTGGGCATCCTCGGCCATACCTTCTTCGGCGCGCCGGACAACCCCGGTGATCGCGACCTGCTCGAAGCCGCGCTGTTCGGGCTGGCGTATTTCGCCAGCACCACGTTGTGCCATGTGCTTGGCCGCCAGTTGCGTGCCACCGAGGCGCTGGCCGAGCAACGCAGCACCGACCTGGCCAACCTCTCGCAGATCAACGAGCTGATCATCCGTCGCATGAAGACCGGTGTGCTGCTGGTCGACGACGCCAACCGCATCCACCAGATCAACGAATCGGCCTGGATGCTGATGGGCAACCCCCGCGCCGACCAGCGCGACCTGGGTCAGCTGGCGCCGGAGTTGTCGCGCCGGCTTTATCACTGGATGACCTCAGGAAAGCTGGACGAGACCGCCACCCAGCTGGCCGACGGCGTGCCCGAGGTGGTACCGCGCTTCACCCGGTTGGCGCCGAACGACGACTCGCACGTGCTGATCTTCCTCGACGACACCTCGCTGCTGTCGCGCCGTGCGGAGGAACTCACGCTCAGTTCGCTCGGCCGGCTGTCCGCCTCGATCGCGCATGAGATCCGCAACCCGCTGGCGGCGATCCGCTACTCGGCACAATTGCTGGCCGAGTCGACCAGCATGGACGCCACCGACCAGCGCATGGTCGAGATCATCAACAACCACTGCATCCGGCTCAACGAGATCATCGAGAACATCCTGCAGCTGTCCCGGCGCGAACGCTCGCGGCCGGAGACCCTGGATCTCGGCCACTGGGTGCAGGCCTTCGTCGAGGAATACGCCCAGGGCAACGACCTCGGCGGTGACTCGCTGCGGGCGATCACCAGCAACGGGGCGCCGGTCGCGGCGGTGGCGGATCCGCAACAGCTGCAACAAGTGCTGTGGAACCTGGTGCAGAACGCGCTGCGCTACGGCCGCCTGCCCGGCGAGCCGGCGCGGGTGATGGTGGTGACCCGGCAGGGTGAACACGGCGTGCCGATCCTGGAAGTGATCGACCGTGGCCCCGGCATCGCACCGAAAGTGGCCGCACAGATCTTCGAGCCGTTCTACACCACCCACGAATACGGCACCGGCCTGGGCCTGTACCTGGCCCGGCAGATGAGCGAGGCCAATCAGGCATCACTGGAATATGTCCGCGTGGCTGGTGGCGGCAGCTGTTTCCGGCTGGTGCTGACGCCGCCTGCACGTGGTCCCGCCGACGCGACAGAGACTGTCCAGGTCGCCACGCGCTGATGTTCCGGGCGTGGCCACTGCGAGCTTCCCGGAAACGCCACGAGGACAGATCACACGATGAAGCGCACCGCATGGGTTTGTGTAGCACTCGGCCTGATCTTTTCGCGGCTCGCCGCTGCAGATACTGAACCCGGACCCATCCTGGTCGGGAATGCGGACAATCAAGTCACGCTGCAATCCGCGGCGTCAGCGCCGAAGATCCTGCGCCTGACGAGCGACGGTGCGATGTGGCAAGGCATGGATGCCGAAACCTTTATCGACAGCGCGACAATCGATGGTGCAGTGATTCCACTGCATTGGCGTTTCGACCCGGCTGCCAGCCGCATCCACAATGATTCCGTCAGCCTCGCATACGAGGATCGCTCCACCGGCTTGCGGCTTTACTGGGAATGGCGAGCGGCTGCGCGGCATGGTCCGATCGAGCACGTGATCCGTATCGAGAACCCGGGCCGGCACGAGGTCTGGATTCCGTTGCAGGACAGCTTCCGCTTTGCATGGAAGATCGCTGCGAACCAGCCGCTGGAACAACTGTGGATCGACAAGGGCGCCGGTGAAGCACCACCCGTCGGGACCCATCTGGTGCCAGTCACCGAGGGTTATCAGTGGCATGGCGTGTCGAGTACGTTCGCGCATCCGGCTGCGGGCGAGCCACGCGAGATCATCCCGTACTTCCTGGTCCGTGATGCAGGTTCAACGAATCGCGGATGGTATGTCGGGGTGGAATTCAGCGGTCGTGTCGCGATGGAACTGAAACGACACGATGATGTTCTCGAGGGCTCCGCGGGACTCAATCCCGAACCGGGCCCCTTTCGCACACGTCTGGCACCCGGTGGAACCTTCAGCACGCCGACCGTGTTCGTCGGTACCAGCGATGGCGACGTGGACGATACCGGCAACATGCTGCGGCGCTGGGTACGCGAGGTCTTGAACGATCCTGCCACCTTGCACGATCCCGCCTATCCGACGGTGACCATCAACAGCTGGGGCAGCGCGATGGCGATTGACGACGCACAGGCGCGGCACATGATCGACGATGCCCGCCGCCTGGGTTTCGAGATGTTCCACCTCGATGCCGGCTGGTTCCGTGCGGTCGGCGACTGGTATCCGGATCCGCGGAAATTCCCGCATGGCATTGCGGCGATCTCGGACTACGCGCACAGCCGCGGCCTGAAGTTCGGCTTGTGGACCGATTGGGCGCAAGCGGGCACGAGCACGCAGCGCGGTGCGCTGAACGTCGCCGATCCGCATGTACGCGACTGGCTGACCACCGATCCGCCGCCGGGCTGGAAACCCGCCGAATTCAAGGGCCTCACGATCGACCTGGGCGCACCTGCGGCGCAGGTGTGGGCGACGCGCGAGGTCAATCGCATCGTGCATGACTATCATGTCGACATGCTTGAGCACGACGGCTATGTCGTCGCCCAAGGCTGCGCACGCAGCGATCATCCGCATGCCGCGATCGATACGGCCAACACCCGGCGCTACGGCGATGACGACTTTCTCTGGATCGACAGTGCCAATTCGACCGATGTCAGCCTGCACGCCACGCGTGCGTACTACGAGATACAGACAGACCTGCGCCGCACACACCCAGGGCTGATGCTTGAAATCTGCAACGACGGCGGCCGCATGGTCGACTTCGGCAGCGCCGCGCACGGCGACTACTTTTCCATGGTGGACTCCTACGACCCGCTGTCCAACCGGCAGGCTTTCTACGACGCCAGCCATGTGCTTCCTCCGGCGATGCTCGAAGCCTATGTCAAGGCATGGCCAACGCCACATATCGAGAATTTCCGCTACATGCTGCGTAGCGGAATGATGGGCTGGCTGACCGTGATGATCGACAGCAACAGCTGGACTCGCGAGCAACATGTGGCCGCGGCGAGGGAGATCGCGTTCTACAAGTCGACCCTGCGTCCGCTGATCCGCGACGCCGAGCTGTATCACGTCGGCCCGCGACCCGCCGGCAAAGGGTGGGACGGACTGGAATACTTCGATGCCAGCCGGGACCGCGGCGTGCTCTACGCATTCCATGGCAGCGATGCAGCGCCGGGCGAATTCCGCTTCAGCTTGCGCGGATTGCATGGCGACCGCAGATACCGTCTGCATTTCAGGGACCATTCCTCACCTGATCGCGAGGCAGACGGGCACGAGTTGATGCAGTCCGGCATCACCGTCGCGCTGCCGATGGCGGACTCGTCCGAACTCGTCACGATCGAGGCTTTGCGATGACCACCAGACATCTCCTGGTGCTGGTGCTGTCGCTTGCCTGCTCCGTATTCACGCCACGACAAGCCGCCGCGGCTCGAGTCGAAACCAACGCATCGGCGACGCAGCCCGATCAGGACGGCAAGCTGGTAGTCCAGCCTGCGGTGATCATCGCGGCGGCGGCTGCGTATCGGAATTCGAACCCGGCATTGCAGGCGATGGTGCGTTCGGCCCTGCTCAACACTGGTACCCAGATCGTGGCGGCGGACGATGGCACCGCCTACGTGAAAACCGGCGACATTCCCGCCGAATGGCTGCGCGACTCCAGCGTGCAGGTCGAGGCAACCTACCTCGACTACGCCCACGATCCGCAGGTACGCGCCCTGTTCAAGGCCGTGATCCAGCGTCAGGCGAAGTACCTGATCGTCGATCCGTATGCCAATGCGTTCAAGCAGGACTACACGGTGTGGGAACGCAAGTTCGAACTTGACTCGCTGTGCTATCCGGTCCTGCTCGCGTGGAAGTATTACCGGGTAACCGGCGATGCGTCGGTATTCACGCCCGAACTCAGGCAGGCTTTCCTGCGTGTGCTCGACGTCATGAAAATCGAGCAGGATCACCGGCGCAGCAGCAGGTACCGCTTCAAGTCCGACACCGAGGAAGCCGGCGTCAATCCGGTGGCCGATACCGGCATGATCTGGACCGGCTTCCGTCCCTCGGACGACCCGTGCGTCTACAACTACCTGATCCCCGCCGAGATGATGGCGGTGCAGGCCTTGTCGGCGCTTATGGATATCGCCGCGATCTATCACGATCCGCGGATGGCAGCACGCGCCGGGAAGCTGCGCCGGCAAGTGCATGCAGGCATCCAAAAATACGGCATCGTGAAGGGGCCTGACGGCAAACCGATCTATGCCTATGAAGTCGACGGGCTCGGCCACGCGAACCTGATGGACGACGCGAACCTTCCGAACCTGCTTTCGGCGCCGTATTTCGGTTATGTCGGCATTGACGATCCGATCTACCGGAATACCCGGCATTTCGTGCTCTCACGGGCCAACCCGTTTTACTACTCCGGTCCCCTCGCAGCCGGACTGGGCAGCCCGCACACTCCCGTGGGCATGATCTGGCCGCTGGGGCTGCTTGCCGAAGGATTCACCACGAATGATCGGGCCGAGCAGCAGCGCGTGCTTGCCATGCTGCTGGCCAGCGACCCGGGCGACCACCGGCTGCATGAATCCTTCGATCCTCGCGATCCCACGAAATTCACCCGCGATGATTTCGGCTGGCCCAATGCATTCTTCACCGAATACATCGCGAAGCTGCACGGCGCTCTGGCGCACCCCACACCGAGCACGGCAGGCCTGCATTTTGATGCGCAGTCCACACACTGACCACGCGGGCGAATCTTGCGGGCCACGCAGGCTCGCGCGCAGTATGGGAATCACCGGGCAGGACAGGAAATCGACGAATGGCGGGCAATTCCAGTTTCCCTTCCAAGGGATCGCACAGCAGCAATCAGGCAGGTTTGACCGTCAGCTCCAGCGCGCCCGGCTCAATCAGTTACTCCGTCGCTACACCGACGGTTGCCCCGGTATTGCGATCGTTCGATCTCTTCCCTACCCGTATCTGGCAGGCACAGATGCCCGCGCTGACAACGCATCTGCAGGAGTGGGCAAGTACCGTGCTGGCGCTACGGGCTGCCAGCCCGCGACCGGCAGGACGTACCAATCGCCAGGGCTGGAACAGCGAGGACATGGCGGTGCTGGAGCAGCCCGTCTTTGCGCCGCTGCGACAGGCGATACGTTCGGGTTGCACCAGCGCGTTGGGCGAGATGGGCGTGCGCGATGTCCCGTTCCAGCTGCAATCATGGATCAACCTGCATGACCGCGGCGGCTTCAACTTCCTGCATGTGCACGAAGGCTGCCTGCTGTCGGGCTGCTTCTACCTCAAAGTGCCCGCGGGTTCGGGCAAGCTGGTGTTCCGCGATCCGCGGCCCGGTGTCATTCATGGCTACGTGAAGGGTGCCGTGCCGAACGGCTATAGCGATATCCAGCTGACCCCCGATGCCGGCTTGCTGGTGCTGTTCCCGAGCTGGATGGAACACTTCGTGGAACCCCACGACAGCGACGAACCACGCATCTCGATCTCCTTCAATGCCGTGGCGCCGTAAATCGCAACTGTCACGCACCTAGCGGTCGGGCACGACATCGAAGGCCACCGTGAGACGCGTCTGGTCGCCTGAAATAGGCACGGTGCCATGCCAGAAATAGGAAGGAAACAGCACCAGCATGCCGACTTCGGGACGTATGGCATGCTCTGGTGGCAGTGGCGGTGTCGTCACGATGCCGGGCTCGCCAAACGCGAGGACACCCTCCCGGCTGTGCACATCGGCCATGCTGTCGGGCAACTCGATATAGCAGGCCGAGGAAATCCAGCCGCGCGGATGGACGTGATTGGTGTGAAAGCCGGAGGTACGCAACCTCACCGACCAACTGCCATTGAACCGCCAGGTGCCCTGGTTGCGACGACGCAGCGGATCGGGCCCATGGCCTACCCGCTCCAGATAGTGGCGGATGGGCGCCTCGAAGGCCTTGAACAAGGCCTGGATCACGGGATCCGCGCTGCGCGTCAGATCCTCGGTGGTCTCCGTGCCATGACGCAACGATTGAAACAGCAACGGGTGCGTGTGGGCGCTGTGCAGGCGGTCGAGACTGCTTTTCACGTCGGCGAGAAAACTGTTCGGGTCGGACCACGGCGACGGCACGTCGAATTGCTGTGGCACAACCAGCTGCCGGTAATCGCAAAGCTCGTGGTAACGCTCATCGCCAAGCAGGCGCCAGGCTGTTGTCTGCAATGCGATGAGATATTGATCGTCGGGAGTCGCTGCCAACAATGCGTCGCAATGAGGCAACGCGTCGGCGGCATCGCCAATGCCAAGCTGGGCGGCAACCATGAGCTTGCGCGCCGCCATGTCGGTCGACCGAACACGCAGCGCGCGTTCGGCAAGTCCCAATGCCGTGGCCGGGTCGAATTCCAGCGCTGCAAGGCCCGTACGCACCAGCAGCGCCGGCGAAGCATGCGAACGTGAAGCCTGCGCAGCCAGACATGCATACGCGCCGCGGGCATCCCCGGCTCCCTGCAGAATGGCCGCCTTGGCTGCCCACAGGGCATCGTCACTCGCAAACGTCTGCAAGGTCTGGTCCATCGTGGCGGTAGCCTGCACGCTGTCACCGGTACGCATCCAGACGAGCCGCGCCAGATGGTTGTGTGCATCCAGCTGGCGCGGGTCCAGCCGCAGGCACGCACGCAATGCAGTCTCGGCTTGATCGAAATCGTTGAGCGCGATCAGGCTGCGGGCATGGGTGTAATGCAGCATCGCGTTCGGTGGCCCCTGTGTCAGCGCCTGGCGGGCAACATGCTCCGCTTCGACAGGCAGGTTCGCTGCATCAAGGGCCATGGCCAGGGCGTGGGCAGCAAGCGGATTGCTGGGCGAAGCAGCCACCGCCTGGCGGAACGTGGCCACGGCTTCGCCTTGGCGCCCGAGCGCGGCCAAACCCGTCACATGCTGTGACACCAGGTCCGCGTCTGCATGACCGCCCGCGCATGCGCGGGCAGTAATCTCGACCGCCTGGGCCGGGCGCTGCGTGTCGTTGTAGTAGCGGGCAAGTACCAGCGCCGCGCGCGGGTACGGTGGGGATCCCGCACAGGCACGCTGCAACACGACCTCGGCTTCGCCGGCCCGACCGCTGTTGAGCAGAAGTTCGCCCAGGGTTGCCAGTGTGGGGGCCCAACCGGGATCAATCGCAAGCGCCTCACGCAAGGCAGCTTCCGCACCGGCAAGATCTCCAAGCGCCTGCTTGGTACCGGCGAACAATCGTCGTGCTTCGGCAAACCCGGGATTGTCGCTGACCACGACCTCGAGCTGCTCATGCGCAAGACGGAAATCCCCTGCCTGCAGCAGCAGGCTGATGCGCCGCATGGTGTCGATGACCGCGGGTGCGATCATCGACATCCGCCGGCAAACTGGTTTGATCGGTTCATGATCGACACTGTTCGCTGTTGCCCTGGACTGCTGAATCCGTTGACCAGAATGTAGCGCGCCGATGCATCAGACGAAACGGCCCGGATCGTCGAGGGAAACGATCCGGGCCGCCCGGCACCTCAAGTGAAACGGACTGCAAGACCTAGAAGCTGTATTTCGCCTGCAGATTCACTTCACGACCTTCGATAGACCTGGCCAGAATGACACCACCGATACCGGTATTGACACCAAAGATCCGCGAGTTGCCTTCGGTCAGACCGATCTGGTTGGTCAGATTGGTTCCGCGCAGGGTGAACTGCCAGTTGCTGGCGTAATTGGCCACGACGCCGGCGTCGAGGGTGTAGTACGAGCCCAGCGGCTGCAATCCGGACTGATCCTCGTAACGCTGACCCACATGCGTATAGGTGACAAACGCGGAGATGTTTCCCCAGCTGGTCGGGATCAGGTAACTCGGCGTGAACATGTAACGCACCTTGGGCTGCCGCTGCAGGGGTTCGCCGTCCAGGCCGACACACTCCGTGCCGCCATTGATGTCGGTGTACTGCGCACAGCCGTTGTAGTTCGTGTAGTGGCCATCCATGTAGTCACCGACCAGCGCGAACTTCAGGTTTTCGATCGGCGACCAGGTGGCATTGAGGTTCAGACCCTTGGTCGATGATCCGTAGTTGGAGATCGCACCGATCGGAACGCCGGCTCCGTTGGTCTCCTGGTACTGCAAGCCGGTGAATTTGCGGAAGTAGACGCTGGCATCCAGGTAGAGGGTCTGCGTCTGGTACTTGAAGCCGGCTTCCAGGTTGCGAATCTTCTCCATCGGCGAAAAATTGCCGCCGCTGCCGCGAATGCCATTGTCGAAGTCATCAAAATGGCCACCCGTGTTGCCGCGGGCGTACACGCTCATGTTGTCCGCCAGCTCGTAGTTCGCGCCGACCGTGAACGACGGGTGGGTCTTGTCGTAGACCAGACGCGTAAAGCTGCCATTGCAGATCGAGACGGTGTTGTCGTAGAGGGTATTGGGATTGCCATCGAGATCGACGGTTACGAAGTTGCAGGTGTTCTGGACCGCGTGAATGTTTTCCAGCCGCGCGGAAGCATCCAGCAGCCAGGGACCGGTTTTCCAGGAATCCGACAGGTAGAACGCGTTGTTGGTCGCCACGCCGTTCTCGGAAACGTCGTAATTGCCGTTGAAACTCGTGAAACCCTGCGGGTTCGTGACGTACATGGTCTGTCCATTCTGGACATAACTCACCGTGATCGGCTTGGCGTTGTTCGTGTTGGTCATCAGCATCTGGTTGCCAAGCGACCAGTTGTCGTTGTCGGTCGAGCGCGCGAAGTAGTAGCCGGCGGTCACCGTATTGCCGTCGAACAATTCCTTGCTCAAGCGGAAATCGTTGTTGAAGGTATGCAGCTGCTTCTGGATGTACCACCAGCCCTGGTGGATCACGCTCTGGTTCAGCGGCACCGCGCCACCGCCGACATAGTTGGCCTGGACGTTCGTACCGGCCGGCAGGCCCAGGGTGTCGCTGTCCACCGGCTGGTTGGTGCTGCTGCAATAACCGGCTGGCTGTGCGGTGTTGCAGCCATACAGGTAGTAGCCGAGAGGTTTCGGGTTGGTCCCGGAGAACAGTGCATTGGTATTGAGCTGGCCGCCGCCCACCACGAAATGATCGTCCACCTTCCAGCCGTCGCCCAGATCATTGCTGAACGTGCCGCCGAAATAATTGAGCTTGCCGCCGCGGCCATTGGCAAGATTCGCGTTCAGCATGTTGCCATAGGGCCCAGGCACCTGGACGTGCTGGATGGCATTGCTGTAGTAGGTACCCGTCAGCGCGCTGATGCCGGGGAAGCTGGAGTAGCTCCCATTGCTGTTCTGGATCAGTGCGGTCGGGGCAATGAACTGGTTCTTGTCGTCGAGCGATCGCGCCCAGAACATCATGGTGCCGTTGTCAAGATCGTGGGTCACGGTCGCGGTCAGCTGACCGCCATTGTCGGACGGAAATTGCGGATCGCGCACGCCATCGGACCGGCGGTAGAAACCGCCGATGCTGCCGTACCAGTTTTCCGCGATGGGGAAACCGTAAAAGCCATCCACGCGGTACAAGCCTTCGTTGCCGTAAGTCACGCCGATATCGCCCGACGGCACCTCCGTACCCTGGCGCAGAATGAAGTTCGCCGTGGCGCCCATCTGGCCGGGGCCGAAAATGGCACCCGGGCCGCCCTGCACGACCTCGACGCGTTCGATCGTGTCGTCGAGGCGGAACAGCGAGCTGCTGTCCATGAAGGACAGCGATGGCATGCCGTACAGCGGCGTGCCGTTGACCATCATGGTGAAGAACGGTGCATCGCCGCCACCCGGGAAACCAGCGATTTCGATGTTGGCACCGGTCTGGCCGCCGCTGGACTCGGGCCAGATTCCCGGCGAGATCTTCAGCAGGTCGGCCGTGCTCTTCGGGTTGGCATTCGTGATCTGCTGGCGGTCAGCGACAACCACGTTGTAGCTCGCGTCGATTTTCTTGACGCCACCAGCGTTGGCGGTCACGACGACGGCCTGCAGGGATTTGGTCTCCCTGAGATCCGCATTCGGCTGCTTTTTGGTGGCGGGCGCAGTCGTGGCCTGTGCATCGGACTGCGCCGCCGGCGCGGAGGCATCCTGGCCGGTTGCCCAGGCCATCTGCGGGAGCGCTGCCGCGATCGCGGTCACCAGCGCCAGTCTGACTAGTTCGGGGTGATTCATGGTACTCCCTCCTCAAGATGGTGTTGGAACACCGGTTTTCGATTCGAAGTTGTTTTCGTTCTGATTTATCAATGGATGACCCGGCGATAACCCTGATCTCAGCGTGGCAGGACAAAACGCTCCAGCCTGAATGACGCCAGATCCGGCAGTACTGCATCCGCCTCCCCCAATATCCGTATATCGCCGATGCCCAGGGCGGCCATGCCCGCAGACTTGATTGCCGCTATGCCAGCTTGCGCATCTTCGATGCCGAGACAATCGGCGACGTCGACACCCAGCGCCATGGCGGCGCGCTGGAAAATTTCCGGATCGGGTTTCGCTCGCGCAATCGTCGAGGCGTCGACGATGTGATCGAAGAACTCACCGATGCCCATGCGTTCGACGAGCTCGCCGGCGCTGCGGCTCGCCGACGCCAGCGCGATCTTCAAGCCGGCCCTGCGTGCGGCCTGCAGCGTTGTCAGCGCGCCCGGCAGCAGATCGCCGGCCGAAAAGGTCTCGATGGCCTTCCGGTAATACGCGTTCTTTCGATCGGCAAGCTGCTGTTTCTGTTCGCGCGTGTATCCGTCAGCGGCTTCACCGAGAACGATTTCTAGCGACGCGGCGCGATCGACGCCCTTGAGACGCTCGCCGATGCCTTCGTTCCACGGCAGGCCCATCTCGTCCGTCAAACGCTTCCAGGCGGCGTGATGCAGATGTGCGGTGTCGGCCAGCACGCCGTCGAGATCGAAGATCAGCGCCTTGAACGGGCGCGGAAATTCGACGACGGCGCGTGGCGATCCGGCAACCGGATGCAGATGCCTGTTCATCGCCTGCGACTGGGTGACGCCCGCCGTCAGCAGCAACGGCTTGCCCGCGTGCATGATGCTCAACGGTGCACCGCTGGTCAGGGTGTAACGGATCGTTTGCGCGTCGACGGCAACGGCAATGCTTCGGTTCTTCCAGATCACGCCAAAGCGGTAATCGCGCCAACCCGGTGGCAGGATCGGATCGAAGCCGATGCCGCCAGCCGCGATGCGCAGGCCGCCGAATCCCCACGCAAGGACCAGCCAGCTTCCGGCCATGGCGGCCATGTGTGCACCGTGGCTGGTGTTCGCGTGCAGATCGTCGAGATCGACGCGCAATGCATCCATGAAATAGTCGCGCGCCTTGTCGGCATAACCGATTTCGGCAGCGAGTACCGCGAAGGTCGACGCGGATAGCGTCGAATCGTGAACCGTGATCGCCTCGTAATAATCGAAGCTGCGCCGCTTGGTGGCACGATCGACATTGTCGCCCGCGAGCACGAGCGCCAGCAGCGAATCCGCCTGCTTGCATACCTGGTGCCGATACAGCGTCAGCGGATGGTGATGCATCAACAGGGGGTATTTTTCCGGCGGGGTGCCGGCGAAATCCCATCGCGGCTTGTCCAGAAAGGTATCGTCCTGCGCGACGATACCCAGACGCTCGTCATGCGGCAGATACATCGCATCGGCCGCACGCGACCAGTCGGCGATCTCAGATTCCGACCATTCGAGTTTCTGCCGGAGCGCGGCAAACGTCGCCGGCGAGCTCTTGGCCAGTTCGCGCACCACCTCGACCGCATAGCGCAGGTGCTCCTGCGCCATCCGGTTGGTGTAGTAATTGTTGTCGACCAGCGCGGTGTATTCGTCCGGTCCGGTCACGTCGTTGATGCAGAACGCACCGCCGCGACGCTGATTGAAATGCCCTACCTGCAGCCAGATGCGCGCGGTCTCGATCAGCATTTCCGCGCCACCCTCGGTGAGGAACGCCTGGTCGTCGCTTGCCTCGACATAGAGCTTGATCGCGAAGGCGATCGCGGCATTGATGTGATATTGCGCCGAGCCACTCGGATAATGTGCCGAGCATTCGTCACCGCCGATCGTGCGCCATGGATACAACGCGCCACGCGCATGATTCATCTCGCGGGCATGGGCACGTGCGTGATCGAGCGTGTGCAGGCGAAAGAGCAGACTCGGCTTGACCAACTCCGGCGCGGTGAGCGCGAGCGCAGGCAGTACGAAGGTCTCCGAATCCCAGAACACATGGCCTTCGTAGCCCTCGCCAGTCAGACCCTTCGCGGCAATGCCGCCATATCCGTCGCGCGCGGCGGACTGGAAGATATGGAACAGGTTGAACTTCAGCGCCTGTTCGCTGCGCCGGTCATGCTCGATCGAAAGGCTGGCGCGATCCCAGAAAGCGGCGCAATCCCGCGCCTGGGTCTGCAGCAGCGCGTCGAAACCTTTGTCGATGGCACTGGAAAGCTCGCTCACGGCACGCAAATGCAGGGCGGCGTCGGATATCTCCTGCTGCGGCTGGCTCCACGCATACACGACAAACTTTTCGATCAGCACCGACTCGCCTGCAGCGAGATGCCCGTGATAGCTCTGTTGCACGCAGCCAGCGTCCGCTGCGGCACCGGAGAAGGCCAGCCCGCCGATCCGGTGGCGCTGCATGCAGACCACGCCAATCGCACTCTCGCCGGTGCGTTGCGCAAGCCATGCCTCGCCTTCCGTGGCGGACGTATGCGATACGTGCAGGGCCAGACCGCTGCCGGCGCCAAAGCGCGGATCGTCACCCTGCGCCGCCGCGGCCCGATCGCCGGATATCGATGACTCGAAAGACACCGGACCGGCATAGTCGACCGAACGCAGGCGCATGCGGATGCACAGCAGGCCCGGGTGCGCGATCGGCACCACGCGTTCCGTCTCGAGTTCGAACGTATGTCCCTGCGCAGTGCGCCAGCGCAGGAAGCGGGAGAGCTTTCCTTCACGCAGATCGAGCACCCGCTTGAACGTAAGAATTTCACCATGCGCCGGGTCGATATGCAGATCGCCCAGACGAATGCGTACAGCAGTCGCTTCGGCGACCGGCAGGCGCGTGTCCGTGTTGCGTGCGAAACCGAAGTGGCGTTCGTGATAGTGGATGGGCGCGCGTTCCCACACGCCGGCGAGAAAGCTCCCCTGGGTCGGACTGGGGGATTCCTCGAAGCCGCCGCGTACGCCGAGCGCGCCATTGGCCAGCGCGAACAGGGTCTCGTCGCGCGCGGCATGGGCAGGCTGCCAATGCGACTGATTCAGCCGCCAAGTATCGGCATCCACCACTGGCGTATCGAATCCATCGGGATGCACCGCGTCCCCCGAGAAGTTGGCGCGTTGGACAACGTCCGGGCTCACGTGTGGATGGTCGCCGCTCATGGGAACCGGCGAATCCGGTCGTTTGCCGCCCGTGGCAACGCCCTGGGGCAGCATGGCCGCGCACGATCTCGATTGATGGATTTTCCCGGTGACAAGCATCCCCTCCCGACTGGCAAGCGCGCGGATTGAAGTGTTTCGACCCGTCCCCTGACAGATCCTGGCGCGAACCTAACAGCAAATGTTATCGGTATCAAGATATCGATAACATTTGCTGCGAATGCACATTCTTCCCGATTACAGGCATACGTCGAAGTGAGAAGAGACGTTGCTGCGGCCGCTTGTCTGCGCAGTAGTCACCCGCACCAAGACAACTGCCACCAGGGCTCTAGGTCGAGCGGACGATCAGGCTCACCGGCAGGACCTCCGACTCGGCCGGTTCATCCCGGATCAGTGCCAGCACCTTGCGTGCGAGCAACATGCCGCCCTCCTGCCAATCCTGCCTCACCGAACTGAGCGGCGGCTGGAAGCTGGCCCCCAGCGGCATGTCGTCGTAGCCCACGACCGAGACATCGTCCGGCACGGAACGACCCATTTCCTGGATACCACGGATGGCACCCATCGCCAGCAAATCGCTGCAGGCGAAGACGGCATCGAAATCGACCCAGCGGGCATGCAGGGAGCGCACCGCATCGATTCCGGAGTCCGTCGTGAACTCATCGCGCCGCATCAGCAGTGGCTTGATGCCATGCAGCCCCAGCGCGTCCACGAAACCATTCAGGCGGTCATAGATCTCGGGATGACTGGGATTGCCGATGAATACCGGCCGCCGTCGACCCAGGCCAAAGAAATGATCGGCCACCGCCGCGCCGCCCAGCCGGTTGTCGCTGCCGACCACTACATGCGAGTCGTCCTTCAGGCCCGCCCCCCACACCACCATCGGCACGCCCAGCTTGTCGAACCGGTGTACCGCATCCTGATGCACGCCCTGGCCGAGCAGGATCAGCCCGTCGGCCGCCTGGACGGCGGCGGCATTGGCGCCCTGTCGCGTGGTCAGCAACACGCTGTAGCCTGCCGCGGTCAACTCCTGCGAAATACCGCCAAGCAATCCCAAGGGGTAAGGATCGAACATCGTGCGATCGGAGGACGGCTTCATCTCGACGATCACCGCCACCGTGTGGCTGCGGCGCAGACGCAGGTTGCGGGCACTGATATTGAGTTTGTAGCCGTGCTCCCGTGCCAGCTCGCGGATCCGCTCACGCGTCTCCGGATTGACCAGTGGACTGTCGCTCAATGCCCGTGACACGGTGATCTTCGACAGACCGGCCAGTTCGGCCAGATCAGCCATGGTCGGTCCGGTCGAGCCCAGTTTGTCCACTTGCTTCTTGCTAGTCCGACTCAATTCCCGACCCTCTTGCTGGCAACGCGAGAGCAGGCCCATCCTCATCGGCCTGTGATCGCTTCCCTGATGCCGTCGAGCCGACGGCTGGGCGGCCGCGGCCTTCAGGCTGAAATCTACGCGGCGCTTCCGGGATTTGCCCGTTCCGGGAAGCCCGATCACCAAGTCCGCATAGGATCACGAGGTGAGTCCACCGATCAATGCCCCGTGCACGACAACTTGGCATATGACCATGCCTACCCTTGGTCTCGAACGCTTTCGTCATCGGATAGATAGAGCCGAGCCCGAGCGGCGCCGCCATTTCGCGCCGGATGCATCCACCAGGCACAGTCTCCGGGACTCTGCCCGAGACATGCCGCCACTGCGACTGACCACCTAATGACCCGTCATGAGCGGCATCGCCAGCATGGATTGATACCGATATCATTTTTCGGCACACTGCAATGGCACCACCCCTGCTTCGACTACGCATAGATGTCCTGAAGCACATCCAAATACGACACCGACCGCTCTAGATCCGCAAATCCATACGAAGCAGGCGCCCATGAACCGATTGCGCATGATCGCGGCACTCGCACTGATTTATATGGTGTTCGCGATCCTGCTCAACAGCGTCGGCACGGTGATCCTGCAGGCGATCCACACATTCGGCGTGGACAAGCCACAGGCCAGCCTGCTGGAACTGTTCAAGGACCTGACCATCGCGATGACTTCGCTGCTGGTCGCCTCGTTCCTGCCCCTGCTGGGCTACCGGCGGGCCATGATGCTGGCGCTGACGATCGTCGGCGCGGCGTGCCTGATGATGCCGCTGTATCCGGGTTTCCACACCACCGAATTGCTGTTCACCTGCATCGGCATTTCGTTTGCGCTGACCAAGGTGGCGGTCTATTCGTCGATCGGACTGCTGACCCGCGACAAGGCGGAACACGGCCGACTGACCAATACCATCGAAGGCCTGTTCATGGTCGGCGTACTCGCCGGCGGTTGGATCTTCAGTGCCTTCATCGACCATGCAGCACCGGCGAACCCGTCCTGGCTGCATGTCTACTGGCTGCTGGCAGCGATCTGCGCACTGGTGATCGTGCTGCTGGCGAGCTCGCAACTGGACGAATCGGCGGCACACAGCGAAAAGACCAACTCGATGCGCGGCTCGCTGCAGGAGATGCTGCAGCTGTTCCTGCGCCCGCTGGTCTATGTATTCCTGATCTCCGCCTTCCTGTATGTGCTGATCGAGCAGAGTTTCGGTACCTGGCTGCCGACGTTCAACAACGAAGTGCTCAAACTGCCCAACGCGATGAGCATCCAGGTCGCCAGCATCCTCGCCGGCGCCACCGCGATCGGCCGCCTGCTCGCCGGCCAAGTATTGCGCCGGGTGCCCTGGCATGTACTGCTGAACATCTGCGTGATCGGCATGGGCCTGCTGGTCATCGTGGTCCTGCCGCTGGCCAAGAACGTGCTGGCCCGCGCCGACATCGACTGGTTCAACGCACCGGTAGCGGCCTACCTGATCCCGCTGATCGGCCTGCTGATGGCGCCGATCTATCCGGTGATCAATTCCGTGGCGCTCAGTTCGTTGCCGAAACCCTCGCATGCTGCGATGACCGGGCTGATCGTGATCTTCTCCGCGCTCGGCGGCACGCTGGGCTCGCGCATCACCGCGATCGTGTTCGCGCGCTTCGACGGCATCCATGCCTTCTACTTCTCGCTGATCCCGATGACGCTGTTGTTGATCCTGCTGTTCCTGTTCAAGCGTGAGACCGATCGCTCGACCGCCATCACCCCGGTCAAGGTCGGTCTTGCCGCCAAATAGGCGTCCTCCCGGAGGGGAAACGCGCACGTCGCCACGATGGAGCCACCATGGCATTTCGTCTCACCCAGCTTGCCGGTCTTTCCGTGATCGCCGCCATGATCGCGGCACCCGTGTTTGGCCAGACTGACCCGAGCTTTCTGCTCACCGCCACGGCGAAGAATTTCGACAGCTATTTTCCCAGCTACCTGGCCAATGGCTACTTCTCGACGATGACCTCGCCGCGAGGGACCGAACCCAACATGGGCTACATGGTCGCGTTCATGGACTATGCGAAGGGCGATATCTCACGCCCGGCGGCGATCCCCGGCTGGAGCGAAATCGACTACAACCCCGGCGGCGGCTGGCTCAATGCGATTCGCCTCGATCCGAAGATTTTCGTCGACTACGCGCAAACACTGGACATGCACGACGGCACGCTGACCACCCGCTACCGTTTCGCCTACGCGAACAAGACCACCGACGTGAAGGTGACCACCTTCGTCAGCCAGGCCGATCCGCACCTCGCCGCCAGCAAGCTCTCGATCACCCCGCAATTCGACGGCAAGGTACAGCTGACCTTCCCGATCCGACTCTGGTCCGAACACCAACCGCGCTTCCCGATCGCGAGCATGACCGGTGACGAGATGATCAACGCGGTGATCGCCAGCGGTCAGAACCTGCAGAACAAGCCGGCACCGACACCGGACCGGGCGGCGGTCTGGTATCCCGGCTATACCAAGGTGATCTCCAGCGATGGCGACACCCGCGCACTGACCCTGTGGCTCGATGGCAGGGCCGAACAGGGGCTGAGCATGGCCGAGGCCGCGGCGATCAGCTTGCCGGCCGGGATCCAGGTCGACGAGGTGAAACTCGAAAAGGGCCTCGACAAGCTGTCGCTGAACCTGGTCGTCAGCGTGCAGAAGGGCAAGACCTACACCTTCACCAAGTACATCGCCGCGTCGCGGCAGGACTGGGGTGGCGACGCCAAGGCCGACGTGACGCTTGCCGAGGCGGCGCGCAAGACCGGTTTCGACAGCCTGCTCGCCCGCCATGCCGCAGCGTGGAACGAGCTGTGGAAGTCCGACATCGTGGTCGATGGCGATCCGAAGGTGCAGTCGGCCGTGCATTCGGACCTGTACTACTTGCTGTCCAACACCACCGTCGGCACCGCGTGGCCGATGGGTGCCTGCGCGTTGACCCCGGGCTACGCCGGCCATGCGTTCTGGGACAGCGATTCATGGGTGTTCCCCGCGCTGCTGCTGCTGCACCCGGAACGGGCCAAGCCGATCGTGATGTTCCGCGACCGCACGATGGAGCCGGCGCGCGCCCGTGCGAAACAATACGGAGCCGGCGGCACCATGTACCCGTGGGAGGCCGACCCGCAGACCGGCGTCGACAACACGCCCCACTTCGCCTACGGCGTCTTCCGCGAGATCCACGTCAACGCGGACATCGCGATCGCGCAATGGCAGTACTACCTCGCCAGCGGCGATGACGCATGGCTGAAAAAGGACGGTTGGCCGGTGATCCAGGCGATCGCCGAGTTCTGGACCAGCCGGGTGACCTACAACAAGGCCGAGGATCGTTACGAGGTCATGCACGTCACCTCGCCCGACGAAGCCTACGATGACGTGCCGAACGACTCGTTCACCAACTCCGCGGCGCGCAAGGCGCTGGAGATCGCCGGCAAGGCGGCCAAGGTCGTCGGTGCCGAGGCCGATCCGAAGTGGACAGCTATCGCGGCGAAGATGTACATCCCGTTCGACAGAGCGAATCAGCGACATCTCGATTTCGATGCCTCGGTGCCGCACGACAAGATCACCTGGATGGGTTCATCGCTGGCGTGGCTGATGTATCCGAACCTCGACCTGCCGACGTCGGCGCAGATCCGCCGCAACGATTTCGCGTTCCAGTTGCAGGAGCTGAAGACCCACGGCGACGACCCGAACGAGATGATGATGGTAATGCTCGCCGTCGGCGAGGCCGAGCTGGGCGACGGCAAGGCTGCGGGCGACTGGATCCAGCGCAATCTGGTCGGTTTCCTGAAGCCGCCGTTCAACGTACGCACCGAGACCGTCGCCAACAACGCCGGCTACATCCTGGCGACCTCGGCCGGTTTCGTGCAGAGCTTCGTCTACGGCCTGTCCGGCCTGCGTATCGAGGACAACGGTCTGGTCGAGGCCTATGCCCCGGTGCTACCGCCCACCTGGAAGTCGCTGACCCTCAAGCATGTCAGCTTCCGCGGCAAGCACTTCGACGTCGCGATCGGGCGCGATGCCAGCGGCAAGGTCACGCTCACCCGTCACGCGGAATAGTCGAATAGAGGCCACGCCGGGCATCCCAGCGTGGCACTCCGGAGAGGTCACATGAAGTATCCGGTCCAGAACCTCATCCTGCTGCTCGTTGCGGTGGTCGGTTGCTCGGCTTCGATCGCGCAGGCAGCCACCGACCCGAGTTTTCTGCTGACCGCGACCTCAAAGGATTTCGCCAGCTACTTCCCCGGCCAGTTGGCCAACGGCTATCTGTCTACAACGACCGCACCGCGCGGCACCGAAGGCAACCTTGCCTACATGGTCGGCTTCATGGACTACGGCAAGGACGACATGTCCCGACCCGCCGCCATTCCCGGCTGGACCGAGATCGACTACAGCACCGGCCAGTCCGACGCGGGTCATTTCTGGATGAACCAGGTCGACCTGAACCCTTCGGTGTTCCAGGACTACCGGCAGGTGCTTGACCTGCACGACGCCACCCTGACCACCAGCTATCGCTACCTCGATCACGGCAGGGCCACGCGGATCGAGGTGGTCACCCTGGTCAGCGAGGCGTCGCCGCATCTGGCTGCCAGCCAGATCTCGGTCACGCCGGAGTTCGATGGCGTGGTGCAACTGTCGTTCGCGTTCAACCTGTGGGCGCCGTACCAGCCCAGGTTGCCGCTGGCGACGTTGAGCGGCGACGAGATGCAGACCGCCGTGGCCGCACACAACCTGAACTTCCAGGCGATTCCACCGGCCACGCCGGATCGCGCCGCCGTGTGGTATCACGGCGACACCCATGTGCTGGCCGATGACGGTGACAGCAAGAACCTGACCCTATGGCTCGATGGCCGCGCCGAGCAGGGTCTCGGCATGGCCGAGGCGGCCGCGGTCAGCTTGCCGGCGGGACTCACGCCGGTCGAGGTCACGCTGAACAAGGGCATCTATCGGCTCTCGCTCGATCTTCGCGTGCAGGTGCGCAAGGGCCAGACCTATACCTTCACCAAATACGTCGCGGCATCGCGCGCGAACTGGGGCGGCGACGCCAAGGCCGATCTCGCCTTGGCCACGGCGGCTCGCAGCGAAGGCTTCGACGCCCTGCTCGATGCACACAAGGCGGCATGGACCAACCTGTGGAAAACCGACATCCGCATCGACGGCGATCCGAACGCGCAACGCGTCGTGCATTCGGACCTGTACTACCTGCTTGCCAACGCGACGCCCGATACAGCATGGGCGATTGGCGCCTGCGGCCTGACCACCGGCTATGTCGGGCACATCTTCTGGGACAGCGATTCATGGATCTTCCCGGCGCTGGTGTTGCTGCATCCGCAATTCGCCAAGTCGCTGGTGATGTTCCGTGACCGCACATTGCCCGCTGCGCAGCAGCGCGCACAGGCACGCGGGCTGAAGGGCGCGATGTTTCCGTGGGAGGCCGACCCGCAAAACGGCACCGAGCAGGTCGTGCATGCCGCCTGGGTGCTGGGCGAGCGCGAGATCCATGTCAATGCCGACGTGGCGATCGCGCAATGGCAGTACTACCTGGTCAGCGGTGACCAGGCTTGGCTGAAGTCAGACGGCTGGCCGGTGATCCGCGACGTCGCGCGCTACTGGACCAGCCGGGCGAGCTGGAACCCCGGCAAGCAGCGCTACGACATCCTCCACGTCACCTCGGTCGAGGAGAACTACAACGACGTGCCCAACGACACCTTCACCAATGCCGACGCGGCCAAGGCCTTGCGGATCGCGACGGCTGCCGCGGCCATCGTCGGCGAGCAGCCCGATCCACGCTGGGCCGAGATCGCCGCGAAGCTCTACCTGCCGTCTTCCGCCAATGGCCAACATCACCTCGACATGGACGAGACGGTGCGACACGACCTGGGCGGCGGCAGCGACCTCACCTTCCTGGCGTTTCCCTCCCTCGACCTGCCGATGAGCGCGCAGGTACGCCGCAACGACTACGCGATCGCGATGAAGCCGATGGACGCATCGAAGCGAATCCCCACCACGATGGGACTCGGCCCGGCGCCGATCGCTGCAGCGGCCAGCGGCAACGCGGCCGAAGCGGGCCGCTGGATCGCGCGCAATGCCGCCGATGACATGTTCAAGCCACCGTTCAACGTGCGCCCCGAGACTTCCACCAACAACACGGGTTACTTCCTCACCGGCTCGGGTGGCTACGTGCAGGGCCTGCTCTACGGCTTGACCGGGCTGCGCATCGAACCGAACGGCCTGCTCGAAACCTATCCGCCGGTGCTGCCGCCGACATGGAAATCGATGACGCTGAAGGACATCACGTTCCGCGGCAAGCATTACGACATCACCCTTGATCGCGATGCCAGCGGGAAGACCCGCCTGACGCGGAAAGCACTTTGATGCTTCACCACGCGATACGCCGATGCCGCCCGAAAACTCTCACTCGACGAAGCGGACGCATGACATGACCAACACGCAAGACTCACCCTGGAAACACAGTCACGTAGCGCATACCCGCATCTGTCGGTCGGCGAACGGCGCGCTGCGCATCTTCGTGCTGCTGATGGCAGTCGCATTCGCGACCGGCACCGCCGCGGCAACCCGTCCGGATCCGATCAAGACCCGTGCCTACATCGATCATGCGTGGGACACGCTGACGCGCTCACTGGATGATTGCTCGGCGCTGGCCGACAGCAAGGTGAGCACGCATTCAGTGCTCTATCTGCCCGCGCAATTGCCCGTCACGGAACAGCTTCGCGGGATCGCGAATCGCTGCGGCGTCGCCCTGCGCACCCTGCCACGCGTCATCGGCAAGCTCGGCGACATCGACCCCGCGCAACTGCCCGGGCAGGGACTGCTCTACCTGCCCCACCCCTACGTCGTACCTGGCGGCTTCTTCAATGAGATGTACGGCTGGGACAGCTATTTCATCGTGCTGGGACTGGTCGCCGACCATCGCACCGAACTCGCACGCGACATGGTCGACAACGCCTTGTTCGAGGTCGAGTACTACGGCGGCGTCCTGAATGCGAACCGCACCTACTACCTCAGTCGTTCGCAGCCACCTTTTCTTGGCGCCATGATGTCCGCGGTACTCGGCGATCCGGCCAGCTTTCACAGCAAAGCGGATAGGCAGGCATGGCTGGCGCAGGCGTACCCCCTGGCCGTGCGCAACCACGATATCTGGACCCGCACGGAGCACCTTGCCGGCGATACCGGCCTGGCACGCTACTTCGACCTGGGCAGCGGCCCGGTGCTTGAAGCACGCGACGCCGACTATTACCGCGGCGTGATCAAATGGCTGCTCGCGCATCCTTCGGAAAATTCCGACTACCTCGTGAAAGCATCACGACATCCGGATGACGCCGAAGCTGCCCATCTGAAATCGGCGAGCTGTGATGTGCGCAGCTCGAAGGTATGCGCCGACGCGTGGCTGGATGGCTTTCGGCTGAGCGCCGACTACTATCTGGGTGATCGCGCCATGCGCGAATCGGGCTTCGACGTCAATTTCCATTTCGGCCCGTTTGCCGGATCCACCCATCACTATGCGGCGGTGGGCTTGAACAGCCTGCTCTATCGCTATGAAACTGATCTGCACGACTTTGCGCTGCAACTCGGCAAGCCGGCCGAGGCCGCGCACTGGGCAAACGTCGCACAGGCACGCAAGCAGGCCATGGATCGCTACCTGTGGCACCCGGATGCAGCCATCTACATGGACTACGACTTCGTCAGCGGCAAGCCCGCGAACTATCCCTACATCACCACCTTCTACCCGCTGTGGGCGCACGCAGCTTCCGCACAACAGGCCACCGCCGTGCGTGACCACCTTTCGATCTTCGAGCGACCAGGCGGCCTCTCCATGGACGCTCACGCCAGCGGCGCGCAATGGGACGAGCCCTTCGGCTGGGCACCCACCAACTGGCTCGCCGTCGCCGGCCTCGATGCCTATGGCTTCCACGACGACGCACGCCGCCTCGCCGGCAAGTTTTGCGCAACCGTCGATCGCGGCGTGGCGACGGACGGGACCATTCGCGAGAAATACAACATGGTGCTTGGCAATGCGGACGTCCATATCAGCGCCGGCTATACCCAGAACGTCGTCGGCTTCGGCTGGACGAATGGCGTGTATCTGAAGTTGCAGGAGATCCTGCATGGCGACGCCACGCCTGCGTCCAGTGCATCCGCGCGGTCCGCCTCGGCAAACTAACGTGATGAAGTGACACCACCAGCGATACGGGAGGAAACACCATGCATGCACCATGTCTTACGCGCATCCTGTCCGGCATCATGCTCTGCGCAGGCATGTCGGGTACGGCAGCACTCGCGCAAACCTCGTCGCCCGGCGTGCAGGCCGATGGCAGCGTGACGTCGCCCGCGGCAACCGTGCCGTATTCGGATTTCGCGTCACCGGAGTCACGGGCGTTCTTTCCGAAGATGCTTGCCGCCGGCAGCAAGGCGCCGCCGCTGACGGCACCGATCACGCAGAGCCGCACGTTCTACGACCGCATGAACAGCGATCGGGCCGCGCGCATGGAAAAGCTCTATCCGGTGAAGATCCATGCCGAAACCATCGCCGGCGTCGGCACCGATGTCGTGCTGCCCACGCAAGGCGTGGCCACGGAGAACACGCATCGCGTGCTGATCAATCTGCACGGTGGCGCCTTCCTGTGGGGGGCGCATAGCGGTGGCCTGGTCGAGTCCATCCCGATCGCCAGCATCGGTCGCATCAAGGTCATCAGTGTCGACTATCGACAAGGTCCCGAATACAGCTTCCCCGCCGCCAGCGATGACGTGGAGGCGGTCTATCGCGCGCTGCTCAAGCAGTACAAGCCTGCCGAGATCGGCATCTACGGCTGCTCCGCCGGCGGCATACTCACCGCCGAAGCCGTCGCCCGCTTCATTACCGACAAGCTGCCGGTACCGGGCGCCATCGGCACCTTCTGCGGCTCGCTGACCGACCTCAGCGGCGATTCGTCCTACATCGCTCCGCTATTGAACGCCCAAGGCGTCCCGGCGCACCGGCTCGGCCTGACCGATCTGCCCTATTTCCATGGCGCCAATCCCCGGGACCCGCTCGTGCAACCGGGCCTTTCGCCGGCGTTGCTGGCGAAATTCCCTCCCACCTTGCTGATCACCGGCACCCGCGACATGGCGATGAGCTCGGTGGTGCATAGCCAGCAGCTGCTCGATCGCGCTGGTGTGGAGACCGAGCTGCATGTGTGGGAAGGCATGTGGCACTCCTTCTTCTCGGACCCGGAGCTGCCTGAATCCATCGAAGCCTATGCCGTGACGGCAAGATTCTTCAATCGCAGGCTGGCGCACTAGCAACCCCGCGCAACGGATGCCTTTGCCCCGCGGCTTGGGGGCGGGTATTCTCTGAGGTATCAATAGCCACGCGCCGCGCCATGAACCCACAGACCGTCCTGGTTATCGACGACGAACGCGACATCCGAGAGCTGCTGACCATCACGCTGGGCCGGATGGATCTGCAGGTCGACGCCGTGGGTACCGTGGGGGAAGCACGGCGTGCGCTGGCCGAGCGCAGCTACGACCTGTGCTTCACCGACATGCGGCTGCCCGACGGTAATGGCCAGGAAGTCATCGAGCTGATCGCCGCGGACCATCCGGACACCCCGGTGGCGATGATCACCGCCTACGGCAATGTCGATGCTGCGGTGAACGCGCTGAAGGCAGGCGCGTTCGACTTCGTCTCCAAGCCAGTCGACATCCAGATGCTGCGCGGTCTGGTACGCACCGCACTGCGCCTGGCCGAGGAAAAGCGCAATGGCGGTGGCGCAGCCAAAACAGGCGGCTCCGGCGATCGTCTGATCGGCGACTCGACCGCGATGCAGCAGGTGCGTGCCACCATCAGCAAGCTCGCCCGCAACCAGGCTCCGGTGTATATCGCCGGGGAATCCGGCGTCGGCAAGGAACTGGTGGCCCGCCTGATCCACGAGCAAGGTCCGCGTGCGAGCGGTCCGTTCGTGCCGGTCAACTGCGGTGCGATCCCTTCCGAACTGATGGAAAGCGAATTCTTCGGCCACCGCAAGGGCAGCTTCACCGGCGCGGGCGCCGACAAGGAAGGCCTGTTCCAGGCCGCCCAGGGCGGTACGCTGTTCCTCGACGAAGTCGCCGAACTGCCGCTGCACATGCAGGTGAAACTGCTGCGCGCGATCCAGGAAAAAGCGGTGCGCCCGATCGGCGGCCGCGACGAGATTCCGGTGGATGTGCGCATCCTGTCCGCCACCCACAAGAATCTCGGCCAGTTGGTCGAACAGGGCCAGTTCCGCCAGGATCTGTTCTATCGCATCAACGTGATTGAGCTGCGCGTGCCGCCGCTGCGCGAGCGCCGCGGCGACGTGCCGTTGCTGTCCGGTTTCATCCTCAAGGCACTCGCTGGCAAGAGCGGCGACAGCGTCGGTCAGCTGTCACCAGCCGCGCGCGATGCACTGGAAGCGTATGACTTCCCGGGCAACGTGCGCGAACTGGAAAATATCCTCGAACGTGCGATGGCGATGTGCGACGGCAACAGCATCGACGCATCGGATCTGATGCTGCCGCAACGCAACGCGCGCCCGGCCCAGCCCGAAGCAGCCACCTCCGACCATTCACCGCCATTGCCTCCGGCTCCAGCGCCGGCACCCGCCGGTGCCGATGGCGGTCTCGACGACTACATCAGCAATATCGAGCGCACCGCGATCGTCAAGGCGCTGGAAGAATCACGCTACAACAAGACCGCCGCCGCGCGGAAACTCGGCATCACCTTCCGCGCGCTGCGCTACAAGCTGAAGAAGCTCGGCATCGACTGACGCGTGCAAGCACGGGCGCGGGGCTTCGCACGAGTCAACATCGACTTTCCATGCAACGATCGCGTCGTCTGCAGCATGGCCCAGGTCGATCACGATCAACCCGGGGCGCCGCTGGCAGCCCCCAGCGCCTTGCGCAGCGTGCGCAACAGCACCTGGGTGGCGACCGGTTTGTCGATCACGTACAGATGCTCCAGCGGCGGCAATTCGTCCAGATTCGGTGGCGCACCAGGGTGTGCCAGCAGGATCACGGGACCGCTGTAGCCATACTCGATCAGCGCGGCCAGCGTACGTACGCCAGTCATCAGGTTCATGTCCGCATCCAGCAGGACCAGATCGGGCAGGCCACCGGCCTCGATCCATTGCAAGGCAGCCGTACCACTCTGGCTGGCGTGGGCCTGGTAGCCGTAGGCATCCAGCATGTCGGACAGCAGTGACAATTGGCCGGCCTCCTCCACCACCACCAGCACCCGTTCGGCCGCTCCTTCCAGGCTGTCCATCTGGTCCGGCTGATCGCCGTCGGCGACCAGTTCGTCCAGCGGGATATACAAGTCGAAACGGGTACCCTTGCCCGGCGCGCTGTCGACCCGCATCACGCCGCCGTGACTGCTGACGATACGCTGGCATGACAACAGACCGAGCCCGGTACCCGCCTCCTTGGTGGTGAAGAAAGGCTCGAACAGGCGCTCCAGCACTGCCTTGTCCATGCCCGGTCCGCTGTCGATCACGCTGATGCGCAGATAGTGGCCCGATCGCGGCGACTCCCGGGGCAGGAAGAACTCTTCCGGCAGCTGCACCCGTGAAGTCTCGATGCGCAGGTGGCCGCCATCCGGCATCGCCTGGATCGCATTCAGGCACAGGTTGAGCAGGCACTGCTGCAGTTCGGTGTGGTTGCCCTCGAACGACAGCTCCGGATCGTCGATCGCCAGCTCCATCTTCACCGTGCGTGGCACGCTGCCCTGCATCAGCAGATCGAACGCGCTGAACAACGTCCCCAGCCGCACCTGTTCCGCACGGCGTGCGCCGCGGGCGAACGACAGCATCGAGTGCACCATGTCCAGGCCGCGCTTGCCGCAGTCCCGCACCAACCTGCCCAGCCGCGCCAGCCGCGGATCGTCCTGATAGTCCTGCAGGCTGTCGCCCGCCAGCAGCAACGGCTGCAGCAGGTTGCGCAGGTCGTGGCTGAGGCCCCCGGCAAGCATCGCCAGGCTTTCGAAACGTTGCGCACGGATCAATTCGGCCTCGGCGCGACGATTGGCCTTACGTGCCTCGGCTTCGTCCAGTGCGCGACGCACCGCACTGGCCAGTCGCGCCGGGTTCTGCTTGAGGATGTAGTCGGTGGCGCCTTTGCGCAGCGCCTCGATCGCCGACTCTTCGCCGAGAGTGGCGGAGACGAAAATGAAGGGCAGTTCCTCGTCGCGCTGACGCAAGAGCTCCAGCGCATGCTCGCCGGAAAAGCCGGGCATGCTGAGATCGGACAGCACGATGTGCGGCTTGAACTCGTCCAGCGCGGCCACGAAATGCGCTTCGTCGTCGACCAGCCTGACCTCATAGCCGATGTTGTCGGCATCGAGTTCGGCCAGCACCAGTTCGGCATCGAGCTCGCTGTCCTCGACCTGCAGCACGCGAATGATTGGCATCGGTCGGATCTGCCGGTTTGGCATGTGGGTTCCCGCGACGGCTCTGTTTGGTTGTACCTGTCCAGCTACCGCGAAGCGCCCATTGATGCGCCCCGCGCCCCTTGACTCCATCGGTCAATCGTTCTCGGGCCCCTGGTTGAGGACCGCCCAGAACTGCCCCAGCGTGCGTACCGCCTCGAAAAACTGATCCACGTCGACCGGCTTGATCACGTAAGCATTGGCGCCGAGATCCCAACTGCGTGCAAGATCGCTTTCCTCGCGCGAGGACGACAGGATCACCACCGGAATCCGTCGCATCCGCTCGTCCTTGCGCATGATGGTGAGCACGTCGAGCCCGTTCATCCGCGGCATCTTGATGTCCAGCAATACCACTGCCGGATCGCTCGGGTCGCGCGAAGCCCACCGGCCGCGCGCGTAGAGATAATCCAGGCACTCCACGCCATCCTCGACGTGCACCACAGGGTTGGCCAGGTGGGCCTCTTCCAGCGCATCCATGGCCATTTCGGCATCGGCCATGCTGTCCTCGACCAGCAGGATGGTACGCAACTCACGCTTGTTCATGCTCGACTCTCAGGTACGTGCCCCGGCCAAGTCGGTGGCCGGCAGCGAAAAGTGGAAACGTGCGCCGTGCCCGGGTTCGGCATCGGCCCAGACGCGACCACCGTGGCGCGCGATGATGCGCCGGACATTGGCCAGGCCGATGCCGTTGCCGGGGAATTCCGAAGCGCGATGCAACCGCTGGAATACTCCGAACAGCTTGTCCGCATACTGCATGTCAAAGCCGGCACCGTTGTCGGCCACGGTGAATTCGTAATCGCCGCTGCGTCCCTGCTGCACGCTCACGTCGATGCGCGCCACCTCGCATTGACCTGTGTATTTGACCGCATTGCCGAGCAGGTTCTGCCAAACCGTGCGCAACATGTTCTCGTCGCCGATTACCATCGGCAACGGAGAGACGGACCAGACGATGCGCCTTTCCGGCGCACCCGGCTCGACCAGTGCACGCGCCTCGTCGACCAGTGACTGCATGTCGATCGCCTGCAGGCGCAATGCGCCGCGACCAAGCCGCGAGAACACCAACAGATCGTCGATCAGCAAAGACATGCGCTGCGCCGAAGTGGCAATCACCTCGATGTAATGACCGGTCTTGTCGTCGCTGCGCTCGCCCAGATGCTGCTCCAACTTGCGGGCAAAGCCGGCGATGTGCCGCAATGGCGCACGCAGGTCGTGCGAAACCGAATAGCTGAATGCCTCCAGCTCGCGATTGACGTCGGAAATTTGCGTCACCTTGCCTTCGAGCTGGCGGTTGAGCTCGGTCACCTTCTGCTCGGCCAGTGCGCGCACGGTAACATCGCTCACTGTCAGCAGCAGGGCCGGCGCATCGGCATCCTGTTGTTGTAGCCGGCGCGCATTGATCACGACGTGCCGCTCGACTCCGTCGGCGGTACGCTGGATCATGTCGTAATCCCACAGTTCGCGGTCGCGCAAAAGCACGTCGCCAAGTCGCTGCAACAATGCGCCGTCACGCCAGGCACCCTCGCCCACCTCGACCAGCGGCTGCGCGCGTTGCCGCGGATCCATTCCGTACATCTCGCTGAACGCATTATTCACCAGCACGCTTCGCAGGCTCTCGTCGAACAGCGCGATCGGTTCACGTACGGCCTGCAGAATCATCTGCGAGCGCAGCACCGCGCGCCCTTCGCGGGTCTCGGCCAACTGGCGCCGGCCGATCTGCCGCTCGGACGCGACCACGATGATGGCCAGCAGCAGCAACTGCGCCAACGCCGTCATGCTGAGCACGATTCGGCTGTTCGACACCTCACGCTGGACCATGACCTGGCGATTCGCCAGCAGGTTGTCCTCGTAATGCACGATATCGGCGATATCGTCGTTGATGACGAACAGGTCGCCGGCATCACGAAGCGATTGCCGGGCGCCAGCCTGGTTATGTTGCTGCAGTCGCGACAGCGCCTGGTTCATCAGCGCCATCCGGCCATGCAGACTGTTTTCAAGCGCGCCTATCCTCACCTGCTGGTCCGAGCTGTCGCGCGTCATCTCGCGCAATTCCTGCAGCAGAGTTGCTATTTGCCGATTGGCCAACTGCGCACGCTGCTGCGTCAACGCGTCGCTGTCGCCTGCAAGCAGGCGGTAGATGGCCGCCTCGCTGTCGCGGACCACATAGGCAAGTTCGTAGGTGACCGCCTTGACGGCGTTGGAATGGATTACCCAGTCCGTGGCCAGCTGGGTGTCACGCGCACTGGAAAGCGTCACGACGTAAGGCAGGACGACGATGGCCACAACCGCCATCAACAATCCGGCGGTGCGCCAGCGCATGATGTCCCCGGCTTTCATGTGGATTGCAGCATCGGCCAGCCCGACGTGGATTTGGTCACGGGCATTCTGGCATGTTTTCGCCACCCATCCACCCGGTCACGGAGACACCGCAAGGACATTGCGCAACCCTTGCCGGAACCGGCCGCGCTACTGGCCGTAGCGACTGCTCGCCGCCGGACGCGCCGCATCGCCGATGCCCCAGGTCCGGTTCGGCTGCGCTTGCATGGTGAAGTGCAATTCGCCGCCGCCGAGGATCTCGGCATGTCGAAGATAGACGCGATCCAGCGGCTTGCCGTTGAGCGTCACCGCACCGACGTAGGGGTGCGCGTCGTCCAGGCGATCGGCCACTACGGTGAACGTGTGCCCATTCGGAAGATGGATAGCTGCCTTCGGCACGAACGGCCGGCCGATCGCGTACTCGTCGCTGGCCGGCGTCACCGGATAGAAACCCAGCGCAGTGAACACGTACCACGCCGACATCTGGCCGAGGTCGTCGTTGCCAACGAGGCCGTCGGGCCGCGTGGCGTACTGGCTGTCCATGATCTGCTTCAGCCGTTGCTGCGTCTTCCACGCCGCGCCGGCGTAGTCGTAAAGATAGGCGATGTGGTGGCTTGGCTCATTGCCGTGCGCGTACCAGCCGATCAGGCCGGTGATGTCCTCCACGTTCTTGAAGATCGACGGATCGACCTTGGCATCGAACATCTGGTCCAGCTTGTCGACGAACTTCGCATCGCCGCCGAAAGCGGCAATCAGTCCGGCCACGTCCTGCGGCACATACCAGGAGTATTGCCACGCATTGGCTTCGGTGTAATCGCTGCCATAAGCAGCGGAGGCCGGATCGAACGGTTCGCGGAACTGGCCGTTGCTCAGTTTTGCGCGCATGAAGCCGGTCTTCGGGTCCCATACGTTGCGCCAGTTGGTGGCGCGCTTTTCGAAAGTGGCCGCGATGTCGGCCTTGCCCATCGCCTTGGCCATCTGCGCGATCGCCCAGTCGTCATAGGCGTACTCCTGAGTCTTGGAACCACCCTCCACTTCCTTGTCGATCGGCACGTAGCCGAGCTTCATGTAATCGGCGAGGTCACCGTAGTTGCCATAGGTGGCGGTCGACACCATCGCCTTCATCGCATGGTCGGCGTCGAAGCCGCGCACACCCTTGATATAGGCATCGGCGATGATCGCCACGGCGTGATAGCCGGTCATGCACCAGGTCTCCAGTCCCTGATAGCTCCACACCGGCAGCATGCCGAACGGGCTGGCCTGCTGCGCGGCGATCAGTGAGCGGATGAACTGCGTGCTCAGATCCGGGCGCAGCAGCACCATCAGCGGCTCCTCGGCACGGTAGACATCCCACATCGACCAGCTGGAATAGAACTCGAAGCCCCCTTGATCGTCTTGGGCGTGATGCACCTGATGATCCGGCCCGCGGTAGTCGCCATTCGTGTCCATGCTCAGCGTCGGCGCCAGCATCGCGTGGTACAGCGAAGTGTAGAAACCGGTGCGCTGCGCCGGTGTCCCATCCACATCGATCACCGACAGCGCCTTGTCCCACGCCGCCTTCGCCGCGGCACGCTGGCCATCGAAATCCCATCCCTGCCCATCCTGATCGAGATTGGCGATCGCATTCGCCTCGCTGACCGCGGAGATCGCGACCTTCACTTCGAGCGGCTGTTTCAGCGCGCCGAAATCGAACACGCCGACCAGTGCACGCCCGTTCTGCGCATTTCGATCCTCCAGCTGGTTACCCGGCCCCGCGAAGCCCTTGTAGACGATATCTGTCTCGCGGTTGTACAGCTCGCGCGACGACATCGGTTGCGAGAAACGCATCGCGAAACACAGCTCGCGTCCCGGCGCCCAGCCGCGGGTGGTGCGGCAGCCCGTCACCACGCCGTCGGCATGCACATGCAGATCCGCCCACAGCACCTTGCCCGGGTAGTCGTAGATGCTCGGGCGAAGGTCGAGCAGCACGTGCGCCGGCTTGCCGATCGGGAAGGTATAACGATGCCAGCCGATCCGCCGGCTGGCGGTGAGCTCCGCGCGTACGTCGTAATCGCTCAGCGTCACCGCGTAGTAACCGGGCTGCTCCACTTCGCTGGCATGGCTGAAGCGCGAGCGATAGCCACTGCCAGGCTTCGTCGCATCGCCGGGCTCCAGCCTCACCTCGCCACTGATCGGCATCACCAGTACATCACCGAGATCCGAATGGCCGGAGCCGGAAAAATGCGTGTGCGAGAAGCCCATGATGGTGGGATCGCCGTACTGATAGCCCGCCGCCCATTTGTAGGCATGCTTGAAATCCGGCATTGCCGTGTCCGGCGACAACTGGATCATCCCGAACGGCACGGTGGCGCCCGGAAAGGTATGGCCGTCACCGCCAGTGCCAATGCGTGGATCGACGGCGTCGGCATGGCCGGAAGCCGCCATCGCGGATAACGGCCCCAGGCTGAGGGTGACCATCAACAGGCGAAACCAGGGGCTGGTCATCAGGCGATTCTCCGAATTTGGATCGTTCCAAATACAGCACGCTAGCACTGCCGCTGGCGCATCGCATGTTGCGTTGCGAGATCGACGGCGTTGCACGGACACGGTTACATTTGGATCGTTCCAATCTGGAAATAACGATGGACAGCACCACGCCGGTCCGACGCAAGATCACCCTCAGCGATATCGCTGCCGGGTGTGATGTCTCACGCGCCACGGTCTCATTGGTGCTGCGCGGCAGCCCGCTGGTGAACAAGCACACCCGCGCCCGCGTCGAGGAGGAGCTGCGCCGCCAGGGCTACGTCTACAACCGTGCCGCTGCCAACCTGCGCCGACGTACTTCATCCAGCATCGCACTGGTGTTGAACGACCTGGCAAATCCGTTCTTTGCCGAGTTCGCCGCCGGCGTCGACGCCGCGGTCGGCGACGCCGGCTTCGTTACCCTGCTCGGTTGCACCAGCGAATCCTCGACACGCGAGCAGGCCGTGCTTGGCTCGCTGATCGAACACGGACCAGCCGGCATCATCCTGTCGCCGGCCGAAGGCAGCAGTGCGCAGCAGGTGCTGGCTGCAATGGGTGCACAGACGCCGCTGCTGTTGTTCAACCGCGAACTCGGCGGCAACCTGCCGGAATACGCACACTGGGATCTGCTGATACTGGACAACCAGCGCGGCACGCGGCTCGCCACCGAACACCTTATCTCGCGGGGTCACCGGCACATTGCGTTCTTCGGCGGGCATCGCGACTCGAGTTCCTGCCGCCAGCGTCATGCCGGTTATGCCGAGGCGATGCAGGCGGCCGGCCTGCGCATCGAACCGCATTGGCAGGTGGAATGCGCGCCAACCCGGCTCGATGCCGCCAGCCAGACTGCGGCGCTGTTTGCGGCCACGCCGGCACCCACTGCGGCAGTCTGCTACAACGATGCGGTGGCACTGGGCCTGATGCTCGGATTGAACCAGCGCGGTCTGCACCCGGGCCGCGATTTCGCCCTGACCGGCTTCGACGACATCGCCGAGGCATCCATGAGCATGCCGCCGTTGACCACGCTCAGTACCGCCCCGCGCGAGCGCGGCCGCCAGGCGGCCGAACTGCTGCTGCTACGCCTGCGCGAACCCTCGGCCGATACCCGCCGCACCATCGCGCCGGTCAAATTGATGGTGCGCGAAAGCAGCTGTCCTCCCCACACCGCCTGACCAACCCAGGAAATCCGCATGGCCTTTGCCGCCCCACCGCAGTCATCCAGCGTCGCCACCAACGGCGGCCGTGAACGCTATACCGATTACCCGATGGCGCTCGGCGTGCTCACCACGATTTTCTTCATGTGGGGTTTCCTGACCTGCCTCAACGACATCCTGATCCCGCATCTGAAGTCGATCTTCCAGCTCGGCTATGCGCAGGCCATCCTGGTGCAGTTCACCTTTTTCGGTGCGTACTTCCTGATGGCACTGCCAGCAGGGCGATTGGTCGCCGCATTGGGCTACAAGAAAGGCATCGTGGCCGGACTTGCAATCGCCGGACTCGGCGCACTCGGCTTCTGGCCTGCGGCCGACCTGCACCTGTATCCCGCCTTCCTGGGTGCGCTGTTCGTGCTGGCCACCGGCATCACCGTCCTGCAGGTGGCTGCCAATCCCTACGTTGCATTGCTGGGATCGGAGACGACCAGTTCCAGTCGCCTGACCCTGGCGCAAGCACTGAATTCGCTCGGCACCACCCTGGCACCGTTGTTCGGCGGCTTGCTGATCCTGTCCAACGTCGTGAAGAATCCCGACGAGCTGGCCGCGCTGGCACCGGCCCAGCGCCTGCTATACGACACCCAGCAGGCGCAGGCCGTGCAGTTCCCGTACATCGGGCTGGCCGTCGTGCTGTTCCTGCTGGCAATCTTCGTGTGGCTTTTTCGCCTGCCGGCGTTGAGCGAGACGACTGACAAGGGCGATCATGGCAAGCACGGCTTCATCGAAGTCTTGCGCCAACCGCATGTGCTGTTCGGTGTGCTCGGCATCTTCTTCTACGTCGGCGCCGAAGTGTCGATCGGCAGCTTCATGGTCAATTACCTGTCGATGCCCGACATCGGCCACATGAGCGAACAGCAGGCAGCGCACTACGTGTCCTGGTACTGGGGCGGCGCGATGGTCGGCCGCTTCATAGGTTCGGCGCTGATGGCAAAATTTTCGCCGCGCAAGCTGCTCGCCCTGTTCGCCACGATCAATGCCCTGCTGGTATTGACTACCATGCTCGGTGGTGGCGACGTTGCGGTGTACAGCATCATCGCGATCGGTCTGTTCAACTCGATCATGTTCCCGACCATCTTCGCGCTCGGCATCGAGCGACTGGGGCCGATGACCAGCAAGGCGTCGAGCCTTCTGATCATGGCGATCGTGGGCGGCGCTGTGGTTCCCTACGTGCAAGGCGTGTTGGCCGATCACATCGGCCTGCAGCACGCGTTCTTCCTGCCGCTGCTCTGCTACCTGTACATCGTGTTCTACGGCCTTCGCGGCTCCAGGGTAAGCACCGTGCCGCAAGCCAGCTGAAGACCGCATTGCGCGCACCGAGCCTTTCCAATCCGAGAAATCACCTGCATGTCCACACCACCCATCCTGTGCTTTGGCGAAGCGCTGATCGATTTTCATGCCGAGGGCAGTGACGGCTCCGGTTTCGCACCGCAATTCGTGCCGTTTGCCGGGGGTGCCCCCGCCAACGTCGCGGTGGCCGCGGCACGGCTCGGCGGTACGGCACGTTTCGCCGGCATGTTGTCGCAGGATCGTTTCGGCGATTTCCTGCTGGACAGCCTGCGGCATGCCGGCGTCGGTACCGACGATGTGGCGCGCACTGATGCGGCGAATACCGCGCTTGCCTTCGTCACGCTGGATGCGCACGGCGAACGCAGCTTCAGTTTCTACCGCGAACATACGGCCGACCTGCTGTTTCGTCCGGCGCATTTCCGGGCCGATACCTTCCGTGATATCGAGGTGTTCCATGTCTGTTCCAACAGCATGACCGACCCGGCCCTGGCCGCAACCACCCGCGAAGGCATGCAGCGTGCGCACGGCACCGGCGCGCTGGTCAGCTTCGACCTCAACCTGCGCCCGGCGCTGTGGCCAGCTGGCACCGATCCGCAACTGCTGCTGTGGCCGGCGCTGCATCTGGCCGACGTGGTGAAGCTGAGCGCGGAGGAATTCGCGTGGCTGGCGGTGGATGGCGAGCAGGCTGCACTCGACCGGCTGTGGCTGGGGCGCACACGGCTGGTGGTGGTGACCGACGGCGCGAAACCGCTGCGCTGGTTCCACCCCGATGCCGATGGCGAACTACCGTGCTATCCGGTCGACGTGGTGGATTCCACCGCCGCCGGCGATGCCTTCGTCGGCGGCCTGCTGTGCTGCCTCGCCGAGCTTGCGGCCGGACCTGACCGGCTCGACCAGCTGGTGACCGAACTGCCGCGCCTGCACGCCATGCTGCGCTTCGCCGCTGCCTGCGGCGCACTGACCGTTACCCGCCAAGGCTCGTTCGCCGCGATGCCGCATGGCGACGAAGTGCTGGCCTTCATGGAGCAGCAGGCATGAGCACGCCATCGACCATGCCCGACTTCCGTTCCAGCGCTTTCCTGCGCAGCCATATCGCGCAGACGATGGCGTTCTATCACCCGCGTGCGATCGATCCGACTGGTGGCTTCTTCCACTACTTCAAGGACGACGGCACGATCTACAACCGCCGCCATCGTCACCTGGTCAGCAGCACGCGTTTCATCTTCAACTACGCGATGGCAGTGATCGAACTCGATACATCAGCCTCCCTCCGCAGCGAGTACCTCGATACGGCGCGGCATGGCCTGCGCTACCTGCGCGAGGTGCATCGCGATCCGCGCAGCGGCGGCTATGCCTGGACGCTGCTGGATAACCAGCCGGAGGATCGTACCAACCACGCCTACGGCGTCGCCTTCGTGCTGCTCGCCTATGCCACCGCGTACCGAGCCGGCATCGTCGAGGCCGCGGCATGGATGGACGAAACCTGGCGGCTGCTGGAACAGCGCTACTGGGATGCCGCCGCCGGGCTGTACCGCGACGAGGCCGATGCCAACTGGCAGTTCAGCGACTACCGCGGGCAGAACGCAAACATGCACATGTGCGAGGCGATGCTGGCGGCCTACCAGGCCAGCGACGAGCCACGCTACCTGGAGCGCGCGCTCACGCTTGCCGATCACATGACCCGCCGCCAGACCGCCCAGACTGGCGGACTGGTGTGGGAGCACTATGACCGCAACTGGAACATCGACTGGAACTACCACCGCGACGATCCGAAGCACCTGTTCCGCCCGTGGGGTTTTCAGCCGGGCCACCAGACCGAATGGGCCAAGCTTCTGCTGATCCTGGAGCCGCTGTTGCTTGAACGCGGCCGCGAGGAAGACTGGCTGCTGCCGACCGCGAAGCGGCTGTTCGACACCGCGCTGGCACGTGCCTGGGACAAGGAATACGGCGGCATCTGCTACGGCTTCGCGCCCGACGGCAGCGTGTGCGACGACGACAAGTATTTCTGGGTGCAGGCCGAATCGCTGGTCACCGCTGCCTTGCTACATGCGCGTACCGGCCTGCCCGTCTATGACGACTGGTACGGGAAACTGTGGGCGTACGCGTGGCAGCATTTCGTCGATCACCAGTACGGCGCGTGGTACCGCATCCTCACCCGCGACAACCGCAAGATCGACGACGAGAAAAGCCCTGCCGGCAAGACCGACTACCACACCATGGGCGCGTGCTACGAACTGTTGCATGTGTTGCCACCGCGCTGACCCTCCGGAACGCGCCGCCATTCTTTCCTCCGCCGCATGCCTGATGCTGCAAGCACCTCCATCCCCTGGAACTGATGCATGAAAAACCTCACGCTCCCATGCTTTGCTGCCTGCCTGTCGTTGCTTTCCACAGCGACATTGCCCGTACATGCCGCGGATGCCGGCACTGCCTCACGCTTCGACCCACTGCAGACCTTTGCGCCCTACGTCTATCCACAGTCGGCGAACGCCTATCGCTCGGCCAGCGGCAAGCCCGGCCCGCTGTTCTGGCAGAACCACGCCGATTACCAGATCAAGGCCACGCTCGACCCGGCCAGCCGCAAGCTCAGCGGCAGCGAGGTGATCAGTTACACCAACCACAGCCCGGACTCACTCGACGTGCTGTGGCTGCAGCTGGATCAGAACCGCTATCGCAAGGATGCGCGCGGCGCATTCACGGAGCGCTTTCCGAAAGAATTCACCGATGGCTACACCATCGCCTCGGTCGCCGTGGAAGACGCGCACGGCCATCAACAGGCCGTGAAATGGGTGGTGTCCGACACCCGCATGCAGGTACAGCTGCCCGAGGCGCTGAAGGGCAATGGCGGCAGCCTGCGCGTGCATATCGCATGGAGCTACACGGTGCCTGGCGAGTTCGGCGGCCGAACCGACGTGAACCCGAGCAAGAACGGCGACATCTTCGAGATCGCGCAGTGGTATCCGCGCATGTGCGTCTACGACGACCTGCGTGGGTGGGACACCGCGCCCTACCTCAACCAGGAGTTCTATCTGGAATACGGTGATTTCGATTATTCGGTCACCGTACCCTCGGACATGATCGTGGTCGGCTCCGGCGAACTGCTGAATCCGACCGAGGTGCTCACGAAGATCGAGCAGCAGCGACTGGAGCAGGCGCGTCACAGCGACACCACCGTGATGATCCGCACCGCCGAGGAAGTCACCCAGCCGTCCAGCCGTCCGAAGCAGGGCGGCACGCTGACCTGGCACTTCCGCATCCAGAACAGTCGTGACGTGGCCTTCGGCGCCTCCAAGGCCTATGTGTGGGACGCCGCACGGATGAATCTGCCAGAAGGCCGGACCGCGCTGGCGATGTCGGCCTATCCGGTCGAAAGCGCGGGCAAGGAGGCGTGGGGACGCGCCACCGAATACCTCAAGGCCGCGACCGAGTACTTTTCGAAGCAGTGGTATCCCTATCCTTGGCCGGTTGCGATCAACGAGGCTGGTACCGCTGGCGGCATGGAGTATCCGGCCATCACCTTCGATGACAAGACTTCCCGTGGCAGCGAACTGCACGCGCTGATCGCGCACGAGATCGGCCACAGCTGGTTCCCGATGATCGTGGGCAGCAACGAGCGTCGCGATGCCTGGATCGACGAGGGTTTCAACACCTTCATCGACGTCTACGAGGCTGACCATTTCAACCACGGCGAATACGCGCCCAAGCGCGACAATGAATATGCACCCCACAGCGGTAGCCCTGGCGACCAGATGGCGAAAGTGCTTGCCGATGCCGCCGCACCGCCGATGCTGATCGGTGCCGACATGGTGCCGGAGAAATACCGTCACCCGATCACTTACTTCAAGAGCGCCTACGGCCTGGTGCTGCTGCGCGAGCAGATCATCGGGCCGGAGCGTTTCGACCCTGCGTTCCGCCGTTTCATCGCCACCTGGGCGTACAAGCATCCCAGCCCGTCGGATTTCTTCCGCTTCATGGAAAGCGAAACCGGCGAGGATCTGGGCTGGTTCTGGCGCGGCTGGTATCAGCACAACTGGCAACTGGATCTTGCCGTGCAGAACGTGGCGCCGGTCGATGGCGACTGGCACAAGGGGGCACAGGTGACCGTGGCCAATATGGACCAGCTGGTGTTGCCGGCCACGCTGGAAGTGGTCTACAGCGACGGCAGCAGACAAGACGTGCGCGTACCGGTGGAAACCTGGCAACAGCACCACAGCTTCACCCTGCAAGTGGATGGCGACAAGCCGGTGAAATCAGCCACCATCGACCCCGCGCATGCACTTCCGGACCGCGACCGCAGCAACAACACGTTCACTGTGCAGCAGTGAGGCGGCAGGTGCCTGTCGACGCGCGCGACAGGCATCCCAGCCACGCTCAAGCCGTTCAGTTCAGCACCCGGCTGGCGGCATCGGCACGAATCCGCCCCGGGCTGATTCCGCTCACCCGCTTGAACAGACGCCGGAACGCTGCCTCGCTGCTGTAACCGAGCTGCTCGGCGATGCAGGCCACGGATTGCTGCCGGGAGCGCAGCAATTGCTCGGCGATGCTCACCCGCCACTGCGTGACGTACTGCATCGGCGGCATCTTCATCAATTGCGTGAACCGCTCGGCAAACGCCGAGCGCGACATGCAGGCATGCGAAGCCAGCGATTGCATGGTCCAAGCGTGACCCGGGGTTTCATGTACCGCCTGCAGCACCCTGGAAATGCGCACATCCGCGAGCGCTGCGAATACGCCACGCCGCTCACCCGCGCGATGGGCGTAGTCGCAGACAGCAAGAGTGAACAGGGCATCGGCCAGCTTGTTCAGCAGAACCTGCCGACCGGCCAAGCCGGCATTCACCATCTCGACCATCATGCGTGACAACTGCCGAAAGGTGTCGCCGGCGTCCTTCGAGCGCACCACGAAGCACGCAGGCAGCGCGTGGCTGAGTGGATGCTGCGAGTTGCCGGAGAAATGCAGCTCCCCGCAGATCAGACTGGTGTGGTCGCCGTGCCGCGAATCGACGCATCCATCCGTGCCGAGCCTGTGCGGATCGCCGTGCGGGAAGATCACCAGGTCGCCCGCCTCCAGATCCAGCACGCATTCCAGTGCACTGCAATGAACCTGGCAGCGGCCCGCACCGACCAGATGGAAAAGACCGCAGTGGTAGCGCGGCGCGTCGAGGAACCATGAGCCGCAGCGATGCAGTTCGGCGACGACATCCACCCGCAGCATGGACTGATTGAGCACCGATTCGAGTGCCGGCTCGATCGACGCCAGCCCGATCGGGACGGCATGCGGTCCATGGGACAACATCGGATCGGGTTCGATATACACGGGCAGTCCTTCCGTCGAGTAGCTCTTAGGCTTACTTCGTCGGAAGCACGCTGCAGGTTACACCTTCAATTTGCCACCGTCGGCACCGGCACCAGGCGGGGAACTTCAAGGCGACGAGAAGCCGCCGATCAGTCCGCTGCTCAGCCACTGCTGCAGCAGGCTTGCCATGCGCGGCATCGCGCTCGCCGGATCGCGATGGCCGGCCAGTCGTTCACATAGCGAGGCAAACGGTTCGCCGTCGACGGCGCCGGTCAGGGCCGAGCACTCGTCAGCCTCGATCTGCCGGTAACGCACGGTCAGGGACTGGCGCCATACCAGCAGATGACGTACCTCGCCGTAGTGGCGCCGACGCGGCCGGGGATCGCCGCGATCGGCAGCGCGGCGGAAAGCCTCGGCGTTGTGCCGGACCGACAGCAGCTGCAGGTGCGCCTGCGGATGCAGGTGCAGACCGGCCCATGCGTCTGCGCGCACCCTGGCCAGATCCGTCACGCCAAGCACGGGCTCATCGGCGACATCAAACGCCGTGGAGATCGCCCAGTCCAGCCGCGCCATCTCGGCCAGCTCGGGCTTGTCGCGCCAGGGCAGCGCGTACTCCAGAAACGCCGCCAGGCCGGCACCGTGCCAGCGGATGTTGTAGTGACCCGACGGATGCGCCTCGACATAGCTTTCCAGCAGCCTGCCGAAACGCCGACCTGTCAACACGGCCAGTCCGGGAAACTCGGTAACCAGCGCGTCGCGCAGACGGATGCGGTAACCGTTTCGATAGATGGCCAGCCGACTCGCGGCATCGCCACGAGCATCGGCATGCAACTCGGGCAGCTTCGGCGGCCGATCGGCCAGCACGGCCTGCAGCAAGTGTTGTTGCAGCGCCTGCAGGTTGCTCATGCCGCCGCCTGCAGCAAGGACATCGCCAGCAGGCGCGCATGATCGAGTTCGGCCAGCAACTCGGCCAGCGGCGGCATGTGGTCGTCGCGCTCGATCATCGTCGAGACCCTGCCATAGCGACGCACGGCTTCGATGTACAGATCCCACACCGCATCGACGACCGGCGCATCATGGGTGTCGATGAGCAGGTGTTCGCCGTGCTCATGACCGGCCAGATGAAACTGTTGCACGCGCGCTGCCGGGATGCCGTCGAGATAGTCCAGCGGCGAGAACCCGTGGTTGTGCGCACTGACATGGATATTGTTGATGTCGAGCAGGATCAGGCAGTCCGCGCGTTCGGCCACCGCCGCCAGGAACTGCCACTCGGTCAGCTGCGAATCGGCGAAGCTGATGTAGCTTGAAACGTTCTCCAGCAGGATGCGCCGGCCCAGCCTGTCCTGCACGCGCCGTACCCGGTCGACCACATGCGCCAGCGCTTCCTCGGTATACGGCAGCGGCATCAGGTCATGCAGGTTGACGCCCTGCACGCCGGTCCAGCACAGATGATCGGAGATCCACGCGGGTTCCACGCGCCGCGCCAACTCGGCAAGGCGGCCAAGATAACCCTCGTCCAGTGGATCGGTGCTGCCGATCGACATCGATACGCCGTGCATCGCCAGCGGGAAGCGCTCGCGGAATTTTTCCAGCCATGCCAGCGGACGGCCGCCGGGGATCATGTAATTCTCGGAAACCACCTCCAGCCACTCGACGTGACCGGGGTTCTCGAGCAGTGCCTCGTAGTATTCGACACGCAGACCCAGGCCATAACCCAGGCACGGCAGCTTGAGCTTGCTTGAGTTCGTCTCGGTCGTCATGACATCGGCAGCCACGGGCAGGCATTGGGGATGAAGGGCTTTCCGGCCAGGGCCGGAAAGCCCTTGCGGAAGATCAGGAGGCTTTGTTGGCCGCCTGCGCAGCCGTGCAGTCGGCCTGGGTCTTCTGCATGGTGAAGCCTTGGCCCTTGCACGAGTTCTGACCCTTGCATGAGTTGGTGGCCTGCTTGCATGCGCCATGTCCTTTACAGGATGACGAGTTCATGCACTTCACCGCAGCGGCACTGCCAGCGTCGCTCGGCGAAGCGACGGCAGCAGACATCGAGGACGCGGCGAACAGGCCGGCGACCATCATGGCCATGGCCGCACCGTTGAGTTTGTTGGTCTTCATGGGTAACTCCTGACAAGTCGTGTGGGCCGCATCGGATGCGGCATGAGGGATATCCCGCCGGGTCGTCTTCCACAACGCTGGAAGCCCATCCCGACGGCTGCATTCTCGGCATGCGGAAGCTCGCCGGCTGTTCCCGCCCATCCTGTTTTTGTGCCCGATCGTCCGGCATCCGACAGCATTGCAGCATGACCGGACGCGCGGCAAGAAAGCCCGGACGCCCGAACATGGCGAGCCGCGATGGCGGCACGCATGATGCCGGCACCCCACGCTGACAGGATTCCCAAGATGCGCCAGTTCATCGCTGCCAGGGCCTCGCGCCTGCTCGACCTGCTTCACACCGCACGCTGGATCGGCCCACTCGTGGTACGCCTCGTGTTCGGTTATTTCTGGCTGGAAACGGGTATCGCCAAAGTGCAGAACCTCGCCGGGTTCACCCAGCGCTTTGTCGGCTGGCACATCCCCTACCCCGCCTTCAGTGCCGCCCTGTCGGCGTGGACCGAACTGCTGGGCGGACTGCTGATCATGCTCGGCCTGTGCACCCGGCTGATCTGCATACCGATGCTGATCAACATGGCCGTCGCCGTGACCCTGGTCGTATCGACCAACCTGATGGGGCTGGACGATTACGTCGAGGCGGATGAAGTGGTCTACAGCCTGATCTTCTTCTGGTTGCTCATCGCCGGCCCCGGCAAGGCCAGCATCGACACGCTGCTGGCGCGCTGGCTGGGCATCCGCACGCACGCCTGATCCATGGCACCGCGGGTAACCAGGGCAATCCCTGCAGCGAAGAACTGGATGCATCGCGTCGAACTACATCGACGGCATCCACATGTTCCACGACCACGGATATCACCATGAAAACAGCCACACGCAATTATCTGACAGGCGCCGCCCTTTTCCTGATGCTGACCGGCAGCGTGCTGGCCGCCGAAGTGCCGTTCAATCAGGCCCGTTTCGAACAGGCAAGGGCCGCCGGCCAACCGGTGGTGGTCTACTTCCATGCGGACTGGTGCCCGACCTGCCGCGTGCAGCAACCGATCGTGGCTCGGCTGGCCGCGGAGCCGCAGTTCAGACCGGTGACGATTTTCGAGGCCGACTTCGACACCGAGACCGCACTGGAGAAAACGCTGAAGGTCACACAGCAATCGACTTTTGTCGTCTTCCGGCAGGGTCACGAGGTCACCCGCTCCACCGGGCAGACCGCCGAACCGGCGATTCGCGACACGCTGCAAAAGGCCTTGTGATGGATTTCGGCGTTGGCACCTATGCGGTGAGTTTCCTGGCTGGCCTCGCCTCCATCCTCTCGCCCTGTGTGCTGCCGATCCTGCCGATCCTGATCGCCTCGGCGTTGTCCCGGCATCGCCTCGGCACGGCGGCACTGGCGCTGGGACTGGCGTTGTCGTTCGCGCTGGTCGGCATCTTCATCGCGACCCTGGGCGCCTCCATCGGTCTCGGCCCGGAGACGCTGCGCCACGTGGCTGCAGTGCTGATGGTGCTGTTCGGTGTGGTGATGCTCTCTTCATGGCTGCAGGCCGGATTCGCCCGGCTCAGCTCGAGCCTCGGCTCGACCGGTCAGCGCGCGCTCGGTGCGATCAAGGGCGAAGGCCCGTTCAGCCAGTTCCTGATCGGCCTGCTGCTCGGCCTGGTCTGGAGTCCTTGCGTCGGCCCCACCCTGGGCGCCGCCACCACGCTGGCGGCACAAGGCAGGGATCTCGTCCAGATCAGCCTGCTCATGCTCGTATTCGGGCTGGGCGCCGGGTTTCCGCTGCTGGTGCTGGGTGGCCTGTCGCATGCAACGATGATGCGTGTGCGTGGTTCACTGGCCTCCGTCGGACACGTCGCGAAGTCCGTGATGGGCGCCCTGTTCGTGCTGCTCGGCGTACTCATCCTCACCGGACTGGATCGCCGACTTGAAGGCTTTCTCCTGGCGATCAGCCCCGATTGGCTGACGCGACTGACGACGTCACTGTGACGGCGGATTTCCCGCAGGAAATGTCGCGGTACACGTTCGGGAAAAGGTTCGGCGCCTGACCGCGTCAGGCCGCGCGCCGGCAGTCACGCCGCACCGCTGCCGAAGATCACCCGTGTGGTGTACTTCCTCGATAACGCAATGCCTCCACCAGCAGCGAAAATGCCGGCGAGGGCTGGCGCCTGCTCGGGTAGTAGAGGTGGTAGCCGGGGAACGGCGGGCACCAGTCGGCGAGCACACGTCGCAGCTTGCCGTTGGCGATTTCGGCCCGGACCAAATCGTCGGGTACGCAAGCCAGGCCAAAACCGTCGAGTGCCGAGGCGATGACGTGGCGGGTGTTGTTGAAGATCAGCCGCCCTTCCACGCGCACGTTGAGGGGATGGCCGTTCTTCTCGAACTCCCAGGCATACAGGCCGCCATGGGTGAGGAAGCGGAGGTTGATGCAGTCGTGGCCGGTGAGGTCACGCGGCGTCTTCACCCGGGGGCGCGAGGCCAGATAGTCCGGTGAGCCGACCACGGCCATGCGCATCGGCGGACCGATCGGCAAGGCGATCATGTCATTGGCCACCTGCTCGCCGAGGCGGATGCCGGCATCGAAGCGCTCGGCGACGATGTCGGTGAGGCTGGAATCGCTGATCACCTCGACGCGGATGTCGGGGTACTCGGGCAACAATTTGCGCAATACCGGCCACAGGATGCTGCTGGCGGCATGTTCGCCGGTGGTGATGCGCAAACTCCCGCTGGGCTTGTCGCGCAGTTCGCTCAGGTTGGCCAGGGCCGTCTCGATGTCCTCGAAGTTCGGTGTGAGCTCGTTGGCCAGTCGCTCGCCCGCTTCGGTGGGCGCCACGTTGCGCGTGGTGCGGGTCAGCAGGCGCAGGCCAAGTCGCGCCTCCAGCCCGCGGATGGTGTGGCTGAGTGCCGACTGCGACACCCCCAGCTGCGCGGCGGCGCGAGTGAAGCTGCGCTCGCGCGCCACCGCGAGGAAGGCCAGCAGATCGTTGTAGTTCTCGCGAGCCATGCGCCGGCCACCCATTAATGAATTCTGATCATAAGAGCATTCGGATTATCCCGTCTAATCAAACAAGCTCCGGTAGCACAAACTGCACGTATTCCGATGCCGGGATCAGCCAGATGGCTGCCGCGCGGCAGCCCTGGCATCGACAACGCCCATATCGCAACACCTTCTTTGGAGAAACACGATGCAAACCCGCACGCTTGGCAACAGCGGCCTCGAAGTCTCCGCCATCGGCTTCGGCTGCATGGGCATGACTTCCGCGTATGGGCAGCCGGGTGACCGGCTGGACATGATCGCGCTCACGCGAGCAGCCGTGGAACGCGGTGTCACGTTCTTCGACACGGCCGAAGCCTATGGCCCGTTTGCCAACGAGGAACTGGTGGGCGAAGCGCTGGCGCCGGTGCGCGACCGGGTCGTGATCGCGACCAAGTTCGGCTTCGACATCGACCTGCAAACCGGCGAACGACGCGGCGGGGTCAACAGCCGCCCCGAGCACATCAAGGCAGTGGCCGAGGCGTCGCTGAAGCGGCTCAGGACCGATCGCATCGATCTGTTCTATCAACATCGCGTCGACCCGAGCGTGCCGATGGAAGATGTCGCGGGCGCGGTCAGGGATCTCATCGCGGAAGGCAAGGTGAGGCACTTCGGCCTGTCGGAAGCCGGCGCTGGCAGCATTCGCCGCGCCCATGCGGTGCAACCGGTTGCCGCTGTCCAGAGCGAGTACTCGTTGTGGTGGCGGGGAGCCGAGGGCGAGATCCTGCCTACCCTGGAAGAACTGGGCATCGGCTTCGTCAGCTTCAGCCCGCTCGGTGCCGGCTTCCTCACCGGCAAGATCGATGAAAACACGAAGTTCGAGAGTACGGACTTCCGCACCGCGGTTCCCCGTTTTTCGCCGGAAGCACTGAAAGCGAACATGGCGCTGGTCGATCTCGTGCGTGGCGTGGCTGCGCGCAAGGGCGCCACTCCCGCGCAGATCGCGCTCGCGTGGCTGCTCGCACAACGCCCATGGATCGTGCCGATTCCCGGCACCACGAAGCTGCATCGGCTTGACGAGAACCTGGGCGCGCTTGCCGTCGACCTCACCGCCGGCGACCTTCGCGAGATCGAAGAAGCCGCATCGAAAATCACGCTGCAGGGAGCTCGCCTTCCCGAAAGCGTACTGAAAATGACCGGGCTGTAATCCCGGGATCATCGGAGTCAATGCAATGAAAAGTCGCACATTGGGAAACAGCCAGCTCGAAGTCTCCGCGCTCGGCTTCGGCTGCATGGGACTGAACCACGCCTATGGCGTTGCGATGGAGAAACAGGACGCGATCGCCTTGCTTCGGCAGGCTGTCGAAGTCGGCGTGAGCTTCTTCGATACCGCCGAGGCCTATGGCCCGTTCACCAACGAGGAACTGGTTGGCGAGGCGTTGGCGCCGTTTCGCGACAACGTGGTCATCGCGACCAAGTTCGGTTTCAAGAATGGCGATTCGAAGACCGGCATGGACAGCCGGCCGGAGCGCATCCGCGCCGTCGCCGAGGCCTCGCTCAAACGTCTCCGGACGGATCGCATCGACTTGTTCTACCAGCATCGCGTCGATCCGAACGTACCCATGGAAGACGTGGCCGGCACCGTCAGGGATCTGATCGCGGAAGGCAAGGTCAAACACTTCGGCCTGTCGGAAGCCGGCGTGCAGTCGATCCGTCGGGCACATGCGGTGCAGCCGGTCGCCGTGCTGCAAAGCGAGTATTCGCTGTGGTGGCGTGAACCGGAGCAGGAAGTGCTGCCGACCTGCACGGAACTGGGCATCGGCTTCGTGCCGTTCAGCCCGCTGGGCAGGGGCTTCCTCGCGGGAAAGATCGACGCAAGCACCTCGTTCGCCAAGGACGATTTCCGCAACAACGTGCCGCGCTTCTCGCCCGAGGCGCGCCGGGCCAATCAGACGCTGGTCGACCTGCTGGGGCGCATCGCGGCCGGCAAGCAGGCGACTCCGGCGCAGATCGCGTTGGCGTGGCTGCTGGCGCAGCAGCCGTGGATCGTGCCGATTCCGGGCACGACGAAACTGCATCGGTTGAAGGAGAACATCGGCGCCGCGGATATCGCGCTGAGTGCCGATGATCTTCGGCAAATCGCCGAATCATTGGCGCAGATCCGGGTGCAGGGTGACCGCTACCCGGCGCACCTGGCAGCGCAGGCGGGCAAGTGAACGAACAGAATCCATGAGGCAATACGATGGCAATCACTGAAGCCGCACAGCGCAATCACGACCAGCTGTTCCCCGGCCACGTTTCGACGCTGAAGGTCAGCGATCCCGAGCTGATCGAGATTTTCGACAACTGGGCATTCGGCGAGGTCATCAAAGCCAGCGACATGGATATCCGCGTGCGCCTGATGGTGCAATTGGCAGCGCTGATCGCCTGCCATGCAGTCGACGAGTACCGCGCCATGCTGGACGGCGCGTTGAACGTCGGCGTGACGCCGGTGGAGGTGAAGGAGATCGTCTATCAGGCTGTACCCTATGCCGGCATGGGCAGGGTGTTCGATTTCATCCATGCCACCAATGATGTCTTCCGCATCCGCGGCATCGCGCTGCCGCTGGAAGAACAGTCGACCACGACGGTACAGACACGGCATGCCGAAGGGCTGGCGATTCAGCAGCGCTTCTTCGGCGAGCGCATCGACGCGATGATTGCGCAGTCGCCGAAGGACCAGCTGCATATCCAGCACTTCCTGTCCGCCAACTGCTTTGGCGACTGGTACACCCGAAAAGGCCTGGACCTGAAAACCCGCGAGCTGCTGACCTTCGCGATGCTGGCGGCGCTGGGTGGTTGCGAACCCCAGCTGGGCGGCCACGTCGCCGGCAACCTGGCGATCGGCAACGACCGCCAGATGCTCATCGACACACTGACCCAACTGCTGCCGTTCATCGGCTATCCGCGCACGCTGAATGCCTTGCGGGTGGTCAACGAAGGCACATCGGCATAGGTCCGAACGAACAGGCTTGTCACACGCTGATCGACACACTTCCCCATCCACACGCAGGACTTCACCATGGAAATCATCCGCAACGGCTCGCAACCTCCCATCACCGGTCCGACTGAATACTTCACCGGCACCGTGCGCATCGATTCGCCGTTCAAGGGCATCGGCGATGCGAACATATCCGGTGCCTTCGTGACCTTCGAGCCGGGCGCGCGCAGTGCCTGGCATACCCATCCGCTGGGGCAGGTGCTGATCGTCACCGCGGGCAAGGGCTGGACCCAGTGCGAGGGCGAGCCGATCGTCGAGATCAACGCCGGCGACATCATCGTCTGCCCACCGGGCCACAAACACTGGCATGGCGCCACACCGACCACCTCAATGACGCATATCGCGGTGCAGGAAGCGCTCGACGGCAGGGTCGTCGACTGACTGGAAAAAGTCACCGATGCGGAATACCTGACGGGACCGCAAGCCTGAGGCGCATCTGGGCCGCAGATTGCAAGCAAGACACGAACCTTGCTCGTTGCCACGCTAAACATCATGTCATCCGCTATCGAGGCGCATGCCTCAACGAGGAAAACAAAAAAGTGAATCCCACCTTTGATTTCAAGGATCAAGTTGCCCTGGTTACCGGCGCCAGCTCGGGCCTGGGGCTGGCAACCGCAAAAGCCTTCGCCGAAGCAGGTGCGGCGGTCGTCCTTGCCGACCGCAACGAGAGAGCTCTCGAGGCCGTCACCAAGGAACTGACATCAGCCGGCCATCAAGCCATCAGTGTGATCTGCGACGTATCAAACGAAACTCAGGTCGCCGCGATGGTCGATCGCGCTGTTACTACCTTTGGCCGACTGGACATGGCGTACAACAACGCCGGCATCCTCGGCCCGATGGGTGACGTGACCGAAGAGACCTCAGAGGCTTTCGATGAAGTGAATGCCGTCAATCTGCGTGGCGTCTGGACCTGCATGAAGCACGAGCTGCTGCAGATGCGCAAACAGGAGAGCGGTGCGATCGTCAACTGCTCCTCGCTGGGTGGGCTGGTCGGGTTGGCCGGCCGCGCGGCTTACCATGGGAGCAAGCATGGGGTGATAGGCTTGACCAAGAGCGCCGCACTGGATTACGCAGCGCAAGGTATTCGCGTCAACGCCATCTGCCCCGGTTGCATCGATACGCCCATGGGCGACGGGATCGATCCCACCGCGATGAAGGTTTTTCTGCGTGATCAACCGATCGGTCGCATGGGTCGTCCGGAGGAGATTGCTGCAGCGGTGCTTTGGCTGTGCAGCCCCGGCGCGAGCTTCGTTCTCGGCGTAGCATTGCCTGTAGATGGCGGCTTCGTTGCCCACTGACCAACCATCGATCGAACAACAAAGTGGAAGCACCCTCACCTGTGCCCCGCTCGCCTCATACCGAAGGAGACATGCATGACAACCAAAGCCTATGGCGCGCACGCCGCCGACAAGCCGCTGGAAGCGATCGACATCGAGCGCCGCGCACCCGGCCCGCAGGATGTGCAGATCGACATCGCCTATTGCGGTGTCTGTCATTCCGACCTGCATACCGTGCGCTCCGAATGGGGTGGCACGCTTTACCCCTGTGTGCCCGGCCACGAGATCGTCGGTCATGTCAGCGCCGTGGGCAACGACGTGAGCGGCTTCAAGGTCGGCGATACGGTGGGCGTGGGTTGCCTGGTCGGCAGCTGCCAGCATTGCGCTGCCTGCGACGAGGGGCTGGAGCAGTACTGCGAGAACGGTTTCGTCGGCACCTACAACGGCCCGACGACAGACGCACCGGGGCACACGCTGGGTGGCTATTCGCAGCGCATCGTGGTCGACAAAAAGTTCGTGCTGAAGATCCGCCACCCCGAATCGCAGCTCGCCGCGGTCGCGCCGCTGCTGTGCGCCGGCATCACCACCTACTCGCCGCTGCGGCACTGGAATGTCGGCCCCGGCAAGAAGGTCGGCGTGGTCGGCATCGGCGGACTGGGCCACATGGGCGTGAAGCTCGCGCATGCGATGGGCGCGCACGTGGTGGCGTTCACCACCTCGGACAACAAGCGCCAGGCGGCGCTGGACCTGGGCGCGGACGAGGTGGTGGTTTCGCGCAACGAGGGCGAGATGCGCGCGCACGCCAACAGCTTCGACTTCATCCTCAACACCGTGGCCGCCAGCCATTCGCTGGACGCCTTCACGGGATTGCTCAAGCGCGACGGCACACTGGTGCTGGTCGGCGTACCTGAACACCCGCATCCGTCGCCGAGCGTGGCCAATCTGATCTTCAGGCGACGGAACATCGCTGGTTCGCTGATTGGCGGCATCGCTGAGACTCAGGAGATGCTGGATTTCTGTGCGGAAAAAGGCATCGTCTCCGATATCGAGATGATTCCGGCTCAGAAGATCGACGAGGCTTACGACCGCATGGTGAAGGGTGACGTCAAGTACCGCTTCGTCATCGACAATGCGTCAATGAACAGCTGAGGTTTTCCTCGATCGCAGGTCGATGGGACATTCACCTCGACCCAGCGTCGTGCAAGCTTGCGTGACCACGGTGGTCACGCAAGCTCCCGCGTCAAGCAGGGACTTCAACAGTAGAACTACTGGCGACGTGTTGACTGTATTCGTTGGGCGTCAGATGGCCCAGGGAGTCGTGAGCGCGTTGTTCGTTGTATTCGGGCATCCACCACAAGGCGACTTGGCGTGCATCTTCCATGAAGAGGACGGATGCCGCTATGCCCGGCTCCAGAGCCTTGCGCCAGGACCACTCATGACGAACGGTCCATACTCGCAACCCAACATCGTCCTGGGTTGACATGAGAAGCTCTCAACAGTCGGCCTCGCTCGAATAGCCCCAGAATCGCAGCATGGGTTCGATCGTGGGGAGCACCAGATCGAACTCCTGCTGATACCGCATCCAGCGATTCATGCCTTTTCTGTTCACCGGCTCAATGACCTGGTCATAACTCGGGGTGGCTATGTATCCCTTGTCGCGTGCGTGCTGGTCGAACCGCAGCATCGGCGCAGCATCATCCAGCCCCAAAAAATGGGCAATACGTGCCGTATGCCCCGGAAAATCCGTCACCAGATCCTCATAGCGCGACACCAGTACATCCGGTTGAAAGATATCCACATTCCGCAGCCAATAATCCATCGCCCCCACGTAAGCAGCAGCTAGTCTTTGAAGGTTGGCACAAGCGGCACCCAGGATGCTTGAACGGAAGTTCTGCATGTAGCAGCTCAGGATCACGTCGCATGGGTGGCGCACCGCAAGAATGAACTTTGCCCGGGGAAACAGCCGGTAGATGAGTGGCAACCACAGCATGTTCAACGGGTTCTTGTCGACCAGCTGCGCCTGCCAGCGTCGCGATATTTTCTCGGAAACCATGATCAGGTAGAGCTTGCGCAACTCGTCGCAGTCGCGCTGCTGGAGCTGTTCCAGCTTGTCCATGATGCCAGCGTCATGACTCTTCAGTTTGTCGGCGAGCCGGTTGAAGAACGGGTTCTCGTCCATCGACTGCAGGCCCGGATGTGCGTCCAGCATCTGTTCGAGCAGGGTCGTGCCTGAACGAGGAAAGCCGACAATGAAGACCGGCGAATCCCGCGAGTCGGGTGCGCTTGTTTTTGGCCAGCGACGATAGGTTTCGGGAGTCACATGTGGCAGTGCCGCCGGCAGCGCAGCGCAGTCCGGCAAGAAAAACTCCGGCGAGGCAATTTGCAGCTCCTGCACCTGCCATTCGTGGGCCGTTCGCAAGGCCTGCATCGCCGGCCCCGACTCGCCCAGTTTGTCGTATGTGTCCGCCAGCTCGAAATAATGCGCGTAATCGCAGGCGTGTCGTGGCCCGTATTGCTCCAATACGGATCGTGCATGGGTGATGTCGCCACTTCTCAGGGCAAGTGTGGCGAAAAGGTGCCTGACGTCAATTCGCGCTTCATCGGTCGAGACAATGGGGTCCGCAAGGAGTGCCCGCGCCATTCCCTCGCTCCTGGCCAGTTCGTTCAATCTTTCGTAGACCTTGGCCAGCAGCAATCTGGCTTCGAGGCATGAGGGATTGCGAGCAACAAGATCTTCCAGGAGTACAGCGGTCGACGGCGTATCGCCCATCAGCTGCAGCAACTTGGCGAGCTCCAGCTGGAGCAATTCGCTGTCAATCGGCAACCACGTCCGCCACGGCTTCAGCAGGTCGGCAGCGCCATGAAAATCCTGGCACAAGCAGCACGCGCGCGCCGCGTGGATTCGTGTCAACGACGCACTTTTGTCGAGCTCGAACGCATCAAGCAAGATCTCGCGCGCGGCCAGGTAATCCTTGCGTTCAAGCAGCAGCAAGCCCATCTGGACTTTGGGCATGAGATTACCCTGATCCAGCCTGATCGCATTCGCGTAGGCGTGCTCCGCTTCCAATGTCGCGCCGCTTTCCAGCAACGCGGTTCCGTAGTTGCACCAATAGGCGCTGCACCCGGGGGTCAACTCGGTCAAACGGAAGTAAACGGCCGTGGCTTCAGGAAGACGGTGCTGATAGTGCAGGCTCATGGCAAGCAACTGCAGTACTTGCTCGTCATCAGGGTTATCGGCCAATTGCGCATGACAGAGTCGCTCTGCATCGGCTGGTCTTGCTGCCTGCAGGGCCTCGAAGATCAGAATGACCGGCTCGGTAGTCATGCCATCAATAAAGAGGACCGCGTGATTCGGTCACGCGGCCCATATGGTTGACGCACTCGCTTGACGCTTAAAACTTGACTGTCACACGGGCCCAGAAGTAACGACCCATCAGGTCGAAATCGCTGGGATCGGTGTTGGCGTTGAGCGTGTTGTTCGCGTACAGCATGGGCGGCTGCTTGTCGAAGGCATTGTTCACGCCAAAATCGATGCGCGTGTTCAGCGGCTCGATATTGTAGCCGAACGATATATCGTTATACACGGTGGCACCATATTTATACACCGCCCCTGTAATGTTGCATTGATACTTGCCGCCCGCCGGATTCGGCTTGCCTTGGTAATAGCACGTACCGTCCGGAAACACATCCTGCGACGGGCTCTTCGAACCCATCTGGAAGCGACCGATGTAACGCACGCGCCAGGAGGCAGACCAGTTACCCAGCTGCCAGTTGACGAAACCCTGAGCCCGCCAGCGCGGGAACAGGCAGGTGCCTATGCCCGGGCAGGCCGCCTCCTGCGGCGAACCGAAGGGCAGAAAATGGCCCGCATCGGTATAGGTCGTGTTGCTCGCCGTACCCGGAGCGGTCTGCAGGTTGTAATACTTCAGGTAGGTGGCATTGAGGCCGACCGTGAACTGACCGAAGGAGAATTGCGGCAGTTTGTAGGCCAACGACCAGTCAACGCCACCAGTGTTCAGCGTACCCAGATTGGCGGTCGGTTCACCGATGGTCAGGATCTGACCCTGATTGGGCCCGACGACCGGATTGCGATGAATCAGCGAGCAGAATGCCAGGTTGCCGGCGGCACATACGTCGAGGACGCTTTGTGCGTTCACCGTAGTGATGGTGTTGTTGAGATACACATGCCAGAAATCAACCGTGGTTGATAGGCCCGGTGCCCACGACGGACTGTAGATCGCGCCGAAGTCAAACGATTTCCCTTGCTCAGGCTTGAGCTGGATACCGGCGAATTGAGCGCCCGACAGAATGCCGGTGATCTGGTTGTTGGCGGCGACGGCCTGATTGATGAACGTGCCATTCGTCGGCACATTGACGCAGGCGGGATTGACCGGCGCACCGGTATAGCCTGTACAGGGATCGTTTGACAGCTTCGGTGCGTCGGCCGCCGCACCGTTGTATTCCTCCGCGAGGTTCGGTGCGCGGAACACCTGCGCCATGGTGCCACGCAGCAGCAGGTCGTCGATCGGCTTGTACTCCACGGCGAACTTGAAGTCGTTGGTGTTGCCGTAGCCATCGTTGTAACGCGAGTACCGATCGCCGATGGTTACATTGAGCGACCTCACCAACGGGAGTTCACTCAGGACAGGAATGAATGCCTCTGCATAGAGCTCCTTCACGTTGTATCCGCCCTGCGTGGCCGAGACGCATTGACTGCCCAGCACGCAGGTACCCGCGACCGGGTCGAAATTCAGGAGCGGATCCACGTACGAGTTGACATATTCCTGGCGATAGTCGGCACCAGCCGCCAATTGCACCGTGCCGGCGGGCAGGCTGAGCACGCCCCCATTGATGCCCGCGTGCCACTCCTTGAGGCTCGCGTATTGATTGGTGACGGCCGGTGATGCAGCTGCCTTCAGCGCAGCGATCGAACCCGGAGAGTACAGGTCGAACGGATTGAACTCCAAAGCCGTCGAAGTGATACCGGCCGGACAGGCCGTGGGTGCTGCCGTCGTGCCGCACGCCAAACCGGTGGCCGACATGTAGGAAGGTCCTGTGTACAGCTTGCCCCCGTTTGGCAGATTCAAGGTCGTGGTGACCGCGCCCGAATGACCATAATCAAGGCCGACATCCCAGTTCCAGTCCTGGTCGAATAGCGAGAAGCTGCCCTTCAAGCCGACATTGACTTGTTCGGTGTTGGCACCGAACGTCGCCACACGGTTGCCAAGGGAAGACAGGCGGGAATTGATGGTCGGGCCGGCGCTGCTGAACGTGGCACCGAAGTGGTTGAAGTAATTGTTGACATCGATGATCGCGTTGCCGGCCACATAAGGGTTGTCGCCATAGATGCCAGGAGCCAGCTGGAAGTCTGACGAGGTCTTGTTGTAGTAGGCGTCCATGTAGGCCGAAACGTTGTCGGACAGGCGGTACGTGCCCATCACAAACGCGTTGGTACGTTCCTGCGGCGTCATGATCAGGTTGATCGCCGCGTAGTTGTACTTGTCGCTGTTCGCGCCGTTGTTCTGGTAGCAGTGATAATTGGAAGTGTTGACCAGTTGACTGTTGCCGCCTGGATTAAGCGCCACAAAACTGCAACCAAAGAGCGGCTGCACGGGCGTACCGGTGATCTGAATATGGCCGTAAGGCGAGGACGACGAACCGCCGATGTTGGCGGTCGGCGGATGCGGTGCGCTCGGACCAGTGCCATTCGTGCCATAGATCGACACCGCATTCTTCGAGAAACTGCGGCTGCTCGCTTCAACACCATCCTGCTTGTTGTACTCGATGCCGCCCATGATGCTTCCCTTGTCGGACGTCTGCCCGAAAGTGAAGCTGTAGCCTGATTGGTCACCATCGTTGTGGTCGGACTCGCCGACATTGGCGGTAAACTGGACGCCCTGATAATCCTTTTTCAGGATGAAGTTGACCACGCCGCCGATCGCATCGGAGCCGTACGTCGCCGATGCGCCGTCGGTCAATACTTCGATGCGTTCGATCATGGCCGCCGGGATGGCGTTTACATCCGGTGATGTACCTTCAGTTGAAATATAAGTGCCGATGGCGTCAACCACACGCTGACCGTCGACCAGGATCAGGGTGCGCTTGTTGCCAAGACCACGCAGGTTGATGGTGGAAGCACCCGTGCCGCCGCCGTTGTTGAGCTGTGGATTGGTGTTGCCGCCGGTCATCGCCGGCAGATCCTGCACCAGGTCGCCCAAGGTCATCTTGCCGGTCGCCTCGATCTGGGCGCGGTCAATCGTGACTATCGGATTGGAAGTTTCCAGATCCACACGGCGGACCAGCGAACCGGTGACCACGACCGTCTGCAAGGTAGCTACTTTTTTTGGAGGATTGGCTTGATCCGGCGTTTTCGCGTTGCTGGAATTCTGCGTCGCAGCCTGATTGCCGGCGGTCTGGGCAAATGCGCTGGTGGTGATACCCACGGCAGTAACCGCGCCGAGAGAAAGCGCGATCCGAACCGCCGAAGAAAGTTTCTTGACCCCAAATTTCATGACACCCTCCGATGATTTTCATGAACAAGGAATACCTGCCACCTGGATCGTTTTTCGGCCTCTTCATCGAAGCCACATATCAGTAAAGTAAATGCGATCGTGGCCGTCATCGATACGAGCGCTTATTCAGCCAGAGCAGCCATCATTGATAATGGACATCCAGATCGGTAATGCAGGCCGGCACGAGCAAGCCGTCAACCAAACTTGGCAAGCAAGCGGGCCGCCAGGCTAACTAAAGCATCACGCTCGACGGCCACCTCATGAAGCTCCACCTTCAGGCGGTGGAATTCGGCACCAGGCAATGGCCTCCTGCTGAAACGAAACCTTCTCACCCATACTCGAACCGCATCGGCTCGAACATTAAGTCTCGACGCAACCACAGTTGCGGGAAGATGGCGCTCCACAACCAGTTTTATGGCTTCAGTCTTCAGTTCTTCGGGATAATAGGTCGGACGCATTCATGCCCCCTTTCTTATCAACCGGTAGCAAGCAATTATTCGATCCAGTGCTTATATCGTGACCATCGGTGCCGGGCGCATCAGGCTTGATCACGAGATAATGATTCACTTCAAATGCGTTACTTTCGTTGTTACCACGCATTTACAATATCTAGACGAAAAGTTATTTCATATATCCACTCTTGTTCGGTCTGGATATGACCAATCATCATTAAGTAGCGGCGCCCGGAACGACGCTGGACGACGTTTGATATAGCCACTTTTCTTCGTCTTCGTTATGACCACTGCCAGACAGGCAAATGCCAGGATGTGTGACTCATCGATTCCCTGCTCGGCTGTTCGCTTTCAAAGGGAACAGCGATGAGCAACACGATGGACGAAGAGATCAAGTCCTGGACGGGGCCGTGCATGTCGGCGCCAGACACAATCCGTGCAAGCCGACTGTGGATTCGAGACACATCGCCAGCCCGCGCGGCGGGATGGGTTCCTGGACGAAATGTGCCGTGGCTTGATCCGATGGTGCTCCATGCCCGACAGCTCGCGCTGCCCTGGGTTGCCAAACGGCGCAAACAGCAGACTAGCTGGCGCTGGGATACTTCAGCAGCAACGCCTTGAAGCGCGGATCATCGCGCAGCGGATCCCAGGCCGGGTCGAGCTGGAGCAACGCGCTCGAGAGGGGAGCGCCATCAGGTATGGATAGCACGCGCCCTATCACGGCGATGGCCTGATCGGGCTGGCCGACCCGCACATACAGCTGTGCTTGCGATGCGAGCATATCCGGTCCGGTGAGGGCATCCTTGCTGACCGGCATCAAGGCGACGGCACGCTCGCCTTCAGCGACGGCCTCGGGTTTTCGGCCGAGCCCGGCATACGCAAATCCCAGAGCCAGATGCAGGTCCGCGTCGTCCGGTCGCTCGACGAGGGTGGCGCGCACACGCGTCGCAACCTCGGCATACGCCGCCGTCGCCTTGGCCGTGTCTCCCGCCGCCTGCAAGGCCCACGCCAGATACAGGCGTCGGGGCAGAACAATGTTGTCCGGGTCGACCCAGTCATCGGCCTTGTCCGCCTCGACTATCTTGACGGCCCCGGCATAATCGCGCGCCAACCAGCGCTCGAAATACATGGTCATGATATTGCTCGTGTAGGCATCGCTGCCCGGCACGAGCGCGGCCAGCGCAGCGCGCAGCGGTGCCGGATCGCCCTTCCACATCAACTGATTGAAGGCCTGTGCCACACGGTTGCCGACGGGATCCCGGCTCACCGCGATGGCGCCGGCATAGGCAAGATCGGCATCTGCGTAGCGATGCATGCTCTCGTAGGTCACGGCGAGTTGGTTGAACGCAAACTCACTGTGTGGATCAAGCAAGGTGGCCGTGCGAAACAGTGCCACCGCCTCATCCCAGTGACCCTGGCGCCGGGCGATCGAGGCGATGATAAGCTCCACGGTGGCACTGTTGGGCAAGGCACGCCGGGCCAGCTCCAGTTGAGCGGTGGCACCGGCGTAGTCCCGATGCCCCCAGTACTCATACAACCCCAGCGCGTATTGTCCTTGGCCCAGATTTGGCTGCAGCGCCAGGGCGCGATCGGCGGAGGCCTTCGCCGCGGCCAGTCGCGTGTTCGTGCGATCGGGCGCAAAGAAATACATCTGCATGTGAGCGCGCGCGAGCGCCGCCGCGGCCAGCGCGAAGTCAGGATCCTTGGCCAGTGCCTGTTGATACAGCGCGATCGCCACGGGCAATTCGGACTGTGACAGCTCGGGATTATCGAAGGCGCGGTTGGCGTGCACGCCGGCTTGCAGGTACAGATCGTAGGCTGCAGCGTTCCGGGTCGGCATTCTCTCGATACGCGCGGTCTCGGCGGATGTCAGCTGCACCTTCAATGCCTCCGCCACGTTCTGTGCGACCTCGCCTTCCACATTGAACACGTTGTCCAGCGTGCGTGTGTAGGCTTTCGCCCAGAGATGGTTGCCGCTGTTGGCATCGATCAACTGCACATTGATCAGCACCTGATTGCCGGCCTTCTGTACCGTACCTTCGAGCAGCGTCGCCACCCCCAATTGTCGGGCTATGGTTTTCACGTCTTCTGGATGGCTCGGGTATTTCTCTGTCGAGGTGCGGGCGATCACCTTGAGCCCGCCGATACCCACCAACTGGGTCAGTATCATGTCCTGCATGCCACTGGCGAAATACGCGTTGTTCTGGTCTGTACTGAGACTCTCGAACGGCAGCACCGCAATGGACTTGAGATCGACTGCCGGCGACGTGTCCGCAGGATGGCGCGCGAATTGGTGCCACCCGAGCAGCACAGCCGCCACCACGAGCAAGCCCGAGACCGCGGCAACGAGCCGCCTATCGAGCCGGCGTGTCCTGTTCGGCAGCAAGGGCGTTGCCGAACTCACTGCCATTGCAACAGGTGGCGCGGCGACATCGCTGGTGAGGGCCGGCAAGAACGCAGCTTCCGTGGCCACTGATGGCCTGCCGTCAATCAACTCCTCACGCGACGCGGCGGACCGCACCTGGGCATCGAGGCGGAAACCGACGCCATGCACGGTATGCAGATAGTGGCTGTCTTCGCCGCTCTCGCCGAGCGCATGACGCAACACCGCGATGATGCGGCTGAGTACGGCAGGCGTGACATGGGTATGCCCCCACACCACGTCGAGAATCTCGTCACGGCTCAACACACGGCCGGGTTCGCGCGCCAACAGCACGAGTACGGCGAATGCCTTGCGCTCGAGCGCGACCTCCTCGCCATCGACAAACAGGCGATGTCCCAGGGTGTCGATCTCGACCCTGCCGAATGCAATCCACGCGGCAGAGGCGGACTCTACAGCCATTCGTTCGACCTCCATTCCCGCCCCTGCTCCTGTTCAGGTTACACCAAGTCTGATGCGAGTCTCGGTATGGCCAAGTGTGGACTGCGTTGTTGACCGAACCGCATTCCAGCGCCATCTGAACCAGATGCGGGGGGGGGTTGCCCACCTTTACGCTGATTCTGCGAGCATCGGCAATGTCCGTCATGGGTTAAAAGGCACACTCCAGCTTGCCAACACCCGGCTCCATCGGCACCGCTGCGGCAGACATCATGAACACGGTTACCGGCTCGGGCGTGCCATGAAGCTGAGGGTTACGCCTGTACGACGAACGAGGGACCGGCAAATCGACACCCAACTCCATTGAGAACAACCAAAGCCCCGGATGACCTTGGTCGACACCACGATACTGGGCGGCGCAATCCCGAACAGGTGTTCAATCGGACTGGAATCCGCAGCGCAAGTATTGCTCGGGTCACTGTGCATCGATTCGGGACACTCTACGTGGCGCGCCGACCGCACGACTTCTGTCCTGGCCAGCTGCTGCGCGCCACCGACCTCCTGCCTCGACCGCGCTGCCCGGCGCAGCAGAGCAAGGACGAGGCACTCCCCACCACCCGCGCCAACGAATCGCGCTCGCTCCGTAAATAACCTAGCAAATGCCTCACGATTTCAACGAGATTTTCTCAAGCAGCGCCTGCGACAGCGGCCTTAGGCTCTTGCGTACGGGCACCCCGCCCGCCGGGAGAGCGTCATGAAACGTCTGATGATTGGTGCAACCCTCGCCATCGGCCTGACCTGCATCGGTACTGCGGCCATCGCCCATACGGACGAGCAAGTTGTCGAACTCGACAACGGTTTCGCGGTGCTAGCCATTGTCGCCCATTCGCCGGCTGAGTTCGCGAGGGCACAGCGTGAAGCCAAAATGATGGAGGCGCAGCGCCTGCTGGGTCTGGGGCCGCTGACCATCGTTGCGCGGGCGATCGACGAGTCACCCCAGACCGTTGCCACGCCGGCAATGAATGAAGGCGCCGTGGCAAGCGTGCCGAGTCGATGAGGATGACGACGGGTGTCACGCCGAGCGCATCGACAGAGATGCGGTCAGTTCGATGGCGCTGCGGATGCAGCGTGCCGATCTGGATAGCCGGGTGAACGGTACCGCCATTTGCTGAGGTTTCCATGTTCCTCGAATTCGATGGTCAAGGGCCGGCTTACGCACAACTTACCCGTGCCTTGAAAACTTCCATTCTCAACGGGCGGTTGAAGGCCAATACGCGCCTTCCGTCCACCCGCGCACTTTCCCTGGAAGTTGGCATGTCGCGCATCACCGTATTGGCGGCTTATGAGCAACTCCGTGCCGAAGGCTTCGTCTATGTCCGGGTTGGCGCTGGCAGCTACGTCAGCCACTTGCAAACCTCTCCACCACTTCGCCTGCTGAAAACGGAGCCCATCACGGCACCGTCGCGCTACGCAAAGCGTGCGAGAACGCAGAGAGATCCATTGATTACACGCCGTCATCATGGGCTGCGTCTGAACATGCAATACGGCGAACCGATGACCCAGCCTGCGCTGGGTACCATCTGGGCCCGTGAACTCGCCCGCGCTGCGGTCTACACCCCGTTGGAACGAGGAGACCCACAAGGACTGCTTGCCTTGCGTGAGCAGATTTGTCGCTACCTGGCGCTTCGGCGCGGTGTTGATGCGCATCCGAACCAGGTGCTCATCATCAATGGCTCACAACAAGCCTATGCCCTGACCGCGCGTGTCCTGCTGAACGAAGGAGACGCCGCGGTCATGGAGGAACCGCATTACTTCGGCATGTGGCAGTCATTCGCTGCCCACGGGGCCAACCTGCTGCCCGTGCGTACGGATGGCGAGGGCCTGGTATGCGCCGAGTTGCCGGCGCAGGCGCCTCGCCTGATCTGTGTGACACCTTCCCATCAGTTCCCTTCCGGCTCAACCATGTCGTTGTCACGACGCCTGGACCTGTTGCGCTATGCCGAGGCAAGGCAAAGCTGGATTCTGGAGGACGACTACGACAGCGAGTTTCGCTTTGACTCCCAGCCCCTGGCCGCATTGCGTTCGCTCGACGAGGGCGACCGCGTGATCTACGTGGGTACGTTTTCCAAGACGCTGTTCGGCTCGATGCGTCTGGGCTACATGGTGTTGCCCGCAGCGCTGCGTCAGGATTTCATCAACGCCAAATATCTGGCCGATATTTGCAATCCGGTGATTGAACAGGCTGCCCTGGCGCACTTCATGGAGAGCGGTGGCTTCGAGCGACATCTGCGGCAGATGGGAAGAACGCTCAAGGCGCGCCGCGAAGTACTGCTCAACGGGCTGCGACGTTATGCCGGTGAGCGCATCCAGATTGCGGATTCGCATGCCGGCATGCACGCGGTTATCTGGCTGCGCGACTACGATCACGCACAACTGGAGTCCCTGATCGATTACGCGCATGAGCGCGGTCTTGGACTGTACCCGATAGCACCGCACTACCATGCCAGACCTCCCATACCAGGCCTCCTTCTCGGATACTGCGGGCTGTCCAGCCTCGAGCTGCAGGAGGCTGCCCAATTGTTCGGCGCATGCCTGGATGCAATAGATGCAAAAACCGTCTGTACGTCAGTGGAATCGCTGCCCTTGAGACGACACTCCGGATGATGGTTTTATCCATTTGGGGAACCCACGACGGCGAACTTCAGGGTCGTCTGTACCACCTTGACATCCTTCGCCAGCAAGTCGATCTGGTCGATGAGGTGCTTGGCCACAGTCAAGCGATTCTGGCATCCCGGATGGTTTCGATGCGCCAGTATTTGTTGCTTTCGATAACAGTGCTTGTTCCCTTGTCAGTATAGACGGCAGTGGACCAACGTGGTTTCACCTGCTGAGAGCAAATTGCACGTGCGTTCTGGCAGACAAAGAAACCTTGGGGCGCTGAGACCAAGCCTTCAAAAAGGAAACTGACCGCCGAATGGCGGCCTGCGAAGTCCTTGCAACGTAATTCAGCACGGGTGATCCCTAGAACGGTTCTTTCCACCATGTCGCATGGATGAATCCCCCAAGATATCTCCCGTCAAGTCAAACCGGCGCCCGAAATCGCCACTCCAAGCTGTCGAACTGTTGCGAATTGGCTTCGCAAAGATTCCAAATGCAATCACGTCAGCCGATGACGGTTCCGGTGCAGGTACAAAGGGGCGACGTCAGAGGGTGAGATCGAGGCCGTTACGCTCCCGCTTCTGCAACAGCAGTAGATAGCTGGCGGCAGCCCAGCTGAAATTGGGCGATTGATAACCCTGACCGGTCAACGGGTCGTAGTTTTCATACATGGGCGCCTGCTGCATCAGCCCCTTGGCGTCGAGTACCAGACGGCGCGCCATCTCGTCGGCCTGCTGGGCATAGCCGTAATTCCTGAGGGCTTCCACGCCGAAATAGGCCTGATCGAGCCATACCGGGCCCCGCCAATAGCCCTTAATCGGTGAAAAATGCGGGTCGTCGGCGGCGAGGGTTGGGAATGGCATGAAAGTGGCGAACTTGCTCGGATCAAGCATCACCCGGATCACGGACTTGGCCTGATCGGGGCTTGCCACGCCGGCCCACAGCGGCGCCCAGCCTTCCGAACCATAAACGCGCACGGGATCACCGCTACCCAGTTTGGCATCGAAGAAATAACCGCGCGTCTTGTCGAACATGCGTGTCTGAACGACGGTCTTCATCGTCGCGGCCTCTTTCAGCCACTGCGCCTGATCCTGGGCTTTGCCGAGGATGGCCGCAACCTGCGCCAGATCAAGTTTTTCCTTGTACAGGTAGGCATTGAGATCGGCCGACGCCTGATCCATCGACCAGGCGTTATTGCCGTTCTTGAGCATGGTGATGGCGTCGAAACGGACGCCGTTGTCCATGCCGCTTTCCCACTTGGCGGCGACCTTGGTGCCGTCGGTCGAACCATATTCGGCCATGCCGTCGTGATCGTGATCGCGCGCCGCGAACCACCAGCGGTGATAGCGCACCAGCTTGCCGTACATCTCGCCCAGAAAGGCTTTGTCGCCGGTGGCACGATAGATTTCCAGCGCCGCCCACACCGCCAGCGGTGGCTTGGTATCGCGCCAGTTGTTGGCCGCCTTGTCGAGATAGATGCAGTCTGGAACCATGCCGTCGGCGGCCTGGTAGTCGAACATCGCACGCATCTGATCGCGCGCAAGCTCAGGCGCGAATTGCGCCAGCGCCGCCGCATGCTTCCACGAATCCCAGGACCAGAATCCGTTGAAATCGGGATTGGAATACGAAGGGACGACACCGTCGTGATGCAGGTCGCCACGCGCTGCCCGCCAGTTTCCCAGCAAGGTCAGCATGGCCTTGACGGTAACCCGTCGTGCGACCTCGTCGGGAAGACCGGCAACATGGCTTGATGTCACGGACTTCAGGTAGTTGCCCCAGCGTTCGCGATTTTGCGTCCAGGCCGTAGCGATATCGACGTGCGCTGGCTTGTCGGCGTGGATGTCGTAGACCAGGGTTTGTTCGACCCAGACCGTTGCCGTCTGATTCGGCTTCAGATGCAGCGGGTGGTCCAAGGCGATGCGATAGTCGGCTCCTGACAGCGTGACCCGATAGGCAGGAGCACCGTCTGCGTGAAGCCGTGTGGTCAGCTTCGAGTTCGAGTTGGCGAAGGTTTGCGCCACCGTATCGCCGTCCTTGACCAGCCGGGCCTGCTGCTGGGGCATCACACGCCCGGCGACGGAAAGATCCACGTCCCGCGATGTTGTCGCGGTAAGTTCGATCCGCACCAGAGCATGCCAGGAATCGGCAAAGAACAAGGTCTGACGCACCACTAGGCCCGGGCCGGAAAACTGACGTACCAGATAGCCTGGCGCCGCGTGGCTATCGATCGGGCTCAGAGTGATGCTCTGCTTGCTGGTGGTATCGCGCAGTGCCAACCGGGCGAAGCGCGCACCGACCCATTGACCATCGCCAAGACTGTGCACGAAGGGGCCCGAAAAGCCTGTCGCGGGATCGCCGGCAACCGGCAGGCTGTAGCCATGCCACGACCCGGTGTCAAAAAAGATGTTGAAGCTTCGATCCGTCGGAGTCTGCGGCGCACCATGCAGGTCGAGTACATCGAGATAGCTGGTAGCAGCATCGGCCTGATGGGTGACTGGCTCAGCCAATGTGCCCACGCCGTCGAGACTAAAGACCGCGATACTCGCAGCGATGATCAGGAGTCTGACGGGTGGGCGCATGACGTATCGTTCCTTGGTACGGACCGCTGGTGAGGGGGTCGCGTCGGCCACGGAAGCAGCCGACGCGACGCAGGTCCCCGGATGGCAACGGTTTCGTTCCCTTGGATTTTAGAACTTGTACTTGACCTGGAAGTTGACTTCACGCCCCTCGATCGAACGGGCGAGAATCACCCCGCCGCTGCTGGCAAAGCCGAACAGGCGGGCATTGCCTTCGGTGATGCCAATCTGGTTGGTGACGTTGGTACCGCGCAGACTCAGCACCCACTTCTCGCCGATGTTGGCGTTGGTACCGAAGCTCACGTCGTAATAACTGCCCATCGGCTGCTGCATCAGCTGGTCGCTGAAGCGGTTGCCGATGTGCTCGTAGGTGGCCCAGAACTTCAGGCTGCCCCAGCTGGTCGGCACTTCGTAGGCCGGCGTCACGCGGTACTGGATTTCGGGCTGGCGATCCACCGTCATGCCGGAGATGCTGCTGCACTGGTAACTGCCGTCCTGCGCCTGATACGTCACGCAGCCCGCGTAACGGTTGTAATGGCCGTGCATGTAGTTGCCGCTGAGCGCAACGGAGAAGCGCTCGAACGGCTTGAGCATCACCTGTGCGTTGACGCCATTGGTCATCGAACCGTAGACGAGGCTGACCAGCCCCGTGCTCAGCTGGATCGAGTACGGCACGCCGATGAACTGGCGATGGTACGCACCGATATCCGCGTAGATCCACGAGGCCTGATACTTGAAGCCTATCTCGTAGTTGTGGATGTGCTCGGTCGGCGGATCGCCGAGGTTAACGATGTCGTCGAAGCTGGGCAGGAACGCGCCATTGTTGACGCGACCGTACATGCTCATGTTGTCGGCCAGCAAATAGTTGGCGCCCAATGTCCACGACGCCGCGCCGCGGTTCTGGCCGTAATGGGTCCAGCTGTCGATCAGGTACTCGGCGTTGTTGTTGTAGACGGTGTTCGGGTTGGCGTCGAGGTCGCCCGACGAAGTGTTCTGGAAGTTGCCGCCGATGTTGTCGTGCTGCCAGCGCACGCCGCCGTCGAAGCGCCACTTGCCCACCGTCCACTCGTCGGCGAGGTAGAACGCCGTGGTGGTGGCGTGCCAATCCTCGTTGAACGCCATCCATGACTGCGGACCGGGAGCCCAGAACAGGCCCTGCTTGTCGGTCAGCTGGTAGACGTTGCCGCCGACGCTGTAGTCCACCGCGATCGGGGTCGGGTTGTTCTGCGCCTGCAACAGCATGTTGAGGCCGTCGTCTTCGGAGTGGTCCATGCCGTACACCGCGGTGTAGTTGCCGAAGGTCAGCGTGTTGCCGTCGAAGAGTTCCTTGCTCAGCCGGAACTCGTTGCTGAGCGAGTGGATGCGCTTGTGGATGTACTCGGGGTTCTGTACCGAGACGTTCTGGTTCAAGTCCGCCGGCTTGCCGTTGTTGGTATAGACCGCCGTGGCGGTGCCGCCGGACGGCAGGCCGAAGCCGGAGACGGAACTGGTGATGAACTCGCCCAGCGAGGTCGGGTTGGCGCCGGTGCTGAAGAACGCCGTGGTGTCCATGTCGCCGCCGACAAGGATGGCCTTGTCGGAGAGCGACCAGCCATTGTCGAATTGCAGGTCGAGGTTGGCGCCGACCACGTGCATATCACCGCCCTGGCCGTTGGCCATGTCGATGTTTTGCCCGCCAGGCGTACAGCCGCTGGTGAAGCAGGGCGTGGTCTGCAGGAACTGATAGCGGTCGGCGTTGCTGCCGAAGGTGCCGGTGAGCGGGCTGAAGCCCGGATAGGGCGAGAACTTGCCCGCAGACGGGTTGTAGATCGGCGTGTCGGTGACCCACTGGTTCTTGTCTTTCAGGTCACGCGCGTAGAACATCAGCGAACCATGTTCCAGGTCGTGGCTGAGCGTGGCGGTGAGCTGGCCACCCTTGTCCGAGGCGAACTGCGGATCGCGCACGCCGTCGGACTTTCGCCAGAAGCCGCCCACGCTGCCATACCAGCCGCTATCCTTGCCGCCGATCGGGAAGCCGTAGAAGCCGTCCAGCCGCTCCATGCCTTCCGAGCCGTAGGTCACGCCGATGTCGCCGCCAGGCGTCGAGGAACCTTCCTTCAGAATGAAATTGGCGATCAGGCCGGGCTGGCCGTTGCCGTAGAGCACCGAGGTGCCGCCCTGCACGGCCTCGACGCGATCGATGGTGTCGTCGAGGCGGAACATCGCGTCGGTGAAGTAGTCCCACTTCGGGAACAGCGGCGAGCCGTTCATCTGCAGCGTCACGAAGGGCGCGCCGCTGTCCGACGGGAAGCCGGCGACCTCGATGTTCGCGCCGGTCTCGCCACCGGACGATTCCGGATACACGCCGGGCGACAACTTCAGCAGGTCGGCCGTGCTGACCGGGTTGAGCTCCCTGATCTGCTCGCTCGTGGCTGTGGTGATCGAATAGCTGGCATCGATCTTCTTGATGCCGCCGAAGGCGGAGTTGCCGGTAACCACGACCTGGTTGAGTGTCTGCACCGATGCCGACTCAGCGGGTTTCTGCTTGCTGTGGTCTGTGGATGGCGCAGCTTGGGGCGATGTGGCTTGCGGCGATGTGACCTGGGACGCCGCGTCCTGGGCTTGAACTGCACCGGTCGCCAGCATGACGCCGATGGCAACGCTTAGAGCCCGTCGATTGATCTGCGTGCAACTTCTCATGATGAATTCTCCTCCCCGAGACATATGAATCATTGTTTTTTGACTGGATTCGATGCCGTTGCGCCTGCGCGTGGTCAGGCCCATCCGCTGCTTGAAACCGTTTCGTCCTTTCTCCGCTATCCCTGCACCAGGCAGGGCGCGGCGAGGACACATCGTAGCCCAGAAAACTCCATTTGTACTACCATAGTATAAAATACGAACTAGCGCGATGAAGACGCGCCTGATCACGCGCTGCAGAAAGTTGTCCGCAGGGTGATAGTTCGACAGGCATGCGGGGACGAGTCATCGGCGAGGTCATCGCCTGCCGGCATGCATTGACTACACGGCGGATGGCCGGTTCAACGCAGTGCGCGGACGTAGCCCAGCAGCAAGGTGCTGGTGGTAATGGCCGTGCGCCGCTGCAGCAGATCTTCTACTCCATGCCGCCGAATATTTTTCTGAGTACCGTGCAGAATTCACACGGTGCATTTGTATGATAAATTTCGAGCGCTACCGCACCGCAGCATCCAACGACACCCGATCCATACGGCTTCACGCAATGACTGCGTGATCATCCGGAAAGCGCCCTTACTGCGGAGAGAAGTTGATAATGAAGGCTACGGACTCACGCAATCTGCACGGCCATGTGATCCGTGAATTGGGCAAGCGGATCGTTGTCGGCGACTTGCGTCCGGGCGATATATTGCCGCGTGAAGAGGTGCTGGCCGAAAGCATGGATGTGAGCCGCACGGCCCTGCGCGAGGCATTGAAGGTGTTGTCCGCCAAGGGCTTGATCGAGTCTCGCCCGCGAGTGGGCACGCGCGTACGTGCGACGCACTTCTGGAACCAGCTTGATGCGGATGTCCTTTCATGGCGCTGCGCCTCGATGCCGACCGACGACTTCATCGAAAAGCTCGTCGAGATGCGCGAAATCATCGAGCCGGCGGCCGCGGCCGCAGCTGCGCGCCGACGCACCGCGACCCAGCTGTCCAACGTGGAACTTGCCTACAGAAAAATGGAGGCGGCCCGAGACCCTGAAGAGTGGGCGGCAGCGGATCTCAGCTTTCACGATGCCGTGCTTCAGGCGACCGGCAACGAGTTGATGATCTCGCTTTTCTCGGTGGTCGAAAGCGCGCTCGGGATGTTCTTCGTGTTGTCGGCGAAAACGGCCGGAAACTTCAGCTATTCACTGCCACACCATCTGAAAGTGCTTGAAGCGATCCGCCGCAAACAGCCCGAGGTCGCTCGCAAGGCGATGCAAAGCATGATTGAGGACTCGCTGGCCAATCTTCACAAAAAGCGCAAGGGAGGCTCCAAAAAAGCTTCCTGAGCTGCATCTGGTGTTGGACCAGGCGTCAGCAACGCCCAGTCCACCCAACCGGGCTACGACCCGCGCAACACCTGATCGAGCTTGTCCAGAAATTCTTCGGCGTTGGCCTGACTGAACACGATCGGCGGCTTGATCTTCAGCACGTTGTCGTCCGGGCCTTCGGTGGAAAGCAGCACGTGACGTGCCTTCATCGCTTCCACCACGGCCTTGGCTTTCGGCTGGTCGGGAGTTCTCGACTCGCGATCACGCACCAGCTCGGCACCCACAAACAGGCCGCGCCCACGCACATCCCCAATGCAATCGTGGCGCTGCTGCAATTCGCGCAGTCCGTCCATCAGGAACAGACCGACGCGACGCGCGTTCTCCTCCAACTGTTCGTCCGCAATCACATCCAGCACGGCCAGCGCGATCGCGCAGGACACCGGATTGCCGCCGAACGTATTGAAGTACTCCATGCCGCTGACAAAGCTGGCGGCGATCTCCGGCGTGGTCACCACGGCACCCATCGGATGGCCGTTGCCGATCGGCTTGCCGATGGTGACGATATCCGGCACGACGCCCTGGGATTCGAACGCCCAGAAATGTTCGCCCACCCGACCAAAGCCAACCTGCACTTCATCGGCCACGCAGACGCCTCCAGCCGCACGCACCGCTGCATAGGCCTCAGGCAGATAGCCTTCCGGCAACACGATCTGGCCGCCGCAACCCAGCAGCGATTCGCAATAGAACGCTGCCGGCGCGATACCGCACTGACGCAGGCTTTCGATGGCCCCTGGCAACAGTTGGCCATACTGTTGACCGGCCGCGGCAGTTTCGCGGAAAGGTCCGCGATAAGTGTCCGGCATCGCCACCACACCCACGTGCGAACTCTGTCCTGCTCCACCCTTGCCTTTGAACTTGTATGGACTCAGTTCGACCATCGACGGCGAATGACCATGGTAGGCGTGATCAACAACAACTACACCTAGCGCCCGGGTATGTGCCCGCGCCAGGCGCAGGGCCAGATCGTTCGCCTCGGTACCCGAGTTGGTCAGGAACACGACCGACAACGGTCCAGGCAAGGTCGCGGTCAGGCGCAGCGCATACTCGACGATGTTGTCATGCAGATAACGGGTGTTGGTGTTGAGCTGCGCCATCTGCGCCTGCCCGGCCGCGACCACACGCGGATGGCAATGTCCGACATGGCAAACGTTGTTGACCATGTCCAGGTAAGCCTGACCGTGCTGGTCGTACAACCAGACACCTTCACCGCGAACGATCTTGAGCGGTTCGTTGTAAGACACGCTGAGAGTCGGATTCAGCAGCTGCTTGCGCAGGCGCAGAATGTCGGCATTGCTACGCTGCGGCACATTGCTGGAGGCGGTGGGATCAGTCATAGCTTGGTTCCAGAAAGGGGCCAACGATGGCATCGTGGTTGACTTTGGCGAGTTCGCGCAACAACGCGCGTACGCCTTGCTGCGACACAAGGATGAACGGATTGTCGGGCTCTTCCCGATGCGCGCGCGTCGCCATCAGTACGCTATGGCAAAGGCGCGCAAGTATGAAGGCATGCAGTTGCTCGAGTTCGACGCGCTGCAACGGACACTGCGCCAGATAGCCGCGAACAATGGTACGTGCGCACGCCACCGGATCGGCCTCATGTTGCATCGCATAGGTGCAGGCGATCGCCAGGTCGGCCAGCCGAAAGCTGGTGCACATGTCGCCGAAATCGATCACCGCGCGGACGCGCGCTCCGCCGCCGTCATCTGCCACGATCACATTCAGATCGTTGGCATCGTTGTGCAGCACCGTGATTGGCAGCAGCGTTCGCCATGACGGAAGGCGCGCACAAAATGTCTCGGCGTGCGTCTGTACGATGGCGCGCAGTTCGGTATCTTCGATATGCGCGATTTCGCCACACAGGGTCGGCAAACGCAGTAGATTCCAGTCGTGCTGGCGATCGGCCGCTGGATGATGAAAGTCCTGCAGCCCGCGCGTCAGCCGGCCAACCGCATCGCCGAGACTCTCGTGCAAGGTCGCGCGCTGGGTCGGCGATAGTGCGCCAATGGCTTCCGCATACGTCGTGCCGGGCACGAAGCTCAACACGCGCACCTGACGCGGCTGCCCGGCGATCGGCAAGGTCAGCAGGTGCTCGCCGTCCACGGCGAGCCGCACCCGCGGCCATTGCAACGCCGGCTCGCGCTTGGCCAGCGTCATCATGGCCTGATTCTCGAGATCCAGGTCCATGCGCGACCATGACGAGTGCCCCACCTTCAGCACATACTCGCCACCATCGGTGCGGATGCGGAAGTTCTGATCGGCATAGGATGGCAGTGCGCAAATATCGCCATGGATGCACCAGTGCCGGTTAGCCAGCATCAGCGCCGCGTCGGGAGTCAGGATGTCCATAGGATCGCGTACAAATATTGCGGGAGTCATAATTGTAGTATAAGTTGACATTTGAAACTCACCACAGGCGCATCCCATGTTTCGGCCCTTGCTGGCGGCGGTACTGGCCGCCGCCATGATGATCACCGCTGCCAATGCGAACCCGGTCGACGCCGGCGGCCCGCATCCGGCACCGCTACAGGGCGCGGCGTTGCTGCACCAGCGCGAGCCGATGAGCTTTGGGGTGTTCTATTACCCGACGCAATGGCCGCGCAGCCAATGGCAACGTGACTTCGGCGGCATGGCCAGGCTCGGCTTCGACTTTACGCACATGGCCGAATTCGACTGGACCTACCTGGAGCCGGAAGAAGGCCACTTCGATTTCGAATGGCTCGATCACGCCATCGATCTGGCCAACAAGGCCGGATTGCGCGTCATCCTCGGCACGCCCTCGGGAGCTCCGCCGAGCTGGATGGACGAGCGCTACCCCGAGGTTTACCGGGTGGATGAGCACGGCCAGCGCCATGAACACGGCATCCGCGCGGAAGTATCCCTGGCCAATCCGAAGTACGAAGCGTTTGTGACACGCCTGGTCACCGCCATGGCCCAGCATTATGGCCACGATCCGCGCGTCTGGGGCTGGCAGGTCGACAACGAGCCCGGCAGCTTCCTCGATTACAGCGACAGCGCGCGGGCCGCGTTCCAGGATTGGCTGCAGAAGAAGTACGGCAGCATTAAGGCGATGAATACGGGGTGGGCTGGTTCGTTCTGGAGCACCCGCTACGGCAGCTTCAAGCAGGTACACATCCCGAACGCCACGCTCGCAGCCGAAGACAAGCTGAGCCCGCATGCGTTGCTCGATTTCGCCCGCTTCCAGGCTGATACCACGGCACACTTTCTCGATGCCCAGGCGCTGATCATCAAAAAGTATGCCCGCGCCGGGCAATGGGTGACCACCAACTACACCAATGTCTCCACCGCCACCGATCCGCGACGCACACACAATCTGGATTTTCCGACCTTCACGCTCTATCCGGTCGCCGGCGCGAATGTGCTGGGTGGCGACAGCTACGAAATCGGCAAGCCCGCCAACCTGATGGAAGCGGCGGCGTATTTCCGCTCCATCAACGGCACCTTTGGCGTGATGGAGTTGCAGCCGGGCCAGGTCAACTGGGGTGAGATCAATCCGCAACCGATGCCAGGCGCGGTCAGCATGTGGATGTGGCATGCCTTTGCGTCCGGCGCCTCCTTGCTCAGCACCTATCGTTACCGCCATCCGCTGCGCGGCAGCGAGATGTATCACGAGGGCATCGTCAGCACCGATGGCGTGACGCTCTCGCGCACCGGGCGCGAATTCGTCGATACCCTGCATCAGATCAAGGCGCTCGAATCGCAACTCGACAGCAAGGCACGGCTGCCGCAAAAACTGGCGGCGCGTTACACCGCTTATCTGTGGAGCCAGGATGTTTTCTGGGATCTGGAAATCCAGCCGCAAACCACTCTGTGGAACAACTGGGCCTACCGCAACGGCTACACGCTGGCTGTAAAGAGCACCGGCGCGCCGATGGATTTCATTGCGGAAGACGATGACTTCAGCCGCTATCCGTTCCTGATCGCGCCGGCCTACCAGATGGTCAGCAAGCAGCTGGCGGACAAATGGCGGCGCTATGTGGAACAAGGTGGCCATCTGATCCTGACCAGCCGCACCGGGCAGAAGAACGAGCTCGGCCAGTTCCATGAGGGTCCGTGGTATGCACCGATCCTCGATCTGATCGGTGACGAGGTCGATGGCTTCGACATGCTGCCGCCGAGCGCCAATGGCGAAGTCAAAGCGGATGGTAAGACGTATGCCTGGCGCCGCTGGGCCGACATCCTCACCCCGCGCCGAGGCACCCAGGTGCTCGCCACGTATGCTGATCACTATTACGCCGGCAAAGCGGCGGCGACCACCCGCAAGCTGGGCAAGGGCAGCGTCACCATGATCGGCGTATCGACCGATGACGGCGAACTGGAACGCGAGATCGTGCGCAGCGTCTATCAACGCGCGGACGTGCCGATCGAGGATCTGCCGAAGGGCGTATTCATCGACTGGCGCGGCGGATTTGATTTCATGGTGAACTACAACCCGCGGCCGTTTGCCCCCGTGCTTCCGGCAAACGCGAAGATTGTGCACGGCCAGGTGCCGCTGACCCCGGCGCAGACCCTGATCTGGAAGGACACCACGCCGTGATCCCCCTAACATCCGTATCGTTGTGCCATGGGGAAAGCCTGAATCCATGAGCGGTTTGATCGGACTCGACTGGGGCACGTCCAGCCTGCGCGCCTACAGGCTCGATGAGGCTGGTGCGATCCGCGAGACGCGCGCGCGCCCCTGGGGCATTCGCCATTTGCCGGAGGGTGGCTTCGATGCCGCACTGACCGACATCACTGAAGGCTGGCCCCGATTGCCCCGGCTGGCCTGCGGCATGGTCGGCAGCCGCCAAGGCTGGTTGGAGGTGCCGTACATGGACCTTCCCGCCGACACGGCGCAGCTTGGCAGCGCCGTCCGAAGCCTTCGCGCCAAGGATGGTTTGGACGTCCATATCGTTTCCGGACTACGTAACCCGCAAGTCGCTGACGTGATGCGCGGTGAGGAAACCCAGTTGCTGGGTGCCCTCGCCTTGCGCCCGGCACTGATCCCCGATTCCACCTGGATCCTGCCAGGCACGCACAGCAAGTGGGCTCGCGTGCGCGATGGCGCCGTGACCGACTTCTGCACCCTGATGACGGGCGAGCTGTTTGCGCTGCTGCGGCAGCATTCGATCCTTTGTGCCGGCTCGGGCGATGCTGCGGTGGATCCTGACGCGTTTGCGCGTGGCGTCATCGCGGCACGCGACAGCGGCAGCGCCGGCGCATTCAGCCGACTGTTCTCGGCCCGCGCGTCGATGCTCGACGGTGCGCTGGCGCCGGACGCCGTGCCCGAGTATCTCTCCGGCCTGCTGATCGGTGAGGAGCTGCGTTCCAGCCTTGCCTCGAATCGTTTTCCCCACGACGCACCGCTCCAGCTGATTGGCGATGCCGCGTTGTGCGCGCGCTACCGGCTGGCCGCATCCCACTTCGACCTCGATCTTGCCGAGCCCCTGCTGGATGCCGCCGCGCACGGGCTGTGGCAGATCGCCTGCGATATCGGCCTGGTCAACACCGGTTCGTCTACGGCGCCCAAGGAAATTTCTTCATGGTGAGCTCCTGGCTCCATCCCCTCCCCCTGGTCGCGATCCTGCGCGGCATCGGCCCCGACGAAGCCGTGAGCATCGGCCATGTACTCGCCGACGCCGGCTTTCGCGTGCTGGAAGTGCCACTCAATTCGCCGCAGCCGATGGAAAGCATCCATCGGCTCACCCAGTCTCTCGGCGACAATTACCTCATCGGTGCCGGCACCGTGATGACGACGACCCAGGTGCAAGAGGTCGCCGCCGCCGGAGGCCGGCTGATCGTGATGCCGCACGCCGATACCGTCGTGATCCGCGCGGCCAAGGACGCCGGCATGGTTTGCGTGCCCGGTGTCGCCACGCCGACCGAAGCCTTCGCCGCGCTGGCAGCCGGTGCCGACGGACTGAAGCTGTTTCCCGCCGACCAGCTGTCGCCTGCAGCACTCAAGGCCTGGCGTGCCGTCCTGCCCAAAGAGCTACCGGTGTTGCCGGTCGGTGGCATCGCGCCCGACAACATGGCGCCATGGGTCGCCGCCGGTGCGCATGGGTTCGGCATCGGTTCCGCGCTCTACGCGCCCGGCCTCGATGCCGATGAAGTCGCCCATCGCGCCCATGCCTTTGCACAGGCATGGGCGGCTGTCTCTCCAAAATCCAAGGAACACCGTGCATGAAGATCACCAAGCTCACCACCTTCCTGGTGCCACCACGCTGGTGTTTCCTGCGCATCGACACCGATGCAGGCATCTGCGGCTGGGGCGAGCCGGTGGTGGAAGGTCGCGCACATACCGTGGCCGCCGCCGTCGATGAACTGTCCGACTACCTGATCGGCAAGGATCCCCGCCACATCGAGGATCTGTGGAACGTGATGTACCGCGGCAGCTTCTACCGCGGCGGCCCGATCCTGATGAGCGCGATCGCCGGCGTCGACCAGGCGCTGTGGGACATCAAGGGCAAGCATCTCGGCGTCCCGGTGCATGAACTGCTCGGCGGCCCGGTGCGCGAGCGCATTCGCGTGTACTCGTGGATCGGCGGCGACCGTCCGGCGGACACGGCCATGGCGGCCAAGGCCGCGGTCGAGCGCGGCTTCACTGCGGTCAAGATGAATGGCACCGAGGAGATGCACTTCGTCGACAGCCACGCCAAGGTCGAGCGCGTGCTGGAGAACGTGCAGGCGGTGCGCGAGGCGGTCGGCCCGCACATCGGGCTGGCCATCGACTTCCACGGCCGCGTGCACAAGCCGATGGCCAAGGTGCTGATGCGCGAACTGGCGCCGTACAAGCTGATGTTCATCGAGGAACCGGTGCTGTCCGAGCATCTGGATGCGATTCCGGAGTTGGCCAGCATTGCCCCGGCACCGATCGCGCTGGGCGAGCGCCTGTATACGCGCTATGACTTCAAGCGCGTGCTGCAAATGGGCGGCGTCGACATCATCCAGCCCGACCCATCGCATGCCGGCGGCATCACCGAAACCCGCAAGATCGCGGCGATGGCGGAAGCCTACGACGTGGCGCTGGCGCTGCACTGCCCGCTCGGCCCGATCGCGCTGGCGGCAAATCTGCAGCTCGATGCGGTGTGCCACAACGCCTTCATCCAGGAACAGAGCCTGGGCATCCATTACAACGCCGCCAACGACCTGCTCGACTATGTGGTCGACCGCAATGTATTCGTCTACGCGGATGGCTACGTCACGATTCCCGGTGGCCCGGGCCTCGGCATCGAGGTCAACGAAGCCTACGTCGCTGAGCGCGCCCAGGTCGGTCATCGCTGGCGCAATCCGCTATGGCGCCACGACGATGGCAGCGTCGCCGAATGGTGAGCATCCTGACCGCGCTCACTCGTAACCCCGGAGCCTGCTGATGCCTTCGTTCGCCAGCTATCCCAGCCTGATCGATCGCAGCGTGCTGATCACCGGCGGCGCCAGCGGCATCGGCGCTGCCTTCGTCGAAAGCTTCGCGGGCCAGGGTGCGCGGGTGGCGTTTCTCGATGTGGACGATGCCAGCGCCGCGTCGCTATGCGCATCGCTCGCCGACGTGCCGCATGCACCGCACTATCTGCACTGTGATCTCACCGATCTGGACGCGCTTCATGCTGCGATCGTTGCGGCACGCGCGCAGATCGGGCCGATCACCGTGCTGGTCAACAACGCGGCCAACGACGCACGCCATGCACTGGCCGACATCCAACCCGTGGATTTCGAGCGCAACGTGGCAGTGAACTTGCGCCATCAGATCTTCGCCACCCAGGCGGTGATTCCCGACATGCGGCAGCTCGGCGGCGGCTCGATCATCTGCCTGGGCTCCACCGGTTGGATGAAAAAGAATGCGGGCTATCCGCTTTACGCGATGGCGAAGGCCGCCGTACACGGCTTCGTCAACGGTATGGCGCGCGAGCTCGGCCAGCAGCAGATCCGGATCAACAGTCTGGTCCCGGGCTGGGCGATCACCGACAAGCAGGCACGCCTGTGGCTGGACGATGTCGGTCGCGAGGAGATTGCACGTACGCAATGCATGCCCGGCTTCCTGATGGCGGACGATCTGGCGCGTGCAGCCCTGTTCCTCGCCGCCGACGATAGCCGCATGTGCACCGGCCAGGATTTCATCGTAGACGGCGGCTGGGTATGACGGTGCCGACCGCTCTGGCGCCGATGGATGTCGCGCTGAACGCCGGCAATACCTTGGGCGAAGGCATCGTCTGGTGCGAGCGCGCCCAGGCGCTGTACTGGACCGACATCCAGCGCGCCACGCTGTACCGCCTGCACATTGAAAGCGGCACACTGGAACAGTGGCCGATGCCGGAACGACTCACCTCTTTCGCGCTATGCGAAGCCGACGGCTGGCTGTTGCTGACGCTAGCCTCGCGATTGGCGTTTTTCCGTCTCGCCGATGGCCACCTGCAGACGCTGCACGAGATCGAACCCGGGCTGCCCACGCGCTGCAACGACGGCGCCTGCGATCGCCAGGGCCGCTTCGTGTTCGGCACGATGCACGAGCCTGCTGAAGGCAGCAAACAGGCGCTCGGCAGTTTCTGGCGGCTCAACGTCGACCTCAGCCTGGAACAGCTCGTGCTGCCGAAGGTGGCCATCAGCAACAGCATCGCGTTCAGTCCCGACGGCACCACGATGTACTACTGCGACTCGCTGGCACGCTGCATCCAGCGCTGCGAATACGGCGACATGCTGGGCGCACCTCAACTGTTCGCAGACCTGGGCGAGCTTGCCGGTGAACCTGATGGCTCGTGTGTCGACGCCGATGGTTCACTGTGGAACGCGCAATGGGGCCTGGCACGCGTGGTCTGCTATGCCGCTGACGGCTCGCTGCGCCAGCTGTTGCCGGTACCCACGCGCCAGCCGACCCGGCCCACCTTCGGCGGCCCCGATCTCGATACGCTGTATGTCACCAGCGCGCGCGATGGACTGTCCGCAGCGCAGCTGGATGCCGACACCCACGCCGGCGCGCTGTTCCGTTCCCGGGTCGACGTGCGCGGCTTGCCCGAGCCACGTTTCGCCGGCATGTCAGCGTGAGGATCACTCCATGAAAACCGCTGCTCATCCAACCGCCCATCGCCGTCCGCGGCCTGCAGGATTTCCTTCATGAATACTGTCGCGACATCCCCGCTCCATCCGTCCCGCACCACGGCCCTGTTCACCTGCATGCTGGCCGCGCTGGCCGGGCTGATGTTCGGCCTGGACATCGGCGTGATTTCCGGCGCCACCCAGTTCATCCAGAAAGAGTTCCAGATCTCCGATCACATGATCGAGTGGATCGTCAGCTCGATGATGCTCGGCGCGGCGATCGGTGCGCTGGGCGCAGGCTGGATGTCCGCGGCGCTGGGGCGCAAGCGTTCGCTGATCCTCGGCGCCGTGCTGTTCGTGGCCGGCTCGCTGCTCAGCGGTGCGGCATGGTCGCCGGAGACACTGGTCGCGGCGCGGGTGATCCTGGGCCTGGCGATCGGTGTGGCCACCTTCACCGCGCCGCTGTATCTGGCCGAGGTGGCCGAGGAACATATCCGCGGCGCGATGATCTCGCTGTACCAGCTGATGATCACCATCGGCATCCTGGTGGCATTCCTGTCCGATACCGCCTTCAGCTACAGCGGCAACTGGCGCTGGATGCTGGGCATCATCGCGATTCCAGGCATCCTGTTCCTGCTCGGCCTGTTCCTGCTGCCGGACAGCCCGCGCTGGCTGATGATGCGCGGACGCAAGCAGGAGGCCAACGATGTACTGCAGAAGTTGCGCGGCGATGCCGGCCACGTCGCGCGCGAAGTGGCCGACATCGAGGAACAGCTGAAGACGCCGCAGCGCGGCTGGCACCTGTTCCTGGAGAATCGCAATTTCCGCCGCTCGGTGGGGCTTGGCGTGCTGCTGCAGGTGATGCAGCAGTTCACCGGCATGAACGTGGTGATGTACTACGCGCCACGCATCTTCCAGGACATGGGCTACGCCACCACGGCACAGATGTGGTTCACCGCGGTGGTCGGCCTGACCAACGTGCTGGCCACCTTCATCGCGATCGGCCTAGTCGACCGCTGGGGCCGCAAGCCGATCCTGTACGCCGGCTTCAGCGTGATGGCGGTGGGCCTGGGCCTGGTCGGCACGATGATGTATCTGGGTATCGCCACGCATGGCGAGCAGATTTTCACGGTGGCGATGCTGTTGACCTTCATCGTCGGCTTTGCGATGTCCGCCGGCCCGCTGATCTGGGCGCTGTGCTCGGAAGTGCAGCCGCTGAAGGGTCGCGACTTCGGCATCGGCTGCTCGACCTTCACCAACTGGGTCGCCAACATGATCGTCGGCGCTACCTTCCTGACCCTGCTCAACGGTATCGGCAACGCGGCCACGTTCTGGCTGTATGCAGCGCTGAATCTCGTGTTCCTGGTGATCACTTTCGTGCTGATCCCGGAGACGAAGAACGTCTCCCTTGAACAGATCGAACGCAACCTGATGGCCGGCCTGCCGCTGCGCGAGATCGGCAGTCAATCCCCGGCGGCATCATCCGCCTTCAGCAGGCAGGCAGTGAAAGACGGCGCCTCCTGATGGGTGCGAATGCGCATCGCCGTTGAACCTGCCGCTCACCTGGGGAAAGCACACGATGACCGCAACGCCGGCGGCAACGAACGAACCTGGCCTGCATCGTGTGCTCGGCACCCGAGATCTGGTGCTGTTCAACATCGCGGCGATCGTCGCGCTGCGCTGGCTGTCGATGGCAGCGCAGGTGGGGCCTTCGAGCCTGGTGCTGTGGCTGCTGGGACTCGTGGGCTTCTTCATTCCCTTGGCGCTGGCGGTGCTCGAACTGAGTACGCGCGTACCCGGACAAGGCGGCCTGTACCTGTGGTCGAAGACCGCGTTCGGCGACGTGCATGGCTTCATCGCCGGCTGGACCTACTGGGTCTCCAACCTGGTCTATTTCCCGTTCGCGCTGCTGTTCAGCGCCGGCATCTTTCTGCATGTCGGCGGCGACCGCTGGCTGGCGCATGCCGGCGACGGCAGCTACAACCTCGTCTACTGCCTGACGGTGCTATGGGCCGCGACCGGGCTCGGCATCCTCGGCCTCGAACGCGCCAAATGGCTGCAGAACATCGGCGGCATCGCGACCTGGTCAGCGGCGGCGCTCATCCTCGTTGCCGGCGTGGTGGCCGCGTACCGGTTCGGCGCGTCCACCGCGATCGCCACGACGAACGTGCTGCCTGACTTCAGCAAGCTCGCGACCTTTTCCACCTTCGCGACGATGGCCCTCGCCTTCCAGGGGCTCGAACTGGGGCTGATCCTCGGCGGAGAAATCAAGGACCCGCGCCGGCAGATTCCGCGCGCCACGCTGATTTCCTGCGTGGCCATTGCAGCCATCTATATCGCCGGCACGGCATCGCTGTTGATCGCGCTGCCCGCCTCGACGATCGACATCATCGCCGGCATCCCGCAGGCGCTGTCTGCGATCGGCGAACGGATCGGCCTGCCGATGTTCGGTTCGCTGACCGCCGCACTCGTCACGGTCGGCACGATCGGCTCCATCTCCGCGTGGGTCACCGGCACGGCACGCCTGCCCTTCGTGGTGGGCGTCGATCGCTACCTGCCCGCCGCGCTGGGTCGCCTGCACTCCAGGCATGGCACGCCCCACGTGGCCTTGATCACCCAGGGCATCCTGACTTCGCTCGTACTGGCGGCGGCGCTGTCCGGCTCCAGCATCCACGAGGCCTACATCGTCCTGGTCGACATGACCGCCATCATGTCGCTGCTGCCCTTGCTCTACATCCTGCTGGCGTTTCCGCTGCTGCGCCGCCGCGCTGCCGGTCGCAACGAAGGCGTCAACCTGTCGCCCGGCGGCACCCTCGGTTGCTGGCTGGCCGCACTGACCGGTTTCACGGTGACCTTGCTGGCGATCGTCACCTCGATGATTCCACCCGCCGACAGCAGCAATCCGAGCCTGTTTCTGCTCAAGGTAGTGGGTGGCTCAGCACTGCTGATCGGTATCGGTCTGTTGTTTTATCGGCATGGCCGAAGCCAGCCCACAACCAAAATGCCGCCACCCCGAAACATCTAAGCCCGCCAAATGGCGGGCTTAGAAATGAAACAAAACGGCTACTTGAATGGTGGAATTTAGAAAGGAATCTCGTCATCCGCAAAACCACTGTCGGCCGGTGGCGGTGCCTGGCGCTGCTCGCTGCCACCACGCGACTGGCCACCGTAGTTGCCGCCGCCCTGCTGGCGCTGGCCACCGCCTTGCAGACGTTCGCGCTGGAACCCGCCGCTACTGCCACCGCCCTCGCCGCCGAGGCCACCCAGCATCTGCATGTCGCTGGCGATGATGTCGGTCGAGTACTTCTCGACGCCGCTCTTGTCGGTGTACTTGTCGGTACGCAGCGAGCCTTCGATATAGACCTGGCGCCCCTTCTTCAGGTACTCGCCGGCGATCTCGGCCAGCTTGCCGAACATTTTCACGCGATGCCACTCGGTGCGTTCCTGCTTCTCGCCGCTCTGCTTGTCGGTCCAGCTCTCCGATGTGGCGATACTCAGCGAAGTGATCGCTGCGCCGCTGCTGGTGTAGCGCACTTCAGGGTCGTTGCCGAGGTTGCCGACCAGGATGACTTTGTTGATGCCACGTGCCATGAGATGTCCTCTGTTGAGCCGGCCGTACGTAAGGAGTAGTTACGGCCGGAGTGGTGAATCCGGTTGACTATCATAACCTCGCCGGCCACCGAGTCCACCTGCTGAAACCCCGCTCCGGCGTGGGCCAACCCCGACGCGGACCGTCTGCTGCTGAAGGCAAGCGCCGCAAGGGTTCTGGCCGCCTTCAGCGATGGCCCGGACCAGTTCAACCGCTCCGGTTCAAACGGTCATGAAAAATGCCAGCACCCGGTTCGGACTTCAGTCAGCGCCGATTGGCCGGGCATTGCTCGGTTTCTGGTGCAGCCAACCCGTCGCCCGTGCATCGACGGCCCCGACCGGGCCCTATCTACTCCTGAGCCCCTGCCGTGACAGGCGCTTGTGTCCGGATGCGGCAATCCCATGGGCACGTGAGTGTTGCCTTGACCGGTTGAATGCGCCGTCGAAAGCAGACATCAACGCAACATCAATCCAGTACCTGCGCCTCGACGCGCCCCTGGCGCACTGCCCGTACCAAAGCCTGGTGATCGCGCTCATTTTGGTCGGCATAGTCGGCAGCGAACGAGGTTATCGCATCGGGGAAGGCATCCCCCTTGCCGAGGTACGCAGCCAGCATGACCGCATCGCCGCTCCGCGCATGCGCGCGTGCGAGGGCCCGTCCGCAGAGCCTTGCGTAGTTGCGGAGATTCGCCGGCTTCATGACGCTGGTGTCGGGGGAGACCTTGGCATCGCGAAGCTGGCGCACATAGAACTGGCGCGTGCCGCCCTTGGTCCAGCCGAGAAAAATATCGCTTGCCGACTGCATCATGCGCTGCCCGACGACCACGCGCTGGCCGTGGTGCCTGTAGACACTCGCCCCGACGTGGGGCTCGATGACCGAAGTGCGCGCTTCCTTGAACTGCAGGAACAACGGGTCGCCGGAGCCTGAGACCATCAGCAGGATGCCGCAATACGTGCCCACGCTGCCGACGCCCACCACCTTCATTGCCACATCGACAATCTTGAAGCGATCAAGCAGAAGCCGCCTTTGCGGCTGAAGCGTGAGGCGGTAATGCGCGAAGGCGCGATCGACCTCCTTGCGATTCCTGACCGCGTCGCTGGCATCGTCGTGGTAGATCAGCGGCGGCTCATCGCGTATGCGTGGAGGGAGGCCATCGGCTATGGCGAATTTCACGAATTCCTTGGTGTGCACCGTATATTCGGTGGCTTTTTTCAAGCGCGCTGTCGCCAGCTTCTTCATCGCAGGATCGACGATCTGGGCGATGATCTTGTGGAGATCGAGATAGTCGTACCAGGCTTCTAGCAACGGCATTTCCGCGTACTCGGCCACGCGGTCGCGGTAGGCGCTGGTTGCGCACCAGGCCGCATCGCGCCCGTCGTCCGCGGAAAATCCGTTGGCCTCGGCGGCGATGAAGACGCTGGCCGCAAGCCGCTTGATATCCCACTCCCACGGGCCAACGCTGGTCTCATCGAAATCATTGATATCGAAAACCAGCCGTCGCTCGGGCGTGGCGAATCCGCCGAAGTTCAGCAGATGACAATCGCCGCAGATCTGCAGATGCACGCCGGTCGAGGGCGTATGTGCCAGATCTCCTGCCATGATGGCGGCACCGCCTCGATAGAAAGCGAATGGCGACTCCAGCATGCGCCCATAGCGGATGGGCACGAGATGGGGCACGCGTCCCTCGGAGCTGGCGATCAGGGTGTCAACCGGGTCATGCCGGTTCCTGGGCGATTTCCAACCCGCATGCGACTTGCGCGGGCAATGGGATCGGAGGGAACGTGCCGCTGCCAATCGTTCCTCGATCGACTGCGTATGCGTCTGCTTCGGCAGGCAGGCTTCAACTGCATCGCGTGCCTTGCGCCCGGCAGCCTTCCGGTTGCCCTTGGGTGAGCGGGCATCTTGCTGGTCGGGGGACGTAGTCATGCGATTCGTCTCCAGCTGGTGGCAACCATTGGAGCGCCATCTTACCCCGCACCCATTCCGCATCGGCAGGCGTGGGCCTTATCGCGCAGAGTGCCGGGTGCCATCGGGGAATCGGGCAATGGCATGTTGCGCGGCTTCTTCGAACGAGCTCGCCAGCTGATTGACATCGGTGCTGACCGTGACGGGCTCGGATGTTGCCAGCAGTTCCGGCAGTTGCACGGCGATGAGGCATGCCTCGGGAAACCGGCGGCGCATTTCCATCGCCACCGCATCGCCACGCTCCCGATACCCGGCCGGGACGGCGCTGACGATGTAGACCATCGAGACCCCGTTCGGCGTGGCTTCCGGTGGCGGCTCGGCCTCAAAGGCCTCGATGTCCTCGATCGTGAGGTGGCGTGCATCGATGCCGAGGTCGCGCAGGATGCGCACGAGGATTTCCGTGACCAGATCATCCACGGTGGAGCCAAGGCCCACGCAAAGCACCACCGATCCCGGAGCTACCGCCAGCGGCCCCTGCCAGCGGCCACTGGCGTCCACGCGTTGCTGGCGCAGGAGGCGGCCGAGGCTGGAATCGTCGAGGACCGAAGCGCGGCGGTTCCAGCGCGACCGCTTGCGCGCCTCGCCACCAAGCGCATCGATGACCCGCACGATCGCGCTGCGGACCTTGACTTGCTGCCCGGGACTGATCGCGCCCTGATTCAGGTCGATGCGGGCGAGCTGCAGGGCTGGCAGCAGGACCGCATCGCAGTACGCGGCGAACGATTTGCGTTTCAGGAAGATCCGCGCGTCGGCAATGATTTCGTCGGCATCGCCCGAGAGCACGCGCTGATAGAAACGCTGTGGCATCGTCAACGCCGGCGTATCGCCAAGCAGGATATCCAGCAGGTTGAGTGCCCTGACATGGCGCCCAGCGACTACCAGGCACAGGGTCAAGGGCGTCGACACGATCAAACCGATCGGCCCCCACAGCCAGCTCCAGAAGATCGCTGCGACCACCACCGCCAGCGGCGACAACCCCGTGCTGTGACCATACAACTGCGGCTCCACCAGTTGTGCGGCGATGGTCTCGACCACGGCGTACAGCCCCAGGGTCATCAGCATCAGCGACCAGCCCGGCCCAACCGCTGCCGCCAGCACGGTGGCGAGAATCGCCGCGATCCAGACGCCGACATAAGGCACGAACCGCAGCACGGCCGTGAGAGCCGCCCACAGCGGTGCGTCGGGCAGACCGATGATCACCAGCCCCAACCAGATCACCGCACCCACACCGAAGTTGACCGCGAATTGCGAGACGAAGAACCGCGACAGGCGCTCGCCGGCATCGTTGATCGCCGCCGTCGTGGCGCGCAGATCCGTGCCGCCGGCGAGGCGGATGAAGCGATCGCGCAAGGCCTCATGCTCCAGCAGGACGAACAGCAGGACGACCAGCACGATGCCGGTCGTCTGCAATGGCACCCAGACCGATGAGAGGATCCGCGTGATCACCGCCATGGGACCTGCCGGTGGTGCATGTACTTCGACCGGGATGATGCTGGTCGAAGCAACAAGACCTCGTTGGACAGTGGCAGGTGCTGCCGGCTCGTCGGTACCGCGATCGTTGAGCTGACCCATCACCCTGCCCGCTTCACCCTGCATCAGCTCCATGCGGCCGATGGTCATGTCGCGCAGCGTCTGGGCCTTGGCGTGGATCGTCGCCTCGTATTGCGGAAGGCTCCTGGCCAAGTGCACGACCTGCGAGCCCATCACCGTCGCCAGCCCCACCAGGAACATGGCAAGCGCAAGCACGGCGATCAGCACGGACGGCGTGTGTCCCAGCCCGAGCCTGCGCAAACCGCGCATCAATGGCGCTATCAGCAGGCTCAGGATGAGTGCGAGGGTGATTGGAACCAGTACTTCCCTGCCGAAGTACAGCAGCGCCAGCACGGTAGCACTGGCGACAATGGTGATCCCACGATGCGTGGCCGAGGCGACCGGCAACGGATCAGACTCGGATGACATCGGACAACTCCTCGCCTGTGTGGTTTATGTAGACATAGTGTAGAAGCTGCCGACGCACCATCACTCGATCAAACCGGCGCGCAGCTTCAACGCTGCCCCGGCAGGATCTACCTTAGCAGCCGCCACTGCATAGCGGACGCTACATTATCCGATGCAGCACCTTTGACCGCCTGGCGTGGAGCTACGTGTACCGCACCAAAGTCTGCCGCCCTGCAGGCTGACTTTGGCATTGCATCCACCACCGACTGTCTGCCTCAGTTCATGACCGGGCTGCGCCGCGCGATCATGTCACCGGCAAATGCCAACGCGCTGAAGGCCACGCAAAGCGTGCAGATACCAGCCCATCCGGCGGCCGCCCAAACCACCCCGGCGCCTGCTGCACCGATGCCGCCCCCGATGAAGAACACACCCACGAAGAGCCCGTTCAAGCGGCTGCGCGCTTCCGGGTCAAGCATGTTGATGGCGCGCCGACCGAGCGTCTGGTCACCAATGGCACCTGCATCGATGATGATCGCAGCGACCACGAGCAAAGCCAGCGCCAGATCCCGATGCGTTGAGATGTTCAGGCCAAGCCAACCTATACCGGCAATACCGGCAAGCACGCTTCCGGCGAGCAGGCAGACATGCGCGATAGGCATACCGATTTCGCTGTACCCGCGGTCGCCTGCGCTCCCGGCCAATGGCGCAACAACGGTACCGGCCACGCCGGCAAGTGCGAACAACGCCACGCCGTTACTGCCGAGCGAGAACGGTGCCTGCACCAGGCGCAGGGTTATCCCGGTCCAGAAAGCGCCAAAGGCCGCCATCACGATGGCGGCGGAATATGCGTAACGACGCAGCACTGCCTCGCGCCGCCAAAGCGTCCATAGCGATACGACCAGTCCCGGATACGTCTGGCCGTTCGCCGGCTGGCGCAACGGCAGCCAGCGCCACAGCGCGATGGCGAGCAGCGCGTCGAGTCCCGCAAGAATGCCGTAGAACGCACGCCAGCCCAATGTGCCGGCCACCACGCTGGCCAGCGGCCGCGAGAACAGGATGCCAAGCATGACTCCACTCATGACATTGCCCACCGCACTGCCACGATGATCCGGGTGCGCCATGGCCGCCGCCAGGGGCACCAGGATCTGGATCGCGCACGATGTCGTGCCAGCAAGGCAGACAGCGAACAGAAACAGCGACGCTGTCGGCGCCACCGCGGCCAGTGCGAGCATCAGCGCACAGCAAGCCAGCGTCATGACGGTGAGCCGACGATTTTCCAGCAGGTCGGCGAGCGGCACGAGGAAAAGCATGCCCACGGCATAACCCAGCTGCGGAAGCATCGCGATCAATCCCGTGAGTGACGCCGACAGGTGCAATGCCCGGGCGACGGGCCCCGTCAACGGCTGCGCTGCGGTGAGGTTGATGATGATGATGCTCACGGCGAAAGCGAACAGCGCGGTCAAGGGGGCGGTCAATGGGGCTATCGGCGCACGGGCCTCCCCGATGGCGAGATAGTGCGGAGGGTCGAATCGCATCGTGAAGGCCTTTCCAAGCAGGAGGCTTTCGATGTTAAATACACGCATATATTGCAGCAATTGAATAATATTCATAGTTACTATGCGTACTGAGCAATATTCTTGGACAGGCCAGCCCGATGAACACCCGCGACATAAGCGCTTTCATCGCCGTCGTCGAAACCGGCTCGATCGTGCAGGCGGCCGCGACGATGCATCTCACGCAACCCGCCGTGACACGTCGCATGCAGAGCCTGGAGCTGCTGCTTGGCGTCGAATTGCTGGACCGGCAGTCCAAGCCATTGCGTCCAACTGCAGCTGGGCGCGAAGTCTACGAAAAGGGACGCCAGCTGCTGCAGGCCGAGGCTGACCTGATGGCGCTGGTTCGCGCGGATGTCGAGCCATCGGGCGAGCTGCGGCTGGGCATGCCGCCCTATCTTGCCGACATGACGCTTGCCACACCGGTGGATTGCCTGCGCAAGTGCTTCCCACGACTCACCTTGCGCATCCAGACCAGCTGGTCGCAGAGCCTGGTCGAACACGTCGAGCAAGGCATGCTCGATGCCGCCGTCATCGGATTCGCGGAAAACACGGCACCGCCGACCGGCATGACTGCCCACGCGTTCAGCCGACAGCCGATCAAGGTTGTCGCATCACCCGCCCTGAATCTGCGCACGCGGGTCAGCCTGAAGGATCTTTCCGCCTTTCCCTGGGTTCTTAGCCAGAACGGTTGCGGCATGCGGTCCGCATTGCGCCGCTCGATGGAAGCGCAAGGGCTTCCTTTCGACGTCGCGGTGGAAGCCATCGGCGCCGACCTGCAACTGTCCCTGGTCTCGCGCGGTGCCGGTGTCGGCATGATTACCGCCGACCTGCTCGCGACGAGTATGTACCGGGAGAAACTGAAGGTGCTTAGCGTGAGCGACTTCAAGTCCGATATCGTTGCATGGCTCATCCATCGCCCGTTGCCGCCACGACTCAAAGCACCGGTTGAACTGTTGCTGCAAGAGCTGGAGAAACTGGCGAGCAAGCAACTCGGCGCACCGCGTGTGAAAAAGCAGGCCTGAAATATTCCTGGCCGTCAGCGGATACCGGTTGCTGCAACTTCAACCGCCCCCAAGAAACCGATAGCCCACCCCGGGTTCGGTCTTCAGCCAGCGCGGCGTGACGGGATCGTCGCCGAGCTTCTGACGCAACTTGCCGAGCACGATGCGCAGGTAGTGAGTGTCCTGCACATGGGTAGCACCCCAGACTTCGCGCAATACCTGCTGCTGGGTCACCACGCGGCCGCTGTAGCGCAGCAACAGGGCCAGCACGGCGTATTCCTTGCGGGTGAGCGACAGCAACGCGCCGTCCAGATGTACTTCGCGGCGCGCCATGTCGACCGCGAGATGGCCGTCGTCATAGCGCGGCGGCAGTTCCGGTTCGCCGGGGCGGTTGCGCAGCAATACGCGCAAGCGCGCCATCAGTTCCTGGATGCCGAAAGGCTTGGTCACGTAGTCGTTCGCACCGTGATCGAGCGCGCGCACCTTCTCGTTCTCGGCATCGCGCACCGACAGCATCAGCACCGGCACCTGGCTCCACTGGCGCAGTTCGGCCAGCACGTCGTGGCCTTCGCGATCGGGCAGGCCGATATCGAGGATCACCAGATCGGGCGACTGCGTGGCGGCCAGCGCCAGCCCCTCCGCCGCGTTGGCCGCCAGCACCACCTCATAACCTTCTGCACGCAGGCCGATATCGAGGAAACGGCGGATCTGCGCCTCGTCGTCGATCACCAGGATGCGTGGAGCGGCTGAGGTCATGGACTCGTGTCGGGCGGTGGTGGCAAGGGCAGGCTGATGCGGATGGTGGTGCCGATGCCGTCGCCGGGCAAGGCCTCCACGCTGCCGCCATGCGCACCGATCATGCCACGACAGATCGCCAGGCCCAGTCCGGTGCCCTGCGGGGCACGATCACCACGTGATACCGAATAGAACATGTCGAAGATGAGCGCCCGCTCTTCTTCCGGTATGCCGGGGCCGCGATCGCTGACGTCGATCAGCAGGCGTTCGCCGTTGCTGTGCACGCTGACCCGCACCGGCTCGTCCGGCGGCGAGAAGCGTGCGGCGTTCTCCAGGATGTTGAAGAGTGCCTGTTCGATCAGCGCCGGATGCACATAGAGCAGCACCGGCTCGCTCGGCGCCACCGTCTCCACGCGCAGATCGGGAAACAGCTTGCGTAGTCGCATCACGGATGCTGCGACGATCTCCGCGCTGTCAGTCCAGTCACGGTTGAGTTTCAGCGTGCCGTGGCCAAGCCGGGTCATGTCGAGCAGGTTCTGGATGTAGCGATCCAGTCGCTGACCTTCGCCAAGGATCGCTTCCAGCAATTCGCGGCGCTCTTCCGGCGGCAATTTCTGTTCATAGCTGATCAGTGTGCCGGCGGCGCCAATCATCGAGGCCAGCGGTGAACGCAGGTCATGCGACACCGATGACAACAGCGCGTTGCGCAAGCGCTCGGTCTCGCCCTGCACGCGCGCGCCTTCGAGTTCATCCGACAATCGTGCGCGTTCCAGTGCCTGACCTATGTCCTGCGTCATCGCCAGCGCGAGACTGCGCTGATCCGGATCGGGCTCGCCCATCGCCGGGTCGAAGCGCAGTGCCACAGCACCCAACGGATGGTTTTCGCTGCCCAGCGGCAGCACCCAGCTCGGCGCGCCGTTCAAGGTGTCGGTATAGCGACCGGCCTGCTCGCCATGCCGGTCGCCCCAGTCGGCGGCGGCCAGATCCTGGGCGGACAGCGCGCGTTCCGGCGGCACGCTCGCCGCCACCCGCAATACCTGTTCTGCATCGCGTGCAAGGATGGCCGCATCGCAACGCAGCGCATGTGCCAGCGCCTTGCTGCCGACATCACGGATGCCGCTGGCGTCGGTGCTGGTAGTCAATTGCTGACCCAGCGTAAGCAGTGCGCGCGCCTGCACGTGCGCGCCGCGCAAGGATTCCACCTGACTGGCCAGCCGCGTGGCGAGACGGCTGCAGACCAGCGCCGCCACCAGAAACAGGGTCACCGCCAGCACGTCGTCGAAGCTGGAAATCTCAAGCGTGTAGCGCGGCGGTGCGAAAAAGTAGTTGTAGCCGAGAAAGCACAGGATCGCCGTATAGACGGCCACCGACATGCGCGTGCGCACCGCCACCACCAGTACCGCGGTGAGGAAGATCAACGACAGGTTCGCCACCGACAGATAGCGGTCGGCGATGAACGCCAGTCCAAACGCGACCAGGGTGGTGAGCGTGGCGTAGATGTATTCGCTGCGCGAACCGCGCGCGGATGGCTGTGGCAGGCGCAAGCGACGACGTGCCTTCGCCCGCTCGCTCGGCGTGGCGATGATGGTCAACTCCAGATGCGCGCCACGGCGCAGCAGTAACTGGGTCAACGAGCGGCCCAACATGCGCGCCACTACCCGCTCGCGGGTACGGCCGAGGATGATCTGGCCGACACCTTCGCGATCGGCATGCGCCAGCAGTTCGTCGGCGATCGCATGGCCGCGCAGGATGACCGTCTCGCCGCCGAGCCGGCGCGCCAGCCGCATCGCCGCATCGCGTCGCTCACGACGCGCGGGATCCAGCCGCGCGCCGGTATCGACAAAAGCGACGCTCCATGGAGCACCACGGCGCTCGGCGATGCGCCGTGCCACGCGCACCAGGTATTCGCTCTGCGCATGGCCGTCGATCGCCGCCAGCACACGGCGGCGCACCGTCATCGCGCTGCCGCGCGCCAGCATGTGCTCGCGCAGATCGCTGTCGACGTGGCCGGCGATGGTATCCACCGCCAGCTCGCGCAACGCAGCCAGATTGGTCGGCGAAAAGAACGCATTGAGCGCCGCCGCCGCAGTCTCCGGCACGTAGACCTTGCCCTGCTTCAGCCGCACGATCAGTTCGCGCGGCGGCAGGTCGACCAGCACGATGTCGCGTGCACGATCGAGGAATACGTCCGGCACGGTTTCGCGTACGGTGACGCCGGTGATGCGCCGCACCTGGTCGTTGAGGCTTTCCAGATGCTGCACGTTGAGCGCGGTGTATACCTCGATGCCGGCATCGAGCAGCTCGGCGATATCCTGCCAGCGCCGTTCATGCCGGCCACCTGGCAGATTGCGATGCGCCAGTTCGTCGACCAGCAGCACCGCCGGCTTGCGTGCCAGCGCGGCATCCAGATCGAACTCGGTGAAATCGCGCTCGCTGCCGTCGGACGACTTGTAACGCACTGGGCGGCGCGGCAATACCTCCATGCCTTCCAGCAAAGCTGCCGTCTCAGCGCGACCGTGGGTCTCGACCACACCAACCACCACGTCCACGCCCTGCCGCTTCAACTCGCGCGCGGCGGACAGCATCGCGTAAGTCTTGCCGACGCCGGGCGCGGCGCCGAGAAAGATCTTCAGCCGATGGGTGCGCTCGTCGTGCTCGGTGCTCAGAAGGGCATCGGCACGTGCTTCGCGGGATGGTTCACTCATGCGCTGATATGTCCGGGAGGTGGCACTACGTTAGCGCGATCAAGTGCCGTGCGTCTGCGGTGCATCCAGCGCGAGGTTGAGCTGCAGCACGTTGACCCGCGGCTCGCCGAATATACCGAGCTGGCGCCCGCTGGTGTATTCGTTCACCAGCGCCTGCACCTGCGAAGTGCTGAGTCCACGCGCCTTCGCCACCCGCGCCAGCTGGTACTGCGCTGCCGCCGGGCTGATCTCCGGGTCGAGGCCGCTGCCCGAGGCGGTGACCAGATCCACCGGCACCGGTGCAGTGTTGCCCGGATCGGCGGCGCGCAGCGCGGCAATACGCTGTTTCACCGCGTCGGTCAGCGCCGGATTGGTCGGGCCCAGGTTGGAGCCACCGGAGTTGACGCCGTTGTCCGCCTGCGGCGTGGTTGCCGACGGACGGCCCCAGAAGTACTTCGGGTCGGTGAACGACTGGCCGATCAGCACGGAACCGATCGGCTTGCCGTCCTTCACGATCAGGCTGCCGTTGGCCTGCCGCGGAAAGACCAGCTGGGCCAGCCCGGTGGCCGCCAGCGGATAAAGCACGCCGGTGATCACGGTCATCAACAACAGCAACATCACGGCATTGCGCAAGAGCTTGGTCATGATCATCACCTCAGTAGTGCAGGATCGCGTCGATCAGCGCGGTCACCTGGTGGTACTTCGTGCCGCCGTCGTAGGCCGGGAAATCATAGGCACGTTCGTAGCGGAGCTCCGGACGGATCTCCAGGTCCTGCGACACCCAGTGCGTCATGCCGATCGTGTGGCTGGAATAGCGCGTGGCGAAGCCGGTGCGCTGGCCCTGCACGTCGTTGTAGAACTCGTTGCGGATCGACAGCATGTTGGTCGGGTTCAACTCGATGTTCAGATAGTTGACGATGCCGTAGGCAGGGTTGTTTCCCGTCGGAAAATTTGGTGCCTGACCCAGCGGATAACCCGGCACGCCGAGCGGCGCGCCCTGCTGGTCACGCACATAGATGTGATAGACCTCGGTCAACATGTGCACGCTGCGCGTGAAGCGATGACCCCAGGTCAGCACATATTCCTGCAGGTTGTTGTACGTTTGCTTGGCCTTGTTCCAGGACTCGATGCAGGGATACAGCATGTCGTTGTTCGACGCGGATACCCAGCGCACGCAGGCCTGCGCACTCAGCGTGCCGGAACTGTTCCAGAACGCCGAATCGTCGCCGCTGTGCACGCCAAGTTGCACCGTCCACTGGTCGTTGAGCTTGGTCGTGGTGATGATGCCGGTATTGGTATAGGCATCCACCGTGTACAGAATGGAGTGGGTCAGCAGGTAGTTCTCGGGTGCGAACTGCGCCTCGATGTCGGGAATCGACAGATAGCGGCCGGCGGTGATCTGCATGCCCTGCGCCACCCAGGGGATGTACAGGTCGACGTACCAGATCATCGGGTCGTCGCCGTAGGCCTTGCCCGGCAACTGCTGGGTGTTCGGATTGTTCAGCAGCTGGTTGCTGAAAACGCCCTTCATGGTGGTGTAGTGGTAGTCGTAGCCGTACAGATTGTCGAAGTGGAAACCCCAGTCGAGATGATCGGTCTGCACGGTATCCGGCAGCCGTTCGACGCGGAACAGGAACTGGTCGAATTCGACACGATTCGGCCGCGTCGCATAGGACAACGGGTAGTTGGTGAAGCTCGATGAGCTGAGGTTGGCCGAGGGATTGATCCAGCCATACGTCTCGATCCGGTTGGCCTGCATCCACTGACCCAGCCTGGTGCAGGCCAGCGCCTTTTCCAGCGGGTACTGCGAATTCTCGTTCGGTACGCCGATCGCATTGTCGACGCCGCCGAGCTGCCATTCGGACGAAGGGAACGGCATCGAGTCGAACGGCGAGTCCAGCGCGCGACGCTTCGGCGCCGGTGCGTTCGGATCGGCCGGCTGCGCGTCTTCGCGATAGGCCGCTGCGAGGCGCGACAGAAACCCGTTGGAGCAGTCGCTGCTCACTGCAACCGGCGCCGTGGATACAGTCGTGTCCTTGTCGGCCGAAACCGGCGACGCGGCGACACCCGCGTCCGCCCGTGCCTGCCCGGCGGCGGCAAGCATGAGCATCAATGCAAGCGATGCAACTTTCTTGTGTGACATGTCTTTCCCTGCAACTTCGGCCCGCAATGGCCGTCTTTTCTGTAGTGGATGGATGGTTTATGCGTTGCCGCAGCGTGACGCCTGCGGGTATCAGATGCCGGCGTAACCGCCGAGTACGTAATCGTCCTGCTCGCTGCGTGGCGTTTGCTCCGCAGCTACGGCGGGCAATTCGCTACGGGGACGCAGCGGCAGCGCGATCACCACGTCGCAGTCGGAGTCGTTGGCCGACAGGCGCAACTCCATATCGGGATGGGTTTCATCGGGTAGCGATACCGAAAGCTTGAGCGTTTGCATGACAGAGCTCCATGGAAAGAAGTCGTCATCCCAGCAAAAGCTGGGATCCAGCGACTTGTAGTCAAGCGACTGGCACTAGGTCCCAGCTTTCGCTGGGATGACGAGCAAAAGAAATCAGGCCAGTCCGCACAGGACGAGCAACATATCGATCAGCTTGATACCGAGGAACGGCACCACGATGCCGCCCAGCCCGTAGACCAGCAGGTTGCGGCGCAGCAGCGCACCGGCGCCGAGCGCGCGGTACTTCACGCCCTTCAGCGCCAGCGGAATCAGGAAGATGATGATCAGCGCATTGAAGATCACCGCCGACAGGATCGCGCTCTGCGGCGTCGCCAGGTGCATCACGTTGAGCGCATTGAGCGCCGGATAGGTGGTCGCGAACGCAGCAGGAATGATCGCGAAGTACTTGGCGATGTCGTTGGAAATCGAGAACGTGGTCAGCGAGCCGCGAGTGATCAGCATCTGCTTGCCGATCTCCACCACCTCGATCAGCTTGGTCGGGTTCGAATCGAGGTCGACCATGTTGCCGGCCTCTTTCGCGGCCTGCGTGCCTGTATTCATCGCCACCGCCACGTCGGCCTGGGCCAGTGCCGGCGCATCGTTGGTACCGTCGCCGCACATCGCCACCAGCCGATTCTGCGCCTGGATATCGCGGATCAACTTGAGTTTGGCTTCGGGTGTGGCCTCGGCGAGGAAATCATCGACGCCGGCCTCGGCCGCGATGGCCGCCGCAGTGAGCGGATTGTCGCCGGTGATCATGATGGTCTTGATGCCCATCTTGCGCATTTCGGCGAAGCGCTCCTTGATGCCGCCCTTGACGATGTCCTTCAGCTCGATCACGCCGAGCGCACGCGCTCCCTCGGTGACGATCAGCGGGGTGGCGCCGCGCCGTGCGATGTCCTCGGCCATACGCTTGACCAGCGGCGGCAGGTGGCTGTTCTGTGCCTCGAGATATTTCTCCACGGCATCCAGTGCACCTTTGCGAATCTGCCGCGTGTGCAGATCGACACCGCTCATGCGGGTCTGCGCGGTGAACGGCACGAAGTGCGCGTCGAGGGCTTCCAATGGCTGTCCACGCAGGTCGAACTGCTGCTTCGCCAGGACCACGATGCTGCGCCCTTCCGGCGTCTCGTCGGCCAGCGAGGCGAGCTGTGCGGCTTCGGCGAGGATGCTCTCCGCCACGCCGGGCGCGGGATGGAAGGCGACCGCCTGGCGATTGCCCAGGGTGATGGTGCCGGTCTTGTCGAGCAGCAGCACGTCTACGTCGCCAGCCGCTTCGACCGCACGGCCGGAGGTGGCGATCACGTTGGAGCGGATCATCCGGTCCATGCCGGCGATGCCGATCGCCGACAGCAGCGCACCGATCGTGGTCGGGATCAGGCATACCAGCAGTGCGATCAGCACCGTGAGCGTAATCGGATGGCCGATGCCCGCCACCTGCACGCTGTAGAGCGAATACGGCAGCAAGGTGGCGCAAGCCAGCAGGAAGATCAGGGTGAACTTCGCCAGCAGGATGGTCAGCGCGATCTCGTTGGGTGTCTTGCGACGTTTGGAACCTTCGACCATCGCGATCATGCGATCGAGGAAGCTCTCGCCCGGATTGCTGGTGATGCGCACTACCAGCCAGTCCGACAGCACCTTGGTACCGCCGGTGACCGCGCTGCGGTCGCCGCCGGATTCGCGGATCACCGGTGCGGATTCGCCGGTGATCGCGCTCTCGTCCACGCTGGCTGCACCGACCACCACTTCACCGTCGCCGGGAACCTGCTCGCCGGCCTCGACCAGCACGTGGTGGCCGGCACGCAGCTCACTCGATGGCATGAAGGCAATCGCTGCATGGCGATCGGCCGATGCCAGCTTCTTCGCGATCACATCCTTGCGCGAACTACGCAACGCATTGGCCTGCGCCTTACCGCGGCCTTCCGCCAGCGCCTCGGCGAAGTTCGCGAACAACAGGGTGAACCACAGCCACAGGCTGACCCAGAAGATGAAGCCGGTCGGTGCCTCGCCGTGGCCGGCGAGCGCCTGCGCCCACAGCAACGTGGTCAGCACACTGCAGACGAAGACAACGAACATCACCGGATTGCGGAACTGCAACCGTGGCGACAGCTTGCGGAACGAATCGGCCATCGCCGTGAGAACCAGCTCGCGGCTGAAATTCCGTATGGAATCAGCACTCGCTGTTTGAGTTTGTGCGGTCATGATTCAGTGTCCCGACATCAGGGATTCGGCGATTGGCCCCAGGGCCAGCGCCGGAAGGAAGGTCAGCGCGCCGACCACGACTACCACGCAGGCCAGCAGCGTGATGAACAGCGGCGTATGTGTAGGCAAGGTGCCAGCCGATTCGGGTACGTGGCGCTTGGCGGCGAGCGAGCCGGCCAGCGCCAGCATCGCGATGGCGAGCGGGAAACGGGCGAGGAACATGCAGATGCCGAGCAGCACATTCCAGAACGGCGTGTTCGCCGAGAGCCCGCCGAACGCACTGCCGTTGTTGTTGGAGGCCGAGCTGACGGCATAGAGGATCTCGCTGAAGCCATGCGCACCGGGATTGGCGACGCCTGCCACACCCGCCGGCGTCATCACCGCGATGGCCGTACCGATCACCACCAGTGCACACGGCAGCAGCACCGCAAGACTGGCCATCTTCATTTCGTAGGCCTCGATCTTCTTGCCGAGGTATTCCGGCGTGCGGCCCACCATCAGCCCGGCGATGAACACCGCCACCACCGCGAAGGCGAGCATGCCGTACAGGCCCGAACCCACACCGCCGAAGATCACCTCGCCGAGCTGGATCAGCCACATCGGCACCAGGCCACCGAGCGGAGTCAGCGAGTCGTGCATCGCATTGACCGCACCGCACGAGGCGGCCGTGGTAATCGCCGCGAACAGGCCGGATGCGGCGATGCCGAAGCGGGTCTCCTTGCCCTCCATGTTGCCGCCGGCCTGTAGCGCCGAGGCGTGCTGATCGACTGCCAGTCCATGCAACGCCGGATTGCCGGCCTGCTCGGCCGCGACCAGGCCGATCGTCAGCGGGATGAAGATCAACAGCATCGTGGCGAGGATCGCCCAACCCTGGCGCCGATCGCCCACCTGCATGCCGAACATGTAGCAGAGCCCACCGGGTATCAGCAGGATCGCCAGCATCTCGATGAAGTTGGAGAACGGTGTGGGGTTCTCGTACGGGTGTGCCGAGTTCGCGTTGAAGAAACCGCCGCCATTGGTGCCGAGCATCTTGATCGCGATCTGCGACGCGGCCGGGCCCATCGGCAGGGTCTGCGTGGTGAGCTGCGCGGGTTTGGTTTCAGGGTTGCCTGACGCATCCTTGATAGGGTTGCCAGCCGCATCCGTCACTGGTTCAGCATAGGTGCTGGCCTGCACCACCGGCACGTCGACATACGGCTTGAAGTTCTGCACCACGCCCTGCGACACCAGCAGCATCGTTATCAGCAGTGACAGCGGCAGCAGCACGTACAGCGCGCTGCGGGTGAGGTCGACCCAGAAGTTGCCGATGCTGAGCGAGCTGCGCCGGCTGAAGCCGCGCACCACCGCCACCAGCACCGCGATGCCGGTTGCCGCGGAGAGGAAGTTCTGCACCGCCAGGCCCGACATCTGGGTCAGGTAGCTCATCGTCGACTCGCCGGCGTAGCCCTGCCAGTTGGTGTTGGTGGCAAAACTGATCGCCGTGTTCATCGCCGAATCGGGCGACACCGCACCGAAGTGCTGCGGGTTCAGCGGCAGCCACTGCTGCACACGCTGCAGCAGATAGACGACCAGCACGCCGAGTACGTTGAACAACAGCATGGCCAGCGCGTAATGCTTCCAGCCCATGGCTTCGTCATCGCGGATGCCGCACAGACGATAGATCACGCGTTCCACGCCACCACCAAAACGGGTGACGCGGTTCGGCGTATCGGCGAACACCAGCGCCATGTAACTGCCGACCGGCTTTACCAGCAGCAGCAACACCACCAGGTACAGCCCGACCTGCAGGAAATCATTCGTGGTCATTCGAACCACTCCGGCTTGAGCAGGGCCACGCACAGGTAGCCGGCCAGCGCCACGGCGATCAGGCCGGCGAGGACATACAGGACATTCATGACGGGAAACTCACGCAGTGAAGGGGAAGGCAGACACGGCTACCGATCTACTTGCGCGGACTCAGCCGATCGCAGATCAGCGCAAAGCCCAGCACGGCCGCGCACAGCACGAACAGGAACAACAGGTAGACGAAATCCATCGGCGTCGACTCCATGAAAGGGCGACGCGCACTGTAGGAAGTGCCGTATAAGATCGGGGTATCGGGACGGCGGCTACGCGTATAGAACGCGTAAATTTTCCGGATCCGGCTGGATCGGCGCTCAGGCCGTCATACGCAGCGAGCCATCGGCGGGATCGGCTGCCAGCCGCTCGACCATGTAGCCGGCCGTATCCCATGCATCGAGCCCACCCAGCAGCGGACGCACGTTGCGGTAACCGATCGCCATCAGCAACTTGGCGGCCTTGGCCGCGGAGACCTCGTTGGGGCAGCTGCAATAGATCACCAGCTCGCGATCCGGCGGAATGTCCTGGAGCGCCTGGGCGACCTGATCCAGATCGGCCAGCAATGCCCCGGGGATGATCCGCGTGTCGAGCAGGCGCGCAGCCTGCGAGCGCACATCGACCACCACGGGAGTCTGCCCGTCCGCAATGGACTGGTTCAGTTCCTCCACCGTAATGCGGGCCATGCGCAGGGCAATCAGCAGGCGCCTGCGCTGCCACCACTTGGCGGCGATATAGAGCGCGAGCAGAACCAGCACCAACTCGAACGCGACGGTGCCGGCACTGGCCATCGCGGCCAGCAGATCGTCGATCTGTGCGGCAAAAGCGTAGCCAAGCCCGATGGCAACACCGGCCCACAGCAATGAGCCCAGGCCGTCCAGCAGCACGAACGTGCCGGTGCGCAAACCCATCGCACCCACCAGCGGCGGCGCCACCGTCGACAGTCCCGGCACGAACTTGGCGATCAGCAATACGCGGCCGCGCCAGCGCTGGAAGCGCAACTCGGACTGCTTCACGCAGGAATCCGGCGACAGCGAGATGCGGCAGATCGTGCGCATCACTCCGGAACCGAAGCGCCGGCCCGCCCAGTACCAGAGCAGATCGCTGAGCAGGCAGGCGAGTACCGCGACCAGCACCACGCCCGCCAGCGGCAACTTGCCGTTCGCGCTCAGTGCACCGGCCACGATCATGGTCGGCACCGCCGGCACCGGTACCCCGGCCTGCTCCACCAGCACATTGAAGAACACCAGCAGCAAGCCGTACTCGGCGATCAGCGCGATGATTTGATGGGCCATCGGATCGGCACTCGGTTTACGGTCCCGCAGAAACCGCAGGCGCCCATGATTGGGCCGGCCACCGTCGATTGCAAATCCTTGCGGCCGCCCATCGCGACGTCCAGCCGTGCCATCCCAACCTGCGCAGACGACGGCTTTCGCCCGGAACACCCCCCATGGATGCAGCCCAGGCCTCAAACCGCGGCGCAAGTCGCTGTGCGCCTCTATAATCGGGGCATACGCCGCCTTGAAGCCTCCATGAACTCGATGCCCGCCGACGCCAGCCGCCCCGCCGACTTCGCCCATGTGCGCGACCTTGCCGCTGCCGACATGCAGCGCGTCGATGCCCTGATCCGCCAGCGGTTGTCCTCCGACGTAGTGCTGATCAACCAGATCGCAGACCACATCATCGCCAGCGGCGGCAAGCGGCTGCGCCCGATGCTGCACGTGCTGGCCGCCGGCGCCGCCGGCTATCGCGGCGACCACCACACCAAGCTCGCGGCGATCATCGAGTTCATCCATACCTCCACCCTGCTGCACGACGACGTGGTGGACGAATCCGACCTGCGCCGCGGCCGCAAGACCGCCAATGCGCTGTGGGGCAACGCCGCCAGCGTACTGGTCGGCGACTTCCTGTACTCGCGCTCGTTCCAGCTGATGGTGGAACTCGATGACATGCGCATCATGCGCATCCTCGCCGACACCACCAACACGATCGCCGAGGGCGAGGTACTGCAGCTGCTCAACATCGGCAATGCCGACGTCAGCGAAGCGGCCTACCTGGCGGTGATCGAACGCAAGACCGCCGTGCTGTTCGCCGCCGCCACCGAACTCGGCGGCATCCTCGGCGGCCTGCCGGAATCCCAGGTGGCCGCACTACGCCGCTATGGCATGGAACTGGGCTACGCATTCCAGATCGCCGACGATCTGCTCGACTATGTCAGCGATGCCGGCACCCTGGGCAAGAACATCGGCGACGACCTCGCCGAGGGCAAACCCACCCTGCCGCTGATCTACGCACTCGAAAAAGCCGATCCGGAACAGGTGCAGTCGCTGCGCCACGCGATCGAGCATGGCGGGCTCGACTCGCTCGACCGCATCATCGCCTCGATTCGCGATTCCGGCGCGCTGGAGCGCACCCGCGACCGCGCCGTGATGCATGCGCAGGCTGCGTGCGAGGCACTCGCCAGCTTGCCGGCATCAACCTATCGCGACGCGCTGGCCACCCTGGCCGACTATTCGGTGCAGCGCACGTTCTGACCCCACTCGCGAAATTCCTGTTCCTGTTGGAGCGGCTTCAGCCGCGACGCTTTCGCTTGAAAACCCCATCAAGAGCAAAGTATCGCGGCTGAAGCCGCTCCTGCAAAAGCCATGCTGCGGCCACCGTAGCCGCACCCGCCCTCCCGCGATTGGATTACCCACGGAAACCAAACGTTCGCGGATGGACGCTGGCACCGTCGCCGCCAATCGGCCAGACTTCGCCTCATGCCTCGCTTCCGCTCAACCAGTTGGCTATTGTGGCTGGCAGCACTGCTCCCACTGGAACCAGCCCACGCCGCCAGTGCCATCTATCGCTACGACACGGTGCATAGCCAGGTCGTCTTCAGCATCAGCCATGACGGCTATTCACGCCCGTTTGGACGGCTGCACATCGCCGACGGCGTGCTGCGTTTCGACCCGGACGATATCAGTACTGCGGCGACCGAACTGGACATCGACCTGGGCAGCCTGGACATGGGCGATGCGGGCTGGAGTGCGGCCGTGTGCAAGCCCATCCTGCTCGATTGTTCACATAACCATTACGCGCATTTCACCAGCACCAGCGTCGAACGCAAGGATGCCCATCACGGTGTGCTGCACGGCCAGCTGAGCCTGCGCGGCATCAGCCAGCCGGTGAGCATCCCGTTCACCTTCAATCGCGCCGGTCGGACTATTTATGGACTGCACGACGTGGCCGGCTTCTCCGCCACCGCCATGCTGGATCGCGACGCATTCGGCATGACCGCCTTTGCCGGCTCGATCGGGCACCAGGTCAGCGTATGGCTGGAAATCGAGGCGATCCGCGGCGACACACCCTCTTCAAAACCCGGGAAACAACCATGAGTCTGCGCAGCAATGACCGCCAGTGGGGTTCGGTCGCCAAGTTCTTCCACTGGACCATCGCGCTGGCGATCCTCGGCAACGGCATCTTCGGTCTGCTGATGGATCTGGCCCATTCACCCATGCAGAAGATCAACTGGCTGGCCCTGCACAAGTCGATCGGCCTGACCGTACTCGCGCTGGTGCTGCTGCGGGTGCTGTGGCGCTGGGGCGACGGCCGGCCGCGCGAGGAACCAACGACGCGCTGGCAGCAACTGGGCGCACAGGCCGTACACGGCGTAATGTATGTGCTGATCGTGGCGCTCCCGGTCAGCGGCTGGTGGTTCAACTCCGTCACCGGCAAACCGCTGCAATGGTTCAAGCTGTTCAACCTGCCGGCGCTGGTGGCGAAAAACGACGACATGCGTCATGTGTCGCATGCCGTGCACGAATATCTGTTCTGGTTGCTGATCCTGGTGCTGCTGGCGCACGTGGGTGCGGCGCTGAAGCATCACGTGTTCGACAACGACAACGTGTTGCGACGGATGCTTCCCTTTGGCCGCTTGCGCAACGGCTCGACCTCCACAGGAGACTCCCCATGAAACGACTTGCCACCCTGCTGCTTGCCCTCACGCTGCCGTGCGCTGCCGCGGCCACCGACTACACCGTGCGTCCCGAGCTGAGCCAGCTCGGATTCAACGGCACCTACCAGGGCGCTGCGTTCAATGGCAGTTTCAACCAGTGGACAGCGGCGATCAGCTACGACCCGGCCCATCTTGCCAGCTCCAGGTTCGATGTGACCGTGACCCTGGCGAGCGCCAAGACCGGCGACCACGATCAGGACAGCGCGCTGCCCGGCGCAGATTTCTTCGACGTGGCGAAATTCCCCACTGCCCATTTCGTGACCACCGGTTTCCATCAGGACGGCACGCAGGTGATCGCCGACGGCCAGCTGACCCTTCGTGGGGTCACCAAGCCATTGAGCCTGACCGTGGTGTTCAAATCGCAGGGCAACTCGGCCGTGATGGACGTAGCCGGTGTTTTGAAGCGGCTCGATTTCGGCGTGGGCATAGGCGACTACTCCGACACCTCGGTGATCGGCGCGAACGTCAAGATCATCGCCCACCTGCAGCTTGCGTCGAAGTAACCCTGCATCACGATGGCGAGCGACCACCTGTGGCAACGCCTGCGCGGCTGGATTACGCCGACCCGCACCGTCACCACCCCGGCATCGCGCCATCAGGCCAGCGACTCGACGCGGGTGGCCGACAGCCTGCGCGGCCTGCTCGATGACCCGACCATCCCGGTGTCGGTGCGCAGCGAGCTGGCCACCGACTTCGGTCGCATCGAGCACATGCTGGACAAGCTCGAGCGCGGCGAACTTCACGTCGCCGTGTTCGGTCACGTTTCCACCGGCAAATCGGCACTGGGCAATGCCCTGCTCGGACGTGAGGCATTCGCGGTCAGCGTACTGCACGGTACCACCACCGATGCCGCGCACGCGATGCTTGACGAGGCGCAGCACGATGGCCTGGTGCTCATCGACACGCCCGGCATCAACGAACTGGATGGCGAAGCACGCGAGCAGCTGGCGTTCGAAGTAGCCGAGGTCAGCGACCTGGTGATCTTCGTCTGCGACGGCGACCTCACCCGCGAGGAGCTCGACGCGTTGAAAACCCTCGCCGCCACCCAGCGACCGCTGTTGCTGGCGCTGAACAAGGCCGACCGTTACGGCCGCGATGAGTTAAGCAGCTTGCTCGAACATCTGCGCCTGCGCGTTGCCGGGCTGGTACGCGCGGAAGACGTGCTCGCCGTGGCCGCACATCCCACCGCGCAACGGGTAATCGAGGTCGATACGCACGGCCGCGAGCAGACGAACGAACAGGCACTCCCACCCGATGTCGCCGCCCTGCGCGAACGCCTGCTGGCGATCGCGGCACGCGAAGGCAAGACGCTGTCCGCGATCAATGCCGGACTGTACGCCGGCCGGCTCACCGACCAGGTCAGCGCGCGCATCGCCCAGACACGGCAGGCGGTCGCCGCGAAACTGATCCGGCATTACTGCATCGCCAAGGGCGTGGCGGTCGCCTTGAATCCGATCCCGGTTGCCGACCTGCTCACCGCCGCCGGACTCGATGCTGCGATGGTGGTACAGCTATCACGCGTGTACGGGTTACCACTGACCCGTGCCGAATCCGGCCGGCTGGTGGCGGTGATCTCGGCCCAACTCGCCGCGTTGATGGGTGCGATCTGGGGCATGCAGCTGGTCGCCTCGGCGCTGAAAGGTGTCAGCGCCGGCCTGTCAGTGGTGGTCACCGCCACCGCACAGGGTGCACTCGGCTGGTACGCCACGGTGCTGATCGGCCGCGCCGCCGAGCGCTATCTGATCGCCGGCAAATCCTGGGGCGAGGCCGGTGCCAAGCGTGCGGTTGCCGACATCGTCGCCAGCCTCGACCGCGATTCGATCCTGCGCGAAGCGCGCGAGGAAATCCTGAAACGGCTGAAATCGCAGCGCACGTAACCCATCCCGCGCATCATCCCTACCTCTGCAGGAGCGGCTTCAGCCGCGATGCTTTTGGCCGCATATGCAGAAAAGCATCGCGGCTGAAGCCGCTCCTACAAAAAATTCGCGCTCCTGCAATTGCCCTGTCTTCCAGCGCCGGGCATCATGCCCCGATGAACCTGATCACGCCATCAGCTCCTGCGCCGTCGACCACCGAGCAGCCCATGGTGGTCAATTGCATTGCCTACCGGAACGACGGCAGCCGGATCGGCGACATCAGCCTCGATGCGATCAGCGACGTACTGGCGCAACCGGATACTTTCGTCTGGGTCGGCCTGCACGAACCTGATGAAGCGATCCTGCAGAAACTGCAGCAGGAATTCGGCTTGCATGACCTGGCGATCGAGGATGCACACGCGGCACACCAGCGCACCAAGCTGGAAACCTACGGCGACTCGCTGTTCCTGGTGGTGCAGACTGCCCAGCTGATCGACAGTCATCTGGAATTCGGCGAGACGCACCTGTTCTTCGGCGCGCGCTACCTGGTCAGCATCCGCCACGGCGCGTCGCTGTCCTACGCACCGGCGCGGCGCACCTGCGAGCACACGCCGACGTTGCTGGCACTCGGCCCCAGCTACGCGCTCTACAGCGTGCTCGACTTCATCGTCGACAACCTGCTGCCGATCGTGCGCGACTTCCGCGAGGAACTGCAGCGCTTGGAGCAGGACATTTTTGCCGACACTTTCAAGCGCAGCACGGTCAAGCGACTGTACGACATGCAGCGCGACCTGATGACGCTGCGCCTCGCGGTGGCCCCGCTGCAGGACATCATCAGCCAGCTGGTGCGGCTGCACCCGAACCTGATCCCCGACGAGCTGCGCGCCTATTTCCGCGACGTCTACGACCACGTGTTCCGCGTCAACGAATCCATAAGCGCGATGCGCGAAATGCTCACCGCCGCGATCAACGTCAACCTCTCTTTGGTCACCTTCGGCCAGAACGAGGTGATGAAAAAACTCGCCGGCTGGGCCGCCATGCTTGCTGCGCCCACCCTGCTCACCAGCTGGTACGGCATGAATTTCACCCATATGCCCGAGCTCAACCAGCCATGGGCCTATCCCACCATCATCGTGGTTGTCGCCGGCGTGGTCGGCGGCATCTTCCTGCTGCTCAAGCGAGCGAAGTGGCTGTAATCCTCCCGTAGGAGCGCACCTTGTACGCGAATGCTCTTGTTCACATATCGGCAAAGAGCAATCGCGCACAAGGTGCGCTCCTACATGGAATCGGGCCATCTTCCGCTGGGATCAGGCCCTTGGGATTGCGATGGTTTTCGAATGGCAAATCCTCCGGGGCACCGGGCACTACGCAAAGGCCGCATGTCTCTGCCGGGGCAGATCTATCTGCTGACGACGACCACGGCGGATCGCAATCCCTGGTTTCTCGACATGGATTTCGCCATTGCCACATGTCGCTTGATGATCGAGCCAAAAACCTGGGGCGATGCACGTCCGCTCTGCTGGGTGCTGATGCCGGATCACTGGCATGGCCTGGTCGAGCTCGGCGAACGGGATGACCTCTCACTCGTCATGAATCGTTTCAAGGCGGTCACCAGCAAACGCATCCGGCAAACGGCACCGATCCCGCGCATCTGGGCTCGCGGCTTCCACGATCACGCTCTGCGGTGCGATGAAGATATCCACGCGGCGGCACGCTACATCATCGCCAATCCATTGCGCGCCAGGCTCGTCGATCATACCGGCGACTACCCTTATTGGGATTGCATCTGGCTGTAGGAGCGCACCTTGTGCGCGAGGCTCTTGTGGCACCTCGCGAAAATCCTTCGCGCACAGGGTGCGCTCCTACCTGAAAACGGCGGCTGTCGGGCCGCCGTTTTCATCACATGAAATAGGCTCAGTTCGACGAAGCCTTCGGCGCATCCACGGCCGTCCACTGTTTCAGCCACGCGTTGACGGCGTCGTGCCATTGCACGCTGTTGTGCGGTTTCAACACCCAGTGGTTCTCGTCCGGGAAAGTCAGGAATTCGCTGGGAATGCCGCGGCGCTGCATCGCGGTGAACGCGCCCAGGCCCTGGGTGATCGGGATGCGGAAATCGTCGCCGCTGTGCACCACCAGCATCGGCACGCGCCAGTCCTTGACGTGGTTGACCGGATTGAACTTCTCGTAGTTCTCGGGATGCTCCCACGGCGTGCCACCGTTCTCCTTCTCCTCGAACCAGAGTTCTTCGGTGTCGTAGTACATCGCGCGCGCATCGAATACGCCGTCGTGGTCGACCAGGCACTTCCACGGCGTGTTCCACACGCCGGCGATCCAGTAGGTCATGTAGCCGCCGTAGCTGGCGCCGAGCGCGCAGGCGCGATCGCCGTCGAGGAAGCTGTACTTGTCCAGCGCGGCCTTCCAGCCCAGCTTCAGGTCTTCCAGCGGTTTGCCGCCCCAGTCGCCCGAGATCGAATCGGTGAACGCCTGGCCATAACCGGTGGAACCGTGGAAGTTCACTGTCACCACCGCAAAGCCCTGCCCCGCATAGGTCTGCGGATTCCAGCGGTAGCTCCAGCCATTGGTCATCGCGCCCTGCGGGCCGCCGTGGATGATGAACGCGACCGGATAGGTCTTGCCCGGCTGGTAGTCGACCGGCTTGACCACGTAGCCCTGCACGGTCTGGTTGTTCCAGCCCTTGAAGGTGAAGAACTCGAAATCACCGACCTTGGCGTTCTTCAGGTCTTCCGCGTTGAAGTGGGTGACCTGCTTCAGGTCGTTGCCGTTGGCCTTGGCAACGTACAGGTCGGCTGGCCGCTTCAGGTCATCACGCGTCAGCAGCAACTTGTCGCCGACCAGTGAATAGCCATCCACCGTGCCGTCACCGGACAGCCGCGTGACTTCCCCGTTGACCGGATCAATCGCGAACAGCGGATGCTGCCCCTCGTCATCGGCCGTGGCATACAGCGTCTTGCCATCGGCGGAAATCGACAGACTGCCAGGCGAGCGATCCCACTTCGGATCAACCTCGCGCTTCGCACCGGTAGCCAGGTCCAGTGCCATGATCGCGAAGCGGTCGGCTTCGAAGCCTGGTGTCTTCATCGCCAGGTAGTACAACGTCTTGCCATCCGGCGAGGCTACCGGGTATGCATCCCACGCCTTGTTTTCGGCGGTGCGATTCTTCGGCGCTGACGAGCCGTCCGCCGGCACGCTGTAGACGTCGAAGTTGGTCGACCACGGTTCACTGGTACCGGCGATGCGCGCATCGAAATACACGGTACGGCCATCCGGCGCGAAGCCGAACTCACTCTCGTCGCCAAACGGCTTGCTCGGCACGTCACCGTCGATGCCACGACTCAGCAGGGTCGGCTCCACCGGCAACTGGCCCTTGCCATCGAAGCTGGCCACGAACAACTGGTTGCGCCGGCCGTTGGCCCAGGTATCCCAGTGCCGCACGAACAGTTTCTTGTACAGCGTGCCGCTGGCCTTGTCCTGGTCGCGCGCCTCGACGCGCTGCTGGGTGCATACCAGGGTGGCGCAGTCGGTGAATACCTCGTACGACAGCAACACACGCTTGCCATCCGGCGACAACTTGTAGTCATTGATGTCCAGCGGCGTGTGGCTAACCTGCACCGGCGCGACATGCTTCGCCAGGCTCAAGCCGTCCTTGCCACCCAGGTCCAGCCGCCACAACTGCGCCACGCCCTTCGCCGGCGCCACGAAATACAGGCTGCGCCCATCCGCCGACCAGCGCGCCGAACCGCCCTTGTCCACCACCTTCACCGGCTGGTTGCCGTTGCCCGACAGATCCAGCACATACACCGCGTTGACGCCCTTGTTCGCCGCGTAATCGGTGCTGCGCACGCCGAACGCTGCATAACGCCCGTCCGGCGACAACTGCGGATCGCTGACCCGCTCCATCATCACAAGGTCTCGCACATTGAACGGATGCGGGCCCTGCGCCTTGACGAAGCTGGTGTCGACGGCATCGCCAGCCAGCGCAGGCACGGCCACCAGCGCAAGCAGCAGCGCGGCTATGAGAGGTTTCATGGTCGGTGTCCCCGGTTAAGTTAAACCGTGACGTTAAGCGCCAAACCCGCCGCAGGCAAGTTTTGCCGCGTACTGCACCTGCGTAGAAGTGCAACGCGCACCTGTGGGAGCGACTTCAGCCGCGACGCCTTTCAAGCCACAACTGAAGCCAGAACCGTTGAGACTTAAGCCGCTCCTAAAAAAAACCCGTCTGGAAAGCTTGGAGGCTCTTGGCATTCGCTGTGTATCATCAGCGCTCTGCAGACACCGCTCCGCGCGCAAGGGGAAGGGATTCATGGATACACGCGGATACCGGCTCGGCTACCGCAGCGATATCGAGGGCCTGCGCGCCATTGCGATCCTGCTGGTGGTAGCCGCACATGCCAAGGTCTCCTGGCTCGCCGGCGGCTTTATCGGCGTAGACGTATTCTTCGTGCTGTCGGGCTATCTGATCACTGGTCTGTTGTTGCAGGAAATCGACAAGACTGGCCACCTTCGATTCCTGAATTTCTACGCGTGCCGGCTGCGTAGGCTGCTACCGGCGCTCTTGCTGGTGCTCGTGTGCACGTGTCTGGTGGCTGCCGTCACCCTGGCGCCAGGCGAACAGGCTGATCAGGCTGTAGCGGCCGCCACAGCCTCAGTCTGGCTGAGCAATATCCACTTCGCCTTCGCCAAACTCGACTATTTCAGCCCCGGCGCCGGCAGCAACCTGTTTCTGCATACTTGGTCGCTGGGTGTCGAAGAACAGTTCTATCTGATCTGGCCGGCATTGCTGGTGTGGGCTCTGGGGGCATGGCACGGCAAAGGCAGCCATGACAAGCGACTCAAGGCAGTCATGTTGCTGATTGCGGCCATCAGTCTGTCTGCGTGTGCGGTCATGACCCGCACAGCACCCCAAATGGCGTTCTACATGATGCCGTTGCGTGCGTGGCAGTTCGCGACGGGTGCGCTGGTCTGGCTGTATTTCAATTCGCCCACAACGGACGACCCGAGCAGCCCGTCGCCACGCGGCAAATCCATCGCCAGCCGGTGCGCCGGATGGCTCGGACTGCTACTGATCGTGGTATCGGCACTGTGGTTCGACACAAACATGGCCTATCCAGGCTGGCGTTCGTTGCTGCCCACCGTGGGCGCCGCCGCGATCATTGCCGCAGGTGTGCGCGGCGCCGACGCCGGTATCGCACGCATCCTGTCTTGGAGCCCCTTGCAGGCCGTCGGTCGCGTTTCCTATGCATGGTATCTGTGGCACTGGCCGGTACTCCTGCTTGGGGGCACCTACATCGTCACGGACAACCCTGGCTATCGGGCCGCACTGGTCGCCCTGTCCCTTTTGCTGGCCGTGGCGTCGTATCGCTGGGTCGAATCACCGATTCGCCACCAGGCCCGGTGGACCGTGCGACCCGGCGTCACCGTGATGGTGGCGCTCGTGCTGATGATGATGGCCAATGTGGCATGCATCAGCTGGTTCAATGCAACATCGAAGTGGCTCAACAGCCCAATCCAGCAACGTTATGCAAAGGCGCATGTCGACGCGCCCGTCATCTACGCCATGGGCTGCGACGACTGGTACCACAGTGACCGCGTGCGCGTTTGTGCCTTCGGCCCACGCGATGCCGCACATACGGTCGTGCTGATGGGCGACAGCATCGGGGCGCAATGGTTTCCGGCGGTGGCTGAAGCATTCAACCGACCAGGCTGGCGCTTGCTGGTCCTGACCAAGTCATCGTGCCCGATGGTGGATGAGCCGATCTTCTATCCGCGGATTGGACGCGACTATGTCGAGTGCACCACCTGGCGTGCGCATGCACTGCAACAGATCGCCGCGTGGCGCCCGGACATCGTGATCCTGGGCTCCGTTCAAACCTATGACCTCAATCAGAACCAGTGGGTGGAAGGTACCGCGCGCCTGCTGAAATCCATCAGCGCCGCCACGGGCCATACCTATATCGTGCGTGGCACGCCGCACCTGCCTTTCGATGGGCCGAACTGCCTTTCCTCGCAGCGCTGGCTGCCATGGCAACATTCGCAGCAAGGCGAGTGCGACGCACCCGCGTTCGACAAGCAGGGCAACGACGTCTATCAATGGCAACAACAGGCCGCCAGCCGCTTCGGGAATGTCTCGATGCTGGATCTCAACAATGCGATCTGCCCGGACGGTGAGTGCCATGCAGAGCGCGATGGCATCGTTGTCTTCCGTGACTCACAGCACATGACCGCCAGCTTCGTGGAATCCCTCAGCGGGGAATTCGAGCACCGACTCAAGCTGACATACCCCCTTGATCAGCCCACCCCGGCCAAATAAAAATTGGAACATCCACGGAGTTCCGATCGGACTCCCAGCAGAAACCGACGCGATTGCCGAGCGCTGTGCACGCCAGGAAGCTTCTCACTCAATCACCCCCAGAAATCACGCCATGTCACGCTGGAAAGCCGCCGCCATCCACCTGACGATCAGCCTGGCCCTGGCTGCGATCGTCGCCACCCTGCTGTACACCTTGTGGTTTCCGCCGCCGTATTTTCGCGCTGCCGGTGCGGGCACCCTGATGCCGCTGCTGATGGGCGTCGATATCGCCATCGGCCCGCTGCTGACCCTGCTGGTCATGAGCCCGAGCAAACCCAGGCGACTGCGCCGGCTGGATCTGTCGATCATCGCGATCCTGCAGGCCGTCGCCTTTGGTTATGGCTTCCATGTCATCTATCAGGCACGACCGGTGTTCATCGTGGGCGAAGTCGATCGGTTAGTTGTGGTGGCAGCCGATCAGCTGAGCGACGCCGACCTGGCCAAGGGCAGCCGGCCGGAATACCGCAGCCGCTCTTGGAGCGGACCGCGGCTGGTGGGGGCGCAGCCACCGAAAGGCAATCGCACTTTCGACGTTGTTGCGCAGGCCATGTCCGGCGGCAAGGATATCGATCGGCTACCTGAGTTCTACGTACCCTACGAACAGGTGGCCTCGGGCTTGATGAAACATGCGCGGTCACTGACTCAACTCCAGCCCGCGGATCCCGGGCAACGCAAACAGCTAGTCCGGCTGGAACAGACGGCCGCCGCGCGTGGGCAGACCCTGTATTTCCTGCCATTGGAACGTCAAGACATGGACTACACCGCCATCCTCTCGCTAGACCAACCACAGCCAGTTACCGTTCTCGCGATCGATCCGTGGATCAAGTCATCCCAAAAGTGACGCGCTGCGTCACTTGATGACGTTTATTTGCGCGCCATAGGGGCGTGGCGCGACGTGTTCGACAAATCCTCACATTCCCTCGTTTTCCCAGTTGCTGCGTTATGCGCACACGCGCACAATCCTCCAGCCTGCCAGGCACCGACGCTGGTTTGGTATGGGGAATGGCACGTCACGTGCACGTGCTAGAACTGCCATGAGCTTCCTGGTCGTTACTGACCACGAGTTATGGGGTCCGATCCTGCCTAGGGGGATACGGGACCGGGGCTCAGGGGGCATCAAACGGTTAGCTAACCAATACAGAGGAACCACCATGAAGAGCATGCAGAAAGGCTTTACCCTGATCGAACTGATGATCGTGGTTGCGATCATCGCCATCCTGACCGCCATCGCACTCCCGGCGTATCAGGATTACACCGTTCGCACGAAGGTCTCCGAGACAATTGTGCAGATGGATGCAGCCAAGCTGGCTGTCACCGAGACAGCAGCCAGCCTCGGCGGCCTCGCCAATGTCACGGTTTCCAACTCTGGCTATGCCTTTCCGGCCAACGGCACAACGTACGTCGCCTCGGTTACGATTACTCCCGCCACTGGCGTAGTCACCGGCCTCAGCAGGAATACGGGCGCTAGTGGCGCCGCTCCCTCGATGTCACTGACCCCGACCTCGGCCGCCGCTGGCGGTCCACTGATCTGGACATGTGCACCAGTTGCAGGCGCCACCAAGTACTTGCCCGCCAGCTGCCGCGGCGGCTAATAGATTTTGGCATCACACCAACAAAGCCGTTACATCATGCCCCGGTCTGCGCTAAGCGGCCGGGGCATTTCTTTGGGGCGTACCGCGCCATGGCTGCTGGGCGCACTGGTTCTGACTGTGCTGGTCTATCTGCCTGGTTTGCACGGTCCGTTCCTGTTTGACGACCCACCAAACATCGTGCAGCCCATCAGTTCATGGTTGGGCGGCCAGATCGGCTGGCAGGAAATCGTGTTTGGCAATAATTCCGGCCTGCTGCATCGGCCGCTGTCAATGCTCACGTTTCTCGCCAACGCTGCGGTCAGCGGGCTGGAACCCTGGCCGTTCAAAGCCACCAATCTTGCAATCCATCTTCTCTGCGGCGTGTTGATCTATACGCTTCTGTCGCGCCTGCTTTTGCAGGATCCTCAGTTGCGCCATCGCGCGCGACTCGTCGCGTTGATCGTCAGTACCATCTGGCTGCTGCATCCCATGCAGGTGAGCACGGTCTTGTACGTAGTGCAGCGCATGGAGCAACTCTGTGCACTGTTCGTACTGATCGCGCTATTGATTTATGTTCATGCCCGCACATGTTTCGAGCAAGGTCGCTTGCGATCCGCTCTGCTGGATCTTTTCGTTTTTTTACCACTAACCACTCTAGCCGCAATGCTTAGCAAGGAGAATGGTGCGCTGGTACCCCTCTTCTGCGCGGTACTGGAGTTGGGGTATTTCCGCGAGAGCGCGCAAACACAACGACCACTGGCGGTCAAAGTGTTCTTTGCACTTTTCCTGCTGACGCCTGCCATGCTGATTATCGGCTGGTATGGCATTCATCCGCAGCGCCTGATTGACAGTTACGCGGGACGGCTGTTCAACCTCTACGAACGCCTATTGAGCGAACCCCGCGTCTTGATGGATTACATGGGCGCGTTGCTGTTACCGCGCGGCCCATCGCTGGGTCTGTACACCGACGATTTTGCGATATCGCACAGCCTGCTTGATCCATCGACCACTCTGTTTTCCATACTGGGGTTGCTCGCACTGGGCATTGCTGCAATCGGATTACGCAAACTCGTTCCGGCGTTCTTCACCGGTATCATTTTTTACTTGGCGGGACACGTAATGGAGTCGAGCGTGTTTCCGCTGGAGCTGTACTTCGAGCACCGCAATTATCTGCCATCGGTAGGCTTTTTTTTGGCTGTGGTCGGGCTGGCGCAGTGGCTGGTTGTGCGATTGCGGTCGCACATAATTAACGATGCGCGTTTCGGTCGATTGCTTGGCATCGGAACGATTGCACTATTGTCCATGCTCGGCATTGCCACTCTTGCACGTGCCTCAGTGTGGAGTTCGTGGCGCGTACTTGCTGCTCAGGGCGCTCTTCAGCACCCCAAGTCGTTACGGGCACAGATGGATCACACCACCAACCTTGTAGCCGAGGGTCGCTTCGATGAGGCACAACAAACCGTCGATCATCTGATAACTATCCCCGATCCGGCTGCGCAGCATTTGGCAGCCATCGACACGGTGTTGCTGCAATGCCTCGTTCATCAAAAAACCGATACGATCTCGATCAACCGGATTGGTGCCATAAAGGGTGCCAAACTGCAGCTATCGGAGATGCTTGCCTTTGAGATGCTTGCTAAAGCCCTGAACACCCATGACTGCGAAGGCTTGGGCCCGACACAGCTGGCCACCATGATTACAGACATAGTCGATGCAGCTCCACAGCCAGGTGCTCTGATTCAACTCTGGCGTAGCCGCTACATCGCATCCAATCTGTATCTGGCTGCAGGTGAATACATCAAGGCAGAGCAGCAAGTCTCGCTGGCGTGGAAGACAGAACATGCTGACCCAGCCATCGGATTCCTATTGGCAAATCTTGAATACGTCAACGGTAACGTTGCAAGTGCAAAGATTGTGCTGGCCGATGCGGATAGGCATACCGCATGGTGGGACCGACGCAATCAAGAGTTGAGCGTCAAACTCAAGCAACTCTTTGAGAACCCACCACCGGCAAACGTTATGGGCAAGCCACAACTGCAATAGTCTCGATTCGTATTACTTGCGGTCATACTTGGCATATGGCCCTCTCTCATTACAAAAGCCGCGTCAGCTTATTTCTGATGCTTGCTGCACTACTACTCACCACCGTCATTTATTGGCCGGGTCTCGCTGGAAGCTGGCTGTTCGACGATTACCCCAACATCGTCGACAACCATGGTGTGCAGCCAAGTGAAATGAGCATTCCAGCACTGGTACGCGCCGCGCTCTCATCGCCTGCCAGCGACTTCAAGCGACCGCTAGCATCGTTGAGTTTCGCCGCTAACTACATTGCTATCGGCCTCGATCCACACTGGATGAAGCTGACCAACTTAAGCATCCATCTGTTGAACGGGTTGCTGGTATTTATGCTGGCGAGGCTGTTGCTGCGCTCAATAGACCGCCGCAAAACTCCTGCTTTTTCAGGAGCGGCTGAAGCCGCGACACTATTTCCCGCGAAAACCCCATCCATTACAAGCAATCGGAGTGCTTTCACGGCTGAAGCCGTTCCTAAAGCTGATCTCGCCGCCGTAGGAAGCTCCAACCATGCGGGCATCGTCGCCGCGCTGATCGCCACCGGCTGGATGCTGTTGCCGATCAATCTCACCGCGGTGCTGTACGTAGTGCAGCGCATGGAGAGCATGGCGAACTTGTTCGTGTTACTGGGCCTGATCGGCTATGTGGCCGGACGACAACGAATGCTGGTCACGGATACCGGCACATTTTCCCGTGATGACAACGGGTGTTCAGCCGGCACTCGCGGATTCATCCTGTGCATGCTCAGCATTATCATACCCACAGCCGTGGGCGTACTGGCCAAGGAAACCGCGGTAATGCTGCCGTTGTACGCGCTGTTGGTCGAGTGGGTGCTGTTCCACTTCTGCACCGCCACAGGCCGACGCGACTGGCGGATCATCGCCAGCTTCCTGCTCGTGCTGGTGCTGCCGACGCTGATCGGCATCGGCTGGCTGCTGCCCAACCTGCTGAAACCGGAAGCCTGGGCCACCCGCGATTTCACGCTGGGCACGCGCCTGCTCAGCGAGACGCGCATCGTGGTCGATTACATCCGCTGGACCTTGCTCCCAACGCTGGATGCTCTGTCGTTCTATCACGATGATTTCCGCATCTCGACTGGACTGCTGGCGCCCTGGACTACGCTGGCCAGCCTGGTATCCCTGGTCGCGCTGGTGGCACTGATGCTGTGGCTGCGTGCGCGCAAGCCACTGGCCGCACTTGGCATTGCACTATTCCTTGGCTGCCAGTTGTTGACCGGTACCATCCTGCCGCTGGAACTGATCTACGAACACCGCAACTACTTCGCCAGCTTCGGCCTGATGTTGGCGGTCGTGCCACTGCTGGCCGTGCCACGATCATTCTCCTTTGCCCGGCTTCGGTACACGTTACTGGCGGGATTGCTAGTGTCCTGGGCGACGCTGACCGCGATGACAGCCTATGCCTGGGGCGAGCCCTTGCGGTTGGCGCAGGAACTAGCCGCACGTGCACCGCAGTCGCCGCGTGCGCAATACGAACTGGGCCGCACTTACATCATCGATTCGCACTACGACCCCGCCTCGCCTTTCACCAAGCTGGCCTATGCGCCGCTGGAGAAGGCCGCAGCGTTACCCAACTTCTCGATCCTGCCTGAGCAGGCGCTGATCTTCATGAATGCACGCATGCAGCTGCCTTTGAAAGATGCGTGGTGGGATAGCATCGTCACCAAGCTGAAAACACACACCCCAGGTGTGCAGGACGAGAGCGCGCTGGCCTCCCTGACCCAGTGCACGCGCGATGGCCAATGCGTACTGCCGCCCGAGCGCATGAAACAGGCCTTTGCGGCAGCGCTGTCACAACCTGCCCCGACGGGCCGTCTGCTTGCCATCTACGGCGACTACGCTTGGAACGTACTGGGCGACCACGCCCTCGGCGTTCGCATGACCGCTCAGGCTGTTGATGCCAGCCCCAATGAACCTGCCTACCGGATCACACTGATCCGCATGCTCGCGGTAACTGGTCGTCATGCCGAGGCGGACAGACAACTGCAACAACTCGCGCCGCTCAATATCGGCGGCCGACTGGATGGCGAGATCGCGAAACTCGAGGTACTGCTCAATTCCCGATAGCAACCGCACTCATTGAAAGATCAGGCGATCGTCCAGTGCATGGTCATCAGAAAGCGGCAATGAAGTTTCGGAAGCGCCTCCTCTTTCACGAATCAGAGGCGCCGATAAATGAGGAAAACCGTGGAAACCCCACTGCTGGTTTCAACAGGAGGCGGTAACGCAGACTCCAATTCCTGCAATCTTTCAAATCCCGGGAAAAGTGCCGTGACATCCGTCGAGACCACGCGGTGCCGGACATGCCTGAACGTACGCGCATTACCTGCACTGTTGCTCGAATAGATGATGACGAAGCGATTCGCTGCATCGAACAGACGGCGAAGATGGGCCTCATAGACTTCGTCCTCGACCAAGTGAAAGATGACGTCGAGGGACAAGGCAAGATCTGCCTTCGTTGCGCTGTCATCAAGGATCGCAAAGCGCTTGCTTGCATCGTCCTTGAAACGTGCGCGGCATTGCTCGACAGCGTCAGCGCTGATGTCCAAGCCGAGATATGCCGGATACCTTGCCAACGCAAGCTGGCGCCCATCACCGCAACCGAATTCCACAACGCTCGTCACACTTTCCCTGGCGACGAATTCGTTCAACACAGCGGCCTTGTAAGTCGCAGCGGCTCCCGCGGAACCAGTGCCTGAGTCTCCTCCGAGTTGATAGCGCTTGCGCCAGTAATCGGCAGACCCCTTGAACGATGCCAAAGGGACCCATCGGGCCACGCCCCTGATGATTCCACTAAACATGCTGTCTTCTCCAAAATTGTAAAAAGGCGCCGCCGGCACCCGCCATCAGGTCAAAAGCTGTGAAAGTCAGGCGCAGCCCGCCAGCCAATGCAATCGCCTCTGCCGGGGTAATCCAGTCACGACAAAGGACCACGAACACGGTTTCGCGTACCAGGATGCCGCCGGGCATGAATATCGCAGCAATGCCTGCCATGATGCCGACGCCATAGCAACCGGCAACCGCCATCGCCGTGTATGGCTCGAAATGAAATGCTGCAGCGGCCACCTCACCCGCGACGCTCAGGATCACCATGACCTGGAACATGGTCAGGATGGCAGCCCACCACAACTGTCGTCCCCAACCAAGTTCACTTATCGAACCTGCAGCCTGACGCCAGCGCGCAGGTAGATAGAGTGCCAGGTATCGTAAAGCCCAATTCGCGCAACGCAGACTTGACAGCACAATCAGTGGAAACAAGATCGAGCCAAACAGCAATGCCCAACATTTCCAATACGCTGCTGCGAGCGTAATGCCACCCAGCAGGCTGACCATGGCCAGCCCGATCCATTGCTCGACCAATCCTGCGGCAGTCATGGTGGCAAGCGATCCGTACGTCGTCGAGTCAGACAACCGCGCGAGAAATCCCCATACCCCGCCTGGAACATACTTGCCAAGCAGCAGAAGGGTCAGATGTCTGACTGCGACCAGCCACGGAATCTTCTCGCCACTGCAGGCAGCAACCACATGACGCCAACTCGAAACGGCCAATAACCACATGAGCAGGATAGCCGCCAAGATGACTATCGCACCACCGGGACCAATCCCCTCCAGCAAGGCACGGGATTGATGCCAATAGCGCTTGATCGCAATGGCGCACAGCAGAAGGCCGCCCCACAACAAACAGGTCATAACAAGGCTGCGCATCCGATTGAATCTGGAGCCTCTAGGCATGGTCTGCAACCGCACGGCTGCCCGCAACAGGCGGTGTCAATCTCAATGTGTAGATCAAGGTCGGAAACGCACGCCGCCAGGCCGCATACATGGCATTGGGAGCTCGCTTGAGAATCCAGCGGTAGATCAACGCGTCTGGCCGTTCAAGCTCAAAGGTCAAGAGCAGCGCTTCTCCATGCTTTTGCACAAATGTGAATCCGGCTGCATCGAGCATCGATTCGATTCGATGCGTAGTCAACGGACGGCAATCGTAGTAACTACCTTTACCCATGAGCCGAACATAGGCATTCGCAACCGGCTGCGGCAACCAACTCAAGAGCAATAGACGGTAATGCGGCTCAACAAGCATCCAGCGACTGGGCACAGCCAGGTAGCCCACGCCATCGGGGCGCAACACGCGGTGCAATTCCGACAGGTGAGCACACTGGGCCTGCTTATCGCCGACATGTTCGATGACGTGATTAGTCACCACCACATCGAAAGAATCATCGGCAAATGGAAGCTGCGTGCCTTGCACCTGGTGGTAGCGATATCCCTCGGTCACCACTCTGTTGTCATGGACATCAACTGCATCCACCTCGCAGTTCAAGTGCGGATGCGTGCCAAAATAATGTGCGATACCACCTGATCCAGTACCAATTTCGAGCACTCGCAACGGTTTCGGCTGACCAGTGAGGCCCAACAGACGCTCGATCTTCAAGCCCTTCAATCGGCGCGAAGCCAGGTCAAACGCGACATGGGGAAGACGCCGTGAAACCTCGAGATCACAGGCATCACCCTGCTTGCCGTGGCTTGTCGTGTCATTAGTCACACTGATTCCCCAAACCCGGGCTGGGGTTCTCTAACACCGGCGCGCGCCAGGCGGGCCGTACTCGTCGATGCCATATGTCCTTCCTTAAACCTTGTCCAACCGCGATTCAGCAACCCTTCGAAGTATCTGCGCGTAGCTCTCGACAACCACGGTCCAGTCGAACCTTGCGCACAGGGATGCTCTCACTTGAACTGCATCATCATGTGTGGGTGCCTCGATCAATATGGCATTTACCGCTTCGCTGATTGCCTTGGCCGAACCCGGTGCAATCAGCTGAGTACGGGTTACGCCGAACACATCCCGTACCGACGGCAGATCGCTCGCCACCACTGGACAGCCACAGCCGGCAGCCTCCACCGTCACCAGCCCCAAACCTTCCTGATCTCCCGAAACTGCTTGTACAAACGGAGCCACGAAAACCGCCGCGCGACGATACAAAGCCGGCAAATTCACCTGGGATACGGCTCCGATGAATTGGACTTTGGCTTGCAGTCCCAGTCGCTGAATTTGCTCTGCAAGTGATTCCTTTTCCGGACCAAAGCCAGCAATGGTCAGATAAGCCGTTGGATGGTCACGCAAGATCTCCGGCATCGCATCAATCAGGTAATGCAATCCTTTCTTCTCCACCAGCCGACCTACGAACAAAATCTCGTCATGCGAGCGCTGCACCGCCGAACTGGGCGTAAACAGCCCCTCCAGATCCACTCCCATGGGCTGTATGTTCACTTTGCTGGCATCCGCGCCGATCCTTGCCAATTCCCTGCGCATGGCCTCACTGACCACGGTGACTGCCGCAGCCCGTCTGACTACAAGTCGTTTGAGTGCATTCAAACACCGCCCACGCAAGGCGAACAGATCGGCGCCATGTGAGGTAACCAGATAAGAAGGCAGGCGGCGTGACAGCTTGCCCAGAAAGGCCGTGATCAAGCCTTGAGGGAGTAGCCAGTGGGCATGAATCACATCAATCCGGCGCGTTCGCAACAAACGCCAAGTCTGCCATGCCTGTGCCAGCACGAATGGAGGGATCAATAGCAGTTTCCAGCGATGGCGCCGCAAATTGGTGACGATGCCTCCATCGTTTACCAATGTTTGGAAGCGTTGAGGTGCATAGCGATAACGGATCACCTCGACGCCATCGAGAGTCTCACGCGCCGTAGCACCATGCGCACCGGGGACCAAGGCAATGACATGGAATTGATCCGTGAGGCGCTTGGCCAGCTCGTGCACAAATCCTGGCTCAGGATCACCACTCCAACGCGGATAGGTCGAAGCAAGCACGAGCAGCGTCGATCGATCAGTACCAGAAGAGTCAGGCATCACGTCGATATGTCAGCGCCGTGATCTGTTCGGATACCAGACCGATCAGGAAAACAATGACCGCCGCACTCCACATCAAGGTACTGCCGTTGGTAAGTCGTCCGCTATGCACGAATGTCCAGACGTAATTGGCACAGCCCAGTAGAAAGAACACCCCGCTCGCCGGCACGAACAACTTCAGCGGCGAGTACAGCGTGGCGATCTTGAAGATAATCAGCAGGAAACGCAGGCCGTCGCGTACCGGCTTGATATGGCTCTTGCCGACCCGCTGTGCAGCCTTGATCGGCACGTAGGCGACCGGGTAGGCGCTGCGGAAGAACGCCATGGTGCTGGTGGTGGGATAGCTGAAACCGTTCGGCAGCAGGTGAATGAACTCGCGGAACTTGTCCGCGCGCACAGCGCGGAAGCCAGACGTGAGGTCCTGCACGGGATGACCGGTCATATGCGTGGCCAGCCAGTTGTACAAGGTATTGGCGAGGCCACGGCCAACCCCAGCCTGGCTACTCCAATCGCGCGCACCGACGACCATGTCGTAATCCTGACCGAGCTTTTCGAGCAGGCGTGCGATATCGGCCGGATCATGCTGGCCGTCACCGTCCATGAAGACGAAGAGCTCGCCGGTGGCGGCACGAGCACCACGCTTGATCGCCGCACCATTGCCCATGGAATACGGTGAGGACAGGCAGGTCACGCCGCTGCTTTGGCAAATGCCGCGGGTGTCGTCGGTGGAGCCGTCGTCGACCACGATGATCTCGGCATCGGGATGGATTGCGCGCAGCCGGGGCAGCAATGCGGCCAGCGCAGGCGCCTCGTTCTTGGCGGGCAGGATGATACTTAAGCGGTTCAAAAGTGGCTCCCCATGTGAGGGAGAATCATAGCGTGAAGGCATGGTGACGGTTGTGCGCAGGACTTGGCGTTCTGCATACAGCGGTCTCGGCGAGGGATTGAAGTTTGTCTGTCGCCGCGGGAGGTTCTGCAACGGTTCCCAGCCTGGAAGGCTTCGGCATGGAACATTGGCAGGCGGGTGGATGAGGGAGCGTCGCGACTGAAGTCGCTCCTATATGTGGCGATCTGGTTTGTGCTTTGCAACATCCACCTTCCCCGCTTGCAGGCCAAAGGTGACCTGACGGCCAGACTGCGGTAGATTCAACCACATACAGGGGCAAGGTCGAGTAGGTTATGTCATCTCAATTGCAACCGTCGTCGCTCGCGGGCCTGTCCGGCATGGCGCGCCGGCTGGTGTCTGATGGAGTGCTGCCTGAGGCCGATGTGCGCAAGGCAATGGCCGACAGCAGCCAGAACAAGGCTACCCTGGCGGCATGGCTGCTCGACCATAACCTGGTCGAGAGTGCCCAGCTGACCCAAGTTGCTTCAGCCGAGTTCGGCATGCCGATGATGGACGTGACCTCGCTGAATCCGTCCACCATGCCGCTCGATCTGATCAGTGAGGCATTGATCACCAAGCATCAGGCGTTGCCGCTGTTCCGGCGCGGCAAGCGGCTGTTTGTCGGTATCGCGGACCCGATGCAGTCGCATGCACTGGACGAGATCAAGTTCCATTCCAACTGCATGGTGGAACCGATCCTGGTCGAACGCGGCCCGCTGTTGCGAATGATCGAGAGCCTGCTCAACAGCATGCGCGACACCATGCCCGATATGGGCGGCGGCGATCTGGACGGCCTGGAGCTCGAAGGCGGCGACGACGAGGCCGAGTCGTCCGGCATCGATGCGAATGCGATGGACGACGCGCCGGTGGTGAAGTTCGTCAACAAGATCCTGGTCGATGCGATTCGCCGTGGCGCTTCCGATATCCACTTCGAACCGTTCGAAACCCAGTATCGGGTACGCCTGCGCATGGATGGCATGCTGAAGGCGGTGGCCAGCCCACCGATGAAGATGGCGAACCGCATTTCGTCGCGCATCAAGGTGATGGCGCAGCTGGATATTGCCGAGAAGCGCGTGCCGCAGGACGGCCGTATCAAGCTCAACCTGTCCAAGACCCGAGCGATCGACTTTCGCGTGAGCTCGCTGCCGACGCTGTTTGGCGAGAAGATCGTGCTGCGTATACTTGACGGCTCGTCGGCGAAGATCGGCATCGAGAAGCTCGGCTACGAACCAGACCAGCAGAAGCTCTACATCGATGCCATCCACAAGCCGTACGGCATGGTGCTGGTGACCGGCCCCACCGGTTCCGGCAAGACGGTGTCGCTGTACACCGGCCTGAACATGCTCAACACCGCCGAACGCAACATCTCGACGGTGGAAGACCCGGTGGAAATTCGCGTCGAGGGCATCAACCAGGTGCAGCAGAACGTCAAGCGTGGCATGACCTTCGCCAGCGCGCTGCGCTCGTTCCTGCGCCAGGATCCCGATGTGATCATGGTCGGCGAGATCCGCGATCTGGAAACCGCCGAGATCGCGATCAAGGCCGCCCAGACCGGCCACATGGTGCTGTCCACCCTGCACACCAACGATGCCGCGCAGACCATCGCGCGCCTGATGAACATGGGCATCGCGCCGTACAACATCACCTCGTCGGTCACCCTGATCATCGCGCAACGCCTGGCGCGTCGCCTGCACGACTGCAAGAAGCCGATGAACCTGCCGCCGGATGTACTGCTGGCGGCCGGTTTCAGCCAGGCCGACATCGACGCAGGCCTGACCATTTACGAGGCTGGCGGTTGCGACAACTGCAACGAGGGTTACAAGGGGCGTGTCGGCATCTACCAGGTGATGCCAATGCTGGAGGACATCCAGAAAATCATCCTGAAGGGCGGCAATGCGCTGCAGATCGCCGAGGTGGCCAAGGCCGCCGGGATCAACGATCTGCGTGCGTCGGCGCTGCTCAAGGTGAAGCAGGGCCTGACCAGCCTGACCGAGATCGACCGGGTGACCAAGGAGTGATCTCGTGAAACCGGGACGCCCTTGGCATTGATGTTGCGCCGGGCACCACGGTTTGGGGCCATTGAAATAGCATAAGCTGCAGGAAATTTGCCAGCCGCCTACTTGGGCGGGCTTGGACTGAACCACGGGGGGAGGATGCGCATGGCTACGGCTACCGCAAACGCAAAGACCAATTTGAAAAAGGCACAGGCACTCGGTGCCCAGCGCGCCGCAGTCAGCCAGCTGACCACTTACGAGTGGGTTGCGCTGGACAAGCGCGGCAAGCGGATGAAGGGTGACATGCCGGCGAAGAATGCTTCGCTGGTCAAGGCCGAGCTGCGCCGCCAGGGCATGAACCCGCAGACTGTACGGGAGCGCGCCAAACCCTTGTTCGGTTCCACCGGCAGCACGGTCAAGCCGGGTGATGTCGCGATCTTCAGCCGCCAGATCGCCACCATGATGGCTTCCGGCGTCCCAATGGTGCAGGCCTTCGACATCATCGCTGACGGCCAGAAGAATCCGCGTTTCAAGAACATCCTGCTGGATGTGAAGCAGAACGTCGAAGGTGGCGCAGCACTGCATGAGGCGCTGGGCCGCTATCCGGTGCAGTTCGACGAGCTGTATTGCAACCTGGTCCACGCCGGCGAAGCCTCCGGCGTGCTGGACACTGTGCTGGATACCGTCGCGACGTACAAGGAGCGCACGGAATCGATCAAGAAAAAGATCAAGAAAGCGCTGTTCTACCCGATGATGGTGCTGGTCGTGGTGTTCGTGGTCTGCGTGATCATGTTGCTGTTCGTAGTGCCGGTGTTCGCCAAGACCTTCGCGGATGCTGGCGCCCAGTTGCCAGCACCGACCCAGATCCTAGTCGATGCCTCCAAGTTCATGCAGAGTTATTGGTGGATGGTCATCGGTGCCATCGTCATTGGCATCGTCTCGTTCGTGATGGCAAAGAAACGCTCGGTGAAGTTTGCCCATTTCCTCGACCGGATGGCACTGAAGATGCCGGTGATGGGCAATATCGTGCGCAACTCAGCGATTGCGCGTTTTGCCCGTACGCTTGGTGTCACCTTCCGCGCCGGCGTGCCGTTGGTCGAAGCGCTAGATGCTGTAGCAGGCGCTACCGGCAGCGTAGTCTACGGTGATGCGGTGAAGCAGATGCGCGACGACATCGCCGTGGGTCACCAGTTGCAGCTGGCGATGAAGCAGACCGGCCTGTTCCCCAACATGGTGGTGCAGATGACCGCCATCGGCGAGGAATCCGGTGCACTGGACAACATGCTGTTCAAGGTGGCCGAATTCTACGAGGAAGAAGTCAGCAACGCGGTCGACACCCTGTCCACCTTGCTGGAACCGATCATCATGGTGGTCCTCGGCACCCTTGTCGGCGGCATGGTGATCTCGCTGTACCTGCCGATCTTCAAGCTCGCCGGCACGTTCTAGAGCACTTCAACCCGAAGACGCCGCATTATTGCCGTGATCCGGCAATAATGCGGCGTTTTCTTTGCGCAGGATTTCGTGATGCCCGACTTGCCAATGGTGGTGTGGATCGCCTTTGCAGGCGTGCTCGGCCTGGTGATGGGCAGCTTCCTCAACGTGGTGATCCTGCGGTTGCCGGAGCGGATGGCGGCAGGATGGCGGCAGGAAGCACGCGACGTGCTGGAGCTTGAGGCTGATACGACGCCGTTGCCGCCGGGCATCGTGCGCGAACCCTCGCATTGCCCGCACTGCAAGCATCCGTTGTCGGCGCTGGACAACATCCCTCTGTTCGGCTGGTTGATGTTGCGTGGGCGCTGCCGTTACTGCCAGACGAAAATCTCGATCCAGTACCCGCTGGTCGAATTGCTCAGCGGCGTGTTGAGCGCAGTGATCGTGTGGAAGTTCGGCCCTTCCTGGATGGCACTGGCAGGACTGCTGCTGACCTGGACTCTGATCGCGCTCTCAGGCATCGACTTCCGCACCCAGCTGCTACCTGACCAGCTGACACTGCCTCTGCTGTGGCTGGGCTTGCTGCTGGCGCTGTTGCCGATGTTCATCACGGCACCGGCCGCAATCCTCGGCGCCGCCATCGGCTATCTGAGCCTGTGGAGCGTGTACTGGCTGTTCAAGCTGCTGACCGGCAAGGAGGGCATGGGTTATGGCGACTTCAAGCTGCTCGCCGCACTGGGAGCCTGGATGGGGCCAGTGGCGCTGTTGCCGATCATCCTGCTGTCCTCGCTGATCGGCGCCCTGGTCGGCGGCAGCCTGATCGCGTTGCGCCGACACCAGCGCGAGGTGCCGATGCCGTTCGGCCCATTCATCGCGGCCGCCGGCTGGGTCTGGTTCGTGGCCGGCCCTGACTTGTTGCAGGGCTACATGCACCTGACCGGAATACGATGAGCTTGATGCGATGAGCAAGCGGCAACACGCCATGATCGTCGCGCTGACCGGCGGGGTCGCTGCCGGCAAGTCCGCCGTGACGCGGCGCTTCGAGGCACTCGGTGCACATGTACATGATGCCGACGTGGCCGCCCGCGAAGTGATCGCACCGGGCGCCCCCGGACTGGCAGCCATCGTCGACACGTTCGGCGCAGCGGTACTCGATGCCGCTGGCCGGCTGGACCGTCCCGCAATGCGCCACCGCGTGTTTGCCGATCCGTTGGCCCGGCAGCAGCTGGAGGCCATCATCCATCCGCTGGTGCGTCAATGGCTGCATGATCGTGCCGTAGCCGAATACGGACCGTATTGCCTGCTGGCGATTCCGCTGCTGTCGGAAAACATCGCGCACTATCGCTGGGTCGACCGCGTGCTGCTGGTCGACGTACCCGAGTCGGTGCAGTTGGCGCGGCTGATTGCTCGTGATGGTCTCGACGAGACCCTGGCTCGGCGCATGCTGGCAAGCCAGGCCAGCCGCGCCGAACGACTCGCGCTGGCCAACGATGTGATCGAGAACAGCGGCGATGAGGCCACGCTCGACCAGGCCGTCGCCGAGCTGCACCAGCGCTACCTCGCACTGGCTTCGCAGAGCGCTTAAAGTGCGGGCTTTACGCGAGCCAGAATTCGCGGATGCCGGCCACACCCTGTGCGCTGTGCTGGCGTGCCTGGGTGATCTGCGAAGGAGCGGTGCCGCCCAGCGCGTATACCGGCAACGCGGCTGCTTCGGCCAGCGACTGGAACGTCGACCAGCCCAGCGGAGGGGTCTGCGGATGACTGGGGGTCCCGGCTACCGGCGAGAGCGTGGCGAAGTCCGCACCGAGGCGGGACGCCTGCGCCAGTTGCAGCGCCTCGTGGCAGCTGGCACCGACCAGTTGCTGCAGCGGCAAGGGCCGCTCGGACAATTCGGACAGCTGAGTGCTCTTCAAGTGCACCCCGATACCCAGACTGCGCGCGCCCTCGATATCGCCATTGAGCAACAGTTGCGTATCGTGGTGTCGCGCCAGCGGCAACAGGCCGGCGGCCAGCTCGCGCACGAGTTCGCGCGGCCACAGTGGCAGGCGCAGCTGCAGCATCGGTTCGCCCCGCTCGATCATCCGCCCGATCCGCTCGAACCACACGCCGCGCTGGTCCGGCGGCACATCAGCCGGGGTGATCGGATAACGCGCAGGCAGTCGCAGTGCCTGCAGGATCGCGCGGTCGGCCAGCGTGAGGATGGCCGGGTCGATCCCGGACGGATGCAGCCATTGCAGTGCCTGGCCTTCGCGCGATTGCGGCATGTCTTCCCATTGGGCAACCTGCCACGTGTCCAGCAGCAGTTCGCGATCAGGGTAATGGCATGGCACCCGGATCAGCGGCTCGGCACGTTGCAGGGTGATGCCCAGCTCTTCGTGCAGTTCACGCGCCAACCCCGCCAGTGGCTCCTCACCGGGTTCGAGCTTGCCGCCGGGAAATTCCCACAGGCCGGCCAGATGCTTGCCGGGCGGCCGCTGCGTCAGCAGCACACGACCATCGGGATCACGCAGGACGCCCGCCATCACGTGCATGACCACCGGCTTGGGCGCGGTGGGCGCAGGCATCAGCTGTTGCGCAGGTATTCGACCATGTCGAAGCCGTAGGTGTGCTCGGCATCGGCCTTGTGGTGCACGCGGGAGACCTCGGTCCAGTCGCTGAAATGCACGCCCGGAAAGAACGTGTCGGCGCCTTCGACGGCAGCACTGACCCAGGTCAGGTACATCCGCCGGGCACGCGGCAGCGCTTCCGTAAATATGTGGCCGCCGCCAATCACCATCAGACCGGTGTTGTCGGTGCGCGCCTGCGCTTCCTCGATCGAACGCACGGTGATCTGGCCGGGAAACGGCGCCTCGTGCCGGCGTGACAGCACCAGGTTGACCCGATCCGGCAATGCGCGGCCGATCGACACGGCCGTGTTGTAGCCCATCAGCACATTCTTGCCGGTGGTCAGCTGCTTGAACCAGCGCAGGTCATCAGGCAGGTGCCACGGCAGTTGCCCCTTGCGGCCGATGGCGAAGTTTTCGTCGAGTGCGGCAATCAGCGAGATGGCCATGTGAAGTCCTTGAAAGGCATGTTCGGTGGAGTGGCCTGCGCCTGGCAATGGCGCTGCCGATTCCTTCGAATCTTAGCAGGATGCATGCATCCCGGAGGTGAGCGTGAGGCGACCTTGCACGGGGTCGTGGACGGTCCGGCGGGCGGCAATTTTATGCGCCGCCTGCGCGCGGTGGCGTAGCTTTCGTGCACGACCGAAGGGAGTCCACTGTGGACAGCATGCGATCCTAGACGGCGACGGTGGCTTTGATCGCCGGCAGCGGCACGTAGCCCTCGATCACGACATCCTCGTAGCGGAAATCGAGGAGCGAGCGCACTTCGGGATTGAGCCGCAAGCGCGGGAGTGCCTGGGGTTCCCGCGTCAGCTGCAGCCGCGCCTGCTCGACGTGGTTGTTGTACAGATGCGCGTCACCCAGCGTGTGCACGAAATCGCCGACGCCGAGCCCGCACACCTGCGCCACCATGTGGGTGAGCAGCGCATAGCTGGCGATGTTGAACGGCACACCGAGGAAGATGTCGCCGGAACGCTGGTACAACTGGCAGCTCAGCTTGCCGTCCGCCACATAGAACTGGAACAGGCTGTGGCACGGCAGCAGTGCCATCTTCGGCAGCTCGCCGACGTTCCACGCACTGACGATCAGCCGGCGCGAATCGGGGTTGCGCTTGATCTCGTCGACCACCCATCGGATCTGGTCGACCACACGGCCATCGGCGGTCGGCCACGCGCGCCACTGCTGCCCGTAGACCGGGCCGAGGTCGCCGTTTGCATCGGCCCACTCGTCCCAGATGCGCACGCCGTGCTCCTTCAGATAGGCGATGTTGGTATCGCCACGCAGGAACCAGATCAGCTCGTGCACGATGGACTTCAGGTGCAACTTCTTGGTGGTGACCAGCGGAAAACCTTCCGTCAGGTCGAAACGCATCTGCCAGCCGAACACGCTGCGCGTGCCGGTGCCGGTGCGGTCGGTCTTTTCGGTACCGTGTTCGAGGACGTGGCGCAACAGGTCAAGATAGGCGCGCATGCTCAGGCCTTCGTCGCCACCGGGGCGAGCGGCAGGGTCGGCGCACGACGCGCCAGGGCGAGCAGCCACAGGCCGATCACGATCATCGGCAACGACTGCATCTGTCCCATCGTCACCCATTGTGTCCCGAAGTAGTAACCCAGCTGCGGGTCGGGCAGCCGCACGAACTCCACCGCGAAACGGAAGCAGCCGTACATCAGCGCGAACAGGCCCGACACCAGGTAACGCGGCCGCGGCTTCATCGACACCAGCCAGATCACGAAGAACATCACCACCCCTTCGAGCGCCAGCTCGTACAACTCGGACGGGTGGCGCAGCAGGCCGCCGAACTGTTGCAACTGCGGCAACCACGCCGGATGGCTGTCGACATAGGCCACGTCATCGGCATGTGCGTTCGGATAGATCATGCCCCACGCCAGCGTGGTGGGCTTGCCCCACAGTTCACCGTTGATGAAATTGCCCAGCCGGCCGAGGCCAAGCCCGATCGGTACCAGCGGTGCGACAAAATCCACCGTGTCGAAGAAATGCAGCCGCTGCCGGCGCGACCACCACCAGACCGCGGCCAGCACGCCGAGCATGCCGCCATGGAAGCTCATGCCGCCGTCCCACACGCGGAACAGGGCCAGCGGCTCGGTCCAGATCCAGCGAATGCCCCCGGCGTAGTAGAACAGCATGTACCAGACGCGACCGCCGATGATCACGCCCATCATGCCGTAGAAGAACAGGTCGCCCAATGCATCACGGCTGACCGGCAGGCGCCCGTGCCGCCGCCGGTATTCGCCCAGCACGGCAACGAAAAAGAATCCGAGCAGGTACATCAGCCCATACCAGTGCACCTGGATGGGCCCGAGATGGAAGGCGACCGGGTTGAGCTCAACGACGAAAGGCTGGGACATGACGACCTGGTGAGTTTTCGCAGGCTGCAAGTGTAGCCGGTCGTGACCGCTGCCTCTTCCGGTCCGTCAGCCGGCGTCGCTGGAATCCCGCCTTCACGATGTGGTTCCGTGAGGCACCCTACAGCAGCACGGGGCGATCCGGCAGTTCGTCCGGGTTGGCCTTGTCGTTGCCGGGGAAATGCCGGGCCAGCAGCGCGTGTGCGGCGGCGATGCCTTCGAGGCTGGCCTCGCGCCATTGCCCGCTGGCGTAGCCGTCGCGCATGCGCGTGCAGATCGCCTCCCATTCGGGCGCCGCGACCTGTGCGGCAATGCCGCGGTCGGCGACGATCTCGATGCAATGCTCGGCCATCAGCACGTAGAACAGCACCCCGCTGTTGTGCTCGGTGTCCCACACACGAAGCTGGCCGAACACCTGCCGTGCGCGGGTAGGCGCGTCGAGCCCTTCCAGCACCGCCAGCGGCGCCAGTCGTGCCTCGAGCGCGAAACAGATCTCGCCCCGGTGGGCGCGCTCGCCCGCAGCAATCGCAGCTGCCATTTCGTCCAGCAACGCGGACGGAAAGCGGCGGCGCAACTGGAACCAGCTACCGAACAGGTTTGCCAGCACTCGTCGGATGCGTGTCATCACCAGCTCCCCGAGGCACCGCCGCCGCCAGTGCAGGGCGCTTCGAGCGAAGAACATGCCACTGGTCCGGGACTGCAGAACAGTCTGATGATCGGCGTGTTCGTCGCCCTGTTCCTGCGCAGCATGCTGG
>NZ_MUNR01000013.1 GCF_002001045.1 Rhodanobacter sp. C01 | reverse complement strand
GCGCAGGTAGTCGTGAACGCGATAGAGCCGCTCGATCCCGGGCGTGTTGTCCTCAATCCACTCCTCAGGCCTTCCGTTTCCTCGTGCGCTCTCCATCAGGCCGGTCTCATCCAGTTCACCATGGGTGTCGAGCACATACGCTTCAATCAAGGTTTGAAGTTGGTTGTGATCCCAGCACGTCACGTCACCCCACGTTCTCCAGTCGGGCGAGTAGAAGGAGATGAAGCCGCTGCGGGACGTGTGGCGCTCACCGGCCACCTGGGCGAGTGAAGCCGTCGATGTCTCGCGCATCATCCGCTGTGCCTCCTCCAGCGGCAGTTCGATAAACAGGCGATCTGTCTCGAAGTTGTAGAACTTCGGGGAATCCATCGACTCGAAACGCACGTGGTGGATCCCAGCTTCCTCGCAAAAGCATTCCGAAAACTCCTTGGCGTACGCGCGGTGGACTGCCGACCAACAGCAGGCGCTGCTTAGGCGATCGGTCAAACCTTGATTCGGATCACCCTGGTCGTTTGAGAACATCGCCGTCATGGCGTAGTCCAGCTCAGCATCGTGCTGGGAACCGTAGAACCCAGCAAAGGGTAGGGCAGCAGTGAGCATCTGCATCACATCAGCCCTCTGCCGGCCATGCTGACGCACTCGGCACCCAC
>NZ_MUNR01000001.1 GCF_002001045.1 Rhodanobacter sp. C01 | reverse complement strand
GGGTGTTGACGGTCACCAAAAGCGATGTAGAATGGGCGGCTCACCTAGGACGAAACGTCTTGGGGCGTCACCGAGAAATCGGCGACAAGCGAGAAGATCTTTGACAGTGTGCGCAGGTGAATTGTGTGGACGCCTTGCGATGGAGGGTTACGACCTGTCCAATAAATGCAAGCGTCCCACCAAGTAAAAAGTCAGTAATGAGTTTTGATTGGTTGGGAACTAACGCTTCAGAAAGATAGATGACCGAGTCCGCAAGGACGAGGTTGTCGAAAACTTAAGTGAAGAGTTTGATCCTGGCTCAGATTGAACGCTGGCGGCATGCCTAACACATGCAAGTCGAACGGCAGCACAGCAGTAGCAATACTGTGGGTGGCGAGTGGCGGACGGGTGAGTAATGCATCGGGACCTACCTGAACGTGGGGGATAACGTAGGGAAACTTACGCTAATACCGCATACGTCCTACGGGAGAAAGCGGGGGACCTTCGGGCCTCGCGCGGTCAGACGGACCGATGTTCGATTAGCTAGTTGGTAGGGTAATGGCCTACCAAGGCGACGATCGATAGCTGGTCTGAGAGGATGATCAGCCACACTGGAACTGAGACACGGTCCAGACTCCTACGGGAGGCAGCAGTGGGGAATATTGGACAATGGGCGCAAGCCTGATCCAGCAATGCCGCGTGTGTGAAGAAGGCCTTCGGGTTGTAAAGCACTTTTATCAGGAGCGAAATACTACCGGTTAATAACCGGTGGGGCTGACGGTACCTGAGGAATAAGCACCGGCTAACTTCGTGCCAGCAGCCGCGGTAATACGAAGGGTGCAAGCGTTAATCGGAATTACTGGGCGTAAAGGGTGCGTAGGCGGTTAGTTAAGTCTGTCGTGAAATCCCCGGGCTCAACCTGGGAATGGCGATGGATACTGGCTAGCTAGAGTGTGTCAGAGGATGGTGGAATTCCCGGTGTAGCGGTGAAATGCGTAGAGATCGGGAGGAACATCAGTGGCGAAGGCGGCCATCTGGGACAACACTGACGCTGAAGCACGAAAGCGTGGGGAGCAAACAGGATTAGATACCCTGGTAGTCCACGCCCTAAACGATGCGAACTGGATGTTGGTCTCAACTCGGAGATCAGTGTCGAAGCTAACGCGTTAAGTTCGCCGCCTGGGGAGTACGGTCGCAAGACTGAAACTCAAAGGAATTGACGGGGGCCCGCACAAGCGGTGGAGTATGTGGTTTAATTCGATGCAACGCGAAGAACCTTACCTGGCCTTGACATGTCCGGAATCCTGCAGAGATGCGGGAGTGCCTTCGGGAATCGGAACACAGGTGCTGCATGGCTGTCGTCAGCTCGTGTCGTGAGATGTTGGGTTAAGTCCCGCAACGAGCGCAACCCTTGTCCTTAGTTGCCAGCACGTAATGGTGGGAACTCTAAGGAGACTGCCGGTGACAAACCGGAGGAAGGTGGGGATGACGTCAAGTCCTCATGGCCCTTACGGCCAGGGCTACACACGTACTACAATGGTCGGTACAGAGGGTTGCAATACCGCGAGGTGGAGCCAATCCCAGAAAGCCGATCCCAGTCCGGATCGAAGTCTGCAACTCGACTTCGTGAAGTCGGAATCGCTAGTAATCGCGGATCAGCTATGCCGCGGTGAATACGTTCCCGGGCCTTGTACACACCGCCCGTCACACCATGGGAGTGAGTTGCTCCAGAAGCCGTTAGTCTAACCGCAAGGGGGACGACGACCACGGAGTGGTTCATGACTGGGGTGAAGTCGTAACAAGGTAGCCGTATCGGAAGGTGCGGCTGGATCACCTCCTTTCGAGATAGACGGCGTAGCCCTTCTCGCAAGACGTCCACACAAGACACCTGTACTTCACGCGACATCCTGTCGCGAAGAGCGAAGATCAAGACCGTCCATCCCTGGACGGACTCTTCATCAGCCGCCGCTTCGAACCTGGTTCTGGTCAGTTTGTCCAGGTAGCTTGGCTCGCGGGTTCTGGGGTTCACCTTTCATGGGTCTGTAGCTCAGGTGGTTAGAGCGCACCCCTGATAAGGGTGAGGCCGGTGGTTCGAGTCCACCCAGACCCACCATGGGGCCATAGCTCAGCTGGGAGAGCACCTGCTTTGCAAGCAGGGGGTCGTCGGTTCGATCCCGACTGGCTCCACCATATAAGCGCCGCGTGAAGTATCAGCACACAAAGATTTGAAATCATCCGGCATTGAGGCCGGTGTGATGTTCTTTGAAAACAAGTAAACGAGTGACAAGCGTCTTGGTTCGAACCGAACCGAGACAAGTGTTAAGGCACGAAAACGAAGTAACTTGGCTGCACCTGATGAGGGTGTATGCCCCGAGGCGACTTGGGGTTATATGGTCAAGCGACTAAGCGTATACGGTGGATGCCTTGGCAGTCAGAGGCGATGAAGGACGTGGCAGCCTGCGAAAAGTGTCGGGGAGCTGGCAACAAGCTTTGATCCGGCAATGTCCGAATGGGGAAACCCACTCCGCAAGGAGTACTGCATGGTGAATACATAGCCATGCAGGGCGAACCCGGGGAACTGAAATATCTAAGTACCCGGAGGAAAAGAAATCAACCGAGATTCCCTGAGTAGCGACGAGCGAACGGGGACTAGCCCAAAAGCACATCATGTTTTAGTCAAACGGTTTGGAAAAGCCGGCCATAGATGGTGATAGCCCAGTCGACGAAAGGGCATGGTGTGTGAAATTGAGTAAGGCGGGGCACGTGAAACCTTGTCTGAACATGGGGGGACCATCCTCCAAGGCTAAATACTACTGACTGACCGATAGCGAACTAGTACCGTGAGGGAAAGGCGAAAAGAACCCCGGAGAGGGGAGTGAAATAGACCCTGAAACCGTATACGTACAAGCAGTGGAAGCCCGCAAGGGTGACTGCGTACCTTTTGTATAATGGGTCAGCGACTTACTGTCTGTGGCAAGCTTAACCGTATAGGGGAGGCGAAGAGAAATCGAGTCTGAATAGGGCGCATAGTCTCAGGCAGTAGACCCGAAACCGAGTGATCTATCCTTGGCCAGGTTGAAGGTGCGGTAACACGCACTGGAGGACCGAACCCACATCTGTTGCAATAGATGGGGATGAGCTGAGGATAGGAGTGAAAGGCTAAACAAACTCGGAGATAGCTGGTTCTCCTCGAAAGCTATTTAGGTAGCGCCTCGTGCGAATACTGTTGGGGGTAGAGCACTGTTATGGCTAGGGGGTCATCGCGACTTACCAAACCATGGCAAACTCCGAATACCAACACGTACTACACGGGAGACACACGGCGGGTGCTAACGTCCGTCGTGAAAAGGGAAACAACCCAGACCCGCAGCTAAGGTCCCAAAGTCATAGCTAAGTGGAAAACGATGTGGAAAGGCATAGACAGCCAGGAGGTTGGCTTAGAAGCAGCCATCCTTTAAAGAAAGCGTAATAGCTCACTGGTCGAGTCGGTCTGCGCGGAAGATTTAACGGGGCTAAGCTATGCACCGAAGCTCGGGGTGTGCACATTTATGTGTACGCGGTAGAGGAGCGTTCCGTAAGCCTGTGAAGGTGGATTGTAAAGTCTGCTGGAGGTATCGGAAGTGCGAATGCTGACATGAGTAACGATAATGGGGGTGAAAAGCCCCCACGCCGAAAGCCCAAGGTTTCCTCGCGCAACGTTCATCGGCGCAGGGTGAGTCGGCCCCTAAGGCGAGGCAGAAATGCGTAGTCGATGGGAAGCAGGTTAATATTCCTGCACTTTTCCATAGTGCGATGTGGGGACGGAGAAGGTTAGGTCTACCGGGCGTTGGTTGTCCCGGGGAAAGGAGGTAGGCATGAATCTTAGGCAAATCCGGGATTCTTTATGCCGAGCACCGAGACGAGCCCTATTGGGCGAAGTGACTGACACCACGCTTCCAGGAAAAGCCACTAAGCTTCAGCTATGGAAAAACCGTACCGCAAACCGACACTGGTAGGCAGGGTGAGAATCCCAAGGCGCTTGAGAGAACTCGGGTGAAGGAACTAGGCAAAATGGCACCGTAACTTCGGGAGAAGGTGCGCCCATTGACGTGGTCACGTGCGTGACTGAGCGTCGATGGGTCGCAGTAACCTGGCCGCTGCGACTGTTTATCAAAAACACAGCACTCTGCAAACACGAAAGTGGACGTATAGGGTGTGACGCCTGCCCGGTGCTGGAAGGTTAATTGATGGGGTCAGCCGCAAGGCGAAGCTCTTGATCGAAGCCCCAGTAAACGGCGGCCGTAACTATAACGGTCCTAAGGTAGCGAAATTCCTTGTCGGGTAAGTTCCGACCTGCACGAATGGCGTAACGACAGCGGCGCTGTCTCCACCCGAGACTCAGTGAAATTGAATTCGCTGTGAAGATGCAGCGTTCCCGCGGCAAGACGGAAAGACCCCGTGAACCTTTACTATAGCTTTACACTGAACGTTGAGTTCTTCTGTGTAGGATAGGTGGGAGGCTTTGAAGCGCAGACGCCAGTTTGCGTGGAGCCATCCTTGAAATACCACCCTGAAGTGCTTGACGTTCTAACCTCGGCCCGTAATCCGGGTCAGGGACCGTGTATGGTGGGTAGTTTGACTGGGGCGGTCTCCTCCCAAAGAGTAACGGAGGAGCACGAAGGTACGCTCAGCGCGGTCGGACATCGCGCACTGTGTGCAATGGCATAAGCGTGCTTGACTGCGAGATCGACGGATCAAGCAGGTACGAAAGTAGGTCATAGTGATCCGGTGGTTCTGTATGGAAGGGCCATCGCTCAACGGATAAAAGGTACTCCGGGGATAACAGGCTGATACCGCCCAAGAGTTCATATCGACGGCGGTGTTTGGCACCTCGATGTCGGCTCATCACATCCTGGGGCTGTAGCCGGTCCCAAGGGTATGGCTGTTCGCCATTTAAAGTGGTACGCGAGCTGGGTTCAGAACGTCGTGAGACAGTTCGGTCCCTATCTGTCGTGGGCGTTGGAGATTTGAGGGGGGCTGCTCCTAGTACGAGAGGACCGGAGTGGACGTTCCGCTGGTGTTCGGGTTGTCATGCCAATGGCATTGCCCGGTAGCTATGAACGGAAGTGATAACCGCTGAAAGCATCTAAGCGGGAAGCACGCCCCAAGATGAGATCTCCCGAGAGCTAGACTCTCCTTAAGGCACCATGAAGACTACGTGGTTGATAGGTCAGGTGTGGAAGCGCAGCAATGCGTTCAGCTAACTGATACTAATGAGCCGTGAGGCTTGACCATATAACCCCAAGACGCTTCGCTTTGGTCTTAGCAAAGGTCTGATTCGAATTCACCTCGACGCTTGTCACTCGTTTACGATTTATCCACGTGAGATCCCTCTCACGGAAGCGTCCGGTCAGCGTCTTTGACCCGACACTTCAGAAGAATGTGGAGCCGGCGCTCAAGCGCCGCTCCCACCCCTTCCCTGGCGGCCATAGCGGCGTGGTACCACCTGATCCCATCCCGAACTCAGAAGTGAAACGCGCATGCGCCGATGGTAGTGTGGCTTTGCCATGCAAGAGTAGGTCACCGCCAGGGGCTTTATCCAAGAAGGCCTCCCCATCCGGGGAGGCCTTCGTCTTTGGGGGCGCTGGAAAGCGATAGCTGTCGGGATCGCACCCTGCAACAGCGGAGCCCGTCTC
>NZ_MUNR01000002.1 GCF_002001045.1 Rhodanobacter sp. C01 | reverse complement strand
GTTAAAGAGAGGGCAGGAGGGAGAGAGCGCGAGAGAGGGAGGAGGGAGAGAAGAAGGGGAAGAGAAGCTTTAACTATGAGTGCTGGCTACTCAGCTAGCGCTCGACTAGGGACTGGGACAACACCCGAGCCCCTCGCAAGAGAGAAAGCGTACGCGAGGCCACAGGCGAGCCGTGCGCCTTTTACAGACCGCCGTAGGCAAGGGCTGACAAGTAACCTTAGTCGCCAGCCGAAGAGCTGGCGACGACCGGTTTTATGCTGGCAAGCAAAAATCCGAAGGGATGGAGACATCTCACCCCAGTCAGTCAATCCTGACACTGCAAGGTGAGTTCATGAGCAGAGGGCCAGACATCGAGCGTGCCGAGCCAGAAGTGATACGAGGCGATCATTCGATGAACTGTTTCGCTGGTCGCGTAAGACGCAAACAAGGGAACGTGTCGGGCCGATCTCTTTTTGCTGACACGCCGAGCACTGGCAACGCATTGACCTAGCTTGCCAAGGTCAGCTTTTTTCATAGCGATGGCTGACCCACAACGTTGCTCAGGGCGTCTGAACAAAACACGGCGCACGTCAGGTGGTAATCCACTGCAGCCTGAGGATCAACGGCTTCCAACTGATCAGCCACCTGTTTGACAGTACCCTGAGGCTTCCCCGCTGAGTCATGGCACTGACCATCAAGGCCACACAAGGCGTCATAGATCGGAAAGCCATCTTGATTGATCCCGCTCAGCGGGATATCCGAATCACCGCTTTCACGCTTCATGGCTGCCAAAACAGCCAACGGCTGAGTAGCCGACTTGCTCCACTGCGACGGCGGGTAAGGCGAAGGACGGCCAATGATGTTGCCTGCCTTGTCAGTACAGATCACACCGCACTTGTAGCCGTAACGACGGATGTCGACTTGACGAACATCCGTCATAGCGACCGATACCTGTTGCACGGTGCCCTGGTCGCCTAGTGTTCCATTGAAGCAACGGCCGTTGGCACAGGTAAGTGCATAGACCGGATAGCCTTCGTGGTTGATAGCGGTGACCGACAGCATAAGCTTGGAGCCGTGCTTGGCAGCTATCTGCCAGGCGACCTTGCTGTCGGTGGTTGCGAACGACAGGGGATGACCGTCCACGCCTGTGCCGTCGGCTTCGACAGCGGGTAGATCCATGTCCTGCGCTGAGTCAGCCGTTGCGGTGGTAGCAGCCGGCTGTTGAACGGTAGAGGATTGCACCGGCACGCTTACTGTGCCGGCCAGAGTAGCGACGACCTGGGCCGACGCGTCTTGGTCGGTGGTCCCATTGGTAGCAGGGCTGTTGTCCACTGGGACCGTTACATCACCGGATGCCGAGTTGGAGTTGATACTCTGGTAGCCAAGGAAGGCAACGGTAACGCAAATGACGATGACACACAGGAGGATCAGTGTCCTAGTTTTCATTAAACTATTTTCCTTCAATGAGTCATTGGGAATGGATCGAGCGGTAGGTAACTCCGCATGACCGCCTGGCGTCGAAGCGAACACCGCAATGAACAACATCCTTCTTCGGTCGGAGTCAGCTGATCATTTGCGAAAGTGCATCAACTGTATCCGTCGCCGAATTCACGGCGACAGATGTTTTCTTGCACAGAACGCCATTCGGATATGCAGCTCGCCCATTAAACTCAAATTTGCGGTTTGTACTGGGAATAATTGTTCATTGAGTTTTGGACGATCAGCTGAATTGCAGTTCCGACAGAGTTGTAGCCGTATGCAATATCGTCGGTGTGGCCATCTTTGTGAACCATCTCAGCGCCTGCGTAGACTAAGCTGGGTGTGTTGTCATCGGCGACTGTCCACTGAAACAACTCATCTCCTCTGACGACGGGGTTCAGACCAATCGCTTGAATCTGCGCGCCAACACTCTTTTCTAAGTTCCTGAAATAGTCCTCTTTGCCAGCCGTTTCTTTTGCAAGCTCGTCTTGGTCAGACTTGATCAGGGCAGACACATCAACAATCCGGTTCTGTATTCCTGCCGTGTCATTCTTGTCTTGCTGAATACTTGCAGCACTCTGAGCTATGCCTGACTGCAGCAGTCCGATACTTCTTTGCAGCTCGTAGATGGCACTTTGACTGGCTGATGTGATCCCGTTTTCGTCTCTCGTCAGTTCCGCTGACAGCGCGCCATTCTGGCCAGCCTTGGTGGATAGGGAGAGATGCTCACTCGCATCTCTGGCGATGGTGGATAGATCTGCGTCATTGAACGAGTCCGTTGGAAGGCTGGCGCTTATTCGATTTGTCGTGCTTATGATTGAGGTCACGTCCCCGGACTTCAGTGCCAACAATTCTTCGGACTGGTCTTGCAACTTGATCTTCTCAGCATCAACGTTGGCTTGGGCATCGGGATTCACGATGCCTGCGTTGAGCTCGGTAAGTTTCTTTTGCTCGCCGTCAATCTTGGTTTGCAGGGATGTCATCCCAGCAATGTAATTGCCTTCGAGGCACTGGATAGTTCCCTGCGAGGCGGCCAACTTCTTATCGTCAAGCGATTTGTAGTAGTCCGCCACACCGCTTAGTTCGCAGCGATACTCGACGATCAGTCGGCCCCTGCCATCTTTGACCGTATCCCACTTCGTAGATGTGCAGATTTTTCGATGGTCGAACGCTTGCCCGATCTTGTACGACGGATCGGCCGGGATGATGGCGTTCTGGACGGCGGCTACTTTTCCTCCGGAGCAAGCGGCCAACGTCGAGGCGATGCCGAACAATAGTGCCTTCTGGCTGACTCTCAAGAGGATCACCCTTCCGGATGGGGGGGCGACCGTGGTTATGCGCTGTCATGGATGGAATTCCTTTGCGTTAGTTTTAGCTTGGCCTTGCGATCCTTCGGTGATCACGATGTGGCACAGACGTACCCTTGACTGGGGGCGAGGCGGTATCCCTGCGTAGCGGCTACCCGCACCGCCAGCCAGGTAAAGGAAGCGACCACAACCGTCAGTGCCGCCAACCCCAGCACACTCGTGCCGAGGTCGACGTTGTCGTTGAACCAACTGAACACCAGCCAGGAGACGAAGCCGCCTATCCACAGCTATCTCGCGCGGCAGGATGATGCGAGGGCCGAAAGGACCCCGTTATGGGGTATTACGCACTCGGTGTGGCCGCCGCACGCGCCGCCAGCAGATGCTTGGCGTCGGCATAGATGAAGATCTTGCTGACGGAATAGAGCACTGTGGCAAGGATCAGCACCTGATCGTCAGTGCTGATGGCCACGAATAGAACGACTGCCTGGACGAGCCATGTGATGTACTTGGTGTAGACATTCCCGCGTATGATGCCGTCAGCCGTTTTGTTCACGAACTTCTTGTAGAGCGAACCCAGCTTGGTGCTGGCGAAAAGCTTGCGGCCCAGCAGGCCGGCAAACGTGTAGACACACAGAGCGATGTAAACCCATTCGATGACCGAACTAATGACGTTGTTGTCCATGTATTTCCCCTTGGTAAGGTTGACGGTTGGCTATGCCTGGTGAGGGCTCGTTCCAGCTATACGCAGCGAATGCATTCGCTCGTGATGATCCTTTACGTCTTTCCCCCTGATTGACCCGCGACCTGAGAGCTTCGAGCCGTCTCAATACGGTTTAAGGATACCTGTGTAGCAGGTATAAATCCTGAATTACCTATAACCAGTACTCAGGTATAGCTTCAGTGACCGTCCCATCCAGGTCCGGTCATGAAGCGAACATCCCTCTACAGTGAGCGCCACGCGGTGCTGGTCGAATACCTGCGCGAGCTGAGAGTGCTTCGCCACCTCACTCAGGCGGAGGTGGCTGAAGCCATCGGAAGACCCCAGACCTACGTATCAGACGTTGAGAAGGGCAAGCGTGGCCTTGACTTGCTGCAAATACTCGATCTTTGCGACGCCTATGACGTGCCGTTTCCCGCGTTTTCAGCCGAGCTAGACGTGCGCTTGAAAAAGCTTGAGAAACCCTCCAAACGCGGACGCCACAAGGCGAGCAAGTCCTGAGCTGGCGCGAACCATGGGCTGACCAATGTTTGGGTGCCTCGCACAGATATGCGCCCGAGCGTCAGGCAGGTCACCCACTTCCTCTCAAGCGAGCAGTTTCAACGCTTCATCCCACGCCTTTTGCTTTAGCGCCGCGCCTTGGCCGAACCAGGCCGCGTCGAGGCGATGACCATCGCTGCGAGCGCGGCGATGGTGATCAACGAACTCCGTGACGCCGTTCACCAGACCCCACGCCGTCCCAGCCGCAGAGGTCAGATTCGAGCCTTTCCCTCTTCCTGCGAGGAGCTGCTGTACTGACTTGGCTGCGCGGTCATTGACGACTGCCATACCGCGCGCCGTGACGTTTGCAGCCGGGTAGGTCAGCACGCGCTGCAGGAAGGCCTCCGTGGTCTTCGCATTGACCCTGCGCTCAGACATCGCCTTCATCTCCATCATGAAGTCGTCCCATGACGCCACCGCTATACCGAGCTGGCGCTTGACCGCCTGGGCGTCGAACTGGCTGCGGTGTGGCACCTTCACGGCCCCTGTGCCCTTTGCAAGGGCGACGGCCAAGGTGTTGTTGCAAACCACCCGAACTGAAGTGAATTGCGCTGTGGTGGCCAAGGTGCCGTCGCAGGCCGTGGCAAGCAGCAGATAGCCGTTGACCTGGTCGCGGCCCTTGAGCGACACGGTCTGGCCCGTCCGGGCGAGTGCCCAGAACTTCTTACCTTCCTTTAAAACACCCGCCGTTTCAAGTTCGAAGCCTCCGATATCGGTGAGGTCGCGATAGAACTCCAAAATCTCGGCCGGCTGCACTACCTGATAGCGTTTGGACACGATTGCCAGCGGGGCCTTGGTGTCAGAGCGGTACAAGACCTTTTGCTCAGGGAATGTGCGGATGGCATCGGCATCGCCTGCGGCGAAACGCACGTCCGCCGCCTCAATACGCCAGTTCATGCCGGCCTGCTCGGCCCAGACTTCGAGCGGCTGATCGCGGGCCAGCTGTTGACCCAAGCCGTGCCAGGGAACTTCGTTGACGTAGGCCATGGTTTGTACGAGATGCATGACAAAACTCCTTTTTGGACAGGTGAACGCATAGAGCCCGGCCAAAGCCGGGCTCTATGCGTGATGGAAGGAAAAGAGAGAGGTGATCTGACTCGATGTCTCGGTCAGCTCAGGGAACTGCTTGGTGCGAAGTCTGCTACGTCAAGCGCGTAATTCGTGGGATGCAGACAACGTCTTCGCCAGCCCCGTGAAGAGCCGACAGATCCATCGTCCCGACACTCAGGCCACGCGTTGGCGTTGCTAAGATTGCGGACCCGTATGAAATTGTGCCCTTCAGTTGGTCATCAAGAACATGCAAGACCGTGAAAGCTGCGGGAGGTGGCACAGCATGTTGCGACCGGCAGAACTCGACCCATTTGAGCCGGTCGTGAACGGCCGCCTTCAGGAAGCGTGGTGACGACTGGACGATGACTTCAGCGGTGTCCGATAACGCCCGAGCTCAGGCGCGGCATTTTAGGTGTAGAAACCCTTTACGGCTTTCGCAGCATTGAAGCTAAACCCAGACAGCCGACAGCGCCGAAAACAAGTGTCAGCGCGACCCTGCCCCAGTCGGTGATCGACGTGACATGGAGGCCATAGCCCTCGTCTACCGTGTGCGCGGTCAGCCCGAAGTGTAGCGACAATACCAAGCTAACCAGCGAGCTGGCGAGGATGAGTAAAGGCCGAGAGGGCTTCTTCATGCTCAGTGGCGGCGACCCGTTATGGATTCGTCGACTATGCGCCTGAATTCGACATCTTTGGCTTTCCAATCGGTCTCGGCCGCAAGCGCCTCGTTTTCGGCAACGTCCGTATCTTGCGTTGCGGGCGGCCTGTTTCCGCGAAGGGAATGGGACGTCAGGAGCGCAAAGAACGAAGCCTGTTTGCGAGTGAAAGCGCGACGTTCGTTGTTGAGCGCAGTCTGAATTTCGCTTTCTGTCTTCATAAACGCCACCTCAACCGCGGAGTGCATCACGCGTGAACAGACTGCGCGCAATCCGGCGTTATGTCCAACCGGAATATTATCACCAGAATTCGTGTTCGACGTTGGCTATCCGGCACCTTGATCTAGGCCGCAGCGGGCCGGGTTTGGCTGGTGGGCACCCGTGCGGAAAGGATCGCGGGGTCAGCGTCGTAACGGACGACATTCGATACTGAGGAGTCAGCGACGATCGTCCGTATTCGAGCAGGCCGGTTACAAAGCTAAAGTTCCGCCGCCAGCATCATGCAAATGTTCGAGCCGCGATGGTTGCGGATTGGTTGATCCGCACCAACGGATCTCAGGCCAGCACTGGGAAAACGACTCCGGCATGGCTGAGCTAACGTCAACTGGGATGGTCTGACTAGAGACGCTCGAGTACTGGGATCGTCTTCTCTATCTCGTCAATGAGCTGAGTGGAGCCGGCCTGCAGCGCATTCACCACACTCGAGGCTTCTTCCAAGGAGGCAATATGCGTTGGATACGTGCACGTCAAGGTCATAATGCGAATGATTTTTCCGTAGGTTTCAATCACCTTTGGCGCAGCAGCCGAGCCAAGATCAGGAAGGAGCCCCTTGAACTTGTCGAAAGATGGCATCGCCAAATTTCGCCCAAGGTTCACCACGGTGGCTACTTCGCGCGCATTTGTCATTCGAACCTGCAGAAGCTTTGATGCTGTCTCGTTGATCGTCTTGAGCACTTCTCTAACTGTTACAAGATCGCCGATCAGCGCCGGAGCGATCGCATGTCGAATACGTCGAACCTTGTGCCAGTCTCGCCATGCCTGCGTCAACGAAATCGCCAGAGCAACCACCACCGCGCCCACAGTGCCAAGCGCAGTGACTATTTCCCACACATCGGAAGCGGGTTTGCAAACGCCGGTCATTACCAAGTCCCAATAGGGGAACGCCCACGAAATGCCGGGGCCCATCTCGCTGAGCTTAGCGGCTCGGCATGAGTTCAGCGAATGACTGCCCTCCGGAACTTAGACAGAAGCTGTGACTGACTCTTCCTGGCCGGTCAGCGACCCTAGGCTTGCGGGGATTACTCGGTGGACGTTGACCTACCCATAAGAGCCGGTCGCGTCTGCGCTCAACCGTCGCAGCCTGCCCGGCCGTCACCTGGACCGTAAGGACCATACTGCCCCGCGCGACAGACTATCGATCAACTATTCCCATAGTTGACAAGCTGGAAAGCTCCTAGTATCTACTACACCCATAGTAGATAGCGGGCAAACAGACGCCATGAAGATTTCCCTCACCGATCGCGAAACTGATGTCATGCAGGCGTTATGGGATCACGGGCCATCGCTAGTCGCCGAAGTCCGCGAACAATTGAGCGACAAGCTCGCCTATACGACCGTGCTCACCGTGCTGCGCACGCTCGAAGGCAAAGGCTATGTAGGACACGAAGAAGAGGGTCGCGGGCATCGCTACTTCGCAAGCGTCAAGCAGCGAGCCGCACGCAAGAACGCCGTGCAGCATCTGACCGACAAGCTGTTCAAGGGTTCAGCCGAGTTGCTCTTTTCGCATCTGGTGTCGGAGCAAAAGCTCAGCCACGAGCAGATACGCCGCATGCGGCAACTGCTGGCCGAACGCTCCGACAAGGAGGAGCCGAGATGATTGGTTGGGTGATGTATGTCGCCCTGGTCGCGCTCACTCTGAGTGCGGCGGCGCTTGCGGCCGAGCGTGCGGCAAAGGTCCGCCGGACCGCAACGCGGTGGGTGTGGATGGCAACGCTGGCCGGTTCGCTGGTGCTGCCGACGGTGGTTGCCACCGTGTCGATTCGGCTCCCCGACGCCTTCAAGTTCGCCAATGCGTCGACGTCGATTGTCCTGCGCGACACAACATCAATACCGATGCTGCCGGCGCTGCTTGACCTCGAGGGTGCACAGCCATACGCGACATCCGCCCACGTCGATACGCTGTTGCGCGGCATATGGGTAGCGGCCTCCGTGCTGATGTCGCTGATCCTCGCACTAGGCTCCGTGCTTTTGCATCGGCGCAAGTGTGGTTGGAGCGAAGGACGCCTGTGTGGCGAACGTGTCCTGGTCGCGCCGGACGCGGGGCCGGCCGTCGTCGGTCTGATGCGCTCGCGCGTCGTCGTGCCGGCGTGGTTGCTGCAAGCGAGCAAAGAGCAGCAACAATGCACGATCGCCCATGAGCGCTCGCATCTGGATGCGCGCGACCCGCAGCTCGTCGCACTTGCTCTGGTGCTGCTGACGCTGATGCCCTGGAATCCGCTACTGTGGTGGCAGTTCCGCCGTTTGCGCCGTGCCATCGAGGTGGACTGCGACGCCCGCGTCCTGAAGGGTGGGCAAGACGTCGGTGCCTATTGCGAGACACTGATCCAGGTGGGCCAGCACCAATCGAGCCGCATCGGTGTGGTACCAGCGATGTCTGATTCCGCATCGTTCCTGGAATTGCGGATTCGGCACATGCTGCGCAAGCCGAAAAAGTGGACACGCGCGTCGGCGGCGGCACTGGTATGCGCTTCGCTGGGCATAGCGGTCTTTGCGACGCAGGTAACGCCGCCCGATACAGGCCACCGGGATGCTAACGCCCCGGTCGTGCTGAGCAGCGATATGCTTGGCAGCTACACAGGCTATTACCAGATCAGCCCCATCTCGCTCGTTGCTGTGACGCGCGCCGGCAACGGTCTCACCGTCAGCATCAGCGGGCAGATCGCAGCGTCGAAACCATTTCACATCGTTCCCCTCGGCGAGACCCGGTTCGCTGTGGAGGGCAAGGACGCCGCCACCGTGCGCTTCATCACTGACGCCGGTGGCCATGCCTTGCGACTGGTCGCCTACCAGAACGGACGCGATGTTCTCGACGTGCCGCGCATCGACAAGGCTGCCGCCGACCGGATCAATGATGCGCTTGCAGGTCGCATCAAGGCGCAGAAACCGTTCCCGGGCAGCGAGAAGGCGTTGCGACTGTTGCTCAGCGATCCCGACAGCGGCGCCGGCATGAGTACTGACCTGGCCCGGGCACGCACCGAACAGAAGGCGACGAGAGAGAAGTATCTCGCCGAGCTCGGGCCGGTCGAATCGTACACGTTCACAGGCGTCAGCCAGTTCGGCTCAGACACCTACCTCGTCAAGCGCCAGCACGGTACGGAAACGGTATTTCTGGTGCTCGACGAGAAAGGAACCTTGGTAACCGCCTTCCGACACCGTTGAGTCCGTTTCACAGACGGTTTGCCCTGATGGTCCTCATGCTGGGGACCTGACCGACACCCTGCCTGCATCCGATCCACCTGTGGCCAGTTCCGGATGGCCGCAACTAGACCCCTGTGCCCGTGTTCCCCGTCAGGAGTGATGACATGAAACGTACAGCACCACGCTACGCTACCTTTCGACCGATCACTATTTGGCTTGTGTTGGCAGTATGGATCGGCATCGGCCCTCTGTCCGCGCACGGCGCTAATCTGAAGCCGGGCACTCACGCCGGCACGCTACAGGGAGCTCTCTACCGTATCGATATCCCGGCAGACTGGAACGGCGACCTGATCATGCTGATGCACGGCTACCAGCCTGTGGGCGCGCCGATCAAAACGCCAATGACGGCAGCTGACGCGACGCCCGATTTTCTCAAGCTCGGTTACGCAGTCGCGCAGAGCCAATACGCCTCGCAAGGTTGGGCCGTAGGCGATGCTATCGTCGACAACGAACGTCTGCGCCAATACTTCATTCGCACTTTCGCCCGTCCGACCCAAACCTACATTTACGGGTTCTCGCTGGGCGGCCTGGAGACTGCGGCAAGCATCGAGCGCTACCCGCATGTCTACGCTGGCGCGCTCGTCATGTGCGGTGTGACCGTCTCGACACCCGAACTCATATCGCGCGCCGTGGTCACACCGCTGGTAGCCTTCGACGCACTAATTCCAGACATCCTGCCCGATCTGGCCGCTCCCGACTCGCCACGGTTCATATCTCCAGCTGTCTTCGATAAGGCGCTGCAAGCGCACCCAAAGCAGGCCGCCTTGCTGGAAAAGCGTATGCAGGGCTCACCAGAAGCGCCGGCCGGTTCACTGATGCTCTATTACATGGCGCTGCGTGAATTCGAGCAGCGTGCTGGCGGCATGCCGGTTGACAACCGCAGGACCGTTTATCACGGGTTTGGCGACGATGCTGCCTTCAACCGCAAGGTGCATCGCTATGCCGGCGCGCCCTCTGCCATGGCCTATGCCCGCCGCAACGTGACATTGACCGGCCGTATCGACGTGCCGCTGGTGATGCAGTGGAACGTCTTCGATCAAACCATCCCCTCGCGATTTCATCCGATCTATCCTGACCAGGTTCGTGCGGCGGGAAACGGCAAAATGCTCACCGTGCTCGCGCCGGTCGGCAATGGACACTGCAATTTCACCGACGAGCAGATCTCTGCAGCGTTCAAGACTCTGGTGCGCGCGGGGGTAACCGGAGGACATTGATCCAATTGCAGGCACCGCCAAGTGCGGCATTTCGATGCGTATGCATCCTACATAGGCGGTGGCTTGGCCGAAGGGAAACCTCGGCGCCGATTTTCATCCGAACGGCAGCTAATTGCCTTCAAGTTGAGCGAAGCGAACGACCGGAAATGGCCGAACTGAGACATTCCGGATATGCCAAACGAGATGACGGCACCACCGGGACGGACATCCGCATCAGGCGCGACGCGAAAGAGGGCGTCGGCCACCCGGAGATAGCCGACGCCACTCAGGGCTCGTCTCGCGCCGGGATTCGACCGAGTCCTGCAAGTACCACTTCGTCTACCTTCTTCCGTGTGGAGTACTCGCAGCATTCGCGCCAGGAGTCTTCGTCCCACTCACAAGACGCGACACGATCGTCATACAACGCCTCGAACTCTGCCGCTCAATTCTTCGCGAGGTTGTGGAACTCGTAACTGTCGTTGGGCCGGAAGCGGGCGAGCGCCATGTTCCATGCGATCTCCACGACCGTCTCGATGAGCTTGCCGTGCATGTGGAGCGTGGCCCTGTTCTCGGCCAGTCGTTCGCTGTAGTTCTTCATGCACGGGCCTCCCTTGCGCGCAGGTAGTCGTGAACGCGATAGAGCCGCTCGATCCCGGGCGTGTTGTCCTCAATCCACTCCTCAGGCCTTCCGTTTCCTCGTGCGCTCTCCATCAGGCCGGTCTCATCCAGTTCACCATGGGTG
>NZ_MUNR01000003.1 GCF_002001045.1 Rhodanobacter sp. C01 | reverse complement strand
CACCCATGGTGAACTGGATGAGACCGGCCTGATGGAGAGCGCACGAGGAAACGGAAGGCCTGAGGAGTGGATTGAGGACAACACGCCCGGGATCGAGCGGCTCTATCGCGTTCACGACTACCTGCGCACACGGGAGGCACGCACATGAAGAACTACAGCGAACGGCTGGCCGAGAACGCGGCCGCGCTCCACATGCACGGCAAGCTCATCGAGACGGTCGTGGAGATCGCATGGAACATGGCGCTCGCCCGCTTCCGGCCCAACGATAGTTACGAGTTCCACAACCTCGCGAAGAATTGGGCGGCAGAGTTCGAGGCGTTGTATGACGATCGTGTCGCTTCTTGTGAGTGGGACGAAGACTCCTGGCGCGAACGCTGCGAGTACTTCATACGGGAGAAGGTAGACGAAGTGGTACTTGCAGGACTCGGTCGAATCCTGGCGCGAGACGAGCCCTGAGTGGCGTCGGCCATCTCCGGGTGGCCGACGCCCTCTTTCGCGTCGCGCCTGATGCGGATGTCCATTCCGGTGGTGCCGTCATCTCGTTTGGCATGCCAGGAATGTCTCAGTTCGGCCATAAGCGGCCCTTCGTCATTGGCAGCTTCAGGCGAACCGGAGCTCGTACCGGCTTGGGCCAGCAACCTCGCGTCACGATGTCAGGTGCCTTGGCTGCCGAGAAAATCCGATTTCCTACCTTTGCTTCGCTTCAGGTGGTTGAATGAGTAACGCCGCCAACTCTGCGAACGCCAGTTCGACCGAGGCGAGATGACTGGCGAAGTCGCGTGCTGGTTCAACTTTCCCCTCGCGCATCATGTCGTCCGACAGTTCTAGGCCAGGCATGGTCGGTGCCACTCGCATCTTCAGGCCGTCGGCCACCTGCCGCAGTTGCGCGGCGCACTTGCCACCACCATGCCCCCCGTAGCTGACGATGATCGCTGATTTACCACGCCATTCGCGGTACAGGTGGTCAATCGCGTTCTTGAGCGCAGCAGGGTACCCCCAGTTGTACTGCGGCGCGACGAAGACGAAACCGGCACCGCCAGCAATCTTCTCGCTCCACGCGCGCGTTCTTTCAGTCGAATAACTGCCTAGCGCTGGGATTCCTGGCTCGTCGTCCAACGGCAGTGGCCAGTCGGCGAGATCCACGATCTCCACGACGAACTCGGCGCGACTTCGACCGATGTCGGCGACCCACGCGGCTATGGTAGGGCAGAGCCGTTTGGCGCGTACGCTGCCGACGATGACAAAAACAGTTGGGGGTGCAGTCATGCGTGGTCCTTTAAAGCGTGTATGATGCACGCACTTTATCCGAACCACCGAGGTATCGCAATGGCAGACCCCGCTGCAGCGAACAGCGATGACATCGATGACGTCATCGCAGCGTTGATCTGCCTTATGGGCGCGCTGAACAACCCGAGGCAAGACGACGTCTTGCTGCGCGAGGCGGGAGTATCGCTTGATCGTTCCCTCTTCCCGCTAGTCGCGCGGCTCGGTGCGCTTGGCGCGATGGGCGTGGCACAGCTCGCGGACCACGCCGGCCGCGATCACACAACCATCAGTCGCCAACTGGGAGTGCTGGAGGCGGCGGGTCTCGTTGAACGCCGTACACAGACCGACGATCGGCGCGTCCGCGAAGCGACGCTGACCGCCGAAGGCCGCCGCGTCGACCGCAGACTTGCGGCTGCCCGGCGACGCTTGGTCGGCCTGCTTTTGGTTGACTGGAGCGCTGAAGAACGTGGTGCATTCTCGCGTCTAGCGCGAAAATTCGTCGCCGGTATGACGCGCGCGCGCGACGCAAATCGAGGCAAAGAGCGCTAAGAGAACGACGGATTTGCCGCCTCGAGGTTGGCGACTCGAGTGACCGCAATGGGTCGACTTCTGCCGGTCGCAACATGCTGGGCCACCTCCCGCAGCTCTCACGGTCGTGCGTATTCTTGATGGCCAACTGTAGGACACTATTTCATATGGGTCCGCAATCAGAGCAACGCCTGCGTGTGGCCTAAGTGTCGAGACAATGGATCTGTCTGCTCTTCACGGGGCTGTTGAAGACGTTGTCTGCATCCCACGAATTACGCGCTTGACGTAGCAGACTTCGCACAAAGCAGTTCCCTGAGCTGACCGAGGCATCGAGTCAGATCACCTCTCTCTTTTCCTTCCATCACGCATAGAGCCCGGTTTCGGCCGGGCTCTATGCGTTCATCTGTCCAAAAAGGAGTTTTGTCATGCATCTCGTACAAACCATGGCCTACGTCAACGAAGTTCCCTGGCACGGCTTGGGTCAACAGCTGGCCCGCGATCAGCCGCTCGAAGTCTGGGCCGAACAGGCTGGCATGAACTGGCGTATTGAGGCGGCGGACGTGCGTTTCGCCGCATGCGATGCCGATGCCATTCGCACATTCCCTGAGCAAAAGGTCTTGTACCGCTCTGACACCAAGGCCCCGCTGGCAATCGTGTCCAAACGCTACCAGGTAGTACAGCCGGCCGAGATTTTGGAGTTCTATCGCGACCTCACGGACATCGGTGGCTTCGAACTGGAGACCGCTGGCGTCCTGAAGGAGGGCCGAAAGTTCTGGGCGCTTGCCCGTACCGGCCAGACCGTGGCGCTCAAGGGCCGCGACCGGGTCAACGGCTATCTGCTGCTAGCCACGGCCTGCGACGGCACCTTGGCCACCACAGCGCAATTCACTTCAGTTCGGGTGGTTTGCAACAACACCTTGGCCCTCGCCCTTGCAAAGGGCACGGGCGCCGTGAAGGTGCCGCACCGTAGCCAATTCGACGCCCAGGCGGTCAAGCGCCAGCTCGGCATTGCGGTGGCGTCGTGGGACGACTTCATGTTGCAGATGAAGGCGCTGTCCGAGTGCAGAGTCAATGCGAAGACAACGGAGGCCTTCCTGCAACGCGTGCTGACCTACCCGGCTGCAAACGTCACGGCGCGCGGTATGGCAGTCGTCAATGACCGCGCAGCCAAGTCAGTACAGCAGCTCCTCGCAGGAAGAGGGAAAGGCTCGAATCTGACCTCTGCGGCTGGGACGGCGTGGGGTCTGGTGAACGGCGTCACGGAGTTCGTTGATCACCATCGTCGCGCTCGCAGTGATGATCATCGCCTCGACGCGGCTTGGTTTGGCCAAGGGGCTGCCCTCAAGCAGAAGGCGTGGGAAGAGGCACTGGGGTTAGTCGTATAAGGACTGGAGGGGCGTGCTAGTCAGAAGGCGTGCACGCGAACTGCCGGTAGCGATGGCTACTTTCGTCGGCGCGTTGGCGGCACTTCGCCCTCCAACAAATCCGCAACATCTGTATCCAACACCAGTCCGAGCTTACAGAGCACAAGCAAAGATGGGTTGCCAATCGAGCGTTCTATTTGACTGACGTAAGTTCGATCAACGTCAGCGTCAAGGGCCAGTTGCTCTTGTGAGAGCTGCATAGCAGCCCTCAGCGCTCGAATGTTGAGCGCCAGTCGTTGGCGTACTTGATCGAAATCCCTTGCCATGCACGCAAGGTGCCGATTGCGCGACCATCAATCCACGGGATATATTCAACAACGATGAAGTTGTTCCACAAGAAACGCCATTCCCAATGGGGATCAAATGACAGGGGAATGCAAGACGGAGCGCTTCAAACGAACGTATCCGCTGCGTGCCGCTGTAACGAGCCCGCACCCAACATAGTCAACCATCAATTCTGCTACGGAGAAATAGCATGGACAACAACGCCATTAGCTCGATCGTCGAATGGATCTACATCGCTCTGTGTGTCTACACGTTTGTCGGCCTCCTGGGTCGCAAGCTGTTCGCCAGCACCAAGCTGGGTTCGCTCTACAAGAAGTTCGTGAATAAAACGGCTGACGGCATCATGCGCGGCAATGTCTACACCAAGTACATCACATGGCTCGTCCAGGCCGTCATTCTAATCGTGGCCATCAGCAGTGCCGATCAGGTGCTGATCCTTGCCACGGTGCTCTATAGCGTCAGCAAGATCTTCATCTATACCGACGCCAAGCATCTGCTGGCTACGCGTGCAGCGGCCACGCCGAGTGCGTAATACCCCATAACGGGTCCTTTCGGCCCTCGCATCATCCTGCCGCGCGAGATAGCTGTGGGTAGGCGGCGGCTTCGTCTCCTGGCTGGTGTTCAGTTGGTTCAACGACAACGTCAACCTCGGCAGCAGTGTGCTGGGGTTGACGGCACTGACGGTTGTGGTCGCTTCCTTTACCTGGCTGGGGGTGTGGGTAGCCGCTATGCGGGGATACCGCCTCGCCACCCAGTCGAAGGGTACGTCTGTGCCACATCGTGATCACCGAAGAATCGCAAGGCCAAGCTAAAACTAACGCAAAGGAATTCCATCCATGACAGCGCATAACCACGGTCGCCCCCAATCCGGAAGGGTGATCCTCTTGAGGGTTAGCCAGAAGGCAATCCTGCTCGGCATCGCCTCGACGTTGGCGGCATGCTCCGGAGGCAAAATAGCGGCTGTCCAGAACGCTGTCCTCCCGGCCGATCCGTCGTACAAGATCGGGCAAGCGTTTGACCATCGAAAAATCTGCACATCGACGAAGTGGGATACGGTCAAAGATGGCAGGGGTCGCACGATTATCGAGTACCGCTGCGAACTCAGCGGTGTGGCGGCTTTCTACAAGTCGCGTGACGACAAGCGGCTGTCGGACTTGCAGGGCACCATCCAGTCCCTCGAAGGCAATTACGTTGCCGGGATGAATTCGCTGCAAGCCAAGATGGCTGGCGAGCAAAAGACCTTGGCCGATCTCAACGCCGGCATCGTTGATCCTGACACTCAAGCCAGGGTCGATGCAGACAAGAAAAAGTTGCAAGACCAAACCGAGGAGCTGGCGGCACTGAAGTCCGGTGACGTGCCCTCGATCATAAGCACGACCAATCGGGTAAGCGCCAGCCTTCCCACAGATGCATTCAACGACGGCAATTTGGTCACCATCGTCGGAGATGCGAGAGATCATCTATCCCTATCGACGAAAGCCAATCCGAGTAGCCAGCCATCAGCGGCCATATCCAGAGACGAAAGCGGAATTACATCGGCAAGCCCCAATGCCGTCTACGAGCTGCAGAGCAATATCCGTTTGCTGCGGTCGGATATAGCTCAGAGCTCCGCCACCCTGGAGCAAGACAAGAGTGACCCATCCGGGATTCGTACGCTAATTGACAATGTGTCTGGCTACATTAAATCTGATCAAGACCAACTGGCGAAGGAGACGGCTGGAAAAGCGGAGTACTTCGGCAACGTCGAAAAGAACGTGGGCGCGCAGATAAAGGCGATTGATCCAAACCCGGTGACCAGAGGAGATGAGCTGTTTCAGTGGACGCTCGCCGACGACAACACGCCCGATTTAGTCTACGCGGGCGCTGAGCTAGTTCATCAAGACGGCCACACCGACGATATTGCCTACAGCTCGAATTCCGTCGAGAGAGTGGTTGGTTTAGTCATCCACAATTCTTCCATCAGCTACTCCGACTACGAGCCACAAATTGCACCTTAATCGGCGAGCCACGCATCCAACCGACGTTCCGTGCTGAGAACATCCTCAAAGCCTGGAATTTGTCGTGGTTACATTTCTGTAAATTCTCGAAAATGGCCAGCATCCATCGTCAATCGGTTGGATGCTGGCTGCTGCGATCCGCACTTCGCCGCAGCGTAGGAGCGGTGGAATTATCCCAACAAATGCCGTCTCCACGGATTATGGAAGGAACATAGCTTAATGAAAACCAGAACGCTGATTTTCCTATGCGTTGTCGCCATTTGCCTCACCGTTGCCTTCCTCGGTTACCAGGCCATCAACTCCCATTCGACTTCCTATGGCGTAACGGTCCCGGTAGACAACAGCCCTGCTACCAATGGGACCACCGACCAAGACGCTAGAGCCCAGATCACCGCTGCCCCGGCCGGCACAGTAAGCCTGCCGGTGCAATCCGCTGTGGTTCAACAGCCGGCTGCTACCACCGCAGCGGCTGACTCAGCGCAGGACATGGATCTACCTGCTGTCGAAGCCGACGGTACAGGTGTGGACGGTCATCCCCTGTCGTTCGCAACCACCGACAGCAAGGTGGCCTGGCAAATAGCTGCTAAGAACGGCTCCAAGCTTATGCTGACGGTCAACGCTATTAACCACGAAGGCTATCCGGTCTATGCGCTTACCTGTGCCAACGGCCGTTGCTCCAATGAAACACTAGGCGACCAGGGCACGGTGCAACAGGTATCGATCGCTATGACGGATGTTCGTCAAGTCGACATCAGTCGTTACAGCTATAAGTGCGATGTGATCTGTACTGACAATGCAGGCAACATCATTGGCCGTCCTTCGCCTTACCCGCCGTCGCAGTGGAGCAAGTCGGTTACTCAGCCGTTGGCTGTTTTGGCAGCCATGAAGCGTGAAAACGGTGATTCAGATATCCAGGTAAGCGGGATCAATCAGGATGGCTTTCCGATCTACGACGCCTTGTGTGGCCTTGATGGTCAGTGCCATGACTCAGCGGGGAAGCCTCAGGGTACTGTCAAACAGGTGGCTGATCAGTTGGAAGCCGTTGATCCTCAGGCTGCACTGGACTACCACCTGACGTGCGCCGTGTTTTGCTCAGACGCCCTGAGCAACGTCGTGGGTCAACCATCGCTATGAAAAGAGCTAACTTTGGCAAGCTAGGTCAATGCGTTGCCAGTGCTCGGTGTGTCAGCAGGAGAGATCGGCCCGACACGGTCCCATGCTTGCGTCTTAGGCGACCAGCGAAACAGTTCATCGAATGATCGCCTCGTATCACTTCTGGCTCGGCACGCTCGAAGTCTGGCTCTCTGCTCATGAACTTCCCCTGCGGCGTCTGGATTAACTGATTGGGGTGAGATGTCTCCATCTCTTCGGACTTTTGCTTGCCAGCATAAAACTGGTCGTCGCCAGCTCTTCGGCTGGCGACTAGGGTTACTTGTCAGCCCTTGCCTACGGCGGTCTGTAAAAAGCGCACGGCTCGCCTGTGGCCTCGCGTACGCTTTCTCTCTTGCGAGGGGCTCGGGTGTTGTCCCAGTCGCTACTCGAGCGCTAGCTTAGTATCCAGCACTGATAGTTAGAGCTTCTCTTCCCCTTCTTCTCTCCCTCCTCCCTCTCTCGTGCTCTCACCCTCCTGCCCTCTCTTTAACCCCCCTCCCCCCCAAAGCAACAGCAGAGCAAGAGCCTTCATTGAGCGGTGTGGGTCTAGCTCGGGCTATCCCCACCGACCATTTGGTCTAGCAAGAGCACAGCAGAGCAAGAGCAAGAGCAAGAGCTAATGTTTGGCAACTAACACCCCGCCGACGCCGGGTGAACTCGTCGGCATACAATAGGGTGATCAGATGTAAAAATTTACATTCGAAGAAAGTAGGACTGAAAGATTGGCCTATTCCATGCGGCAAAGGCTCAAAAGCCCGCGAGAGTTCATGCTCCATGCGTGCACCAGATCGAACGCTCCGATCGACGATGACCCGCCAGCGGACCAGCTTGCTTAGCTGAAGGTCCACGTCGACCGGCCGAAACCGACCGATTCTGTTGAAAAACTCGCTTCGAAAATTTGAGCTCGTCTGAAGCGTGAAAAATCGACCGCGACTGTATGACACCGCGTTTGCCCCTTTCCGCGCGCGCATCTGGTCTCGCACCTTTTGATGACAACGCGGCAGACCCGCCGCTTGTCCGGAGCCCGTTCGCCGTTTGCGGTCATGGGGCTATTCTAGAGGCGAGCATCACTTGAATGCCCATGAGGGGGAAATGAATGAGCACTCCAGAATCTTTCGCGGCGCCTGCAACGAAGTCGGCACTCGCGGCGCCATCGGCACCTCCGCCGCCGATCCGAATGAGCGGAGCCTCAACAGGCGGCAACTGGGTCGACGTTGCTCGCATTGAAGACGCGGAGCCTGCCGATGCGGCTGACAAAGCGCGACAAGAGCACCGTCGACGGATCAAGCAAGCGCTGGGCGCTGTGCTGGGAAGCGAGCAACTTGTAGCCTTAATTGGCCTCGGAGCGTCTGCTGCCGTTGGTGGCCCGAAGATGAGTGACCTTTGGAAAAAGGTTCGGGACAAGGACACGAAGAGTTTTGCCGCGATCCAGGTGAAAGTCGGTGACACTACCCCCCTCACGGGCACAGGTGATATCGAAGCACTCCTCTCAAAGTGCCAGGTGCTTGCAAATACCCCTGTTGGCCCCGATGCGACAGTGGGACCATTCATTGCAAGTGCCGAGAAGATCATTGCTGACGCATGCCATGGCTATGTGGATACGGCCGATTTATCCAGCCACGAGCACCTCCTACGCATCCTCGCGCGACGCCCCCAGGGCAAGCCACGCACGCGCATTTTTACAACTAACTATGACCTTTGCATCGAACGCGCGGCAGCAAACAGTGGAGCAATCATCGTGGACGGCTTCGGGCGCGAGTCGATCCCGATCTTCGATGGGACAAACTTCGACATTGACTTCGTACGGCGTCGCATTGAGTCAAAGGGACCAGAGTTCATCGACGGCGTTGTCCTTCTGGCAAAGTTGCACGGCTCTGTTGACTGGGCTATCGAGCGCAATCAGATAGTCCGAAGGGATCGACCAACGGCGCCGGTGATCATCTATCCCCGTAGCGACAAATTTGAGCTCACCTATCGTCAGCCGTTTCTGGAAATGATGTCGCAGTTCCAGTCGGCATTGAGACAACCGAGCCTCGGGCTCTTGGTAGTCGGCTTCGGCTTTGCGGATGCTCATCTATCTGAAATGATTCTTTCCGCCGTCAAGCGAAATCTTTCCTTGCGCGTTGTCGTTGCGACGTTGCAATGCGAACAACACTGCGATCCCGCCAGCGAGTGGGCCTATCGGCCAAAGATCCACTTGCTGCAGCAGCTGGTCGCGCAGGGAGATTCCCGCATCACACTGCTGGACTTGTCATTCTTTAGCTTCGTACGCCTGTTGCCCGATATCGGCACAGAAACCGAAGAGGACAAACTTCGATCAGTGCTGAGGAAGCTCATTACATGACCGTGATCGGTGCCAAGGAAAATGTCCTTGATCCCAATCGCCACGTTGGCGTCGTGTCTTCGGTCTTTCCAGCCCGAGCCTTCGTCAACTTAGGCGACGAGACTGCAAGGTCTGGAACATCGCTGTACGGACACCCACTCGGCACGGGGCAGGTTGGCGAATTTGTCCTAATTGATTGCGACAAGACGGCCGTCATCGGGCGCGTTTCGGCTGTAAGGCTGATTGAAAGAGATCGCCTTGTAATCAAGCCATCCTTCGACGCCGAGAGGTTCGTCGACCCTATCGGTGAAGTTGATTTACTTGCGACCGTTGATCGAGAAAGTGGACGTATTTATCCCGGCATTGCGGTCAGACCAAGGCTAGGGGCTCACGTGTACTCCCCCGCGCCAGACCTGATGTCTGCGCTGGTGGCAGATGCGGCTCACGGCGCGGCTGATGGAAGTGCGAAGCTCAGTCTTGGGGTTGTCACGTCACTTCAAGACGCTTCCGTAGCGGTTACGCCGGAGCGCCTCTTTGGGCGGCACTGCGCGATCCTGGGAGCTACGGGCGGTGGCAAGAGCTACACCATTGCGAAGCTAATTGAAGAGAGTGGCAAGTACAGCTGCAAGATCATCCTGGTCGACGCGACCGGCGAATTTTATCCTCTGGGAGAACTCGCAGAGCATGTCTCGCTTGGGAAGCCGCTTCATGGGGAAACGGAAGTTCATCTGCCATACTCAGCGCTTGAGGAGCAAGACTTATATGGGCTATTCCAGCCCTCCGGAAAAGTTCAAGGTCCAAAGCTGCGCGAGGCCATTTACAGCCTGCGCATCGCCCATATCCTGACCACTGACAAGTCGGCACCTATTGTGGCGTTGAAGACGGCGATGACGACCAATGGGCTTCTGCTGCCCAACGGCCTCATCGCGAAGGCGGACTTGCCAAGAAAGCCTTTCGACGATGCGCTCAACACACTCCGCAGCGCAATTGAGGCGCCGGATGCTTTGTTCGACGTGCGGCTCTTGGCTACGCAAATTGTAAGTGAGTGCATTTGGCCTACGTCATTTAAGAAAGCGGGTTGCTACGGGCTCGGTGATGGAAACGAAGCTTACTGCGCTCCGCTCGTTGCTCGGATCAACGCAGTTCTTGCTGGGCCGGACCTCCGGGTCATTTTCGAGCCGACCGGTCCGAGCTTGCTAAGCGAGATTGAGGAGTTCCTTGCGGGCAAACATCGTGTACTGAGAATTTCCCTGGCTTCCGTGCCATATGGCTTCAATGCTCGCGAGATCGTTGCGAACGCCATTGGCCGCCGATTGCTCATGTTCGGTCGCGCGCAACGGTTCAAGAAGCAACCAGTTACTGTGTTTCTAGATGAAGCTCACAACTTCCTGAACCGGAAGATCGGTGACGACGACGCTTCGGTTCGTTTGGATGCGTTCGACCAGATTGCGAAGGAAGGACGAAAGCACTGGCTTACAATCTGCCTTGCGACCCAGCGCCCTCGCGATTTGCCGGAGGGTGTGCTCAGCCAAATGGGAACGATGATCGTGCATCGACTGATCAACGACCGGGATCGCGACGTCGTAGAGCGCGCGTGTGGGGAGATTGACCGGGCGGCAGTGGCGTTCCTACCGACACTTGCTCCCGGTCAGGCCGCGTTTGTCGGCGTAGACTTTCCTTTTCCGTTGACGGTATCCATTGACAAGCCAAACAATCCACCAGATTCGCGTGGTCCCGACTATCAGGCATCTTGGAAATTGTAGGAAAAGGCGCTAATTCGACGACAGGCTCGTGACCGAAGTTCGTGCTGGGTGGAAGCTTTTGGCTGTTGCCGACCTTTGCTGACACGACCGTACCCGGTCATGATCGATCGGCAAAAGTCACCCAAAGCAGACGTGAGACCACATCCTGATCAGCGTGAGGGAACCGGCTGGGATCGGCCAAGAGCGGACGATAACGCTTGGACTAAGCAGCGCCCGCGGCGTCGGATCGGATAAATTGTTACGTTTCACTCTTTGGCCTTCCGGCTCCGAACAAGAACGGCCTTATTTCTTCAACGATCACCGTCTTGATATCTTCGGCGCTTGCACCTCTTGCGACTTCAATGGCGACGACATCATCGACAAGGGCAGCCGTATTCGTTACATACTTTTTGGCACGGGCGAAAGTTTTCTGCCTTCTTGCCTCAGCACCTTTGGGAAGGACGAACACAACCAATAGATTGTCAATTCTGCAGCGCGTTCCATCCCTGAGGTCAACGAAGATCCCTGTACTTATCTTTGTCAAGAAAGCCTTTCCCAGAGGATTGGCTTTGACTTGGGACGTTGCGTCCTCTGACTGAATCACCACACCAAACATCAAGTGGGTGGTTTGCGTCGGTTGTCTTCCGTCACCGCCATTCACGGGGCGCCAGGCAACTAGAGTGCCATCTGACTCCATCACCTTCATCCATCTGTACTTTCCAGACGAGTACAGCGGAGTGTAGAGAGAGTTGCTGGTTGCCTTTTCACACTTCAATGCTTCTTGGTTATCAATTGAGAGAACCGCATCACGCAGTCTGGTTGTGAAACGCGTACCCATGCAATCTCCTCTGAAACATCGAGACTCGTTGAGGCCAAGGGCAGAGCAATACAAACTTGTCGACCTAGGGACGCCTTGATCGGTCCGGCCGACGTCCCCCCGCTTTGAGTAGCGGGACGGTTTAGAGTCCGGTGTCACTTTAACTGTTTCGCGTAGGCGGCGGGTGTCAGCCCGCCCAACGCCTTCTTCGGTCGCTCTTCGTTGTATTCCCGCCGCCAGCGTTCGATCTCGGCGCGCGCGTGAAACAGGCTGGGGAACCAGTGCTCGTTGAGGGGCGCTGATCATGATCGGCCGGTACTACTGATCAACTTGATCGATGTGCGAACGCTCCATGTCCCCTCTCTTTTTTTGCCCGAGGCGCTGATGCTTTTGCTACCTTGGGATGGAATACAACATGCTCAGCACGGTCACTTCAATCAGGATCCAAAATGTGTTATTCAGCGCAAATCTGGGCGGACTTCAGGAAATACGAGCGCATTGGCGGAAAGCTCAACATCAAGGAATTCACGAAGCTCGCGGGCTGGACTAAGAAGAAAGGCAACTGGGTGAAGGTTGTCCCGAAGGCGATGAGGCGCGCCATGATGGACGAAACGAGTGGCGTGTTGGATATTGGCACGGTCGAGATCGCGCGCGAGGCTGAAACTGAGGCAATCGCCTTGATTGCCTCAGAGATCGGCGTCCAGGAAGCGCGCCTCGTCGAGGCGAACGCCAAGCTCGCGTCAAGCAAGCCGACCAAAAAGGCCGAGAACGACCGCCGCGTCGCAACAAACAAGATCGAGGCAGGAAGGAAGAAACTGGAAGACTTAGCGTTACCAGCATCGGCCGATGGCATCGACAGGATCTGGCCTGGTCACTTTGCTCCGGTGATGATTCGTGATCCTGAAACGGGCGGTCGTATGGTCGTCCCGATGCGCTACCGTTGTCGCCTGCCCGGCTGGACAGAAGCCGATGAGATCGAGAAACCAGGCACGTACAACGCGCGGCGCGACAAGCTTTCGACCGTATGGCGCAAGGTGTTCGGCTACGGCCACGGCATCATGATCGTGGATCGATTCTACGAAAGCGTGTATCTCCACAATCTACAGCAACGACCGCTGGTGCCAGGTGAGCGCGAGCAAAGCGTTGAGATCCTCTTCTCCCCATCGACTGATGAGAGTCTTTTCCTTGCCTGTCTCTGGACTTATGTCGAGCCAGCGGGTGACGATCCGGGGTTCTACACATTCGCCGCGATCACCGATGATCCACCCTTTGAAGTGATTGAAGCTGGCCACGACCGGTGTCCCGTTCCAATTCAGGAAGAGGACGTCGACGCATGGCTCCATCCAAGTCCGAATGACTACGAGACCTTGTACGCGATCCTCGACCGGCGCGTGCGGCCGTATTACGAACATCAACTGGTGCAGCAGTATTAGATCGGTGCTTCCTACCGCGACAATGGCGATACAGCTACGCTCGCCTCGAAAGCAATATCTGCTTGAATCGATCTTGTCCAAGGAATTCGAACTTCTTCTGGAAAAGAGCGGCAACTCTTGTGTCTGCGGTGGCAAAGAAAATCTGTTTGCGTTCACTTACTGCCAGGTCGCGGAGATAGTCGAAGAAAGACAAAACATTTAGGTCATCGACGTGCGCAACCGGGTCATCAATCAACATGATCGGCGGCGCGCGCTCCGCACTCTGGTTAAGGGAAAGAAAGATTGACAGCGCAAGGGCTGCGCGCTGACCCGTGCTGACTTGATTGGCATTGCGCGGTTCTTTGCCATCCCTCGTGACAAGTATGGAATCGCCGTGAAAGTCCCCAAGATCGTACTCGGACGGCGTGTGGATCCTCTCGAAGACGTAGCTCACTTGCTTCCGAATGGAGTTGAGTGCGTCGCGAGTTGCCTCTTCCAAGGAATAGTCTTTCCTGATGCCGCGAAGAACCTCTTCTACTTTGGCAAAGCGCTCCCGCTTTGACGTAGCGTCCTCAACTTGCAAGGCTACTCGCTGCAACTCCTGTGACCTTTTGCTCAGTTCATCCCGAGCGTTACTTTCGTTGGCTTCAGCGTGTTGAGCACGATCGAGCGCTTCGATGGCCTCGTCAATCGCCGATTGTATCGTGTCAAAGGATTTGTCGTCGGGAACATCGATCTTTGCCGCATCCTCTATGAACTTAATGGAAGCATCGACGAGAGTTCGTGCCCGATCTACTGCTGAGACCAGTCCATCTGGCGTAGATGTCTTAGGTGTGACTATTCCAAGCCCTTCGACGATGGAATAAGCGCGGCTCGTGTTTTCTGCCATGGAATCTTGCAAGGTCGAGATCAAGTGCATCTTAGCCTTCAGCTTGCCGTCCCACTCTTCGATAGATTTCTTAAGGTCATCCGCGTCGAATGGCTCCTTATCCCGACCAAGTAGAGACACGGCAGCAACGTGGCTATTGTCATAGCCAACCAGATCTAGGCCAAGCTGATCGAGAGATTCAATTGCAGACTGCAGCTGATCCTGTTCGGTGGCGAGAGCATTCAATTTGTCGCGGGCGGTCGACAGCTGTTCCCTAAGTTGGGTGACTGTCGCCGACTCCGGCGCGCCGCTGGAAACTGCATACCTGCCTAAAGACTTGATCGCTGCGATGACCTTGCGATCGCGGATTGCGCGCTGCCGGAATTCCTGGATTGCGAGACGCAATCCCTCGTTAACGGAGGGGTCTTCGCTGGCGTCAAGTGCGTCGATCTTCCGCACCAACTCATCATGATCATGAAAGGTGCCGCAGACAGGACAATGAGCCGAGTCACCAGCTCGTTGAATGACAGCGCTCGCGATGGCGCGCAGTTCGCTTTTCAAGGACTGGAGGGATTGACCCGTCTGTTCACGCTGGCTGAGGCTCTCTACCCCCTTTTGCTCCTGCGCCTGAGCCGAGGACAGACTTTCCTCTGCAACTCTCAGTGCATCGCTGATAGTGCACGAGACGTAGTCCGGAGGAAACATAGGGATGGAATCAACCGTCAGGCCGCCAAGAGAGGACTGTATCGCGTCGATCTGGTCTGTCACGCGATTCATTGAAGCAATGAGACCAGGAGCACCTGCCTCGCAGTACCGGTTCCACTGCTGGAGTGACTGGATTGTCTCCCGGCACGAATTGGCCTCTGATTGCCTTGATTCCAGATCTTCATTGAGCACTCCTTGGCGCTGGTGAAGATCACGAAGTCTCGCAAGGGCCGTATCAAGCGCCTTGAGCCTTGCGCGAAGCGCCTTAGCAGTTGGAGAGGTGATTGAGGGAACCGCCAGTGCCTGCCGGAATCCGCGTGACAGCCCTTCCAGACGGGCGCGATCCAATCCGTCAATGGGAGCAGTCGAATCTCCAAGCTCCCACTTCGCCCCGAGAGCCTTCAGGCTGGCGCGGTAGGTCTTGGTGAGCGATGTAGCCTGCGATGGCACTTCTCGTAGCCGCTTCACCTCAGTGCCAAGAAGTTCAGTTTGTTTGACCAATGACGGGAGACGCTCATCCAGGGATCGAAGGTTGGCGACAGCGTCATCGTGCAACTTGGTGAGGTAGGCCCAGAGGGCCGATGTTTCAGGACCTACCAAAAGGCGACTTAGGTCGTCTTTGATCTTCTCTGGATCTTTCTCGCTGGAAAGTCGAAATGCAGCGTCGGTATCGAGAAAATTAAATCGGGTAAAACCTCCCGAAATCATACTTGCCTGGAAGTCTGAGCGTCCGTACCAGGCGAGATTGCGCGCTTTGATCGTCGCAGTGGCTGTTGAGCCCTTGACGTCTTCAATCTTACCGTCAGGCATCCGAACCTTGGCCCGTAGCCCGCTGAACGTAGCAGCAGGATCCCGACTGACGCGGCCGCAATAGAGCGCTTCGATCAGTTCGAGCAAAGATGTCTTGCCCGAGCCATTCTGACCCACGATCAAATTGACGTCGCCAAAAAAAAATTCAGAATCGCAGGTCGTCGCCCTGAACTTGCCAACCCGCAAGCTATGCAAGACCCCGGCTCCGAGCGGATCAATCGACTCGGCCGACGCCTTGGGAGGAGTCGCCCTCGCAACGAAGGCGTCTCCACTTTCGATCAGCCGAATCATCTGCGCTCTAGGTTTTTGCTCAAGTACGGAACCAAGAGATGCCAGTTGAAGCTGATCTGACCATTTCGTGCGAACGTCGTCGCTGATGACAGTCTTTGGGCGGCTCTCGGAAAGATCATCTATGCGAGTCAGGAGATCGTCCTCGGCCAAGACGAATTTTCTGGCAAAATGCCGATCTCGTTCAATACGCGACTTGGCCTCTGAAAAGCCTGCCTGCGCTTTGGAATTAGGCCCTGCCCAGAAGTATAGGTAGCTATTCCAGCGCTGATCCCCATCTCCCTCGAAGAAGTCCTTTCCTAGGAGGCCTTCCTGGAAGATTGAGAGATTTTGTGAGCGCGCGATGATGTCATCTGATAGGTCGACATAAGCACTAGCGAATTTCTTGTCGAAGTACCGGCGTTCACCACGCAATACTCCATTGCCTAGATCAACAACGTGCGCCAGCTTGCTGCGCACCCGTTCGCGGATCGTGTCGACGTTAGCCATGATCGGGCTCCGGGTCGTCCAAAGGGTGAATTGCGGCAATATCGGTCATTTCCAGATTTGCTTCGTCGATGCGGGTGAGGGCTTCAATCTGTACGAACTGAATCTGTCCATGTTCCCGGCGAACGATACACAGGCGCTTCTGGTGTCGGCTGCCCGCTTTGCGCAGGAGCTCATAGAGCTTGTCCGCCCTGTTGGTAATTTGTTTGGGTGTGTGTGTGTCGTCGAGATAGACGATTAATGTTGGCTTCTCGTCGACTGTGCGGACATTGAAGTTCCGATCTTGCATCGACCATTGCACGGTCGAGTTAGCGTCAACGCCTGCAACTTGCTTGGGCCATTCGGGGTGATTTTTGAGTAGATAGTGAATTTCTGAAATAACAGAGATTCTTAGGTGTCGAAAATTATCGCCTTGATCGTCTTGGACGACACTGATACGGCGAACCACCTCATCCTGTTCAAGGATGCAGGAATCGATGTTTTCGAGAGAGTGCCAAGTCTCTGATGCCGAAATCTTTCCTGCGCTCAGCGCTAGAACGCGCTCGACTGCGAGAGGATCGTTCGCCCCTAAAACACCTGCCAAGGCTATCTTGGCATTTTGGTGGTTGACCAAATATTCATTGAATCCATCTTTCGGCGGATTTTCTTCACTCATCCAAGATTTGGTTCCGGTGTTCCACGTATAGCGCCCTACCATGATCGGGCCATTGTGGTTAGCCATCTGTGCTGCTGCCACGCATATAAGCTTTGGAACGAGAAGCTTGAACACCGCCTCTTCATTGTGAAAGCGAAGGGCGTGACGACGTTCTTCCATGTAGGTGTAGTACAGACCCAAATTGTGATTTGGTCTGACGATCTGGTCTGCTGATGAACACTTATTTTTGGGGCAGTACCAAGTGGATGCCGAAATGTTGTTCCAAGGCTTCGGCTTGCCTCCCTCGGCATCGACCTCCTCGACCAAGTGCGCCCAATTCAGGCAAACGATGTGGCAGTTCGTTGCATCCGCGTCCGTCTGGAAGGTCTTTGTTCGGTACTGCCGATAGAGACGGTGCGTGGGACTGGGGTTGAGTTGAATGTGTATAAGCGTCGATTGATAGTTGAGCTGGCCTAGCACTGGCTCGATATCGAGCGCATCCGAACAGATAATGGTTGCGGCAAATAAGTGGCCTGAGGTGCCTGCAAATTTGTAGATCTGCGTGCCTTTGCGAAGCAGCGATTCCTCGAAGAAAAAGTCGTCCCTTGATGGGTACGTCTTGAATTGAATGAGTGCCACCAGCTGTAGGGTTTGATCTTGCTTCTTCGTGTGAAATAGCAAAGTGACGGGATCGAGAAGCGTGCGGTCTTGTGCCAAGTTCTCCCACGGCTCATGCAGTACCAGGCAATGCTCAGCAATCTCCTGTTTGAACCGCTCAAGCTCGTCCTGTGTGGTGCTTTCACTACCGATCACCCATAGCGCATCCAAAGGCGGGGTGACGCCATCTGTGATCGCTTCCTTTAGCGCGCTCCACGGAAAGTAGTATTCCGGCGTGATTGCGAGATGTCCGTGTTCTTCGCATGCAAGCTCTAGAAAGCGCCTTCCTTTTGCTGCGGCCGCCGCGACATCGGCAGGGCCGATCCGTTGGCCGTTCGCGAGTATGGGGCTGCAGGGCTGCATTAAAAGCGCGGTGTACCGATGCTCGTTTGGTCGCAAGAACTCCAAGTCAGGCGGCGCGAGTCCATGCTCGTGCAGTTTCTCAGCAACACTCTTTATTAGCATCTGAGGTCATCCCTGCTACTTGCCACGGACAAGGAATCGACGGAGCAAGTACCTAGCGCCAGTCGGTCTGCCTGAGAAGGCATTCCTTCGTTCCCCCAACGATACGTGATTCTGGTTGGCCTGTGGCGCGCTCCTAACGCCTTTGCTGCCTGCAGCAGTCCCTGCTTAAGGAAGATTTCCGGAATTGGGAGGGGCTTAAGCGCTTAGCCAATGCCAGCTTCTGGCGGTTGCGGTCGTTGGGCTTGAAAATGATCGGTGTGCCGACGAGCTGATCACAGACGTTCGGTTCAGCTGATCGCATTCAGCGTTTTGCGCAACTGCGGCGTATTGTTCATTTCAGTCATCAACCGCAATGCCAGCGATATCTCAATGAAAGTCACGCGACCGCACGTCCAGCCCTCCGAGCAGCTCGCTCATGTCGAGCAGGCGACTGGCAATCAAATGACATACGCCATCGACCGTCTCCCAACGCCCGTCGATTCCCAGCAGTTCCGATTCCAACAACACGCGCCGGTGGGTTTCGGCGACATCGCGCCAGACGACGACGTTGACCATGCCGTGTTCATCTTCCATCGTCAGGAACGTGACCCCACTGGCCGTCTGTGGTCGCTGGCGCATCGTGACGACACCCGCAACGCGCGCATAGCTGTTGTGAGGGCGCTTCCGCAGTGTTCGTGAGTCGGTGCACCGAGCCGCGCGCAACCGATCTCTGATCTGCGCTATGGGGTGCACGCCCAACGTCAGCCCGGTTCGCGCGTAGTCCGCTAGCGTGTCCTCGGCCTGCGTCGGGGTCGGCAACGCCACCTCGATCTCCACCGGACTGACGTTACCGAAGAGCGGCAGTTGCTTTTCCACCCCCGCGATCTCCCAGTGCGCGTGGTGCCGGTGCCGCGACAGACCCCGCAAGGCGCTGGCCTGTGCCAGTAAGTCCTGATGACGCTTGTCTACGGCCGCACGCGCGCAGAGATCCGCGATGTCGGCAAATGGCTGCTTTGCGCGGGCTGCCATGATCCGCCGTGCGGCTTCTTCACTGAACCCACGCACCTGGCGCAAACCAAGCTGGATAGCGGGCGGTCCATCGTGCTGTGTGACCAGTGTGTTGTCCCAATCGCTCGCTCGCACTTCGATAGGGAAGACGTCGATGTCATGGCGCCGGGCGTCTTGCACGATCTGGCTCGGTGCATAGAAGCCCATGGGCTGACTGTTCAGCAGTGCGCAGGTAAAGGCCGCCGGCTCGTGACATTTCAGCCAACAGCTCGCATAGACGATGCCCGCGAAACTGGCGGCGTGTGATTCTGGGAAACCATAGGATCCGAAGCCCTTGATCTGTTCGAACAGCTTCTCGGCAAAGGCGGTCGTGTAACCGCGATCGGTCATGCCGATCAAGATGCGTTCGCGATGTTTCTCCAAACCGCCACGCCGCTTCCAGGCAGCCATGTCGCGTCTGAGTCCATCCGCCTCCCCGGCCGTGTAGCCTGCCGCGATCATGGCCAGCTTCATCACCTGTTCTTGAAAGAGCGGCACACCCAGCGTGCGCTCGAACACTTCCTTCAACTCTTCCGATGGGTAGTTGACGGGTTCCTCGCCGCGCCGTCTCCGCAGATACGGGTGCACCATATCGCCCTGGATGGGGCCAGGTCGAACGATCGCGACTTGCACCACCAGATCGAAGAAGTTCTCCGGCCGGTGGCGCGGCAGCATGGCCATCTGCGCGCGCGACTCGATTTGAAAAACGCCGATCGTGTCCGCCCGCTGGATCATCGCGTAGGTGTCGGGATCTTCGGGTGGCAATGTGGCCATCGAGTAATCCTGTCCGCGTTGGTCGCGCAGCATGTTCAGGCATTTCTGCACGCACGTAAGCATGCCCAGTGCCAGACAATCGACCTTCAACAGATTCATGGTGTCGAGGTCATCCTTGTCCCACTCGATAATCGTGCGATCGGGCATGGCGGCGTTCTCCACCGGCACCAGTTCGCTCAATGGCGCATCGGAGATCACGAAACCGCCGACGTGCTGCGACAGGTGACGCGGCATGTCCAGAATCTCGGCCGTGAGCTTGATGATCCGTCGGATAACCGCGCTTTCAGGATCGAATCCACGTTCGCGCAACCGCTCATCGAGTGACTCATCGCCGTCCCACCACGCGAACACCTGGCTCAACTTATCGACCTGATCCAGCGGCAGCCCCATGGCCTTGGCCACGTCACGTACCGCGCTCTTGCCGCGGTAGCAGATGACGGTCGCCGCCAGAGCAGCTCGTTCCCGCCCGTATTTCCGATAGATGTACTGGATGACCTCCTCGCGACGTTCGTGCTCGAAGTCGATGTCGATGTCCGGTGGCTCGTTGCGCTCCTTGGAGATGAACCGCTCGACCAGCAGGCTCATCTTCATCGGGTCGACCTCAGTCACGCCGAGCGCGAAGCAAACCGATGAGTTCGCCGCCGAGCCTCGACCTTGGCAAAGAATTCCCTGGCTACGTGCGAAACGCACAATGTCGTGCACGGTGAGGAAATAGGGCTCGTAGCCCAGCGACTCGATCAACCCCAGTTCGTGCTCTAACTGCTTGTTCACCTTCTCTGACACGCCTTCCGGCCAGCGCCATCGCGCACCCTCCCCCACCAGCTGGCGCAACCAGCTGGTGGGGGTATGGCCCTCCGGGACGAGTTCCGCCGGATAGCGGTAGCGCAGTTCGTCGAGCGTGAAGGTGCATCGTGCGGCGATCCGGGCACTCTCTTCGAGCAAGGCCTCGGGGTAGAGCTTGGCGAGTACATGCCGGCGACGCAGATGTCGTTCGCCATTGCGTGCGATCAATCCGCCCGCTTCGGCAATCGGCAAGCGATGCCGGATCGCCGTGAGTGTGTGCTGCAAGGCCAGCCGTCGCCGGACGTGCATGTGTACGTCGCCCGCCGCCACCAGCGGCAAGCCGACCTCGCGGCCGATCGCTTCCAGTTCACGTACGCGCCGCGCGTCGTTCGGTCCACGATGCAGCTCCACGGCCAGCCACGCGCGATCGCCGAACGTCTGTCGCACCCAGCGACCGTGGTCCATGTCGACGACCAAGTCAGGCGCCCACAGGACCAACGTGCCCGGCAGGCCGCTGGCCACGTCGACACGGGTCAGGCGATAGGTGCCCTTCTCGGAGGCGCGCCGCCCCATGGTGATGAGACCGCACAGCGACGTGTAGCCTTCCTTGGTTTCGCACAGCACGACGATCTTCGGGCCGTCGTCGAGCTGGATCTCCGAACCGACGATCAACGGCACGCCTGTATTACGCGAGGCTTCCAGCGCGCGAACGATGCCGGCGAGTGAACACTCGTCGGTGATCGCCAGGGCGGCATAGCCACACGTCTTCGTACGCTCGAACAGTTCGCGTGCACTGGATGCGCCGCAGCCGAACGAGAAGCTCGACAGGCAGTGGAGTTCCGCGTAGGCCGTCATGCGAACCATCCGTGGATCATCCAGCCGGTTTGTTCGTCGGGCGCGCAGAACGCCCAGGCTTCCTGCCCCAGCGAGGTCTCGATGACGTAGTAATCGCGGCAGACTTCACCCCCATCCCACCAGCCAGTTTCCAGACGCTCAGGACCGGCCAGGATGATCGGGTTGCCGCCACGCAAGGGAATGGGACGTGGAAGCAGCCATGTGGGGCGTGGGTGCGGCTCGATCGGGACTTCATCGTGCGTAGCCTCGCGCTGTGCACGCTCAGGCCGGGGGTCCTGTGTGCTGCCCAGTCGATAAACCGCGCCATCCCCCAGCCGCGCGCGCAGTCGTTCGCGCACCTGCTCGATGGGCAACGCATTCGCCGGCCGCTCGTCGAACAGATCACGTCCCGCGGGCACGAACGCCGGCAGATCGCGGGCGATCAGGCGGAGCGCTAGCACCGGCTCAGGTAGCGTCAGGTGTTCCAGTCGGCCCCGTGCGAACTCGAACAACAGAGCACCGTCGCGCTCCGAGGCCAGCAAGCCCACGGGCATATCGGTGAAGCGACCTTCGCGATGCTCCAGGCGCAGCAGGAAGCGCTGCACCCCGCCATCGCGACCAGCTAGGTACGCAGCCAAGTCATCCACCATGCGCCGCACCGGGAAGATCAGCGCCGATTGGTTCTCGACCTCGTGGAGCAACTCGATGCGCAGATCGAACGTGTCCGGCGGCCGATACAACGCCAGGCCGGACGGTAGGTCGCCGGTCAGGCGGTCCAGTGACGCCAACAGTTCCGCGCCGAAGCGTCGACGCAGTCCATCGCGCGGCAACGCCAGCACTTGACCCAAGGTGCGGATACCCATGCATGGCAGCGCGGCGATGGCATTCGCGGGTAATCGGCTCTTCGCAATCGGCACACGTTGCAGGGCGTTGCGCAGCGTGCCCGATGACAGCACCGCTTGCCCATCGGACACCATCGTCAGCACATACGCGGCGTGAGCCGTCGGCGCGGCCGCCATGCGATGACGGAATCCTAGGTCGGTGAAGTCCGCCCTTAGCATGGATTCAAGCCGTGGCCACGGCCCGAACAAGCCCATGCTTTTGCTGACCTCCAGCACGATCGCATGCGGCAGCAGGCTGACCTCGGAGCTGTAACGGTAAGCCACAGCGGCCAGAAACTTGTGCCACCGCCCTACCGAATCGCGGTCATAGGGGATCACTTCGAACTGCGACAACAGCGCCTGCGCGGCGCTCAGTCGTTGCCCAACGTGCAAGCCTGCTGCTCGGGCGGTTTCATTGGCCGAAACAATCGTGCGCGCGTTGACCGGCCCGTCGACGAGTACCAACGGCCCCTCCGTAGGACGGCGTCGGATAATTCCGTCCAGCGCAAGACTTGGCAGGTAGATGCAGGTCCAAAGCATGTCTAGCCGCCATCAATGGACAGAGCGCGGCATGGGGATGGCCTGGGCAGGTACGGCCCCGCCTCGGCATTTGCGCACCCAGATCTGCGGGCGCGGCGGTGCTTCCAGTTCCAAACGCAGCGCGGCCGGCGATGCGTTGGACAGGTGGGAGCGATCACGGAACACGAATGCAAGCGCCTGCCCGGTGACCGCAGCCACCTGCAGGCGCCGCAAAGCACGATCGTCAGCGTGATGCGGCCATGCCAGCACCGCGGCGCAGCTTCCCGATCGCAAGCACTGCTCAGTGGCCCAGAGCACATCCTTCTCGCCGGCATCTACGAATTCCACACGGCGCATGTCGACGCCGTGCTGACGCCAGCCAGCGACACACGGTGCATACGGGGGTGACACGATCACGACGTTGCGCTGACCTTGGGTCAACCTTGCAAGCGTGGGCAGCACGAGACGAAGCTCACCTACCCCATCGACAGGCAACAAGATTTCCGACAACGAAGCCTCGGGCCACCCGCCTGCAGGCAACACTGCATCAAGTGCACACCAACCGGTGGGCTGATCGCCGACTGATACCTCGTGAGCACGACCACGCCAGACCTGACGAGCATCGAGCAACGTAGAGAGTGGGACCACGGCGTTCATCAGCTACCCCGCAGCAAGCCCGCAAACAATCCTTCGATGGCGAAGTCTTCGGTGGGATCCACGTCAATGGGTTTGAAGCCCGGACTGTTCGGCATCAACCGGATCACATCGCCCTTCCAGTGCAGCCGCTTGATCGTGAAACGGTCGCCATCCACACGCGCGGCGACCACTTGGCCATGACGGGCCACCGGCGTGGCGTGCACTGCAACCAGATCACCGTCAAGGATGCCTTCGTCGCGCATCGAATCGCCCACCACCTTCACCAGGTAGTCCGGTCGCAACCGAAACAGCGAACGGGACACACGCAGGCTGCGATCGACCCGTGACTCCGAAAACAGGGGCTCGCCGGCCGCGATGCGACCGATCAGCGGCAGTTCCAGCGTGTCGGCATCCAAGGGATCGGATTCGCGCACCAGTCGGATACCGCGGGCATGGCTGGGTTCGATCGTCAGCCGACCTTTCGCTTCGAGCGAACGGACGTGTTTGAGCACCGCACTGACGTTGCCGATGCTCAGTGCGTCGCCGATTTCTTCAAGCGTGGGCGCCTGTCCGTCCCGCTCAATCCGGGCGCGGATGAAAGCGAGGACGTTCAATTGACGCTGGGTGATCTGGATGGTCATGGCTCGCATAGTTTCACCTATTTAGGTGAAAATGGAAGTTGAAAAAAAGCCGTACCCAACCACTTGAGACGGATCAATGGCTTAGCACGGTGATCGCATACGGCTTCGAAGGCGACTTCATCCCCAGCGTCCCCCGAAGTGATCTCACGGCGTGAGATAGCTCCGCGATTCACTGCTCCCATCACTCACCCAGGCCACCGCATGAACGCCCTTCCCGATCGCTATGCATCTGACGAACTCGTCCTGAGCAACCCCAGCGATGGCCGCTCGCTGGCGCAGCGGCTCACGAAGCGGTACGCGGCGAGGATCACCGGTGCTTTCATGGTGCCGGGCCGTGAAGGGACATTCGCCCCGTTACCCGACGATCTGCCACCTGCGCTCGCGCAAGCCTTGCGCTCACGTGGCATCGACCAGCTGTATAGCCACCAGACTGAGGCGTGGACGGCGACGCAATCCGGCGCCCATGTCGCCATCGTCACGCCCACCGCCTCTGGCAAGTCGCTCTGCTACACGTTGCCTGTCATCACCGCCGCGATGACCCAGAACGCCAAGGCGCTGTATCTCTTTCCGACGAAAGCGCTGGCGCAAGATCAGGTGGCCGAACTACTCGAACTCAATCAAGCCGGCGATCTGGGCGTCAAAGCCTTCACCTTCGATGGCGACACGCCCGGTGACGCACGCCAAGCCATCCGGCTGCATGGCGACATCGTGGTCAGCAACCCGGACATGTTGCACCAGGCCATCCTGCCGCATCACACCAAGTGGGCGCAGTTCTTCGAGAACTTGCGCTACGTGGTGATCGACGAAGTGCATACCTACCGCGGCGTGTTCGGCTCGCATGTCGCCAATGTCATCCGCCGGCTCAAGCGTGTGTGTGCGTTCTATGGCGTGACGCCGCAGTTCATCCTCTGCTCCGCCACGATCGGCAATCCGAAGGAGCACGCCGAAGCACTGATCGAGGATGTCGTCACCGCGATCACCGAAAGCGGCGCTCCGACCGGCGACAAGCACGTGCTGCTGTGGAACCCGCCGGTGGTCAATCCGGATCTCGGCCTACGCGCCTCGGCGCGGTCGCAGACCAACCGCATCGCGCGACTGGCGATCAAGTCGGGCATGAAGACCCTGGTGTTTGCGCAGTCGCGCACCATGGTCGAAGTGCTGACCAAGTACTTGAAGGACGTGTTCGACAGTGATCCACGTAAACCCGCCAGGATTCGCGCCTACCGTGGCGGCTACTTGCCCAAGGAACGCCGCGCCGCAGAGCGTGAGATGCGTGCGGGCACAATTGATGGAATCGTGAGCACATCTGCCCTGGAGCTGGGCGTGGATATCGGCAGTCTCGATGTCGTCGTGCTCAACGGGTATCCCGGCTCCGTTGCCGCCACCTGGCAGCGGTTCGGCCGCGCCGGTCGCCGGCAGCAGGCAGCGCTCGGGGTGCTGGTGGCCAGCTCCGACCCGCTCGATCAATACCTTGTTCGACACCCGGAATTCTTCCAGGGCGCGCCGCCGGAACACGCCCGCATCCAGCCCGACCAGCCGCTGATCCTGCTCGACCACATTCGTTGTGCTGCTTTTGAGCTGCCGTTCATCGGTGACGAGATGTTCGGCACCGAAGTCGCGACCCCTTGGCTCGACGTGCTGGGTGAGGAAGGCGTGCTGCATCGCGAAGGCGAGCGTTGGGAATGGATCGCCGACAGTTACCCGGCCATCGCCGTGTCATTGCGCTCGGTGGCCGACGGCAACTTCGTGGTGGTCGATCGCACCAACGGACGCCAGACGATCATTGCCGAAGTCGACTACACCGCTGCGCCGGTGACGCTCTATGAGGGCGCCATCCACATGATCCAGTCCGTGCCCTATCAGGTAGAGCGGCTCGACTGGGAAGGTCGCAAGGCCTATGTCACCCGCACACACGTGGACTACTACACCGACGCGATCGACTACACAAAGCTGAAAGTGCTCGATTGCTTTGACACGTCCAACGCCGGATGTGGGCAGGCCCATCATGGCGAAGTACATGTCGTGCGCCGTGTGCCCGGCTACAAGAAGATCCGCTTCTACTCGCACGAGAACATCGGCTTTGGTCCGGTCAATCTGCCCGACCAGGAGTTGCACACCACAGCCGTGTGGTGGCAGCTCGCGCAGGTCGTGCTTGATGCCGCATTCGAGCAACGCCAGCAGGCTCTCGATGGTTTTCTTGGAGCCGCCTACGCGCTGCACATCGTGGCGACCGTCGCGGTGATGGCGGAAGCACGCGACCTGCAGAAGTCGGTGGGCAGCGGCGACGGCGCATGGTTCGTCAGTGCGGACGTTGCGGGTCGCGGGCAGATCCGAGGCAGCGACGGGCAGCCCGCTTCTCTGGCAGCTGATGCGCCGTTCACACCTACGGTGTACCTCTACGACGCGTTTCCCGGTGGTATCGGTCAAAGCGAACCGCTGTTCAACTGCCGCGAGGATCTCGTGGCACAGTCGGTGACCCTCATCGAACGCTGCGATTGTCGTGATGGCTGTCCAGGCTGCGTGGGTCCGGTGTTGGCTGCGGACGAGGAAGCGGTGACGACGCCGAAGGCCTTGGCGCTGCGCGTGCTGGCGCTGCTGGTGGCCCTGTGAGCGCCTTGGCGGCACGGCTGCGCCAGTTGCGTACACAATCTGGCCAAGCGTCTGCGGTGGCTCTGCCGAAGCCCACCCTCGCACCTGACGTGCTCCGACTAATCCAGGGTCGCTCTCGCATGCAGGGCGTGACGCAGCGTGCCTCGTCCAGTGACCGATTCGTGCCCGGGGTCGAGATCGCACCGGGGCTGTTCCTCACCGGAGCGACCATGGATTGGGGATGCCCGTCCCCCATGATTGATACCGCGTTCGCACGTTGGCAGGAACCTGTCGCTTACGACCGGCTGCTGCATTTCGACACCGAAACGACCGGTCTGGCCGGAGGCGCTGGCACCCGCGCGTGGATGATCGGAGCCGCGGATTGGCTGACTGACGGTCGCTTCCGCGTACGCCAGCTGACAACGACCACGATGGGTGCAGAGACAGCGATGCTGCGCACGTTCGCCCAGTGGCTGCAGCCAAACACCGTGCTCGTCAGCTACAACGGCAAGTGCTACGACTCGCCCCTGCTGAAGACGCGCTACCGCTTGGCTCGGTTGCCGGACCCGTTGTCCGGGCTGGTTCATCTGGATCTGCTCCATCCGGTGCGTCGACACTGGAAAGGCGTGTGGGAGAACTGCCGTCTCGTCACCGCCGAGCGGGAGCTGCTTGGTGTCGTGCGGGAAGATGACTTGCCCGGCTCGGAAGCACCAGCTGCATGGCTCAGTTATCTACGTGGCGGCTCGGCGGTGAACCTGAGGCGGGTGCTGGCACACAACACGCAAGACCTAAAGAGTCTGGCTGGCGTGCTATTGCACTTGGCCCGATTGTCAGAGTAGTGCCTGCCCACTTCAGTTCATGTCGCCCCCCGCTCACCGAATGCGGATGGACGCGGCGTCGCAACAGCCAGATGCCGGGTTATTTACGCCTTTTCGATGACATGTCTAGCAACAGGCGGACAGCAACACCAGAAACCGCTGGCGGACACATTGCGCGTGTCATGTGACAAAAGACTCGTTGGGAAGCCCAGGCTCACAAGAATGCCGACGCTCAAGCACGCCGCTTCTATATGGAGCGGACTGTCTATTTCTACCTCTTGATTCCGTCTAACCAAGAAAGTAGTTCGTTGTGGCATGGCCTGTGATCAGCGAAGCAGTGTGACGTAGTCGGACTGCTCAATCGTAAACCACGTCTAAGCCTCAGAGACCATTTGCTCAGTGAGTCGTGCTGCGCGATATGACATCGGCACTACAGGCCAGGTACGGGTAACTTCTACTCGCGTACGCATATATGTGTGAGGTAGTAGTCCTTAGTACCTCACATGAATGGCCGTCTAGATAGCTTGATCAATTACTTGAATAGGGGGGGGAATGCGTACGCGCACTTACCCTTTCTACTTCTGACAACCTAAAACGGCCTGCAATGGGCGCTTCCAAGCAGCCGACGAGCTACCACTCGTCGGTTTTTTTATATATCTCATCGAGAAAGGGTAGTGCACAAATGGCCAGTTACCACTTTGAAATCAAGAGCGGCAAGAAAGGAGGTGCAGCTGAGCATGCTAGGTACATCCTTCGTGATGGCAAGTACACGAAGAAGGAGGATCTACTGGCCACAGGGTACGGCAACATGCCTAAGTGGGCAGAGAACGATTCCCTAGCGTTCTGGAAGTCGGCTGACAGGTATGAACGCGCCAACGGCGCGACGTACCGAGAAATGATCATTGCGTTGCCAAACGAACTCAACACTCAGCAGAACATTGCGCTCACCAAGAGGCTCGTCGAAGACTTGGCCGGTAACAAGCCGTATCAATTCGCACTGCACGCGCCTGATGCCAAGTTAGGAGAAGAGGCAAACACTCACTTACACCTGATGACCTCGGACAGGTTACCTGACGGAATAGTGCGTTCACCTGAGGGAACCTTCATGCGCAACAATCCGAAGTTCCCGGCGCGGGGTGGCTGCAAGAAAGACAGCGGCGGCAAAAGTCCCATGCAGTTGCGGGATGATGTCATCGACAAGCGCAAGCGTGTAGCGAGCATACAGAACCAGATGTTGGCGGAAGTGGGCGAGAAAGCACGTGTCGATCATCGCAGTTATAAGGAGCGTGGCATTGAACAACAACCTGAGCGCCACTTAGGTCAAGCGCGCATCAGAACCATGACGGAACAGGATCGCACTCACTACGTGGCTGGTAGGCCCGACAAGTAGGCGGGGTGAGGGGCGTAACCATCAGAGGTATGGCTAGGTACTCGGGCAAAAAAACGGCCCCAACGAAGGGGCCGAAGGAAAATAGATGCCTCTGTTTTCCAGAATCCTGCGATTCTGCGATTGTTGTCGCAGAATCGCGGAGGTTTCGGAAAAGTACCGCCTCAAATCCGAAGTAGGCGCAGACCGCGCTAGCTAAGCCCAGCTGTGCTCCCGGTGCCGTTCGTACCGTCTCCTTGTCGGCCGGCGGACGCACCAAGACCAAAGTCAAAAAAAGACAGCGTGGCGCGAGCACTTTCAGACTGATTGTTGCAACTCTGTATGAATGGGGATGCTTGGGAAAAATCTTCCGGTATCGGGCTATCAAATGTCTTTAGCGCAAGTTTTCGAAACGCATCCAACGTGAGGTAGATGATCTTTGTCCTACCACACATTCCAGTGGTGAGGTAGCCTTTGTTCATCAGGTGATCGATGGCCGGCTGAAAATATCGGACGCCCGCACGGGTGGAGGGTGGTCCTCCGTTCAGGGCACCGTTGTAGAGAACCTGCGTACTCCCCTTCACCCAATATTTTTTGTACAAATGCTTGAGCACGAGCCATGCGTCCTCGACGGTCCTGGTCAGACCATCATCTTCGTCGAAGATTCGTTTGTGTTCTACGAGATAAAAAAAGGCAACGTCGATTGCGCTGCGCATAGTTTCTTTTTGAATGATCGTGCTGTTGCTATAGAAGAAGAAGTGGAAGATGCCCGCGATGCGCGTCGCGTTCTCCATGTATTTTCCAGCGAAAGGCTTGATGCCAACGTACCTACCGCCGGGCTCCATCTCACGTTTAATTGCCTTGAACTCTTGATCCCAAAGCAATTCAGCTTCGGGTGACAGAGTCAGAATCGTTTGTGAAACGTCATTCGCGGCAAAACGAATGTCAGCTTCAGTCAGAGCTTCCACCATCCGATCATGATACGCACTTGATACTTTCCAAGCTCTGAGGCTCACATCGCTGTCGATGGGTGTTGTGGTCGCCATGGCGATCAAGGTGCGCGCAGTGAAGCCTGATCCTGCTGCCGCGCCCCTATTCCGTTTGATGAATTGCTTGAAAAAGATTGGCTGTGTAACGAAGAGGATTGCCAGATAGGGGTTGTCAATGACGTACTTGGCGACGGCGCTTTCATACGAGGATGAATTCTTCCCGTCCCAGAACGTGCAAAACAAGTCGATCAACTCCATCATTTCACTATCGAAGATTGACTTCGCCTCGGCGTGAGCAAGGATGACTCGGTTGCGCTTGCCGTTCATGGCTTTCATGAAAGCGACACTGCTCATGCCTTGAATCATGCAGATGCGACGGAGAGGCTCTTCTGGCTTGTTTTCCTCGTGAGCTTCACGATCTGAACAGAAATGATCGTCTGGTTCACCAAGTTGCATAGCTTTGACGATGGCGTTCTTCAAGACGTTGTCCTTGATCTTCCAGTACTCCATGGCACGCGCAAAGCGTTTCGTCGCTAAATCAAGAGCTAAATTGCCGAACTTGTCGTGGCGCAGTATTTCCTTGAACAGTTCATCGAACACAGGGGACTTACCGATGCTCGACTCGGCAACGATAATTCCATACACCATGAGTGGGCTGACCATGCCGTCATGATGTTCGACCACTGCGCGAGACATACAGGCTGCTGACATCGCCAGGAGAGCCGTGGTGAGCACCATTTCGTATGAAAAGATGCGACTTGCCGATCGTTGACGGACAAGTTCACTTAGGACGGGCGGGAGTGCGTCGATAACTTCTGACGGAAGACGGTGAGAGGCGCTCATGGCGCCCCGATCCCGTCGTTCGTGGAGTTTGGTGGTTTCCCGCCACATACCTCATCCGTCTGATTGGTGCGAGAACGGCGTTTGCGTTCTGTCTCGAACTTCTTCTTGAACGTTGCTGCCGACATCGAAAGACCACCCGTCGCGAGGGCTAAGCGGAGGTCTTTGAGCGAAACGCCATGCTCGATCAGTGCTGCAATTTCATCGTAATGCGCCTCGAAATCCTTCTGCTTACGGCGGCGTTGGTTCGGCTGAAGCTCGCGTAAGGCCAACGTGATCGGACTCACCGACTTCTCGTCAGATTCAAGCCCGCGAATGACGTTATTGTTCAGGCTCATGGCGTCACCTTCCGGCGTGCTTTCGGGCTGGCTATGAAGGCATCTGCCGATTGGCATGTGCGAGCCTCCAAGCGGCGGAACCACTCCTCGATATCTGCCGCCAACCAGAGCTTCTTCCCCGCGTTGATGCGCGGTTTCGGCAGCTGGTGCCAAGGAAATGGTGGCTTCGCGTCGGCGTTGAGTTGCTTTCCCTCAGCATCGTGGATAGGCACGAGGTCATTGCCGTACGCCCAGGATTTCGAACGACCGATGCGCTTAAGGATGTCACTTTGCGCCATAAGGCCAGAGTGTGCATTCGATCGGCCAATGGCACTCACGCTGTCGGCACATTCGCTGCGCATGGGAAGGCAGTTGCTAGAAGGTACGCTAGTAAAGTTTTCCGGATACGGTGCGTTCATTTCGAGTCCCCTGTGATCAGCTCAATGGCCATGTGGATCGGCGGTGGCACAAGGTCGAACAAGCACCCGGGATAATTTGTGGACGCCAACTCGAACAGCGCTTCGATGACTTCGTCCGGCACAAGCTCTCGAAACTCAGGCGTGTGTGGCTCAAAACCTCCATGGCGCAACAACACCGGATCGATCGGGTGGGCATGCACAGTGTCCCCGTCGCGATGCAGGTAAAGCACCCAGTCGCCGTGGACACCGAAAGTGACATCGGGCATGTCGGCCGCACGCGCCCGCTTGGCAAACTCCCCCAAGAAAGCCGGCCCAGACGCATAGACCCTGTACTCATCCGGGCTTGTCCCATCGTTGCCCTGCGTGGCGGAGTTTCCGCTGTCCCAAACCGCTTCAAAGGAGTCGAAACCGAAGGACTCTGCGAGTTCGTTCAACGCGCGATAAAACTGCTTCAAGTCATCGCGGTTATGGAAACCAAATTCGCGAGCAGCCTCGTTCTCTCGCCCCAGAGGGTCATTGAGCAGCTCAAGAGCGTCCCATATTGGTCGGAATCGATTGATTCGCTCGGCATGGTTGCAAAACGCCCTGTAGCTGCTCGGGATCGGCAAGAACCCGAAATGGGCACTCGCCAGCAGCTGGTAGAGTGAGATTGGCTCCGAACCATTGAGAGCTGAAGTGAGCTGCGACACCGAAAAGGGTGCCGGTATAAACAAGGACTCGGGGAAGATGTCGAGCTGTGTGAGCACAGCCTCGAGTACGGCTTTGTCGTCGTCGTTAAGGACAAACGACGGTTTGGCGTTGGTATTCATAGTTGCCTCAAGCGCAGGTTATGGAAACGCACGCAACCTAGCTATACGCAAGATCACGCACGATCGACCTGTGAGGCATCACGCCACTCGAGCCCCAGTTTAAGGGCTGCTGATGGAACCAGCGGTGACAGGCTAATCGATGATTCCTTCATCAGTCAATACCACTACATTGCTTCTCGCGAAGAGATACGTGCACAGCACTGCGTTGTCGCAGTCTTATATTTCGTAGCGTGTCATTGACTCATCACTGGATCACTCATTGAAGCCGACGTAGCTCGACAGGAGGGCCAGTGAAAGCATGTCCCATGCGGCTCTGAGCCCATCGGTATGGCGCTCAAAGCAGCTCTGGTAGCTGTCGTGGTCAAAGGATGTGGTTCGGATTCCGTGCTGGCTCACGTGTTGATAGCGGTCTATGTAGATTTGTTTTTCTTCTACCTAACTGATACGTCACTGGAGATTCGTATGGATAGTTTAAAAGGCATGTTTGGTGAGGGGATCTCGCGGGGCTGGGTGTGGACCGATCCGAACCATGTCATCTTTGAGACGATAGTGAACAGTGTCTGCTAGCACCGTAGAGATAGAGGGTTCGATTCCCTCCCCCCGCGCCAACTTCAAAAACCGCCCAAGGGCGGTTTTTTTTGTTTCGTCTTGCAACACTAACTCTCCACAGATGTGGGGATTCGGGGTTCACATGAGCCCCTTCCCCGCCATGCTGACGCGTTAATTTGCCGTCACCGCGATGAGGTCCGCGACCTACACGCTGACCAGCCTCAAAACTTCCATCAGCTATCGGGTTACCTGGCGCAGCTCACCCAGGATCAATATCGCTTGCTTGAATAGTGGCTCGAAATGCGGCAGGGTTTTGGGGTCTCCTACTCGGCCTTGCGAAGCTCGGCACGTGGCTGTATCAACCCTTGATTCGCGACTAGGACTGAAAATCGAATCCGCTTCACCAGTCCAGAAACGACCTTTCCAAAGGCCATCCTTGGCATGGGTAAAATCATGGGTAGGTAAATTTCAGCCACAAAAAAGCCCCGCATTTCAGGGGCTTAGTTGCGTATCTGGCGGAGAGAGAGGGATTCGAACCCTCGATAAGGCTTTTGACCCTATACTCCCTTAGCAGGGGAGCCCCTTCGGCCACTCGGGCATCTCTCCGGGTTCTTTCCCGCATTGCTGCGGAGCCGGCAAGGATACTGACCGGCGAGGTCAAGGTAAAGTCCTCGATGCGTGATCAGTGTTCGGCCGAACCTTCCGGCGAGCTACCGCCATCATTTTCGCCCTTGATCCGCTGGTAGATTTCCTCGCGGTGGACGGCTACGTTCTTGGGCGCATTGATGCCGATACGCACCTGATTGCCCTTCACGCCCAGAACGGTGACGGTCACCTCGTCGCCGATCATCAGGGTTTCACCGACCCTGCGGGTCAGAATCAACATGATTTCCTACTCCATTAATTACTGTTGGTCACAGGCCTGCAAATCGACGGCGCCTCACCCCTGAGCCCATCCATCCACAGTTCGACGATTGATCCGCCGAAGGCCCTACCGCCTTCCCGGCTCACAGCCAAAACACCTTCTGAGCGTCCTGACTGGCGATGCCACCGCATACCGGCGACGTCGACACTCCGTCGATACTAACTGAGCCTGATTACCCTGTGCAATGCGTTCAGGTGGCGACAATTGGTCTATGCAGGCTGCATTCACTGACTTGAAATCCAGTCAGGGAGTTCCGACAGGACGGATGGCAGGTTGGGCGCATCCAAGCCACCACCCTGGGCCATGTCCGGACGACCACCACCCTTGCCGTCGATCTGGGCGGCAACATGTGCCACCACGTTGCCCGCCTTGACCCGGCCAAGCGCCTTGCCATGCACGCCGGCGATCAGCGAAACGCGACCTTCCGCCGCACCCGCCAGCAGGATCACGCAGTCGCCGAGCTGCTGCTTGAGCTGGTCCACGCTGTCGCGCAATGACTTGGCATCCAGCCCTTCCAGTCGCGCGGCAACCACCTTGATGCCGCCAACATCCTTTGCGGAGCCAGCCAGATCCGCGGTGGCGGAACCCGCCGCCTTGCTGCGCAACGAGTCCAGTTCGCGCTCGAGCTTCTTCTGCCTGTCGAACAGCTGGCGCAATTTCTCCACGGCATCGTCGCCACTACTCGAAAGCAGTTGCGACAGCTCGCCCAGGCGACGCTCCTCATCGGCAACGTAAGCAAGCGCACCCGCGCCGGTGACGGCCTCGATGCGACGCACGCCGGAGGCCACGCCAGCCTCGCTGACGAGCTTGAACAGGCCGATGTCACCCGTGCGAGCGACGTGGGTGCCGCCGCACAGCTCGGTAGAGAAGTCACCCATCTTCAGCACGCGCACTTCGTCGCCGTACTTCTCGCCGAACAGGGCCATCGCGCCGAACTCGATTGCCTGGTCGTAGCCCATGTTGTGCACTTCGGCGGTCGCATTGCGACGCACCTCGGCATTCACCATAGCCTCCACCCGAGCCAGTTCGTCGGGGCTCATCGGCTTGAAGTGCGAAAAGTCAAAACGCAGACGCTCCGGCGCCACCAGCGAACCCTTTTGCGTGACATGATCGCCCAACACTTCGCGCAACGCGGCGTGCAGCAGGTGCGTCGCCGAGTGATTGAGCACGATCGCCTGGCGACGTGCAGCATCCACACTGGCTTCGACGACATCACCGGTACGCAGCGGCTGCGTACCGTGCCAGCGGCCGGCATGGCCGAAAAACACACCACCCATTTTCAACGTGTCGCCGACTTCGAAACGGCCCGCAGCATTGCGCAACTCGCCGGTATCACCGACCTGGCCGCCCGACTCCGCATAGAACGGCGTGCGATCGAGGATCACCAGTCCTTCTTCGCCTTCGCCAAGCTGATCGACCTGCTTGCCGCCACGCACAATGCCGAGCACCTTGCCGTTCTGGCCGTGCAACGTCTCGTAACCGAGGAAGACCGTGGGCTTGAGCTGGCTGGCCAGCTCTGCCGGCATCTGGCCCTTGGCCTCGAAGCGACCGGCGGCACGGGCACGCTCGCGCTGTTCGTTCATGGCCTGCTCGAAACCGACCATGTCCACGTCGAGGCCACGCTCGCGCGCAATGTCCGCCGTGAGATCGACCGGAAAACCATAAGTGTCGTAGAGGCGGAACGCATCGACACCCGGGATGGTCTTGCCTGATTTCCCTGCCCGGCTCTTATCGGCGATGTCGTCGAACAAGCGCATGCCGTTTTCCAGCGTCTCGCCGAAACGCTGTTCCTCGGTGCGCAGCGCATCCTCCACGAACGCCTGCTTGGCCGACAACTCGGGATAGGCCTCGCCCATTTCCTCGGCCAGCGGCTGGACCATCTTCCAGAAAAAGTCGCCACGCACTCCAAGCATCCAGCCATGCCGCAACGCGCGGCGGATGATCCGGCGCAACACGTAGCCGCGGCCTTCGTTGGAAGGCAACACGCCATCAACGATCAGGAAGGAACAGGCGCGGATGTGATCGGCGATCACGCGCAGCGACTTGTTGGCCAGATCCTTTGTACTGGTGAGTTCACCCGCCACACGGATCAGATGCGCGAACAGATCGATCTCATAATTGGAATGCACGTGCTGCAGCACGGCGGCGAGGCGTTCCAGGCCCATGCCAGTGTCCACGCACGGCGCCGGCAGCGGACTCAGCGTGCCGTCAGGTGCGCGGTCGAACTGCATGAACACCAGGTTCCAGATCTCGATGTAACGGTCGCCGTCCTCGTCCGGTGAACCGGGCGGACCACCGGCGATCCCGGCGCCATGGTCGAAGAAGATCTCGGTGCACGGGCCGCACGGACCGGTATCGGCCATCTGCCAGAAATTGTCGGAGGCGAACGGTGCGCCCTTGTTGTCACCGATGCGCACGATGCGCTCTGCGGGAACACCGACTTCCTTGTTCCAGATGCCGTAGGCCTCGTCGTCGGTGTGATAGACGGTGACCCACAGCTTGTCGGCCGGCAGCTTGAACACGCTGGTCAGCAATTCCCACGCGTAGAGAATCGCGCCGCGCTTGAAGTAATCGCCGAACGACCAGTTGCCGAGCATCTCGAAGAACGTGTGATGACGCGCGGTGTAACCCACGGCATCGAGGTCGTTGTGCTTGCCACCGGCACGCAGGCAGCGCTGCACGTCCGCCGCCCGGACGTATCCAGGTTTTTCGCTGCCGAGGAACACGTTCTTGAACTGCACCATGCCCGAGTTGGTGAACAACAAGGTCGGGTCGCTGGACGGCACCAGCGAGCTGGACGGCACGATGGTGTGGTCCTTGGAACGGAAATAATCGAGGAAGGCAGAGCGGATTTCGGCAGTTTTCATGCGGGTCATGGCGGCAAGCGGTAGAAGGCCACGCCATGGCGGCACCGCCGCGATCAGTCCATCCATCATCCTCGGACGATGGATTTCAGGGGATATCGTCGGCAGCGTCGTCCACGTCGGCGTGGGTAACACTCCGTACTGTGGCGGCCGGAAAGCCGCGGCGCAAGAGGAATTGCGCCCGGCGGCCACGTTCGGCGGGGTCCGTGGTGCCTGCACCGCCATAGCGGCGGCGCAACTGGGCAGCGGCCAAAGCCTCCCAGTCGACCTCGGCCGCGTCCAGCAACTCGCGAATCCGGGCATCGGCCAGCCCGTGACTCTTCAGCTCCACGCGCAGGCGCACCGGGCCATAACCCTGCGTAATCCGGCTGCGCAGCAGCACTTCCGCAAAACGATCGTCGTCCTGGTAGTGCTGTTCGCCGAGGCGGTCCAGCGCGGCGCCGGTTTCCTCGCCCTCGTAGCCGCCCTGGCGGAGCTTGGTCTTCAGCTCGCGCCGCGAATGCTCGCGACGGGCCAGCAGGCCCAGCGCCTTGTCGTAGGCGCTGCGCTTCGGCTTGGCCGGCCGATCCCCGTTGGCTTGATTGCCGCCGGGCTGGTCCCTGTCCTTGCCGGGAACGCGCTTCATGGTCACGCAAACGGACATGGCCCGGACAAGCCGGGCCATGTCTCCTGCAATGAATCACGAACGGGCACGAATCACGCTTCCTCGAGTGCCTCTTCCGCTGCAGCAGCGGCCGGCCTGCCGACCGGCACCAGCAGGCGCTCGCGCAGCTGCTTGTCGATCTCGTTGGCGATCGCCGGGTTGTCGCGCAGGAACTGGCGCACATTCTCCTTGCCCTGGCCGATGCGGTCGCCGTTGTAGCTGTACCAGGCGCCGGACTTGTCGATCAGGTTCTGTGCCACGCCCAGCTCGATGATCTCGCCTTCGCGCGAGGTGCCTTCGCCGTACAGGATCTCGAACTCGCACTGGCGGAACGGGGGCGCCACCTTGTTCTTGACCACCTTGACGCGGGTTTCCGAACCGATGATCTCCTCGCCCTTCTTCACCGCGCCGATGCGGCGGATATCCAGGCGCACCGAGGCGTAGAACTTCAGCGCATTGCCGCCGGTGGTGGTCTCGGGGCTGCCGAACATCACGCCGATCTTCATGCGGATCTGGTTGATGAAGATCACCAGGGTGCCGGACTTCTTGATGTTGGCGGTGAGCTTGCGCAGCGCCTGGCTCATCAGGCGGGCATGCAGGCCGACGTGGGAATCGCCCATCTCGCCCTCGATTTCCGCCTTCGGCGTCAACGCAGCGACCGAGTCGACCACGACCATGTCGACCGCACCGGAACGCACCAGCATGTCGGCGATTTCCAGCGCCTGCTCGCCGGTATCCGGCTGCGACACCAGCAGATCATCGACCTTGACGCCCAGCTTTTCCGCATAGGTCGGATCGAGCGCGTGCTCGGCATCGATGAAGGCCGCGGTGCCGCCTGCGCGCTGGCAGCTGGCGATCGCCTGCAGGGTCATGGTGGTCTTGCCGGACGACTCCGGACCGTAGATCTCGACCACGCGGCCACGCGGCAGGCCACCGACGCCGAGCGCGATATCCAACCCGAGCGAACCGGTGGAGACAGTTTCGATCGCTTCATTGACGCGGTCGCCCATGCGCATGATCGCGCCCTTGCCGAACTGCTTTTCGATCTGGCCGAGGGCGGAGGTAAGAGCCTTGCGCTTGTTGTCATCCATCGTCTTGTATCCGGTTGGGCTGTGAATGGGGTGCATGATGCCCGGATCGGGTCTCACGGGCTGCGATCAAGGGATGATCGGCTGCAATGCGGCCAGTATCCCATACCGGTCAAGCCGGTCTGGCAGCAGGTGGCGCCTCACTCGGTCAGGGTTTTCCGCAAACCGATGAGCGCCGCGGCCACCGTCTGCCGCCGAACGGCTTCTCGATCACCCGGAAAGTGGAACATTCGCGCGTGCCCGTAACCGCCACGACGCTTCCAGCCGACCCACACCGTACCAACCGGCTTGCCCGGCGTACCGCCGGATGGCCCGGCAATACCGGTCACCGCCACCGCCACGCCAGCACCGAAGCGCGCCAGTGCACCGGAAACCATCTCCAGCACGGTTTCCTCGCTGACCGCACCGGTGTGTTCGAGCGTGCGTGGATTGACCCCAAGCAATGCCTCCTTGGCTTCGTAGCTGTAGGTCACCATGCCCGCGTCGAACCAGGCCGAGCTGCCAGGCAGGTCGGTCAGCGTCTTGGCCAGCCAGCCACCCGTGCAGGATTCGGCCGTGACCAGCATCAACCGGCACCGTTGCACTTCGGTCGCGACCTCGGCGGCAAGCGCCAGCAACTCGGCATCGGTAGGAACGGACAACAACTCCATGCGAGACTCCCGAACTTGAATGCACCTTGCGTCACGCGCAAGGGCACCGTTCTACCCGTTCCACGCGACTACGCCAAGACTTGCATTGCATGAGCCACGACGATCTCTCCCAGCACACCCCGTTCATGCGCCAATACCTCACGGCCAAGGCCGAGTACCCCGAGGTATTGCTGTTCTTCCGCATGGGCGATTTCTACGAGCTGTTCTATGACGACGCGCGCAAGGCAGCACGGCTGCTCGACATCACGCTGACCCAGCGCGGGCAGTCGGGAGGTGCGCCGATTCCGATGGCTGGCGTGCCGTATCACGCGGCCGAGAATTATCTGGCGCGGCTCGTGCGCCTCGGCGAATCGGTGGCCATCTGCGAGCAGATGGGTGACCCGGCGCTGGCCAAGGGCATCGTCGAACGCAAGGTGGTGCGCATCGTCACGCCTGGCACGGTGACCGATGCGGCACTGCTGGAGGAGCGCCGCGACAATCTGCTGCTGGCGATCGCGGCAGGATCGAATGGTGCGTACGGTCTCGCCTGGGTCGACCTGTCCAGCGGCCGCTTTCTGCTCAGCGAAGTGCCACATGCCGAAGCACTCGCCGCCGAACTGGCCCGATTGCAGCCTGCCGAAACCCTGGTCGACGAAAGTGTCGTCTGGCCAAAACTCGTCAGCAGCCTGCCGGGCCTGCGCAAGCGGCCACCCTGGCACTTCGACAGCGATGCGGCCAAGCGCGAGCTCAACCGCTTCTTCGGCACCCGCGACCTCGGCGGCTTCGGTGTGGACAACCTGCCGCTCGCCACCGCCGCGGCCGGCTGTCTGCTCGGCTATGTCGAGGAAACCCAGAAGAGTGCGCTACCGCACCTCACCGGCATGGCAGTGGAGAGCGCCAGCGAGACGATCGCGCTGGACGCCGCAACGCGACGCAACCTGGAGCTGGATACGCATCCAAGCGGCCGCACCGAACATACCCTGCTCGGCGTGCTCGACGAGACCGTGACACCGATGGGCGCGCGCCTGCTGCGCCGCTGGCTGAATCGCCCGCTGCGTTCGCGCGAACTGCTGCGCCGTCGCCATCAGGCGATCGGCACCCTGATCGACAGCCGCCGCTATGACGCGTTGCGCGAACAGTTGCGCGGCATCGGCGACCTGGAACGCATTCTCGCCCGCGTCGCGCTGCGCTCGGCACGACCGCGCGATCTGTCCACCTTGCGCGATGGCCTCGCTGCCGCGCCGGTGTTGCGCGAACAGATTGCCGCGCTGGACAGCCCGCTATTGCATGCGCTGGTCGAACGCATCGGCGATCACGCCGACAGTGCCACCTTGCTCGCCCGCGCGATCGTGGCGCAGCCGCCGGTACTGCAGCGCGATGGCGGTGTGGTCGCCGACGGTTACGACGCCGAACTCGACGAGCTGCGCCGCCTGTCCACCCACGCCGACCAGTATCTGGTCGAACTGGAGGAGCGAGAGAAAGCCGCCAGCGGCATCAGCACGCTCAAGGTGGGCTACAACCGCGTGCACGGCTACTACATCGAGATCACCAAGGCGCAGTCGGACAAGGCGCCCACGCACTACACGCGCCGGCAGACCACCAAGAATGCAGAGCGTTACATCACCGAGGAACTGAAGACCTTCGAGGACAAGGTGCTGTCGGCTAAGGAGCGTTCGCTGATGCGCGAACGCGCGCTGTACGAGGCACTGCTCGACACGTTGACCGGGAAACTCGAACCACTGAAGACAGCCGCCGCCGCGATGGCGGAACTCGACGTGCTCGCCACCCTGGCCGAGCGGGCCGAGGCGCTGGACTGGACCGCTCCGGAACTCACCGATGAGCCCGGCATAACGATCGAACGTGGCCGTCATCCGGTGGTGGAAAAGGTGCGCGACGAACCGTTCGAGCCGAACGACCTCGCGCTCGGCGACGCCCGCCGCATGCTGGTCATCACCGGCCCGAACATGGGCGGCAAATCGACCTACATGCGGCAGAACGCATTGATCGTTCTGCTCGCGCATATCGGCAGCTATGTACCGGCATCACATGCCGTCATCGGTCCGATTGACCGCATCTTCACCCGCATCGGTGCCGGCGACGACCTCTCGCGTGGCCAGTCCACCTTCATGGTGGAAATGAGCGAAACGGCGAACATCCTGCACAACGCGACCGAGCACAGCCTGGTACTGATGGACGAAGTTGGCCGTGGCACCAGCACCTACGACGGACTTTCACTCGCACGCGCTGCCGCTGTGCATCTGGCGCGCAACAGCCGCGCCTACACGCTGTTCGCCACCCATTATTTCGAACTCACCGAGCTGGCCGGCGAGTACACGGCTATCGCCAACGTGCATCTCGACGCGGTCGAATACGGCGAGCAACTGGTGTTCATGCATGCTGTGAAGGATGGCCCCGCGAACCGCAGCTTCGGTCTGCAGGTAGCGGCGCTGGCTGGCCTGCCGAAGTCAGTGATCGCCGATGCACGACGCACGCTGACCGAGCTGGAGCGTGGCATGCACAACCATGCATCGGCAGCCAGGCCTGCAACCGAGACCTCGCTGCAACTTGGCCTGTTCACACCGGCGCAACCCTCGGCGATGGAGCGTGCACTGGACGGGATCGATCCGGATGCGCTGACTCCGCGTGAGGCGTTGGAAGCGCTGTACCGGCTGAAATCGCTAACCTGAGTTCACTGCGGGTTTCGCTTCCAAGCCATCGCCAGGTCGGCCTCTCCGGGACCTCCTACGACGAGGTGAGATGCACCGCATCGCTCACACCGTCTTTCTCGTGCGCATGGATGAACACCAGCACGTCATCCAGCGTCGGTGCGTGCTCGCGCAGCGGTCGCGATATCGAAAACAGCAATCCCAGGTGGCCGATGTCCGGATAAAGCTTCAGGCTCACGTCTTCGCGCTGGGCCCTCATCGCCTGCGCCAGCGACTTGCTGTTCGACGGTGTGACTTCGCGATCTGCCGTTCCATGCAGCAGCAACATCGGCGGCTCGGCGCCATGGACGTACGAGATGGGCTGTGCCCGTCGCTGCTCGGCCGTAGTCCTGCCGAACATGCCGATCATGTCCTTTTCCTTCTTGGCGATCGGCACGAAGTCGTAGACGCCCGCCAGTCCGATGAAGCCGGCCAGATCACCCGACTTCATGCCATCGGCCCTGAGCCAGGCGGGATCGGTCGCAAGCAGCGCGGCGATCTGACCTCCCGACGAATGGCCCATGACGAAGATGTCGCGTGCATCGCCACCGATCTGCCTGGCGTGATCGTGCACCCATGCCACTGCGTGCGCGGCATCATGCATGAATCCATCCATCTTCACCCTGGGGTATTTGCGATAGTCCGGAATCACCACGATCACGCCGTGCGAGGCCAGCGCGGCGCCCACGAACCGGTACCACTGGCGCTTGCCGTGGGTCCAGTCCCCTCCATAGAAGAAGACCACGATGGGTGCCTCTCCGGCATTGGCGGGCCGATAGATATCCAGCGCGAGATGATGCGAAGCATCGAACACGATATTGCGTTCGGCCGTGATGCCGCGTTGCTCGTCCGTCGTGTTGAGCCCCGCAAAGAGCGCGCCATGGCAACTGCTCAGCAATAACGCCATGCAAAGCACAAGCAGGAAACCGTTTGTCCGAGGTATGCGCAAACAAAACTCCGCTTTGTCGGGGTCGTGTGGTGAACATCCGGAGGGCCTGCACGCGAGACGGCGCACCGACTCACTCGAACGCATCAGACTCAGACAGGATGACCCGCCCAACACATCCGTCTATCGAGCTGACGGAAGGCATTTGACCACCATAGCGACGAAGCCTCCCCGTGCAAGCACGGGGAGGCTTCCGGTCAGCACATTATGTCGCGTGCCAGGTGCAACAACTCGATCAATTTGTCCGCTGACGATGGATGCGCTTGCTGTTCTTGTTCTCGGACTTGTTCAGGTTGCGCTGTTCCTGTTTGGTGAGATGGCCGTTGTGCTTGGCCTCGTCGGCGCTTTCGCGCTGCGCGATATTGGAGTCATGCTTTTCGTCGCGCGCTTCCTGCTTGGCGTTGACCTGGCCACCAGCCACGCCGTTCTGGATACGATTCTGCTGGTTGTCCAGGCGCTTGTTGACCTCGTTGACCCGCGGGTGGCCCGGCACCGTGGCATCAGGCGTCGCCTGCGCCATGACCGCGCCCGAAGCGAACGCGGCGGATACCAGCAGACCCATCAGGCTGAAGCGGAAAGCCGTCTTTGTATTCATGAGTAATGGCCTCGTGCATGTTGATTGGCAGGATTGAACATGTATCGAAGAAAACCACACCGGTGCCTGGTAAGAACACGGCATCCGTGCACCATGCCCACGCTCGCACGCTGAATCATCCGCGATCGAATAATGAGAACCCCTTCCCCGCGTCGATCCAGACCGTCGAATCATCTGGCTAGCACAACACGGGGAACGGCATGACCACGAATCACGTTGACCGTCGCCGCGACTGTCCTGGCGTCTGTTCAGCCATGGTTGAGCCTCGCACCACCCTCGCATGGCCTGTAACCCTCCATGACCACCCAGCGAGGATACTGACGATAGCCATTGGCTATCGTCAGTATCCATACAATCGAATTCCCCCCATGCCCCCTTGGGCGTAGCCTCGCAGGAAATCCCTTCAGCGCCAGGAAGGCCGCCATGAACCACGATTGCAAGACTCTGACCACTGATGCCTGCGCAACAGTTGCCGACAACCAGGAGTCGCTGATCACCAGCATCCGAGATTAGGCGAGTTGCTCGACGAGCCACTGATCGAAAAGCTTGCGCATGCTAAATGCCGTTTGCAAGAACAATTTCATCTATCGGCACTCGGACTCAACACCAGACCGGGTCGTCGGACTCAAACGACCAAAGGTGGAGAACATATGTCAAACGAAATGAAGTGCCCGTTCAATCACGCCGCCGGCGGTGGCACCACGAACCGTGACTGGTGGCCGAACCAGCTGAGCCTGAAGATCCTGCAGCAACACTCGTCCCTGTCCGACCCGATGGGCAAGGACTTCAACTATGCGGAAGAGTTCAAGAGTCTCGACCTGGCGGCCGTGAAAAAAGATCTCCTGGCGCTAATGATCGATTCGCAGGACTGGTGGCCGGCGGACTTCGGGCACTACGGACCTTTCTTCATCCGCATGGCATGGCACAGCGCCGGCACCTACCGCACCGGCGACGGCCGCGGGGGCGCCGGTGCCGGCCAGCAGCGCTTTGCGCCGCTCAACAGCTGGCCGGACAACGTCAGCCTCGACAAGGCGCGCAGGTTGGTATGGCCGATCAAGCAGAAGTATGGGCGGAAGATTTCCTGGGCCGACCTGATCATCCTCACCGGCAACGTCGCGCTGGAATCGATGGGCTTCAAGACCTTCGGTTTCGGCGGCGGGCGTGAGGATGTCTGGGAGCCGGATCAAGATGTCTATTGGGGCAACGAGAAGACTTGGCTGGCCACCAGTGACAAACCCGATAGTCGTTACTCTGGTGAACGCGACCTGGAAAATCCGCTCGCCGCCGTGCAGATGGGGCTGATCTACGTCAACCCGGAAGGCCCGAATGGCAACCCGGATCCGATCGCGGCGGCACGGGATATCCGCGAGACCTTCGCCCGCATGGCGATGAATGATGAAGAAACTGTGGCGCTGATTGCGGGCGGCCACAGCTTCGGCAAGACCCACGGCGCCGGCCCGGCGTCCCATGTGGGACCCGAACCCGAAGCCGCCAGCATCGAGCAGCAGGGCCTTGGCTGGAAGAGCAGCTTCGGCACAGGCAAGGGCGCTGATGCGATCACCAGCGGCCTGGAAGTCACCTGGACCACCACGCCGACGAAATGGAGCAACAACTTCTTCGAGAATCTGTTCGGCTACGAGTGGGAACTGACGAAGAGCCCGGCCGGTGCGCATCAGTGGACACCGAAGCATGGCGCCGGCGCCGATACCATTCCGGACGCCTACGACCCGTCGAAGCGTCACGCACCCACCATGCTGACCACCGACCTCTCGCTGCGGCTCGATCCGGCCTACGAAAAGATTTCGAGGCGTTTCCACGAGCATCCCGACCAGTTGGCCGATGCTTTCGCCCGAGCATGGTTCAAGCTGACCCACCGCGACATGGGCCCGCTCGCACGCTATCTCGGCCCGGAAGTACCTGCCGAAGAACTGATCTGGCAAGACCCCGTCCCTGCTGTCGATCATGCCTTGATCGATGACAAGGACATCGCTTCCCTCAAGGGCAAGATCCTGGCGTCGGGCCTGTCTGTTTCGCAACTGGTGTCGACCGCATGGGCATCGGCGTCCACGTTCCGTGGCTCCGACAAGCGCGGTGGGGCAAACGGCGCGCGCATACGTCTTGCTCCGCAGAAAGATTGGCAGGTCAACCAACCGGAGCAGCTGGCGAATGTGCTGAAAACCCTTGAGTGTATCCAGAATGCGTTCAACAGCACGCAATCTGGCGGCAAGAAAGTCTCGCTCGCCGACCTGATCGTGCTGGCCGGCTGTGCCGGCGTCGAGCAGGCGGCGAAAAATGCCGGTTACACGGTGATGGTTCCCTTTGCACCGGGGCGCATGGATGCCACGCAGGAGCAAACCGACATCGAGTCCTTCGCCGTGCTCGAACCGAGCGCCGATGGCTTCCGCAACTACCTCAAGGGAAAATACAGCGTATCGGCAGAGGCCATGCTGATTGACAAGGCGCAGTTGCTGACGCTGACCGCACCCGAGATGACGGCACTCATTGGTGGCATGCGAGTTCTGAATACCAACATCGGCCAGATCCAGCAAGGCGTCTTCACCAAGCGGCCGGAGGCATTGACCAATGACTTCTTCGTGAACCTGCTCGACATGGGCACGGAATGGAAAACAGTCTCCGACGCCAAGGATGCGTTCGAAGGGCGTGATCGCCAAACCGGCGAACTCAAGTGGACCGGCACGCGTGTCGATCTGATCTTCGGTTCACATGCCCAGCTACGTGCCCTGGCCGAAGTCTACGGAAGCTCCGACGCCGAGGAAAAGTTTGTCCGGGACTTTGTCGCGGCCTGGAACAAGGTGATGAACCTGGACCGCTTCGATCTTGCATGACCCCGGAGAATAGATCCTGGGGATCTTGTGGCGAGCATGCTCGACCTGGCATCTGGTTATTCCAGACCAGGTCGAGGTTAGCGAACTTTGAAGCTCGCGTCTCGCTCAGGTGGCCAGGCTCGGCACGGTGCTCGGCTTGGCATCTTGCAACATGGCCACTGCGAGCATCCGTTCGAACGCAACATCGCGTGCGGCCAGGCGCCCGGAGCGGACCAGCTGGTCGATGCTGGCAGCCACATCGGCGCGGCCGAACGGCTTCCTGATGAAGTCGTCGGCACCGAAACGCTGCGCGTAGAACTGTTCGGTGGCCTGCGGATTGCCGCTGATCATCACGATCGGGATATGCCGGGTCAGCTCGTCGTGGCGCAGTGCGCGCAGCACGGCGAACCCGTTGATGCCGGGCAGCACGATATCCAGGAAGATCAGCGACGGCAGCTCGCTGCGCGCCAGCTCGATCGCGCTCTCGCCGTCGAGTGCCTTGCTCACGGCGTAGCCATCCTGGCCAAGCATCTTGCCCAGCACGGCGCAGATCGTCGGCGAATCGTCTACCACCAGCATGCGGGACCCCGATGCCGTCTGCAGCCGCGAATCCGCCCGCACCCCGTCAGCGCCGCTGCCGAGCAGGCGCTTGAAGAAGCCGATGCCGTTTCTCAGTGCGAGTCCGTCCATGCCAGCCTCCGCGCGATGTGAGGTCGTGCACATTGCGCGACCTCGTGGAATGGTGCAGATGTTCCTGCAGATCCGGCCGGTTTTCTGGGATGTACTGCTCAGCGTGCGTCTTTCATCCGGCGCAATTGATTGCGCGCGTGCTTGTCCGGCCGTCTGGCCGGTCCGTGGGTGCCGACCAGTTGGCGCTGCTCGCGCATCGCCTCCCGGGTTGCCCGGCTGGCTTCGGTTTCGTCGTAAAGCGTCTGGGCGACATTGGCTGGCCCCCGTTTGTCGGACAAGGCCAGCACATCGACTTCCAGCCGTTCCTCGCCACGACCGATTTTCAGGCGATCGCCCACGCGCAACAGCTTCGCCGGCTTGCAGCCGGCACCGTTGACGTCGATCCTGCCACCATCGATCGCCTGCCTGGCGAGGCTGCGCGTCTTGAAGAAACGTGCAGCCCACAGCCACACATCGACACGCAGTCCAGCCGGTTCACGAAGATCATGCATGGATGGCATTATCGCGTTGTCGCATTCCCGAACGGAAACCAGACGATGCACTGGAACACCATCGGCTCGTTCGCCGGCATTTTTTGCATCTTCATGGTGGGTTATCTGCTCGGTCGCGCCAGCGCAGCGAGGGCTGCCGCTCGCCATGCCCGCACCGCATGGAAGCCGAATCCCGCCATCAGCGATGCCGACATCGAGGCCATCAAGCTCTATCGCCAGCGTGATGGCAGCGGGCTGAAGGAAGCCAAGCAGGCTGTCGATGCCATGAGCGCCGGTATCGGGACTGCGCGCAACTGAGTATCCCGCGCCATCGGTGACTCAGGAACGATCGCCGGGCGGCATGATCAGGTCATGCGGGTCCGGCATGGCGATATCCGGAATCGCCGCGTGCTCGGCTTCGGTATGCTCGGGCTCGACCGGCAGCGGCGTCTCTTCCGCGGCCCGCTCGCGCACCACCAGCCGGCCGCTTTCCGTCAGGTGCCGGATCCGCGCGAACACCTCACCGCGGCCGAACGGCTTCTTCATGAAATCGTCGGCACCGAAGCGCTGCACGTAGAACTGCTCGGTCGCTTGCAGGTTGCCGCTGATCATCACGATCGGGATGTCCCGGGTCAGCGAGTCGCGGCGCAATGCGCGCAGCACGGCAAAACCATTCATGCCCGGCAGCACGATATCCAGAAAGATCAGGTCCGGGATCTCCTTGCGCGCCATCTCGAGCGCCGTCTCGCCATCCGGCGCCTTGGACACGATATGGCTGTCCTGGTTCAGCATCTTGCCGAGCACGGCGCGTATCGTGGCCGAGTCATCCACCACCAGCACCCGCGCCCCCTTGGGTACGCCACTGCGTGGCACGGTGCGCCGTTCGGAGGGGTCACTGCCGAAAAGCCGCTTGATCAGCTCGAAACCTGCCATGACAGGATCCCCCACCCGTGCATAGAGATGCCGATTAGTCTCGACGCAGTGACGTCCCGACGCAAGCCGGCAGCATTCCTATCCCAGCCACAGATTGCCCAGCGGGATGGTCAACAGCGACAGCACGATACCGGCGCCCAGCACGGTATTGGCCAGCGCCGGATCCAGCTCGTACTCGTCGGCGAGGATCGCCGCCGAGACCATCGGCGCCATCGCCGCCTGCAGCACGCCGACCGTGAGCACGAGTCCGCCCACGCCTGCGGCGACGCCCATCATCCAGCACAGCAGCGGCGCCAGCAGCAGTTTCCAGGCTAGCCCCCAGCTCACCGCGCCCAGCTGCCGGTCGCCGGGATGGAACTTGAATTGCAGGCCGACCGAGAACAGCGCGAGCGGCGTCAGCGTGACGCCGATCGGCGAAAGCACCCCATGCAGCAGCTCAGGCCACCCGCCGCATTGGCCAGCCACGATACCGACGATCAGCGCGACGAAGGCGGGAAACGTCAGGATGCGCCGCAGGATCAGTACCGGCTCCGGCTTGCGCCCCGCATACAGCGATGCCACCACGATGCCGGCCGAAGCAAGGATCGGAAAGCAGCCAAGCTGATCGGCCACCACCGCCAGCGCCAGTCCTTGCTGGCCATGCAGCGCCTGCATCAACGGGTAACCCATGAACGAGGTATTGCCCAGACCGCAGACCAGGATCAAGGCGCCCGTGCGTTGCCGCGACCAGCCCAGCCGCGGGCCGAGCAGGCCGAACAGCAACCACGCGCCGCCGAACGTGAGCACCATCGCCGCCACCGGAAACCACAGTTGCGGATCGAACTTCACCCGGGGGATCAGATCCAGCACCAGCGCCGGCAACGCCACGTTGATCACCCACCAGTTGATGCCCGCCACGATGCCAGCCGGCGGCTTCGCAAAACGCGCCACCAGCACGCCCAGGATCAGGCAGACAAACAGCAGCAACATCGCACTCATCGAACGTGGCACGCCATGGGGAGGTCACCCCCATTAGACGCGATGCCGTCCTCGCCCGAAAGCGTACCGCGCATCCTTTCAGGGATAATTGCGGCCTGTCCCTCACCACCAGCCCATGAACGATCCCATCCACCTCGCGCACGGACTGGCCGGCGACAGCACGCCGCCGGACTGGCCCACGCTTACCGCAGCCGAGGTCGACACGCTGCTGCGCGGCTATCCACAGCTCGGCACAGCCACGCGCATCGACTGGCACAGCCCACGCCCACTGTCGGCCGCCTGCCTGGTTGAGACAGCCGGTGGGACCGTCTTCATCAAGCGTCATCACCACAGTGTGCGTTCGGTCGCCACGCTCAGCGAAGAACACCGCTTCACCGCGCATCTGCGTGCCAACGGCATGCCGATACCGATGATGTTGCGTGACGTGCGGGGGCAAACCGCCGTGGCGCTCGGTGACTGGGTCTACGAGGTGCATGAGCACGCCGCCGGTACCGACATCTATCGCGACGCGATTTCATGGTCGCCGTTGCCGAACCGCGAACATGCACTCAGCGCCGGCCGCATGCTGGCGGCATTGCATGATGCCGCCACCGGCTACCACGCTGCCCAGCGCGGTACCCATATCCTGGTCGCACGCAGCGAGTTGATCGCCTCGTCCGATCCGATCGCCATGCTGCAGGTGCAATTGCCGCAGCGTCCGGGTCTTGCCGGTTACCTGCGCGATCGCGACTGGCAGACCGATCTCACCCGCCTGCTCGCGCCCTGGCATGCCACCGTGCAACCGCCACTGACGAAACAGCTACAACTGTGGACGCATGGTGACTGGCATGTCTCCAACCTGTGCTGGAGCGATGCCAGCACGGCAGCACGCATCACTGCAGTGCTCGACTTCGGCCTGGCTGCCGCGAATTGCGCCCTGTTCGATCTCGCCACCGCGATCGAACGCAACGCGATCGCGTGGCTGGCATTGGATACCGGCGAGGCTGCCGCGCACCTCGATATCGCCCATGCGCTGCTCGAAGGCTACCGGCAGCAGCGTCCGCTGGATGCCGCAGACATCCATCTGCTGGCTGACCTGCTGCCACTGGTGCATGTGGACTTCGCACTGTCCGAGGTCGAGTATTTCCACAGCATCACCGGCTCGCGCGCGAACGCCGACGTGGCTTACGACACCTTCCTGCTTGGCCACGCGGCATGGTTCACGACGCCACCGGGACAGGCCTTGCTGCAAGCCATCCGCGACGGTGCCTGACCCGGGAAGCGGCCATTCGTGGTTAAATAAGCGTTCTTGAAGCGGGGGTGCCCGGTGTCTGCCGGGCTGAGAGAGTCCCTTGGAACCTGATCCGGTCAGTACCGGCGTAGGGAGCTTGCTGATCCAGCACGTCCGTCCGGACGTCCGGATCGCCGTCGCTTCGTCCGCACTACAGAAGACGATGATGATGGTTTCACTCCGAACTCCCCTCGCCCGCACTCCTTTGATCCTTGCCCTGCTGGCAGCGACGACGCTGGCCCACGCACAGGACAACACTCCATCCCAACAGCAAGCCACACCGCTGGCACCGGTGCACGTGCATGCAGACAGCAGCAACGGCTATCACGCCGACAGCACGGATCTTGGCGGCTTGGGCAACACATCACTGCACGACACGCCGGCCGCGATCACGGTGATCACCCGCGACCAGCTCGACGATCGCCAGCCGCGCACGCTGAGCGAGCTGGCACATACCGATGCCGCACTTGGCGACAACTACGCGCCGGTCGGCTACTACCAGGACATCGCCATCCGCGGCTTCGCGCTGGACCTGGCCAGCGGCTTCCGCTTCAACGACCTCAGCATGGCCGGCGAGCAGTACCTGACGCTGGAAGACAAGCAGCAGGTGGAAATCCTCAAGGGCCTCGCAGGTCTGGAAGCCGGTGTGGTCCAGCCGGGCGGGCTGGTGAATTACGTCGGCAAGCGTCCGGCCGAGGTGCACACCGTCACCGTCGGCACCGATTCGGAAGGTTCGCGTTATGAGGCGCTCGATGTCGGCACGTGGCTGACACCGGACTTTGGCGTGCGCGTGAACGCGGCGCATGAAGACATGAACTCCTACGTGCAGCATGCCAATGGCCGACGCAGCTTCATCTCGCTGGCCGCCGACTGGAAGATCAGCTCCAACGCCACGCTGCAACTGGACACCGATTACCAGACCAGCGGACAGCGCTCGGTCTCCGGCTACCAGCTGCTCGGCGGCACGGTGATTCCGCCCGATCCCAGCCGCACCCGCATGCTCGGCTTCGAGCCGTGGCAGCAGCCTGTAGGCATCCACGCCAGCAACAGCACGCTGCGCTTCAACTACCAGTTCGATGACCACTGGCAGGCGCAGGTGTCGGCCGGCCATAGTCACGTGGTGATCGACGACAACGTCGCCTTTGCCTATGGCTGCGCCTACTCGCCGGACTGCGCCAGCGGTGCCACGCCGGGCTGGTTCTTCGCACCGAACGGCGACTACGACGTCTACGACTATCGCAGCCCCGACGACAACCGCCAGAACGACGAGCTGCGCGCAGTGCTCAAGGGCAGCTTCGATACCGGCGCATTCACGCATGAGCTCAGTGTCGGCGCCAGCACGTTCCGCCGCACGCTCAACCAGCGTCCCTACGTCTACGATTATGTCGGCACCGCCAACATCGACGAGGTCGATCCACCCTATTTCGCGCCATCGCCGAATCAGCCTGGACCATCGGCACGCCGGCTGGACAGTTGGCAGCGCTCGCTGTTCGCGCTCGATCGCGTGCATCTCGGCTCGCAATGGCAGGTGCTCGCCGGCGGTCGTTATGTGGCCTTGAATGAAAGCGCGTTCGACGACAACGGCGTACTGCAGCGGCATACCGTGGAGAACAAGCTGCTGCCGCAGGCAGCAGTGCTGTGGCAACCAACCGCCGCGCTGACGGCCTATGTCAGCTACAGCGAAAGCCTGTCACTGGGCGGCCAGGCGCCGTGGTGGGCATCCAACGGCAACGATGTGCTGGCGCCGCTGCTGGCGCGCCAGGCCGAAGCCGGCGTCAAGTACGAATGGAGCGATGCACTGAGCCTGCAGGCCGCGCTGTACCGCATCCGTCAGCCGTACCAGTTCGCGCAACCGGACAATACCCCGGAAGGCTTCACCTTCGTGCAGCAGGGCAACGAGGTGCACACCGGGCTGGAACTCAACGCCGCCGGCCAGCTGAGCGACAACCTGCGCCTCACCGCCAGCGCCAACCTGATCCAGGCGCGCGCCGAGGACACCGGCACACCCAGCTACGAAGGTCACCAGATCGTCAACGTGCCACGCCTGCGCACGTCGATGTACCTGGATTATCGCCTGCCGTTTGCGACCGATCTCAGCCTGCTCGGCGGCTGGCGCTACAGCAGCTCCAACCCTGCCACGCCGAACGGGCTGGTGAGCGTGCCGGCCTACAACGTGTTCGATACCGGCCTGCGCTACGTCACCGCATGGAACGGCCATGCACTGACCTGGCGGCTGAACATCGACAACGTGTTCAACCATTTCTACTGGCGCGACACCGGCACCTCCGGCGGCGACAGCTACCTGTTCCCGGGCGCGCCGCGGCTGGCGCGACTCTCACTGACCTACGCGTTCTGACATGACTCTGATCGAACTCATCGCCGCGCTGCTCAGCGCCTGGGGCGTCTGGCTCACCGCCAAGCGCCGGCCGTGGTGCTGGCCGGTGGGACTGGTCTCGGTGCTGGTCTACACCTGGGTATTCGTCGACGCCAAGCTGTATTCCGATGCGCTGCTGCAACTGGCCTTCGCCATCCTGATCGTCTACGGCTGGGTGCGCTGGTTGCAGCACATGGGCGACGACGGCCGTGTGCAGGTGGCGCCGTTGCCGCGCCAGCAAGCCGTGCTGCATATCGTGCTCGGCACGCTCGGCGCGCTCGCGCTGGGCTTCGCCATGCACCGCTGGACCGATGCCGCGCTGCCCTGGCTGGATGCAGCACTGACCGCCTTCAGCCTGGTCGCCCAATGGTGGCAGGCGCGCCGGCATATCGCCGCGTGGTGGCTGTGGATCGTGGTCGACGTGATCTACGTGGGCGAATACGTCTACAAGTCGTTGCTGATCACCTCGGTGCTTTACGCCGGCTTCATCGTGCTGGCGGTGGGCGGGTTGCGCAGCTGGCAGCGGGCGCAGCGCCCGCAGGTGACGGGAACCTAGCCGGATGGCGGAGAGTTTGAACGGATCCGATCCGTGCAGATTCCAGCAGCTTTTTTATTGCACGGCGTCGGCGCAGAATGGCACTCACCATGAAGGCCACGCTCACCATCAAGTTGTGTGTTGCCGCCCTGCTGCTGGCCGCGGCGCAGGCTGGCATGGCCCAGAACATCTACAAATGCACGCAGGGTGGACAGCTCGAATACACCGACCACCCCTGCCCCGGCGGCAAGGGTGAGCTGATCCACCAGGCCGACGACAGCGAAGTCATCGACCATTACCTCAACCTGGGCCAGGTCGACATCGCCAAGCGCTATGCCGATGCCCATCATCTCGACGCGCTCTACAAGGATCGCCTCGACGCCTACCAGCAGAAGATGGACGACAAGGCGCAGCAGCAGGCAGACGAGGCAGCCGACGCGCAGCAGCAGGCGGAAGACGCACGACAGCAGGCGATCGCCGACCAGACCGCCAACACCAATCGGCTGCTGCAGGCCCAGAACGATGCACTGCGCCAGCAGAACGCGGAATATGCCGACCAGCTGTCGCAACCGACCTATTACGCTCCACCCGCCTACTGGGGCGCCGTGGCGCCGCCATATCGTGATCACGATCATGACCACAAGCCGCCTGGGCCACCGCCCAAACCCGTGTTCCATCCATGCACATCGCTTGCGGGTGGACGGGTGCAGTGCTGAAGGTAGTCGTGGCGGGCTGACTCGTGCGATGCGTGCCGTGTCCGGAACCCGGTACTGACCCGCTTCCCGTTGTTTCACACAGGGGAAGCTTCCATGTCGCCCTGCCAGGATGTCGGCTTTTCGTGCGCGGGATGAAGTGCGGTGGTCACACGATCGCGACCTTCTGTCTTGCTCCGATAAAGCGCACCGTCCGCACGGCCAATCGCGTCATCCAGACTTTCAGATTCCGCCAGTGTGGCGACTCCCAGTGACAGGGAGAATCGGATGGATTGGCCGGCATGCTCGAACCTCGCATCGGCAATAGTCATGCGAACGCGTTCGGCAAATTCCCGTACGGCATCCTGGCCGGTTGCCGGCAGCAGGAAAAGAAATTCCTCGCCACCCCAGCGTGCCACCGTGTCCTGGGCTCGACAGATACCCCGGAACAATTGGCTCGCGTGCACCAGCACCTGATCACCGGCATCGTGGCCATGCCCGTCATTGATCAGCTTGAAATCGTCGATGTCGGCCAGGACGAGCGAGACTTCCTCGTCACTTCGTCGGGCGCGGGCGATTTCCTGCTGCGCCAGATCCAGCAGATGGCGCCGGTTGGACAGACCGGTCAAGGCATCCTTCGTCGCCAGCTCGCGCAGTTTTCTTTCGGTCTTTCTGACCAGTTCGTAATAGAAGCGTGCCGTGTAACTGGCCATCGCGAAGAAAATCGACACGTTGAATACGTTGAGGAGCAACAGGGCCGTGTCATTCAGTGGCGCCAGTGCACCCACAAAGTGCGCAGCCACATGCAGCCCCAGATAGGCCAGAAACAGAAACAACAGCGGCGCGATCACATTGCGCCAGCCACCACTGACGACGGTGGCCGGGATGAACATCAACAGGTAGTAATGAAAGCCGCTGTCCCAACCCACCAGCATGGTTCCGATGGCCGCGTGCGCGGTGACTTCCGTCCAGATCAGGATGATGGCTGGGAGATTCCTGCGTCGCGTCAACAACAGGTAGGCAGCACCGTACATGCTGATGCTGACCAGATTGAGCCACGCAAGCAGTGGCGAACCAACCGCAAGGAAAAAAACCAGAAAGGCCATGTCCACGCATGCCGCCAGAACGCTGACGCGCCGCGTCATGATCCAGAAGGCTGAGTGGGCACTGGTTCGGCGGCCACCCTTCTCGACCGGCAGCGAACTGTCCACCGCGGCGTGATGACCAGATGGAAGGGCTCCGCTGGAAGCGATGCGGGTCACGGACATGTCAAGGACAACACAGATTGGAATCAGCCAGCTTCATCAAGGTTTTACGGTGCTGCCATGCCTCCCGCAGTGTTGCATCCCGGGATCGGATTCGCCACTACCCTTCCGAAAATGCCGCCTTTCCATGCATACATCACTGCGTGACCGCAGTAATGCAATGCGCCCTGCAGCAGGAAGCAGGCAGTCGCATACTATTTACGAAGTTTACCTTTGCAGTTTAGCTTCATATATGCCAGACTTCGCTGCATGAAGAAACCCAAGGCCGATCCGGCGACGACACGCACCATGGCGACGGCCGTGGAACTGCGCGTCTTGGTTGGCAAGTTGAAGCGCCGTCTGCGCGAGCAGGCCAGCGTGGGCGGCCTCGCATGGTCGCAGGTGTCGGTGCTCGGGCATCTGGAACGCGATGGACCCGCCACCGTGACGGCGCTCGCACACGCCGAGGGCATGCGTCCGCAATCGATGGGCGCAAATGTCTCCGCGCTGCTGGCGGCAGGCCTGCTGCGTGGCTCCCCGGATCCCAACGATGGTCGACAAACCCTGCTGTCACTCACTCCCGCCTGCCATGAACTGATCAAGGCCAATCGCGCGGCGCGGGAAGACTGGCTGTTCCATGCCATCCAGACGCAGCTGACGTCACAGGAACAGGCGCAGCTTGCCAGTGCCGTCGAACTGCTCAAGCGCCTCCTCGACTCGTAAACGCTTCTCTTGCCGCCCTGCGCGCAAGGACCGCCATCAACCTCCACCAGGTAAATCCCCATGACCGTCACCACACTCGACCCGCAGACTGCCCTCGTCGTCATCGACCTTCAGAATGGCATCGTCGCCTACCCTACGGCGCATCCGACCCGCGAGGTGGTGGCTCACGCGCGTGCCCTGATTGATGCGTTTCGCCAACGCGGTTTGCCGGTCGTCCTGGTCAACGTCACCGGTGGCGCGCCGGGCCGGGCCGAGCAGTCCCGCAGCATGGGCGAGCTGCCAGCCGGATGGGCGGACTTCGTGCCCGAACTGGACCGGCAGCCGCAGGACCACATCGTGACCAAGCGCACATGGGGCGCATTCACCAGCACCGATCTCGACGCGCACCTGAAAGAGCTGGGCGTCACCCAGGTCGTGCTCGCCGGCGTTGCCACCAGCATCGGCGTCGAATCCACCGCCCGCTTCGCGCATGAGCTGGGCTTCAATGTCACCCTCGCGGTCGATGCCATGACCGACATGAATGCCGAAGCCCACGACAACAGCGTCATGCGGATCTTCCCGCGACTGGGCGAAACCGGCACCACCCGGGAAATCATCGACCTGCTCGATGCCAGCCACGCGTGACGCGGGAAATCCTCCTGCCGTGACTGGACGGAGGGCGTCCGAAGCAAAGCAGGCATGACGACTCACCAACCACGGAGTACCTCGAAATGAACTGGACTCACTATGTTTCTTACTTCTTCGCAGGCGCCCTGTTCACCAATGCCATTCCGCATTTTGTCAGCGGGGTGATGGGGCGACCGTTCCAGAGTCCGTTCGCGAAGCCGCCTGGCCAGGGGTTTTCGTCGTCGACGCTGAATGTGCTGTGGGGATTCTTCAATCTGGCCATCGGTTATGTGCTGCTGTGCCGCGTTGGAAACTTCGACCTGCGCGCCACCGATCAAGTACTCGCGGCGGCAGCTGGCGTTCTGCTGACTGGCTTGATGTCGGCCCGCATGTTCGGACGTTTCAACGGCGGCAATTCGCCAACGGACACGCGAACGATTCCATGAAGGGCATCTTCCGTTCGCTGAAAGGCTTCAACTACCGGATGTGGGCGGCTGGCGCGCTGGTGTCCAACGTGGGCACCTGGATGCAGCGCATCGCCCAGGACTGGATCGTGCTGACCCAGCTGACCCGCCACAACGCCACCGCGGTGGGCGCGGTCACCGCACTGCAGTTCGCGCCGCAGGTGCTGCTGCTGCCGCTGACTGGCTTTGCGGCCGATCACCTCGACCGCCGCAAGCTGCTGCTCGCCACCCAGGCGGCCATGGGCATACTGGCGCTTGGCCTGGGCATCCTCACCGTCAGCGGACTCGTGCAGTTGTGGGAGGTATACGGGTTTGCGTTCCTGCTCGGCTGCGTCACCGCCTTCGATTCGCCGGCACGCCAGACGTTCGTCTCCGAACTGGTTGGCGAGGCCGATCTGTCCAATGCCGTGGCACTGAATTCCACCTCGTTCAACGCCGCGCGAATGATTGGTCCCGCGGTAGCCGGCGTGCTGATTGCAGGCGTGGGCGCCGGCTGGGTGTTCCTGATCAACGCGGCCACCTTCGTTGCCGTACTCGGTTCGCTCAGCCTGCTGCGCGTCGATGAGCTGCATCGGGGAGATCGCGCCGTGCGCACCCGCGGCAGTCTTGCCGACGGCTTTCGCTACGTATGGCAGCGCCCCGACCTGAAAGCCGTGCTGCTGATGCTTTTCCTGGTCGGCACATTCGGGCTCAACTTCGCGATCTACATCTCGACCATGGTGGTCAGCGTCTTCCACGCCGGCGCCGACACCTACGGGCTGCTGACGTCGACCATGGCCATCGGATCGATCGCTGGCGCGTTGCTTGCCGCCCAACGGGCAAGACCGCACATCGCGATCCTGCTGATCGGTGCCGGTGTCTTCGGCGTTGCCTGCGCGCTCGCGGCCGTGATGCCCAACGAGGCGTTGTTCGGTGTCGCTCTGGTCATCATTGGCGTATCCGCGCAGACCTTTACCACGTCCACCCTCAGCCTGGCGCAGCTCTCCACCACGCCGGCCATGCGTGGCCGCGTCATGGCCATCGTGCTTGCCATCGCCATGGGCGGCACACCCATCGGAGCACCGATCGTTGGCTTGGTCTCCGACCGCTTCGGTCCGCGCTGGGCGCTCGGCATTGGTGCTGCCTCGGGCATCGCGGCGGCCATCGTCGCGACGCGTTATCTGGTCAGGCATCACCATCTGCGCGTGCGTTTCGACGCCGGACGCCTGCGCCTCAGCATCGACGGTGACAGCGTGGCACCGGTATCAGGGTGACGGCACACAGCAAGCCGCACCTGCCCGGCGCCTGAGGAATACCTCAGCCCGTACTGGTCCGGCTTCCGGCCGGCTTGCGCCTGGCCATGCGCGCCTTTTGCATCAGCTGCACACGGTGAGCACTCATGATCGCAGGCAACAGGCCCGGAAAGCGCTGCTCGATCTCGCCGCAGCGTGTGGTGTTGAGCATCTCCACGCCCTGACGTTCGCTGCGGATCAGCCCTGCCTCGCGCAAGGTCCGGAAGTGCTGTGAAAGCGTGGACTTCGGGATCGAGCGGTCGACCACCTGCAGGAAGGTCGAGCAGGTCTGCGCACAGCCCGCACCGGCCATGTCGGCATAGATCGCGACACGCACCGGATCGGACAGCGCATGCAGGATGCCCTCCACGGTGATGTTGTCGATGTCCGGATGGATCAGCGGTTTCATGGATTGATGTTAGCAGCTCTTGACTATTAGTTCCATAGTTCGTATTTTACGAACTATGGAATTTAAGAACCAATTCCTCCCATCACTCCCAGACACCAAGGACATCGTCATGAGCAAGCTCACAGGTAAAGTCGCCCTCGTCACCGGGGCATCCAAAGGCATCGGCGCTGCCATTGCAAAATCACTGGCTGCGGAAGGTGCTGCGGTAGTGGTGAATTACGCCTCCAGCAAGTCCGGCGCCGACGCGGTCGTGGCCACGATTGTGGCGGCAGGCGGCAAGGCCGTGGCCATCCAGGGCGACGTATCGAAGGCGGCTGACGCACAGGCTCTCGTCGAGGGCACCGTGAAGCACTTCGGCCGGCTGGATGTGCTGGTGAACAACTCAGGCGTTTACGAATTCGCGCCGCTCGAGGCCATCACCGAGGAGCACTTCCACCGGCAGTTCAACGTAAACGTCCTCGGCCTGCTGCTGACCACGCAAGCCGCGGCAACGCATCTGGGCGAAGGCTCAAGCATCATCAACATCGGCTCACTCGTGTCTCGCATCGTGCCACCCGCAAGCGCGGTCTATACGGCCACCAAGGGCGCCGTGGATGCCATCACCGGCGTGCTCGCGCGCGAGCTTGGGCCGCGCAAGATCCGCGTCAATGCCGTCAACCCGGGCATGGTGGAAACCGAAGGTGCCATCACCGCCGGCTTCATCGGCTCGGATTTCCAGGCCGAGGCCGTGGGACACACCCCGCTGGGTCGCATCGGCCAGCCGGACGACATCGCCTCGATCGTTACCTTCCTCGCTTCGAACGATTCGTACTGGCTGACCGGTGAGCATCTGTTCGCGGGTGGCGGCATGCGCTGATTGCGTGCCATGTCTGGCGGGAGGTGCGCAAAACACCTCCCGCCGACTACGTGGTACGTCATCTCATCTCTGGCGCATAAGTGAAGCCTGACTCAGACGAAGCCGGCAAAGGCGTCATTCAGGCGCTTGGCGGGCGTTCCGCCAGCCAGACCATCGAACGCACCTGCCCTGATCTGTTCGGCAGCTGCGATTGCCGCACCCCAGGCAGCCCGCGCCAGCGCACCGCCGATGCTGATGCGTCGCACGCCGAGATCGGCCAGCTCGGCAACGTTCCACGCGGTATCCACGACCAGCACATTCAGCGGCTTGGGCGCCACCGCGCGAATCATCGTGGCGATATGGGACTTGTCGCGCACGCCCGGTGCATACAGGCAATCGGCACCTGCGGCGGCGAAGGCAACCAGCTTGTCGATGGCCGGCGTGATGGCATCGGCGGCGTGCAGCAGGCCCTCGGTACGCGCCACCAGAATAACATCCTCGCCGGATCGATCGATCGCCGCGCGAGCGGCACGGATGCGTTCCACGGCAAAGGCTGGGGCGTAGAGGCCAAACGGAGCCTCGATATCGCGATCCTCGATCGAGAGGCCGGCCACACCCGCCTGCACGGCAAGACCGACATTGGCTGCCACTCCTTCGGGATCGGAAGCAAAACCGGATTCGAAGTCGGCATTCACCGGAAGGTCAACCGCTTCGCACAAGGCAGTCAGATGCTGCAGCACACCTGCCAGCGTGACCGCGTAATCGGGACGGCCGGTCGACCAGGCATAACCCGAACTGGTCGAGGCCAGCGCGGCAAAACCCAGATGCTGCAGCATCCGCGCACTCCCCACATCCCACGGATTGGGAAGCACGAAACACCCTTGCTGGTGCAGGGTGCGAAAGGCGGCACGTTTGTCGGCGACTGTACGGGTCATCGGAACCTCGACTGATTGATGCGCGTTGATGCGCGCGAAGAAACCGGGTTCCGAATAATGGCCGACTTTTCGTTGATGCGCCGGGAGACCATCATCAGGTTTTGCTTCGCCGTTGCGAGACAGAGGCGTCGAATACGTGCCATGGAAAGGTGCCGCGCATTCGACCCTGCCACTTTCGATCGAGCCATAGCGCCATAGCGTGGCCGAGACGATCAGCCCGGCCACGCTATCGACCCTGTCTCAGTGCCAGTGACCGTGATCGTCGTCATCGGGGGTGAACGACACGCCACGCAGCACTTCACCGAATTTCGCCGTACGCAAGGTCACAAACGACTCCTTCGCGGCGCCGGCTGCCGTGGTGTTCTTCAAGTCGTCACGGATCGCCACGAGCCGATTCGGGTCGGCACCGATGTCGCCATTGCCGCTTACCGTGGAGGTCACCGCCCAAAGCGTGACCTTGCCATCGCGATCGACGCTGCCGGTGAAGTTGCGCAGACCATCGGTGGCCGGTGACCACGGCAGGTTGGTGGCCGAATTGACGCCGACCGGATAGTCGCGAACCGAGTACGACTGACCCAGGCCAAGGCCGGTCTGCAGCGTATAGGCCAGTTTCCAGCTCTGTGCCGTCGCATCGAATACCCACTTCTGCAGGCCTGCCGTGGTCTGCGTCGCAGCGTGTGTGTACAAGTCGCTGCCACCGGTATAACCATCGCCTTCGTCTGCCACATAGACGGTGTTGGCGTCGGCGAACCAGATACCAAACGGATAGGCGAGCGTAGTCGCCGACTTGTTGGGCGTCGAGGGAAACCCGGCCAGCACGCACATGTTGGTTGGCAGCCCTGTCGTAGCCAGCGTGCTTGCGTTGTAGGCCAGTGGCGCGGAAGGCAGCGCGGCACCGGGCACAGGCAAGCCCACGCCATTGGGGCACGCCTTGCCCGTTGTATCCACAAAGTAGACGGTGTTGATGCCGTTGCTGCCGCTACCCTTGGTGTAATAGAGCACGTTGTTGAACACGGTCATGCCGCGGAAGTTGTCGTCCTTGCCGATCTTGTCGGCCTTCTGCCCCAGCACGGTCAGCGAAAAGCTGCTTACCGGCGTATTCACGCCTGGGGTCTGCGCCACCTCCGGCAGCGGTACCGACGTGATGAACTGCGCACCGGCGCCCAGCACGACGCCCATCGGCTGCGGGTTGCTGCCGTTGCCCGCATTGCCGGACGTGTAGAAATAATCGGCATGGCCACGATCGTCGAGGATCGCGGCGCGGCCATTGTTGCCGCTGTAGGCATTGGTTTCGGTAAAGCCGAAACGACCACGGCGATCCACCGTCGCCACCGCGCGATAGAAATTCTGGCCATCCGGATTGGTGGCATCGATCGCGCCCGGAGTGTTCGAGTTGGACACGTCAACCGCATTGACCGGTGCCACATAGCCCATGAACGTCAGGTACCTGTGATCCAGCGACAGGTGCAGGGCCAGCTCCGACTTCGAGCTGAAGCTGGTCACCAGTTCGCCTTCCATCGCAGCTGGAAGGGAGCTGTTGGGCACCTCCAGCGAATTGAGCAGCGACCCGTTCGGCGTCACCTGATCCAGGAAGATGCGCGAGGTGATGCCGAAGTTGGCGTCATAGAGGACATCGTTCCAGACATAGGGATAGGTGCCGTCATAGGGCGCACCGGTGGCTGCGCCACAGCCGCCGGTGGTACTTGCACAGTTCGTCGGCAGGATAGTGCCGACAACAACATTGCTGCTCTTGTTGTCGTAAACACTGCGGCTGACCACAAGATTGCCGGGCAGAAACTGGAAACCATGACCGTGCGAATAATCGTCGGCACTCGCCATCGCGCTGGCCGTAAGTGCACCAATCACCAGCGCAGCCACAACACGCCGGCGGATGGAGTGACCGAGCAGAAGCTTCGTCATAGAGAATCTCCTTGGGTAGGGGTCGTACACGCGCCGGACAGGAGTCGAGGCGTACCAACGCTACGCGCGGCTAATGAACGATTCTTGACAAAACCCCACGCAAGAAACTACGTCACGAAAGAGCACGCAATGTCATGGGAGTCCAGGAGCAGACAGGCAGAAGCCGACGATGACAACGATCAATCGTGGCGTACCCGCAAGGGCGTGCAGTGATGTTGCTTCGCCATCACGACATGCATCCCTCGATGCGCGCCATCCGCATGCCGTCACGGCCGCCGCCACAAGAGCGCTGAGGCGCACGTCAGGACTACCGCATATGCGAACGATGTCCTTTATCGCCAATGGACTTGTTGAGCAGTGTCCCCGTTTGAATTTCCGCTCACGGCCCTTGGCAGATGCTTCTTCAGTCGTCACCAATCGAACGAATGACCCGCGCCGGATTTCCTCCGACAAGCGTATTCGGGGGAACGTCCCTGGTGACGACCGAACCCGCAGCCACCACCGAGTTTTCGCCTACGGTCACTCCGCCGATGATCGTTGCACCGGCTGCGATCCAGACGTTTCTCTCGATCGCAATGGGTTTCCCGATGGTGGTGGAGCGTCGTTGCGAAGGCTCAAGGGGATGGCCCGCCGTAATGATGCTCACGCTTGGCCCGATCATCACGTCGTCCGCGATGTCTAGGCCGCCGAGGTCATAGAAAGTGCAGTTCTGATTGACGAAGACATTTTTCCCGACGCGAATTTCGTCCCCGCCGGCCGTATAGAAAGGCGGGATCAGTGAGAAGCTCTCATCCACCTTCCTGCCGATGAGTTCGCTGAACAATGCCCGGATTTCATCTGCATCGTCGAACGTCAAACGATTGAGTCTGGCGGTGATCGCCATCGCGCGCTTGACGTTGGCCACCATGGCCGCTGATTCCGGCGTCCGCCTGCAAATTCTCCTGGTGCCGACCTCATTCGACATTCGTCACTTTCCTCCGTCGATGGCACCGGGATCCGTCCAATGTGGCTAGTGATCGGGAGGGCCGGAGCCCGCCCAATCCCGAAATTCGGACTGAGCACTGCGGCTTATTGCACTCGCTTGCCGCCATGGGCCGGGATGAATTGCGTGTCCACCGCCTCGGCCAGCTGATCTGGCGGCAGCAGGCCCTGAGCGATGAGGAAGTCGTTGAACTGCTTCAAATTGAAGTTGTTGCCCAGTTCGATCTGCGTGTGCGCACGCAGTTCCAGCAGGCGCGAGTAGCCGTAGAAGTAGGCTGTCGCCTGACCCGGCGAGCGGAACGTGAAGCGGTCGAGTTCCTCGCGGGCGAAGGCTTCGGACAAGCCCACGTCGTTGACCAGGATGTCGTGCGCGCGATCATGCGTGATCAGCCCGAGGTTCAGCATCGGATCGAGAAACGCACGCGCCGCGCGCAGCAGGCGCAGCTGCAGGGCGATCATCTGCCCGCCCTTCGGCTCGTACGGCATCATCATGTATTCGGAATACAACGCCCAACCTTCCACGTTGACGCTGTTGAAGGCGAACAGCGAGCGCGCCAGCGACACGCCATGCTCGACCATCGCCGAGAACTGCAACTCGTGACCCGGCCGGCCTTCGTGTGCGGTCAGCGTCCACGCGCAGGCCTTGCAGGTGAAATCGTCATAGGCCTGGTTGTCGCCCTTGCCGTTCGGCGGATTGCCGAGCGGCAACACGAAGCTGCCACGCTCACCGTGGTTGTTGATCAGCGGCGGCGGATCCATGTGCGGCGCAGGCTCAGCCGCACTCTCGGCCTCCGAGGCCACCCGCATGATCATCTTGCGATCGGGCAGCGAAACGATGCCCTGCTGGCGAATGATGTCCTCGATCTTGCCGATGACCTGGTGGTAGTACGGTTCGATCGAATCGCGGTCGAGCTGCTGCTTCTTCAGGCTCTTGATCACGTCGCGATAGTCGGTGGCATTGATGCCCTCGGCCTTCGCCACATCCGGCGCCATCATCTGCATCTGCGCCTGGGTTTCCATGAATTCCAGTTCGGCCTTCGCGATCAACTCCTGCGGGGTGATGTCGAGGCCAACCTGCTTGAGATTGTTGGCATACACCGCCGGCGGCAGCCGGAAGTCAGTGCGCGCATGCGGCAGCACCGTGCTCTTGACCCACGCGTCGTAGTCATCCAGCTGCTTCTGCAGGGCGTCCAGTGCGGGGCCAGCGCCGTCGATCTTGTACTTGGCGTACAGCTTGCGGATACCGTCGACATAGCGCGCGGTATTGGCCAAGTTCTGTTCGACCTCGACCTTGTACGGACCGATCAGCTTCGGGTTGCCCAGCTTCGCCTGGAACAGCGCCTCGGCCTCCTTCGTCACCGGCGTGCAACCGGCGGTCATGCCCACATAGCACTGCAGGCGCTTGAGTGCAGACGGACGGCGATCCGCGGCAACCTGATCCTGCAACAGTGCGAACTCGCCCTGGAACACCGTCTGGCCGATATCGGCATACGGCAACAGGTACTCCTCGTTGAGCTTGCTTCCCTCGATGTTGCGATCGGCCGCCTTGATCATGATCTCAAGATCCTGGCGCACATTCGGGTCGGTTTCCGTCGCCAGCTTCTTCTGCAAGGTATCGCGCGCCGCCGTCATCGCGGCACGCGAACGCTGCTCCACGTCCGGTTTCAGGTCGATGGCCTTGTCGTCGTAGCCGGGAAAGCCGAACTGCGAGGCAAACTCGGGATTGAAGTCGGCCAGCACCTTCAGCAACGGCTGCGCATCAGCGTTGCTCTTGGCTACCCACGCCGGCGCGGCCATGGGCGCGGAAGTGGACGGAGTAGCGGGCGTGGCCTGTGCGGCGACAGCGCCGCTGAGTGCCAACGCAATACCTGCGATCAGTGGCTTGAACATGGATGGATCTCCCGGTGGATGACCGAGGGTAGACCGTGCGGCGCGGCGCCGGATATGCCGAAGGTCATGCCGGGTGGTCGAATCCGGTTCCACCCCCTCAAGGTTTCTTCGCGACGTCAGCATCCAGTTGCCCGATCGTCGCCGAGGATGGCGGCTCGCTGGCCTGCAGCCGCGCGGCCACGGCGGCGGCTTCGCGCAGCACTCGCAGCATGTTGCCGCCGGCCAGCTTGCCGAGTTCCTCGTCGGTCCAGCCACGTCGCGCCAGCTCCACGAGCAGGGCCGGATACTTGTCGACGCCTTCCAGACCTTGCGGCGTATCGGGAATGCCGTCGAAATCGGAACCGATCCCGACGCAGTCGATCCCGGCCACCTTGCGCACATGCTCGATGTGATCGGCGACCATCGCCAGCGTAACGACAGGCTTGGGATGCTGGCGGTCCCATTCGGCCAGTGCCGCCTTCGTCCGCTCGGGCTGCCCGATATAGAGGCCGGCGTAAGGTGGCGCGTTGTAGCGCGTCTGCTCGGCGGCCCGGTCAGCTTCCCAGCGTGCACGCGCGGCCGACACATAGGACGGCGCAAAAGTCACCATGACGATGCCGTGGTTGCGCGCCACCATCTTCAGCACGTCGTCCGGCACGTCGCGCGGATGATCGTCCAGTGCGCGCGCACCGGAGTGCGAAAACATCACGGGCGCGACCGAGGCATCCAACGCAGCACGCATCGTATCCGGGGATACGTGGCTGAGATCGACCAGCATGCCGAGGCGGTTCATCTCATGCACCACCGCGCGCCCGAACGGCGTCAGCCCATGATGCTTCGGCGCATCCGTCGCCGAGTCGGCCCAGTCGTTGTCCAGCGTGTGGGTCAGCGTCATGTAACGTGCACCGACTGCATACATCTGGCGCAGCACCGGCAGCGAGTCGTCAATCTGGTGGCCGCCCTCGATGCCGATCAGCGACGCCACGCGGCCGGCCTTGAACGCCTGCATGATGTCGTCCGCCGAATAGGCCATCTGCAGATCCTTCGGATAGCGCGCCACCATGGTGTGCACGATATCGATCTGCTCGAGCGTCATCTTCACCGCCGCCGGGCCGGTGATCGTGGGCGGAGTCCACACCGACCAGAACTGCGCACCGACGTGGCCCTTGTGCAGTCGAGGGATGTCGGTCATCAGCGGTGACGGCATTTCACCGTCTTCCGGCTTCAGCGGAAGATTCGCGGTACTCGCGCCAAGGTCCACGCCGGCGGCATTGCCAAAACGTTCGCGGATTTCCCAGGCCAGATCGTTGTGGCCGTCGATCAACGGCGTCGTGGCGAGCACGCGATCGACGCGCGCAATGAGAGCAGTATCGTCCGGTCGGACCGCCATCGCCGGCGACGTGCACAGCGTGGCCAGGATCGTGGCCAGGCCGACCATGGCTTGGGTCGAGCGTCTGCTGATCGTCATGTCCTTTCTCCCCTGTTGTTCCGGATGCGCCAAGGAATCACTGCAAGCATGCAGCCTTTCTATATCACTGCTTGGGCGGCTCGTAGTTGGGCTTCTCGTCTTCGCCTTTCCTGACGCGGGCCAACGTGTGTTGCAGCGCATCCCGCTGCCCGTTGTCCTTGGTCTTCCGGATAAGCGTCTCGAGGATGCTCGCATAAGCCGTCTTCATCGCGTCCGCGGCGGCAACTGCCACATCGGGTTTCACACCCACATGCTCCCAGTTCGTCTTGGTGATCGGATTGATCGCACGCCCGGTCGGAATGAACGCGACGAAGCCATGTCCAAGCGAGAACTCATCACCCGGATTGGCGCCGCCGCCGGTGGTCTGCCCTACCAGGGTGGCCCGCTTCTGCGTCTGGAAGTCATAGGCGCACTCCTCGCCTCCCGAGAAGGTGTAGGCCGAGGTCAGCACGTAAACGGGTTTCGTATAGCGCGCGCCGGCGACAGGCATCGTCCAGTACTGCTGGGTGCTGTTGTCGTGACGCCAGTAGAGATCGTTGAGGTGCCGGCTGTCACCCTCGGTAAAGAAGTAGCTGAGGAAGTTCGCCACCGAAACAGGATCGCCACCGCCGTTCAGGCGCAGGTCGAGGATCAGCGCATCGGTACCCGAGAGCAGATTCATCGCCGAGGCATAGGCACCCGTCACGAACTCGGCCGGAGGGAAAGCGCGAAGATCGAGATAGCCCACGTTACCCGGCAGTCGCTCCACCTTGGCGATACCGAAGCCCATGTGAAGCACAAATTTTCTTGTCTCATCCACATCTTCCTGGGTAGGCGCCTTTTGATCGCCGGGGGAAGCCTTGAAGCTCGGGTCGTAGAGCACACGCAGGTGACGATCCTGACCCGCCTTGCTGAGGTCTGCCGTCAACGTCGTGGCAAAAGCATCGGTCGTCTTGCTGCCGTTGTATGCGCCGTGCGCGTCGTTGGCCGAAAGCTCCACTGCCACCTTGTCGGCGACCGCCGGGAATACATAGTTCGCTTTCATCTGCTTGCCGAGTGCTTCGACAACGGCATTCCGCGTCGAAGCATCAACCGCAGCGGGCGGCGGTGCGGCCTGGGCGAAAGCGCTGGAGATCGAGCCAAGCAACAACAGGCACACAACAAGGGATCGGCAGCGATGCATGGACACTCTCCAGGACAGGTTGGAAACCAAGTCAGAGTACAGTTGCATGAAATGCATTCGAGAAAATGCAACCTGAACCTAGTTTCGGTGGCCTGTCGCCGATCATTTCTCGGCGAACAGCGCCTGCAGCTGCCCATACGGCATCGAGCCCTCGGCCATCGACTCCGAGCGGCCGGTGTCGAGGAAGTCCCTGGCCAGCCTTTCCGCCTGCCCCCACAACATCTGCGAAATGCCGGAGCCCGCGCTGAGCCGCCGCACACCGAGCCGGCCCAGCTCATCCGACGCGGCCAAGCCCGGCCACGCCATCAGATTGATCGGCAAGCCGACGCCTTCCACGATGGCGACAATCTCGGCGGCATCACGAAGCCCCGGCACGAACAAGCCGTCAGCACCCGCAGCACGGTAGGTCGCGCCGCGCGACAGCGTTTCGTCGACACGCTTCGATGCATCGACCAGATTTGCCAGGAAAACGTCGGTGCGGGCGTTGACGAAAATATCCGCACCCGACTTCGACGCGGCATTCTTGATCGCCTCGATCTTCGCCGCAAGATTGCTGGGCGCAGCCGTTCCGTCTTCGATATTGATGCCGGCAACGCCGACATCGAACAGTTGCCGGACGATTTCACCCACAGCCTTCGCGTCGTCCGAATAGCCGTTTTCCATGTCGACCGACAGCGGCACCCGCAACACTCGTGCCATGCTGGCGGCGGCAGCGATCGCCACGTCGGCAGGCATCTTTCCACCGTCGGCGTAACCCTGCGCCCACGCCACACCCGCACTGGTGGTGGCGATGGCCGAGGCACCGAGGCTTTCGAACAACCTGGCGCTGCCGGCGTCCCAGGCATTGGGGAGTCGCAGTGGTTCGGGGCCGCCGTGCATCCGGCGAAACGTGGCTGCTTGCTGGGACATGTCGATCTCCGTGGCATACATCGCGGGTAGAATCGGCAGGGTAACGCCTAGGCCACGATGTCGAACAGCAAGAAACCACATTCCACTCTCGATCCGCTGCGAGCCACCTCACACCGTGGGCCCAGCCAGAGAACCACCGCCCAAGTATCAGCCCTTGCCGATGCTGCCCAACTCGGCCATCACGTTCTGATCGAGCTGCAACTCCGCCACCGCCAGGTTCTCGAGCAGATGACCCAGCGACGACGTGCCAGGAATCAGCAGGATGTTGGGCGCACGGGCCAGCAGCCATGCCAGCGCGACCTGCATCGGCGTGACCCCGAGACGCGCAGCCACATCGGAGAGTGTTTGCGATTGCAGCGGACTGAAGCCACCGAGGGGAAAGAACGGCACGTAGGCGATGCCTCGCCTGGCGAGGGCATCGACGAGGGCATCGTCTTCGCGATGGGCGAGATTGAACTGGTTCTGCACGCAGACCACGGAGGCGATGCGTTGGGCCTCGGCCACCTGCGTGAGGGTGGCATTGCTCAGGCCAAGATGGCGGATCAAGCCCTTCTGCTGCAGCGTGGCCAGTGCGCTGAACTGCGGCTCGATCGACCCTTCGGACGGTGCATGCACATCGCCCATGATGCGCAGGTTGACCACATCCAGCACATCCAGCCCGAGGTTGCGCAGGTTGTCGTGCACGGCCTGCTCCAGTTCGGCCGGGCTCTGTGCCGGGTTCCACGAGGCATCATCACCGCGGAGCGCCCCGACCTTGGTGACGATCACCAAGTCTTCCGCATAGGGATGCAACGCTTCACGGATGATCCGGTTAGTGACATGCGGCCCGTAGAAGTCGCTGGTGTCGATGTGGTTGACGCCGGCTTCCAGCGCCGCGCGCAGCACCGCCACAGCAGCGGCGTGATCCTTCGGCGGCCCGAACACGCCGGGGCCGGCGAGCTGCATGGCACCGTAGCCCATGCGGTTGACGCTGCGGTCGCCGAGCGAAAACGTGCCGGCTTGCTTGAGATGGCTCATGTCTTTCTCCTGGGGACGGTCGATCATTGGGGATGAATCGACTATAGGCTTGCCTCACCTGCTCGATAATCCGCCACACTCCGCACGGGCTGTACGGAGATCCGAACAATGGCAACCGACATGCAGGACCTTCTCGCCTTTCTGGCAGTGGTGCAGGCTGGCGGTTTTCGCGAGGCCGCCCGCGCCGGCAACGGCTCGGCCTCGCAATTGAGCGATGCGGTGAAACGCCTGGAGACACGACTGGGCGTGCGCCTGCTACATCGCACGACACGCAGCGTGTCACTCACCGAAGCGGGCGAGCGTCTGGCCGAACGACTGACGCCAGCGCTGGCCGAAGTGCAGGCGTCGCTCGACGTGGTCAATCATTTCCGCGACAGCCCCGCCGGCACGCTGCGACTCAACGTGCCGGCCAACGTCGCACGCACCGTGCTGCCGCCGATCATCACGCCGTTCCTCAAACGCTACCCCGAGATCCGGCTGGAAGTGATCGTCGAAGACAGTTTCGTCGACCTAGTGGCTGCCGGTTGCGACGCCGGCATCCGCTACGACGAACGCCTTGCGCAGGACATGATTGCCATACCGATCGGCCCGCGCACGCAACGACTGGTCACCGCCGCCGCGCCCGCCTATCTCGCAGCGCATGGACGCCCCGAACACCCACGCGACCTGCTGCAACATGCCTGCATGCGCGGCCAGTTTTCCGGCGGCGCGATACCCGTCTGGGAGTTCGAGCGCGACGGCGAGATCGTGCGCATCGACCCGCAGGGACCCTTGCAGGTTCGCCAGGGCGCCGCCTTCGACCTCGCCGTGCAGGCAGCCATCGACGGACTCGGCATCATTCTCTTGTTCGAGGATTGGCTACGCCCGCATTTCGAAAGCGGCGCCCTGGTGCCCGTCCTCGAACCCTGGTGGCAAAGCTTCAGCGGCCCGTTTCTGTACTACTCCGGCCGCCGGCATTTGCCGTCGCCGCTGCGGGCGTTTGTCGACTTTATTCGCGAGACCTGAGCCGCGAATTCCATTTCCACCGGTCTTGGCACTATTGTGGGGAGGCCAAGGAATGCACAGGGGGAGCTTATGGCCAAGCGCAAGCAAAGCGGATTTGAGGTCGTGGCGTCCATGCCGTGGCCGGTAGGCCTTGTGCTCGGCTTGATCGCCTATATCGCGATACGCCACGGCATCGGTTGGTATTTCGGCGCGACCAACAATCAATTTACGTCCGGACTGGGCAAGCTTGCCGCCACCGGCATCTATGCGCCGATCGGCTGGATAGCGCTGGCCGGCTGCTGGATCGCCGCACTCGCTTCTTTCATCAGCCGTCGAAGCCGTCGACAACTACTCGACAAGCAGACCGGCATCGATAGCCTGCGTCAGATGAACTGGCGCCAGTTTGAGCAACTGACCGGCGAAGCTTTCCGCCGCCAAGGCTATGCGATCGAAGAAACCGGCCTCGGTGGCGCCGACGGAGGTATCGATTTGATCCTGCGTAGGAACGGACAGATCACGCTGGTGCAATGCAAGCAATGGCAGAACCGACAAGTCGGCGTCACAGTTGTGCGTGAGATGTACGGCCTCTTGATGCACCACAAAGCTGCCACTGTAAAGATTGTCGCCCTTGGCGACTACACCACGGACGCACGGCGCTTCGCTCAAGGCAAACCGATCGAACTCATCCATGGCGGCGAACTGATCTCTACGGTGCGTTCTCTACAAACCTCCAAAGCACAGGCTGCGGGACCGATGGACTCGCCGCTTGCGCTTGGCGGAAGCATGCTTGCGAGTTTGCTGGTCATCGGTGTACTTGCGTCTGGCACGTCAGTCGCACCACCAAACGCTATTCCGTCGCCAGCTGCTACCCGACCTGCAGCTGTTCGATTGCAGGCACCCATGAGCCGTCCGGCACCAGCAACGCCATCGGCGCACCCGCAAGCAACGATCTACATGAGCGACTCGCAGGACGCAGCACAGCTACGTGAATGGAAGAAGCAGAATGCGGAGTCGATGAAGATTCTGGAGAAGACAACGAAGGAAGTGCCGCTGCGGTGAAGGTAGGGAATGTCTGGCGTCGCTCACTAAAACTTCGCAATCCGCAGTAATTTGCCGCTAACCTGGACTAACTTTCAGGGGGCTGCGATGGATCAAACAACGACAAATGAGCGATCTCGAGCACGCTGGGGCTATGGCGCAACTATTTCCGAATTTCTGATAGCTAGCCCAAACGCGATTTTAGGATCACTAGCTGTTTGGTCAGATTTTTCAGATGAGCTCGCTCAAAAGTCCGCTTGGATGCAGCAAATCGAGATATTGAGGCGACTGCTCACTTCGAGAGAATCAGCGCATGGCGCACTGTACTTCGAGTATGCCATTCCTCGCCTAGGCCGGCGTATCGACACAGTCCTTATTTTAGAAAATGTGTTGTTCGTACTCGAGTTCAAAGTGGGTGCAACTGGATTCACGCGCAGTGCGATCGATCAGGTCTGGGACTACGCGTTAGACCTGAAAAATTTTCATGACGCAAGCCATCCGATTCCAATTGTTCCCGTGCTGATCGCAACGGGCAAAAGCTGCACGCCGACAGCGATTGAGGTTACTAGTCACCAAGACCTTCTTACTACTCCGGTACTGTGCGGCACTGATGGTCTATCCCGAGCAATCGACCTCGGCCTCGAATTCTTCCAAGAACCGTCTATTGATAGCGACTTGTGGCAACGCGGTCGCTATCGCCCCACACCAACGATCGTAGAGGCAGCAAGGGCGCTTTACGCAGGGCACGCCGTTGAGGAAATCTCACGCCACGATGCGGGTGCAAAGAATTTGGCCATCACGTCCCATCGATTGAGCGAGCTCATCGACCAAGTGCACGCCGAAGGACGGAAGGCTATTTTCCTTATCACGGGTGTACCTGGAGCAGGAAAAACTCTCGTAGGTCTGGACATAGCGAATAAGCACACCAAGAAGGAAGACGAGCTCTACAGCGTGTTCTTGTCGGGTAATGGCCCTCTGGTGAGCGTATTACATGAAGCACTAGCGCGTGATCGCAAAGAGCGGGCTCTCGCCACGGGCGAGCAGCTTCGTATTGGCGAGGCCCGCAGCGCCGTGAAGCAATTCATTCAGAACGTCCACCACTTTCGCGACGACTGCCTTGCTAGCAGCGCCCCACCCATCGAGCACATTGCGCTCTTCGATGAGGCACAACGGGCGTGGGACCTTACACAGACAGCTAGCTTCATGCTACGAAAGAAGGGCACTGACGGCTTTGACCAGTCCGAGCCCGAATTTCTAATTTCCTGCCTTGATCGACATGCCGACTGGGCAGCTGTGGTGTGCTTGGTCGGCAGTGGGCAGGAAATCAATACTGGTGAGGCAGGTATCAGCGAATGGCTTTCAGCCATCCGTCGCCGCTTTACGGATTGGTCGATATATCTGTCTCCCCGACTCCGCGAAATCGAGTATCACGCGGACGCAGAGCTCGAGTCGTTGTCGACCCGCCCCCTCGTGCATTGGGACGAGGCACTTCACCTTGCTACCTCTGTACGCTCATTTCGTTCAGATCGTGTCTCAGGCTTCGTGAACGAGCTTCTAGCTCTCGAGCTCGAGCAGGCGCGAACCACATTGAATCAGGTGCTTCCACACTACCCCATTCGCGTCACGCGTAATCTCGATCGAGCCAAAGACTGGCTAAGGCAGCAGGCTCGGGGATCGGAGCGTTACGGAATCGTGGTTTCTTCGCAGGCCCAGCGTCTCAAGCCTCACGGTATTGATGTGCGAGTGAAGGTAGATCCTGTGCGTTGGTTCCTTGAGGACAGGCAAGACGTCAGGTCCTCTTACTACTTGGAGGATGTTGCTACCGAATTTCAGGTGCAGGGTTTGGAACTGGACTGGGCTTGCGTGGTCTGGGACGGTGATTTACGCCTTGAAGGCGATGAATGGGAGTACTTCGGCTTCAAAGGCAAGCGGTGGGAACGTGTTCGCAAAGACTCAAGACAACGCTATCTGCTTAATGCCTATCGCGTCTTACTCACCAGAGCGCGACAGGGCATGGTGATCGTCATACCAGAGGGCGACCCGGCCGATCCGACCAGACTCCCAGCTTTCTACAATTCTGCCCATCAGCTGTTTCAGGAAGTCGGAATTCCTGCGCTGAGCTAAAAGCGGGGGGACGTCGTCGGAATCATGATGTTGCTGCAGGAATTAGAAGCATTCGTCGTCTGACAGTGACCTCTGCTTGAGGCAACTCCATTGCCGCCTCGAATCGCCAGAAGGTATCGCAAGCTTTTAGCTCGCCTCTCACATTCCGGTTCTCATCTGGGGTCGAACTTGTGAGGCGTGATTGTCGGCAAGTACGCCCTGAGCTGACCCATTTTTTTGTGGTCACGCGCTCTTCATGCTGTCGCGTCAGCTGAGACAAAGTGGTGAAAATATCAGTCGCGTGCACGACGAACCTCCCCTGTCGATTGAGGCCATCCATGAGCGACGAATACATTTCCGAAGACAAGTTCTGGGATGGCTGGGGCGTTATCCAAAAGTCCGATGGTGGCATGTTCGATTTCGACGACGTTAAAGATCAGCCGCTCGAACGCGTGTGGACCATCGTAGATACCGGTGCTTACGAAGATGAAAACTGGTACGCCATGCCGGGGTTTCACATCGTAAACAAGCTTGGCTACATCATGACCCGACGCGAGTGGACTTCGGACACTCCTGATGCCGTCTATTTTCTGCATGAGGACGAGGACGATGGCGAGCGCCAAGTCTTCATTTATCAGTACCGTGACGCCGCGAACTACAAGGCTGGCGGTATGTTGCTTCTTTACGGAGCAAGCCGAGACGTTGAAGAAGATTTAATCCGCGAGTGTTGTGACGCGGATGGATGCTTCGTTGCCGAGCAAGTTGGAGTGCCCGCACTGTGCGATCAGCTCTTCGCCTTTGGTAGTGGTCCTACCGATGATGATCACGCTTTCCATGAATTTCAGGGCCTTCGCCCGGCCACGGCAGAAGAAATCGCTTCGCTCCCATTGTGGGGTGGCCTGCGAGATCTGACATGCCGATTCCTACGCACGGATGGCAAATGGGATTGCTCATTGTCTCCCAACTGCTTCTGATTCGATTGGGGGACGGCGTAGTCACTCGCGTTGGATACGTTTGCCCGCGCAGCGGGCGCACCGAGTGCGGGCCAGGATGGCACGCTGCTCTACCTGGGGCCCCTTGTGCGGCGGTGAGGCGGGGTCGACAGGCCGCGTAGCGGGAACCGACAGGACGTCGGTTCCTTTTCGCACGGTCAGGATGACCGTTCGAAAAGCCCGGCCCCGGCTCACGGACTTGCCGCCCATGGATGGGCGGCAAGCGCCAAGCGGGGTGGCCTTCTCTTTTGGTTACTTTTCTCTTGGCCACGCAAGAGAAAAGTGACTCGGCTGCCGCACGCAGACGAAAGCTCTTGACTCTGTGCCTGCTTGAACCCGAAGCACGCAAACAGGCAATCCTTACCGCTTACGTTCCGGCGAACAAAGCCTGAATCCGGCCGTACGGCATGGCACCCGCGGCCAGCGACTCAGAGCGCCCACTATCGAGAAAATCCCGCGCCAGTGTTTCCGCCTGTCCCCACAGCATCTGCGAAATACCGGAGCCTGCGCTAAAGCGCCGCACACCGAGCTGACCCAACTCGTGGACCGGCATCAGTCCCGGCCACGCCATCACATTGAGCGGCAGGCCTATTCCCACCACGATGGCCTGGATCTCGGCCGGTTCGTGCAGACCGGGAACGAACAAACCATCGGCACCGGCCGCGCGATAGATCGCGCCGCGTGACAGCGTTTCATCGACGCGCAGCGAGGCATCGGCCAGATTGGCCAGGTACACGTCGGTGCGCGCATTCACGAAGATGTCCGAACCCGCCTTTGCGGCGGTGTTCTTGATCGCTTCGATTTTCGCAGCGAGCACGGCCGGCGCCTGCGCACCGTCTTCGATATTGATGCCGGCGACGCCGACATCGAGCAGTCGCCGGATCGTTTCGCCTACCGTCGCGGCATCATCGGCGTAGCCGTTTTCCATGTCGACCGACAACGGCACCGTGAGGACGCGCGCGATGCCGGCTGCCGCATGGATCGCGGCGTCCACTGGCAGCTTTCCTCCATCCGCATAGCCAAGCGCCCAGGCCAAACCTGCGCTGGTGGTGGCGATGGCCGCGGCGCCCAGACTTTCAAACAACCTGGCACTGCCGGCGTCCCAGGCATTGGGCAGCCGCAGCGGCTGCGGGCCATCGTGCAACTGACGGAAGATGGCTGCGTTCGCTGACATGTCGAGCTCCGATGCATCACCGATGGGGACGTGCATTCTGCTTGAAGTTTCGCCCCACCAACAGGGACGCCCTTGCAACGGTTCGCCGTGATACCGCGCAGCGCATACCCTCGGAAGGGGCCAAATCTGTATGAGCTGAAGGCACTGGGCCCCAGCCTGCGCTGGGGTGACGGATGGGTGGAATTTTCGCGAGCACCCCTCTCCCTCCCAAAGGGATTCCCTTCGGTCACAGCCCTCTCCCTCAAGGGGAGAGGGAGACAAGAAAAAGCCCGCCGGATGGCGGGCTCTTCATATTGGCGAAATGCGCTGCGTCTTAGCCCAGCAACACCCGATTCATCCGCTGCACAAACGCCGACGGATCCGGCAACTGCGCACCCGCTGCGATCTCCGCCTGCTCCAGCAGCAGCGTGGCCAGATCCTTCGCCTTCGCTTCGTCCGCTTCCGCCTCGACGCGCTTGAGCAACGCATGCTGCGGATTGATTTCCAGCGTCGGCTTGTTGTCCGGCATGTCGTGGCCGGCTTCGCGCAGCAGGCGGGCGAGATGCGGTGCCATCTCGTAATCGCTCAGCGCGAGGCAGGACGGTGAATCGGTGAGGCGGGCTGAGACGCGTACGTCGCCGACGCGGTCGCCGAGCAGCTCCTTGAGCTTCTTGACCAGCGGCTCGGCCTCCTTCGCGGACTCCTCCTGCTTCTTCTTGTCGGCTTCGTCCAGCGGCAGTTCGCCCTTGGCGACGTTCTGCAGCTTCTTGCCGCCGTATTCGTTCAAGCTGCCGAGCATCCATTCGTCGATGCGGTCGGACATCAGCAGCACTTCGATGCCCTTGGCCTTGAACGCTTCCAGCTGCGGGCTGCCCAGCGCGGCGGCGTAGCTGTCGGCAGTGATGAACCAGATGGTGTCCTGGCCCACCGGCATGCGGCCGATGTAGTCATCGAACGAGACGGTCTGCGCGCTGCCGTCGCCCTTGGTCGAGGCGAAGCGCAGCAGCTTGGCGATGCGCTCGCGATTGTTCGCATCCTCGCTGATGCCTTCCTTGAGCGTGTTGCCGAACGCCTTGTAGAACGTGGCGAATTTCTCCGGCTCGTCCTTGGCCAGTTTCTCGATCAGGTCGAGCACGCGCTTCACGCAGGCGGACTTGATGCGCTCAAGCTGGCGGTTCTGCTGCAGGATCTCGCGGCTCACGTTGAGCGGCAGATCGTCCGCGTCGACCACGCCGCGCACAAAGCGCAGGTAGTTCGGCAGCAGCTCCTCGGCCGCGTCCATGATGAAGACACGCTTGATGTAGAGCTTCAGCCCCTTGCGCTCGTCGCGGCCGCCCATCATCAGGTCGAACGGCGGCTGCGACGGGATGTACAGCAAGGTGGTGAAGCTCTGGCTGCCCTCGACACGGTTGTGCGTCCACGCCAGCGCATCGTTGAAATCGTGGCCGAGCGACTTGTAGAAGCTCTGGTAGTCCGCGTCGCTGATCTCGGACTTCGGCTTGGTCCACAGCGCCGAAGCGGCGTTGATGGTTTCCCATTCGTCGGTCGGCTTGCCGTCCTTCTCCACCGGCATGCGGATCGGGAAGGCGACGTGGTCGGAGTACTTGGTGATCAGCGAGCGCAGCTGCCAGCGCTTGAGGAACTCGTCCTCGTCGGCCTTGAGATGCAGGATGACGGAGGTGCCGCGCTCGGCCTGCTCGACCTGCTCCAGCGAGTACTCGCCCTTGCCGTCACTCTCCCACTTCACGCCGTCGCTCGCCGGCGCATCGGCGCGACGGGTGATCACGGTGACCTTGTCGGCGACCACGAAGGCGGAATAGAAGCCCACGCCGAACTGGCCGATCAACCGCGCATCGGCCTTCTGCTCGCCCGACATCGCCTCGAGGAAGCGCTTGGTGCCGGAGCTGGCGATGGTGCCGATGTTCGCCACCACTTCGTCACGATTCATGCCGACGCCGTTGTCGCGGATGGTGACGGTGCGCGCGTCCGGATCCCAGCTCACGTCGATATGCAGCTCGCTGTCGCCGGCCATCAGCTCGGGCTTGGCGATCGACTCGAAGCGCAGCTTGTCGCAGGCGTCGGAGGCGTTGGAGATCAGCTCGCGCAGGAAGATCTCCTTGTGCGAGTACAGCGAGTGCGTGACCAGGTGCAGCACCTGGGCGACTTCGGCTTCGAATTTGCGGGTTTCGGTGGGTGCGGTCATGCGTGGGTGTTCCGTTGATGCGTGGATGTTGAATTCTCTTGACCGTCATGCCGGCGCAGGCCGGAATGACGGGTCCGAAAGTTTACGGCCTGGCGATGCCTAGCTGGCGCTCTGCAGCGCGGCGATGCGCTCGTCCAGCGGCGGATGGCTCATGAACAGTTTCCTGAAGCCATCGGCCAGCGGGCCGGAAATGCCGAATGCGGCGATGGTGTTGGGCAAGGTGCTTTCGCCATGGTTGGCCTGCAGCCGTTGCAGCGCGGAGATCATCGCGCCGCGACCGGCGAACTTGGCGCCCGCCGCATCGGCGCGGAACTCGCGCCAGCGCGAGAATGCGGCCACGATCATCGAGGCGAACAGGCCGAACACCACCTGCAGCACCATCACCACCACGAAGTAGCCGATACCGCTGCCACCGCGGTTGTCGCGACCACCGGAAAGCCAACTGTCGACCAGCCGACCCACGATGCGCGCAGCCAGGATCACCAGCGTATTCAGCACGCCCTGGATCAGGGTCAACGTCACCATGTCGCCATTGGCGACGTGGCCGATCTCGTGACCGAGCACGGCGGTCACCTGCTCACGGTCCATCTGCTGCAAAAGACCGGAGCTGACTGCGACCAGCGAGCTGTTCCTGGTCATGCCGGTGGCGAACGCGTTCATTTCCGGCGCGTCGTAGATCGCCACTTCGGGCATGCCGATGCCAGCGTTCTGGGCATGGCGACGCACGGTATCGACCAGCCAGCGCTCGGTCTCGTTCTGCGGCTCGCTGATCACGCGCGCACCGGTGGACATCTTGGCCATCCACTTGGACATCGCCAGCGAGATGAAGGCGCCGCCCATGCCGAACACAGCGGCGAAGATGAGCAGCCCGGTCGAGCCGCCAAAGCCTCGTGCGGCCTGCATCTGGTCGACACCGAGCAAGTGGCAGACGATGCTCAGCAGGAACAGGACGGCGAGGTTGGTACCAATGAACAATGCGATGCGACGCATGGCTGTCTCTCTTGTGGCAGTCATGAAGGGGTTACGCGCTTGGCGCGTGGATCAAGATTCGGGGCATGGAGGCGCCGTTTCAAGGTCCGCCAGGCCTGTCGTCCCCGCTGCATACCCTAAAATGACCGCATGACCTATCGCGGCCGCTTCGCCCCCTCGCCCACCGGACACCTGCATTTCGGCTCGCTGGTGGCTGCGGTGGGAAGCTGGCTGTGCGCACGGCATGCTGGCGGCCAATGGCTGCTGCGGATGGAGGACATCGACCCGCCGCGCGAGGTCGCCGGCTCGGCGGCCAGCATTCTGGCAGCGCTGCCGGCATTCGGGCTGGTCGCCGATGCACCGACGCTGTTCCAGTCGCAGCGCGTGGCCGCCTACGATGCGGCATTCGAGCGGCTGCGCGCGGCGGATCAGGTGTTCCCCTGCTGGTGCAGTCGCAGCGACCTGGCCGGTGCGGACGGGATGCATCGTGATGGCCGCTGCATCGCAGCACCCGATCCGAATCGCCCACCCGCATGGCGCCTTCGTGTGCCGGACATCGAGGTGGATTTCGTCGACGCCCTGCAAGGCCCGCAAAGGCAGAACCTGCATGAGAGTGCCGGCGATTTCGTCATCAAGCGGGTCGAAGGCCTCTATTCCTATCAGCTGGCCTGCGTGGTGGACGACGCGTTCCAGGGCATCACCGACGTGGTGCGCGGCAGCGACCTGCTCGACTCCACCGCGCGGCAGATCTGGCTGCAACGCTGCCTGGGCCTGCCAACACCAGCGTACCGGCACCTGCCGTTGGCGCTGGACGCCGAGGGTCGCAAGTTGTCCAAGTCCGACCGGGCCTGTCCAGTCGATCCGGCCAGCCCGCTGCCAGCGTTGCGACAGGCCTTGGTCTTCCTGCAGTTGCCTGCCTCCGGGGACACGGCAAATGTGCAGGACTTGCTGGCGCAGGCGCTCGTCAATTTCGACCCGGCACTTTTGCCGCAATGCAGCGGTCACTCTGTCGCCTGAAACGCTATAAAGCTAAGGCAAACCGGCTCTCCATGGCATCGAATTGCAGCAATGCGTTGCCATGATGGCCGGATTTCACAGCCCTCGGCTTTACCTCTCAGGAGATCAAGGACATGACGCAGCGTACGGCATTGGTCACAGGTGGCACTGGCGGCATCGGCAGCGCGATCATCCGCTACCTCGCCAGTCAGGGGCACCGGGTCGCCACCAATTACCGTGACCAGAGCAAGGCCGAGGCGTGGCATGACGCGATGGCCAAGGACGGAATCAACGTATGCATGGTGCAGGGCGATGTATGCGATCCCACCGCCTGCGACGCGATGATCCGTGCCATCGAGGAAAAATGCGGCTCGATCGACATCCTGATCAACAATGCCGGCATCACCCGCGACAGCACCTTCCACAAGATGAACTACCAGCAGTGGACGGACGTGATCAGCACCAACTTGAACGCCTGCTTCAACGTCACCCGCCCGGTGATCGACGGCATGCGTGCGCGCAAGTGGGGCCGCATCGTGCAGATCAGCTCGATCAACGGCCAGAAGGGCCAGTACGGCCAGGCCAATTACGCCGCCGCGAAGGCCGGCATGCACGGCTTCACCATTTCGCTGGCGCAGGAGAACGCGAAGTTCGGCATCACCGTGAACACCGTCTCGCCCGGCTATGTCGGCACCGACATGGTGATGGCCGTGCCCGAGGAAGTGCGCGAGAAGATCGTTGCGCAGATTCCGGTCGGCCGCCTCGGGCGGCCGGACGAGATCGCACATGCCGTGGCGTTCTTCACCGGCGACCAGGCCAGCTGGATCACCGGGGCGAACCTGGCGATCAATGGCGGGCATTACATGGGTTGGTAAGCCACGTGTAGGAGCGCACCCTGTGCGCGATGTTTTGCCTGACGTGACGAAGAGCATCGCGCACAGGGTGCGCTCCTACCGGTCGAGCAGCTTTTCCAGCACCTTGCCGACTGCCGCGAATGCAAACGCGCCGGTGACATGCGTGGCGGCACCGAGGCCACCACCGCAGGCGAGATTCAACGCGTCGCCACCCGGCGGACGGTTGCCACACACCGTGCCATCGGGTTGCGGGTACTGCACGTTCTGCAACGAGTACACCGCCGACACGCCGAAGTAGCGATCCGGATTGCGGGGGAAGTTGAAGTCCGCGCGGAGCTTCTTGCGGATCAGGCTGAACATCGCGTCGTGCTCGGTGCGTGACAGATCACGCACGCGGATCTGGGTGGAATCGGTGCGACCACCAGCCGAGCCGACGCTGACGATCGGCAGCTTGCGCCGGCGGCACCAGGCGATCGTTTCCAGCTTTACGCGGAACGCATCGCAGGCATCCAGCACCACGTCGTAGCCGCGGTCGAGCAGTTCGTCCAGCGTCGATGGCGTGAGGAAGCGCTCGATCGCCTCGATCCGGATGACCGGGTTGATCGCCTTTGCCCGTGCGGCGATCACGCCGACCTTGGACTTGCCGAACTCGCCATCCAGCGCATGCAGCTGGCGATTGGTGTTGGACACGCAGACTTCGTCGGCATCGATCAGGGTAAGTCGACCAATGCCACTGCGTGCCAGCGCCTCGGCCGCCCACGAACCGACGCCGCCGATGCCGATCACGCACACGTGTGCCTGCGCCAGCGCGGCCACGCTGCCGAGGCCGTACAGGCGCTCGACGCCGGCGAAGCGCTCGGCCGGAAATGCCGCATCAGTCATGTGAACATGCCATGTGTGCGCCTGAGGTTGTCTGAAGGTGTCACGGGATCATCCTGATGCGGTTCAACCGTCATTTTATCGCGCCTGCATGGATGCCACGCATCGGCACGGGTTATTCTTGCTGCCTTCCTCGTCTCCTGTGGGACCAAAACGATGCGCGTCGCTCTGTTGATCCTGCTCGGCCTGGCGATTGGCGTGATCGGAACGGTCAACGTCATGAGTACGCTGAGTGCACGCAATCCGATGCCGAAGGCGGTGATGCATACCATGGGCTATCACATGGGTGAACTGGGCCATGCGCTGAAGGCGAAGCAGTGCGATGCAGCCAGCATCCAGCATCACCTGCAGCGACTGCAGTCCACCGCCACCGATATCGTGCCGGTGTTCGGCATGACCGAGAAGGACTTCACCGACGACGCGAGCCAGTTGCAGGATCGCCTGCAGCAGGCGTTGCAATCGGCACCCGCAGACTGCGCCGCCTTGGCTGCAGCCATCAAGCCGATCGATGACACCTGCAAGAGCTGCCACCAGAAATACCGCTGATCCACTCAGGCACGGCCAGTGCTCAGAAGCTGACCTTGCCGCGCAACATCTGCCCGTACATCACCCAGTCGCCGAGCAGGCTGTACAGCGGATGCTTGAACGTGGCCGGACGATTCTTCTCGAACACGTAGTGGCCTATCCAGGCACAACCGTAACCGGCTACGGGCATCAGCCATAGCCAGCCGAGTTGGCCGGTCAGCAGCGCCACTACCAGTACCACGATCACCAGGCTGCTGCCGATGAAATGCATGCGACGGCAGCTGCGGTTGCTGTGTTCGGTCAGGTAGTACGGATAGAACTCGCTGAAATTGCTGAAACCGGACATGTGGTAACCCCTGACGGATCGACCCGGACAGCGTGACCCGGGCAGGCTTTTGATGCAACCAACGGCACCGGTCAAGGCAGCGGAATGAACTCGTCCTCGTCACCCACCACCGTGCCCATGCGTTGCGCCTGCCAATCGGCCTTGGCCTGTTCGATCCGTTCCTGGGTCGCAGCCACGAAGTTCCACCATAGATGCCGCTCGCCATCGAGTGGCGCACCGCCGAACAACAGCAGCTTGCTGTCCGCGTTTGCGCGTAACAACGGTGCCGTTGGCCCTGCCTGCACGGCCATCTGTGCCGCGGCAAGATCCAGCTCACCCCAGCGAACCGCACCCTCGACGAGGAAGACACCACGTTCGAGATGTTCCGGCGGCAACGCCAGTTCGGCGCCAGCGGCCAGCTTCACCTCGAGCAGGAACATCGGTCCGAACACCTTGACCGGCGACTGTTGCCCGTACGCGCTGCCGGCAATCAGCACTGCTTCCATGCCCGGCTGGCGGATCGTCGGCAACACCGCGCGATCATGGTGATGGAATTCGGGCGCCACTTCGGCGTCGGCCTGCGGCAAGGCGACCCAGATCTGCACGCCATGCAATGACTGTCCGTCACGACGCTCATCCGGCGGTGTGCGCTCCGAATGCACGATGCCGCGCCCGGCGGTCATCCAGTTCACTTCACCGGGACGGATGTCGGCCACGCTGCCGATGCTGTCGCGATGGCGGATCGCTCCCTCGAACAGCCAGCTCACCGTAGCCAGTCCGATATGTGGATGTGGGCGCACGTCCATGCCGCTGCCGGGCGCGAAGGTCGCCGGACCCATGTGGTCGAAGAACACCAGCGGGCCGACATGGCGCGCCTGCAGCACCGGAAGCATGCGCCTCACCGTGAAGCCGTCGCCGAGGTCATGCAGGCGACCTTCGATCAGGGTTGGACTCGCTTCCATCATCGTTCTCCGTGGCTTACCAGGCGCGCCCATACTGGATCGGCGCCTCGATCTTCGCATCGAGCACATGAGCTGCCCGACGCGGGAAATACGGGTCGCGCAGGCTCTCGCGCGCCATCAATACCACGTCGGCTTCACCGTTGGTGACGATGTCCGCGGCATGCTTGGCCGTGGTGATCAGGCCCACCGCACCGGTGGCGATGCCGGCCTCACGCCGGATGCGTGCGGCGAATGGCACCTGGTAGCCCGGCTCCAGCGGGATCGTGACGTGCGGCAACAGGCCACCGCTGGAAACATCAATCAGGTCCACGCCAAGCTGTTTCACCTGCGCGGCCAGCTGCACGCTCTGCTCGATATCCCAGCCGCCGGCATCGGCCCAGTCGGTGGCCGAGATGCGCAGCCACAGCGGCAACTCGGCTGGCCACACCTCGCGTACCGCGGCGATCACTTCACGCACGAGGCGGCTGCGGTTTTCGAAACTGCCGCCATAGGCATCGTCGCGCTGGTTGCTCAGCGGTGACAGGAACTGGTGCAGCAGGTAGCCGTGTGCAGCATGCAGCTCGATCAGTTCAAAGCCGGCCGCCAGCGCGCGTTGCGCCGCCGCGCGAAAATCCGCGATCACCTGCTGGATGCCAGCTTCGTCCAGCGCCTGCGGCATGTTCCAGCCGGTATCGAATGGCAACGCCGATGGCGCCACGGTCAGCCAGTCGCCCTGCCCGGCGGGTACCGGGCCATGCCCTTCCCAGGGGCGCAGCGTGCTGGCCTTGCGTCCGGCATGCGCCAGTTGCACGCCGGCAATCGCGCCCTCCGCCTTGATGAAGCGGGCGATCGGCTGCCACGCCTCCTGCTGGGCCTGATTCCACAAGCCGGTGTCCTGCGGCGAGATGCGCCCTTGCGCCGAGACCGCGGTGGCCTCGGCGATCACCACCGCTGCACCGCCCACGGCCCGGCTGCCCAGATGCACCATATGCCACTCGTTCGGCATGCCGTCGGTAGCCGAGTACTGGCACATCGGCGATACCACCAGACGGTTGCGCAAGTTGAGACCGCGCTGGGCCAGGGGTTCGAACAGGTTCATCGGGTATTTCCGCCAGGAGACAGCTGCTCGATATGCAGGCGACCCGCCAACGGATCAAGCGGCCGGATGATCACGTGCGGTCGAGCCCGCATCCTGTGCTGCGATCCAGCTTGCCACGCTTGCGGCGATCGGCTCGGGTGTCTTCATCCAGCCGAAATGATCAGCGGGTCGACCATCGAGGTCCTGCGGCGTGATGACCTCCACGCTCCGGCCGGCCTGCGGCATCTTGTCGAGCAGCCAGTCCAGCGAGGCCTGTGGCCCAAGCCAGTCGTCCTGCAGGCGCAATGCCAATACCGGCAACGGCGACGCGGCCATTGCCTGCTCGAAATCCTGCGCCATCCCGGTCGCCGCATAACGGCCGCTGCGCCCGCTGCGCGCCCAGTCGGCAATCAACCGGCGAGCCTCGTTGCCGGCGAAACCGATCTGCCGGCCGGGCAGATAGCCCACCAGCCACGCCAGCCACGGGGCAAGGACATAGGCGATGCGGATCAGACCGCCAAAGCGGAAACGGCGCCAATACGGCGAACCACTCGCCACCAGCACCAGACCGGCGTGTGCGGATGGATGCAGGCTGGCATACAGCGAACCCAACTGACCGCCCAGACTGTGCCCACCCAGCCAGCAGGCCGCCTGCGGCCAGCGCACGCGTACCGCTGCCAGCGCCGCCGGCAAATCGTCGGCCAGCAGCTCGCGGTAACCCCAGTCTTCATGACGGCCGGCACGCCGGTTGCTGGAACCGATACCGCGCCATTCGTGCACGACCATTGCCACACCCCGCGCGGCCAGCGCCTCGGCCAGCGGCAGGTAGTGCCTGGCCGGCATGCCCATCGCCGGCAACCAGAACAGCAACTGGTGCCATGCGCCAGCGGGATGGACGCAGAGCAACTCGAAGCGTGAACCATCGGCCGCCGAAACCGTGATGACTGTCTGCTCGGTGGCTGTGACAGCCGGCATCGGGGTCGGCGCGCGGCCGTGGGAGGGATCGGACATCCCGACAGGCTAGCGAATTGTTGTTTCTGCGACAAAAAAAGGCCGGCTTGCGCCGGCCCTTTCAGAATATCAACGCCGTTATCAGGCCGGCGTGACGTCTTCGGCCTGCAAGCCCTTCTGGCCGTCGACGACCTTGAAGCTCACTTTCTGCCCTTCCTGCAGGCTCTTGAATCCCGTGCCGCTGATGGCGCGGAAATGCACAAACACGTCAGGGCCATTCTCACGGCTGATGAAGCCGAAGCCCTTGGCGTCGTTGAACCACTTGACGGTACCTACTTCACGATCCGACATGACTCACTCCGATCCATTCCAGACGCTGACACAAGCCGGCCCCAACGGGCCGACGGCTTACTGAGCTTGCCGGAATCATCGGGTGTAACGATAGGGATTCAGGAAACCCCTTACCGGGCACGCACGTGGCCGAGCAGACACAGTGCCGTTAGCATAACGGATTTCCAGCTTGCAAGTGATTTGTCAAGCAGATTGTTGCGGCCATTATCCGGGCAAGAAAAAACCGGGCATCGCTGCCCGGTTTCCCTTACATCGAATGGCAATCAGGCCGGGGTTACTTCTTCAGCCTGCAGGCCCTTCTGGCCCTGCACCACGCTGAAGGAAACCTGCTGGCCTTCCTGCAGGCTCTTGAAGCCCGAACCGGTAATCGCGCGGAAATGCACGAAAACATCCGGGCCATTATCACGGGCAATGAAACCGAAGCCCTTGGCGTCGTTGAACCACTTGACGGTACCGACCTGACGATCAGACATAGTTAATCACTCCATTGGGTTTGAAGGCTCGACCTGCATGTTGCGACAGACCGGCTTACTGGTGTGCAAGGAAACAACCCTGGGGTGAACGATGAGGCAGATCGCGGATCAGCTGCATCGGGTCACAATCTCTGCTGACCCCGGCAAACACAGTGGCCAGATCATAACGGCAGAATCCGGACGATGCGAGATTGCGCAACGCGGCACGAAATGAAAACGTTTCCGTCGTTTTTGCCAATCGGGATGACAAATTCAGATTTTGTTTACGTCGAACCCGGTCTAGTGTGAGTCGAGCCATCCACCGGCACGACCGGATCCTCGCAACTTCCTCAGGATCATTACCAAGGAGCACCCAGCATGCCCACCCTGACCCGTTCATCCCTGGCCGGCATGATCGTCACCCTGTTGCTGGCCGGCTGTGCCCATCACCCCACCACCCCGGCCGCGTCCAAGACTGGCACCTCCCAGGCAACGGCCTCGACTTCGGCAGTTGCCAGTACAACAGGCGCAACAACCACACACCATCCGCAGCGCAATGCCGGTCCCCACGGCCATGTCACGGTCGAGGAGGTCAAGTTGCCCGACCGTACCGGCATTGCTGCCTGCGATGACTACCTCTCCAGCTATATGGCATGCCACCGCGCCGCAGGCGTCTTCACGCCGAGCCAGCTGCCGGAACGTTACGATGCCATGCGCACCAGCCTGCTGCGTGATTCGGAAAATCCGGATATCCGCCCGCAACTGGCTGCCCGTTGCAACTCGCTGGCCACTACGTTGCGTGAAGCCCTGCATGGCAAGTCGTGCGCGGTGAGCCCGGCTCCTGCCAGCAGCACGCGGTAAACGGGTTGCGCCTATCCGATAACTTGCCAGACCGTCCGCAATGCCTTCGCCAAGCTGGCCGGTTGCGTGCGTCCCAGCCTGATTTCGGGCGTACCGTGCCAGCGTGCCGTGGCAGCAATCGCCACAGCCACCGCTCGGACAAGTTCGGGCTCGGGCGTCACACCGGGTTCCAGGAAGAGCGCCTTGACCTCGAACACGCCTTCGTCGCGATGGGCCTTGGCGTCCAGCCGGCCGACCAGCCGGCCACGATGCAGGATGGGCAGCACGAAATAGCCGTAGCGTCGTCGCGCTGCCGGCGTGTAGCACTCGATGGTGTACTCGAAATCAAACATCGCCAGCGCCCGTGCCCGGTCCCACACCAGCGGATCGAACGGCGACAACAGCGTGGTATGGGTGGCGCGCAAGCGACCGCGGATTGCCCGATCCAGTGTTTCGGCATGATCGCGATGCACATAGCCCGGCACCTTCCAGCCTTGAACCGGCACGCTCAACAGGTCACCGCGGGTCAGCAGCGGCGCGAGTTCCTGCTCGGTGACCGCCGGCTTCAACCGGTAATAGTCGGCGATCCAGCCAGCCTGGGTCACGCCCAACGCGTGCACGCTGTCGAGGATGAAGCGTTGCCGCAGCTCCGCCGCGGTAAGCGCGGCTGTGTCGACATCGAACGGTGGATCGAGCCGGACCAGCACGTTTGAAGCGAGGTCGTAGACACGCTGGAAGTTCTCGCGTCGCGCCACCATCAGCTCGCCCAACGCAAACCACGCCTCCAGCCAGCGCTTCTCCGGTTTCCATTCCCACCAACCGGTCTTCGCCGCTTCTGCGCCCTCGCTCTTGCGGACAAAGTCCGCCGCACGCACGGGGCCAGAGGCACGGATACCTTCCAGTAGCGCATCCATGTCCGCACGCTGTTCACGATGCATGCGTTGGGCATTGCGGTGTGCCCAGTGATTGCCGCGTTGCCCCAGCCAGCCCCGATGCAGGCCGACATCGGTCGCGGCGACGAAGCATGCCTCGTGCGCCCAGCATTCGGCGAGCTGCCCCTGCGTCAGCGCCTCGTCCAGCCACACCATCGGGTAATCGCCGAGGCGTGAGTGCAGCACCAGATAAGGGCTGCGTGCGACCACATGGATGGTATCGATCTGCAGCAGGCGCATGCGTTCGATGGTCGCCACCACATCGGCACGCCGGGGGCGGCGGCGCAACGGCTGCAAAAGCCCCTGTGCGGCCAGTTGCAGCAAACGCGCCTGCGACGGGGTCAGCATGCGGTGGTTGACTGAAGCTGCGTTCAACGACACAGCATCTTCACGGATTCACGACGAGAATATTGAGCGGGCATTTACAAAGCCTTTGCTAGCGTGGCACCGAGTCCGGCAGTAGCGATCAGGGATTTTCCCGAATTGAGCGCTTCCGGATGAGTACGAAACTCCCACTATTCTGGCATGGAGCATCCACGATGAAATTCCGCAAGCCACTGTTATCGACCATCACCATCGGGGCGATCTTCTTCGCCGGCACACTGCTGGCCCAGGACACCCCGCCGCCACCGCCC
>NZ_MUNR01000007.1 GCF_002001045.1 Rhodanobacter sp. C01 | reverse complement strand
CTGCTGGATGATCTTCGGCGGCGGCTGCTTCGGCGGTTCCGGCGGCGGCGGCGGCGGCGGCGGCGGCGGCGGCGGCGGTTCCTGGAAGGTCACCTGGACGACGTGTTCCTTATCTTTGTGGTTCTGGTGCGGCGGAGCCATCGGCGCCACCAGCAACAGAAACGCAAACGCATGCAGCCCGATGGCCACTGCCAAGGCCCAAGTGCGTTTCCAGCTAAACGGCTCGCGCCCGATTTCTTCGTTACTTGAGGCCATCTGTCACTGTCTGGAGCTGATCAATCGGAAGAGAACGTTGCCACAGGGCGTAACTCGAATCCGTCTGTTGATGCCTTGACGGAACTCGCCGCTGAGGAGACGCAGGGAAAGGTTTCAACGGTACAACAGCACATGTCTTTTGTATAGCACCCGCGAGGCATTGGATGGACGTCCATCTGCCTCGCGCATTCGCGATCCGGCTTTATTTGCCGGCACCGATCTGTTTCAGCCTGGCCCTTGCCCTGTCGGCAGTTTCCGGCTGCTGTTCGGCCTGCTTCAGTGCCGCAATCGCAGCCGCCTTGTCCTTCAGGCCGATCTCGCTTTCGGCCAGCAGCATGTACGCGGGCCCCTTGCGCTTTACACCCTTGTCAAGGCTCTGCTGCAGCATGCTCTTGGCCTGACTGTATTTGTTTTCGGTCAGCAGCAGTTGTCCGGCGCGCAGGGCAGCTTCGCCGTCGGTGGCGGTCGACGCAGCCTTGCTGTAGGTGTCGAGCGCCTTGCTGGTGTTGTCCGCCATCTCGTAGGCCTGCCCCAGCAGCATTTCATTGTCCGCACTGGAGGTGACCACGCCCTTGCCCATACCTTCCTCAAGTACCTGCGAGGCCTTGGTCGCGTTCGGCTTGGGATCATTGCCGGACTGCGCCGAGATCAGATACAGCTTGGCCAGGTTCACGTAATTGGTTTCGTTGAGCGCGCCGTTGGCACGCGCCTTTTCCATCAGCTGGATCGCTTCGGGATTCTTCTGCGCCTGCATCAGCACCGCGACAGCATTGTTGAGTGCGTCCGGGTCTTTCGGATTGGCGGCGTAATTGTCCTCGGCCACCTTCGCCGCCTGATCACCCTGGCCGGACTCCGAATAGCTGGCCATCAGGATCTGATTCCAGCTGGCCTCCGGCTTGTCGGTCAACGACTGCGCCTTCTTGATCGCGGCAATCGCCTCGGGATACTTGCCCAGGCGGTAATCGGCATTGCCTTCGAGCGCATAGGAGTTGGCGGTTTCCTTCTTGCCCTCGGCGCGCCACTTGGTCACCGTGTCCAGCGCTGGCTGGTATTGCTCGTCGGCCAGCTGGAACTGCGCCAGCATGTACTCCAGCTGGAAGTAGGTGTCGTTCGGCATCACGCCAATGGCCAGTGAACGCTGCAGCAAGGCGATGGCATTCTTGAGGTCGCCGTCGTTGTACTTGATCGTGGCCAGACCCTGCAGCGCGAGTGCCTGGGCGTACTTGCTCTTGCTGCCGTCGACCAGCGGCTGCAGCGTCTGCTCGGCCTTGGCCTTGTCGCCGGCGCTGACCGCATCCAGACCCGCGTTGAGCTGCTTCTGCTCTTTTTCGCTGGTCAGATCGAGTTTCGGTGCCACGCGGGTCGCGTTGGGGTACTGCACTTCCTGCTTGGTCTTGGACGTGTCACTGGCCAGCGCCGGACTGCTTGCCAGTGTCAGCAGCAGGGCTGCGCTCGCCAGCATCGTCAACCCACGGACATGCTTCATGGTCATCCTCATCTCGTGTGCGCGTCGCCAGTGACGCGGGGGATTACGGAGCGTAACCCGAGCGGGCAGGCATAACAAGTCGCACTGCCGCATGAAAGATTGTTAAAAATCAATTACTTGGGTGGTGTTGCTGGTCGAATCCGCATCTTTGAGGCGCACTCGCGGCAATCCCTGCCGCGATATCCGGCAATACGGCGCCATGGCCGATGCACCGCTCACGCCAACCGCAGAGGTCAGATATCCAGATTTGCCACCTTCAGCGCGTTCGCCTCGATGAAATCGCGACGCGGCTCGACCGCCTCGCCCATCAGCATCGAGAACATCTGATCGGCGGCGATCGCATCCTCGATGCCGACCTGCAACATACGACGGGTTTCCGGGTTGACCGTGGTTTCCCACAGCTGCTCCGGATTCATTTCACCCAGGCCCTTGAAGCGCTGGATACTGCGGCCCTTCTTGGCCTCGTCCAGCAGCCAGTTGCGTGCATCGACGAAACCGAGCACGCCGCGCGAAGCGTTGCCCCGACGCACTACGGCCTCAGGCTGGATCAGGCCGGCGATCTGCTGGCTGATGCTGAGGATCGGCCGGAACTCGTTGCTGCTGAAGAATGGCTGCGGCAGGAACCAGGTGTGGCTGAGCCCGTGCTGTTCGCGGACCACCTCGATGGCGGCCAACTGCTCGGCGTGGGCTGGACGCAGCGACAGCTTGTAGGTGGGCTTGCCCAAGCCGCTGGCGGCCAGCCGCTGCTGGGCCTGTTGCAGCCACGCCTGCATCGCAGCCGGCTCGGCCCACAAGGCTGGTTCCAGCGGCGTGTGCTCGAGCAAGGCGGTCAGCATGCTGACGTCGAAGCGATGCGACAGCTTGGCGATCTGATCCTGCGCCTGCTGGTAGCCGCGCAACAGTTTTTCCAGCGCCTCGCCGGTGATCGGCGGCGCGTCGGGGCTGTACGTCAGCGCCGCATTGTCGACCGCGCTGGAGATCAGGTAATCGTTCAGCGCGGTGTCGTCCTTGATGTACAACTCCTGCTTGCCCTGCTTCACCTTGTACAGCGGCGGCAGGCCGATGTAGATGTGGCCGCGTTCGATCAGCTCGGGCATCTGGCGGTAGAAAAACGTCAGCAGCAAGGTGCGGATATGCGAGCCGTCGACGTCCGCATCGGTCATCAGGATGATGCGGTGGTAGCGCAGCTTGTCGGGGTTGTACTCGTCCTTGCCAATGCCGGTGCCGAGCGCGGTGATCAGCGTGCCGACCTCGGCCGAGGCCAGCATGCGGTCGAAACGTGCCTTCTCGACGTTGAGGATCTTGCCCTTAAGCGGCAGCACGGCCTGGGTCTTGCGGTTGCGGCCCTGCTTCGCGGAGCCACCGGCGGAATCACCCTCGACCAGGAACAGTTCGCACAGCGCCGGGTCCTTCTCCTGGCAATCGGCCAGCTTGCCCGGCAAGCCGGCGATGTCCAGCGCGCCCTTGCGGCGGGTCATCTCGCGCGCCTTGCGCGCGGCCTCGCGGGCACGCGCGGCATCGACCACCTTGGAGGCGATCGCCTTCGCTTCGTTCGGATGTTCCAGCAGGAAATCGCCGAGCTTCTCGTAGACGACTTGCTCGACCACCGTCTTCACCTCGGACGAGACAAGCTTGTCCTTGGTCTGCGAGGAGAACTTCGGATCGGGCACCTTGACCGACAGCACCGCGATCATGCCTTCGCGCATGTCGTCGCCGGACGGGGTGACCTTGGCGTTCTTGGCCAGTCCGGACTTCTCGATGTAGCTCTGCAGCGAACGGGTCAGCGCGGCGCGAAAACCGGTGAGATGGGTGCCGCCGTCACGCTGCGGGATGTTGTTGGTGAAGCAGTACATCGATTCCTGGTAGGAGTCGGTCCATTGCATCGCTACTTCCACCGTAATCCCGTCCTGCTCTGCGGTCAGACTGATCACGTTCGGGTGCAACGCGGTCTTCAGCTGCGCCAGATGCTGCACGAACGAACGGATGCCGCCCTCATAGGCGAACGTGTCATGCCGGCCCTCGCCCCGCTCGTCATGCAGATCGATGGTGACGCCGGAATTGAGGAAGGCCAGCTCGCGCAGGCGCTTGGCCAGGATGTCGTAATGGAATTCGATGTTGCTGGTGAACGTGGCCGGGCTGGGCAGGAAGCGCACCAGGGTGCCGCGCTTGCTCGATGGACCGACCACCTTGAGCGGATACAGCGGCTCACCGAGCGAATATTCCTGCAGATGCTCGAAACCGTCGCGATAGATCGTCAGCCACAGGTGATCGCTCAGCGCGTTCACCACCGACACACCCACACCGTGCAGGCCGCCGGAGACCTTGTACGAATTCGCGTCGAACTTGCCGCCGGCATGCAGCACCGTCATCACCACTTCGGCGGTGGAACGGCCCTCTTCCGGATGGGTGTCGACCGGAATGCCGCGGCCGTTGTCGCTGACGCTGACCGAACCATCATCGAGGATGGTGACGATCACCGTGTCGCAATAGCCGGCCAGCGCCTCATCGATCGCGTTGTCGACGACCTCGAACACCATGTGGTGCAAGCCCGTACCGTCATCGGTATCGCCGATGTACATGCCTGGGCGTTTGCGGACCGCTTCCAGACCCTTCAGTACCTTGATGTTGCTTGAGTCGTAATGGGATTCGTCGAGGGAGTCGTTCATGCGTTGACCGTTTCCTGGCGCCAGCGACCCGCCCGACGCGGCGCCGTGATAGGCCGGGCAAAGGGTTATGCAATCTTTGAATGATGCAACCTTCCGATTATAGCAGGCGCGTCAGCTGGCCCTGTTCCACGTGGAACACGCGCGAAGGCAGCCCTTGCAAGGCCTGCGGTAGCTCGGTTCCGGTCAGCAATACCTGCGCCTGCGCCCCGCTCAGTTGGGCCACCACAGCCGCCTGATGGGCCTGATCGAGCTCGGAAGCCAGATCGTCCAGACATACGACTGGCCACTCGCCGCGGCGTTCCGCATACAACTCGGCCTGCGCCAGCATGCAGGCCAGCGCGGTGAGTTTTTCCTGGCCACGCGAAAGGTGTTCGCGCAGAGGTGCCTGTTCAAACCCAATCGTCCAGTCGGCCCGATGCGCGCCGAGTGTGGTATGTCCCCGCGCCAGATCCCTGCCCCGTTGTTCGCGCAACTGTTGCGCCAGATCCAGATCCTCGGACCAGCCACGGCGATAACGAAGATCCAGCTCACCAAGCTCCGGCAGCAATCCGGCGATGCTGGCCACCAACTTCGGGCGGAGCAGATCCAGATAGGCTCGACGTTGCCGATCGATCTGGTGAGCGCATTGCGTCAGTTCGGCTTCCCAGGGCGCGAACAGCTCGTCCGCAGATGTCGTTGTCGAACGCAGCAGGCTGTTGCGCTGTTTCAGCGCGCGTTGATAGCGGCGCCAGCTGGACAGAAAATCCTGTTCCACGTGGAACACGCCCCAGTCGAGATAGCGGCGGCGTTCCTCGGCTGCACCCGCGATCAACGCATGTGATCCCGGCTCGAAACAAACCACGGCGCATTCATGCACCAGTTGTCCGATCGTAACCCCTTCGCCGTTCACCTTTGCTTCCCAGCGGACTCCGTCGCGCCCCAAGCCCAGTCGACAAGTGCGGTCGTCCGCGTGGCACAGTTCGGCGAATACCGACATTTGCGGCGAACCACGTTGCAGCAAGGCCTCGCGTGCCCCGCTGCGAAACGAACGCGCATGCGAAAGCAGGAAAGCGGCTTCCAGCACGCTGGTCTTGCCGGCACCGTTTGCACCCACGAACACATTGATGGCCGGATCAAGCACGGGGCTGACATCGGCCAAGCAACGCAAACCGCGTATACGCAGCTGCTCAAACCGCATGGCGGTACGTCCACAAACAAGAACGCCGAGGAGCCTCTCGGCATCCTCGGCGTTGCCTGGTTTTGTCGTAATCAGTAAACGCCATGCGTTGGATGTCAGAGCCGCAACGGCATGATGACGTGGCGCGAATGCTCGTTGTCGTGCTCCTGCACCAGGCAGCTGGATTGTGCATCGCGCAGGCTTAGCCGCGCCTTGTCGCCCCTCAGCGCGGCCAGGGCATCGAGCAGGTAGCCCACGTTGAAGCCCACGGCCAGATCCGACACATGGGTGTCCGCCTCGACTTCCTCGACAGCCTCTTCCTGCTCGGGATTGTGCGCCACGATGCGCAGCTTGCCAGGCGACAGTTCCAGGCGCACACCGCGGTATTTCTCGTTGGAGAGAATCGCGGCGCGTTGCAGGGCGCCGCGCAGTACCTCGCGGTCGAGCGTGGCGTTCTTGTCGGCACCGAGGGGGATGACTGCTTCGTAATCCGGGAAACGACCGTCAATCAGTTTGGAGGTAAAAACCACATCGCCACGGCGTACACGCAGATGGTTGCGGCCGAACTCCAGTTCCACCTGGCCGTCGCCGTTTTCCAGCAAGCCAATCAGTTCGTTGACGCCCTTGCGCGGAATGATGATCTGCCGCCGCGTGGTTACCGAGCTCTGCAGCTGGGTTTCCTTCATCGCCAAGCGATGACCGTCGGTGGCCACACAGCGCAAGGTATGTTCCTGCAGGTCCAGCAGCATGCCGTTGAGGTAATAGCGGACATCCTGATTCGCCATCGCGAACGCGGTGCGCTCCATCAAATCACGCAACGCCTCTTCGGGCAGGCTGACCTTTTCCACCAGTTCGATTTCATCGATGGTGGGGAATTCGCTGGCTGGCAAGGTAGTCAGCGTGAAACGGCTGCGGCCGGCATTGAGCGCCACGCGATCGCTGTTGAGCTTCAGGTCGATCCTGGCGCCATCCGGCAGTGCACGAACGATGTCGAACAGCTTGCGCGCGGGAATGGTGATCTCGCCATCAGCCAGTTTCTCGGCATCCGCCGTGGCCACCATCTCGACTTCCAGATCGGTGCCAGTCAGGGAGAGTCGGTTGTTGGCGACCTTCACCAAAAGGTTGGCCAATACGGGCAGCGTCTGGCGTCGTTCGACGACACCGACCACTTGTTGCAGTGGCTTTAGCAGCGCTTCTCGTTGGATGCTGAATTGCATGGTTTGGCTTCCCCTTCTGTTGCTGTTTTGTCTTTAAAAGAAGTTTAGTGGTTGTAGTAGGCGCTGTGGGTAACTTTTTTTCTTCACTATTTCTTTAAAAATCAGCATGTTGGATGAAAACTAGGCTGTGCTCGAAGTTGCTGCCTGACGGTGGGCTATTTGTGGATAACTTCAGAGGCGAATCCATCCACCCATTATCCACAGCTTCGACCCCCGGTTATCCATAAATTTTGCGCGGGTGCACGGAAAACCGACTCAGCCGGTCAACGTGCGGATCAACTGTTCCCAGTCCTGGCGCATGCGTGGGTCGGTTTCGACAAACTTGCGGATCGTCTTGCAGGCGTGCATCACGGTGGTGTGGTCACGACCACCGAATGCCTCGCCGATCTCCGGCAGGCTGTGCTCGGTGAGCTCCTTCGACAGCGTCATCGCGATCTGGCGCGGTCGGGCCAGCGAACGTACGCGTCGCTTGGACAGCAGATCCTGCAGCCGCACGTTGAAGTACTCGGCGGTGATCTTCTGGATGTTCGGGATCGTGATCGCCTGGGCATGCGTGGCGAGCAGGTCACGCAGGGTTTCCTCGGCGAAATCGGTGGTGATCGGCTTGCCGTAGAAATTCGCGCGTGCCGCCAGCGTGTTCAGGGCACCCTCGAGATCGCGCACGTTGGAGCGGATGCGCTTGGCCAGCAGCATCGCCACGTTTTCGTCCACCGCTACACCTTTTTCGTGGGCCTTGGCCAGCAGGATCGCTGCGCGCGTCTCGAAGTCCGGTGGCTCGATCGCCACGCTCAGGCCCCAGCCCAGTCGCGATTTCAGCCGCGGCTCCAGCTTGTCCACTTCCTTCGGATAGCGATCGCAGGTGAGGATGATCTGCTGCTTGGATTCGAACAGCGCGTTGAAGGTGTGGAAGAACTCTTCCTGCGTGGTGTCCTTGCCGGCGAAGAACTGGATGTCGTCGATCAGCAGCGCATCAACCGAACGGAAGCGGCGCTTGAACTCGTCCATGCTCTTGGTGCGCAAGGCTTCGATCATCGAGCCGACGAACTGTTCCGAGCGCAGGTAGAGCACCTTGCAGTTCGGATTGCGCTCACGCATCAGGTTGCCCGCGGCGTGCATCAAATGGGTCTTGCCCAAGCCAGTGCCGCCGTAGAGCAGCAGCGGGTTGTAGGCCCGGCCCGGATTCGTCGCTACCTGGATCGCGGCGGCCTTGCCGAGCTGGTTGGACTTGCCCTCGACGAAGGTCTCGAAGGTGTAGTGCGGGTCCAGATTGTGGGTAAAAGCCGGTGCTGCCGGCTGTTCCGGCGTGGCCCGCGACGCGGCGGCCGGTTTGGCTATCGGCACGGGCCGGGCCGAGCTGGAGCCTACGTCCAGCCGTACCGGCCAGGACTGCCCGGTCAGATGCAGCAGCACGGTTTCGATCTGCAACAGGTAGCGCTCGCGCACAGTATCCAGCGTGTAGGAATTCGGCGCAAACAGCTGCAGGCCGTCGACATCCTCGCGCGCCTGCAACGGCATCAGCCAGGTATGCAGGTCTTCGGCACTTAAATCGCCTTCCAGACGCTCAAGGCAGCGCCGCCACAGATCACTCATGGATAAAATCAGCCACTTAGCTTGGCGCTTGCGCGCTGGGAATGGACAAGTCTAGCAGCTGCATCCGCCTGCTCACTGCAAGATATCCACACGGGTATCCACAGGGCACGGTCAAGCGCCATTTGACAGCAGTGGCGGATACCCGACATACTTTCCAACCTTTTTATCCACATTCCCTTCGGAGTAATGCCATGAAGCGGACCTTCCAGCCCAGCAAGCTCAAGCGCGCACGCACGCACGGTTTCCGTGCCCGTATGGCCACGGCCGATGGTCGCAAGATCCTGAACGCGCGTCGCGCCAAGGGTCGCAAGCGCCTGATTCCGTAAACCAGGCTAGCGAACATGCCAACCGCCGGGTTGCCGCGCGAGGCGCGGTTACGTCGGCCTGGTGATTTCGCCGCCTTGCGGACAAGCAGCGGACGCGCAGGCGGCCGCTGTTTTCATTTGCGTTATCGCGTGAACGAACTGGGGCATGCTCGGCTCGGACTGGCGATTTCCAAGCGTGTTTCCAAGCGCGCGGTGGAGCGCAATCGCATCAAGCGACTGCTGCGCGAATCGTTCCGACGCATCCAGCACCAGTTGCCGGCGATCGACCTGATGGTGATGGCGCGCGAGCAGGCAGCCGGCGTACCCGGTCCGCAATTGCTCGCCGAGCTCGACGGGCTGTGGAAAAAGCTGCTGGTGAACCGGCCCGAGCCATCCAGCCATTGAAGCGGGCGGACGCCGCCGCCACAATCGGGCGTTACCCTTTCCTCTTTTGCCCTCCGCGGCGTTCAAGTGTCGTGGCGTTACCCGGATCTGCTACGCGATGAATCAAACGCGCACCTTCCTCATGTTCGCCCTGCTGGCCGTGGCTTACCTGCTGTTTCAGGCCTGGGAGAAGGACTACGCCCCGCCGCCGCAGGCTGCGGTCGCCAGCGCATCTTCCAGCGCGGGCATCCCGTCGTCAGCGGACGGTAGCGTGCCAGGCGCCATCCCGTCGGCCAGCGCAGCATCCGGCAAGGTCGGCGCCATCGGCAATGACGCTGCCGTCGGGCAGGCCCCGGTACAGCTGATCAGCATCACCACCGATTTGCTGCAGCTGACCGTGGACACCCGCGGTGGCAGCGTGGTGCATGCGGATCTGCTGGCGTACCCGAATGCACCGCGGACCCGCAAGGATCCCAATCCCGCCCCGACCGTGCTGCTGGACAACGATCCGGCGAACTACTTCGTGGCGCAGAACGGCCTGGTCAGCAGCAGCGATACCGCGGCGCAGGATCAGCCGAACCATCAGGCCGTGTTCGAGAGCGCAAAGACCACGTATACGATGGCCGAGGGGCAGAACGAGCTGAATGTCGATCTGACCTGGCAGGACGCGGCCGGCCTCAAGGTTACCAAGACCTACAGCTTCAAGCGCGGCAGCTACGTGATCGGCCTGAGCCAGCGCATCGACAACGGCGGCAGCCAGCCATGGACCGGCAATGCCTACCAGCAGCTGCTGCGGGTTGCGCCGGTGGCGGTTGGCAACTGGCTGACCAATATGTCCCACCCGGAGTCGCGCAGTTTCCAGGGTGCCGCCTGGTATACCGGCGAGAAGTTCCAGAAGTTGTTGTTCAAGGATTTCAAGGAACCGAAGGATCAGCTCGACAGCCAGATCAAGGGTGGTTGGGCGGCCATGCTGCGGCTGTACTTCTTCGCCGCGTGGATCCCGCCGGCCGACCAGACCGTTCACTACGTCACCGAGACGATCAACCCCGACAGTGCGCAGCCGCGCTACCTGATTCGAGCGGTCGGCCCCTCGTTGAGCGTGGCGCCAGGGCAGAGCACTACCAGTGCTGCGCGCCTGTACCTCGGCCCGAACGTGCAGGGCACGCTGGACGCAATCGCGCCAGGGCTGGATCTGACCATCGACTACGGCATGTTCAAGCTGATTGCCGTGCCGATGCACGAAGTGTTGTCCTTCCTGGATGGCATCGCGCACAACTGGGGCGTGGCGATCATCCTGCTGGTGCTGCTGATCAAGGGCCTGACCTGGAAGCTGACGGCGGTGCAATACAAGTCCAGCGCCAAGATGCGCAAGCTGGCACCGCGTATCCAGGCGCTCAAGGAGCGTTACGGCGACGACAAGCAGAAGATGCAGCAAGCCACCATGGAGCTGTACAAGAAGGAGAAGGTCAACCCGATGGGCGGCTGCCTGCCGGTGCTGATCACCATGCCGGTGTTCTATGGCCTGTATTACGTACTGACCTACAGCCTGGAACTGCGCCATGCGCCGTTCCTGTGGATCCCGGATCTGAGCGCGCACGACCCGCTCTACATCCTGCCGATCATCTACGCGCTGGTGATGCTGGGCACGCAATGGCTGAATCCGGCCGCTGCGGGCATGGATCCGGCCCAGGCCAAGATGATGAAGGTCATGCCACTGCTGTTCACGGTGATGTTCGCATTCTTCCCCGCCGGCCTGTGCCTGTATTACGCAGTCAACGGCCTGGTTGGTCTGGGCCAACAGTGGTGGGTCACCCATCACGTCGATCGCGAGGAAACCGCCAAGGCGGGCTGAGCCTTCGCGTGTCCTGGCAACGCCTCATCAGCCGCGCACGGGTCACCGGCGCGGCTGACTTCGTTTAGAGTCTTCCCCATCATGTCCGACCACACCACCGAGACGATTGCCGCGATTGCCAGCGCGCCTGGCGCGGCTGGTGTCGGCGTGGTGCGCGTGTCCGGCCCGCTGGTGCCGGCGATCGCGCAGACCCTGCTCGGCCGCCTGCCACAGCCACGCCATGCACATTTCGCTGCATTCCGTGATACCAGCGGTGCGCTGATCGATCGCGGTCTGCTGTTGCACTTCCCTGCCCCTGCCTCGTATACCGGCGAGCACGTGCTGGAACTGCAGGGCCACGGCAGCGCCGTGTTGCTCGACCTGCTGCTGCGTCGCGTGTGCGAGCTCGGTGCACGACTGGCGCGGCCGGGCGAATTCACCGAGCGCGCTTTCCTCAACGGCAAGCTCGACCTGGCCCAGGCCGAGGCCATCGCCGACCTGATCGCCGCGCGCTCGCAGGCCGGTGCGCGCGCTGCATTGCAGTCGATGGAAGGTGTGTTTTCGCGCAAGGTCGAGGCACTGCTGCAAGCACTGATCGCACTGCGTGTGCATATCGAGGCAGCGATCGACTTCCCCGAAGAAGAGATCGACTTCCTTGCCGACCTGGCGATCACCCGCCAGCTCGAAGCGGTACGTGCGGAACTGGCCGAGCTGCTGCACGAGGCCCAACGCGGCCTGCGCCTCAACGACGGCCTGCGCGTGGCAATCATCGGCCGTCCCAACGCCGGCAAGTCCAGCCTGCTGAATGCCCTCGCTGGCAGCGACCGCGCGATCGTCACCCCGATCGCCGGCACCACTCGCGACGTGCTGCGCGAAAGCCTCAGCCTCGACGGCATCGCGCTGGAACTGGCCGACACCGCCGGCTTGCGCGAGACCGACGACGAAGTCGAGCGCGAAGGCGTGCGCCGCGCGCATGGCGAACTGCAGCGCGCCGATGTGGCGTTGCTGGTCACCACTCAGGTCGGCTTTGCCGATGACCTGGCGTTGTTCGACACCGTGCCTGTAGGTGTCGAACGTATCGTGGTGATCAACAAAATCGACCTGGACCGAGTGCCGCCTCACCACAAGCAGTGCGAAGGCATGCACTGGCTATGGGCCTCTGCGAAAACCGGCGTGGGTCTCGATGCTCTGCGCGATCGCCTCAAGCAGCTGGCTGGTGCCGGCAGTGGCGAGGGTGCGTTCAGTGCGCGTCGTCGCCACGTGCAGGCGCTCGAACAGGTGCATGCGCACCTCGACCATGCCGCCGGCGTGCTGGCCCACAGCCGTGCCGGCGAACTTGCCGCCGAGGAATTGCGCCACGCGCAGCACGCGCTCGGCGAAATCACCGGCAGCTACAGCAGCGATGACTTGCTGGGCGCGATCTTCGGCTCGTTCTGCATCGGCAAGTGAGCATAGGATGATCTTATTGTGCGCAGTCCATCGATGGACAATGACACGCGATCAGGCGCTGGAAATCGTCAGCCGGTCCGGGTGAGCAAGGCTTCCACTTCACGCAACTCAGGCATACCGCCCTGTGCGCCAAGTTTGCCGACCGACAAGGCGGCCGCAGCGCAGGCTTTGCGCACCGACCGCGGCAGGCCTTCATGCAGAAAAACGGCGAGCGCGGCGTTGAAGGTGTCGCCGGCGCCGGTGCTGTCGACCACGTCGACCTTGAAGCCTGGCTGAGGCAGCGGATCACCTTCCTCGCGGTACCACGCCCCTTCGGCGCCACGGGTGAGTACGACCGGGCACGGAGTGTGTTGCATCAACAAACGGAAATCTTCGGCCGGATCGGCACCGAGCAGGATCGCCAGTTCGTGCTGATTCGGCGTGACGTAACGGGCGAGCTTCAACCACTCGGTGGGCAGCTTCTGTGCGGGTGCGGGATTGAGGATCACCGGCACGCCGAGTCGATGACCGAGGCGCAAGGTGGCTTCCACGGTTTCCAGCGGAATCTCCATTTGCACCAACACCGCGTCGGCCCGGGCGATCAGTGCCTGTGCCTGTTCGATCTGTGCCGTGGTCACGTGGGCATTCGCGGCGGGGACCACGATGATCTGGTTCTCGCCGTTGGCGACGGTGATCGAGGCGGTACCGCTGGCGCAATCGTCGAGCGCGATGGTGTGGGTGAGGTCGATGTTTTCGGCGGCCAGGCCCTGGCGCAGTTGCCGACCGAAGGCGTCGTTGCCGGTGGCGCCGACCAGCGCTACTTCGGCGCCCAGCCGAGCCGCGGCCACAGCTTGATTTGCGCCCTTGCCACCGGGCACGGTGAGAAAGCGTTCACCGAGGATGGTCTCGCCAGGACCGACAAAGCGCGCTGCCTGGGTCACCAGGTCCATGTTGATACTACCGACGACAACGATACGGGTCATGACATCCCAAGCCGATCTTTTCGAGAAAGGGTCGAGCATAAGCGATTGCGTCGTGCAGTAAAGACGAAGGGCCGGCAATCAGCCGGCCCTTCGATGGAGGTGCGCGGAGTCGCCTTACTGTTTGTTGCCGGAATCGTTGTCGCTCGGACTCTGCTTGTCCTGACGGCGTTGCATGGCCTGCTGCTGCATCTGCTGGTATTGCTGTTTCTGGCTGTCGCTGAGCACCGCCTGCAGCTGGGTGTCGCTGTCCTGCATGATCGAGCGCATCTTCGTGCGGCGGTCGCGTGGGGCCAGCGTGTTATCCGCGCGCAGTTGCTGCATCTGCTGTTGCCGGCTTTGCAGGATCGGCTCGATCTTGGCAGCCTGCGCTGGCGTCAACTGGAGTTTGCGGCTGAGCCGTGTGATCTGGCGTTGCGGATCAGGTGCCTGGTGCGAGGGCTTCGTGGTTGCCGCGTCGGTAGAAGCGGAGCTGTTCTGGAATGGCTGTGCCGTGACGGCATTCGTGCAGGCGACACTGATAGCGAAGCCGAGTAACGCAAGGCGAAGAACAGGTTTCATCGCAAGATCTCCAGAGTGAGTGGGCAACAAGACACGGAACGCGAGACAGGACACAAGCGTTGACGAAGCTCATCCGAGCTTGTGCCGTGGCCAGATCCAGGCGCAGTCCGACTATCGACGCTTGAATCATGAAGTGCCGCCCCGATCCATTACCCGTTGCCGCCCACCCGAGGAGATAGCGATGATCGAACTGCATTACTGGCCCACGCCCAACGGCCACAAGATCAGCATGTTCCTCGAGGAAGCCGGCCTGCCCTACGAGATCAAACCAGTCAACATCGGCAAGGGCGACCAGTTCAAGCCCGAGTATCTGAAGATTTCGCCGAACAACAAGATGCCGGCGATCGTCGATACCGACCCACTGGGTGGTGGCGATGCGCTGAGCATTTTCGAGTCCGGCGCGATCCTGCAGTACCTGGCGGACAAGACCGGCCAGTTCATGCCTATTTCTACACGCGAGCGCTACGTCGTTCTGGAATGGCTGTTCTGGCAGGTGGGTGGGCTCGGTCCGATGCTGGGCCAGAATCACCATTTCAATCGCTATGCGCCGGAGAAGATCCCGTATGCGATCGACCGCTATGTCAACGAGACGCATCGCCTGTACGGCGTACTGGATAGACGTCTGGACGGCCGTACCTTCATCGCCGGCAAGGACTACACGATTGCCGACATGGCGGCCTATCCGTGGATAGTTCCATACGAGGCGCAAGGCATGACGCTGGAGGAGTTTCCCCACCTCAAGCGCTGGTTCGAAGACATTCGCGCGCGTCCGGCGACGCAGCGTGCCTATGCCCTGGGCGAGACAATCAAGGAACAGACCGACCTGCGCACGGACGAAGCGGCGCGCAAAATTCTGTTCGGACAGAAATAGATGGAGGCACGGATGGCGTGGGAAACCCGCGCCAAGGGCTACTCGATGCGAGTGACCGATTCCTGGCTGCCTGGCTCAAGCGCCGGTGCCGGGCCAGCCACGGCCAGCAGCGACTGTGCGTAGCTATCCTCGATGCTGACAGTGGAAACTTCGTCCCAACTGAAGAACGAGGCTTCGCGCATCCACTCGGCGTCCGGACTGAGTTCCTGCATGTGGAACCCGTCTTCCTCGACGCTGACCAGCCGGCCGATGTAGCAGACCTCGGCTTCGTCCTCGCTGTCCACATGCACACCGATCACGGGTGCCTGCGCACCGGCGGCCTGGATCACTTCGCGGATGTTGTCCAGCGGAAAGCCACGTGGCGGTCGCGGCAGAATGTGTTTCAGCGCGAGTGCCTTCTCGAAGAACACGTGGTGCTTGTCCGGCGACTCCAGCTCGGAGACGTCGCGATGGCGCATCACATACATGCCGTCGTAGGTGATGCCGTCGCCAACCACCCAGAGCAGAAAGAACTCGCGCCCGACGCCGCCTACGTAACCGCAGAAGCTGCCGTGCTCGAGGTCTTCGCGCCACAGCCGCACCAGCGTCTGGGTCTGTTGCGCTTCACGCAGCTGGGCGCGCTGGCCGGTGTTTTTCAGTTCAATGATGTTGCTCACGAGCCTATTTTAACAGATTGGGGTAGTCGGCTTGTTAGAGCTTCATGAGACTAGAGAATGTAGCGGCTGAGATCTTCGTTTTGAACGAGGCTTCCAAGGCTTTTATCCACATGTTCGGCGTCGATCTTGTAGTTTTCGCCGGACTTGTCTGCGGCTTCGTAGGAGATTTTCTCCAGCAGGCGCTCCATCACGGTGTGCAGCCGGCGTGCGCCGATGTTCTCGGTGCGCTCGTTCACCTGGAAGGCCACCTCGGCCAGCCGGTCGATGCCCGAGTCGGTGAACTCGATCGTCACCCCCTCGGTGCCGAGCAGGGCCACGTATTGCTTGGTCAGGGCATTGTGCGGTTCGCGCAGGATGCGCTTGAAGTCGTCCACGCTCAGTGCGGACAGCTCGACGCGGATCGGCAGGCGACCCTGCAGCTCGGGAATCAGGTCCGATGGCTTGGCCAGGGAGAACGCGCCGGAGGCGATGAACAGCATGTGGTCGGTCTTGATCGGACCATATTTGGTGGAGACGGTGGAACCCTCGACCAGTGGCAGCAGGTCGCGTTGCACGCCTTCGCGACTGACCCCGGCATGGCCGTGATCACTGCGCTGGGCGACCTTGTCGATCTCGTCGATGAACACGATGCCGTTCTGTTCGGCCGCCTCCATCGCCTGTGCGCGGATTTCCTCGTCGTTGAGCAGCTTTCCAGCCTCCTCGTCGATCAGCAGCGGCCGCGCCAGCTTGATCGCGAGTTTCCTCTGCTGGGTCTTGGCACCGCCCAGGTTCTGGAACATCTGGCGCAGTTGTGACCCCATTTCCTCCATGCCGGGCGGCGACATGATCTCCACGCCCACGTTCATGGCGAAATCCAGCTCGATCTCGCGTTCGTCCAGCGAGCCCTCGCGCAGCTGCTTGCGCAGCTTCTGGCGGGTGTCGCTGTCAATCGCAGGGGTGGCAGCGTCATGGCTCCAATCGGCCGGCGCCTGCCGACGCGGCAGTAGGGCGTCGAGGATGCGATCCTCGGCGCGGTCTTCCGCCTGTGTGCGTACGCGCTTGATCGCATGTTCGCGGGTCAGCTTGTAGGCCACGTCGGCGAGGTCGCGGATGATCGACTCGACGTCCTTGCCGACGTAACCGACCTCGGTGAACTTGGTCGCTTCGACCTTCACGAATGGCGCATTCGCCAGCGTGGCAAGGCGGCGCGCGATTTCGGTCTTGCCGACGCCGGTGGGACCGATCATGAGGATGTTCTTCGGGGTGATCTCGTTGCGCATCTCGGGCGAGAGCTGCATGCGCCGCCAGCGGCTGCGCAGCGCTACCGCCACGGCGCGCTTGGCGTCATGCTGGCCGATGATGTAGCGGTCGAGTTCATTGACGATTTCGCGGGGAGTCAATTCGGACATGAAGTCACCGGGGATGGGGGCGAACGAAGCGCATTGAGGTGCGCGAAGCGTGTGCGATCGAGCCGTAGCGCGTAGCGCCTAGAGTTCTTCGATCGACACGTTGTGATTGGTGTAGATGCAGATGTCGCCGGCGATCTTCAGCGCCTTTTCGACGATCGTGCGTGCGTCCAGTTCGGTGTTTTCCAGCAAGGCCATCGCCGCGGACTGAGCAAACGGGCCGCCGGAACCGATCGCGATCAGGCCGTGCTCGGGCTCCACCACATCGCCATTGCCGGAGATCAGCAGCGAAGCCTCCTTGTTGGCCACGGCCAGCATGGCTTCGAGGCGCCCGAAGCGGCGGTCGGTGCGCCACTCCTTGGCCATTTCCACCGCGGCGCGGGTGAGGTTGTTGTTGTGCTTTTCGAGCTTCTGCTCGAACAGCTCGAACAGGGTGAATGCATCGGCGGTGGCGCCGGCAAAGCCGGCCACCACGTCACCGGCTTTGCCCAGTCGGCGCACCTTGCGTGCGTTGCCCTTCATCACCGTGTTGCCCAACGTGACCTGGCCGTCGCTGCCGATCACGACGCGGCCTTCGCGGCGTACGCAGACGATGGTGGTGGCGTGGAAAGATTCCATGGTGGTGTCTTGCTCCGGGAAGGAGCTGACTAGATATGGATCGGCCGCGCCGATTGCAAGCGATGCCCTGCCGGCCTCGGCGTTGCAAGGCGTGCAGGAACGGCGCAGCAGCAGTGGCCACCTCGACCGGCGTGCGGTCCGCCAGACACAAGGCCTCATCACGCGGACCGCGCGGGCGATAGCGGGCGTGAACAGTCCCAGCGTGGGTACACCGGTGGCGCAAGCCAGATGCATCACGCCGCAGTCGGCGCTGATGTAGCCGCTGCACTGCGCGAGCAAGGCCGCCATCCGGCGCACGTTGCTGGAATAGAAGGCGGGGCAGCTGCAGTTGCGACTGGCCGTGTGCGGGGAGCATCTCGATGAAGCTCAACCGCGGGTGAGCTGCCTGCAGGGCATCGACCAGGGCCAGCCACCATTCGCCGCAAAGGCGTTTGTTGCCGGTGGCATTGGGGAACAGCGCGATGACCTGGCGATCACCTTCCGGTTCGTGGCCGAGCAGGTCGGTCAGCAAGCGGCAGCCGCAGGCCTGTTCTTCCGGGCGCAGGTGAATGAGCATGGGTGGCCAGGTGTGCTCCTGGTCCATGAAAGGCAGTCCCATCGCGCAACGCAGCGCGTACACACCATCCAGCGAAAAGTGGCTGGGTGCATGGGTCAGCGCGGCTTGCCAGGCTGAGCCGCCATCGCACAGTTCGCGTTTGCTGGAGGGCAGCCCGAGCAGATGACGGGCACCGCTGAGGAAAAGCAACAGCCGACCAGAGCGCGAGCTGCGGGTACTGCCGATGGCCAGGTCGTAACGGTTGCGCCGCAGCCGCAGCAAGGTGCGCACCAGATGCACGGGACGGTGGCCTGGTCGACGGGTCAACTGGCGAACCTGGCGAAATCCGGCGAATACTTCATCGGCGGCTTCGCAGTGGTGATCAAGTCGATCTCGGCACCGGGGTAGCGCTGCTCCAGCTCGATCAGTAGCGGGGTCAGCAACAGCGTGTTGCCAAGCCGATGATTGGGGCGCAGCAGCAGGATGCGGAAAATATCGCGCGGCGGCAGCTCACCAATGCCCAGCGGATGCCGATGTGTCGGCCGCACGTCGTGATCGATCACAGCAGGGACTGTGACGGAAAGTGGTATTTCCGGAAGGGTCACGGGCGCTGGTACTTGGAGGGGTATCGTGCCGCATTGTCGCGGGCGGATTTTTTGCTGGCGGCTTATTGCAGCTTGCCCGAGGCTTGTTCGTTCAGCGGAGGATGGCAGTTTCGTACCTACTTGCGTCGCGCGCGTGGATGTGCGGCGTCGTAGACCTTGGCCAAATGCTGGAAATCCAGGTGCGTGTAGATCTGCGTGGTGGCGATGTCGGCGTGGCCGAGCAGTTCCTGCACGGCGCGCAGGTCGCCGGAGGATTCCAGCATGTGGCTGGCGAAGGTATGTCGCAGCAGGTGCGGATGGATGTGTTTCGGAATGCCTTGCTGCAGCGCGAGGGTTTTCATGCGCAGCTGCACCGTGCGCGGATTGATCGGCGCACCACCGCGGCCGCGGAAGACCGCGCTGTCCACCTGCATGCCCTGCTCCGCACCGAGTGCGCGCAGCGCGGCCACCGCGTGACGACCGACCGGCACGATGCGGGTCTTGCTGCCCTTGCCAAGTACGCGCACTTCGCCGCCATCGAGATCCAGGTCGACCCAGCGCAGCCCGACCAGTTCGGACAGGCGCAGGCCGCTGGAATAGAACAGCTCCAGCATGGCGCGATCGCGCACGGCCAGCTTGCCGCCACTGTCGGTCTCGACCAGCGCGCCCGCTTCGTCCACATCAAGTACCTGCGGCAACTTGCGACGCACTTTCGGGCCGCGCACACCAAGCAGCGGATCACTGGCCAGCTGGCCTTCGCGGGTGAGCTGGCGGAACAGGCTGCGGCAGGACGACAGCAGCCGCTGCAGGCTTTTGGGTGCCAGGCCGCCGCGGTGCTCACCGGCAATGAAGTTGCGCATCCGGTTCGCATCGAGCGCATCGAATGAGGTCAGTTGCTGCGCCTGCATGAAGCGCAGCAGCTTGGCCAGATCACGACGGTACCCGGCCACGGTATGCGGCGAGGCGTGCCGTTCGCCGGTGAGGCGGCTCAGCCAGTGCTCGACCTGACTGTCAGGCGTCATCGCGGCTCAGGAGATGTCCCGCGCACGCGCCAGTGCGGCGGTGATGGTGGCGGAAATCATCTTCAGGAACAGCGTGCCCATGCCCGGCTGGAAGCGGTCCGGGTCGTGGCTGCCGATCGCCAGGATGCCGGAATCGCCCAGCCGCATCATTGCCACCGAGCGGATCTGTCCGGCGCCGGGGCCGAACAACCGGGTCAGCTTTTCACTGGACAGGCGTCCGGAGACCGGCTCGCCATGCTGCAGGAAGTCGGCAAACTCCGGCAGCGCGTCGGCACCCCCGGGGATCTGCTGCAGCCATTCGGCGCGCGGCAGTTGCGGCTCGTCGCCGAACAGCAGCAGGCGCACCTGTTCGGTGTGGAAATCCGCGCTGAGCTTGGCCATCACCGTGCGCGCAGTCACCTCCATCGTGTTAGCGCGCAGCAGGGCGACGGTGAGTGCATGCACGCGCTCCATGAGCTTCTCGTTCTCGGCGGCGATCTCGATCAGTTCGGCCAGCCGGCGTTCCAGCTCGGCGTTCTTGTCGCGCAGGCTCTGCAGCTGGTACACCGCCAGCGAGGACACGGGGCCCTGCTCGCGCGGCATCGTCAGTTTCGCCGCCAGCTCAGGATATTCGCTGAGAAATTCCGGATGACGTTTCAGATAGGCGGCCACCACACGGGCCTGGGTGGCGTCGTCGAGCAGGGTTGCGGTCATGCGCGGGTATCCTCGAACCGTTCCGGGGCACGCGGGAAAGGCGTGCCGTGCCGCTGGAGTGTGCGATGGACGCGGGCGCGCATCAACCCGTGGGTCAGGTCATGGCGGCGGGAACCGGCCATTCGCCCTCGAACGCGAAGGTGGCCGCGCCGGTCATCCACAGCGTGTGACCGGGGCCGGCCCAGTCGATCCGCAGCGTGCCACCGGGCAGCTCGACGGCTACCGAGTCGTCGACCTCGCCGCGCTGGTGCAGTACCGCCATGGCCGCGCAGGCCCCGGTACCGCAGGCCAGGGTCCAGCCGGCGCCGCGTTCGTGCACGCGCAGGCGCAGACGAGTGCGATCGAGTGGCTGGACGAAACCTGCATTGGCGCCCTGAGCGAAGCGTTCGTGCGTGGACAGCAGCGGGCCGGACTGCATCCGCAGCGGCTCGTGGAAATCGTCCAGTACCACGACGGCGTGCGGATTGCCCATCGACACCACGCCGATTTCCAGTGTCTCGTTGCCCACACGGATGTCGTAACGATCCGCTGCCGCTGCGACCTCGAACGGAATCCGCGCCGGCTCGAAGATCGGCTCGCCCATGTCCACGGTGACTTCGTGCGCGCCAAGCAGGCGCACGATCACCGGGTCGGACGGGCTTTCGATCCGGACGTTTTCGCCGATCGCCAGCGCACCGGCGCGATGCAGCCAGGCCGCCACGCAGCGCACGCCGTTGCCGCACTGGCCCGACGGCGAGCCGTCGGCATTCCAGATGCCGTAGTAGAACGCACAGGACGGATCGCGTGCCGGTTCCACACTCAGCAGCTGGTCGAAACCCACGCCCGTATGCCGATCGCCCAAGGCACGGATCTGCACGGCATCCAGCGGGAATTCGTGTTGCCGGCAATCCAGCACGACAAAGTCATTGCCGATGCCGTGCATTTTCGAGAAGCGCAGCTGCATGGCGAGGTTGCGATCAATGCTGCTCGTTGGTCGGGGCTGTACTGCTGGTTGCCGGCACCGGCGCCGGCACCGGCGGTTTCGCCGTGCTCGATGCCGTGGCCGGCTTGGTCGGTGGCAGCACCAGCGGACCCTTCTGGCCACAGCCGGCGAGCAGGGCGACAACAAGACAGAGCAGCAGCAAGGCGGTTCGGTGCATGGCGAAGTTTCCTGTGGACGGACGCAGTATAGCGAGGCCCGCTGAATCAACCGCGCAGCGTGGTCATCGCCGTTATGATGCACGCCAGATCGCACACCGAGGCGACGAGGAACGAGACGATGGACTGGAGCACGTTGCTGCGCATGCCGATGACGGTACTACTGGTGCTGGCGGCCGTTTTCATGCTGATCACGCTGGTCCAGCTGGTCGTTCTGCGCCGGCATCTGCACAACGGCTTCCGGCTGGCGGCCAGCTGGCGTGCGCTGCTGTGCCTGGCTTGCTTCGCGCTCACCGTGCTGCTGGCCGGCACCGGCATTGCACTGCGCGGCTATCGTCTGCTGGGCGACGAAACCCCGGTGGTCGACATCGATGCGCGCATCCTGTCGCCACAGCGCTGGGCACTTACCTTGAGCTGGCCCGATGGCAGTACCCGGCAGGTGCAGTTGGTCGGTGACGACTGGCGTGTCGAGGCGGTGGTGCTGAAGTGGAAACTGCCCGCGCTGCTGGCCGGGTTGCCGCCGCTGTACCGACTCGACCGGCTGTCCGGCCGTTACGACGATCCGGCGCAGGAGGCCAGCGCCCCGCGCAGCGTCATCAGCCTGGTCGATGCCCATGCCTTCGATCTGCTCACACTCGGCAGGCAGTATCCGCAATGGCTGCCCGAAGTGGACACCGTTTACGGCAGCGGCGCGTTTCTGCCGCTGGTCGACCAGGGCCACTACAGCATCAGCCTGATGCGCACCGGCGCGCTGGTGGCGCGACCGGATGACGCCACCGCGCAACGGATCGGTTCCCGCTTCGGCGGTTGAGCAGGTGTGTCGATGACCCGTGGCGATGATGCCCAACTGCAGATGAATCGCAGGAACTTGAGCCATCGTGGCATGGGACCGCACTGCTAGATTGGCGCTGCATTTGCCGGTTGCCCGTTGTGCCGGAGACAAGTCCGCGCAGTACGGGTCCGGCAGATCACGGGGGTGGTTTCAACCAACCGAATTCAATCCAGGAGAGCAGCATGAAGCGCACGCAGTTCATCGTATTGACCGCAGGTCTTGCACTGGCCGCCACCACGGCATTCGCGGCACCGCCCGCGCAGGATGTCAGTGCGCATCGCCATCCGAATATCGCCGCCGCCCAACGGCTGACCGACCAGGCGTTCAAGCGCATCACCGATGCGCAGCAGGCCAACGAATGGGACATGGACGGCCATGCGGCGAAGGCCAAGGACTTGCTCGACCAGGCCAGCCGTGAACTCAAGATGGCCGCCGAGACAGCGAACCGTCACTGATTGCAACCATGCGCTGCCGATTCCGCCCGTCAGGGCGGAATCGGCAGTTTCAGCGAGCCGGGGTGCTGTTGCTGAAACTCGTCCTGGCGGCATCCGCACCGTTCGCTGGAACGGTTGCGTCGTAACCGCCCCCAAGCGCCTGGATCAGTTGCACCGATAGATCCATCTGCTGGCTGTCCAGCGCGGCCATGCGCTGCTGTGCGGCCAGCAGCTGCTGGCGCGCGATCAGCGTTTCGAGCGAGCTGCCCAGACCGCCCTTGTAGAGCTTGATCGTATCGTCCCAGGCCCGCTGCGCGTCCTGTTGCGCGCGTTGTTCGGCGGCGATCTGGCTACGCATCGATTTGAGTGCGGCGTAGTTGTCGGCGACCTCGTTGACCGCGTGCACCAGGGTCGCATTGTATTGCGCCACCAGCCCGTCGTAGCTGGCATCGGCCGCCGCCAGATTGGCGCGACGCCGACCGCCGTCGAAGATCGGCAGGCTCAGTGCAGGGGTGATGCCATAGGTGCGTGCGGGTAGCTGGAACAGACCGCTGCTGTCGCCCACCGCGACGAAGCCGGCCATCGCGCTGATGCTGATGTTCGGCAGGAACTCGGTCTTCGCCGCCTTGATCGTCCTGCCGGCTGCCTCGACGCGCCAGCGCGCGGCGACCAGATCGGCACGACGGCCGATCAGGTTCACCGGCAGGTTGTCCGGCAATGCGAGATCGGCTGGCTTCAACACGCGCGGCCGGGCGATCTGCAAGCCGCGGTCAGGGCCCTGGCCAAGCAGCACCGACAGGCTGCTGCGCACGGCATCGATGGCATGCTCGACCTGGGCCTTCTGCTGTTGCGCGCTGGCCACCGCAAAGTCGGCCTGATGCAGCTGCTGTGGCGTACCCAGGCCGGCGGTCACGTAACGGCGGGCGAGTTCGAGCACCTTGCCGGTGCGCTGCAATTCGGCATCGGCGACATCCTGCTGGGCGAACGCATAGCCGAGCTGGATATACGCGCGCGCCACGTTCACCGAGAGCTGGATGCGTGCCGCATGGGCATCGATCTCGGCGGCACGGCTGCGACCCAGCGCGGCTTCCCAGGCAGCCCGTTTGCCGCCCCACAGATCCAGTCCCCAGGAAAAATCGAGCGTGGCCGATTTGGCCCAGGCGAACGTGCCCAGATCTTCTATCGGATAGGCGAAGTCCTTGCTGGAAAAACGCGCGCCTGGCGCCGCCGCGTCCAGATCCACCTGCGGGCCACGGGCTGCGTTGGCACCCTGCACCTGGGCCTGCGCCAGTCTGGCTGCTGCGTCGGCAGCGGCCAGACCGGGATTGTTCTTCAGCGCCTCATCGATCAGCGCCGACAGTTGCGGATCGCCCAAGCCGACCCACCAGTCCTGCGTCGGCCATGCCGCCGGGGTGAGCTTCACGTCAGCGAGGGTGTGCCCGGTGGCGAGGTGTTGCGGATCGGTCAGCTGGTTGTCGGGATGCAGGCCGCGGCTGGTCGCGCAGCCAGCGAGCGCCAGGGTCAGCGCAGTGGCAAGAGTCAGGAAACGCATGGACATCGGGAAATCTCATGAGGCAGGACGGTTGGAGACGCCGTGTGTGCGGCGTCGCGACGTTCCCTTAATCCCCTCGATCGCAGCGACATGATAAACCCGCACCATGCATTGCGCTGCATCTGGTCAGGGCGATGCCACCAGATGACTCAATCGAGTGACTTTTCGTAGCGCCACGCATGCGTACCGTCCTGGTAGTAATGCGGGTAATGACCGATATGCCGGTAGCCGTGGCGTTCGTACAGGCGCACCGCACCGGCGTTGTCGTCGCGCACCTCCAGCCGCACGGCATGGCAGCGCCGCTGGCGTGCCGCCATCTCGACAGCCTCGAGCAGGGCGGCACCGACACCCTTGCCGCGTGCCTCGGGCTTGCTGGCGATCGAATACAGTCGCGCCACGCGGCTGCCCTTGCGGAAAAACACCACCGCAGTACCGAGGAAGTTGCGGTGATTGGCGCTGGCCACCAGCACCAGCGCGGAGTCGCTGTCCAGATGGCGGCGATATTGTGCGCGGCTCAATCGGTCGGTGTCGAAGCTGCTGTCCTCCAGCGTCACCAGATCATCCAGGTCGGACAATTCGGCGCGGCGTACGCGCACGCTGGCGCTGGCAGGCAATGGATGCATGCTTTCGGGTTCCTTCCGGCGAGGGTGGTGCAGCAGGTGGGTGGGGGTGATCGGCACGCGCGGACTCTAGCAGCCGACGCCATGCGATACCCGTGTTTTGTGGCATCGTCGGATCATGGCCGATGCTGTTTATTCAGGCTTCAGCGCTTTGCCCTTGTGCAGGACATCCCCTGTGCCAAACTGCGCGCCTTGTGTGTCCCATCGCGCCACGCGCAGGGGCATCCCGCCATAGCTGGATCACCTGAGTGGTGCCATGACCCGTCTGGTCATCGTTGTCGAAAAAGCCTCCGACTGGAGTTCGTACTACCCCTCCGTCGACGTCATGAGCGCGATGGACTACCTGCGCGAGCCGGTCGGTGGCGACGACGAACGCACCCACGTGATCAACCTGTGCCGCAGCTACAAATACCTGGGCACTGGCTATTACGTGTCGCTGCTGGCCGAGGCGCGTGGGCACAAGGTGATGCCGTCGGTGCGCACGGTGAACGACCTGCGCCGGCGTTCGCTGTACGGCGTGGACATCAACGACCTCAACCAGAAGCTGACCCATTTCCTGCCGGCCGGCGGCCGCGACACCACGGACTTCGGCATCCTGGTCTACTTCGGCGAGACCGCCTATCCGGCGCTGCAGGATCTGTCGCGGCAGGTGTTCGAGTCGTTCCCCTGCCCGCTGCTGCGCATCGAGTTCGAGCGCGATCGCGTGTGGCAGGTCAGCTCGATCAAGCCGGTCGGTCTGCAGACGCTGGACGATGCGCAGGAAGACGCGTTCGCCGAGGAACTCGACCGCTTCTCCAAGAAGCTGTGGCGCAAGCCGCGCGCGCGCAAGCTGTATCGCTACGACATCGCGATGCTGGTCGATCCGGCCGAGCAGATGCCGCCGTCGAACAAGAAGGCGCTGAAGGCCTTCATCGCCGCCGGCAAGCAGCTCGGTATCGAGGTCGATCCGATCGGCAAGAACGACTACCAGCGTCTCGCGGAATACGACGGCCTGTTCATCCGCGAAACCACCGCCAGCGACAACCACACCTACCGCTTCGCCCATCGTGCAGAGAAGGAAGGCATGGTGGTGATCGACGATCCCACTTCGATCCTGCGCTGCACGAACAAGATCTTCCTCAACGACCTGATGGTGTCGCGCAAGCTCGCCGTGCCGCGCACCGAGATCCTCTACCGCGACGACAGCAAGGGCATGAAGGAAGTCGTCGCCAAGCTCGGCTTCCCGCTGGTGCTGAAGATTCCCGACGGTTCGTTCTCGCGCGGCGTGGTCAAGGTGGAAAGCGAGCAGGCGCTTGAGAAGGCCGCCGGCGAACTGTTCCAGCACAGTGCCTTGCTGCTGGCGCAGGAATACGTCTATACCGAGTTCGACTGGCGCGTGGGCGTGCTCAACCGCGAGCCGTTGTACGCGTGCAAGTACTACATGTCGCGCGGTCACTGGCAGATCTACAACCACGGCGCCAAGGGCACCGCGAAGTCCGGCGGCTTCGAGACGATCGCGGTGAGCGAGGCGCCGGCCGAGGTGATCAAGCTGGCGTTGAAGGCGACCCAGCCGATCGGCGACGGACTCTACGGCGTCGACCTCAAGCAGGTCGGCAACAAGCCGGTGGTGATCGAGGTCAACGACAATCCGTCGATCGATGCCGGAGTCGAGGACGCCCATCTGGGCGACGGGCTGTATCTGCAGATCATGCAGGAATTCCTGCGCCGGATGGAGCGCAAGCGGCAAGGCATCACCGGCTGAGTCGGGACCGCGGCTGCTACGCCCTGCCGAGGTTCGCGAGCAGCACAAACTCAATGCCAGGCTGCGCCATGCAGTGTATGGCGGCGTACCCGGTACAGCGCCAGCAGCTGGCGCGGCAGCGTCGGTTCCAGCACCAGCAACACGACTAGCGGGGCGCCGAGCAACCAGAACGTCGGCGTCCAGCCGAGCAGGGCGGTGTGCAGCGGAACCAGGGTAGTCAGCAGCAGGGCGCTGCCGCCGAGCAGCCACAGCAACGCGATGGCGGGAAGGTGCGAGTGACGTGCGACGTGACGTGTCTGCGGGCGCATCGGGATGTTCCGTTCGGCGAAGGACGACTGGATCGTGCGGCGCGACCATCTCACCGGCTGCGACCCGCGCGGCAGGCGAAGGTCGCGGGAGTCGCGGCTTGTAGAATGCATGCCAGCACGCCGTCGCGGCACCAGCCATCACCCGGGAAACTCCATGGATCCAGCTCAGTTCGCCGTCTTCGGTCATCCGATCAGCCACAGCCTGTCGCCGCAGATCCACCAGGCGTTCGCGCAACAGTTCGGCATCGCGCTGGAATACCGCACGATTGACGCGGCACCGGCCGACTTCGCTGCCGCCGTACGCCACTTTTTCACCACGGGTGGTCGCGGCGCGAATGTCACGCTGCCGCACAAGGCAGCGGCCTTCGCGCTGGCCGAGCAGCGCAGCGATGCAGCCGCACGTGCCGGTAGCGCGAATGTGCTGACCCGATTGGCGGACAGCAGATTGGCCGCGCACAACACCGATGGCGATGGCATGGTGCGCGACATCACCGAACGACATGGTGTCGATCTGCGCGGCCACACTGCCTTGTTGCTCGGTGCCGGCGGTGCCGCGCACGGCGTGGCGTGGAACCTGCTGGATGCCGGCGTGCACACGCTGACCATCGTCAACCGCTCGCCCGAGGCGGCCGATGCACTTGCCGATGCGATCGGCGAGCCGGCGCGTGCACACACACGTTACTGGGAGGATCTGGCCGATATCGGCAGTTACGATCTGATCGTCCAAGCTACCTCGGCCGGAGTGCTGGGCGCCTCGTTGCAGCTGCCATTCTCGCTGGTCGGCGCCCGTGCACTCTGCTACGACCTGTCGTATGGCATCGCGGCCAGCGGATTCCTGAGCTGGGCAAAGACCGCCGGCGCACGCTACGCGTTCGATGGCCTCGGCATGCTGGTGGAAACCGCCGCCGATGCGTTCGAGCTCTGGCACGGCCAGCGACCGGAGACCGAACCGGTATACCAGCTGCTGCGCCAGCAGACCGCATGAGCACACTGGCCTGCCGGGCCGGCTGCGGCGCCTGCTGCATCGCGCCGTCGATCAGTTCACCGATCCCCGGCATGCCGCACGGCAAGCCGGCCGGTGTCCGTTGCGTGCAACTCACCGACGACAACCGTTGCGCGATCTTCGGCGATCCGCGACGCCCCGCCGTATGCAGCGGGCTGAAGCCGGAGCTGGCGATGTGCGGGATGGATCGCCAGCATGCGCTGACCTACCTTGATGCGCTGGAAATGGCCACGCGCTAGGCGAATCAACCGGCTGCTGTCGCAGCGCGATTGGCGAGCAGCCACTTACCGAGACGGGCTTTCGCCGAGCGCAATTTGTGCATTTGTTCGTCGATCGCTTGCATCTGCGTTTCCAATACCGCGCGCAGTTCCTGACAACCAGGTTGCGGCGCGATGAGATATGGAATCGCGCGGCGAATCATTCGCAGCGGCAGACCCACAGACTGTCCTAGCCGAATGAAGCGAATTTCCTCCAGTACCCGTTCCGGGTAGTCGCGATAGCCATTGGCTGAGCGTGCTGGCGGCGTTATCACACCTTCTCGTTCGTAATACCGCAGCGTGTCACGTGTGATGCCCGCGCGCCGGATCAATGCTCCCGTTCTCATCGTTGCCCCTCCATCGCCGCAAACCGCTTGACCTGGGGCTTGAGCCCCGACTTTAGACTGCCTGAAATAATCCAACGGACGCAGGAATATGCGCGAACTGGCGTTTATCAAGACCCGACGCGTGGCGTGGCGCTCGGCGGCGCCGCCAATCCTGGGCGGCCCGGGTGAGGCGCTGGTGCGGCCAGTGATCGCCGCGCGTTGCGATGGCGACAGTCTGCCGATCTTCAACCATGTGACTACCGCCCTGCGTGCCGGCATCGCCTTGCATTACTTCGATCCATTGGTACCCGAACTGCTGGGTCCGTATCCCTATGGCAAACCGTTTGCGATCGGCCACGAATGCATTGCCGAAGTGCTTGAATGCGGCGAGGACGTAAAACACATCCAGAAGGGCCGGCTGGTCATCGTGCCCTGGTCGATATCGTGCGGCAGTTGTCCAACCTGCCATGTCGGGCATACCTCCCATTGCATGCAGGCTGGCAGCACACTGCTTTCTGGGTATGGATTCGGCGCATCGATGGGTCCCTAGGGAGGGACCGTCTGCGATCTGCTTCGCGTGCCATTCGCCGACGCCATGCTGGTTCCGGTACCCGACGACATCGATCCACTCAAACTGGCCAGCGCCAGTGACAACATGCCTGATGCGTGGCGCAGTGTCGGCCCGGCACTCGCCCAGCGACCAGGCGCGCCAGTGCTGGTGGTTGGAGGCGGAGCGCGCAGCATCGGGCTTTATGCCGCCGGCATGGCGGTTGCGCTTGGCGCATCGCGGGTGGATTACGTCGATTACGATCCCGAGCGGCTGCGCATCGCTGAAGCACTCGGAGCGAGCGCTATGGAAATCAAGCGTGGAGCCTCCTGGTTCGTTCGCAACGCACCGCGCGTGAACGGGCCCTATCTTGTTTCCGTGGATGCCAGCTCCACCGCCGCCGGGTTGCGCTATGCGCTGCGCTCGCTGGCACCGGGTGGGAGCTGTACAGCGGTAGGCTTCTATTTCGCCAAACGAACCAGTCTGCCCTTGATGCAAATGTATGCCAACAGCACAACGATGCACGTGGGTATATCGCACCCTCGGCGCGACCTGCCGGATGTCATCGAACTGGTGCGGCAGGGCATATTCGATCCACTTAAAGTCGCGACGCTGGTAGCTGATTGGAACGATGCGCCGGATGCCTTCACAACCCGCACAACGAAGGTGATCGTTGCTCGTGAACCTTATGGACGTCTTGGCGGCAACTGATTTTGGTGACGCAAGAGGCCTGCAGCGATAGGGTTTGATACATTCCCATAGCAAGCCGGCAGGTATTCGTTGCGTGCAGCTCACCGACGACAACCTTTGCACGATCTTCGGCGATCCGCGATGCCTGGCAGTATGTGCGAGTCTGCAAGCCGAACCGGTGATGTGCAGTAGTGATCGTGCGCACGCGCTGGCATGGCTCATGTTGCTTGAGGTCGCAACTTCCTGCGCTTGAGCCATCGTTGCCGGCGAGGATAAAAATGCCGACGGCAACGCCATTTTCGCGTGGCTTCGCTGTGCTAGCGTAAGTGGACAGGGGGCATCATCACGTGGGGATACACGCATGTTGCCGAAGGGGCTCTTCCGTCGTCGTCTGGCAGCCGCCGGACTGTCTTGCATGTTTGCCTGTAGCGCGTTTGGTGCCATTGCCGCCAGCAGTCCGATAGGTTCGACCAACGTCACGGTGGCCGATCCTGCCGTGCCGCGGCCCTCAGGCACACCCTGTGTGGTTCAGCTGTTCAGCAACGTGACCTTTACCGATTTCAATACCCGTCCCTATACCTACACGCCGCCTGCCGGCTGCGGCACGCGCTGGGCCAAGGTGGTGCTGGAGGCGGACTTCTCGGTCACCGCCGGGCGCCAGTACGACCGCACCGCCACGCTGTGGCTTGGTGGCGTGAACCTGTATTTCGGCACGACCCAGGAACCTTCGTCCGCAGTTGCGCCAAGCTGGCATGTGGAACGCGATCTCACCGACTACAGCGCCTTGCTGCGGCAAGCTGGCAACGGTCAGGCGATCATCGGCAACGTGGTCAACAGCACCTATACCGGGGTGATCGCCGGCAGCGCACGGCTGTTGTTCTACCCGGTTTCAGCACGCACGCCGGCGGCCGTCGCGCCCGATGTGGTGTATCCGCTGGGCAGCGATCCGGTGGGCAGCACCACCGAGCTGGATAATTCCAGTAGCCAGCTGACAAAGGCATTCAGTCTGCCGCGCAATGTCGAGCGTGCCTATCTCGACGTATTCGTGCAGAGCCAGAATGCCGACGAGTTCTGGTACACCTGCGTGCCCGACCAGTACGCCGCCGAGGTGCAGGAATGCGGTGGCGGCAATTTCCGCGAGGCCGAGATCAGCATCGACGGGCAGCCTGCCGGCGTGGCACCGGTGTATCCATGGATCTACACCGGCGGCATCGATCCCTACCTGTGGCGCCCCACACCCGGCGTGCAGACGCTGAATTTCATGCCGTACAGGGTCGACCTCACGCCGTTCGCCGGCGTGCTCAGCAACGGCGTACCGCATCAGGTTGCGTTGAGCGTGGCCGGTGCCAGCAATTATTTCTCCGCCACCGCCACCCTGCTGGTGTATCTGGATGCGCATGCCAGGCAGGTCAGCGGGCAGATCGAACGCAATACCCTGGTTGGCCAGCCGCCGACCCCGACGATCGGCGACACCCTGAGCACGGATGCCGCCGGCGACATCACGGGCGACATCAACACCAACCTGAGCCGGCATTTCATCATCCAGGGCTATGCCGACACCTCGCATGGCCGCGTGCATACCAAGGTGGAGCAGACGGTAGGTTTTGCGGACACCCAGGGCTTCACCATCAACGCCACCACGTATCGTCAGGTAACCGACCAGCTGACTTCGGCCGACAGCGTCAGCCAAAGCAGCGTCGGTGGTTTCGTCACTGGCGAATACCGCGAGAGTGTCCGCTATCCGCTGCATCTGGACATCAACGAGCAGTTCGCTGCCGACGGCAGTTTCACGCTTGCCACGGTGGCGCACCAGGATTATGCGAAGCGCAGCGAGTATCAGCTGTTCGGCATCAGCCTGTATTCGGCCAAGGTGAACAACACGGTGGACAGCGCCGATACGCTGGACTTCGACGCCAGCGAAAACGTGACCGGCCACACCGGCCAGCAAAGCACGCAGACCTTCGCTTTCCACGATTCGCTGGGCGGCTGCTATCGCAGTGATGTGGGGGCGACTAGCGGGGTCGTAACCAGTTACGACAGCGGCAAGGGCTGCCCGGACCAGCAGAACCGCGTGTACTGGTTCAGCCATCCGGATGGTTCGCCGGATACCGGCAACGCCATGCTGGGCTGGTGACGGTTGCCTAGTGAGGATCACGCCGTCGCCGCCCAGGCGGCGACGGCGTGCGGATGGCATGTCGCCACACGGTTGAAACACGGCGTGGCTATCGTGCCGGGATCCGCCGGGATCCGCCGGGAGCGCGCCGACTGCGGCAACTTCCGCGTGCGGTTGTCGTTCACGCAGCAGGTGTCATGTTTCGATTTCTTTCCATCTCGTCGCGTCGCCACGCACTTGTTCTCGTTCCATTGCTTCTCGTGGTTGTCGCTGGCGGCGGTATCTTCTGGTACAGCTACGCCACGGCGAACGCTTCGCCGAACACCGCCGACACCTCATCCGGCAACGTCGCCGACGCATCCGGCAACGATGCCCAGAGCGGTACCCAGATCCTGCTCGGTCTGGCTCGCAATGCGATGCACGATGGGCGCCTGGTGGCGCCGGCCGGAAGCAACGCCTACGAGTTCTATCTCAGCGTGCTGCAACTGGAGCCGCAGAACCGTGGCGCGCAGGAAGCGCTGCGCGAGTCCTTTCCGCGCGCCTCGGAGGAAATCGAGCGCACTATCAATCAGGATGACCTGGACGAGGCTCGCCGTGAAATCGACTTGCTACGCGAGTTCGACAGCACCAACTTCACGCTGGCCCTGCTCGGCGGCAAGCTCTCGGCGGCACGCAACATCGAAACGAAACGGCACGAGGCGGAAGCCGAGCGCATCCAGCAGGCGAATGCGGGACACGCGACGCCGGGAATGTGATCCTGCGGGTCTTCAACGCAGCAATGGCCCGGCCTTCTTCAGTAGCAGCTCGACCAGCTCGGGCTGCATGAAGGCGTAAATATCGGGGATATCCAGGCAGATCACCCGTTTGCCCTTGAGCCGGGTCCGATGGCGTGCGTGCAGGCGCCGGCGATGGCTGGCTTCCATCACCATGATGAGTTCCGCCCAGTCCAGCTGTTCGGCAGTCAGTACCACCTCGGCATCCTCGGCCAGGCCGGCAGAATCCACCTCCAGCCCCGGCCACGCGCGGAACACCTGTTCGGCGGTGGGGCTGCGCAACCGGTTGCGGCTGCACAGGAACAGCACGCGGCGTGACGTCATCGGGCCGATGCGAGGTACTCGTCCTTGAGCCGCACGTAGTGGTCGGCCGAGTAATGCAGCTGCTCGATCTGGCGGTCGCTGAGCAGGCGCACGAACTTCGCGGGATTGCCGAGCCACAGCTCGCGCTCGCCGACCACCTTGCCTGGTGGAATCAGTGCGCCGGCACCGACGAAGCCATGCTTCTTCACCACCGCGCCGTCGAGCACGCTGGCGTGCATGCCGATCAGGCAGTAGTCCTCGATCGTGCAGGCGTGAACCACTGCGGCGTGGCCGATGGTGACACCCGCGCCGATCAGGCAGGGAAAGCCGGGACCGTACGGGCCGGCGTGGGCGACGTGCACGATGCTGCCGTCCTGGATGCTGGTGCGCGCCCCGACGCGGATGTAGTTCACGTCGCCGCGCAGCACCGTGCCGGGCCAGATCGACACGTCGTCGCCGAGCACCACGTCGCCGATGAGGGTGGCGGCGGGATCGACGTAGACACGTTCGCCGAGGGTGGGCGTGATGCCCTTGTAGCTGCGCGGGGAATTCATGGACGCATGGTAACCGTCGCCGTGCCCTCGCGGGCATGGACTTCGAGCAGTTCGATCGTGTGACGGTAGCCGGCATCGATCGCGCGCTGCCAATCCTTCCAGTCGAGCATGCCGATGTGCTCCAGCGATGGCGTGATCAGCAGATCGGCGCGTTCGCGCCGCTGTTCGCTCGCCGTCTCGCCGTTGACCATGCCGGCGCGTACCAGGGTCGAGACCAGGCCCGGCCGGCGGATGTCCTGACGTCGTTGCAGCAGCAGACGCCACAGCGGTGGTGTCGAGGATTCCTCGGCGGTGGTGAGCAGCGCGATATCGGCACGGATGTCCAGCGCGGTGATGTGCGCGATGCCATCAGCGGCCATCACGTCGGTCGGCAGATTGTTGACCAGCGCGCCATCGACATGGACGCGACCCTGATGCAGCACCGGCGGCAGCACGCCGGGAATCGCGCTGGAGGCACGCAACCACAGCCACAGCGGACCGCGCCGGTGCACGGCCATGCCGCCGCCGGACAGCCGGGTGGAGACGCAGAAATACGGCAGCGGCAGATCCTCGATCTCCAGCGCGCCGAAAGCCTGCTGCAGCATCAGCGAAGCACGTCGGCCGCGGGTCATCGCTACCAGTGGCAACGTCCAGTCCGACAGCGGCTTGCCCTGCACGAAGGCGCGGCGCAAGGTTTCCGTCATCGCCTGCAGTTCCCAGCCGCAGGCCAGCCCGGCACCGATGATCGCGCCGATGCTGGTGCCGCCGACCGTGTCAAAGCTGTGGCCTGCTTCGTGGAGCGCACGCAACACCCCCAGATGCGCTACACCACGCGCACCGCCGCCGGCCAGCACTAGGCCGCGGCCCTGCCCACTGACCAGCCGCGCCAGTCGTGTGATGTCGCTGTCGTGGCAGATATGGTGATGCCGCAGCTCGCCGGTGAACGGGGCCCGCCAGCGTTGCGCCGTGCCGAGACTGACCTGGTGGCCGGCATGCAGCAGCACCAGATGGCGCGTGCGATGGCCGGTGCGTTTCGGATCCAGCAGGGCGGCTTCCGGCCATGCGCATGCCGGTTGCGCAGCCAGCGCCGGCAACAGCAGCACGTCGGCCTGGCGCAGGCAGCGCTGGCGCCATAGCGGGTCGCCGCTCGCATCCAGATAGATCACGAAGCGCGACTTCGCCTCGCGGTCGGCGAACCAGTCGCCGCTGCGCCCGGTGCCCAGCTCGCCATCGATCACACCGCAACTGCCGTAAGCTCCCAGCGCCTGCGCCAATTGCATCGCCAGCACACGCGCCGGCACCGATTGATCGATCGGCAGGATGGCGAACGTGCGCGATGCGCCGAGTTGATCCGCACGGTGGTCACGCCGCTGCAATCGCTCGATCGCCATTCGCGCCACACCCAGCATGGCCTGCGGATGACGTCCGAGCAGCCGCTCGAAGGCATCCCGATCGAGCCGCAACAGCTCGGAGTCGCGCAGTGCGCGCACGGTTCGGATGCGCTGCTCGCCGCCGAGCAGGCTGGCCGCGCCGACGCATTCGCCGGCGGCAATCAGCTGGGTCAGCTCGGCGGTATCTTCCGGCGAGCGGTCGTCGAATACGCCCAGGCTGCCGCTTTTAAGCAGATACAGCGAATCGGCCGATTCACCGGGTTTGAACAACGGCCGCCCGCCGGGCAGGCCAACCCATACCAGCTCACGGGCCAGTGCTTCACGCCCAGGTGCATCCAGTTGCGCAAACATTCCGCTGTGCGCAAGCAGCTCGGCGACATCCGATGGCGACATGGCGGCAAGGTTACGGTGCGATCCATGACAAAACGGCATCACGGTGCCGTCGCGAGCCCATGCCGGTCGTGCCGTGTGCTTGATTTCGGCCGGCGCGATCGCCACGCTGGTGGCCTCAAGGAGATCCCATGAACCAAGACAATCCGCTGCTGGCCGACACGGCCCTGCCGGCGTTCTCGCAGATCCGCCCCGAACACGTCGAACCAGCGGTCGACGCGATCCTCGCCGACTATCGTGCCGGCATCGATGCGCTGGTCGCGCCTGGTGCACCACGCGATTTCGTGACCGTGATGCTGACCCAGGAGCGGCTGGAGCAGCGGCTGGCGCGCGCATGGGCGCCGGTTTCCCATCTGCATTCGGTGGCAGACAGCGAGGCATTGCGAAAAGTGTACGGGCCAGCCGAGGAAAAGCTCACCGAGCATGCAATCGAACTGGGCCAGAACCGGGCGCTGTACGCGGCGGTGCAGGCGCTGGCGGACGCATCGGACTTCGCGACACTGCCGCGCCCCGAACGTGCGCTGGTCGAACATGCGCTGCGCGATTTCAGACTTTCCGGCGTGGCACTGGAGGAGCCGGCGCGTTCTCGCTTCCGCGAGATCGGCGTGGAGTTGTCCAGACTCTCCACCGAATTCTCCAATGCCGTGCTCGATGCCAGCGAGGCGTGGCACGAGCACGTCACCGACGAGCGCGATCTCGCCGGCATCCCCGAATCCGGCCGTGCCGTGCTGCGCCAGTACGCCGAGGATCTGGATCTGGATGGCTATCTGGTCACGCTGAAGCAGCCCAGCGTGCAGGCCGTGCTGACCTACGCCGACAATCGCGGCCTGCGCGAGCGGGTGTACTGGGCCTATCAGACTCGCGCGTCCGACCAGGGTCCGAACGCGGGCAAGTTCGACAACAGTGCGCGCATCGAGAAGATCATGGCGCTGCGGCACGAAGCCGCGCAGCTGCTAGGTTTTCCCAATGCGGCGGAAGAATCGCTGGCGACCAAGATGGCCGGCTCGCCGGCCGAGGTGCTGGAATTCCTGCGTGATCTGGCTGCGCGTGCCAAGCCGGTGGCACAAAGGGAACTGGCCAGGCTGCGCGAATTTGCCCATGCCGAACTGAAGCTCGACAACCTCGAATCATGGGATGTGGGCTACGCCTCCGAGAAATTGCGTCAGCAGCAGTACGCGTTGGACGAGGAACAGTTGAAGCCGTATTTCCCGCTGCCGGCGGTGATCGACGGCCTGTTCGACCTCACCACGAAGCTGTATGGCATCACCCTCGCCGCCCGCGATGGCGTCGATGTGTGGCATCCGGACGTGCGCTACTACGATGTGCGCGATGCCGATGGCCAGGTATTTGCCGGCGCTTACGTCGATCTGTATGCGCGCAACGGCAAGCGTGGCGGTGCATGGATGGATGTCTGCCGTGCACGCTTCGACGACGGCGAGCAGATGCAGCTGCCGGTCGCGTTCCTCACCTGCAACTTCGCGCCGCCGACCGAGGGCCGGCCGGCGCTGCTCACCCACGACGATGTGCTCACCCTGTTCCATGAGTTCGGCCACGGCCTGCATCACCTGCTGACCGGCATCACCCTGCCCTCGATCGGCGGTATTGACGGGGTCGAGTGGGATGCGGTGGAACTGCCCAGCCAGTTCATGGAGAACTTCGGCTGGAACCGCCAGGCACTGGATCTGTTCGCGAAGCACTACCAGACCGGTGAGAAACTGCCGGATGAATTGTTCCAGCGAATGCTTGCCGCACGGCATTTCCATGCCGGCCTGTTCCTGGTGCGCCAGCTGGAATTCGCCTTGTTCGATTTCCTGCTGCACCTGGAATACGACCCGGCAGATGGCGCACGCACGCTTGCAGTGCTGGAACAGGTGCGCAAGCAGGTGGCGGTGCTGTATCCACCTGCATGGCAGCGTTTTCCGCACGGCTTCAGCCACATCTTTGCGGGTGGCTATGCGGCGGGTTACTACAGCTACCTGTGGGCCGAGCTGCTGTCTGCCGATGCGTTCGGTGCGTTCGAGGAAGCCGCCGAGCAGGGCGCCAGTGTGATCGACCGCGCTACCGGTGAGCGCTTCCGCCGCGAGTTTCTCGCGGTCGGCGCCAGCCGTCCGGCGCTGGAAAGCTTCATCGCATTCCGTGGCAGGAAACCGGAGCCGGAGGCGCTGTTGCGCAGCCACGGGCTGGCCTGAGATCAGCGTTCAGTGTCGCGCCGCGCCGTCCTCGCTGACGGCGTGGCTCGTTTCCTCGAGGCGAAAAAAAGCCCGCCGAAGCGGGCTTTTCAAGATCGCTCAATTCCCGAAGGAATTAGGCAACCTGGACTTCCTCAGCCTGCAGGCCCTTCTGGCCCTTGGTGACGACGAACGTGACGCGCTGGCCTTCCTGCAGGGACTTGAAGCCCGTGCCCTGGATCGCGCGGAAATGCACGAACAGGTCGTCACCGCTTTCCGGGGTGATGAAGCCAAAACCTTTGGCGTCGTTGAACCACTTGACTGTACCGCTCTGACGATCCGACATGTAACTTTACCTTTGAAGCATTGATGGTTTGCGGCTCGGAGCGTAGTGCACTTGACCGCAAGATGAGCAGGAATTCGGAGTTTTCTCGGACTCTTGCCTCATCAGCATACATCGGAATACAAGGTTCCGGTGGGTTTTTCGTTGAAATTCATGGATATTCACCGGCTGGCGTCGCCAAGATGACGCTATCTACCCGTCTGAACCGCCGTGTGGCGCCGTTTTGACCGCTGCCGCGATGTCGGTTGCAGGCACCTCCCGAGCCTCGCGACGGGAGCTATTTGCCCGCGCGCAGCCGTTTGAGCGGTCCGTGCGGGCGCATCCCTTACAATGCCGCGATGAAGATTGCCTCCTGGAATGTCAACTCGCTCAACGTCCGCCTGCCGCACCTGACGCAGTGGCTGGCCGACGCGCAGCCGGACATCGTGGCGCTGCAGGAAACCAAGCTGGAGGATGCCAAGTTTCCGGTCGACGAGCTAGCTGCGGCCGGTTATCGCGCGGTGTATTCGGGCCAGAAGACCTACAACGGCGTGGCGATCCTGGCCCGTGAACAACCCACCGACGTCGTCACCGACATCCCCGGACTGGACGATCCGCAGCGGCGGATTCTTGCCGCCAGCATCGGCAAGTTGCGCGTGGTGGATCTCTACGTGGTCAACGGCAAGGCGGTTGGCGACGAGAAATACGCCTACAAGCTGGACTGGCTGGCCAAGGTGCGCGAGTTTCTGGCGCGCGAGCTGGAACGCCATCCCAACCTGGTGGTGCTGGGCGACTTCAACATCTGCCCGGACGAGCGCGACGTCTACGATCCGGTCGCCTGGGGCGAAGACATCCTGTGTTCGCCGCCGGAACGCGCCGGACTCAAGGCGATCATCGACCTCGGCTTGCACGACAGCTTCCGGCTGTTCGAAGCTGGTGCCGAACATTACAGCTGGTGGGACTACCGACAAGCTGCGTTCCGTCGCAACATGGGCTTGCGCATCGATCTGATCCTGATCGGCGAGGCATTGAAATCGGCCGCCACCGCAGCCGCTATTGACCGCGAACCACGTCGCTGGGAACGTCCTTCCGACCACACGCCGGTGACGCTGGAACTGGATATATGACCGCAAAAACCGAATGGCCCAGCTCGCTGGACGACAACGAACTGGATGAGCTGGATCGCTACCTGCGTGCGCATACCGGTGAGGGCGACCTGTTGCTCGATGGCGTGCACGGCCTGCTCAGTGCGCTGGCGGTCGGCCCGTTGCTGGTGTTGCCGGACGAATGGCTGCACGAGGTGCTGCACGAGCCGTTCGCCGATGAGGACGAAGGCAACCGCGTGCTGGCGCTGCTGGCCAAGCTCAACGATTCGATCAGTGCCGAACTTGACGTCGACGCGTACGAGCCGATTCTCGGCGAGGTAGAGCATGAAACCGGCCCGATGCTGTCCGCTGCCGGCTGGTGCGAGGGTTTCAGTCGCGGCATCGACTTGCGCGCGAGCCTGTGGGAAAGCCGCCTGGCTGACGATCCACAGCTGATGGAATTGCTCGGCCCGGTGATGGCATTGGCGGTGGACGAAGGCATCCTCAGCGCCGACACCGAGTTCGAGAAACTCAGTGATGACGAATACGACGAGTGCCTGTCGCAGGTGCCGGCCGTGCTTGGCGCCGTCAACCAGTACTGGCAGGCCAAGCCCGTCACCGAAGCCGAGGTGGAGGCGATGGTGCATCAGCAGAGGCCGGGCGACGATGACGACAACGCGCCGCCGCGTCAGCGCAGCGGACACTGGGTGCACTGATCGTTCGATGGGCCATCGCAGCGTTGCCGGGATGGAACGATCCGTTCCGGTAGTCGCGCTTGGATAAATACGCCAACAGCGCCATCTTGGCGGCCAGACATCTCTGACTGGAGCCACCCATGAGCGATCGCCACATCACCCGCCGCATCCGCGGTACCGACACGTCCGACGGCGCCGGCGTGAAGCTGAAGCGCATCATCGGGCAGCCTGGACTCGACATGCTCGATCCGTTCCTGCTGCTGGACGAATTCCGTTCCGACGACGCGGGCGACTACATCGCCGGCTTCCCCGAGCATCCGCATCGCGGCTTCGAGACGGTCACCTACATGCTGGCCGGCCACATGCAGCATGGCGACAACCACGGCAACCGCGGCGACCTCACGCCGGGCAGCGTGCAGTGGATGACCGCCGGCCGCGGCATCCTGCATTCGGAAATGCCGCAGCAGGAAAACGGCCTGATGTGGGGCTTCCAGTTGTGGGTGAACCTGCCGGCGAAGGACAAGATGACCGCGCCGCGCTACCAGGACATCGGCCCGGAGCGGATTCCGGTGGTGCATCCGGCGGAAGGCGTCGAGGTGAAGGTGATTGCCGGCGAGCTGGCCGGCGCCACCGGCCCGGTCGAAGGCATCGTAACTGCACCGGTGTATCTGGACATCAGCCTGCAACCGGGCGCGTCGTTGACGCTCGATCTGCCGAACGGGCATCACGGCTTCGCCTATGTGTTCGAGGGTGAATCGGCGCTGGTCGGCGGCGAGTCATTGCAACGCAGCGAGCTCGGCGTGTTGTCCGAAGGCGAGCAACTGCAAGTGGCCGGTGGCGACAAGCCATCGCGTGTGCTGGTCGTTGCCGGCAAACCATTGAAGGAAAGCGTGGCGCGCTACGGGCCGTTCGTGATGAACACCCCCGAGCAGATCCACGAGGCGATTGCCGACTTCCGCGCCGGCAAGTTCTGATCACGGCCACCCTCTCCCCGCCGGGGAGAGGGTGAGTGCATCAACCCTTCACGCTACCCAGCAGCAACCCTTCCAGGTAATAACGCTGCATCGCCAGGAACAGCGCGATCACCGGCAGCACGGTGACCACGGAGCCGGCCATCATCAGTTCGCTGTCTTCGCTGTGCTCGCGCGCCAGCGAGGCCAGCGCCAGCGGCAAGGTGTTGTGTTCCTGGCCGGTCAGCACGATCAGCGGCCACATGAAGTCGTTCCACGCAGCGAGAAAGGTGAACACGGTCAGCGTGACCATGATCGGCTTCAGCAACGGCAGCACGATCTGCACGAAGATGCGCCACTCGCCGGCACCGTCGATGCGCGCCGCTTCCAGCAATTCGTCCGGCACGCCACGGGCGTACTGACGTACCAGATAGATGCCGAAGATGGTCGCCATGCCCGGGACGATGACGCCGGCGTAGCTGTTGACCAACCTGACATATTTCAGCAGCAGGAATAGCGGCAGCATTGCCACCTGGGCCGGGATCACCAGCGCACCAATCAATCCCTGGAACAACCGCTCGCGGCCGGTAAAGCGCAATTTGGCGAAGGCGTAGCCAGCCATCAGGTTGCACACCAGCGCAAACAGTGCGATCGCACTGGAGATCAACAGGCTGTTGAGTAGATAACCGCCCATGCCGGCATGCGCAAACAGTTCGCGGTAGTTGCCCAGGGTGGGATGCGCCGGCAACAACGGTGGTGGCAGCGAGCTGGCGGCACCCGGCGCCATGAACGAGACCGACAGCATCCACAGCAGCGGCAACAGTGCGATTGCAGCGCAGCCCAGCAGGGAGCCATTGACCAGCCAGCGTGCGAGCCGTGGCGTCATGCCGGCGCTCCCCGTCGCGACAGCCGCAACAACAGCATGGTAATCACGAAGATGATGCCGAACAGCAGGAACGCCACGGCCGAGGCCACGCCCAAGTTCCACCATTTGAAGCCGTCTTCATACATCAGGTACAGCACGCTTACCGTGCTCTGCAGCGGCCCCCCCTCGGTCATCACATAAGGTTCGGCAAACAGCTGGAAGTAGCCGGCCACGGTGAGCACGATCACCATCACCATGGTTGGTTTCAGCATCGGCAGGGTGATATGCCAGAACTGGCGCGGTGCCGTCGCGCCATCGATGCGGGCCGCCTCGTACAGCTCAGGCGGGATTGCCTGCAGACCAGCGAGGAAGATGATCATGTTGTAGCCAAAGTTTTTCCACACCGCGAACGCGATGATTGTCGGCATCGCCCAGTGCGGATCGCCGAGCCAATCGACCGGGTGTAGGCCGAGTTCCGCGAGACCGTAGTTGACCAGCCCGTACTTGGTGTTGAACAGGTAGCGCCAGATCACCGCCACGGCAACCGCGGTCGTGACCACCGGAGCGAACAACACGGTGCGATAGAACGGCTTCATTCGCGCAAGCGGCGAATTGAGCAGCAGCGCGGTGCCCAGCGACGCACTGATCGACAGCGGCACGCCAACCGCGACGAAGTAGAAAGTGTTGCCCAGCGCCGACCAGAACAGCGGGCGCTGCAGCAGCAGCCAGTAATTGTGCAGGCCGACGAAGCGAAGATTGTGGATATTCGCCAACGCATACAGATCGTAGTCGGTGAGGCTGAGCGCCAGCGCAGCGATCACCGGCAACACGAAGAATACGCCCAGCACCAGCAACGCCGGAGCCAGGAACAGCCACGCGGTGCGCGGGCTATTCATCGCGGCGCATCCCGTTGGTGATCGAGCATCCAGCGGCGCTTCTCGAGAATCGCGTCGGCACGGTGGTCGATCTCGGCGGCTGCCTGATCCACGGTCAATTCGCCATGCGCGGCTTGGGCGGCAACCAGTTGCATTTCGGTCACGATGCGCTCCCATTCGGGCACGGGCGGAGTTGGCCGCACCCGTTCCAGCTGATCACGGAACGCCTGCACCGCGGGATCACCGAGCAAGCTGCCGCCCTGCCACGCCGAGCGGCGCGGCGGCATGTCGCCGAGCAGCTCGTAGAACTGCTGCTGCACCTGTGGCTGCGACAGGTACTCGACCAACAGCCATGCCTGTGCCTGATGCAGCGAGCGGCGGAAGATCACCAGGCTGGAGCCGCTGGCGATGCCGGCACCCGGACCAACTGGCCCGGGCAGTGGCGCGGTCGCCCATTCGTCCTCTTGCGAGGGTGACAGGCGATGGCGGAATTCGCCGATGTTCCAGGGCCCGGAGAGATAGAACGCGAACACCCCGCGGCCGAATTCGGTCCACGGATTGGGCACCTCGGTGTTGGCCAGCAGCGGCGCTTCATGCCGCTTGAACATGCCGACGTAGAACGTCAGCGCCTGCTTGAAACCGGTACTTTCGAAATTGCCGTAGCGACCGCCGTCACGCAGCAGAGGATCGTTCTGCTGCAGCGCCAGCGAGAGCAGCTGCTCGAACTCATTGGTCGGCAGCAGGATCGCGTAATGATCCGGCCCGGCATGCGTCTTCAGCGCCGCCATCTGACGCGACCATTCGGCCCAGTCGTGCGGCGGCGCATCGAAGCCGGCTGCCTTGAGCAGATCCTTGCGATAGAACAGCAGGCGGGTGTCGACGTACCACGGAATTCCGTACAACCGGCCATCAATGAGGTTGGTGGCCCAGATGCCGGCGAAATAATCGGCCGGCTGCACCACGCGCGAGCGCTCGACGAACGGCTGCAGCGGCTGCAGCGCATCCAGTGCCTGCAGCTCGGCAATCCAGGTGTTGCCGAGCTGGGCGACGTCCGGCGTGGTATCGCCGGCGAAAGCCGTAAGCAATTTCTGGTGTGCGGCCTTCCACGGCAGTTCCTGCACCTCCACGTGGATATCCGGATGTTCGCGCTCGAACGCCGGGATCAGCTGCGCCACCGCCTCGCCTTCGCGGCCCATGCCCCAGAAAGTCAGCGTCTGGCGTGCATCATCGTGCCGGCCGCAGCCGGTAACGCCGGCCAACATGCCAGCGAGCAGCAGCGCCAGCGGCGCACGTCGCCACCGCGAAGTATGTGCTCGCCGGTGGCGACATCTCACGGCGACGCCATCGGATGCTCCAGCCAGCCGCCGATGAAACCGGCGCGTTCGAGTCCCTTGCGCACGTAGGGGTTCTTCTTCATCACTTTCCACACGAAATCGCTGCGCCAGTTTTCGATCATCAGCACGATCGGACCCTGATCGAGACCAAGCTGCAAGGTATCGGTCCAGCCGAAGCCGGGGACCACTTTGCCGGTGCGCGACTCGGTCTTCGTGTGAAAGCTTGGATTGAAGGCGTCGACGAAGCCGTACTCGTTGTAGATCCACTGGCCATAGCGCTGTTTCATTTCCTGCAGCGCGGGTATCACGATTTCCGGCGCAAAGGCGATCGAGCCGGCGGCGGCGGTTGGCGCGATGGTGCCGTCGTCGGAAATGTAATCCAGGCCCGCGCCGCGGGCGGTGTACCCGTCGAAGTGATGTTCGCCGGTAGTGTCTTTCACGACGAGGCTGCCCGGACCATTGCTGGCGGTGAGGCCCCAGACGTTCTTCCCATACCCGGTCCAGCCACCGGGATTGGCGATCGCATACGTGCGCTGCGCGTAGGTGGCGCGACGGCTGTTCTCGAAGTAGTCGAGGTCGTGCTTGCGACTCCAGGCGTCGCGGATGCCACGGAAGTCGACCCACACCTCGGTGAACTGGTGGCCGAACAGCGGCGCGAAGTTGAGAAAGGTCTGGCCCTGGAACGCGCCCCAGGTCAGGTGATTGGTGGACAGCCACGCCTGCCAGGCTTCGGGTCCGACCGGGTGGGTCGGTGAGCCGAGTGCGAGGATGTAGACCAGCATGCCTTCGTCGTAGCCTTTCCAGTCGGCCGGGATGAACTGACCGCCCGGTGTCCAGCCCATGCTGATCAGCGGCTTGCGTGGCTGCATCCAGGTCCAGTCGACGTCGCGGTAGATCGCGTCGGCGAGCTGCCGGATCTCCTTCTCCTGCGGCGTGTCGCGGTCGTAGTACGACTCGGCGAACAGCACGCCGCCAAGCAGCAGGGTGGTGTCGACGCTGGACAGCTCGACGGAGCGCATCGCCCGCTTGCCGGTCTGCATGTCGAGGAAGTGGTAGTAGAAACCGTGATAGCCGGCGGCATCGTCCTCGCTGTCGTTCTGCGGCGCATGTCGGAAGAAGCGCAAGGTCGCGAGCGTGCGCTCGATTGCCTGCGCGCGTGTGATGTAGCCGCGCTCGGCGCCGACGCCGTAGGCGGTCAGGCCGAAACCGACCGCAGCGATGCTGGAAAACGAATGGCCGGGCGCAGAGTCGGGTACCAGTCCGGTCTTCGGATCGGCGCTGTGCCAGAACCATTCGAACGTGCGTTGCTCCAGGTCGTCGACCAGCTGCTGTTGCTGCTTGGGCAACGCGGCGTAGCCATGCTCCGCTGTCCGCGCTGTTGCAGGCGACTGCCAGGCGGCGCCGAGTACCAGCAGGGCAGTGAGTACGGTGGTATGCAGAATCCGGAAAATCTTGTTGTGCATGGTGCAGCGCTCTGTCTCACGATGGGCGGGTGATTGCAGTGCCGTCATCACGGTTGTCCGCCAGACGGCCCGGGGAAAACGCTCAGACCGCCATGCTCGGTGCGACGCAATGGCGATCGATGAACGCTTGGTGCGACGGCATCGCATCGACACAGCTGGCGACCACCTGGCTGACACTGGCCATGAACCTGGCCAGTTCCTGGTCCGGCATCTGGTCGACCAGCGGATGATAGCCCCGCGGCACGATGTGCTGGCCGAGCATCACCTGCACCCAGCTCGTGGTCGCGAACATTTCCTCGGCATCGCGGAAGAAACGACCACTGTCGCGGAACAGGCGAATGTTGTCCTGCAGTTGCGCCGGGATCGACATCGTGCGGCACTGATTCCAGAACGGCGTGTCGTTACGCTCGGTAGCGTGATAGTGCAGGATCAGAAAATCGCGGATGTGTTCGTACTCGAACTTTGCCTGCGCGTTGTAGCGATCGATCACCACTTCGCTGAAATCGCGCTGCGGAAACAGATTGAGCAGCCGCGCAATGCCCGACTGGATCATGTAGATGCTGGTCGATTCGAGCGGCTCAAGGAAACCGCTGGCGAGGCCCAGCGCAACCACGTTCTTGTTCCAGGATTTCTTGCGCACGCCGGTGGTGAAACGCAGCGGGCGCGGATCGCCCATCGGCTTGCCATCAAGATGCTTGAGCAGCGTCGCAGCAGCCTCGTCATCGCTGACATGCGCGCTTGAATACACGTAGCCGTTGCCGGTCCGATGCTGCAACGGGATGCGCCATTGCCAGCCGGCCAGCCGTGCGGATGAGCGCGTATACGGCGTGGGTGGCTCGACTTTCTCGCAGGCGACAGCCAGCGCACGATCGCATGGAAGCCAATGGGTGAAATCGATATAGCCGGTGTGAAGCGCCTGTTCGATCAGCAATCCGCGAAAGCCGGAGCAATCGATGAACAGCTCGCCTTCGATGCGTTCCCCACTCTCCAGCACCACCGCTTCGACGAAGCCGTCATCCGGCCGCAGCACGGTTTGCGCGATCTTGCCCTCGGTGCGGCGTACGCCACGCTTCTCGGCGTAGCCGCGCAGGAATTTCGCATACAGGGTCGCGTCGAACTGGTAGGAGTAGGCAATATCTGCCAGCGGCGAACTGGAAGGTACGTCGGTGGCCGAGGTCATGAATTTGCCCCGTGGCGCGGCCAGCGTATGGATGGAGTAGGCGCCGATATCCGAAGCCATGCCCTTTTGCATGGCCTTGATCCAGAACTGGTGGAATGGCAGCAGGCTCACGTCGTGGCCGATCGTGCCGAAGCCGTGGATATACGAATCACCGACCCGACCCCAGTCGTTGAACTGGATGCCGAGCTTGAACGTGCCCTGCGTGTTCTTCATGAACTCGGTATCGTGGATGCCGAGCAGGTCGTTGAACAGCTTGAGGTGCGGCACGGTGCTCTCGCCGACACCGACCGTGCCGATCTCCTCGGATTCCACTAGGCGGATCGAATACGTGGGGCCGAGCACCTTGGCGAATGCCGCCGCTGCCATCCAGCCCGCGGTGCCGCCGCCGACAATGACGATGTTCTTGATGCGAGGATCGGTCATGGGAAGCCTGCGAATTGCGAGTGGATGTCACGGCGAGATACCGCAAAACAAAGCCCGCTATGTGCGGGCTTTGTTTCGGGCCTGTATGCCGTTGCCGGCATGAGCCTTCACAAGCGCGCCTAGAAGTTTATGCCCATCGAGACCTTCAACGTGCGCGGATAACCGGAGATGTCCCCGGTCGGGTTGAAGACCACCTGGGTCTTGTTCAGCACGCCGTTCGCACCCCAGGTTTCCAGGTAGTCGACGTAGTTGTTCCAGTTGAACGCATTGATCAGGTCGATACGCACGTAGGCGTTCAGGCCGCCATAGATCGTGAAGTTCTTGGTGGCCTGGAAGTCGAGATCGCGGAAACCGAAGATCTTGGGGCCGAACAGGAAGCGTCCCTCGCCCGGCGGTACGACCGAGGCCGAGTAGCAGCCGCTGCCGGCCACGCCGTTGCTGTCCTGGTTGGTGGCTGGCGCTCCGTAGCAGGCCAGGTTGAGGTCGGGGATCGGCGTGGCCAGGGTCAGCTTGGCGCCCATCACGAAGCCCCATGGGCCATCCAGTGTGCCGGTGACCACCAGGCGGTGCTTGGCAACGCCAGAGCCGGTGTACGGATAGTTGCCGATCTTTTCATAGTCGAACGCGTACTGGTCGGTCGGATCGCTGTTGTCGTTGTTCTGACGCGATTGACTATAGGTATAGGCGATCGTCGTGCCCCAGTGCGATTCCTTGGTGTAGGGTTTTTCGGCGTACAACAGCAGCTGGGTGGTGTCGGTTTTCAGGCCGTTGTTGCCGATGATCAGGCTGCCGAAACCCGGGATGCCGTTGTTCCACGGTTGGCTGCCGTTCTGCCAGAAGCTGCCGTCCGGATAGCGATTGCCGAGGGTATAGACCAGGCCGTCGTAGCTGCGCACTTCGGCGAACGTGACGCTGGTGTTCCAGTCGCCGATCTTGTTGCGCATGCCGATGCTGAACTGGTCGGAGTACGGCGCCTTCAGGTTGTTGTTGACCATGTCGACTTCCTTGCCTGCCGTGGTTCCAGCCACCAGGGCCTGCAAGGTCGAAATGTTCAGATAGGACGGATCCCACGCGTAGCAGGAGTTCTGACCGACCGTGCATGGCACGTCGGGCGTGTTGAACAGAAGCGTGGGCTGTGACAGCACCGACTTGGTCTGTTCGACCTGCAGCGACTCGTACAGGTCGCGGTCGTAGGAACGGCCGATACCGCCGAAGACCACATGGTTCTCGTCGCCGTTGACGTCATAGGAGAAACCGAAACGCGGCTGCCACTCGTTCTTCGGCGCATGACGGTTGTTGCCGGTGCTGATGTAGTCGTTGATGTTGACGCCGCCCTTGGCCAGCGTCTGCGCATAGGTCTGCCCGACCGGTGCATTCGGGTCCTGGCTGTTGAATGCTGCGATCACGTTGGCTGGGGTGACATAGTTGAGGTACGACGGGGTCTCCTCGTAATCCCAGCGCACGCCGAGGTTCAGGGTCAGGTGGTCATCGACCGCCCAGTCGTCCTGGATATAGGTGCCGAATTGCTTGTCCGAGCTGTTGGCGACCGGGCTCAATCCGGGTGTCGGCGAGCCGAATTGCACCTGGTATGGAATCGCTTCGGTGCCGGCGGAAGTGACCGCATAGTTGTAAAGCGCGTTGGAGTCGCCAGCATCCTGTGCGGTCAACTTCACAGCCTTGTACTTGACGCCCATCTTGATCACATGGTCGCCATGCCACTCGAAGTCGTTGAAGGTCAGGTCGTCCTGCAAGGCCGGACCTTTCTGACCCTTGTTCTGCTGCGCCAGCGGCGAATTGCCGGTTTGCAGGATCGTGGTGTTCTGCTGCGCCCCGGTCAGCGTATAGGCATTGCCGTCACCGACAAGCACCGGCGTTGGCGTGTAGAACGCATCCTCATAGGTGGCCTGCAGGCGGTTGAACCAGCTGTCCGTGCTGTGATCCCAGCGGATATCAAAGCGCTTGTCGGTGTTGAGTGTGTTGAGCGCGGCCGACGCCGTGTCGACGCCGCCGATGCCACTGATGGAAGTTTCGTGGCGATAGTGGCCACTGATCTCGAAACGGTCCTTGTCAGACGGTTCGAAGTCGATCTTGCCGAACCAGTCGTTTTCCTTGAACGGTAGCCCGACCGGTCCAATCTGTGACTGTACGTCAGCGGGCAACAGGCTGTCATAGCCGGTGACACCCGGCACGACGGTTTTTGGAGTGTCGAATTCCTTGCCTTCATAGGCGATGAAGAAGTGCGCCATGTCCTGCAAGATCGGGCCGCCCAGGTCGAAGCCATAATCCTTTTCGTGCGAGGGGGTTTTCGTGCCGGCCGCTTGCTCGGCAGGTGTTTCCGCACGCATCGCGGTATCGGTGAAACTGCCGAATACATCGCCATGGAACTCATTGGTGCCTGACTTGGTTTCGGCGGTCACCGCGGCGCTGGAGATCTGGTCGTACTCTGCCTTGTAGTTGGAGGTGATGACCTTGTACTCGCCGATCGCCAGCTGCGGGAACGGGTTGCCCTGGCTGGCGTTCTGACCGGTGATACCACCGGACAGCACATAGTTTTTCTGGCCGACGCCGTCGATGTAGACATTGATCCCGCTGCTTGCTTGGGCGCCGGAGCGCAGGCTGGTGGTGCCGTCCGCGCTGCGGGTGAACACCATGCCCGGCACGGTATCGGCGAATTCGAGGAAGTTGCGTGAAGCTTGCGGCGTGGTATTGATCTGATGCAGCGATACCTCGGTGCCTACTTCGGAAGTCTTTACTTCCTGCAGGGCGACCGCGGAGGCGGTGACTGTCACGGCATTGAGGTTGGTGGCGTTGGCAGCCGCTGCCGCTGCCGCGGTCAGGTCGAGCGTGGCGGTGGAGGCCACGCTGAGCGTGACGGTCCGTTCGGTGCCTGCCCCCGCATCCACCTGGTAGGTGCCCGGTGGCAGGCCGACCAGCGCGTAGCTGCCATCGGTGTCGGCCTTGGTGCGGCGTACCGCGCCAGTGGAAATCTGCTTGGCCGTCACCACTGCGCCAGCGGCAGCATGACCGCGCAAGTTGGCATCGGAACTTGCGGCAATCGAGATGGCCGATGTGCTGATGGCCACCGCTGCTATCGATGTCTTGATCAGATTCGCGAGCAGTTTTTTCTTGAAGTTCGTGGGCGTATTCATGGTTCCCCTCCCGGAGACAACAACGGACCTGTTTTATTTGGTGGCGGCTTTCTTTATGAGCGACGTCCGTGTGCGGGTGAGACTTTGCTGAGATTCGTGCCGCAGCTTTCGCGAACGACAATTTCGCAACCGAGCGTTTGCGCGGATGGTGGCGATTGACTGGGGCCTTCGAGCAGCCCGGCGAGATGTTCGAGCGCGCGCTGGCCCAGCTCTGCAATGCGCACGCGCACCGTGCTGAGCGTCGGGGTGATGTAGCGTGCGATGGGAATGTCGTCGAACCCGGCCAGCGCGATATCCCGCGGTACCTCCAGGCCGGCTTCGCGGAAGGCGTACAGGCAGCCCACCGCCATCATGTCGTTGGCGGCGAAGACGGCGTGCGGGCGTTTCTTCTGCGCCAGCAGCTGCTGGCCGGCCAGGTAACCGGATTCCTCGGTGAAGTCGCCGGCAATGACACTCAGTGACTCGCCCGGTGCGCCGGCTGCCATCGCCGCGCGGTAACCCTGCTCGCGCTGCTGCGCATCGAAGTTGGCGGCCGGTCCGGCGATGTGGGCTACGCGGATATGGCCGGCACCCAGCAGGTGCTGCACCATCGCGTGCGCACCGCCGAAGTTGTCGATGTTGAGGACCGAATAGGTCTTGCTCTTCACTGCACTGTTGAGCAGCACGGCCGGTACGGAGGCGGCCAGGTTGGCGTGCAGGAAGGCCTCGTCCACCCGCGTCGACAGGATCAGCATGCCGTCGACACGGCCCTGCATTGCGCGCAGGGCGGCGGCGGCATCCTCGGCTCCGTCATGCGAACTGGAAACCAGCAGGTGCAGGCCGCGGGCCCGTGCCGCCAGATCAATGCCGCGAATCAGTTCGGAAAAGAACTCGCCATACAGATCCGGCAACAGCGCACCGATGGTGTGCGTGCGCCGGGTGATCAGGCTGCGTGCCGCGGCGTGCGGTACGTAGTGCAGCCGGTTGGCGACTTCGCGGATGCGCTGGCCGGTTTCCATGGTGACCCCGCTGCCTCCATTCAGGGCGCGCGAAACGGAGGCCACGGAAACCCCGGCCGCACGCGCTACGTCTTTGATGGTGGTTGTCGCCATGGGGTAATCCGAAAGTGTCGAAACCCTGCCGCGGCGCCAACGTAATCGTTTTCATGAAGCGTTGTAAAGCACTCGTGAACAAGGATTTTTGCTGCGTTGCAAAAGGTTTTCGCCTGCGAAATTCTGATGCCTTTACTCAGGCCGCCAGCCGTGCGGCGGTCCGGCTGTCATGCGTGACGAATGGGCTTATGGCAACGCAACAACGATGGTGCGGAACCAACCATGGATCGACCTGTCGCTGTTGCCGGACCGGCGTAACCGAGCTTGCCTTTGGCTCTGTTGATACGGCTCGTAACAGTCCTTGCTGAAAACAGCTTGGCAAGGTTGATGCTTTCTAAACCCGGCAGGCGGTGACAGCTACGTAATCGGCCGCTGGTGCGGGTTCGGACTGACGCGATGGGGCGGAATGGACACCGATGGGGCCGTAATTGACCTGGACCATGAACGCCGAGATGTTGTTTTCATCACATTCGGGACGCTTGTTAAAAAGATATTTTTGCTGTTAAATGTAGGTTAATCTTTGTCACCTCAATCGACTGTATCCTCAAGCTGCTGCGATAGTTGAAGAAACAATACTCAAGTTACTGTTTTTACACATCATGATGACTCTGCTGACCTTGCTGCTCGTATTGCCCGTCGCGCTGATTGCCGGCGCAGCAATCAAGCGCGTGCCGGTTGGCCAGGTCCACAGCCTGTATCGCCATGGCAAGCCGGTGCGCCTGCTGCAGCCGGGAACGCACGTGGTGTTGCCATGGCTGGATCGGGTAACGCACAAGATCAACCTGGCCGGGCAGACGCTGCACTTCGAGCAGCCCCGCGCGGATGCCCATGACGTGCGTGGCACCGTGTACTGGCAGGTGCTGGAGCCGGAGCGTGCCGATGCCGTGTTCGAGCAGGTCGATCAGTTGATCCGTCGCGGTGCGCAGGAAGCCTTGCGTGATGAGCCGGAAGTGGAGCGCGCCGACCGGCGCGATCTGGGCGTGCGCCTGAAGCAGTCCTTGAACAATGCACTGCGCGAACGCGGCATGATGGTGACCCGGGTCGAGCTGGATGTAGCCTGAGGTTTGAATCGCGCCAGGGCGCCCGAGAGCGTCCGCGCCACAGGGGATTGGTAAACCTTGAACCCGCTACGGCGGGTTTTCTTATGTCGGCTTGCTCAAGGATGCTGGCATCGTCGCCATCCGGCGCGGATACTGCCGGCCCCGCCACACAGGAAAACATCATGGCTTCGCGTGACGCCTTGCAGACCCGGCTCGAACAGGGCATCGCCGAACTGGGGCTGGTCCTGCCGGGCGATGCAGTAGCGCGACTGCTCGACTATCAGGCCCTGCTGGAACGCTGGAACGCGGCCTATAACCTCACCGCCGTGCGCGATCCGGCGGAGATGATCACCCGTCATCTGCTCGATTCACTGGCGATCCTGCCGTATGTGCAAGGCGCCACGCTGGCCGATCTCGGTACCGGGCCGGGCCTGCCCGGCATTCCGCTGGCGATCGCCGCGCCGGGGCGCGAGATTCTGCTGGTCGATTCCAATGGCAAGAAGGTGCGCTTCCTGCGCGAGGCGATCCGTGCATTGAAGCTGGATGGCGTGCGTGCGCTGCAGTCGCGCGTGGAAGACGTCGAGGGCCAGTACGACTGCATCACTGCGCGTGCCTTCGCCAGTCTCGCCGACATGCTCGGCTGGGGCGGTCATCTGCTTGCGCCAAATGGCATCTGGCTGGCGATGAAGGGCAAGCGCCCGGATGACGAGTTGCCGGGCATGCCGGCGGATTTCGCCGTACACGGCACGCACGAGCTGGCGGTGCCGGGGTTGCCGGCCGAACGCCATCTGCTGGTGATCGGCCGCGCCTGATCTGAAGGCGTTTATTCGTCCAGCACGCTGCCGTTGCTTTCGATCACCTGCGCATACAGTTTCGCGGTGGCCTTGGGCGTGCGCTGCTGGGTGGCGAAGTCGACGTGATACAGCCCGAAGCGCTTGGAGAAACCCAGCGACCACTCCAGGTTGTCCATCAACGACCATGCGTAATAACCCTTCAGGTTCACCCCGGCCTCGATCGCGTGGTGCAGTGCCTGGAGGTGCTTGCGCAGATAGCTGGTGCGTAGCGGATCATCGAGCACGCCGCTTTCGGCCACCGGCGGATCGTAGAACGCAGAGCCATTCTCGGTGATGTACAGCGGGATATTGCCGTAGCGATCCCTGAACCAGGTCAGTGTATCGGTGAGGCCTTGCTCGAATACTTCCCAGCCAGTCTCGGTGTAGGTCTTGTTCGATTGGCGTACCGGCACCGCTTTCAACGGATAAGCGTCCGGGTCGTGCTTCACCACGGCGCGGGTGTAGTAGTTGATGCCGACGAAATCGACTTTCTGCCGTGTCAGTTTGAAATCGTCTGCCGGGAAATCCGGCCACGCCTCGCCGAAGATCTCCTTCAGTTCGGGCGGATAGCTGCCCAGCAGGGCCGGGTCGGCGAACTGCTGGTTCATGTAGGCATGCGCGCGGCGGGTGGCGGCGAGATCCTCCATGCTGTCCGAGTGCGGATACTTCGGCTCAATGTTGAACACCACGCCGATCTCATGCTCGCCGTGTGCGCGGTACGCCTGGATGCCGGCGCCGCTGGCGCGCATCAGGTTGTGCGCGGCGATCGGTGCCTCGAACTTGTTGCGATGCCCTGGCGCCAGCGCGCCATGCAGGTAGCCGCCATCGGTGACCACCCAGGGTTCGTTGAGGGTGGACCAGCGTGGTACGCGGTCGTCCAGCGCCTTGAACATCACTTCGGCGTAGTCGGCAAACCAGTGCGCGATGTCGCGATTGAGCCAGCCGCCGCGGTCGTCCAGTGCGGCGGGCAGATCCCAGTGGAACAAGGTGGCGTTCGGCACGATGCCGTTTTCCAGCAATTCGTCGACCAGCCGCGAATAGAAGTCCAGCCCTTTCGCATTGACCTGGCCGGTACCCTCGGGCAGCACGCGCGCCCAGTTGATGCTGAAGCGGTAGCCGTGCAGGCCGAGTGCCTTCATCAGCTGCACGTCGCCCTTGTAGCGACGATAGTGATCGCAGGCGATATCGCCGGTGTCGCCGTTGACCATCATCCCCGGCGTATGTGCGAAGCGTTGCCAGATGCTGGGGCCGGCGCCGTCAGCCAGCGGCGAGCCTTCGATCTGGTAGGCCGAGGTGGCGGCGCCCCAGTGAAAGCCCTCGGGAAAACGGAAACTGCGGCGTGCCATGCGTATCCCTGCAACTCGGTGCTTGATGTAAACGATTACGCGGGCAGAATAGCCCAACGCCATGTCGATGTGCAGGCAGTGCATGCTTCGATCAAGGCGGGCCATCGTGGCCAACTGCACGGGAGATGTCGATGGCCGCGGTACAGCTGGATCAACTGCGCAAGGTCTATCCGAACGGCCATGTCGGCGTGGCCGGCGCCAGTTTCGACATCGCCGATGGCGAGTTGCTGGTGCTGGTGGGGCCTTCGGGCTGCGGCAAGACCACCTTGCTGCGGATGATCGCCGGTCTGGAATCGATCAGCGGCGGCACGCTCAGCATCGACGGCCGCGTGGTCAACGAGATGGCGCCGAAGGATCGCGACATCGCGATGGTGTTCCAGAACTACGCGCTGTACCCGCACATGACGGTGGCGGAGAATCTCGGCTTCGGCCTGAAGCTGCGCGGTCTGCCCAGAGCCGAGATCGACCGCCGGGTGACCGAGGCGGCCCGCACGCTGGAGCTGGAATCGCGGCTGGCCGCGCGTCCCGGCGCACTGTCCGGTGGCCAGCGTCAGCGGGTGGCGCTCGGTCGTGCGCTGGTGCGCGATCCGAAGGTGTTCCTGCTGGACGAGCCGCTGTCCAATCTCGACGCCAAGCTGCGGCTGTCGATGCGGGTGGAGATCGCCCGTCTGCACCGGCAGCTGAAGGCCACCATGATTTACGTCACCCATGACCAGATCGAGGCAATGACCCTGGGCCAGCGCATCGTGGTGCTGGACGGCGGGGTGATCCAGCAGATCGACACGCCGATGAATTTGTACGAAAGCCCGGCCAACCTGTTCGTCGCCGGCTTCGTCGGCAGCCCGGCGATGAACCTGTTGCGCGGCACCCTGCGCAGCGATCGCGGCTGGGTATTGGCCACGGCAGATGGGGATATCGTGCTCGGCGAGCCGCCGCAGGCCGCGATATGGCAATCATGGCGCGATCGCGAGGTGGTGCTGGGCATCCGCCCGGAGCACCTGCAGCCGCAGGCCGCCGAACGCGCCGCGCTAAGTGCGCGGCTGGAAGTGCTCGAACCGGTCGGCAACGAGATCTTCCTCAATCTGCGCTTCGGTGCGCAGGCACTCGTTTCACGGGTGGCCCCCCAGACCTCGCCCGAGCCCGGCAGCCTGCTGGCGCTGGGCCTGGTGGCGGAGCGGCTGCACCTGTTCGATGCGGGCAGCGGAGTGCGGATCGGCGCTGCGGATGGCCTGGCAGGCGGGCAGCGTTCGGTGGGATGAGGCATTACACTAACCCTCTCCTGCGTACGGTAGCTATCCATCCATGGCCCGCATCATCGCTGTCGCCAACCAGAAGGGCGGCGTCGGCAAGACCACCACTGCCGTCAATCTCGCTGCCGCGCTGGCTGCCGCGAAGCGCAAGGTATTGCTGATCGACCTGGATCCACAGGGCAACGCGACGATGGCCTCGGGCATCAACAAGCGCGACGCCAAACCAAGCGGCTGCGAAGTGTTGCTGGAGGAAGCCGAGATCGCCAGCGCGATCGTGCCGACCGACGGTCACTATGACCTGCTGCCGGGCAATGGCGATCTCACCGCCGCGGAACTGAAGCTGATGGACGCGCTGGCGCGCGAGCATCGGCTGAAGGAGCTGCTGGCGAAGATCTCGGCGAACTACCACACCATCCTGATCGACTGCCCGCCCTCGCTGAACCTGCTGACGCTGAATGCGCTGACCGCCGCCGATGGCGTGCTGATTCCGGTGCAGTGCGAGTATTTCGCGCTGGAAGGCCTGTCCAGCCTGCTGGACACGATCAAGGCAGTACGTCACCGGCTGAATCCGAAGCTCGAGATCGAAGGCCTGTTGCGCACGATGTACGACGTGCGCAACAACCTCGGCAACGAAGTGTCCGCCCAGCTCACCCAGCATTTCGGCGACAAGGTGCTGCGCTCGATCATCCCGCGCAACGTGCGGCTGGCCGAGGCGCCCAGCCACGGTCAGCCGATCCATCTATATGACCGCAGCTCGCGTGGCGCGATCGCCTACATCGGCCTGGCCGGCGAAGTGATCCGGCGCGAGCGCGGATTGCCGCCGCGCGTCGAGCATGCCGATCAGGTCGACGACGTCGAACCACCAGTGCATGGCGGCAGCGGCGCACTGCTCAAGGCGCCCGCCGCCAACCATCAGGAATAAGCATGGCAGCTGCGAAAAAACGTGGATTGGGACGCGGGCTCGATGCCCTGCTCGGCGGTACCGGCGAGGCGGCACCGTCGGTGCTGGCGCAGGAAGGCGAGCTGCACATGCTGCCGATCCAGCAGATCCAGCCAGGCAAGTACCAGCCGCGCCGGCACTGGAACGACGAGGCACTGGACGAACTGGCCGCGTCGATCAAGGCACAGGGACTGATCCAGCCGGTGGTGGTGCGTGCGATCGGCAAGAACAGCTACGAGCTGATCGCCGGCGAACGCCGCTGGCGCGCGGCACAACGCGCGCAGCTGAGCGAGCTGCCGGCGCTGGTGAAGAGCGTGCCGGACGCCGCGGTGCCGGCGATGGCACTGATCGAGAACATCCAGCGCCAGGATCTCACCCCGCTGGAAGAAGCCGATGCGCTGAAGCGGCTGATCGACGACTTCGATCTCACCCACCAGCAGGCCGCCGATGCGGTGGGTCGTTCGCGCGCGTCGGTGTCGAACATGCTGCGGCTCACCGAAATGCCGGATTCCATCAAGCGGTTGCTGGACGACGGCAAGCTGGAGATGGGCCACGCACGCTGCCTGCTGACCCTGGACGAGGCCATCGCCGTGCCACTGGCGCGTCAGGCCTCGACCCTGGGCTGGTCGGTGCGCGAACTGGAGGAAGCGGCACGCCGCGCGCAGACCGCACCGAAGGGCAAGGCAAAGAGTGCGCCGGCGCGCGATCCGAACATCGCCGCGCTGGAACGCGAGCTGGCCGAGCGCTTCGCTGCGCGGGTCGAGCTGGCCCAGGGTCGGGGTGGCAGTGGCAAGCTGGTGATCCACTACCACAGCAATGACGAGCTGGATGGCATTCTCGGCAAGATCCGCTGAGGTTCGCCGACTATCGCCTCATGCGCGGCCTGTCTGCCGTTCGGCACTCGCGTGGCAAGATCCCGCGGGCACTGCCGGTCCTGGAATCCCCAACGGAAAACGTGTTGCTCCGCTTGGCAGTAAACTGCGCCCCTGTTGCGCCAAGCGCAGCATTTGTCATTGCTGAAAGGCCCTCCCATGCCGCAACTCTCCGTCGTCGTCCCCGTCTTCAACGAGCGCGACAACATTCCGCCGCTGCTCGCCGAGATCGCCGCTGCCCTGCGCGGCAAGATCGATTACGAAGTCATCTACATCGATGACGATTCCAGCGATGACAGCCGCGCGGTGCTGGCGACGCAAAAGGCCAGCCATCCGGAATTGCGCGTTCTGCATCACGTCACCCGCAGCGGCCAGAGCACTGCGGTGTGGAATGGCGTGCGCGCGGCGACCTCGCCGTGGATCGCCACGCTCGATGGCGATGGCCAGAACGATCCGGCGGATATCCCGAAGCTGCTGGCGGCACGCGATGGCGCGGCGGCCGACATGCGGCTGTTCGCCGGCTGGCGCACCACCCGCCGTGACAGCTTCAACAAGCGCATCTCCTCGAAGATCGCCAACGCGGTGCGCTCGCGCATGCTTCGGGACGCCACGCCGGACACCGGCTGCGGCCTGAAGCTGTTCGATCGCGAGGTGTTCCTGCGCCTGCCCTACTTCGACCACATGCACCGCTACCTGCCGGCGCTGGTCAAGCGTGCCGGCTTCGCCTGCCAGAGCGTGCCGGTCGGTCATCGCCCGCGCACCGCCGGCGTGTCCAAGTACGGCATGCTCGATCGGCTGTGGGTGGGCCTGGCCGATCTGCGCGGCGTGGCGTGGCTGATGCGGCGTGGCAAGGTGACCAAGGTCGAGGAACTCTGATCCGCCTCACGCCGCACTGATCCGGCCGTCGTATGCTGGGGATCTTCCGTTCGGGAGAGTGCCCATGAGCATCGTCGTCAAACGTGTCTACGAGCCGGCCGCGAAAGCCGATGGCTATCGCGTGCTGATCGACCGGCTGTGGCCACGCGGGTTGAAGAAGGACGCCGTGTCACTGGATCAGTGGGCGAAGGAGCTGGCGCCCTCCACCGCGCTGCGCCAGTGGTTCGGGCACGAGCCGTCGCGCTGGGACGGCTTTCGTCATCGCTACGCCAGCGAACTGGATGCGCTGGCCGAACACTGGCAGCCGCTGGCCGAGCGTGCGGCGCGGCACACCGTCACCCTGCTCTACGGCGCGCGCGACGAGGAACACAACAACGCGGTGGCGCTGAAGGCGTACCTGGAAAACTGGCTGCGCACGCATGGTCCGCGCTGATGCCGGGGACGCTGATGACTTCGACCAGGCCGGTTTGATCAGGGTTGCTGCACCGGCGAGGCCGATTTCGACCAGTGGGCCAGCGCCTCGCGCGTCTGCAGGCGGCCGCGTTCGATCAGTTCGCGAGCGCGGTAGAACTCGTAAATGGTCGACACGTTGCGCGGCAGCTGGATCAACAGGTCCGGTTCGTACGCGGCCAGGCGCAGACGCGAGAGGTTCGCCTGCATCAGATCCATCGACTGGTTGAGCAGATCCCATGCGCCGGGCTCGCGCGGCTTGCCTTCGCTGTGCGGCAGCAAGCGGCCGAAGAATTCGCCGAGGCGGTGGCGGTAGCTGCGGTCATCCGGATCGTCCTGTTCGATGGCTTCGGGTGCGGCCATCTGTGCCGGGCCGTCCATGCTGACGGCGAACAGAAAGTCGGCCGGATCACGGATCAGTGGCGTGACCGGTACCGGGTTGAGCAAGGCGCCGTCGAGCAGTCGGCGGCCATCGACGGTGTGCGGGCGGAACACCGTCGGTATCGAGATCGAGGCGCGGATCGCATCAAACAGCGAGCCACGGGTCAGCCATACCTCGCGTTCGCGATCGAGGTCGGTGGCGACGGCGGTAAAGGCGAGCGGCAGCTCCTCGATGCAGACATCGCCGATCATCTCGCGCAAGGTGCCGATGATCCGCTCGCCCTTGATCAGGCCGCCGCCGGAAAACGTCCAGTCGAGCAGCTTGAACACATCGAGCCGGGCCAGCGTGGTCACCCAGTCGCGATAGACGTCGAGCTTGCCCATTGCATACACGCCGCCGATCAGCGCGCCCATCGAGGTGCCCGCGATGGCGGTGATCCGGAATCCCTGCGCAACGATCTCCTCGATCACCCCGATATGCGCCAGCCCTTTCGCGCCGCCGGCACCGAGCGCCAGTGCCACGCTGGGTTTGCGCGGCACGGCGGCATCGGGCGGTACGGCGCCGGGATCGGCGATGTCGGCATGGTTCATCGCGGTGTTCTGCTCAGGGCGGCGACTGCTGGTAGCCGCCGAGTGCCAGCTGCAGCAGGATCTTCATTTCCTCGCGCAGCGGCAGCGGCGCCACGACTTCCGCGTCCGGGCCGTACTTGAGCACGTCCATCAGAAGTTCCTTCGAATTGGAGTAGGGCACTTTCAGTTCGTAGCGTCCATCGGGCAGCCACTCGCCCTTTTGCTGTGAATGCCAGTGCTCGTCGGCGACCCAGCGCGCGGCATGCTGTGAAAACCGGATCGTGGCCCAGGCCTTCGGCTTGCCGGCGAAGATGCCGTAGCTGGAGGCGAGCAGTTCGTTGAGATCATTCTCGCCGACATCGGTCGCGACGGCATCCAGCGCATGCGCCTCGGCGATACGGTCCACCGCGAAACTGCGCAGTGCCTCGCGGTCGTGGTCCCACACGTCCAGATACCAGTTGTCGCGGTAATGGGTCAGTCGCTGCGGCGACACGGTGCGGTGGCTGTCGGCATTGGTGGTGCGTGCGCGGTAGCGGAAGCGCAGCTGCTTGCGCTCCAGTACCGCGCCGGCAACGGTGCGGAACACCTGCTGATCCAGCTTGCGTTCGCCCCATGGAATCACCCGGATGCGCTCGATCGGCAGTGCCTTGCCGCTGCCCTGGTCCGACAGCAGGGCCTCGATGCGTGTCTTGAAGGGCGCCAGCGCACCCGCCAGCACGCCGGGACCGGAGCGGCTGATCAGCTCGTTCAGTGCCAGCAGCGCGGACAGTTCGTCGGAGGTCAGCCACAACCCCGGGAGCTCGAAGCGCTCGCCTTCGCCTACCTCGTAGCGGAAGGCCGCCTGATCGCCGCCGGCGCTTTCAATCGGCGCGCGCAACGCATCGCGCAGGAACGCGATGTCGCGGTACAGCGTGGCGCGCGAGCATTCCAGTTCACCGAGCAGACGCGACAGCGGAACCGGGTAATGCGCCGATTTCAGCAGGCGGTGCAGGGTCAGTATGCGTTCGTAACGATCCATGGTTCGGGCGGCATCAGCTGGGGAAGTGGGCGTTGCCTAGCATGGTGGCGAGCCGAGGTCGTCGCAAGTCATGGTGCGACCGTTACCGGCGTCATCGGTGATCTGCTGATCCGGCCCTGTCCCTGCAGGCGCATTCGCGGCCGTCGGCGACGGCTTCCCGCAAGGATGATGCCGGACCGGGGGTGCCGCGCTGGGGTCCCGTTCATTGGGAGTTCAACCCCTTTTGTTAAGGTAATACTTACCAATAATTAACAAATGGACTGACCTTCATGAAAAAGACCCTGATCGCCGGCCTGCTGCTGGCTGCCCTCGCGAGCTTCGCCGTGCAGGCCCAGGACACCACCTCCACCACCGACGCAGCCAGCAACAAGGGCGGCTGGACCGGCTCGGGCGAATTCGGCTTTGCCTCCGCCACCGGCAACACGCGTTCGCAGAACATCAACGCCAAGCTGGGCCTGAGCCAGGAAAACGACCAGTGGAAGAACAACTTCTTCCTCGACGCCCTGCGCGCCAAAAGCCAGCTGAAGGTGGTCGACGCCGCCGGCAACACCGTCAACGACTACAACACCACGGCGAACCGCTATGACGGCGGCGCCTCGGTGGGCTACAAGTTCGACCAGCGCAGCTACATCGTCGGCGCCGCCCGCTACGACCACGACGAGTTCGGCGCCAACCTGTGGCAGGGCGTGATCTCGCTCGGTTACGGCTACATCGCCCTGAAGGACGAGCGCAACGAGCTGTCGTTCGAAATCGGCCCCGGTTACAAGGAATACCGTCCGGCCAATGTGGACGTCGTGGTGGACGGCGTGCTGGTGCCGCAGCAACAGTCGACCCAGAATGAAGTGGTTGCCCGTGGCCTGGTCAACTACAAGCTCAAGATCTCGGACAACACCTCGTTCGAGGACACGTTCCTGATGGAAGCGGGCTCGAAGAACACCTACCTGCAGAACGACGCCGGCCTCGCGGTCACCATGACCAAGAAGCTCGCGATCAAGGTCGGTTTCCAGGTGCGCCACAACAGCAGCGTGGTGGTCGGCCTGAAGAAGACCGATACGCTGGCGACCACCAACCTGGTCTACAACTTCTGAGCCCGGCCTGACTTCCGGCCGCAAATCGACGGCTCTTCCGCGCAAGCGGGAGGGCCGTTTTCATTGGTGCTGTGCGGATCGGGTACCGAACCGGGTCAAATCCCGAGCAGTTCGCCCGCACCTTGCTTCAGCAGCGCGGCAGCGACCTGCCGGCCCAGTTCAATGGCCTGATCGCCGGCGCTGCTGGCGTCGGCATGCAGCAACCGGCCGCTCGTTGCATCACCGACCATGCCGCGCAGATGCAGGCCATGCTCGCCGAGCACGCACCAGCCGCCAACCGGCACCGTGCAGCTGCCACCGAGCGCATGGTTCATCGCCCGCTCGGCGGTGATGGCGAGCCGGGTATCGGCGTCGTCCAGCGCAGCCAGCAGGGCCAGCACGCTGGTCTGCCCTTCACGTGCCTCGATCGCGATCGCTGCCTGGCCCGGTGCCGGCAGCCAGTCCGGCGCGGCCAGCCGGGCACGGATGCGTGCGGCCAGACCCAGCCGCTCCAGTCCGGCGCAGGCCAGCACGATCGCGTCGTAATCGCCGGCGTCGAGCTTGCCCAGCCGGGTGCCGACATTGCCGCGCAGGTCGAGCAGCACCAGATCCGGCCGGAGCGCTCGCAGCTGTGCCTGTCGCCGCAGCGACGAGGTGCCGACCCGCGCGCCATGTGGCAGCGCGGCGAGATCCGCGTAGTGGTTGCTGACGAAGGCATCCGCGGCATCCGCGCGCGGCAGGATCGCCGGCAACACGAAACCCGGTTCCAGTTCCGCCGGCACGTCCTTCAGCGAATGCACCGCCAGATCGGCACGACCTTCCAGCATCGCCACCTCGAGTTCCTTCAGGAACAGCCCCTTGCCGCCGATCGTCGCCAGCGGCTGGTCGAGAATCTCATCGCCGCGGGTGGTCATCGGCACCAGCTCCACCGCCAGTCCCGGATGCGCTGCGCGCAGCAGGGCGGCGACATGCTCGGCCTGCCACAGCGCGAGTGCGCTCTTGCGGGTGGCGATACGCAGGGTGGAGGGATTCATTGGAACTCCGCAACATTTGGCAAGGTCGCATTGTCGCGTAGTTTCCGCATACGGGTGCATCGGCGTATTGGCGCATGGCGGGTGCGTAGCCCGTGGCGGACAGCTACGATGGTCGGCAACGCATAGGAGAAGATCATGCAAAGCGGCAACCCTGCACTCAACAAGAACACTTTCCTCGATGCGGCCAGCGGCGCGGTCGTTTCGCGCGGCGACGAGGCGATGACGATCAACGGCACGGTCAACAAGACCGGCCTGCTGCTGATCCTGGTGCTGATCGGCGCGATGTACAGCTGGAGCCAGTTCAGCGGTCCGGCCAGCATGCCGGCGATGTTGCCGCTGGTGATGGTCGGTGCGATCGGTGGTTTGATCCTCGGGCTGATCACCTCGTTCAAGAAGACCTGGGCGCCGATCACCGGGCCGCTGTATGCGCTGGCGGAGGGTGTGTTCATCGGCGCACTGTCGGCGATCTTCGAGATGCGCTATCCGGGCATCGTGATCCAGGCGGTGGGGCTGACCTTCGGCACCATGGCCGCATTGCTGCTGGCCTATCGCAGCGGACTGATCCGCGCGACCGAGAAATTCAAGCTCGGCATCGTCGCCGCTACTGGCGGCATCATGCTGCTGTACCTTGCCAATTTCGCGATGGGCTTCTTCGGCCACTCGATGGGTTTCATCAGCGGCCACAGCGGCATCGGCATCGCGTTCAGCGCGGTGGTAGTGGTGATCGCCGCACTGAATCTGATCCTCGACTTCGACTTCATCGAGTCCGGCGTCAATGCCGGTGCACCGAAATACATGGAGTGGTACGGCGCGTTCGCACTGGTGGTGACCCTGGTGTGGCTGTATCTGGAACTGCTGCGGCTGCTGTCGAAGCTGCAGTCGCGCAACTGATCGATATCACCACGGTAACCGCGAGTCCGCTGAACGTCGGCGCCGTGGCCTTCATGTCGACATCCGGCGGTCCAGCCGGGTCGCATTCAAGCAGGGAAGCAGAAACAGCATGAGTCGGATGCCGGGTCTCGATCTGTTGCGTGCCATCGCGATCGTGTGGGTGATGCTGTTCCATTCGTACATCGTCGGCGGCATCGGCGAGCGCTTTGCCCTGCTGGAAAGTTACGGCTGGATCGGCGTCGACCTGTTCTTCGTGCTGAGCGGATACCTGATCGGCTCGCAATTGCTGAAGCCGCTGAGCCGTGGCGAGCCGCTGGCGTTCGGCAATTTCTACCTGCGCCGCTCGCTTCGTGTGCTGCCGGCGTATCTGGTGGTGCTGGCGCTGTATTTCAGCGTGCCGGGTTTCCGCGAGGCGGACGGCATCCAGCCGCTGTGGCAGTTCCTCACCTATACGGTCAACCTGCTGATCGACTATCAGCACAACAAGGCGTTCTCGCACGTCTGGTCACTATGCGTGGAAGAGCATTTTTACCTGCTGTTTCCCTTGCTGGCCTGTTGGTTGATGCGCCGCCCGTCGCTGGCGAAATTCATTGGTATATGCGTGGCGACGGTGCTGGCGGGCATGGCGATCCGTGGTTATGTCTGGCTGCATGAGCTGGCACCGGCGCAAAACACCGCCGAGTTCGGGCAGCGCTTCATCGAGGGTATCTATTACCCGACCTATACGCGGCTCGACGGCCTGCTTGCCGGCGTGGTGCTGGCGGCGATCCAGGCCTTCCGTCCGGCGTGGTGGCGGCAGATGCAGGAACGGGCCAACCGCGTGCTGTTGCCGGCAGGTCTGCTGATCACGGCGCTGGCGATGTGGCTGTTCCGCGACCGGGTCGGTCTGCTGCCGAGCGTGATCGGCTACCCCCTGTTGTCGGCAGGTCTGGCCCTGCTGGTGGCTGCCGCCACCGGCGCCCAAGGCTGGCTGGGCCGCTTGCGGATACCTGGCGTGGAATGGCTGGCGCTGACTTCCTACAGCCTGTATCTCATCCACAAGGCGATGTTTCATCTGGTCGAAACCACGCTGCCACCACGGCTGCTGGAGCAGGGTGTGCTCACGTTCGCGATCTATGCGGTGGCGGCGCTGCTGGGTGGCGCCTTGTTGTACTACGGCGCCGAACGACCGTTCCTGCGACTGCGCGAACAGCTGCGCCACAGGAAGGCCGTTCCGGTCATGGCCGAGGAAATCGCTGCGTCGGCGCAGATTCCATAACGCCGATCGCGAAGAATCAGCGCGCCAGCAGGGCCTTCGCCCGCGCCACCACGTTGTCCACCGTGAAACCGTATTCGCGCAGCAACACGCTGGCTGGTGCGGAGGCGCCGAAGCGGTTGACGCCGAGCATGTCGCCCTTGGCGCCCACGTAGCGATCCCAGCCCTGCGAGACGCCCAGTTCCACCGCGAGTCGTGCGGATACATTCGGCGGCAACACCTGATCGCGGTAGCTCTGCGGCTGCGCGTCGAACAGTTCCCAGCTCGGCATCGACACGCAGCGCACCGCGATGCCCTCGGCCTGCAGCTGGTCGGCGGCGGCGAGGATCAGGGCGACTTCGGAACCACTGGCGAGCAGGATCAAGGATGGCTTGCCGTCCTTCGCGTCGCTCAGCACATAGGCGCCCTGTCGCACGCCGTCGGCGCTGGCATAGCGCGTGCGGTCGAGCGTGGGCAGATCCTGTCGGGTCAGCGCCAGCAGCACCGGGTGCTTCTCCGATTGCGCCGCCACCTTCCACGCCTCTGCGGTTTCATTCGCGTCGGCGGGGCGGATCACGGTGAGGTTGGGGATCGCGCGCAGGCTGGCCAACTGCTCCACCGGTTCATGCGTGGGGCCGTCCTCGCCCACCGCGATGCTGTCGTGGGTGAACACGTGCACCACGTGCACGCCCATCAGCGCGGCGAGGCGGATCGCCGGGCGCATGTAGTCGGAGAAGATCAGGAAGGTCGAGCCGTACGGCACGAAGCCGCCATGCACGGCCAGCCCGTTGCTGATCGCGCCCATCGCGTGCTCGCGTACGCCGAAATGCAGGTTGCGGCCGGCATAGCTCCAGCCGGCGCTGTCGGAACCCTGGGTGTCCTGTCCCGGCATGACAGCCGGATTGAAGTCGCCGAACCCTTTCAGATTGGTATGCGTCGAGGAGTCAAGGTCGGCGGAACCGCCAAACAGCGCGGGCAGTTTCGGCGCGAGCGCATTCATCACCTTGCCGCTGGCGACGCGGGTGGCAAGGCCCTTGGCATCGGCGGGGAACACCGGAATGTCCGCGTCCCAGCCAGCCGGCAATTCACCACGCAGGCGACCCTGCAATTCTTTCGCAAGATCGGGGAACGCCTTGGCATAGGCGTCCAGACGTCCATTCCACTCGGCCTCTGCCTTGGCGCCTTGATCCAGCGCTTCGCGGAAATGCGCCAGTGCGGGCTCCGGCTCCAGGAAGTCGGGTTCGAGCGGCCAACCGAGGTTCTGCTTGGTCTTCTTCGTATCCTCGACACCGAGCGGCGAACCGTGCGCCTTGAAACTGTCCTGCTCGGGCGAGCCGAAACCGATATGCGTGCGCACCAAAATCAGCGACGGCCGCGTAGTGTCGGCACGGGCGGCATCCAGCGCGGCGCTGATCGCATCCACGTCGTTGCCATCGGCCACGTGAATGATCTGCCAGCCATACGCCTCGAAGCGTTTGGCGCGATCCTCGGAAAACGTGATGTCGGTACCGGCGGCAAGCGTGACGTAGTTGTCGTCATACAGGCAGACCAGCTTGCCCAGTTTCAGATGCCCGGCGAGCGAGGCCGCTTCGCTGGCGAGGCCTTCCATCAGGTCGCCGTCGCTGACGATGGCCCAGGTGCGATGGTCGATCACGTCATGGCCGTCGCGGTTATAGCGCGCGGCCAGATGCGCCTCGCCGATCGCCATGCCAACCGCGTTCGCCAGGCCCTGGCCGAGCGGCCCGGTGGTCACTTCGACACCGGGCGTGTGGCCGTATTCGGGATGCCCCGGTGTCTTGCTGCCCCACTGGCGGAACTGCTTGAGGTCATCCAGCGACAGCGCGTAACCGGTCACGTGCAGCAGGCTGTACAGCAGCGCCGAGCCGTGGCCGGCCGATAGTACGAAGCGATCGCGGTCGGGCCAATGTGGATTGGCTGGGTGATGCTTCAGCTGCTTCGTCCACAGCGTGTACGCCATCGGCGCAGCGCCAAGCGGCAGCCCAGGGTGGCCGCTGTTGGCCTTCTGCACCATGTCCACCGACAGGAAGCGAAGCGTGTTGATGCATTGCTGGTCGAGTGCGCTGGACATGGTGGTTCTCCGGGAATGGTGGTGTTGTAGGAGCGCACCCTGTGCGCGAATGCTTTTGGTGTGATCTGGCAAAAAGCTCGCGCACAGGGTGCGCTCCTACGCGAGCGCGGCGTCGACGATCTTCTGTGCTTCGGCGAGCAGGCTCTGCAGGTGGTCCTGGCTCTTGAAGCTTTCCGCGTAGATCTTGTAGATCGCTTCGGTGCCGGACGGGCGCGCGGCGAACCAGCCGCTGGCGGCGACGACCTTGATGCCGCCGATCGCCGCGCCGTTGCCGGGCGCCTTGTCGAGTACCTGTTCGATCTTTTCGCCGGCGAGCTGGTCGCTCTTCAGCTGATCGGGTGAAAGTTTGGCCAGTTTCGCCTGTTGCACCGGCGTGGCAGCCGCGTCGACACGGTCAGCGAACGGGTTGCCGAGATCGCGGGTCAGCTGCGCGTACAGCTCGCCCGGATCCTTGCCCTCGCGCGCAGTGATCTCGGCCGACAGCAAGGCTGGCACCAGGCCGTCCTTGTCGGTCGTCCAAACCGAACCGTCGTGGCGCAGCAATGAGGCGCCGGCACTTTCTTCGCAGCCGAAGCCGAGCGAGCCGTCGAACAGGCCATCGGAAAACCACTTGAAGCCGACCGGGACTTCATACAGCTTGCGGCCGAGCCGCTTCGCCACACGATCAATCAGTGCCGTGCTGACCACCGTCTTGCCGATCGCGGCATTCGCGTTCCATTGCGGCCGATGCCTGAACAGGTATTCGATCAGCACGGACAGGTAGTGGTTCGGCACCATCAGGCCGCTGCTGCGGGTGACGATGCCGTGGCGGTCGTGGTCGGTATCGCAGGCGAACGCGACGTCGTATTGGTCCTTCAGCGCGATCAATCGCTGCATCGCGTATTTCGACGACGGATCCATGCGGATCTTGCCGTCCCAGTCCACCGTCATGAAGGCGAACTGCGGATCGACCACCGCACTGACCACGGTGAGGTCGAGCTTGTAGCGATCGGCAATCGGTGCCCAGTAGTGCACACCGGCACCACCCAGCGGATCAACGCCCATATGCACGCCGGCGCCGCGGATCACATCGAAGTCGATGATGTTGGCGAGATCAGCGACGTAGTGGTTGAGGTAGTCGTGTTCGTGCGTGCTGGCGGCTTTGCGCGCCTGCGCGAACGGCATGCGCTTCACGTCCTTCAGGCCACCTTCGAGCAGGGCATTCGCGCGGTTCTGCACCCAGCCGGTGATGTCGGTGTCGGCCGGACCGCCGTTGGTCGGGTTGTACTTGAAGCCGCCGCTGTCCGGCGGATTGTGCGACGGCGTGATCACGATGCCGTCGGCCAAGCCCGTCTTGCGCCCCTTGTTGTAGACCAGGATCGCGTGCGAGATCGCCGGCGTCGGGGTGAATTCGCCGCCGGTGGCGATCATTGTCTCGACACCGTTCGCGGCCAGCACTTCCAGCGCGTTCTCGAACGCAGGTTGCGATAGTGCATGCGTGTCGAAACCGATGAACAGCGGGCCGTCGATGCCCTTGCTCTTGCGGTATTCGCAGATCGCCTGGCTGATCGCCAGGATGTGCCACTCGTTGAAACTGCGATCGAACGAACTGCCGCGATGGCCGGAAGTACCGAACGCGACGCGCTGTGAGGGAACCGACGGATCCGGTTTCAGGTCGCTGTAGGCGGCTAGCAGCTTGGGAATGTCGACCAGGATCGATGCCGGTGCCGGCTTGCCGGCGAGTGGACTGATTTTCTGACTCATGCTTTTCCCGAAGTCGCACCATCGCGCAGCTGGCGATAGCGATGGATCAAGGCGTTGGTCGAACTGTCGTGGGCGAGTTTCGGTTCGTCCTTCGCGGTCAGCTCGGCGATGGTGGTCTTCGCCAGCTGCTTGCCCAGTTCCACACCCCACTGGTCGAACGAGTCGATGTCCCAGATCACGCCCTGCACGAACACGCTGTGCTCGTACAGCGCGATCAGCGTACCCAGTACATGCGGTGTCAGCTTCGCGGCGAGAATGGTGTTGCTGGGGCGATTGCCCTCGAACGTGCGATGCGGCACCAGCGCTTCCGGCGTACCTTCGGCGCGCACCTCTTCCGCGGTCTTGCCGAACGCCAGTGCTTCGCCCTGCGCGATCAGGTTCGCCATCAGCAAATCATGTTGATCGCCGCCACCTTGCGCGGGCAGCGGGTTCAAGGTCTGGCCGAAGCCGATGAAATCGCACGGCACGATGCGCGTGCCCTGATGGATCAGCTGGTAGAACGAGTGCTGACCGTTGGTGCCCGGCTCGCCCCAGTAGATCGGGCCGGTGTTGTAGTCCACCACCTTGCCGTCGAGCGTCACGTGCTTGCCGTTGCTCTCCATCGTCAGCTGCTGCAGGTAGGCGGGGAAGCGCTTCAGGTATTGCTCGTACGGCAGCACCGCCACGGTGGCGGCATCGAGGAAGTTGTTGTTCCAGATCGCCAGCAGGCCCATCAGCACCGGCAGGTTGGATTCCAGCGGCGTATGGCGGAAGTGCTCATCCATCGCATGGAAGCCGGCCAGCATCTCGCGGAAGCCGTCCGCACCAATCGCCAGCATGGTCGACAGGCCGATCGACGAATCCATCGAGTAACGCCCACCGACCCAGTCCCAGAAGCCGAACATGTTGGCGGTGTCGATGCCGAATTTCGCCACACCCTCGGCATTGGTGGAGACGGCGACGAAGTGCTTCGCGATCGCGCTTTCGTCACCGAGCGCCTTGATGCACCAGGCGCGCGCGGCGTGCGCATTGGTCAGCGTCTCCAGCGTGGTGAAGGTCTTCGAGCAGACGATGAACAACGTCTCGGCCGCCTCCAGGTCGCGCACGGCCTCGGCGAAATCGGTGCCGTCCACGTTCGAGACGAAACGGAACGTCATGTCGCGCCGGCTGTAATCGCGCAAGGCCTCATACGCCATCACCGGACCCAGGTCGGAGCCGCCGATGCCGATGCTGATCACGTTGCGGATGCGCTTGCCGGTATGGCCCAGCCATGCACCGCTGCGCACCCGTTCGGAAAACGCGGCCATGCGGTCCAGCACTTCATGCACGTCCGGCTCCACGTCGTGGCCGTCGACCAGGATCTTTTCGGTGGCCGGTGCGCGCAGCGCCACGTGCAGTACCGCGCGACCCTCGGTGCTGTTGATCTTGTCGCCGCGGAACATCGCCTCGATCCGCTGCGGCAGTTCGCAGGCCTCGGCCAGTTCGCGCAGCAGGCGCAGCGTGTCGGTGTCGACGCGCTGTTTGGAATAATCCAGGTACAGGCCGACATCCTCGACGGTCAGCTGCTTGCCGCGTTGAGCATCGGCGGCGAACAGCTCGCGCAGATGCTTCGGGCCGATCGTGGCGAAGTGCTGCTTGAGCGCCTGCCATTGCGGGAGTGTCGTGAGAGGGGGATGGTTCATCGCAGGGCGGGTCCTTTCGATTTGTCGGCCAGCGCGCTGGCCTTGTCGGCGATCCGCTGCAGCAGCTGCTTCCAGGATTTGACGAAGGCGGCAGCGCCGTCGACCTGCAGCTTGAGTGCCAGGGCATCGATGTCCACGCCAGCCTTGCCGATCTGCGCCAGCACGCTGTCGGCATCACCACCGTCGCTGGCCATCACGCCGTGCAGTTGGCCGTGGTCGGCGAACGCGAGCAGGGTCTTTTCCGGCATCGTGTCGATGGTGTCGGGGGCGGCCAGGGCGCTGATGTACAGCGTGTCCGGCAGGGACGGATCCTTGGTACCGGTGCTGGCCAGCAGCAGGCGCTGCGGCTGTGCCCCGGCAGCTTCGAGTTTCTGCCAGCGGGGTGAGGCGAGCAGTTCGCGATAGGCGCGATAGGTCTGCTGGCCCACCGCGATGCCGAGCTTGTTGTGCAGCTCGGCCGGCAGCTGCGGGTTGCTGGCCACGTCCCAGCGGCTGATGAACAGCGAGGCGACCGAACCCACGCGCGAACCGAGCCCGGCGGCAATGCGCCGCTCGATGCCGCGCATATACGCCTCGGCGACGGCCACGTACTGCGCGCAGGAAAACAGCAGGGTCACGTTGATCGGGATACCGAGGAAGATCGCTTCCTCGATCGCCGGGATGCCTTCCGGCGTGCCGGGAATCTTCACGAACAGGTTGTCGCGCTGCGCCTGGCTGTGGATCTGCTTGGCCGCGGCGATCGAGCCGGCGGTGTCGGCCGCCAGCAGCGGCGAGACTTCCATCGAGACCCAGCCATCGACGCCGTCGGTGGCGTCGAAGATCGGCCGGAACAGATCGGCCGCGCGGCGCAGGTCCTCCAGTGCCAGCTCGGTGAACAGCTCTTCACCGGACAGTCCCGCCAGCGTCTTGGCATGCACGCCGGCGTCGTAGGTATCGCCGTCGCCGATCGCGGCATCGAAGATGCTCGGGTTCGAGGTCAGCCCGGTGACCGAGAGATCCGCGATGTAGCGCGCCAGCGTGCCGTCGTCGAGCAGGGTGCGGGTGATGTTGTCCAGCCACAGGCTCTGGCCGAGTTCATGCAGTTGACGGGTCGCTTTCATGCTTGCTCCATGGCTCCAGTTCGATATGGGTTGTTCAATTCGGGTTGCTTCAATTGGCCGGCAGGTCGATCGTCGGTGTACTCGGCAGGAAGTCCTCAAGCTTACGCCCGCGCAGATCGCCGATGCACGCAATCGTGAGGTCTGCTGCGGACTGCAGTTCGGTCGGTGCCGCTGCGGCGTAGTGACCTTGGCGCACGAACACCGTGGTCAACCGATGGCCGAGGCGTTGCTTCATGTCAGCGAGGATCTGCGGCTTGTCGTCGACCATCACGTAATGCGCAGCCGGATAGCGCTGCTGCATCGCCACCAGCATCTGCTGCTTGTGCAGGTAGATCAGCACGTTGCCGTCCAGCGCAGACCACAGACCGGCATGCTGGATCTTGCGCGGCTGGAACACCACGTCGCCATCGGACAGGATCGCGGTCGGACCCAGCGTGCACAGGTGTGCCACGGTGTCCAGCGCGTGCGGATACAGGTGGTCGGCAAACGGATATTCCAGCAGCCACGCCGACATCTGCAGCAGCGCCGGATCGTTGTCCAGCCCGGCGCGGAAGCGCTGCAGCGCGCCGAGGTAGTCGGCATAACCGAGTTCGTCGCGCAGCTGCGCATAGATCGCCCAGTAGCGGTCACGCTCGGTGGCGCCGAACGCCTGCTCGAGTTTTTCGCCGAGGTCAGCGGCAAAGCGGTCGTTGTCGAGCAGGGTGTTGTCGACGTCGAGCAGAAACACCACGGAAGCGACACCGCTGGCGTTGTCGCTCAGCATGGCTCGCTCGCTTCAGGCGCGGGGTTGTGCCAGCCCTCGGTGCCGCTGATGATCTTCGCCGCCTCGGCCGGCCCCCAGCTGCCTGGCTCATACACGCTCACGGCCTGCTCATGGTTCAGCACCTGATCGACCACCGCCCACGCCGCCTCGACGCACTCGTCGCTGGTGAACAGCGAGTTGTCGCCGCGGATCGCATCGCCGAGCAGGCGCTCGTACGGTGATTTCTCCACCGCGGCATGATGGCGTGCCACCAGTTCCACCGGTTCGCCCTGCATCGCCTCGCCAGGCTTCTTCACCCGCATGCCTTCGGCAATGATCACCTCGGGGCTGAGCTTGAAGCGAAAGTAGTTCGATTGCGGTGGCGTGATCTCGTCGAACACCGACAGTGGCGGTGTCTTCATGTCGACGATCACCTCGGTACTGGTGATCGGCAGGCTCTTGCCGGCACGGATGTAGAACGGCACGCCGGCCCAGCGCCACGTGTCGATGTGCAGGCATAGCGCGACGAAGGTCTCCACATTGGAATCCGGTGCCACGCCGTCGACCTTGCGATAACCGTTGAACTGGCCGCGCACCACTTCCTTCGGATCGAGCGGGCGCATCGCGCGGAACAGCCGAAGCTTCTCCGCATTCAGCGAGGCGGGATCGCTGCCGATCGGCGCATCCATCGCCAACAGCGAGGTCACCTGCAGCAGGTGGTTCTGCAGCACGTCGCGGATCGCGCCGACGCTTTCGTAGAAACTGCCGCGGCCATCGATGCCGAACTGCTCGGCCATGGTGATCTGCACGCTGTCGACATAGCGGTTGTTCCACACCGGCTCGAGCACGCTGTTGGCAAAGCGGAAATACAGCAGGTTCTGCACCGGTTCCTTGCCCAGGTAATGGTCGATGCGGAAGATCGACGGCTCCGGGAACACCTCATGCAGCGTGCGGTTGAGTTCCTGCGCCGAGGCCAGGTCGCGGCCGAACGGCTTCTCCACCACGATGCGCGCGTCATCGGCACAGCCGGACTGCCTCAGGTTCCTTGCCACCACGCCGAACAGGCTCGGCGGTATCGCCAGGTAATGCAGCGGCCGGGTGGCGCTGCCCAGCGCTTTCTTCAGCAGCTGGAACGTGGCCGGATCGTTGTAGTCGCCATCGACGTACTGCAGCCGCGCCGACAGCTTCGCGAACGTGGCCTCGTCGACGCTGCCGCCGTGGCCTTTAGCCGCCTGCACCAGGCTGTCGTGGGCGCGCTGGCGCAGCTGCTCCACCGTCCAGCCGGAATGTGCGACGCAGATGATCGGCAGGTCCAGCCCGTCGCGCTGCATCATCGCCTGCAATGCGGGAAAGATCTGCTTGTAGGCCAGGTCGCCGGTGGCGCCGAAAAAGACCAGTGCATCCGAGCGTGGTGTCGGCATAGCGGTCGTACTCTCCATGGGGCTGTGGCACGCCGTCAATGCGACAGCGCGGGGTTCATGCCGTCCATCCAGCGTGGCACGGTTCCATCAGCATGCCGTACGGCGGCCTTGCCTTCCAGACTGCATGGGTCCTCCAGACTGCACCGGGCGAGGTTAATTCGATGCATAAGCCACGCGCGCCAGGCTTGACGCAAGGCTCGCAGGAACCTGCGTCAGCGGGAGCGGGCCGGGTCTGCGCAGCGGAATGGTCAGGTCGCAGCCAGTGCGCTGACCATGACGTAGTACCCGTCAGGGTCACGCAGTGCGAACTCCATCGTCCCGGTGTTCGGATTCATCTGCGGCTCCTCCTCAAGACGGCTCACAAGTGCGCGAGCCCGGGAGAGTGCCTCGGAGAAGTCATCCACGCGGAAAAACAGCAGCAACCCATTGCCAGGCTGGGCGTGATCCGGACTGGTCAGCGTCGGATGCTCGTGGGATCCCCACTGGTGGAGACAAAGCAGGACGGTTCCATCCGGGTCGACAAGCTGACCGAAATAATCATGAGCGGGCAAGGTGGCCGGTTGTCCGAACAGCGACTGATACCACTTGAAGCTGCGTGCGACATCAGCAACACCGATGATGGTCCATGTACGTTTCATCGCGCTCTCACTCGCCTGCGGTCAAATGCTGGATCCAGGTGGCGACGCAGTCGTTCGCCTTGAACGAATAGTCACCCATCTTGCTCATGGCCGGGCCATTGCCGGAAAACCACGCACACGCTCGTTTCATCCAGTACTGCAAATTCCCTTGCTCCCCATGGTTTCAGGGAGACGGTCCGCGCATTGGGATGAAGCAGATGGGGAACCCGCGTCGAGATGTCCCGAAAAATCTCGTCGATATGGTCGGTTTCGATCGCAAGCTCCGGGCGATCCTTGGCCGCAAATTCCGGGCTCTGGACAAGGTAGGCCTTCGTGCCATCGCGCGCCACCACTGCCAGCTCATCGTCCCGATAAAGAATCTCGAAGCCTTTCAGTTCGTGCAACGCCTGATGTCTGAGTCAAGCCGAGTCGCGAAGCGGCTGATTGTCGGGGCCCGGCTCCAGGCGACGTCGAATACCAGTGTATGCGGTCACCACCAGCATCTTGAGTGCCGTTGAGTCAATCTCATTGCCCGGCTTGAGCTTCACGTGACACATGAACTTGCCAGTGCCTTCTAGCAAGCACTGTGGATCTTCCATTTCGGGACCAAGGAAGAAGCCGACATTGACGTGGTTGGTAAATGCGTTCACGTAGCCGAACGCCACATCACCGATGCACGCGGTTGGATGTCCATCGTGCAACAGTTCCTGGACATCGTCACCGCAGTTGCGCATCACGCCAAACCATTGCTGCGCAATGGTGCCAAGTGGTCCCCGGTGTTCATGCATCCAGGCATCGACCGCTGGGTCGCGTTTGACCGCACTTGGAAATCGCATCAATCGGCTCATGGCTATCTCCCAAGGGCCTAACGCTGGAATTAAGCGGCGCCGAAGGCGGCCGCCTTGAGGGAAGGGTAGGCCTCCGCAGCCGCACGCAATGACTTCCGCTGCGAATCATTCCCCATCGCCGAAATTCTCGGGCGTTTCATTGCTCAACTTGAACGCGCTGGCGCGTTCCCCTTCAATGGGTCGAACCTCGCACGTCAAACCGCAGGCCAGACAAGGATTCTGCGCAGCAAGTGCCGCGGCTTCGGCCAGGCTGCCAGCCAGGAAGAACCAGTAGCCGCCCACGACCTCCTTGGCTTCGGCAAAGGGGCCATCAACCACGCCGTGTCTTGTTACGATTTTCACCTCGCGCGCGAGCCGCTGTCCCGCTTTCATCGTCCCTTCGCTGACGAGTCGATCGTGCCAGATGTAGAAGTCGTCAATCGCCGCCTGTATTTCCTTGGGCGATCTGTCTTTGTCCCACTGCCCGCGGGAGATGACGAGGTACTCCGATAGCGAGGTCGTGTCGGTCATGGACTCTCCCGATGATGCCACTCGTTCATCCTCAAGGTTCTTGAAGCCGAATGCTGGAGTAAAGCGGCGGCGAAGCCGTCAGCCTTGAACGAGTTGCTAGGTGCCACTACTACTAGCAGCGACGGCTTTGCGCCACCTAGCGAAGTAGAGGCCTAGCGGTACAAGTAACGCCCAAAAGAATGGTGCAACAATGGCTTCAACAAGGAAGTTATTTAGCAGGAACCAACCTGCGCCCATGATCTTCAGAACCTCATGCGCAGGTGCGAACCATACGGTGAGTATGGAGCCTAGTATTTTCAACGCAATGTCTACCTTGGTCCCCGCAGTTGACGTTGGGCTGTCCATAGCAAAGGAGCCCATGAACACCACGCCGCCCGTAACCCCGACGAGAGCAATGCTAAAGCCGATTAGCACTACCACTGCGAGGAAGTATGTTGACAGAGCTGTCCTGGTTTTCATGACCCCTAACGCTAGAGTTAAGCGGCGGCGAAGCCGTCCGCCTTGAACGAAATGTTAGGCCTTACCGGGCCCATTGATACTGCTATTTTTTGAAAATAAGAACGCCGCATTTCCACATCATGGCTTGTGTAATGGCACCGCCAAGAGACGTTGCCATTTCGCCATAGTGGTCAATGTAATCATTTACTGTCCCTACGATCCAGTCAGTGTCTCGGTCGCGCAAGCAGGACGTGAGCTTCTTGGCAGCGCGGGAACCCGTTTTTTCAGTGTTGACGAATACCAACGCGGCGGTGATGGCATTGTATGAGGCATCCACTATTTGGCGCTGTTGGTTCGGCGGCAAGGTCTGGAACTCGCGCACTTGCAAAGAGTCGCCGTATGACGGCAGCGAGAGGAAAAACGCCGAAATTGCGAGAGCCAATTTCAAATTGCGCATAGCTGCTCCGTTCTGCCTAACGCTGGAGTTAAGCGGCGCCGGAGGCGTCCGCCTTGAACGAGATGTTAGGCCTGCGACGCGATAAGCTCATGGCAAGCCTTGATCCTGAGATCAGTAATCGTTACCGCAATTGAGCCAGATTCGGCCAAAAATACAATATCAAAAAAAACACTGCGCCCATGCTGCACGAAACAATCGAAAACCAGAATAAAATTGGGTTCTCTGATCTTTCAATTCTTCTGTACCACACAATTGTGCTGCCAGTTATGACTCCATTTATAACGAAGTACACGAACCCACCGGCAAACAGCAAGCTCACCCAAGCTTGATTTAATGTACTAGTTGCCAGCACACATTGTCCCCTCTTGCTGATGCGCGTCTGACTGACCCCGATGAGCAGGCCTAACGCTGGAGTTAAGCGGCGGCGAAGCCGTCCGCCTTGAACGAGTTGTTAGAGCATATTGCCAAATCGATTGGTAATCATGAAGTTGCTTTGAGCAACCGCTTTAGCTCTGATTCTGTGACTCCGGGCGCATCCTCAGCCAGCCAGTGCTCAAACTTTTCTTTGTGAGAAAAATGGTGCATGTGGCCTTCGATGACATGATCTTTTTGCGTACCGAACTTGCATACGAAGACTAGGTGATTGCGGGCTGCGGCTACCAATTTGATGTGCGTAAGAGGAGGCGGATCTGCTTTTGGCGCTCTTGCGGCTTTGTCGGTGTACGGAGACGAGCCGAACAAGAGGTCACGTAGTTCTGGCGCGTGGCCTTGATTCAGAAGTGCTCGAATAATCTCGGCCTTTGCCATGATGAGCTCTAACGCTTGAGTTAAGCGGCGGCGTAGCCGTCCGCCTTGAACGAGTAGTTAGACCCCTTGCGAGGGCCTACCACGGAGATTTAAGCCAATAGAAGCAGTGCGGACAATAGTCGATGTCTAGGGGTGATGCCCGCTCGAATGGACTGACTGGAGTTTGGGAGCAGTGGGGGCAGACCAAGCTGACTCTCTCTGCGGCGCGAGCGATCATGAGGGCAAGAAAGAAAACAAGGAACAGGGCAACAATATAGATGTTTTGCAGATAGACGCCGGCAGCTATACAGGCCAACGCTGCCAAGCCGATGGAGGGCTGCACAAGTTTGTATCGCTTGCGATACGTCGATGTCGCTTGTGCCCAAGCGGCAATTACTTGTGGATCATTTACGGCTCGAATCGGCATTGGCTCTAACGCTGGAGTTAAGCGGCGGCGTAGCCGTCCGCCTTGAACGAAATGTTAGACCGCATGCGCGCGGTGCCATGCTTGCGAGTCTTTGACGAACTGACCCTTGAACGCGTCGTCCACGAACGCGCGTGCAGGAACGATTAGAGCATTGCCCGTAGTGCTGGTGATTACCACAGAGTCTCTTGCTTCTTGAACCGATGCAATCTCCGCCCAGCGTCGTGAGCCAGATTTGTTGCCAATTTTGGTTGACCAGCCATCCGGCCCGACAAGAAGAGTGCGTTCTTTGCTCTTGAACATGACTTGCGGCCACAGAGCAAAGAAGAGCGTTACAGCTGGCAAAGCACCAAAGAAGTACAGCACGTAGGAGCGGATTGCAGGAGGAACACCAAGTATGTCGGGCAGCACAAACGCGAGTACAGCGGCGACAAGCAGATGCACGCGCCAAAGACGCGCTCTCCAAGCGTCCCAGTAAAAGCGCCAGACTTCGGATCGAGATGAGCGATAGCTAAGGGAGTAGTTCATGCGGTCTAACGCTAGAGTTAAGCGGCGGCGTAGCCGTCCGCCTTGAACGAATTGTTAGCCCTCGACGATGTCCTTGACCCAGAATCGAATCGGACCAACAAGGCGCTGAATTGCTTGGTAAGTTACATGCACAGCTGCCTTGCGTTGGCACAACGACTCATATTTTCCCCGCTCCGAGTTGTTTGGATTGAGCCTCAAATAAGGCGCGCTAGGCGCATCCAAAGTGATGCCCAGGAAAAACTGACTGTTGTTGCTCCGGCTCAGGTTTTCGAAGTTGCACTGAACGATGTGCCCGTGTGCAAAAAGGCTGCCTTGCAACTCGGGCGGCGGGTCGCGTTTGATATTGATGATAGATAGCACGGCGATCAAGCAGACTGCTCCAATTAACGCCGGGCTCTTCCATGTAAGTGCGGCCATCTTCTTCCAAGGGCTAACGCTGGAGTTAAGCGGCGCGCGGCTTTTCGCGCGTCCGCTTGGACGACTTGTTAGCTGCTGCTCTCGCGGATTTGGCGCTGTAGAAGGTCGTCTGCAGGCTTCTGCACACGATAGTACCAACACCTGAACCCGAAAAAAGCGAGCTGCAACCCACCCAGCATGAAGATAGCCGCTGCAGCGACGTAGAGCCACAAGCGTTGAATAAGATGTTTAAGGTGTTCGAAATTTCCCTGTTGCCTTACGTTGATAAGCGCAAGCTGACGGCTCTGCTTTTTAACTGCGTTGATAGTGGTACCTGCTGTAGTACTTCTAGCTCGCAACGATGGTAAATCTGCTGCACGAGGGTTCGCCTCCGCTGCAGTGGTGTCCTTTTGTAAAGTCTCGAGATCGGAGTTGACGCGGTGAAAGTCCTCCTGAAGGTCAGCAATTTGTAACGACAGAATTTGTTCTTCGGTTCTGACTTGATCCAAATTATTTTGAGTATCGAAGAGCTTTTGAACTGGAAACGTCGCGCCAAACAGCAGCAATACTACGCCTGACACCGCGCAAAATTTGTAGAGATTGTCTGTTGGTATCGAGGGTAGGTTCATAAGCAGCTAACGCTTAGTAGATTTCAAAATGCAGTGTAATCCTGCGACCTATCCCCGTGCAGTCGATGCTTTCGTTGCGTTACGGCCTACATGAATCAATGGCTTGCTCTGCTTGGTGCGGCCTAATCCTGCAGCCTAATCTCAACTTTCCGAAGGCGAGTGGAGATGCCGGTGTCATCCTTTCATGGGGCGGAGCATGGAGCAAGCGAAACGGGGTCGGGTTCGCCGAAGTTGCTGGATCGCGTGCGGGAGAGGATGCGCAGGCTCGGCATGGCCAGGCGCAGCGAAGAAGCCTATGTGGGATGGATACGCCGGTTCATTCTCGGTAATGACAAACGGCATCCGTCGGAGATGGGTGCGCCGGAGATCGAGGCGTTCCTGACCTCGTTGGCCGTGCACGGGAAGGTCTCGGCATCGACCCAGAATCAGGCCCTGTCGGCATTGTTGTTTCTGTATCGACAGGTGCTGGAAGTGGAGCTGCCCTGGCTCGATGGCGTTGAGCGGGCGAAAAGGCCACAGCGTTTGCCGGTGGTATTGACGCCTGTCGAAACGAGGGCATTGCTGGATGAGCTGGTGGGTGTGCACTGGTTGATGGGCAGTTTGTTGTACGGCACCGGCATGCGCCTGATGGAGTGCGTGAGGCTGCGGGTAAAGGATGTGGATTTTGCCCGCGGCGAGATATTGGTGCGCCAAGGCAAGGGAGCGAAGGATCGCCGCACGATGCTTCCGCGCCGGCTGGTCGAGCCGTTGCAGGCCCAGTTGGCCGAGGCGGCAAGAATTCACCAGCGCGACGTGGCCGCCGGTTTCGGGCGGGTCTGGATGCCTGACGCGTTGGCGCGCAAGTTTCCTGGTGCCGCCGGCGACTGGGGCTGGCAGTACGTGTTTCCCGCGTCCGTTCGCAGTTGCGACCCGCACAGCGGCATCGAGCGTCGCCATCATCTGGATGAGTCGTCGCTGCAGCGCGCGATCAAGGCAGCGTGCCGCCGCGCCGGCATCGTGAAGCCGGCTACCTGCCACACCTTGCGACATTCCTTTGCCACCCACTTGCTGGAGGCCGGGCAGGACATCCGCACCATCCAGGAACTGCTCGGCCACAAGGACGTCGCCACCACCCAGATCTACACGCATGTACTCAATCGTGGTGGCCACGGTGTGTTGAGTCCGCTGGATCGCTGAGCTGCGGGCTGGCGGAGCACGCCATTCGTCGGCAGGTGTCAGTTTCCCCGTGGCCAGTTGAGTTCCACGCTGTGCTCCGCCCCGTCGTCGGTCAGCGGAATGAGGCCGTCCGTCTGCGCCACGCCATCCAGCCACACCGTGCCCAGCGTGCCGGCGTCGCTTTGCCGCACGTGGATCCGGTACAGCGTGTCACGGTGGCGATAGTCCATGGTGAAGCCCTCCCATTCCTCCGGCAGCACTGGTGCGAAGCGCAGCCTGCCGGCTTCCAGCCGCAGGCCGAGCAGTGATTCGACGATGAGCCGGTACATCCAGCCGGCAGAGCCGGTGTACCAGCTCCAGCCGCCGCGGCCGGTGTGCGGCGCGACCGCGTAGACGTCGGCGCTGACCACATAGGGTTCGACCTTGTAGACGTCCATCTCGGTGGGATCACCTCCGGTGACGGGGCCACCGCCGGTGGTAATGGCGTCGTCGCTGCCGTGGCTGACCGGATTGATCATGCGCAGCAGCTCCCACGCGCGCGTGCTGTCACCGAGTTCGGCAAACGCCATCGTGGCCCAGATCGCGGCATGCGTGTATTGCCCGCCGTTCTCGCGCACGCCGGGCACGTAGCCCTTGATGTAACCGGGGTCGAGCGCGGACTTGTCGAACGGCGGATCGAGCAACTGCACCAGGCCGGCATCGCGGCGCACCAGATGCTGGTCGAGCGACTCCATCGCCTGCTGGCGTCGCTCGGGTGCAGCCATGCCGGACAGCACCGACCAGCTCTGCGCGATGGAGTCGATGCGGCATTCGTCGTTGCCATTCGAGCCCAGCGGCGTGCCGTCGTCGAAATACGCGCGGCGGTACCAGGCACCGTCCCAGCCGTGCTGTTCCAGTGCGCTGCGCAGCTTGGCGACCTCGTCCTCGCAGCGCAGCGCGAAGGCTTCGTCGTCGTGCAGCCGGGCCACCGCGGCGAAGCGCGTCAGTACCTCGCAGCTGAAGAAGCCCAGCCACACGCTTTCGCCGCGGCCATGCTCGCCGACCCGGTTCATGCCGTCGTTCCAGTCGCCGCCGCCGATCAGCGGGAGACCGTGTGCGCCGCGCGGCAGGCTGTGCTCGATCGCACGCACGCAGTGTCGGTACAGCGTCTCGCGCAGGCCGGCATGTTGCGGCAGGTCGTAATAGGACTCCTCGCCCGGATGCAGGGTGCGGCCTTCGAGGTAGCCGATGCGTTCCTCCAGCACGCTGCGGTCGGCGGTGGCGAGCACGTAGCGACTGGCGGCCAGTGGCAGCCACAGGTAATCGTCGGAGCAGGTGGTGCGCACGCCGCGATCCAGCGGCGGATGCCACCAGTGCTGCACGTCGCCTTCGATGAACTGATGCGCCGCGCACAGCAGCAACTGGCGACGTGCCAGTTCGGGAGCCGCATGCAGCACCGCCATCGAGTCCTGCAGCTGGTCGCGAAAGCCGAACGCGCCGCCGGACTGGTAATAGCCGCTGCGCGCCCACAGCCGGCAGCCGATGGTCTGGTACAGCAGCCAGCCGTTGGCGAGCACGTCGAGCGCGGGATCGGGTGTATGGACCTGGACCGCGCCGAGCGTGCGCTCCCAGTGCGCGCGCACCGCGGCCAGCGCGGCGGCCGCGGTGCCGTTGCCACGGAAGCGCTGCACCAGCGCGGCGGCATCGGTGGCATCGCGGCCCAGGCCGAGGCGGAAGATCAGCTGCCGCTGCTCGCCGTCGTCCAGCGTCACGTTCGACTGCAGCGCCGCGCAGGGGTCGAGTCCGGCGCCGAGACGGCCGGACAGATTGGCGCGCCCGAGTGCCGCCGGTGCGTCCATGCCGCCATTGCGGCCGAGGAATTCGCTGCGGTCGCCGTCGATGCCGCGTGCCGGATCGTCCACGTCGAAAAAGGCCACACGATTCGGAAACTCGGTGTTGTAGGCGTTGCGTGCGAACAACGCGCCGCTGGCCGGGTCCGATTCGGTCACCACATGCATCGCGGTGCGCTCGCGCAAGTCGCCCAGCAACCATTCGACGTAGCCGGTGGCGCTGAGCCGACGCGTCTGGCCGGAGTCGTTGCGCAGCTTCAGCATCGAGAATTTCACCGAGGCGTCCAGCGCCACATAGACCCACAGCTCGGAATGGATGCCGCCCTCGCTGTGCTCGAACACGCTGTAGCCGAAGCCATGACGGGTCACGTATTCGCCGCTGCCGCGCGCGGGCAGCGGCGTCGGCGACCACACCTGGCCGGTTTCCTCGTCACGCAGGTACAGCGCCTCGCCGCTGGCATCGCCGACCGGGTCGTTGTGCCACGGGGTCAGCCGGAACTCGTGGGCGTTCTCGGCCCAGGTATAGGCACTCCCGCTCTCGGAGATCACCGTGCCGAAGTGCGGGTTGGCCAGCACGTTGGCCCACGGCGCCGGTGTGGCGTTGCCGTCAACGAGGGTGATGACGTATTCGCGGCCATCGGCGCTGAACCCCCCGTAGGGGTTGGCCAGTTGCAGCGTGGAAGCCCTTGGAATTTCTGCCGCGGCGACCCCGATGCGTTTTGGCCGGCTCGGCTCGAAACGCGGCGCACGTGTTTCCACCCGGCGCCGGGCGATCTGCTCGGCCAGGCTGCCGCGGTTGTCGACCAGGATGATGCGTGCGCTCGCCAGTACCACCAGCCGGTCCTCACTGGACAGCTGCTGCGCCGGACGCACGAAGATGCCACCGGGATGATCGAGCAGGCTGGCCCCGCTGCCGGAGGCGATCAGGCCCATGATCGCGTCCTGCAGTTCCTGCCGGTAGCCGGCGCGATCCTCGTTCCAGATCAGCAGATCGACCGCCAGCCCTTTCTGCCGCCAGTACGCATGCGCCTGCACCAGCTGGCGCACCAGTTCGATCCGCGCGGGATCGGCGATCTGCAGCAGCACGATCGGCAGGTCGCCGGAAATCGCCTGCCCCCACAGACCCGACTGGCCGCGCCGGTTGCCGCGCAGGATCGCCGGTTCGGCGCGCAGGTTCGCGTTCGGGTAGATGATCGCGGTAGCCATGTGCTCGTACAGCTGCGCATCGGCGAGACTGGCATTGAGCTGGCGCAGCAGCACCTGGCTGTGGGTCCAGGCGAGGTCGAACACGCGATCGGCCAGATGGCGATCGCGGTACTTGCCGATCAGCTGCATGCAGCCGTCGCGGCTGTCGGCCATGCCGGTGACGAAATCGATGGTGGCCGATTGCTCCGGTTCCAGCGTGATGCGGCAGCGGATCGCCAGCACCGGGTCGAGTACCGAACCGGCGCTGTTCGACAGTTGAACCTGCTCGCGATCGAGCATACGCGGTTGCGCCGTGCTGCGGCCGCGGCCGATGAAGCGGGCACGATCGGTTTCGTAGGAGATCGCATCGATGTCGGCATCGTGCACGGCCAGCAAGTGGCACATCCACGGCACGTGCTCGTCGGCGGCACGCGGTCGTCGCGTGCACACGATCGCCTGCAGCGCCGGTACCAGCTCGGTCTGCACGAACAGCTTGCTGAAGGCCGGGTGCAGCGTGTCGGCCAGCGCCGGCGCCAGCACCACCTCGGCGTAGCTGGTCAGCTCGATCGTGCGCCGCGTGCGGCTGCGGTTGGTGATGCGGGTGCGGCGCAGCTCGATGTCGTCTTCCGGTGACACCACGATCTCGGTGTGCGCATCGAACTCGCGTTCGCGCACGCGGAATTCGGCGCGCGCGTCGGAAAAGATCGCCTCGAACAGCTCGGTCTTCTTCACGGTCGGCTGGTAGGCGGTGGACCAGTACTCTCCGCTGGCGACGTCGCGCAGGTAACAGAACATGCCCCAGTAGTCGCGCGTGATGTCCTCGCGCCAGCGCGTCAGCGCCAGTTCGCCGCAGCGGCTGTAGCCGCCGCCGGCACTGCTCAGCATCACGTGGTAATGGCCGTTCGACAGCAGCTGCACGGCTGGCCGCGCCCGGTCCGGATCGGCGAACACGCGCAGGCGTGCCTCGGTCGTGCGCGACGGGTCGTCCACGTCGGGGAAGCCGGAAGCATGCAGATATTCCGCGGCGGTCCGCGGCACGCGTTCCTGCAGCAGCAGGCTGGTGGCCTGGAACTGCGGATCGGACTCGAAGCGCCGCTGCATCGGCCGGTCCAGCAGCGCGTAGGCGAGCGCGAGCAGGCTCATGCCCTGGTGGTGCGCCATGAACGAACGCACCAGGGCTGCGTCCTGCCCCAGCGGCAGTCGCGCCGGTGTGTAGTCGATCGCCTCGTACAGACCGAAACGTCCCAGCGCACCGACCTCGACCAGCCGCTGCAGGTTCCGCGTCGCCGCTGCGGGATCCACCATCATCGCCATCACGCTGGCGTAAGGCGCGATCACCACATCGTCGCCCAGCCCGCGCTTGAGGCCCAGGCCGGGCACGCCGAATGCACGGTATTGATAGGTGAAATGCGCATCCAGCGTGTTGTAGCCGGACTCGGATACGCCCCATGGCAGGTTCAACTGGTTGCCGTATTCGATCTGCCGTGCCACCGCCGCCCGACAGGTCTGGTCGAGCAGCGTGCCTTCGTGGCTCGGCATCACCAGCATCGGCATCAGGTATTCGAACATCGAGCCGGTCCACGACAGCAGCACCGGTTCGCCGCCGGTGGTGGTCAACAGACGCCCCAGCGAAAACCAGTTGTCCTGCGGCAACTGGCCTTGCGCAATTGCCACGAAGCTGGCCAGCCGCGCCTCCGATGCCAGCAGGTCGTAATAGCTCGCATCGAGCCGGCGCTGATCGACGTTGTAGCCGATCGCCAGCAGGTCGCGCGTGCTGTCGTACAGGAAGCGGTAATCCATCAGCGCCAGTTCGCCGGCCTGCTGGGCCAGCCGCTCGATCAGCGCGATGCGTTCGAGTGCACGGCCACGCAGGGCATCGGCACCGGCCTCGGCGGCCCAGCACAGTGGTTCGATCCGGGCGAGCTGGTGCAGCGTCGGGATGCCGCTGAAACCACCGTCGTCGTCGATGGGTGGGTCGAGGCGGAAGGTGGTCGTCTCGTCGACCAGGTCGCTGCATTGTTCCAGCAGCGCGTCGAGCCAGAACTCCGCATCGCTGCCCGATTCGACGACGAGGGCCTGCGCCAGTGCATGGGCGTGGTCGAGTTGCCGCTGCAGCAGGTCCACTGCCGCACTGGTTATGGGCGGTGGCGTCGCCAGTGCGCTTTCGAGTTCCTGTTGCATCGGCTTCAGCGCCGCCGCGCTGGTGCTGTCGAGTGCATCGTGCAGGACGTTCAGTGTGTCGAGCAGGCCTTGCAGCACGCGTGGCGGGAATACCGGTTCGTCGAGCAGTGCCAGCAGGCCCGGTCGCAGGGTCAGCAGGTGGCCGGCCAGGTTGCCGCTGTCCACGGCCGAGATGTACAGCGGCGCGAGTGGTTGCAGGCTCAGCGTGTCGTACCAGTTGTAGAAGTGGCCGCGATGACGCGGCAGTTGCTGCATCGTCGCCAGCGTCTGCCGGCTGCGTTCGAGCAGGCGGCCGGCGCTGAGGAAACCGAAGTCGTAGCCGGCCAGGTTAGCCAGCAGCGCCATGCCGATGTTCGTCGGCGAGGTACGGTGCGCGATCACCGGTCCCGGCTGCTCCTGCAGGTTGTCCGGCGGCAGCCAGTGGTCGGCGGGGCCGACCTGGCTGTCGAAGAACGCCCAGGTGCGGCGCGCAAGCATGTGCAGGAAGCGCAACTGGGCCGTGCTCGGTGCAAACGTGGAAGGCCGGCGCGGCTGGCTGATCCACCAGGCGATCCACGGCGAGAGCAGCCAAAGCAGCAGCAGCGGCGCAGCCAGCACCAGCACCAGCGGACGCTGCCACGCCAGCGCCACGGCCAGCACCACCGCCAGCAGCGGGCCGATCCACATCAACCGCCACAGTGCCGCCGGCGCGTTGCTGCTGCGTCGTGCGACCTCGCTGGAGGTTTGCCACTGCAGCAGTCGGCGATGGCTGACCGCCATGCGCCACAACGTGCGCATGATCGCATCGAGGCTGTATTGCACTTCGTGTGGCAGCCACGCCAGCGCCAGCGCCATGCGGGCCAGATGCTGGCCGCCGGCGCGCGAGGCGGCGCGCAGGTGCTGGTCGAGCTGGACGTCCTGCGGTTTCTGCGCGAGATCGAGCAAGGCCGCCAGCAGCGGTGGCACCAGCACCATCGCCAGTACCGCCAGCGTCCACGAGAACACCGGCGACAGCAGCAGCCAGCCGGTGACCAGCAGCGCCAGCAGCGACGCCGGAACCAGGCTGCGGCGCAGGTTGTCGAGGATCTTCCAGCGCGACAGCGCGGTGAGTGCGTTGCGGCGCCAGCCATCGTGCGCGGTCGGCGCCCATGGCAGCAGCCACGGCAGCAGTTGCCAGTCGCCGCGGATCCAGCGATGCCGGCGCTTCACGTCGGCGTTGTAGCGGGCCGGATATTCCTCGTACAACTGCACGTCGCTGAGCAGGCCCGAACGCGCATGACAACCCTCGACCAGGTCGTGGCTGAGGATGCGGTTCTCCGGGAAGCGGCCGTCCAGCGTGCGCTCGAACGCATCGATGGCATAGATGCCCTTGCCGATGAACGAGCCTTCGTGGAACACGTCCTGATAGACGTCCGACACCATCTGCGTATACGGATCGATGCCGGCGTCGCTGCCGTAGAGCTGCGCGTAGCGCGAACGCGCAGTGCTGGGCAGGCTGATGCCCACGCGCGGCTGCAGGATCGCGTAGCCGCTGACCACGCGTTGCTGTTCGGTGTCGTAAACCGCGCGGTTGAGCGGATGATCGATGGTGCCGACGAATTCATGGGCGCAGTCGCGCGGCAGCTCGGTGTCGGTATCCAGCGTGATGACGTACTGCACCGTTGGCAGTGCCGCGACGTCGCCCACGATCAGCATGAAGCGGTCGTGTGCGTTGCCACGAAGTAGCGCGTTGAGGTCGGCCAGTTTGCCGCGCTTGCGCTCGTGGCCCATCCAGCATTGTTCGGCCGCGTTCCATCGGCGTGGCCGGTGGAACAGGAAAAAGCGATCGCCGGCGCTGCCGGCATGGCGCTCGTTGAGTGCCTCGATGCGTCGCCGTGCCAGCCGCAGCAGGGCGGCATCCTCCGGCAGCGTCTCGCGATCTGCATCGGCAAAATCGGTGAGCAGGGCGAAATGCAGTTGCGCGTCCTGGTTGCCGAGAAAGCGGACCTCCAGCGACTCGACCAGATCCTCGACATCCTGCGCGTCGGTGAGCAGGCTGGGAATTGCCACCAGGGTGCACGCGCTGGCCGGGATGCCGTCCGAATAATCCATGCGTGGCAGCTGCTGCGGCGCAATCGTCAGCGTGGCCAGCCAGTTGAGCAGGCTCAGCCCCAGCTGGCTGGCGAGGATCACGGCCGGCACCGCGATCGCGAACAGCGCCCACAGCGGCAATCGGTTATGCGCAGCGGCAACCACCAGCGGTTGCGCAAACGCGAACGTGAGCAGCGCCAGCAGGCCCAGGTAGATCGGCAGCGGCGCCTTGTCGAAACCGCGACGCAGCGTTTCGGCCACGGTCGGGCGAATGCCGAGATGCTGCTCCAGTGCACGGCGCCCGCGATCGATCAGGTAGTAACCCACGTGCTGCGAGAGCGCCGGCAGGACTGCGTTCGTCGCGGCAACCTGACACAGCTCGAGTGTAGCCTCGGCCACCTGCGGCTCGGTCAGCCGGTGTTTGCGCGCGATCGATTCCACCACATGGCGGTAGCGGTCGCGGGTGGCGAAATCCATCGCGGCGTAGACGCCGGCGGGGTCTTCGCGCAGTTGCTGGTCGACGACGCTGTTGTGCTCGACGAAGTCGCGCCAGTCGATTGCCGACAACAGGCGCAGGCTGCCGATGCTGTTGCTGATCGAGACCTGGTTGGCCGCCTGCTGCTGCGCTTCCAGCTGCAGCAGGTGCTCGATGCTCTGGCCGGACTCGGCGAGGCGCTGCTCGATCCAGCTCAACGGCAGTGCCAGTGCCGGGCTCTGTCCCTGCAGGCGGCGTGCCATCTCGGCGACGAACGGACCGTTCATCGGCGGATTCGAGCGTGCCATGTCGGCGACCACCAGCACCACGCTGTTCGGGTCGCGCTCGGCGGTGGCGGTCATCGCGTCGGCCCAGCGCACCGCCTTGCCGCGATAGCGCCAGTCCGCCATCACTCGCGCCGCGACCCGGCGCAGGTTTTCGATCAGCGCCAGCCGCAGCATGATCGGGATCGCCCACAGCTCGCCCAGCCTGAGTGGCGTCACTTCCTGATAGGCGGCGAGGAAGCGGCTGAGGTTGGCGGTGTCGACCCGGCCATCGCCGTGCGAAATGATTTCCAGCGCAAGGTCGTACACGCGCGGAAGCCCGGTCGAAGGGCCGCTGCCCAGTCGTGGCAGCTCTCGGCTGTAGCCCTTCGGCAGATGGCGACGGGCGATCCGGATCTGTTCCTCGACCAGGTAGAAGTTGTCCAGCAACCACTCGCCGGCCGGGGTGATCCGGCGCTTGCGCCGGGTGGCGCTGGTGAGCCGTTCGCAGGTATGGGTCAGCACGGCCTCGTTGTCGGCCAGGCGGCTCAGCAGCAGATCCGCATTGGCGCGCTCGCTCAGCCGATGCTGGCCGGCCAGCAGCCGGCCATGCTGTTCCATCTGCTCGGCGCTGAACAGCTCCGAGCGCAGTGCCGGTTCCTGCTCCGGTTTTGTACGTGCGGCCACGCGGCGCCGACGTAGCGCACGCAGCTGTCGCAACTTGAGAAGGTCGAGGATGCCGCCGTTGTTCAAGATCAGGTTTTCCTGGGTGGCCGGGTCATCTGCCGGTGTCCCGGCTGTGCGATGGCCCTCGATGGGGACGGTCACGGCGAGCGACCGCCATCGGTTCCGCCCCACCCTACGCGTCGGCGTGTGAAGATCGCGCACGCTACGATGAGCTCTCGTCTTCACTTGCCGGAGTCGTTCCGTGTCCCTGCTGATCCGTGCCGCCAGCCTCACCGACCTGCCCGAGTTGCTTGCCTGGAATGCGGCGATGGCGTGGGAAACCGAGCAGAAGCGACTTGATTCCGCCGTGCTGGAGCGTGGTGTCCGCGGTGTGTTCGAACAGCCGCGGCGTGGCTTCTATCTGGTCGCCGAACGCGAGGGCACGGCGGTCGGCAGCCTGCTGGTGACGTACGAGTGGAGTGACTGGCGCTGCGGTGATTTCTGGTGGATCCAGAGCGTTTACGTGTCACCGGGGGCACGTCGTGGCGGCGTGTTCCGTGCGTTGTATGCGGACGTCGCGCAGCGTGCCGTGGAGGCCGCTGCCGTGGGTCTGCGGTTGTATGTGGAAACCGGGAACCGGCACGCGCAGGCGACCTATGAAGGGCTCGGCATGCAGCGCTGCCACTACTGGATGTACGAAAGCCTGCTCAAGGCGTCGGCGTAGTCCGCGCCAGCAGCTGCTGGAATTCCGCGGCCGGCATCGGCATTCCATACAGGAAACCCTGCAGCTGCGAACAACCGGCTTCGCGCAGGAACACGCCCTGCTCCGGTGTCTCCACGCCTTCGGCGATTACATCCTTGCCGAGGCTGCGTGCCATCGCGATGATCGCGCGGGTGATCGTGGCGGTATCGCGGTCGGTGGTGATGTCGCGCACGAACACGCGATCGATCTTCAATGCGTCGATCGGGAAATGTTTCAGATAGGACAGGCTGCAATAGCCGGTACCGAAATCGTCCAGCGACAGCCGCACGCCACGCTGCTGGATCCGTCGCAGCAGGCCGGCGGTTGCCTCGCCGCCGGACATCACCATGCGCTCGGTCAGCTCCAGCTCGAGCAGGCGCCCGTCGAGCCCGCTCTCGGCCAGCACGTCGTCGAGCCAGGTGTAGAAGTCCGCATGCTGGAACTGCATCGGCGACACGTTCACCGAAACCGGCAGGACGCATCCACGCTGCTGCCACAGCCGCGCCTGCCGGCAGGCCTGGCGCAGCACCCAGGCACCGATCGGCAGGATCAGTCCGCTGTCCTCGGCGACCGGTATGAACTGGTCCGGCGTGTGCAGCTCCTGCCCGTTCACATGCCAGCGCAGCAGGGCCTCGGCCCCGATCACCCGGCCGCTGCCGGCATCCACCTTGGGCTGGTAATACAGGCTCAGCTCGTGGCGCGACAGCGCCTGGCGCAGGGCCGTCTGGATCCGTCGCCGCGCCTGCGCCCGTTCACTCATCGATGCGGTGAAGAAACGGTAGCCGTGCTGGCCTTGCGCCTTGGCGGCGACCAGGGCGGTTTCCGCGTGTTGCAGCAGGTTTTCCGGTTCGTCGGCATCGTCCGGGTACACGCTGATGCCGATGCTGATGCGCAGGGACAGATCCACGAGGTCGTCGACGCGGGTCTGTTCGGCCTGGTTGATCAGGGTCTGGGCGAGGCTGGCTGCCTCGCCGACGCTGTCCAGATGCGGCAGCACCAGCACGAACTCGTCGCCGCCGTAGCGGCTGAGCAATTCGTCGCCGGGCAGGCAGCGCTGGATCTGTGCAGTGAGCGCGCGCAGCACCCGGTCGCCCGCGGCGTGACCATGTTGCTCGTTGATCTGCTTGAAGTTGTCGATGTCGATATGCAGCAGTGCGGCACGTTGCTGGCGCTTGTTCGCGGTGACCAGTGCCTGGCCGATGTGCTCGTGCAGCTGGCTGCGGTTGGGCAGGCCGGTGAGTGTGTCGTGCTGGGTCAGGTGGATCATCTTGAGCGCCAGCGAGCGGTTCTCGCTGACGTCATGGAACACCAGCACGCCGCCGATCACGTTGCCGGCATGGTCGTGGATCGGCGCGGAGGAGTCCTCCACCGGCGTGTCGAAGCCATGCCGGTGCCGCAGCAGGGTGCGGCCGGCGAGATCGACGATGGAGTTGTTCCCGATCGCGGCACGCAGCGGGTTGGCGACGAGCTGGCCCTGCGGCGCATCGAACAGCTGGAAGATCTCCTCGACCGGCCGACCCCTCGCCTCGCCATGGGTCCAGCCGGTCATCGCCTCGGCGATCGGGTTGAGCGAGGTGATGCGCAGTTGCGGGTCGGTGGTGATCACCGCGTCGCCGATCGAGCGCAGGGTCACCTCGGCAAGTTCGCGTTCGCGATGCAGCGCGTCCTCGAACGCCTTGCGCTGGGTGATGTCCTGGATCTGCACGACGAAATAGCGCGGGCTGCCGTCATCGTCGCGCACCAGCGACACGCTGAGCTGCGCATGGACCAGGGTGCCGTTCTTGTGGAAATAGCGCTTCTCCAGATGGCACGATTCCAGCTCGCCATCCAGCATCTGCACGTGCAGCACATCGCTGGTCGCGACATCGTCGGGGTGGGTGATATCGCGCGTCGTGCGTGACAGGAACTCGTCTTCGCGGTAGCCGAGCATCGTGCACAGTGCGGCGTTGACCCGCATCCAGCGCGAGTCCGGTGCAACCAGTGCCATGCCGATCGCGGCGTGCTGGAAGGCGCCGAAGAAGCGCTGTTCGCTCTCATGCAGCCGCAGTTCCAGCGTGCGCCGCTCGGTGATGTCGACCAGCGCGGTGAAGATGCCGCAGACCCTCCCCGCGGCATCGAAATCCGGCTGGAAGTTGCCGTGTGCGTAGCGGCGTTCGCTGCCGTTGTACAACTCGCCCTCATAGCTGGCCGTATGGCCGGCATAGGCCCGCTCCAGCGCCGCGTTGGCCAGTTGATGGTTGCGCTTGCCGACCACGTCGATCAGGCGCCGGCCGAGCAGGGTCTGCGGATCGATGCCGAGCCAGCCCAGATGCGCCTCGTTGGCGTAGACAAAGCGCTGTTCGCTGTCGAGATAGGCCAGCAACGCAGGTGCCCCGCGCAGGATCCGCGCAGGCCAGTCCGACCCGTCGAGCAGCGATGGCAACACCTCGGCAGACTTGGGCGGCCGCATGGTCATTCCGTCAGCTGGCGTGCGCCCCCTGTGGCGCCGCACCATCATGCGCCCAGATTCCACCGCGGCACAAATGCCGCGACCGGGTGATTTCAGTGGATGACCGTTGCCGGGGCGCCGAGCTGGCCGCGTTCGTCCAGCATGATCCGGCCCAGGGCATGCAGCTCGGCGGCGCTGCCGTAGCGCTCGCTCAGCAGCGCGATCAGCGGCCCCAGCGTCTGCGGCTGCAGCGGATAGGCATGCGCCAGCACGCGGGCGCCACCCACCGCACCGTGTCTGGTCCCGTTGGGCTGGGCCACGCTGATCGCGACCACGCCAAGGCCGGGCGCCTCGTGTGCGAACAGCGACGGGGCGGCATGGGCGGGATCGACTGCCTGCAGGGTTTCCAGCAGATACCCGCTGCCGGCTTCGACTTGCTGTCCGGTCGTTGCCTGCAGTCGCAACGGCAGCCGGTGTGCATCGAGCAGCGCGGCGTGCTGGCGCAGTTCGAACACGATGCCGGCAAAATCGTGGGCGCGCTGCGAAGCATCAGCCGTTTGCACGGACAGCCATTGCGTCGGCGATTGCACTTCCACCTTGCCGTCGGCGTAGTGCATGGCCAGACCGCGGGCGCTGAGCGTGGATTCGTTCCGCCAGGGCGTCAGCAATGCGGCCTCCAGCAGGGTCCACAGCGACGCCAGATTGACGTGCTCGTACTGCACGCAGGTCAGCGCCAGCAGATCGTTGCGGCTGAGGTAGCGCACGTGCTCCAGCCGGATGCCGAGCGTGCGCATCAGCCAGTCGGCCGTACGCACACCGGCCTCGCCGCGGCCGACCAGCTGGATCTCCAGTTGTTGCGACAGCTCGTCGGCCAGCTCGGCCGGGACCAGCAGGCTCATCGGCAGCAGCCGCATCGGGCCATCGGCGAAGACCGCCGAGGGTTCCAGTGGTTGCGCCGGCATGTGGCCGTCGTGGCTGCCAAACGCGACCACGTTGTCCAGCTGGCCACGCGGTACGCGCCGTGCCAGTTCGTCCAGCGTCGCCCACACCGGAAAACCCGGCCGCAGCAATTCGACCGGGTCGAACAGCGCGCCGGTCAGCGCCAGCCGCGCGGCATCGATCCCGGGCACCAGTGCATGCAGGTCGATGGCAATCAGTTCAGCCAGCTCGGCGGCCTCGTCGCGGCTCAAGGTCATGCGCGAAGGTGTTTCGCCGGCGACCGGTTCCAGCGCCAGCAGCACAGGCAGGGCGATCAGCGTTTGCACTTCCACAGGCAGCAGTTCCGCAGGCAAAGAGAATCAATTCTACCAGCGCTGGCCAACCGGGCCGTCGCGACCGTGCTGAACGGTTTGATTCACGTGCGCGTGTTTTGGGCTTTCGCCGCGCTGCATGGCGGGTTAGCCTTGAGGGACTTGAGTTGTGGACTGTTTCGAGCATGGAAAACACGCAGAGGCGCGTCGGGGTGATCGGTGGCGTACGCATCCCGTTCTGCCGCAACAACACCGCGTATGCCGATGTCGGAAATTTCGGCATGTCGGTAAAGGTGCTGGGTGCGCTGGTCGAGCGATTCGGCCTGCACGGCGTGGAGCTGGGCGAAGTGGCGATGGGTGCGGTGATCAAGCACTCGTCAGACTGGAACCTGGCGCGCGAGGCGCTGCTGAGTTCCGGGCTGGCGCCGACCACGCCGGGCATCACCACCGCACGTGCCTGTGGTACCTCGCTCGACAACACGATCATCATCGCCAACAAGATCGCCGCCGGGCAGATCGAGGCCGGCATCGCCGGCGGCTCGGATACCACCTCCGACGTGCCGATCGTTTACGGCGCGCGTCTGCGCAAGCGCCTGCTGGCGATGAACCGTGCCAAGACGCCGCTGGACAAGCTGAAGACGGCGCTGCGCGGGTTCTCCTTCCGCGAACTGAAGCCTTCGTTCCCTGGCGTGGCCGAGCCGCGCACCGGCAAGTCGATGGGCGACCACTGCGAGCAGATGGCTAAGGAGTGGCAGATCACCCGCGAGGCGCAGGATCAGCTCGCGCTGGACAGTCATCACAAGCTGGCTGCCGCGTATGCCGACGGTTTCTTCGACGAGCTGCTGGTGTCCTTCCGCGGCCTCAAGCGCGACGGCTTCCTGCGTCCCGACTCCACCATGGAGAAGCTGGCCTCGCTGAAACCCGCGTTCGACAAGACCTCGGGTCACGGCACGCTGACCGCCGGCAATTCCACCGGCCTGTCTGATGGCGCCGCCGCCGTGCTGCTGGCCAGCGACGAGTGGGCGGAGCAGCGCGGCCTGAAGATCCAGGCGTATCTGCGCGATGCGGAAGTCGCGGCGGTGGATTTCGTGCACGGCGAAGGCCTGCTGATGGCACCCACGGTCGCCGTGCCGCGCATGCTGGCGCGCCAGGGCCTGACCCTGCAGGATTTTGATTACTACGAGATCCACGAGGCGTTTGCGGCGCAGGTGCTCTGCACGCTGCGTGCCTGGGAATCGGCTGACTATTGCAAGAACCGGCTCGGCCTCGATGCGCCACTCGGTTCGATCGACCCGGCCAAGCTCAACGTGCACGGCTCCAGTCTCGCGGTGGGGCATCCGTTTGCCGCCACCGGCGCACGAATCGTCGCCACCTTGGCCCGGATGCTGGAACAGAAAGGCTCCGGTCGCGGCCTGATCTCGATCTGCACCGCCGGTGGCATGGGCGTCACCGCGATCCTCGAACGGCCGTAGCGCATCATCCCGGCATGTTGCGCCTGCGTACCACTACCGGCCTGAGCGTGCTTGCACTGACGATTGGAATCGTGGGTACCGGTTGGCTCAGCACGTTGACCGGTGACTGGCGCGGACCGCCACTGCACCATGCCGTCACGCATCGCGTTGCCTCGGCCGCGCACCCTGCCCCGTCGGCATCACGACTGCGGCATCGCGTGGTCGGCATGGTGCAGGTGTATCGCGCGGAAGCGGACGGTTTCCGCGGCATCGCCGAAGCGCAAGCCGCATCGCCTGCCGCACCGGAACTGGTGCCGCTGGCGATGCCCGATGATTCCACCCAGCGATGGGATGTGTTGCGTGGACATCTCGATGGCCGCGTGGTCGTGCACGTCGATATCGACGGCAACGGCCGCGTCGATGCGGCCAGTCTCGTCGAATCCAGCGGTGACCCGGTGCTCGACGCGCATGCACTGCGCAGCGTGCGCGGCTGGCGTTTCGCCGTGCCGGCCGGTCATCCCGCCGGGATCAGCGGCGATCTGCCGATGCGCTTTTCCTCGCGAGCCTAGGGATGCCCTGATCCATTCTGCGCAGGCGTCACAGTATTCCCCTCACGCCCGCGCCGAACGCCGTGATGAATCGCGTGATGATCAGCTTGGGCGACAGCGCCACGTCGGGGAAATCACCGACCGGCTGGTAGCAGGCGTAGAAGCCCGGATCGTTGGCCCGCATCGGTTGGCAGCCTGGGTTGAGTTCGTAACTAGTGGCATAGCGGAGCGGCCACAGGTCGAACAGCGGCAGGCTTTCGGAGACGCTGCCGATGGCCTGGTTGATGTCGGTGAGCACCGGCACCGCCGATTGTCGCGGTGCAATCACCCAGGCGTTTTCCGGCTGGGTGTCGCGCAGGATGCTCTGGCGCAACTGGTCGGCGAAAGTGTGATCGTAGACGATCACGCCCGCTTCGGTGTTGTAGTGGTCCGAGCGCGGATCGAAGTTGTGCGAGCCGACCATCGCGAAATCGTCGTCGATCACGATCGATTTCGCATGCAGGCCGAAGCGGCGTCCTTCGCTGAGCAGCGGGGCCGGCCGGTTGCCGCTGCCGCGGCTGCCGAGCAGGTGCAGCCGCGTGCGTTTGGCACTGGCCGGGCTGGCGGTTTCCGGTGGCAGCGTCGACGCGTCGGTACCGAGATTGGCCAGGTCGTAGTCCACCGCCGGGCCCGGCGGGTGCGGCTTCAGTTCGTGGATCTCGAAGCCGAAGGTTTTCAGGTAGCGCTTGCGGTGCTTGTACGACATCGCATACACGGCAAATGCATCGGTCGAGGCCAGCGAGTTGGTGGAGACGATGATCCGTGGTGGTTCGGCACCGCGATGCAACCGCTTGAAGATGCGCTGCGCGCGATGGCTCATTACCAGATACGGGGTCTGCAGCAACACTTCGCGTCGGGCGCTGCCAATCATTTCCATGATGTGGCGTGTGAACGCCTGCACGCGTTTCTTGTCCGGCTTGTCGGTCTTCGCGGGCAGGTCGCTGAAGTACTCGACGTTGCCGACCTGCAGGGTCGGCTCGACCAGCCATGCCTGCAGCCACGCAGCGTCCTCCGCCACCTGCAGCAGCTGGGCGACGCGTTGCGGCCGGCGGTAATGTGGTGGCGGCCAGCTGCCCGGGGCGTTGTCGGCCAGCACGCGCCGGTTGACGTCGCGCAGGTGGGTCAGCGGCACCGCACGCTTGTGCTGCCAGAACAGCTCGAAGCTGGCGGCCATCTGCCGTGCCGCCGGTCCGCCGACCATCACGTCGCGGTCGACGTAGTCGAAACTGTCGTCCCAGTTGAAGTAGCGGTCCTGGTAATTGCGCCCGCCGGTGATGCCGATGCTGTCGTCAATCAGCATCAGCTTGTTGTGCATGCGCTGGTTGAATTGCATGAAGCAGCACAGCAGGCCGGCGGCAAACTCCACCGGTTCCGTGCGTGCCTTGTGGAAGGTCGGGTTGTACAGCCGCACCTGCAGGTTGGGGCTGACCCGCGCCAGCCGGTCGAGCAGGGTCGGGTCATTGAACGAGAACAGCTGGTCGGCCAGGATGCGCACCTGCACGCCGCGCCGCGCCGCCTGCACCAGTTCGTCCAGCACCAGCTGACCGGTGTCGTCCTGATCCCAGATGTAGGTCTGCACGTCGATCGAATGCCGCGCGGCGCGGATCAGGTTGATGCGTGCCGCCAGTGCCGGTTCGCTGTCGTCGAGCAGGGTCACCACATGCACCGGCTGCGCCGGCGTGGATGCGGCGAGCGCCCGTGCCGCGGCATCCAGCAGCGGCGAAGGCTGTGCGCAATGATCGGCGCGCGTGCAGCTCAGGTCCCGGTCGGTGGTGGCCGCGATCACCGCATCGGCGCGCCGGATCTGCGCCCGCGACAGTGTGCAGCCGGGCAGCAGTGCTGCGGCAAACAGGCTGAACAACACGATCCGGGCGATTGGAAACGAAAGCATGCGCCCATGATACGGGGACGCACTCAATGCGTTGCAGGGCCGAGCGTGATCCACAGGCCAAGCTTCACCTGGTCGGACAGGGTGGCGCGATGGGCACTCATGCCGAAGGCGGCGCGCGACAGCGTGCCTTGGGCCTCGATCACGCAGGCCGCCATGGCAGAGGTGTTGCACGTGGTGGGCATCAATTCGAAACGGATCGGCGCGGTCACCCCGCGCAAGGTGAGTCGTCCATCGAGTACACCGCCCGTCGTCAGCATGGGCAGACTGATCGGGTCGGACACGAAATGGAGGGTCGGATACTGCGCGGCGTCGAAGAATTCCGGTGCCAGCACCCAGCGACGGGAGCGGGCGGAATCCATCACGATACTGTTCACGTCGATATGCGCGTCGACCGTTGCCAGATCGCGCGAATCCACCCGCACCTCACCCGCGATCTGCATGAAGCGCCCGCTGATCGTGTGCAGCCACAACAGGCGCACGCTGAAATCCGCGTACGAGCGGTTGTCGGCAATGCGGTAGTTGGTGGATCGTGCCGCAGGCGCGACGAGCACCAGCGTGGTCAGCAGGCCGATGGCGAAGCGTCGCCTCACGGCGACCAGAACGCATCCAGCCGGGCATTGCCCGGTTCCAGTGCGCCATCCAGATGCAGTACCGCCAGTGCGCCGGGCGGCATGCCGCGGAATTCGTCGGAGCGACCCTCGACCAGCAGCGCGACCAGCCGCTCGATACCGGGATTGTGGCCGACCAGCATCATCGTGCCGCTGTCGCCGTGCTGGTCGAGCAGGGCCAGCAGTTCGCCGGGCGAGGCGTCGTAGATTTCCGGGGCAGCCTGTGGCTGCGGTGCGTTGGCCATCACGGCCAGCGCCAGCCGGGCGGTCTCCTCGGCGCGGCGCGCCGGGGAACACAGCACGCGCGCGGGACGCACGCCGTGCGCGGCCAGCCAGCGGCCAGCGGCCTGCGCCTCCTGCTTGCCGCGTTCGCTCAGCGCGCGTTGCTGGTCGTCACCGGTGGTTTCTATCGGCACCGCCTCGGCGTGCCGCAACAGGATCAGTTCGTGCATGGAAGACTCCGGTGGGTGTGGCCGCGCAAGGCGCGCCATGGCTGCATCAAGAGAGGCGGGAGGCGGGCTGTCAGTGCTGGCGCTTGATCCAGCGCAGCAGGGCCTTCCAGTCCTGCTGATGGTTGCGCACCTGCTCGGACTGGTAATCGAAAATGCCCTTGCCCAGCGCGCTCAGCAGCACATAGGCCTGGCTGTCGCGCAGTTGCGCGACGACCGGGAACGGGGATTGTTCGGCGAGCTGGGCCACCGCGTCCTGGCTGGCGTGGGTCCACGGCTTGAGTCGGTTGGCGACCAGTCCCACCGGCAGCTTGCCGCGACGGATGCGGTTGATCGACTGCAGCTCCTCGATGAAGCCGAGCGTGGCATGCAGATCGAACGATGACGGCAGTACCGGCACCAGCAGCACGTTGGCCTGTTCCAGATACGGCTCCAGCTCGCGTTCGCCGGAGCCGGCAGCGGTATCGATCAGCAACTGCTGGGTGTCCGGTGGCAGTTTCTGCAGGTATTTGCGTCCGCCTTCAAAAGCCAGCACGCCGGGGACGTTGTCCGGTCTCAGCGTGGCCCAGCGATAGCTGGAGCCCTGCCGGTCGGCGTCGATGATGGCGGTGTGCTGTCCCGCCTGTGCCCAGTGCGACGCCAGCTGGGTCACCAGCGTGCTCTTGCCGCATCCGCCCTTGCTGCTTGCCACCAGCGTCGTAAGCATCGACTCACCCTTGTCGCGGAAGGTGATCCAAGCCTACACGGCTGTGGATGTTGCGCAAAGCGGCGCTGCGGCAGTGCGCGGTCGGATGCGTTGACGACGGCAGGGAAGTCCTTTTCGACCGTGGTGCGTCAGTGCGGTTTCCAGTCGACAGGCGGATCGGTCGGTATGCTGTTGTCACGCAGGGCGGCCAGCAGCAGGCTCATCTCGGTGCCGCCGTTGCGTGCCAGTGCCAGCAGATGCTGCGCCAGCGCCTTGTCGTCAGGCGCACGGGACAGCAGCGCGGCGAAACTCTGAACCTGCCAGATCAGGCTGAGCCGCGCGTGTTTCGCGTCTTCCTGCTGGGCCGGATCATCCGAGAGCACCTCGCGCAGGTGCAGGCCGAGCGAACGGGAGAGCGGGCTGGAGCCCCATTCGAGTGTCTTGCCCAGTTTCAGGCAGTCGGTCTTGATCGACGCATCCTCGCCCGCGTTCTCGCACAGCTTGGCGGTGATCTGCAGCCCCGGTTGCGGCTGGCTGCTGGCAATGCCGTAGACCAGCATGTTCTGCATGCCGACTGCCCCGCCCGCATGCGCCGGATCGAAGGTGTCGGCCGGCGGCGGCAGCACGCCGACCGAACTGGCCAGCGCCTTCAGGCTGGCTCCGGTGTAGTCGTCGTACAGCTTGGCGGCGGCGGCCTTGGCCAGATCCTCGCGGGCCGCGTCCGCCTTCATGTTGCGGGTGTCTTCGGCCAGCTTGAGCAGCCATACCGCGGCATTGTCCGGAGCCTGCGTCTGCAATTGTTCCAGCGCCGCCGGGTTGGGGCAGGCATCGGCCTTGGCATCGCAATCGGCCAGGCGAACCCAGCTGACCGCGGCATCGGCATCCGTGGCCATGGCGGCACGCCCGATCAGGGCATGGAAACTGTTGTTCTCCGGCTGATTGGACAACGGCCGCGCCAGCAACGCGGCGCCGAGCAGCGGCTGTGCATCGGCGCTCGGCGCCAGCACGCTGACCAGGTCGCGCTGGAACGCCAGCTGGGCCTTGTCACGGGCCTTGGCAGCCTTGCTTGCCGCACTACTGCTGGTCTTGGTGGGTGCGGCGTTGTCGGCGAAAGCCGGAGCGGTCGCGAGGCAAAATGCACATGCCAGGGCAAGGTAAGGCCATCCACGCATCATCGGCTTGGGTCCACGAGTCAAAGTGGTCAGCATACCTGCGGCAGATTAAGCACGGCTGATTCCCGTGACGGGAGAGCCGGGCAGGTGCTGCAAGGCTTGCTAGGATGGGCGTTTAGGCGCAAGGCTGCGCCCCTCATGACTCGGGAGACGCGTAGTGGATCATTTGTCGACATTTGCCAATGGAGCACCCTGGTTCGCCGGCTGGGGCACGCTGGCGCTGGTCAATGCGGCGCTGGCGCAGGGCAAGAACCGCAGCGGGTTGCTGTGGTTCCTGCTCTCATTGCTGTTCGGTCCGCTTGCCACGCTGTTGCTGGTGCTTCTGCCGAAGGTGCGCAGCACGCTGTTCTGAGGTCGCCCTGCTCCCGGCTTGGAGGCGTGCGGCTTACTCGCCGAGCGCCTCGCGCATGAATTCCGGCTGCGCCAGCGCGCCCTTGTGGATGTCGGCGTTGTAGTAGCGGGTCGGGAAGTTCTTGGCTGAAGCGCCGCGCTCGCGGAAACCGGACAGGTCGCCGCCCTTGCGTGCCATCGTGCAGCTCCACCAGCCGGTCGGGTAGCACGGCTGCGGGAACGGCAGCGTCTTCACCGCGCTGAAGCCGGACGTGCGCATCGCCGAGCGCATCGATTTGATCAGGTCCAGATGTGCCAGCGGCGATTCGCTCTGCTGCACCAGCAGGCCGCCGTGGCGCAGCGCCTTGTGGCAGCTGGCGTAGAACGCGGCGTTGAACAGGCCTTCGGCCGGGCCGACCGGGTCGGTCGAATCGACGATGATCAGGTCCAGCGACTCGGGTTCCGCTTCGGCCATGTACTTGATGCCGTCAATGAACATCAGTTCAGCGCGCGGGTCGTGGTTGGCGTCGCACAGTTCCGGGAAATACTCCTCGGCCAGCCGTGTGACCCGCTCGTCGATCTCCACCTGCACCGCCGACTCGACTTCCTCGTGCTTCAGCACCTCGCGCAGTGTGCCGCAATCGCCGCCGCCGATGATCACCACGCGCTTGGCGCGCGCATGGGTGAACAGCGCCGGGTGGGTCATCATCTCGTGATAGAGGAAGTTGTCGCGCGTGGTCAGCATCACGCAGCCATCGATCACCATCAGGTTGCCCCAGTCGGTGGTCTGGTAGATCTCGATGGTCTGGAACGGGGTCTTCTCCGCATGCAGCAGTTGCTCGGTGCGGAAACCGATGGAGGAGCCGGAAGCCTGGTGGGCCTCGGTGAACCAGCTGGGCTGCTGCGACATGGTGGATGTTCCTGACGAACCGGGTGGAAGGACAAAGACTGCCAATTGTAACGGCAACGGCGGTGAACGTCCCGAGATCGGGTTGCTGCGCCATGCGCATATCGTCACAGGCGCCTATTACAATGGTGCTCTGGCAGGGCCGGTGCAGCGCGCCGGGACCGCCGACAAGTCCGATCGACCCCGCGGCGTGCGAGGCTTCCGGTCGTTCGGGCTCGTGCTCCTGAGTTGAGCAAGACCGTCAAGGCTCGCCGCTGCGACGACATGATCAGCGCGTGACAAACACGCTGTACAAGGAAACCCCATCCATGTCGAAGCACTGGAATACCGATCTTGCCCGCCACACCTACGCCGTGCCGCACTGGGGCGACGGCTATGTCGACGTCAACGCCACCGGCGAAATCGTGATGCGCCCGCATGGTGCCGCCGGGCCGGCGCTGTCGCTGCCGGCGATCGTCGAGCGCGCCCGCGGCGAAGGCCTGCGGTTGCCGCTGCTGGTGCGCTTCCCGGACATCCTGGCCGACCGCCTCGCGCGGCTGCAGGGCGCCTTCGCCAAGGCGATCGGCGAATGGAATTACGCGGGCGGCTATACCGCGATCTATCCGATCAAGGTGAACCAGCAACGCGGCGTGGCCGGCGAGCTGGTCGCCGCCGGCGAGCACGGCTTCGGCCTGGAGGCGGGCTCCAAGCCCGAACTGATGGCGGTGCTGGCGATGGCGCGACCCGGCTCCATCGTGATCTGCAATGGCTACAAGGACCGCGAATACATCCGTCTCGCGCTGATCGGGCTGAAGCTGGGTTTGCGCGTGCACATCGTGATCGAGAAGCTGTCCGAACTGGACCATGTGTTCAGCGAAGCGAAGGCGCTAGGCGTCGAGCCGCTACTCGGTGTGCGCGTGCGGCTGGCCTCGATCGGCGCCGGCAAGTGGCAGAACACCGGCGGCGACAAGGGCAAGTTCGGCCTGTCGCCGCACCAGGTGCTGACCCTGATCGAGCGGCTCGATGCGGCCGGCCTCAAGCACACGCTGAAGCTGCAGCATTTCCACATGGGTTCGCAGATCTCCAACGTGCGCGACATCGCCAACGGCATGCGCGAGGCCACCCGCTATTTCGTCGAACTGAAGCGGATGGGCGTGCCGCTGGAGATCGTCGATGTCGGCGGTGGCCTCGGCGTGGACTACGAAGGCACCCGTTCGCGCAGTCACAACTCGATCAACTACTCGATCGAGCAGTACGCCGCGACCATAGTGCAGTCGCTGGCCGAGGCGGTCGAAGCCGAAGGCCTGAGCGCGCCGCATATCCTCACCGAGGCCGGCCGTGCGATGACCGCGCACCATGCGGTGATGGTGGTCAACGTGACCGAGGTGGAGGAAGTACCCGCCGGCACGATTCCGCCAGCGCGTGCGGACGAGCCGGCCGTGCTGCGCCGGCTGCGCGAAACGTGGGAGGAGCTGGACCAGCGCCCTGCGCTGGAACTGTTCCACGAGGCCCAGCACCATCTCAACGAAGGCCAGACGCTTTACGCGCTGGGCCAGTTGGCACTGGCCGACCGCGCGCGACTGGACGAGATGTATTACGCAATCGCCGGTGCGGTACGCGCACGCTTGTTGCCGGCCGAGCGCTCGCACCGCCCTGCGCTGGACGAGCTGGACGAGAAGCTGGTCGACAAGTATTTCGTCAACTTCTCGGTGTTCGAGTCGGTGCCCGACATCTGGGCGATCAAGCAGATCTTCCCGATCACGCCGATCGCGCGACTGGACGAGGAACCGACCCGGCGCGGCGTGATCGTCGACCTTACCTGCGATTCGGACGGCCGCATCGACCACTACGTCGATGCCGAAGGCATCGACGTCAGTCTGCCCCTGCATGCGCTGAAGGACGGCGAGAGCTACCGGCTCGGCATCTTCATGGTCGGCGCGTATCAGGAGACGCTGGGCGACATCCACAACCTGTTCGGCGACACCGATGCGGTGAACGTGCGCGTCGATGGCGACGGCTACACGTTTGCGCATGTACGCCGCGGCGACACGACCGACCTGATGCTCGACTACGTCGGCTACGACCTCGAAGCGCTGCGCCAGAGTTATCGCGAGCGCATCGCCGGCGCGGGTGTGACCGGGGCGGCAGCCACGCAGTTGTATGACGTGCTGAACGTTGGCCTGACTGCCTACACCTACCTGGCGGAAACTCCCTGAACAGCCACGATGCGGTGGTGTTGCCCATGACCTGTTTGCTTCGAGGAAAACCAACCCGGTGAGTGCGATCCTGTGAGTGTGATCTCGTGAGCGTGACCCTGCTGATCTTCCTGAGCGTGCTGCAGGGCGTGACCGAGCTGTTCCCGGTCAGCAGCCTCGGCCATACATTGCTGGTGCCTGCCCTGTTCGGCGTGCATCTGGACCGGCATGCGCCCGCGCTGCTGCCCTTCCTGGTGGCGCTGCATCTGGGCACCGCGATCGCCCTGCTGGTGTATTTCCGGGTTCGCTGGATCGCCATTGCGCAAGGCTTCCTCGGCAGCCTGCGCGGCCGCCCCAGCGATAACGGGCATCTGGCCTGGGGGTTGCTGGTCGGCACGATCCCGGCGGGCCTGGTCGGCCTGTGGCTGGAAAAGCCGCTGGAGCGACTGTTCCATGACCTGCGCATCGTGGCGCTGGCCCTGCTGGTCAACGGCATCGTGCTGTGGCTGGGCGGTCGCCAGCGTGAGGATGAGATGCACCGGCCGGCGCAGCGGCTCACCCTGGTGCAGGCCGCGCTGGTCGGACTGGCCCAGGTCGGCGCGCTGATCCCCGGGTTCTCGCGCAGCGGCCTGACCATGATCGCGGGCAACCGGGTCGGACTGGACCGCAAGGACGCCGCGGAATTCTCGTTCCTGCTCGGCACGCCGATCATCCTGGCCGCCGGCGTGTTGGAACTGCCCAAGCTGCTGCACGACCACGGCCAGCTGGTCACGGCAGCGCTCGGCGGTTTGCTGACCGGGATCGCCGCTTATCTGAGCGTGCGTTTCCTGATGCGCTATTTCGAAGGTCGCGGGCGGCTGGCGTCGTTCGGCATCTACTGCATCGTGGCCGGCACACTGTGCCTGGGCTGGTTTGCGCTGCATCCGCTGCCCCAGTGAGCGCGGTTGCGGCAGTTGCACATGTTGAAACCTGACGGATATCCGCGCGGCTTATCATCGACGTTTTCCAGCGGCACTTTCCCTGTGTAGGAGGCGGTATGGCAAGTCTTGACGGCAAAGTGGCATTGATCACCGGCGCGGCCAGCGGCCTTGGCAAGGCGATCGCCGAGCTGTATGCGAAGAACGGTGCCAGCGTGGCGATCGCCGACATCAACCAGCAGGCGGCCGATGCGGCTGCGGCCGAGATCAACGCGGCCGGCGGCAAGGCGATCGGCGTGGCGATGGACGTCAGCAACGAGGACGCGGTCAATGCCGGCACCGACAAGGTGGTGGCGACGTTTGGCCATCTGGACATCCTGATCTCCAACGCCGGCGTGCAGATCATCAATCCGATCGACCAGTTCGCGTTCGCCGACTGGAAGAAGATGCTGGCGATCCATCTCGATGGCGGCTTCCTCACCACCAAGGCCGCGCTCAAGCACATGTATCAGGGCGACCGCGGCGGCATCGTGATCTACATGGGCTCGGTGCATTCGCACGAAGCGTCCAAGTTGAAGTCCGCGTACGTCGCCGCCAAGCATGGCCTGCTTGGCTTGGCCCGCACGCTGGCCAAGGAAGGCGCAGCACACAATGTGCGTTCGCACGTGATCTGCCCCGGCTTCGTGCGCACGCCGCTGGTCGAGAAGCAGATCCCCGAGCAGGCGAAGGAGCTGGGCATCAGCGAGGCGGACGTGATCAAGAACGTGATGCTGAAGGACACCGTCGACGGCGTGTTCACCACGGTCGAGGACATCGCACAGACGGCTTTGTATCTGGCCACCTTCCCGTCCGCCGCACTGACCGGTCAGTCGATCGTGGTCAGCCACGGCTGGTACATGCAGTAAACGTCGTGGCTGATGCCAAGCGTCCGAACCCGCGGGCCACGTTGACTGAAACCGTGGCACGCGATTACCACACGGTCGCCCTGGTGCTGCAGGGTGGCGGCGCACTCGGTGCGTATCAGGCCGGGGTGTACCAGGCGCTGGCCGAGGCCAACTTGCAGCCCACCTGGCTGGCCGGCATCTCGATCGGCGCATTGAACGCGGCGATCATCGCCGGCAATGCGCCGGAGCGGCGCGCCGAGCGGCTGCGCGAGTTCTGGGAAACGATCTGCCAGCAACCATTGTTGCCGGGAGCGCTTGCCTTCGACATGAACGCTTGGCCGCTGCTGTGGCAGAACGGCATCAGCGGTCTCGCGGCATGGCGGGCGATGACCGAGGGACAGGCCGGTTTTTTCCGGCCGCGACTGGGGCCGCTGTTGCCATGGCATATCAGTCCGGCCAGCGCGAGCTGGTATGACACTGCGCCGCTGCGCGCCACGCTGGAACGGCTGGTCGACTTCGATCGCATCAACGACGCGCGCACGATGCGTGTGTCGGTAGGTGCGGTGAACGTGCGCACCGGCGACTTCACCTACTTCGACAATACCCGCAACACGCTACGGCCCGAGCACTTCATGGCCTCCGGCGCGTTGCCGCCAGGGTTCCCGGCAGTGGAGATCGACGGCGAGTTCTACTGGGACGGCGGCATGGTTTCCAACACGCCGCTGTACAAGGTGCTGAGCGAACGGCCCAGCCGCGACACGCTGGTGTTCCAAGTCGACCTGTGGAGCGCGCATGGCACATTGCCGCGGGATCTCGCGCAGGTGGCCGAGCGCAGCAAGGAGATCCAGTATTCCAGCCGCACGCGCCTGATCACCGAATTCATGCAGCGCACGCAGGAGCATCGGCGCCTGCTGCACGACGTGATGGCGCTGGTGCCCGAGGATCGTCGCGACGATCCGGCGTGGTGTCGTGCCGAAGCGCGTGCCGCGGCCGCGCTGACCAACGTGGTCCACCTGATCTATCGCGACAAGCCCTACGAAGGCCACTACAAGGATTACGAGTTCAGCGCAGCCAGCATGCATAGCCACTGGCAGAGCGGACTGGACGACATGCGCCACACCCTTGCGCATCCGCAGTGGCTGGGGGCACCGGACCCCGAGCATCCGTTCGTGACCCACGACGTGCATCGCGGCTAGATCCGCCGACGCGGGTGGGCGGCGGGTGGTTCAGTCCCGCGCGACCTGCAACCCGGCGGCTGACTGGCTCACCGGCATCACCTCGATGCGGTTGATGTTGAGGTGCGGCGGCAGGTTGGCGATCCACCAGATGGTGTCGGCGATGTCGTTGCTGGTGATCGGTTGGGCTCCGGCATAGAGCTGGTCCGACGCGGCCTGGTCGCCGCCGGTTCGCACCAGGGTGAACTCGGTCTCGGCCATGCCGGGTTCGACCGAACTCACCCGCACGCCGGTGCCGTGCAGGTCGCTGCGCAGGTTCCGCGAGAACTGGGTGACGAACGCCTTGGTGGCGCCGTACACGTTGCCGCCGCGATAGGCGTAGCTGGCGGCGATCGAGCTGATGTTGACGATCGCGCCCCGGCGTTCGATCAATTGCGGCAGCAGCAGGTGGGTCAGCGACACCAGTGCGGTGACGTTGGTGTCGATCATCTGCGTCCACTGCGCCAGGTCGGCCTGTTGCGCCGGTGCGGTGCCCAGCGCCAGTCCGGCATTGTTGACCAGCAGGTCGATACAGGCGAAGTCGGGCGGCAGCGCTGCATGCGCTGCGCGCATGGCCGCTTCGTCACGCACGTCGAACGCCGCCGCATGTACGCGTTCGGCACCGTGCCGGTCCACCAGCTGCTGCAATCGCTCGGCACGGCGGCCGCTGGCGATCACGCGCCAGCCGCCGGTCACGAAACGCTCCACGGCGGCGGCGCCAAACCCGGAGGTGGCGCCAGTGATCCATGCGGTCTTGAGTGTCATGCGGAAATTGTAGCCGGTGGCGTGACTGCGCAGTGCCACCTTTCGCGTTGTCGGCCTGTCCCGCAGGTTGCTGGTTTGGCGCGGCCTTATTTGCCTTCTTTCAAGGCGATCGCATTGATGCCGGCGCTGGCCAGTCGCTGTTTGGTCGATTCCAGTTCGGTGGCTGAACGGAATGGTCCCAGCCGCACGCGATGGTAGGTCTGACCGTTGATGCTGACCGACTGCACATTGGCGACGAAGCCTTGCAGGGCCATCTTCGCCTTCAGTGTCTCCGCATCGGCGGCGTTCGGGAACGCGCCGACCTGCAGCAGGTAACCGCTGCCGGCGGCTGGCGTCGGCACGGCACTGGCCGGGGCGGCGGTGATGTTCTCGCTGACGGCGGCCGGCGCATTCGTCTGAGCCGGTGCCTGCGACGTGCCGGCCTGCGGCTGGGCGGTGGCTTGCTGCTGGGCCTGTTGCTGCGCGGCAAGCTGCTTCTGCTGCTGCTCGGCGCGTGCCTGCGCACTGATCTCCGCGTCCGGAATGCGCACTTCCTTCTCCGACAGCACCGAGTAGAAGTCGTATTGCGGCTTCTTCGGCGCACTCTCGCTGGCAGCCGGTACCAGGCCGGCATCACTGCCGTTCTGGGCAGTGGCCTGCGGATTCGCCTGCGGGCCGCTGGGCTTGCTCATGCTGGTCAGCAGGCTGCCGCGCATCATCACCGCCATCAGGATGGCGCCGATCACGATACCGATGACGGCGTAACCCCAGCCTGGAAACCCGCCGGTGTTGTTGCGCACGGCCTGCCGGCCCTTGCCCTTGCGTGTTGCCATTTACATTTTCTCCGGGGCACCCAGGCCCAACAAATCCAGACCATTCTTCAACACCTGCCGTGTCGCTACCACCAGCGCCAGCCGCGCGTTGCGCAAGGCGGCGTCCTCGACCAGGAACTGGTGCGAGTTGTAGTAGGTGTGGAAGGCGTTGGCCAGCTCGCGCAGCCACGCCGCGACCAGATGCGGTTCGAGATTCGCGGCGGCGGCGTCGACCAGCTCGGGATATTTCGACAGCTCGGTCAGTAGGATCTGCTCGTGCTCGTTGTCCAGCCTGGCCAGCTGGGCCAGGCCTTCCTGCAGGTCGAACGTGAAACCTTTCTCGCCGGCCTGACGCAGCACGCTGCACACGCGGGCGTGTGCGTACTGGATGTAGTAGACCGGGTTGTCGTTGCTCTGCGAGCGGGCCAGATCGATGTCGAACACCAGCTGCGAGTCGGACTTGCGCGAGATCAGGAAGTAGCGCGTGGCGTCGCGGCCGACCTCGTCGATCAGGTCGCGCAGGGTGACGTAGCTGCCGGCGCGCTTGGAGATCTTCACCTCCTCGCCGCCGCGCATCACCGTCACCATCTGGTGCAGCACGTATTCCGGATAGCCGTTCGGGATGCCGCAGTCCAGCGCCTGCAGACCGGCCTTCACGCGGGCCAGCGAGCCGTGATGATCAGAGCCCAGCTCGGTGATCGCGCGTCCGTAACCGCGCTGCCACTTGCTGCGGTGGTAGGCCACGTCAGGCAGGAAATACGTATAAGTGCCGTCGGACTTGCGCATCACGCGGTCCTTGTCGTCACCATAGTCGGTCGTGCGCAGCCACAGTGCGCCACCTTCCTCATAGGTGTGGCCATGGGCGACCAGCTCGCGCACGGTCTCCTCGACCTTGCCGTCGCTGTACAGCGAGGATTCGAGGAAATACACATCGAAGCTGGCGCCGAATGCCTGCAGGTCGAGATCCTGCTCGCGGCGAAGACTGGCTACGGCGAAGCGTCGGATCGCGTCGAGATCGTCGACATCTCCTGCGCCAGTCACGGTCTCGCCGTCGGCGACCACCGATTCACGGTCGAGATAGGCGCGCGCCACGTCGGCAATGTAGTCGCCGCGATAGCCGTTCTCTGGCCAGCTGCTGTCAGCTGGCGTGATGCCGCGCGCGCGCGCCTGCACCGAGATCGCCAGGTTGGCGATCTGCACGCCGGCATCGTTGTAATAGAACTCGCGCTTCACGTTCCAGCCAGTGGCGTCGAGCAACCGGCTCAGGCAGTCGCCGATGGCGGCAGCACGACCATGACCAACATGCAGCGGGCCGGTCGGGTTGGCAGAGACGAATTCCACACCGACAGTCTTGCCTGCACCGTTCTCATTGCGGCCATACACGGCACCCTGAGCCAGGATGCGCCGCACCTCGGCGTGATACGCAGCGGCAGCCAGATGGAAGTTGATGAAGCCGGGGCCGGCGATCTCGACCTTTTCCACCAGTGCATTCGCGGGCAGTGCGGCGACCAGTTGGTCGGCCAGTTCGCGTGGTTTGGCGCGGGCTGCCTTGGCCAGCAACATGGCGACGTTGCTGGCAAAGTCGCCATGTTCGCGGCTGCGCGCACGCTCGATCACGAACCCGGGCAGGATCAGGTCGGTGGGCAGAGAGGCATTGCCTTGCAGGGTCCGGATGGCCTGCAGCACCAGTTCGCGCAACTGTTCTTTCACGGTGGAGTCGGATTCGTGATGGAACCGCCAATCCTAACAGACCGCCATGCTGCCGTTGGCTGCCTGCAGCGAACCGGCCCGGCCCGTTCACTCGTCGCCGCAGCGCTTCCTGAATCGTGATGCACCGCGGCGTTGCGCCCTGTGGATAAGTCTGTGGGGAAAGCGGCGGCAAGGCACAGGCTCGCAGTCATTCGCTGGCTAAAATCACGCGAAAATAATTAAAACATGATCTATTTCAATGAATTATTTGATTAACGTGGAGTGAAGTGCACGATTTGCCCGGCAAGTGGGCATCTGCGCGATTTGTGCATAAGTTTCGCTGACTTGGCGGCATCCCTGCACAACGACTCTCGAGTCATCACCCTGTCATGCGGCATTGCGACACTGGCTGGGTGCCTGACACGACTCCCCTCCTTGTCAGGTGCCGGAGACGCCGCGATCTCCCCTCCCAAAGCGGCCCCGACGGCGTGGTTCATTCCACGCCGTTTTTTATGGGTACGTACAGGAATCAGAGCAGGCCGCGGGCTGCCATCGACACCGGTTCACCGCTGCCGATCACCAAGTGGTCGAGCACGCGGACCCCGACCAGCTGCAGGGCCTCGCGCAGTTCCCGGGTGATCGCACGGTCGGCCGCGCTGGGCTCGGCAACCCCCGATGGATGGTTGTGCGCGAAGATCACCGCGCAGGCGTTATAACTGAGGCAGGCCCGCACCACCTCGCGCGGATGCACGCTGGCGCCGTCGACAGTGCCGCGGAACAGTTCCTCGAACGCCAGTACGCGATGGCGATTGTCCAGGTACAGGCAGCCGAACACTTCGTAAGGCAGATGACGCAGCTGTGCCCGCAGGTAATCGCCACTGTCGCGCGGATTGCCCAGACTCGGCTTCTGCTGCAGCTGTTCGGCCAGGCTGCGCCGGGCCAGTTCCAGCGCAGCGGCGATCCGCGTGCGCTTGGCTGGCCCGAGCCCGTCGACGCGCATCGGCTGCCCGGGCTGGCCAAGCAACGCGTTCAGGCTGCCGGCACGGGTGAGCAATTCGCGACCCAGCGCGATCGCATCCTTGCCCCGGCTACCGCTGCCCAGCAGCACGGCCAGTAGTTCGGCGTCGGACAGCGCGGCACTGCCGCGGGCCAGCAATTTTTCGCGGGGACGTTCGCCCTCGGGCCAGTCGCGGATGCTCATGCTTTCAACTTGCCGGATGACGCCGGTACCGGGCAGCGGTTGAGGTGAATGAATCCGGTAAGCTAAGGGTCTGCCCGATTGTCAGGCCCGCCTTACATGAGTCTTGCCCAACGCCGCATCCTGCTGGGAGTATCCGGCGGCATCGCCGCCTACAAGTCCTGCGAACTGGTTCGCCGCCTGCGCGAGCTGGATGCCGAGGTGCGCGTAGTGATGACCGAGGGCGCCACCCACTTTGTCGGTCCGACCACGTTTCAGGCGCTGTCCGGCCAGCCGGTGCGCGTCTCGTTGTGGGATGAAGGCGCCGAGGCGGCGATGGGGCATATCGAACTGGCGCGCTGGGCCGAACGCATCTTGGTTGCACCGGCAAGCGCCGACATGATCGCCCGTCTCGCGCACGGCCATGCCGACGATCTGTTGAGTACCTTGTGTCTGGCCAGCGCCGCGCCGTTGTATCTGGCGCCAGCGATGAACCAGCAGATGTGGGCACATCCTGCCGTACAGGCGAATGTCGACCTGCTGCGTCAGCGCGGCACGCACCTGCTGGGGCCGGCCGCCGGTGAGCAGGCCTGCGGTGATGTCGGCAGTGGTCGCATGCTGGAACCGCACGACTTGCGCGACGCGCTGCTGGCGTCATTCGGCAATCAGGTGCTGGCTGGCCTGCATGTGCTGGTCAGTGCCGGCCCGACCTACGAGGACATCGATCCGGTGCGTTTCATCGGCAACCGCAGCTCGGGCCGGATGGGTTTCGCCGTCGCCGCGGCAGCAGCGCAGGCCGGTGCCGTGGTGACTCTGGTGGCCGGCCCGGTGAGTCTGGCAACGCCGGCCGGGGTCGCGCGACGCATCGATGTGCGCAGCGCGGCACAGATGCATGCCGCGGTGCTGGAAGCTTCGGCCCAAACGGACATTTACATCGGTGCGGCGGCAGTGGGCGACTACCGACCGCTGGAAGTCGCCGCGCACAAGCTGAAAAAGCAGTCGGGTGCGGCCCTGACGCTGCAGCTCGACGAGAATCCGGACATTCTGGCCAGCCTGTCGGCACGAACCGTGCATCCGTTTCTGGTCGGTTTCGCTGCCGAGACACGTGAGGTGGCGAGCTACGCGCAAGACAAACTGCAACGCAAGGGACTGGACATGATTGCTGCCAACCAGGTGGGAGAAGGCCTTGGTTTCGAGGCGCCGGATAACGCCTTGAACCTTTACTGGGCCGGTGGCACGGTCGAGCTGCCGCGTTCGGCCAAGCCGGAGCTGGCACGCCAGTTGATTGCCCATATTGCTGAGCGTTATCGGGCGGTACGCGGATGATGCTCGACATCGAGCTGAAGATTCTCGATGCCCGTCTGGGTGACAGCATCCCGTTGCCGCAGGCCGCCACCCCTGGCAGTGCCGGGATGGATCTGCGCGCCGCGCTGGAGGCGCCACTGACGCTGGCGCCAGGCGAGAGTGCGCTGGTACCGAGCGGCGTCGCGATCCATATCGGCGATCCCGGCTGGTGCGCGTTGATCGTGCCGCGCTCGGGGCTGGGTCACAAACATGGTCTGGTGATGGGCAATCTGGTCGGAGTGATCGATGCCGATTACCAGGGGCCGCTGATGATTTCATGCTGGAATCGCGGTACGCAGCCGTACACCATTGCGGTGGGCGATCGCATTGCGCAGTTACTCCTGGTGCCGGTGGGGCAGCCACGGTTGAACATCGTGACGGACTTCGCACCGAGCGAACGCGGCAGCGGCGGATTTGGCTCGACCGGTATCCAATGACGGGCTGGACCGGCGCGAGGGGCGCGCCGGACTGATTTTGCGGGCACAACCTGCGGGGCGGACATGGCGATAGACATCGCAAGGGAACGGTTGCGACAACTGCAGATCGACTGGCGCAACCTGCTGCCGCTGGTCGGCGGCACCGTGCTGCTGATGCTCGGGCTTTTCTGCGCGTGGCAGACCTGGCTGATCGCCGGCGAAGGCAGTGCGATCGCACAGGTGCATGCCGCCCAGGATCAGGCTGTGCATGCCCTGGCCGACGAGATCGCCATGCAGCGCGGCAGGATCGAGAAGGTGTTGGTGACGACGGACCCGGCCACCCTGATGAGCGATCCGGTGCAATCCGCGGCAGCCCTGCGCCAGCAACTGCCGCAGGTGAAGAAGCTCGAGTTGTACAGCGGTGATCTGGACGAGGTGTTGAAAGCGAATTACCGCAGTTTCGGCTATGCCAAGGCAGCCCAGTTGATGGCTGCGCAAAGCGCCGACGGCGTGCCGCTGGCGCAGACGGTGTCCTATGGCAATGGCGATCGCCGGCTGAGCCTGGTGATTCCACTGGGGCCGCCGCAACAGGCGCGGGCCTGGGCCTGGGTCGAGTTGCCGTTCGAACCCCTGAAGCAACGTTTCGAGTCGATCTCGCCGGCCGGCGGTCGGCTGGAGCTGCGTCAGGGCAATGACCATGGTGACATCAGCCTGTTGTCGAACGGATCCGGAGTCGCCGAGTCGGAAGTGGCTGGCAAACCAGTGGCTGGTAGCGTGTTCAGCGTGGCTGTCGGATTGCCGGGTGCCTTCATCGTGCTGCCGCATTCCTGGTTGCTCAGCGGACTGCTGACTTTGCTGGGACTGGGCGGTGGCGGCTTCCTGTTCTGGCTGCGTACGCAGTGGCGGATGCCGCTGGCATCCCGTGAAGATGGAGAGTTGGAATTGTCTGCAAGTATCAAAGATGTACCCGCCAATCCGGCGCCTCTTCCGGCAGCTGCCCCGAAAGTCTCGCAGCCGGTCCCGGCTTCACCGGTCGTCCCGGTGGTCAGCGTGGATCCGGGCATTTTCCGGGCGTATGACGTGCGCGGCATAGTTGGCAAGACCCTGAACAAGGAGGTCGCCTACGCGCTCGGTCAGTCGATCGGCAGCCTGATGGGCGAGAAGGGCTTGCGTGAAATCGTGGTGGGTCGCGATGGTCGCCTCTCCGGGCCGGAACTGGCGGGCGCGCTGGCCGACGGCCTGCGCGCCGCCGGCATCGACGTGATCGATGTGGGTGCAGCACCGACGCCGGTCGTGTACTACGCGGCTTACCGCTTCAACACCGGTTGTTGCGTGGCGGTTACCGGCAGCCACAACCCGCCGGACTACAACGGCTTCAAGATCGTGGTTGGCGGTGAGACGCTGTCCGAGGGTGCGATCCAGGATCTGTACCAGCGCATCGCCAGCGGTGCGCTGCAAAGCGGTGGTCAGGGCAGTCTGCGTCAGGTCGACGTGGCGCCCGACTATATCGAGAAGATCGTCTCGGACGTGCTGGCCGAGCGTCACCTGAAGATCGTCGTCGATTGCGGCAACGGCATCCCCGGCGCGATCGCGCCGCAGGTCCTAGAGGGTGTCGGTTGCGAGGTGATTCCGCTGTACTGCGACGTCGACGGCAACTTCCCGAACCATCATCCGGATCCTTCCGACCCGCACAACCTGGAGGACCTGATCCTTGCGGTGAAGCAGACCGGTGCCGATCTGGGCATGGCGTTCGATGGCGATGGCGACCGTCTCGGCGTGGTCACCCAGTCCGGCGAGATCATCTATCCGGATCGCCTGCTGATGCTGTTCGCACGCGACGTGCTGTCGCGCCAGCCCGGCGCCACGATCATCTATGACGTGAAGTGCACCAATCATCTGAAAGGCCAGATACTCGACGCCGGCGGCAGTCCGCTGATGTGGCGCACGGGACATTCGCTGATCAAGGCGAAGATGCGCGAGACTGGTGCGGAACTGGCCGGGGAGATGAGCGGCCATTTCTTCTTCAAGGAGCGCTGGTACGGGTTCGACGACGGCATCTACGCAGCCGCGCGACTGCTGGAGATCCTCGGTGGCGATCTGCACGGGCGTACGCCGGAGGAGATCTTTGCCACCCTGCCCAAGAGTGTTTCCACGCCCGAGTTGAAGATCGAGTTGGCCGAGGGCGAGCATTACCGCTTCATGGACAAGCTGCGTCAGCAGGCCAGCTTCGATGAGGCCACCCTGATCACCATCGATGGCGTGCGCGCGGACTGGTCCGATGGCTGGGGTCTGGTGCGCGCCTCCAACACCACGCCGGTGCTGGTGCTGCGTTTCGAAGCGGACAATCCGGTCGCGCTGAAGCGTATCCAGCAGGTCTTCCGCGACCAGCTGCTGAAGGTTGACAACCAGCTGAAGCTGCCGTTCTGACGGTTCATCCAGCCTCGCCAAAATCACGCAGGGCCGGCTTGCACCGGCCCTGCTGCCTTGTCGACCGGATTGGTTACTGTTCGGCTTTTTCCTGTGCCGCCTTCAGTTCGCGGTAACGTGCCAGCTTGGCCGCCTGCTGCTGCACGGTTTGCGCGCGCAGGGCCTGCTGGTGTTCCAGCGTGTTGCGCTGCCCGGTAACCACATCACGCTGCTTGGCGATGCTGTCGGTCAGGAATTTCGGCACCGGCTGCTTCGCGCGCTCGAGATCGGCGGCGCGGGCGAGCAGGTCGGTCAGGGCCTTTTCCTGGCTGCGCAGGTTGATCTGGATGGTGTGGATCTGCTGGTCGATGGTGTCCAGCTCCTGCTGTTGAAAGATCCGGTACGACTCCTCGTCCGGGTAGGCGGCCAGCATCTGCGCCTCGGCATTGGCGATTTCCTGCGCCGCGCGCTGCTTGGCCGCCTGTTGCTCGGCCAATTTGTTGGCGGCGGCACGTTCCGTCGCCGTCATCTGGCGTGGCACGTGCTGGATGACCACGCCCTGGTCGTTGACCACGTCGTAACCGTACTTCATGGCGTCGGCACTGAGGCTGTCGCTGAATTGCAGCAACCCCTGCCCATCGTGCCATTTGTAGTGGACGCTGTGGCTGGTCTTCTGGGCGTTTACCGACAAACTCGCGAGCAATGTGGCAACGGCAATGACAGGCAATGACTTTCGCATCAACTTTCCCCCTTGCCGCCAGTATAGCCATCGCCATCACGCTGCGTGGCTTCGGGTCGTTGGCAACGGCTGCCACTGTGATCGGGTTCGCCCGAAGTGTATCCGTCAACGCGTGAACTCAGCGCTGAACACCATAGCGCTCGCGGTAGGCCAGCAGTCGCGCGTGCTCGGCGGCCAGCTGGGGGTGCTCGCCGGCGTACGCGAGCACATCGTCGAGGCCGGTGATCGCGATCACCGGAATGCCGTAATCGGCGGCGACTTCCTGCGCGGCGGAGCGTTCGCCCTGCCCGCGCTCCTGCCGGTCCAGGGCGATCAGCACGCCGGCGGGTTCCGCGCCGTGTGCACGGATCAGGGCCAGCGATTCGCGTACTGCCGTGCCGGCCGTCATCACGTCGTCGACGATCAGCACGCGACCCGTGAGTGGCGCGCCGACCAGTACACCGCCTTCGCCATGATCCTTTGCTTCCTTGCGATTGTAGGCCCACGGCAGGTCGCGCTGATGCTGGTCGGCCAGTGCAATCGCGGTGGCTGCGGCCAGCGCGATGCCCTTGTAGGCCGGACCAAACAGCATGTCGACCTGGATTCCCGCGTTCACCACGGCAGCGGCATAGGCCCGCCCGAGCTGGGCCAGCGCGGCACCGGAATCGATCCGCCCCATATTGAAGAAATACGGGCTTTGCCGACCGGATTTCAGGGTGAATTCGCCGAAGCGAAGTACTTCGCGTTGCAGGGTGAGTTCGATGAAGTCGCGCTGATAGTCGTGCACCGGGTCGTCTCGCGAGCTGGAGTTCAGGGCCGTGCACGCCATCGATATGACGTGCCGGGGCAGCCATCATGGTACAGCTCGCTGCTGCCACTGACGCCGTCGCCAGCGTAGCGAGGCCGTGGCAAGTGCAATACCGGTGAGCGATGATTCATGCGCGATCTCGGTGGCCCTGCACTACGTTGTTATGATGACCCATCAGCATCCGGGAGACGCCATGCGCATCATCAGCCTCAACGCCAACGGCATCCGCTCGGCCGCGACCAAGGGCGTGTTCGACTGGTTGCGCAAGCAGGACGCCGATGTGGTCTGCCTGCAGGAAACCAAGGCACAGGAAGATCAACTCAGTGACCCGATGTTCCGTCCCGACGGCCATCATTGTTTCTATCGCGATGCGACCAGCAAGAAGGGCTACAGCGGCGTGGCTATCTATGCGAAGCGTGAGCCGGACCAGGTGCTGACCGAGCTGGGCTGGGACGAGTTCGACAACGAGGGCCGCTACATCGAGGCGCGCTTCGGCAACCTCTCGGTAGTGTCGCTGTACTTCCCGTCCGGTTCCTCGGGAGACGAGCGCCAGCAGTTCAAGTTCAAGGCGATGGAGTGGATCACGCCAATCTTCGACAAGTGGCTGAAGAGCGGTCGCGACTATGTGATCTGCGGCGACTGGAACATCGTGCACACCAGGAACGACATCAAGAACTGGAGCTCGAACCAGAAGAATTCCGGCTGCCTGCCCGAGGAGCGCGCGTGGCTGGACCTGCTGTTCCAGCAGCGCGGCTGGGTCGACAGCTTCCGCGCGATCAAACCTGACGCGGTTGAATATACCTGGTGGTCGAATCGCGGCCAGGCGCGGGCGAACAATGTCGGATGGCGCATCGATTACCAGGTCTGCACACCGTCGCTGCGCGAGCGTCTGAGCGCTTGCTCAATCTATCGAGAGCAGCGCTTCTCCGACCATGCGCCGTACACGGTGGACTATGCCGACTGAGCCGGCGTTGCCGACCACGGCGATGATGCCGGCTCGCCCATGGCGCGTGCTCAGCATCGGCTTGCTCGGCTTTGCTTCGGGCCTGCCGCTGGCGTTGTCGCTGAGCACGTTGCAGGCGTGGTTCACCACGGCAGGAATGAGCCTCAAGGCGATCGGCTGGGTCACCCTGATCAGCCAGGCCTACGTGTTCAAGTTCTTGTGGGCGCCGTTGCTGGATCGCCTGCCGTTGCCGTTCCTCGGTCGCCGTCGGGGCTGGATCCTGCTGATGCAGCTGCTCTGTGGCGCCGCACTGATCAGCATGAGCTTCTATACGCCGGAAGGCGCGGCCACAACGATCGCGTTCTTTGGCGTACTGCTGGCGTTTGCCTCGGCCACCCAGGACATTGCCTACGACGCGCATCGCACCGACCTGCTGCCGCCGGCCGAGCGCGGCTGGGGCACCGCGTTTTCGCAGGGCGGCTATCGGCTCGGCATGCTGGTCTCCGGTGCGTTGGCACTGATCCTCGCCGACCGGTTGGGCTGGGCGTGGGTATACCGGTTGATGGGTGCGTTGATGCTGGGGTCGATGCTGGTCACCGTGCTGTCGCCGGATGCGCCGGACGAGCAACCTGCGCGGAGCTTCGCCGAGGCGGTGGTGCGGCCGTTCGTGGATTTCTTTGAGCGCTACGGTGTGCTTGCTCTGGCTTGGCTGGCATTGATGGTGCTGTACAAGCTGAGCGATGCCTTTGCCTTGTCGTTGTCGACCACCTTCCTGCTGCGTGTGCCGCAATTCACGCTGACTCAGCTGGGGGCGATCAACAAGACCTTCGGCTTGATCGCCGGGCTGCTCGGCGCATTGGCCGGTGGCTGGGTGGTGACACGGATACGGCTGTTTCCCGCGTTGCTGCTGCTGGGAGTGGCGCAGGCGCTGGTGAACCTGGGGTATATCTGGCTGGTGCACAGTGGTCCGGATATCTATGCGTTGGCCACCGTGGTGGGGTTGGAGAACTTCTTCAGCGGGTTGGGCAGCACCGCGTTCGTGGTGTTGGTGACGGCGCTATGCAATATGCGTTTCTCGGCGACCCAGTACGCGCTGCTTTCGTCGCTGTCGGCGGTGGGGCGGGTATTCCTGGGGCCGGTGGCGGCATGGTTGGTGCCGCAAGTGGGTTGGTCGACGTTTTTCGTAATCACCGTCCTGTCGGCGATTCCGGGGCTGTTGCTGGTGATCGTGTTGCGCCAAGCGATTCATCGCGTCGAACTGGTCCAGCCGCATTGAGATTGCCAACCAGGCCACGGAAGTGATCGCCGGATCGGTCAGAATCCTAACCACCATGAGGGATTCCTCCAGTCCCCGCGTGACTTAAGGAACGATGTCTATGCCGGACATGATCTTGCAGCACGTCGATACCTTGCTGGCCGAACGCATCCACGCGCTGGCCAGGGATCGGCAGTGGGCGGTCAACGATGTCTTGTTGTATGCCTTGCGCAATGGGCTGGGTATGTCGGCAGCGCAGCAGTTCAGCGAGTCTCTGCGTGAACCGGAGGCATTGACTGAACTGGGCGGTCACTGGGAGGTCGAGGAAAAGGGCGTATTCCAGGAAGCGCTGCGCGCACTGACGCAGACGCGCCCGACTCAGCTGGCGCCCGAAAGTGTCCGCGTCGAGGGCTCAATGGCCGGGGCGGAGTAGATCGCGCCCAGTAATCGGGGGCCGCGCGCACCAGTAACCGCAGGTAGATTGCCGGGCAATCCAAGCAGGCGCTGACGCGCCAGCCATGCAAATGCGGTGGCCTCGAGAAAATCCGGATCGATGTTGTAGCGCGCCGTGCTGCAAAGATTACGCGGGGCCAGCAGTTCGCCCAGTCGCTGCATCAGCGCGCCGTTGTGCACGCCACCACCACAAACCATGATCTCTTCGGCGCTGGGTGCCTGCTGTTCAATGGCAATGGCGACGCTGCGTGCGGTCAGTTCCAGCAAGGTCGCCTGCACGTCGGCCGGGCTCAACGAGGCCAGCTGGGGATGCATGGCCAGCCACGCCAGATGGAAGTGTTCACGCCCGGTGCTTTTGGGGGGTGGCAGCGCGAAATAATTGTCGGCCAACAAGGCATCGAGCAGGGCGGGATCGACCCGGCCGCTCGCCGCGAACGTACCGTCGCGATCGAACGCCTCGCCGCGATGACGCAGGCACCAGGCATCCAGCAGGCCGTTTGCCGGGCCGGTGTCGAAACCATGCACGCCGCCATCTGCACCGAGTACGGTGATATTGGCAATGCCGCCGAGGTTGAGCACCACACGCGCATGCCCTGGCCGGGCCAGCAGCATGGCATGCAGCGCCGGCAACAGCGGTGCACCCTGCCCTCCGGCAGCCATATCGGCGCGCCGGAAATCCGCCACGACGTCGATGCCACAGCGTTCGGCGATGATGCTGGGGTCGCCCAGTTGCAGCGTGAACGGATATTCGCCGGTCGGGCGATGGCGGATGGTCTGGCCATGCGAGCCGACTGCACGTATCGCGTGTGCGGGCGTGCCGCTCTGTACGAGCAGCTGCAGCACCGCATCGGCGAAGTGGTGGCCGATTTCGACGTCCAGCCGTCCAAACGCGTCCAGGTCCAGCGCGGCCTCGCCTTGCGCCAGCGTCAGCATGCGCTCGCGCAAGGCGGGTGGCCATGGGTGCGTGTGTGCGGCCTGCAACTGCGGCACGCCACGGCTGAAGCTGACCAGGGCAGCATCGATGCTGTCCGCGCTGGTGCCGGAGATCAGGCCGAGATAAAGCGCCGAGGCGTCATCCACGCTCGTCGAATGCTCAGTTGTCGTTGTTGGTGGGCGCGTTGGCGTGTGCCAGCTTGATCTGGGCATCCAGCTCGGTCAGCCGGGCCAGCTGGGGTTGCACCACCTGTGCCTTGAACCTGGCCAACTGGGCAGCTGGCAGCAGCTCGGGCTTCGGCAAGGTCACCGTCTGTGGATTGCGCTGTACCCCATTGACTCGGAATTCGTAGTGCAGGTGCGGGCCGGTGGCCAAGCCGGTCATGCCCACGAAACCGATCACCTGGCCCTGGCTCACATGCTGGCCGACTTTTTCGGTGGCGAAACGTGACATGTGGCCGTAAGCGGTGCTGATCGTGCTGTTGTGCTGGATGATCACGAAGTTGCCGTAGCCGTTCATCCATCCCTTGAACTTGATCACGCCGTCGCCGGCGGCATGGATCGGCGTGCCGGTGGGTGCGGCGTAGTCGACGCCCTTGTGCGCGCGCATGAGGCCGAGGATCGGGTGCATGCGTGCTGCGCTGAAGGTCGAGGAAATGCGGGTAAAGTCGACCGGGATGCGCAGGAAGGATTTCTGGATCGGCCGTCCGTCCTCGCTGAACCAGCCGTAGTCGCCATCGGCCTTCTTGAAACGGTAGGCGGTGTAGCGCTCACCCTGGTTGATGAATTCGGCGGCGACGATATTGCCTTCGCCGTAGCGCACACCGTCGCGGTAGAGATCGTCATAGATCACGGTGAAGCTGTCGCCGACGCGCAGATCCTGCACGAAGTCGATGTCGTACTTGAACAGGTCGGCCAGCTTGCCGACCATCGCGGCGTCCATGCCAGCCTGGTCACCGGCGGCATACAGGCTGCTGCGGATCACGCCATGCGCCACCTGTTCGCGCAAATCCATGTCGCGCTGCTGGATGGAAACCGTGGGTTGCGTGCCATCGAGCCGTACGGTGGCCCGACTGGCCTGGTCCTGATCGAAACGCAGCCCCTTGAGGCTGCCATCGCTGCTGAGCAGAAAATCGAATTCCTCACCAGGGCGGATGTTGTGCAGGGCGGCCTTCGCACTTCCGGCTGCGTCGATCACCTTCTGCAGATCGGTCATGCCGAGACCGCGGCCGGTAAAGATGTCCGACAGCGTCTGGCCCGGTTGTACCCGCACCACTTGCCAGTCGTCCACGGTGGGTGCCACCGTGCTGACCGGCTCGACCTTGGGAAGCGCCAGCGACAGTAGAGCATGCGCTTCGGGCGCCGGTGCCGGGCGCATTGCGCTGGCCCACGCGGGCATGATGAAACCGGACAACAAGGTGATCAGCAGGGCGGTCCCGGCAAGGACCCAGCGCTCACGATGCCAGTGAATCGGTTCGACTTCGGCCGAGCGGTTGAACGACCAGTGCGCAAAGCGCTCGTAGAAGTGGGAGTGTCGACGCTGCGCCTTGCGGCTGATTGCCTGCTTGCGTGCATGCAGCGTCCCCCTTTTTTCTTCTGTCATGCCGTATGCGTCCCGCGGTACAAAGTAACAAACTGCGCGTACCATAACGGCCATGTGTAAATGGCGTCAACGCCTTTTCCATCAAGGGTTTGCGCAACATTTCTGGTTAACGCACAATTAACGTTGATCGCACGGGCGGGTTCCCTCGTTGCGGTTCCGCCACTGTCACCTTATTCAGAGAGAGATACATGAGCGAGCTTGAGCAGGCGCTGGCCACGATTGCGCGTGGCGCCGACGAAATCATCAAGCAGGAGGATCTGGCTGAGCGCCTGAAAAGCGGCCGTCCGTTGCGGATCAAGGCCGGTTTTGACCCGACGGCGCCGGATCTGCATCTCGGCCATACCGTGCTGTTGAACAAGATGCGCCAGTTCCAGGATCTGGGTCACCAGGTGATTTTCCTGATTGGCGACTTCACCGGCATGATCGGCGACCCCACCGGCAAGAACATCACGCGCAAGCCACTCACTCGCGAAGATGTGCTGGCCAATGCCGAGACCTATGCCGAGCAGGTCTACAAGGTGCTGGATCGGGAGAAGACCGAGCTGCGCTTCAATTCCGAATGGTTCGGCCACATGACGGCCGCCGACATGATCAAGCTGGCCGCCCAGCACACCGTGGCGCGCATGCTCGAGCGCGACGACTTCGCCAAGCGCTATGCCGCGCAGCAGCCGATCGCGATCCACGAATTCCTGTATCCGCTGGTGCAGGGCTATGACTCGGTCGCGCTCAAGTGTGACGTCGAGCTCGGCGGCACCGACCAGAAATTCAACCTGCTGATGGGCCGAGGCTTGCAGGAACATCACGGCCAGCCGCCGCAGATCGTGCTGACCATGCCGTTGCTCGAGGGTCTGGATGGCGTCAACAAGATGTCCAAGTCGCTTGGCAACTACATCGGCATCAACGAGCCGGCGATCGACATCGTCACCAAGACCATGAAGATCGGCGACGAGTTGATGTGGCGCTGGTTCGAACTGCTCAGCTTCGAGGTATCGATGGATGAGCTGGCGCTGATGAAGAAGGACATCGCCAGCGGCGCGCTCAATCCGCGCGATGCCAAGCTGCGCCTCGCGCGCGAACTGACCACGCGCTTTCACGGCGCGGCGGCTGCCGAACTCGCGATCGCCGGCTGGCATGCGGTCGTGCGTGGCGAGGGCGATACCTCGCTCTTGCCGCAAGCTGACATCGTTGTGCCTCCCGAAGGCCTGCGGCTTGGTGCTTTGTTGACGGCGGCCGGGCTGACTGCGAGCAATTCCGAAGCCAGTCGCAAACTGAAGGAACGGGCCGTGCGCATCGACGCTGAAGTCGTGGAAGACGCACAGCGTGTCTTCAGTGCCGGTTTCGAGGGTGTGCTGCAGGTGGGCAAGCGCAACTTTGCGCGTGTGAAGCTCGTATCGGCGTGATCCGAAGTGTTGTTCGACCCCGCATGACGGGGTCGAAACCGGGCGCGTGGAAAAGAAAATTGCTTGCCAGTGCAGCCGTTTGCAGCACATCTGCAAAACCGGCCTCAAGAAACGCTTGCTAAAAAAATCACAGATCGTATTATTCGCGGCCCGCAGTCGCCCAGACGTCGCAAGACGGACCGCCGGGACCTCGAAAAAAGCTTCAACGAGGGTGTTGACGGTCACCAAAAGCGATGTAGAATGGGCGGCTCACCTAGGACGAAACGTCTTGGGGCGTCACCGAGAAATCGGCGACAAGCGAGAAGATCTTTGACAGTGTGCGCAGGTGAATTGTGT